>CBDIHN010000001.1:0-561395 GCA_965279345.1 Aestuariivirga sp.
CGCTCGCGGTGGAAATGCCAGGGCACGATGTTTGAGTGGTGCTCGAGGATGGAGAGGACGATCTCATCACCCTCATTGATTACCAGGCCGCCAAAGCTCTGGGCCACGAGATTGATGGCCTCGGTTGCATTGCGGGTGAAGACCAGTTGATCCTTGGAAGGCGCATTGAGAAACCGGCGCACGCTCTCACGGGCATCCTCGAAGCTCTGGGTTGCCGCATTCGAAAGGAAATGCAGGCCACGATGGACGTTGGCATATTCCTCGGTGTAGCTCTTCATAATCGCATCAAGCACGGGCTTTGGCTTTTGCGCCGAGGCGGCGTTGTCGAGATAGACCAAGGGCTTGCCATAGACCTCGCGGGCGAGGATGGGAAAATCGCGACGGATTTTTTCGACGTCAAGCACGGCCGCTCCGATGCTGGCTAAGCCATTTTCTGGAGAATTTTACGAGCGCTTCCTTGATGCCTTCATGGGCGATCAGGTCGAAGGCTTCACCGACGAAGGCGGCGATGAGCAGCGACTTGGCTTCGGCGGGCGGGATGCCGCGCGACATGAGGTAGAAGAGATGGTCGTGGTTGAGATCGCCCGAGGTTGCGCCATGGCCGCAGACCACATCATCGGCGAAGATTTCAAGTTCGGGCTTGGCGTCGAACTCGGCAGTCTCTGACAGCAGGAGCGCGTGACTGGATTGCTTGCCATCGGTTTTCTGGGCGCCCCGCTGGACGATGACCTTGCCCTGGAAAATTCCCCGGGCGTTGTCATCCATCACGCATTTGAAGAGTTCGCGGCTGGTGCAGTGGGGCACCTGATGATCGATGACCAGGCGTGTATCGGCGTGCTGCTTGCCGCCCAGCATGAAGGCGCCGGAAACCCTGGCTTCTGTCCCCTGCCCCTTGAATTCCACGGTGCCGTTCTGGCGGTTGGTCTTTGCGCCGGAAGTCAGGGTGAAGTCGTTGAACACGGCGTTTTTGCCGAGAGTAGTGTGGACGTGGCTGAGGTGAATGGCATCGGCGGCTTCAAGCTCAACCTTGATGCGGTCAAGCCTTGCGCCTTCGCCGACCCGGATTTCGGTGACGGAATTGCTGAGGTAGGAGCCTTCGCCGAGATGGGTTTCAATGAGGGTGGCAGCGGCCCCCTTCTCGATTTCAATCACATTGCGGGTGGCGATGGTGCGCGCCTCGGCATTGGTGGCAAGGAAGAGCAGTTCAATCGGCGTGTCGGTTGTGCCGGAAATTTTCAGGCGAGCGCCATCGGTGGCGAAGGCGGCATTCATGGTGAGGACGGGTTCATCCAGGTTCACTGTGGATGATACGTTGTCATTCTTCAGTTGCGAGAGTTCGGCAGAATAATGGCCGTTGACGAAGACGATGCGGGCACCGGCGACCTTGGCAAAGGGCGATGACTTCACCAGGCGTTCAACATCCCTGGGTGGTGCGACAACGGTTTGGCGCGGCGGATAGGGCTTGTCGACAAGTTGGCGCAGATCGGTCCAGCGCCAGTCCTCCATCTTGCGATGGGGCAGCGACAGGCCATAGTTCAGTTCGGCCGCGGTCTTTGGAACCATGACGTTCACGCCGCCTCGCTTTCAAATTCGGCGTAGCCCTTGGCTTCGAGCTCAAGGGCCAGGGATTTGCCGCCGGATTTCACGATGCGGCCCTTGGACAGCACATGGACATGGTCCGGCACGATATAATCAAGCAGGCGCTGGTAATGGGTGATGACGATCATGGCACGGTCGGGCGAGCGCAGGCCGTTCACGCCATCCGCCACGACGCGCATTGCATCAATGTCGAGGCCGGAGTCGGTTTCATCGAGCACGCAAAGGGATGGTTCGAGCACCGCCATCTGAAGAATTTCAGCACGCTTCTTTTCGCCGCCGGAGAAACCGACATTCACCGGGCGCTTCAGCATCTCCGGGCCGATGTTCAATTTGGCGGCGCGTTCCTTCACGTAGCGCATGAAATCAGGCGTGGTCATTTCTTTTTCGCCGCGCGCCTTGCGTTGGGAGTTCAGCGCCACTTTGAGGAACTGCATGGTGGCAACGCCGGGAATTTCGATGGGGTACTGGAAGGCGAGGAACACGCCCTTGGCGGCACGGTCCGACGGTGTCATGGCCAGCAGGTCTTCACCCTTGTAGGTGACGGAGCCTTCGGTGACTTCATAGCCTTCGCGGCCCGACAGCACGTAGGAGAGCGTGGATTTGCCGGAGCCATTCGGCCCCATGATGGCATGAACTTCACCGGCTTTGACCGACAGCGTGAGGCCATTGAGGATGACGCGGTCCTCATTGGCGAGCTTGACGTGGAGATTTTTGATTTCGAGCATTTTATCCTACTGAACCTTCAAGAGATATACCGATGAGTTTTTGTGTTTCCGCCATGAACTCCATGGGCAACTGCTGCAGCACGTCTCTCACGAAGCCGTTGACGATGAGGGCTACCGCCTCTTCCTGGCTGAGGCCGCGCGACATGCAGTAGAACATCTGGTCATCGGAGATTTTCGATGTGGTGGCTTCGTGCTCGAACTGGGCGCTCAAGGTTTTGGCCTCGATATAGGGCACGGTGTGGGCGCCGCACTTGTCGCCGATGAGAAGTGAATCACACTGGGTGAAGTTGCGGGCGTTTGTCGCCTTGCGGTGGGCCGAGACGAGACCGCGATAGGTGTTGTCGCTGCGGCCGGCCGCGATGCCCTTGGAGATGATGCGGCTTGAGGTGTTCTTGCCCAAGTGGATCATCTTGGTGCCGGAATCGACCTGCTGGCGGCCATTGGAAATGGCGATGGAATAGAATTCACCGCGCGAATTGTCGCCGCGCAGAATGCAGCTTGGATATTTCCAGGTGATGGCGGAACCGGTTTCAACCTGGGTCCAGGAAATCTTGGCCCCCCTGCCCCGGCAATCACCGCGCTTGGTGACGAAGTTGTAGACGCCGCCTTTGCCTTCGGCATCGCCGGGATACCAGTTCTGCACGGTGGAGTATTTGATTTCGGCATCATCAAGGGCGATCAGTTCAACCACGGCAGCGTGGAGCTGGCTTTCCTCGCGCATGGGCGCGGTGCAGCCTTCGAGATAGGACACGTAGGAGCCCTTGTCGGCAATGATCAGGGTGCGCTCGAACTGGCCGGTGTTCTTGGCGTTCATGCGGAAATAGGTGGAGAGCTCCATGGGGCAGCGCGTATTGGGCGGCACATAAACGAAAGAGCCATCGGAAAATACCGCGGCGTTAAGGGCCGCATAGAAATTGTCGCCTTGCGGAACGACGGAGCCCAGATATTTCTTCACCAGTTCGGGATGCTCGCGAAGCGCCTCGGAGATCGAGCAGAAGATGACGCCCGCCTTGGCGAGTTCATCCTTGAAGGTGGTGACCACTGAGACGCTATCAAATACGGCATCGATGGCGACGCGGCCAGCGACCACTTCATTGCCATCATCATCAAGGGTGCTCTTCTCGCCCTGCTTGCGCACGCCGGCTAGAATTTCCTGCTCCTTCAGCGGAATGCCGAGCTTGGCGTAGGTTTCCAGAAGTTTTGGATCAATTTCATCGAGACTCTTCGGGTTCGCCATGCTTTTGGGCGCGGCGTAGTAATAGAGGTCCTGAAAATCGATCTTGGGAAAGGAAACGCGGGCCCAATCGGGCTCATCCATCTGCAGCCAGCGGCGATAGGCTTCCAGACGCCATTCCAGCATCCAGGCGGGTTCGCCTTTCTTGTCGGAGATGAACTTGACGATATCCTCGTTCAGGCCCTTCGGTGCGAAGTCTGATTCAATATCGGTGGTGAAGCCGTATTTGTATTTATCGACTTCGATATCTTTGACGAGTTCAATGGTGTCGAGATCTGCCATGATTCTATGCTGCTGCCTTGGCCTTGTGGCGCGCCAGGAGGCGGCGCCAGGCGGCGATGAAATGTTCGATGTGTTCCTGTGTCGTGTTCCAGCCGAGGCTGACGCGAATGGCGGCTTTTGAAAGATCGGGGCCCACGCCCATGGCGGTGAGCACATGAGACTTTGTCACCTTGCCGGAGGAACAGGCAGAACCCGATGAAACGGCAATGCCTTCGAGATCAAAATTCATCAGCAAGGTTTCGGCTGACATGCCGGGATGGGCGAAATTCATAGTGTTGGAAAGCCGCGGGGCATCGCCGCCAAAGATCACCGCATCGGTCAGCGTTTCCTCAAGCTGAACCTGCAGGGCTTTGACATTCAACTGGCTTTCCTTTGCCACGGCGGCAAAGCCGGCGATGCCCACAAGATTTTCGGTGCCGGCGCGACGGCGCAGCTCCTGGCCGCCGCCATGAACCAGCGGTTCCAGTGGCAGGCCATCACGCACGACCAACGCACCGATGCCGGTTGGGCCGCCGATCTTGTGGGCGGCGATGGTCATCATATCGACGCCGAGCAGACCAAAATTGACGGGGATTTTGCCGAAGGCCTGCACCGCATCGGTATGCACCAACGCGCCGTGAGCCTGGGCAAGGGCAATGATTTCACGCAACGGCTGAATAACGCCGGTTTCATTGTTGGCGAGCATGACGCTGACAAGCGCCTTTGGGCCTTCAAGCAATTTCGCCAGGGCTTCAAGATCGACAACGCCTTGCGGCGTTACGGGAATGAATTCTGCTGGCTTGTGCGCGGCCTTGGCGGCCTCGATGACCGCCGGATGTTCAATGGCGGAAATCAGCAAACGCTCTACAGGTGCACTTTTGATTGCCAGGTTATTGGCCTCTGAGCCGCCGGAGGTGAATGAAATCATCGGCGCAATGACGCCGATCTGGCGGGCGATGGTTTCGCGCGAGTCGTCCAAGAGCTTTCGCGCCAAGCGGCCTTCACGATGCACCGAGGAGGCATTGCCCTCCATATCCATAGCCGCACGCATGGCTTCCTTTGCGGCAGGCCGCAAGGGGCTTGTGGCGTTATGGTCGAGGTAAGTTCTCACGCCTCTTGCCTCACGTGCCGATCCTTGGCCTGCTTGATGGTGGCAGACAGCGCGAGGTTGCGCTTCTCAACGACATCCTCAAGGGTGATGGAGCCGAGGAAATACATCATCTGGCGACCGAGAGAGGACCAGAGATCATGGGCGGAGCATTGCTCGCCCTTCACGCAGCCATCCACTGCATCCCCCGAGCAGCGGGTGAAACGCAATTCCTCGTCGACAGCGAGAATAATGTCAGACACGGCAATGTCGGCGGCATCGCGGGCGAGCTTGTATCCGCCGCCCGGGCCCCTGGCGCTTTCAACAAGCTTGTCGCGGCGCAGCTTGCTGAACAGTTGTTCCAGGTATTCCTGGCTGATGTCCTGGCGCTCGGCAATTTCCGACAGGGAAACGGGATTGCCACCCGAATTCTGGCCGATGTCGATCATGGCCATGACCGCATAACGGCCTTTGGTGCTCATTTTCATCTGCTTTTTCCTCTGTCCAATGCATGAAAAGCTTGCTTTTTGCCCCCCGTGCCGTGCTAAAGCCCTTGCAACTGACCGGGTCCGGGAAGCAACCGCTTTCTTGAACCATTCTAAAGAAGAGATATAGAAAGCCCGACTTCACGAGTCAACTATTAGACGGTAGTTCAGTGGAAGAAATCAAGCGGGTTAAAACAGTGGAACGGACCCCAAGGGATGCCAGAAGTCATATTTAACGGCCCGGCTGGCCGCATTGAAGCCCGTTATCACCACGCCAAGCCTGCGGGCTCACCCATCGCCATCCTCCTGCACCCCCACCCCGCCTTCGGCGGGACCATGAACAACCCCATCGTGCATTCACTTTATCAGACCTTCGTGAGCCGTGGATTCTCGGTTTTACGCTTTAATTTCAGGGGTGTAGGCCGAAGCCAGGGGCTGTTCGAAAATGGTGCAGGCGAGCTTTCGGATGCGGCTTCAGCCCTGGATTGGCTGCAATCCTTTAACCGGGAGGCCAAGATCTGTTGGATTGCCGGAGTTTCCTTCGGCGCCTGGATTTCCATGCAGCTTTTGATGCGGCGGCCGGAAATCGGCGGCTTTATCTCGATTGCGCCGCTCGCCAAGCATTACGACTTTTCCTTCCTCGCGCCCTGCCCGGCTTCGGGCCTGTTTGTTAACGGTGAAAAGGACGTGGTGGCCTCGCCTGAGTCAGTGCACAGCCTTGTTTCAAAACTGAAGACCCAGAAGGGAATTGTCATCGAACACAAGGTGGTGGCCGGGGCCAATCACTTCTTCGAAGGCAAGACCGACGAGCTCACCAAGATTTGCTCAACCTATCTGGACAAGCGGCTCTCACGGGAGAGCTAAGACGCCGCCGGTCATGGGCTCGCTGACTTTCGTTGTCATCGGGAAACTGAGCGGCAATTTGTTCAAGCTGCGCACAGCCATGTAGGCCCAGGCTTCCGCTTCGATTGAGTCACCATTGAAACCATAAGTCTCGGTGGGCTGGACATTGGGCAGCCTGTTGCGCAGGGCCTTCATGATGACGGGATTGTGCCGGCCGCCACCGCAAATGATCCAGGCCTTTGGCGTTTCGGGCAACCAGCCTGTGGCCTTGGCAATGGTGCGCGCGGTGACTTCCACCAGGGTTGCAGCGCCATCCTTGGGGCTCAAGCCTTCTAGATTGATCGCAGCAAAGCTGTTGCGATCAAGGGATTTGGGGGGGGCCACGTCGAAGAATGGAAGATCCAGATATTTTTGGACGATGGATTCATTGGCGCTGCCGCCAGCGGCAAGGGCCCCATTATTATCACGGGCGATGCCGGTGTGTTTCAGGGCCCAGTCATCAATCAGCGCATTTCCCGGCCCCGTGTCAAAGGCGATCATGTCGCCCTGCGAGCCAATCCAGGTGATGTTGGAAACGCCGCCGATATTCACGAAAACCACCGGGCGTTCAGGCACCGATGCGGCGAGGGCGCGGTGATAAACGGGAACAAATGGTGCGCCCTGCCCGCCGGTGGCCACATCGGCAGCACGGATGTCATAGACTACCGGCACGCCCAATTTTTTGGCCAGGGCGCTGCCATCGCCCAATTGCACCGTGAGCCTGATTTCGGGGCGGTGAATAACCGTCTGGCCATGGAAGCCGATGACATCGATGGTGGCGGGATTGGCTTTCAGAAAATTCTTCACCGCCTGCAGATGCCAATCGGTGAGTGCGGCTTCCGCCTTGGCGAGGCCGAAGGGCCTTTCATCGCGGCGTTCAAGGCCTTTGGCGTCCTTCAGGGCGGCCTGCAACAAGCTGCGCTGCGCTTCGGAATAGGCATAGGTTTGCGAGGGCCCGCGCTCGACAATGTTTTCCCCATCAGTGCGGATGAGGGCCACATCAATCCCATCCAGCGAGGTGCCGGACATAAGGCCTATTGCGGTTGTGAGTTTTGACACTGGTTTATCCCATGCTATGAGCAGCCCATTATGAGCACATATAAATCCGACTTTCTTAACACCCTTTCAACCCGGGGCTACATCCATCAATGTTCCGATGCCACAGGCCTCGATGGGCTTGCGGCCAAGGGCGACGTTACAGCTTATATCGGTTTTGACTGCACGGCAAAATCCCTGCACGTGGGCTCGCTCGTGCAAATCATGCTGCTGCACTGGGCCCAGGAACTGGGGCAGAAAGCCATTGCGCTAATGGGCGGCGGCACGACGCGGGTAGGCGACCCTTCGGGGCGTGACGAAAGCCGTAAACTGCTCACCCTTGAGGATATCGAAGACAACAAGCGCGGCATCCAGCAGGTTTTCGCCAAGTTCCTGCGCTTTGGTTCCGGGCCAAAAGACGCCCTGATGATCGACAACGCGGAATGGCTGACGAAGCTGAATTATCTCGAGATGTTGCGCGATGTGGGCCGGCACTTTTCGGTGAACCGCATGCTGGCGATGGATTCAGTCAAGCTGCGGCTGGAGCGCGAACACGAGCTTTCGTTCATCGAGTTCAACTACATGGTTCTGCAGGCCTATGACTTTGCGGAACTGGCGCGGCGCTATGGCTGCAATTTGCAGATGGGCGGTTCGGACCAGTGGGGCAATATCATCAACGGCATCGACCTTGGCCGGCGCATGGGCACGCACCAGCTTTTTGCCCTCACCACACCGCTCATCACGCTGGCCTCGGGCGCGAAGATGGGAAAGACCGCGAGCGGGGCCGTTTGGCTCAACGCGGATATGCTGTCGCCCTACGGCTACTGGCAGTTCTGGCGCAATACGGAAGATGCTGATGTGGGGCGTTTTCTCAAGCTTTTCACCACACTTCCCCTCGCCGAGATCGCGAAACTGGAAGCGCTTGGGGGTTCGGAAATCAACATTGCGAAAAAAGCGCTGGCCGACAAGGCCACGGCCATGTTGCACGGACAGCAAGCCGCAGAAGAGGCCTCCGAGACGGCGCGCAAAACTTTTGAAGAAGGTGAGAGCGCTGCGGGCCTGCCCACGCTTGAGCTTGACCTGTCAGCAGGCGTTGGGGTTCTTCAGGCGGCAGTGCTGGCAGGTTTCGCATCATCAAATGGCGAGGCGCGCCGCTCTATCCAGGGTGGAGCCATTCGTGTGAACGACGTGGCAGTCACCGACGAGAAAATGCAGCTCACGTTCAAGAACCTCAACAGCGAGGGCGTCATAAAACTGTCGATGGGGAAAAAGAAACACGCCCTGATCAAGCCAAAGCAAGCCTGATCAATTTGATTCCTTGATCTTCTGCTTCTGTGGCGAACCGGTGCCTTCAAACTCAAATATCTTGCGCAGAATGCCCGGCGCAATGGCCGACAAGGGGTTGTACTGGATTTTCGGGTTGGCCATTGAACCGCCCAGCGCAAAGGTCAGGCCAAATATCCCCTGCCCCTTGCCGCCAGTGAAAATTTCGCCAAGCAGTGGAATGTTTCCGACAGCGGCATTGATGCCGTAGGCCGGGATAATGGTTCCCTTGAAATCAATGGCGCCATCGGCCTTGCGGATCAGACCTTCGGCAGAAGCCCCGAGTTCATTTCCCTTGAGCAGTGAATCGCCAATCCTGATGAATTTGGCATCGGTGGTGAAGGGCAAGGTGAGCTTGGTGAAGGAAAGACCATCGCGGCGCGGGCCGGACTTTTTTGATTTGCCGCGGCTGTCGATATCAGCGAGTGCCGCTTCGTTGCGGACATCAAAATCCCGCAACACGAGACGGCCATTCTCAATTGTGGAATTGCCGCCATTTGCCAAAAAGGCGGAAAATTCAAGGCTGCCTCCGGCCACCTTTGAATAGAGGTTCGAAGCGCGCAGGGCGGCGCCACCGTCAGCGCTGGTGATCTGCAACTGGCGGCCAGTGGCGTTGGGACGCACGCGGATTGCCAGAGGCCTTTCGGAGAGGAATTTTCCCTCGATATCGGCATTGGCAACCAAGCTGTTGCGCACGCCGATGGTTGCCGAGACCCCGGTGAGAACTTCGCCGCGATTGGCAATGACCCGGTCAAAGGCCGCATTGATACTCAGGTTCTGGCGCGGCGCGGATCTGTTGGACGATCCAGAGTCTTTGGCGAAAATGGACTTTATGAAGGGGCGGGCATCAAATGATTTTCCGCTGATGTCGATGGCCTGGCCCTCACCGGCTGGCACCATTGTCAGGATGAAGTTGTTCTCGTCGCTGAGCCAGACTTGCGAAAACTTTGCCGATTTCAATCCGCCATCAGCATTCAGAAAAACATCTCCTTTCAGGCTCAGGCCTTGCCCCTTGACGACAAGATTTTCAACTTTCCGCCCGGCCGCGTCACCCGCCAGATAGGTAAAGCTGGCGGTGGAGTTTCCGGTTGGCGGCCTTCGCCAGCTTATGGCGCTGATAAACATCTCGGCTTTTGCCAGGTCGGCTTTGACCTTGATGCTGGCGTTCTTCTCGCCCACGCCGTTTATCTCTGCCTGGACCTTGACCGGGCCTTGCAAATAATCACCAAGCTTGATGCCGAGCTTCTCGCGCGCCTTGTCATCAAGTTGCGTGTCAATGGAGGCGGTTGCCCTCGAATCCGGACCGGCGGGACGCTCCCATGAAATCTTGGACGGGAAGCCGTTTATTTTGACGGGGCCGGTTGCGGTAATGCCATTCCGGTCAAACGCCACAAGCAGTGAACCCTCCGACAAATCCACATTGGGAATGACCTGCTTGATGCTGGCATCGGTCACCCTGATTTTAGCGGCGGTCTGGACTTGGTCACGCGGCAGATCCTTGACCAGGGGCATCGAGAAATCGATTTTTGCTTCCGCCTGCCCGCCGACATTGGGGGGAACAAAGTTGGCATTTTTCAGAAGATTGAGATCCGGCAGGGCCGCAAGCTCCAGCAAATCAGGAGCGCTGGCGGAAAGATTAAGCGCGAAAACGGCTGGCACGGCACTGGTCAAAAGTTTTTCAGCCTTGAAAGTGGTGTCGCTCACTTGAACGGTTCCATTCGAAGGCAAAACCACTTTGCCGGATTCGATGGTCAGTTCAAAACTGTCGCCCTGCAGGCGGGCGTGCCCCGAGGCCCCAAGCAGCGGCGGCAACGATTTGAAATAGTATGAGGTGACATCGGCCATGGAAAACTGGAAATCGATGGTTTCATTGGGCAGCACTTTCTGGCGCATGGCTTCGGCCAGGCCATTCACCGGAATGTTCACATTGAAAGCGCCTTCGGTGATACGCCCCGATTGAACATTGTCGGTCACCCATTTCCGGGATTTTGGAACCACAATGGGGGGCCACAGTCTTTTGAGAAAGTCGGCCGAGAGGTCGCGCACCCTGCCACTCATCCGAATGCCTGCCGACTCGTCACCGCCGGTAATGGTGCCGCGCAAGCGAACGCCGGTATTGCCTGACATCACGACCAGATCTTCGATATCCATGACGGCGCCCTCCACCGAGGCCTTGCCGAGGAATTCGATACGGTCGACGAGAACCGGATTTTTCACCGTGCCTTGCGTATCGACGCTGACGTTGGTTGCCTTGAGATCGATCTTCAGGTCGGTCAGGCGGCCGTCACCGGCCCGCACGGGATCAAGACGCCCGGTGAGTTCGGCGCGCGAGCCGCCCACGAGAATAATCGAGTCGACAATCTTGAAGCCGCCGGTGGGCGTATCGTAGTCAACCCGGAGTGCGCCTTCATCAATCACGATGGGCTGGGCGATATAGCCCGGCAGGCCGACAACGCCGGCGGCGGCGGCAAATTCCGCCGAGGCGCTGGTGACGACGCCGGCATCGCTGATTTCGATTTCGGCGTGGCCTGAAAGCGGCACGTCAACCTTGGCAAACTGGGCCAGGGCAAATATTTCGTCGGAAACATTTGCCGGAACCAAATCCTCAATGCGGGCGCTCACCGCGAAGGAGCGGGCTTCGGTCCGGTAGGTCGCCGATAGTTCGGTGCGCCAAGGCGTTCCGCCGCTGGCCACGGAGGCCTTGGCAAAGACGACAAAGCCGTAGGGCATTTTCTTGAAGGTCAGGTCCGCTTGCGGGGCAAACCAATTGGCCTGGTTTGCCTCATCAAAGAGCTGGATGGAGGCATCACTGATCCGGATGTCCACCAACGATGTTCCGTTTGCGCCGCCATTGCCGGACAATACATCGATCAAGGATTTTGCTGTTGCTTCCGGTAAAACTACTGCCTGCTCTTCGCGGCCGGCTTTTGGGTCGCTGCTATCGGCGGCTGAACCATCCAGGGTGGCCGATTCGTTTTCCAGTGCGGCGGGCGTGCCAAATCCCAGCACCAAGCCGCCATCAAGCTGGCGTTTGACCAGGATGCGCGTACCGATGAGCTCGAGCCCACGCGGCACGAGAGAGCCCATGAAAAGTGAAGAACTTTCAAAGCTGATGGCGGCACGCTGCGATTTCGCTATCAGGTTGCCTGATTTATCAAGCAGCACGAGGTCTCTCAGGCGAAAGTGCGGGTCATTGGTCTTGCTATCCAATTCAATGACCGCGCCAGCGACGTCAACGGTCATCCCCGAGAGCGACTTGTTGATTTCCCTTTCGATCCGCTCGGTCATGAAATCCAGGGAAACCGGGCCCTGCGAAAGGCGCCAAAAAAAGGCTGCCCCGACGATGACCAGAATTGCGGTGACCGAAAGCATCACAAGCACTGTTATTTTAGCCAGCCGATGGCGCAATTCTTAACTGCCCTACTTGATCAACCTAAATACCGTCTATTCCAAACAGAATCAGCCAATTAGAACCAGCATTATAACACCTGTGGCGCAATCCTAACGCCATTGGCCAGTAAAGATAGGCCAAACAATGGCAGCCCTTGAAGGCCCGTAACGGCACATTGGACTTGCGTTCGACGGCAAAACTGGCATCTTTAGGGGTTAGAGGCAAAATTCTTAACAGTGTATCGCGTTAATGGTCAGGACCAGAATGATGACTAATCGTCATCAGGACAAAAGCGGGTGGTCTATGAAACGGCGTTCGCCGCTTCGCGGGCTTTTGCAAACGCGCCAGATTTATGTGCGCAGCAAAAGCGATGTGCAGTTCATAACAGTCTCGCCGATTTCACAGATTTCCCTGCTCATCATCTTCCTGATTGGCTTCCTGTGGATGGCCTTTGCCAGCGTCAACATCGTGTTCAAGGACCAGTTGCTGGAACTCAAGCAGCAAAAACTGTTCGAGGCGCGGCTGGATTATGAGAATCGCCTGTCTGAGCTGCGGGCCTCGGTGGAGCGGGTCAATGACCGGCTGCTGCTCGACCAGAAAGGCTATCTGCAGAAAGTGGACGAGGTCAAAGCTGAGTTCAACAACCTCGCGGCTCAACAGAAAATCATGGAAAGTTTTTTCAAGGAGGGCTGGTTTCCGCTGAAGGAAAGCGCGTCTCCCGACACGCCGCCAAAACTTCAGGTGGAGGGGTCACTGGAAAGCACTTACTCTGAGCGCTATGCGGCAGATTTTCAGTCACGTCTTGAAGCCGTTAAGCCGCTCGATGAAATGAACGGCGGCTTCGCCGATTTGCACAGCCAGCAGTTGGCGCTGCTGAAAGAGGCGCAAGCCTATTCTCAGAAAAAGCTTGATACGACGAGTGTGCTGCTCACCAAATTAGGCATCCAGCCCCCTGTCACCTTGGCTCTTGCGAAGGGCGATGCCGCAGCCCTGGGCATGGGCGGGCCATTCCTCAGCGTGCCCGAGCAAACCCAGCGCGAATCTGAAATTGCGGAAGGCATCGAGAGCGTGCACGCCACATTGGAACAAGAGAGCAAGGTTCGCAATGCGGTGGCGGATTTGCCGCTGGTAAAACCTATGGCGGCGATCACTGGAATTTCCAGCTCTTATGGTTACCGCAAGGATCCCTTGCGGCTGTCGCTGGCCTTCCATGGCGGCATTGATTTTAAGTCAAATTATGCGGAACCGGTTCTGGCCACGTCAAATGGCAAGGTCACCTGGGCCGGCCCCCACGGACCCTACGGTAACCTTGTTGAAATCTTTCATGACAACGGCGTCTCAACCCGGTATGGTCATCTCAAGTCCGTTAACGTTTCGCTGGGCCAGAAAATCAGCCGTGGCGACCTGATTGGCTGGATGGGTAGCACGGGGCGAAGTACGGGGCCTCATTTACACTACGAAACGCGTGTAAATGGTCGTGTGATTGATCCTCAAAATTTTTGGCGAACACAAAATGATCTTCAAGCGCTCGAAAACCTCAACTAACGGAACTGACGCCCCTTCAAATTCAGGGCCGTCAATTGTTGCCCAGGATGTGACCATCGAGGGCAATATCACGGCAGCGGGCGAGCTTCATATTGATGGCACGGTGTTTGGCTCGGTGCGGGCGAAATCCTGCGTTGTCGACATGAACGGATTTGTCCAGGGTGAACTGGTGGCCGAGGAAATCTTCATCCGCGGCCGGGTGATGGGGCCAATCCGCGGCCTCCACGTTAATCTTTACGCAGGCGCGCAGGTTGAAGGCGATATCCTAAACGAGACCATCTCCATCGAGAATGGCGCAAATATCTATGGCATGATCAGCCGGGCGGAAAACCCTTTGGCTGACGGGCAAGTGCACCAGGCACCGCCGTCAGTTGACGACAAGGCACGCACTGCCCCCAATCTGGCACTGGGTCAGGTCAACTATTTCAGCGAAAACCCCGACGAGACCTTCCGGCCCCTCAAGGTTGTCCGGCCGGTTTAAGTCCGGCGCTAGTCAATATCTTCGATGGGTCCGGAATCCAATCCCTGAACACGCTTGGCCAGTGAGGCCTGGATAAAATCGTCAAGGCCGCCATCAAGCACGGCGGCGGGATTGGTGCTGGTGAAGCCAGTGCGCAGGTCTTTGATCAACTGATAGGGTTGCAGAACATAGGATCGGATTTGGTGGCCCCAGCCAATATCAGTTTTCTTGGCGTTGACGGCGTCGATCTTCTCCTGCTGCAATTGCAGTTCCCGCTCGTAAAGGCGGGCTTTTAGCATTTTCCAGGCGGTGGCCCGGTTCTTGTGCTGGGAGCGCTCGGCCTGGCAGGCCACGACAATGCCGGTGGGCTGGTGGGTGATGCGCACGGCCGAGTCGGTTGTGTTGACGTGCTGGCCGCCGGCGCCCGAGGCGCGGTAGGTATCGATCTTGCAGTCGCTTTCGTTGATCTGGATATCGATATTGTCGTCGATCACCGGATAGGCCCAGACGGAGGCAAATGAGGTGTGCCTTCTGGCGTTTGAATCATAAGGTGAAATGCGCACCAGGCGATGAACGCCGGATTCGGTTTTCAATTTACCGTAGGCGTTGTGGCCCTTGATTTCGATGGTGCAGGACTTGATGCCGGCCTCTTCACCGTTATGCTCATCCAGCACTGAGACCTTGAACTTGTTCTGGTTGGCCCAGCGCGTGTACATGCGCATCAGCATGGAAGCCCAATCCTGGCTTTCGGTGCCGCCGGCACCGGCGTTGATCTGCAGGTAGCTGTCATTGCCATCGGCTTCGCCGGACAAAAGTGTTTCGAGCTCCTGCTCGGCTACTTCGATTTGCAGCTTTGCCAGGGCCTTCTCGGCTTCGGCGACAATGGTGTGGTCGCCTTCAAGGTCACCCAACTCGATCAAGCCGACATTGTCTTCAATGGTTTGCTCGAGGCGCAGGACGGCAGAAATGCGGGCGTCCAAATCCTGGCGCTTGCGCATCACCTCCTGGGCCTTCTGCGGGTCGTTCCACAGATTGGGATCTTCGGATTTGGCGTTCAGCTCGGCGAGCTGGCGAATGGCAGAATCCCAGTCAAAGATGCCTCCTTAGCAATCCAATGGACTGCTTCATCTCTTCCACGAGCTTGACAATTTCGGCGCGCATAGATGGCTAACTTTCAGTTTTGGCGATGGAGGCTCAATAGAGGCCGCCGGTGCCTGTCGTCAACCCGCCTTCTTCCACAGATTGTTCGCTGTCGACAGGCGGCACGAGTTGCTGACCTGCGCCATAGATGGACTCGCTTGAGACGGCAGCCAAATCCTCACCGATAATTTTGGTCGAGTCGGCGGGCTCTTCGCCGGGCTTGAAGGCTTCGAGAATGACGCCTTCGTCACCAAAAATCGCCCTCTGCCCAGTGTTGGCATTAATCGGAATAAGCTCAATGGCGCGCGGCACGCGGAAGGGCGTGGCGGGCTGTTCACGCAAGGCAAGGCGCATGAAGTCAGCAACAATCGGGGCGGCCAATTCACCGCCGGTGCGACCTTTGCCCATGGGCTTGGGATTGTCGTAACCCACGTAAACACCCACGGCGAGGTCGGGCGTGTAGCCGATGAACCATGCATCCTTTTCCTCATTCGAGGTGCCGGTCTTGCCGGCCACGGGCTTGCCGACGATTTGCAGTTTCTTGCCGGTTCCACGCTGGACGACGCCTTCCATCATGGAGGTTATCTGGTAGGCCGTATAGGGACTCATGACCTGTTCTCGGACATCCATGAGCTCGGGTTCGGCACTGTTTTCCGTGTAGGTTTCCTGCTGGCAGAAGCTGCAATCCCTTTTGTCGAAGCGGAAAATCGTGCGGCCATAGCGGTCCTGCACGCGGTCAATAAGGGTTGCCTGAACCTTCTTGCCGCCATTTGCAAAGATGCTGTAGGCGGTGGTCATTTTCATCAGCGTTGTTTCGCCGGCACCAAGCGCCATGGAAAGCTGCAAGGGCATTTTATCATAGAGGCCAAGGCGCTGGGCAAGATCCACGATCTTGGTCATGCCGAGATCGTCGGCCAAGCGCACGGTCATCACGTTTCGGGATTGCTCAATGCCGCGGCGCAGGGTCGAAGGGCCAAAAAACTTGTCCTGGTAATTCTTTGGCTTCCAGACTTCGCCATTGGGCATTTGATATTCAACGGGGGCATCGAGCACGACCGAGGACGGCGTGTAGCCATTGTCAAGGGCGGCGGCATAAGCAACAGGCTTGAAGGCCGAGCCCGGCTGGCGCATGGCTTGGACCGCACGGTTGAACTGACTGTTGCCGTAGGAAAATCCGCCGACCAGCGACAAGACGCGCCCTGTATGGGGGTCCATGGCGATAAGGGCGCCTTCCACATCGGGCATCTGCACGAGATGCCATTGGCCCGCATCGCTGCTTGGCGCCACATAAATTACATCGCCCACAGCCAGCACATCAGTGGCCTTTTCGATTTTTGGGCCGAGTTTCTTGCCGTCAACATAGGCCCGGGCCCAGCCCATCAGCGCCACCGGAACGATGCCGGTTTCGCGCGCGGCTTCCGGCTTGCCATCCGGCAGCAGTTTTGGCTGGAGACCAATGGACGCCTGCTGTTCATTCACCTGCGTGACAACAGCGAGACGCCAAGGGGCCACGTCAGAGGGGGCGCGGGGCTTGTCAAGCAGCAAGCCCCAATCGCCCTGGACATCTACTTTCTTGACCGGTCCTCGAAAACCGCGCTTACGATCAAAGGCGATCAGGCCTCTTGCCAGTGCCTGCCTTGCATAGATCTGCAGTTTTGGATCGAGCGTGGTGCGCACCGAGAGGCCGCCCTTGCCGAGCTTGTCCTTGCCATACATCTGGGACAGTTCGCGGCGCACTTCCTCGGCGAAGGATTCAGCGGCGAAGAGCTGGGCGCCAAAGGGACGCGGATTGACGACAAGCGGCTTCTTGGTGGCTTCATCATATTCCGCCTGGGTAATGTAGTCATTGTCCAGCATCTGGAGGAGCACCCAGTTGCGCCGCTCGATGGCGCGGTCCTTGTGCTTGAAGGGATGATAATTGTTAGGACCTTTGGGCAAGGCGGCGAGATAGGCCATCTCATCCAGTGAAAGTTCATTCAGCGATTTGCCGAAATAATTCAGCGAGGCGGCGGCAATGCCATAGGAATTCAGGCCAAGGAAAATTTCATTCAGATAAAGTTCGAGAATCTGGTCCTTCGAAAAGGCCGCTTCAATGCGCTGGACGATAATGGCCTCGCGCAGCTTGCGCTCGATGGTCTGCTCATTGTTGAGCAGAAAGTTCTTGGCTACCTGCTGGGTAATGGTGGAAGCGCCGACGATTTGCCCTTTGCCGGTCAGCTTGACCTGAACATAGCGGAGGCCCGCTGCGGCGATGCCGCGCCAATCGAGGCCGCCGTGGGTGTAGAAGGTTTTGTCTTCGGCAGAGATATAGGCCTGGATCAGGCGCTTGGGCACGGAATTGATGGGCACGAACAGGCGGCGTTCATCGGCATATTCGGCAAGCAGCGAACCATCAGCCGCATGAATGCGCGACATGACCGGGGGTTCGTAGGAGGCCAGTTGCTTATAATCCGGCAGGCCCTTGGCCACATCCCAAATCACGTAAACCAAGGCCCCGGACAGGCCTACGAAAATCATGAACCCGGCTCCGAAGAGCCATCCTAAAAATCTTAACATCGCTGGTTTACTGATCCGATTCCGTCACTTCGTCCTACTTGCGATAGCACATGCCATAGGAGACTTGCTAGGCTTGGAATATGGCCAAGACTGGGCAGGTCAAAAGCTGACAGGATCGATGCCAAAGCTCTTCCGGAAGCCCTGCTCTCCAGCCTTGGTAATAGCCAATGCCCGGGTGTTGAGCTGGCGTTTTACCCAGTTCAATTCCAGAGTCCGGTGCAGCAAGGCGGCGCCAACGGCCCCAGCGAGATGAAAGCGGCGTTCGCTCCAATCCAAACAAGGCCTGCAGAAAACCCGCTTTGCGTGTTTGGCGGCGGCAAGATCAATGCCAAATTTCTCGAGGAACAATTTGCCAGTATCCGTCACGCTGCCGCCGTCGCCATCAAATTCAATCTGGCCCCGGTCCAGCATTACATCGGTGACGCTCACGGCGAGATGGCCGGCCATATGGTCATAGCATCCGCGGGCCACGCGCATGGCGGCATCGCGGGGGCCGGTGCGAATGGTGCGCCCGGCATGCCTGATGTTCTGGGTGGAGGCCACCTGCTGCAAGCCTTCGAGCATGCGGGCGATCTCGGATGAGGCCAGCGAATGGTAATGGTGGCGGCCATGCTGTTCCATTGTGATGAGGCCGGCGGCGAGCAGTTTAGAAAGATGGCCGCTGGCGGTTTGCGGGGCAATTCCCGCACGCCCCGCCAGCTCCTTTGCAGTGAGCGCCCGGCGGTCCATCAAGGCTTCCAGCATGTTGGCCCGCGCCGGGTCTCCGACAAGGGCGCCAATTTCCGCTACGCTTACGATATGAACCATCTGCTGTCTCCGGCGCTTTGGTAGCATATCAAACGGCGGAAATGCTACGCCTGTCACCGTAGCATTTGAGCAGTCCCCAAGCTTAAACAACGCAAAGGAGATATCCAATGTCGGACCAAAAACAGAAAGCAATTGCGTTCCGCGCCCTGCACACGCGGCCCGGAGCCTTTATCATTCCCAACCCGTGGGATGCGGGCACGGCGAAAATCCTGACACAGTTGGGTTTCGAAGCCCTGGCCACAACAAGTGCGGGACTGGCGTTTTCGCTTGGCCACAGTGACGGTGCTGCGGGCCTTGAAGAAACGCTGGCCAACGCGAAGGCTATTGTTCACGCGACTCATCTCCCAGTGGCGGCAGACCTTGAAAATGGCTTTGGACAGGCGCCCGAGAAGGCCGCTGAAACAATCCGGCTGGCGATCGGGGTTGGCCTCGCAGGTGGTTCGATTGAGGATGCAAGCGGTGATAGCGCCAGACCAATTTATGATTTCAATCTGGCGGTTGAGCGCATTGCGGCAGTCGTGGAAGCGGTGCGGGCCCAGGATATTCCCTTCGTGCTGGCGGCCAGGGCCGAAAATTTTCTTCATGGGCGACCTGATCTGGATGACACCATAAGGCGCCTGCAGGCTTTCGAAAAAGCTGGAGCCGATGTGCTGTATGCGCCGGGCCTGCCGAGCCTGGAAGCCATCCGGCAAGTGTGCGGGGCGGTCAGCAAGCCTGTGAACGTGCTGGCGAACGGTGCCTACACGCTGCAACAACTGGCTGAGGCAGGCGCAAAACGGGTGAGCGTCGGTTCGCGCCTCAATCTCGCGGCCCTTGGTGCATTCAGGCGCGGGGCCGTGGAAATGAAAGAGGCAGGCACATTCAATTTTGCCCGAGACGTTTTCCCCTACGCCGAAATCAACAAACTCATGAAAGAAGAACCGCGATGACCATCACCGTTCAAATCCGTTATGTCATTGATCCGTTCAAACGGGATGCGTTCGAACGCTACGCGCAGGCCTGGGGAACCATCATTCCGCGGTGTGGGGGTGATCTGCTGGGTTATTTCATGCCGCATGAAGGCACCAACAATATCGCCTGGGCGCTGATCTCATGTGATAGTCTGGCGGCCTATGAGGCTTACCGGGCGCAGCTCCGGGTGGATGAGGAAAGCCTTGCCAATTTCGCTTTTGCACAGCGTGAGCGCTTTATCCTGTCGGAAGAGCGCACGTTCCTGCGGCCAGTCGCAGCCTAACTCAATTGGCGGTGGAGGCCACTTCGGTGGCAAAATAGGCATCCATGGCGGTGGCAAAGGCCTTAGCAATTTTTGTCTGCCACGCAGTCGAGGTCAGTAATTTCTCGTCGGATTTGCTGGAGAGAAAACCGAGCTCAAGCAGAACTGATGGAACATCCGGCGCCTTGAGGACCATGAAGCCGGCCGAGCGCAAGGGCTTGCCTGTCATCAAGGTCAAGGGCTTCAGATGGGTCACCGCTTTCTTGGAAAAGAACATGGCATGGTTTTTTGACTCGCGCTGGGCCAGATCAATCAGGATGTCAGTGATTTCCTCGGTCTCGGTTTCAAGGTCCAATCCGCCGATAATGTCGGCCCGGTTTTCACGCTTGGCCAAGGCTTCTGCTTCAGCGTCCGAGGCCTTGTCGGAAAGTGTGTAGATCGTGACGCCGCGGGCATCCCTGCCTCTTACGGTATCGGCATGAATTGCCAGGAACAGGTCGGCGTTCTTTTCCCTTGCGACAGTCACCCGGTTTTTCAGGCTGACAAAACGATCATCGCCGCGAGTCATCACGACTTCATATTTGCCGGTTGCCAGCAGCGCTTTTCGCAGAACGTTGGCGAAGGAAAGGACCACGTCTTTTTCCTTCGTGCCTGCCCGGCTTATGGCACCGGGATCAATGCCGCCATGGCCCGGGTCGAGGACAATGGTTTTCTTGCCGCGCTTGCTTGGCAGGATGATTTTTTTCCCTGACACGGGAGGGGCTAACGGCTCTGCTGACAGGGCGGCAATGTCCTGCTGAATTTTGGCCTGTTCGGAATTATAGGACTTAACGAAGGCTGCCTCGGTGGTTTTCACAATATCAACCACCAGTCGCGCGGGCTGACCCGGCTGCGGCTCCACCAGAAACGACTTTTCAATCAGAACGGGACCCTGCGTATCGATGACGATGCGGGATTTTCCCTCTTCTACCAGGCCATAACGGTACTGGGATACCAAGCCGCGGACCTTGTGGCCGATGCCGGGCGGCAGGTCGAAGGTCACATCCGGCAGGTCGATGACCACCCGGTAGGGATCGGGGAGGACATAAACGCTGTAGTTCACGGTCTTCGAAATATCGGCCACGAAGCGGGTGCGGTTTTCATCGCCGCCAACACGGGTTCCGGTGGCAACCGCATCCCCGGCCGCAAGAGATGGCTGCAAGCCTATGAAAAAAATGGCTATAATGCAGGTAAGCGCGATCAATAAAAGGCGCAATTTGCGCGCCCATTTCCCCCACTCCAAAGCATTGTGCAGTGCAATCATCGTGTCTTGGCCCAATCGCGGAAAGGTTAGCGGGGCCGTGGTTAACCGAAGGTTTCCGGGCGGGCATTTAGGCGAACTGATACATGCGACCTTGCAATTCCGGCCTCTTCTCCCTAAAGATAAGGGGTCTCTTCGGCAGACTCGATTTAATCGTTTGGGTTGCAAGAGCAAAAATTTCGCGGCTGAGAGGTCCGGAGAACCACCTGGTTCACCCCTTCATGCCGCGTCTAGGTGAGGTTCCCAAGTCGGGAACCTTGTGGGCTTCACGGGCAAAGGACATCCGCCCGGGCACGCCACTGAGTTTAACCGTTCAGGCCATGGTGGCTTGAGCAAAGATCAATGAGGGCCATGATTCAGGGCTTTTCGATTGCGCCTCCAGCCGCTGGAAACACAGCCAGCGCGGAGCCGTTCGCATCGCAAAACGCCGTGACATGGATCAGGCCCCTTTCGCGCAGGCTGGCCCGTCGGGCCATCTGGTTTCTCAAGTCCGGACATGGGACCTTCGAAGCCTCACCGCCAGCTGCCGCAGAGGATAAAAGACTATGGGCAGCAAAATGCTCGTCGATGCCACGCATGCCGAGGAAACACGCGTTGTCGTGGTTCGCGGAAACCGCATCGAGGAATTCGACTTTGAAAGCGCTGCCCGCAAGCAGCTAAAAGGCAACATCTACCTGGCCAAGGTGACGCGGGTTGAGCCGTCACTGCAGGCGGCCTTCGTGGAATATGGCGGCAACCGCCATGGCTTCCTGGCCTTCTCGGAAATCCATCCAGACTATTACCAAATTCCAGTGGCTGACCGTCAGGCCCTGTTGCGCGAGCAGGAGGAAGACGATGCCGAGGAACACGAAGACGATAATGATCATGATGACAGCAATGATGAGGCCGAGCCCTCAGGCGAGGCGCAGGCCTTGCAGGCTTCCGAGGAGCCGCAGCTTGCTTCGGAGGTTGTAGAAGAAGATTCCGGGGACGAACACCCGGTTGAAGAAGAAGCTGCTTCCGACGCAGAAGCGCAGGCCCAGGAAGCGCCGGCCATTGGCGAGGCGGGCGTTGGCGTCGAGACCGTGGAAGAAGACGCGGAAAGCCAGAAGGTTGAATCCATTGGCGCGGAAGATGCCCTGGAAGAAGTTCCAAAGCGCCAGCGCCGTGCGCCGCGCCGCCAGTACAAGATCCAGGAAGTCATCAAGCGCCGCCAGATCATTCTGGTGCAGGTCGTCAAGGAAGAACGCGGCAACAAGGGTGCAGCACTCACCACCTATCTCTCGCTCGCCGGGCGCTATTGCGTTCTCATGCCGAACACGGCACGCGGCGGCGGCATTTCCCGCAAGATCACCGATGCCGGCGACCGCCGGCGCCTCAAGGAAGTTGCCCGTGACGTGGAAGTTCCGCAGGGCATGGGGGTAATCGTCCGCACCGCAGGTGCCCAGCGCACCCGGCCGGAAATCAAGCGCGATTTTGATTACCTTATGCGCCTTTGGGAAAATGTGCGTGACCTTACGCTTCATTCAACGGCCCCTGCCCTCGTCTATGAGGAAGGCAGCCTGATCAAGCGTTCGATCCGCGATCTCTATACCAAGGACGTGGACGAAGTGTTTGTTGAAGGCGAAGCGGCCTACCGCGAAGCCAAAGACTTCATGAAGATGCTCATGCCATCGCATGCCAAGAACGTGAAGCTCTACAAGGATACGCGCCCGCTCTTTTCCAAGCACCAGACGGAAACGCAGCTCGACGCGCTCTATTCGCCGACGGTTACGCTGCCGTCCGGCGGCTATATCGTGATGAACCAGACGGAAGCGTTGGTTTCCGTTGACATCAACTCCGGCAAGGCGACGCGGGAACACAATATCGAAGACACGGCGCTGAAGACCAACCTTGAAGCCTGCGATGAAATCGCCCGGCAGTTGCGGTTGCGCGATCTTGCCGGCCTTGTGGTCATCGACTTCATCGACATGGAAGAGAACCGCAACAACCGCGCAGTGGAGCGGCGCCTGAAGGATGCCCTCAAGAATGACCGGGCCCGCATTCAGGTGGGCCGGATCAGCCATTTTGGCTTGATGGAAATGTCGCGGCAAAGGCTTCGCCCCGGCCTTCTTGAAGGTTCGTCACGGCCCTGCCCGCATTGCGAAGGGCGCGGCATTGTGCGCTCCATTTCGTCGTGCGGACTTTCGGTGCTGCGCGCCATTGAGGAACACCTGATCAGCCGCAAGGCCGAGCACCTCACGGTGAAATGCACGCGCGAAGTGGCCTTCTACGTTCTCAACGAGAAGCGCGACAATCTTCTGGCGATTGAACAGAACTACGGAATTTCGGTGTTCATCGTGCCCAGCGACGAGGTCAAGGGATCACAGGCGGTGATCGAGCGGGCCAGCGAGCGGACCGTTGCGGTACGCAAGATCCAGATCGTGCCCGTCAAGATGGATACCTACGTCGAAGACGCCGAGGAAGAAGAAATCGAAGCCGAAGTTGAGGCCGAGGAGGAGACCGAAGAGGTTCAACCCGAGTCTTCGTCTGAAGCTGAAAGCACAGATGAGGGCTCTGACTCGCAACGCGGCAGACGGCGCCGGCGTGGACGCCGGGGCGGCAGGCGCGGCGGACGCGATGAGCCGCGGGACAAAATTGCCGGCGAGGCAGACGGCGAAGCCGATTCACCACGGCAGCCAAATGAAAGTGATGATGCCATTCGCGATGATGTTGCTTCTCCCGCTGAGGTTGATGCAGTTGCAGCTTCGGATGACTCCACCGAAAAAGAAGGTTCCGAGCGCGGGCCTTCACGGCGGCGCGACCGCTGGGGACGCAACCGGAACGGACGCAACAAGAATGGACGCAATGGCGGCGAAACCGAAAGCAACGGCCATGCCCAGCCCCACACGGCAAGCCCGGTTGAAACGCGCGAGCCCCAGCCGGAACGGCAGGCAGCGCCTGTTATCGCCATCCAGGAAATCGTTGCCCAGCCCGTGGAGCCACGCAAGTGGCAACCGCCTGCAGCAACGGTGACGCCCACCGAAGTGGCCAAGCCCAAGGCTGGTTGGTGGAGCAAACGCGGCTGAAGTTCAGGAGCCTCAAACTCGCCGTAATTGACGGAGAAACACCCTCTTCCCAATGCGGTGAGTTTCCAGCCGGGATTCCATCTGTCGAGTGAGTCATGATTCGTAAGTTAACAGCGGTTTGCCTTGCCATCTCGGTCGCTTTCTCGGGCCTGATGGTTGATGGCATGGCCGAGACCAGGAAGAAGCCGCGGGGGCCGTCGCTTCCGCTGATTCGCGACGCGGAAATTGAAGGGCTGTTGCGGCTCTATTCGAAGCCGATTTTCAAAGCTGCGGGCCTTAACCCTTCGGCGGTGCGCGTCTACATCATCAACAATGACAAGATCAACGCCTTCGTGGCCGGCGGCCAGCGCCTGTTCATTCACACAGGGCTCCTGACGCGAACCAAAACGCCCAACGAAATCATCGGCGTTCTGGCGCATGAGACGGGCCACATTGCCGGCGGCCATCTGGCCCGCATGGGCGTTGAGCTTAGTCGGGCCAGTGTACAATCCATTATCGGAACCTTGATTGGTGTGGCAGCCGTTGTTGGCGGTGCCGCTTCAGGACAGAAAGGTGCGGCGCAGGCTGGACAGGGAATCATGATCGGATCCCAGGGCATGGCGCAGCGTAATCTGCTTTCCTACCAGCGCGGCATGGAAGCCTCCGCCGACCAGGCCGCCCTTAAATATCTCAAGGCGACGGGTCAATCGCCAAAAGGGATGCTGACGCTTTTCCAGTTGCTTGCCAATGAATCGCTGGCATCGCTGGAAAACGCCGACCCCTATCTGCTTTCGCATCCCATGCCACTTGAAAGAATCCGCAATCTTGAACTCGAGGCCAAAAAATCCGCGTTCTTTGACAGGGATGACGCGCCGCAACTGCTGCTCCGCCATCAATTGATGCAGGCCAAGCTGGCGGGCTTCATGCAATCACCGCAGTTTGTGTTCCAGCGCTATCCCTCATCGGACAAGAGCCTGCCGGCGCGCTATGCCCGCTCCATTTCGATGTTTCGCAAAGGTGACATGAAAAACGCCATCCCGATCATCGACAGCCTCATAAACGAGGTGCCGGAGGACCCGTATTTCTGGGAGCTCAAGGGCCAGGCCCTGCTGGAAGGCGGCACACCGGCAAAGGCGCTTCCTCCGCTCCGGCAGGCCAACAAGCTATTGCCCAACAGCGGGCTCATCCAAATTCTCTATGCGCAGGCCCTCATTGCCACGGAAAACCGCGCCAACATCCGGCAGGCGCTGAACCTTCTGACGCTCGCCAAAAAAACCGAGCCGGATTCGATTGATATCTACAAGTATTCGGCCATGGCCTATGGCTATCTGAATGATCTACCGCGGGCTGAATTGGCAACGGCTGAAACCGCCATGATGCAGGGCGACACGGCATTGGCCTCCGAAAAGGCCAAGCGGGTGATCGGGCAGTTCAAACACGGCTCGCCGGAATGGATCAAGGCTAACGACATCCTGAATTTTGCCAACAAGGATCGGGATTGACCTGAAACGGGTCTTTCAGGCAAATAGACCGGAAACATAAGGATTTACCATGCATTCTGCGCTCAGGACGTTATTGCTTTCGATTTTGCTGCTGTGGGGCGCTGGTTCCACCGTGAATGCCGCCGAATTCAGCGATAGCCAGCGCAAGGAAATGGAAACCATCATCAAGGAGTATCTGCTGGCTAATCCCGACCTGCTCCGTGAAATGGGCCAGCTTCTTGAACAGAATGAAAAACTGGCGGAAGACCAGCAGAGAAAAGGCGCCCTGGCCTCCAATGCGGACGAGATATTCCGTGACGGGACGGATTTTGTCGTTGGAAATCCCAAAGGCAAGGTCACCATGGTTGAGTTCTTTGATTACAACTGCGGCTGGTGCAAGAAGGGTTTTCCCGAAGTTCTGTCCTTGATCGAAGAGGACAAGGACCTGAAATTTGTGATGAAGGAATTCCCGATTTTCGGAGGCGATTCCGATTATGCGGCCCAAGCCGCAATAGCCGCCAACAAGCAGGGTAAATACTGGGTTCTGCACGTAGCGATGATGAGCCACGAGGGGAAAATCACCAAAGAAGCCGTCGATGAGATTGCCGCAGCGCAAGGCCTCGATATGGCCCAGCTTAAAAAAGACATGGAGAGCCCCGAGACGGCAGGCATTCTGGAGCGCAACCGCGCATTGGCCCAGTCGCTTGCCATCAATGGCACGCCCGCCTTCATCATTGATGACAAGCTGGTTCCGGGCTACCTGCCAAAAGCCGAGCTTGCCAGCGCCATCAATGATGTGCGCGCCAAGGGCGGCTGTTCACTCTGCTGATGCCAAGCGCTTCCCTGCCCGGCGGTGACCGCCTATAACATATCGACAGCACAGATTCTGATGGCAGGGCGATGAAACCGATCTACATTTTAAACGGACCCAACCTCAACCTCCTCGGCTTGCGCGAGCCCTCGATCTATGGCCAGGAAACCATCGGCGACCTGGAAATGCGCTGTGCCGCCAAGGCCAAGACGCTTGGGCAGCAGATTGTTTTCCGGCAAACCAACACCGAGGGTGAATTGATCGGCTGGATTCATGAGGCGCAAAGCAAGGCCGCCGGAATTATCATCAATGGCGCTGCCTATACACATACGTCGGTGGCGCTCCATGATGCGCTGAAGGCGGTGAATATCCCGACCATTGAAGTTCACCTGTCCAATGTCTATGCCCGCGAGCCATTCCGCCATCACAGCTATATTTCTCCTGTTGCCCACGGGGTGATTTGCGGCTTTGGTGGGCAGAGTTATGAGTTGGCCCTCGACGGGATCGTGCAAATCTTAAAAACAAGCGGAAAGGGGTAACAGAATGCCCTCGAAAAAAACGCCAGCAACGCGTGGCCAGACTAAGCCTGCCAGTCCGGAACTGGATCTCATCCGGACCCTGGCAGACATCTTGAATGAAACGGGGCTTTCTGAAATCGAGTTGGAGCAAAAGGGGTCGCGGGTGCGCGTGTCACGCACCATGACGGCGGTTGCAACGGTACAGCATCAAGCTCCGGCGCATCATGCGCCTGCGCCCATTGCCGCTCCCGCCATTGCCAAGGTTTCCGACACGGATCATGCGGGAATGGTGAAATCGCCCATGGTGGGCACCATCTATATGGCCTCGGCCCCGGGCAATCCGAATTTCATCGAGATCGGCTCGGAGGTCAAACAGGGCCAGACCCTGGTGATCATCGAGGCCATGAAAACGATGAACCAGATTCCATCGCCGGTATCCGGCAAGGTCATTCGCATCCATGTTGGCAATGGCGATCCGGTTGAATATGGCGCGGCCCTTGTGACGATCGAGTGAGTGATGTTTGACAAGATTCTCATCGCTAACCGGGGCGAGATTGCGCTTCGGGTGCTGCGGGCCTGCCGTGAGCTGGGCATCCAGACGGTTGCCGTCCACTCGACGGCGGACGCGGACGCCATGCATGTGCGGCTGGCGGATGAAAGTGTTTGCATCGGGCCGCCGCCGGCGCGCGACAGCTATCTCAACATTCCGGCCATCGTTTCGGCCTGCGAGATTACCGGCGCCGAAGCGGTGCATCCCGGTTACGGCTTTCTGTCCGAGAATGCGAAATTCGCCGAAATCCTCACGGAACACGGAATAAAATTCATCGGCCCTTCGGCTGAAAACATCCGCACCATGGGCGACAAGATCGAAGCCAAGCGTACCGCCAAGGCGCTGGGCATTCCGGTGGTCCCCGGCTCCGATGGCGGCGTTTCAGATGTGAATGAGGGCATGCGCATTGCGCGCGAGATCGGTTATCCCGTCATCATCAAGGCAACGGCCGGCGGCGGCGGGCGCGGCATGAAGGTTGCCCGCAATGATGCCGAAATGGAAAATGCCCTGAGCACGGCGCAGACCGAGGCCAAGGCGGCCTTCGGCAACGAAGAAGTTTATATTGAAAAATACCTGGTGCTGCCGCGGCACATTGAAATCCAGGTGCTGGGCGACGGGCAAGGCAATGCGGTTCATTTGGGCGAACGTGACTGCTCCTTGCAGCGCCGGCACCAGAAAATCTGGGAAGAAGCCCACTCGCCTGCCCTGAACTCAACCCAGCGTGATCAAATCGGGGCGCGAGTTGCCAAGGCCATGGCCGACCTCTCCTATGAAGGGGTTGGCACGATCGAATTCCTTTATGAGAATGGCGAATTCTATTTCATCGAAATGAACACGCGGCTGCAGGTTGAGCATCCGGTGACTGAAATGATCACCGGCCTTGACTTGGTTCAGGAACAAATCCGCGTGGCCAGCGGGGCAAAGCTGCAATACGCGCAGAGCGACATTACCTTTGCGGGCCATGCCATCGAATGCCGCATCAATGCGGAGAATGCCAAGACCTTCGTGCCCTCCCCCGGCCGGGTGGATGCCGTGCATTTTCCGGGCGGCCTTGGGGTTCGCGTGGATTCAGCCCTTTACGCGGGCTACCGCATTCCGCCCTACTATGACAGCCTCATTGGCAAATTGATTGTATTCGGCAAGACGCGCACCGAATGCATGATGCGATTGAAGCGGGCCATGGGCGAATTTGTGATTGAAGGGGTTGAAACGACAATTCCCCTGTTCCAGCGTCTGTTGACGGAACCCGATATCATTGACGGGCACTACGACATTCACTGGCTGGAGAATTATCTCGCGCGAGATGCCTAGTGACAACCATAACGCCAAAGATTCTGCTGCAGGCCTATGCGGTCGGGATATTTCCGATGGCGGAGACAGCCGAGGATAACGCGCTTTACTGGGTGGAGCCGGAAGAGCGCGGGATCATTCCCTTGCGGGGCCTGCGCATTTCCCATTCGCTGCGGAAACAGGTGCGCCGGCAAAGTTTCGAGATCCGCATTGATTCGGCTTTCTCCGATGTCATCGAGGCCTGCGCCGCCAAAACCAAAACCCGCAAGCTCACCTGGATCAACACCCGCATCCGCACCCTCTATAACCAGCTTCACAAAATGGACCATTGCCACTCGGTGGAATGCTGGCGGGAAGGCAAGCTGGTAGGCGGACTCTATGGGGTGAAAATCGGTGCGGCTTTTTTTGGTGAGAGCATGTTTTCACGCGAGACTGACGCCAGCAAGGTTGCCTTGGTGCATCTGGTGGCACGGCTCAATGCGGGCGGCTTTCAACTGCTTGACGCCCAATTCATGAACCCGCACCTCAAGACCTTGGGGGCCATTGTCATGTCGAAGGCCGATTACAAGGAGCTGTTGCCATCGGCCATCGTTGCGCCGGCGGATTTCAACAGGTTCAGGGACGACGATGATCCGGCCCGTGTGCTGGAACTGGCGTCACCGCTTTAATCCAGCGGTTCGCCTTCTTCGATCTGTTCCTGTAGGGTTGAGAGATCGGGAATTTCTTCAACGGCGGGCGGCGGGGCGGCGGGATCGCGGCAGTTGATCAGCCAGACGTCATAGATGGGATGCTCGACCGCATTCAGCCCAGGACTTTGGGCAAACATCCAGCCGGAAAAAATCCGCTTCAGCGAATCATCGAGCTGCACTTCATCGACTTCGACAAAGGATGTGGTTTTGGGCTCTTCGGTGGCCGGGCGAGAATAACAGACATCGGCCTTCACAATGAGGCCGCCGAACTGCTTGGCCTCGCCCACCTTGGTTTCGAATGTGGTGGTCACACCGGTTATCTTGTCGAGCCCGGTAAACACCGCAATGGGATTGGCAATGCGATCGGCATGGGCGGCACCGGGCAGCATGACCGCTGCAACCGCAGCCAAAGCACTAAGTCGAAACATTCTTACTGGGCCTGCTTCGGAGCTTCGGGCGTTTCTGGAGTTTTGGCGCCGGATTTGTCAAACATGGCTTGGCTGATCAGCGACCAGATATCAACCGCTCCTTGGGTGTAGTTGATGACGCCGCCTGCGGCCAGTTTCGTATCGGAGCCACCGGGTTCCAGTGAAATGAATTTGGAGCCCAAAAGGCCTTCCGAGGTCACTTTGGCGGAGGTGTCGTCTGTAAGCTGCACGGCCGGATCAATGCTCATGGTGACAAGCGCCTGAAAATTCTCCGGGTTGAGCGATTGGGCGGTCACCGTGCCGATCTTGATGCCGGCCATGCGAATGTCGCTGCCGACATTGACGCCTTCGACATTGTCGAATTCGGCGGTAAGGGTGTAGCCCGCAGTTTTCTGGCCCATGCCCGGCGTATTGTAGGCAAAAGCCAGGAAGGCTCCAGCGATCACGATGACCACGGCTCCGATAAGCGTTTCAACCGTTGAATTGTTCATGGCAGTCCGACCCTGATTCTAGGTATAACGAAGGCTTTCAAGAATAGCAGAAACAACTGGGAAAATATGGCGCATTGAGGCCGGTGATTATTCCGGCCGCCAGGCCTGATATCCGGGCTCGGATTTCTTCGGCCGCGCCGCGCCAATGATGCTGCCGGGCGGGCGGTAGGCGCCAGCCGAGCCGGTAAGATTGGGCTGGTGCGGCAGTTGCCATTCACGGTCCGGGGCATCGGAGGCGGAAGGCACCTTATCAACCCGGTGGTGCATCCAGCCATGCCAGCCCGGCGGAATGCTGGAAGCTTCCGAATAGCCATTGAAAATGACCCAGCGGCGTTCGGCAATGGAATCAGGCATGGCGGATTTGGCGCGGTAATAGTGATTGCCCGCCTGATCGGTTCCGACATGCTCTCCCTTGCGCCAGGTGAAAAAGCGGGTGGCGAGGGTTTGGCCGCTCCACCAGGTAAAAAACTGTTTCAGAAAATGCATTATTGGTCCTGCTGAAAGTCGCAAAATTTGGCCGGAATATGGCCCAATGGCAGGCGTTCGTAAAGCTGGCAAATTGGGCTCATGGCAGGGTGATCAAACGCACCGCGCCGCCATTGCCGGAGCGCTGTTCGGTCACCGTCCGGGTGTTTGATGGCAGGGCCATATTGCTCTCAAATTGGGCAACTTGCCCGGCATTTGCCGCAATGAGAGTTGGAACGACATAGGCCCTGAGGCTTTTGCGCAGGCTTTCCTGGGTGAGGCTGATGAGGAAGATTGGGGTTCCGTTGACGGAATTAAGATTGGCGTTGGTCTTGTAGGCGCGCATTACAAGGCGCCGGTTGGTTTCGCCATTAAGGGCCAAGGACATGGTCAGTTTTGCCTTGAGGCCCAAATGAAGCGCAGGACGGGGTGCCACGCTCCCCAGAACCGCATTTGGATCGAGGTAGGGAATACTGTCGCGCCAAGTCCATTTCGGCGAATAGACCCAGCTCCGGCTTTCGAGGATTTTCTGCAGGTCCTCAAGCGAGCCGGCCCACTGCATGATGAACGGTTCTTCCGGCCTGCCGGCAAGGTCGATGCGGCGTTCCGGCAGTTGCTGCCATGCGGTGGTTTCCCACTCGGCTGGCGTGATGGAATAGGATCGCTCAGGGGCAGCGTAAAATTTTTCGGCCCTGTCGAAGTTGTTTGAGACATTCAAACTGCCCGCCACCACAAAGGCAATGAAGGTTGCGCCGAGCAATCCCAGCGGCATGATGCGGCGCGGCGGGATGGCCTCGATGGCAACGCCAAAGGCCGCCACCATGACGCCGCCGAAAATCACGCCGCCCATGACATCAGACAGCCAATGAACCCCAAGATAGACCCTTGAGTAGGCAATGGTGATCACGATCAACCCGCAGGTGGCATAGACCAGCGACCTGCTCCAGCGGTTCATGGCGTGGCTTGCCAGCACGGCCAGCACGCCAAAGGTAATGGCCGCCATGGTGGCGTGGCCCGAGGGGAAGCTGAAGGCTTCGCTGCCGGTATAGAGTTCGATGGGCCGGGGCCGGTGAACGCCGTATTTGAGAAGCATGGCAAAGAGTTTTCCGAAAATGAATACCGCCGATGAGGCGATGGCTGCCCGCCATGCCTTGCGCCACACCAGCCAGCCCACGATTGTGGCCATCATGGCAGTCAACACAAAGCCATCGCCCAGCATGGTGAGGGGAATCATCAGTTCGTCGGCAGGGGCATTCCTGATTTCCCGCATCAGGTTGAAAACTGAAACATCGGCATTTGGAATGGCGTTACGGGCCACCATGCCGCTAAGCAGGACAAGGAAGGCGATCAGCCCGAGCAACAGTGCGGCGACGAAGAAGATGATCAAGAGCGAGCGCGGGTTTTCCGGTGAAACGGCGCGGCCGAAGCGGTGCAAGGAACGGCTGTTGCGGGTTTTGGCCCAATTCGAGATTCGCTGCAGGATGTGGTCGAGGTAAGGCGATACGCCGGCGGCAAAAAGCCTGATGATCCAGCCGGCCACCGCGAGGATAACCAGCAGCGCAAGCAGCACGAGGCCCAAGTGGCCGCTGAGTTCACCCGCCAAGGCGAGCCCCTGCCCGATCAACATGCCGGGAATGACATGGGCGGCGGCCCAAACGATGCCCGATGAAATGTTGACGGTGACAAAATAGAGCTGGCTCATGCCCAGCATGCCAACGATGCCAGGCACAACGGCTTTCACGCCCGGCACAAAGCGGCCAAGGGCGATGCTCTTGCCGCCGTGATTGCGGACAAATTCTTCGCCGCGCACGACAAGTTGCGGAAAGCGGTTCAGGGGCCACAGGAGTTTCAAATGTTCGCCAAAGAAGCGGCCAGCCCAATAGGAAATCTGGTCGCCGGCCACGGCGCCGATCAAGGTGGCGAGGAATACCGGCCAAAACGGCAGGTGGCCTGACCCAACCAGAACACCCGCACCCACCAGCACGGCGGTTGACGGAACGAACAGCCCGATAATCAGGAGCGCTTCGCCAAAGGCGATCAGGAATACAACAATAATTGCCCACTCCGGGTTCTGGGCAAAATAGTCAAGAAAAGGCTGGATATGGTCCATATTGTGGGATTGGCGCTCGTCGTTCTCTGGTTGACGGTCAAATGGGGGCAGGACGCAGCCCAAGTCTAGAACTATTTGATTACAAGAAATTAAATTGCAAGATTCTGTGGGAAAGCCCTAAAGCGGCCAACCAAACCTGATGATAATTCATCACATTATCCCCTAACATGGCCGGCGATGGAAGATTTGGAAGCGAATAGAACCCAGCCACCTCCGGCAACGGTTTGGCTCTGGTTGGGGTATGGCGCGTTATGTGTCGGCATGTTCATGGCCATCCTGGATATCCAGGTGGTGGTCACATCGCTGGCCGTCATTGAAGATGCGCTGAAAATCGGCGCGGACCGCATGAGCTGGGTGCAGACCACCTATCTCATTGCCGAAATCATCTCCATTCCCCTCACAGGGCTGCTCATCCGCATCTTCACAATCCGCTGGCTTTTTGCTGGCGCCATTTTCACCTTCACGCTCGCCTCCATCGGCTGTGCCTTCAGCTATGACTTCACCTCGCTTATCGTGTTCCGGGTATTGCAGGGTTTTGCCGGGGGCGTGCTCATTCCGCTGGTGTTCGCCGCCATCTTCCTGCTCTTTGGCAAGGGGCTGAAGCAAACCATTGCAACGACAATCGGCGGCCTGCTTGCCGTGCTCGCGCCAACGCTTGGGCCGCTCACGGGCGGCTGGCTTACGGAAAATTACACCTGGCACTGGCTGTTCCTGATCAATGTGGTGCCAGGCATTGTGACCCTAGTGATTGGCGTTTTGTGCCTGCCGCGGAACGAAACCCGCCTGTCACTGTTCAAGACGCTGGACTGGATTTCGCTTATTTATGTGGCGGTTGCCCTTGCAACGCTTCTGATCGGCCTCAAGGAAGCGCCCGAACGGGGTTGGCTTGCGCCGCAGGTTTCCGGATGCTTCACAATCTTTGCGGTTTTCGTGTATCTCGCCATACGCCGGCCGACATCAGCCATTTCCTTCTCGCTGCTGCGCGACCGCAACCTGGCCTTTGGCTGCATACTCAGCTTCATCCTTGGCATTGGCCTGTTTGGTTCGGTTTATCTGCTGCCGCTGTTTCTTGCCTTTGTGCATGGCATGGGCCCGCTCCAGATCGGCCTGGTCATTCTGGTGACCGGCATCGCCCAGCTCGTCACCGCGCCCATTATTGTTCAGATTGACCGCTATGTGGATGCGCGCCTGCTATCTGCCATCGGCTTTGGCGCTTTTGCCATCGGGCTTCTGATGAGTGGCTTTCAAACGATTGCCACGGGCTATGATGAAATGTTCTGGCCGCAGGTGGTTCGCGGCGCCTTCGTTGCGCTTTGCATTCTGCCGCCCATCCGTTTTGCCCTGGGCTTCATCCCGCGCGAGCACATTGCGGATGCCAGCGGGCTGTTCAACCTGTCACGTAATCTCGGCGGGGCGATTGGGATAGCTCTTATTGATACAATCGTGTTTTCGCGCGGGCCGGAACATGCGGATCGGATCATGGAGCTCATCAAACTGGACCCGGTGAAGGCAGCAACCGTCCTCGGTCTCACGGTGGACGCGCTGCCAGACCCGCAAGACCCACTGGGCCTTATGGGAATCATGGATGTTATCGAGCAGGCCAGCATTACCTCGGCCATCAATGAGGCATGGATCATCATGGCGGGTATAACGGCGCTCGCGCTGGTGGTCCTGCTGGCCATGGGGCCGATTCGAGTGCCTGCCCCGCCGGTCCCGGCCGCGGTCCGCCCGTAAATTTATTTTGATTGAAAACATGGTTAACGACTTGACGGTTTGGCCCCGCCCCGGTTTTCCACAATTGGCCTGCCAAATAATCCAACTGGCACTTGAGCTTGCCCCCAGAATCGGATGATCATCTGGTTATCCACAGAACGGATGAAGCTGTGGACACAACATATAGCGTTAGGGTTTCGTTAACACACTAGCTATTGACGTCCGGTGATCGGTGTAATAATTTAATCATCAAGGCCGTGGGGACGGAGAGATGCCAGTTTAAGCGTTTCTCTCAAGTGTAAAAAACCAAAATCAGAGGCTAACAAATCTGAGGAATTGCGGTTTCTCAGACAGGGTTTGTGTCGTCAAACACGGGTGAAGAAGGCTCCGTGGGTGCATTGTTCTGCGCCAACGGCAACGAAACGAAAAAACAAGAGGGACAGCAATGCACGTCGCGCGCAAATACACGAAAGCCGGTCAGGATGCCTACGCGGAGATCGAATTCCGCCAGGCCACCAGTGAAATCAAGAATCCTGACGGGTCGATCGTTTTCCGCCTGGAAAACATCGAAGTCCCGGCCTCGTGGAGCCAGGTTGCCACCGATATTCTGGCGCAGAAGTATTTCCGCAAGGCGGGCGTTCCGGCGAAGCTGAAGCGCGTTGAAGAGACGAGCATGCCCTCCTGGCTGTGGCGCTCGGTGGCCGATGAGGCCGCCTTGGAAGGCGTGCCGGAGAAAAAACGCATCATTGGCGAGATGAGCTCCAAGCAGGTGTTCAACCGTTTGGCCGGCACCTGGACCTATTGGGGCTGGAAAGGCGGATACTTCAATACGGAAGAGGATGCGCGGGCTTTTTGTGACGAATTGTGCTTCATGCTGGCGACACAAAAGTGTGCGCCGAACTCGCCCCAGTGGTTCAACACGGGGCTGCATTGGGCTTATGGCATTGATGGCCCGGGCCAGGGCCACTTCTATGTGGACCATGAGACCGGCAAGCTCACCAAATCAAAATCCTCCTATGAGCATCCGCAGCCCCATGCCTGCTTCATCCAGGGCGTGGCGGACGACCTCGTCAACGAGGGCGGCATCATGGATCTTTGGGTGCGCGAAGCGCGCCTGTTCAAATATGGCTCCGGCACGGGCTCCAACTTCTCGTTCCTGCGCGGCGAAAACGAAAAGCTTTCGGGCGGCGGCAAGTCCTCGGGCCTGATGAGCTTCCTCAAGATCGGCGACCGTGCGGCGGGCGCCATCAAGTCCGGTGGCACGACAAGGCGCGCCGCCAAGATGGTGGTGGTTGACGTGGACCATCCGGATATCGAGGAATACATCGACTGGAAGGTGAAGGAAGAGCAGAAGGTGGCCGCCCTCGTCACCGGCTCCAAGATCGTCAAGAAGCATCTGGCTTCGATCATGAAGGCCTGCGTCAATTGCCAGGGCCCCGGCGACGACTGCTATGAAATCGAGAAGAACCCGGCCCTGAAGCGCGCAGTGAAAGAAGCACGGCGCAACATGGTGCCGGACAACTACATCAAGCGCGTCATCCAGTTTGCCAAGCAGGGCTATACGGAGCTTGAATTCGATGCCTATGACACGGATTGGGATGGCGAAGCCTACCGCACCGTATCGGGGCAGAACTCGAATAATTCGGTGCGCGTCACCGATGAATTCCTGCGCGCCGTTGAAACCAATGGCCCGTGGAACCTCAACGCCCGCATGTCCAACAAGGTGACCAAGACCCTGCAGGCCCGTGACCTCTGGGACAAGATCGGCCACGCCGCTTGGGCTTCGGCTGATCCCGGCATCCAGTATCACACAACCATCAATGACTGGCACACCTGCCTGGCATCGGGAGAAATCCGCGCTTCCAACCCCTGCTCGGAATACATGTTCCTTGATGACACCGCCTGCAATCTTGCCTCACTGAATTTGCTTCAGTTCCGCAATACGGCAACGGCCAAGTTTGATGTCGAGTCTTACGAGCATGCGGTGCGGCTGTGGACCATCGTTCTGGAAATCAGCGTGTTGATGGCGCAGTTTCCGTCCAAGGAAATTGCCAAGCTCTCTTACGAGTACCGCACCCTTGGCCTGGGCTTTGCCAATATCGGCGGGCTGCTGATGACCAATGGCATTGCCTATGACAGCCATGAGGGCCGCGCCATCTGCGGTGCGCTCTCGGCGATCATGACCGGCATTTCCTACGCAACCTCGGCTGAGATGGCAAAGGAACTCGGCCCCTTCCCCGGCTATGCCAAGAACAAGGACCATATGCTGCGCGTGATGCGCAACCATCGCCGCGCCGCCTATGGCGCTGCCGTGGGTTACGAAGCGGTGCGCATTGCTCCGGTTCCGCTCGATGAAACGGATTGCCCCGATGGTGATCTCATTGCCCACGCCCGCAAGGCCTGGGACCTGGCAGTTGAACTGGGCGAAGCCCATGGCTACCGCAATGCGCAGGCCACCGTTGTTGCCCCCACGGGCACCATCGGACTGGTGATGGATTGCGACACCACGGGCATTGAGCCGGACTTTGCGCTGGTGAAGTTCAAGAAGCTGGCCGGCGGCGGCTACTTCAAGATCATCAACCAGGCGGTTCCGGAAGCACTCCGCACCTTGGGTTACGACGCCACGCAGATTGAAAAGATCATCAACTATGCGGTTGGCCTCGGCACCCTGCAAGATTCCCCTGCCCTCAACCATGCCCAGCTTCGCGCCAAGGGCTTTGGCGACGAGCAGATCGCAACGATTGAATCGGGCCTGGCCTCGGCGTTCGATATCAAGTTCGTGTTCAACAAGTGGACGCTTGGCGAGGAGTTCTGCAAGTCGGTGCTGAAAATCAGCGATGAGCAACTCGTTGATTACGGCTTTGACCTGCTGTCGTTCATCGGCTTCTCGAAAGCCGATATCGACAAGGCCAATATCCATGTCTGCGGGGCAATGACGCTGGAAGGCGCTCCGGGCCTCAAGGACGAGCATCTCCCGGTGTTCGATTGTGCCAATGCCTGCGGCCGTCTCGGCAAGCGCTACCTCAGCGTTGAAAGCCACATCCGCATGATGGCGGCAAGCCAGCCCTTTATCTCGGGGGCCATTTCCAAGACCATCAACATGCCGAATGAGGCCACGGTTGAGGAATGCAATGCGGCTTACATGCTGTCATGGAAGCTGGGCGTGAAGGCCAATGCGCTGTACCGCGATGGCTCCAAACTTTCGCAGCCGCTGTCTACCCAGCTCATCGCCGATGAAGCGGATGAGTCTGAGGATATGGTCGAAGGCCTGATGGCCAAGCCCATGGTTCAGCGCATCGAGACCATCGTCGAGAAGGTCGTTGAGATCGTGCGCGGCCGCGACAAGCTGCCGGGCCGCCGCAAGGGCTATACGCAGAAGGCAGTTGTGGGAGGCCATAAGGTTTACCTCCGCACCGGCGAATATGATGATGGCAAGCTCGGCGAAATCTTCATCGACATGCACAAGGAAGGTGCTGCCTTGCGGGCGATGATGAACAACTTCGCCATTTCCGTCTCGGTGGGCCTGCAATATGGCGTGCCGCTGGAGGAATATGTCGATGCCTTCACCTTCACCAAGTTCGAACCCGCAGGCCAGGTGCAGGGCAACGAGTCGATCAAGAACGCCACGTCCATCCTGGACTATGTGTTCCGTGAACTCGCTGTCTCCTATCTCGGACGCAATGATCTCGCCCACGTTGAAGCGTCCGAAATGGGCTTTGATGCGCTTGGCAAGGGCATTGGCAGCGATGAGCCTAAGCTTCCGGCTTCGGTTCCGGCACAGAAGGTCCTTTCATCGGGCTTTGTGCGCAATCAGAACCTGTCAAACGTCGTGGTGATGCCGCAAGGTGTGACTGCTGCGGCTTCGCCTGCCCATGCATTGCAAATGCGCGCGGCGGAATCGATATCGATGGGTTCGCTGGCGCTGGCTGAAACGGCGGTGGCTTATACTTATGAAGAGCCTCTGCCCGCCGCTGACCAGCGCGCCAAGGCGCGCCTGCAAGGTTATGAGGGCGATAGCTGCGGTGAATGCGGAAACTTCACCCTGGTGCGCAACGGCACCTGCCTGAAGTGCAACACCTGCGGCGGCACGAGCGGTTGTTCGTGAGCTACACGACATGAATTATGGAATGGCCGGGAGAGATTCCGGCCATTTTTTATTTTGCAGTCGCCTTGAATCACTAACGAAGACATTTTTTGGTGAACCGAAGTTCGATTTTTTTGATTTCAGCGGGCGAAAAGTTGTCTCATTGTGATACGGAATCGGATGTTGATCGGCGTGACGGACGGAAAAAATTGCCTGCGATGGTCTCGAGTCATGTGTTGAATCGGCAACATTCGTCATTTTATTAACAATTATTTTTTGGAAGACTGCGGCAGAAAAAATGCTCCGAGACAGAAATTTTTCCGTTCGACGCCGAAAAGATGCATGGCCATCCGTATACGGAGAAGCGCCGATTCAGCCGGATTTACTGAAAAATTCCGCTGAATCAATTTATCTGTCCGTATACGGACAATCGGCCTACCGTCTGGCGCGTTTACGAGTTGTTAGGGAACTTGGGGCGATACACCAGATGTTGACGGCATATTGCCGAATCACACAAACGGGTTCAAAAGAGACGTCAACAACGATTACGAATACGGACGACAGGTATGCGCAATCGTTGGATGTAAGACTAGCCTGCGTTGTGGGGCACTAACAACTAACTCCTAGGAGAATATACTATGGCTAAGAAAGCTGCAAAAAAGCCTGCTAAGAAAGCTGCCAAGAAGAAGTCAGCCAAGAAGAAGATCTAATTCTTCTGCTAGCATAGACTTTAGGATTGGACCCCGGACGGCACTGCCTCCGGGGTCAATTCTTTTCTGGAGCCCGCTCAAACAAAAAAGGCCGCGAAACTCGCGGCCTTTGGCGTTCTTACGCGTTGCTTATTGATAGACGTAGATGGGTGAGCCCACCTTGACGCGGCCATAGAGGTCAATCACATCGGCATTCATCATGCGGATACAGCCGGATGAGACCGCCCCGCCGATGGAGGACTCGGCATTGGTGCCATGGACGCGGTAAATCGTGCCGCCGATATACATGGCACGCGCTCCCAGCGGATTGCCGGGGCCGCCCTTCATGAAGGGTGGAATGATGTGGCCCTTTGCGGCCTCGCGCTCGATCATGGTTTGGGGCGGCGTCCATGAAGGCCATTCGGCCTTGGAAACGATTCTGGAGTTGCCGCTCCACTGGAAACCCTCACGGCCCACGCCGATTGAGTAGCGCATGGCCTCGCCATCGCCCAACACATAGTAGAGCGCCCTTTCCGGGGTCTTCACGATGAGAGTGCCGGGGGCATATTTGGTTTCATTCCAGGCCACCTGCTTGCGCATGGACCGGTTGCTCAGGCCGCCGGCTGAGCTGGTGCGTCGGGATTTTCCAAACAGGCATTGCATGAAGCTGCCGCAATCGCGCCGGGCGGCGGTCCGCATCGTTTTCTGCTTCTCGGCCCGGAGCATTGCCGACTTCTGCCTGGCGGCCTTCAATTTGGCCACCTCGGCGGCCCGGGCCGCCTTTTTCTTTTCCTCAGCGGCCTTCAATGCCGCCAATTTCTTTTTCTTTTGAATTAAAAGTGCCTCGTCCTGGGCCGTATTCACCGCAGCATAGGTCGGAACGGAGGTTATCGAAAAGGTCAGCAACACAAAAAACATCGCCGTAAGTAGTTTGCGCATCATGGTTTTTTCCCTAAGAAGAGTGCTGCGATAGCTAGCCATTTAATGGTGATTCATCAAGTGGCTTGAGTTCACCTGTTGTTCACTTATGCTTCGGCATAGAGCAATCCCGTTGACAACTCCTAAAAAGGAAAGCCCCATGAAAAACACCCTCCGCGCCGCCGCATTCCTTCTGCTCGCCGCCACGGCCCTGACCGCTCCGGCCCAGGCGCAGGATGTTCCACCGGTCGTTTCGGCTATTTTCAAAAGCTGGGAGACCCAGCTCAAGGCGACGCCCGCCTATGACAAGATCGAGACCGACAGTTCCGGCAATGTGACCATCAGCAACCTTGTGGCCACCGTTGGCGCGCAAGACCCCACCACGTCGGTGAAGCTCACCATTGGCTCAATTGCCTTGCAAAACATCGCGGCCGAAGCCGATGGCCTGATCAACGTGGGAGCAGCGACGTTCTCGGACACCAAGGTGGAATTTGCCGGGCCGGACAATAAAAGCGTTATCATCGAAATCCCCAAGAGCGGGGCGGAAGACTGGTCTGTGGCGGTTCTCGGTGACAACCCTACGCCGCTGCAATCATTCCGCTCCAGCATGGGCATCGCCAGGAAAATGACCTCAGGCGAAATCAAGGTCACGGCGGAAGGCCAGAGCTTTACGGCAAAGGGCGTCGAAACGGCCTGGAGCGGCGATCCGGTCACTGGGGCGGGCAAAACCACCATGAGCTTCAATGACCTGGTGATCCCTGAAGCAGCCCTTGCCATGATGGACCCTTCGGGCCAGTTGAAGGCCCTGGGCTACAGCGACCTCACCCTCAACATGACCGGCGAAGGCGAGCTTTCGGTTGCCGGCGATAATTTTGGCATGACCGGCACGTTTGGCGTTACGAGCAAGGACATGGCCGGCTTTACCTTCTCCTATGGCGCCAGCGATATTCCGATTGCGGTGATGGCCGAGTTGCAGACCGCGCAAAAGACGGGGCGGCCGCCGGATTTCAACGCACTCATGCCGCAGTTGATGACGGTGTCGCTGAGCGGTTTCAAAATCCGCTTTGAGGATGCCTCGATCACCAAGAAGGTGCTTCCGCTCATTGCACAGAAGCAGGGCATGGACGAAGCCGCCATGGTGGCCAATGCCGGCGCCATGATGCAGCTCAGCCTCATGCAATTCAAGAACCAGGCTTTCACCGACCAGGTAGTGGGTGCCGTCAACACCTTCCTGAAGGATCCAAAGTCATTCACCATTTCGCTGACGCCTGCGGCACCGATCAAGGTTCAGCAGGTTATGACGCTTGATCCCACCAATCCGGGGGCTGCCATTGACCTGTTCGGCGCTTCCGTCACGGCGAATGACTGACTAGGCCTCCTCTATATAACCTCATCATGCCCGCGCTAGACGCGGGCATCTTCTTTTTTGGGGCATCGCAGAAGATGGCCGGATCAAGTGTTCAGTCCGGGGACATGATGAGAAATTGGGAGTACGTTACGCTTCCGGCAGGTTAAGCCTGATGTGAAGTTCGCGAAGTTGCTTCGGCGTGGCTTCTGAGGGTGCCCCCATCAGCAGGTCTTCAGCCTGCTGGTTCATCGGGAAGAGCACAACCTCGCGGATGTTGGGTTCATTGCAGAGCAGCATGACAATGCGGTCCACGCCCGGTGCAATGCCGCCGTGGGGTGGTGCGCCATACTGGAAGGCGCGGTACATGCCGCCGAATTTTTCCAGCAGAACATCTTCCGGATAACCGGCGATCTCGAAGGCCTTCTTCATCACATCGGGCCGGTGGTTGCGGATGGCGCCGGATGACAACTCCACGCCATTGCACACGATGTCATACTGGTAGGCGAGAATATCGAGTGGGTCTTTCGTTTCCAGTGCTTCTAGTCCGCCTTGCGGCATGGAGAACGGATTGTGGGAGAAATCGACCTTCTTGTCGTCCTCGTTCCATTCATACATGGGGAAATCGACGATCCAGCAGAAATCGAAACGGTCCTTGGCAATGAGGCCAAGTTCATCACCAGCCTTGGTGCGGGCTTCGCCGGCGAATTTATAGAATTTCGCCGGAACGCCGGCCACAAAGAAGGCCGCATCGCCGGTGGCAAGGCCAAGTTGGGTCTTGATTGCTTCGGTGCGCTCAGGACCGATGTTCTTGGCGATGGGGCCGGCAGCGCCCTCCTCGCCATCACGCCAGAATACGTAACCCAAGCCGGGCTGGCCCTGTTGTTGGGCCCAAGAGTTCATCCGGTCGCAAAAAGCGCGGCTGCCGCCCTTGGGCGCGGGAATGGCCCAGACTTCAACCTTGGGGTCGGCGGCTATCATCCCGGCAAAAACCTTGAAGCCAGAGCCCTTAAAATGCTCCGTCACATTCTGCATCTTGATGGGGTTGCGCAGGTCAGGCTTGTCGGTGCCATACCAGCGCACGGAATCGCGGAAGGCGATCATCGGGAATTTCGGCGTGACGGGAAGACCGCCGCCAAACTCCTCGAACACGCCGCGCAGCACGGGCTCCACCGCGTCGAATACATCCTGCTGGGTGACAAAGCTCATCTCGATATCAAGCTGGTAGAATTCACCGGGACTGCGGTCGGCGCGGGCGTCTTCGTCACGGAAGCAGGGCGCTATCTGGAAATAACGGTCAAAGCCCGACATCATCAGGAGCTGCTTGAACTGCTGGGGGGCCTGCGGCAGGGCATAGAATTTTCCGGGATGAACCCGGCTCGGCACGAGATAATCGCGGGCGCCTTCCGGTGAAGAAGCGGTGAGGATCGGCGTCTGGAATTCGAAGAAGCCCTGCCCCTTCATGCGGCTGCGCAGTGAATCAATAATGGCGCCGCGCTTCATGATGTTGCCGTGAATGCGGTCGCGGCGCAAATCAAGGAAGCGGTATTTCAGGCGAATGTCCTCGGGATATTCGGTATCGCCAAACACCGGAAGCGGCAATTCCTTGGCTTCCGAATGAACCGTGATTTCGCTGGCGGCAATTTCAATGAGACCGGTGGGGAGATCGTTGTTTTCGGTGCCCGCCGGACGGGGCTGGACCTTGCCGTCAACCCTTATGACCCATTCGGAACGGACCTTTTCGGCCGCCTTGAAGGCTGGCGAAACGGGATCAATCACGATCTGGGTGAGGCCGTAATGATCGCGCAGATCGATGAACAGCAGGCCGCCATGGTCGCGCACCCGGTGGACCCAGCCGGAAAGGCGGATGTCCTGGCCCTTGTGGTCAATTCTGAGCTGGCCACAGGTGTGGCTCCGGTAGGCGTGCGTCATAATAGGAATGTCCCTCGATTTGCGCGGAAAAGCGCATGGGGGCAATGATTTGTCAAGTTTTAAGGGCTTGGAACGCCGTTAATCGGTTCCGTCCAAAGTCTGCCCCAGGATGAAAAGGCGGCGCTTGGCCTTTTTCTGCAGTTTCTTGGTGGTGGTGGTTATGTCGCGCTCAAAATCAGCGAAACCGCCATCAAAGAAGCCGCCGCGCAGGACCACGGTGGTGTTCTGCATGCCGACCTTCTGAACGAGACTGTAGAGCTTGGCGGCATTATCCGGAGCGAGGCGTACACAGCCGTGCGAAGCCCGGCGGCCGAGGCTTTTCACATGAAAGCTGCCGTGAATGGCGTGGCCCTGACCGGTGAAAAATATCGAATTGGGCATGGGCGCGTCGTCCCATTCCTTGGAAAAATGGTCCTTTTCCATGCGGAACGGGCGGTATTTGCCGCTTGGGGTTTCATAACCACGGGCCCCGGTTGATACGGGCCAGACATATTCTGTCTCGCCATCAACTTTGACGGTCATTTTCTGGGAAACCTTGTTGATGGTAATCAAGATGTTGGTTGCGAATGCGGCGCCGGGCAGCGCCATCAAACCCATAACAACCGCTACAAGCATCAGCCGGATACGCATCACCAAAACTTTCCCCAAAACCAGACTCAATGTCTGAAACTAGATCATTCCAGAAGCCCAAGCAAAGCATAAGTATGCCGGTCCCTGTCAAGACTTTGTGAGGGCAGGCAGCATTGCACCGGGGGCCCTTGTCTTTTGCGCGGCAATCACCTTAGGATTTTCACCATGAACAGAGAAATTTTCCATAAAAACTTCAAGGCCCAGCCCTTTTGGTGGGAAGCCCACAGGCCCAGCTCTTTGCCAGAATTAACCCTGCCGCGCGAAGCGAGAGTTGTGATTGTGGGGGCGGGTTATGCGGGGTTGTCAGCGGCACTGGAGCTTACGGCCCTTGGCCTGGATTGCCTGGTGCTTGATGCCAATGAGCCTGGCTTTGGGGCATCAACGCGCAATGGCGGGATGGTTTCGGGCGGCGTCAACGTGGGCAAGCGTTATCTTTCCAAGCCCATGCCGGCGGATGAGGCTGCTCCCTTTATGGCCGATGCGGCGGATGCCTTTACGCTTATTGAAGACCTGATCACCCGGGAGAAAATCGACTGCGGCTGGACCAAGGCTGGCTATTTCCTCGGAGCCTGGTGCAAGAGCCATTATGATGACATGGCCAAGAAGGTTGGCCATCTCAATGCGGCTGCAAAATCCGATTCCTATCTGGTGCCGCAGGAGCGCCAGCGCGAGGAAATCGGTTCCGATTATTACCGTGGCGGCATGGTGGTGGGGCGGGCGGCGCATCTTCACCCTGCCCTCTTTTTCAAGGGCCTGCTTGAGCTCTGCCAGAAGCGCGGGGTGAAGATCGCTTCCAAGACGCCGGTCACAAAACTCACGCAAACCGCCATGGGATGGTCGGTTGAAACGCCGCGTGGAACCATCACGGCGGGCGACGTGATCATCGCCACCAATGGCTATACGGGCGATGTTACCCCGCAGCTCAAACGCCGCGTAGTGCCGGTTGGCTCCTACATCATTGCCACGGAGGAATTGCCGCCCGATCTCGCGGCCACGCTCAGCCCCAAGAACCGCTCGATTGCCGATACGCGCCGGGTTCTCACCTATTACCGCATGTCGCCGGACAAGAAGCGGCTGATTTTCGGCGGGCGCGCCAAGTTCGGCCATACGGACCCGGTGGAAACGGCGCCCATTCTTTACCAGTTTATGACGGATCGTTACCCGCAACTGAAAGGTGTCAAGATCACCCATGCCTGGACGGGCAATGTGGCCTTCACGCTGGATGAGATGCCGCACATGGGGAAATTCGACAATCTGCACTACGCGCTGGGTTGCAATGGCTCAGGGATTGCCATGATGACCTATCTGGGCCAGCAAACGGCACGGAAAGTTGCCGGCAAGTCAAACCGCGTCTGCGCCTTTGACCGGCCGGAGTTTCCCGATCATCCACTCTATAATGGCTCGACCTGGTTTCTGCCCTTCGTCGGGCGCTATTTCAGGGCGCGCGACTGGATTGACCGGCGGCTCGGCTAACTACCCGCACTTGGCGTAGGCGGTCCATTTCTTGCTGACATAGACCGGCATTCCCATGAGTTTGCCGCGCTGGCCATCGGGACAGGCGAAATAGCTGAGGCCCGAGGTTGCGATGTTCACGGCGTCCTGTTGCTGCTTGGGGCTGAGACCCGACACTTTCATGTCGAAGGCGCCCTGCCCTTCAATATAATTGTAATCCAATTGATAGGTTTTGCCGTTGTAAAAAATGGGTTCTGAACGCGACGCGGTTTGCACGGTCGCAGGGCCCTTGTTGATGGTCACTTTGGAACCTGTGGTGCAACCCGCCAGCAATGCGAATCCGCAAATCACCAGGGTGGTTTTTTTCATGGGGGCCCTTATGCCCGCGAACCCTCGACGCGGCAAGGCTTGCATGGCATACGACGGCCCATGAAAAAATTTGACCCCGCCTCGCTCCTTGTTGCCCGTACCGCCGCCGCCGATGAAGGCGCCATCATCCGCATGGCGCAGAAATCGCGCGATCTCCGGGCGCTTGGCCATGACGTGGTGAGCCTCACTGTGGGGGAGCCGGATTTTGATACGCCGGACAACATTCAGCAGGCGGCCACCCGCGCCATGAAGGCGGGATTTACCCATTATTCGCCGGTGGCGGGCATCCCGGAATTGCGAACGGCAATTTCCAAAAAACTCAAGGCGGAAAACAATCTCCATTATGCGCCGGCCGAAATCGTTCTCGCCAATGGAGCCAAGCAGGCCATTGCCAACGCGGTGCTGTCAATCATTGACGAGGGCGATGAGGTGATCATGCTGGCGCCGTTCTGGGTGTCCTATGAAACCACGGTGCGCTTTGCCGGCGGCACGCCCGTGGTGCTGCATTCCGGCATCAGTGAGGGCTACAAGGTTCCGGCCTCGCGCATTGCGGCGGCGGTGACGCCGCGCACCAAGTTGCTCATCCTCAACTCGCCCTGCAATCCGAGCGGGGCCGTATGGTCGCCCGCCGAGCTTGAAGAGATTGCCGCGATTGTTCTGGCCCATCCGCAGATGATGGTGCTGTCGGACGAGATTTATGAGTACATCATATTTGAAGGGGCCATGACTTCCATCGGTACGCTGCCCGGCATGCGCGAGCGCACCATTACGGTCAACGGCTTCTCGAAGAGCTTTGCCATGACGGGATGGCGGTTGGGCTACACGGCCGCGATGGAGCCCATCAGCAAGGCGATTGCACGCATCCAGAGCACCATCACGACGGGCGCCAACCAGTTCGTGCAGCGCGCCGCCATCGAAGCCCTGGAGGGCCCGCGCGATGCGGTTGAAGCCATGCGCCTGCGCTACAAGGCGCGGCGTGACATGCTGATGGGAGCTTTAAAGAAAATCAAAGGCGTGGCCGTCTCGCCAATCCCTGCGACCTTCTATGCGCTGCCTGATGTCTCCGCCGTGCTTGGCAAGAAATCGGGCAATCATGTTCTGGATACGCCGGAAGCGCTGTGCGACTGGCTGCTGGAAAGCCATGGGGTGGCGTCAGTGCCGGGCACGGCCTTTGGCGCGGCAACGTCGATCAGGCTGTCATTCGCGGCCAGCGAAGCGGATTTGGAGAAGGCCTTGGGGCGGATTGCCGTGGCGCTGAACGGGCTCTCATAGCGTTTCCCCGACTTCTCATCTTGACCGGGCTTGACCCGGTCATCTTCTACCCTGCCAAAAAGAAGATGCCCGCGTCGAGCGCGGGCATGATGAGATTTGTGTAGCGTACGTTACTCCGCGGCGTGCTGCATTGCGTTGTCGGGTCTGCCTTCACCTGTCGTCGCTTCTTCCACTATTCTGGCAATGATCTCGCGTTCACGCCTTGCCACGCGGGCTTGATAGAACACGGTGGATGCGGCCCAAATCACCGGCGTCATGATTAGCGTCAATATGGTTGCCAGCAACGGGCCGAAAACCATGGCGGTAAGAATCGCGCCTATCACACCAACAATGATCACAACGCCCCAAATATAAGATCTGCTCATGTCTTGGCGTCCCTTTTATTCAGCCGCTTCCTGCATCGGCGGTGCCTGCCGCTTCTTTTTCGAATTCTGGTTCACCGGCAGCGGAACAGCCTCAACCGATGGAGCCATGTCTACTGCCTTGCCATGGCGATCGCGCGCCACGAAGGAATAGATGGCGGGCGTGATGAACAGGGTGAACATCGTGCCGATGGACATGCCGGCGGCAATCACGACGCCAATGTCGAAGCGGCTCTTGGCGCCGGCGCCATCGGCAATGAGCAACGGGACAACGCCGATCACCATGGCGGCCGTGGTCATCAGGATGGGCCGCAAGCGCACGGCGGCGGCTTCCTTGATGGCGCTGTTCTTGTCCATGCCTTGCGTTTCCTGCAGCTTGTTGGCGAATTCCACCATCAAAATGCCGTGCTTGGCGATGAGGCCGATCAGCGTCACGAGGCCGATCTGCGTATAGATGTTGATGGTGCCGGAGCCGATGTTGAACGGCGGATTGTTCTGCATCATGCCGTTCGCCTGGCCGAGAATCCACAACACGAAGAGCGCGCCGAACAGCGTGGCCGGCAAGCCGATCAGGATGATGAACGGGTCGCGGAAGCTTTCAAACTGGGCGGCCAGCACCAGATAGATCAGCAGCAGCGAGAAGGCGAACGTGACGGCAAGCGCGTTGCCCTCCTTCACGAATTGCCGGCTCTCACCCTTGAAGTCATAGGCCATGCCGTGCGGGAACATCTCGGCAGCCTTCTGCTGCAGGAAGGTCACCGCTTCGCCAACGGTGCGGCCGGGGAACGGCACGCCCTGCAGGGTTGCGGAATTCAACTGCTGGAAGGTCTTGAGGCTGTTGGGCTGCACCGACTGGCCGACCGACATGAAGGACGACAGGGGGACCATGTCGCCGTTCGCGGCGCGCACATGGTATCTCAGTATCTGATCCGTGGTGGCGCGTTCACCTCTCGGCACTTGCGGGATCACCTGGTAGCTTCGGCCCTGGACTGCAAACCGGTTCACGTTATTGCCGCCGAGCAAAGTCGCCAGCGTGGCGCCAACATCCTGCATGGTCACGCCGAGCTTGTTTGCCCGGTCCTTGTCCACGATGAGTTCCGCTTGCGGCGTTGAGAACCGCAAATCGGCGTTGGTGAAGATGAACAGGCCGCTCTTCTTTGCTTCAGCATCGATCGCGTCAAGGGTGCTGGCAAGCTGCGTATAGTCACCCGGATAGGTGATGACGAACTCCACAGGCATCTCGCCAGCGCCGACAGGAATGGCTGAAGGCGCGGTGGCAAAGGCGTTGACACCGGCCACGCCCATGAATTTGCCCTGCAACTCGCCCATGACCGAGAGGTCAGAACGCGCGCGCTCACCCCAGGGCTTCAGGATCAAGCCCATGAAGGCGCCATGCGAGGTCGGAAAGCCATTGATGGCGAACAGGTTTTGCCGCTCCGGCACATCCATGAAGATGCCGGTCAACTGATCCGTATAGGTCGTGAGATAATCGAGGTTGGTATGTTCCGGAGAGTTGATAAAGGCAAACAGCACGCCCTGGTCTTCGGCAGGCGCCAGTTCCTTGTTAATCGCGTTGTAAAGCACGCCCGACAGCACAACCGTTAACACAGCAACCCAGGCGAACACCGAACGCTGCTTGATTGTCCCATCAAGGCGGCGGCGATAGAAACGCTGGATTGAGCCGAACACACGCTCAACCAGGAGGGCGAACCGGCCTTCGCTGTCGTGCGATGTCAGCATCTTTGAGGCCATCATGGGTGAGAGGGTCAAAGCGATAACGCCAGACACCACAACTGCGCCGGCAAGCGTAAAGGCAAACTCGCGGAACAGCGCGCCCGTCAAGCCCGAGGTGAAGCCAATCGGCGCATAAACCGCCGCAAGCGTAATGGTCATGGCAATGACCGGGCCCGTGATCTCGCGCGCGCCCTTGATTGCCGCATCGAAGGGAGCCATGCCCTCTTCAATATGCCTGTGTATGTTTTCGACAACCACAATCGCATCGTCGACCACAAGCCCGATGGCGAGCACCAGCGCCAGCAAGGTCAGCAGGTTTATGGAATATCCGAATGCCACCAGCACCAGTGCCACGCCGACAAGCGAGAGGGGAATGGTGACGACGGGGATGAAGGTCGAGCGCAAGTTGCCGAGGAACAGGAAGATGACCACGATAACGATCAACCCCGCTTCACCCAGCGTCTTGGCAACTTCCCAGATCGACTCGTTGATGAACTCGGTCGCATCATATGCAATGTTGGATTCCAAACCCTGCGGCAGCCCGCGCTGCACTTCCGGCATCGCGTCGCGCACGTCGGAAATCACGGTTAGCGGATTGGCATCAGGGGTTGCGGTGATCCCCATAAAAACGGCTTTCACCCCGTCGAATGCGGCAGAAAAATTGTTGTTCTCCGGGCCGAGTTCCACCTTGGCAATCTGGCCCAAGCGGATGACCGTATCGCCGCGTGTCGCCACAACGAGCTGTTCGAATTGCTCGGGCTTTTCCAGCGAGGTCTGCGCGTTGATGTTTTTCTGGGTGAATTCGGCCTTCACCTCGCCGGCGGCGGTGGTGAAGTTGTTTGCGGCCAAGGCGCTTCGCACATCAAGCGGTGTGATGCCGAGCGCAGCCATTTTGTCGGGGTCGATCCAAACGCGCATGGCGAAGGTCGAGCCGCCGAGAATTTCAGCCGAGGCCACGCCATTGATCGCCTGCAGCCGCGGCCGAACCACGCGGTCAAGGTAATCGCTGATCTGCGGCGGGGTCATCTGCTCGCTCTTGAAGCTGAGGTACATCAACGCGAAACCGGCGCCCGTAGTGCGCTTCACCACCGGATCGCTGGCATCATCGGGCAAAAGTCCCTTCACCTCGTTGACCTTTGACAGCACGTCGGCAAGCGCACGGTCTCCATCGGCATCAAGGCGAAGCTTGAGGGTGATCGTGGAAATGCTCTGCCCCGAGCTTGACTCGATGGTCTCAACACCTTCGGTCGAGGCCACTGCCTGCTGCAGCGGCGTTGTGATGAAACCCTTGATCTGATCGGCGTTGGCGCCCGCATAGGCCGTGGTGATCTCGATCTTGGTATCGGCGACTTCGGGAAACTGGCGGATCGGCAGCTGGAAAAATGCCTGCAAGCCGGCCAGCAGGATGAGCAGGCTCACCACCGTGGCCAAAACCGGCCGCTTTACGAAAATGTCGGTAAAATGCATGGCTTTGCCTTACTGTATGGTCGCGCTGTCGGCTGCCCGGAGCGCTACGGTGTTGTCGATTTTGACCAATGCTCCCTGGTCGATCTTGTTGTGGCCGGCGGTCACTACCCGGTCACCGGGTTTCAGGCCTTCGGCAATTTGCACCCGCCCATTGCGCATGGCGCCCGCCTTCACAAAGCGGCGCTCGATTTCGAGCTGCTCTTCCTTGTTGTTCGGGTCCGGCTTCTTGGCTGGCACAACAACGAATACGTTGTCGCCATAGAGCGTGTAAGTCACAGCGGTCTGCGGCACGGTAATGACGTCCTGCGCGGCACCCGCCTCAACCAGCACATTGGCATACATGCCGGGCAACAGCCGGCCCTCAGGATTGTCGATTTTGGCGCGAACCGTAATCATCCGGCTTGATTCCGACATCCGGGAATCGGTTGTCGTGACGGTGCCTTTGAACTGGGCATCAGGCCAGGCGTTGAACCGCGCGGTTACCTTCAAACCATCGGCGATCCGGCCATAATCCTCTTCGGTCACGTCGAAATCGGCATAGATCGGGTCAACCTTCTGAAGCCATACCACCTTCTGGCCGGGAGCCACATAGCTGCCGACAGAAATGCTGCGCAGGCCAAGCTTGCCGTCCCACGGCGCGTAGACTGATTTCTGCGCGATCTGGGCCTGCGTGCGCTCAATGCTGGCCAGTAGCTGGTCACGCGCCGTGCGCAGATTGTCGAGGTCGGCCCGGGCCGCGAAGCCGCGGTCGAAAATCTTCTGCTTGCGACCAAGTTCTTCCTCGGCGTTCGCCAGCTGCACCTGCAAATTCTTGAGATCGGCTTCGTCGGTTGCCGTATCGAGCTGCACCAGCTTGTCGCCTTTTTTCACGTTTGCGCCAGACTCGAACAAGGTTTCCGTGACCACACCGCCAACCTGCGGCGCGATGTCGATGCCTTCCGACGCGGTCAGCGTGCCAATACCGGCAATCTCAGGCTGCCAGCTTTCGGATTTGGCCTCCTCGGCGGAAACCGTCTGAACCGGAGCCGGGGCACTCTGAATGCTTTGGGCAATCATTGCCGGCAAGGCATAGAACGACCAGAAGGCAATGAGGCCGGCGAGGCCGCCAAGCAGGACTGTGACGAGAACAAAATAGAAGCTGCGACGAATCATAACGGTCTCCAAATCATTCGGCGGCCCGTGCAGCCATTTGCTGCAAGAGCTCAGCCTTTTTATACTCCAGGCATTTGACAGCAGCTGTCAGCACGGCGTTGCCATATTCAGCCACAAAGCGTGACCCATGGCCAACGGGGGCTTGTTGGCTGCATTCGGCGATACATTCAAGATCTTCATTGAGATCATTCAGTTGTTTTTGAATGGCCACCAGCATCATTTCCGGTGACAGATAGTCCTGCAAAAGCATCTGAAAGAGGAACTCGGAGCGGTATTTGTCCTTGGCGGGCACCACCGAAATGGCCTTCGCCAGCGCTTGCCTTCCCGCTTCAGTGATTGCATAGACCTTTTTGTCGGGTTTTCCGGTTTGCTCCTGCTCACGGACAGTTACATAGCCTTCGCCCGCAAGCTGGGTCAGGGCCGGATATATGGAGCCGAAGCTAGCATCAATGAAATGGCAGAAAACGCCGTCTTCCACGTCCTTCTTGATCTCGTAACCCGAGGCCTCTTGCATGGACAGAATTCCGAGACACAGGGTCCGTACGTTCATAATTATGACAATCCGATATATGGCAAATTGATATAGGTCACGCATATATATCAAATTGATATAGCGTCAAGATCAAATCGTAACGTCGGGTACAATAGCCGCAACTAAGGTGAATATAGGGTCGGAGCGCGCGGTTCCAAGGCCTGAATTTGTGAAATTCGTGGCTTGCGAAATAGTTGATCTTCAATTGCATATCTGGAAGCGCATGAATCCAAACAGAAATTCAAAGCGCAAATGCAGCTTGTATTAAATTTTGGAAGTCTTTAATTAATAGTGGTGAAAACGTGGCCACTTAAAGTGCTACGAACACAGGCGGGCAAAATATAGGGGGGGCAATGGAGTATTTTCTCCAGCAGCTCATTAACGGCATCACACTCGGCTCAATTTACGGTCTTATCGCCATCGGTTACACGATGGTTTATGGCATTATCGGCATGATCAACTTCGCTCATGGCGATGTGTTCATGGTTGGCGGTTTTGTATCGCTCATTGCCATCGTAGCCCTGGGAGTCACCGGCGGCAGCGGCTTTTTCCCCATTATTCTGGCTTTGGTTCTGGTCGTCTTCATCGCCATGATCATTGCGTCGGCCTATAACTGGACCATCGAACGTGTTGCCTACCGGCCCCTGCGTGGTTCATTCCGCCTTGCACCGCTGATCTCAGCGATCGGCATGTCGATCGTGCTCCAGGAGTTCGTCCGCATCGCCCAAGATGGCCGGCCGAAACCCCTTCAACCCATTGTCACCGGTGGCTACGAAATCATGAGCCGCGCGGCGGACCAGGGCGAATTCATCGTCCGCCTTTCGAACATGCAGATTTTCATCATCATCACGACCCTCATTCTGATGGCCCTGTTCACCGCCATCATCACCCGCACCTCCCTTGGCCGGGCCCAGCGTTCCTGCGAGCAAGACATGAAGATGGCCTCGCTGCTCGGCATCGACATCAACCGGACTATCTCCATCACCTTCATCATGGGAGCTGCACTTGCCGCCGTCGCCGGCCTGATGTTCTTCCTCTATTACGGCGTTACCGACTTCTACGTGGGCTTCCTTGCCGGCATCAAGGCATTTACGGCAGCGGTGCTCGGTGGCATCGGCTCAATTCCCGGCGCCATGATCGGCGGCTTGATCATCGGTTTGATCGAGGTCTTCTGGTCGGCCTATTTTACCATCGAGTACAAGGACGTGGCCGCCTTCGCCATGCTGGCGGCAGTTCTCATCTTCCTGCCCCAGGGCATTCTCGGCAAACCCGAAATCGAAAAGGTCTAACGCGTCATGGCCGCTGCCCCGAAATCCAATGAGGTGAAGACCGAGGCGCGGCCACTTGAGGCCGCTGCCATCGCCAAAGACGTACTGTTCACTGCGATCCTCGCCTTTGTTATCCTCGGCCCCATTCTCGGCCTCAAGACATTCGCTATCTCCGGCAGCCTGGCGCTGGAGCAGCGCTGGGGCATGGTTGCGGTGTTTGCCGGCATCGCCGCCGCAGGCCGTCTCGCATACCACTTGCTGGTGTGGAACAAACCGCAGGCCAGACCATCGAAGGCAGCTTCCGCATCATTCTTGCCGGCCATTAATTTTGGCAAATACCTTGTGCCCGTCGTCCTGATTTTGGCGATAGCCCTTCCTTTCCTTCCCGGGGTCGACCGGCGGATCGTCGATCTCGCGATACTCATCCTCACTTACATCATGCTGGGCTGGGGGCTGAACATCGTCGTGGGGTTAGCTGGATTGCTTGACCTGGGTTATGTCGCCTTCTATGCGGTCGGTGCCTATGCCTATGCACTGCTGGCGACCGTATACCTGCCCGCATGGTTCGGCGACAGCATCGTTCCTTGGGCCTTCTTCATTACATTGCCCATTGCAGGCATCCTTGCGGCGCTATGGGGCGTGATCCTCGGCTTTCCAGTGTTGCGCCTGCGCGGCGACTATCTCGCCATCGTGACGCTCGCCTTCGGCGAAATCGTCCGTGTCGTCCTCCTCAACTGGTCCGACTTCACCGGCGGCCCGGCGGGCATCGGCAACATTCCGCGCCCGTCTTTCTTTGGCCTGCCGTTTATCGAAGGCGAAGGTGGCTTTGCCGCATATTTTGGGCTGGACTTCAAGCCCATTCACCGCATCATCTTCCTTTACTACGTCATCCTGGTGCTCGCCCTCATAACCAATTTCGTGACGATGCGCCTGCGCCGGCTGCCGGTGGGACGCGCCTGGGAGGCGCTTCGCGAAGACGAGATTGCGTGCCGCTCGCTCGGTATCAACACCACCAGCACCAAGCTCACGGCCTTCGCTATTGGCGCCATGTTCGCAGGGTTTGCCGGCAGCTTCTTTGCCACACGGCAAGGCTTCGTCAGCCCTGAATCTTTCGTATTCCTCGAATCTTTCATCATCCTGGCGATTGTCGTGCTCGGCGGACTCGGCTCGCAGATCGGCGTCGTCATCGCCGCAATCGTCATTATCGGCGTCTTCGAGGTGTTCCGTGAACTGAATTTCCTCAAGGCCGTTATGCCCGCAGGATTCGATCCCGTACAGTACCGGATGCTCGCTGTAGGTGCTGCACTGGTACTGATCATGCGCTGGAAGCCGCGCGGCTTCGTGACCCGGCGTGAACCTTCGGTCGTGCTCAAGGAGAAGAAAGCCATATCCACCGATCTCGTTGCCGAGGGGCATGGCTGATGGCTGCCTCCGGACAAGACGCTCTTTTGCGCGTCGAACACCTTTCCATGCGCTTCGGCGGCCTTACCGCCATCGGCGACCTCTCGTTTACTGCCGCCCGCAATGAAATAACGGCGATCATAGGGCCCAACGGCGCCGGCAAGACGACGGTATTCAATTGCCTCACCGGTTTTTACAAGCCTACTGAAGGCAGTGTTGTCCTCACCCATGAAGATGGCAAGCAGTTCCTGCTCGAGCGCATGGACGATTTCCGGATTTCGCAACGAGCCAAGGTAGCGCGCACCTTCCAGAACATCCGGCTGTTCGCCGGCATGACGGTTCTGGAAAACCTGATGGTGGCACAGCACAATACCCTGATGCGGGCCTCTGGCTTTACCGTCACGGGCATCTTCAATTCCCCCACCTATGCCCGTGCCAACCGCGAAGCAATTGAGTTTTCCGAGTACTGGCTGGAGAAGGCGGGCCTCGTCGACCGCGCCGACGATGCTGCAGGCGAATTGCCTTACGGCGACCAGCGCCGCCTTGAGATCGCCCGCGCCATGTGCACGAAGCCCGTGCTGCTCTGTCTTGATGAGCCCGCCGCCGGCCTGAATCCCCGCGAGTCCGAAGACCTCAACGGCCTCCTCCTGAATATCCGCAATGAACAAAAGATCGCCATTCTTCTTATCGAACACGACATGAGCGTCGTGATGGGAATTTCTGACCACATCGTGGTGCTCGATTATGGCGTGAAGATTTCCGATGGCTCGCCCGCCGAGATAAGAAGCGATCCGGCCGTGATCCGCGCCTATCTCGGCGTTGAAGACGAGGAGGAAGCCGAGGTTGTGGTCGAACGCGCCGTAGCAGCCGTTGCAAAGAAACCGGCTGACAAGAAAGCGGCGGCAAAAAAACCGCCCGCCCGCAAGAAGGGTGGCCGCAAATGAGCGAAGCCCTCCTCTCGGTTCGTGGTGTTGAAACGTTCTACGGCAAAATTCAGGCCTTGAGGGGCATCGACCTTGACGTGAAGAAAGGCGAGATCGCTACTCTCATCGGCTCGAACGGCGCTGGAAAATCGACGCTGATGATGACCATTTGCGGCACGCCGCGGGCTCGCAGCGGAACCATCACCTTCGATGGCCACGACATTACCAACATGCCGGTCCATGAGATCGTCCGCCTCGGGATTTCGCAATCGCCGGAGGGGCGCCGCATTTTTCCGCGCATGACCGTTGAGGAAAACCTGCAAATGGGTGCCACTGTCAGCGATCCAAAATTCTTCGATGCCGACCTGGCCCGTGCCTTTACCCTGTTCCCCATCTTGGAAAAGCGCCGTAACCAGCGGGGTGGCACGCTTTCGGGCGGCGAGCAGCAGATGCTCGCCATTGCCCGCGCCCTGATGGCAAGGCCCCGGCTCCTGCTCCTCGACGAGCCGTCGCTGGGCCTTGCACCTCTCCTCGTCAAGCAGATCTTCACCGCGATCAAGGACTTGAACGAGAAAGAAGGCATGACCGTCTTCCTGGTCGAGCAGAATGCCTTCCATGCCCTTAAGCTCGCGCACCGCGCCTATGTGATGGTGAACGGCAACATCGCCCTGTCGGGCACCGGCAAAGAGCTTCTGGCGAGCCCCGAAATCCGCGCCGCCTATCTCGAAGGGAGCCATTGATCGATGTCGCTTTTCGTGGAAGACACGCTGTCGGTTTTTCTCATCATGACGGTGGTGATAGGTGGAGGTGCGGCTTACCTGGCCGGCCGCAATCTTGCCTCCCGATGGCGCCCGTGGTGGATGCCAGCGGCTTACATGGTCCTGCTGGGACTGGCGCTCCGCTTCTTCCACTATGCCTTGTTCAATGGCGAGCTGTTATCGCTGCACTACTTCATCACCGACACGGCGGTCCTCATTGCCGCAACTTTGCTAGGCCACCGGCTGACGATGGTTAACCAGATGGTCAGCCAGTATCCCTGGGCCTATGAGCGGTCCGGCCCCCTGTCCTGGAGGGCCAAATCCGCCCCATGAATTTGGAAATGGCGGGTTTTGGCCCTTTCCAATGGCGTCCCTTTGGGCCTATATTCTTCGCAAGGGGTGAGCAAACCCCGAAAGACCTTACGGTCATAAATCCCAAGGGAGTTACCATATGAAGAAGTATTTGTTGTCGGGCATTGCCCTCGGCTTTGCTGCCGCGCTTTCGGCCTCCACGGCCCTGGCGGACGTTACCATCGCCGTGGCCGGCCCGATCACCGGCCAGTATGCAGCCTTCGGCGAACAATTGAAGCGCGGTGCTGAAATGGCTGTGGCTGACATCAACGCCGCCGGCGGCGTCAACGGCGAAAAGCTTGTGCTTGAAATCGGCGATGACGCCTGCGATCCCAAGCAGGCCGTTGCCGTTGCCAACCAGATGGTGTCGAAAGGCATCAAGTTCATGGCTGGCCACTTCTGTTCGGGCTCGTCAATCCCGGCCGCCAGCATCTATGCCGAGGAAGGCATCATCCAGATCAGCGGTGCTTCAACCAACCCGCTCTTCACCGAGGGCGGCCTGTGGAACACCCACCGCGTTTGCGGCCGTGACGACGCCCAAGGCATTGTCGCCGGCAACTTCCTTGCCAAGCATTACGCAGGCAAGAAAATCGCCATCATCGACGACAAGTCGCCCTATGGCAAAGGCCTCGCCGATGAAACCCGCAAGGCGCTGAACGCTGCCGGTCAAACGGAGACTCTGAATGAGTCTTACACCGCCGGTGAAAAGGACTACACGGCGCTTGTTTCCAAAATGAAGGATGCGGGCATCGATGCCGTCTATGTCGGCGGCTATCACACGGAAGGCGGCCTTATCCTGCGCCAGATGCGCGAACAGGGCATGGCCTCGCAGATGATCTCGGGTGACGCGTTCAATACCGAGGAATTCTGGACCATTGCAGGCCCTGCCGGTGAAGGCATGATTTTCACCTTCGCTCCAGAGCCCCGCAATAATCCAGCGGCCAAGGAAGTGGTCGACCGCTTCAAGGCGGCTGGCTATGATCCGGAAGGCTACACGCTCTATGAGTATGCAGCGATCCAGGCCTGGGCCCAGGGTGCAGCAGCAACCAAAGGCACCGACGGCAAGAAAATCGCTGAATGGCTGCGCGCGGGCAACCCGTTCAAGACCGTGCTCGGCGAATTGTCGCTCAACGAGAAGGGTGACGTCAAAGACGCCAAATACGTCTGGTACAAGTTCCACGACGGCAAGTATACGGAAGATACTTCGCTGCAATAGGCTGAACGACTTTTAAAAGAGGCCCGCGCGATTTATTTCGCGCGGGCTTTTTTATTATCACCTGCATCAAAGCCTATTCCCAATAGCCTTCCGCGACACAGCTTCACGCTTACATAGCGGCTTTGGCTGGTGTACAGTCAGGTGGAACCATTGCGCAGGTTTGTCTTGGAAATCTTTACAGTTATTCCCGGTTATTGGCTGCAACAAGCCATCAATACCCTCGTGCTGGCGAGTTTCTATGTGACATTGGCCACCGCCTATGCGCTGCTGCAAGGCATCACCAACAGGATTATCCTGTCGTTCGGCGATTTTGCCACTTACGGCGCCTTTGCCGCGGTGTACGCGGCGCTTTGGGCCCTGCTCGACGGCAAAGATGGCATCGCCGTCCTGGCTATCGCGCTCCTGGCCGGCATGACAGCCGCCGCCGCCCTCGGACGCGTCAGCCATGCGCTGGTTTTTGCGCCCATCATCCGGGGGCCTGGCCAAGCCGTGATGATCGCCTCGATCGGATTGTCCATCGTGCTGCAGGAAGTGATGCGCCTGCAATCGAATGCGCGCGACCAGTGGCTGCCACCACTGTTCAACGGCGGGATCGGGCTCGCGGACGGCGTGTTTCCGGTGCAGATCGGCTACACCCAACTCGCCGTGATCGCCACGACCTTCGGCTCCATTGCAGGATTGCTTGCAATGATGCGCTACTCCGCCATGGGGCGCCTATGGCGGGCCACGTCGCAGAATGCTTTGTTGGCGCAGTTGTCGGGCGTCAATACGGGCTCTGTCTTCCAGTGGTCCTTTGTGGCGGCCAGCGTGCTCGCCAGCATTGCGGGATGGGCAATTGCGGTTGGCTATGGCGGCGTGAGCTTTGCCATGGGGCTGGTGCTGGGCTTCAAGGCGATGTTCGCGGCCATCATCGGCGGATTCGGTACCATCGGCGGCGCCATCGCGGGCGGAATTTTTCTCGCATTTATCGAAACGGCTTGGACGGCGGCCTTTCCAATGGCCTACCGTGATGTTGCCACATTCGGCATCATCATTCTTATCTTGACGCTCAAGCCCGAGGGCCTGCTGGGCAATGGACAGCGGCGTGAAAGTGAAGGATGAACATGCTGAAAATGAACGGGCAACTGTTATTGGTGATCGCATTGGCGGGGCCGCTTTCAGGCTGCAAGGACGATGCCTCAGCGCCCTATGTGGAATTTGCTGGTGGCGGTTTCATCTTCAACTACCGCACCGCCAATCACTATTACGGCTTCGTGGTGCGCCAGAAGAAACCGCTGCCTGAAGGCGGCAGACTCGAGGCCCGCTTCGAGGTACCGGGCAACAAGCCGGAGCAGGTCGTGGAGCTGCCAATACGGGTTGGACAACTGCAATATGTTTTCCAGACAGGGGATCTTGAAGGCATCGTCAAGGACCATCCCTACAAGGCGACGCTGCGCATCCTCGACGGAACGACCGGTGCGGTGATCGCCAGTTACGAAACCACCTTCAAGAGCGCCGTTGACCAATCGACACTGCCAGAGGGCCCGCTTGTGGTGGGCCCGGGCTACCAGCAGCCTCAGTAACCTCCATTCAATACCTTCGCGGGCATATGCCTTGGAAACCCGGGTGATTTGCTTCACGCGGGTTTTTTATTGCGAAATGCCCAACTTCTGGCGATAGTTGCCTGACGGTCCCTCCCCACGAGGGAGGGAAGTTACCTGACGAGGCGGCGTGATTAAAATTGCAAAAATAACCTTTGGTATTGCCTTGCTCTGCGCCATGGCCGTTTCGGCTCGTGCCGAGATTCTCATTGCAACCGTGGGGCCCCTGAAAGGCCAGTATGCGGCCTTTGGCGAGCAGTTGCGCCAGGGTGCGAGCCGCGCCGTGGCAGACATCAATGCCAGCGGCGGGGTTAATGGCGAGCAGCTTGTGCTTGAGGTGGCTGACGATGACTGCGATCCCAGGCAAGCCATGGCCGTTGCCAACCAGCTTGTGGCCAAGGGCGTCAAGTTCGTGGCGGGGCATTATTGCTCGGGCTCTTCCATTGCCGCGGCAAAAATTTATGAGGACGCCGGCATCATCATGATCAGCCCCTCCTCCACCAGCCCGAAGTTCACCGATGACGGTGGCTGGAATGTGAACCGGGTGTGCGGCCGCGACGATGCGCAAGGGGCCTTTGCGGGCCGCGCCGTTGCCAAGGCCTATGCCGGGAGAAACATTGCGATTCTTGATGACAGCTCGGTTTATGGCGTGGGGCTTGCCACCATGTTCAAGAGCGCGCTCAATGGCGCTGGGGTAACTGAGAAAGTGCGTGAAAGCTACAAGGCCGGGGCCAATGATTATAATGACCTGGTTCAAAAAATGCTCGCCGCCAATGTCGATCTCATCTATCTCGGCGGCTATGCTTTTGAGGCGGGAACGATCCTCCGGCAGATGCGCGATTTCGCCTCCTCCGCCGTTCTCGTAGGCGGTGATGCACTCCTGGTTGAGCAATTCTGGGCCACGTCCGGAACTTCGGGCGAAGGCACGCTTATGACTTTTGCGCCGGATGCGCAAAAATTGAATTCGGCGCGGGCTGTGGTTGAGGCCTTCAAGGCGGCGGACTACAATCCAGAGGGTTACACCTTGCAGGCCTATGCGGCGGTGCAGGCCTTTGCCCAGGCTGCAGCGGCCACCCGCAGTGTCGATGGCCATGTGCTTAGCCAATGGCTGCGCGCCGGAAACACGTTGAACACGGTGCTTGGGTCGCTTTCACTTGATGCAAAGGGCGATGTCAAAGATGCGAGTTTCGCATGGTACAAGTGGTCTGAGGGCAATTTTGCCGAAGCCCAGCCGTTTCCTGCAACAGTGAGTACGCCATGAAAGCATTTTTTGTCCAGATCAAGTGTGAACTCGGAAAATCCTACACAGTGGCTACGGCAATCGCCGATGCGGAAATTGCCTCGGAAATCTATTCCACGGCGGGCGCCTATGATCTCATGGTGAAATTTTACCTCGAAGACGATCAGGACATCGGGCACTTTGTTTCGGATAAACTGCAGCCCATTCTCGGGATCAAGGACACGACGACGATTATTACCTTCAGGGCATTTTGATGAACATATTTAGAGGCAGCCGATGATCCCGCGTTATTCACGGCCCGAGATGACCGCAATCTGGGAGCCGCAGACGCGTTTCCGCATTTGGTTCGAGATCGAGGCCCATGCGGCAGATGCCATGGCCAAGCTTGGCATTGTGCCCAAGGCGGCGGCCAAAAAAATCTGGGCGATGGGCAAGGATGCCATTTTCGATGTGGCGCGCATTGACGCCATCGAGGCGGAAACCAAGCATGACGTGATCGCCTTCCTAACGCATCTTTCGGAAATCGTAGGGCCGGACGCGCGCTTCGTGCACCAGGGCATGACCTCGTCGGATGTACTCGACACCTGCTTCAATATCCAGTTGGTGCGGGCCGCCGATATTCTCATTGCCGATATTGATGGCTTGCTGGCCGCATTGAAGCGCCGGGCGAAGGAACACAAGAATTCGGTTTGCATCGGGCGCAGCCACGGCATTCATGCGGAGCCCACGACATTCGGCGTGAAGCTGGCCTACTCCTACGCGGAGTTTGCGCGGAGCCGGGCGCGGCTGGTTGCGGCGAAAGAGGAAGTTTCCACCTGCGCCATTTCCGGAGCGGTCGGCACCTTCGCCAATATTGATCCGAGCGTTGAAGAATATGTGGCCAAGAAACTGAACCTGACACCGGAGCCGGTTTCGACCCAGGTGATTCCGCGTGATCGCCATGCCATGTATTTCTCAATCCTCGCGGTGGTTGCAAGTTCCATTGAACGGCTGGCCACGGAAATCCGCCATCTGCAACGGACTGAAGTTCTCGAAGTCGAGGAATATTTCGCGCCGGGGCAAAAGGGCTCTTCAGCCATGCCGCACAAGCGCAATCCGGTGCTGACTGAAAACCTTACAGGCCTGGCGCGGCTGGTGCGCTCGGCTGCCATCCCGGCGCTGGAGAATGTCGCCCTGTGGCATGAGCGCGATATTTCGCATTCCTCGGTGGAGCGCGGCATTGGGCCCGATGCCACGGTGCATCTGGATTTTGCGCTGAAGCGCCTCACCGGCGTCATCGACAAGCTGCTGGTTTATCCGGAAAACATGCAGCGCAACCTGGACCGGCTTGGCGGGCTGGTTCATTCTCAACGCATCCTGCTGGCGCTGACGCAGAAAGGCATGAGCCGCGAGGCTTCCTACTCGGCGGTGCAGCGCAACGCCATGCCGGTGTGGCGTGGCGAAGGAAATTTTCTCGACCTGCTGATGAAGGACAAGGAAGTTTCCGCCCATCTAAAGCCAGCCGAGCTCAAAGCCCTGTTCGATCTCGGCTATCACACCAAGCACGTGGATACGATCTTCAAACGGGTGTTTTCATAAGCTGATGCAGAATTTAGTCATAACACATTGATTTTACTATATTAAAATATATTTCTGAAAAACTTCCCCGGTTCCGGTTGACCTTGCTGCTCGACTCTGGCGAGGTAGCGGCCATGGACCTCATTACCGATACAAAGGCGCTGACGGCGCTGTGCAAGGCCTTGGCGCACGAGACTTTTGTGACCGTTGACACGGAATTCATGCGTGAGACGACCTATTGGCCGGACCTTTGCCTTATCCAGATTGCCGGGGCCGAGGTCAACGGGTTGATTGATCCCATGGCCGAAGGCATCGACCTTAAGCCGTTCTTTGCCCTGATGAACAACGAGAAGGTGCTGAAGGTTTTCCATGCGGCGCGGCAAGACGTGGAGATCATGGTGCATCTCGCGGGCACCGTGCCGCATCCCATTTTTGATACGCAAATTGCCGCCATGGTTTGCGGTTTCGGTGACCAGGTGAGCTATGAAGCCATTGTGCGCAAGCTTGCCAAGGCGCAGATCGATAAGTCCTCGCGCTTTACCGATTGGTCGCGCCGCCCGCTGACCGAGAAGCAGCTTACCTATGCGCTATCGGATGTCACGCATCTGCGCACGGTTTATGAAAAGCTGAAGCTAGAGCTTGATGCAAATGGCCGCGAACCGTGGCTGGCCCAGGAAATGGCGATCCTGATGGCGATTGAAACCTACAGGACCGAACCCCAGGATGCCTGGAAGCGCATCAAGGTGCGGCTCAAGTCAAAGAAACAGCTTGCGGTTCTCATTGCGGTTGCCGGCTGGCGCGAACTGGAAGCGCAGGAAAAAAATGTGCCGCGCTCGCGGGTGATCAAGGATGACGCGGTAGCGGAAGTTGCAACACAAATGCCGCAGAGCAAGGAAGCCCTCGCGCAACTCCGGGCGTTGCCGCGGGGCATGTCCACGTCGCGAATCGGAGACAGCCTGATCCGCGCGGTCAAGGAAGGCCTGGGGCGCGATCCCGCCACCCTGCCCCACACCAATTGGGGCCGCGAGGAAAATTCTGAATCGACCCAGGCTGCGGCTGAGATTTTGAAGCTTGCCTTGAAAGTGGTTTGCGAGCGCGAAGGGCTGGCGCCAAAGCTTGTGGCGAATACGTCTGACATTGAAGCGGTGGCCGAAAGCGACGAGGCGGATGTGCCCTTGATGCATGGCTGGCGGCGCGAAGTGTTCGGAAATCTGGCGCTGGAACTGAAGCGCGGCAAGGCAATGATCGGCTTCAGGGATGGGCGTGTGATCATTTCACCGGCCAGCGGCTAATCAATCACAACCTTGGCAACCCGGCCCATTTCAGAGGCAAGGCCTGCCAATCTCTTTTCAACGCGTTCGCCCATCAGGTCCTGCAGTTTCTTGGGCAAGCGGAGCTGCAAGGTTTTGCCCTCGGCCATCTTGAGCCCGATGCGCGGCAGCATGCCGGGCATGGCGGCCGACAGGATATAGGCAAGGCGGAAAATGGAGCTCAGCAGATGGGCCCGCATCATCTGGTTATCATCTAGAAGGTGCACCAGGCCATCGCCCATCTCTTCACCTTCGTAGCGATAGAAAACTGTAAGCGCCAGGAACACCCGGCCGGGATGATCAATGCCAACGAAAGCGGCTTGCGAAATCATGCCAAGGGAACGTTCGGCGCGGTAATCCGGATGGGCCCGCCAGCCAATGTCGGCCAAGAGGCAGGCGGCGTAGCGCAGGCGTGTTTCAACCTCCGTCTCCTTGAAACCTGCGCCGCCAAAGATTTGATCGGTCCAATCGCAGAGTTCCAATTCATGTTCAGGCGAACGGGCATAGCGCCGGGCAAAATCCCAACAGGATGAAAGAAGCGCATCGGCCTGCATTTTGCGGCGTGGCAGCTTGGAATAGAGAAGGCCTTCGCGCACGCCGTACACTGACGAAACAACGTGAGTTGCCTTGCCCTTGGCCAGCAGGCGATCAAGGACAAGGGCGCCATAGGGCAGCGTATCGGAGCGGCTTTTTGAAACTTCGCGCACGTCCCGCAATGAAGACGATGACAGGCCGGAGACGAGATCGGCTACGGCGGAAGCCTGCTGGCGCGTCATCGCGTAGTGGTGCAGCACATGGAGCGGATATTTATTCTGCGCCATGTGAAGCCGTGCGAGGTTTCGCCATGTGCCCCCCACGGCATAGAATGAGCGGCCCTTCAGGTTCGCCAGAAGTGTTGCCTTCTCTAGATATTCATCGACGATTTCCTTGGCCCGCTTGATGGAGCCGCCCGACATGTCGATCAGGCGCAAGGGGCCAATGGGCAAGGTAATGCCATCGCGCAATTTTCCGTCCTGCACATCAATGAGTTCAAGGGAACCGCCGCCCAAATCACCGACAATGCCATCGGCTTCGGGGATGCCGGCGATCACGCCCAAGGCCGCGTAGCGCGCCTCTTCTTTGCCGGAGAGCACGTTGATGCCGACGCCGATGGCCTCTTCGGCGCTTTCAATAAAGGTCTGGCCATTTGTGGCTTCGCGCGCGGCGGCGGTCGCCACGGCGAAAACCTGTTTTACCCCGATTTGTTTCGCCAGAGTGCGGAAGCGGCGCAGGGCCGCAAGGGCGCGGGCAATGCCGCTGTCGGCCAGCTTTCCGGTGATGGCTACGCCTTTGCCAAGGCCGCAGAGGATTTTTTCATTGAACACCGGGGTGGGCGAGCGGCGCAACCCATCATAGACGACAAGGCGGACCGAGTTGGAGCCGATGTCCACCACGGCCACGGGACGGTAGGTCGGTGGTTCTGTCCTAAAGCCCTTGTGCCAACTCACTTCCGAATCCTGGACTTTCTCTTGGAGACAAAATTATCGCCCGCCACACTAGCTTTAAGCGAGCGGCCGCGTCCAGAGAGAGAGGGATTGTTCATGAAATACTCGTGGGCGTTGAACGGCGCTTCATTTGGGCCCGGCACCACGCGCTGGGCGGAGCCATCGGCCAGCAGATTCCAACTCTGCTGATTGTCCTTGAAATTGACTACCATGATCTGGTCCTGGATTTGCTCGTGCACGGTGGGGTTTTCAATGGGAATCAGGGTTTCCACGCGGCGGTGCAGGTTGCGCGGCATGAGATCGGCCGAACCAATATAGACAAGCGCCTTGGCATGGGGCAGCCCGTGCCCAGCGCCAAAGCAAATGATGCGGGAATGTTCGAGGAAGCGCCCGACAATGCTCTTCACCCGAATGTTGTCCGAAAGGCCCGGCACGCCAGGGCGCAGGCAGCAAATGCCGCGCACGACAAAATCGATCTTAACTCCGGCCTGGCTAGCCTTGTAAAGCGCGTCAATTATGCCGGGATCGACAAGTGAGTTAAACTTGCCCCAGATGTGGGCGGGCCGGCCTGCCTTGGCATGGGCGATTTCATCATCAATATGCTTGAGAAGGCGCGGCTTCAAATTGATCGGCGAAAGCGAAAGCTTTTCCAGGTCTTCCGGCTGGGCATAGCCGGAGATGAAATTAAACAGCCGCGCCGCGTCACGGCACAGGGCGGGATCGCTGGTGAAAAAGGAAAGGTCCGTATAGACCTTGGCGGTAATTGGATGATAGTTGCCGGTGCCATAGTGAACGTAGCTCCGCATGTTTGTGCCTTCGCGGCGCACCACCATGGAAACCTTCGCATGGGTTTTAAGCTCGATAAAACCGAACACCACCTGTACGCCGGCACGCTCCAGATCGCGGGCCCATTGGATGTTGGCTTCCTCGTCAAAGCGCGCCTTGAGCTCCACCAGGGCCATGACGGATTTGCCTGCTTCAGCGGCCTTGGCGAGGGCCGCGACGATGGGTGAATTGTTCGAGGTGCGATAAAGAGTCTGCTTGATGGCCACGACATTGGGGTCGCTTGCCGCCTGCAGCACGAATTGCACCACGACATCAAATGACTCGTAAGGGTGGTGGACGACGAAATCCTTTTGCCGGATTGCGGCAAAGCAATCACCGCCGTGATCGCGCACCCGCTCGGGAAAGCGCGCCAGATAAGGGGTGAATTTCAAGTCAGGCCGTTCATCGAGAATGAGCTGCTTGGTGTCGGCATAGCCGACAAGGCCCTCGCAGGTGACCGTTACATCTTCCGTTACATCCAACTGGTCGGCAATAAAGCCGCGGATGCCCGGAGGGCAATCGGCATCCACTTCCATGCGGATCACCGAACCGCGGCGGCGGCGCTTCAAGGCGCTTTCGAAAACGCGCACGAGGTCTTCGGCTTCTTCCTCGATTTCGATATCGCTATCCCTGATGATGCGGAACAGGCCCTGCCCCAGAACATCGTAGCCGGGGAACAATTTCGGCAGGAAAACCCGCAGCATGTGTTCCAGCGAGATAAAGCGCGGGCTTGGGCCCGGCAGCCGGATGAAACGCTCAAGCTGCGGCGGAATGGGAAGCAAGGCATTCATGACGCCATTGTCGCGCCGGCGCTTCAGTTCGAGTGCGATGATGAAGCCGCGGTTGAGAATGAAGGGAAAGGGATGGGCGGGATCGATGGCGATGGGTGTGACGATGGGAAGAATATGTTCGAGGAAGCGGTTGTCGAGCCATTTATGCTCGTCCGCGGTCAGAAGCTCCTCGTTGACGATGGTGATGCCGTTTTCGGTTAATTCGATTTTGAGCTGCAGCCAGCGCCGGTCCTGCTCGGCCATCAGCTCCTGGGCAAATTTGCGGATTTTTTCAAGCTGCTCTTCCGGGTTCAGGCCGTCAGGGCTGATCTCCACCATCTGCTCGCGGACCTGGCCTACGAGGCCTGCAACGCGCACCATGAAGAATTCATCGAGATTGTTTCCGGAAATGGAGAGAAAGCGGAGGCGTTCTAGCAAGGGGTGATTGCGGTTGCGGGCCTCTTCCAGAACCCGCATGTTGAAGCCCAGCCAGGACAGTTCGCGATTGAAAAACCGCTGGGGACTATCCAGGCCAATTGTCACGGCGGGTTCGAGCGGAAGCATCTCGTTCATCGGCAAACCTCAAAAATTCAACGGATAATAGGCCTATATGACAGTTTGGTGAAAGCGGGGAATGCGGAGGGGGTAAACGAAGCGCTAGTCCTCATCGCCAAAGAGCCCGGGGGCGGAAAAATCAGCCATGACCTTGGCCACAAAGGGGCGGGTTACCTCGGCCCGTTCTTCCAAGGCCCGGCGGTCAATTTCCGCCACCAGCAGGCGCGCCGCGCCAAGGGAGCGCGGCATGCGGATCAGCATGAAGCTGATAGTTGATTCCGCTGCCGCGATCTGGCGGTCGAAAAACAGCTTTACCAGCACGCCACGCAGCAGGGCATCATCGGGCGGCAGGATTTCCAGAACCGGGATAGCGTTCAGCCTTGAAACGAGATCGGGTAAGGCAATTTTCCACTGTTCCGGCCGGGTCTCGGCGGTCAGCAAAATGCTGCTGCCCTGCTGCCTCGCCAAATTCAGAAGGTGGAAAAGCCCGCGCTCATCGAGTGGCGGCGCCGCATCCTCGATGGCAGCGGCACCGGATACCAATATCGCGGGTGCGGTCTCGATTTTAACCTTGGCGGCCTGAACCCGGACTGCCTTTGAACGCTGGCGCCAGACCTCCACAAGGTGGGATTTTCCGCTTCCCGGCGGGCCTATGATCATGGCCGCATGGGCGGGCCAGTCGGGCCAGTGGTCAATCAGTGCCACGGCTGCGGCGTTGGAGCCGGTGACCAAAAAGTCGTCGCGGCCCAGGGCTTGCCGGTGAGGCAGTTCCAAAACAAGTTGTCGGCCACGACCCGTCATTTCACGCGATTACGCACCGGGGGTTTTGCGGGCTTGGGCATTTCACGGGGAACGCCGCGATAGAGTTTGCTTGCCAGATACTGGTTGAGGGCAAAGCGTACGAGAACACCCGCTGCCGCCGCCAAGGGAACGGCCAACAAGAGTCCCACAAAGCCAAACACGTAGCCAAAGGCGAACAGCGCAAACATCAGCCAGACGGGATGGAGGCCAATGCTGCTGCCCACCAGTTTGGGCGAGAGGAAATTGCCTTCGATGAACTGGCCCGCAGCGAAGATGCCGATGACAATCAGGATGCTGGTAAAATCCGGCCAGAACTGAACCAGTCCCACGCCAATCGCCACAAGGCCCCCAACCAGCGCTCCGACAAAGGGAATGAAGCTCAGAAGGCCAGCGGCCAGACCGATTACCAGGCCAAATTTCAAGCCGGCAATGGTGAGCGCCAACGCATAGAACATGCCGAGCAGAAGGCATACGGTTCCCTGGCCGCGGATGAAGCCAGCGAGCGCTGCATCAATGTCGGCAAAAATGGTTCTGATTTCACCCGCATAGTCACGAGGCAGCCAGCTATCCACCTTGGCAACGAGGCGGTCCCAATCGGCCAGAAGATAGAAGGCCACGATTGGTGTTACGACCATGAGGGAAAGAATGTTCACCAGCGCCATGCCGCCGGACCAGACGGAGGCAAGGAGGGTTGCAGTCCAGCCCGCGGCCTTGCCTGCGATATCAGAGATCGAGCCCTGAATATCGGTTCCGGATTTTGCGATGGCATCCTTCACCCATTGCGGGGCCACTTCATTGAAGCGCGCCAGCAGGGATTGCATCAGGGTTGGCAGGTCGCCGGCAAATTTTACGATCTGGTCGCCCAGAATTGGAACGATGAGCAGCCCGATCAGAACCAGCAGCAGGATACTCAGCAAAAGAATTACGGCAGTTGCCATAAGCCGCGGCAAGCCGAGGCGCTCCAGTGCATCGGCCACGGGATCAAGAAAATATGCCAGCACGAGGCCGGCGATAAAAGGCAGCAAAATCGGACTAAGCAGCCACAGCAGCAGAATGAGCACCAGGAAGGAAACGACCCAGAAGGTAATTTGCTTTTGCAGAGTCATGGGGAAGCCTTACTCCTGCTTGCCATTGGCCATGTGTAGCAGCCAGTCACGCATGTATAATGCGCCCGAGCCGAAGGTCAAAATCGCCACGGCCGCATATCCGGCAAACAACACCTGATCCATGCCGACCTTCAACCCCAGAAGCCCAAGGACCACGCCGGCCAAAACAATCTGCGCCACGGTGTTCACTTTGCTGGCCATGGACGGGGCCACCACCATGGGCTTGCCAACTACCCAGGCGAGGACAACGGCGCCGACGATCAGGACGTCACGGGTCACCACGAGAATGACAAGCCAGGCGGGCAGAAATTTCAAAAGCCCCAGAGACACGTAGATCGACACCAGCAAGGCCTTGTCGGCAATGGGATCGAGATAGGCGCCCAGTTCCGAGCGCTGGTTAAACCTCCTGGCAATGTAGCCATCCACACCATCGCTGATGCCCGCCGCCACAAAGGCGGCGAAGGCCCAGGAAAACTCCCCGGAGATGATCAGCCATACGGTTATGGGGACCAGCAGGATGCGGCCGATGGTGATGAAATTTGGCAGGTTAATGGGCATTACAATTGAGCCTGAATGACCCAAGTTCCCCCAATTTGCGACATCTGTAATCCGGTCCCCTGCATTGACGCCTGCACCACCTGCAACTCGCCAACATACATCAATCTGATCACCGCGCCATCGGCAGCAAGAGTGGATACATCCACGCCAATAATGCCTGGCGCGGAGAGGATGCGCGAGCGCACGGCATTCCATTCGGAGGGGCTGGTAAAGGGCACAGTCACTGGAATTGAGTGCGAAACACTGGCATCGGCACTCACCTGCTGGGCCTTGGTCTTGTCCGACTTGTACTTGTCGATCATGACGGCGTGGAAGCGCGTGGCGGCGAGTGCGGCGGAGGCCTCGAGGGTCGGCGGATCGGCGGTGTAGATCTTATCGAAGGTGATTTTGCCAAGCTCGGACTCGGCATTCATCATGGCGCGCACGCCATTGCCCTCGGCGGGTTCGGCAATGGCCACCAGGATGGTTCTGGTGCCGTAGCGGCGGCGCAACGCCTCAAGCTTTATGGGATCGAGATTGAGCACATCCTGGGCCGTGATGGCGGCCGTATCCTCGAGATCGCCGATGGGTATGATAAGGGGAACGAGCGATTGTTCGGCATGGAGATTGAGCCAGGCGGTGCGCCAGAGGTTGTCCTCCCAAAGCTGGGTGCCTTCCGCCGCCTTCCAGATGGGCAGCACCAGCATGGGGGTGGCCTGTTCTGAGACCACCGTGACGCCATAGCTTTCAAAAAGCCTCTGGACTTTTGCCGGGATGAACCTGACGGTGAATTTGCCGATGTAGTGGCCGGGCCCGGTGCCCTCCTCTTCGATAGAAAGCGACTTGAGCAGGGGCAGCACCTCATGGGGCCCTAGCTTGGCGATTTCGGCGGCGAAGGTTTCATTGCCAAGCCGCTGCGCCAACATGACGATGGCTTTCATCTGGACTTCAAACAGGGCCTTGTTCTTGGCGGTGGTGACATCCTTGTCGGTGACATCGGCAGCCACGCCCTGGACGGCAAAGACGCTGGTTTCGACTGGCCCCGCCGCATGGGCTGCGGATGCGCCAAGCATGATCATCGTGGCCAACAATACCAGCCACAGTCGTTGATAGATCATGCCGTCAACCGCTCCATTTCCGCTGGTGATTAGCCACCATCACGCTTTATTCGCACGCCACTTCAGGCTAAGAGGCCCTTTAGCATGAATATTAGGGCAAACTAGCGGCATGAGCGACGGCAAACAAGCACAACAAAACGGCGTCACCTATGCGGACGCGGGCGTGGATATAAGTGCGGGAAACGCCTTGGTTGAAGCGATCAAGCCCTTGGCCAAGGCAACACGGCGCAAGGGCACTGATTCGGCGCTGGGTGGGTTTGGCGGGCTGTTTGACCTCAAGGCCTGCGGCTACAAGGATCCGGTGCTGGTGGCGGCCAATGACGGGGTGGGCACCAAACTGCGCGTGGCTATTGAATCGGGCCTGCACCACGGGGTGGGCATTGATCTGGTGGCCATGTCGGTGAACGACCTTATCGTGCAGGGCGCCGAACCGCTGTTCTTTCTGGATTACTTTGCCACGGGCAAGCTTGATGTGGCGCAGGCCCGCGCGGTGATCGCCGGGATTGCCGAGGGCTGCAAGCAGGCGGGCTGTGGGCTCATCGGTGGGGAAACCGCTGAAATGCCCGGCATGTATCACGGCAAGGATTATGACCTTGCGGGATTTGCGGTGGGGGCCGTGGAGCGCAAGAGAATTCTGCCGGCGAAAGATGTGGGACCCGGCGATGTGATTTTGGGGCTGGCGTCATCGGGGCCGCATTCCAACGGCTATTCCCTCATCCGGAAGATCGTTGAGATGAGCGGGCTTGGCTATGATGCCCCTGCCCCCTTTGCCAAGGGCAAGACCGTGGGCGAAGCCCTGCTGGTGCCGACACGGATTTATGTGAAGCCGTTGCTGAAGGTGTTCAAGAAAAGCAATTCCATCAAGGCGCTGGCCCATATCACGGGTGGCGGCTTTCTGGAAAACATTCCCCGGGTTCTGCCCAAGGGCTGTGTTGCGGAAATCAATCTGGATGTGGTGCCGTTTTTGCCGGTGTTCGGCTGGCTGCAGGAGATTGGTGGTACACCTGAGCGCGAAATGCTGCGGACCTTCAACTGCGGCATCGGCATGATCGTGGTGGTGAAGGCCGGGGATGCCAAAGCGATTGCGGCAGCGTTTAAGAAATCCGGCGAGACGGTTGTCACCCTCGGGAATTTGCGCAAGCGCCGGGGCAAAGAGGCGCAAGTTGCGACAACGGGAAGCCTGAACGTTCGATGAAGCGAAAACGTGTTGGGGTTCTGATTTCGGGACGCGGTTCCAATATGGCAGCCCTTGTGGAAGCGGCGCGTGATCCGGCCTACCCCGCTGAAATCGTGTGCGTGGTTTCCAACAGGCCGGATGCGGCGGGATTGAAATTCGCGCAGGGCCGGAACATTTCAACGCATGTCGTTGATCACAAAAATTACACAACGCGCGAAGCTTTCGATGCTGCGCTTAACGATTATCTGCAATCGCAAAATTTGGACCTGATCGCCTGCGCCGGATTCATGCGTGTCATGACTTCGGTGCTGCTGGAGCCGTGGGCCGGGAGAATGATCAATATTCATCCCTCCTTGCTGCCGCTCTACAAGGGAACCCATACGCATGAACGGGCGCTGGCGGATGGCATGACAGTTCATGGCTGCTCGGTTCACTATGTGACTGAAGACCTGGACGGCGGACCTATCATTGCGCGGGCGGAAGTTCCAGTGTTGCCAGGTGACACGCCGGAGACCTTGTCGGCGCGGGTATTGGTGGAAGAGCACAAGCTCTATCCCAAGGCGCTGGCGATGGTAGCGCGACAAACATTATAAATTTTCATCATGACCGGGCTCGACCCGGTCATCTCCGCCCCGATAAGAAGATGCCCGCGTCAAGCGCGGGCATGATGAGAATTGGAGGGGAAGGCGTTCTTACATAAAAACATCCAACTGCGGCTGGCCGGTTTCATGGCGCACTTCTTCCTGCCATTTCTTCAGCAGCACCTTGCGCCGTTCCGGATATTTGTCCTTCAGCACTTCCATTGCCATCATGCGGTCGGTGCGGAAGGAGCGGAAGGCGGTGCGCAGTTCACACCAGCCGATGATCAGGCGCTGGGCATCGAAATAGGAAATGGCGATGGGCCAAATGGTGCGGATGGTTTCATTGCCCTCTTCGCTGCGGTAGGAAATCGTGGCCTTCCGGCCATCGCGGATGGCGGCGCGGAACTGGGCTACATCAATGCGGTCCGGCGTGAGATGCATGCGCTGCGGCACGAGAAGTCCCGCATCAAACAGGAAGGGCCTGAGCTTTTCCGGCAGCACGGTGCCGATCTTGGCCACCGTATCAAGGGCGGCACGGGCCAAATCCTTGTCGCCCCGCCTGGCGACCCAGCGCAGACCCAGCATGACTGCTTCCAGCTCATCGGTGGTGAACATCAGGGGCGGCAGGTCATAGCCCTCGCCCAGCACATAGCCCACGCCCGCCTCGCCGCGAATGGGAACCCCTTCGATGGTCAAGGTGGCAATGTCGCGGTAAACTGTGCGGAGCGAGACCTCCAGCTCACGCGCCATGACATCGCCCGTCACCGGGCGGCGGTGGCGGCGCAGGATCTGGATCAGCTGCAAAAGGCGGTCGGCTCTACGCATGTCTCTACCTACTGTAATACTGCTGACAACATGCTGTCAGCAGTGTGGCAGTAGAGGGGCAGCAGGGGAAGAAATATCATGGGAGCGCGCATTCATGGCAAAGCTTGATTTCGGCATCTATCCCAAGCCGGTGCGGGAAAAACTGCTTGCGCTGCGCCAGATGATATTCGACGTGGCGAAGACAACACCGGGAGTTGGCAAGCTGGAGGAAGCCCTGCGCTGGGGGCAGCCCAGCTATATCACCCCGGAAACCGGCAGCGGCAGCACGATCCGGATTGACCACATCAGGAATGAACCCACGAAATATGCAATGTATTTCATCTGTACCTCCGGCCTGATCGAAGATTTCAAGGAGCTCTACCGGGGCAAGATGAAGTTCGAGGGCAACAGGAGCATTGTCTTTGATGTGGCCGATAGGCTACCAGAAGAACTCCTGCGCCATTGCATTTCCATGGCGCTCACCTATCACCTGCGCAAGAAACAAAGAGCTTCCAAAAAATGACCAAGCCCCTGCCCATCATCATCGATACGGACCCCGGCCAGGACGATGCCGTTGCCATACTGGTGGCGCTGGCCTCGCCGGAATTGGAGGTTCTGGGCATTACGGCGGTGGCGGGAAACGTGCCGCTGGCGCTTACCGAAATCAACGCGCGCAAGATTTGCGAATTGGCGGGCCGGCCCGACATCAAGGTTTTTGCAGGTGCAACGCGCCCCCTTCTGCGCCCGCTGAAGACGGCCGAGCATGTGCATGGGCAAACCGGGCTGGATGGCCCGGTCTGGCCCGATCCCAAGATGCCGTTGCAGAAACAGCATGCAGTGGATTTCATCGTTGAGACGTTGATGACGCACGACACAGGTGCCATTACCCTGTGCGTTCTCGGCCCCATGACAAACATCGCGCTGGCGCTCATCCGCGAGCCCAGGATAGCGTCCCGCATCAAGCGCATTGTTGCCATGGGTGGCGGCTACTTTGAAGCCGGAAACATCACGCCTGCGGCGGAGTTCAATATCTGGGTGGACCCGCACGCGGCGCGTGTGGTGTTTCAAGCGGGTATTCCCATGACGCTGGTGCCGCTGGACTGCACGCACCAGGCCTTGTCCACCGCAGTGCGCATCGAGAGGTTCCGCGGGATGAAGAACAGGCCCGGCCCGGCCATTGCGGCAATGCTGTCATTCTCCGAGCGCTTTGACGAAGAAAAATATGGCACTGATGGCGCGCCGCTGCATGACCCCTGCGTGATGGCTTGGCTATTGAAGCCTGAACTTTTTCAGAGCCGAGAGGTGAATGTGGAGATCGAATGCGAGTCCGAACTCACCATGGGTGCGACAGTGGTGGATTGGTGGCGCATTACCGGCAAGAAGCCCAATGCCACAGTATGCCGGTCGATCAACGCGCAGGGATTTTTTGACCTGCTCTTCGAACGCATTTCGCGCCTGCCTTGAAGCTTTTAGCCGACCAAAACGGCGACAGGTGCGATAGTTGCGAGGATCAGAAATACGGCCATCAGCAGAAGCCATGACGGCGGGTTGGGGTAACGGATTTCTATCATGGAAGGCACCGTGGAACGATTCTGGGGCGCAAGAAAATGATTCTTTTCAAGCACTTGGAGGGACTCGAAAGGGTTAATCATTGGTTAATTCCCAGGGGTATGGCTGGAGTTTGCGGGGCCCTGATCCGCAGGCGCAAAAGCTTGATGGAAACCTGCTGATTGGTGGTTGCAGCAAGGGTTTGCGTGGTGTTTTTCTTGTCGTCACCGGCAAAGGATGAGACCGAAGCCACAGCCAGCAGAAGTCCGGCGAAGGAGATCATGATCAGGGTTTTCATGTCGGTACCGTCGTGAAAGGCGTTAAACTAGACCTCACACTAGGACTTTCCGCCTGAGCCTCCGCTGAACCAACCGTTCATCCCCGATTCATCTGGCGAGCTTCAGCCAGACGCGGTTATCGTGGAAAAGGCCGCCCGCCGCGGGAGCCGCCTGGTCGCAGCCGGTCAGTGTATTGATGCCCTGTCCGTCTTCAAAGGCCTCATTGGGCCAGATGGACTCGGCAATCAGAACGCCGCGCCGCTGCCCGTCATGGGCCTTGGCATGGAGGGTGACCACGCCACGGGCGCTGCCCACCTTCACCTTGTCGCCATCGGCAATGCCTGCTTCTGCCAAGTCCTGGGGATGCACGAAGAGTGTGGGCCTGCCCTCACGCTTGAGCGAGGATGGCGTTTCATTGAAGGTGGAATTGAGAAAGGTGCGGGCCGGGCTGGTGGCGAGGCGGAAGGGATACTCCTCCGTCGCCTCTTCAATGGCGCCCCAGTGATCGGGAAATACAGGCATGCCGTTCACCGGGCCGAGAGGACCCGTTGGCGAAAGATGGGCGGCTTTCACCCAATCGGGCTTGAAATGGAATTTGCCGTCGGGATGGCCGAAACGTTTCAGATTATGCGCCGTTTCAAAATCGGGCTGCACGTCAATCCAGTTTTCTTCATCAAGCTTCTGCAAATCAGGCCGGCGCGAATGCTGCAGGGTCCAGTCAATCAATTCACGCGGCGTTTTGGTGAAGCCCTCATGTTCCGCGCCCAGACGCTTAGCGAGGTCGCAGATCACATCATGGTTGCTGCGGCATTCACCGGGTGCTTCCACCAGCTTGCGGCCAAACAGGATATGCTGGTGGCCGCCGCCCTGATAGACATCGTCATGCTCCAGAAACATGGTGGCGGGCAAAACGATGTCGGCGTACTTCGCCGTCTCGGTCATGAACTGCTCGTGGACGCAGACAAAGAGATCCTCGCGGGCCAAGCCCTGCTTCACCTTGGTTTGATCAGGAGCAACCGATGCGGGATTGGTGTTTTGAACGAGCATGGCCTTGACCGGCGGCCCCCCGGCGAGATCGAAGGGATCGCCCAAAAGTGCCGGGCCGATGCGGCTTTGATCGATGACACGAAGGCCGCCCTTTTTGGCATCGGTGCCTTCGATCATTTTCTTGTTCCACTTGTAGATGCCGCTGTTGGAATGAAGCGCGCCGCCACCTTCATGTTTCCAAGCGCCGGTGACGACGGGGATGCAGGAGGCGGCATGCATGTTCACGGACCCATTGCGCCCACGGGCGAAGCCATAACCGAGACGGAAAAACGTGCGTTTGGTTTCACCGATCAATTTCGCAAAGGCTTCGATTTCGGCAACGGAAATGTCGCAAATCTTCGACGCCCATTCCGGCGTTTTGGTTTTGAGGTGAGTTTCAAATTCACGGGGGCAATCGGTGAGCGCCTCAAGGTAGGGCCAGTCGGCATAGCCATCGCGGAACAGCACGTGCATGATGGCGCAGGCCAGCGCCCCATCGGTGCCGGGGCGGATGAGCAGTTTCACATCGGCCTGCTTCATGGTGCCGGTATCATAGATATCGACGCAAGCGATCTTGGCGCCGCGATCCTTGCGGGCCTTCATGGCATGGGTCATGACGTTCACTTGCGTGTTCACCGGGTTGCCGCCCCAGATGACGATGAGGTCAGACTTCTGCATCTCGCGGGGATCAACGCCGGAAATATTGCCGGCGCCGGCAAAATATCCGCTCCACGAAAGTGATATGCAGAACGTGGCATACATGCCGGAATAATTCTTGGTGTGGCGCAGGCGCTCGATGCCATCACGCATCACGAGGCCCATGGTGCCCGCATAGTAGTAGGGCCAAACGGATTCGGAGCCAAAGTCGGCTTCGGCTTTGAGGAAGGCGGCAGCCGTTTCCTCCATCGCCTCGTCCCAGCTTATGCGCTTGAACTGGCCGGTGCCCTTGGGGCCAATGCGCTTAAGGGGATAAAGCAGGCGATCGGGATGATGAATGCGCTCGGCATAGCGGCCGACTTTTTCGCAGATCACGCCGAGGGTGTAGGAATTGTCCTTGGCGCCGCGCACCCGGCCAATCGTGCGCTCATCGAGCAGTTCCACTTCCAGGGCGCAGGCCGAGGGGCAATCATGGGGGCAAACGGAAATTCCGGTCTTGATGTTGGGGCGAATGTTCATGGACGGAAGATATAGCCGAAACTATACTTGCCGTCATGGTTCCAGTTACGTCCCCCCAAAACCCCACGATCAAGCTTATCCGCTCACTTTCCGAGAAGAAATTCAGGCATGAAACCGGCCTGTTTGTGGCCGAAGGCTGGGAGATGCTGGACCGGGCGCGAAAGGCTGGCTGGGTGCCGGAGCATCTGGTCTCGACGGAGCCCATTTCGGCCTGGGGCGAAACGCGACCCATTCTGGTCACCGAAAAAGTCATGGAGGGGCTCAGCGGGCAGAACAACCCGCAGGGCGCCCTTGCCACATTCAAGCGGCGCTATGCGAGCGAAGTCACCCCAAAAGGCGTGTGGTTGGCGCTGGAAGATATGCGCGACCCGGGCAATCTGGGAACGATCATCCGCACCGCCGATGCGGTTGCGGCTTCCGGGGTTATTCTGGTCGGCCAATCCTGCGATCCCTATTCGGGAGACTGCGTGCGGGCCACCACGGGCTCCATTTTTGGGGTTCCGCTGCTGCGCATGGAGATAGAAGCCTTCACTGCGCTGTGCAAAACTTGGCCCGGCGACGTGGTCGGCACCCATCTCAAAGGAACTGAAGATTTCAGGCGGACGTATAGGTCTCCCACCCTGCTCGTCATGGGCAGTGAGCGCCGGGGGCTCTCTGAGGAGCTAGCGGCGGCGTGCAGCAGCCTTGTCCGCATTCCAATGCCCGGCGGGGCGGAGTCGCTCAATGTGGCCAGTGCTACGGCCCTGATGCTCTACGAGGTCGTTAAGCCCTGAGTAACAGAACGGACGATAATCTCGCCCGATGACCGGCTTCGCCTACATATGCTTTGTTCTTGCCGCCTCGGTGATTGGCGCGCTGCTGGGTGGCCTTGGCCATTTCTGGCGAGCCCATGCGACCATGTTTGCGGAAGACCTGGGCCTTGGCGAACCGCTGGATACGCTCACCCGTGACAACTACCAGTTTGAAAAACATGTGGTGGGTGCCGAGTGGGACGATGCCGGTTTCTGGGCGCCGGACAGCGTGCGCAACTTCATCTATTATGTGGCCAGCGGCTTTGCCGCGCCGCTGCTGCTTGGCGTGGGCTTCTGGGGCCAACGCAGTGAAATCGTCGGCGCGATTTGCAGCGGTGTGCCGTCCCTGGTTTGCCCCTGATTACGGGCAGTCGCTGTCCCTGACATAGCGGGCCTTCACCCATCCGTGGGTGACTACTTCAGCATTGTAATGGCTGACCCGGCACCAGCGCTGGGGCCACGGGCTGCTGAGGGGGCCGCAGGGCGCATCGAGATGGATGATGCCGTGCTGGCCCGGCACCAATTGATCGACAATGCGCGAGGAGGCTGAGGGGCGGCTGCGCATATTCAGCGCATCATCCTCGGCCACATTGGTGACGATCAGGCAGCCGGGGCCTGAGGTGGCATGGGCGGCAGGGGTGAGCAAAACAGCGAAAAACAAAACGGCTAAAAGCTTGCGCATGGCGAATCCTCCTGAGTTTTCCAGTCTCGCACCGCCCACCTGAACCTCCCATGAACCATGGGGTGGTGAATCCGCCTCACCTCCGGCACAAGAAACTCGCTTGCGCGGCGCTTGAGAACATGAGCACTCACGGTTTACACTGTTTTGTTTCTCGGAGGAATCGAATGAAGTCCCATGCGCGGGTGGTTGTGGTCGGTGGCGGCGTGATGGGCGTGGGCCTGCTTTACCATCTGGCGCTGGAAGGCTGGAGTGATATTGCGCTTGTCGAAAAAGGCGAACTGACCTCCGGTTCGACCTGGCATGCGGCGGGCCAATGCCCGCAGTTCAACGGCTCGCTCAACATGTCCAAGGTGCATCTCTATGGCACCCAGCTTTACCCACAACTCGAGAAACTTACCGGACAAGCGGTGTCTTGGCACGGCTGCGGCGGGCTCCGACTCGCCACCACTGATGAAGAAGTAAACTGGTTCAAGTATGTATATGGCGTATCGCGCCTTGCGGGCTATGAATGCGAAATCATCGGCCCCTCGGAGATCAAGCAATACCATCCCTTCCTTGAAACCTTCGGCGTGAAAGCGGCTTTCCACACCGTCACCGATGGCCATGTGGCGCCGGCCGACATTACCAATGCAATGGCAGCGGGCGCGCGGAAACTCGGTGCGGAAATCTACCGCCGCACGGGCGTCATGGATATCAAACAACTGCCATCGGGCGAATGGAACGTAATCACCGACAAGGGCAACATCATCTGCCAGCATGTGGTGAATTCGGCCGGCTCCTACTGCGATGTGGTGGGCTCGTGGACCGGACACAATGTGCCCATCGCCAACATGCTGCACCACTACATGATCACCGAGCCCTTGAAGGAGTTGATTGATCTCGCACCGGAATTGCCGGTGGTGCGCGACCCCTACTCCCATGCGTATCTGCGCGAGGAAACCAATGGTGTGCTGGTTGGCCCCTATGAAACGGAAACGGCGCATCTCTGCTGGGATGGCCAGCCGCCCGCCTGGGATTTTGAAAGCGAATTGGTCGCTCCCGAACTGGACCGTCTTACGCCGTGGCTGGAACGCGCCACGGAGCGCATGCCGATTTTTGGCAATGCCGGGCTCAAGTCCATCATTTCCGGGGCCATCACCCATACGCCGGATGGCACCTATCTTTCCGGCCCGGCTCCCGGGCCGAAGAATTACTGGATGCATTGCGGGGCTTCCATCGGCATCTGCCAGGGTGGCGGGGCGGGCAAATATCTGGCGCAGTGGATGGTGCATGGCCAGGCCGAAATCAACATGCGCGAATTTGATCCAAGGCGCTTCGGCAATTGGGCAACCAAAGACTATACAGCGGAAGTCTCGGTCGCCGACTATCACCACATGTATTATTGCTACAAGCCGGGCGAACAGCATGAAGTTGGCCGGGGCCTGCGCAAATCATCGCTTTATGAAAAGCTGAAAGCGGAAGGAGCGCAGTTCGCGCAGATCTTCGGCTGGGAACGGCCGCGCTGGTATGATATCTCCGGTAAGGGCGAGGCCTATTCCTACAAGCGTTCGAACTGGTTCGAGGCGGTGCGCGAGGAAGCGCTGGCAGTGCGCGGGCGGGTTGGGCTCATGGACCTTTCGACCTTTTCCAAGTTCGAGGTGAAGGGGCGTGATGCCTATGCGTTCCTTGAGCGGGTTTGCGCCAACAAAATTCCCACGAAGGATGGTGGCATTATCCTCGGCCATCTGCTGAACGAGAATGGCTTCATTGAATCGGAAATCACCGTCACGCGGCTGGGGCCGGAGCATTTCTACGTGCTTTCTGCCGCGGTTGCCCAGTTGCACGATAAGGACCAGTTGGAGTGGCGCAGGCTTGCCACCGAGAACGTGACGATCACGGACGTCACCGATGACTTTGGCGTGCTGGTCCTTGCCGGCCCGCTGGCGCGCGACGTGCTGAGCCAATGCACCGCGACTGATCTTTCCAACGCAAGCTTCCGCTGGCTTACGGGCAAGGAGGCCGAGGTTGCGGGGGTCAAGAAGGTGCGGCTGCTGCGCGTCAACTATGTCGGCGAATTGGGCTGGGAACTGCATGTTCCGATGGCCGAGATGCCTAAAATTTTCGACAGTTTGAAAAAGGCCGGGAAACCCTGCGGACTGAAACTTTTCGGCACCTATGCCATGAATTCGCTGCGCATGGAAAAGTCCTACCGCGGCTGGGGCTCGGAGCTCACCACGGAAATTGACATGTTCGAAGCCTCGATGGAGCGCTTCATCCGCCTGGACAAGCCGGATTTCACCGGCAAGGCCGCCACCCTTTCCAAGCATCAGCGCGGGGTGCGCATGAAGCTCGTATCTCTTGAAGTTGCCAATACGGATTCGGATTGTGTGGGGAATGAACCAGTTTACAGCGGCGAGAAGATCGTGGGCCTCACCACATCGGGCGGCTACGGCCACGCGGTAAACAAATCATTGGCCTTTGCCTATGTGGACCCCGCCATGACGGCCATGGGCACAGGGTTCGACGTTCTCATGTTCGGCGAGAAGCGAAAGGCAAGTATTGTCAGCGAATCGCTCTGGGATCCGACAAACGCCCGGCTTAAGGCCTAGAGCGAGGTCAGGTTCTTGCTTGGGGGCAAGTCTTCCCAGGAGCTGCCGGCGGCGATGATGCAGGATTTGCCTTGCGGCGTTGTCACCAGAATGGTCCAGGTGCCCGCTTTCGAGGCAAAGACTTCGACCAGATTGACCTGCCCTGCGATGCCGAGAGCCTTGCCGGTTTCCTGGTATTTATCCGAGAGCGCCTTGATGAAATCGGCGCGGCTGCCGCACATGCCAAGGGCCTGCGCCGGGTTTGAAGAGCCCAGGGCGATAAGTGAAATGCACGCAAATACGATATTGAACTTGGTCATAGGTCCTCCAGTTCGCCGTCCGAGGCGCCGCCGGAGGATTAAACCCCCTGAGGTTAGGCGGGTCTCGGAGCGGCTATGCAGATTTGATCGTTCATAAACAGCTCCAACTACGCATACCCGCCAATCATGCGCTCAAGTTGTAAACAAATTGCCAATATCCCGGTGATGGGATAGCTAGCCGCCATGTCTTCTGCCCATTCCCCGGCTACCACTCCTAAGACTTTGTTAGGCATTGCCCTGATGATCGCAGCCATGATTGTGCTGCCTTTTCTTGATGTTGTGGCCAAATTCCTCGGCCAGCAGAATGTGCCCATCATCCAAATCGTCTGGGCCAGGCTTTTCTTTGCCATGGTGATGACCGCACCGCTGGTGTGGAAACTCGATGGACCCCGCAGCCTTGTTCCGCAACGCCCCGTCGTGCACATGATTCGCGCCGTGTTCCTCATGGCGGCCACGGCGCTTTTCTTCTGGGCGCTGAAATTCCAGGGCATTGCCGAAACGCTGGCGATCTTCTTTGTCCAGCCGCTGATCATCACGATGCTGTCGCCACTGGTACTCGGTGAAAAAGTTGGACTGCGCCGCTGGCTTGCGGTGGCGGTTGGGTTCATGGGCACCCTGATCATCATTCGCCCCGGCTTTCAAAATTTGAATCCAGGGGTTTTCATGGCGCTGGGGGCCGGCACTTCGCTGGCGCTTTACATGCTGCTCACGCGGCGCATTGCGGGCAGCGCCAGCGCCATGACCACGACATTCCTCACCAGCCTTGCCGGTGCCGTGCTCACATCCATAGCTGTGGTCTTCGTCTGGCAAACGCCCACGCCGCAACAGTGGGGGCTATTCATTTTGCTCGCCTTCTTCGCCACGGCGGGGCATTACCTCATCGTGCGCGCCTATGACTATGCCGAGGCCTCGCTGCTGGCACCCCTCGGCTACACGGAAATCATCATGGCGGTGGTTGTGGGCTGGTATTTCTTCGGAGACTTCCCCGATACCTGGACATTTGTGGGCGTTGGCATCCTGATAGCCTGTGCGATTTATATTTCCTACCGCGAACGGGTCCAGCATGTGCCCCCGTTGGAAACGCCGCCAACAATGATAGGCTAGGCGCCGCAACACGACCGGAGAGAATGAATGACCACGCCGCCTGCCCCGTCACGCAATCCACTGGCGCATCATGCCATCCGCATGGGCGGGCGTGATCCGCACGAGGCGCACCGCGCTTCAACGCCATTGGAGCTGCTGTTTGACCTGACTTTCGTTATTGCCTTCGGACTGGCGGCAGCGCAGTTCGCCCACCTGCTGGCGGACGGGCATTACGCGGCGGGGCTGATTGGCTTTGGCTTCTCCACCTTCGCCATCTGCTGGGCCTGGATCAATTTTTCCTGGTTCGCGTCGGCCTACGACACGGATGACTGGGTATTCCGGGTTGTGACCATGGTGCAAATGACCGGCGTCCTGATCCTGGCGATTGGCTTGCCGCAGATGTTCAAGTCTATCGAACACGGCGAACATTTCGACAATGGCGTCATGGTGCTTGGCTATGTGATCATGCGCGTTGCGATGATCTTCCAGTGGTTGCGGGCGGCACGGCAGGATCCGGCGCGGCGGCGGGCCTGCATGACCTTTGTGACGACGATCCTGATTGCGCAAATCGGCTGGGTCGCATTGATCTTCACGAATTTTTCCCTACCCATGACCTTCGTTTTCACGACCCTCCTGACGGCCATTGAGATGGCCGGCCCGGTGATTGCCGAACGCAAGGACGGCGGTACACCCTGGCATGCCCACCATATTGCCGAACGCTATGGGCTGCTCGTCATCATTGCCCTTGGTGAGGGCGTGGTCGGCACGGTTGCCTCCCTGTCAGCGGTGATCGAGGGCCAAGGCTGGACATTGAATGCCCTGCTCGTCTGCATCGCGGGAACGGGGCTGACTTTCGGCATGTGGTGGATGTATTACATCATGCCGAGCGCTGAAATCCTCCACGCCCACCGCAGCCGCGCCTTTGTCTGGGGCTACGGACATATGCTCATTTTCGGGTCGATCGTCGCAACGGGAGCGGGATTGCATGTCGCGGCCTACTACATCGATCACAAGGCCCATATTGGCGCTGTCGCCACGGTGCTGACCGTGGCCGTGCCGGTGTCGGTCTATGTGCTGATGATCTACGGGCTTTACACTTACCTTCTGCGCCAGGGCGACCGCTTTCATCTGTGGCTGCTGGCGGGAACGGCCCTTGTTTTGGCAGCGTCGGTTGTGGCGGCCATGGCAGGCGTCGACATGGCCGTGTGCCTGATCATCCTGATGCTTGCGCCAATTGTAACGGTTGTCGGCTACGAGATTGTCGGCCACCGCCACAAGATGGAAGCGATCGCGCGGGCCATCGGAAACCCGTCGTAAGAACTATTCGCTCAAGAAACCAACCCTGGCATGGGAGCCATCGCAATAGGGTTTGTTGGCGGAGTGGCCGCAGCGGCAGAGGGCTGTCTTGGTTACGCGGTTGATGGTCCGGCCGGTGCCGCTCACCACTTCGAGATTGCCGCTGACCAGAAGCGGGCCATTGAGCTTTGGCGTGATGCTGACAGGGCCATTGCGGGCTTCCAGGGCTTGCGAGTCCTTTTGGGCCGGCTCACCGGTGGCAGCAAAGCCTGCCGCCGAATGGCTGCCGTCGCAATAGGGTTTCTTCTTTGACTGGCCGCAGCGGCACAAGGTGGCCCTTAGGCCCTGCTCTGTCCCTTCGATAACGAGAGGGGCATTGATGGCAAGCGGGCCATTCTCGCGCACCCGAAGGGTGTTCACGAGGGGTGGCGCTTCGCCCAGGCCACCATCCACCCGCTCGTAGCGAATGGCGCCGGATGGGCAATTATGGGCAAGCTGCGAGATGCCTTCCAAATTGGCCTTGTCTGGGTAGATCCATTCGCCCTTCACGTTGGGAACGAAAACATCGGGCCGGTCCAACACACAATTGCGGGAGTGGATGCAGCGGCTGCCGTCGAAGTGGATGATGAACTCGTGGCCGCAAACCGTTTCTATCGCCATGGATTCAGCCTCCAAAATTCAGTGTACGGCGGCGGGTGACCTGTCCATCCGAAGCTTCAGGAGATACCAGACGATGGCCACACCGAGTGCCTTGCTCAACACTTCAGTCGTAAAGGCCGCAGGCGTCAAGTAGCCCGCGAGATACTGGAACGCCAATGTATCGAGAGGCACGGCCACCAAACTGGAAATGAGAATACGCGATTGCAGGGGACGCTTGGTGAAGGAATAGATGGCCCAGTCAGCCATCTCCGACAGTACGAAGGCGGTAACGCTGGCGATGGCGATGGCGGGATCCACCATGAAATAGGTGGCGATGCCTGCAAACAGTGTTGCCAGCAAAACCTTGTGGCCGATTTCGCGCTGGGCGTAGTCGCGCAAAACAAATACGAAGCCGACAACGACATTGGCCAGGTAGAGGTCGCCCAACACCGTGCTCCAGGGTGCAACAGCGGTGAACAGCCAGTTCACCAGCACAATGGCAACGACGTAAAGGGCGACCCACATGGTCTTAGCCTACGATCTCAGCGGCTTTGAAGCAGAGCTTGATTTCCTTCTTGGCGTTTTCGGCGCTGTCCGAGCCATGCACCGAATTGGCCTCAATGGACTCGGCGAAATCCTTGCGGATGGTGCCCGCATCGGCGTTGGCCGGGTTGGTGGCGCCCATGATTTCGCGATATTTGGCAACTGCATTGTTGCCTTCCAGCACCTGCATGACGATGGGGCCGGAGGTCATGAATTTCACCAGATCCTTGTAGAACGGGCGCTTGGCATGAACGGCGTAGAACTTCCTGGCATCGGCCTGCTTCCACTTGGTGCGGCGCTGGGCAATGATGCGCAGGCCCGCCGCCTCGATCTTGGCGTTGATGGCGCCGGTCAGATTGCGCCGTGTGGCGTCCGGCTTGATGATCGAGAAGGTGCGTTCGATGGCCATAATTTTCCCTGTGTGTTGAAATGAATTGGGCCGCGTTTTAGACGCGGCCCAAGGGACTTGCAAGGGAAAGACGTTACTCGTCGAGTTCACCCAAAACGGAGGTGGCGCGGCTGACCGAAACCCGGCGGTTTTCCTGTTCCGCCTCGGCGGTCGGGATCTTCAGGTAGCGCTCGCCATAGCCCACGGTTTGCAGGTTTTGGGGCTGGATGACGTAATAGGTCGTGAGGGCCTTCTTAATGGCCGCCGCGCGTTCGCGGGACAGCTTCAGGTTGGCGGCGTCGGAACCCACCGCATCAGTATGGCCTTCAATCAGGAACACCTCACGCGGATGCTTGCTCAGGACGCGTTCCATGATTTCGCCGATGCGGTCGAGGTTGCCCACCTCTTCCGGGCGCACGAAAGCCTCGTTGAAACCAAAGCGCACGGTGTCGATTTCGATGCGCGGCAGGGCCTCGCGCAGCTCAGGAGAGGCTTCGACTTCCTCTACCGTATAGCGGCGGTCGATTTTCCGGCGCGGCGCGGCAACGAGCACATCTTCCAGCTCCTCGTCGTCAACTTCGGCTGCATAGACATCGTCCTGCTGATCCGGGTTATATCCATCACCCAGCTCAATGTCGTACTGATCGTCCTCATATTGCGAGGCGAGTTCGGCCTGGCGCTGACGGCGCTCGCGTATAAGCCGTTGCTGGAGGAGCGCTTCGTCACGCTGCCTGACTTCCCGCCAATAGGCGCGCTGATCTTCATCATAACGTTCGTCCCGGTCGTACTGACGATAGACTTCCAAACGACGGCGGAGTTCGTAATCCTGCAGCTCATCGGAAGGCCTGCGGTCGTTCAGCACGATATCAATGTTGAAGGTGTAATCCCTCTTGTTGATTTTTGACGGTTTGGGAGCCGGTTGACTGCCGGCTTCTGGCTGGGCCGGTTTCGGCGGCTCGGCCAGGGCCACGCGGTTACGCAAGATTTCACGCTCGACGCGCAGCTTCTTGCGCAGCGCCTGTTCGGTTTTGCGGGACAGTTCATTGCCCGCCATCAGTTCACGGATACCATCCAGCCGCTTGCGCAGGTCTTCATCGGAGAGCTTGTCGGCGGGTGTGGCATCGTCAAGATAGGCCTTGGCCTTGGCTTCAGCTTCCGGCACTGCCGCATTGCCGTCCAGTTGCTGAGCTTGCTTCGCATCGGCTGGCGGAGTTGCTGCCGGTGGTTGCGCTTCAACCACAGGCGGTTGTTCAACAACGGGAGGCTGCTCCACGACTGCGGGCGGTTCGGCGGCAGGTGGCTGCGCAGCGGTTTCCGGCTGCACCAGTGGCTCCGGCACCTTCTGGGCCGCAGTCTCGCGGGCCATCAATTCCTCGCGGGCTGCCTTGGCCATCCCGGCCAACTGCGCCTTTGTTTCATCGGGCAATTTCTTCGCCTTGGAGAATTGGCGGGCCGTCTTGAAACGATGGTCCAGTTCCTCGGCACTGAGTTCGCTCAACGGGCGCTGGTCATTCAGAAGATTGGCCACGTCGGGCGGAAGTTCCACGGCTGCCGGGGCAGCGGCTTCGGCGGGCTGCTCTGCCGGCGCTTCAACGACTGGCTGTTCGGCTGCTGGCGCTGCCGGTTGTTCAACCGCTGGCTGGGCTGCCTGCTGCTCGCGGGCGGCTATTTCACCACGGGCCGCCTGGGCAATGGCCTGCAACTGGTCGCGCGTTTCGTCTGGGAGGCCTTTCATTTTCGAAAAATTGCGGGCCTGCTTGGCGCGGGCGCCGAGTTCATCGACTGAAAGCTCCGAAAGGGGCCTTGCGTCATTTAGCAGGACCAGGACTTCTTCCGGAACCTGCGGCGCTGCCTCTTCGACAGCAGGCTGATCCTGGGCCGGGGCCTCGTCCTGGGCAAATGCCGGGGCCGAAAACAATGCCAAAGCCATAAGGCTCGCGGTTAATGGTAGAAACTTCATATGTCGCCTCCGAAGAAATGACGTCACGGATTGTACGCCAAACTGTTGATTCCGCCCGGATTTAGGAGAGGTATAAGGCAGAACTATGGGATAATTGCGTGGTTTTGCCACAAATATGAACGCCGATCGACGGTGTTTGTTCCCTGCAAAAGCGGAATTAAAGGCGGCCGGCCTCAATGATGCGCTTCAGAAAAGCCCGGGTGCGCTCTTCCCTGGGTTGACCAAAAAGCTCCTCGGGCGGGCCTTCCTCGTGAACGACGCCCTCGTAGAGGAAGCACACCTTGGATGCCACTTCGCGGGCAAACCCCATTTCATGGGTGGCAAGCAGCATGGTCATGCCCTGGGTGGCGAGATCACGCACGATGTTCAAAACCTCAGACACAAGCTCGGGATCAAGGGCGGAAGTAATCTCGTCCAGCAGCATGAGCTTGGGCTCCATGGCCAGGGCCCGGACAATGGCCACACGCTGCTGCTGGCCGCCGGAGAGGCGATCCGGATATTCATTGGCCTTGGCTTCCAGGCCGATGCGCTTCAGGAGAACCATGGCGCGGTCATCGGCGGCGGCCTGCTCCATTTTCAAGACCTTGGTAGGAGCAAGCGTCACGTTCTCAAGCACGCTCATGTGCGGAAACAGGTTGAAACTTTGAAAGACAATGCCAACCTGCTGGCGCAACCTGTTCACATCCACGCCCGGCCCCGACACCCGGTCATTCTCGAGCCGTATTTCACCGCCCTGGATTTTTTCAAGGCCGTTGATGCAACGTAGGAGGGTGGACTTTCCGCAGCCCGAGGGACCGATGAGGCAGACAACCTGATGCTCGTTCACTTCCAGATTGATGCCGCGCAGCACCCGTATCGCGCCGAATTCCTTTTCAACATTTCGCATTTCAAGGAATGCCATGTCAGCCCCCTGCCCTGGTGCGGGCATTGTCGCGCTCGATGAGCTTGTCGACAAAGCGGGCCTGCGGAATGGTAATCAGCACAAAGAGGATTGCCACGATCGTCACGGCGGAAAGATTGAAGGCATTGGAGGCAATGATGCGCGACTGGTTGAAGGCGTCGATGACGCCCACCACCTGCACGAGGGCCGTGTCCTTCTGCAATCCGATGAAATCATTGAGCAGCGGCGCCATGATGCGGCGCACTGCTTGCGGCACAACGACATAACGCATGGTTTGCATATAGGAGAGGCCAAGCGAACGCGCCGCTGACACCTGGCTCCAGTGGATGCTTTCAATGCCGGCGCGATAGACTTCGGCCACATAGGCGCCATAGGTCAGGGTCAGCGCCAGGATGCACCACCAGATCACCGGGATGCGGGTTGCCGTTTTTATTTCCATGGGTGTCATTGTTGAGAAATCAACAAACAAGCCCACGATTTTCGGAACGACAAGTTCGGGAAGGCCAGAAATGGGAATGCCGAAGCCGATGAGATACAGGGTGACAACGGCAGGCAGGCCGCGGAAGACATCGCAATAGATGATGGCCAGGGCCCGAATGGGCCTGCCGGCCGGGCCCGGCAGCATGCGCGCCAGGGCCACAATCAAGCCCCACGCCAGCACCAGAATCTCGGCAACCACAAAGATGAACAGGTTATTGAGGAAAAATGACTTGGTGACCAGCCACCACTTCTCACGCATCAGGGGCAGCAGGAAAAAGGTTCTCCCCACCGCTGCGTCATTGGTGAGAATGAAACAAATGAATGCAAGTGCTACGAGGCCGAAGCTGCCCCAGCCAAAGGTGAGCCAGGCGGAATCGCGGGCCTCCGAGGTGGCAATGCGCATTTCGGCGAGATCGTTCCTGGCGAGGGCTGCCTTCGCAACCGCTGATTTTCTTACAGCTCTCAGAGCCGGAATAAAAGTCAGGGCTGACAGCAACAAGACAATGCCAAACAGCACCTCCCAGGCAAGCCCATAAAAATCGAGGCCGCGCAATGCAATCCGCACGAGAGCGGTGGCGCCAAAGGTTGCCACAACGCAGAGACCGGCAAACCACACGGCCGTGAGGCTGATCCGTGCCGCATCATTGGGATTTTTTACGGGGGTTTCCGGTGCGTTCAATGTTTGGCCTGGGTGCAAAGAGAAACCCCCGCTAACAGCGCGGGGGCTCCAGCCTGAATGTTATTCGAAGTAGGGAATTGTGGCGGGATCCTTGCCCCAGGCCTCGGCCAGATATTTAGCGCCAAGCTTCTTCATCGTGCCGTCATCGATCATCGCCTGGATGATCTTGTCGATGGTGCCTCCGTTGGCCGAGCCTTTTTCGTAAATCGCGCCATAGGCTTCACCGGTCTTGTACTGGCCGACCACAACGGATTTTCCTTCCGTGCTCTTTTCTTCCGCCAGACAAATGGAGGTATCCGTCATTGCCGCATCGATCTGGCCGGCGCGAAGTGCCGTGAACATGTCGCCCTGGTCAGGATAAATCTGCACATTGGTCAGGCCGAGTTTTTCGGTTGCAAACGTCGCCCCGGTGGTTGCCTGCTGCAAACCGACCTTTGCCGTTTTGATGCCGGTGGCATCAACGGGCGCATCGGCGCGGGTCAGCACACCAATATCCGAGCTGAAGTAGGGAATGGAGAAATCGACCACTTTCTTGCGATCGTCGGTGATGGAAACTTCCGACAGGGTGAGGTCGTAGCCCGAGGTCTGGCCGGCGACCAGCGGATCCCAGCCGACGTTGACCACTTCCATCTTGTCATAGCCGGCACGCCAGGCGATTTCAGCGGCCATGCAGTATTCCATGCCGTCCTTGATGGCTTCCGGCGTATCGCCATTCCACCAGATTGGCGCTGGGAGCGACACCTGAACCGTAAGCTGGCCGGCCTTGGCAGGGGCGGCAATTGGAATAGAGCCCTTGGCCCCGGACAATTCGCAATTGCCTATCATGTCGGCGGACATGGCAGAGGTTGAAAGCGCCAACAAGGCGGCAAGAGCTAGGAAACTGCGTTTGGTCTGCGTCATCATATTCTCCCGGTTTTTGGTCCTGATACGGAGCATACACCGAAATGGGGGAGAGGCCACAAGGGCTAAATGTGACATATTTAAATCTCGTTTGAAGCTGCTATAATGGCGCCATGGGCGGGAAAATTCTTTTGGCATCAGGTGTCTGGGTGGCTGGCCTTGCCTTTGCCATACAGGCTGGCGCCGGAGACGGCAGCACCATCCCGCTGGAAAAACGGGGCATGATTGCAGGCACCATGGCCCATCTCAAGCGCGTGCCCCTCCAAGAAACGCCGGCATTTCCCGCCTATGCCGTCAACAACGACAATGTGGAGCGCGCGGATCCCGAAACCGCGATCTTCATTGCCGGGCTTCTGAGCAACTGCGTGCTGAACTTCTGGGAACAGTAATCAGCCGGTCCAGCCGAGGCCGCCTGCCACGCAGTTCATGGTCATCAGCAGCGGCATGTTCAGGGCGCCATCGCGCTTCTCGCCGCGAGTCTCGCGGAGCAATTGCACCTGCCAGAGATTGGCGCGGTCAACGATGGGGCGGACGCGGTCAAAGCGCCGGCGGAAACCGTGGAAGCGTTCACACAGAACCTTGGCGCCGGTGAGTTCGAGAATGGCGCGGCTGGTGCGGCGATGCTCGTGGCTGATGACTGCGAAAATACGCTCGGCATCAATCCGGTCCGGAACAAGTTCGGCGTATTTCTCGGCGACGCGCATGTCGGCCAAGAACAGGGATTTTTCCACTTCGTCGACGGCCAGCCTGAAACCGCGCGATTTGTTGAACATGTCGCGGAGCAGCGTGAGGCCCTGGGGGCCACGAGCCGAGAGGAAGTCGTCCAAGGCATAGCCCAGTCCATACCAACCGGTGAGCAGATGGCGGTTCTGGCTCCAGGCGAAGACCCAGGGAATGGCACGCAAATCCTCAATTCCCTTGGCACCGAAACGGCGCGCCGGGCGCGATCCAATTTTCAGGAGTGCCAATTCCTCAACCGGGCTTGCAGCGTGAAAATAGGAGAGCAAGGCCTTGTCCTCCGCCAGCTTGCGATAGGCCTTGAACGAGAGGCTGGCGATTTCCTCAACCGCTTTCTGATGCTCCGGATTGATGCGCAGTTCCGGTTCCTCGCCCGATTTCAGGGTGTGAACCAGAATGCTCGAGGTCAGCACTTCCAGATTGTTCAGTGCCGTTCCACGATTGGCGAATTTTGAGGAGACGACTTCACCCTGCTCGGTTACGCGCATGTGGCCGTTGATGGTGCCTGCGGGCTGGGCGGCGATGGCGCGGCCGGTTGGCGCGCCGCCGCGGCTCACGGAGCCGCCACGGCCATGGAAGAAGCTGATGTTGACACCTGCCTGCTTGCCCACGCGGAGGAGCCGCCGCTGGGCTTCGAACAATTCAAAGCTGGCGCAGAAGAAGCCGCCATCCTTGTTGCTGTCGGAATAGCCCAGCATGATTTCCTGCCGGCCGCCGCTGTCGTTCACGGATTTTTTGACAACACCGGTGGCCAGGAGCTCCTTCATGATTTCGGGTCCGGCGCGCAAGTCGTCTATGGTCTCAAAGAGTGGCACGATGCGCAGCCTGCAGCTTTCGCTGCTGGTATCATCGCGGAACAGGCCGCAGTATTTGGCGAGCAAATAGAGCCCCAGCACATCGGCGGCAGAGCGCGTCATGGAGAGAATGAAGGTGCCGATGGATTGCGGATCAGGTCCATTCAGGGTTTCGCGGATGAGATAAAGCAGATCGAGAAGTTCGCGCGTCTCCTCGGAAACACCGAAGAAATTCGGCAGGAAACCCAGAGGCTTGTTGAGTTCATCGATGATCCATGCGGTCCATTCCGGACTGCCTTCCTTGGGAACGCTGACCTTCGCGACCGGATTCATCTTGTGCCAGATTTCCTGCAGCACCCGGTTCGTGACCGTGGTGTTCTGGCGGATGTCGAGGCTCACGGTGCGGAAACCGAAAATCTCCGCCTCCCAGCGCACGGGGCGCACGAGGGTTGCGGCAATGCTTACTGCTTTCACGTCAACGAGCGCACGCTCCGCTGCGGCAAGTTCGGCGATGAACTCGGCCACATCGCGGAACGGCTTTGCTCCCGGCGCGTCCTTCAGGCGAAGCCGCAGCGCGCTGAAGAACTGGCGGAAGAGTTCCTGTGGGTTGCGCTGCCTTATGCTTTCGCCCTGTCCACAAGCTTCCAACTGCAACGCCAGCCGCGCGGTGAATTCATCGGAAAAATTCACCTCATTGCCGCTGAGTGAAATGAGTTGAACCAAATCGGTCAGGCGCTTCTCCAGCCGCTCAACCGCGGCTCGGCGATTTTCCAGCAAGGCATTGCGCGTGGTGGCAACGGTCACAAAAGGATTGCCGTCGCGGTCACCGCCAATCCAGGAAGAAAATTTCAAGGGCGGGCGCACGTGGCTTGGCAGTTCCGGGTAGTGGCGCTGCAGGGCGGATTCCATGAGATCGCAGAGAGAGGCGGTGCGGTCAAACAGGGCTTCACGGAAAAAATGCAGGCCCCAGGATATTTCCGATTCAACGGTTGGCTTTTCGATACGGATTTCGCCGGTCATCCAGAGCAGATCGATTTCATTGCGCAGGAGGTCAACTAGGGCTTTGCGCTCACGCGGCGTCCAGCGCGGGCTTTCGAGTTCATAGAGCTTCAAATAAATACGACGGTGGATTTCTAGAACGGTGACGCGCTTGGCTTCGGTGGGGTGCGCCGTGATGGTGGGCTGGACATCAATCGTGTCCAAGGCCTTCTGGACGTTTTCGGGGGTCACGCCGAAGGCCGCAATCTGGGAGAAAGCATGGGACAATGAACCCGTCACCACATCAGGCCCGCCCTGCTTTTCAAACTCGCGGCGGTTGCGGATGGCAGCATTTTCCTCGGCAATGTTGAGAAGCTGCAGCCAAATGCCAATGGCCTGCAGGGCGTGCTCAATGAGATGGGGCGGGATGCCGGCAGCCTCCTCCGGCTCGTCAATGACGCTTAGGACGGAGGGTTCGCGCAGGCGGATGACCTGGCGCAGGAGATCGCGGAGCATGACGGTAATTTCGTCGATATAGGCACCGTCTTCAGTGGCCAACACGCGCTTGTCCATATTGCCCTTAACCATTTGAGTGGCGCACCTCACGCCGCAAGATAATTTGTGCAGCGCAACATTGTTTCTGTCAATGCGATAATGAGGGTTCCCCCGTCCACAATCTGCCGCTAGAACGCCGCTCCATGTTACAAATCAACAACCTCACCTTCAGAATCGGCGGAAGGCTCCTGCTTGAGGGGGCCTCGGCCTCCCTGCCGGACGGCCATAAGGTGGGCCTCGTGGGACGGAACGGCACCGGTAAATCCACGCTTTTGAAGCTTATTCTCGGTGATTTGATCTCCGAAGCGGGTGCGGCCAGCGTGCCGAAAAACGCCCGCATCGGCACCGTGGCGCAGGAAGCCCCGGGCGGGCCTGAAAGCCTGCTTGATACGGTTATGGCGGGCGACAAGGAACGGGAGGCCCTTCTGGCCGAAGCCGAGACGGCAACCGATCCACACCGCATTGCGGAAATCCAGATCCGGCTGGCGGATATCGAGGCCCATTCGGCCCCGGCCCGGGCGGCTATTATTCTCGCAGGCCTCGGCTTCAGCGAAGAGGCACAGAACGGCCCCTGCTCGGCCCTCTCCGGCGGCTGGCGCATGCGCGTTGCCCTGGCGGCGGCCCTGTTTGGAGCACCCGATGTTCTGCTGCTCGACGAGCCCACCAACTATCTCGACCTTGAAGGCACGATCTGGCTCAAGAGCTATATCCGCGATTATCCGCACACCATCCTGCTGGTGAGCCATGACCGCGACCTGCTCAACGAGGCGGTCGATTCAATCCTGCATCTCGATCAGGGCAAGCTCACCATCTATGTCGGTAATTACGACAACTTCGAGCGCCAGCGCCGCGAGAAGCAGGCGCTGACCCTGAAAATGAAAAAGAAGCAGGACGAGCAGCGCGACCACATGCAGGCCTTCGTCGACCGCTTCCGCTACAAGGCTTCCAAGGCGCGGCAGGCGCAGAGCCGTCTGAAGGCGCTGGCAAAACTTCAACCCATTGCTGACATGGTTGAAAGCCGCGTGGCCCCCTTCCTGTTCCCAAATCCGGAGAAGGCCTTGGCACCGCCGCTTGTGCGCTGGGACAAAGCTTCGGTGGGTTATGGCGATGGCCCCCCGGTTCTCAAGAACATCACGCTGCGGCTTGATCCGGATGACCGGATTGCGTTGCTTGGTTCCAACGGCAACGGCAAATCGACCTTTGCCAAACTGCTCTGCGGCAAGTTGCAGGTATCAGGCGGCGAAATGCGTCATCCGCCGCGCATCACCATGGGCTATTTCGCCCAGCACCAGTTGGATGAATTGTCGGAAGACCTTTCGCCTTACGAATATATTTCGGCGCTGATGCCCGATGCTACGGTTTCGCAGCGGCGCGCCAAGATTGGCGCTGCCGGCTTTGGCGCGGCGCTGGCCGATTCAAAATGTTCAACCCTTTCAGGCGGCGAGAAGGCGCGCCTGCTGTTCATGCTGGCCACCTTCCATGGCCCTCATATCCTCATCCTCGACGAGCCCACCAACCATCTTGACGTGGACAGCCGCGAGGCCCTGATCATGGCGATCAATGATTATGAGGGGGCCGTCATTCTGATCAGCCACGACCGCCACATTATTGAGACGTGCGCCGATCAGTTGTGGCTTGTCAGGGACGGCACGGTGAAGCCCTTCGATGGCGACATGGATGAATACACGGATATCGTGTTGGGCCGTACAACTGCCGTGAAGAAAGTGGAAAAGGCCGCAGCTCCTGCCGCAAAACCGCTCAAGAAACTGATGACTCCGGTCATCAAGAAAAAGATCCAGGAACTCGATCTCAAGATGTTGAAGATCAAAGATAAAATCATCCTGCTCGAACAGGCTTTGGCGGATCACACGATCTATACCCAGGAGCCCAAAAAGGCGGCGGACTTTGCGCGACTCAAGAGCCGGTTTGAGTCCGAGCTGGAGCGCGAGGAAACCCACTGGCTGGAGCTGCATGAAGGCACGCTGAATGCATGAGGCAAACGGAAAATCGGCCCTGCTGCGCTTCATCAACCATGAAGCGACGGCGGGCCTGATTCTTGTTGTTGCGGCAGCCGCCGCCCTGCTGGTTTCCAATATCGGCTATGCGGACGCCTATCATTATTTTCTGGAACTGCCCGTTTCGATGCGCATTGGCGGCATCGGGCTGGACAAGACCCTGCTGCACTGGATCAATGACGGCCTCATGGCCATTTTCTTTTTTCTGGTGGGCCTTGAGATCAAGCGCGAAGTGCTGCAGGGCAATCTTTCATCGCGCGAGCAGATCACCCTGCCCGCCATGGCGGCAATCGGCGGCATGCTCGTGCCTGCCCTGATCTATATTTATTTCAACCGGGGCGATGCGGAAACGTTTCACGGCTGGGCCATTCCCGCGGCCACGGATATTGCCTTCGCGCTTGGCGCTTTGGCTCTTGTGGGGTCCCGCGTGCCGCTGTCGCTGAAGGTCTTTCTGCTTACCCTGGCCACTCTTGATGACCTCGGCGCCATTATCATTATCGCTTTTTTCTATACGTCCAATCTTTCGCTGACCGGCCTGGGGCTCGCCGGGGCAGCCTTGGCTTGCCTGATCGTTCTCAACCGGCTGCGCATCGACAGGACCGCACCCTATATTTTCCTTGGCTTTGCCATGTGGGTGTTTGTGCTGAAGTCTGGAATACATGCCACGTTATCAGGCGTTGCCTTGGCCATGACCATTCCGCTTTTGCGCCGGGATGGATCAAACTTCATCCACGCGCTGGAAGAAGGCCTGCACCCATACGTCAAATTCCTCATTCTGCCGCTTTTCGCCTTTGCCAATGCGGGCATTCCACTGAACGGCCTGTCTCTGGATTCCATCCTGGCGCCAATTCCGCTTGGCATTGCGGCGGGATTGGTGCTCGGCAAACCCATCGGCATTTTGCTGGCGATTGCGGCCTGCATCATGCTTGGCATTGCACGGCTGCCGGAGCGCGTGACCTGGACTCACATGGCGGGTGTCGGCTGCCTCGCCGGCATCGGGTTCACCATGAGTCTGTTTATCGGAACGCTTGCCTTTCATACACCAGATCAAATCAATGCGGTGCGGGTTGGCGTTATCGCGGGTTCGCTTGTCTCGACACTGTTTGGTTTGGCGGTGCTGTGGCTGGGATCGAGAAAACCGGCGCCGTGAAGGTGTTTCAGTCTGCTGTTTTGGACTTGTTCTGCCAGCGATGGTTTTCATCGTGCTGCCAGTAGGAAATCTCGTGGCCTTCGGCTTTCAGGCGCTTCCAATCGGTGCGCGCTGTTGCCACCGCAGATTCATCGCGGCCATCAAATAGGATGGCAGCGCGGGTGAGCCCCGCCACATCGCCAACGGCAGCACCTTCAATGAAAAATCTTACGGTGGCGGAATTGGGGTTGTCCGTTTCCGATGTCAGCCAGATGGGTTGCCGGCCAGCCTTGCCATCGGCCTTGCAGCCATGGGTGAGAAAGACGTCCGCCTCATTCTTCCAGAGGATTTCTGAAACCTCTTCAACGCGCTCTTCACGTCCAACCTGAACCACGCAGCGCCAGCCGCGCTCCAGGGCGGTGGCAAGTTGCCTGGGCAGCACCTGCTCCCAAGGCTTGTGCTCGAGGTGATAGAACATGATTTCGGCCATGGCCCGTTTCAGCCCAGCCAGCCTGGGATATCAAGCGTGAAAGTTTGCACTGCCCGCTTTTCGCGCTAGTGTTCACGGGCGATTCTGTGGGGGATGAGCAATGCGGACATTTTTGGGCTTGGTCAGTTTTGGCCTGTTGTTGACATCGGCACCAGTGAACGCCGCAAGCCTGTGTAATTGTTGCACAACCGGTATTGCGGAGAGTTGCAGTGCGGTATGCGCGCCAATCAAACCCGCACCCGGCCAATGTGTTGCCGTGGTGGACTATGCCGGAGAGGCCGTTATCGCAGACGGGGATAATCCACTTTATGGCATTTCGCTTCTCGGCCTGGACCTGAAGGATGCGGCCCGGCCGGAGCTTGAAGGGGTTCGGCGGCTGCTTGAAGAGTCGCGGCGCGGAGTTGAGAAGGACCGAAAAATTTCAGCTCGGGATTTCCGCAAGGGCAAAATTGATGACGCCGCTCTTGCGGCAAATACCAAGCGCTATGAGGATGCGATCGTAAATTATTATCTCGGCCTGCGGGCCTACCGGGACCGCCTTTCAGCGGTCCCGAAAAAGTAAAGCTTTACGCCAGTGTCGGATAGTCAGTGAAGCCCGCGGCACCGCCGCCAAAGAAGGTAGCCGGGTTTGGCTGGTTCAGCGGAACCTTCTTCCGCAAGCGGGTGACGAGGTCCGGATTGGCCAGCGCCATTTTTCCCACCGGCACCACATCAGCCAGGCCGGTTTTCACGTCCTGATCAAGATTTTCCGGGGTTGCATTCGGACGGTTGACCAGAAATGAATGCGTCCAGGCCTTGCGCAGGTCCTGCACCAGCTTTTCATCGCCCGTATGCAGGATGTGCAGGTAAGCGAGGTTGAGCTTGTTCAGTTCGGCGACGAGATAGCGATAGAGATCGCCAGCCTCGGGGCCTTCGGCCAGGCCACCTGCCGTGTTGAGGGGCGAAAGGCGTATGCCGGTGCGCTCCGCCCCAATCTCTGCCGCCACGGCTTTGGCCACTTCGATGGCAAAGCGCGCCCGGTTTTCAATCGAACCACCATATTCATCGCTGCGCGTATTGGCGTTTGGCGCAAAGAACTGCTGCACCAGATAGCCGTTGGCACCGTGGATTTCCACGCCGTCAGCACCCGCCTCAATGGCTCGCTTGGCGGCAAAAGCGAAATCCTTCACCGTCTGGTTCACTTCGGCGGTGGTCAGCGCGCGTGGTGTTGGGGCATCCTGCATGCCTGCGGGTGTGAACATCTGCTGGCCGGGGGCCACGGCTGAAGGGGCGACCGGCTGCCGGTGATGCGGGGTGTTGTCCGGGTGTGCCATACGGCCCGCGTGCATGATCTGGAAGTAAATGCTGCCGCCCGCCTTGTGGACCGCCGAGGTCACCTTTTTCCAGCCCGCGACATGGGCATCGGTGTAGATTCCGGGGGTTGTCGTATAGCCCTGGCCGTCATCGGATGGCTGGGTGCCCTCGGTTATGATCAGGCCAAGCGAGGCCCTTTGTGCATAATATTCCGCGGCCAGATCGCCGGGTGTGCCATCGGGCTTGGCGCGGCTTCGGGTCATCGGCGCCATGGCAAAGCGGTGCGGCAGGGTGATATTTCCTAGTTTAACGGGGTCCCAGAGGCTGTTCATGATGGTTTCCTTATGTATGGGTTGAAATTCCGAAACACAGTTGCTATTTGTGCTCTGGTATCGTAATGTTACCCACACTAGATATGAAACACTAATATGTAACACAAGGAGGCACATTTATGGAACCGGGTATCACCCATGATAGCGGCAACTGCCGGGCGGTGGCCGATGTGCTGGCCCGCATCGGCGACAAATGGACGGTTTACATCGTCAATCTCCTGTCCAACGGCCCCATGCGTTTCAATGAAATCCGCCGGGCGGTGAGCGCCATCTCCCAGCGCATGCTGTCCTTGACGCTGCGCGGGCTGGAGCGCGACGGGCTGGTCACGCGGACGGTGTTTCCGACCATTCCGCCGCGCGTGGACTATGAATTAACGGAAGTGGGCCGCACGCTGATTGCGCCCCTCAAGCAAGTGGGCTCCTGGGCGATTGCCAACCGAGATTATGTGGAAACCGCGCGGGCGAAATTTGACGTGGTCAATGCCGGCAGCAAAACCGCCGAGGCCTTGGGCAGGCGGCGCACAAATGCCCTTCCGAAAAACCCAGAGTTTACATCAACCAGCGCGCCGCCATTGGCGGAGTGATTACTTCTCGTAATGCTCCGCCACCAGCCGGTTGAGCAGGCGCACGCCCCAGCCTGAGGCCCAGCTCTGGTTGATGGGCGACTTGATGGAATCCATGGCGGTCCCAGCCACATCGAGATGGGCCCAAGGAACTTTGTTCACGAAGCGCTGAAGGAATTGCGCGGCGGTAATGGAGCCCGCGTTGCGGCCGCCGATGTTTTTCATGTCGGCCACGTCGTGGTCGATCAGCTTGTCATATTCAGCGGTCAAAGGCAGGCGCCAGACTTTTTCGCCCGTGGCGTTACCGGCCTCCGACAGGCGCGTGGACAATTCATCATTGTTGGAAAAAAGCCCGGCATGTTCCTTGCCAAGCGCCACAAGTATTGCGCCAGTTAGCGTCGCCAAGTTCACCATGAATTTCGGCTTGAAGCGGTCCTGAATATACCAGAGCACATCGGCGAGGACGAGCCTCCCTTCCGCGTCGGTGTTGAGCACGGCAATGGTTTGGCCGGACATGGATTTCACCACGTCGCCGGGGCGCTGGGCCTTGCCGTCAATGGCGTTTTCGACGATGCCGATGGCGCCGATGGCATTGACCTTGGCCTTGCGTTTGGCAAGCGCCAGCATCAGGCCGGTAACACAGGCAGCACCGCCCATGTCGCCTTTCATGTCTTCCATGCCAGCCGCCGGCTTGATGGAAATGCCGCCGGTATCGAAGGTGACGCCCTTGCCGATAAAGGCCACGGGCTTTTCACCCTTCTTGCCGCCATTCCATTTCATCACCACGAGGCGGGCCTCATGGGGCGAGCCCTGCGCCACGCCGAGCAAGGCGTTCATGCCCAATTTTTTCATTTGTGCGGCGTTCAGGATTTCGACTTGCACGCCGCTTTTACTTAGCGCCTTGGTGCGGGTGGCAAATTCAATGGGGAAGAGAATGTTGGCGGGCTCGTTGACGAGATCCCGGGCGAGGTGAACGCCTTCGCGGATGGCGTTCAAAGGCTCGAAGGCTTTCTTGGCTTTTTCAGCCACGGAAGACAGGATCACGAGGCTGTCGATCGTGCCATTCTTTTCCGGTTTCTTGGTTTTGTAGGACTCAAAACTGTAAACGCGAAGGCTGGCTCCTGAAGCAATAAGGGCGGCGGCGTCCTCGAGTTTCAATTTCATTTTGGCGGGAAGATCCACTGCGATGCTGGCTGCCTTCGCCTTGGCGGTTTGCAAGGCACCGGCAATAACGCCGCCAAGCAATTCAATTTCCTTTTCTCCCAGGGAATCACCTGCCCCGGTTCCGACGATCAGAATGCGGTCGAAGCCGCCACCGGGTGCCAGGCAATCCAGGACAGAATCACGCTTTCCCTCGAATTTTGAAGCCTTGATGGCTTTCGTTAGCTGGCCATTGCAGCGTTTATCGGCAAGGGTTCCCAGGGGGAGCAGTTTTCCACCATCATCGGCGAGGACGACAAGGATTCCAGATTTCGGCAGGGAGGCACTGGCAAAATTGATTTTCATGATTTATTCCATTGATTTGGTTATGCAATTGCTTAGCTGCTTCGCAAGCACTGTTCAACTGCAAGACTTGTCCGCCCTGCCATAATCACGCCATTTCAGGAACATGTTGATCCCACAGATTGCTGGAATTCTTTGCTTCCCGGCGCCCGTGAAACCAGTTAAGAAAGTGTAACGTGTTGTGAGTGATTTGGCTGGGGACGTGGTGATCGCGACAATTCCAAGAAAAAAGGTATTGAGCGTGGGGACTTTGATTTCCCGCAGTGCCTTGCTGATCTGCGCCAGCCTTGCCGCTATGCTTGCGGCAGCCCCCTTCTCCCAGGCCATCGTCAAAAAAGAATTCGTCAGCCCCGTGCTGAAAAAACCGGTTGCCGGAACACGCGTTGACGTCGTGGCGGACCGCATCACTTTTGAAGGCAAAAGCAAGATTGCCACGGCCACCGGAACGGTGAGGATTACCTATGGCCCCTATACCCTGATTGCCACCAAGGTTGTCTATGACCAGGACGGCGACAGCTTCAAGGCTAATGGGTCGGTGGAGATACGCGAGCCCAACGGCAATATCCTGCAGGCCGAAACTGCCGATCTGCACAACAAGTTCAAGGAAGGTTTTGCCAGGCACCTGCGCGCCCTCCTCACCAATGATGTGACGATCACGGCGGAATACGCCAAGCGGCAGGAAGGCGGCATCACGATTTATGAGCACGCAAGCTATACCGCGTGCAAGGATTGCTCCACTGACGGAGGGGCGCCGCTTTGGGAAATTACAACGACGAAGACCATTCACGATGAAAAGGCAAAAAATCTTTATCATACCAATCCCACACTCAAAATTGGCGGCGTTCCGGTAGCCTGGCTGCCTTACGCGTCGATGCCAGACCCGACTGTCAAGCGGCGCACGGGATTCCTGCTGCCAAGCATTGGTACGGGCGGTACCTATGGCCTCGGGGTGACTACGCCCTACTTCCTGGAACTCGGCCCCAGCGCCGATCTAACCTTCCGTCCCATGTGGACCACAAAGCAAGGCCCGGTGGCCGATATGGAATTTCGCCAGCGCCTGAATTCAGGAAGTTACAAGGTTCGTGGCTACGGGGTTTATCAGTTAACCGAAGCTCCCCCTCCGGGTGATACCAGATGGCGCGGCGCGGTGACGTCATCGGGCGATTTCAAGCTAAATGACACTTGGGACTGGGGCTGGGACGGGACACTTACCAGTGATAAGACCTTCCTCGACAAGTATAATTTCGATAACCGGGACATGGCCACCAGCGAGGCCTATCTGACCGGGATGGATGACCGCAATTATTTTTCGGCGCAAGCCCTTCATTTCAGAACGCTGTCTCTGGACCAAGACCAAAGCACAATGCCCATGGTCCTGCCCTACATCAATTCGGAATACACTCTTGACCAGGCCGTGCTAGGCGGTGAGCTGAGCTTTGATGTCAGCGCCTACTCCCTCTCGCGCGACGACCCGGGCACGCCGTATGATACAATCCATCACGGCACTGACCAGACCCGCGCCGTCACCAACGTCAATTGGCAAAAGCAGATGACGACAGGCGCCGGACAGGTCATTACGCCTTTTGCAAAAATGCGCAGCGACCTCTACATCACCGACAATCTGCCTGACGGCATGGGCTTTCAGGATGAGGAAGTCACCGGCCGCATTCTGCCTTCCGCCGGAATTGACATGCGCTGGCCTTTCATCGCGTCCTCTGATTATGGCCAGAGCATACTGACGCCGGTGTTCCAGGCCATTGCCGCAACCAATGAAACGGATGAGGACAAAATTGGCAACGAAGATGCCATCAGTGTGAATTTTGACAACAGCAGCCTGTTTCTCCACGACCGCTTTACGGGCCAGGACCGTTACGAAGGCGGCACCCGCGCTAACGTCGGCCTGCTCTATTCCTTCCTGGCCGACAATGGCGGTTTTGCGCGGGTGAGCCTTGGCGAATCCTTCCATATTGCCGGCGAAAACAGTTTTGACCTGGGTTCGGGGCTGGACGGCAGCAAGTCAGATCTGGTAGGCGCCTTCGTCTTCCAGCCTTGGGACAATCTGGGCCTTTCGTATCAGGCGCGGGTGGAAGAGGACCTCTCAAGCATCAATGTCCAGGAAGCATTCGCCAATTTAACTTTGGACAGGTTTTCGGGTTCGCTGGGTTATATCTATCTCGACAGCGAGCCAAATGCGGGCCGCGACGAGACCATTGAGCAGATCGAGAGCGATGCAAGCTTCAGATTCACTGAAGCGTGGAGCCTGTTTGGCGGCTTTAGATATGATTTGTCCGATGACGAGTTTCGCAGCAAATCTGTCGGCATTGCCTTTGATTGCGATTGCATGAGCGCAAAATTGACATATTCGGAAACCAACAAAGCGGATGACAGCGAGGGAATTGACCGCGCGCTGAAATTTTCCGTGGAGTTGCGGACGATTGGCCAGACTGGCTTTTCCGCTGGCCTCTAAGTGAGAAATTAATGACCAAGTCTATCTATTGTTTGGCGGCCCTGTTGTGTGCGTTGTATTTCCTGGACTGCAACCGGAATTCCGCCCGCGCCGCGGATCAGGGCATTGTGGCCACGGTCAACGATATTCCAATTACCAGCTTTGACATTGACCAGCGCTTGCGCCTGCTGGAAATCCTGGGCCGAAAGCAGGAAGGCGGTGATGCCCGCAAGATTGCCCTGCACATGATGATTGACGAGGTCATCAAGATCGCCGAGGGCGCAAAATACAAGGTCAATGCCACCGACAAGGAAATAGATGCCCAGATGGGGCGTGTTGCCAAGGGTTTGAACACGGATGCGGCAGGGCTCCGCGCCAAGCTCCAATCGCAGGGAATTGCCCTGGCCTCGCTCAAGCAGTATGTGGCCGCTCAAATTTCCTTTGCGAGAATCCTGGGCGGGAAATACCAAGTAAAGGTCAAGGTGGAGCCTGCCGAAGTTGACAAGAAGTTCGACGAAGTGAAGCAGGACCTTGAAAAAAAAGTCAGCGCCATCATGAATGACCCGCGCATGAAGGCAGTGCAAGTCTACACCATTCTTGAAATCGATTTACCGGTCGAGGGCGATGATTCCATGCTTCTGCAGGCGCGTGCCGTTGAAGCCGTCCAGCTCCTCAGGAATTTCAAGGGATGCAGCACGGCGCGCGAGGCAGCCTCCGGAATCTTCAACGTCAAGATCGGAAAGCCGATTGATGCGGTTGCGGCAAAAATCCCCAAGCCGATGAAGCAGGCCCTCGACAAGGTTGGCCCCGGCAAAGCCATGGGGCCGGCACGCGGGCCGAAGGGAATTCAGGTCATCGGCTTCTGCGGCAAGCGCACCATCCAGCCGCCGAAACCAAAGTATGATCTGCCGACGCGCCAGCAGGTTGAAGCGGCGGTCTCAAATGAGAAATACGATGTCGCCGAAGAAAAATACATGAAGATCATACGCAAAGGAGCTTTAATCGAATACAAAGATCCGGCCTACGCGCAGCCTTGAATATGGGGGCTCCCACGGCAGGCATTAATCCGATCATCCTCACCTGCGGGGAGCCTGCAAGCATAGCGCCCGAGATCACTGCTAAAGCCTGGCTGACATTGCGCGATACAGGGGCGGCCACATTTTTCCTGATTGGCGATGACGGCTATTTCAGCCGCCGCGCCGCAATGGCAGACATTTCAATCACAACGGCAAAAATTTCTGCGCCCCATGAAGCGCGGGGGGTTTTCGCCATGGCCTTGCCCATACTGCACCGGCCTCTTGCTGCTCATCCCAAGCCCGGAGTTATTGATCCTGTTACGGCAAAGGGCGTAATCGCTGCAATCGACGAGGGCGTCGCACTCGTCATGTCTGGCAAGGCGGCGGCCCTTGTCACCAATCCCATCCAGAAAGAAGCGCTTTATTCCGCCGGCTTCACGCATCAGGGCCATACGGACTATCTGGCAGCACTTGCAAGCAAGGCGGGCTACAGGGGCCACGAAGTCATGATGCTGGTGGCGCGGGATCTTCGTACCGTTCCCCTGACAGTTCATATTCCTTTGAAGGACGTTCTGTCGGCTCTCAGCGCGGAGATGATCGTCTCCCAGGCCCATGTTGTGGCCAATGACCTGCAAAAGTATTTTGGCATTATGAGGCCACGCATTGCGCTTACCGGGCTCAATCCGCATGCGGGTGAAAATGGCACCATGGGCCACGAAGAACAGACGATCATCATTCCGGCGATAAACCAGTTGCGCGCCGAAGGGCTGACGGTTTCGGGACCGTTGCCGGCCGATACGGCGTTCCATGAGGAAGCCCGGGCAAATTACGATGCCATTCTCTGCATGTATCATGACCAGGCGCTAATCCCAGTGAAGACGCTGGATTTTCATGGCGGGGTTAACGTGACCCTGGGCCTGCCGTTCATCCGAACCTCACCGGACCACGGCACAGCGCTTGGCATAGCGGGCACGGGAAAGGCAAATCCGCAAAGCCTTATTGCGGCGCTCAAGCTGGCAGGCGAAATGGCGGCCCATGTCCGCCGCTGAAGATGGGCTGCCGCCGCTTCGCGATGTGATCGCACGCTATGATCTGGGTGCAAAGAAAAGCCTGGGGCAGAATTTCCTTTTTGACTTGAATCTCACCCGCAGGATTGCGCGCAGTGCCGCGCCTTTGGAAGGTTTTACCATTGTCGAAGTGGGACCTGGCCCCGGCGGGCTGACGCGGGCGCTTCTGATGGAAGGGGCAACACGGGTTATCGCCATTGAACGGGATGCGAGAACCCTGCCCGCCCTTGCCGAAATTTCCGCGGCCTATCCCGGCAGGCTCTCGGTTATTGCCGAAGATGCGCTTGCCGTGGATTGGCCCACAGTTGTTTCAGGCCCGGCAAAGATTGTCGCCAACCTGCCCTATAATGTTGCCACGGCCCTCCTCACGGGCTGGCTGACGCAAAACGCCTGGCCGCCGTGGTTCTCATCCCTCACGCTGATGTTTCAGAAGGAAGTGGCTGAACGCATTGTGGCCAAACCGGGCGGCAAGGATTACGGCAGGCTCTCCGTGCTGTGCCAATGGCGCTGCGAAGCCAAGAAGCTTTTTGACGTCAATCGCAGTGCCTTCACGCCTGCACCTAAAGTTACATCGAGCATTGTTCAGCTTGTTCCTAGGCAGTCCTTTGATGTGTTCTGTGACGTGAAAGACCTTGAGAAAGTGACGGCTGCAGCTTTCGGGCAGAGGCGAAAAATGCTGCGTTCAAGTCTGCGCGGCACGTTTGAGACTCCGGAAATAGTCCTTGGCGAATTGGGCATCAATCCGGAACTGCGGGCCGAGCAGCTTGCGGTTAATGATTTTGCGCGATTGGCCAAGGTGTTCGGAGAGCGTTGACTTAGAGCCCCTTGGTCAGGCCGCGAACGAATTCCGTCAGGCCGATGCGGCGTCTGCGGCGCAGCCTTTCGGAAGTCAGGATGGCGGTCACCTGTGCGTGCGAATCCTCAAGTTCATCATTCACAATCACATAGTCATATTCCGGCCAATGGCTTATTTCGTTTGAGGCTTCCGCCATGCGCTTGGCTACGACAGTCGAGGAATCCTGGGCGCGATTGATGAGGCGGTTTTGCAGCTCATCCGATGAGGGCGGCAGGATAAATATCCGCACCAGGTCTTCCATCATCACCTGGGCAATCTGCTGGGTGCCCTGCCAGTCAATATCGAACAGCACATCGCGGCCTTTGGCCAATGCTTCATCGACAGGCTTGCGCGGCGTGCCGTAGTAATTGCCGAAAACTTCGGCCCATTCCAAAAGCTCCTTCCGGTCGCGCATCTGGGCGAAGCGCTCCTTGCTGATGAAGTGATAGTCCCTGCCGTCGGTTTCACCGGGGCGGGCGGTGCGCGTTGTGACCGACACGGACATGGTGATGTTCCTGTCCGCGGCCAGAAGCTTGCGCGACAGGGTTGTCTTGCCCGCACCCGAGGGCGAGGACATGACAAGCAGCAGGCCCCTTCGGGCAATTTCGGTTTTCTTGACCATCTTACTCAATGTTTTGCACCTGTTCGCGCATCTGATCGATGACTGTTTTCAGCTCAAGGCCAATGGCGGTCAAGGTCTTGTCCAAGGCCTTGGAACAGAGCGTGTTGGCTTCCCGGTTAAATTCCTGGGCGAGAAAATCAAACTTCCGGCCTGCCGGTTCGGGTGAGGCAATAAGGGAGCGGGCTGCCTCAAGGTGGGCAAACAGGCGGTCCAGTTCCTCCTGAATGTCGGCGCGCGTAGCAATCAGAATTGCCTCCTGATGCAGCCGGTCCTTGTCAAAGCCTGCACCGGTATCCAGCAGTTTTGCGATTTGCTCCTGCAGGCGCTGCCTAATGGCTTCCACCGACCGTGCCGGGCAATCACGGGCGGCGATAACGAGGCCTTCAATCTTTTCAAGCTGGGCCGAAATCACGGTGGAAAGCCTGCCACCTTCGGCCCGCCTTGCGGCGTCGAGGGCAACGGCGGCCTTCTCCAGGGAGCTTGAGACATCAGCCAAGCGGGCTGCAATGTCAGCTTCGGTTTGGGTGGGCTGAAGCACGTCCAACACGCCGCGCAGGCCCATGAGGTCCACGGCGCTGAGGGGAACGCCACCGATGCGGTCACGCAATTTTTCGGCGATGGCGAGCACCTGTTCCAGAACCGCTTCATTCACGACAATGGCTTCCCGGGAAACATTGCCGCTGGTGGTTAGCGTCACCTGCAGGTTTCCGCGCTTGATGTGTTGCGCCAGGGTGGTGCGGGCGGTCGCCTCAAGGGCTTCGAAGCCTGAAGGCAGGCGGCAGCGCAGGTCCAGCGCCTTGCCGTTCACGCTCTTGATTTCCCATTGCCAATGCAGGCCATCCTTTTCGCCCGAGCTTTGTGCAAACCCCGTCATGCTCGAAAGCGCCATATGGTCCCCGTTGCCAGAATCAATCCGTGGAAAGTCTATCAGGTGGCTGGCTCCTACTCCACTTTAGTCCTCGCCAGCGCCCCATTTGGCCTTGTATTATGCGCCTTTCCACGCTTCAGCAAAGGATATTAGATGAGCAAGCGCATTGTTTTTACGGGCGGTTCAGGCAAGGCGGGGCGGCATGTGGTGCCGTGGCTCAAGGCCAAGGGTTATGACATCCTCAACCTTGACCTCAAGCCGCTGGACTGCCGGGGGGTGAACACGCTGATCACGGATGTGACCGACAGCGGACAGGTTTTCAACGCGCTTTCGATGCATTTCGACTTTGGCGGATATGAGACCGGAAAAGGCCCCGCCAAGATTGATGCGGTGGTCCATTTTGCGGCGATCCCGCGGGTTCTGATCGAGCCCGACAATGTCACCTATTCGGCCAATGTGATCAGCACCTACAATGTCATCGAGGCTGCCATGAAGCTTGGCATCCGCAAAGTCATCGTCGCCTCGAGCGAGACGACCTATGGCGTGTGCTTTGCCGAAGGCGACAAGGACTATCACCATTTCCCCTTGGAAGAAGATTACGACAGCGACCCCATGGACAGTTATGGATTGTCCAAGGTGATCAATGAAAAAACGGCGCGGGCCTTCGCCATGCGTTTTGGCGCCGATATTTATGCGCTGCGCATCGGCAATGTCATCGAGCCCCATGAGTATGATCGCTTTCCGGGGTTCATGGCCGATCCGCCGTCGCGCAAGCGTAATGCCTGGAGCTACATCGATGCGCGCGACCTTGGCCAGATCGTTCATCTCTGCCTGGAAAAGGACGGGATGGGCTATCAGGTTTTCAATGCGGTGAACGATACGATTACGGCGCGGGAAGACACGGAAGGATTTCTCAAGCGCTGGTGCCCCAAGACACCGCACCGCCGGGCCCTCAAGGGACAGGAAGCGCCGCTGTCAAACCGCAAAATCCGCGAAGTGCTGGGCTTCAAGGAAGACCATAACTGGCGCAAGTATGTGAAGTAGGATTTGAACTGAAGAAGAGCCCTCATCCGGCCTTCGGCCACGTTCTCCCATGCAAGTACACGGGAGAAGGCGCTTAATGGTTATGGCCTTCTCCCGTCCGAAGGATGGGAGAAGGTGCCCGACAGGGCGGATGAGGGCCCTTACTGCCTGGGCTTCTGCTTCGGAATAGGCACAAGCTGGTTGGCAACCATCAGCCATGTTCCGGGCTCAAGCGATGTGGCGGCCACTTTAACCGGCTTTGGAACCGGCGTGATGATGGCGGAGGTCGAACTGGTTTCCGCCACCGCGGCAGGTTCTGCTGGGGCTGCAACGGCTACTTCCACTGGTGGCGCAGGGGCCGCTGGTGTTTCCACTACCACCGGCGTTGGCGGCGGTGTTGGCGGAACCGGCAAGCCATCTTCCACCGGAGCAGTCGAGGCCACCGTTGTGGGGAGCGTGGGCAAGGTGCTTTCTATTACGCGCCACTTGGCCACGTTGGCGTTGTGCTCTTCCAGGGTCTTGGCAAAGGCATGGCCGCCGGAGCCATCGGCCACGAAATAGAGGTATCCCGTATCGGGTGGATTGAGGACCGCTTCAAGCGAAGCCCGGCCAGGATTGGCAATGGGGCCAGGCGGCAGGCCATTAATCTTGTAAGTATTATAGGCCGTGTCTGAGGCGAGGTCGTCCTTGGTCAGGCCCCGGTCAAGCTTGCCCTTGCCGCCGACCAAGCCATAAATAATCGTGGGGTCCGATTGCAGGCGCATGCCCTGCTTCAGGCGATTGTGGAACACCGAGGCGATCAGCGGACGTTCCTCGGGGATTGCTGTTTCCTTTTCCACGATGGAGGCAAGGGTTACGGCCTGTTCCTTGGTCTTTACGATGTCACTGACGGCACGTGCAGCCCAAAGCTGATCAAGCATTTTGGTCTGGGCGGCCTGCATTTCGTCCAGTATTTTCTGGCGTGTCCGGCCGCGCGGGAAAAGATAGGTCTCGGGCATGATCGCGCCCTCGACCGGCATCGCCGTCACTTCACCCGTCAACACGTCGTTTTCGGTGACGCGGGCCACGGCCATTTGCGTGGTCCAGCCCTCGGGCACGGTAAGTTTGTAAGTCTTGACGCGTCCGCTGGTGATTATGTTCAGAACCTGCTCGGTGCTGGCTTGTGGCGGAAACTCGTATTCACCGGCCTTGAGGCGTGTGCCCAAGGCGTATCTCACAAAGGCCGCCGCCGTAAATATGCCTGCGCTGCTGACAATGCCCGCATCCTGCAGCTCAGCGCCAATTTCCGAGCGCTTCATGCCCTGGTTCACCTGATAGACCGTGTTCGCCACCAGGGGGCCTTTCGCGGTGAATTGCGTGTAGGCAAAAACAATGGCGCCACCGGCAATCACACCCGTCACCACGGTGATGACAAGCAGAGAGCGCACCACGCGCATAAATGCCGACTTCCGGGACCGGCTCAAAACCGGATCCGGGACCCGCAGTGGCTGCTCGCGATGAGGCAAATCCTACACTCCCCAGGGTCAGCCCGCAAAGCGGCGCATGACGATTGATGAATTCGTACCACCAAAACCAAAAGAATTGGACAGAACTATGTTGATCTCCTTCTTTCGCGGGCGGTTGGGAACGAGATCGATGTTCGTTGCAACCGAAGGATTGTCCAAATTCAGGGTCGGCGGGCAGACATTGTCACGGATTGCGAGAATTGAAAATATGGCTTCTACTGCCCCGGCGGCCCCCAGCAAATGGCCGGTCGAGGATTTGGTGGAGGACATGGACAGGCGCTCAACCTTGCCGTCCATGATGCGTTCGACGGCGCGCAATTCAATTTCGTCGCCCACCGGCGTGGAGGTGCCATGGGCATTGATGTAGTCAATCTCCGTCGCCGCAATGCCGGCCCGCTTCAGGGCCGCCTTCATGCAGCGGAAGGCGCCATCTCCGTCTTCCGGCGGCGAGGTGATGTGGTAGGCATCGCCGGACAGGCCGTAGCCCACGATCTCGGCATAAATTTTAGCGCCACGGGCCTTGGCATGTTCAAGCTCTTCGAGGATGAGCATGCCGGAACCCTCACCCATCACAAAGCCGTCACGGTCCTTGTCGTAGGGGCGCGAAGCCTTGGTTGGTGTTTCATTGAAGTTAGTGGAGAGCGCCTTGCAGGCCGCAAAGCCCGCGATGCCCAACCGGTTGATGCAGGACTCCGTGCCGCCGGCAAACATCACATCGGCATCATCAAGGGCAATCAAGCGCGCCGCATCGCCGATGGCGTGGGTGCCCGACGAGCAGGCGGTAACGACCGCGTGGTTGGGGCCCTTCAGGCCGTGGGCAATGGAAATCTGGCCTGAGGCCAGATTGATCAGGGCGCCGGGAATGAAAAACGGGCTGATGCGGCGCGGGCCCTTTTCATGCAGGAGAATGGCGGTTTCCTCAATGCTGGGAAGACCGCCGATGCCGGAACCCACCAGCACACCAGTGCGGTATTGCTGATCCGGCGTCTTGATTTCGTAGCCTGAATCGGTGAGCGCCTGCTGGGCCGCGACCATGGCATATTGAATGAAATCATCGTTGCGGCGGCGCTCCTTGCCGTCCAGCCACTGGTCCAGGTTCAGGGTGCCGTTGCTGCCGTCGCCGCGCTTGACTTCAAAAGCGATGCGGCACGGCAAATCACTGGCATCAAACTTGGTGATAGGCCCGGCGCCCGAGGCGCCAGCCAGCATGCGGGACCAGGTTTCATCAATTCCGTTGGCAAGAGGGCTTACAATCCCCAACCCAGTGACTACGACACGGCGCATGCGCTCTCCCTTAAAAGAAAACGCGGAAGCCAGGGCTTCTTACATCCCTGCTCCCGCGTGGCGATTGAATACGGCCCCATTCCCGGGGCAAAACCTTAAGCAGCAGCCTTCTCAATAAACTTCACTGCATCGCCCACAGTCTGGATGGTTTCGGCAGCGTCGTCGGGAATTTCAATGGCGAATTCTTCTTCAAATGCCATGACGAGCTCAACCGTGTCGAGGCTGTCGGCGCCGAGGTCGTCAATAAAACTTGCCTCGGTCTTCACTTTTTCGCCGTCGACACCAAGGTGCTCGACAACGATCTTTTTTACCCGCTCAGCAACGTCACTCATGTTTAATCGTCCTTGTTTGATCAAATTATACTTAGGTTGGACACCCGGTTTTGTGGTGGTTCCCCCTTGTGCCTACCCGCTAACTACCACAGAATCCAATTCCGGCAAAAGAGGATTATTTTTGGCCTTGCGGCTTGCCCGGCCCATACTTACATCCATCTCCTTGCACCCCTAAATTCAGGAGACCACAGGCCATGCAGCAGCGTAAACTGGCTACATTAAGCGTTTCAGCAGTGGGTTTGGGCTGCATGGGCATGTCTGAGTTCTATGCCGGCCGCAACGATGCTGAATCCATTGCCACCATCCACCGGGCTATTGAGCTTGGCGTCAATTTTCTCGATACGGCCGACATGTATGGGGTGGGCGCCAATGAGGAACTCATCGGCAAGGCCATCAAGGGCAAGCGTGACAAGGTTGTTATCGCTACCAAATTCGGCAATATGCGAGGCCCTAACGGTGAGTTTCTGGGGGTCAACGGAAAGCCGGATTATGTACGCAAGAGTTGCGACGAAAGCCTGAAGCGGCTGGGGGTTGATGTCATTGACCTCTACTATCAGCACCGCGTCGATCCCAACACGCCCATCGAAGATACGGTTGGCGCCATGGCTGAACTCGTGAAGCAGGGCAAAGTGCGCCATCTCGGCCTTTCGGAAGCTTCGGCCAAAACCATCGAGCGGGCCCACAAGGTGCATCCCATCACGGCATTGCAGACCGAGTATTCCCTGTGGAGCCGCGATGTTGAAGAGGAAATCCTGCCCGCCATCCGCAAGCTTGGCATTGGGCTGGTTCCCTACAGCCCGTTGGGCCGCGGCTTTCTCACGGGCCGTTTCAAAACAATGGATGATCTCGACGAGACGGACTACCGCCGCAAGACACCGCGCTTCCAGGAGGAAAATCTTGAAACCAATCTCGGCCTGCTCAGCGCCGTGGAAACGCTTGCGGCTGAAAAAGGCGTGAAGCCGGGACAGGTGGCGCTGGCCTGGGTTCTGGCGCAGGGCAATGACATTGTTCCAATCCCCGGCACGAAACGCCGGACCTATCTGGAAGAGAACGTGGCCGCTGTTGAGGTCGCGCTGAGCAACGCGGAGATTGAAAAACTGTCCAATGCGATTCCGCGGGGAGCTGCTTCGGGCGACCGCTATGTGGCGGCGTCGATGAAGGCGTTGAACGGGTAACTCTCTCTCCATGGTCGGGCTTGACCCGACCATGGAAAGATTTGGATTATACCATTGCCATGCCGCCATTTACGTGCAGGGTTTGGCCGGTCACGTAGGCGGCCTCTTCCGAGGCGAGGTAAAGGGTAGCAGCGGCGATGTCATCGGGAGAGCCCAATCTTCCAGCCGGAACCTTGGCCAGAATTGCTTCCTTCTGCTTGTCGTTCAAAACATCGGTCATGGGGGTTGCGATAAAGCCGGGGGCCACGCAATTCACCGTTACATTTCGCGAGGCGAGTTCCTGTGCCAGGGATTTTGAAAGGCCGATGATGCCGGCCTTGGACGCCACGTAATTTGCCTGACCTGCATTGCCGGTCACCCCCACCACGGAGGTGATATTCACGATGCGGCCCCAGCGCTTTTTCATCATGGGGCGCATGGCGGCGCGGCACAGGCGGAAACTGGCGGTCAAGTTCACATCGAGCACGGCGGCCCAATCCTCATCTTTCATGCGCATGGCGAGGCCATCCTTGGTGATGCCCGCATTGTTCACAAGGATATCAATGCCGCCCATCGCCGCTTCGGCGGCGGGAACAAGTTTTTCAACATCAGCGGCATCGCTGAGGTTGCAGGGAAGAACATGAACCCGCCCGCCAAGCGCCGCCTTCAACTCTTCCAAGACGGCGGCGCGGGTTCCGGAAATCGCAATGGTTGCCCCTGCCCCATGCAGCGCCTTGGCAATGCCAGCGCCGATGCCGCCGGTGGCCCCGGTGATGAGCGCGGTTTTTCCCGTGAGATCAAACATCGGCTTATCCTTGCTTCAAAATTACGGCAGCGGCAGCAATATCATCGGGGGTGCCAAGCGCCAGGCCCTGCGCTTCGGGCGCGTTCTTTTTCAGGAGTCCGGTCAATACCTTACCGGCACCCACTTCACAAAACAGATTAACGCCCTGCCCCGCCATGAAACTCACACATTCGCGCCAGCGCACGGTGCCGGTGACCTGCTCCACCAGACGTTTGCGAATTTCATGCGCGTCAGAAATCGGCCCGGCCACCACATTGGCAATCAGGGGAACGACGGGCTCATTCATGGTCACGTTCATCAAAGCTTCGGCCATCGCATCGGCGGCTGGTTGCATCAGGGCGCAATGGAACGGGGCGCTCACGGGAAGCAGGATAGCACGCTTTGCCCCCTTGGCCTTGGCAAGTTCGCAGGCGCGGTCCACGGCTGCCTTGTGGCCGGAGATCACCACCTGCCCGCTGCTGTTGTCATTGGCGGCCTGGCACACGTCCCCTTGGGCTGCTTCTTTTGCGACAGCGGCCACGTCGGCAAAATCCAATCCGAGAATGGCCGCCATGGCGCCAACGCCGACCGGTGTTGCCGCCTGCATGGCCTTGCCGCGGATGCGCAGGAGCCGCGCAGTGTCGCCCAACGAAAATGTGCCTGCCGCGGCCAGCGCCGAATATTCGCCCAGTGAATGCCCGCCGACAAATTTCGCGGTTTTGGCAACGGTTACTCCGTGTTCGGCTTTCAAAACGGCAAGGACTGCCATGCTCACGGCCATCAGGGCGGGTTGGGCATTGGCGGTGAGCGTCAGGTCGGCTTCCGGCCCTTCCCACATGAGGGTGGAGAGGTTTTGGGAAAGTGCTGCATCCACTTCGGCAAACACCGCCTGGGCAGATGGAAACGCATCCGCCAGCGCCTTGCCCATGCCAACCGCCTGGCTTCCCTGGCCGGGGAATGTAAATGCGATGCTCAATCAAGACTCCTCAAATCACCTCTGGCGTCACGAAACATGGGGCGGCGGCGGAGTCAAGCAGGGCAAGTTCCCCATTCCTGCCGCTTGCGGTATCGGTTTTGCAGCGCATTCGCTTGAAACCCGTTGCGCTTCCTGCACATAAATTCATCAGGGCTTGCTCGAAAAATATTGCGCCCCGGAAACTCTTTGCGCATTGCGTCACCCATCTTTTATGTTGTAACCTCAACATTGATAACCGGACCCGGTGCAACCCGGAAGCGGTTCCGTTTTTCGTATTGCCAAAACCCAAACCATTTTTTTGCATTAGAGTAGGAACTGCGCTGTGAACCGTTTCTCCAGATATTTGATTGCCGCCTTCACACTGCCGTTGATGCTGGCTCCTGGCGCATTCGCCGCAGAACAGATAGGAAAAGCCCTGGCGATCACGGTGACCGTTTCGGGTGATGACGGCATCTTGCGGGCTTCCTCACCCATCCACCGCGACGAGCGCATCCGCGCCTCCAATTCAGGTACGGGACAGTTTGAATTCCGCGACGGGACAAAACTTGCGGTCGGACCAAACTCATCACTGGTCCTCGACCGCTCCATTTTCGCTGGCGACAGTTCGTTTCAGAGCCTGACCCTCAAGGCAACGCGCGGCACGTTTCGCTGGGTCAGCGGCACGTCAAAATCATCGGCTTATAAGGTCAACACGCCGTTCGGCACCCTGGGCGTGCGGGGAACCGTCGTCGATATTTATGTCGGCTCCAGCACCGCGGCCGTCGTTATTCTCGAAGGGCATGCCACCTTCTGTGGAAATGACGGCACCTGCAAGCGTCTTGAACGCGGCTGCGATATTGTCCGGGCCAATCGTAAGGGCCTGATGGATGCGAGCACCGAACCATCCACGACCGCTGTCAGAGGCGTAAGGAATGAAGTGTCATTTCCTTTCCTGATGGGAACCCAAAAATTGAACAAGCCATTCCATGTTGGCGGCGGCAAGTGCGGCCTTTCCGCATCGCTGCGCAATTTTGACAAGCCAAAGGGCGGCGGTGGTGCAGCCAAATCTGGAGGTGATACCGAAGGTGATGGTGGTGGTGGTCAGGGCGAGGGTGAGGGTGCGGGGCGGCAATGATTATTCGATTGAGAATACGATCAACAACTCAGGCCTGTCATTTGAGTACGCTAGCGGCAAAGATGATTTTGACAGCTATTTGACGAACGGCCCAACTCACACCAGTTTTTCAGATGGTAACGAATTGTTTAGCTGGGACTTTGGCAAGCGTGGTGTTGCTAACTTCACAGTGACCAACGGATTCAACGCATTGACCTCCATAAATGGCTTTGCCTTGTGAAGCGAGGAATTCGCCGGAATTGCCGCTTCTTGGCTCAGCGCTCGGGTCTTTTGCCTGGATGGGTCGGCGGCGGAAAGCCATCTGACAATTCACACGTTGCAAGACTGACCGATCCTCGCGCTCATGTGGGGGAGATCGCTTCCTTGCGCGAAGGGATCGTCATCGCGGCGACACCGACGATGACGCAGACAAGTCCGGCCAGCATCGTGGATGTCAGCGTTTCTCCCAAAAACAGGATGGCAATGCCCACGCCGATGGGCACACGGAGATAGGCTTGGGCGGTTGTTCCAACGGAGCCAAGCGTCGCCAGAAGGCGGAAATAAATCACGAAGGCGAGGGCTGTCGAAAAAACCGAGAGTCCGATCAGGGCCCAGACTGATTCCATTGACGGCGCCAGAGTCCATGGCTGGTCAACGACGAGGGATAGCGGCAGCAGAATTGCGGCACCGCCGATGAGCGAACCGGCGGCGGGCATCATGGGATCAAGCCCCTTGAAGCCACGGCCAAAAATGGACGCGCCCGCATAGCATATGGTTGCCGCGACGATTGCAAATTGGGCCCAAAGGTCACGGCCAAGCCCGTCGAGGGCCTCCACCCCGACAATCAGGCAGATGCCGATGATGCCTGCCACAACGCCGAACAATTTGCGGGCTGTCGCTGGCTCGTGCTGGGTGAGAAATACAGTGAGCAGGAAAGTGAATATGGGAGAGGTTGAATTCAGGATTGTTGCAAGTCCGGCATCCACACTTTGCTCGGCCCAGGCAATCATCGTGAAGGGAATGACGCTGTTGAGGCAGGCCTGATACATGAACCTTTTCCATGTGGCCCTGTCACCTGGCAGCTTCAGGCCGCGCAGGCGCAAAATGGCGTGGAGGATGCCGCCCGCGATCAGAGTGCGCGCTGCGATAAAAGTAATCGGTGGAATGGTTGCAACGCCGATCTTGATCAGGGTGTAGGACGCGCCCCATAGCGTTGCGAGGGCCAGAAGCAGGGCCAGATCAAGGACAATCGATTTTTTCGCCATGATTGCTTCTAGGACTGCCTGCTTACGCCATACTTCGGTTAAGGCCGAAGTAACGGGGCCGCTATTTCTTCAGCCCGTTGATCTTCTGGAACACGTCGATCATGCGCGGGATGAAGCGGTCGCCGAAACCCATGTTCTCGGCCATGACGAAGAGTTGGTGCACGTTTTCGCCAAGGAACGAAGCCACGGGCAACTGCTCGGTCATGTTGGTGTAATAGCGCATGTCCTTCCTTGCGTTCTTGATGGCGAATTTGGCGGCGCTGTCGTCATCGGCAAGCGGCACCTTGATGAGGCGCTCGAACATCACTGACATGGCGCCGCCGGACAGCACGATATCGCGCAGCGCTTCCATCTTGACGCCTGCCTTGCCGGCCACCGTGATGGCCTCGGCGGCGATTGCCGCGTGGCTGATCGAGAGAAAGTTGTTAAGCAGTTTCAGTTGATGCGCCGCACCCACATCGCCGGAGTTCACGATCGTATCGGCAAAGCACTCCAGCACGGGCCTGATTTTGGCAAGCACATCGGCCGGCCCCGCCACCATGAGGCCGAGCTTTCCGGCTTCGGCTTCCTTGGGGGTGCGGGTCATCGGTGTATCAACAAAATGTACGCCTTTGGCTTTCAAGTCAGCTGCGATCTTTATGGTGGAGGCTGGCTCCGCCGTGGAACAATCGGCAATGATGAGACCATCACGCAATGCGCTGCCCAGGCCCTTGGCGCCATAGATGGCTTCTTCGACCTGCGGCGTTCCGGTGACGCAGAGGATGACCATGTCGGACGCCTTGGCAATCTCGGCGGGAGAAGTGTATTCCTTGGCGCCCAGCGAAATCAGGCTTTCAACCGGCGCACGATTCTTGTGCGCCATCACATTGAGGGCAAAGCCCTTGGCCAAAATGTTCTTGCCGATGCCGTGGCCCATGAGGCCAACGCCGATGAGGCCAACGTTCTTGATTGTCATGGGGTATCCCTTTCCGCGATGAAATAATTCAGGCCATCCTGTTCCAGGATGAAGAGCCTGTCTTCGAGTTTTTTCTTGAAGCCGAGGCGCTCATAAAACCGCGCGCCGCCGGCATTGGTCAAGTCCACTTCGAGCTTGACAAATTTTGCCCCGCGCACCTTGCCGCGCCGGGCGGTTTCGCGCAACAGCGCTTCGCCGATATTGCGGTTGCGGGCCGTGGCATCGACAAAGAGGTCAACGACATAAACGCCTTTGGCCCCGCGAAAGGTGGAAAAGGTCATAAGCGACAGGCAGGCGCCTAGAAGCTTTCCCGCTTCCGCCGCCACCACGACATTAACGAGATCAAGGCTCTCCAGAAGAATCTGGCCGGTCAAGGCGGGGTTCACATTCAGGCTCAGGTCGCGCGCCAGGCCATGCACCATGCCGGCGACGATTGGCGCTTCGTTGTCCTGCATGTTTCGAATTTCGAACGTCATGTTACCCAAGGCCCTTCAACAGCGAGGCGAGATTGAGACCGAGGCTTGGGCTGGGGTAGCCGCCTTCCTGCACAACCAGTGTGGCCAACCCGACCTGCGCGATCGTTTTCCCGATAGTGGCAAATTCGGGCGTGGCGATGGCAAAGCCCTTGAAGGGGTCGTCGACGGCAATGTCGAGGCCCGCCGCCAGCACCAGCACGTCAGGCTTGAAATCGCTCACGCGCTGCAGGGCGGTTTCCAAACTCGTGCAATAGTCCTTGATCACGGTTCCGCGTTCCATGGGGATATTCAAGTTGAAGCCCTCGCCCGCGCCCCGGCCGGTTTCGTTTTCATAGCCCCAGAAGAAGGGATAAAACCGTTTGGGATGGGCATGGATGGATACGGTCAAGACATCGGCGCGGTCATAGAATATGGCTTCGGTGCCATTGCCGTGATGCACGTCGATATCGAGAATGGCGGTGCGTTTTCCGGCGCGTGTGAAAATCTCGGCGGCAAGTGCCGAGTTGTTGAAATAGCAGAAACCGGCGGCCACGTCGGAGGCCGCGTGGTGACCCGGCGGACGGCAGAGGGCGTAGACCAGCTTTTCGCCACCCAGCACCAGGCTTGCGCCATGGGCGGCGCTGGCAGCACTCGCCAAGGCCGCCTGCAGCGTTGTGGGAGTTACCGGGCAAGCCCCATCGCCCAGGTGATAACCCGCCTGCCCCACCACGGATTCGGGATAGCTGACGGGCGCCAGGGTTGACCGTTCCATGGCATAGATATTGGGGAGCGGAATGTCGCTGGCATCGGGAATATGACTCCAGCGCTCCAGCAGGGTTTCAAGGAAGGTAAGGTAGCGCTGCTCATGGACCAGGCCTACGGTTTCCATGGTTATGGCGGGTGGCGCCACGAGGGTTGAGCCAACCTGCTTTACACCCTGCAAGAGCATATCGATGCGCTCCGGCTTCTCCGGGATGGGCTGGGGCTTGCCCGACACAATGAATGTGCTGGGCGCATGGAGGCGTTGCGTTTCGTCAAATACAGTGAGCATGATTTGCGGCTTCTTCCTTGTTTCTGCTAGTACCGCATGAAGCCGCCCAATTTTGCAAGATGGATTTCAGTCATGTCAGCCCTGCCCGCCAACATTCATGCAACCAGTGCTTTACCCAAGGTCGTTTGGGCCAAGGGCAGCTATCTCCATGATATCGACGGCAAGCAATACATCGACGGCTCGGGGGGGCCCGCAGTTTACTGCATCGGGCATTCCAACACGGAAGTGAACGAGGCCATCAAGGGGCAGTTGGACCGCATCGCCCATGGCTACCGTTATAATTTCACCACCGATGCGCTTGAGGAATTGACCGAGATCATCCGTGGCGTTTGCGGCAGCACCTTGAAGCATGTGGTTTATGTAACGGGTGGTTCAGAGGCGGTGGAAAGCTGCCTGAAGCTGGCGCTGCAATACCATGCGGCGCGGGGCGAGATGTCTCGCCGCCGTTTCATCGCGCGCGAACGCAGTTGGCATGGCAATACGCTGGGGGCCTTGTCAGTGTCGGGTTTCCTTGAGCGGAAGGCGGCGTTTGAGGGTTCGCTTCTGGAAGTTTCGCGCCTGTCTCCGGCCAATGCCTACCGGCCGATTGCACCAAATGTGGGTGAAGCCTGCGCCCAGGAACTCGAAGATGAAATTTTACGGATGGGGCCAGACAAGATCGCAGCGTTTATTTTTGAACCCGTCGTCGGTGCTGCCGGCGGCTGCGTTCCGGCCCCTGAGGGCTATGCCAAGCGGGTGCGCGAGATTTGCGACAAGTATGGCGTGCTGATGATTGGCGATGAAGTGATGTGCGGCGCGGGCCGCTGCGGCACCTGGCGGGCGCTGGAAACGGATGGCGTGGAACCGGACATCATGTCTGTGGCCAAGGGACTTGCGGCGGGTTACCTGCCACTGGGTGCTGCGATTTATACGGACCGCGTGGCGGAACCCATTATGCGGGTGCATGGCGCACCGATGACGGGCCACACCTTCACCGGCCACACGGCCTGTTGTGCTGCCGCCGTTGCGGTTCAGAAAATCGTGGCGCGGGAGGGGCTCGTTGCCAAGGTTCGCGCTAATGAACCGAAGCTCAAGAAGATGATCGCCGATGCGCTATCCGGCGTCGAAGCGGTGGGCGACATTCGCGGCCGGGGGCACTTCATCGCCACTGAACTGGTGGCCGACCGCAAGACCAAGAAGCCATTCGATGGTTCCCTGAAACTTTTCATGCATGTGCGCCAGCAGGCCCTGGCCAATGGCCTGATCTGCTATCCGGTTGGCGGCAATGTCGATGGCATCAATGGTGACGTGGTCATCTTGGCGCCGCCCTATAATTCCACCGACGCCGAGTTGACCGAGATAGTGGACAAAATGGCCAAAAGCATCAAGCAAGTGCTGGCGGCGAAAGGACTTGCCTAGCTCACCGGTGTCCACAGGACCTGATCGATGCGGGTCGCGCCGGTGGCCAGCATGATGAGGCGGTCGAGGCCTAGCGCAACTCCGGAGGCGGGCGGCATGAGGCTTAGGGCCTTGAGTAATTCCTCATCGATTGGGTAGCGTTCTCCGTAGAGCTGTTCTTTTAAATTCATTTCGGATTCGAAACGGCGGCGCTGTTCGGTTGCGTCGGTGAGTTCGCCGAAGCCATTGGCGAGTTCCACACCGCAGGCATAGAGCTCGAAGCGTTCGGAAACGCGGGGGTCGTGGGTGCACACACGGGCCAAGGCTGCTTCAACGGCTGGATATTCGTAGAGTACCGTAACCGCATCATTGCCCAAATTGGGTTCGACTTTTTCGACCAGAATGCGGCTGAAAATGTCGGACCAGGAATCCCTATCGGTGAATTGCACGGGGCATTGCTTGGCGAGAGCATCGCGATCCGATTCACTTCCATTCAGGGTCGCCAGCAGATCCACGCCCGCGTATTTCTCGAAGGCCCAGGCGACGCTGAGCCACTCGGCCTCCGCAAAGGGATCAGCCTTCCTGCGACGCCAGTTAAACTGTTTCGTTTCCGAAACGACTGCAGCCAGCCTCACCAGAGCAAGACAATCCTCAATGATGGCGGCATAGGGCTCATTGGCCCTGTACCATTCCAGCATGGTAAACTCGGGGGAATGGGTGAGCGTTCGTTCCCGGTTCCGATAGACGTGGCCCAGGTTGAAAATGCGAGTTTCCCCGGCGGCCAGCAGTTTCTTGCAGGCAAATTCCGGCGAGGTGTGGAGGTAGCGGCGCTCGTGGCTGCCGTCGGGCTGGATAAGGTCCGTTGCAAAGGCGTGGAGATGGGTTTCATTGCCGGGCGAGACCTGCAAAGCGGCGGTATCCACCTCCAGAAACCCCCGTTCGTCGAACCATTGGCGGATGCCTGCCACAATGCGGTTCCGCGCCAGCAGGAAGGACCTTCTATCCTTATGCCTTTCGGGCGAAAACCATGGCATTTACAGGCTCTCCTTGCAGGGGTTGGCTTAATCTCCGGGTGCTGCTAATACCCCCGCCAACTCAAATCAGCAATTCATGAAAGTTTCACACAGTGGTCAAGGTTATCGCAAGCGGCGTCCGCAAGGGCAATGTCATCGAGCATGAGGACGGCAAGCTTTACGTCGTCCTCAAATCCGAAAGCATGCATCCCGGCAAGGGCACGCCCACCACCACCATCGACATGCGGCGCATATCAGACGGGGTCAAGACCGTGGTGCGCTACAAGACAACGGACGCGATGGAACGGGCTTTCGTCGAAACCATTACCCATGGCTATCTCTACAAGGATGGCGACATGTATGTGTTCATGAACCCCGAGAGCTTCGAGCAGATCAGCCTGCATGCCGACATGGTGGGCGATTCCGCCCCCTATTTGCAGGAAGGAATGGAATGCCAGATCGCCCTGTTCAACGGCGCGCCGATTTCCATTGAGCTGCCGCAACGGGTGACGCTTGAGATCACAGAGACCGAGCCAGCCATCAAGAACCAGACGGCCTCTTCGTCGTTCAAGCCCGCCCTGCTTTCCAATGGTGTGCGAACCCTGGTTCCGCCGCATATTGCTGCGGGCACCCGCATCGTGGTTGAAACCGCCGATGGCTCCTATGTGGAGCGCGCCAAGGATTAACGGCTGAAAGTTCCCACGATCTCCACGTGGGAGGTCCATTTGAACTGATCGACGGCGGTGAGTGATTTCAGCTTGTAGCCGCCAGCCACCAAAATTTCCGTATCCCGGGCAAAACTCGCAGGATCGCAGGAAACCGCGACAATCGTTTTCACTGTTGATTTTGCCAATTGCCTGGCTTGCGCTTCGGCACCGGCTCGGGGCGGATCGAAAACCACGGCATCAAATTCTTTCAGCTCACTAGCCACCAGCGGCTCGCGCATCAGATCGCGCACTTCGGCTTTCAGCGGCTTGAGACCAGTGGTGAGCCGTGCAGCCTGAGCCAGGCTGGCAATGGCGGGCTTGTCGCTATCGATGGCGGTGACCTTGGCTTTTTCCGCAATACGCAGCGCGAAGGGGCCAACACCGCAGAAGAGATCGGCCGCGGATTTTGGCTTTCCCAATGATGCCAGAACCAGGTTTGCCAAGGCTTCCTCGCCGGCCTTTGTGGCTTGCAGAAATGATCCCGGCGGGACTTGCACGAGGGACTTGCCGATTGAGACAACCGGAACGGCGCGGGTTGCAACCATGTTCCCGTTGATATTCAGGCGCACGAGGTTCAATTCCCCCACCAGCGTTGCGAGCCTTGGCATTTGTTCATCGGCAATTTTGCGTTCCGCCTTGATTGAAACATCAAGGCCGTTGTCCGCCGCCGTGATTGAGACATCGCAATCGCCCAGCTTCGCGCCGAGCTTGCGGGCAATATCGGTTGCGTTCAGAAGTGCTGGAACAAGGATGGGGCATTGATCGATGTCGATGAGATCATGGCTGCGGGCGGCCATGAAGCCTGCCTGCACAACGCCATCCCGACGCCTGACATGAAGGCTCACACGCCTGCGCCCTGCCCCATGGGCATAGATGATGTCGCCAACGGGGAAATCGATCCCGCGTTTTTCAAGAGCGATTGTGATGAGATCGCGTTTCCAGGCCTGGTAAGGAACCTGCTGCCAATGCTGCAACTGGCATCCACCGCACTTCACATAATATTTGCAGAACGGTGCGATGCGCTCGGGTGAGGATTGAAGAACCTGTCCTGTTGCCCCGTCCACAGTTTCGCCAGCGAGGACATTGCGAAATGTCTGGCCGTCGCCCACGCCCTCGCCGCGCCAATTGAGATGTTCGATGGTGATCTGCATGTCAATCCGTCTGCGTTGGATAGGCGATGGCAATGGCGATGCCTGAGGTGAAGGACAGTTTCACCGGACCAAGTGCGACGTTCGACATGGTGAAGCTTGTGCCAAGAGTTAAGGCCTTGTCCTTCAGCGGCCATTTTACACCGGTAAGATTGAGCCCGGTGATGTCGCTCCACGGCACAATGCTGAGGCGGCTCTGCGCGCCAAAATCAAATTCGTAAGCTCCGGCGATGAGTGGATACGCTTCCTCAGTGCCATTGGAAATGAAACATGTATGGCCGGACCTTGCCAAGTGCAGCGCCATCCCCAGATGGGCGGTGGCATGGTCGCTTTCGCCCCCCAGGCCGCCAATCAAGATGATCTCGCTTGCCCCAAGACGAAACGCTTCCCCCACGGCGATTTCGCCATCGGTTGCATCCTTGTCGGCGGAGTGGGTCTGGCGCGGCACGAGGGCATAGTCCCGCATGAGTTCCGAGCCTGAGGAGTCAAAATCACCCACCCAAAGTTCCGGCACAAGCCCCAGGGCACGGGCATGTTTCATGCCGCTATCGGCGGCGATGATGCGGGCCCCGGCTATTTGCCGGTGCAGGCGTGGCGTGACCACAAGGTCGCCGCTGAGGAGGATTGCAAATCGGGACATGCCAGCCATGTAGCAAAAACCGCTTGAAAGATCACGCCCTTAAGTTTAGGTCTGATTTTGCTCTCAACGGGGTGCCGCCCTTCGCGGCTGAGAGGAATTTCGGTTCCAACCCGCTGAACCTGATCCGGATTATGCCGGCGGAGGGATTGTGGGCGGAACCTGGAATCCCCCTCGTTCCCTGCCTCCATCCGAAACTGATTGGAGGTATTATGCTTAAGGTTATCAGCACGATTATCGCTTCCGTCATTTTCGCTTCCTTGGCTCAGGCCAAGGAGACGTTGACGATTTACACCTACGAAAGCTTCGTTACCGAATGGGGCCCGGGCGGCAAAATCAAGGAGGCTTTTGAAAAGACTTGCGACTGCACAATCGAGTGGGTGGGGCTGGGTGACGGGGTCGCTGTGCTTAACCGCCTGAAACTGGAAGGCGCCAACACCAAGGCCGATCTCGTTCTGGGATTTGATACGAGCCTGACGGCGGAGGCCATCGGAACCGGATTGTTCGGCAAGCATGGCGTGGACAAGACGCTGGCCAAAACGCCGGAAGCTTGGGCCGATGATTATTTCATGCCCTATGACTATGCGCATTTCGCAGTGATCTATGACACGGAGAAAATGACGTCTCCGCCGAAGAGCCTCGACGAACTTGTCAACGGCGATCCCAGCCAGAAAATCGTTCTGGAAGATCCACGTTCCTCAACGCCAGGCCTTGGCTTTCTGCTTTGGATGAAAGCGGTTTACGGCGACAAGGCGGCGGAGCAATGGAAAAAACTGCAGCCGCGCATCCTGACGATCACGCCGGGCTGGAGCGAGGCCTATGGCCTCTTCACCAAGGGCGAAGCACCCATGGTTTTGTCTTACACAACTTCGCCCGCCTATCACATGGTGGCGGAAAACACTTCGCGCTATCAAGCAGCATCGTTCAGCGAAGGCCACTATCTTCAGATTGAAGTAGCGGGCGTGATCGAGGCGTCGCCGGAAAAGGCGCTGGCGCAGAAATTCCTGGGCTTCATGATGACGCCAGCATTTCAGGACATCATCCCCACCACCAACTGGATGCTGCCTGCGGGGGCCACGGACACGGCGTTGCCGGACGCCTTTGGTAAACTCATTGTGCCCGCTAAGACACTGCTGTTTTCACCCGATGAGGTTTTCAAGAACCGCCGCGCCTGGCTGGATGAGTGGCTCAATGCCTTGAGCAAATAATGTTCAGGCACCTCACATTGGCAATTGCGCTCGGATTTATTCTGGGTGCGGTTGCCCTTGGGTTCCTGCCCCTGCTCTGGCTTGGGTTCGGGCAAGCCTTCCATTTTGATGACTACCTGCCGCGCGTGGTGGCCTTCACGCTGAAGCAGGCGTTTCTTTCAACGTTGCTGTCCGTCGCGATCGCCTTGCCCGTGGCACTCGCGCTGGCGCGGCGGCAATTCTTTGGCCGTGAGGCGCTGCTCAAAACCTTTTCTGTGCCGCTTGCCCTGCCCGCCATCGTCACCATTCTAGGAATTGTCGGGGTCTATGGCAACAGCGGCCCCTTTGGCGGCCTGTTCTCCATCTATGGCCTCACAGGAATTCTGCTGGCCCATGTGTTCTTCAACATGCCGCTCGCGGTGCGCCTCATGCTCACGCGGCTGGAAGCTATTCCGGCGGAAAATTTTCGCCTGGCGGCGCAGATGAATTTCACCACGACGCAGGTGTTCAGATTCATTGAATGGCCGCAGCTTGCTTCGGCTCTTACGGGCATTGCCAGTCTTATCTTTCTTCTCTGCACCGCGAGTTTTGCTGTGGTCCTCATCCTTGGCGGCGGTCCGCAAGCGACTACACTTGAAGTGGCGATCTACCAATCGTTGCGACTGGATTTTGATCCGGCAAGGGCCTCTATCCTCGCGCTGGCGCAACTTATAACTTGCGGACTTCTGGTGCTTGTTGCGGGGCAGTTTGCACGGGAAATTCAGGTGGTCCCACCGACACTTGCCAAGATCCGGCGCTGGGACGGGAGATCACGATTTTCGAAGATCATTGATGGCTTGATGATTGCCTTAGCCATAGTGATCGTTGTGCCACCTATCCTGAGTGTTGCTCTGTCTGGCATTGGCAACATTAGGCCGGATAGATCATTGCTGTGGGCGACAGCGACAAGCCTGCTGATTGGCCTCACATCGGCGAGCCTCAGCATTGCTTTGGGATGGGTGCTTGCGGAAACGGCGGCGCGGCAGCCGCGTACGCCTCTGAAGTCCGCGATCACACTTGCTTGCCTCGCCTCGCTCATCATGCCGCCTGCTGTTCTGGCCACGGGCTGGTTTGTGACCCTTAGCCCCCTTGCCGACATGAGCCGCTATGCGTTTTTCCTGGTTGTTATCCTCAATGCCCTCATGGCCCTGCCCTTCGTCTGGTCACCGCTCTATCCGGCGATCACCGACTTGGTTCAACGGCATAACCGGCTTTGTTCAAGTCTTGGATTAAGGGGCTTCGCGCGTTTTAAGTTTATTGATCTGCCAGTGCTTCGCAAACCTCTCGGGCTCGCGTTCCTGATGGCCATGATTGTTTCCCTCGGTGATCTTTCGGCGATCACGCTGTTTGGCAGCGACTCGCTGGTCACCCTGCCCGCCCTGATCTTCCGCCAGATGGGCAATTACCGGATGAATGACGCGGCGGGAACGGCGCTGGTGCTGGCGGCCTTCTGTTTTGCCCTGATAAGCCTCGCCCAGAGATGGAGCCAAAGCCATGATCGCGCTTGAGAACGTCGGCTTCCGCTACGAAGACATGCTGATGAATTTTGACCTGCAAGTTGCAAAGGGCGAGCTTGTGGGGATTATCGGGCCGAGCGGGGCCGGCAAATCCACCCTACTCTCGCTGATCGCAGGATTTGAGCTTCCCTTTTCCGGGAGGATTTCGGTTGCCGGAGCTGACATGGAGGGTGTGGCGCCGGACCAGCGCCCGGTGAGCATGATCTTTCAGGATCACAATAGTTTTGCCCATCTCGATGTGTGGACCAATGTGGCGCTGGGGATTTCGCCAGACTTGAAGCTCGATCCGCAACAGCGTGAGCGTGTTGAAGAAGCGCTGGCGCGGGTTGGCCTTGCGGATTTCGGGGCGCGCAAATCAACGGAATTATCCGGTGGTGAACGGCAGCGTATCGCCATTGCCCGCGCCCTGGTGCGGGACAAACCGGTGTTACTGCTGGATGAGCCCTTTACGGCGCTGGGGCCGGCGCTGCGGCGCGACATGCTGGATCTTATCCGGGAGATTCAAAAGGAGCGGAAGCTGACGGTTCTTATGGTCACGCATCAGCCGGAAGATGCCAAATATGCGGCTTCGCGGATTGCCTTTGTGCAAAATGGCCGGATTACCCATGTTCTGCCCACAAAACAGTTTTTTGCCGCCGCAGCCCCGGCGGACATCAGTGCTTACTTGAGGGGCTAGCGACAATCAGCTAACCACCCTCTGCAATGGCCAAACTCCTTCTCAACCTGCAAGATATTCATCTCACATTCGGCGGCAAGCCGGTGCTTGAGGGGGCGGAGCTCATGCTGGCCGATGACGAGCGCATGTGCCTGGTGGGGCGTAATGGCTCGGGCAAGTCGACGCTTCTGAAGATCGCGGCGGGGCTGGTGGAGCCCGATGGCGGCGAGCGCTGGCTGCAGCCGGGAACCACGGTGAGATACCTGCCGCAGGAACCGGATTTCGGAAACTTTGTAACAGTGCTGGATTATGTCGAGGCGGGCCTTGGACCCACGGACAATCCCTACCGCTGCAAGCACTATCTCAACGAGTTGGGCCTGACGGGAGATGAAAAGCCCGCCACGCTTTCAGGTGGCGAAATGCGCCGTGCAGCCCTGGCGCGGACACTGGCACCTGATCCGGATATCCTGCTTCTTGATGAACCGACGAACCATCTGGATTTGCCGGTCATTGAGTGGCTGGAAAATGAACTCAAGGCGTCGCGTTCCGCCTTCATCCTGATCAGCCATGACCGGCGCTTTCTTGAAGCTTTGTCGAATCGCACGATTTGGCTCGATCGCGGCGCATCGAAAAGAATGGACCGCGGCTTTTCGGAGTTCGAGGCCTGGCGCGACCAGGTTCTGGAGCAGGAAGACATCGAGCAGCAGAAGCTGGCCCAGCGCATCGCCACGGAAGAACACTGGATGCGCTATGGCGTGACGGCGCGGCGCAAGCGCAATATGCGCCGGGTGGGCCTTCTTTCGACGCTGCGCAAGGAGCGGCGCGAGCACGTAGGCAGTCTCGGCAATGTGCGGCTCACGGCATCGAGCGGCGATGCTTCGGGCCGGCTTGTTGTCGAGGCCAAGAAAATCTCCAAATCCTTTGGCGAACGGGCGATTGTTTCCAATCTTGATCTACTGATGCTGCGCGGCGACAGACTTGGAATCGTCGGGCCAAATGGGGCTGGCAAAACTACGCTTATCAAAATGCTCACTGGCGCCATGGAAGCTGATAGTGGATCGGTACGGCTTGGCACCAACCTGCAAGTGGTGACGCTCGACCAGAGCCGGCAAAGCCTTGACCCCAGCACGCTGCTGGCTGACGTGATTACGGCGGGCCGCGGCCAATCGGTGACCATCAACGGTGAGACCCACCATGTGGCGAGTTACATGAAGGATTTCTTGTTCCGGCCGGAACAGGCGCGGACCCCAGTGTCTGTTTTATCCGGCGGGGAGCGGGCGCGGCTGATCCTGGCACGGGAACTGGCCAAGCCTTCAAATTTCCTGGTGCTGGACGAGCCCACCAATGATCTTGATCTTGAAACGCTTGATCTCCTGCAGGAAATGCTTGGCGACTATCAGGGAACGATCTTGCTGGTGAGCCATGACCGCGATTTCCTTGACCGTGTGGCTACCTCCATCCTGATGTTCGAGGGTGATGGAAAGTGGACGGAATATGCGGGCGGCTATTCGGACATGGTGGCCCAGCGCGGCGCTGGGGTAAATGCGCGCGCAATAAAAATTGCCGTGAATGAACGGGCTGCTTCAGCTGTGCAACCGGCTAAACCGCAGGCGCGTCGGAAGCTGACATTCAAGGACAAGCATGCCCTTGAAACGCTCCCGGCCAAGATGGCTTCCCTGCATGATGAAATTGCCAAGCTTGAGACGAAACTTGCGGATCCGGAGCTTTTTGCACGCGATCCCGAAGCCTTTGAAAAAACCATGACGCGCCACCTGAAAGCCAAGGCGGAAATAACCCAGGCCGAGGAACAGTGGCTGGAACTAGAAATGCTGAAGGAAGAACTGGAAGCGAATTAAGCTTACCAGCCACCGCCTCCGCCGCCTCCGCCTCCGCCACCTGATGAACCGCCGCCACCAGAGAAGCCGCCGCCGGAACTTGAGCTTGATCCCGGTGCCTGTGAGGCGGAAGTAGCACTCGTGGCCAGGCTGGAGCCCAGGCTTTCAGTGAAACCGCCCATGTTGCCGGAGTTCCAGTTGCTGCCGGAATACCAAACCGGCGCCGTTGCTCCCGCCAAGGCAGCAGCGGCCAGCACGGCAGTGAATTTGGCGTTCCACTCATTCTCGCAATCAAGCGCTAGGGCATAGGGCAAATATCGTTCAAACAATTCCGGGGTTTTTTCCGGCGGGTTCAGGATTTTCAGGCGCTCCTCTTCGGCGGTTTTCATGTACATGCGAAAACCTTCGAGCTGATCGAGAACCTGGCGGCCAGAAACGGTGGGAGCGCTCAGCAGATTGTAGAACACAATGTTCAATACCCCGAGGCCGATTGTGGTGCTGACGAGCATGATGATGCCCGGTGACAACGCTTCAGAGAATATCGCAAAAACGGGAACTGCCACGCCGGCGATGCCGAAGGGAATCAGAAACAACAGCGAGGCGGCAGAGCTGATTTTCGCAAGCACGCCGGAGCTGTTGATGACACCTTTGATGGAACTCCAGGCGATGGTGAGAATTACGCCCCACCAGATGCCCGACCAACCCGCCGCAAAAAGCCCTACAAAGCCATCGCCTTCGGGGAGCAGCAGGGCTGAAATCACTAGGCCCGCAATTGAAAGCAAGGCCCCGGCCCAGAACCAGCCGATGTTGCGGACGAAAACCGAACCCTCAAATTCCCGCTTGAGCGCGTTCTCGAGCGCCCTCTTCATGGTGCCTATTGCGGCGTGGTTGGAATTTTCCAGTTCGGTGGTGCCGGACGGGGTTGTGCTGAAGAGCGCGTTTTCCGCCGAGGTCAGCGCGGTTCCAGGCCCGGCCAGCTTGGTGATTTTGAAATCACCGTCATCGTCGGCAATTTTCAAGCGCCCCTTGACTGCAAGGCCAACTAGAGCGGCAGCAAAAGCCTTCTGATCATAGCGCTGCTTCCAGATGAAACGGGAGCCGGCGGGGCCAAGGGCCTGTGGCGGCCGGAAGAGCGGAACGATGACACCCGATGGCGGATCGCGGCCCACCTTCGCCCAGGCAAAATAGAAAAACAGCGCAACGCCGAGAAGCGTTGCCGCAAGGCCCATGAAGCCGGCATTGTCACGCAGGAACCAGGAATATTTCTCCGCCTGGCTGGGGGCCGCAACAATGCCCTTTTGCCAGGCCACGGCCACGGTCATGCCTTCGCCCGGGGCAAGGTTCCGGGTGGCAACGGCGCGGTACTCATTGCCAGTGGCGTTGAACACCTTGAAGTCGTGGCCGTTTTCCCCCTGATACCCTGTGTAGGCTGCCTGCTGCATGATTCTGGCACCGGGCGGGAGCCGCACGACTGCCGTCGTCGCCAGGATGGGAAAGGTCCAGCCATTACCGGTCACATTCCAATAGAGTTCATCATAGCCTGAGAAAAATCCAAGCTGGCGCGTGGTCCGGTACTGGATTTCATAGACATGAATGCCGGGATCGAGAAACACATCAGCACTTCCGATGCGGATGCGCTTGCCGTTGGAAAGCCCTTCCATGGCATAGGGTTCCTGCTGCCTGTCGCGCTTCACCGAGATCACCTCGAAACCCACCACAACCCGCAGGCCGTTCCGATCCGTATAGGTCGTGGGGAAATCGCGAAAGATGCCGCGCCGGATCTGCCGGCCTTCGGCATTGACTGAAATGGTCTCTGTCACGTCAACGGAGCCATCGACATTCACCCGGGCATCACTGGTGAATTGTTCAATGCGTTCTTCCGCCTGAACCGCGGAATTAAGAATTAAAAGCGCGAAGAGCGCAAAGAGGAAGGCGCGCATGACCCCAGGCTATTTCTTGAAATCGACTTTTGGAACTTCGCGGGACGCCGCATCGCCTATTTCGAAGAACTCGGCCTGCGTGAACTTGAAGAAGTTGGCGACGAAGTTGCTGGGGAATGACTGGATCATGGTGTTGAGATTGCGCACGGCGCCGTTGTAGTAGCGGCGCGAGAGCTGGATTTCATCTTCGGTGGCGGCAAGCTTGTCCTGCAAGTCGCGGAAGTTGGCGTCCGCCTTCAATTCCGGATAGGCCTCGGCCACGGCGAACAGTTTTCCAAGGGCGGCGGTCATGGCCTGCCCCACCACCGATTGCTCCCCCACCGACCCCCCCGCAATGCTCTTGGCCCGCAAGTCAGCGATATCGCGAAACAGCTTGTCCTCATGGGCCGCATAGCCCTTTACGGTTTCGATGAGGTTGGGAATGAGATCGGCGCGGCGGCGGAGCTGCACGTCAATGCCGCTCCAGCCTTCGGCCACAAGGTTCTTGTTACTGACGAGGGCATTGTAGGCGTAAACCAGATAGCCTGCGATGGCGACGATGAGAATTAAGAGACCATAACCGAATGTCATTGTTGTTTCCCCTGAGGTGCCAAGACGACAGTTATCGCAGTATTCGGGCCGGTTTGCCAGACGGGTTTTTTCTGTCATAAGGCTGCTCCACCTGAACGAGAGAACATCGATGACAGTCCACTTGCGGATCTTACGCCCTGCGCCGAATATTTATGCCTTCTACGATGGCCGGGTTGAAGGCTACCGCTTTGCAGATGGCGAGAACTGGGTGGATGATGGGGCGCTGTCGCTGGGCATCGCCAGCTACGCCATTGTCGATGGCGAAGACGCGCTGGTTTATGACACGCATATTTCGGTTGAATATGCCGCGTTCATCCGCAAAACACTTACTGACGCGGGCGTGAAGAATTTCACGGTGGTGCTCAGCCACTGGCATCTCGATCATGTGGCTGGAACCCAAGCCTTTGGCGATTGCAGGATCATTTCAAACAAACGCACGCTGGATCATCTCACGCAACGAAAAATCACAATCGAAAGCGGCACATCATCCGGGCCGCCGGTCATCAAGCCGCTTATCCTGCCAACCCAGACTTTTGAAGGGCGCATGCAACTGCAAGTGGGCAAGCTCACCATAGACCTGATCGAAGCAAACATTCACAGCGACGATGCTACAGTCCTCTGGCTGGATTCCGAGCGGATATTGCTGGCCGGCGATACACTGGAAGATACGGTGACATACGTAGGCGAGCCGGAAAATTTTGATATTCATCTTGCCGACCTGGACCGGCTTTGGGCACTGAATCCGGAGCGGATTTTGCCGAATCATGGCGATCCGGAAATCATTGCGCTTGGCGGCTATGAAAAGACCTTCATCCGCGCCAACCAGCAATATATCCGTATGCTGAAGCGCTGTGTGGCCGAACCGGATTTGCGCGGCAAGCCGCTGCGCGACATCATTACCGGCCCGCTAGAGGCGGGATGGGTCAATTTGTTTGAACCTTACGAGGCCATCCACCGGCAGAACATTGACGTGGTTCTGGCCGCCAAACTCAGTTAGGTCTGGTGCTTGATCTGCTTGCGCAATAATGGCCAATGCTTATGGTAGCCGGCTGATACGGAGCCCCGAATGAATGCGAAGACGCCACCCCACAAGCCGCCTTTCCCCGGCCCCGATGGCCAGGAGGACATGCCCTATCTGCTTACCCCCGGTCCGCTGACAACCTCGCGCACGGTCAAGCTTGCCATGCTGGCCGATTGGGGTTCGCGCGATGTGGAGTTCCGGAAAATCGTCGGCGATATCCGCAAGCGCATCCTGCAAGTGGCAAATTGTGATGGGCGCTATGAATGCGTCATCATGCAGGGGTCCGGCACTTTTGCCATTGAAGCGGCTCTTGGCAGCCTGTGCCCGGACAAGCGGCGCAAGACCCTGGTGGTTGCCAATGGCGCCTATGGCGACCGGGCGGCACAGATACTCGAGCGCATCGGCAGGCCCTATCTGAAAATCGACAAGGGCGACAGCACGGTTCCAACGGTTGAAGAAGTTGTCACCATGCTGGATGCGGACAAGAGCATCAGCCACGTGTGGATGGCGCATTGTGAAACGACATCGGGCATCGTGAACCCCATCGAGGAGATCGGGCAAGCGGTCAAGCTGCATGACAAGGTTTTCATGGTGGATGCCATGTCCTCCTTCGGGGCCTTGCCTCTCCATATGGTGGAACAGAACATCGACGTGATGGTGTCCTCCTCGAACAAATGCCTGGAGGGAGTTCCCGGTTTTTCCTACGTGGTGGTGAAGCGTGACTTGCTGGAAGCCTCATCGGGGGCCTGCCATTCCGTTGTGCTTGACCTGTTTGACCAGTGGCGTGGCCTTGAGACCAATGGACAATTCCGCTTTACCCCGCCTACCCATGCGCTGGTAGCTTTCGATCAGGCCTTGAAGGAGCATGAGCAGCAAGGCGGCGTTGACGGGCGCGGGGCGCGTTATGCCCGCAATGCCAAGGCGCTTGTCACGGGCATGACCGAGATGGGATTCTCAACATTGCTGCAAGAGGGCTTGGCCGGGCCGATCATTCAGACCTTTTTGACACCACGCGACCCCAATTTTCATTTTGAGCAGTTCTACGAGGCGCTGCGGGTGCGCGGCTTTACGATCTATCCGGGAAAACTGACCAAGCGGCCAAGTTTCCGTATCGGCACCATCGGCCAGATTGATGAACGCGTCATCGCCGGTGCCCTTGAGGCCATCCGGGATGTGGTGGGCGACATGGGGGTGAAGGATTTCACCCCGCTTCAGAACTAGAACCAGAAATGACCGCTAACGCCATGAAATCTGACAATAAATCCGTTCCCGTAAACGGCTGCGATTACGCCTGGCCGAAGGCTCCCCTCGTGGTCATTTGCTGCGATGGCAGCGAACCGGACTATATGGAAATGGCCATGGCCGAAGGCCTGATGCCAAACCTGAAGAAGATGATTGTAAGAGGTGAGAACACGCGCGGGCTTTGCGTGATCCCAAGCTTCACTAATCCCAATAATCTTTCGATCGTCACGGGCACGCCACCGGCGATTCATGGCATTTGCGGGAACTATCTCATTGATCCCGTCACCGGGCTTGAGACGATGATGAATGATCCCAAGTGGCTGCGGGCACCCACCATCTTCGAAAAATTCCAAAAGGCAGGAGCCAAGATCGCGGTTGTAACAGCCAAGGACAAGCTGCGCCTGCTGCTGGGTAAAGGTCTGGTTTTTGACGGAACCGCCGTCGCCTTTTCTTCCGAGCATGCGGACAGGGCCACGTTGAAAGACAATGGCATTGAAGGCGTTTGCGAGATGGTTGGGATGGCTGTGCCGGAGGTTTATTCGGCGGAGCTTTCGGAGTTTGTCTTTGCGGCGGGCGTCAAGCTGCTGGCATCGATGAAGCCCGATCTCATGTATCTCTCCACCACCGATTATGTGCAGCACAAATATGCGCCGGGTTCAAAGGGCGCCAACAGCTTCTACAGGATGATGGATGGCTATCTCGGCCGGCTTGATGCGCAAGGGGCCATTGTGGTGATCGTTGCCGATCATGGCATGAAGGCCAAGCATCTACCCAGCGGCGAGCCTGATGTGATTTACCTGCAGGATGCCTTGGACAAGAGCTTTGGCGCAGGCACGACCAAGGTCATTTTGCCTATCACCGATCCTTATGTGCAGCATCACGGCGCGCTGGGATCCTTTGCAACTGTCTATGTCAAAGGGGTTTCGGTAGAGGAAGCCTCGGCATTCATTGCAAAGCAGCCCGGCATTGATGTGGTCCTTGACCGGGCACAGGGCTGCGCCCGCTTTGAACTGCCTGAAGATCGCATGGGCGATATTATCGTCGTATCTGGCGGTAGCACGGGATCGAAAGTGATTGGCACCAGCCGGGCGCGGCATGACCTCTCTGGATTGAATGAGCCGCTGCGTTCCCATGGCGGCCTCACGGAGCAGACCATTCCGGTTATCGTGAACCGCAAAACCCAAAACCTGCCGATACCCTTACGCAATTTCGACGCGTTCTTCATCGGCTGCAACTGTATTATCGAGGCCTGACATGACCCGCACCGTCATCACCGAAAGCATGCGCATTGGCGGAAAGAAGGTGTCAGCCGATGGCGTTGTGCCGGTGCATTATCCTTTCACCAATGAAATCATTGGTACGGTTCCGGCGGGCCGCGCCGAACATGCGGCCCGGGCTTTTGAAATAGCGGCAGGCTTCAAGCCGAAGCTCACGCGCTATGAACGCCAGCAGATTTTGTTCAAGACGGCGGAGCTCATCCGCCAGCGCCGGGATGCCCTTGCCCATGTCCTCACCCTTGAGCTTGGGATTTCCATGAAGGATTCGGTTTACGAATGCGGGCGGGCCTATGACGTGTTCTCGCTGGCCGCCCAGCTCTGCATTCTCGATGACGGGCAGATTTTTTCCTGTGATCTCACGCCGCAAGGCAAATCGCGCAAGATTTTCACCAAGCGTGATCCCGTCGGCGTGATCTCGGCGATCACACCATTCAATCATCCGCTCAACATGGTCTCGCACAAGATCGCGCCGGCCATTGCCACGAACAATTGTGTGGTGTGCAAGCCCACAGAGCTGACACCGCTCACCGCCCTTGCGCTTGCCGACATTCTTTATGACGCGGGCCTGCCGCCGGAAATGTTCCAGGTGGTCACCGGCTGGCCTGACGACATCGGCGATGAAATGGTGACCAATCCCCATATCGCGGTCATCACCTTTACGGGTGGGGTGCGGGTGGGAAAGCTCATTGCGGCCAAGGCGGGCTACAAGCGGGCGGCACTCGAGCTCGGCGGCAATGATCCGCTGATCGTATTGAACGACCTCAGTGACAGCGATCTCGACAAGGCGGCGGAACTTGCCGTTGCGGGGTCCACCAAAAATTCTGGGCAGCGCTGCACGGCGGTGAAACGCATTCTGGTTCAGAACCGGATTGCCGACAAGTTCGTGGCGCTGGTTCTGGAGAAGGCCAAGAAGATTAAGTTTGGCGATCCGATGGACCCAACCACCGACCTGGGCTGCGTGGTGCATGAGGAAGCCGCCAAGGTGTTTGAAGGCCGGGTTCACAAGGCCGCCGAGCAAGGGGCCAAGATTCTCTACAACCCGGGCCGCAAGGGGGCGGTGTTGCCGCCCATCACCGTGGACTTCGTGCCGCACACTTCCGAACTGGTTTTCGAGGAAACCTTTGGGCCCATCATCCCCATCGTCCGGGTTCCCGATGATGATGCGGAGGTGATCCGCATTTCCAATTCCACGCCCTTCGGGCTTTCCTCTGGCGTTTGCACCAATGACCTCAACCGGATTACCCACTTCATTGAGGGCCTTAATGTCGGGACGGTTAACATCTGGGAAGTGCCGGGTTACCGTATTGAGATGTCGCCCTTTGGCGGGATCAAAGACTCAGGTAATGGTGTGAAGGAAGGGGTTATGGAAGCCATGAAGTTCTTCACCAATGTGAAGACGTGGTCTTTGCCATGGCCAAGTTGAAGTAAATTGAATCCAGGCACGTTCGTTATCATCAATCTGCTCGGCGGTGTGGCTCTTCTTCTCTGGGGGGTGCGCATGGTGCGCACCGGCATCCTGCGGGCCTGGGGTGACCGCCTCAAGCATTTCATTGAGGTCCGTCTTGGAAACCGCGGCTCGGCGTTTCTTTCCGGGGCCATGGCAACGGCCATTTTGGGCAGCGGCACGGCAACAACCCTGATTGTGGCGGGCATAGCCGCCAGCGGGGCCATTGGCACTTCGCTGGGGCTTGCGGTGCTCCTCGGGGCTGACGTGGGCTCGGCAATCGTCTCGGCTCTCTTTGCATCGGGAAGCTCGTTTGCGATTTGGGCTTCGCCCATCCTGATTTTTGCCGGCTACGTCACCTTCAGCGTGTCGCGCGAGTTCCGGCCGCATAACATCGGGCGCATCATGATTGGCCTTGGGCTGATGCTGATGTCGCTCCATCTCATATCCGTTGCAACGGCGCCTTTGCGTGAAGCCAGCCTGTTTCATGCCTTGCTGACGGCGATTGGCCAGGAACCCCTGCTCGCTTTTTTGACCGGGGCCATTCTGGCCTGGGGCTTTCACTCAACCCTTGCCGTAATCCTGCTGATTGCGTCTTTTGTGGCCAATGGCAGCCTTGAACTTGGCGGGGCGCTTGCCTTCATTCTGGGCCTCAATCTGGGCGGCGGGCTGCCCGCCATATCGTCCACGCTCGCCTTGCCTCCGGCGGGACGACGGCTCCCCGTGGCCAACCTGATGTGCCGGAGCATAGCCGCCCTTGTTGGCCTCGCTTTCATTCAGCGGATTGCGGCATGGGCTGCACTCCTTCCCCTTGATCCCGTCACCGTGGCGCTGGCGTTTCACGCCGCCCTCAACCTGGCGATTGGCCTGTTCTTCCTGCCGCTCACCAAACTGGTTGAAAAACAGGTCATCAAGCTTGTGCCCGATGTAAAGCTTGATGCGGATCAGCTTGCGGCGCCGCGTTATCTCGATGTCAAATCATTGGACTCGCCATCCATCGCGCTCTCCAATGCGCTGCTCGAAACCGTGCGCATGAGCGAAGTGCTCAACCGGATGTTTGAAACGGCGCTTTCGGCGCTGCGCCTGAAGAGCACCGAAACCCTCAAGCTGCTTAAGCCGCTGGATGAGCGGCTCAACACCTTTCAAAACGCCATCCAGTCTTATCTCGTCGATCTCACGCAAACCCAGCTTTCCTCGGAAGAGGCAAGGCGGGCCCTGGAAATCACCCTCTATGTCAGCAATCTCGAACATTCGGGCGATATCATCCAGCTCAATCTCGCGGACCGCATCAAGGCAAAGGCCAAGGAAAACATTGAGTTCAGCATTGAGGAACAGGCGGCGTTGGATGACCTTTGCCTGATCATCCACGACAATATCCGGCTGGCCACGGGAGTATTGAGCTCCGCTGATCTTGAGGGCGCCAAACGGCTGATCGCGCAAAAGGATGCGTTCCGCAAACTGGAAAATTCGGTGCTGGACCAGCATTTCAAGAGCGACAAGCAGACCAAGCGCGGGGCGCTGCGCCGCAGCGCTCTGTACGTTGATATGATCCGCGACCTGCACCGGATCAATTCGCACATCGTTTCGGCGGGCTACCCCATCGTCGATGCGGCTGGATTGCTGCGCGGTTCGCGGCTGAGGAATGAAGCAAAGAAAACCTGATGAAATTCATCCATATCACCGACCTGCACCTTGTATCCCCCGGCCATAAGCTCTGGGGCTTTGAGCCCTTTCCGCGCCTTGACCAGTGCCTGGCGGATATCAATAAGCATCATGCGGATGCGGAGTTTTGCGCCATATCAGGAGACCTTACGGAGCGCGGCGAAGCTAAGACCTATGTGGCGCTGAAAGAGCGTTTAAAAGCATTCCCGCTTCCGGTTCATCTGATGCTTGGCAACCATGATGATCGCGCCACCTTCCTGAAGGTCTTCAATGGCCCGCTCGAAGGCGGATTCGTGCAGCATAGTTTGGTCCAGAATGGGCAGCATTTTCTGTTTCTGGATACGCTGAAAGGCGGCCCCTCCTCGGCTGGCCTCTATGATGAGCCTCGGCGCGCATGGCTTCGGGCTGCATTGGCAAAAGCAAATGGCGAGCCGGTTTATATTTTCATGCACCATCCGCCGTTCAAGATTCACCATCCCTTGATGGATTTGATTCCGCTTGAGGATGGCGATGGATTTGGCGACCTACTCAAGGGCCACAATGTTCGCCATATCTTCTTCGGCCATGCCCATCGAACCATCAGCGGCCAGTGGCGCGGCATGTCCTATTCGGCCCTGCCTGGCCTCAACCACCAGCTACCCTTGGTCGACGGTTCGGTTCCAACAATCTACAGCGACGAGCCTGCGATGTATTCGGTGGTTTATCTGAATGGCGATCAGATCACGGTGCATTCCGACGCTTTCATGCATCGTGCGCCAGCGCTGATGACGGAGGATGCCGAGCGTGGCAACTGGAGCTAGCGAGTTAACGCCGTATCAGGAATTCACCTTCGGCAACAAGATGAGCACAGAAGATATGGATACTGCCGTGGCAATGGCGGAGAGGGGAATGAGACCCAGCGTGATCCATGGTGCCGCAATGGCCGTGCCCACGCCGGTGATTAATAGTATCGCCAAGATAACAACAGCCGAGCCGCGCACATCATTGCCTCTCGAAGCCACAATGGCTTGCATGAAGCCGGTGGGGCCGCGAAATCCGAGACCCAAGTTCATCGGGATAGACAAGATCGCAAGCATGAACGGATTTGCACCGCCAATTAGCGCGTAGAGTAAAATACCTGCGAGGCCAAATGCCGATAGGAGAGAACCTCCCATGATGACGCGGGGGGCCTGAAACCGCGCCGCCAGCCTGCCCGAGACATTGGCGCCAGCGATAAAGAAAGCGATACCTACAATTTGCATGGTGATGAAATCGGCCAGGGTGCCCGCCATCGCCGATGTGATGATGACAGGCGCACCAAATACAAAGACAAGCAGGCCACCCAAAGTGCATGCCTGACTCAGGGCATGCTGCAGGAATGCCCAATTGCGCAGAAGCGACATATAGCCTTCGGACATCTTCGGTTTGGCAATCTCGGGAAGCTTTCGGTGAATGACCACAAATAGCAATGCAAGGCCAGCAGCCATGCCACCTGTAACGAGGAAGGAGGCACGCCAATCTGAAACCCACAACAACCATGTGCCTGCGACGGGTGCCAAGGCTGGAACGAGGGATTCAATACTGCCTAGCAGTCCCAAACGGTTTATTGCCTTGGTTTTTGTAAAGAGTGCGCGGATTACCCCCGGCGCAAAAACCGCCGGAGCGGCTCCAGCCGCGCCCTGAATAAATCTTAGCGCGATGAGTTCCGAAATAGAGGGAGCAAAAGAGGCAGCAAAGGAAAGCAACGAGAAAACCATAAGAGACATGACAAGCAACAGACGATAGCTGAACCGAGCGCCCAGCTCCCCAAACGCTAACAGGCCGATGGCAGTTCCCACAACATAGGCCGCAAGGACCAATTGGGCTGTCGCCGGCGTTCCTCCCAATGCTTCGGGAAGATCGGGAACCGCGGGCAAGACGAGATCTATGCCGGCAATACCCAGCACGGTCCCGCAAGCCATCATCAGGAAGGCAGAATTTCTGTAGGTTTTATCAATTCCAGTTTCGATCATGGAGCGAACTTAATCTCACAGTGGAGAGAATCAGCTTTTATGGATCAGGCATCTGCACATAAACGGCGTCATCAAACTTGGCCAATTCGGCGCTGCCCGGCTTCAAGATCACGGTTCATTCCCAAGCCGGGCGTCGCCGCTGAAGCTAAAGTTCCGACTTCTGGTACTTGGCCTTGTCGAGCCATTGCGGATTGATATCCACGCCCCAGCCGGGGCCTTCGGGAATTTGCACCTTGCCATCACGGGCAACCAGTGCCGGCCGGTAGAAATCCTCTTGCCAGGGATAATAGTCGTTGCCCTCGATGGAGAACTCGACATAGGGCCCGGCGTTGGAAATGGCGCCCATCATGTGCAGGGTGAACACGGTGACCATCGACATGTTGGCGGCATGGGGCGTAATAGGCAGGCCCGCCTTCTTGGCCATCTCAACCACCTTCAAGGTGCGCGACAGGCCGCCGAGGTAGCAGATGTCGGGTTGTGCGACGTCAACTGCATGCATCTCCATGGCAAATTTCCACAGCGCAAGGTCGCAATCCTGCTCGCCGCCCGTCACATCAAGAGAGAGCGCATTGGTGACCTGCTTGGTCCAGTCATATTCCCAGTATGGGCATGGCTCCTCGAAATGCACAACGCCGTGCTGTTCCAGGAACTTGCCGATTTCGATGGCTTTCTTCGGCGTGTAGCTGCTGTTGGCATCCACCAACAATGTGGCCTTGTCGCCCAGTGCCTTGCGGACCATGGGAACGATGGCATCAGTGCGCCCCGGCCACTCGTCTTCGTCATGGCCGCATTCCTTGCCGACGCGGAATTTGAAGGCAGTGTAGCCATGTTCGTCGCGCAAACGTGAAAGCCGCTCAGCTTCCACTTCGGGGGTGATTTCACCGCGCTTCATGCTAGAGGCATAGACCGGGAAAGGCCGCGGCTTGCCGCCCAGCAATTCACACACACTTTTCTTTTCCAGCTTGCCGCGCAGATCCCAGAGCGCGGTATCAAGCCCGGTGATGGCCCGCATGAGATAGGAGCCGGGGAATTTATGTTCGCGTTCGGGGATCAGCGTGACAAGGGCATCAATGTCCAATGCGTCGGCGCCAAGGCTCCACTTGGCGACCTGGCGGTGGAAGATGTCGCAGGTGATATCCGCGTTATAGGTGGAAACCTGGCCCCAGCCCTGGCTTCCATCATCGGTGGTGACCCTCACAAACCCGATATACTGGTTGCTGAAGGTCTCAAGACTTTTAATTTTCACGTCAATTACGCTTTCGCACCAATGATCTCGCCGCGTTCGGCCAAGCGGGCCCGCTCCTGCATCCGCTGGGCGGCGGCCTCTTCCCGGCGCTTGGCAACCTCATAGAGAATGGCCCCGATAAGTGACAGTCCGATGATGACCACGGCCAGTGCCGAAAGCGCCGGCGTGGTTCCCTGACGCACTTCACCGGCCAGAACCGTAACAAGGGTTTTGTCGGCCAGAATCGCAAAGGTTGTGGTGTTGTAGTTCTCGAACGAGGACAGGAAGGCAATCACCGAGGCTGAAATCAGGGCGGGCTTCAGGAACGGCACCAGGATATGCCAGAAGACCTGGGGGAAGCTCGCGCCGAGGTCCAATGCCGCCTCCTCCTGCGAGCGGTCAAAGCGCTGCAGGCGCGCCATGATGATCAACAGGCAATAGGCGGCAACGAAGCTCGCCTGGCCAAAGATGGAAAGAATGATGCCCTTGTAGAAATAGGCCTTGGTGAAATCCGTGAGGCCCATCATGTCCTTCCAGAAGATCACCGTGGAAATGCCGATGATCACGCCGGGTGTCAGCACCGGTGAAACCGTCACGAGATAAAACACGCTGCGGGCCCGGTGATAGATCTGCCCCATCATGATTGCCGCCGCGAGGCCCACAGGCACAGATATGGCGACCACGCCCAGTCCGATAATGATGGAATTCTTGATCCCGTCCATCATGGAGCGGTGATTCCACAGCTTCACAAACCAATTGAGCGTGAAGGCTTCAAAGGGATAGGCCTGCGGATAGTTTGGCGTGTTGAAGGCCGTGATGCTCATCACAATCAAGGGGCCGAAGAGATAGGCAAAGAAGAGGAAGACGTAGAAGCCGATCATTCCTCGCATGACAAGTCTGGAACTCATCGGATGGCCTCCCCGAGGCCAACCTTGAACAGCTTGAGCATCGCCATCACGAAAATGATGCAGGCGGTCAGCAGGATGAAAGCATAAGCGGCACCCCGCGGCCAGTTGAAGGCCTGGAAGAAAAAGTCATAGACGATTGAGGTGAACCACAGGGTGTTTGGCCCGCCAAGGAACTGGGGTGCGGCCAGCGAACCGGCGGACAGCATGAACACCATGGTGCAGCCGGAGGCGATGCCCGGCTTGGCATAGGGGATGACGACATCGCGGTGGATTTTCCACCACGGGGCACCAAGGTCGCGGGCTGCCTCGATCTGGTTTTTATCGAGGCTCTCGATGGCGTTGTAGAGCGGGAATACCATGACCAGCAGGTAGGCGTAGGAAAGACCGATATAGAGGCCCGAGTTGGTGCCGAGAAAATCAATCGGCGTGTCGATGATACCGATACCCATCAGGGTCTGGTTGATCAGGCCCTTGGAGGCCAGCAGCAGCCGCAAGGAAAAGGCGCGCAGGATTTCATTCACCCAATAGGGCACGATGAGGCCCAGCATCAGCAAGCGCACTTTCTGGATCGAGCCTGCCTGCGCCATGTAATAGGCCAGCGGATAGCTGATGGCGAAATTAATAGCTGTCACAAATACGGACGCCAGAATGGAGAAAACAAACGCTGACATGTGGTTGGTGTTCCAGGCGCCGCCGGTCGGCTCCACGAAGAACGACTTGTATTGCTGGATTGTCAGAAAATCTTCCGGGCCACCGCGCTTCATGGGCGGCAGGCGCGGATGGAAGCTCTCCTGCACCATGTAGAGATAGGGCAGCACCACAAGAAACAGCATCCAGAATGTTACGAGGCCTATGAACACGATGCCGAGGGAGGTGCCATTGCGCTCGAAAAAACTCTTATGGGTCGGATCGTGAGCCAGCTTTGCTTCCTGGCGCGAGAGCAGCCAGAAGCCGGCAATGACTGCCAGTGGAACCAGGAATATGAAATACCTACTCACGGGCCATCTTCCCTTCCGGCAGAATCACCGCATAATCGGGGTCATAGCTGACGGCGGCCTTCGCACCTTTGGCGGGAATCTCCGCGCCGCCATGGCGGCCAACAGTCACCGACAGATCCTTCTTGCCAGCACCCTTCATGAAGATGTGGCTGGCATTGCCTTCGAAGGCAACATTCAAGACCTGCGAATTAATGGTGGCATCGGCAGCGCCCTTGCCAAGTGAAATGGATTCAGGGCGGACAAAGAGAATGGCCTTGTCACCCACCTTCAACCCTTGTGGGTTTGCACCCCGCAGTTCACCGAAAGCCGTCTTCAGCACGGCGCCGTTCTTGCCCGCCTTGGTAACAAGGCCGGGCAAGGGATTATTCTCGCCGACAAAAGATGCCACGAAGGATGTCGCTGGCGAATCATAGATGGTTTTTCCGTCGGCTATTTGCAGGATCTCGCCATCGCTCATAACCGCCACGCGGTCCGACATGGTCAGCGCCTCGCCCTGGTCATGGGTGATGTAAATGAAGGTGATGCCCACGCGCTTCTGGATTTCACGCAATTCATTGCGCATGTGCTGGCGCAGTTTCAGGTCGAGCGCGGAGAGCGGCTCATCGAGCAGCAAGACCTTGGGCTCCACCGCAAGGGCCCGGGCAATGGCCACGCGCTGCTTCTGGCCGCCTGACAGTTCACTGACCAGTTTCTTGCCCTGATCCGGTAGGGCGATGAGATCGAGAAGTTCATCGGCCCGCTTCATCCGCGCCGCCTTGTCCACGCCGCGCACGCGGAGACCGTAGGTGATGTTCTCCGATACGGTCATGAGCGGAAAAAGCGCCAGGTTCTGAAAGATCAGCGCGGTGGGGCGTTTGTTCGGGCCGATGCCCACCATGTCTTCGCCGCCGATACGAACCACGCCGGAAGATGGGTCAAGAAAGCCGGAAACCGTGCGCAAAATTGTGGTCTTGCCGCAGCCGGAGGGACCCAGGAACGAGAAGAACTCCCCGCCCTTGATGTCCAGCGTTGCATCCTTCACCGCAGTGAAGGTGCCAAATTTTACCGTAATATGGTCAAGCTCAACACCTGAACTCATCGCGCCTATATCCCCTGTGCCTCGCGCAGGCTCTTGTGTCCCGCTTTTTCCGTACTGTCTACCGAACTGGCCGTGAGTTCAAGTGGAGACAAAAGAATCCCTTAAAAAAACAGCCCCGGATTTCTCCGGGGCTGATCTTGTTGTTGATAGCCGCCTAGATCACGCAGCCTTAAACTTGTCGGCGTACTGGCTGCGGATTTCAGCATACCATGCCGGTTCAACTGGCCAGGGCCAGAGGTTCTTGAGCGCGTCGCCGGGGAAGGCTTCCTGGAAGTTCTTCTTGGCAACATCGGAGAGCAAGGCATCCGCACCGGTGACGACCGGGTTATAACCCGAGCCTTCAGCAATGGCGGCTGACACTTCCGGCGTGTGCAGGTAGTTCAGGAAGGCATAAGCCTGTTCCGTGTTCTTGGCGGACTTCATCAGCGATACGCCGTCGACCCAGGCAATAGCGCCTTCCTTCGGTGCGGTGTAGTTGACTGGCTTGCCTTCCTTCTTGAGCGACAGTGGCGGGCCATCCCAGGTCAGGCCGATCCACACGTCGTTCTCCATGAGGCCCGACTTGGTGTTATCGGCTGAATCCCAGAACTGCTTGACCCAGGCCTTGTGCTCAATGGCGAAGGCAAGAATTGGGTCCCAGATCTTCTTGAAGCTTTCCTCGTCCTTGTAGGCGTCATGCATGCGGTTGGTCGGCATTTTGCCGGTGCCATCCCACCACAAGCCGATGCTCAACAGATAGGAATGCGGACGGCCTTGCACGTGGCCCTTGACATCTTCGTCCCAGAGCGAGCCGTAGCTCAGTTGGGTGGGATCGCCCTTGTAAAGGTCGGTGCGATAGGAAAGCGCCTCGGAACCCCAGCAATGCGGCAGATAATACAAGCCGTCTTCCCATTTCCAGAGCGCGTTGGAACCATCCATCATTGACGGCAGAATGTTGCTCACGTTCGTCAGCTTGTTGGTATCAAACGGGGCTAGGACGTTGAGATCCTTGTACTGCGGAGCCCGGTTGATCGTCGGGGAACAAAGGTCGAAGCCTTCGCCGCCGGTGGCCTGCAGCTTGTTGATCTGCTCTTCGTTCTGGGAGAATGGCGTCTGGTTGATCTTGATGCCCGAGGCCTTCTCGAAATTCGGGATCACGGGGTCAGGATATTCGTCCGACCACATGAGCAGGTTGAGTTCGCCGGAAGATGAAAAGGCGTTCTTGACGTAAAGCGGGCTGGCAAAACCTACCGCACCCAAAGCCACGCTGGCCTTCATCAGCGAACGGCGCGAAATCATCGCGGCGTGCAGTGTTTCCTGGGTAGATGTTAATTTTTTCATGCTGACTGTCCTCTGACTGCAGGGGCGGAATGCCCCGCATTGTTTCCTCAAAATGCCATGTCCGGTTTTCCGGCCTCTGTTGTCATTTCAGGATAGTATGACAATGACGTAACATTCTGGCAATGGGCATATGGCGCTGGACTTATGGCCGGAAAGTGGCTGGCCCCATAAACCGGGACCGTGGTCCTGTCGCATTCGCGGCCGAGGTGTTAAGTGGTTAATCCATGCGCGTGAGCCTCGACCAAATCGTAAATTCCGCCAAGCGGATCATCCCTGAACCTGCGATGGCGGCCCGGAATTGCGCCTGGCTGGAGGCCTGCGGCTATCCGGGGCTCAAGCTGCTTCTGGAGGCCCGGGCCGACGAGCGCCGCGCCCTCACCCTGGCACCCGATGCCATGGGGCTGGACCTGGAGAATGTTTCCTGCGTTTTCCTCGGGCCGGCAATCGCGACTCTTGTTGCCGAGCATGGCCGGGTATTCCTGCGCAATGTGCGGCATGGCTTGTATCTGGTGCCGCTGGCGGTTGAGGCCAATATCGGCATCGGCTGCCCGGTTGACCCGGCCTTTGCGCTGGGTGGCGAGCGCCACAAGAATCCCTATAGTGAAAAGCTTGAGCTTGCGGCGCGCGAGGGCGTGGCCGTGGATGATGAATTGTGGCGCGCAGTGGAGCAGATGTAGATGGCCGGACCCCTTTCCAACATTCGCGTGCTGGACCTCACCCGGGTTTTGGCGGGGCCCTGGGCCACCCAGATGCTGGCTGATTTCGGTGCCGAGGTCATCAAGATCGAAAAGCCCGGCGAAGGCGATGACACGCGGGGCTGGGGGCCGCCGTTCCTTAAAAACTCCGATGGCTCGCGCGGTGACGCCGCCTATTTCCTGTCGGCCAACCGGGGCAAGACTTCGGTGTGCATTGATATGGCAAGCACGGAGGGCCAGAAGCTCATCCGGGGGCTGGCGGCCAAGTCCGATGTGGTGATCGAGAATTTCAAGGTGGGCGGCCTGAAAAAATACGGGCTGGATTATTACAGCCTGAAAACCATCAATCCAAAACTCATCTACTGTTCGATTACCGGCTTTGGCCAGGACGGGCCCTATGCCCAGCGGGCGGGTTATGATTTCATGATTCAGGGCATGGCGGGCAGCATGTCGATCACCGGGGAGCCCGATGGCCCGCCGATGAAAAGCGGGGTGGCATATGCTGATATTTTCACTGGGCTCCATGCGGTCATTGGCATCACCGCCGCCCTCTTCCACCGGGAGCGCACGGGCGAAGGGCAGTATCTCGATCTGTCACTGCTCGATTCGCAGGTCGCCGTGCTGGCCAACCAGGCGTCGAATTATCTGGTGGGCGGCATGGTGCCGGGCAGGCTCGGCAATGCGCATCCCAATATCGTGCCCTACCAAACCTTTGAAACGGCGGATGGCCACATCATCATTGCGGTGGGCACCGACCGGCAGTTCAAGGAATATTGCGCCATCATCGGCGTGGCCGAGCTTGCCAGTGACGAGCGCTTCAACAGCAATCGCAGCCGCGTGGAGAACCGGAATGAATTGGCGCCCCTGCTCGCCGTCCCCATGAAAACCCGCACGACAGCGGCTTGGGTCGCGGCCCTCGAGGCGGCGGCTGTGCCCTGCGGCCCGATCAACACCATTGCCCAGATGTTCGCCGATCCCCAGGTTCTGGCGCGGGGTCTGCAGATCGGCCTGACCCGCGACGACGGGGTTCAAGTGCCGGGCGTGGCCAACCCGATCCTGTTTTCACAAACCCCGGTCGAATACGAAAAAGCCCCGCCAAAACTGGGGGATGGGACGAGTATTGTTCTGCGCCAACTGCTGGGATTAACCGACACCGAAGTCACCCGACTCAAAGATTCGGGTGTTATTGGCTAGATGTCGTTTTTGGGCTATTCGCCGCTTTTGAACCGGGGCATAAGGCTTTCCACCATGGCCAATCTCATCATTACCTACTGGCGCGATATTCCTTCCCAGGTTGCGGTCAAGCTCGGCCGCAAGGAAGAAAAGCGCATGCTCGATAACCGTTTCATGGAAGCCATCGACATGGCCGCCATGCGGGGCGGGGCCACCGATACGGATGCCTATCTCGCCGACTGGCGCCGGGCCGAGCCCATTGCGGTGGGCGACGACCTCGTTTCCGAGGTGGAAAAAGCCAAATCTGATATAGAAGCCACCTATGACAAGGACCGGCTCAAAACCCTCATTGCCAATGGAGGCAAACTCTCGTCATGACCCACACGCTCGTTTCATCCGCCACGCGCACCCACATCATCGGCTTTGACCGGCCCTTCACGGTGATCGGCGAGCGCATCAATCCCACGGGCCGGAAGAAGCTGGCGGCGGAGATGCAGGCCGGCAATTTTGAAACGGTGATCAAAGACGCTTTGGCCCAGGTGGCCGCAGGCGCGCATATCCTCGATGTCAACGCGGGCGTCACTGCGGTGAACCCCAACGAGACCGAACCGCCGTTGATGAAGCAGACGCTGGAAATCGTGCAGTCGCTGGTCGACTTGCCGCTGTGCATCGACTCGTCGGTGACTTCGGCTCTGAAAGTTGGTTTGGAAACGGCCAAGGGCCGGCCGCTGGTGAACTCGGTGACGGGCGAGGAGGAAAAGCTCGAAGCCATCTTGCCGCTCATTGCGAAGTATAATGTGCCGGTGGTTGCCATCTCCAATGACGAGACGGGCATTTCGGAGGATCCGGATGTGCGCTTTGCGGTGGCCAAGAAGATTGTGGAACGGGCCGCCGACTTCGGCATCAAGCCGCATGACATCGTGGTTGACCCGCTGGTGATGCCGATTGGCGCCATGGGCACGGCGGGCCAGCAGGTGTTCCGCCTGGTGCGCCGCCTGCGTGAAGAATTGAAAGTGAACACCACCTGTGGCGCATCCAACGTATCCTTCGGCATGCCGAACCGGCGGGCGCTCACCGGCTATTTCCTTGCCATGGCTGCAAGCCACGGCATGACGTCCGCCATCATGAACCCGCTGCACGATGAAGACATGCACGCGATTTACGGTGCCAACGTGCTGAACGGCACGGACAAGCACTGCAAGTTCTGGACAAATCGTTTCCGCGAAATGACGGCGGCCCCTTCCAAGGCGGCGCAGGCTGCGGGCGAGATTTCATCGAACGAGGATATTGAAGCGCGCCGGGCGGCGCGTGAGGCAAGGCGCAGGCGCTGATGGACAAAACCGACGCGCTGATTGTTTTCACGCCTTCGGGCAAGCGCGGGCGGTTTCCGCTTGGGACGCCGGTGCTCACGGCAGCGCGTTCGCTGGGCGTTGATATCGATTCGGTTTGCGGCGGACGGGCCATTTGCGGACGCTGCCAGATCGATGTGGGCGAAGGTGAATTTGCCAAGCACGGCATTACCTCCGCCGTTGATCATCTCTCGGCCTTCTCCAAGGTCGAGGAGCGCTACGACAAATTGCGTGGGCTGGCCTCGGGCCGTCGTCTTTCCTGCCAGACGCAATTGCTCGCCGATGTGGTCATCGATGTGCCACCGGAATCCCAGGTACACAAGCAGGTGGTGCGCAAGGCCGCCGAGGTGCGCGACATTGAAATGGATCCGGCCACGCGGCTCTATTTCATCGAGGTCGAAGAGGCGGATATGCACAAGCCCTCCTCCGACCTTGAGCGCGTCTACCGCGCCTTGGCCGAGCAATGGGAAGTGCGTGACCTCACCTGCAATCTCGCCGTCATTTCGAAGCTTCAGGCAGCGCTTAAGAAGGGCGAATGGAAAATCACTTGCGCGGTGAATTCGCGCGTTGCCGGGGGCGGCAAGGAGTTGGTGGCGATCTGGCCCGGCTTCCATGACAGGATATTCGGCATCGCCGTTGACGTGGGCTCCACCACGGTTGCGGCCCATCTCTGCAATCTCACGTCCGGCGATGTGGTGGCCTCCGCCGGCCTGATGAACCCGCAAATCCGTTTCGGCGAAGACCTGATGAGCCGCGTTTCCTACGTGATGATGAATCCCGGCGGCGAGAAGGAAATGACTGCCGTCATCCGCGAGGCGCTGAACACGCTGGCCGCCCAAGTTGCTGCGGAAGCAAAGATCGACCTCACCGATATTCTGGAAATCGTCCTGGTCGGCAATCCGGTGATGCACCATCTGTTCCTCGGCATTGATCCCACGGAACTTGGCGGTGCGCCATTTGCACTGGCCACGGGTCTTGCCGTCACCTGCCCGGCCCGCGAGTTGGATTTGAAACTGAATTCGGGCGCGCAATGCTATGTGCTGCCCTGCATCGCGGGCCATGTCGGCGCCGATGCGGCGGGCGTGGTGCTGTCGGAAGCGCCGCAGGATTCCGATGAGATTATTCTCGCCGTCGATGTGGGCACCAACGCCGAAATCATCCTGGGCTCCAAGGCGCGGCTGCTTGCCTGCTCGTCGCCCACGGGGCCTGCCTTCGAAGGGGCGCAGATTTCCTGCGGCCAGCGCGCCGCACCCGGCGCCATCGAACGCATCCGCATCGATCCCGTCACGCTCGAGCCGCGCTTCCGGGTGATCGGCTCGGAACTCTGGTCCGATGAGCCCGGCTTTGATGCGGCGGTGGCCGCCACGGGCGTCACCGGCATTTGCGGCTCCGGGATCATCGAGGTTATCGCCGAGATGTATCTGGCGGGCATCATCAACCAGGATGGCCAGGTGGACGGCGGCATGTCGGCCATAAGCCCCCGGGTGCGGGCCAACGGCCGCACCTTCACCTATGTGGTCAGGGATGGCGAGCCGCTGATCTCGATCACCCAGAATGACGTGCGCGCCATCCAACTTGCCAAGGCCGCCCTCTATGCGGGCGTGCGCCTGCTGATGGACAAGCTGGGGCTCGCGCAGGTGGACCGCATCCGGCTTGCAGGCGCCTTCGGCAGCCATATCGACGTGAAATATGCGATGATCCTGGGCCTGATCCCGGACTGCGCGCTGGAGCATGTCTCGTCGGCGGGCAACGCGGCAGGCACGGGGGCACGCATTGCGTTGCTCAACAAGGCGGCCCGCGACGAAATAGAAGCCGTGGTGCGCCGGATCGAGAAGATCGAAACGGCGGTTGAGCCAAAGTTCCAGCAGCATTTCGTGGAAGCCATGGCCATCCCGCACAAAACCGCGCCCTATCCCAACCTGTCAAAGGTGGTGACACTGCCACCGATCAAGGAAATTTCAACGCTGGATGACGGCGGCGGGGAGAGACGGAAGCGGCGGCGGGGATGAGCCCTTGAAGGATAAGCGGACCGATACTATTTAAAGTCCTTCGGGGACGGCCCCGAATTCCAGAAATCGCAGGGACGGCCCTGCCCCAATTGTAAAGGGGCTCCCAATGCCTGATCTGTCGCTTCCCGAAATCATTGGTTTTGTTGGTGTTTCAATTTTGCTTGCGGCATTTTTTCTGAATCTCGCCGGCTTTTTGCTCAGCACCAGCAAACGCTATCTTTTACTCAATTTCGTCGGAGCCGCTTTGGCGGGCTATTCGTCATGGCTCATTGGCTTCATGCCGTTTGTGTTGCTTGAAGGTATCTGGGCGTTGGTTGCGCTCTTTACGCTAGCCAGGCAAATGTTGGCTTTCAGGTAGCGCTAGCGGGGGAGCTTGTTGCGTTCCCCCGCTCTACAAACTTCACAGAATAAAGTCGTCTACCGTCAATCCAATAACATCTTTAACAATGATTACCATTTCGGATGCTGTGTCGCCATCAGTGTTGACCAGGACCAGTGTATTATCACCAGATATAGCCAACTTCACCTCGCCACCGGCCGAACTGAATGCGGCTGTTCCGATAAATTGAAACGCCTGTTTGCCCGGCAGCAAAGAGTTTGCGTCCAGATTCGACAAGTCGATCTTGTCACACCCGCCTCTCGCAATATTCTCGAAATCGAAGATGGAATCCGCATCCTCGACGGTGCTGTCAGATAGCCGGAGGTACTTGATGATGTCTGGATCGCCGTCCGTTTCGGTGCTGCTGTTTAGAGCTTTCCCGGCATACAAATTATCTGCACCGGCGTCACCGATCAAAGTATCGCCGCCTTCATCCCCCAGGATGTTGTCGTCGCCCCCGAGACCGCGGAGCAAATCCGCGCCCCCTTTACCGGCAAGGTCGTTCACTGCGTTCGTCCCGAAAAACGTGTCGTCGCCAGCGCCACCCTGCACGTTTTCGAAGTTGAGGAAGGTGTCGTTTCCGTAAAAGCCTAGGTTTTGCGCGACGGTTAACGCAAGGTTCAGGGTTACGCCTTGGGTGACGGGCGTTGGATTGCCAAACATGTCAAACGCAGAACCGAAATAAATCTGATCTTCTCCGGCACCGCCATCAATGGTGTCGTCGCCAGGGCCGGCGTAGACGTAATCCTTGTCGGCGCCCATGTTGATTTGATCATCGCCGCCCTCGTCGCAGTATACATCCTTCTTGTTGGAGCCAAGAAACGTATCATTGCCGAGCCCGAGAAAAACCTTGTAGCCCCACGTACCACTTGGCGGGGCCGCCACCATTACGAAATCATTGCCGAGATAGGTTCTTATCACTGCCTGATTTGGCGTGGGGATCATAAGGTGCAGGATGTCGTTCCCCGAACCATACAAGTCGGCAGCATTCCACAGGTTTCCCTGCGAAGCAGTGGTGACAAATTTCGTAACCATGACAGTGATCCTTTCCCGTTAAAGTACTTGGATACTTTTCATGGACCCGCTGGCTTGAACGTGGGCTGAACAGGGCGTTCAGCCGACTGTAAGAAAAACAATTCCGGAAATCGCGTGCGTCGGCCCCTCTCCCGTGCAAATCACGGGAGAGGGTGCCTCTTCCCCCATCGCCAAGCGTCCCGCAAAAACTCTACGCTACAAACAGCCTCCTCGGAAAATCCACTACCTTTCGCCTGCTCCTGCCGCCAGTCCCTTGAGTTTGTCGGGCACGAGGCGCTCGGCGAAACCGGCGATGAAACACCAGACGAGGGTTCGCGCATAGTCGGTTGCGTCGGCGGGCCCGAAATCGTGAATAAGTTTGTCAAAGGTTCCGCACATTTTATCTCCGGCCTGGCAGGCGAATATCGGGAAGAATGCGCCGCCCTGCACGAGGCCGGCAGCAAAGGCGATGAAGAGGATCGCCGCGGAAAGGGCACCGACAACCGGCGGCACCAGTGCGTAAATCGTAAGATCGGAACGGCGCAGGCGGCCCTGCTCCCTGCCCTCCACAAGCCGCGGAAATTCCTCGTAGTTGTAAAGCCTGATCAGCGTGCTCATGAAGGCGCCAATGGCCCCGGCGAGAATTGCAAAAAGATAAAACGGCGGATTGCCTGCCTGCCAGGTGAGATAGATGCAGCCCACCAGGATGGCGGAGACAAGCAATGTTGCGCCGAAAGACCAGCGCAGCATCTGGGCGTAAATGGATGTGGCGGTTTTCACCGGCGTCACGGTCTTGATGGAGTTCCTGATCTTGCTTTGGCGGGCGCGCGTTGCGGCGGCGGTTGGCTTGATAGGGCTGCCTGTAATGAAACCTGGCGAACTGGTTCTTCGCAATTGCGATGGAATCTCCGGTAGCGTTGTGTCATCGGTCATGGTGTGCCTCACGATGTCTTGCCGCCGTAGGGGTGAAGTAACACGCGGTGATTCACGCAACAACAGATTCGGAAAAATCAGGCTGCGCGTTGCATGTCTGCCACTGTGATCAATCGGTCACAGTGAACGATGAGACGTGCGAATTGATTCAAGGCATTGAAAAAATTGCCGAATTAAATTGTGTCAGCGAAAAAACAGTTCAGCCTACTGATAAATTCTTTCGTCATTCCGGCGGACGCCGGAATCCCCCAGCCGTCGAATGGACTCCGGCTTGCGCCGGAGTGACGATGGTGGAGGAAAGGACTCTAGTACGTTCGCGACTCACACCGGTAAAGGATTGCGTTCGATGAATTCTTCCTGGTGCCAGTACGGATAGGTCTTGGTGATCTTGCTGGCGGCATCAAGCTTGGCCATCTGCGCCGGGGTCAGGTTCCAGCCGACGCTGCCGAGGTTCTGCTTGAGCTGTTCCTCATTACGTGCGCCGATTATCACGTTGGAAACGGTCGGGCGCTGCAGCAGCCAGTTGATGGCGATCTGCGGCACGGACTTGCCCGTTTCCTTCGCCACCTCGTCAATGGCATCCATGACACGGAAAAGATAATCCTCCGGAACCGGCGGGCCATTGTCAGCGGTCACATGCAGGCGGCTTTCCTTCGGCAATCCGGTGCCACGGCGGATTTTGCCGGTGAGCCGGCCCCAGCCCAGTGGGCTCCAAACAACCGCGCCCACACCCTGGTCGAGACCCAGCGGCATGAGTTCCCATTCATAGGAGCGGCCCACCAGCGAATAATAGGCCTGGTGCGCCACATGGCGGTTGATGCCCAGTTTTTCCGAAGCGGCCAGCGACTTCATCAAATGCCAGCCGGAGAAATTGGAGCAGCCGGTGTAGCGGATTTTTCCAGCGCGGACGAAATCATCGAGGCAGCCCATAACCTCTTCCTGCGGCGTCATGGCGTCAAAGCCATGGAGCTGGAACAGGTCGATATAATCCGTGCCCAGACGTTTCAAAGCGTTGTCGATGCTTTCCGTGAGGTGGGCGCGGGAAGAACCCACATCATTGGGCTTGTCGCTGAAACGGAAGGTCGCTTTGGTGGAAATGATCACCTTGTTGCGGCGGCCCTTGATGGCGGCGCCCAGAACTTCCTCGGCCAGGCCCTTGGAATAGACGTCGGCGCTGTCGAACATGGAAATGCCGGCATCAAGACAGATGTCGACAAGGCGGGTTGCGCCATTGGCATCGGTTGAGCCCCAGGCCTTGAAGAATTCCGTGCCGCCGCCAAAGGTTCCGGTGCCGAAGCTCAGAACCGGAACGGTGAAGCCGGATCTGCCGAGTTGCCGATATTCCATTAGGTCACTCCATGTGTTTGAAAGTCAGTTTTTTCGCGCCACTGCGTAAGCCTTGGCGATTTCTGCCGCAACGGCAGCGTTATGTTTCACCAAGGCGAGGTTGGCCTTGAGCGAACGGCCGCCGGTCACTTCCGCCAGTCTGGCGAGAAGGAACGGCGTTACATTTTTCCCGGAAATGTTTTGCCTGGCCGCCTCGGCCACAGCCTGCTCGATCACGGGAGCTATTTCCGAGGCGATGATCTCACTGGATTGGGGAATGGGATTGGCAACAACGATGCCGCCTTTCAATCCGATGTTCCATTTTGCTTTCATCAGATTCGCTACGTCCTGCGGCGTGTCGCAGCGCATGGGAACGGCGTGGCCGGACTGGCGCGAGTAGAACGCCGGGAAGTCATCGGTGCCATAGCCCACGACGGGCACGCCAAGGGTTTCCAGCGTTTCAAGGGTAAGCGCCAGATCCAGAATGGCCTTTGCGCCGGCGGTCACCACCGCCACATTGCTTTCGGCGAATTCCATCATGTCCGCCGAGATATCAAAACTCTTTTCAGCGCCCCGGTGCACGCCGCCGATGCCGCCCGTTGTAAAAACATGGATGCCGGCCATGGCGGCAATGCGCATGGTGGAAGCCACGGTTGTGGCGCCGTCCAGCTTCCGTCCCACGACATAGGGCAAATCCCGCGTCGAAACCTTGATGATCTTCGATCCGTCAACGGCGAATTTTTTCAGTTCCGCCGAGGTCAACCCCACCTTTAACGCGCCGCCGATGATGGCGATGGTGGCGGGAACCGCGCCCGCCTCCCGGATAATGGCTTCCACGTCCTGGGCCATTTCAAAATTGGCCGGGTATGGCATGCCGTGGGCAATGATGGTTGATTCTAAGGCAACGACCGGCTCGCCGCCTGAGATGGCTGTCGAGACTTCGTTTGAAACCGTGAGGTGCTTATTCATTGCAGGCATTAACACTGTTCTGAAGCGCCGTTTCGGTGAGACCGACGGCGATTGATGCGGTGGAAGTGAGGACGAGACTCGCGGCAGCCTGGCCGAATTGCGCGGCCTTGGACATATCATAGCCTTTAAGCAGGCCGTAGGCCAAGCCCGCAACCGCCGCATCGCCCGCACCCGTCACATCCCTGACCTGCGCGTGATTGGCGGACTGAATGCTTTTCATGCCTTTTCCCGAGGACAGGAGTGCGCCTTCGGAGCCGAGATGGACAACAAGGTTATGCAGGCCGCGTTCATGCAGGTCTTGGCAGGCCTGATCCACATCATCGAGCCCGGTCAAGGCCTTGAGTTGATCCCGGTTGGGAGTTGCCAGAAATACCTCGTGTTTATCCAGTAGCGTCAGCAATTTTTGCGATTTGGAAACCGACACGGGCTCGACAATGAGTTTCTCGCTGAAATTCAGCGCGAGGTAGTCAAGCAAATCCGACCTGGTGTTGCAATCAACCACGATGAGCTTTGCGGCCTCCAGCGCGGCGCGGTGAGGTTTCACGCTTTCCTGTCTCAGGCTTTCCAGAATTCGCATGTCGTTGACGGCGGAGACGAGTTCGCCCTTCTCATCCAGCACCGCCACATAGGAACCGGTCGCCGCATCGCCCCGTAGGCAAAGGCCGAGATCCACGCTGGCCGCCTTCGTTGCTACGATTGCAATTTCGCCTGCCGCGTCATTGCCGATTGCCGAGATCAGCGCGACGTTCACGCCGAGGCTGCCTAAATTATGGGCAATGTTGCGGGCCACGCCGCCGGGGGTGAAGCTCACGCTTCCCGGATTGGAAGTTCCGGTGATATATTTGCCGCCCGCCCGCGCCTTGATATCAATATTCGCGCCGCCGATGACGATGATATCAAACACGAGAAACCTCAGAAATCCGTGGGCGCTCCGCCTTCGCGAATGCGCCGCTCCACGAAGGCATCTAGCTCTTCGCGCCTTGCCGGATCAAGGGCGGGCTGAACATATTCTTCCAGCGCCTGCTTATAAACAGTGTTGGCGCGCTGCATGGCCTCCGGCTTTCCCGCCGCTTCCCATTGCTGGCTATTGCGCCAATCGGAAATGATGGGTGCATAGAAGGCATTGGAATAGCGGGCCAGCGTATGCTGCGCGCCAAAGAAATGGCCGCCGGGGCCTACCTCACGGATCGCCTCGACACCAAGGGCATCTTCCGTGGTGTCCAAAGGCGTCATAAACTCCATCACCATCTGGATGAGGTCGCAATCCAGCACGAATTTTTCAAACCCGGCCACAAGGCCGCCTTCAAGCCAGCCTGCCCCGTGCATGATGAAATTGCCGCCGCCCATAGTGACGCCCCAGAGGGAGAACACGCTTTCGTAGGCGGCCTGCGCATCCACCGTGTTGGCCGCGCAGGTGTTGGAGGTGCGGTAAGGCACATTGTAGCGCCGCGCCATTTGCCCGCCGACGATGCAGGCCTTCATGTATTCCGGCGTACCGAAGGCGGGAGCGCCGGATTTCATGTCGACGTTGGAAGTGAAGCCGCCATAAATCACTGGGGAGCCCTTGCGGACGAGCTGCGTGAACGCCATCCCTGCCAATGCTTCTGCGTTTTGCTCCACAACGGCCCCCGCCATCGTCACCGGGGCCATGGCGCCTGCCAATGTGAAAGGTGTGACGCACACAGCCTGGTTGTGCGCGGCCATCTCCATCATGCCGATCAGCATGTTGCTATCCAGCTTAAGTGGCGAGTTGGTATTGACGATTGTGGTGAGCGACGGCTCCCTGTCGAACTGTTCATGGCTGATGCCGCGCGCGATGCGGGCTATTTCCATGGCATCCCTGATGCGCTCCCTGCCCAGCGAATATCCCACGAAGGGTTTGTCCATCAGTTCCACGACATCGCGCAGCGCCACGAGATGGCGGATGGAAGCGTGAACATCAACGGGTTCCACGGGGTAGCCGGCGCAGAAACCAATGCAATTGAAATACTGGCCCAGCTTCAGAAATTTTCGAAAGTCCTCGCGGTTTCCAACCCGCCGGCCGCCGTCCATGTCAGAACAGCTTGGCGGGCTGCCAACTGTGCCAAACAGGATCTGGTTGCCGCCAATTTCGGCTGTGTTCTCTGGGTTGCGGGCATGGATACTGAATTTGGCAGGGCAAGTGGCCATGATTTCCTCAATCATGGCGGGTTCAAAGCGAACGCGTTCGCCTTCAATTTTTGCTCCTGCCTTCCGCCAAAGTTCCAGCGCTTCCGGCAGCATGAAATCCATGCCGATTTCAGCAAGCACCTTGAGCGAGGCGCGGTGAATAGATTCAACTTCATCGGCCGAGATGATTGCCATCGGCGGAAACGCCCGCACCACTTTGCGGCGGGGCAATTGGGGAATGGCCCCCTTCACGCCAGCGCCGGCGCCCCGGCGATTTGCGGCGTCGCGCCTGCCCCGGCGTGAGGTTTCCGGACTCAAGGGTTCGTTGGCGGCCTCGTTCACTTTGCTTTTCCTTTTTCGCGGTAGGGTTCCAGGGTTGGATCAGCGGCAATCTGCTTCACCAGCCAATCCTCGAAGCGTTTGATTTTCGGTTTCATGCGGTTTTCGCTGTTGCAGGCGAATTGCCATTGATGGCGGTGGGGAACCAGCAAGGGAAAGGGCTGCACCAGCCGCCCCATTTTGATTTCTTCCGTGGCGAAGGGGCCGATGGTCATGGCCACGCCCCTGCCCTCAACCGCTGCTTCCTGGGCGAGGATATAGCTGTCCACTGCCAAGCGGTCGGAAAGCTTCAGTCCCTTGACGCCCGCCGCTTCGAACCAGAGGTGCCAATCCTCTTCCGCGGTATAGACATAAAGCAGCTTGTGCTTTTTCAAATCCTGCGGAGTCTTGATGGCGTTTGGCCCCTTCATCAGTTCCGGGGCGCAAACGGGCGTGAGCAGCGAACGGAACAAGGGCCTGTAATAATGCTGGGGTGATTTGTTGCGGGCCAGGATGATTCCGGCATCCACATGCTTTTCGTCAAAGTCCCAATCGAAATAGGAGGTAGAGAGCCGCACTTTCATGTCCGGGTAGCGGCGTTCGAAATCGTGCAGCCGCGGGATGAGCCATTTCAGGGCCACGGTGAAATAGACCTGAATGGTGAGTTCATTGTCGTTCGTGGCGGGCCGCAGGGCGCGGGTCTGGGTTTCGATCTGGTCGAAAGCCTCGCGGATGGCGGGGTAATAGATGTGGCCGGCCTGGGTGAGTTCGGCGCGCCTCGCATCGCGGCGGAAAAACTGGATGCCGAGACGCTGTTCCAACGCCTTGACCTGGTGGCTCACGGCGGAGCGGGTAATGCCGAGTTCACCGGCTGCGAGCCTGAAACTGCCGAGCCGGGCAGCGGCTTCAAAAGCGGTCAAAGCGCGCAAGGGGGGCAAGTCACGTCTGGCCAAAATACTTCACCAATGGAATGTCTTAGGGGTACATAGCACCCATAAATTCCATAAATTAAGTCACATTTCAATATTTAATGGTGATTATTCCTCACCAGTCCTATAAAATTTGAAGCCTTTGCAAGGCTGCCTAAAATTGGCACATAAGAGACCCGATTCAGGAGCATATGATGAGCGTAGTTGAAGACCTTTCCAAGCGCCGCGGCGGCCGTGAAGCCAGGCGGGCCTTGCGGTCGCGGGAAATTCCACGGGCCGAGGCTGCGGTTCGCCCCGGCATGGAAGGCGGGCAATACAAGCCGCTGACCCAGCGCGACATGGAACGGATCCATCAGGCGGCCCTGACACTTCTGGAAACCGTCGGATTCGGCCAGGCCATTCCGAGCTGCGTTGAAGCGATGACGGCGCGCGGCTGCACCATGACGGACAAGGGACGCATGCTCATCCCGCGTTCGCTTACTGAAGATATTCTGGCAAGCTGTGCCCGGGGCTTCCTGCTCCATGGCCGCGATCCGCAGCATGACATGGAGCCTACCGGCAATAAGGTCTATTTCGGAACGGCGGGGGCGGCGGTTCACGTGGTGGAGCCTGAAACGCGCAGCTACCGCGAGTCGCTTCTTGTCGATCTTTACGATGCGGGGCGCATTGTTGACACCTGCGAGCATATTCACTTCTTCCAGCGCTGCCTCACGGCGCGCGACATGATCACCGGCCACGACCTCGACATCAATACGCTCTATGCCTGTATTGCTTCCACACAAAAGCATGTCGGCACCTCGATGGTTGATCCCGCCCATGTGACCGAATGTTTGCAGATGCTGCATTTTGTGGCGGGCAGCGAAGAGAAATGGCGCGAACGGCCTTTTGTTTCGCAGTCCAACTGCTTCGTTGTGCCCCCGATGAAATTTGCCGAGGACGCCTGCCGCTGCCTGGAAACGGCGGCGCGCGGCGGCATGCCGGTGCTGTTGCTGTCGGCTGCACAGGCGGGCGCCACCTCGCCTGCAGCCCTGGCGGGCACCTTGGTGCAAGCGGTTGCCGAGTGCCTGTTTGGACTGGTGTATATCAACTGCGTCGTTCCCGGCGCTGTTGCCATTTGGGGGCCATGGCCCTTCGTATCGGATTTGCGCACCGGCGCCATGTCCGGCGGTTCGGGTGAGCAGGCGCTCATCACTTCAGGCTGTGCCCAGATGGGGCATTTCTACAATCTCACGGTGGGTTCGGCCGCCGGCATGTGCGACTCCAAATTGCCTGATATGCAAGCGGGTTATGAAAAGGGCGTGACTGCCGGAATTTCGGCCATGACGGGGGTGAATCTGATGTATGAAAGTGCCGGCATGCATGCCTCGCTTTTGGGTTTCTGCCTGGAAAGCCTGCTCATCGACAATGACATGCTTGGCGCCATCAACCGCAATGTGCGCGGCATTGAAGTGAATGAGGATACGCTGTCGGTTGAGGTTATCCGCGAGGTTTGCCTGAATGGGCCCGGCCATTTCCTCGGCAGCGACCAAACGCTTACCCTGATGCAGAAGGAATATATCTATCCCAAGATTGCCAACCGCATGAGCCCCAAGGAATGGATCGAGGCGGGCCGGCCCGACCTGGTCGAGCGGGCGGCGGCGCGCAAGCGCGAAATTCTCTCGACCCATTATCCCGACTATCTGCCACGCGCCATGGATGATGTGATCCGCGCCCGCCATGATATAAAGCTGCCACGCGAGGTTATGGAGATGGGCGACCCGCGCTGGATAAAATAAGCTGCCATGGAACATCCGATACTGTTCAGCATCCGGCGGGCGGGATTCACGCCCTTGGGCTGGTTTGAACCAGGCGCTGCTGATGCCGTTCCCCATGATGCAAAATTTGTCATCCTCGTCGGCAATGCGGGGCCTGAGATGTTTCGCCGGTTTGCCCAAGAGCGCGATCATCGGAGCGCAAAAATCGATGACTGGACGCGGGATGTTATTGGCGGGCTTGCCGATGACCTGTCTGCAAAAGCCGTTTTCCCATTCGACACGCCACCCCTGCCCTTTTTGACCTGGGCGCGGCGGGCAGGCGCCGGACATGTGTCGCCGCTTGGCCTCAACATTCACCCGACTTACGGATTGTGGCATGCCTTCCGCGCCGCCCTGCTCTTTCCCGTGGCGTTTGATCTGCCGATGCAATCGGCGGGGGCGCACCCTTGTGAGACCTGCGTCAGCAAGCCCTGCCTCTCCGCCTGCCCGGTTCATGCGTTCGATGGCTCATCTTATAATGTGGCCGCCTGCGCTGCCCATCTCGAAACGCCCGCCGGAGAGGACTGCATGTCAGGCGGCTGCCTGGCGCGGCGGGCCTGCCCGGTCGGCCGGGGCTTCACCTACCACCCGGTTCAGGCGCAATTCTTCATGCAGGCATTCCTGAAGGCGCGGCAAAGAGCAGCCCTCTAAATCGCCCGCAACTTGCTTAGATTGCGTTCGTTGCGCATGACAAGGCTCAATACCAGTGTTGCAACAGCAGCGGCCAACACAAGCCAGTATGTTATTTCGAACGAGCCCGTGTATTCGCGGGAGAGGCCGGCAAAATAATTTCCTGCCATGCCGCCAAGCCCCAAAAGCACATTGCCTATTCCGAAAACGGAAGTCGCCTCGCCTTGCGAGAAAATGATGCTGGTATAGGCGGGCACGAGGCCAAATATGGCGTAGAAGGCCAAGCCGAATGCAACGGCACCCGCATAGATGACGACAAGCGATGCATGATTGAGAAAGAATGCAGCTGAAATGCAAAGCAATGTGTAGGTAACGACCATGGCCCAGCGGATAGAAATGCGGTCTGCAAGAGCTCCCACGGCAAGTCCGCTGAACATTCCGACAATGCCGATAATGCTCCATGCAAGAGCCGCCGAGCCGACGCTGTAGCCGAGTTCTTCACGCATCATTGCCGAAAGGTAATTTTGCGCGGGCATGCACGACAGCCCGTTGAGGAACATCATGAGCAAGATTGCCAGCGCCTCCGGGCGGCCAAGAACCCTCAAACGGGACGCAAATGACACGGGTTTGACGGGTGCCATGGATTGCGCCGGTTGATCGCGTAAACCGATCCGCAGCACGGCCCACAGGGCAAGGCCAAGTGTCGCCAAGCCGAGAACCAGCCAAATGGATTTCCAGCCGTAGCCTGGCATCAACAGCGGCACGGCCAAGCCGTTGATGAAGACACCATAGGCGGTGCCTGATGATATGAGGCCGAAGGCCTTGCCCTGGTGTTTGGCGGGGATCAGTTCTTTGCAAACTGCCACCATCGGAATCCAGACGGATGCCGCCGCTGCCGCCATCAGGGCAAGCAGCACGGCAACAATCAGGCTGTTGCCGGCCAACGGCATCAAGATCAGGCATGCGGCGCACAGGAACACCGACAATATAATGGCCTTGCGCGCGCCAATGACGGAGGCAAACAAGCCGCTGATCAAGGCAAAAACAAGAAAGCCGCCCTGCGCCGCTGCCGTCATGAGACCGACGGCGGCATAGTCAAAGCCAATCTCGGTTCGCATCTCCGGTATCAGCGAGGCAAACAGGTAGATTCCAAAACCATAGGTTGCCGCAATGAATGCGGTAAACAGGATGATGATTTCGATGGACCCGGCCCTGCCGAAACTTTGAGCGGGTATTTCCTTCATGACGAACGCCTCATGAAACCATCCTTCACCAGGTGCGTCAGAGCCACGCCAAGAATTCCGGCATTTCGCCGCACCCGGACGACATGCTTTCATCCCCGCGCAAAAAGCGCTGGCTATGCAGCCCAGTTCGGATATTTTCCGCCCATGTACAGGGACATTCAGAAGAAACTCGATAGCGGCCAAACCATCATCCTTGATGGCGGCACAGGCACGGATATCCAGCGGCGCGGCGCGCCCATGAGCGGCGAAACCTGGTGCGCGGAGGTCAATCTCACCCATCCGGAAATCGTACGCGCCGTGCATGAGGATTATATCCGCGTGGGCGCCGACATCATTACTGCTAACACCTTTGCTTCCAGCGCCCTTTCCTTCAACCATTACGGGCGCGATGATGACCTGCTGAAAATTGATGCGGCCGCTGTGGCCATCGCCAAGCAGGCCGCGGCGGGAAAGCCTGTGGCTGTTGCCGGTTCAGTTTCCACCATGCGGCCTGTGGAGCCGGGAACTGACCGCACGCTCAAGGACAGGGAATGGCCTGAAGCACAGGCCCGCGACCTGTTCCGGCGCAAGGTTGAAAACCTGAAATGGGCGGGTGTGGACCTTCTGATGATGGAAATGATGCGCGACGTCGACTACTCGGTCTATGCCACCGAAGCCGCTATCTCCACGGGCCTTCCTGTTTGGGTCGGCATTTCGGTTGAACGGGATCCAAACGGAAAGCTTGTGGGATTTGGTCGCGAGGATCAATTGCTGGACGATGTCGCCAAGCGGCTGTCCGCAACAGGGCCAGCTGTGATGAACATCATGCACACGTCGTCCAATGACACCGATGAAGCGCTTGATATTCTCCGAAAGCACTGGAAAGGCCCCACTGGGGTCTATCCGGAATGCGGTTACTTCAAAAGTCCCGATTGGCAGTTTGTGGATGTGATAGCGCCCGTTGATCTGGTTGCGAAGTCCCATGACTGGCAAAAACTGGGTGCCAACATATTTGGCGGCTGCTGCGGCATCGGGGCCGATCACATCGCCGCACTTTCAAAGGAGTTTAAGAAATGAAAACCGGATCGTGCCTGTGCGGCGGCGTTACATTTGAAATGCGCGGACCTTTAAAACCGATTACCGCTTGCCACTGTACGCAGTGCCGCAAGCAGACGGGCAACTATTGGGCTTCAACGACAAGTGCCGATGCGGACCTGCACTTCGTCCGCAAGGATACGCTGGCCTGGTACCGGGCCTCCTCCACGGCGCAGCGCGGATTTTGCAAGGCTTGCGGTTCCACCCTGTTCTGGAAGGGCGATGGCCGTGACACTACCTCGATTTGCGCCGGATCCATTGACGGGATGACCGGGCTCAAGCTCGAAGGCCACATCTATTGCGACAATGCCGGAGACTATTACGAGATCGCAGGCGGTGACTACAAGCTAGGCCAGTGGAGCTGAGCGCGCGGCCATATCGGACTCAAGTTCGCCATAGCCGGTGAAGCGGTATTCATAGGCGAGGCCCAGACGTTCCGCCGCTTTCCTTCCGTTCTCAACCAATTGTTCATCATGAGTCTGGGCAAGATAAATGACCTTGGTATAGTTTCCGAAATATGAAGACAGCAATTCCGGATGCCGGTCGAGGCCGAGGCCGACCCAGATCAGCTTGTCAAAATGGCGCGCCAGGTAGTCGGTAAGGTAGAAGGCGGTGAACTCATCATCGGCTTTGGCGGCAAACTCAGGATTTCCGGAAAAGAAGGCATAGCAGTGGGGTCCGTCGATGCGCTCGACGCCCTCCTCCTCCAGCATCTTGTCCAGCAGGCCGCCGGTGCCGCAATCGCCGTAGAGGACGAAGATGGACTTGTATTCATCGCGTTGCGTGCGGATTTTCTCACGCACGGCGGGAACAATGAATTGCGGCGTGTTGTGCCATTTGGCCGGCAGGCACTGGACATCAAAGGCGGCCCAGCGATTGCGCTCGATGAGATCGACGATTTCCCGGGCGAGCGCCCCACAGGCAATCAGAAGCACTTCGCCCTTTCCGGTGGCGAACTGAAACTCGTCAGATGGCTTAAGATCAACAATGGTCATCGCGCGAACCTATATACTAGAATTCTGCGCAAGCCCGCAGAGGTTCTAGCCATTGGCTAATTGATTGTGCTTGCGGGCCATGAAACTCTTGGCGGTTTCGACAGCCACGGCCGCGTCGCGGCAATAGGCGTCGGCGCCAATGGCCTTGGCAAATTCCTCGTTGAGCGGGGCGCCGCCCACGAGCACGACATAATCGTCGCGCATGCCTTTTTCCTTCATGGTGTCGATCACCACCTTCATGTAGGGCATCGTAGTGGTGAGCAGCGCCGACATGCCGAGAATATCCGGGCCATGCTCCTCGATGGCGCCGAGATACTTCTCGACGGAATTGTTGATGCCGAGGTCGATCACTTCAAAACCTGCGCCTTCCATCATCATGCCGACGAGATTCTTGCCGATGTCGTGGATGTCGCCCTTCACGGTGCCGATCACCATCTTGCCGAGGCGGGGTGCTCCGGTGGCGATGAGCAGCGGGCGGAGGATGAACATGCCGGCCTTCATGGAGTTGGCGGCGAGCAGAACTTCAGGAACGAACAGAATGCCGTCGCGGAAATCGATGCCGACGATGCGCATGCCTTCAACGAGGGCTTCGGTCAAAACCTTGTAAGGGGCCCAGCCGCGGCCCAGCAGAATGTGCACGGCGACCTCAACCTCTTCCTTGAGGCCATCATAGAGATCGTCATGGACCTGAAGCACCAGATCCTCATTGTTGAGGCTGTTCAGATCAAGTTCGCCGTCATCGCTCATGGGGGACTCCGAAGGTCTTATAATATGGCATTAAGATAGCGGGATTGCCTGACTTTACGCGGTCATCACGCGACATTCACATGCCGGAAAGCGACGGTTGAAGCAAGCGGAAATGGCAGCTATTGGTAGCGCCCCCAACAGTGTTTTTCCCGGAAAGTTTTAACGTGGCCCCTTCCCTCGACATCGCACGCGTCCGCACGCAATTTCCTGCCCTGGCCTTGAAGGATGAGGGGCAGCCTCGGGTTTACTTCGATAATCCGGCGGGAACCCAGGTTCCGCAGCAGGTCATCGACCGTACGGTTGAAACGCTTGCCACAAAAAACGCCAACCTTGGCGGATATTTCAGCACCACAAAGCTGGCGGACGAGATGGTGAATCTGGCTCATCAGGCGTGTGCGGATTTCTACAATGCCCGAAGCGCCTCCGAAATCGTCTTTGGGCAAAACATGACTACACTAACATTTCATATGTCGCGCTGCCTGGGCCGCAAGTTCAAGCGCGGCGACGAGATCGTGCTGTCGCGCATGGACCATGATGCCAATATTGCGCCGTGGCTGCTGCTGGCGGAAGACTTGGGCCTTGTGGTGCGCTGGATGGATTTTGATCCGGAGACCTATGAGTTCCCGGAGGATGCGCTGCGCAAGGTACTTTCGGAGAAGACGCGGCTTGTTGCCTTGGGACTTGCTTCCAATTGCACGGGGACGGTCAATGACGTGAAAGCCTTTGCCAAGGAGGCCAAGGCGGCGGGTGCGCTGGTCTATGTGGATGCGGTGCAGTTCGCGCCGCATTACGCCATTGATGTGCAGGACTTGGGCGTCGATGTTCTGGTATCGTCGGCCTACAAATGGTTTGGACCGCATATGGGTGTGCTGTGGGCGCGGGAAGAGCTGCTGAAGGAGACTTTTAGCTACAAGGTACGGCCCGCCAGCGAAGACCTGCCGCACAAGTTTGAAACGGGCACGCTGAGCCACGAGGGCATGGCGGGCTGCCTCGGCGCCATCGAGTATCTTGAGCAGTTCGGCGCGGGCGAGACGCGGGCGAAAAGGATTTCAACGGCCTGGGACCGACTGGTGGCTTATGAGCACAAGCTCACGCTGCAATTGATTGACGGATTGCGCGGGGTGAAGGGCCTGACCATTCGTGGGTTGACGTCCGCCAACGCCCTGCACCGCCGGGTGCCCACGGTTTCCTTCACGCTCGAGGGGCACCATCCCGACAGTCTCGCCATTGCGTTTGCGGCGAAGAAGATGTTTGTCTGGTCCGGCCACAACTACGCCATTGAGCCGGTGGGCCGCATGGGGTTGCTGGACAAGGGCGGCGTGCTGCGCGTGGGGCTGGCGCATTACAACACGGCAGTGGAAGTTGACAGTTTTCTCTCTGCCCTCACCCGCATCATCAAGACTTAGGACCCTGCACATGGTTTTCAAAATCGCCGTCGTCGGGCTTGGCAAAATCGCTACGGACCAGCACCTTCCCTGCATTGCCAAGAACCGGAACTTCAAATTGGTGGCCGGTGTCAGCCGTCACGCGAAGGTCGACCAGGTTCCCTGTTTTGAATCATTGGGCCAACTACGGGCGAGCAAAATCGCAGTGGATTGCGTAGCGCTGTGCACTCCACCCGCAGTGCGGCTCGCCATGGCACGCGAAGCGCTGGATTATGGCTGGCACCTCCTCATCGAAAAGCCGCCAACGCCCACGGTGGGCGAATTGCTTGCAATGGAGGCTTATGCACGAAAGAAGAAACGGGTGCTCTATGCAGCCTGGCACTCGCGCTACAACAAGTCCGTGGATATGGCAAAAGCCAAGCTCAAGGGCCATCATGTGAATTTTCTGAAAATCACCTGGAAGGAGGATGTGCGGAAATGGCATCCCGGCCAGGAGTGGATTTGGCAGCCCGGCGGCTTTGGCGTTTTCGATCCCGGCATCAATGCTCTTTCGATCGTGACCAAAATTCTGCCCGAACCTATTTTTGCAGACAGCGCCACGATCGAAGTCCCCGCCAACGCGGCAACTCCCATTGCAGCCAATATCCGTTTCAAACGAGGCGACGGCGCGGCCGCCGATCTCAGCGCCGTCTTCGATTGGCGTCAGGAGACTGGCGAAACCTGGGAAATCGAAATCGGCACCAAAGACGGCTTGGCCCTTCATCTCAAAAAAGGAGGATCGGTCTTGATCGTCAACGGCAAGATTGCGCACGAGGCCGTTCTGCATGAGTACGAAGACATTTACGCCAAGTTCGCCCGGCTTCTGAAAGCGAAGAAATCCGAAGTGGATGCCTCACCGCTTCAACTCGTAAGTGATTGCTTCATGCTGGGCAAGCCGGTGCTGACGGAGGCATTTGTTTAGCTTTCCGCTGATTATTTGCGGCCTCTCTCGAGGAGGACATCAAGCATCATCTCAGATCGATTGAGGAAGTCTCTGGTCACCTGATAGTGTTCTGTGTCTTGATAGGCAACATGTTCAAGGCCCTTTGGGCCTATCTGATAAATCCACGCATGGGGATAAGCCATGAGAATGGGCGAATGCGTGGCGATGATGAACTGAGACTTCTCAGCGATCAGGTCATGCATGCGAACCAGCATCGACAATTGTCTTGAAGGCGATAGGGCTGCTTCGGGTTCGTCGAGAATATAGAGGCCGTTCCCTCTGAACTTATGGTCCAGCAGAGCCATAAAGGCTTCACCATGAGATTGCTCATGTAAACTCTTGTCACCGTACGATCCCATGTACCCAAGTTCGTCGATTTGTGTTGCGACATTGAACAAGGATTCGGCACGGAGGAAGAAGCCAAACCTGGCGCGCTTCACCGACTTAATGAGTCTCAAGTTTTGATGGAGTGCCGAATGTGATGCCCTTGTCGAAACAGGATGATTTTTTGTGCCGCCTTCAGCATTAAAACCCCAAGCAACTGTGATTGCTTCGATCAAGGTAGACTTTCCGGAACCGTTCTCACCGACCAGGAACGTAACCTTAGGGTGGAATTCGAATTCCTTGAGTCTCGATATAACGGGTAAGTTGAAGGGAAAGACGGACCTATTCTCGACCTGATCCCACATCAGCTCAGCCCGCAAAAGATAGTGTTCGGCTTCGAATGACTTCATGCCGAAATCATATCGGCTTAAGTCTATTCAGGGCAAATGGGGTGGCACTTGATGGTTAGCGGCTAGTTTCCCCGGCGGCGTTCGCGTTTGGCCGCACCTTCGGCGGCGGTGTCGATGCCTTTGGCGAGGACCGAGACGGGGCCGAGGCGTTGCTCGACGAGTTCAATTGAAGGGCGTGCGCCCTTGGTGTAGCTCTCCAGGGATTTCCGCATGGCAGCCAGATGCTCTGGTGATGTGCCGCAGCAGCCGCCGATGATCCTGGCGCCGGAGTCCAAAGCGATGCGGGCGTAGTCGGCCATCAGTTCCGGTGTTCCGGTGTAGTGAATATGGCCTTCCTTGTATTGCGGGATGCCGCAATTGCCCTTGGCCACGATGGCCGCGTCGGGGCGGGCTTCGCTTATACCCAGCACGGTTGCCACTAATTCGGAAGCGCCCACGCCGCAGTTGGCGCCAATCGCTACAGGTTGTGTTCCGAGCGAGGCGGTCAATGCCCCGAAGGCCTTGGGGGTTATGCCCATCATGGTGCGGCCATTGGTGTCAAAGCTCATGGTTGTCACGATGGGCAGCCCGGCCTTGGCAGCGCCTTCGACGGCGGCGCGCAATTCTTCCTCAGACGACATGGTTTCAATCCACAGCACGTCAACGCCACCCTCTTTCAGGGCCATGGCCTGTTCCTCGAAGGCAGAGACACCCTCCTCATGGGGCATGGTGCCGACAGGCATGAAGATTTCGCCGGTGGGGCCGATGGAGCCCCCGACATAAACCGCGCGTCCGGCCGCGTCCGCTTCGGCGCGGGCGTGGCCGGCTGCGGCCATGTTGATTTCGCGCACCCGGCCCTGCTCATTGTGCAGTTTCAGGCGGTGGCGGTTTCCACCGAAGGTGTTGGTGAGAACGATATCGGCACCCGCCGCGATGAATTGGCGGTGGAGCTGGCGCACCCTTTCCGGATGCTCGAAATTCCACATCTCCGGCGCATCGCCCGACACCAGGCCCATCTGGAAATAGTTGGTGCCGGTGGCGCCGTCGGCCAGAAGCCAGGGCCTTGAATTGAGCGCTTCGGTGAAGGTTGGTCGGGTCATGGGAGCCTCAGGAAATGAATATAAAGAAGTCTTTATATGATTTCAGAGGGCTTTGCAAAGCCCATTTCCCCCATATCAGGCGGGAATATCGACGGCAATCCGCAGGATCGAGACCTCGGCGCGGCGGTCAATTTTCACCTTCACCGCCTCGGGCTTCACCAGCATGTGGCGGGCGATGGCATCAATGATGTCCTCCTTGAGCGCCACCATCTTACTTGAATTGCGGGGCGAACCACGTTCATGGGCGAGAAGCACCTGCAGGCGCTCGCGGGCCACGGGCGCGGTTGCCGGCAGCGGATCGCTACGCTTGAACAGGCCGAAAAAATTCATGCCGCCCTCCCGCCGAAGATGCGCCCCAGCAGGTTGAAGCGTTCGAGTGGAACATTGATCGCAAGATTGTCCCCCATCAGCCTCCGCGCCGCGTCATTATAGGCGCGGGCCGGAGCCGAGAGCGGGTTGGCGAGGGTCACGGGCTGGCCGAGATTTGAGGCGCGCAAAACCTGCTCGCTTTCCGGAATGATGCCGAGCAGCGGCACCGAGAGGATGTCGAGCACGTCATCTTTTTTCAGCATTTCGCCCCGCATGGCGCGAGCTTGGTCATAGCGGGTGATGAGAAGATGTTTTTCCACGCGCTCGCCCTTGGCCGCCTTTTCGGTCTTGGAATCGAGCAGCCCGATGATGCGATCGGAATCGCGCACCGAGGAGACTTCCGGATTGGTGATGATGATCGCCGCGTCCGCATGACGCATGGCCATCATGGCGCCGCGTTCAATGCCGGCGGGGCTGTCGCAGATCACCCAATCGAACAGGGTGCGCAGTTCCTTGATGATGCGGGCCAGGCCCTTTTCGCTGAGCGCATCCTTGTCGCGGGTTTGCGAGGCGGGCAGCAGTGCCAGGTTTTCGAGGCGCTTGTCGCGGATCAGGGCCTGGCTCAATTTGGCATTGCCCTGGGCTACGTTGATGAGGTCATACACCACGCGGCGTTCGGCCCCCATGACAAGATCGAGATTGCGCAGGCCAACGTCGAAATCGACGACAACCACCTTCTGGCCGTTCAGCGCGAGTGCCGCGCCCAAGGCCGCTGTAGACGTGGTTTTGCCGACACCTCCCTTACCGGACGTTACGACGAGGACTTTAGCCATACACATTACTCCTGACATTTTTCAGCTCATTTGTTCGATGTTCATGACGTTCCGGTCCAGCCGTGCCTGCACCGAGGTGCCGCGCAGGGCGAGATCAAAATCATCCGCCGTCTTGTAGAGGCCGTCGATTACCATCATCTCGGCGTCAAACTTGCTGCAAAAGATGCGCGCATTGGTGTTGCCGTTGGTGCCGGCAAAGGCTCGGCCACGCAGGCAGCCGTAGACATGGATGGACCCGCCGGCGATAATTTCCGCGCCGGAGGCAACCGAGCCAACGATGATGACATCGCCATGGGGATAGATGATCGATTGGCCGGAACGGACCGGCTCGTTGACCAACAGGGCTGCACAGGGAGAACCTATGGATGGCTCCTGCTCCCAAGTGACTGGCGGCGGCGCTGACCGGACTGGCTTTTCTGCATCAGGCGGCTGGAACACGCCAGCCGTCTGGACCTTGCCCGGGAGCGGCGCCAGGCGATCGGGCAGCCAGTCCAGTGGAACGCCTTCGACAGCGATGAGCCGCAAGTGGCGCTCCTCAATGAAGGCAATGATCTCGACAGTCTCGGCTTTGGTCGGCGCGACGCTGGTGAGGTCGAGCACCAGTGGCCGGTTGGCAAAGAAGCTCAGGGAGTTCTCCACCCTGCGATCCAGCTCAACGAGCCAATCCACAAAGGGCAGCTCAGGGGCCAGGACAAAGGCCAGATAGGACCGGCCCATTAAACGAAATGAAATCCGTGATTGAACAGCAACTGACAAATTAAACACCCTCACGCAACGCACCCCAACAGCTGCGATTAGGACCAGACATGGTTAAGATTTGGTTAACGCGCTGTAGCGAACAGGGAAAATGTGACCTTAGCCAGCTTGCCAGGAGACGTAGGCAGCCTTGTTGGCGAGAAGCGTCATTCTCGAGTTCACCATGGTTTCCTTCGGTGTTTTGCCGGATTGCTTGAGGTCGGTCAGGACCCGCTGAAGGTCTGAAATATCTTGGCGGCCCATCATGGGGGAACGATGCTTCCCCTTCTCGTCCGGCGCGCCGTGCGTACAGAAAATTTTTGTTTCGCCATTTATCTCCGGCAACAAGGCCCCGGTTGTAGCGAGATAGTCTGCGAGGTTGGCACCGGGCACTTGCGCGTAGAGGGGGCCGGGATAAACAAAATCTGCGGCAAACAGAATGTTTGCCTCCCGGTCAAAAAGCGAAATTGAATCCGGCGAATGGCCAGGCGTGTGGAGCACTTCCAATTGACGGCCACCGAGGTCAACACGTATGCCGATGGGCCACCACTGCGAAATTTTCACGGGTTTCCACACCATGCCCTCAAGAAAGCCGCGGAAGAGATCATCGGTGGCATGAAGCAGGCCGTCCCGCATGCAGGCCCTTAAGACTGGCAAGTCAGCCAAGGCGATATTCTGAAAGCGGTGCAGATTTCCCGTGTGATCAAAGTGGAGATGCGAGGGCAAGGTGATGAGAGGAAGTTTTGTCAGGCTTCGCACCACGTCCGAGATGTCGCGCACGCCGGGACCGGTATCAAAGAGCAGCGCGGTGTGCTGCCCTTCGATCAGGTAGTTCCAATTGATCTGGTGAAAGCGCGGCTCACCAATGGCATGAACGCCGGGGGCGATGTTTTCAATCGCGAACCAATCATCAAACCATTTTACACCTTCTGCCAGCATCAGGCTTTCTCCGCACCATAGAACAGGGATACTACATGCTGGGCTTCGGCAAAGAACAGCCAGCGTTCAAGAATGGCAGCCAGCAGAATTGCAAGCGTTGCTATCAAGGAAAACCACGGTGAGAGGAGACACGCCGCAAGCGCCAGCAGAGTGATGAACAAAAACAGGAACACGGCGCCACGCAGCTTCACGGCGTGCTTCCTCGCCACCGCAAAACCCATTTCCTTCATGATGTAATTTTCCGAAGTGTGCGGTACTTCCCATTGGCGCGCACCTGCGCCCAGCCCGGTGGCTGCGGCCATGGTGTGGGTCCGCTCGGCGCTGTCGATGCCGCGCCAATAGAGAAATTTCAAAACGACCAGAACAAGCAACGCGGCAACCGTAAGGATGACTTGGAATATCTGGAAGCGGTCGAAGAGGGTTGCAATCGCAGTGAGCAAGGCCCCGCCCGAGGCGAGTGCGAAGGCGAGATAGACGGGCACGGTAAGCGGGTGATTCCAGGCGCGGATGGTTTTGAGGGAGGAATAGATTTTTGCTGTGCAGAAAACCGTGACGGCGCACATGGCCGCGGTGATGAGGCCGAGCGGGCCGATCCAGGCGGGTACATGAATGATATTCAGCCAGGTTGCGCCGAACAGCACTGCTGGCACATAAGTCAAAACAGCGGCCACGCCTTCGCGCGAAAGCCAAGAGCTGCGCCATTGGGAAAAGGCCCGCCAGGCGCGTTCCGGGTGGCCGAGATGGAAGGTTGAGGACAGCAGGCCGATGGTGATCAGGCCGAGGGCAATGACGATAGCAACCAGACCAAAGATGAAGCTTGATGCGGGGCCATGATTGAAGCCGACGAAGCTAAGCAAGGCGAGCAGCCCATAGCCTGCGCCGGACGCCGTGGTGAACAGGATGACCGAATAGGCGGGATTCATGCCATCAGCCTTCGAGCTTGTCGGACATGTCTTCGAGGGAGGCAATGGTGCCGGCGGGCTTGCCGCTCAGGAACTTATCGGCCCATGAGAAGAGGCGGTCCATGGCCGAGCCATCGCCCTTCGGCAAGGCGATGGCTACCGACGTCACCGCATCCCGGCGCTTGCGCGGCGGGAGATATTTGTTCACGGGCTTATAGTTCATCTCCGGCAGCAGATCGAAACCTTCACGGGCCTTGACCAGTTGCGAGACATTGGACTCGGGATCGCCGAGATCGCCGAAGTGACGGGCTCCGGTCGGGCAGGCCTTCACGCAAGCCGGCGCGCGGTCCTCGGGTTCAAGGTTGGTGTTGTAGATCCGGTCGACGCAGAGCGTGCATTTCTTCATGGTGCCATGGCTGTAATCATATTCGCGCGCGCCATAGGGGCAGGCCCAGGAACACAGCTTGCAGCCGATGCAGGTGTCGGGGTTCACCAGCACGATGCCATCTTCGGCGCGCTTGTAAGACGCGCCAGTGGGGCAAACGGTGACGCAGGCCGGGGTTTCACAGTGCAGGCAGGAGCGCGGGAAATGCACCACGCGGGTATCATCCCTGCCCTCTTCTTTCACCTCATAGCCATGGACGCGGTTCAGCCACACACCGGAGGGATCAGAGCCATAGGAGTCTGTGTCATTAAGCGGGGCCGAATAGCCTTGGGTATTCCATTCCTTGCAGGAGGTAACGCAGGCCTGGCAGCCGACGCAGGTATCAAGATCAATGACGAGGCCGAGTTTTTTCTGGTTGGGTTGCGGGGTTGGCAGCGAAGTCATTTCTGCCCCCGCAATTTTTTCAAGACCGGGAACTGCGGCTGGCTTTCGGCCGACTGGTCCGCCGCCTTTTCGACGCGCACCTTGAGATCATACCACGCCGCCTGCCCGGTGACGGGATCGCTGTTGGAGAAGCGGTAGCCACCTTCGCGTTCCGGGAGAAGATCGGAGATCAAGTGATTGAGCAGGAATCCCTTTTTGGCTTCCGGCGCGTCAGCGGAGAGACCCCAAGTGCCGGACCGTTTGCCGATGGCGTTCCAGGTCCAGACCGTATCGGCATTTACTCCGTTCATCAGCTTCACCTGCGATTTGATCTGGCCGTGGTGGGAGGTGACCGTCACCCAGTCACCTTCGGCAATGCCGAGGGCGGCGGCGCGGTCCTTGTTCATGTAGAGCCAGTTGCGCCCGAGGATTTGGCGGAGCCAGGCATTCTGTGAGCCCCAGGAATGATACATGGCCATGGGGCGCTGGGTGATGGCGTGCATGGGAAATTCCGTGTCCGACACCATGTCGCCTTCGAAGGGCGGATACCAGAAGGGCACCGGATCAAAATAAGTGGCAATGCGCTTGGCGTGGCCGGGGGGCGGCAGGATTTTTCCATGGCCCTGCGCGGCCAGGCGAAATTTCTGCAGGGGTTCGCAATAGAGCTGATGAATGATCGGCTCGGGTTTTCCCATGAAACCCATGAAGGTAGACCAATCCAGATAATCCCAATTCACATGGCGATAATATTTCATATGGTCCGGCAATTCGTAAAACCAGTGGCAGCCGTTATCGATATAGGCCTTGAGCTGATCGGGGTTGGGCGCACCCCTGCCCTTGGCCTTGCCGTCCTTGCCGCGGTAACCGGCGAGCGGTCCAAGACCTGGCGCGCGTTCGTGGTTCACCATGTAGTCGGGATAGCCGCCGGGATAGCGTGGCGTGCCATCGGGCCGTGTCATGCCGGGAAGGCCGAGCCTTGCGCCCAAGTCCAGCAGGACGGATTGAAAGGCGCGCACGTCACGCTCCGGTTCAACCACGGGCTGGCGGATGGAATCGGCGGGGCCATCGGCTTCGGAAATCGGCCGGTCGAGCATCGAAATGCAATCCCAGCGTTCGAGATAGGTTGTATCGGGCAGGATGAGATCGGCGTAATGCACCATCTCGGAATCATAGGCATCGGAATAGATGATGCGCGGGATGACATATTCGCCATCACTGCGCTTGGCGGTGAGTGCCTTCAGCGTGTCGGGCACATTCATGGCCGAGTTCCAGCTCATGTTGGCCATGTACATGAAGAGAAGATCAATGTTGTAGGGATCGCCCTTGGCAGCGTTGTTGATCACCATGTGCATGAGGCCGTGGGCGGCGAGCGGTGCATCCCAGGAATAGGCCTTGTCGATGCGCAAGGGCTTGCCGTCGTCATCAACCAGCAAATCATTGGGACTGACGACGAAACCCAGGGGCGGGCCGGGCATGGGCGTATTGGGACGCACCTGTCCCAATTTGCCCGCGGGCCGGATGGGCGGCGGAATAGGTTTTGGAAACGGCGGCTTGTAGCGGAAGCCGCCGGGCACATCGATGGTGCCCAGGATTATTTGCAGGATGTGAAGAATGCGGCAGGTCTGGAAGCCATTGGCATGGGCGGAGATGCCTCGCATGGCATGCATGGAGACGGGGCGGCCAATCATCTTCTCGTGGCGCCTGCCGGTGTAATCCGTCCACGGAACATCAAGCTCGATCTGCTGTTCAAAGGCCGCTTCGGCAATTTCGGCAGCAATGCGCTTGATGGTGCTGGCGGGAATGGCGCAGCGCTTTGCCACGGTATCCGGCGCGTAGTCATTGGAGAGGAAGCGCTCGGCGATCAGGGTGAAGCTGGTCACCACCTTACGGCCATCAGGCAAGGTGAATCGCCCCATGAGCTTTGGCGAGGCGTCGCTGGAAGTGGAAGACATCGGCGAATTGGTGTGCGAATCCCAGACCTGGGCCGTGCCGGATACTTCGCGCAGGAAAAGGCCGTCATCGGCGCTGCCGGGATTTTCAATCACCAGCCACGGGGCATTGGTGTAGCGCTGGAGATATTCACCATCGATTTTCTGCGCACCCAGCAATTCATGGATGAGGGCACCGACGAAGAGGCCATCGGTGCCGGGCTTGAGGCCTACCCATTCATCGGCAATTGCCGAATAGCCGGTCTTCACCGGATTGATGGAAACGAATTTGGCACCCTTGGCCTTCAACTTGCCAAGGCCGGTCTTGATCGGGTTCGAGGCATGGTCTTCGGCCACGCCGAAGAGCAGGAAATATTTGGTGTGCTTCCAGTCGGGTTCGCCGAATTCCCAGAAGGAGCCGCCAAAGGTGTAGAGACCGGCGGCGGCCATGTTCACCGAACAGAAGCCGCCATGGGCGGCATAGTTGGGGGTGCCGAATTGCGTGGCCCACCAGCCGGTGAGGCCTTGGGACTGGTCGCGGCCGGTAAAGAAGGCAAGCTTGCGCGGATCCTTGTTGCGGATTTCCGAAAGCCACAACGTGGCCGTGCGGAGCGCCTCTTCCCATTCAACTTCACGGAATTCACCGGAGCCCCGCTCACCCACCCGCATCAGGGGTTTTGACAGGCGGGCGGGGGAATAATGCTGCTTGATGCCCGAAGCGCCCTTGCCGCAGATCACCCCCTTGTTCACCGGATGATCGCGATTTCCCTCGATATATTTGACGGTGCCGTCCTTGAGATAAACCTTAATCCCGCAGCGGCAGGCGCACATGTAACAGGTGGTGGTTTTCACCTCGTCCCAGGTTTTTGGCGATGTATCGAGTACGGGTTCGGTCATTGGGTTCCAGGATGCGACGATTCCGGACTACATTAGGGCGCGGGTTGGTACTATGATAGGTCCAGACGGTTTATTCCAAGGGACCAAATCATTTGCGCGACTGGCTCGTCCATATCAAGCGTTCAGAAAACTCAAGCCTGCAGATGCAAATCCGCGAGGCGCTGGTTTCGGCCATCCTTGACCAGCAACTGGCGCGCGAAGAGCCTATTCCCTCCACCCGAAAAATGGCAAAGTCGCTCGGCGTTTCGCGCAATACGGTGGTCCTGGCCTATCAAGGCCTGCTTGACGATGGCTTCTTGGTGGCCAAGGAGCGCTCCGGCTACTACGTGGCGGAGAAAGCCGGGCTTGATACGGTTCTGCCGAAACGCAGCCCTGCGGCAAAGCCCAATGGCGGCGGCGACGCGGTTGACTGGACGAGCCGCCTTAAAAAGAATCCTGGGGCGCAAGAAAACATTTCAAAGGCCCTGAACTGGCAGAGCTACACCTATCCCTTCATCTATGGGCAGGTTGACCACACGCTGTTTCCGGTGGCGGAATGGCGGGACTGCACGCGGCAGGCGCTGGGCAAGAAATGGCTCGGCACCTGGACCAATGACACCTGGGCCCATGACGACCCGATGCTGGTTGAGCATATCCGGCGGCGGATATTGCCACGCCGGGGCATCATGGCGACCGACGACGAAATCCTCATCACCCTCGGGGCACAGAACGCTCTCTATCTCCTCACCAGCCTTCTCGTTGATGAGAACACCCGCGTGGCGATGGAAGAGCCGGGTTATCCCGACGTGCGCAACATTTTCCAGCTTAAATCAAAGCATGTGTCACTGGTGCCGGTTGATGACCACGGCCTGACGCTCACTGCCGATCTCAACAATGCGCAGGTGGTTTTCACCACGCCCAGCCATCAGTTTCCGACCACCGCCACCATGCCCATCGAAAGACGCATGGCGCTTTTGAAGCTCGCGGCGGCGCGCGACTTCATCATCATCGAGGATGATTATGAGTTCGAAACGAATTATGTGAACGAGCCCTGCCCGGCGCTTAAATCACTCGATGACAAGGGCAATGTGATTTACGTGGGCTCGCTGTCGAAATCACTTTTCCCGGGCTTGCGGCTTGGCTTCATGGTGGGGCCGAAAAAGCTCATTGCGGAGGCTCGCGCGCTGCGCCGCCTGATGGTGCGCCATGCGCCCAACAACAACCAGCGCACGGCGGCCCTGTTCCTCTCGCTTGGCCACCATGACACCCTGATCCGCCGTTTGCACAAGGCTTACCGGACGCGCTGGGAAATCATGGGCAAGGCGCTGGAGCAGCATTTTCCCGCCTCGTCGCGTCTGCCAAGCTTTGGCGGCACCAGTTTCTGGGTGAAAGGCGCCGCTGACCTTGACAGCGAAGTATTGGCGAAGGCTGCGGCGGCCAAGAGCATTCTCATTGAACCGGGACGGATAAATTTCGGCAGGCGAAACCCGCCGAAGAATTATTTCCGTCTGGCCTTCTCCTCCATCGACGAAAAGAAAATTGCCCAGGGCGTGAAACTGCTGGCCGAAACGATCCATGATGCCAAGTCTTAATCCGGGCGACAACAAGGTACGGGCGGCGGCCTTTGCGCTGCTCGCTGTGGGGCTGGCATCAACCCAGGACGCGGTTGTCAAGGCCATGTCAGGGACTTACCCCGTCTATGAGACAATGATTATCCGCGCTTGCGTGGCATTGCCGATCCTGGGTATCTGGCTGGCGCTTGCTCTTGGTTTGCGGGCACTCGCGTCGCCACTATGGCCCCGAATTCTCCTGCGGGCCTTGATCCTGTGCTCCGCCTATCTTTCGTTTATACTTTCGATGGCGGCGATGCCAATGGCCAACACCGTCGCCATTTATTTCACCATGCCGTTTTTCGTGGCGGGGCTTGCGGGGCCATTTTTTGGAGAAAGGGTCCCTTTTTACCGGTGGATTGCGATCACTGCGGGCTTTGCCGGCGTGATCGTCATGGTGCGGCCGGGGGTGCAGGCATTTGAACCCGCTTCCCTGTTGGCGCTTTACTCGGCCTTTGGTTATGCCGTCGGGCAAATGATGGGCCGTAAGTTGGCGCAGGAGGCACCACCGCTTGTCATCGCCAACTGGCAAAATGCAGTCTATCTAGCTTGTTCGGTGCTTGTTGGCCTCGCCGCGCAGGCAACAGGCTTTGCCGGCGAAGGCCACAAGAGCCTTGCGTTCCTTACCAGGCCCTGGGTTTGGCCCTCGCTGCCAGATTTTCTGCTGTTGAGCTTTCTTGGCGTGCTTGCCGCCTTCACAATCGTGAGTTTCGTTTCCGCCTACAAGTACGCCGAATCAAGCTTCGTGGCACCATTCGAGTATTCAGCCATGGCGTGGGCCATCCTCTTCGGCCTGCTGTTCTTCAATGATTTTCCCGATCTTTTAACGTGGGCGGGCATGGCCATCGTCGTGGGCGCAGGCCTTTTCATGCTGATTATGGATCGCCGCGCCAGGGTTCAGACGGGATAACCGGCCCAGGCTTTTACGGTGCGCAGCGCCAGCGAGGATTGAATGCGCTGGATGCCGGGAAGGCGCGAAATGCGTGAGCGGTGGATGCGTTCGTAGTCCGCCGCGTCGCTGGCCACCACGCGCAGGAGATAGTCGAACTGGCCGCTCATCAAATGGCATTCAAGAATCTCGGGCACGCGCTGGACCGCCTTCTCGAACTTTTCGAAGGCCTCCTCAGTTTGTGCGGACAGCGACACTTCCACGAAGAACTCATTGGCGAGCCCCAGCGCCGTGCGGTCCAGCGTTGCGGTATAACGGATGATGGTCCCCGCTTCTTCGAGAAGCTTCACGCGGCGATGGCATGACGAAGCGGAAAGGCCTGCCTTTGCGGCGAGTTCATTGATTGACTGCCGGGCATTTTTTTGCAGCTCGGCCAGAATGATTTTATCGGTCTTGTCCAATTCCCGGTATTTCATTCCATTATTCTTACAATAATTCGAATTTTAGTTCAACCTGGTGGCTTCCCTGCCTGTTTTTGGAAATTCATTCGAATGGAAGTGGGATATTTTGTGGGCAATCAACTGGAGGAACGGCAATGCTTATCGGCGTACCCAAGGAAATCAAGAATCATGAATACCGCGTCGGCATGACGCCAATTTCGGTGCGCGAAGCGGTGCGCAACGGGCACAAGGTCTGGGTGCAAGCCAATGCCGGCGGCGGGATCGGCGCTTCGGATGCGGATTACACGGCAGCTGGCGGCGAGATCGTAAAATCCGCCGAGGATATTTTCGCCAAGGCAGACATGATCGTGAAGGTCAAGGAGCCGCAGGCGGGCGAACGCGCCATGCTGCGCGAAGGCCAGATCCTTTACACCTACCTCCATCTTGCTCCGGATCCGGAGCAGACCAAAGATCTCGTAAAGTCAGGTGCTGTGTGCATTGCCTATGAGACCGTGACATCAGCGCGTGGCGGGCTTCCCCTGCTCGCGCCCATGAGCCAGGTTGCGGGCCGCATGTCGGTTCAGTCCGGCGCGCACTGCCTCGAAAAGGCCCAGGGCGGGCGTGGCATGCTGCTGGGCGGCGTTCCCGGCGTTTCTCCGGCCAAGGTCGTGATCCTCGGCGGCGGCGTGGTCGGCACCAATGCGGCAGCGATTGCCATCGGCATGGGCGCGGATGTCACCATCATCGAGCGCAGCACGGACCGCATGGAAGAACTGGTGGCCCGTTTCGGTATCGGCGCCAAGACGCTTTACTCCACTCAGGGCGCCATTGAAGATGAATGCGCCACTGCCGACCTCGTTATCGGTGGGGTTCTCATTCCCGGTGCCGCAGCGCCGAAGCTTGTGACCAAGAAAATGCTGAAGGACTGGAAGCCTGGTTCGGTATTCGTTGACGTCGCCATCGACCAGGGCGGCTGTGCTGAAACCTCAAAAGCCACAACCCATGCGGACCCAACCTATGTTGTGGACGGCGTCATTCACTACTGCGTGGCCAACATGCCGGGCGGCGTGGCGCGCACCTCCACCTTCGCGCTAAACAACGTCACCCTGCCCTTCGCCATGGCCATCGCCAATAAGGGCTGGAAGAAGGCGCTTGCAGATGACGTGCATCTGAAGAACGGCCTCAACGTTGCCCATGGCAAGGTGACCTACAAGGCCGTGGCCGATGACCTGGGCTATGCCTATGTGTCGGCTGACAAGGTTATTGCGGGGTAAGTTCTGGATTACGTCATTCCGGCGAAAGCCGGAATCCGGATGATGTCAATGGGACTCCGGCTTTCGCCGGAGTGACGACTTGGTGGGAGAGGGAGATGCTTACAAGGCTTATGATCTCTTCCTTCCCCTTATGGAATTGTAGGTATCGCTGACAATTTTCCGCGCGGCGCGACGCAATCTTTCTGCCTTCAAGGTCATTGCAAAGCGCTTCACGCTAACTGAATTGGGTGCAATCATCACGTCAGCTACCTTGATGCGGCCGCGCCAGATATTTTCAATCATCGGATGGCCGGGAATGGCGCAGCTATCAACCAGTGTGATGCCGTTTTCGGCAAAGAGCCTTTCGGTGGCATAAAGCACGAGCAGGACGCCGGGCGAATACTTCGCGTAAGCCTCGTCATAGGCAATCTTGTGAAGCCAGGCCTGGTCGCCTTCCACAATGGCATAGGTGCTGGCAATGGTTTTTCCATCGAGGACGAGTTTCCAGAAGCGGAGTTTTCCGGCGGCGGCGAGGAATTGGCAGGATTCTTTGAAGGCTGCTTGCAGAGCGGGGTTTGCAGCGATGGCAGTGCCGCGCTTGCCCTTCCAGCCGGCGGCCTCAAGGGCCAGCAGGTCCGCAACCCATGGCTTGCAATCGCGCCCCACTTCGAGGCTCTGGGACTCGAAGCTGCCCATTTCGGAAAGCCTATTGGTCAGGCGGCGGTATTCCTTGCGGCGCTTGGCTCCGAAATTTGATTCGGCCCAGGCCTCGTAGGTTCCGGTGAGATTCAGCGCGGCGCGTTCCCAGGACTTGAGAATGGAAACCTGGGCATCCTGCCTGGCGAGCTGGTTCCAAAATGGGCCGTTCACCTTCAGGGAATGAAGCAGAATGGGACTTTTCAGATGATTAATGAATGAGGTTAAGCCCGCTTCCGGAAACTCCCGGTCGAGGTGGGGTTCGCCCATAATGGTGAGGTCGGTCATCCAATTGGTGAAGAGGGCCGGCATGAAGCGCCGCTTCTTAACGGGCAGCGCAAAAAGCAGGTCATTGCCCTGTTTCACAACGGCAAGTTCGGCTCCCGGCAGGCCCCTCAGGAGGGGCATAACCAGCTCCGGAGCGTTGAGCCCTGCCGGTGCGAGGCTATGGTCCGCGAGCCGTCTCCAGGCCGGCAAAATGGCATCCAATTCCGCGCTTTCGCGCAGATTAGCCGCCGTCACCATCCGCCAGTTTCCTGCCAACATGGGGCTCCCGCTGCAAGACATGGGCCAGACCGGCAAGCTTTGATTCAAAAAGAAAAAGACCGGTCAGACGACCGGTCCCAAAGCTTCAAAAGGCAATGATTAAACGTCGGCCTTGACGGCCAGAACCTGGCGGCCACGATACATGCCGGTCTTCAGGTCAATGTGGTGAGGGCGGCGCAATTCGCCGGATTTCTTGTCCTCAATCCAGGTAATGGTCTGCATCTTCTGGCCTGAACGGCGCATGCCGATACGGCTTTTTGACATTTTTCTGCGTGGAACGGCCATAATCTACTCCATATCAGGCGGGCTCTGCCCACCACGGTTGGGCGGCTTATAGCGAAGCTTATGGCCCAAGACAAGCGAGATAGGAGCCCATGCCGTTCATCCGCGACATAATGCGGTTGGCGATGGAAGAGACCCGTTTTGAGGGCTTTCCGGCCTTGCGCTTGATGGGATTTGGCAGAACTGCGGCGAGAAGAGCCGCCTCGCGCCTCGTCAGCTTTGCAGCGGGCTTCTTGAAGTGGAACTGGGAGGCGGCCTCGGCGCCATAGACGCCAGGGGCCCATTCCACGATGTTGAGGTAAATCTCGATCATGCGGCGCTTGGAAAGGACCAAATCCATCCAGTAAGCCATTGGAATTTCGAGGCCTTTTCTGATGAAGCTGCGGCCGTCCCAGAGGAAGAGATTCTTGGCGGTTTGCATGGAAATGGTGCTGGCGCCGCGGATCGGACCTTCGTCATCATCGAAGACATCGTCCACCACACCCTGAAATTCCACCCAATCCACCCCATTGTGGTCGCAAAAGCGGGCGTCTTCGGAGGTGATGACGGCATTGGCGAGATGCGGCGACATTTCGCTGAGGCTCACCCAATCCTTGTGAATGCCGTTGCCCGTGAAAAGCCGGAGAATCATAAGGTTCGAAAACGGCGGCGGCACGGCGGTGTAAACCAGCGTCATGACGATGGGCCAGGCGATGATAAAGGCGAGCCCATAGACCAGCCGTCTCTGCCACGGCTTCAGCCCGTCGAGATAGCGCCTGGACGAGGCAACCATGCCTAATTGAGTTTCAATGGTCATGACAGTACATAGGTGGTTTAACACACAGGTCAGGCCTTGGCGTCAACACCCGAAACACAATTTGAAACAGCCTTAAGAGAAGCGGCAGCGGCAACGGATGCCCTGCTGGAGCAACTGCTATCCGAGAGCGCATCGCCGCGCTTGCTGAGCGCCATGCGCTATGCGGCATTGGGGGCGGGAAAACGCCTGCGGCCCTTCTTGGTGATTGAATCGGCACGGCTATTCAACGTATCCCCTGCCAGCGCCTTGCGGGTTGGGGCGGCACTGGAATGCGTGCATTGCTATTCGCTGGTGCATGATGATTTGCCGGCGATGGATGATGATGACTTGCGGCGCGGCAAGCCTACAACGCATAAAAAATTTGACGAGGCGACGGCGATACTCGCCGGAGACTCGCTGCTCACGCTGGCGTTTGAGATTTTGGCCAATCGCGAAACCCACGCCGATGCCGAGGTTCGCAGCGCTCTTGCTCTGGAACTGGCGCAAGCCTCCGGCATGAAAGGCATGGCGGGCGGACAGATGCTTGATATCGAGGCGGAAGCAGGGGCTGCACAAACGCTGGACAGCATCATCCGCATTCAGACGCACAAGACGGGCGCCCTCTTCCGCTTTGCCTGTCAGGCTGGAGCCATCATGGCAAGCGCGGACCCCACGCCGCTTCGGCGTTATGCCGATGATATTGGTTTGGCCTTTCAGATTGCCGATGACCTGCTGGACCTTGAGTCCTCGCCGGAAGCGCTTGGCAAGGCCACGCAAAAGGATTTGCAACGCGGCAAAGCCACCATTGCATCATTGATGGGGCGAAAGGCTGCGGCGGAAAAAGCCGATAGCCTGATTGCTTCAGCCATTGCGGTGCTGGCGCCCTATGGCGGGAAAGCTGACACGCTGCGAGAGGCGGCGCGCTTCATCATCTCGCGGAAGAAGTAGTTTTCAGCCCCAGCGGGTCTTGACGTAATTTTCTACGATGTCCTTGAACTGCTGTGAGATGTTTTCGCCGCGCAGCGTGGCGGTTTTCTTGCCGTCGATGTAGACGGGGGCGGATGGCAGTTCGCCGGTGCCGGGCAACGAGATGCCAACATCCGCGTGCTTGGATTCACCGGGGCCGTTCACGATGCAGCCCATGACGGCAAGCGACAGGTTTTCAAAGCCGGGATATTCCTTGCGCCAGTCACCCATGCGGTCACGCACATAAAACTGGATGTCCTGCGCCAGTTCCTGGAACACGGTTGAGGTGGTGCGGCCACAGCCGGGACAGGCGATGACCATGGGGGCGAAGGCGCGGAGCCCCATGGTTTGCAGAATTTCCTGGGCGACCAGCACTTCGCGGGTGCGGTCCCCGCCGGGCTCGGGGGTGAGCGAAATGCGGATGGTGTCGCCAATGCCTTCCTGCAGCAAAACACCAAGGGCTGCCGTCGAGGCCACGATGCCTTTCGAGCCCATGCCCGCTTCGGTGAGACCCAAATGCAGGGCGTGTTCGCTGCGCGTGGCAAGCAGGCGGTAGACGGCAATCAGGTCCTGCACCTCCGAGCACTTGGCGGAAATTACGATCTGGTTTGCAGGCATGCCCAATTCCTCGGCACGGGCGGCGGAGAGGATGCCGGATTGCACCACGGCTTCATGCATGACGGCGCGCGCGTCGATGGGATTGGCGGAGCGGTGGTTTTCATCCATCAATTCGGTCAACAGCGCCTGATCAAGCGAGCCCCAGTTTACGCCGATGCGCACGGGGCGGCGGAATTTCAGCGCGGTTTCAATCATGCTTGAGAAGTTGCGGTCCTTCTTCTCCTTGAAGCCCACATTGCCGGGATTGATGCGGTATTTCGCCAGGGCCTCAGCGCAGGCCGGATGGTCATTCAGCAGGGTGTGGCCATTGTAATGGAAGTCCCCCACCAGTGGCACGGAGATGCCCATCTGGTCCAGCCTGTCGCGGATATGGGGCACGGCGCTGGCTGATTCATTGCGGTCCACGGTGATGCGGACAAGTTCGGAGCCGGCCTTTGCGAGGTCTGCCGTCTGGCGGGCGGTGCCTTCAACATCGGCTGTGTCCGTATTGGTCATGGACTGCACCACGATGGGCGCGCCACCGCCCACCTGGACTTGGCCCACCATGACAGCGTGGGATTTTCGCCGCGTTTCTCTTGCCGAATAGGACATCGTTACTCCCTGCCCCCTAACTGGCCTGCGGCACAGCCAAGGTCAAGGCGAAGAAACAGCTTGCCGCCAAAACAACGCAGGGACCGGAAGCGCCCCCGATAAAGGCCGAAGCCAAAAGCCCGCTGATGACCGAAAGGCCGGCGATTGCCGCGGCAATGAAGGCCATGCTTTCCGGCGTTGTGGCCATGCGGCGGGCGGCGGCGGCGGGAATGACCATGAGAGCGGTGATCAACAGGAGGCCCACTATTTTCATGGCAATGGCGGTCATCACGGCGATGAGCAGGATGAAGCCAAGTTCCACCCGCTCAACTTTCACGCCTTCGGCCCGGGCCAATTCCTCATGCACCGAGGTTGCAATCAAATCACGCCACATCAGGGCAAGGCTGGCGAGCACGACGCCGGCGCCGATCCAAACGGCAAAAACATCGTAAGTCGAAACGGTCAGCACATCGCCAAACAATATATCCATGTGATCGGAAGCCGCACCAGTGGCGAGGCCAACCACGATCAAACCGAGCGCCAGCGCCGTGTGGGACAGGATGCCAAGCAATGTGTCGGTGGCCAGACCCTGCTGGCGGCGCAACGCGAGAAGAAGCAAGGCGAGGACAACGGCGGTGACAACGGCGCCGAGCGTCACGTTAAAGCTGAAGAGCAATCCAAGCCCCACGCCGAGCAGGCCGGAATGCGCGAGGCTTTCGCCGAAATAAGCCATGCGCCGCCAGACGATGAAGCAGCCCACAGGGCCGGAGACAAGGGCAACGGCCACGCCGGCAAGAAGGGCGCGCTGGAAAAAGGGTTCAAGGAGGATGGAGGTCATGGCTGCTCAATGCTTGTGATCATGGTGGTGATGATGCTCATGGGGTTCGTGGTCATGATCATGGTGATGGGCGTAGGCGGCGATCATGCGCGCCGCCGAGGGGCCAAAGAGCTTGGCGAATTCCGGGTCCTGCTGGACCTTCTCCGGGCCGCCTTCGCAGCAGACATGGCCATTGAGGCAGACGACATGATCGCTTTCGGCCATCACCATGTGCAGGTCATGGCTCACCATGAGAATGCCGCAGCCATGGCTTTTGCGAATGCCGGAGATCAATTCATAGAGTTTCATTTCACCGAAGAAATCGACGGCCTGGACCGGCTCATCGAGAACCAGTAGATCAGGCTTGCGCAACAGGGCGCGCGCCAGAAGGGTCCGCTGCAATTCGCCGCCGGAGAGAGAGGCAACCCGCGCTTCTTTCAAATGGGCAATGCCGACTTCGTCCAGAGCGCGATCAATATCCTTCTCCGTTGGCTTCAAAGTGAGCGACAGGAGCCGTTTTACATTCATCGGCACATTGGCGGTTTGCGGGAACTGCTGGGGCACATAGCCCACATTCAGATTGGTCCGCCGTTCGATGCGTCCAGACGTCAGCGGGCGGAGGCCGAGCATGACGCGCACCAGGGTTGATTTGCCAGCACCATTGGGGCCGATTACGGTGACGATCTCGCCCCGGCGCACATCCAGGTTCACGCGGTCAAGGATCAGGCGGCCGTTGAGATTGAGCGTCACGTCGTGGGCGCTCAACAACGCGTCATTGGCTTTCAGCATGTCAGGCGGCCCTCGCGCAGGCGCCGCAGGTGCCCGAGATTTCCACCATGGTATGGGCCGGCGAGAATTTCCGCGCCTTCGCCTTCTCGGCAATGCGCTCAAAGATTTCCGGCGCATCGAGCTCCGCCACGGTGCCGCAGGTTTCACAAATCAGCAGGGCGGCGGGCTGGCCCTCATGGGAATGGGAACAGGCGACAAAGGCATTGCGGCTTTCGATCTTGTGGACAAGACCATGGGCAAGGAGAAAATCCAGGGCCCTATAAACCGTGATGGGTGCGGGGCGCGGGCCATGCTTGGCCATGCGTTCGATAATGTCATAGGCGCCGACGGCGGAATGGCTCTGGGCCACGGAACTCAGGATTTCACGGCGCTGGCCGGTCAATTTGCTGCCGCGCCGCTCGCAGGTGCGCTCGGCTCGGGCAATCAGGTCGGCAGTGCAATGAGCATGGTCATGGTGGGGGTCAAGGAAGGTCATGCTGTTATAATATAACATACTTGCGGGAATTGCTAGTTCCCCGTCTACATGGGGCTAAATCGAGGAGTCGCCATGACCGGAAGCGCCAAAGCCATCGTCCATATCGAAAATGACAAGGTGATTGTCACCGAATACCGTTTTGCACCGGGAGCCAATACGGGCTGGCACCGGCATGGCCATGACTATGTGATCGTGCCGCTGATGGATGGGAAGGTGAAGCTCGAAACCAAGGATGGCACCAACTTTGCCGAGATGAAAAAAGGCGTGCCCTATTTCCGCAATGAAGGCGTTGAGCATGACGTGATCAACGCCAATGACACGGATTATGCCTTCATTGAGATTGAGCTGAAATAGCGTTCAAGTGCTATTCATCTTAAAGCCAGTAGATCATGTCTCAAGTTCATCGCTTACAAAGGATTCTCGCCATGATCCGCTTTGCCGCTGCCTCGTTTGCCTTTTTCATGCTGGCCGCCCCAGCGCTCGCCGTTGAATTTGAGCCAAATGACCAGGGCCAGATTGAGTTCACTATGCCTTCCAACAATGTGGGCTGCTTCTATACGCCCGCCGGCGGTACGGATACCTATGAAACGGCTGATGGCGGGGCGGAGCTTTCCTGCGACCGGATCGCTCCCAACTATATCCGCGTGGTCCTCGGCGCATCGGGCAAGGCCAAGCGCTACACCAATGTCGGCGATGCCTCCTGCTGCGGGGCGGAAAATTATTTCGCGTATGGCGAAGTCTGGTCGGAAGGCCCCTTCAGTTGCATCTCCTCCACCACGGGGCTTAGCTGCACGCGCGGCACCCACGGTTTTTCCATGAGCCGGAAGGCCGTGAAGACTTACTGAGGCGGGCCACGCACTACCGTCATCGGATGTTCAAAATTCTCGCCTATCCGCTGACACATGTTTGTCACGACACTCGATACGATTGAAACGCCGTCCTTCGCCGGAAGACTCGCCACTCTCGATCATGTGCTGACGGCAGATGCCTTCGCCCGGATAGCTGCGGAAGTGAACGCACTCATAGAAACCGAGCGCAGCTATTTGCCGACCCACAAGAAGGGTGGCACCGTGGCCTATTCGGTTCTCCGCGAGAAGGTGCCGGCACTTGTGAGCCATTACCGTTCCGCCGCCATGTGCCGGCTCGTATCGCGCATTGTCGGTGCAGAGGTGCAGCCCACGCCGCTCCACGACGAGAGTTCCTGCTCGGTGCTTTTTTATGAAAAGCCCGGCGATCACATCAACTGGCACTATGACCATAATTTTTATCGCGGCAGTCATTTCACCGTGCTCATCCCGGTCGTGAACCGGGGAGGCGACGGCGGCCTTTCAGCGGCGCGCCTGCTGGCCAAACAGGGCGGGCGGGATGTGGAAGTGGCGACACCACCCAACCGCCTCATCCTCTTTGAGGGCGCCAAGGTCAGGCACAAAGTCACCCCCATCGGCGAAGGCGAACGGCGGGCCGTGTGGAGCATGACCTATTGCACCGACCCGCGGAATTCCGCCTTTCAGGGCGTGGCGCGGCGGGTGAAAGACACGGCCTTTTTCGGCCTGCGCTCGCTCTGGACCTGAAACCGCCGTTTTCTGGACCTGTCATGGTGCCAGATTCCTGCTAGAAGAGCGCCCTGCCCTGAAAGGAATTTGCCCATGAAAATGACCACCGAGGAAGCATTTGTAAAAGTGCTGCAGATGCACGGGATTGAACATGCCTTTGGCATTATCGGATCGGCGATGATGCCGGTGTCGGACCTGTTTCCGAAAGCGGGCATCACCTTCTGGGACTGCGCCCACGAAACCAATGCGGGGCTGATCTGCGATGGCTATTCGCGCGTCACCGGCAAGATGGGCATGGCGATTGCGCAGAACGGCCCGGGCGTCACTGGCTTCGTGACTGCCGTGAAGACGGCCTATTGGAACCACACGCCGATGCTGCTGGTCACGCCGCAGGCGGCCAACAAGACGATGGGCCAGGGCGGCTTCCAGGAGGTGCCGCAGATGGCGCTGTTCCAGGACATGGTCTGCTACCAGGAAGAAGTGCGCGATCCCTCGCGCATGGCGGAAGTGCTGAACCGCGTCATCCTCAAGGCTTGGCGCGGCTGCGCCCCGGCGCAGATCAACGTGCCGCGGGATTTCTGGACGCAGGTCATCGACATCGAATTGCCGCAGATCGTGCGCTTCGAGCTTCCCGCGGGCGGCAAGGATGCAATCGCCCAAGCGGCGGCCCTGCTCTCGGAGGCCAAGTTCCCGGTGATCCTCAACGGCGCTGGCGTGGTGGTGGGCGGCGCCATCAAGCAATCCATGGCGCTGGCCGAACGGCTGGATGCAGCCGTAGCTTGCGGCTACCAGCACAATGACGCTTTCCCCGGCAGCCATCCGCTCTCGGTTGGCCCGCTCGGCTACAACGGCTCGAAGGGGGCGATGGAACTGATTGCACAGGCGGACGTGGTGCTGGCGCTTGGGACGCGGCTCAACCCCTTTTCCACCCTGCCGGGCTATGGGCTCGACTACTGGCCCAAGACCGCGAAAATCATTCAGGTCGATATCAATGCGGACCGGATTGGCCTCACCAAGAAAGTCACTGTAGGCATTTGCGGCGATGCCAAGCAGGTGGCGCAGCAGATTCTTGAGAAGCTCTCCCCCAAGGCAGGCGATGCCGGTCGGGCCGAGCGCAAGGCAGTGATCCATCAGACCAAGTCAGCCTGGCTGCAAAAACTTTCCTCCATGGACCATGAAGACGATGATCCGGGCACGACATGGAATGCGGATGCCCGCAAGCGCGACGCGGACCGCATGTCGCCGCGCCAAGCCTGGCGTGCCATCCAGGCGGGCCTGCCAGCCAATGCTACCATATCTTCCGACATCGGCAACAATTGCGCTATCGGCAACGCCTATCCGACTTTTGAGGAAGGCAGGAAGTATCTGGCTCCTGGCCTGTTCGGGCCTTGCGGCTACGGCCTTCCATCCATCATCGGGGCCAAGATCGGCAAGCCGGAAGTGCCGGTGTTCGGTTTTTCCGGTGATGGCGCCTTCGGCATTTCGATCAATGAGATGACCTCCATCTGCCGTGATGAGTGGCCGGCGATCACCATGGTGATTTTCCGCAACTATCAATGGGGTGCTGAGAAGCGCAATTCCATCCTCTGGTATGACAACAATTTTGTCGGCACCGAGCTTGATCCAAAACTCAGCTACGCGAAGATCGCGGAAGCCTGCGGGTTCAAGGGAGTCACCGTCCGCACGCAAAGTGAAACAACGGCAGCTTTGAAGAAGGCGACGGAAGACCAGGCGAAAGGCGTCACTACCTTCATCGAAATCATCCTCAACCAGGAGCTGGGCGAACCCTTCCGCCGGGATGCGATGAAAAAGCCGGTGCCTGTCGCCCATATCAGCAAAGCGGATATGCGCCCGCAAAAGGGTTCGGCCTGATACGCAGAGAACCGGCGAGATGAAACCCATCATCACATTCAACGCCGGTTCCTCCTCGCTGAAGTTTGCGGTTTTCGATGATGGGCTTGTCCAGCTCGTGGCTGGGCAGGTAGCGGGCTATGGGCCAGAGGCACTGCACGCGGCATTGGCGGAAATCGAAAGCAATGGCATTGTGCTGCAACACTGCGGTGGCGTTGGCCATCGCATCGTGCATGGCGGCACACGCTACACGGCACCGGTTCGCGTTGACCAGACCATTCAGGATGATCTTGAAGCCCTGCGCAAACTGGCACCCTTGCACCTTCCCTACGGGCTTGGGGCGCTGGCGGCATTGCGAAAGCTCGCCCCCGATGTGCCGCATATCGCCTGTTTCGATACGGCTTTCCATGCGGGACGCGATGATCTTCACACGCGGTTGCCACTGCCCCGCGCCTATCATGAGCGGGGCTACCGGCGTTACGGCTTCCATGGTTTGAACTATGAACATGTGGTGCGGGAATTGCCGCTGCAGACCGGAAGGCCGCTGCCGCGGCGCTTGATTGTGGCCCATCTCGGCAATGGCTCCAGCATGTGCGCCATCCTCGACGGCAGAAGCGTTGAAACCACCATGGGATTTTCCACGGCGGACGGGCTGCTCATGGGCACGCGTACCGGCGCCATTGACCCCGGCGTTTTGATTGCGCTGATGCGCGATGAGGGCCTCGAGGCGGAGGGGCTTGAAGACCTGCTCTACCGGCGCAGCGGGCTCTTGGGAATCTCGGGGTTCTCGTCGGACATGCGGGCATTGCTGGCAAGCCCAGCGGCGGAGGCGGCAGAGGCCGTCAACGCCTATTGCTATCAGGCGGCGCGCTATGCCGGGTCGCTGGCTGTTTCAATCGGCGGGATTGATGCAATCGTTTTCACGGGCGGCATTGGCGAGAACGCCGAACCGGTGCGCCAGAAAATCTTGGCGCAGCTTTCCTTCCTTGGCCTCTCAGCGAAGGATGTTCATGTGGTGAAGGCCAACGAGGAACTCACCATCGCTCGACATGTGCAGACGCTGCTTTCCCTCTAACTATCATCCCGGCGTTCGCCGGGATGACAGAATATTTTTATGGCTTTGATTGCAGGCTCATCGCCAGAAGCAGCGACGCCGTATCCACGATATCTTCCACACTCGCGCCGCGCGACAGGTCAGAGATTGATTTGACGAAGCCCTGCAGTATGGGGCCGATGGCACGGCAGCCGGAGAGCTGCTGGGTGAGCTTGTAGGCGATGTTGCCGGCGTCGAGGTCGGGAAAGATCAGCACGTTGGCGCGGCCGGCGACGTCTCCCACCTCCACCATTTTGCGTGCGGCAACAGTTGGCGAAAGCGCCGCATCACCCTGCAACTCGCCATCAATCAGGATCTTGGGATGGCGCTGACGCACGATCTTCAGGGCGGCTACGACCTTGTCGGCATCGGGGTGATTGCCGCTGCCCTTGGTTGAAAATGACAACATGACCAGGCGCGGTTCCTCGCCGAGCACTCTGGCGGCGCTTGCGGCTGAGGCAATGGCGATGTCGGCAAGTTGCTCGGCGGTGGGCTGCACGTTGACGGCGCAATCGGCGAAGACCAGGCGGCGTTCGGGCCACTGCATGAGAAAATAGCTCGACGGCGTGGCGGACCCCGGGGCCAGGCCGATCATCATTTCCCCCGCCTCTATGACCCGGGCGGTGGGGTTGATGGCTCCGGCTACCATGGCCGCCGCATCGCCCGTCGCCACCATGCTTGCTGCAAGATAAAGCGGTTTGCGGAGAAGGCGGGCGGCCATGGCTTCGGTCATTTTGGGCCGCCTGGCCTGAACGAGGGCGAGCTGCTCTGGGGTTGGCTCGGGAACATCTGGGCCGAACAGAATAGGAACAGCAAGCTCTTGGGTTTGGAGAATTGTGGCAGCAGCGCGAATGCGCTCATCGCCGGCTTCCGGCATGACAATTCTTAAAAATTTACCCTTAATTAGAGCTTTTGCATAATCGATTGCCTGCACGTCTGATTCCCCATAAAACCCAATAATCGACGCCAAATATCACATTCTTGTCGGTACTTTGCCACATTCTGGCGGCAATCCGCGCCTCAAATTAGTTAACACGTGGGCGGAAAATACATGTGTTTTGGCGGGTCGGTGACCGATTGAGGGGATCTGGGTATTGAAAAATGCCTTTGTAAGTTTTTTGGCTGCGTTGTTGGCCGTGGTTTTGAGTACAGGGGCGCGGTCAGAGGACCTGCGCAGCCTTAAGCTCAACCAGAGCACGGTGGGCCTGCTTGCGAGCCAGCCCAGTCTTTCCGAAAATATCCTCGAGATGGCCAGCGCCATAGACCATACTGAGGGCTTGCGGGTTCTTCCCATGCTGGGCCGCGGCAGCCTGCAATCCATCAATGACCTGCTGTTCCTGCGTGGCGTCGATGTGGCACTCCTCTCTTCCGACAGCCTTGCCTTTGTCAAAAAACATGATCTCTACAAAGACGAAACCGGCAAGCTTGCCTATCTGGCAAAGCTTGCGACGCTCAATGTCGTGATCGTGGCGCGCAAGGACATTGCCGGCGTAAACAGCCTAGAAGGCATGAGAATAGCCACAGGCCCCGCCAACAGCGACGAGTTCGTGGCGGCTGAACTGGTTTTTGATGCGCTGGGCACGAAATACGAGCGGGTTCCCACCACGGGGAAGAATTCGTTGGCGGCCCTGCTTGATGGCCGCATTGATGCGGCGGTGTTTGTCGGCGCTCCCTCCTACCGCCTGCTGAATTCGGTCAAGGCCAACAGCGGCCTGCATATCATCCCGCTGCCTATTCCCGAGGCGTTGACGGAAACCTATTCACCGGCGATTCTCGAGAGCGCGGAGTTTCCGAACCTCATTGCCGAAGGCACGGCAGTGGAAACGGTGGCCGCGGCATTGATCCTTGCGGTCTTCGACTGGCCGGACCGCACCGAGCGCTTCTACAAGCTGAAAAAATTCAACAAGGCCCTGCTCTCCACCTATCTCGCCACCCGAACAGCCGAGCAAGGCACCAACTTCTCGGCCGCTGTTCCGGGGTGGAAACAATACCTGACTGCAAAAGACCTTATGGGCAACACCAAACCGCCCCAACAATCACTCACAATCACGACTCTTCAATAGGAGGATTTGACCATGAACCATCCGCTTTCGAGGAATGAACTCAGCGCCTCCCGCGATGATTCTGAAAGCCCGGAAGGAACACCGGTTCCGTCATGGCTGACTCAGCATTACAAGGATGATGACGCAGAGTTCCTGGTCAATCAATACCGGCGCAAGCAGGAAGAGGAGCCCGCCGCCTCTGCACCACCGGAAAACCGGACTTACGAGTATTACCGGCGCAGGATCATGGAGCGCCAGCGTGAGCAGCTCGATGTGCAAATGGACCGCGCGCCGATGCCACGGGTTCCCTCCCGGCCCACAATTCCCATGAGCGAACTTGAAGTCCAGCACCGCCATTATGACAGGGAGCGGGAGGAACAGCCCATTTCACAACCAGCAACTTATGGCCGGCCACGGCTCAAGAAGAGCCTGCTCTTTGCCGGCGTATTTGCTGCCGTTGCAGGGGGCGCTGTCGGATTCGCGGTCACAAAATATGACCAGATTTCGAATTCAGCCAATGACCTCTACGCCTTCGCGGCTGGTTTCATGCCGGGCGATTCGGAGACCATGTTCAATTCAACCGGGCAAACGACAATTTCGAAAAAACCCATCGCCATCGCCTCCCTCGCGGTTTCCGATGTGACGGGTACATTGAACAGCATGATCCCCCTGGCGCTCAATGCCGAACCGGCTTTTGAGAACCAGGAACTTGCCATCAAGATTACCGGGCTTCCGGCATCGGCTTACCTGACGGCTGGAAAAAAGATTTCCGACAATACCTGGATCCTGAAGGATGGCGAGGAAAACGGCATCAATCTTTTCGTACCGCAATCCGATACGCCAAAGTTTGATATCTCAGTTTCGGCCATTGAAACCAATACGGGCGAACTGGCCGCCCCGGTCAAGGAAATGACCGTTGCCATCGACGATGTGAAGCTTGAGGACGAAACCGTATTGCAGATCACCCCTGCAAGCGCTCCGCCAGACACTGTCATTCCGGCCAAGGCGACCCAGCAGGAAACCATCGAGTCCATAGCGCCTGCACCTGAGACAGCGACACCAGCAGCGGAGTCTTTTCAGCCCATCAAGCCAGCGCTTTCGGCTGAAGTGACGGGGCTTCTGGGAAAGGGCGACATGCTGATGAAAACCGGTGACCTGATCATCGCCCGGCAGTTCTACAGCCGCGCTTTCCAGATGGGAGCGGCCGAGGGCGCCATGGGTGTTGCCAAGACCTATGACCCCACGGTCTATGCGGACATGAAGGTGCAGGGCATCACGCCGGACGCGGTAAAGGCCGCGGAATGGTATGAAAAGGCCAAACAGGCGGGCGTTACCGAAGCCGATGCAGCGCTCACCACCCTGTCTGCCGCAGCCCAGCCATAACCTGCTGAAACAGGCTCGACTTCCCGGCTCGTTCAAGGCATCTATCGGAATGTCCTGAACCCTACCGGAGTTGAGCCATGCGTGCCGCAGACCTGATCGTCAAATGCTTGGAAGCCCATGGCATTGAAAGGGTCTATTGCGTCCCGGGCGAGAGCTATCTGACGCTGCTTGACGCGCTTTACGGCAGCTCCATAGAAATCATCATCTGCAGGCATGAGTCTGGCGCAGGCTTCATGGCCATCGCCGAGGCCCGCCTGACCGGAAAACCCGCCGTCTTTTTGGTCAGCCGCGGTCCCGGGGCCACCAATGGCTCCATTGCCGTTCACGTCGCAGAACAGGATGCAACGCCAATTCTGCTCTTCATTGGCCAGGTTTCACGGACTGAACTCACTCGTGGGGCGTTTCAGGAAGTCGACTACAGGCAATTCTTTGGCGGCATGGCCAAGGGTATCTACGAAGTCCATGAGGGCACCAAGATCGGCGAGATCGTCACACGCTCACTGCGCCTGGCCAGCGAGGGCAAGCCCGGCCCGGTCATCATTTCCCTGCCTGAGGATATGCTGAGCGATGAGGCCGGTGAAACCGTCCCCGCCCCCTTCCCGCTTGCTGCGGCCCATCACGGCCCGCAGGACATCGCGGCGATACAGGCGATGATTGACGAAGCCGCTCATCCCATCATTGTTGCCGGCGCCCTGCTGCGCGGCGCCAAGGGAGCTTCGGCCCTGCAGCGGTTTGCCGAAGCCTTGCGCATTCCGGTTGCCGTCACCTGGAAAAACCAGGACATCTTCGACAACGGCTCGCCGCTTTATGCGGGGCACTTGGGCTTTGGAAATCCGCCGAAGCACCGGCAGGTGCTAGCCAATTCCGACCTCATCATCGCGGTGGGAACGCGGCTGGGCGATGTTGCCAGCCTCAACTATAGCTTTCCAACGGCACCGCAGCCCAAACAAAAGCTCATCCACATCTATCCCGATGGGGAAGCCATCGGAAAAATATTCAGAACCGATTTCGGCCTGATCGCCGATCCTGCGGCGGTTCTTATCGACCTTGCGGCGCATCCCCGGGTGGTTTCCTCGGCGCGCGAGTCCTGGCGTTCATCGATCAATGAGTTCGTGCACGAATTCCAGCGCTTCACCTCGCCGGAGCCCAATGACGCGGTGGATTTCGGCAAGGTGGTGGTTTCCCTCGCGGTGCAGGCTCCTGACAACGCGGTGATAACGACGGATGCGGGCAACATGTCCACCTGGGTGCACCGGCATTGGGTGATGACGCCCAAGAATACCTTGCTTGGGGCAATCGCCGGGGCCATGGGCTTTGGCGTTCCCACCGGAGTGGCCGCCTCGATTGTGGAGCCCACGCGCATGGCGATTACTTTTGTGGGCGATGGCGGCGTGCTGATGACGGGCCAGGAACTGGCAACGGCGGTCCAGTATGGCGCCAAGCCAAAGATCGTGATTTCCGACAACGGGATTTACGGCACCATCCGCACCCATCAGGAAAAACACTTCCCGCACCGGGTGTCGGGCACCGACCTGGTCAATCCGGATTTTACCCTGTGGGCCAAATCATTCGGCGTGTTCACCGCCACCATTGCCCTGGGTGATGACATTGACGCGAAGGTCAAGGAATTCCTGGCCCATGACGGCGCAGCCGTGCTGCACGTCAAATCCAGCAAGGAAGCCCTGTCGGCGTTTACGACACTGAGCGCTTTGAACTAGGACGCGGGACGGCCGAACAGGGCGCTGTAGAGCTTGCGGTCTCGGCCATAGACATCGGGGCGGAACTCAATGCCGTTTTCGCCCTTGAAGGCGGTGGAATAAACAAGATGCACCGGTATGTGATTGGGCAGGCTGACGCGGGTGAGCTTGCCGCTTGCCAGAACCCCATCCACCAGTGCATCGCTCCAGCCCGGAACATTCCTGATCAGCGTGTGAGCCAGTTCGATGGGCCGCGAGAGCCGGATGCAACCGTGGCTGAAGGCCCGCGAAGTTGAGGCGAACTTGTCCTTGGAGGGCGTGTCATGCAGATAGATATTGTGTTTGTTGGGCAGCATGAACTTTACTTTGCCCAACGCGTTCTTCGGCCCCGGCCTTTGCCGGAAGGTGAAGGGGAATTTTCCAGGGCCATAAGCGTCCCAATTGATGGAACCCCAAGAAGACAGCGCGCCGTTTACAAACACGTCAAAGTCCGCCGCATAGGCAAAGGGATTTGAGCGCAGCTTTGGGAGCATTTCCTGGGTGGCAATAGAGTAAGGCACAGTCCAGGTTGGGTTGAGTTCGACATATTCCATCTCGTCGGAAAATTCCGGCGTCTGGGTGGCGACGGCGCCCACGACCACATTCATGCGCTCGACGATGACCGAGGACTGCACGCGCTGCAGTTCAAAGGCCGCGAGGTTAACCAGAAAATGATCCTGCCCCAGTGTGTCCGGCATCCAGCGCCAGCGTTCCATGTTCAGCATGATCTGTTTGATGCGGTCTTCCGGCGTCACATCCATTGCGATGATGGATTGCTTGCCGATCAGCCCCTTGGCCTCGAGGCCGTGGCGCTGCTGAAACCGTTGCACGGCGATGACAAGCTGCTCGTCATAAATCGGGGAGTTTGTAACCTGCCATTCATAGTCACCTGTCAGGGCCAGCAATGACCTGATCTTGGAAACGCGCGGATCGCTCATGCCCGGCTTCAGTGCGGCCCCCTGCCCGATCAACGGCCAGCCACCCTCGTCGGCCTGGTTCGAATAGATCCGCATCATCCGTTTCAGCGCCTGGTAGTGTTCGTTCTGCGGCTCAAAGCTGGATAGAAATGTTCCGGGGTTTCTCTGCTTGTTGAGTTCAGTCAGGACGCGCAGCACATCAATGGACTTGCGGCTGCGAAACAGGCGGGGGTCAACTTTCTGCGGCGCCACGCGCCCGATCTTGAGATCGGCGGCATAGGCCACAAAGAAGGCCGAATAGTAGAGCTCCGCCTGGGCGGCAGATCGGGGATCATCGGGATCAACGCTGTCGCGCACATCAATGAGCGTGTCGACCGGGTAGTCGTCAGGATTGAGGCCGTCAAACTGGGCATCTTCCAGGCGCTGTATGAAAGGCGTCATGCGCCCGGTGCCCACCCAATAGATGGAGCCGCTGTTGTCCAGATAATGCGCCTTGAGCGCGGCTTTTATGCGCTCAATCGGCAGCGGCTGGCGTTCAGGAGAGTTCAGTATTTCAGCGAGTGCCACCGAAACGTCCTCGTGGCTTGGCGCACGGTCGCCCTTGCCGGCGAAGGATTGCTGGCCAGCCAACAAGAAAAGCAGGATGGAAAGTGACCGTAAAATCAGGCGCATGAAATCTCCACTGCCTTGCCGTTAAACGTTAAGCAGCAGGAATTCCCGCTCCCATGAGCTGATGACCTTGCGGTAGTGCTGCATTTCCTCAAACTTCACGTCCTGATAGGCGGTGACGAATTTCTCGCCCATCACCTGTTTCAGCGACTTGGTGTAGTTCAACTTATCCAGGGCCTCGTCAAGATTGATAGGCAGGGTGTGGGCGTAGCGATAGGCCGAACCGGTGACCGCCTCTGACGGCTTGATGCGCTCAATCATTCCCAAATAACCGCAGGCAAGGGATGCCGCGAAAGCCAGATAGGGATTGGCATCGGCACCGGGAACGCGATTTTCTACACGCAGATTTGCCGGGCTCGAATTGGGAACGCGCAGGCTCACGGTGCGATTGTCGATGGCCCAATGGACGTTGGTGGGCGCATCCGATTCAGGAACCAGCCGGCGATAGGAATTCACGTTGGGCGCGCAGAACGGCAGGGCCGCCGCGAGGTAGCGCTGCAGGCCGCCGATATGATTCAGGAACAGCTTGGAATGCTTGCCATCCTTGCCGGCGAAGATATTTTTTCCCGTTTTGCTATCCAGCACCGATTGATGGATGTGCATGGATGAACCCGGCTCATTTTCATGGGGCTTGGCCATGAAGGTTGCATACATGTCATGCTTCAGGGCCGCCTGCCGGACGGTGCGCTTGAACAGGAACACCTGATCGGCGAGTTCCAGGGGATCGCCATGGTTGAAATTGATTTCGAGCTGGGCGGGCCCGCTTTCGTGGGACAGCGTATCGACATCCAGTTCCTGGGCTTCACAAAAATCGAAAATGTCCTCAACGATGGGATCAAAATCATTGGCGGCATCAATGCCATAGGCCTGGCCACCGGATTCCTTGCGGCCGGAGCGGCCAATGGCGGCCTCAATCGGATAATCAGGATCGAGGTTTTTCTTGCAGAGGTAGAATTCCAGTTCCGGCGCCACAACGGGACGCCAGCCCTTGGCCTTGTAAAGCCCCAGAACCCGCTTCAGCACGTGACGCGGTGAAATCTCAACCGGCTCATCATTCAAGTGAAAGGCGTCGCAGATTACCTGGGCGGTGGGTTCGGTGTACCAGGGCACGATACGCGTGGTTTCGGCGTCCGGCTCCATATAGATATCGATGGCGCTGTCACTCACCGCGGTGGTTTCCGACACGAAGCGGCCATTGATGGTGAGGGTAAAGACTTCCTCGGGAACCCGCAGGCCCCGCGACCTTTGCCCTTGCATGAATTTCTTCGGCGGCAGGATCTTTCCCCGCGCCGTTCCCGACATGTCGGCCACCAGGCATTCCACCTCACTGATCTTGTTTTCAGTGATGAATTCCTCAAATGTCGAGCGGGCCATGATAATCCATGAATTGTTGATTCAAGCCATTGTAGCGCGCCTTCTTGACCAAGCAAAAGGGGGTCAGCTAAAGCTTTTGGCATGGTTAAATCAATTGATGCCCGGTCCTATTATCAAGCTACCGCAAACCTCAAGCTGGAATGCGAAAGCCTCAAGGGGGAGGTTTCCGCCGATGTTTGCGTGATTGGCGCAGGCTACACGGGGCTTTCAGCGGCCCTGGAGCTGGCGGACGCGGGCTACAAGGTTGTAGTGCTTGAGGCGGAACGTATCGGATACGGAGCTTCGGGGCGCAATGGCGGGCAGGTTTGCACCGGCTACTCCTCCGGGCAGCAGAAAATCGAAAATCAGCTTGGAAAGGCCGACGCCACGAAATGCTTCGCGCTGGCCGAAGAATCCAAGGCCCTGCTGAAAAGCCGCATCACGCAGCACAAGATCGATTGCGACCTCACCTGGGGCTATATGCACGCCATTCCAAAAGCCCACCAGATGGAGGAGCTCAAGGCCTGGCGCGATGAATATGAAGAGCTTGGAGTGAAGGGCCTGAGCCTGTTCACTAAGCCGGAGCTGGAACAAAGGCTGGGCACGACGATCTATCACGGAGCGCTGCGTGAAAGCCACGCGGGGCACTTGCATCCCCTGAACTATTGCCTTGGCCTGGCGCGGGCTGCGATCAAAAGCGGGGCGGTGATCTACGAGAGTTCGCGGGTGATTGACGCGAACACGGGATCCAATCCCTGGGCGCGGACCGAGCACGGAATGGTCAAGGCCAAGTTCATGGTCATCGCCGGCAATGCCTATCTGGGGCGGACGGTGAAAGCCCTTTATGGCCGGGTGATGCCGGTTGCGAGCTACATCATCGCAACGGAGCCGCTCGGCGAGAACCGGGCAAAGTCGCTCATCGCCAATAATGAGGCGGTGGCCAACACCAATTTCATCGTGGATTATTTCCGGCGGTCCAATGACCACCGCATGCTGTTTGGCGGGCGGGCGAGCTACTCGACTTTCGAACCATCCAATCTTGGTGAATACATGCGGCCGCGCATGACCCATGTTTTCCCGCAGTTGAAGGACGTGAAGATCGATCATGCCTGGGGCGGCTATATCGCCATTACCTCAAACCGCATTCCGGATTGCGGGCGGCTTTCGCCTACGGTGTATTATGCCCATGGCTATTCGGGCCAGGGTGTGGCGCTTACGGGACTCTACGGAAAGCTGATGGCGGAAGCTATTCGGGGAACCGCCGAAAGATTTGACCTTCTGGCAAAGATCAAGCACCTGCCCTTCCCCGGCGGCTCACTGCGGACACCGATGCTGGTGGCCGCGATGATGTATTACCGGATCAGGGACGCATTAAGCTAACCTAGCGCGCCAAACGCTCTGGCGTAGCGGCAGGTTCCATTCAGTCCAGCGAGCGAGCCTTCAACGAGCTCAAGGCCCATAAACTCGTCATACTGGTTGTAGTCACAGGACAGGTTTGCCGCGAGATCGTGCCTGAAGCCGAAACGGGAATAAAACTTGATGTGGCCCAGCACAATTATCGCTGCCTGGCCTGCAGATTTCATTTCCAAAATTCCGCGGGTGACCAATCTTGAGCCAATGCCCTGGTTCTGATGGCTTGGGATTACAGCCATTGGCGCAAGAGCTGCGGCCGTGATCCGGTTTCCGTTTACCGTCATATCAAGCGGACTGAACAGGATGTGGCCAACCACTTCATGCCCGTCGACAGCTACCAATGAAGCAAGCACGTCGCCATCGCGCCGCAGGTTTTCTATGAGTTGAACCTCCTCCTCGCCATTGAAGGCAAGGCGATTGATCTGCATGATTTCTGCCCGGTGGTTTGGCGCTTCAGCGACGATCTTCATGCAGTCAAATCCAAGTGGTTCTATTACTCAATCACAACAGTGCTTTGGCGCTGACGGCGGGACATCCAGTGCAGGATTGGCATCAAAAAATCCCGAGGGCATCCAGTGGAACGATGCATAGATGCAAGGCTGAACCGGCCAATCTTCCGGGCGCGGCAGGTGATGATAGTTCATCGTGTACCAGACGACGATATTCTCGTTGTCGAGTGAGCGATCCTTTTCCGTCCAGAGCGGCAAGCCGTCACCGCCTGCATGAAGATTGGGATACCAGCCTGCAGGGTAGAGTTCCCCCTTCGCATACTGAGTGGCCCAGAAATGCTTGTACATGAATCCGGCCCGGCGCCCAACCGGTGAATCCGGGTGATTGAAGGGCAGCGCGTTTGTGCCGGGGACAAGCTTGTAGGCCACCGGTTCGCCAAGCCCATTGAATTTGTTTGGGTTGATCACCCGCCAATAACGGGCGGTTGCCAAATCCATGTTGCGCTGCGCCTGGCTTTCGCTCCCCAACTGGTTCTCGATGATCCTGATTGCGTTGCCATGGGGGTTTCCTTCGCCCATGGGAACCGCCGCGAAATTCACTTCCGAAACCGCATTTCTTTCGCCGTCAACGCACATGTCAAAACGGAAGGAAAAGACATGCTGGTGCACATGGGCCTCAACGCCGGGGGCCACGCGGACACCGTATTCGGCAGGCGCTTCGGGCCTGGCTCCAGTGCCGTGAGGAATGCCGGTTGCCTTAATCTCAACGCCGATGCTGCCGTCCTGGTAAAAATACCAGAAGAAGCCATAGACATAGTTGCCGATGTTGGAAATGGCAGAGATCACCAGGCGGCGCGAACGCCTGACCGTAACAGTACCGCGCACCGGATCCGTGTGCTTCCACAGGATGCCGTAGTCTTCCTCATGCATGCAGATGGCATTGCGAATTTGCTTCGGCTTGCCATGCCAATCATGGTGCCAGGCGTCAAAATAATGAATATGCCCAAGGCAATCGCAACCCAGCGCTAGTGAATCCAGATATTGCCCCACACCGTATTCGCCCGTGTCAAAGGCATTGCGCCGGAAAGCGCCGCCGCGGGGATCGCCGTAAGGCACGACCATTTCGGCCATGGAGGCACGGTGCATAATGGGGCGCAGCTTGCCCTCATCCTCGTAGCCGATCGTGTGGAGAATGAGCCCTTCGCGGACGTGGAAACCGACGCGAAGCTGCCACTTTTGCCAGCGCACCAGATTGCCTTCAACGGTGAAGCTGGGCCCCTCAGGCTGGCTGATTTCGAGCGGCTTGATATCGGTGCGCAGCGCCTCTTGTCTCAACCGCTTTCCGTCGGGAGGGAGCGGCACCGTGCCGAAGTCATCGACCCTCACTACTTTCATCCGGCGCAGATCAACAACCGGGTGCAGGTTTGCAATGGGCTTCTCATAAGGGTTGTCGCCGGCCTCGTTACGCAGGAAGCAATGGCAATAGGCGATGCGCTCGCCCTGCTCCGCCGCCATGCCGAAATTGCCGGCGGACCAGCATTCAATCAGAACATCTTTCAGATCCGTGATGCCACGCAAGGCAAGCGCTGCAATCACCCGCGGGTCCGCCTTGGCGACAGCGCCGCCCGCAGCGAATTCCTCAGACACGATGCGCGCCTGGAACCCAGCTACGTGATGCCAGCCTTCCAGCGCGCCCTCCGCCAGATTCACTGCACCGTCCCAAGTCTGGCCGCTCTCGGGATCATAGCAGCAGACGAAAGCGCGGCGGGGCGGAGTTTCGTTGCGAGCCAGATCGGCTTTCTCAGGCTCCTGCAATGCAATGGTTTCGAACCAGGCCTGGCTGCTCAAGCCGCCACGGGCCCGCACAATTTCGGCGGCGCGGGCAATTTCGGCGCTGCCCAGGGGATCGAGCGGATGCGGGAACTGAGCCGGGTCACTCATGGCACGACCCCGAAAATTCAAGGTGGATCATTCAGGCATCGGCGTTGCACGCGCCCCGCGCTGCCAGGCTCTGAGGCAGAGATATTCCATTATGAGGGAGGCTCCGGCGATCGAGGTGATGTCGGCGTGGTCGTAAGGCGGCGACACTTCGACGACATCCATGGCGATGAAATTCACGTCGGTGAGCTTGCGGATGACACTGGCGGCCTGGTGGTAACTCAATCCACCCGCGATGGGCGTTCCCGTGCCGGGCGCCACGGAAGGGTCGAGGCAATCGATGTCAAAGGTGAGATAGGCTTTTGACTTGCCGACCTGTTTTTTGATGATGGCGGCCAGTTGATCGCTGCTCGAGTCATGGACCTCGTCGGCGTAGACAATGCGGAAACCCATGGTGGTTTCGCCGGTGAAGGTGGTGCGGATGCCCATCTGCACGGACTTGCGCGGGTCGATGAGGCCTTCGCGGACCGCATAACCAAACATGGTGCCGTGGTCGATGCGGCCGCCATCATCGACTTCCACGTCGCGGTGGGCATCGAAATGCACCAGCGCCAGAGGTCCATGCTTTTTGAAATGGGCCTTCAGCAAGGGATAGGTTACATAATGATCACCGCCGAGCGAGACCATTTCAGCGCCGGAACCGATGATTTCGGTGGCGTGTGCTTCCAGCCTTTCCGGGAAGTTTTCCTTGCGGCCCCAATCGAAGAAGCAATCGCCGTAGTCAATGACGGCCAAGGTGTTGAAGGGATCGAACATCCAGGGCCAGAACGGTCCCCAGGCGTTTTCCGCCGAGGCCTTGCGCATGCCTTCCGGCCCAAAGCGGGTGCCGGGCCTGTGCGACACAGCCTGATCAAAGGGAATGCCAGTCACTGCAATATCAACGCCAGTCAGGTCACGGGTATATTTGCGTCGCATGAAAGAGAGCGCGCCGGCATAGGTTGACTCCCACTGGGTGCCCTTAATGCTTTCGCGGCGAAAGGCTTCGTCACCCGGAAGCCGGGTCATCTTGTCGAGTTCGAGGGCCATGTTCTACTCCGTAAGGACGAGGGAATCGTCGGGCATCCAGGACACCCAGATGGACTGGCCGCGTTCAACGCCGGACCCGCCGGTGCGTGAGTCATTCTGCACATTCACCTGCAAATCCGGCCCGCCCTTGATCGACACAACGACATGGCTGGTGTCACCATAATAGGCGACATCGCGCACCTTGCCCGCGACCTTAATGAGGCCTGCGGCCTTCGGCTCGGTTTTGGAAATTTTCAGTTTTTCCGGCCGCACGGCGATGGCCACCGTGTCGCCACAGGTCTTGTCGGTGTCAAAGGTAAGCTTGCCAAGACCCTTGGCCTCGCAGGTGATGGTTTTTGCTTTCTTGCTCAGGACCTTTGCATCGATAAGGTTCACCTTGCCAATGAAGTCAGCCACGAAACGGGTGGCAGGCTGCTCGTAGAGTTCCGATGGCGTTGCAATTTGCTGAACGGCGCCTTTGTCGATCACGGCAATGCGGCTGGCCATGGACAGGGCTTCATCCTGGTCATGGGTGACGATGATGAAGGTAATGCCAACGGTTTCCTGGAGGCGCGTCAATTCCATGCGCATGTCATCGCGCAATTTTGCGTCCAGTGCTGACAGCGGCTCATCCAGCAGCAAAACTTTCGGCCGCTTCACGAGGGCGCGGGCCAAAGCTACGCGCTGGCGCTGACCGCCGGACATCTGATCGGGCTTGCGCTTGGCGAGGTGGGAGAGCTTCACCATCTCAAGGGCTTCCGCCGTGCGGCGCTTGGTTTCATCTTCCGGCACACCGGTTACTCGCAGGCCATAGGCGACGTTGTCCTCAACCGTCATGTGGGGGAACACGGCATAGGACTGGAACACCATGTTTGTGGGCCGCTTGTTGGGGGGTGTGAGCGCCATGTCTTCGCCGCCGATGATGATCTGACCGCCGGTTGGCGTTTCCAGGCCCGAGATCATGCGGAGCAAGGTGGTTTTTCCGCAGCCGGAAGGGCCGAGCAGCGCGAAAAATTCATTCGGGGCGATGTCGATGTTGACATCGTCCACGGCAATGACGCCGCCTGGAAATTTCTTGCTGACGCCGCGAATGGATACAATTGGTTCAGTCATCGTCACCCTTTGCCGGATTTTTCCGGCGCTTGAAGTTTCATGGCGAGAACGGTTGCCACCACGGTTATTACTATCAGCACGGTGGAGGCCGCGTTGATTTCGGGAGAAACGCCGCGGCGGACCAGAGAATAGACCTTGACCGGGAAGGTCACGGTTTCCGGGCCCGAGGTAAAGAAGGTGATCACGAAGTCATCGAGGGAAAGCGTGAAGGCAAGCAGCGCGCCTGCCACCAATCCCGGCATCATGAAGGGCACGATCACCTTCCAGAAGGTTTGCCACTCGCTTGCCCCCAAGTCCTTTGAAGCTTCCTCCAATTGCCGGTTGAAACCCACAAGACGCGAGCGCACGACGATGGCAACAAATGGGAAGCAGAAAGCCACGTGGGCAATGATGATGTTGGAAAGGTTAAGCGGCCACGGCAATGCAACTATCGCGCCCATCATGCCAGTCAGGTTGAAGAACAGAAGCAGAGCCACGCCCATGCAGATTTCGGGGATGACGATGGGAAGCCCCATGAAGGCTTCATAGGCGCCCTTGAAGGGGAAGCGGAAGCGCCACAGCATGAGCGCCACCATGGCGCCAATCACCGTGGAAATAATAGTGGCAATCAAGGCGATCATCAGGGAATTGACCATGGCTTCAATGAGGGCACTGTTGTTCCAGGCCTTGGTGTAGTTATCGAAGGTGAAGCCACGCCAGACAACGCCGCGCTTGTCCGTATTGAAGGAAAAGGCGACCAGCGTGATGATGGGGACATAAAGCATGAAGAAAATCACGCCGAAGAGAATTTTGAGCCAAAGCCTGTTGCCGTAGTCGAGCGGGCCGGAGCCGGGTTTTAGCTGCTCGGCCATTACACATCCACTCCCGCGCTGCGCTTGGCAAAATAGGCCCGAAGCATCAACGCCACAAATGTTGCGTACATCAACATGAAAGAAAGTGCGGCGCCGAAGGGCCAGTCATTGGCGGCCTTGAACTGGCGCTCAATGACGTTTCCAATCATGATTGCGTTGGCTCCGCCCAAAAGGTCCGGCGTCAGGAACGAGCCGAGGCATGGGATGAAGACGAGGATAACACCGGTTATGATCCCCGGCATGGTCAGCGGCACCGTGACTTTCAGAAATGTCGTGTATTGCGAAGCGCCGAGATCAAGGCTTGCTTCAAGGTATGATTTGTCGAGACGTTCGATGGTGGCATAAAGCGGCAGCACCATGAATGGCATGTAGACATAGACAAGGCCGAAAATGACGGCGAAATTATTGTAGAGCATGTCATAGGGGCCGAGGCCTACCGTCCCCAACGCAAGATTCACATAGCCTTGGGAGCGAAAGACGGCGATCAGCGCGTAAGTTCGGATAAGAAGGTTGATCCAGAATGGCAACACCACCAGCAGCAGAAGCAACGGCTTCCAGCGTTCAGAGGCAAAACAGATGCCAAAAGCGATTGGGTAGGCTGTCACCAGGCACAACACGGTGGCCAAAGCGCTGACCCAGACCGATTTCCATATGATGATGAGGTAAAGCGGATCAAGGCTTCGGACATAGTTCACGAGGTTCGGCGTATAGTCGTACTCGGTGATGGAGACTTCTCCATTGATCACCGCCTTGCCGCCAAAGGACATGACAAACAGGAAGCCCAAAGGCAGAATGAAAAAAGCGAGAAGCCAGAATGTCCCAGGGCCGGCGAGGGTCCAAAAAACGTTCTTGTTGTCTTTCCAGTTATCCAAGACGCGCCTGCTCTCCCCTGCCCCTGCGATCCCTGAATGCTAGCCAATAAGAACGGGGACGGCAAGCTGCCGTCCCCGTCAATTGAAATAGAGCTGACTAAGCCGCCTTGATGCGGGTCCAGATTTCGTCGCGCACCTTGGTTGCTTCCTCACCGAGATAGAGGCTCGGTTCGCATTTCGCGACGATTTCCGCGGGCGGGAAAATCGCCGGATTTTCCGTATAGTCTTTTTCCATCAGCGCTTTGGCTGCCGCGTTCGCCGTGGCATATTTGATGGTTTCGGCAATGTGCTTGCCGGCTTCCCCGTCAAGAACGAAGTTCAGGAAAGCGTGGGCATTCTCCGGGTGGGGTGCGCCAGTGGGGATCGCCATTGTATCCTGCCAGACCAGTGAACCCTCAGTCGGCACCGCATAGGCAATATCCTCGTCCTCGGCCATGACCTGGATGATGTCGCCATTCCATTCCTGGCAGGCATCGACTTCGCCCGAAGCCAGCAAGTCCTGGCCGTTATCAGGCGCAAAGACCTTTATGTTTTTCTTCTGCGCGATCAGCAAATCCTCGGCTTTCTTGAGTTCCGCCGGGTCGACCGAATTGAAGGAGTGGCCGAGATACTTGAGGGCCACGCCGATCACGTTCTGGGCGTCGCCAAGAAGGGAGATGCGGCCTGCGTATTTGTCGCTGTCGAGCACGATCTTCCAGCTATCGACCACGCCGCCGTCAACTTTCGACTTGCGGTAGCCTACGCCCAAGGTGCCCCACATGTAGGGTATCGAATGCTTGCGGCCCGGATCGAAGGCGGCGTCCTGGAACGGCTTGTCGATATTGGCCATGTTCGGAATCTTCGAATGATCGATCGGCATGACCATGTTGGCCTTGATCATCCGCTCGAGCATGTCATTGGTGGGAACGATCACATCGTAGCCGGGGTTGCCACCCTTGAGCTTGGCAAAGAGTTCGTCGTTGTCGGCGAACAGATCCATCTTGGCTTCAATGCCGGTGGCCGTGGTGAAATCAGCCAAGGTATGCTCGCCGATATAGGTGTCCCAATTATAGAGATTGAGTTTTTTCTCCTCTTCGGCAAGCGAGAAGCGCGGCAGCAACGTGAGGCCGGCGAACATGGCGCCGGTGCCCTTCAAAAGAGTGCGGCGGCCGGGTGAAAATTTCGGGCGAAAAGTTGTCATGGAGTTTCCTTTCTGGAGCTTGGCAAGCTTGTTATAAGCTTGTCACTTTTCTTCACAAATTCAACTAAATTCTGAGCCATTCACATCTCATCCTTAACATCCGCATAGGTGGCATCGAGGGCCAGCCGCGCCAGCTTAACCATTTCATCGATCTCCTTTTTGGTGATGATGAAGGGGGGCGCCAGAACCATGGTGTCCCAGCAGGCCCGCATGATCAGATTATTCTTGAAGCAATGATCACGGCAGATGGTGCCAACCCGGCCTGAATCCTTAAATCGCGCCCGTTTGGCCTTGTTGCTGGAAAGCTCAATGGCGCCGAGGAAGCCCATGGCGCGGGTTTCCCCCACAATGGGATGGTCGTTCAGGCTGGCCAGGGCCTTGGCGAAATAGGGGGCCAACTCAGCCACCCGTTCCACCAGTTTCTCGTCCTCGATGATCTCGATGTTTTTCAGGGCAACTGCGGCGGCCACGGGGTGGCCCGCATAGGTCATGCCATGATAAAACTCGCCGCCCAGGCCGAAAAAGTCCTTGATCAGCGTATCGGCAAAAGCCACTGCGCCAATGGGCTGGTAGCCAGATGACAGACCCTTGGCCATGGTGACGATATCGGGTTCAAAGCCCAGGGACTGGAAGCCCCACCATTTGCCGGTGCGGCCAAAGCCGCAGATCACTTCATCGGAAATGATCAGGACGCCATATTTCCGGCAGATCCGCTGCACTTCCGGCCAATAGGTTGAAGGCGGGATGAGGACGCCGGCCGCCCCCTGGATGGGTTCGCCGATAAAGGCAGCGACATTTTCGGGGCCTACTTCGAGGATTTTCTTTTCCACGGCGGCGGCGGCTTCGAGGCCAAATTCCTCGGGCGTCTTGTCGCCGCCGAAATCATACCAATAGGGCTGCTGGACATGGTGGAAGCCCGGGAACTCGGTTCCCACCTGCTCGTGCATGCCGGCCATGCCGCCGAGATTGGCGGCCACCATGGTGGAGCCGTGATAGCCCCTAACCCGGCCAATGAAATGCTGGCGGTAAGGCTTGCCCTTCAGCTTCCAGTAATGGCGCACGAAACGCACGATGGTGTCGTTAGATTCCGAGCCGGAATTGGTGAAGAAAATGTGCCGGAAACGCGTGGGCAGCACCGAAGAAATCTTGGCGGCCAGTTCGGTTGTAGGCACGGTCGTGGTTTTGAAGAAGGTGTTGTAGTAGGGCAAATCCAGCATCTGGCGATAGGCGACCTCGGCCAGGTCCTTGCGGCCATAGCCCACATTCACGCACCACAGGCCTGAAAAACCGTCCAGAATCTTGTTGCCTTTGCCATCCCAGATATAGACGCCATCGGCGTGAGTAATGACCCGGGGGCCGCCGGCCGCGTGGAAGGCCTTATGATCGGTAAAGGGGTGAAAATGGTGGTCAATGTCGTGCTGGACGACTTCAGCGATATTGATGTTCTTTTGATGCGCGGACACAGGTTTTCTCCAAATTTGAATGAACGATAGCGGTCATAATTTGGAGGCGTACTAGGGCTTGAACCCGATACGGGCGCAATTCACCATGACTTCGTCGTGCCGGTTCCGGGTCCAGATTGGCAGGACTTGGCCGGAGGATGTCATATGGCAGCACATGGCTGGACCCTACAGTTAATGGCTATTTTTTGCAACCTGACCGTGGATGTCGATGATTTACTTGCGGAAGTTCAATTATTGCGTTCATATTGCAGCGCAACAGCAGGGGGAACTGGCAGGACGATGAGCTTCAACGAGATGTTTGCGCCAAATGGCAGCGTGCGTGCTCCTTACGCACGCGTGGAAAAATGGCTCGAAAATCTGGGTAATGAAGTCATTGAACGGGCCTTGCGGGAGTCCGAGGCGAGATTTCGCAGGCAAGGCATTACCTTTGCCGTCTACGGCGATGACAAGGCCTCGGAACGCCTGATCCCGTTTGACATTGTGCCGCGCATTTTTTCAGCCACCGAATGGCGCAGGCTTTCAGCGGGCATCGAACAGCGGGTGCGGGCCATGAACGCGTTCCTGCATGATCTCTATCACCGCCAGGAAATTCTCCGGGCCGGGCGCATTCCCTACGACGTGATCATCCAGAACGAGGCCTTTGTGCCGGAAATGGTGGGCGTCAATCCGGTGAAGGGCATTTACGCCCATGTCATGGGCATTGATATCGTGCGCGTGACCGAGAATGAATTTTATGTCTTGGAAGATAATTGCCGGACCCCATCGGGGGTTTCCTACATGCTGGAAGACCGGGAGGCGATGATGTTTCTTTTCCCGGAGCTTTTCGCCCAACAACGGGTGGCGCCGGTTGAAAATTATCCGGCCATGCTGCGCAAGACCCTGGATAGCGTCGCCCCTCACACCACCGAGAAAGAACCCACTGTCGTGGTGCTTACCCCCGGCATTCACAACTCGGCGTTTTTTGAGCACGCTTTTCTGGCCGACGAAATGGGTGTTGAACTCTGCGAGGGCGATGATCTTTTTGTCTCCGATGGCTGGCTCTACATGCGCACGACGCAGAAACCGCGGCGGGTGGACGTAGTCTATAGGCGCATTGATGACGCCTATCTTGATCCGCTGGCTTTCCGGCCTGATTCAAACCTTGGGGTTCCGGGAATTTTCGATGTCTACCGGGCGGGCCATGTAACTCTGGTCAATGCGCCGGGCACGGGCGTGGCCGATGACAAATCGATTTACACCTACATGCCCGAGATCATCCGGTTTTATACCGGGGAAAAGCCGCTGCTCAACAATGTGCCGACGTGGCGCTGCTCCGACGCGAGCGATCTCACATATGTTCTTGAGCATCTGGCGGAGTTGGTAGTGAAAGAGGTTCATGGCTCCGGCGGCTATGGCATGCTGGTTGGGCCCACCTCCTCCAAGGCCGAGATTGAATTGTTCAGCGCCAAGATCAAGGCGCGACCCACAAATTATATCGCCCAGCCCACCCTTGCCCTCTCGGCAGTTCCCACCTTCACTCAATCAGGCATTGCGGCGCGGCATGTGGATTTGCGGCCCTTTGTTTTGTCGGGAGACCAGATCCGCATTACGCCGGGCGGCCTGACGCGCGTGGCGCTCAAGGAAGGCTCGCTGGTGGTCAATTCCAGCCAGGGCGGCGGCACCAAAGACACCTGGGTTCTGGAGGATTAGAATGCTGGGACGCACCGCCTCATCGCTCTACTGGATGTCACGCTATGTGGAGCGGGCGGAAAACATGGCGCGCCTTCTCGAGGTAGGCTACCGCATTTCGCTGATGCCGGGGGCCATTGAAGGGCACCGGGACGAATGGCGTTCGACGCTCACCAGTGCGGCTTGTGAACACAGCTATACGGAAAAGCATGGGGAAATTGACGGGGCGAAAGTCATTCATTTCCTGCTGTTCGATGAAAGCAATTCTTCGAGTGTCAAATCCTGCCTGAAGACGGCGCGCAACAATGGCCGCGGGGTGCGCACGGCGCTTACCCGCGACGTGTGGGAAAGCCTCAATTCCACCTGGAATGAGTTGGCCCATATTCAGCCGGAAAATATCACCTCCGACCGGCTTCCGGAATTCCTCGAATGGATCAAGCAGCACGCCATGGGCTTTCGCGGCGCCCTGCTCGGTACCATGCTGCGCACCGACAATTATTATTTCAGCCAGCTCGGCAATTTTATCGAGCGGGCCGACAACACGGCGCGCATTCTCGACGTAAAATATTTCATTCTCCTGCCGCGGCCCAGCGACGTGGGCAGCGATCTCGACATGCAACAATGGGCGCAAGTGCTGCGCTCGGTTTCGGCGCACCGGGCCTACCGCTGGTTTTACAAGGACAGCCGCTACAAGCCGTGGCTGGTTTCGGAATTCCTCATCCTCAAGGAGCAAATGCCGCGCTCCCTGCTCTTCACATACAACTGGATAAACCTGGCGCTGGATGGCTTGGGCGAGCTCTATGGCAGCCGCTATGCCTGCCACGAGATTGCCAGGGAAACCCATGCCCGGCTGAAGAACGGCAACATGGAGCAAATCTTCCAGAATGGCCTGCATGAATTCCTCCAAGACTTCATGACGGCCAATAATTCCCTCTCCCAAAGCATTGCAACAACTTACAATTTTCCGTGACCTGATGCGCATTCATATTCGCCATGAAACATTCTACGCCTATGAAACGCCGCTCAGCTATTCGGTGCAGCGGCTCTATCTGACGCCGCAAAATTTCGCGGCGCAAAAGATTGTCGACTGGAAGATAACGGCTCCCGGAATTGACGGGGCGCTCACCTATCTTGATGGTTTCGGAAACCGCATTCACCTGGTCACAATACAGAATATCGATGGCCCGATGAGCATTGTGGCGGAAGGCATGGTGGATGTGGAGGATGCCTCAGGGATGGTCAAAGGCCTTCCCTGCCCAGCCCCTGATGCCATATTCCTGCGCCAGACTGCGGCCACACGGCCCAGCCCCGCCATTCTGGCGATGCTCGAAAAGATCAATGTGAAGGGCCGTGGCAATCTGGATCTGCTGCACGGCCTGATGACGGAAATCCAAAATGCGGTTGCCTACCGGATTGGCGTCACTGACGCCGACACCACGGCGGCGGAAGCCTTTGCTGCGGGGCAAGGCGTGTGCCAGGACCATGCCCATATTTTCAGCGGCGCCGTGCGGCATTTGGGCATTCCTTCACGCTATGTGACGGGCTATCTGGCGCTTGAGGGCGGGGAATCGGCCACGGCCAGCCATGCCTGGGCGGAGGCGCTTTTGCCGGACCTGGGCTGGGTTGGGTTTGACCCGGCCAATGGCAAATGCCCGACGGACCATTATGTGCGCGTGGCCGGCGGCATTGACGCCCACGGCATTACCCCCATAAGGGGCAGCCGCAAGGGTGGCAGTGCTGAAGAAATGAGGGTGGAAGTCAATGTCGGAATTGCGCAACAATAGCGCGAAGAGATTCGAATGGGATAGGCGATGACGTATTGTGTTGGAATGCTGCTTGATGAAGGCCTGGTGATGGCCGCCGATACCCGCACCAATGCGGGTGTCGATAATGTCGGCAAGTTCAAGAAACTCCATACCTGGCAGAAGCCGGGCGAGAGCCTGTTCGTGCTGTTGACCGCCGGCAATCTCGCTGTCACCCAAGCGGTGGTCAGCCTTCTGACCGAAGGCACGAAATCCAAAAAGAGCAAATCCGCCGAGGACAATCTCTTTGCCGCCAAGACCATGTTCCAGGCGGTGCGGATTGTGGGCCGCGCCATCCGCGAGGTTAAAAAAATCGAGGGCGAGGCGCTTTCGCCCACCAGCGATGCGTTTGCTTCGAGCTATATTTTCGCCGGGCAAATCGGCAAGGAGCGCCCGCGCCTGTTCCAGCTTTATGCCGAGGGCAATTTTATTGAAGCTACTACCGATACGCCGTTCTTCCAGATCGGCGAGCACAAGTATGGCAAGCCCATTCTTGACCGGGTGGCGCAGACATCGATGAAGCTCGGCGATGCGGCGAAGCTGGTTCTGCTGTCGTTTGATTCAACCCTGCGTTCGAACCTGAGCGTGGGGCTTCCCATCGACATGCTCACCTATGAGACCAATACTCTGAAGCTGGAGCACACCAAGCGCATCGGGCAGGATGATCCCTATTTCAAGATGCTGTCGGGAGAATGGTCAAAGGCCTTGCGGGCGGCGTTTCAGAATATTGAAGCGTTTGATATTTAATATTCCAGTTGCGTCATTCGGACGAGCTTCCTCATAATTTCTGTCACCCCGACGAATGCTCTCATAATTTCCGTCATTCCGGCGAACGCCGGAATCTTTCCAACGCCAATGGGATTCCGGCTTGCGCCGGAATGACGGACTTAAGGATTATTAATCCGTATGCGGATGATTGTTGTTTCAACTTGTGTCGAGCTTCTCGGCCTCCCAGGCGAACCAGTGGCAGTTGACGAGGATTTCATCGACCTCGTGAACCGGTTTCTTTCGGTGACCGGGAGGATGACCGGGACGGAGCGAGGACTGGAACTTCAGGTGCGGCACCTTCGCGCGTCTCGACCTTGCACGCACCAGCCGCCGGGCCTGGCGTGGCAGATCAGCCAGCGCTGATTTGAGGGCCTGGAGCCTCCGGCTGAGGCGTACGGCATTGACAAGGCCATCAGGCGGTGGAGCAGAAGCGGCCACGGGCTGGGGTCTTGACCACAGGTCGTCCAATCGGGAATCAGGTCCGAGGAAAAGGACGCGTGGCGGATACTTCGCGTATTTTACCCGGCGCTGGCGCAGTTCCGGGAAATCTTTCCGCGTATCGAAAAGCTTGAAGGAGGGGAGCGAATTTCCGCCACCCTTTCCGATGACGCGTCCCTTGGGCATGGGATGTGAAGTAAAAACCTTAACCACAAGACCCCTTGCCGCAATGACGATAAGGCGGCGCACGGCGGATTCGGCGGGCCGCAGCACCCGCAGCACAGCGCGGTGGAGGGGTTGCGGAATCCGCGAAACCGCATCGGTGCCATCAAGCCCCAGCATGGCGAACAGGGCCGCAATTATCCCCTTGAGCGCTTCGCTGTTGCGTTTGACGGCCAAGTCCCAGTCCATGCGGTTCCCTTAAAAACAAAACAGGAACATATGCCTGAAATAGGAACGTGTCAACAGGGGTAGGAAAATAAATCTCAGCAGCCTGCCGGCAGTGTCTCAGTTTGACAGGACTAAAACTTCGCTACGCCTTGAAAGAACTACCTTGCGTTCGGCCCGGCCGATCAGAGCGACAATGACTTCCCATGAAAAGACTTCCGTGGAAATGCCCGCTGCCATTGCCGGGGTGACGCGCAAGGTCTTGTGCAAACGCTGAAAGTTGCAATGATAAAAACAGGCATTCAATTACCTGTGGCCAAGGACTTGGCGATGGCTTCCGCCTTCTCACCGACAAAAATCTTGTGCTCATCTGAGAAATACAACACCGTGGCATCACGATCTGTTTCCATATACAGGACATTAGCAAAATTTACGAAAAGCGGTTCTTTCGTTCTGTATTCGGATAATTTGGTTAATTTGGCCATTGGTACATTCCACGTTGTTTCGCCTAGAACATACCTGAATTACGGCACGAGCGCGATAGCTGCCTTATTCAAACCGAGACACTGCCCACCTGCCCCACTTTCCATGGTCGGGCTTGACCCGGCCAACCAGTTGTTCAGGCAGCGCCGATGTTGAAAGCCTGGGTGGCCGGGTCAAGCCCGATCTTGCAGAGTGGGGAGTTCTTTATCTACGCAAAGGCGGCGGCCATTAGGCGCTTGGTGTAGTCCTCGCGCGGGTTTTCCAGAATTTCGTCGGGGGTGCCCTGCTCCACCAGATGGCCATCCTTCATCACCATGATGTGGTCGGCCATGGCGCGGACCACGGCGAGATCGTGGCTGATGAAGAGATAGGACAGGTTGTTCTTGATCTGCAGATCGCGCAGGAGCTCGATGATCTGGCCTTGCACCTGTCGATCGAGGGCCGAGGTCGGTTCATCCAGCACGATGAGTCTCGGCTTCAAGATAATGGCCCGGGCGATGGCGATGCGCTGGCGCTGGCCGCCGGAAAATTCATGGGGGTAGCGGTTGCGCAGTTTTGGATCGAGCTGCACTTCCTGCAAGGCCTGCACCGCCCTGGCGTCACGCTCCCTTGCGGTAATGGAGGGCTCATGCACCAGCAGGCCTTCGGTAACGATCTGGCCCGCTGTCATGCGGGGCGACAGGGAGCCGAAGGGATCCTGCAGCACAATCTGAATTTGCTTCCTCAGCGGGCGCATCTCTTCCTTGTTCAGCCTGGCAATATCGCGGCCTTCGAAGGTGATGGCCCCTTCGCTGGGCAGGAGGCGCAGCAGGGCGCGGGCAAGGGTTGATTTTCCGGAGCCGGATTCGCCCACGATGCCGATGGTTTGCCCCTGCTTCAGGACAACAGAGACGCGGTCGACAGCCTTGAGCAGCAGGGGCGGTCCGGCGAGAAATCCGCCGCCGATTTCAAAGGTCACGGAGACATTGGTGCCATCAAGGATTTTCGGGGCCTTGGGAGCGGGCGGCGCCTTGCGGCCAGACGGCTCCGCATCAATCAGCGCCTTGGTGTAGGGATGGCTGGGGTTCTTCAAAACCTTTTTCAGTTCCCCCTCTTCCACCACTTCGCCATAACGCATCACCATGATGCGGTCGGCGATGAGGCGCAGGATGTTGAGGTTATGGGTGATGAAGATCATGCTCATGCCGAGGCGCAATTGCAGCCCCACCATGAGTTCGAGAATTTCGAGCTGGATGGTGACGTCAAGCGCGGTCGTAGGTTCGTCAGCGATGAGAAGATCGGGACCGTTGGCAAGGGCCATGGCGATCATCACCCTTTGGCGCTGGCCGCCGGACATTTCATGGGGGTAGGATTCCATGCGCCTCTTGGGTTCCGGAATCTTGACCAGGTTCAGCATTTCGATGGCGTGGGCTTTTGCTGCATCCCGGCCGATTTTCTGGTGCTGCATGATGGGTTCAATGAGCTGGTTGCCGATGGTATAGAGCGGATCAAGCGAGGTCATGGGCTCCTGGAAGATCATCGCGATCTTGCGCCCGCGAATGGTGTTAAGCTCCTGCTTGGGCAAGCCTATGAGATTGGTGCCGCGGTAGCTTGCCTCGCCGGAGATCGTGCCGTTTGAGGCGAGCAAACCCATGGTGCCCATCATCAACTGGCTTTTGCCGGAGCCGGACTCACCCACGATGGCAACGGTTTCGCCGGCTTTCACATCAAGGTTCACGCCTTTGACCGCTTCGACGATGCCATCGAGGGTTCTGAAATTTACCCTGATATCCTTGAGGGTGAGGATGCTCTCCTTCATCTCAGCGGTCCTTCGGGTCAAGGGCATCACGCAGGCCGTCGCCGATGAAATTCAGGGCGAAGAGCGTGGTGGTGAGGAAGAAGGAGGGAATGGCAATCAGCCAGTTGGCGGACGGCATGTTCTTGGCGCCTTGCGAAATCATAACACCCCAGCTCGACATGGGCTCCTGCACGCCAAGGCCGAGATAGGACAGGAAGCTTTCAAGGATGATGACCTGCGGCACCAGCAGCGTCATATAAATCACCACGGGGCCAAGGAGGTTCGGCACGATGTGGCGGATCAGAATGCCCCAGCGGTTCACACCCAGGGCTTCGGCGGCCTGGACATATTCCTGGCGCTTGATGGAGAGGGCTTGCCCCCGCACGATGCGGGCCATGTCGAGCCAGAGCACGGCGCCCACGGCCAGAAACATCAGCACGAAATTGCGGCCGAAGAAAACCACCAGCATGATAACGAAGAAAATGAAGGGCAGCGCGTAGAGAATATCGACGACGCGCATCATCACTTCATCGGTCTTGCCGCCGATAAAGCCGGCGGTGGCGCCATAGAGAACGCCGATCACCACGGCCACAAGGCCGGCGAGAAGGCCGATGGCGAGGGAAACCCGCCCCGCCATCAGGGTGCGGGTGAGCATGTCACGGCCGGAATTGTCGGTGCCGAAGTAGAAATACTGCTTCTCAACCGAGGTGCTCATGACAAGCTTCAGGCTGTCAGCGGATTTATTCACGACCTGAGTTCCCTCGAACACGCTGGAGCGGTCGATGTAGCGGGTCATGCGCTCGTCGATGGGCTTGGCCGAGGTAATCGTAATGAGAATTTTTCCGTCTTTCTCTTCCCATCCGGCAAGCTGCACGCGCGACCGCTGGACGGCGTCTTTGACGGCGAGGTCAATCATCTCGGGCTTTGGATAGGCGGAAAAGCTTGGGGGAACGCGGTTATAGTCCTGGTAGATGGTGGTGAATTGGTGGGAGGTGAACCAGGGGCCAAAGACGCAGAGCAAGGCCATGAAGACGAGATAATAAGCGCTCCACAGGGCGGCGCGGTTTTCCTTCAGCCGGGCCCAGGCATCGGCCCAAAGCGAACGGCCCTTCTCGGCGGGGACATGGCTTAGGGGCACGTCAGTCATAACGCACCCGCGGATCAATGACGGCGTAAAGAATATCCACGATGAGATTGAACGTTACGGTGAAGATGGCGATGAGCACCACGGTTCCCATCACCAGCGTGTAGTCACGGTTCAGGGCCCCATCGACAAAATAGCGCCCAATGCCCGGAATTTGGAATATCGTTTCAACAATGACGGAGCCGGTCAGAAGTGCGGCGGCGGCAGGCCCGGCATAGGATACGATGGGAAGAAGCGCTCCCCGGAGCGCGTGCCTTATCACAACAGAATAGTCGGAGAGGCCCATTGCTCGCGCGGTTCGTATGTGATGGGCGTGAAGCGACTCGATCATCGAGCCCCGCATGAGGCGGGCGACAATTGCAAGCTGCGGCAGCATAAGGGTGAGCACGGGGCCTACCTTGTTGATGAAGGCACCGCCGCCCCAACCGCCGACCGGAAACCAGTGAAGAGTGAGAGCGAAGAAGAGCTGGAACAGGGGCGCTATCACGAAAGTGGGGATGGTGCTGCCTGCGGTTGCCACGCCAACCACCGCATAGTCCGTTAGCTGGTTCTGGCGCAGGGCCGCCCAAATTCCAAGGGCACTGCCGATGACAAGCGCAAGCGTGAGCGCCATGGCGCCGAGCTGGAGGGAAACAGGAAGGCCTTCCGCGAAGAGCTCAGCGACGGTGAAATCCGGCAAATTATAGCTTGGGCCGAAATCGCCGCGCAGCAGGTTTTGCAGGTAGTGAATGTATTGGAGCCACAATGGCTCGTCGAGATGGAACGCCTTTTCAAGGTTGGCCTTGATGACAGGATTGAGCCCCTTCTCCTGGTTGAACGGGCCGCCCGGGGCCACGCGCATCAGAAAAAATGCGATCGTGACGATCACGAAGAGAGTTGGGATGGCAGTCAAGAACCGCCGAAAGACGTAGCGCAGCATGGATAACCCCTAGCGGGAGGAAACGGCCGCCCTGCCTTTGAAGGCAGGGCGGCGCATTTCCGATAAGGCTATTCCTTGCTCAGGAAGCGGGTGGGATGACGATCCATAACATTGTCCTCCCAACCCTTGAGCTTGTTCGATACGACCGTGTGGAAGCCGTAATAGAGCAGCGGAACCACACAAAGGTCACGCGCCACGCCGACAGCTTCCGCATCGGAAAGCTTCTTCATGCGCTCGGCCGGATCGGCCGAAGCGGCTGCTTCCGCCATCAAGCCATCAAACTCCGCGTTTGAATACATGGCATAGTTGTTGCCAGTGCCGGTCTTGCAGAGGGCGAGGAAATTTTCCGGGTCCTTGTAATCGGCAATCCAGCCGGCACGTGCGATGTCCATGTCACCGTGCTGCTCAAGATGGCCATAGTGGGTTTTGGTGTCGGTGTTGAGAAGTGTCACCTCAACGCCAAGCGGCTTCAACTGCTCCTGAATGGCCACAGCAGTGTTCTTGTGGTTCTCGGAGGTGTTGTAGCGGATTTCCATTTTGAGCGGTTTTTCCGGGCTGTAACCGAGTTCCGTCAGAACCTTCTTGGCCGCGTCCTCACGGTCAATCTGGGACATTTCGGCATAATCCGTGGTTCTTGTTTCATATCCCGTGATGCCCGGAGGCACGAATGAATAGGCCGGAATCATCGTGTTCTGCCAAACCTTTTCAGCGAGATAGTCGCGGTCAATGGCCTCGGAAATGGCCTGGCGGAGTTTCACGTTGTCCCATGGTGCCTTGTTGACCTTGAAGACATAATAGTAATTGCCGAGATAGGGTCCAAGGCGAACCTGGTCACCAAACTTGGCCTTGAGGTCAGCAAGCTGTTCCGTTGGAATATCGTCGTTGGAATCAAGTTCGCCCGCCTCAAAACGCTTCATGGCGGTTGACCGGTCTTCGGTCGGAATGAAGTTCACCACGTCAATCTTCACGTTGGCGGCGTCATAGAACTTGGGATTCTTCACCGCCTTGACGTGGTCATTGGGCACAAATTCAGCCAGCGTATAAGCGCCATTCGAAACCAAATTACCGGGCTTTATGAAATCGGCTCCGAATTTTTCGATATTTGCCTTGTTCACCGGATAGGTGGCCTGGTGGGTGAGCATTTCGAGGAAGTATGGCGTTGGCGCATTGAGGGTGACCTCAAATGTTGAATCATCAACAGCCTTTACGCCCAGTTCGTCGGGTTTCTTTTTGCCGGCTGTCACGTCTTCGGCATTCACCACCGGGGCCAGCATATAGGCGTATTCCGCCGCGGTTGCCGGATCAACAACGCGCTGCCACGAGAAGACAAAGTCCTGTGCGGTCACAGGCGAGCCATCGGACCAGGTCGCTCCGGCGCGCAGCTTGAACGTGTAAACCTTCTTGTCATCGCTCACGGTCCAGCTTTCGGCGGCACCGGGGATGACTTCAGATTTCGCATCTTCGGTCGTGAGGCCCAAGAACAGGTCACGCAGGATGTGGGCTTCATAGACGGTTGAGGTCTTGTGCGGATCGAGCGATTCCGGATCGGCGGAATTTCCGCGGTTGAATACCACTTCGGCGAAAGCACCGGTGGTGCCCATGACGAGCATGGTGGTGCCGACAAGCCATGATTTGAAGTTCATGTTCATTATTGCTTACTCCCTCGTTTACGATTCTATTTTTACGGTCTCTATCGCCAAAAATTTTTGGCTCATGCATGAAATGCTAGCACCAGTTTTTGCGGTTGTCGCCATTGACTTTCGTCGTAACCTTTTCCAAACGGCTGATTTGGGAGGCCATTGCCGATTGGGTTTCAAGTGCCTAAATGTATATTTTGGCGCTGGAATAGCGAGTTAATATGCCTGTTTCGACCCCCCTTCTGGACACGATTCACTTACCTGCCGATTTGCGGAAATTGCCGCAAAGCGATCTTGTGCAGGTGGCTGCCGAACTGCGGGCGGAAACCATTGATGCGGCGGCAACCACCGGCGGGCATTTCGGCGCGGGGCTTGGCGTTGTTGAGCTCACGGTTGCCCTGCACTACGTCTTCAAAACGCCGGAAGACCGGGTGATTTGGGATGTCAGCCACCAAACCTACCCGCACAAGATTCTTACGGGCCGCCGGGACCGGATCCGAAAAATCAGGCAGCGCGACGGGCTCTATGGCTTTGCCAAACGGGGCGAAAGCAATTTTGACAGTTTTGGGGCGGCTCACAGCTCGACCTCGATTTCGGCAGGCTTGGGCATGGCGGTGGCGCGCGATTTGCGCGGCAATGACAACCACGTGGTTTGCGTGATTGGCGATGGGTCGATGAGTGCGGGCATGGCCTATGAGGCGATGAACAATGCCGGGGCGCTGGATACGCGCCTCATCGTGATCCTGAATGACAACGGCATGTCCATTTCGCCGGCGGTTGGGGCGCTGACCAACTATCTCTCGTGGCTGGTATCATCGCGGCCCTTCCTGTCGCTGCGCGGCATTGCCAGGCAGATGGCGAAGAAATTTCCCAAGACCATGCAAACCGCAGCAAAGCGGGCTGATGAATATGCCCGCGGCATGCTGACCGGCGGCACCCTGTTTGAAGAGCTTGGCTTCTATTACGTGGGTCCCGTCGATGGCCATGATCTCGCTACGATGGTACCCATCCTGCAGAATGTCCGGGACGCCAAGCAACTGGGCCCGGTGCTGGTGCACGTGGTGACTGAAAAGGGCAAGGGCCATCCGTTTTCCAAGCCCGACAAGGAAAACTACCATGCGATTTCAGGATTTGATCCGGAAACGCTGGAGCTCAAGCAAGCCAAAACCAATGCGCCAACCTATACGAACGTCTTTGCCAAGGCGCTGATCGCCGAGGCTGAAAAGGATGAGAAGATTGTCGCCATCACGGCGGCCATGGCATCGGGCACGGGCCTCGACAAGTTCTCCAAGCACTTTCCCGGGCGGATGTTTGATGTGGGCATTGCTGAGCAACATGCGGTGACCTTTGCGGCGGGCCTTGCCACGGAAGGCTTCAAGCCCTTCTGCGCGATCTATTCCACCTTCCTTCAAAGGGCCTACGACCAGATCGTCCATGACGTGGCCTTGCAAAAACTTCCCGTTCGCTTTGCCATCGACCGGGCGGGGCTGGTTGGCCAGGACGGAGCCACCCACGCGGGGAGTTACGACATTTCCTATCTCTCCTGCCTGCCGGGCATGGTTGTGATGGCCGCATCGGATGAAGCAGAGCTGGTCCACATGGTGGCAACGGCGGCCTCGATCAACGACGGGCCGTGCGCTTTCCGCTATCCGCGCGGCGAAGGCGTGGGCGTGGATTTGCCGGATGTCGGCATTCCGCTGGACATTGGCCGGGGCCGGATCATCCGCGAAGGAACAAGGGTCGCGCTTCTTTCACTCGGTGCGCGGTTGCAGGAATGCCTGAAGGCTGCCGATGAACTTGCCACCCGCGGCCTTGCGATCACCGTGGCGGATGCGAGGTTTGCCAAACCGCTCGATGAAGACCTCATCCGGCAGCTCATCCGCGAGCATGAGGTTCTCATTATAATTGAAGAAGGAGCCATTGGCGGGTTCGGCACGCAGGTTCTGCACTTTGCCGCCCGGAACAACCTGTTCTCCGGAGCTTGCAAAATCCGCACCATGTTCCTGCCCGACCGATTTGTCGGCCATGCAAGCCCTGCCGAGCAATATGAAGATGCGGCCATGACCTCAAAAGATATCATCGCCGAAATCTTCGCGGGGCTGGGCAGCGAGGCCCGGCTTGTCCAGTCGCGGGCCTGACGCGCGCCAGCCATCAATCCAGGCGCAGATCTGCGGCACGACCGTCAGATTAAAAACAGCCGCCACCGCGATCAGCATGATGAGGGTGCCGGTGAAGGACTCAAACTCCTGCAGATGCAGCAAGCGGATTGGCAGGATGATCGCAATGATCACCGCCATTGGCAGCAGAATGGCAAGCTCGGCAATTTGCGGCTGGCGTTTGCGGGTCACCAAGAGCAGTGCCGTTGTCACGCCAAACAGCGAGGCCATGATCAGGGCGGGCAGTGTTGCCGGGCTGATTGCAGTAGCAGTTGTCACGATAAAGGCCGCATAGAGCGGCAGGAGCAGGACTGAAGATGCCACGACAATCAGCCAATCCACAATATTGCGCAGATAGGCGAGCGTGATGAGCAGCGTAAATATGAATCCAAATGTCAGGGCTGATTTGGAGGCTGATGCGAGGGAACGCAGTTCGGCCTGCTCGGTCATCAGGGGGCCAAGGGGAATGGCATCCACGGGTTTTGTTGCATCGATGAAAGCGGCAGCCGATATCAGGCGCTTAGGCAAGGCCTCAACCCGCCACCTGTCACCGCCCGCCACGTAAAGTGCGCGCAGGTTTTGATCGAGATCAGGGAGTTGCGGCGCCGTCAGGCGCGACAGTGCATCGGCGGTTTTCGTCAGTTCGCCAAAGCCTGAAAACAAAAGCCGTTCGAGCTCCGCGGCGGTCGATTCAGGCTTTTCGCTGGTGCTGGCCAGAACGGCGAGAGAGCGGCGCAGTTCGTGGGCGCTGGCGCGCAGGCCATCATCGGTTCCCGCGCCGTCGGAAATGACGCGCAAGCCCGCTTCAATGCCACGCAGGTTCTCAAGCAGGTCATAGGGGCCTACGGCGCCGCCATCGCTCACGCCCGGTATGGTTCCGGCGAGGCCCTGCAGAATTTTGCGTTTCTGCTCGACCTGTTGCGGCAGGAATGTTCCCATCCAGCGCACCGTTCCTACTTCCGGGATTTGCTGGAGGTCGGCCACCAGTTTTGCCGCAGCGGCCTCGCCTTCAACAGTGAATTGCAGGCCCCTTGCCGCGCTGGAGGATTCACCATCGGCACCGGGAAGGCGCGACGCGCTAAAGTTCAGGGACGAGAAAAACACGATGCAGAAAAGTGACGCCGCGATCAGCAGGAACGTCAGGGGTGGCCGCAGCTTGTGCCAGATAACGCGGAGGTTTTGGGCCGTTGCCTGATCGTAGAAATCCGCCGGTGGTTCTCCTGCCGGTTTTGAAATGAGCGAGGCAACGGCCGGAACCAGCATCAGTGCGGTGGCCAAGCCGGTGAAGGCGGCAAAGATGACTATGACCGAAAGCCGGGCAATGCTGGAAAAACCCATGACGGACCACAGCAGCCAGGTGGCACAAGCCATTCCCGCCAAAGCCAGAATGAGCGGCCCCATCTCCTGGGACGCCAGCATGATGAGCGAGGTGCCTGAACCTGCTTTCCCCGGCTTTCGCAGGGCTGCCACCAAGGCGATGGAAAATCCCATGACCGGCAGGAGCACAACAAACGGCAGGGTTGCAATGGTTTGATCCAGCACGGGTGCTGCAAATGAAGCCATCGCAAAGGCTGCGGCGATTGCGGCAATCGGCGGCACGAGGAAAAGCACGATTGAATAGATGTTGCGCAGCGAGGCAATGACGAGGGGAAGAAAAAGCAGAAGGGACAGAAGCAAGCATACAATAATCTGGCGGCCGCTACTGCTGGCGGTGTTGGCTTTTGCCTCCGGCGGAAAGTCGCTGGTTATTTTCAGCTCGGGCCTGGATTTCGAGACGGAGGCGGTGAGCGCCTCAATGGCAATCCTCGCTTCCTGCAACCGGCCCGCCAGTGGCTGAACGACAACCACCCACTCCTTGTTTTTTGCTTCAACCCGCAGCCCTGCAACGCGCGGCCAGTCGAGAGGTATTGGCTTGTTCGACACCTGCTTTTTTATAGTGTCCGACATTTGCACGAACAGGCTTTCAAGGCCTTGCGGCGAGCGGCCCTTTTGAACGGCCTCGGCGACCTGGTTCACCAGGGTTGAAAGCCCGGCAAGATTTGGCGAGGCGGCAACGGCTTGAAACAGCGGCTTCAAGCGCGTGACGCGCTCCACCCGGATGCTGATATCGTCCGGCGGGAGATAGAGAAAACCGAAGCGGTCATAGAAAGCGCCAAGCCCGGGGATGAACACCGGGCCGATATTGGCCTTATCCGCCTGCAGTTTCCGGGTCAAAAATTGCGCCGCAGTCTGGGACAGGATCGGGTCCTCGTTGGAAACCCGCACGACAATGAGTGAGGCAACGGCAGGAAATTCGGCCTGATAGCGCGCCCTTGCCGCTTGGGCGGCACGGTCAATGGGGATTGCAATGGGGCGGTCGAAATCAAATCGGGTGCCAAGCGCTGCAAGAGTGGCCGCGGCGGTCATCAGAAATGCCGCGATCAGAAGAATTGCCATGGACCGGGCAACACAAAACCTGGCCAATCTTGCGAAGATATTGGGCCGCAGGCGCGGGCGGGCCGGCGGACGCCGCGCCGACCGCTGCCGCGTTGGAAACAACTCTCGCTGTTCCTCCCAATCCTGCATAGTAGGTGCCGCCTCTGGTCAGTTGCAGATTCGCCCAATGGCGGCCAACATAAAGCATAATTTGGCGAAATGCAGGAAGAGATCATGACGGTTAACACAGGTAAAAACAGCGGCATTTTGCATGAATCGACGGTTGCGGTTCATGGCGGCGAATTTGTTGATCCGACAACACGGGCCTCGTCGCCAAACCTGGTGATGTCCGCTACTTTTGCGCCAACCGATGTCACCGGTTTTTCGGCCCGCGATGAGAAGGATTACGATGGCTTCGTCTATGGCCGGGTGGCCAGTCCCACGGTGCGCCAGCTTGAACAGAAACTGGCGGCCCTTGAGGGGGCCGAAGCCGCACTTGCCTATGCCTCGGGCGTTGCCGCGAGCCACGCCCTGATTGCCGGGCGCTTAAGCAAGGGCGATCATCTGGTGATGCCCGATTCCAATTATGTGGGGGTGGCCGAACTGACGCGCGATACCCTGCCCCGCTTTGGCATTGAAACATCCTTCGTGGATACAACGGACGCAAAGGCTGTTGCGGCGGAAATCAGGCCCAACACCCGCATGCTGTGGCTGGAAACGCCCAGCAACCCCACCATGCAGATCACTGACGTCAAGACATTGGCAGCACTTGCCCATGCAAAGGGCGTGCGTGACGTGGTGGTTGATTCAACCTATGCCACGCCGATTGCCACCAAGCCCTTGAGCCTTGGCGCGGATTTCGTGGTTCATTCGCTCACCAAGTATATCGGCGGCCATGGTGATGCCATGGGTGGCGCGGTCCTTGGCCGCAAAACCGATCTTGATGCCCTCAACCTAGAAGCGACAGTGCATTTTGGTGGCGTGCTCTCGCCGTTCAATGCCTGGCTCATCATGCGCGGTGCGGCGACACTGCCGCTTCGCATGAAGGCGCACCAGGAAGCGGCGATGGCGCTCGCAACGCGCCTTGAAGGCCACCCGGCCATCAAGCGGGTGTTTTATCCGGGGCTTGCCTCCCATCCGCAGCACGGGCTCGCCAAGGCCCAAATGAAAAATTTCTCCGGCATGATGACTTTTCAGACCCATGAGGCCGGCATGGCGGTTGCCCGGCGCATGGTGAAGCAACTCGACATCATCCACTACGCGGTGTCGCTGGGCCATCTCCGCAGCCTCATCTACTGGATTGGAACCGACGATATCGAGCAGTCCACCTTCCGCCATGGCCCGGAAGCGGCGGCGCGGTTCCGCGACTACATGGGCGACGGCGTATTCCGCCTGTCGGTTGGCATCGAAGACGGCGATGACCTGTGGGCCGACCTGGTCAGGTGTTTTTAGCCTGCAGGTCAGCGGCCTTGTGGCGGCGATAGGCCCGGATGCTGAAAGGAATGAGGGCGAGATAGGCCAAGGCCATGAGCGTGAGCGTCTCCCAGGGGAAGGCGATGAGGCAAACAATGGCCAGGGCGCCGCCGCCCAGAATGGGAAGTACCAGATCACGCGGCACGCGCGGACGCATGGTCTTTCCCGAAAAGGTCGGCACGCGGCTCACCATCAGAAGGGCAACGGCCACCACATAGGGTGCAATGAATTCCGAATAGGTATGACCATCATGAACGAAGCCGAGAAAGCCCACGTACATGGGCAGCATGGCAAGCCCGGCGCCTGCGGGTGCCGGCGCGCCGCTGAAGAAGCCTGCTGACCATTCGGGCTTGTCCGTATCATCGAGCGCCACATTGAAGCGGGCGAGGCGCAGCGCGCAGCAGACCGCGAGTATAAGGACGACGACCCAGCCCATGGTGCGCATGTCATTGAGCGACCAGAGGTAGATCAGGATTGCGGGGGCCACGCCGAAATTCACAAAGTCGGCCAATGAATCAAGTTCCGCGCCAAAGCGCGAGGTGCCCTTGAGAAAGCGCGCCAGCCTGCCATCAAGGGCATCGAGCACAATTGAAATGATCACCGCGCCCACGGCTAGTTCATAACGGCCTTCAATGCCAAGCCTGATGGCAGTGATGCCGCTGCACAGGGCCAGCAAGGTGATGAGGTTGGGCAACAGGAAACGCACCGGCACCTGCTTGAAGCGCCTGCCACTGGCCGGTTTTTTCGGAACATCGATTTCGAGATCAGCAGCCACGATCAGCTTTTCCGCGCCAGGCGTTCGCCCTCGGGCGAGGTGAGATCGGCAAACACGGTTTCGCCGGCAATGGCGGATTGGCCAACGGCAACCAACGGGTTCGTGCCCTTCGGCAGATACACATCAACCCGGCTGCCGAAACGGATGAGGCCAAGCCTTTGCCCCGCGGCCAGGCGCTCGCCTTCGCCCACAAATTTTACAATGCGGCGGGCGATCAATCCGGCGATTTGCACAACGCCAAGCTTGCCGCCACCAGCGAGTTCCAGCGTGAAGGCCTGGCGCTCATTGTCTTCGCTTGCCTTGTCGAGTTCGGCGTTCAGGAACACGCCGGGAATGTAAGTGATCTTGGCAATCTTCGCGTCGAGCGGAGAGCGGTTCACATGGACGTCAAAGACATTCATGAAAACCGAAATGCGGGTTGTAGGCTCGCGCTCAAGATCAAGCTCGGGCGGCGGGATGACTTTTTCGATGGCGCTGATGCGGCCATCGGCGGGCGAAATCACCAGCCCTGCCCGCTGTGGCGTCACCCGTTCCGGGTCGCGGAAAAAATAGGCGCACCAGGCAGTAGCGACAACGCCCAGCCAAGCCAGCGCGTCCACCTCCAGCCAGAACAGCAAAAGCGTAACGCCTGCGAAAATAGCAATGAAGCGATAGCCTTCACGGTGGATGGGCACAAATGCCGAGGTTATGCTGTTAACGATTGACATGGGGCTCATCTAGCGTGGATTTCTCCATTTGGCAAAGTTAACAGGGCATTATGGTGTGTAAATCCTAGCGAGCGGTGTGGGCCAGCCAGGCGGGCGGTCCCCGGGATCATTAAGCTTATCGGTCTCCGCCTGGGTGAGCACACGGCGCGCCTGATCGGCCTCGCGCTGGCGGTTCCACATGGCGGCATAGATGCCCTTTTTGCGCAGCAGCTTGTCATGGGTTCCGCGTTCGGCGATCTTGCCGCCATCGAGCACAATGATTTCATCGGCATCGACAACCGTGGACAGGCGGTGGGCGATTACCAGTGTGGTCCGGCCCTTCGAAACCTTGCGCAGCGCCGCCTGGATTTCCTGTTCGGTGAAGCTGTCGAGGGCCGAGGTTGCTTCGTCCAGAACCAAAATGGGCGGGCCTTTCAAAATGGTTCGCGCAATGGAGACGCGCTGCTTCTCGCCACCGGACAATTTCAAGCCGCGCTCGCCCACCAGGGAGTCGTAGCCCTTGGGCAGGCTCAAAACGAATTTGTGGATTTGCGCCATTTTGGCTGCGGCTTCGACTTCGGCATCGCTGGCATCGGGCCTGCCATAGCGGATGTTGTAGCGGATGGTATCGTTGAACAGCACCGTATCCTGCGGCACCATGCCGATGGTGGCGCGCAGGGATTTTTGCGTGACCCCGGCGATATCCTGCCCGTCGATGGTGATGCGGCCGGCTGTCAATTCATAAAAACGATAGAGCAAACGGGAAATGGTCGATTTGCCGGCGCCCGAGGGACCGACAATGGCCACCGTATGCCCGGCAGGCACGGTGAAGGTAAGACCACGGATGATTGGCCTTTCGTGGTCATAGGCAAAGCTCACATTCTCGAAGGCAAGTTCACCCTTGGAGGCTTTGAGGGGTGCCGCCCCCGGCTTGTCTTTGATCTCCGCATTCACCGAAAGCAGCGAAAACATGCCTTCCACGTCAATCAGGCCCTGTTTGATTTCGCGGTAGGATGAGCCGATGAAATTCAACGGCATGTAGAGCTGCACCATTAGCGCGTTGATCATCACGAAGTCGCCGATGGTGGCCTGGCTCTTGGTGATGGCGTAGGCCGACATGGCCATGACAATAGTGAGGCCTATGGCAAAGATCACGGTCTGCCCGGCGTTCAACACCGCCAAAGACACCCAGGTTTTCACCGCGGCCTTTTCATACTGGATCATCGACACGTCAAAGCGGGCGGCTTCATGTTCCTCATTGCCGAAGTATTTCACGGTTTCGAAGTTCAGGAGGCTGTCGATTGCCTTGGTATTGGCATCGGTGTCGGCTTCGTTCATATCGCGGCGGATATTGATGCGCCACTCGGTGGCGGCATAGGTGAACCAGAGATAGAGAACCACGGTGCCCAGGATGACGGCGGCGTAAATCCAGCCGAAGGACCAGGTGAGCGCCCCGGCCACAAGGGCAATTTCAAGGGCCGTCGGAAAGGTGTTGAAGAGCGAGAAGCGCAGCACCGTATCAACGCCGGCGGTGCCGCGCGAAATGATCCGCGACAGGCCGCCGGTGCGGCGCTCGAGATGAAACTTGAGGGACAACGCGTGGAGATGGCGGAAGGTGCGGATGGAGAGCTCGCGCACGGCGCGCTGGCCGACCTTGGCGAATATGGCATCGCGGATCTGCGCCAGCACCACCATGGAAATGCGGCCCACGCCATAGGCCAGGACAAAAAAGAATGGAACGCTGAAGGCAATTGCCGCCGCGCTTCCCGACGCCGTCAGGGCATCGGTTGCATATTTGAAGCTATAGGGGGTGAGTACGGTGATAACCTTGGAAACGACCAAGGCGATCATCGCCAAAACGACGCGGATCTTCAAATCCATGCGGCCTTCCGGCCACAAATAGGGCAAAAGGCTCTTCAGGGTTTGCCATTGGTTTCCGTCGCCGCTGGCGAAGTTCGCAGGGCTGGTCGGCAATTTTCGGCTCATTAAGTCAGCGACCTTTTACTGCCCCGTTGCCGCAGCAGCTTCCGGTGTCAGGAAAATCTGGCCGGGGTAAATCAGCTCGGGCTTGCGGATCTGGTCCTTATTGGCCTCGTAGATCACCGTGTACATCATGCCCTTGCCATAGATCTGGCGGGACAGTTTCCAAAGGTTGTTGCCGGGCTGGATGATGACCTGGGTAGGCGCCGCGGCGGGTTCGGCGGCAGGGTCTGCGGCTGCAGGAACCTGGGCCGCCACAACGGCGGGTTCATCGGCGGCGGGCTCAACAGCTGGGGCTGCTTCTGCCGGCGCGGCTGCGGCTGGCGCTTCGGCAGCGGCCGGGGCTTCAGGCGCTGCGGCTTCGGCCACTTCAGACGTTGTTGCCGGAGCCGGAATTTCCTGGGCGGTTGCGACCTCAACGGGCTTGGGCGCTTCAGGAACTGTCGGAGTTACAGGAGCCGTTGCCACCTTGGCCGGTTCTTCGCGGTAGAAGGGCATTTCGATGCGGCTCTTCACCGCCCCGTCGCCGCCAATTTCATCGGCGCGCAGCGCGTGGGGGCCAACGGTGAGCGGCGAGAGGCCGGCAAAGGACCAGGTGCCCTTGTCATTGATATCGGCCAGGCCATAGGCGTTGTTGTCGACATAAAGCTGCACTTTGCTGCCTGCCGGGCCACGGCCACCAAACACGATGTTTCCGGTCTGGTCATAATCAACCGTATCAAGATTGACGGTTTTGGAGGGCGGCAGGGCGGGCTTTGCCGGAACTTGGACAACCTGGGTTGGCTCATCGGGCTTCAGCACGGCCACCATGGGGGTGTCGACCGCTCCGGCCTTCACATCGACGGCCACGGTGTCAGCCGAGGCAACGACAACTTCATTGTTCTTGGATTCAATCGACAGGGCGCCGGGGCCGGTGGGCAGCGGCTTATCGGGGGTGACCACAAAAGCTCCATCTTCATTGGCAACTGCCGTTCCAACGGCGACGCCATTGAACTTGACCACTACTTCCGAGCCGGGTGCGGCCCGGCCGGCGATCAGGGCATCGCCCGTGGGTTCGACACGGACGGTGTCAAAAGTCGGCACTACCTGGGCCTTTTCAACGGGCTCGGCTGCGGGCGCAGGAGGCTCCGCCGCTATGACCGGTTCAGCGGGCTTTGGCGGCTCAACCAATGGCGGTTCTTCCACCTTTGCCACTTCCGTGGTAGGCGCCGGTGTTGATTCCACCGCCGGGGCCGGTGCAGGCGCCGGCTCGGCAATTACGGGTTCTGCGGGCTTCGGCGGTTCCGGCACTGCCAGCGGTTCAACCTTGGCGGTGGTGGTGAGCGCCTCTTCGGTGCCAGTGTTCCGTTCCACGTAAACAAGAGCACCAAATGTGGCCAGTGTGAGCCCGGTGAATACTGCGAGGGGATTTATTTTCATCTTTGGCCGTCCGTAATCATGAATATAAGAACATAGCCGCAACTGCGGCGAATAGGCTATTAGATAATAGGAATCGTCCACATTATTAAGACCAATGTGGCGAATCAGCAAAGGATTGCTGCACCCACTCAAACGAGGCGAGAAGTTTTGATAAAACCCACCCAAAATCTCTGTGTTTACTGCGGCTCGGGCCCCGGTAAAAACCCCGTTTACATGGCGGCAGCCAGAAGCTTGGGGAGCGCCATGGTCGCGGCCGGCATTGGCCTGGTTTATGGCGGCGGCAGCCTGGGGCTCATGGGCGAAGTGGCAAAAACCGTGCTCGAAGCGGGCGGCCACGTGACCGGCATCATTCCAGAATTCCTGGGAACCAAGGAGCGCATGCTTACGGGTGTTAACGAACTGATCGTCACCAAGAGTATGCACGAGCGCAAGATGTCCATGTTCGAGCATTCCACCGGATTTGTGGCGCTGCCCGGCGGCATCGGCACGCTGGAAGAGCTCACCGAAATTTCTACCTGGGCGCAATTGGACCAGCACGCCAAACCGATCATCCTTTGCAACATCGAGAATTACTGGGAGCCCTACCTCACCCTGCTCAAACACATGCGGGCGGAAAATTTCATCCGCGAAGGCATGGAGTTCAAGATGGATGTGGTGAAAACGGCAGATGACGTGGTGCCGGCGTTTGAGTACCGCCTGGCCAACAGCCACCAGAAAGTGCCGTTGGAGCCAATCCGCAAGGTTCTTTAAACCAGCGTTTCCGCTTCGCGCCGGCGGTTTCTTTCGTCGCGGAGTGCCGACCAGGAATAGATCGCGAGGCCTATCCACAATACGACGAAGGACAGCAGCTTCCATTTATCCATATGTTCGCCGAAGATGAAGACGGCGGTGAGGAACACCAAAGTTGGCGAGATGTATTGCAGCAACCCGGCGGTTGAATAGCGCAGCAACTTTATGGACAGCGCAAAGAACACCAGCGCCGATGTGGTCATCAACCCCAGGCCCATCAGCAGCAGGGTGTCGGGCAAGTTTCCGCCAAAATGGGATTCACCAGTGTTCACAAGCCAGACCTGGGTGAGCAAAAGCGGAACGGCGATGATGCAGACTTCAATGAAGAAGCCCTGGGTGGGGCCAACCGCGATGGTCTTGCGCAGGAAACCATAGAGACAAAAGGTTCCGGCCAGCATCAGGCCAAGCCAGGGGAACACGCCCGCCGCAAAGGTCTGGATAAGGACGGCCACCAGCGCAAGGGCAAGAGCCACCATCTGCAGGCGGGTGAAACGTTCGCCGAGGAACAAGTAGCCCATCACCACATTCAGGAGCGGATTGATGTAGTAACCGAGGCTGGCCTCCAGGGCGCGGCCCACCTCGATGGACCAGACATAGAAGCCCCAGTTGAAGACGATGATGGCGCCGGTGAGCGTGAGAATTGCGAGGTTGCGCTTCGAGGCAACGGCCTGCCAAACATCCTTGTACTGACCAAGCCACCAGATGATCAGGGCGGCGCAGGGAATGGCCCAGAGGCCCCGGTGCACGGCGATTTCCACGGGGCTGATATGGCGCATAAAGCCGAAGTAGACGGCCATGGCACCCCAAGTGAGATGGGCGCAGATAGCGTAAAGAACGCCTTTTTCGGCAGAAGTCAGTCCGGCTTTGGGGGTCTGTTCGATGGCTGTCATGCCCCGGGGTTTAACGGCGCTATCCTGTTGCGGCAATTAGAGAACGGGCATGGGTCACATGAGCATCCCGCATGTCAACTATTGCCGGTAACACCTTCGCGCAGCAGCTTGTAGATGATGGAATCCGACAGCGCCTGGAACGAGGCTTCGACGATATTGGGCGAAACGCCCACGGTGAACCAGCGGTCGCCCTTGCCGTCGCGGCTTTCGATCAACACGCGGGTTGTGGCTCCCGTTCCGCCATTGAGGATACGCACTTTGTAATCGACCAACTCAAGGTCATTGATATAGGGTTGGAACTTGCCCAAGTCCTTGCGCAGCGCCACGTCCAGCGCATTCACGGGGCCATTGCCCTCGCCCGCGTTGATGAAGGTTTCGTCCTCCACCTTCACTTTCACCACGGCTTCGGAAATCATTTCGCTGCCGCGCTGTTCGACGATGACGCGGAAGGACAGCACATCGAAATAATGGGGCACGCTGCCGAGGGTGCGCCGCGCCAGAATCTCGAAGGAAGCATCGGCGGCATCATAGGCATAGCCCACGGCCTCGCGCTCCTTCACCTCGCGCAGCAGCGTGTCGAGGCGCTTGTCATCCTTCGACACATTCATGCCGACGCGGTGCAGCTCGGAAATCAGGTTTGATTTTCCGGCCTGGTCGGAGACCAGCATACGGCGGCGATTGCCTACGGTCTCGGGCTTCACATGCTCGTAGGTTTCCGGTTCCTTGACGATGGCCGAAGCGTGAATGCCGGCCTTGGTGGCAAAGGCACTCTTGCCAACGTAAGGCGCCTGTGCATTGGGGGCGCGGTTCAGCAATTCGTCAAAGGCGCGAGCCACATGGGTCAAGTTCCGCAGGCGCTCGTCATCGACAGAGATGGTGAAGCGGTCACGGTAGGATTTCTTCAGGCCAAGGGTGGCGATGATCGAAACGAGGTTGGCATTGCCGCAGCGTTCGCCGATGCCATTCAGGGTGCCCTGCACATGGCGGCAGCCCGCATCAAGGGCAGCCAGTGAATTGGCCACAGCCTGATCGGTGTCATTATGGGCGTGGATGCCGAGATGGCTTCCGGGAACGGTTTTCGTCACGGTGCGGACGATCTCGGAAATCTCGGCGGGCATGGTGCCGCCATTGGTATCGCAGAGCACCACCCAGCGCGCGCCGGAATCATGGGCCGCCTTGGCACAGGCCAGTGCATATTCGGGATTGGCCTTAAAGCCATCGAAGAAATGTTCGCAGTCGACCAGCACTTCCTTGCCGGCGAAAACGGCCGCTTCTACGGACTGACGGATGGAGTCCAGATTTTCCTCATTGGTGCAGCCCAGCGCCACGCGCACATGATAGTCCCAGGATTTCGCCACGAAGCAGATGGCCTTGGAATGGGCGCGGATCAGGTCCTGCAGGCCGGTATCATTGGATACGGAGCGCCCTGCCCGCTTCACCATGCCGAAGGCGGTGAAGGTGGCCTTGGTTTTTCGCTCTTCGCTGTAGAGCGCCGTATCGGTGGGATTGGCTCCGGGATAACCGCCTTCGATGTAATCGACGCTAAGCTTGTCCAGCAGGTCGATCACCACGAGTTTGTCATCCAGTGAAAAATCAACACCGGGTGTCTGCTGGCCATCACGGAGCGTGGTGTCGAAGAGGGAGATGTGTTCGCGGGTCATCGCTTGACCTCCCAACTCGTCGTGCCGTCTTTGTTGTCCTTGATGGCTATGCCCATGGCGTCGAGTTCATCACGGATTTCATCAGACTTCTTCCAATCTTTGGCTCTGCGTGCATTTAGCCTGTCGTCTATGAGTGACTCTATTTTACTCGCGTCTTTGAGCACATTTTGTTCCATTTTGATGAGACTCTGACGGACTACTCCAAGGTCGACTCCAATGAACTTCATAGTCGCGGCCAAAACACGAGAGGGCTTGTCATCCCCAGCATGAGCTATTCTATTCCTAAGCACGTGCAATTCAGATATTGCTTCAGCAAAATTCAAATCATCGAGTAAAGCCTCCACTACGGAATCAAGCGGAGGCCCGTCTAACGCCGTTGGATCGCGCGAAGCCACTCGTTCGAAATCTTCAAGCGTGTGCCAAGTTGTTTCTAGAGAGGACTTTGTCCAGTCAATCGGCTGTCTGTAGTGCGTGCGAAGCATATTGAATCGTGCGACTTCGCCCGACCAATCTTTCAATACTTCATTAATCGTCACGAAATTTCCTAGGCTCTTGGACATTTTCTGTCCTTCGACCTGGAGGAAACCGTTGTGCATCCAGACGTTGGCCATAACCTTCGTGCCATGGGCACAGCGGGATTGGGCGATTTCGTTTTCATGGTGGGGAAAAATGAGATCAAGGCCGCCGCCGTGGATGTCGAAGACTTCGCCGAGATAACTTTTGCTCATGGCGGAGCATTCGATGTGCCAGCCGGGACGGCCGCGTCCCCAGGGGCTTTCCCAGCCGGGTTCCTCGGCGCTTGAGAGTTTCCACAGCACGAAGTCGCCGGGGTTTTTCTTGTGGGCTTCGACCGCCACGCGGGCGCCGGCCTGCTGGTCTTCTAGCTTGCGGTTGGACAGCGCGCCGTAGTCCTTCATCGACTCTACATTGAACAGCACTTCGCCGCCGGCCTGATAGGCATGGCCTTTGGTGATCAGGGTGCTGATCATCGCGATCATCTGGTCGATGAATTCCGTGGCACGGGGCTGGGCGGTCGGCTCGAGGCAGCTCAGAGCCTTCACATCCGCTTGAAACTGGTTGGCGGTTTTTTCAGTCACGCGGCGGATCGCCTCGTTCAGCGGCAAATTTGGATAATCCTGCAAGGCGCGGGCGTTGATCTTGTCATCCACGTCAGTGATGTTGCGCACGTAGGTGACGTGATCCGGCCCATAGAGATGACGGAGCAGCCGGAACAGCACGTCAAAAACGATGACCGGCCGCGCATTGCCGATATGGGCGAAATCATAGACCGTGGGGCCGCAGACATACATGCGCACGTTCGAAGCATCGAGGGGTTTGAAGTCCTCCTTCTGGCGGGTGAGCGTATTGTAAAGGCGCAAGGTCATTGTTTTTCCACGGTTTTGGCCCGACCGGGAAACGCTTTAAGAGAAATTTAAGTAAGCGGCGCCCTGCCAGCAGTTTTTCAACTAGCAAATAATAATTATGCCGCAAACGTTAACGGCATGGTGGGGGGCGGTGTTCATGGCGCGCACCATGATGGAAACCCCCGAATCCGTCAAGCCCATCGTGGCAAGCAGGGTTGCCATGAGGTTTACGGGCCTTGCCGCAGCACGGGGGGAAATTCTATGAGGGCGCATGACTTTACTCGAGCAAAAGCAGCACCGGCTGGGCCTGATTCTGGTGGCCTTTGCCGCTTTGGCATGGTCATCGGGCGGCATTTTCACCCGCATTATTCCAAGCGACCTGATGACCCTGCTGTTCTGGCGCGGGATATTCTCGGGCAGCGCCGTCATGCTTTTCTTCTTTGCCTCGGAAGGCAGGGACGCTTTACGCATCCTCGCCGGGCTGCGCTGGCCTGCCCTGGCGGTGGCCTGCTTTTCTGCGCTTGGCATGATTACCGGGATTGGGGCGATACGTTACACTACCGTAGCAGATGCCATGGTGATTTACGCCACGGTGCCCTTTGTCACCGCGGGCCTTGCCTACCTGTTTATCGGTGAACGCCCCAGCCGCTCAACGCTGATCGCCAGTGCCGTGGCGCTCGCCGGGGTTACCATCATGCTTCTGGGTTCGCCCTGGGGCGGCAGCATGTTCGGCAAATTCCTGGCGGTGATCATGTCGCTGTCAATGGCCTGCTTCACGGTGATCATGCGCAGGCACCGCGAAGTGGCGATGCTGCCCGCCATGGGCGCTTCCGCCTATTTATGTTCCTTCGTCTGCTTCTGGTTTGCCTCGACGCTTTCTGTTTCGGCTTACGAGCTTGGACTCATTGCCCTGTTCGGCGTCTTGCAAAACGCCCTTGGCCTTATTCTCTATGCCTATGGTTCGCGCCGGGTGCCGGCGGCGGAAGCCACGCTGATCGCGGCACTTGAAGTTCCGCTCACGCCCTTCTGGGTTCTGGTGTTCATCAACGAAGTGCCAAGCGTGCCAACGCTCATTGGCGGCGCGGTGGTGCTGGTGGCGCTGTTCGCACACATCCTCGGCGAGTTCAGAAAGACCAGTTCCTACGAAGTACAGCCTTTCCAGGTTGTGCCTTAAGATCCCACCCCACCTGACGTCATTCCGGCGAAAGCCGGAATCTTTCTAACGCCAATGGGATTCCGGCTTTCGCCGGAATGACAAAACTAGGATTAAGCCGTCTGCCCGAACAGGATTTTCCGTTCCGCATCGCTCATGGGTTTTTGGTATGAAGGAGCCGCACCCTTGTAGGCTTTGATCACGGCGGGGCGTTCGGCAATGTCATCGAACCAGCGCTTCAAATGCGGGAAGGCTTCGAGGTCCTGCTTGTGGCTCTTGTGCGGAACGATCCAGGGGTAACTCGCCATATCGGCGATGGAATAGTCGCCAGCAATGAACTCGCTTTCAGCCAGGCGCTTGTTCAGCACGCCGTAGAGCCTGCCGGTTTCCTTGGTGTAGCGCTCCATGGCGTAAGGGATTTTCTCCGGCGCATAAGCATTGAAATGCCCGTTTTGCCCGGCCATGGGGCCAAGTCCACCTACTTGCCAGAACAGCCATTGAAGGACTTCGGCGCGGCCACGGATGTCGGCTGGAATAAAGCGGCCGGTTTTTTCCGCGAGGTAAAGCAGGATGGCACCGGATTCAAAAAGTGAGATCGGGGCGCCGCCGCCCTTGGGGTTGTTGTCGACAATTGCCGGAATGCGGTTGTTGGGGGAAATGGCCAGGAAGTCCGGCTTGAACTGGTCGCCCTTGCCGATATCGACGCGGTGCAGGTCGTAGGGAAGGCCCGTTTCCTCAAGGAAAATCGTGATTTTATGGCCGTTGGGAGTGCCCCAGTAATAGAGGTCGAGCATGGCAAATGTCCTTTTCTGTAACCCTGTAGATTACAAAAATGGGCATTGCCAATAAAAGAAACAAGGCCAGTTACACTAATTATTCGGCGGCTTCCATGGACTCGTCGTCGTCATTGAGGCGGGGGCGCGAGGCCATTTCCTTCTTCAGCTCTTCGGCCACCAGGAAGGAAAGTTCCAGGGCCTGGGCCGCGTTGAGGCGCGGGTCGCAGAAGGTATGGTAACGGTCATTGAGGTCCTCATCGCGCAGGGCGCGGAGGCCGCCGGTGCATTCGGTCACGTCCTTGCCGGTCATTTCGACGTGGACGCCGCCGGCATGGGTGCCTTCGGCCTGGTGGATTGCCATGAAGCGGCGCACTTCGGTCATGATGGCCTCGAAGGGCCGCGTCTTGTAGCCGGAGGTGGCCTTGATGGTGTTGCCGTGCATAGGGTCGCAGGACCAGACGACAACGCGGCCCTCGCGCTTCACGGCGCGTATCAATTCCGGCAGATGCTTTTCAACCTTGTCGGCGCCGAAGCGCGCGATGAGGGTCAAGCGGCCCGGCTCGTTATCCGGATTTAGAATGTCGATGAGCCGGATGAGTTCATCAGCCTTCAGCGATGGGCCGCATTTGAGGCCAATCGGATTCTTGATGCCACGGCAGAATTCGACGTGGGCATGGTCGGGCTGGCGGGTGCGGTCACCGATCCACAGCATGTGGCCGGATGTTGCGTACCAATCGCCGCTGGTGGAATCGACGCGGGTCATCGCCTGCTCGTAGCCGAGCAGCAGGGACTCATGGCTGGTGAAGAAATCCGTCTGGCGGAGCTGCGGCGCGGTATCGGCATTGATGCCGCAGGCCCGCATGAAGCCCAGCGCTTCAGTGATGCGGTCAGCCAATTCCTGATAGCGCTCGAAGGCGGGTGAATCCTTCAGGGTGCCGAGAGTCCACTTGTGGACATGCTCAAGATTGGCATAACCACCTTGAGCGAAGGCACGCAGCAAGTTGAGTGTGGCGGCTGATTGGCGATAGGCCATGATCTGGCGTTCGGGGTCGGGCTTGCGGCCTTCAACCGTGACTTCCGGATCATTGATAATGTCGCCGCGATAGATCGGGTATTCAACGCCATCGATCACCTCGGTTGGCGAAGAACGCGGCTTGGCGAATTGCCCGGCAATGCGGCCCACTTTCACCACGGGCTGGCCGCCGGCAAAGGTCATGACCACCGACATCTGGAGGAAGACGCGGAAGAAATCGCGGATGTTGTCGGCGGAATGCTCGGCGAAGCTTTCGGCACAGTCGCCGCCCTGGAGCAGGAAAGCCCTGCCCTCGGCCACGCGCGCCAGTTTGCGCTTCAGCTTGCGCGCCTCACCGGCAAAAACCAGCGGCGGAAAACCAGCCAAGCGCTTTTCCACGACCGCAAGTTTGCCGGCATCGGCATAGTCCGGCACCTGCACAACGGGGAATTTCCGCCAGCTATCAGGTGTCCAATTGGTCAACATTTCCGTAACTCCAGATACAAAAGAATGGGCTTATACACCCAGTTTCTGCGGTATTCCAGTCTTACCGCAGGCGGGGCAACCGACCGTTAATTCCCGTAATTACCTGATAAGGCTGAGGATTTTGGATCGGTCTTGTGGCACGGAAAGCACGGTGGCGGGCTTTTTCAGCGAAGCCTGCCTGGTCGCTATTGTCAGAGCCTGGCCAGAAACTCACTAAACGAGATTTCCGCCGAACCAAAGGCCATCTGCCGCTCAACATCCCAATACCTAAGGTTCTCCAGCCTTATGGGATGGCCAGACACGCTGCAGCGGACGTAATCGCCCTCGCGCAGAACCTGAAAATCAGCGTTCAGGTACTTCAGCTTTGCCTCGCGCTGTTTGGGCAAATTGGGGTCGAGATAATTCATCATGTTTCCTAAATCAAAAAAGTTCGCCCTGGGCGGTTTTCCTGGCGGCCTGAACGGTCAATGTGTCATCACTGAACTGAATTTTCAAGGTTTGACCGGGGCTGACCGCTGCGGCCTGTTTGACGGGCTGGCCTTTGGTGTCGAGCACCAGCGCAAAGCCGCGGGCCAGAACCGAGGTGTAATTCAAGGCCGCGAAGAGTTTTGCTTCGGCGGAAAGCCGGTCCTTGAAGGTTTGCAGCACGCGAGCTACGGCGCGATTGCCGCGAAGGTTTGCTTCAGCCAAGCGGCGCTTCATCTCTTGCTGATTTTGCACAATGGGCCGCACGGATAGCCTGCCGGAAATTTTTGCGAGGTCAACCCGGTGATGCTGCACATTGGCGCGCAGCGCCTGGGGCAACCGCGCCGCCACCGTGTCAAAACGCTGGCGCACGAGGGCCAGGAATTCATCGGGCTTGGGCAAGGCGCGGGCGGCTGAGCGCAGCCTGGTGCGGCGTTCGTCGAAATAGCGGGCCACACTTCTGGCCTGCCGGGCATTGAGAGAAGCCAGTTCAGCCAGAAGATCGGCGCGCACCGGAACGGCGCGTTCAGCCGCCGCTGTCGGTGTGGGCGCGCGGTGATCGGACACGAGGTCAATCAGCGTCGTATCGGTTTCATGGCCCACGGCGGAGATGACGGGAATCCTGCTGCCCGCCACGGCGCGCACGACAATTTCCTCATTGAAGCCCCAGAGGTCTTCCAGCGAGCCGCCGCCGCGCGCCACGATGATCAGGTCTGGCGGATTTGCCATGGCGTTGAAGCCAAGGATGGCAGCGGCCACTTCCGCCGCCGAGGTTTCACCCTGGACGCGCACGGGCCAGACGAGGACATGGCGCGGGAAACGATCACTCAAGCGATGCAAGATATCGCGGATGACGGCCCCGGTTGGCGAGGTCACGACGCCGATCAGTTTCGGCAGGTAGGGCAGCGGCTTCTTGCGCTCCGCATCAAACAGGCCTTCGGCGGCCAGCTTGCGTTTGCGTTCCTCAAGCAGCGCCATGAGCGCGCCCACGCCGGCGGGCTCGATATTCTCAATGACGATCTGGTAATTGGATTTGCCGGGATAAGAGGTGATCTTGCCGGTGGCGACGACCTCCAGCCCTTCCTGCATCTTGGCGCGGAGCCTGGAAAAATTGCCGCGCCAGATCACTGCGTCGAGCTTGGCGCCCTCGTCCTTGATCGAGAAATAGCAGTGGCCGGAGGAATGGGGGCCGCGATAGCCCGATATCTCGCCGCGCACCCGCACATGGCCGAAGGTTTCCTCGAGGGTTTTCTTTAGAGCATGGGAAATCTCGGTGACCGAATACTCGCCAATATTGGGCAACGGCTGGTCTATAATTTCGCCGGTTTCGGGGTTATAGGGCCAATCAGTGGACATTTCGCTGGTTTCACTTTGATTCCAGCTTATCAAATGCGAGAAGGCAGCGAAAGGCAAGGAAGAGTTGGGATGAATGTACTTTTGATTGGCTCCGGGGGCCGCGAACATGCGCTGGCCTGGGCCCTTTCGGCCAGCCCGCTGCTAACGAAGCTTTATTGCGCGCCGGGCAATCCCGGCATTGCGCAGTTGGCCGAACTGGCTGCCATCGACATTACCGATCATCGGGCTGTGATCGGCCTTTGCAAAGCCAAGAGCATTGATTTTGTTGTCGTCGGCCCCGAAGCGCCGCTGGTGGCGGGGCTGGTGAATGATCTCAACGCGGAAGGCTTCAAGGCCTTTGGCCCTTCAAAATTTGCAGCCCAACTCGAAGGCTCCAAGGGTTTCACCAAGGACATCTGCGCCAATTACAGTATTCCGACCGCCGCGTATGGGCGCTTCACGGATTTGGAAAAGGCAAAAGCCTATCTCGCCTCGCAGGGGGCTCCCATCGTGATCAAGGCGGATGGTTTGGCCGCCGGCAAGGGCGTGACCGTGGCGATGACTCTGCCGGAAGCGGAGGCTGCGTTGCAGGATATTTTTTCCGGCCGCTTCGGCGAAGCAGAATGCGTGATCGAAGAATTTCTCGAAGGCGAAGAGGCGAGCTTTTTTGTCTTGTCGGATGGCGTTCACACCTTGCCGCTGGCCACCGCGCAGGATCACAAGCGGGTGGGCGATGGCGACGTTGGCCTGAACACGGGCGGCATGGGGGCCTATTCCCCCGCCCCGTGCATGACCGAAGCGCTGTGCTCCCAAGCGCTGGAGAAAATCGTGAAGCCCACGGTGAAGGCGCTGGCGGACATGGGCCACCCCTATGTGGGCGTACTCTATGCGGGCCTCATCCTCACGAAAGACGGGCCCAAGCTTATCGAATACAATGCGCGTTTCGGCGATCCGGAAACCCAGGTGATGATGCTGCGCCTGCGTGATGACCTGTTGACGCTGCTGCTGGCCACGGCTGACGGAACACTCGACAAGGTTTCGGTGCGTTGGCGCGACGACTTCGCGCTCACAGTTGTCATGGCCGCCAAGGGCTATCCCGGCGACTATGTCAAAGGCACTGAAATCAGGGGACTCGCACAGGATTTCGGCGAAGATGTGGAGATTTTTCACGCCGGCACCGCTTTGAAAGATGGTAAACTCTTGGCCTCGGGAGGCCGCGTGCTGAACGTTACGGCCCTTGGAAAAACTGCCCGGGATGCCCAAGTTAAAGCCTATGACGCAATTGGAAAAATTGACTGGCCAGGCGGTTTTTGCCGAAAAGACATCGGCTGGCGCGCCATTAAAAGTTGAAGCCATGAGCGAGCCTAAAATCGGATTGGCCCTGGGCGGCGGCGGGGCGCGGGGCCTGGCCCATATTCCGATGCTGGAAGCCTTTGACGAATTGGGCATAAAGCCCGCGATTATTGCCGGGTGCAGCATGGGCGCCTTGATTGGGGCCGCCTATGCCTGTGGAATGACGGCCAAGGATATGCGGCTGCAATCGGAAAAAATTCTCGGCAACCGCATGGGCGCGGCGCGTTACGTGTTCGGCACGCGCGGTTCAAAAATTGGCGATATCTTTTCCCTGCGCGGGTTGCTGTCGCTGCATCTTCACGGCGAGAAGCTGGTGGATTTGGCGCTGCCGGATTCACTGGTACAGAATATCGAGGAGACGAAAATTCCACTGCGCATCATCACCACGGATTTTGAGCGCATGGAAGAACGTGTGCTCTCCCATGGCAGCATCGTCCAAGCGGTGGCCGCCTCCATCGCCATTCCCGGCCTCATCGCGGGTCCGCGCATTGACGGCAACATTCATGTGGATGGCGGCGTCACCAATCCGGTTCCCTTCAATCATGTGCGCGAAGGCATGGATATCGTGGTTGCCATTGATGTCACCGGAAAGCCCAAGGCCCTGGCGCGGGCGCACCCTTCCAACATGGAGCTCGCGGTTGGCTCCATGCTCATCATGTTCAACCAGCTGGCGGACCTCCGCCGCGCCGTGTCGCCGCCTGATATTTATATCAGGCCGGAAGTCGAGGGCTTTGGCTCCGGCGAGTTTTTCAAACCCCGCCAAATTTTCGAAGCGGCCACGGCCAGCAAGGACAAGCTCAAACGTGCACTGGAATTGCGGCTGAATAGAATCGCTTAACGCCGATTTTTGAAGAAATCTCTCAACAGCGTTTCGGCGCGTTGCCCACCAATGCCGCTGTAAACTTCCGGCTTGTGATGGCAGGTGGGCTGCGAAAAGAATACCGGGCCGTGCTCGACCGCCCCCATTTTTTCATCGGATGCGGCGAAATAGAGCCTGCGGATGCGGGCGAAGGAAATGGCGGCGGCGCACATGGCGCAGGGTTCGAGCGTCACGTAGATATCGCAATCGATCAGGCGTTCGGAGCCTAGTTTGGCGGCCACCTCCCGGATAGCGAGCATCTCGGCGTGGGCAGTTGGGTCGTGGTCAGCCAAGGTCCGGTTTCCGGCAACCGCCAAAATATTACCCAATTTGTCAGTGATCACGGCGCCCACGGGGACTTCGCCCCTTTCGGCTGCCTTTTCAGCTTCGGCGAAGGCCCGCAACATGGGGTCTGGCAGTTTCTGTGTCATCGTGCGACATGAGCCCTAAAGTGAAGTCGAGGTCAAGATGAGCGAATTTGAAGGCGAGCGGATTGCCAAGGTCATTGCCCGGGCGGGCGTCTGCTCGCGGCGCGAGGCCGAGCAGTTGATCCTTGATGGCCATGTGACGCTCAACCACAAGGTTCTCAAGACCGCCGCCATCAACGTGACCGACGCCGACCAGATCCGCATCAATGGAAAGCCCTTGCCGCGCAAGGAAGAGTCGAAGCTCTGGCGCTATCACAAGCCCGAGGGCCTGGTGGTGAGCCATAAAGACCCGCAGGGGCGCCCCTCGGTGTTTGACAAGCTGGCACAGCAGTTGCCGCGCGTCGTGTCCATCGGCCGCCTCGACATCAACACGGAAGGCCTGCTGCTGCTCACCAATGACGGCGAGATCGAACGGCTTCTGGAGCTTCCCTCCTCCGGCTGGATCAGGCGCTACCGGGTGCGCGCCTATGGCAAAATGGATGATGCGGGGCTGGCCAAGCTCGTACAGGGCGTTGAGATCGAAGGGGTGCGCTATGGCCCGGTGGAAGCCAAGGTCGAATCATCGCAGGGCGACAATGTCTGGATGACGGTTGCCATCCGCGAGGGCAAGAACCGCGAAGTGAAGAAAATTTGCGAATATCTTGGCCTGCAGGTGAACCGCCTGATCCGCACCAGTTTCGGGCCCTTCCAGCTCGGTGAGCTCAAGCGCGGAGGAATAGAAGAAATTCCGCAAAAATTCTGGCAAGAGCAACTGGGCGGAAAATTCAGGAAGAGTGATGCGGATCGTCGGCGGAAAGTTTAAGGGGCTCCATCTCGCAACGCCTTCGGATCAGGCAACGCGGCCCACCTCGGACCGGGTGCGCGAGGCGGTGTTCAACATTCTGGCCCATGGCATTGCCGGACTTGAGCTGGAAGGTGCGCGGGTGCTGGACCTTTTTGCCGGCACCGGGGCGTTAGGCTTTGAAGCGCTGTCGCGCGGCGCGCGTTATTGCCAGTTCGTCGAAGAAAGTGCCGAGGCACGCGGGCTGGTGCGGACCAATGCGGACAAGCTCGGGGTGATCGGCCAGTGCAAGATCTGGCGGCGCGATGCAACGGACCTCGGCCCCTGTGCGCCGCTGCCCAAGTTTGATTTGATTTTCGCCGATCCGCCCTATGGCAAGGGATTTGGAGTTAAGGCGTTGAGTGCGCTTGTGCAAGGCGATTGGATCAACGCGGGAGGCATTGTCGTTCTGGAAGAAATCGAGAAGGCCGATGTACCCGAGGTCACAGGGCTGACGCTCATCGATGAGCGTGGCTATGGGGAGACGAAGGTGCGGTTTTATCGGCACTCTTAGTTCGTCATTCCGGCGAAAGCCGGAATCCCCCAAAACTTCAAAAAGATTCCGGCTTTCGCCGGAATGACGATTGTGGGGAAGAAAAACTACCTCCGCCCAAACAATCTTTCGATATCGGCCAGTTTCAACTCCACAAATGTCGGGCGCCCGTGGTTACATTGGCCAGAGTTGGGCGTGGCTTCCATTTCGCGGAGCAGCGCGTTCATTTCGTCAGGCTTGAGTTTGCGGCCGGAACGGACGGAGTTGTGGCAGGCCATGGTGGCCAGCACGTGGTTGATGCGTTCATCGACGGCGGTGGTTTCGCCCAGTTCCGCCAATTCATCGGCAATGTCTTTGACGATGCCGGCGATATCGGCGCTGCCCAAAGCGGTTGGGACTTCCCGCAGCAAAACCGCCCCGTCGCCGAAGGCTTCAAGCACAAGGCCGGACTGCGCCAATAATTCCGCAACACCACTCAGGCGTTCCACATCGCTGGGATCAAGCTCAACCACTTGCGGCACCAGCAAGGGCTGGGTTGCAATGCCATCCTCGGCCCGCTCACGCTTCAGGCGTTCATAGACCAGGCGTTCATGGGCGGCGTGCTGGTCAACCAGAACGATGCCGGATTTGGTTTGGGCCACGATGTAATTGTCGTGAAATTGAGCGCGGGCGGCACCCAGCGGAAAATCCTCGGTGAACGGTGTTTCAGCCACGGGAGCGGCGAGCGGCATGTCCATTTCAAATGCGGCCTGAGGTTCGGCGAAGCCGCCGTAGGCAGGTGACGTCATGGGCCGGAAGCTTGAAACCGTGGCGCGGCCCATGCCCGTGTTGGAGGCCACGCCCTTGGAAGCGAGTGCGGCTCGGATGGTTGAAACGATGAGGCCGCGCACAAAGGCGCTGTCGCGGAAACGCACTTCGGATTTGGCGGGATGGACGTTCACATCCACGCGGTCCGGCGGGCAGGTCAGGAACAGGACAAGGGCCGGGAACCGCGAACGCGACATCAAATCCGCATAGGCGCCGCGAATGGCCCCGGCGATGAGCTTGTCGCGCACCGGCCTGCCGTTCACGAAGGCAAACTGCATATTGCCCTGGGCCCTGCTGTAGGTGGGCAATCCGGCGAAGCCCTGCACACTCACATTCTCCCTCTCGCCTGCAAACGCCACGGCGTTTTCCCTGAACTCGCTTCCCATGATGCGGGCCACGCGGGCTTCGCGGGTTTCATTGGCCGGCGCATCAATCATGCGGCGCTCTTCGGTGACGAAGGTAAAGCCCGTGGCGGGGTGGGCGAGTGCAAGCCTGCGCACCACATCGGCGGCTTCCGCCGTTTCGGTGCGATCGGTTTTAAGAAATTTCAGGCGGGCGGGCGTTGCATAGAACAGGTCGCGGACTTCAATTTCCGTGCCTTGCGCCAGAGAGGCTGGTTTCACATCCTGGCGCTGGCCGCTTTCGATGCGCAGGATGTTGGCCTCGCCTGCTCCTTGCAAACGCGACGACAGGCTCATGCGGCTGACGGACGCGATCGAGGGCAGCGCCTCGCCCCTGAAGCCGAGAGTTCGGATATCAATGAGATTATCGTCGCTGAGTTTGGAGGTGGCGTGGCGTTCGATGCTCAGGGCCAAGTCATCAGGCGCCATGCCGGAGCCATTGTCGGTCACGCGAATGAAGGATTTGCCGCCGCCCCGGAAGGCCACGTCGATTTGCGTGGCACCCGCATCAAGGGCGTTCTCGACAAGCTCTTTCACGACGCTGGCGGGGCGCTCGATGACTTCGCCTGCCGCGATGCGGTTGATGGTGCCTTCGGAAAGCCGGTGGATTCGCATAGGCGGCAGTCTAGCCCATCCCATCAGGGAATGGCAGTTATCCGCCCGTGCCTGTGGATTTCAGGCCTTGGGGCTTGCCCACCACGGTTACAATCAAATGCTCGCTGTCGAGCATGCGCTTGGCCTGGGCCTTAACCTGATCGAGGGTGATCGCCTCCACCATGGCGTTGCGCTTGTTGATGTAGTCGATCCCAAGGTCCTCCTCCAGGATCCCCAGAAGCTGGCCGGCAATCTTGTCGTTGGTGTCAAAGCGCAGGGCATAGGAGCCGGTGAGGAAGGTTTTCACGTCATCGAGTTCAGCCTGGGTTGGACCCTCGTCGGCCATTTTCTTCAGGGTTTCCTTCACCACTGCCAGGGCTTCGCCGGCCTTCTCGTTGCGGGTGCCGAGCGAGCCCACATAGAGGCCCGCGTGTTCCATGGGCGAAAGGCCAAAACCAACGCCATAGGTGAGTCCGCGCTTTTCGCGCACCTCCGTCATCAGGCGCGAGGCATAGCCGTTGCCAGCCAGAACCTGACTCATGACAAAGGCCGGAATGAAATCCGGATCATTCCGCAAGATGCCTTCGTGGCCAAAAATAATGATGCTTTGGGGAATTTCACGGTCAACGATCTTTACAACCGGGCCCTTGGCCACCGTTATGCTGGAAATTGCCTTGGGCGGCTCGGTATCGGGAAGGCCGCCAAAAATTTCATCAAGAGCCGGGCCGAGGGTTGCCGCATCAATATCGCCCACCACGGCCACCTTCAGGCTCTTGCGGGTAAACAGAAGCTTATGCATGGCCCGCAAGTCATCAGGGGTGATGGCGGCAATGGAAGCCGGTGTGCCATTGGACTGGCGGGCATAGAGCTGGTCGCCAAAGGCCAGTTTCATCCAGGCCCGCGAAGCAATTGTTTCCGGGTCCTGTTCATCATTCCTGGCCGACAGCAAGAATTGCTGGCGCACCCGCTCCATGGCCTGCGTTTCAAAATGCGGCGCGGTGAGCACTTTCTTAAGAAGGCCAAAAGCCTGTTCGCGGTTCTTGGACAGCGTCTGCAGCGAGCCTTCAAACTGGTCCGTGCCGCTGTCAAAGCTGATCCGCACGGCGAGTTCATCGCGCAGGGCCTGGAACGCGGCGCTATCGAGGTCGCCTGCCCCTTCATCCATCATGCCGGTGATGAAATGTGCCGTGCCCTCTTTCCCAACCGGGTCTGAGGTCGAGCCGCCTTCAAAGGAAAAATCCATGGCGATGAGGGGAATGGATTTGCTTTCCACCAACCAGGCCTTGATGCCGCCGGGGCTGGTGACTTCCTTGATTTCAATGGCGTTCGCATAGCCAAAGGAGATGGCCAGGGCAAAGCCAGCGAGAATAATCCGGAACAGAACAGCGCGCATGGTTAAGCCTTGCATCAGTTTTGAGTTTGGGTTTCAGGCAGCAGGATGCCGGTGACGGATCGCTTCAGCACGATAAATTTTGCCGCCGCCTGCTTGATATCGTCGAGCGTCACTTTTTCGATGTCGACGTCACGGTCGAAAATGCTGCGGGCCGAGAGCCCGGTGGTGAGCGCCACGCCCGCCATGCGCGCCAGTGCGGCCTGGTTATCAAGGGTGTAAACCCGCTCGGCAATGGCCTGATTGCGCACGCGATCAAGTTCTTTCTGAGTCACGCCGTTCTTCAGGACATCGGCTAGGATAACATCAATGGCCGCTTCCACCTTGGCCACATCGGCGCCGGGATTGGGTGTGCCATAGACGCCAAAGGTGCCGCTGTCCAATTGGTCGCCGGAATACCAGGCGGCCGCCTGGGCGGCAATTTTCTGGTCAACAACCAGGTTTTTGTAGAGCCGGCTTTGCGTGCCATTGCCCAGAATATCGGCGAGCAAATCCAGCGCCAGGGCCTCGCGGCCATTGGCCGTGGCATAGGACGGGGCGAGGTAGCTGCGCTGCATGGACGGCGATGCAGCCCGCGCGTCAACCAGGGTCACACGCCGGGAGGCGATGGGCTCAGGTTCAGCGGTACGCACCCGCGGTTCGGGCGTGAAGGTGTTTTTCAGGACGCCATAATATTTTTCCGCCAGAATCTTCACCTGTTCCGGCGTCACATCGCCCGCTACCACGAGAACCGCGTTAGCCGGGGTATAGTGGGCCCGGTAGAAAGCGATGGCGTCATCCTTGGTGAGCTTGGCCACTTCCGACATCCAGCCGATCACCGGCTTACCGTAGGGATGGGCCGTATACATGGCGGCATCAACCTGTTCACTGAGGAGGGCCGAGGGGTCATTGTCGGTGCGTTCGCGGCGCTCTTCGCGCACCACATCAAGCTCGGGCAAAACATTCTCGTCGGTGAGAACCAGGTTCTGCATGCGGTCGGCTTCCAGTTCCATCATCAGTTCCAGCCGGTCGCTGGCGATGCGCTGGAAATATGCCGTGTAGTCGCGCGTGGTGAAGGCATTGCCTTCGCCGCCGTTGATGTCGATGAGACGGTCAAACTCGCCAGGCTTGCGCGTGGCCGTGCCTTTGAACATCAGATGCTCGAGAAAATGCGCCAGGCCCGATTTGCCCGAGACCTCGTCGGCGGAGCCAACGCGGTACCACACCATGTGGGTAACAACGGGGGCGCGGTTGTTGGGAATGACGACAACTTCCATGCCGTTGGCGAGCTTGAAGTTGGCGACTTCCACATTCATTGCATGGGCTGGCAGGACGATCAGGAAAATCAGGACGAGTTGCAGGGCTGCTATCTTGACGGCGCGCATGAATCAACTTTCCCGGTCATTTGTTCCGGAGCGGAAGATGGAGGAGATCGCCATGCCCGTCCAATGAGATTTTTGTAATATATGAATCAGCCGTCGCTGAAGATGTTGCCGATATTGCGGACGGTGCCGTAGCCCGGGTTGGTCTCACGCTTGCGCTTGAGGATGGCCTGCTTCAATTCGGCTTTCAGGTCGCCTTCAAGCTTGGGCGTCCCATCGGGTTTGGTTTTCGAGATGCCGTACTCGGCATAAATATCTTTCTTGACTGCGGGGGCTGCCGGCACGACCGGTGCATAGAGCCCCTCCTCGGCGCTGGCGGTTTGCACGGGAGCGGATGGCGCCGGGTTGGGCTGGTAGGTTTCGGTCACCGCGCCCGGCGGGCGCAGTTGCAGGTCCGGCGGGAGGGCGAGATTATTGCCGCTCCGCACCACAGGGGCCTGCGGGGCGGGGTCGGAACTGCCAAGCCCCATGCCGCCAAGCAGCCGGCTTGCGCCGCCACAGCCGGCCAGAGCCAAACTCATGGCCAAAACCCCGGATATTTTCCAGATTGTTTTCATGCCCGATACTCCCACCTGCCGTCTGTTTGGGCGCGGTTTGCGATCAGAATCAGGCATTTCCAAGACCTGCCGCCCCGTTGCGTTCCCGGAAGGACTCATAGAGTAAAAGGCCTACCCCCGCAACGATGGCCACATCGGCAAGGTTAAAGACGTACCAGCTCCAGCCATTCCAGTGGAGCTGGAAGAAGTCGGCAACCGCTCCCCGGGTCAGCCGGTCCAGGGCATTTGCCAGTGCCCCGCCAATGACAAGGCCAATGGCCGCCACGGTCACCGGCCTGCGGGACCGGCACAGCCAGATCCACAGAATCGCACAGACAAACACGCTCATACCAACAAGAATGCCCTGGGCATTGGTATCAAACAGGCCATAGGAAACGCCCTTGTTCCACACCAGGAGAAGATCAAGGAAGGGCGTGAACGCCACTGGCCCCCGGGCGCCGATGTCATAGATATTCAGCATCCACCACTTGTGGACCTGGTCGACCACGAAAACCAGCAGCGCCAGGGCAAAGCCCAGCGGCGCCAGGGGCCCCCAAATCAGTCTCATGCCAGGGTTTTCCCAAAGCGCGTCTGCCATTCGCGCACCGCTTCGGCGTCGCGCGGCGTGATATCGGGGAAGTCCTTGTCCTTGCCGATGTCCTTGGAGATTTTCCACGAGCGGGTGCATTTCTGCCCCTCGGCCTTGCCCGGCACGACAGCCACATTCTTCACGTCATCCAAGCGGAAGGCATCCTTGGGCCCTGCCCCTTCGGCGATGGCAATATCGGAGGTGATGCAGACTTCGGCGAAGTCGCTGGCGCGCAGGGTGGCAATGTCGGCGACGTCCAGCTCTACATAAACGGTGGGCGCTGCTTCCAGCGACGAGCCGATGCGTTTTTCGGCGCGTTCCAGTTCTAGCGCACCGGTCACGACGCGGCGCACATTGCGGATCATGTCCCACTTTTTCGCAATCTCCGGCTGGTGCCATTCATCGGGTGTTTTGGCGAACTGCATCAGATGAACCGAGCTGCCCTCGCCAGCAAAGCGCGACAGCCAGACCTCTTCCATGGTGAAGGTGAGGATCGGGGCCCACCAGGTCGTCAGGCAATGGAAGAGCTGGTCCAGCACGCTGCGGCAGGAACGGCGCTTCAGGCTCGACCAGGGATCGCAATAGAGCGCGTCTTTCCGGATATCGAAATAGAAGGCGCTCAAATCCTGCGTCATGAAATTGCTGAGCAGCGCGAAGATGCGCTTGTAATCAAACACGAGGTAAGCCGCCTGCACTTGCCCATCGATTTCGTGGAGGCGGTGGAGGATGTAGCGTTCAAGCTCAGTCAAATCCAGGTGATGCACCTGTTCCCAATCCTGCAGGCCTTCGAGGGCGCCGAGGATATAGCGCATGGTGTTGCGCAGCTTGCGGTAGGCCTCCACATTGGTCTTGAGGATTTCCTTGCCGAGCCGCAGGTCTTCCGCATAGTCGGCGGAGGCCACCCAGAGACGCAGGATGTCAGCGCCGGACTGCTTGATCACGTCCTGCGGGGTCACGATGTTGCCGAGGGATTTTGACATCTTGCGGCCGTCCTCGCCCACAACGAAGCCATGGGTGAGAACCGCATCATAGGGGGCGCGGCCACGGGTGCCGCAGGATTCGAGCAGTGAGGAATGAAACCAGCCGCGGTGCTGGTCGGAGCCTTCGAGATAGATGTCGGCGGGCCATTTGAGATCGGGGCGCTGCTCAAGGCAGAAAGCATGAGTGCAGCCGGAGTCGAACCACACATCGAGAATGTCGCGCACCTGTTCCCACTCCTGGGAATTATGGGCGTCACCAAGGAAGCGTTGGGCTGCGCCATCGGCAAACCAGGCATCGGCGCCTTCTTTAGAGAATGAATCCGCGATGCGCTGGTTCACTTTGGAATCATTGAGGATTTTGCCCGTCTCCTTGTTCACGAACACGGCGATAGGAACGCCCCAGGCGCGCTGGCGCGAGATCACCCAATCGGGCCTATCAGCAATCATGCCGCGCAGCCGGTTCTGGCCGGCAGGGGGAAAGAACTTGGTGTCCTCGATGGCTTTCAAGGCCTTGTCGCGCAGGCCGTGCGAAGACATGGAGATGAACCACTGCGGCGTGTTGCGGAAAATGATCGGCTTCTTCGAGCGCCAGGAATGCGGATAGCTGATGGTCTTGCGCTTGGCCGACAGCAGCATACCTTCGCGCTTTAGCGCCTCGATAACGCGTTTGTTTGCGTCGCCCCACTTGCCATACTGATCAATGACGCGGCCCCCTTCAAAGCCGGGCGCGTCTTTGGTGTAGAAACCATCGGCATTTACGGTAGACGGAATAGGTCCACCAACTTTTTCCGTCCAGATATTGTAGTCATCAGCACCATGGCCGGGAGCGGTGTGTACAAATCCCGAACCTGCGTCGTCAGTGACATGATCACCATTGAGGAGTGGGATATCAAAATCATAGTCGGCGTATTTTTTCAGTGGATGATTGCATGCATAGATTCGAGAAGGATCGACACCCTCAACCCGTTCATAACTTTCAACTCTCGCAGCATTCATCACATCTTCTGCAAGTTTATCTGCGACGATAATCTTCTCGCCTGCCTTAATCCAATTGTCTTCAGGGGCTGCCAGAACTTTGTACAGACCATACGCAATCTTCGTTGAATAGCTAATCGCCCTGTTACCAGGAATAGTCCAAGGAGTAGTAGTCCAAATTACAATTGATGCGTCTGCCCATAAAGGTGGAACAGAGTATTTGTGAGCTTCAGTACCAACGTAATCCCCTGATTTAACGTGGTGGGCGCCGCCGGTTAGTTTTATCGGAAATTTCACAAAGATCGTATCGACTTCGATATCGGCGTATTCAACCTCAGCTTCAGCCAGCGCCGTCTTTTCAACAACACTCCACATCACAGGTTTCGACCCGCGATAAAGCTGGCCGCTGTCGGCGAATTTCAGGAGTTCCTTGGCGATGATTGCTTCAGCCTTGAAGTCCATCGTCAAATAGGGATTCTGCCAGTCGCCGGTGACGCCCAGGCGCTGGAATTCATCCCTCTGGATTCCCACCCATTTCGCCGCGAAGGTGCGGCATTCGGCGCGGAATTCGTTGATGGGAACGGCGTCCTTGTTCTTGCCGGCGGCGCGGTATTCCTCTTCGATTTTCCATTCGATGGGCAGGCCGTGGCAATCCCAGCCCGGTACATAGTTGGAATCAAAGCCCGCCATCTGGCGCGAGCGGGTGACGATGTCCTTCAGGATCTTGTTCAGCGCATGGCCGATGTGGAGATTGCCGTTGGCATAGGGCGGGCCGTCGTGGAGAACGTATTTGGGCTTTCCCTTGCTCTGCTCACGCAACTTCCCGTAGAGCCCCATGTCTTCCCAGCGCTTCAAAAGGGCAGGTTCGCGCTCCGGCAGCCCGGCTTTCATGGCAAAGTCGGTTTTTGGCAGGAAAACTGTCTCACGGTAGTCGATTCCTGCGGGTTTATCGGTCATGCTATCAACAGGCTTTCAAAATCAAGGAGTTAAAGAGTTGGGCACCGTTTACACGATACCGGCGCGCCGGGGCAAGGCAGCAAGGCTGAATAAGGGCCAGGCGATCAAAATCATGAACCCGCATGGCAAACAGATCGTCGATACTTGGGCCTTTGTGGCGGGCTCGACGCTGGAATACATGGGCATGGAGCAGTGCCGCGCCTTCTGGCAGAGGCTTTACCCCATCGTGGGCGACAAGATGATCACCAACCGCCGGCGGCCGATTCTGACGCTTGAGGCCGATACCTCGCCCGGAAAACATGACACGCTGATCGCCCCTTGCGACAATGAGCGCTACGGACTTCTGGGCTGCACGGGCTACCACGACAACTGCAAGGACAACATGCACGCAGGACTCGCCGAGCTGGGCATTTACCTGCCCTACACACCAGCGTCACTTAACACCTTCATGAACATTCCCTGGCGCCAGGACGGCGCACTGGAATGGGGCGTCTCCTTGGCCAAGAAAAATGACTATGTGATCTTCCGGGCCGAGCTGGACTGCATCGTGGCCATGTCCTGCTGCCCGCAGGATATCCTTCCGATCAATGACGGGAAAACGGTGGAAGCGACTTATGAGATTTTAGATTAACTCCTACCCCGGGCAAGGCTGGCGCTTTATCTTTGGGGGTTGGGCAAGCGGAGTTCTGGCATTATGAACCACTACGACATGCTGGTTATCGGCAGCGGCCCTTCGGGGAGGCGGGCCGCCGTACAATCGGCAAAGCTGGGCAAGTCGGTTCTGGTTGTGGACAAGGGCCGCAGGCTCGGCGGGGTTTCGGTGCATACAGGAACCATCCCTTCCAAGACGCTACGCGAAACCGTGCTCAATCTTTCGGGCTGGCGCGAGCGCGGCTTTTACGGGCGGGGCTACCGGGTGAAGCAGGATATTTCCTCCCATGACCTGATTTCCCGCCTGCACAAAACGCTCGATCACGAAGTGGAAGTGCTGCAGCACCAGTTCATGCGCAATGCGGTCAAGAGCCTCCATGCCTCCGTCAAATTCACCGGACCCAACCGCGCCTCGCTTACCACGGAAACAGAAGAAGTGAGCGAAGTTGGTTTCACCAATGCGTTGATTTCCGTCGGGACGCGACCGCACAGGCCTGACACCATTCCCTTCGACCAGACGCGCATTTTCGACAGCGATGAAATACTGGACATGAAGGCCCTGCCCCGCACGCTCACCGTCATCGGCGGCGGCGTGGTGGGCGTCGAGTATGCCACGATCTTTTCTGCCCTTGATGTTCCGGTCACGCTGATCGAGCCCCGCGAAACCATTCTTGAATTTGTCGACCGGGAACTGGTCGATGATTTCATCCACCAGATGCGCGACCGCGGCATGACCATACGCCTTGGTTGCGCCGTGAAGGATATCGCAGTGAAGGCCAATGGCGTGGAGGTAACGCTCGCCGATGGCCGTGTGGTGCGTTCGGACATCTTGCTCTATGCCGCCGGGCGCAGCGGCAATGTAAGCAGCCTCGGCCTCGATACCGTCGGCATCGAAGCGGACGCCCGCGGCAAGATCAAGGTTGATCCCGTCACCTTCCAGACCAGCGTTCCCCATATCTATGCGGCGGGCGATGTCATCGGCTTTCCCAGCCTTGCCTCCACCTCCATGGAACAGGGCCGGGTTGCCGCCTGCCACGCTTTCGGCATGGCCCTGCCACCGCCGCCCGAAACATTTCCCTATGGCATCTATGCGGTGCCGGAAATCTCCACGGTCGGGCAATCGGAAGAACAGGTGAAGGAAAGTGGCGTTGCCTATGAATGCGGCGTGGCGCGCTTCCGCGAAACCTCGCGCGGCCACATCATGGGGGTCAATTCCGGTTTCCTGAAACTGATCTTCGCGCTGGAGACCCGACGCCTGCTCGGCGCCCATATCGTCGGAGAAGGGGCAACGGAGTTGATCCACATCGGCCAGGCGGTGATCAACCTCAAGGGCACGGTGGATTTCTTCGTGAACAACACCTTCAACTATCCGACCTTGGCCGAGGCCTACAAGATTGCCGGGTTGGACGCGTGGAACCGCATGGGTGCGGTTTAGGTCTTCGCCACCCATTTGTCACGCAGAGTGACCAATTCTTCGGACGAGGTGGGATGCACTGCCATGGTGGCGTCGAAGTCTGATTTCTTGGCGCCGAGCCGGAGGGAAATGCCGAGGAGCTGGGCCATTTCGCCGGCATCGGGGCCGCAGATGTGGCAGCCCAGCACGCGGTCGGTTTCGCCGTCCACCACCAGCTTCATCAGCATGCGCTCGTCGCGGCCCGATAGGGTATGCTTCATGGGGCGGAAGCTGGTTTTGTAGATGTCGATCCGGGCGTAGTCCTTGCGGGCCTGGGCTTCGGTCAAGCCAATGGTGCCGATTTCAGGCTGGGAGAAAACCGCGGTTGGAATGAGGCTGTGATCGGTCTTCACATCCTTGCCGCCGAACACATTGTCGGCAAAGGTGTGGCCTTCGCGGATGGCGACGGGCGTGAGGTTCACGCGGTTGGTCACATCGCCCACCGCATAGATATTGTCCACCGTGCTGCGCGAATACTCATCCACCTTCACGGCGTAGTGCGGCGTGAGATCGACGCCGGCGTTTTCCAGGCCAAGGTTCACAACATTGGGGAGCCGTCCGGTGGCAAACATGACATGGCCGGCGCCGAACACCGCGCCATCCTCAAGGGTTATGCGAACCCCATCGCCGCTCTTTTCGATTTTGGAAACATCGGAGCGGGTGCGGATTTCAATTCCCTTCTTTTGCATTTCAGCGCTGAGATGGGCCTGCAGATCTTCATCAAAGCCGCGCAGGATTTGTTCGCCGCGGTAGATCAGAATGGTTTCAACGCCGAGGCCCTGGAAGATTCCGGCGAACTCGACCGCAATGTAGCCGCCGCCTACAATGCAGATACGGCGGGGCAATTTTTCCAGTTGGAAGGCTTCGTTGGAGGAAATCGCCAGTTCATGACCCGGCAAATGGCGCGGGATGAAGGGGGCGGCGCCAGTGGCGATCAGGATATACTTGGCGGTGATTTTCCTGCCCGAGGCGAGACGAACCGTGTTGCGGTCCACAATCTCGGCGCGCTCCATGATGAGCTCGGCCCCTGCCCCTTCGAGGTTGCGGATATAGGCCTTGTTAAGCCGGTCTATTTCCCTGTCCTTGTTCTCAATCAGCGTTGCCCAGTCGAAGGTAACTTTCTCGCTGGTCCAGCCAAAACCGATGGCATCTTCGAATGCCTCGGCAAACTTGGAGGCGTAGACCAGAAGCTTCTTGGGCACGCAGCCGCGGATAACGCAGGTGCCGCCGACGCGATATTCCTCCGCCACGGCAACTTTCGCACCATGCTTTGCGGCAATGCGCGCCGCACGCACGCCGCCGGAGCCTGCTCCGATGACAAAGAGATCATAATCGAAGGCGGTCATCCGCGCTTGAACTCTGTCACGCCCTTGGGCGTGCCCATCAGCACAATGCCGCAGAAACCGATGAAAAGTCCCGTCTCGACAACCCCCGGGGTCATATTGAGCAGATTATCCAGCCTGTCAGGTTCGGGAATCTCGCCGATGGTGCAATCAATGATGAGGTTACCGCCGTCAGTGACAAAAGGTTTCCCCTCCTTCACGCGCAATACCATCTTGGTATCGAGTTTAAGAAATTTGAAGGCCTTTTCCATCTTCCAGGCCGTAGCTTTGGCACCAAAGCGAATGACTTCGACAGGTAGTGGAAACTTGCCGAGTTTCTTCACCCTCTTTGATTCATCGGCGATCACCACCATGAAGCGCGACGACGAGGCCACGACCTTTTCGAACAGCAAGGCGCCGCCGCCGCCCTTGATGAGGCGGAATTCGGGGTCGAATTCGTCGGTGCCATCAACTGTGAGATCAAGATGCGGGTTTTCATCCAGCGTAGTGAGCGGAATGCCAAGTTTCTCAGCTAGGTTTTTGGAGGCCCTGGAAGTTGGCACGCCGTGTACCGCGAGGCCTTCCTTCACCTGGGCTGCGAGCGCTTCGATGAAATGATTGGCTGTCGAGCCGGTGCCCAAACCAATGTTCATGCCGGGCTTGACGAACTTGAGAGCCTCTATTGCGGCCGCTTTCTTCATTTGATCAGGTGTCACTTACCGAGGCCCCCCCATGAGCATGTATTTCATTTCCAGATATTCCTCCACGCCGTGATGCGAGCCTTCGCGGCCGACGCCGGATTGCTTCATGCCGCCGAATGGCGCTTCGGCAGTTGAGATGATGCCTTCATTGATGCCCACCATGCCATAGTCCAGCGCTTCGCCGACGCGCCAGACGCGGCCAATGTCGCGGGTGTAAAAATAGCAGGCGAGGCCAAACTCGGTGTTGTTAGCCATGGTGATAGCTTCTTCTTCCGTCTTGAACTTGAAGAGAGGGGCCACAGGGCCAAAGGTTTCCTCACGGGCAACGGCCATGTCGGTTGTCACGTCGCGCAGCAGGGTGGGTTCAAAGAAATTGCCGCCCATGGATTTGCCGCCAACCACAAGCTTGGCGCCCTTGCTCACGGCATCGGCAATGTGCTCCTGCACCTTGGCAACGGCGGCCTTGTTGATCAGCGGACCGGTGGTGACGCCCGCTTCCACGCCGTCGCCCACTTTCAGGTTCTTCACGGCGACGGCAAGCTTTTCGGCGAATTTGTCATAAACGCCCTCCTGCACCAGAATGCGGTTGGCGCAGACGCAGGTTTGCCCGGCATTGCGGTATTTCGAAATCATGGCACCGGCCACGGCGGCATCGAGATCCGCATCATCAAAGACGATGAAGGGAGCGTTGCCACCGAGCTCAAGGCCGAGCTTCTTGATGGTGGGGGCGCATTGCGCCATGAGCAGTCGACCAATTTCGGTCGATCCGGTAAAGGTCAGGGCGCGGACGATGGGATTCCCCGTCATTTCAGCGCCGATCTCGCGGGCGGAACCAGTAATCACAGAGAATACACCAGCGGGAATTCCGGCGCGGTGCGCCAGTTCGGCCATGGCGAGGGCGGAGAGCGGGGTTTCCGATGCGGGTTTGCAGACGAAGGCGCAGCCTGCGGCGAGCGCCGGCCCGGCCTTGCGGGTGATCATGGCATTGGGAAAGTTCCACGGGGTGATCGCCGCCACAACGCCCACGGGCTGCTTGATCACAACCATGCGGCCATTGGCAAAGGGCGAAGGAATGGTCTCGCCATAAATGCGGCGAGCCTCTTCGGCGAAGAATTCGATGAAGGAAGCGCCATAGCCGATTTCGCCGCGTGACTCGGCCAAGGGCTTGCCTTGCTCCGCCGTCATGATCTGGGCCAGATCTTCCTGGTTTTCCATCATCAGGGTGAACCATTTGCGCAAAATGGCGGAACGTTCCTTGGCGGTCTTTTTGGCCCAGTCCTTCTGGGCCCGTTCAGCCGCTTCGATCGCCTGCCTGGTTTCGGCCTTGCCCATGTTGGGAACGGAGCCAATCACGCTTTCATTGACTGGATTGGTCACATCGATGGATTTGGATGCAGACAGCCATTTGCCGTCGATATAGCATTTGTCCTTGAGCAGAGACTTGTCTTTCAGTATGTCGCTCAGGGCCTGCGTTTTACGAATATCCATAGCACTCTCCACTTCAAGTTGGCGGCGTGATAGCACAAGGTTCAAGACTACTCAAACATGCCAGATTTGTGGGGAACACATGACGATTAAGGCCGTGATATTCGACCTGGACGGCACTCTTGTCGATTCCGCCCCCGATCTGATGCTGGCCACCAACCATGTGCTTTCAAGGCTTGAACGCCGGGCGATTACCATGGAGGAGGTGCGGAGTTTTGTGGGCCATGGCGCCAGGGCCTTGATCGCGCGGGGCTGTACGGCCACCGGCGATGCCATCGACGAAAAAACGCTGGATTTCTACTTCGCGGAGTTTTTGCGCTTTTATGAAAAGAATATCTCGGTGAACAGCGTGGCCTTTCCGGGGGTGATCAATCTTCTCAAGCGTTGTGCCGCCGGTGGCCTCAAAATGGGGGTGTGCACCAACAAATTGGAAGGGCTTTCCGTCAGGCTTTTGCAGGCGCTCGGCATGGAAAAGTATTTTAGCGCGATTGTCGGGCCGGACACCCTCAACATCGCCAAGCCTGATCCCGCACCCTATCTGGAAACGATGAAGCGGCTGGGCGTTCCGGCCAAAGATTCCATCATGGTGGGCGACAGCGAAACGGATATTCTGACCGCACGGGCCGTTGGCGTTCCGGTCATTGGCGTTACTTTCGGCTACACGCAAAAGCCGGTTGCCACCTACAATCCGGACTATCTGGTTTCGCATTTCGATGAAATATGGGACATTATCCAGAGGCAATAGCCGTTTGGCGAGGAACACCTGATGTTTGATTATGGCGGCTTCAAATATGCGTCGAAAGAGGAAGTGATCGAGAAATCCATCCGCTTCTGGAATCCGGATAAAACCAAGTTCTGGCAGAAGGCCGGCATTGATCTGGTTATCGACAAGCGCGAGGGCTATCTTCTCTACGACATGTCCGGCCGCCGCCTGATTGACCTTCACCTGAATGGCGGCACCTATAATTTCGGCCACCGCCATCCCGAACTGGTTGAGACGCTGAAGAAGGCGCTCGATCATTTTGACATCGGCAACCACTGGTTCCCCTCCGTTGCGCGGACTGCGCTGGCTGAATCCCTCGTGACTGTTTCGCCGGGCATGAAGTATGCGGTGTTCGCTGCCGGAGGCGCCGAAGCGGTGGACATTGCCTTGAAGAGTGCGCGCTATGCCACCAAGCGGCGCAAGATTGTTTCCATCATCAAGGGCTATCACGGCCATTCCGGATTGTCGGTTGCAACCGGCGATGACCGCTTCACCAAGATTTTCCTGAGTGACCAGCCCCACCTGTTCGTTCAGGTTCCCTTCAATGATATAGCTGCCATGGAAAATGCCTTGAAGGGCAATGACGTGGCGGGCCTCATCATGGAGACCATACCGGCCACTTACGGCTTCCCCATGCCCAGGGAAGGCTATCTCGACGCCTGCCGCGAACTCGCCCGCAAGCACGGTACAATGTATATCGCCGATGAAGTGCAGACAGGATTGATGCGCACGGGCTCCATGTGGGGCTGGCAGGCCTATGGCATTCAGCCCGATATCATGGTGACGGCCAAGGGATTATCGGGCGGGCTTTATCCGATCAGCGCCTGCCTGGTGAATGAGCGTTGCGGTGAATGGCTGAATGAAGATGGCGCCGCCCACATCAGCACAACCGGCGGGGCGGAGCTGGGCTGCGTTGTGGGCCACAAGGTTATCGAAATGCTGTTGCGGCCGGAGGTGGCGGCCAATGTCCACACCGTCACGAAATTCATGGCCGCGGCGATGAAAAAGATGATGGCAAAGCACGGTGATATCTTTACGGGCGTGCGCCAGAAGGGCGTGATCCTTGGCCTTGAGTTCAATCATCCGGAAGGGGCCGTCGCCGTCTCGCGGGCGCTTTATGAACACGGCGTGTGGGCCATCTTCTCATCCCTCGACAAACGCGTGCTGCAATGGAAGCCGGGCGTTTTGTTGAGTGCCGACTTGTGCAAGGAAATCATGGAGCGCTTTGATGCGGCCATGCCACGGGCGCGCGAACTGATCAATGCTTGATTTCCTGCAACAGGTTGCCGAACAAGCAGTAAAGCATTACGCCCTGCCCGGCGATGTTTCGGTGACGATGATCAATCTCTCGGAGAATGCCACCTACCGGGTGCAGGCCGGAGACGGGCGCAAATGGGCCTTGCGGGTTCACCGCGAAGGCTATCACAGCAAGACAGCCATCTCCTCAGAACTCGCCTGGCTTATGGACTTGCGTGAACGGGGTGTAGTTGTAACTCCGCGACCCGTGAAAGGCATAGACGGCGAATTCATTCAGGATGTTTCGGGGCGCCATGTTGTGCTTTCCGATTGGGAAACGGGCTCGGAACCCGGCATTGGCGAGGACCTGTCACAACCATTCGAGGTACTTGGCGAGGTCACGGCCCGCATGCATCTGCATGCACGGCAATGGAAGCGCCCGGCATGGTTCCAGCGGCACACCTGGGATTTTGAAACGAGCCTCGGCGAGGCGAAGCCCCACTGGGGGCGCTGGCGCGATGGCATGGGTGTTGACGCCGCAAAAGCAAAACTCTTTGGCCGCACGGTTGAGTTCATCGGTAAGCGCTTGAATGCCTATGGGCAGGACAATGAGCGCTTCGGCCTTATTCATTGCGACCTGCGGCTGGCCAATCTCCTGATCGACGACAGCCAGGTGAAAGTCGTCGACTTCGATGACTGCGGCTTTGGCTGGTATATGTATGACGCGGCCACACCGGTTTCATTCTACGAGCATGAGCCGCAGGTGCCTGGGCTGATCGAATCTTGGAAGACGGGTTACCGACGGGTGATTGATCTTCCCAAGGCCGATGAAAACGAAATTCCAACCTTCGTCATTTTACGCCGGCTTCTGCTGGTGGCCTGGATCGGCTCGCATGCGGAAACCGACCTCGCAAAGTCCATGGGCCTTCCCTATACGGAGGGAACGATGGGATTGTGTGAGGACTATCTGAGCAAATTCAGTTAGGCCTGCGCCAAGGCATCTAGGCTCTCGGGCAGGATCTGCCCGCCATCGACGATGATTGTCTGTCCCGTCACATAGGCCGCTTCCTTCGACGCAAAATAAAGTGCGGCGTGGCCGATGTCATCGACATGGCCCAAGCGCTTCAGGGGCACGGAAGCCGCCATTGATTTCTGGTATTCCTCGCCCATGCCAGCGAGGCCTTCAGTCACGATGTTTCCGGGCATCACGGCGTTCACGGTGATCCCATATTTCGCCAGTTCAATGCAGGCGGTGCGCATGAAACCGAGTTGGCCTGCCTTGGAGGCGCCGTAATGGGTCCAGCCGGGAAAGCCGGTTACGGGACCGGTGATGGACGAGGTAATCACGATCCGGCCCTGATCGGATTTCTTGAGATAGGGAACGGCCGCCTTGACCGTGTGGAAGGTGCCCTTGAGATTGGTATCGATCACTTCATCCCATTGCTCGGATGTCATGTCTTCCAGCCGTGCGGGCGGGAAAATTCCGGCATTGGCGCAGAGCACGTCGATGCCGCCATTTTTCGCGGCAATGGCTTTGAGGGCTGCTTCGACGCTGGACAGCGAGGTCACATCGCCGCTCAGGCCAAAAGCGCCATGGCCGATTTCGGCAGCGCAGGCATTGGCGTCCTTCAGGTTCCGGGCAAGGATGGCGACCTTTGCGCCCGCGCCGGCAAAGACCCGGGCAATGCCCTTGCCGATGCCTTTGGAGCCGCCGGTCACCACAACGGAACGGCCTTTGAGCGATGCGGACATATAACTACTCCCTTGTTATTCGGTGGCGGACTGGCGGGCCCGGCGCGAGGCGAGGATAAGGCCATAGCCGCCGATCAACAGGATTGCGGCGCCGATGGTGGACACGGTGCCGAGCACGGGCACGCCCGGCGTGTAGCCGGCGACCATCTTGGCATAAAGGTATTCCGGCACGGTGGTATCGGCACCGGTTGTGTAAAGCGACAGGGGGAAATTTCCCCAGGACAGCAAAAACGCAAAGAGTGCGCCTGAGAACAATCCTGGGAAGAGCACCGGCAAAGTCACTTCCTTCAAGACCTGCCAGCGCGTTGCTCCAAGATCGAAGGCCGCCTCTTCGAGCGCCGGATCAAAACTGTAGACCTGGATGGAAATGACGAGGGTAACGACTGGCACAATCCAGACGAGATGGGCGAAAACCGCGGTCATCCACGACAGTTGCAATCCCAGCATGCTGAACCAAAGCAGCAGGGCAAGGCCCAGCACCGACTGCGGAAAGAAGATCGGCAGGAGAATGAGCTTCTGGTAGATCGAGCGCCCCTTCCAGTCGTAGCGCGCGAAGGCCAGCGCGCCGAAGAAGGCGAGTGTCACGGCGATGACAGTCACGCACAGGGCGATGCTAATCGAGGTGGACAGCAATTGCCTGATCTCAATCGAGTTGAAGGTTTTGTCCCACCAATCGAGGCCGAATTTCGCCACCGGAAACTGGAAATAGCGGCTGGCGGTAAATGACGCGATGGTGATGCATACGGTGGGCAGATAGAGGAAGACGATCACCGCCAGGGTCCAGGCGGTGATGAGCGAATGACGGAAGCGCTGGCCTTTAGTTTCCATGGCCTATCTCCGCCCCAGGAAGCGATCGAGGTCAAAACGGCGGAGCGCCAGCAGGACGAGAACACCGACCACCAGCATGAGCAGCACCGCGAGAGCGGCGCCCAGCGGCCAGTTCTGCGCGTAGGTGAAGGCGATCTCAATATCATGGGTGATGGGAATAATCCGTTGCCCACCCATGACCTTGGCCTCGGCAATAGCACCCACCGCGAGAACGAAGGTCAGCAGGAAACCGATGACTATACCGGGCATGGAGAGCGGCAACTCGATTTCCTTGAACACCTGCCAGCGCGAGGCGCCGAGATCAAAGGCGGCGTCGCGGGTTTCCTTCGGCACCATGCTGATGCCGAGCGTCAGGGGAAACAGCATGAAGGGCAAATAGACATAAACCATGCCGAGCAGGATGGCGGTGCGGGTGAAGAGGATGCTTTCAAGCTCCAGGCCGAACATGGACTTGAGCGAGCCGAGCAGCACGCCGTTCTTGATCAGGAACAGGATCCAGCCATAGAGGCGGATGTTTTCGGAGACAAACAGCGGAATGGTGAACAGCAGGGTCAGCAGCATGGCCCATTTTCCGAACACCCGCACGAGGCCATAGGCGACGGGATAGCAAATGAGGGCCAGAAGGACGACGGTGATCGTCGCCAAGGCGAGCGACCAGAGGAAGGAAATGTAGCTCGTGCTTTCAAAGATCGTGACGTAGTTCGCGAGGCTTGGCACCGCAAACAGGGAAAAGGTCCGGGCCGGCATGAAACTGAACCAGATGACGGCCAGCAGCGGTGCGGCAAAGCCCGCCAGCAAGAACAGCAACAAGGGAATTGCCGCCTTCTCGCCCTGCCCCAATTGCGAAAGCCTGCGCATCAGTCGGTCACCAGAATGCTGTCCTTGGCGTCCCAGCCAATGCGGACTTCATCGTCGAGCTTGCCAGTGAACATCTGCTGGCGCAGTTTTTCCACGATAAAGACCCGTTCGCCAACGCGCACTTGGTATTGGATGCGCGAACCCAACGCATACTCGTTGTAGAGGCGGCCCGACACGGAATTATCCGCTTCCGAGGCCTTGCCTATGAAGCGCAGAAATTCGGGGCGAATCACAAGGTGACCGGAGGTGAAATCTTTGGGCGGCACGGGCCCCTTCAATGAGCCTTTGACTGTTGTGGATTTGAGCAGGCCACCAGCGGCCAGGTCGACAGGAATGACATTCACGTCGCCAATGAACTCCGACACGAAGCGGGTGGTGGGCGAACTGTAGATTTCATGGGGGCTGCCCACCTGCACGAGCTTGCCCTCGCGCATCACGCCAATCCGGTCGCTCATCACCATGGCCTCTTCCAGCGAATGGGTGATGTAGACGAAGGTTTTCTTCGTCTCGCGGTGTATATCTTTCAATTCCTTCTCCAGCGTCTTGCGAAGCTTGTAGTCGATGGCCGAGAGGGGCTCATCGAAGAAGAGGATCTGCGGATCATAGGCTAGAGCCCGGGCCAGAGCCACGCGCTGGCGTTCGCCGCCGGAGCACTTCATCACGTTCTTGCCATAGTAGGCTTGCGGCAAGCGCAGGAGATCCATCAGTTCAAGCGCGCGCATCTTGCGCTTGTCCTTGGCTTCGCCCCTGATCTTCAAGGAGAACTCGATGTTCTCGCCAACCGTGCGATGCGGAAACAGGGCGAGCGACTGGAACACCATGCAGGTGGGCCGGCGGTTGGCAGGCAGGTCGTTGATTCTCTCGCCACGCAGAAGAATGTCTCCGCTGGTTGGCTGCTCCATGCCGGCCAGCATGCGCAGCAGCGTTGTCTTGCCGGAGCCCGAAGGACCGACGATGGTGAAGAATTCCCCCTCCCCGATATCAAGGTCGATGCTGTCGACGGCGGCGAGACTGCCGAAAATCTTGCGAACAGATTTGAGCGAGAGGATAGTCGGGCGTAAAGCCATGGGTGTGAGGTGCCTCTGATAAAACCATGCGGCAGCCCCGGCATATTCTTGCGGGGGCTGCCGTTATTATAGGCGTAGCGTTGACCTAGCCGCCAGAGGCTTCGCGCTTGGCTGCCGTCATAATGTCGAGCAACTTGTCGTAGTCGGGCACGATGTCATATTCGGCTGAACGGCCCATTTCCTCTTCAAGGCTGTCCCACTGGATCGCGTCGAGCTCTTCCTTGGTGAAGAGCTTGAAGCATTCGGGATTACCCATCTGGGCAACGGGATTGAAAGTGCCTTCGGCGAAAGCAACCTTGTGGGCCATGTCGGGGGCCTGGACATATTCGAGGAAGTCCGAGGCCAGCGGCGAAAGCTGCGGATTGTTCACCTGCGAGGTGATTTCAATCCACGAGATGCCGCCCTTGCCGCCTTCCATCGGTCCCGACTTCGGCGTGACGCCGCGGATTTCCGGGTGTCCGTCAGCCCGCGCCGGAGATGCCGAATAGGTGCCGCCGGTGAGATGGAAATCAATCTCGCCCGAGACCAGCGACTGATTCATGGTAGCGATGTCGCCCACCAGCTTGGCGCCCTTGAACACGCGCTTTGCCGTTTCAGTGAACTTTGCCACTTCCTCGTCGTTATGAACCTTGAACGGGTCAAAGCCGGCGATGCAGCAGATGCAGAACACGTTCCAGTCGTCGGATTCGAGGATACCGTATTTCTTGTCGTTGGCCGGATCGTTCCACAGGTTCCAGCCCTGGTCTTCCGCGGCGGCGCGGCTCACCTTGTTGGTGTTGACCACGAAGCTGTAGGGCCCAAAGCGCTGGGCCATGCCGAGGAGATTGGCGCCGGCATCATCCATGGCCCACTTGTAGGGGGCCTTGAAGGCCGGCATCATTTTATCAAAGAAGGGCTCGAACCGTGCCTTGTCCAGCGGCTGAATCAGCTTTTCCGGGGCCATGACCTTGCGGGCCCAGGGATTGTTGACGTTGATCAGGTCCCAGACGTTGGTTTCACCGGCGCGGAGCCGGTTGATCATGGTGGGATCGTTGGTGAGGGATTCAGCCTTCACCGTGGCCCCGGTTGACGAGCGGAACGGATCGAGCACCTGGGCGGAATTATATCCTTCCCAGCACAGGATGTTCAGCTCCTTCTCGCGCGCCGCTGAGGCCACGCCCGGCACCAATGACCCGCCGCCGGCAAAGGCGGCGGCCCATAGGGCCGACTGCTGCATGAAATTTCGACGTGAAACCTTATTGCTATTCGCCATGTTTCTCTCCCTGTTCATTATTGTGGACTTTTTTGGCAATTTTAGGCAAATTCTGGCAGAAATTGTGCACAATTTTTTCTTGTGAGTAAATAGCCAATCGCAGCATGGCCGCTACTCCAGCCGCATTATTGTCTTGAGCTCCAAGCTCGACAGGACGTGGCAATAGATCATGTTGATGATTTCGAGCTCTTTGTGGTGCAGTTCGTCTGATCCGGCGGCACAGCAATCCTCCACCACCACCACATTGTAGCTCTCATCGGCCAGGCTGCGCACGGTCGAGGACACGCACTGGTCGGTGAAGATGCCAGCGCAGATGACATTCTTAATGCCGAGATTATGCAGGATAAGCCGCAAATTGGTACCGGTGAGGGCTGAATCGGTGGTTTTGGTCACGACGATTTCGTCGCCAACGGGGGCCAGCGCTGCCACCAGTTGCGAGGGCTTTTCATTCTTGGGCAGCAGGAGGTTGTTCCAGCCCGGCATTTTCTGGGAAAGCGAGCGCTCGCGGCCATCTAGCGTGTGGGTTGCGATGCGGGCGAAGAGGCATTCGATGCCTTTGGCGCGGCAGAGTTTCAGCAGCTCCGCCGTGCGGGGGATGACCTGGCTGTGCATACGTTCGTGAAAGGGAGTCCAGGCATCAAAGTGAGCCTGCTCGGCTTTTGAAAGCTTGGCGCGGTCGGGCCGCTCAAGATAGGTGTTTTGAACGTCAATCACGAGAAGGGCTGTCTCTTTGACGGGCAGGACAAGATCGTCGGGTTCGGGTGCGCCTTGGTAGTAGATTGATCGGTAGCTGGTCTTCCAAGACATGGGCGTTCCTAAAAGCGGTAAGTGAAGAGGCCGCGGCGTTCGTAGATGTCGGCGGCTTCCTCGATGAATTTTGCCATGCGTTCTGCCTTGTAGGTCTGGCGGAAAGTTTTTGCGACGTCCAGCAACTGTTCCTTGGATTTTGCCCGGCCGGGGCGCAGCATCTCGTAGGAACTCATGATGAAATCCTGGGGCACGCCCACCAGTTCGGCGGCGCGCTCAAAATTGAGGGCAAGGGTCGGGCGCTTGGCGGCGCGGGAAATTTCGGCCTGGTCGGCAAGCGCCTGCGGCGTGATGCGCAGATCTTCCATGGTCACTTTGCCCGCCATGACGGCGTCCAGGGTAATATCATCAAGAGACTTGCCGCGTTGCCCGCGAATTTTGTCGCTCCGGGTTTCGGCCAGGGGATAGTCGGCGATGGTGAGTTTGGCGGTCATGATTTTGTTCCGGTGAATTTCACGTCGATATCTTCGGGTAATGCGCCTTCAGCGGTCAATCCGGTTTCGATGGCATAGATCAAGGCGACGCGGGCGTGGTAGCGCGAGCCCATGGCTTCACCGCGAGTTGGCACCACAACGGGTTCGGGCATTTCGCCCAGGGCATAGGCCGCGGCATTGGCGCCAAAGCCCTTATAGTGTTCGAGCTTGGTGATGGGCGCGTTGGAAAAGAGTTCGAGGTTGTTGTGAGGCAAACGATCCCGGCTGTGGATGACGGCGGTGCCTTTAGCCTGAATGCCGATGCCGATGCCTGAACCGGATAGCGTTGCCGCCGAGATGCCGAGGAAAGACGTATCAGCCGTATGCTTGAAGCGCACGATGCGGGCGTGGAGGCCGCGCTTCTCGATAGCATCGACCATGCCCTTGAGGACATCGGAGAGGCGGTGGCCCGCCGTGGTCTGGAACAGGTTCAAGCCGAAGGCCGGGCTGATGCCGATCACCACTTCCTTTTTATCCGTCCCCTGCCCGGCTGGGCCCTTGATGCGGTACTGGATACGTTTTGCTTCATCCTTTTCATGCAGCGCTTCCTGGCGCAGCACTTCCTTCTGGTCCAGCACGTCGCGGATGGAATTGAGTTCGAGGCGGCGCTCTTCGGACACGCGGTAGCCAGTGCCGGGGCCGAGATAGGTGTTGGGATCGTTTACGGCGCTTACGACTTTGCCCTTGCGCACCATGGCGGAGGTTTGCAGGTAATCGCCGGAAACCCGCAGCTTCACGAGGTTCAGCAGGTTCTGCGCCTCGTCGGCAAAGCCGCGCTTCACCAAGGCCTTGATCACCTCGATCACGGTAATCTCGCGCTCCTTGATGGCTTCGCTGATCCCGGCCACGTCGCGCGGGGTGTAGCTTCGGGTTTCATCGGAACCGGAGGCTACCACCACGCTTTGTTTCATGTCGGCCGTGGGTTTGTTCAGGCCAAGCTCCTCGAATACGGCGGCAATGGCTTCAACGGCGCGGCCGCGCAAATCCAGGGCGCGTTCCTCGGGTAGCGGCGTCAATCCTCCATCGGCTTCAAAGTCGCGCTGGAGCACGAGGAAGTCTTCCATCTCCTCGCCATTGATGAGCGATGGGTTGAAGGAATTGTCATAGGCGAGGATGGAGCCAAAGCCGGAGCAGATGAGATCGGAGCCGGAGATGAGGAAGGGCAAGATCTTTGCGCCGACGCGAATTTCGGATTCGGTTGAACGCGCGTCATTACCGGAAGCGCATTCCAAATCGAGCCAGACGGCTAAAAGATTCTCCGCCATCAACTCGCGGATACCGCCGGGGATTGTTGCGGTGAGTGGTGCGCCATCAATGCCGCCATTTTGCGTGCCTTGCGCGCCCATGCCGCGCTGGAGGCAAAGGCAACGGGCTTCGAGATAAAGCAGCGATTTTGATTCATGGAAACCCATGAGTAATTCGGAACCGGCGCCGGAGGTGCAGCGCATCTTGATGCCGCGCGAAGCATAGGCTGCCGCAAGGAACGCCTTCGACCACGGCGTATCATCGCCATCGATGAAGGTTTTTTCCGTGCCGTAGACGGACACGGTTTCGGCATAGGAGGTAAAGCCCGCCATGCCGATGCGGAGTTCCTCGGCCTCTTCGCTGGAGCACTGGAACAGCGTGCCCCAGCGGCCAACGGCTGAGCCCACGGCGCAGGCCACCGCATTGGACCAGGCATTGCGCGAGACACGCATGGTGGTTTCAATTTCATCAAAGCCGAAGGCAACGGCGGTGGCCGCATCGGCGGCAAGCTGCAAGGGATCATCCTTGGCATTGGTCACATGGGCCTGGTTGCCGGGAGTTTTTCGAGCCCGCATCTTGGAATAGGCGAAGGCAATTTCGAGCGCATTGAGACGGGAGACGACATCGGCGAGTTTTGCCGGTGTCATGCCATGGGCAAGGCGTACCAGTTGCTCACGCGGAACGTTCATATCGACGAGCATGCGCGCCACAAGCCCTGAGTCCATCGCCATGGCCTCCGGGACAATGTCGGGATCAAGATGATGACGGGCAATAAACTCATCGATCATGTCGAAGTCATGGGCCAGCACGCCGTCCATGCTGGCAATCCGCCCTGCCTTTATGGTGACGCCCGGCTTGGGATCGGAGGGGCTGGTGAAGGCCGAAAAGCCATGAGCCGCGTCTTCCGCCGCGAACTTGTCGAGCCGCAGGGGCCGCTCATCCCATTGCGCATAGCGCCGCCACCGGTTTGGAGTCTCTGTCAAACGCCTGGTCCTGTCCCTGCAAAGGCGCAGAGTGCGGGACGAGTCCGTGCCAAGTCAAGACACGAACCACTTTCCACATTTGCCTTGGTCCAGAATATGGCTTGATTCGAAGTTTGCGGTTATGGTGCTTGCCAAGGGTTTCAGGGGAAACATATGTCAGCTTTACGGAATGTCTACCGGGCAGCGAATAAACTGGGCGAAGCGGCGATCTGGCATGTGGCATCGAAACGGCTTTTGTGGATCGATCTTTACGACGCCAAGCTCTTCATTCACGATCCCGTTAAAGGTGAAACGCAGGTGCGTGATATTGCCTTAAAGGCTCCATTGGGGGCGATTGTTGCCACCACCAATCCCAAGCTTCTAATGGTCAGCCATGCGGGGGGCCTGTCCACCCTGAATATCAAGACCGGGGCCACCAAGGTTTTCGCGCGGCCGGAACTGGACCGTGACGCCATCATCTACAATGACTGCAAGGTGGATCATTTTGGAAGGCTCTGGGTCGGCAGTTCCCACGCTAAGGAGAGTGACCCACGCGGTGCCCTCTGGTGCGTACTGCCCAACGGCAAATGCTTCCTCGGCGATGTGGGGTTTGCGGTTTCCAACGGCCCGGCCTTTTCGCTTGATGGCAAGACCATGTATTTCAACGACAGCGCGGGCAAGAAAACCTTTGCCTATGATATTTCCGCCGATGACCCCATGCCCCGCAACCGCCGTGTACTGATTTCCTACACCCATGAGGAAGGCATGCCCGACGGGCTGACGGTGGATGCAGAAGGCAACCTTTGGGTGGCCCATTGGGGCGGAGCGCGGGTAAGCCAGTTCTCAAATGCCGGTTTCCGGCTTCGCCATATTCAGGTGCCTGCCCCCCATGTCACAACGGTGGGTTTTGGCGGTGAAACCCTTGCTACCCTTTATGTAACAACGGCGCGAGACGGGATGAGCCCGGATGCCCTGCAACTCTGGCCGCAGTCCGGCGATCTTTTCGCGCTCAAACCGGGGGTTCACGGGGTTCCAGAACCGCTTTTCCCGCTGAAAAAGGGTTAACAGCGTCCGGGAACTGGCCCAATAACCAGCATTTTCGGCAGTTTTACCAATTGGCTTCGAATTTGCATTGCAAGTAGGCAATAGCAAATCACGTGCAGAGTTGGGACAATGACGGTGGCGGCGGCAAAGGCAGCGTCAAGATATGTTGACGGCGAAGTGGTTCAACGCCTGTTGAAGGCCTTGGATTTTATCATCTTCTTCGCCGCCGCAATGCTCTACACGACCAGCTTTGCAGGCCGACTTGAAGCCCCGAACGAGGTTTCGATCATCGCCTTTTTCTCCCTCGCATTAACCTTTCTCTCCCTGCTGCTGCTGCGCGATTTCGGCCTTTACAGGACGTCCGCCCTGGTGAATGGCGGCTGGACTTTTTTGAAATCGGCGGCGACGCTTATTATCGCTGGCGGTGCGGCCTACAAGTCACTCGACCATTTCCTTATTCCCCTGGAGCCGCGCCTGCTCCTCGACTGGACATTGGTTGTCACCGCGTATCTGGCGCTCAGCCGCCTGATGGCGCAGGTCTGGGCCCGGCCCATCGCAGGCCAAGGGAGGTTTCGCAAGCGCATAGCCATTGTCGGCGGTGGTCGGGTTGCCGATGATGCGTTGCACGCCCTCGAAGCATCGCATGACCTGGAAATTGACATCATCGGCCTGTTTGACGACCGTGATGAAGTTCGCAGCCCACCATCCCTTCACAAGCAAAAGCACTTGAAGCTGGGAACAATCATTGATCTTGCGACCTATGCCCGCAGCAACCGCGTTGATCTCATCATCGTTGCCATTCCCCTTTCGGCGGAAGCGCGCCTTCTCTACATCCTGAAGCGGCTCTGGGAACTGCCTGTTGACATCCGAATCAGTGGCAAGGCCTCGAGCCTGAAATTCAGCTCCAAGGCTTATACCTACATCGGCCGCCTGCCCCTGCTCGCGGTTTTTGACCGGCCGCTGATGGGCTGGGGACTTTTTCTCAAGAATGTTTTTGACCGTACCATTGCGAGCTTGGCAATTGTTATGCTGGCACCCTTGATGCTTGCTGTGGCTGCCGCCATCCGGCTGGAAAGCAAGGGACCGGTGCTGTTCAAGCAGAAGCGCTATGGCTTCAACAATGAATTGATTGAAGTTTTTAAATTCCGCTCGATGTATGCCAACCGCTGCGATGCGAACGCCGCAAAGCTGGTGAGCAAGGGTGATCCCCGTGTGACGCGCGTGGGGCGGGTTATCCGCAAAACTTCACTGGACGAATTGCCTCAATTATTCAATGTGTTAACCGGTCAGCTTTCGCTTGTAGGCCCGCGCCCGCATGCCACCCAGGCCAAGGCCGCCGACACGCTTTACGAACAGGTCGTCGATGGCTATTTCGCGCGCCACCGGGTGCGTCCCGGCATTACCGGCTGGGCGCAGGTCAACGGCTGGCGCGGCGAGACCGACACGCGCGAAAAAATTGAACAGCGGGTGAAGCATGATCTCGATTACATCGATCATTGGTCGCTGATGTTTGATGTGAATATTCTGGTGCGCACGCCTTTCGCGCTGCTCAAAAGCGAAAACGCTTATTGAATTTGCGGCCCGCTCGGGGGAACGGCCGCAGGAATTCTAACTTTGAGTTGTCACCCAAACCCTGTTATGATCGCGTACTGGCAACAAGCCAGCGATTGTCCACAAAGGGGTCCCAAATGGAAAGTCTACTTCCGATTATCATACAACTCGTCGTCGGTGCCATTGGCGGTAACGCTGCGGGCAAGGCAATGCCTGACAAGAGCCTCGGCACCTTAGGCAACACGATCGCCGGCGTTATTGGTGGATTGGGCGGTGGCCAGATTCTCGACAAGATACTTGGCGGTGGTGCAATGGCGACCGATGCCGCAGCAGGCGTTGCCGCAAGCGGACTGGATATTGGCGCAATCATTCAGGATGCGGCCGGCGGCGGCATCGGCGGTGCGGTGCTTACAGTCGTTGTAGCCCTCATCAAGGGCGCGATGAACAAGTCGTAATTCCACGGCAGAAATTTCAAACGGGCGCTGGGCAACAGCGCCCGTTTTCGTTTGGGGTTATTTTTTCTTGAGTTCCATGGCGGCCTTGTTCAGGTGCATTTCGCACTCGTCCATCTTGCTGGCCTTCTTGGCATCCGTCGCCATGGTCATTTCGCCCATGGCCATTTCCATCTGATTCTTCATCATGGGATCGGTGGTCTCCTTGACCATCGTATCCATCTTCATCATGTTCGCGTCGTCACATTTCATCATCTCGTCGGCAAAGGCCGGCGTGATTGTGAAAAGGCCGGCAACGACGGCGGCAGCAGCATACTTAAGCATGTGAATATTCCTCCAGAGATGAGACTTCATTGTCTCGGGAGAACACTGCAAAAGCGCCTGATAACAAGCAAAACACGAACGAGACATTCACCCGTTTGTGAGGGCCAGCGAGTGCCGCACTCACGAACCGCTGAACCAGTTATAGCCCTGGTCTTCCCAGAAGCCGCCGGGATAGTCATTGGTCACATACATGGCCATGATGTGCTTGGGATTCTTGAAGCCCAATTTCGTCGGCACGCGCAGCTTCATCGGGAAGCCATACTTCGTCGGCAGCACCTTGTCGCGGAAGGTGAGCGCCAGAATGGTTTGCGGGTGAAGTGCCGTGGCCATGTCGATGCTGGAATGATAATTGTCGGCGCATTTGAAGCCAACATATTTGGCTGATGTATCGGCCTCGACCAGCCGCAGGAAATCACTAAAGCGCACGCCGCCCCACTTGCCGATGGCGCTCCAGCCTTCAACGCAGATGTGGCGGGTGATCTGCGATTCCTGCGGAAGGGCGCGCAACTGTTCAAGGGTCCAGCTTTCCTTCTTGCCAATGAGGCCCGAGAGTTCAAGCTTGAAACCTTCCTCCGCCACTACTGGTGCCTTGGCTTCGGGATAATAGCCGTTGAAGGGAAAGTCCTCGGTGATATCGGCTTCGGTGTAGACTGGCGCAGGCTTGTTTGGATTGAAGATCGCAAGCTGCACCTCATCATTCCAACGCGACATGGCCGACAGTATGCGGTCGGTCACGGACGGATCCGTTGCGTCGCAGCCCGTGAGCATTGCGAGGGCTCCAAGGCTCAAGGTTTTTTTCATGAACAAGCGGCGCTCGATGTTCACCAGGAACTTTGAGGGTTGCAACAGAAGTTTAGCGTTCATGGCTTGGCTCCGGCTCGTATTTGGTTTTGCGTACCCACCCTATGATCATCGGTATAAGCGTGCTGGGCACGAGCAAAACCAGGGTCAGGTGCAGCACAATGAAGGCGCAGATTGCCGCCATGCTGAAGAAATGCACCAGGCGCGCACCCTCGTAACCGCCCATGAGAACGGCAAGCTCCTGCAACTGAACCGGCTTCCACACGACGCTTCCCGAAACAATGGCGAGAATGATGGCCAGCAGCACGCCGATATAAGAAGCTTTCTGTACGGCATTATAGGTGGTGGCGCTGTGGGGCAGTTTCCCTTTCAGGGCTTTCGCCATGTCGCGCGCAACAGATGATGGCGAAACAGGTGTGAAGCGCTTTCTGAAATGGCCGGAAGCAAAACCCACAATAAGATAGACGAGCAGGTTGATTAGCAGAAGCCACATGGCGGCGAAATGCCATTGCAGCGCGCCACCCAACCAGCCGCCAAGGGTGACGCCGTTCGGGAACCTGAAATCAAAAAGCGGCGAGGCATTATAAATGCGCCAGCCGCTTGTGATCATCAGGGTTATGCCCAGGGCATTCACCCAGTGGAACACCCGCACGAAGAGCCGGTGGACATAAACCTTTTCACTTGGAACCTGGGTTGTGGTCATGGGCATCGCCTTTGAACTGAACTTCAGGCACGACAATGCTCCCGGAGAGCCGGTGGGGCAAAACAACTTCCGTAACAATTACGTGTCGCGGCGACGCGAAACCCATTCGCGCCGGCTCACGTTAGTGTCAGAGCTGGTCCGTTCCGAAGGTATCGCACTGGCCAATATCAGTTGCCTGGAAGCCAGTTTTGAACCAGCGCACCCGTTGCTCGGAGGTGCCGTGGGTGAAGGACTCAGGGACAACATAGCCTTGCGAACGCTTCTGCAGGCGGTCATCGCCAATGGCGGTGGCGGCGTTCAGGGCTTCCTCAATGTCGCCATCCTCGAAGACATGGGATTCCTTGGCCCAGATGCCGGCAAAGCAATCGGCCTGAAGCTCCATGCGCACGGAAAGAACATTGCCCTCTTCTTGCGAAACCTTCATGCGCGCGGCAGTTACCTTGTCGGCAATGCCAAAGAGATTCTGCAGGTGATGGCCCACCTCATGGGCGATCACGTAGCCCTGCGCCGCATCGCCAGGGGCGCCCAGCTTGTTTTTCATGTCCTGGTAGAACGAGAGATCGATATAGACCTTGCTGTCGCGCGGGCAATAGAACGGACCCATGGCCGCTTGCGCCATGCCACAGGCCGACTGCACGAAGCCGCTGAAGAGAACGAGATTGGGCTTCTGGTAGGTCTGACCCATCTGCTTGAAGACGCCATCCCAAACGCGCTCGGTTGAGCCCAGGACACGCGCCACGAAATCCTTGCCCGCATCGCCGGTCACATCGGTTGCGGGCGTAGTGGCGCCGCCTTGCACATCGCCGCCAGCCACATCAGTGTTGCCCTTGGGAATGGTCATTTCCGTGCTGGTGCCGCTGTTTGGCGCCTGCATGCCGCCGCCATTCACCATGTCGAGAAGGTCAATGCCGAACAGCAGCTTGATGGCGAAATAGGCAATGACAAGCATAATGATCGTGGAAATGCTGAAGCCGCCCCTGCCGCCGCCCATCGGAATGTTGATGCCCCTGCCGCTGCCACCGCGCGGGAAACCAAAGCCGCCACCGGCACCACCCTGTCCACGGCGATCTTCAACATTTTCACTGGGTTTTTCATTGTCGAGACGCATTGGAACTTCTCCGGTAAAATTCTATCAGGTTTTGCTTCGAAACTTGGTGAGATCATATACCAAATTCAGGGCGGGTGTAGCAATTCCAACGATCTGTGCCAATTCTATGACGACTCCCAGGAGTGAATCGAGTTCCGTGGGCCTTCCCGCTTCGACATCCTGCACCATGGAGGTGCGGTGGTTTCCCACTTTTTCCGCCATGGCGATGCGCTCATCGACATCCACCGAAAATTTCACGCCCAGCGCTTCGGCCACATGGCGGGCTTCCTGCATCATGTCACGAATGACCTTCCGCGTGCCGTTGTCGGTGGCTAGTTGCAGGAGTGTTCCCTGCGTCAACACACTGACCGGATTGAAACTCAAATTGCCCCAGAGCTTCAGCCAGATTTCATCGCGCAGGTTGCCGCGTACCGGGCTTTTCAATCCGGCATTCATCAGTAATTTGCTGAGCAGCATGGCGCGCGGGGTTTTTTCTCCCGATGGCTCGGCAATGGGCAGGCGATCACCATAGGCATGGGCGATCACGCCGGGGGCTTCCAGTTCGGCGGCCTGCCACACAACGCTGCCAAGGGCGCGTTCAGGCCCCAGACGCTCCCAGATTTTTCCGCCGGGATCGACGCTTTCAATGCGCCGCCCGTCATAGGGTCCGCCGTGCTTGTAGAAATACCACCAGGGCAAACCATTCTGGGCAAAGAGAAGGGCCGTATCCTTGCCAAGCAAGGGTTGGAGTTGTTCCAGCACCCCGGGAAGCGCATGGGCCTTTACGGTGACAATCACAAAATCCTGCGGGCCCAGGGTTTTTGTATCAGATGAGACGCGAGGGTGGACCATGAAGGTCTCGCCGCCCTGTTTCAGGATAAGGCCGTTGGCCTCCATGGCGGCGAGATGGGGGCCACGTGCGACCAGCGACACTTCAGCCTCGGCCTTGTGCGCCAGCCGTGCGCCGATGTAGCCGCCGATGGCGCCAGCGCCGAAGACACAGATTTTTGTCATGCGAGGCCCAGCTTCTGCGCCAGGCCGATGCGCTGCAATTTGCCCGTGGCGCCTTTGGGAATCTCGCTCAAGAAATAGATTCGGTTGGGCACTTTGAAGGCCGCCAACTTCTCATTCACAAAATCGCGCAGCTCACGTTCGGTAACCAGGGCGCCTTCTTTCAACACGACGACGGCGGCCACATCTTCGCCGAGCTTATCGTGGGGAACGGCAAAGGCCAAGGCTTGCTGGATGGCAGCGTGATCAAGCAGGGCTTCGTCGATTTCGGCGGGCGATATTTTTTCACCGCCGCGGTTGATGATCTCCTTCAGGCGGCCGGTGATCTTTAGATAGCCGTCCTCGTCCATGTAGCCTTGGTCGCCGGTGTGGAACCAGCCATGAGCGAAGGCAGCTTCATTGGCCTCGGGGTTGTTCTCATAACCCTTGGTTACGTTAGGCCCGCGGGTGACCACTTCGCCTTCCTTGCCGGCTTTGAGGATTTTTCCGGCGGTCGACATGATAGCGACTTTCGGCCCTGCCGCGCAGCCCACGAAGCCTGCCTTGCGCTTGTCCGGCGGCAACTGGTTGCTGGTCATCTGGTGGGCGTTTTCGGTCATGGCATAGGCTTCAATCACCGGGCAGCCGAAAGTTGCTTCCAGTTGATTGAATACGGGAACTGGCAGAGAGGCGGAGCTTGAACGGATCAGCCGCAAGGGGTGGGCCTTGATGACCACCACATTTCTTTCAGCGCGGGAGAGGATGGCCTGGTGCATGGTCGGCACGGCCGTGTACCAAGTGGGTTTCGATTCCTCCAGCCAACCAAAAAATTTCAACGCGTTGAATCCCGGCGTACAGAAAACCGAACCGCCGCCGGAGAGCGTTGCCAGCACCGCCGCGACCAGGCCGTGAATGTGAAACAGCGGCATGATGTTTAGGCAGCGGTCGGCGCTGATCAGGCGCAGGGTCCGGGCAATGTTGTCGGCCGATGCCGTCAGGTTACCTTGCGTCAACGGCACGATCTTTGGTTTCGAGGTCGTGCCCGAGGTGTGCAGCACGAGCGCCGTTTCATCGCTGCCCAAAAATCCGCCATTCGGGGTCTGGCCACGGGTGAGCGGGTGCAGGGTAAAGTCGCCGGCAAGATCGTGAGGCTCGAGGTCAATGATTGAAATGCCAAGACTTGCTGCAGCCGCCACCGCGGTCGAGACACTGCCGCTATCCACGATCAGCGCCTTGATGTTCAAATCTTCCATGTAGTAGCGGAATTCATCCTCGCGGAAGTTCGGGTTGAGTGGGGCGGCGATGCAGGCGGCGGAAACGGTGAGAAAGGCCGTGGCCATGAGGGGGCCGTTGGGCAGGACGATGGCCACCTTGTCGGTACGGCCAAGGCCCGCCCCGTTCAGGCTTCGCAGGGTCTTTTCAACCAATGCGGCCAACCCCTCATAGGTTATGGGATTCCGCTCCGGGGCGGCAATTGCAATGCCTGATGGATCAGCCCGGGTGATGAAATCGAATATGGTCATGGCCAAGTCTTGGTGGGTTTTCCGGACATCGTCAACGGGGCTCCGCTCGGTCCTTGAATGGCCTTAAAGTTCGTGGAACCATTCGTACCAAAAGGAGGACAACCAATGACATCCAACGCGACAGAATCTACTTGGCAGACGGCAGCCATTCTCATCGGCCGCCTGATATTTGCCGCTGCTTTCCTGATGGCGGTAAGCTTCAAGTTTGCAGGGATGCAGGCAACCGCCGATTATATCTCGGCTGCGGGTTTTCCGTTTTCTTATCTTCTCGCCTGGCTTGCCGCCATTTTTGAAAGTGCGCTGGTGATCTGTTTTCTGACCGGCGTATTCTTTTCAGAGGCTTGTCTTCTTGCAGGGCTTTACGTGATTTTCCTCGCCTTTGCTTTCCATGGCCCGTCCCATTGGGCCGGGAATCAGGCAGAGTTCGGCTTCTTTGTGGATCATTTCACCTTTCTAGCGGGCCTCTTGTTTGCGGCTGCGCATGGGCCGGGCCGGGTTCTGGCATGGCCCAAAACCATAATTGGAAAATCCTGAACCGAGGCGGATTTCTGCCAGCAATTGAAGACACGGGTTCAATCCGCTAAGAGGCGGGCATGACCGACAGACTCGTTATTGCATTGGCCCAGTTGAACCCTACGCTGGGTGCCATTCAGGCCAATATGGCCAAGGCCCGGGCGGCCTGCCTTGATGCGGCGGGGGCCGATCTTGTGCTGTTTCCGGAGCTGTTTATCTGCGGCTATCCGCCGGAGGACTTGGTTTTGCGCCCGAGTTTTGTGGCCCAGTGCAAGGCGGCGCTTGAGGAACTGGCCAAGGATACCAAGAGCGGCCCAGCTATTCTCATGGGCACGCCATGGGCCGAAGGCGGCAAGGTGTATAATGCGGTGGCGCTTCTCAACGGCGGCAAGATTGAGACTGTGCGCTTCAAGCATGACTTGCCGAACTACGGCGTGTTTGACGAAAAGCGGGTGTTTCAGGCGGGCCCTGCCCCCGGCCCCATTTCCTTCAAGGGGGTGCGGATCGGGGTTCCGATCTGCGAGGATATCTGGACCGAGGAAACCTGCGAAACCCTGGCGGAAACCGGGGCAGAAATCCTGCTGGTTCCAAATGGCTCGCCATTTGAGGGCAACAAGGATGATGTGCGGCTCAATCTCGTGGTGGCGCGGGTCACCGAAACGGGGCTGCCCATGGCCTATCTCAATCAGGTGTGCGGGCAGGATGAGCTGGTGTTTGACGGCGCTTCGTTTGTGTTGAATGCGGACCGCTCACTTGCTGTCCAGATGCCGATGTTTGTGGAGGACGTCACGCTCACGGAATGGGCGCGGGGCACGGATGGCTGGCGGGTCACGCCGGGCACCATCGCCAAGCTTCCGGAAGGCGAAGCGGAAACCTGGAAGGCCTGCGTGCTGGGTCTCAAGGATTATGTGGAGAAGAACCGTTTCCCCGGCGTGGTACTGGGCCTTTCCGGCGGCATCGACTCAGCCGTTGTGGCCGCCATGGCGGTTGATGCGCTGGGCAAGGAGCGGGTTCACTGCGTGATGCTGCCCTATGCCTACACGAGCAAGGACAGCCTTGTGGATGCGGAGGCCTGCGCCAAGCTTTTGGGCGTGCGTTATGACGTGGTGCCGATCAAGGAGCCGGTTGAAGGATTCTTGTCCACGTTGAAGCCGATGTTCGATGGCAAGAATATCGATGTGACCGAAGAGAATATCCAGTCGCGGACGCGCGGCGTCATTCTCATGGCGATCTCCAACAAGTTTGGCTCGATGGTTTTGACCACGGGCAACAAGTCAGAAATGTCGGTGGGCTATGCGACACTCTATGGCGACATGAACGGCGGCTTTAATCCGATCAAGGATGTCTACAAGACGCAGGTGTTCCGGCTGGCAAAGTGGCGCAACACGCAAGGCTTCGTGATCCCCGAGCGCATCATCAGCAAGCCGCCCACGGCGGAGCTGCGCGAGAACCAGAAGGACCAGGACACGCTGCCGCCCTACGAAGTTCTGGATGATATTCTGCAGGGCCTGGTGGAAGAGGAATTGCCGATTGCGGCCATCGTGAAGCGTGGCCATGACGAGGCGCTGGTGAAACGCATCCAGCACATGCTTTACATCGCCGAATATAAGCGGCGGCAGGCGGCACCGGGGGTCAAGATCACCCGGCGCAACTTCGGCCGCGACCGGCGCTATCCTATTACCAATGCCTTCCGGGACAAGTCTTAAATGACTACCAAGCTAAACCCAAGAGAACTAATCGCGCTGCTTTTTAGAGTTGAAAAACTGATTGGCACCACGTCCTATGGAGCATACGATTCAGCAGAGCTAAATGAACTTGGTTCGCTTATAACGACATATCGAACTGAAGTAGGTATCTCTGAAAAACGTATTTCAGAGACTGGCAAGGTTTCTGTTGCCGTAATACGAAATGCTGCTTCAGGTGGGAATCCAAAATTTCAAAATTTTATCGCAATTTTGTCTGGTCTTCACGAGACCATTGCAATTGAATTAATAAATATTGGCGTCTTGAGCGGAAGTTATTCCATAAATCGCACGTCCAGAATCCGTATCCGCCAATTTACTGATGCGGGCACAATCCAAAAGCTTTTAGTGGAACTTGAAAATTTTCAAAAACTTCTTAGTCAAACTAATGACCCTGATGCTTTGGTTTCAACTAAATCAAAGGAAATAATTATTGAATTGCTTGAGAGCATGTTGAATCAATTAAAGGGCGCAGTTATTGAAACTTCAACAATTTCTGCATTTGGCGGTGGACTCCGCCAATTTGGCAAGTCTGTAGCAGAAAACGTTAAAGGCCACTACGTTGAAAAATCTGCGGCAGCAATAATCAAATTACTTGAACAGCTATTTGGCAATTCTCAATGACAGTCCTCCGCTTTGCCCCCTCGCCCACGGGCCGCATTCATATTGGCAATGGGCGCACCGCTATTTTGAACTGGCTCATGGCGCAGAAGACTGGCGGGCAGTTCATCCTGCGCTATGATGATACGGATGTGGCACGCTCGAAGACCGAATACGCGGACTCCATCGCTGTTGATCTCGACTGGCTGGGCATCAAGCCCACGCGAGTTGAATGGCAGTCAAAGCGTATCGACAAGTATGATGCGGCTGCCGGAAAACTGAAGGCTGCCGGCATCCTCTATCCCTGTTACGACACAGCGGACGAGTTGGAGCGCAAACGCAAGCGTCTGGCGGCGAAGCATTTGGCTCCTATTTATGACCGGTCGGCACTCAAGCTTACTGAGAAAGATCGTGCCGCACTGGAAGCCGAAGGCCGCAGACCCCATTGGCGTTTTAAGCTGGATCAGAGGCAAGTGACGTGGACCGACCTGATCCGTGGCCCGGTGCACATCGATACCTCCTCACAGTCGGATCCTGTGTGCATCCGCGAGGATGGCACCTATCTCTATACATTCTGTTCTGTCGTCGATGACATTGAATTCGGCGTCACCCATGTCATCAGGGGTGAGGATCACGTGGCCAATGCCGCCGTCCAAATTGAAATCACCGAAAAGCTGGAAGGCAGAGTTTCTGCCTATGGCCATCACAGTTGGCTGGTGGGGCCCGATGGTGTTGGATTGTCAAAGCGCCTCGGTTCACTCTCGATCAGCACCATGCGCGAGAGCGGCCTGGAGGCCATGGCCGTGGTCAGCCATGCGGCTCTTTTGGGCACCTCTGATTCAATTCACCCTTGCGTAGACTACAAGGAACTGGTGGAGGGCTTCGATCTCGCCAAGCTGTCGCGCGCGCCGGCCCGCTTTGACGAGGCGGAACTCAATCATCTTAATGCCAAGCTCCTGCATATGCTGCCGTGGGACGCGGTAAAGAGCAGACTGGATTATGGCAGTGAGGCGTTTTGGTTGGCGGTTCGCGGGAACCTTGAAAAACTCTCCGATACCAAGGCCTGGCATGAGATCATTGCTGGCAAGATCACTCCGGTTGTGACCACTGAGGATCGCAGTTTTATAACCGAAGCGGCAAAGTCTCTCCCCGCCGAACCCTGGGATTCCACCACCTGGAAAACCTGGACCGATTCCCTGAAACTTGCGAGCGGCCGCAAAGGCAAGCAGCTTTTCATGCCACTGCGCCTGGCGCTTACGGGGCTTGATCATGGACCTGAATTGGCAGTCCTTCTGCCCTTAATCGGCCGCCAGAAGGCTATGGACCGCCTCGCCTAACTGCGCGATAGTGCGGGCATGATCCTGGTTGGGCAATATGACTCGCCGTTTGTGCGTCGCGTTGCGGTTACGCTGCACCACTACCACATGCCGTTTGAGCGCAACACGATCTCGGTGTTTTCCAACGCCAAGAAAATGCAGAAGATCAATCCGCTGATCCGCATTCCTTCGCTTGAACTGGCCACCGGCGAAATCCTTATCGACTCGTGGGCCATCCTTGATTACCTCGACGAACTGGCGGGACCGGCGCGGGCTTTGACACCGAGCCATGGCCCGGAGCGCCGCAAGGTTTTGCAGGCAGTGGCGCTGGCGGCGGGTACCATCGAAAAGGCTGGGGCCGTGGTTTATGAACGCCACTACCATCCCAAGAAAATGCTGAGTGAGGAATGGGAGGCGCGTTGCCTGGACCAACTGAAGGCGGGGCTGACGGAACTGGAAAAAAACTGCGGCACGCCGTGGTATTCCGATTTGCACATGAGCCAGGCGGATGTCACCATCGGCTGCCTGATCGGCTATGTGAAATTGCGTGTGCCTGAGGCTTTTCCGGCCAGCAAATTTCCCAAGCTTCATGGCCTGTCGCTCCACTGTGAAATGCGCGAGGAATTCGTGAAGTCGCGCATCTCCGCCGATGAAGTGATGCCGGCGAGAAAATAGCGTGGACGCCAAAACCGTTGTGGATTTTTGGACACTCGCGGGGCCTGCGCACTGGTTCGAGAAGAATGCCGCTTTCGACGGCGCTCTGGCCGTTCGTTTTGGCGAAGCGCTGAAACAGGCACGCCTTGGCGTTTTCGATCATTGGGGCGAAACTCCAGACGGCGCTTTGGGGCTTGTCCTTTTGCTTGACCAGATCTCGCGCAACACCCACCGGGGCAGTCCACTCGCCTTTGCCGGAGATGCCAAGGCGCTGGCCCTGGCCAAGGCATCGGTGGGCCGGGGCTACCACCAGAAGCTGGTGCCGCCGCTGGCCATGTGGCTTCTCATGCCGTTCGAGCACGCGGAAGACCTCGACGCGCAGAACCGCTGTGTTGCCCTGTTTGGAACTTTAGGGCTGCACGACATGGTCTATTACGCGCAAATGCATTTGAACATCATCGCCCGCTTTGGGCGGTTTCCGCACCGCAATGTGGTTCTCGGGCGAAAATCCACCGCAGCAGAAATTGCCTTCCTGCAAGCGGGCGGCTTTGCTGGCTAAGAAATCATGCCTTGGTTTGAAGTTTTTCCCAATCCCGCCATTGGTGGGGATAGCGGGAAATATATTTCTGGTGCATTTCGGCAAATTGCGCAGCCACTGACTGGATCATCATGTCCCGGGGCAGCGCCGTATCGATTGTGAGCGGCGCTTCAACGATGACCCTGATCTCAGACGTCATATCGTCGCGCACGACAAACACCGGCAGCAAAGGGCATCGCGCGAGTGCCGACAGCCTTGGCGCGCCGGTGGAAAGCTCCAGGGCGCGCCCGTCGATCATCACTTCGGAAATCAGTTGGCCTTCCCATGCTCCGGCGGTGATTGAAACGAAATCCCCATTCTTGAGGGCACGGAGTGCGGTGTGCATGGCCAAGGCCGGATTTTCCCGGTCTATCACAATCCGGCTCGCCAGATATTTGGCCTCGGCTCCGATGCGGATCGGGTTCAGAAACCTCATTCCGAAGCTTGACTTGCTGAACCCATGTTCGGCCCGGCTAATGTGATGCACCCTGTTTCCATGCGCCTGCAGGGCCATTTTTGAAGCAAGCGCATTAAAGCAGAAATGGGCGACCCACAGCACTGCTCCATCCTGCGCTTCGCCGGCCCGGACTAGATGCTCACCGCTCTCAAGCACCACGCGGGCCCGCCAGCCCGTCAACCTCTCCTTTACAACCTGAACATAGTGCTCGAGTTGGAAGGCCCTTGCCCTGTTGACGTCCTGGGTATCAGATCCCTGCCAGAGGCTGGTTCTCCTGCCGGCTGGCCGGGGCATCACAAAACGAGCCATGAAGTTGCAGGCCCTGAGCCATTTGGTCTCCGGTACGCACATGGCCAAGACGACAAAAAACGGCAAGAGGAGCAATATCTGAATGTCGCCCGAGTTGACGAGTGGCGTGTCCGGCTTTTTCCTGGCACGTTTTCTTACTGCAGGCATGGAAAGCTCACGGCTGACCCTTGTTTTTTACAGTGCCGCAGGCAGCCAGCATTTTTTTTGCGAACTCAACCGTATATTTTTCCATGTCCGTCAGGACTCTGTTGCTGTGGCTCTGGATGAGTTTGTTGAGTGCCGGTGCCAGATAGTTCTCCATGTCACAATCGACAAAGAAAAGATATCTCATCAGGCGTTGCAGCGACCATAGGGCAGGAATCTCATCTGCCCTGTCTGCGGTAGACGCGTGGGAAACCTTCAAATCAACCCAAGTGACAAATGGCATTGAGCATCCGATCCGGAGCTCTTTTGCCAGAACCGCGTCCTGCAATGCCCGATCAACGGGGATCAACGGTCCTTCGCGCCATGCACGCCTGAGCACCTCCACAATGCGCGCAGCACCGGCAGGTGCTACGATGTAGGATGAACAGCTGTACATATAGTTGTTTTCCATGTCGATGAGGGCAATCCCGTTGGCCACCGAAGACGCCCTACCCTCGCGGACCGCGGCGGCGGCCTTTGCAAACCACGGAAACTTATCCTCAGCCAGTGAAATGAAAGTGTCAGTGACAATCATGTCGTACTTCTGGGCGGCGTTGCTCTCCACAATCCAGTCTATGAAAGGCGCAAGTGCGCCCGAGAATGCGACATCGTCCTCAACGACGTGCAAGGCTTTGGAACCTGCCGCCGCCTGTTCAAAAAGCGCCAAATGAGACGCAAAGATGCCCTTTTCCGCAGCGCTGATTTTTGAGTTGGTGTAGACGCTCTTCCCGTCGATTGCCGCAAATCTGCGATATCTGTTTTTCAAGCCATGGCGCCTGATTTCATTCTCGACGTGCAGCCGGCGGGCAGGTGACCGATCCAGATTGATATAGCAGCCGGACCATTTTGGCGTTTGAGGCTGTTGTGGAATTTCAACTGGCTCGCCCAAGCTCCATTGGGGGTTCCATGTTTGAAACATATGGGTGCGGGTCCGAGTTTTCATTTTTGCAGCCGCTGCCCCTTCCCTTAACGGTACACTAGAGAAATTGTCACTGGAAGCACAAGCGCAAACTGGAATGCCAGTGGGAGCCAAGCCTATTGCCGTGGCTGCTATTTTGGCATGGGGATGAGACTGCCACCCGGCACGATAAAACCCTTCTGCACAGCGGGCCGCGAGGCGATGGCGAGATACCAGCGCTTCACATTTGGATAGTCGCTCAAATCAATACGCTGCCATTCATGGCGGGCGGCCCAGGGAAATGTCGCGATGTCGGCAATCGAATAGTCGCCGGCCATGAATTCAAATTTTTCCAGTTGCCTGTCGAGCACGCGGTAGAGCCGGATGGCCTCCTTGGCAAACCATTCCTCGGCGAAGGGCGCCTTGCCGGGATTATAATGCAGGTAGGCATGGGCGCGGCCCAGCATGGGGCCGAAATTTCCCATCTGCCACATAAGCCATTCATTGACCCTGATGCGTGTTGCGAAGTCCTGCGGATAAAACTTGCCCACTTTATCGGCGAGATACATGAGAATGGCGCCGGATTCGAAAACCGAAATTCCATTGTCGGTGTCGACGATGGCGGGAATCTTGTTGTTGGGCGAAATCTTCAGAAACTCCGGCGCGAATTGTTCGCCCTTGCCGATGTTGATGGGATGAACGGTATAGTCCAGTCCCATCTCTTCAAGGCCTATGGAAATTTTCCGGCCGTTGGGCGTACTCCAGGTATAAAGTTCAATCGTCATTCAGCTCCAGCCCTCCAGCCATTTGCATCACACTTTCAAGATCGGTGATACGCTCATAGGCAGTTGGGCGAAGCACGGAATGGCCGCTCAGGAAGAGCTGCTCACGATATTGTTGTAGGTCCGAATCCGCGAAGGCGGCAACCAGCCCTTGCCGCATGGCTTCAATGCCGCCACCGCGCGTGACATAGGGAAGGCCGGGAACGGAGGGCGAGCGGGCGATTTCGACCAGGCCTTCGAGATAATCCGGGCGGTAGCGCCGGGCCATGGCCACGCAGACCGCATCAATGGCGCAGACATCGGCCTGGCCATCGCGCACCGCCATCATGGACTTGATGTGGCTGCCGCTTTCCAGCTTCCGGGCGAAGAATTTCCCTTGCGTGGCAAAGGGGGCGAAAACCAGTTTGAGCGCCAGCATGCCGGACATGGAGTCCGGATTGTTAACCGCGGCAACCCCGCCCCGGAAGGAATCCGGGGGCTGGTCGAAGCGGGCAAAGATGAAACTGCAATAGTTTGCCTCGTGGCAGCCCGGCACAGCATAATACGGGGTGCCAACATATTTTAGTAAGCCCTTGAATTCATGGGTGAAAGGATAACCGCAGGTTTGGCTGAAGGCGAGATCGGCCCGGCGCCAAGCGGCGAAATGATCGGGGTTCCGGTCAAGCTCCACGGCTACGCCGAGATGCCGCGAAAGACCGCGCCACCAGGCGTTGGTGGCGTCCTTAACTTCCGGCCAATCATACATGGGTAAAGATGCTATCATGGCATGGTGAGTTCCTTGAGACTTGAAGAATGCCAGAAAGCCAAATAATTGGTGCCCATGCAACACCCGTCTGAAATTGCCGCCAACCGGCCCCTGCAAATCGAATCGCCGACCATCATCCTGATCATTCTCACCTATGGGGCTATGGCAACGCTGATGTGGTTTTACTATGCCCTGCCCTTCTGGGTGATCATGCCGCTGGCCGGCTATCTCATTGCCCTGCACGGCTCGCTGCAACACGAAGTTCTGCACGGGCATCCCACACGCAACGCGGGACTCAATGAACTCTTGGTGGCCATCAATTTCAGCCTCAACTTTCCCTACCGGCGTTACCGCAAGCTGCATCTCATCCATCACAATGACGAGAACCTGACCGACCCGACACTTGATCCGGAATCCTATTATCTGCTGCCCGATGATTGGGCGGAGTTGCCCGCACCGCTGAAGCAGCTCTACACCATCAATAATACGCTGGCGGGCCGCATGATTATTGGCCCGATGGTTGGCACGATACGATTCTGGTCTTCTGAAATCCGCGCCATTGCAATGGGCGACACGGAAATTGTCAAAGCCTGGGCCTGGCATATTCCGGCCTGCGCCGTGACACTTGCCTATGCCTATTTCATTTGCGCCATTCCGCTGTGGGCCTATCTCGTGATGTTCGCCTGGCCGGGAATTGCTTTCTCGCTCATTCGCTCGTTCTGTGAACATCAGGCCGCGAAAGATTTTGGCGAGCGGACCATCGTGGTGGAATCATCGCCGCTGCTGTCGCTGATGTTCCTCAACAACAACCTGCATCTTCCCCATCACCTGAAGCCGCGCCTGCCGTGGTATGAACTTCCGGCCTACTACAAGGCCGAGCGTGGGGAGCTTTTGCGAAAAAACAATGGCTACCTGATGCATGGTTACCGCGAAATTTTCCGCAGATATTTTTTCAAGCCGAAGGAACCGGTGGCCTATCCGCATCCCGAATACCTCCGGCGGCACCACCCTAACCCATTGTAATATATATATTTTCAGGAACGCCCCGGTCATGCAAATTGGGAATGGCCGTTTTATAAGCGTTATTTCGACTCAAATTGAAAATAGCCCCTGAAAATAAGGGTTTTCACGACTCAGCTAAAGGGCTAGTTTCCTCAGCGGCCGATTCGGCAAACGGAGATGAAAACATGGCTGACGAAAAAATACTGACGGTTCCCCTGTCCAAAATGGCTGCGGAACTTTCCGAAAAGCACGAGATGTCCAAAAAGGCTGCCGGCGAATTGCTGGCTGACTTTGTCGATCTCCTCGTGAAGCACCTGAAGAAGGGCAACAAGGTTCGTGTCACCGGGCTTGGAATTTTCCAGGTCAGGAAGCGTCCTGCCCGTCTTGGCCGCAATCCGGCAACCGGCGAGCAGATCAAGATCAAGGCTTCGAAGAAGCTGGCCTTCCGCGCTGCCAAGGAAGTCAAGGAAAGCATTTAGGCTTTTCCGGTTTGACCATTCAGCGGCCCCACATCTGTGGGGCCGTTTTTGTTTTGGGGGTCTGGTTGAATTCTTCTCACCGCCCGGGCGATTGCGAAAGGCCTTGCGCATCGGCTATTGAAGCGCAAAGCTTTCTCTTTTTTCCAAGGAAAATCATATGAAATCGCAGGCGCGCGTTGTTGTCATCGGGGGTGGCGTGGTGGGCTGCTCGGTGCTCTATCACCTCACCAAGGCGGGGTGGAAAGACGTGGTGCTGGTGGAGCGCGACCGCCTAACCTCAGGCTCCACCTGGCACGCAGCTGGCGGTTTCCACACCCTTAACGGCGATCCCAACGTGGCGAAACTGCAGGGCTACACCATTGGGCTTTACGACGAGCTTGAGAAGATTTCCGGCCAGGCCTGCGGGCTGCACCGGTCCGGCGGGCTCATTCTGGCGGATACGCCGGAGCGGCTGGAATGGCTGAAGATGGCCCATGCGCGGGCCAAGTACCTCGGCCTTGAAACCGAGATGATGTCAATGAAGGAAGCCAAGGCGCTGAACCCGCTTCTGGAAGAAAAATATTTTGTCGGCGCCATGCTGGATGCGGCGGACGGCAACCTCGATCCGGAAGGCACGACGCACGCCTATGCCAAGTCGGCCAGGATTGCCGGGGCGGAGATTTACCAGAATTGCCGCGTTACGGATCTGAAGGCGCGCAGCGATGGCACCTGGGATGTGATCACCGTGAATGGCAATATCCATGCAGAGCATGTGGTGAACTGCGGTGGATTGTGGGCGCGCGAAGTGGGGCGCATGGTGGGGCTGGAGCTTCCGGTGCTGGCCATGGAGCACATGTATCTGGTGACCGACGACATGCCGGAGGTCATTGCCTACAACAAGGAGCGCGGCCGCGAGCTGCCGCACATCATCGATTTCAAATCGGAAATCTACATGCGCCAGGAACGCTCCGGCATTGTACTCGGCACCTATGAAAAAGAGTGCAAGCCGTGGCAGCCCAAGCAAACGCCGTGGGATTTCGGCCAGGAGCTTCTGCCGCCGGACCTCGACCGCATTGCCGACCATCTTGAAATCGGCTACCGGCATTTCCCGGCGCTGGCCAAAGTTGGCATCAAGCGGGTGATCAACGGGCCGTTCACCTTCTCGCCCGATGGCAACCCGCTGGTGGGTCCGGTTCAGGGCCTGCGGAATTTCTGGTGCGCCTGCGCCGTGATGGCGGGCTTCAGCCAGGGCGGTGGCGTGGGGCTGGCGCTTTCGCAATGGATGGTGAACGGCGATCCTGGCTTCGACGTCTGGGCCATGGATGTGTCGCGCTTCGGCGAATGGGCGACGCGGAGCTACACCAATGAAAAGGTGCGCGAGAATTATGCGCGGCGCTTCTCCATCAAGTTCCCGAATGAAGAGCTTCCCGGCGCCCGCCCGCAGCAGACCACAGCGCTTTATGACACGATGATCGCGCAAGGGGCGGTGATGGGCGATTCATGGGGGCTTGAAACGCCACTCTGGTTTGCACCGAAGGGGGTTGAGCCCAGGGATATTTTTTCCTTCCACCGTTCCAACGACTTTGCCCATGTGAAGGCGGAAGTGATGGGGGTGCGCAATGGCGTGGGCGTCACCGAGATTGCCAACTTCGCCAAGTACCGTTTCAGCGGGCATGGGGCGGAAGCCTTCCTTGCCCGCCTGATGACCAACAAGATGCCGAAGGTTGGCCGCCTTGTTCTTACGCCGATGCTCAATCCGAACGGCAAGCTGATCGGCGATTTCACCATTGCCAATGCGGGCGACGACACCTTCTATATGTGGGGTTCAAGCCAGGCGCAGAAATATCACATGCGCTGGTTCGAACAGCATGTGCCGACAGATGGCAGCGTGAACATTCACCGCTATGACATGGGGCTGGTGGGGCTTTCCATCGCCGGGCCGAAGTCGCGCGCCGTTCTGCAAAAACTCACGGACGCAGATGTGTCGAATGCCGCCTTCAAGTTCATGGACCACCGTGCCATGGACATCGGCAATGTGCCGGCGCTCATCAACCGCGTCACCTATACGGGTGATCTCGGCTATGAAATCTGGGTGGCGCCGGATTACCAGCGCCGCCTCTACCAGGAAATCATGAAGGCGGGGAAGGACGAAGGCATTATCAATTTCGGCATGCGGGCCCTGCTTTGCATGCGCTTGGAAAAGAATTTCCCCACCTGGTACCGGGAACTTCGCCCGATCTATGGCGGGTTCGAAGCGGGCATGGACCGCTTCATCGATCTCACCAAGAATGATTTCATCGGCCGCGAGGCGGCGATGGAAGAAAAGCGCAACGGCGGCAAGCTGCGCCGCGTCTCGATGATTGTTGAGGCGGGTGATGCGGATGTGCTGGGTGATGAGCCGATCAGCCACAAGGGCATGGTGGTGGGCTGGGTCACCTCGGGCGGGTTCGCCCATTTCGTCAACAAGTCCATGGCGCAGGGCTATGTGCCGAAGGAACTGGCCGACGATCTCGGAAAAGGCGCCTTCGACATCGAGATCATCGGCGAACAGCGCAAGGCGACAATCATCGTCGATCCGCCGTTTGACCCCAAGGGCGAGCGGATGCGGAGCTAGCTACTCCGTAAATTCTAACGCCGCATCGGTGAGCCAGTCGTAGACGCTGAGGGCAAAGGTGCGGAGCGCGTAGATTTCGAAGCGGTTTTCGCTGATGCAATGGACCAGCACGGGGGTGTGGTGGATGCCGGTCATGGCGAACAGGCCGGGTTTGAAAACGCCTGGGTGGAAATCGAGGGGAATGCTCTTGCTGAGAACGTCGCGGGCGGGCGCGCCTTCGATGAATATTCTTGTGCGGCTGTGCGAGAGGGGCGTGAGAATTGCGATGCCGTCCAGCTTTGCTGCGATGGCGTCATTCTCCGGGCCGATGATCCAGAACTGGTTTTCCCCGGTGCGCATGAGGGTGCGGCCTTCGGCTTGCAGCGCGGTTCCAACTTTGGTTGGCAGCTTGCCAGTGATGGGGCTTATGGCCTTTGCGGGGCCTGCAACCTGCAGCAAGGAAAAGCCGCGCGCTTCGCCGATCTGCAGGACGGGGCTTGCATAGGGCTTGGCAAGGCTGAGGGCTGAGCGGCGGTCAAGCATTGAGGCGCGCTCCTTCCCGGTCGATGAAATGCGGCGAGACGATGCGGGCTTTCACCTGCTCGTTCTTCAAAGGGAAGGCGCAGATGATGTCTTCGCCCTCATGTTTCAATCCGCCTTGATAGAGGCCGAGGGCGATAAACTTGTTCAGTTCCGTGGACCAGGTGACTGACGTTATGTAGCCGCGGCCATGGCCTTTGATCTCATCGCTGGCTAAAAACAGGATGGAGCCGCCGCGCAGTTTCTTATCTGCTTCCATCAATTCAATGCCGACAAGGCTCCAGCGTTCCGGCGCCTGCAGGTTTTCACGCAGGCGGAGTTCCTTGCCGACAAAAGCTTTTTCCTTGCCCGCCATTTTGCCGAGGCCGAGATCATCCATGGTGTTGCGGTGGTCAAGCTCAAGGCCCGCCACATGACCTTTCTCAATGCGCAGGGAGGCCAGCGCTTCAAGGCCATAGGGCTTGATGCCGAGAGGTGCCGCCACTTTCAGGAAATGTTCCCACAGGGCGTGGGCGTAATCAGCGGGGCAATGGACTTCATAGGCGAGTTCGCCGGAGAAAGAGAGGCGCAGCAGTCGGATGGGCACGCCATCGAGATGCACTTCGAGGCAGCCCATGTAGGGGAGGTTTTCGGTTGCAACATCGGCATCGGGGAAAGCCAGTTGCAGGGCTTCGCGGGACTTTGGTCCCGATACGGCCATGCCAGCCCACTCATCGGTGAGCGAGGTGACGTGAACTTTCAGATCAGTCCAATGGACCTGCAGCAGGTATTCGAGCCAGGACATGACCTCGCCGGCTTGCGCCGTGGTTGTCGTCAAATAGAACTGCGTGTCGGAAATGCGCGTAGTGGTGCCGTCATCAAGCACCACGCCGTCATCATTCAGCATCACGCCGTAACGCGCCTTGCCCATGGGCAATTTTGCGAAGCCATTGACGTAGACACGGTTCAAAAATTCCGCCGCATCAGGACCCTGCACATCGATCTTGCCGAGGGTCGAGACATCGGCGAGGCCCACGCCCTTTCTCACCAGTTCCATTTCCCTGATGTAGGCGGTCTCGGGCGAGTTTCCGGCCCAGGCATAATACCAGGCGCGCATCCAGAGGCCCGCCTCGATGAAGGTGGCGCCGCTGGCCTTGTTGGCATCATGGAGCGGCGACAGGCGGTAAGGCCTGAAGTGATGGCCGATGGTGCGGCCGGCGATGGCACCGACTGCAAGGCCCGTATAGGGCGGGCGGAAAGTTGTGGTTCCGGCCTGCATGATCGGCACATCACGTAGGCCCGCCATGATGGCAATCGCATTGATATTCGAGGTCTTGCCCTGATCGGTGCCCATGCCGAGCGTGGTATAGCGCTTCAGATGTTCGACTGAGACATAGCCTTCCTGATGGGCGGTTTTGATATCCTTCATGGTGACGTCGGATTGCACATCGACAAAGGCCTTGCCCTTGCCGGCAACGGCGGGAAGCCAGACGGGCATAATGTGATAGGCGCGGTCCTTGCCTTCGGGAGGCACAACGGGTTTTGCTGTTTTGCCAAAATCGGCAACGGCCTTGGCGCCTGCCTCGTTGCCGTCCTTTATCGCGGCCTGTGTGCCAAAGCGGCCCATCACTGCGCCCGCGCCGAAATGCGATGCCGCAAAGCCGCCGGGGACAAAGGCCGCGATCTTCTCGTCGTAAATGGGCTTGATGCCGCCGTGGGAAGTGAGATGCACAGCCGGGCTCCAGCCGCCGGACATGGCCAGCACATCGCATTCGATGGAAGCGGAGTGGGCTCCTGCAAGCTGCACGCGGCTCACCTGCTTGGCGCCTTCCACATCGGCAATACCGGTTCCGGGAAACATGGCCATGCCGAGCATCGCGGCCCTGGAAAGCAGATCGGAAGGAATGACCTTGCGGTGGTCGGCCATGGTGACGGCAACGCCCGCTTCGGCGAGATCAAAAGCGGTGAGATAGGCCGTGTCATTGTTGGTGACGATACAGACGCGCTTGAGCGGGGCCACGGCAAAGCGGTTGAGATAGGTGCGCACGGCGGAGGCCAGCATGACGCCGGGGCGGTCATTATTGGAGAATACCAATGGGCGCTCGAGCGCGCCGGTAGCAAAGATAATTGATTTCGCGCGAAGCAAGATCAACGTTTGGCGCGGCTTTCCCTTTGCGGCATCAAAATCATCGTGACGCTGGAGCAGCACGACGAAATTATCGTCATAGAGCCCCTGAGCAGTTGTCCGTGCGCGGATTTTCACGTTGGAAAGCGAAGACAATTCAGCGAGTTGCGCTTTGCGCCAGGCTTCCAGATCGGCCGTCCGTTCAGAGAGCAATTGCCCGCCAAATTCCGAGTCCTGCTCCACCAGAACAACGCGCGCGCCGGAGCGGCCTGCCGTCAGGGCAGCGGCAAGGCCGGCGGGACCGGAACCGACCACCAGCACATCGCAAAATTCATGGGCGGTGTCGTAGCGATCCGAATCCTTTTCATAGGAGCCTTTGCCGAGGCCCGCGGCGCGGCGGATGAAGGGCTCGTAGAACATCCAGGATTTTTTGAACGGCCCCATGAAGGTCTTGTAGTAGAAGCCGGACTGGAACAGAGGGCTAAGGAAAGAGTTCACCGCCATCACGTCGAAGTCCGGTGACGGCCAGGCATTCTGCGAATGCACTGCGAGTCCGTCGGTGAGATCAATCGTCGTTGCCGGAATATTGGGTTCGTTTTTGCCAATGGTAAACAGGCCATTGGGTTCTTCGACGCCCGCAGACACAATTCCGCGCGGCCGGTGATACTTGAAACTGCGCGACGTCAGGGTCTTGCCATTGGCGAGGAGTGCCGAGGCCAGAGTATCTCCGGCAAATCCGCTCAGTGGCTTGCCGTCATAGGTGAAACTGACCGGTTTGCTGCGGTCAATGCGGCCACCCTTCTCAAGCCTGCGGAAAGCCGTCATGACGCCTCTCCGATATCGTTGGTGGCGGTATTGCGCGTGAGCTTGAACCAGTGGCGGCAGCCCAGCACATGCTGCCAGTATTCGGTGTGCGGGCCCTTGGGATTGTCGAAGAGGAAGTAATAGTCATGCCAGGCCTTGAGATCGCCCTCGCCGTGCTTCGGGCGCTGCTTCGTGGCGTCGCCGCCGTAGCGGAATTCGCTCACGTCTCTCTCGCCGCAATGGGGGCATGGAATTCTCATTGCTTGTACGTCCAGTTGCCGATGCCGTAGTCGTCAAGCTCCTTGCCCTTTTCAAAACGGTCGAGGGAATAGCAGCGGTTCAACTCGTGCTCCTCGTCGTGGGCGATGGTGTGGGCAAAAGTCCAACCGCTTGCCGGGGTGGCCTTGAAGCCCTGGTAGCACCAGCCGCCATTGAAATAGAGATTCCTGATATCGGTGCGGCAAATGAAAGGGCTGCCATCGGGCGTCATGTCCATGATGCCGCCCCAGTGGCGCAGCAGGCGCAGCTTCGACATGAAGGGCAGAAGCGACACGGCGCATTCCGCCACGGTTTGAATGCGCGGGAATTGGCCGCGCTGGGTGTAGGTGTTGAAGCCATCGATATGGCCGCCGAAAACCATGCCGCCCTTGTCGGATTGCGAGAGATAGAAAAGCTCCGCTCCCCAGGATACGACATGATGCACCATGGGCTTTACCGGCTCGGTGACGAAGGCCTGCAGGATATGGCTCTCGATGGGCAATCTGAGCCCCGCCATTTTGGCGACATGCGAAGAATGTCCCGCCACTGCAATTCCGATTTTGCCGCCGAGAATTTTGCCGCGCGAGGTTTCAACGCCCACCGCCTTGCCCTCGTCCATGATGAAGCGTTCGACTTCACAATTCTCGATGATGTCGACGCCCAGCGTATCGGCGGCGCGCGCATAGCCCCAAGCCACGGCGTCGTGGCGCACGCTGCCGGCCCTGCCCTGCAGGATGCCGCCCCAGATGGGCCAGCGCGCGTCCTTGGAGTAATCGAGATAGGGCAGCAGCGCCATAACCTGGCCGCGATCCAGCAATTCCGCATCGATGCCGTTGAGGCGCATGATGTTGCCGCGCCTCGCATAAGTATCGAGTTGCACCGGGTTGGTGGCCAGCACGATTTGCCCACGGTGCGAGACCATGCAGTTGAAGTTCAGTTCGTGGGAGAGGCCTTCCCAGAGCTTCAGGGAATGCTCGAAAAACTGGGTGTTGCCGTCGATCACATAGTTGGATCGGATGAGCGTGGTGTTGCGCCCGACATTGCCGGAACCGATATAGGCCCGCTCCAGCACCGCCACATTGCGCATCCCGTGGTTCTTGGCGAGGTAATAGGCGGTGGCTAGGCCATGCCCGCCGCCGCCGATGATGATGGCATCGTAGGAGCTCTTGGGTTCAGGGGCGCGCCAAGCCCGCGGCCAGGGCCGTTCGGGCGAAAAGGCGTGCTGGGCAAGGGCCAAGGCTGAGTAAGGTTTGAACACAACAGACCCCCTACCAGAATTTCACATCAATCGACAAGACGAGGATTTTTCACCTCCGCCGCTTGGCCCATTCCACGCCCTCGCTTACCAGCATGGCCGCCACCGACATGGACAGGAAGGCATAGACCAGAGGCATGACCGTGCCGTGATATTGCTGGCCGAACCAGGTGCCGATGGCGAGCGCCACGAGGGTTGACAGGGTGCCGGAAATGGCCGCCGCCATGCCCGCGATGTGGCCCACGTGCTCCATGGCCATGGCGTTATAATTGCCGAAGAGGATGCCGCAGCAGAAGAAGGTGCCGAACAGGTAGAGGCCCAGGGTCCAGAGCGGCGGATGGCCAGAATAGTTCAGGGCCACGGCAAGGAAGATGGCGGAAAATACGATGCCGCCGCGCACCGCCCATTTGGCGAGCAGGCGCATGCCGTGGCGCATTACCATGCGGCCGTTGAAGATCATGGCAAAGGCAATGGCAATGGCGAACGCGCCGAACCAGACGGCGAACCATTCTCCTTGGGCATATTGCTCGGCAAATATCTGCTGGGAGGTTCCGAGATAGCAGATGAAGGAGGCGAAGACGAAGCCCACGGCCACGGTGTAGCCCCAAGCCGAGGGAAAGCGGAAAAATTCAACCGCCGAGCGGAACAGGTTTCCGGCCGAGAAAGCCACGCGCTTTTCGTGCGGCAGGGTTTCCCCCTGGCGGACCTGAAGGAAAATGGCGGCAATGATTGCCATCGCCAGAAAGCCCACGAAGATCATGCGCCAGCTTGCCACGAAGAGAACGAGCTGGCCGATTGATGGGGCGAGAATAGGCACCAGCATGAACACCGACATGACAAAGGACATGATGCGCGCCATGGCGGCACCCCCCTGCCCGTCACGCACCATGGCCATGGAGACAATGCGGGGGCTTGCGGCGCCAACACCTTGCAGGGCGCGGCCCGCCAGCAACATTTCAAAACTTGTTGAGAACAGGCAGAGCACCGAGCCCGCCACGTAGATCAAGAGGCCTGCAAAGATCGCGGGCTTGCGTCCGGTGCTGTCCGAAATAGGCCCGGAGATTAGCGTGCCGATGGTCATGCCGGCAAAAAACGAGCCGATGATGTATTGGCGCTTGTTGGGATCGCTGACGCCAAACTCGCTGGCCATGGTGCCAAGTGCGGGCAGCATGGTGTCAATCGACATGGCCACCAAAGCAGTGAGCAGGGCAACAAGAAAAATAAATTCTTTTTGGGATGTGTGTTCGTTCGTCATGTAACGTAGTTCAACATCCTGAGGGCTTCAAAATAATCATCCGTTTCAAAACGAATGGTTCGGTTGCCGATGTGCTTGCAGCCGGGATACCAGCTATGGCGGTAGGCGAGATTTGGGTTGCCGTAAGTTATTTCCAATATGGTGTGCTTGGGCACTTCCAAAAGCGATTTTTTCAAATCACCCTTCAGGGCTTTTTCCGCGCCAGCGCGAATGGCCCTTATCGCAGCGCCTGGCGCCATGGACATCGTCGATTGGCCGCGGCCTTCCTTCACGGCGCAGCGGCCAATGGCGGGATTGGTTTGCTGGACCTCGTCCATAAGGCCCTTGTCACCCGTCACAAACACGGTGGGAACACCCAGCATCGAAGAGGCCAGGGCATGCACCAGAAATTCCGAGGCGGGTTTGCCGTTGAGTTTGATTAAAATTGCATCACTGGACAGCGTATGGGCCAAACTATTGGCTTCGGACCCCGCCGCCGCATGATAGCCCACCATCATCACTGCAGCGAAAGTCTCGTCCAGTTCCTGCAGCATGCACAGGGGGTGCCCGGCCCAGGCCCGGATCAGCGTCACATCATCCGGTAACATGGAGGTAATCAGGTTACGCCCGGTCTCGTGGGCATCCTTTACCCAGATTTCCTTAGCCCCGGCAGCGCGGGCTCCGTCAATGGCAGCTACGGCCTCGCGGGTCATCTGCTCGCGGAATTCCGGATAATCGGCATGGGCTTTATTGGTCTCGTCCCAATGGGTTATGCCGGCCACACCCTCAATATCGACACTGATATAGACTTTCATTTTCGCTAAACTAGTTCCCATGAAGATTGATTCCAACAGCCGAAGCGTAGACCTAGACCCGCGCGCGGCGCAGTTCTATGAAAATCCCTACCTCGCCTACCATGAACTGCGCCGGAAAGTGCCAGCATTCAAATGGCAGCAGTATGGCTATTGGTGCTTTGCCGGGCATGAGGACGTCAACACTCTTCTGCGGGACCGGCGCTTTGGGCGGCAAATTCTCCATGTGGCCACCCGGGAGGAATTGGGCCTGGCCGACATTCCCGCGCGCCTCAAGCCTTTCTACGATTTCGAGCAGCATTCCCTATTGGAGCTTGAGCCTCCGGTTCATTCGCGGCTGCGCGGGCTGGTCAACCGGGCTTTCCTGTCACGCCAGGTGGAGCGGCTGCGGCCCAAAATCGAGAGTCTTTCCAACCGGTTGATTGATGGTTTTGAGCTAAAGGGTGAAGTTGATCTTTTACCGTTCTATGCCACGCCTATTCCGATCATCGTGATCTGCGAATTGCTCGGTGTTCCCACGGACAAGGCAGACCAGCTTTTGAGCTGGTCGCATGACATGGTGGCCATGTACATGGCGCGCCGGGACCGGACAGTGGAAGACGCCGCGGTTGCGGCCACCATCGCGTTCAGCGATTACATGCGCGGGCTGGTGAAAGAGCGACGCAAGGATTTGAACGATGACCTGCTGTCGGCCCTTATCCGGGCCGAAACCGAGGGGCAGAAGCTTTCGGAAAATGAGCTCATCACCACGGCCATCCTTATTCTCAATGCGGGCCACGAGGCAACGGTTCATGCCATCGGCAACGGGGTGAAAACCCTGCTTGAACTTGGCGTGAAGGAACCCATCAGCGAAGGCCTGATCGAGGAAATCCTGCGCTTTGATGCACCACTGCACCTGTTCACGCGCTATGCGCTCGAAGATCTGGAATACGGCGGGATCAAACTCAGGAAGGGTGAAGAAGTGGGCCTCATGCTGGGTGCAGCCAATCGTGATCCGGCCCGCTTTGCAAATCCCGACCAGTTCAATCCGGCGCGCGAGCCAAATCCGCATGTGAGCTTTGGCGCCGGAATCCACTTCTGCATCGGCGCGCCCTTGGCAAGGTTAGAAATGCTGATTGCCTTTCAAACACTGTTCAAGCGCCTGCCCAAACTGATGCTGGCCGCAGCGCCGCATTACAAGGATTCTTATCATTTTCATGGGCTGGAGGAATTACGGGTGAGGTTCTAGTTATCCCTTCCCTCAAATTGTCATCATGACCGGACTTGATCCGGTCATCTTGTGTCAGCGGAGAAGATGGCCGTGTCAAGCACGGCCATGATGAAATATTGGAGGAAGCGAGTCGTTTCCTTTTAGTTTCCCACGCACAGGCACCAGATTGCGAGCAGCGGCTGCGCCTCGGTTCGCATGGCGTGGAGGACGTTGGGTTCGTTGTAGATGAGGCCACCGGGGCCTGGCGTGGTCCAGTCCATGTTCGCATTCCACCAGGCGCCGCCTGCCAGTGAGACGTAGACCTCTTCAGGATGATGCCGGTGGTCGGGGTAGCGCACGTGGGGCGCCAGCAGGCTGATGCCGACCCAGACATCTTCGCGTTCTTCGAGGCCGCCTGGTCCCACGACGAGAGCATTGGCGTGGCCATCGTGAAAATTTGTGCCATCGGGGGGCGAGTTATTGCGACGCTGCCACTGCAAGCGAGGCGACAGGTCGTTCAAGGCTATAGCAAGGTCTGGGATCGGTGCCGGGCCTATGCTTGCCACGTGCAACGCGGACTCCAGTGCATCGCAGACTGGCAAACGCTCCGGCGAAAAACGTCCTTTGCCGCCTACATTCTTTCGCAGTGCCTCGAACACGGGCTTTGCAGCCGGGCCAGCGTTTTTGCAGGTGTCGGCGCGCTGCAGAATGGCGGTTTCGGTCAGGTTATAGAATGCCTGAAGTGTTGCATCGCGGTGTTTCATGCACCTACCTTGGATGAAGGGCTTTTGCCTGACAAGCGGCACCGCGCATCTCAGGTCGTTTCCGCACCTTCGTCTGACGTTTATCCGCCGCCCCCTGCTCCCTGTTGAGCCTAAAGCTACCCCCTAGTGAAACTTTCTCAACAGGCCAGACCATGACCGATGTACAGCCCGCTCCCGCCGGACGCCGCTCCAGAAGCGGCGGCGGAGCCGATGCCCGCAGAGCCGCCCGCACCAATCAAGTCACGCCGCCCGCGGGCTATATCCGCCGCAAGATCAAGACCTATGAGCCGTATAGCGATGACCAGCTCGAACTGATCGAGCGCAATGCGGAAACAGTTCTTCAGGAAACCGGAATCGATTTCTACGAAGACCCGGAAGCCGTGCAAATGTGGAAAGAGGCCGGTGCCGATGTCAAACACTCGGCAACCGATGCCAAGCGCTTTCGCGTGCGCTTTCCCAAGGGCCTGGTACGCGCGCTGATCAAGACCGCGCCCCGCGAATACACGCAACATGCGCGCAACCCGGCCAACAGCATCAGCATCGGCGGCAACAACACCGTGTTCGCGCCGGTCTATGGCCCGCCCTTCATCCGCAATCTCGATGAAGGCCGCCGCTATGCCACGATTGAGGACTTCCGTAATTTCTCGAAGCTCGTCTACATGCTGCCGAGCCTGCATCACGCGGGCGGAACGCTGTGCGAGCCGGTTGACATCCCGGTGGCCAAGCGCCACCTCGACATGGTCTACACCCACATCAAGTACAACGATAAGCCGTTCATGGGCTCGGTCACTTCAGGCGAGCGCGCGGCGGACTCGGTTGCCATGGCGGAACTTCTTTTCGGCAAGGCGTTCGTTGACCAGAATTGCGTGATGACCAGCCTGATCAACGCCAACTCACCGATGGTGTGGGACGGCGTCATGCTCGGCGCGCTGAAGGCCTATGCCCGCGCCAACCAGGCCACCGTGATCTCGCCGTTCATTGTGGCGGGCGCCATGTCGCCGGTCACCACGGTTGGAACGCTGACACAGATTCTAGCGGAGGCCTCGGTTGGCATTGCCTTCACGCAATTGTGCCGGCCCGGGGCTCCCGTGGTTTTCGGCACCTTTGCCGCGTCCATGTCCATGCAGTCGGGTGCGCCGACCTTCGGCACGCCGGAACCGGCGCTCGTCACCTTCGGGGCCGCCCAGTTGGCGCGGCGCATGGGCGTGCCTTTCCGGTCCGGCGGCGGCTTGTGCGGCTCCAAGGTGCCGGATGCGCAGGCAGCTTACGAAAGCTCAAACACTTTGTGGTCGACGATCCTTTCGGGCGTCAACTTCTGCCTCCACGCGGCGGGCTGGCTGGAAGGCGGTTTGGCCTCCGGCTACGAGAAGCTCATCATGGATGCGGACCAGCTCACCATGTTCCAGAAGCTTGCCGAGGGTGCCGATTTCTCGGAAAACGGCCAGGCCATGGACGCCATCCGCGAAGTTGGTCCCGGTTCACACTATCTAGGTGCTGCCCATACGCGCGCCAACTTCGAAACGGCCTTCTGGCGCTCGGGTCTCGCCGACAACAATTCGTACGAGCAATGGCGTGACGAGGGCGAAAAGGACATTGTGGTCCGCGCCAACACCCAGTGGAAAAAGATGCTGGCGGACTATGTGGCCCCACCGCTCGATCCCGGCATCGACGAGTCGCTGCAGGCCTTCATGGCCAAGCGCAAGGAAGTTTTGCCAGACAGCGTGAGCTGATCTAGCTGGTTTCGCTCGGGGCTTTCGCCTTCACATCGGTCAGGGCGTAGAACCCCACGCCGGCGATCACCATGGCGGAACCGATGGCGTCAACCAGTGTGAAGGGTTCGCCCAGAATCCAGACGGCCAGCGAAATGGTGATCAGCGGGGAAATCGTGGCGATCATCGAGGTGGATTGCGGTGAGATGCGCGAGAGTCCGGCGTTCACCAAAAACGACGGCAAGACGGTTGCAAAAAATCCGGTGCCCGCTGCCAGCCAGAAGAACCTGGGGCTTGAGGAGAAATCAAAGCTGCGGCTCACGACAATGTAGTGGATGATGCAGGCGAAGCCCGAACCCGAGAGGGCAATTGAGGTAAAGAGCGCGCTGCCCATGGCGGTGATGAAATTCTTGGCCAGCAGCTGGTAGATGGCAAAGGTCAGGGCGCAGCCCAGAACGAGCGCCGTGCCGATTACCGTGGCCATGCCGCCCGCCGGAAGGTCGGTGAGAAACACCACGACAAGGCCAATATAGGTGATTACCGCCGCCACAATACTCGTCCAGGTCAATCTGGCGCCAAAGAACAGCCAGCCGAGGAACATGACAAAGATCGGATAGGTGAACAGCACCAGCCGCTCAAGCTGGGCGGTGATGTAAACCAGCCCCTCAAAATCCAGCAGCGAGGAGATGTAATAGCCGATGAAACCGGCGAGAAGGGCGCGAATGGTCAGGCCCCAGCCGGGCAGCGGTTTTCCGGCCCGGCGGAGCTGGTACACGGCATAGAGCCCGACGCCGATAAAGAAGGGCAAGGCAGTGGCCATGCGCAGCGCCAGCATGAGGGCGGCGTTGGCTTCCTCCATATAGGCCAGCTTGATGAAAATGGCCTTGGTTGAAAACAAGGCTGCTCCTGCCGCGGCAAACAGGTAGCCTTTCAAGACGCGATGCCGTTCCATGGCCATCGCTTTAGAGGCTCGCCCTGTACTTGTCTGCGTCTTTGGGTAACATGACAGTCATGCACGTAAAGCGATGGGGCCCGTTGGAATGACTGAATTGCGTTTTAGTTCCGCTCTTGAAATGGCACGCCTGCTGCGGGCCCGGAAAATCTCGGCAAAGGAACTTCTGGAGGTCTGCCTCGACCAATATGCCCTGCACAATGACACGCTCAATGCGGTGATCGTTACCGATCTGGGGCGGGCCAAGCATGCGGCCACGGCTTCCGACAAGCGCCTGAAAAAAGGCACGCCGCTTGGCCCCTTTGATGGGGTTCCGATGACGGCCAAGGAATCCTTCGACTGGAAGGGCACGCCATCGACCTGGGGCGAGCCTGCCTACAAGGAAAACATCGCCACCTCCGACGCAGTGGCCATCACCCGCCTTACCGATGCGGGCGCGGTGATCTATGGCAAAACCAATGTGCCGCTGATGCTGGCGGACTGGCAGAGTTTCAATGCGGTGTATGGCACGACCAACAACCCGTGGGATGTGACGCGGGCACCGGGCGGGTCTTCCGGCGGTTCGGCGGTGGCTTTGGCCGCAGGAATGAGCGCCCTTGAAATCGGGTCCGACATCGGGGCGTCGCTGCGCAACCCAGCGCATTATTGTGGGGTCTATGCCCATAAGCCCACTTATGGCGTTGTGCCCTATCGCGGCCATCTCCTGAGTAACGTGCATCCCAGTGATATTTCCGTGGCAGGTCCCATGGCGCGCTCGGCAAAGGATCTAACCGCCATGATGAAACTGCTGGCGGGCACCGACGGCATCGAGGCGCGGGGCATGAGCCTGCATCTGCCGGACCTCAAGCAGAAAACCTTCAAGGATTTCCGCGTGGCGGTGATGCTGAGTGATCCGGTGAGCGAGGTCGACCAACCGGTGCAGGACCTGATCGCCAAGCTGGCGCAATTTCTCAGCAAAAAAGTGAAGAAGATTTCCCATGAGGCGCGGCCCGACTTTACGACGCGTGAGGCCATGGATGTTTTCATCGCGCTGCTGCGCTCGGCCACTAGCCGGAGGCAATCCGATTCGGACTTCGAGACCAATGAGGCGCGGGTTGAAAATTTTGCGGCCGATGATGACAGCTATTACGCCAAGATGACGCGGGCCTATGTCATGCCGCACCGCTCGTGGCTTATTGCCAATGAACGGCGGCATCAGATGCGCCTGCTGTGGGACCGCTTCTTTGATGACTGGGATCTGATGATCTGCCCTGCCGCCGCGTCCGCCGCCTTCCCGCATGATCATGTGGGCGACCGGCACGAGCGCAGCATCGAAGTGAATGGCAGACGGGTTCCGACGACTGATCAATTGTTCTGGGCGGGCTACTCCTGCGGCTTCTATCTGCCATCGACGGTGGCGCCGCTTGGCCTTACGCCGCAGGGCCTGCCGTCGGGCGTGCAGATCATTACGCGGCAGTATGGCGATTACACCTCGCTGCGCTTTGCCGAATTGTTGGAGAAGGAATACGCGAGCTTTGTTCCACCGCCGGGGTATTGATGGGATGAGGCGTGCTACGTTGGCTGATGCTGCAGCTGTCCGAGATGTGACGCGGGCCGCCTACGCAAAATGGATTCCACTGATTGGCCGCGAACCCAAACCAATGAGCGCAAATTATGAACGGGCGGTGGTTGAGCACATCATCGATTTATACGAAGAGAATGATGTTCCTGTCGCGTTGATTGAGGTCATCCCGCAAGTGACCTGTCTCTTGATTGAAAATATCGCCGTCCTGCCGAACCAGCAAGGCAAGGGTCTTGGCGACTTGCTTCTGAACCATGCCGAAACCATTGCGCGCTCACTTCATCTCAGCGAATTGCAGCTCTACACAAATGCGGCGTTCGTCTCGAACATCGAATTTTACGCCCGTCGCGGCTTTCAGGAATTCCATCGTAAGCTCTTCCCTGCGGGTGGAGTTACGGTTCACATGAAGAAGGTTATCTAGCGCTTGATCACTCGTGCAAAAAACTCGACTTCGTGGGCCCATGTGGTTTCCTCAAACAGCAGGTCATGGCCAAAGCCCTGGACCACTTCCAGTTCCTTCGGCTGGTTGGCGGCGGCAAACAAGCGCCTGCCGAAGTCCACCGGGATCAACCGGTCCTGTTCGCCGTGAATGATGAGCAGCGGCGCGACGACTGCTGCGATGAAATCGATGGATTTGAACTGGTCCTTCATCAGCGCATGGACCGGCAGCCACCAGTAGATTTTGGCAGCCACTTCAACGGTTGAAGTATAGGGCGCCTCAAGGGCCACGGCTCCCACCTCGCGTTTTGCTGCTAGTTGCACGGCGACACCGCTGCCGAGGGATTCGCCCAGCAGGGCAATTCTGCCGGGTTCAACGCTCTTGGCGATCAGCCAGTCATAGGCGGCGGTTGCATCGGCCATCAGCCCCGCTTCGCTGGGCGATCCGCTGCTACCGCCAAAGCCGCGGTAGGAGAGATAGGCCACGCCAAAGCCACGGGACTGATAATAATTAAAGCGCAAGGGCCGGTCACCAATCTCGCCGGCATTGCCATGGAGATAAAGAATAGTGGGCATGCCAGTTTTGGCCTGTGCATACCAGAGAATGATTTTCTCGCCATCCCCTGTGGTCAGGGTTTCAACGCTGGCACCGGAGATGCCAACGCTTTGCGGCGTGAGGCCCTTGTTCGCTGGGTGGTATTGCAGCTTGCGCTGGAACACATACATGCCAAGAGCGGCGGCGGCGTAAGCCACGACGGCGAACACCACGAAAAACTTGACCAGGCTCATGCCTCAGCCAGCTTGGCAGGGGTATGGGTATCCTTCGTCCAGCACCATACGGCCAGCATCGGCTGGTCCGCTGTCTTGGTCGCATGATGAACATTTGGCGCGTGATAGATCACAGCGCCTGCCTGTTTCGTTTCAAAGACCCCTGCTCCCTGTTTCCATTCGGTTGGGCCGGTGAGCGGCCAATAGAGTTCGGGAGCGGGATGGTAATGATCCTTGTAATGGCGGTGCGGACCCAGCATCAAAAGGCCGAGAATAAAATCATCGCCTTTGAAAAATCCCTTTGGTCCGATGATTTCGCACCAGCCATAATTGTCGCTGAAGCCAGCGCCGAGGATTTCGTCGGTGTAGGATTTGGATTGCGACCATTTGAGGTGGCCATCAGCCGCGGCAATGGCGGCCGCCAGTTCGGACTCGAGCATCATGGTTTCAGCGATAGTGTCGGCGAAGTAGCGGATGACAGGCAGGCCTTGCGGGCCCGGTTCGACAAAATCTTCCCGCGCCAAATCCTGCGCGGCCAGGCGCTGCAACACCACGTCCACATGGCTGCCGCCGCGCGCATGGAGCCCGCGGGCAATGGCGCCCACCAGCCAGCGCACATCGTTAAAGAGATCATCGCTCATGGCGCGCACCATGGCCGTTGACCTTTGATGGAGTGTTAATGAAGATCGTAAACAAGGCGGGCCAACTCCACCAATTCCGCGTCACTTGGATAGCGCAGATTTGCCTTCCGCATGGGAGCATTGGCGGGGCTGGCCATGTGTTCGGCCAGAAGCTCCGGCTTGCCCAGATCAAGGCCATCGCCTTCCAATGAAATTTTCATGGCCGTGGCCCGCACGAGGCGGTCATAGGCGGCGACGGGATCAGCCGCTGCCATGGCTTTTGCCACCCGCGCATAGGCCTCAGGCGCGCCTTGTGACACCCATTTCATGGTGGCCAGCATGGCAAGACCCGTGGCCCTGCCATGCGGGATGGGGGCCAGATCGGCCATGGCATGGGAAATGTTGTGGGCCAGCGCCGTGCCGCAATTATCAATGGCAATGCCGCCGTAGCAGGATCCCAGGAGCAGCGCGCCCCGCGCCTCGATGTCGTTCGGATTTTTGACGGCGCGTTCGAGATTTTCCGAGATCAGCGAAATGGCTTTCAGGGCATAGAGGTCATTGCCGTCGGTTCGGTGCTTGTTGGTTGCCGCTTCAATGGCGTGGACCAGGGCATCGAGCCCGGTTGCGGCGGTAATGTGGGGCGGCACACCCATGGTGAGTTCGGGATCGAGGATGGCCACTTGGGGTTTCAGTTCATCGCCCCAGCCCCAGGTCTTCGTTTTTGCGGCGTTGGCGAAAACCGCAACGCGGGTGACTTCCGACCCGGTGCCTGCCGTGGTGGGCACGGCGATGATGGGCAGGATGTTTTTGGGCAGAGGCGTTTCACACAATTGGTAGCTCTGGGCGGGAAGCCCGGATGCTGCACATGCGGCCACAAGTTTTGCCGTATCAAGGGCGGAGCCGCCACCCAGGCCGACAATGGCTTTGGCTTTCATCGCCCGGGCAATGCCGGCGGCAGCGTCAATCTCTACAGCTTTTGGCTCTCCCTTCAGGCCGTCAAAAACCTGGGCTTCCAGTCCGGTGGCTTTCAGGCTTTCCAGCGCCCGCCCGGTGATGCCCAGGGTGGTGAGCATGGGATCGGCCACGACAAGGACGGCGGCACCTTTGCCTGCCAAGCCCTCGACCTTGCCGGCAAGATCAGCGATGCGCCTTGCCCCAAATATGATTTCAGGAAGGCGGGAAAGGGTAAAGGGCTGCATGGGGTTTTCCGTATCGTGGGGCCGCCATCCGCTTATGTCTCCCATGAGAGACGGTCAAGCGTGAAGCATTTTCACCTGAGCAAGGCTTCTCCGGCAAAACGGGAGGGGGTGCAAGTTATTCCGGAACCGGGCCAGCACGTCTCGACGAGCGGTCATTTCTGCAATAGCTTCCTGAAGCAGGGGCCAAGGCGAAGGGGGCAATCATGATTATCTGGGGTTCGAAATGGGTATCAGAACATCTGAACTCCGGAGCGTTCCATTGCCCGCAATGCCAAGAAGAACGGGAATATCGGCAACTGTCCCGCTCCAAAAAATTCACGCTCTATTTCATCCCGCTTTTCGAAATGGAGAAAGGCGAAAAGTATGTCGAATGTTCCGGATGCAACAAGGCATTCGACAGCGACGTTTTGGAATATGACCCCAAAAAGATTGCAGCCAAAATACGGGAAGATTTTAACAAGCTGGCATTGCAGATTATTTTCGCCTCCGCCGGGGCGGACGGGGTGATCGATGATTCTGAATGGACCCAGGTGGAAGCCCTTTACAAGGAGTTCACGGACGCGGAATTCAACCGTGACCAACTGGCTGAAGAGTTGGAGCACTTGGTGCCAACCCAGGAGACAGTCGTCATCGGGGCGCGGGCCCTTGCGCCCAGCCTGAATGAACGTGGAAAAGAAATCCTAGTCAAAATAGCAATTCAGGTTGGCGATGCAGATAATGATTTCAGCGACAAGGAACAGCAATTGATGTTCGCACTCTGCGATGCACTGGATATGCCGCGATCCATGCTGCGCGGGCTTCTTGCGGAATTTGGCTACAATCTTGGCCCGTCAGAAAACCAGTAAGCATATGTGAGCGTGTTTCAGATACCCACGCAGCTCACGAAATTCCCGGGCCGGTGATTTCGCGCAGCAGCTTGCGGTAGATGGCATCGGCGTAGGCCTGATAGTCATTGGCGGGGATTACAAAATGCCCCTCGCCGCCCACCACTTGGTTCTGGAAATAAACATCGAGGGTCGGCCATTCATTGAGAATGGTGAGTGCGTTGATGGTGATGCCCTGGGCCACCAGCCGGTCGCGCACCGCATTCACCGGGACGCCCACATTGTTGCGTCCGTCGGAGGATACATCAATGACCAGGCGCTGGGCCCGCGGGGCCCTGGAAAGAAGTGCCGCCGAATAAAGCAACGCACTTGAAATCGAGGTGCCGCCCTCGGCCAGCTTGCGCGGCATGCCGGCCAGCGTTTCACCAAAGAGATCGCCATCCTCCTCGGTTTCCAGAATGGTCCAGGGCATGGCCACCACCTGGTTGGATTCATCGGACCATTGCACCACGCTTACGGCGATGCGCTGGAGGTTTCCCAAGGCAATGGCGCGCTTGACTTCAGGTTTCCGGAACGCCGCTCCGAGGCCTTTCATCTGCAAGGCAAATTCGCGGAAATCCACGCTGAAGGAGCAATCCACCGCAAGCACCAAAGCCAAGTCAACTTCGAATTCCTGCGCCCGGGTGGTGGGTGCCGGCGTCGACAAGGCAAGCACGAGGACTGCTGCGGCCACAACACGCTTCATCCAGAATCTGGCGCGTGGCATGGGCGATACCTCCTCCTGCTAGTGGTGCAATTCGATATAGTCCAAAGCGCGGCAATCCTTCACCGACCAGCCCACATTCACCGTCTTGCCGTGGGAGATGGCCTCGTTGCTGGCCTTGTTGGGCACTTTTACAATGAAATTATTATGACCGGCCACTTCGAGCCGGGCACGGATATGGTCGCCGAGATAAATGAGTTCGGCAATCTTGCCGCGCAGCAGCACATCGACATTCTTGGCCAGCGGATTGATTTCCACGCGCTCGGGCCGGATTGACAACAAAGTGCGCTGGCCCTTGGTGCTCACATTGACCGCAAGGGCTTTCACCACGTCACTGGAATCAAGTTTCACTGTGGCGATATTATCACGATCCACGTCGGAGATCACGCCTTTCAATTTATTATTCTCGCCGATGAACTGGGCGACGAAGGAATTCTGCGGGCGCTCATAGAGTTCATCTGGGGTGGAGAGCTGCTGCACCACACCGTCGTTGAACACGGCAATGCGGTTCGACATGGTCAGTGCTTCGGCCTGGTCGTGGGTGACGTAGACGATGGTTACTCCCAGACGCTCATGGATGTGCTTGATTTCATATTGCATCTGTTCGCGGAGCTGCTTGTCGAGCGCGCCCAGAGGTTCATCCATCAGCACGAGATCGGGTTCAAACACCAACGCGCGGGCCACGGCGATGCGCTGCTGCTGGCCACCGGAGAGCTGGCCGGGCCGGCGGCTGGCCATTTGCGGAAGCTCCACGAGTTTCAGGATGTTCTTAACGCGGTCCTCGATCTCGGCCTTGCCCATGTTGCGCACCTGCAGGGGGAAGGCCAGGTTTTCCGCCACGGTCATGTGGGGAAACAGGGCGTAGTTCTGGAACACCATGCCGATGCCGCGCTTGTGCGGCGGCGTATTGTTGATGGGCTTGCCCTTCACATAGATTTCGCCGTGGGTGGCGGGCTCGAATCCCGCCAGCATCATCAGGGTAGTGGTTTTGCCGGAACCGGAAGGCCCCAGCATGGTGAGGAATTCACCCTTGGCAATATCGAGGTTGAGATCCTTCACAACCAGCGTTTCGCCATCATAACTCTTTTGAACCTTGGAAAACCTGACCATGGGTTCATTGCCTGCAGCTGCAGTTGTCATCGCGTCTTCGCCCTCACCCTTGTTTTTTGAAGCCATATTATGCGGTCAGGGCAAAAAGGGAAGCGATGATATTAGCGCACCTTACCCTTCTTCCTTTTGGCCTTCACGATCAGGTGTTCGGGGCCATAGGGAAAGCCGGTGATATTGCGGTTGCCCTTTTCGGTGATCACCAGAATGTCATGCTCGCGGTAGCCGCCTGCGCCCTTCTGGCCTTCCGGGATCATGATCATGGGTTCCATGGACACCACCATGCCGGGTTCGAGCACCGTGTCACAATCCTCGCGCAATTCCAGTCCCGCCTCCCGGCCATAATAGTGGCAGAGCACACCGAAGGAATGGCCGTAGCCAAAGGTGCGGTATTTCAGCAGGTCATGCTGGGCGTAGATGTCATTGAGGGAGCGGGCGATATCTGAGCATTTGGCTCCGGGCACCAGCAGCTTTTTGCCCACATCATGGACGTGGCAGTTCATTTCCCACATTTTGAGATGCTCCTTGCTGGTCGTTTCAGCAAACAGGGTGCGCTCGAGGGCCACGTAGTAACCCGCCACCATGGGAAAGCAGTTGAGCGAGAGAATATCACCCTTCCTGATTTTGCGGCTGGTCACAGGATTATGCGCCCCGTCAGTATTGATGCCGGACTGGAACCAGGTCCAGGTATCCATCAGTTCGGCGTGGGGCCAGACCCTGGCGATTTCACGCACCATGGCAGCGGTGGAATGGAGCGCCACTTCATGTTCCGGCACGCCCAAGGCAATGGCTTCCACGCAGGCCGCACCGCCGATGTCGGCAATGCGCGTCATTTTGGAGATGTGTTTGATTTCCTCGTCGGACTTGATCATGCGCATTTTCATTGCGGCGGCCGCCACATCGACAAACTCCACCCCCGGAAAGGCATCCTGCAGGCTTTTACGGAAATCGATGTTCACATGATCGAACTCCAGGCCAATGCGCTTGGCGCCCTTGATCAGGCCTTGAACTGCGGTGAAGTAGTTTTCCTTCGACCAGTCGGTGTAGGTCACGTTATCACCGAAGGTGCGCCGGGCGGGCTGGCCGCCGTCGATGGCAGCACTCACGGTGGTTGCCCCCTTCTGGGTGATCACCAGACCGTATTTGCGGCCAAAGGAACAATAGAGGAAGTCGGCGAGGTAGCAGATGTTATGATAGCTGGTGAACAGGCAGGCATCGACGTTGCTTTTGGCCATCCATCCGCGGATCTTCTCCTGCCGTCCCTGCATTTCATCGGCGGAAAAAGTGGGCTTGGGCGGTTTTCCGTTGGCGCGGTAGTCAACCAGGCTCGGGCGGTGGGCAGCAGTCATCGTCGTCCTCCAAATCTGGCAGCCCTTTTGGCGGGCAAGTGGCGCTTGAGTCAAAAGATCATCGCTCACATAATGCATGAGTTATTTTCATGGAGCCACCGTGGCGCGCCTTCCTCCCCTGAATGCCCTGAAATGCTTTGAAGCAGCAGCCCGCGGCAACAGCTTTTCCAAGGCGGCCGATGAGCTGCATGTCACCCAATCGGCGGTGAGCCACCAAATCCGCCAATTAGAAGAGTGGTTTGGCGTGGCGCTTTTTGACCGCCAGGGCCGCCAAACCCTGCCGACGCCCGAGGGTGTGGAACTGGCCGCCTCCATGGCGGAGGCCTTCGGGATTATCGGGGCGGCCTGCCAGCGCATTGCCAAGAGCGACGGCAAGGCCTCGCTCACCATTGCCGCCATCCCCTCCATTGCAACAATCTGGCTCATACCGCGCCTGCCCGCCTTCATGCGCCAGCACCCGGAAATCAACGTCCGCCTGATGCATGCCATCTACGACCAGCCGGTTGATTTCGAGGATGTGGATTTGGCCATTTCCTATGGCAACTGGGATGACGCCCCGGCGCATGCCACCAAGTTTCTCGAAGGGGTTTCGGTGCCGGTGTGCAATCCGGCCTATCTCAGCCAAATGGGGCCCTTTGAAAAACCGGCTGATCTTTTGAAATGCTGCCTGCTCCATGACCTTGACCGCAGGCCATGGTCGCGCTGGTTCAAGGCGGCGGGCGTAAAGCTTTCCGACCCGCTGCCGGGTCCGCTGTTTGAAGGGTTCAACCTTTTGCACTCAGCCATGCTGGCAAGCCAGGGCGTGGGGCTCGCCCCCACCGCCATTCTCGACGATGATTTGAAAAGCGGCAGGCTGATCCGGCTTTTTGAGACCGAGGTGCTGCATGAGAAAGCCTATTACATTCACGGACCCGCAGCGCCGCGCCTGAGCCGGGCAGCGGATGTGAAGATTTTCAAGGAGTGGCTGCTGAGGGAAGTGCAGTAGGTCTCGTCAGCCGGAATGCGGCGACACAGCCGAGCAGCGCAATGGGAATGAAATAGAGAAACAAGGGTGGTGCGGCGGTGGTTGCTGCGGCCTTGGTGAAGCCGCCGGAAAATCCGTTGGCATTGGCGATGATGCCGGCCGTGGCGCTTCCCACGGCGTAGCCCATTCTTTGCAGCGTCGAGAATGCCGAAGCGGCAAGTTCGCGCTCGTGCAGCGGGGCTGCCTCAACAACGCGGCGGTTTGCAAAGGGCCAGAGGATACCGAAGCCGCCGCCCTGAAGCGTGGCGAAGAAGAGAAGACCCGCCATGGACCCTGAAGGCACGACCCAGGCAAATCCGGCAACGCCAGCGGCAATCATCAGGGCACCGGCGCGGACGATGAGCGCTTCGTGGTGCTTAGGCGCGGTTGCGACGAGAATTGACAATATGGACCAGGAGACCGACTCGCTGGCAATGATCAGCCCGGTCGTCACCGGCGAGAAATCATGGAGCGAGGCCAGCAGCAGCGGGCCATAATAGCCGAAGGAGCAGGTCGACACGGAAAGTGCCGCTACCATCAACATGCCGGAGCCGACGATTGTTTGGGGATTGAACGGTCCCGTGGGAAACAGGCGCGACGTTTTGTTGCGCGCATCGAGGACAAAGAAGATGGCGATGCCGGCAAGCCCGGCCAGAACCAGCGCCAGGGAAACCAAGGCGCGCGTCTCGACACCGGCCGCGGCAATCGCAGTAATGCCGAGGGCGAGGCAGGTGAGTGCAAGGGCCGGAAAGTTGCGCGGGCCCTGCCCTGCGCGCGGGCGTTCTGGTTCATTGCGCAGCAGCGGCATACAGGCAATGGCGAAAACCACAGCGGCGGCGGCGAAGATCAGAAAAGCCCAGCGCCACGACAACAGGGTTTGCACAAGACCGCCATAGAGCGGGCCGCCAAAAGCGCTAACGCCCCAGACAACGGAGAGAACCGCCATAAGCTGCGGCCATATCGCTGAGGGAAAATAGCGCTGCACCGCCACGAACGAGAGCGAGATGAGAGCGCCACCGCCGAAGCCGCTGATCAGGCGGCCAATCAGGGCCCAATACATGGTGGGCGACAGGGCTGTTTCGATGGTGCCCAGCGTGAAGATCAGTGCGGCCACTATCATTGTGGCGCGCACCGACCAGTAGGTGGTCAGCCGCCCTGTCGCCGCGCCCGCAATGATCGAGCCGATTTCATAGATGGCAAAGGTCCAGCCATTCAACTCGATCCCGCCGATATCGCGCACCATGGCAGGCATGATGGTTGAGATCATGTTCTCGGCACCGGCGTGGAAGGTCACGCCGAGGCTGATGAAACAGAAACGCGGCAATGCCCCGGAGCGCCACAACTCCGCCCAATCGGTTCGCGCGGCGCTTTCACTGCTCATGCGTTGGCCGCAATCCGGTAGGCGCAGCGGCGCGCTCCGGAGATGATGTGTTCAAGGCGCTCCACCCTGATGCCCGCTCCCAGAACAGTTTCGAACAGGTGCAACTCGGAGCGGCAGAAGCCCTGGCAGAGGTGGGCCGCGGCACAAATCGGGCAATGATTCTCGGCTAGCAGGAAGGTTCCATCTTCGAGGGCGGACCATTCCGCCATGTAGCCCTCTTCGCTCCGCAATTCGCAAAGCCTGGCGACCTTGGCGCGCAGCCCGCGCGCCTTTTGGAGAGCAGCCTGATAGCGCTTGTGCATATCTTTCTCGCGCTGGTTGATCAGGCGATCAATGCCGTCCTCGCCAAAAAGATTGCGGGCCGCGCCAATGAGTTCGACGGTCAGGAAGGCGTGGGTGTCGGGGAAACGCGATTGCGCGTTCTCGGTCAGACGCCACATGCGCTTGGGCCGGCCAACGCCCGCCGCCACCATTTTGCTGGCAACCAGCCCGGCCTGTTGCAGTTCCGTGAGGTGCTTGCGTGCGCCGGGAAGTGTTACGGCAAGCTGACGGGCAATCGTGTGCGTCGATTGGGCACCGCGCGATTTCAGGGTCTGAAGAATACGGTCTTCGCTTGTGTGCATTACGGTTCCCGGTGCCTCTAATATAGAAGCTAATTAGTTTCTATATTAATTTTCTTCGAAGTGCAAGAACCGGTTGCTTGATGTGGCAGTGGCTGTTTAATAGCGGCCACCTACTTCTCGAATTGACGGAATTTGATGTCGCTCCCGGTAATTGTATTTTTCCTGGTTTATCTCGGAATGGCTCTAGGACGTGTGCCGGGGCTTGCGCTCGATCGCACCGGGATTGCACTTCTCGGCATTATCGCTCTCATCGGAACTGAAACGATGACGCTCGGCGAAGCAGCATCGGCGGTTGATTCGGCCACCATTGCCATCCTGTTTGCGTTGATGATCATCTCGGCGCAGTTTGAGCAATCAGGCTTTTATGACTGGATCGCGCAGCGGATCACGGGGGCCGCGAAAAATCCGAAGTCGCTTCTTGCCGCCGTCATCGGGGCCACCGGATTGCTCTCTGCTCTCTTCACAAATGATGTGGTGGTCTTTGCGCTGACACCGCTGCTTTGTGCCGGAATACTGGCGCTGAAGCTGGATGCGAGGCCTTATCTGATGGCGCTAGCGGCGTCGGCCAATGCGGGCTCTGCTGCTACCCTTATCGGCAATCCGCAGAATATTCTGATCGGGCAATCGGGAAAGCTGGATTTCTCGTCCTATACGCTCGTTGCCCTGCCACCTACCCTGCTAGCCCTCGGCATCATCTTTGTGGTCATCGTGTTCACCTGGCGTCTTGAGCCGGCAACACTCAGCGATGACGCTGCGCCGGTCACACTTGACCGCTTTCAATTCGGCAAAGCCCTTTTGGCGGTGGTAGGTTTGGTTGTGCTGTTCCTCACGCCGCTGCCGCGCGAGGTGTCGGCCCTTGCCATTGCCGGCCTTTTGCTTTTGTCGCGGCGGCTATCATCTCGCGACATGATCGGCGCTGTTGACTGGCACTTGCTGCTGCTGTTCACCTGCCTGTTTGGAATCACCGAAGCGTTTTCGCGCACGGGACTGGCGCAGGATGGCCTTGTCTGGCTGGAACAACTTGGCCTCTTTCCGGAGCGGATTTCCTTGATGGCCCCGGTCACGCTGGTTGCTTCCAATACGATCGGCAATGTGCCCTTCGTGGTGCTTTTCACCAAGCTCCTGCCGGACATTGGCAGCGGAGCGCTCTTCGGCCTTGCCATGCTCTCAACCTTTGCGGGCAACCTGCTGCTCACGGGCTCCATGTGCAACATCATCGTCGCTGAACGCGCAGCCCTGCAAGGGGCCAAACTGGGTTTCATGGATTTCGCGCGCTCGGGCATTCCAATCACGGTTTTGAGCATGGTAGCCACCATCGGCTGGCTGCTGTTTACAAAGCTCATGATCATCTAGAGATTAGACGCGTTTTTCAGGGAGCATATGATGGCCAATACGCCACCACCGGTCTGGGTTTACAACGAAACAATCAAGATGTTCGCCACCCCCGGCGATCCGCCATTCGAAGACCCGGGCGAACTTGAAACCCATTGGGGCCGCGCCTGGGGCATCAACAATGACGTGGGCCGCATGCGCTCGGTCCTCGTCCACCGGCCCGGCAAGGAAATGGATGTCATTGATCCGAAGAAGCGCATCGAGAGCATCGGCTCCTTCGGCGACCTGAAGGCGGGATGGTATTTCCAAAGCGATACCATGCCGCAAGTCGCCGACATGCAGGCCCAGCACGATGCGCTTGTGGCCGCCCTCAAGGCCAAGGGCGTGGAAGTGCATCATGTTGATGGCGATGCGGCGGGCCGCATCAAGTCGTGCTACACGCGCGATCCGCTGATCATGGTGAAAGGCGGGGCCATTGTCTGCCGCATGGGCACGCGGGTTCGCCGCGGCGAAGAATTGGCCATAACCCGCACATTGGCACGGCTCGGCATTCCCATTCTCCGCACTCTCTCCGGCAGCGCCCTGATGGAAGGCGGCAGCTTTGCCTGGATCAATGAGCGCACGGCGGTGATCGGCTGCGGCATCCGGGTGAACCGCGAGGGCGCCGAGCAGGTTGGCGAGGTGCTCAAGCGTCAGGGCGTAGAGCTCCTGATCATCGATCTTTTCGGTTATGACCTGCACATCGATGGATCGTTCCAGATGATCGGCAAGGATCTTGCCATCGTCGATCCGTTTGGCCTGCCTCATTCGTTCCTGCAGAAGCTCAAGGAACTGAAAGTCCGGACCGTTGAAATATCGCCGGCCGATGACCGCTGGATCATAAATTCCCTGGCGGTTGCCCCAGGTGAACTTCTCATGCCGGAGGGTGCTTCAAACCAGACGCTGGATGCACTGGCCAAGCATGGCGTGAGCTGGACGGTGGTTCCATATGGCAAGATGCAGCTCAATGGCGGCGGCATCCACTGCTCTACCACGCCGCTGATCCGCGATCCGGTGTGAAATCAACGCTGGGCGATATCGACTGGGAACAATAACTTGAATTCTGAACCGGGCGACAGCCTAGTGAATTTCAGTTTTGTGTTGAGCTGGTTGGCGAAGGCGTTGACGATACGCATGCCAAGCCCGCGCGACTTGCCGGGATCAAAATCCGCAGGCAGGCCCACGCCTTCATCGCGGACCGAGATCAAAATATTTCCATCGCCGTTGCGCACAATGCCAACCCAGATTTTACCTTTCGTTCCATTGGGGTAGCCATATTTGGCTGAGTTGGTAATCAACTCGACAACAATGAGCGCCACCGAGATGGCGTTGTCGACCTTTACATTGATGCCGCGCTCCGCCTCGACGTGAATCGTGCAATGGGCAACCGACGTCTCCATGTCCTGGCACACCTCCTCGACATAGGTGCCTAGGTCCATGCTTTCGATGTAGTTGTTGCGGTACAGCCGCTCATGGGCGCGGGCTATGGCGGTAACGCGCCGCGACGCTTCCTCAAACTGCTGGGTCGTTTCCTCATTACCCACGTCGCGGCCCTGCATCTGCAAAAGACTGGTGACAATGGTCAGGCTGTTTTTAACCCGATGGTTCATTTCCTTCACGAGGAACTGCTGGCGTTCGAGTGCCGCTTTGAGATGGCGCTCATTCCGCTCCCGCTCAATGGCCATGCCGAGGACGTTTGCGGCACCTTGCAGGAAGGCGAGGTCGTGTTCGACAAATTCATCGTCCGACTGGCTGTCAACCTCGAGCACCCCGAATGGCTTGCCATCCCCTTGAAGGATGACGTTCATAGCCCGCTTGATGCCATGCTGGGCCAGCACCTCGGGAGTGCGGAAGCGTTCCTCGTTTTCGAGATGATTGGAGATGACGGGCTTGCCCGTGCGCAGGGCAAATCCGGCCGGGGATTCCAAGTCTGCTCCTATGCTGGCCACACCGACGATGCCGGAATCCCAACCCACGCCAGCCTGCACCAGGAGGCGATTTTCCTCAGGAAGGTAGCGCAGCACCTTGCAAAACTGGACCCGTAACCCCTCCGCCGTAAGGCGCACGGTCTCGGCCAGCAAAGCATCAAAAGCCGCACCTTGCAGAGCTATAACTCCCAACTCCGACAAAATCTCCTGCTGGCGGATGCGTTGTTCAAGGGCGCGCAGCGTCAGGTCTGGGGACTTCTCGTCCGGCTTCTCCTCCACCACCGCTTCGCCATCTTTCGACACAACCATTTCCATAGACGCCTTCCATTCGAGCCTTATAGAACATGTACGCTCTATTATATGCGGTGTCAGCTTTATCGAAAGTCAAGCGGGCCTCATAAAGTCGTTGCGGCGGAGCCCACGCTTTCGGCCCCGTCGAAGGTGAAAATCCCGCCTGTCGCATAGGCTGCTTCGTCGGAGGCAAGATAAACATAGAGGCCTGCAATTTCTTCCGGGCGGCCATGCCTGCCCATAGGAATGATGCCATTTACTTTGCGAAGCATCTCCGGGCTGTACTCGGCATCCTGCATCGGTGTTGACGTGTATCCGGGATTGATCGCATTCACCCGGATCTTGGGAGCGAGTTCGATAGCCATGGTGCGCATCATGGCCAGAACGGCACCCTTGCTGGCGTTGTAGTCCGCATAGTGCCGATAACCTACGACGCCGGCAGTGGAGGCGGTGATCAGGATTGCGCCGCCGTCGGTTTCCATCATGTGGCGGGCGGCGAGTTGGCTTGGATAAAAGACGCCGTGGACGTTCACCCGCATAACACGGTCGAAATCGGCGCGGTCAATGTCGAGAAAATCGCGCCTGATGGAGATTCCCGCATTGCAGATCATAACATCAAGGCCGCCAAGGGCTGTGATCGAGCGCGGGAAGGCCACATCAACTTCAGTTGCTTCCGCCACGTCAACGCCCACGACATCGGAAAGTGCCGGAAGTTCTGTCTTTATAAGTTTGGCGTTGTCTGGATTGCGGCACCAGACGCAGACCTTGGCGCCTTCATCAAGAAAGCGGTTGGCGATGGCGGCGCCAATTCCGGTGGAGCCTCCGGTGATGATAACGCGTTTGCCAACCAGCCTTCCCAAGCGTTCTCTCCTTTTAAATCACGTAGCCCTTCGGCACCGGATCAAACATGTGCAAAACATGCCGTCCCGTTTGACTTTCCAGCGTAATTGAAACTCCTGGTGCCGCTGCTTTGGTGACCGTGACATTGAGACCAAGAATTCCATAGAGGTCGTGGAGTATTTCTGCCTGGGGCGAGAACACTTCAACAGTCGCAAGACAGCCGCCGCGCGGGGCAGTCTTTGCCGGATGTTCGCTGTCCATCCAGTCAATGAAGAATGGCACGAGGGCACCAAAACGATGATTGTGGAGTCCGAAACATTTCCAGCCAAGCCACCTGCCATCGGGCAGGGTCCGGCCTCCGGTCACCAAATCGCTGCCAGCAAGGCCAGCGTCACTTGCCCTCTGACGCAATTCGGAAAGATCAACACCGCCGATGGCCCAATGGTAAAGGCCGTGCCCTACGAGGCCCCGGACTTCGGAGGCAAGGCTGGTCTCAGGCTGTGCCTGGTCACGACCGAGGATTTCCAGATAGGTTGCATCGGACAGGGAGAGGAGCCGGTTGGCCGTTCCTTCGCCGGGGTGAACCCCGCCATAGACCGAACCACGATCCATTCTTTCAGCGAAGTAGCGTTCGCCTTCCGCCAGATCGGCGCAATACCAAACAAGATGATCAACGCGCATAATGGAAAAATTACATGCTGAACGACCGGTGTCCATAGAACCGTCAACGTGTTCTGCTCATATCAGCCCTGCGCCGGCCTGGTTGGTGGCCGCGGTTGGGCGCGGCGGCGGCCAGAATTTTCAAGACCTTGATTCGCGAGAAGGAATGGCATCCATCCGCTGGCGCAAGGCCTGCCCCTCACCCTTGAAGTATTCCGGGAGTTGGTCACAGGTCTTTATCCTGTCCACGCGGAAGTTTCGGAAATCGTTGCGCAGTGTGCACCAGGCTGAAAGAACGACAACTTCAATGTAGTAGGTGAGGACAACGGGCAGCACAGTGCGTTCAGTCATATTTCCTGCCAGATTGTGGTAGCCTATACGCAATTTTTGTTCCTGCCTGATGGCTTGGCGCATCTCGTCCAGGCACATGTTTTCTGGGATGGGAATCCCCCAGTCCGAGACACGCAAACTGTTCGCTGGAACTTTTGAGGTTTCAATCTTGGTAAGCACGCGCCGTGCAGCGGCTTGCAGGCACTCGTCTCCCGTTCGGGCCAAAAGGCCCAGGCCAACCACAATGGATTCCAGCTCTTCTTCGCCGAAATTGAGCGATGGCAAATCATACCCTTTACGCATCACGTAACCGATGCCGACCGCACCCTCAATAGGAATGCGCATAGACTGAAGCATTGCGATATAGCGATAGACGGTGCGCGGCGTGACTTCCAAGCGCGCGGCGATCGAAGCGGCAGACAATGGGGATTTCGCCGCACGAAGAATGTTGATGATTTCAAACAGCCGGTCAGTTCGCAGCATCCACAACCTCCTTTCCTTTGAACATCACTTCTGTAGCAAAACACTACTGACAGCTAGCTGTCAGTATGTGGTGTTTATGCCGGATTGATCAGTTAAAGACTATTGGATTCACTATATGAATGAAGTCATTGAGCGCGGGTCACCCCGGGTAATCGGCATAGCCCTTGTGGTGGTCTCTGCCCTTGTTTTCAGCACGGCGGGGTTATTTACCAAAGGCGTTCAGGCCGCTGCTTGGGATGTCATTTTCTGGCGCGGCCTGTTCGCGGCGCTGTTCACCACGGCCTATGTTTTGTGGCGTGGGTCGTTTCGGGCGGAGTTCATCGACATGGGTTACAGCGGCTGGGCGGCAGCTCTCATAGGCGCCTCTGGCTCTGCAGCTTTCATTTCGGCTTTCAAGCTGACAAGCATCGCGAATGTCTCCCTGATTTACGCCGCAAGCCCGCTTCTGGCAGCACTTCTGGCATGGGCTTGGGTTGGCGAACGATTGACCCGACGTGTGCTCACGGGATGCGCGGCGGCTTTTGCCGGCGTGGCAATTATCGTGAGCGGCTCCATCGGCAGCGCAAATTTGCAAGGCGACCTCTTAGCTGCGTGGATGACATCAGCGCTGGCAATCTGGATGGTTATCTACCGCCGCTATCCGAACACGCCGGCAGCTGGCCCCATGGTCCTGTCTTCGCTTGTGCTGCTGCCACTTGGGCTGACGCTGGGAACAACGTTTTCCAATTCACTGCCGGAAATCGCCGCCATGGCGGCCTTCGGCCTCACCTTTGCCCTGGCATCTGTCACGCTCGGCGAGGGCGCCAAACGCCTGCCCGCCGGAGAGACGTCCCTGCTCAGCACTTCGGAAGTCGCATTTGCGCCTCTGTTTGCATGGCTTGTCTTCACAGAGTTGCCGGCTTTTGCGACCTTCGCAGGCGGCTTGCTGGTGTTGGTAGGGGTTGTCGGCTCGCAGATTCAGCCCCGCGTTGGCCGCATCCCATCCTGACGGAACGCGCCATGGCAACCGCAGCAAAACTGAATACGACGCTGAAAGCTTTCACCGCAGCGCAGCCGCTTTTCTTTGTGGCGACGGCGGCACCCGATGGCCGCGTCAATCTTTCCCCGAAAGGGCTGGATTCGCTTCGCGTCCTGAGTGACACAAAAATCATCTGGCTGAATCTGAGCGGCAGCGGCAATGAGACCTCCGCCCATTTGCGGGAGCACCCGCGCATGACGCTGATGTTTTGCGCGTTTGAGGGCTAGGCCCGCATCCTACGTGTTTATGGAAATGCTAGGGCGATTCATCCTGGCGAACCGGATTGGGCAGCTCTTCTCCACCACTTTCCGACCATGGCTGGATCCCGACAAGTGTTCGATCTCGATATTGGCCTGGTGCAAACGTCCTGCGGCACCGGCGTCCCGCTCATGCAATTTTCTTTCGGCCCAGAGAGGCTCAACCGAGCTTCTGCCTTTCTATGAAGACCTGGGAGCAGATGGCGTGCGCGTTTACTGGAACCGGAAAAACTCCGTCAGCCTGGATGGGAAGAAAACGGGAATTTGATTTCCGAGACTCATACGCCTCGCCCTTTCTTCTGCTCATATCAGCCTTGCGCTGGCCCTGCTGGCGGCGGCGGATGGGGCTTGCTAAACGGGCCTGACATTCAAGGATTTCCCCGTGGCCACAGTCGAAAACCGCATTGCCAGCAGCACCGTTTTTACGGTGCTTATTGCCGTGACTGCCTGCCACCTGATGAATGATACGTTGCAGGCGCTGCTTCTGGCCATGTATCCGATGCTGCGCGATTCCTATGCGCTCACCTTTGGCCAAATCGGCATGATCACTCTCGTTTTCCAGGTTACTGCCTCCCTCCTGCAACCGTTGATCGGCCACTACACGGACCGCCGCCCGCTGCCCTATTCCCTGCCCATCGCGCCTGCCTTTACGCTTTTGGGACTGGTGCTGCTGGGCATGGCCACATCCTATCCGGTTATCCTTGTGGCTGCCGGCGCCATTGGCATTGGCTCGGCGATTTTCCATCCAGAAGCTTCGCGCGTTGCACGGATTGCCTCGGGCGGGCGCTACGGGATGGCGCAAAGCCTGTTCCAGGTTGGCGGCAATATCGGCTCCTCCATTGGCCCGTTGCTTGCGGCCTGGATCATCCTGCCGCACGGCCAATCCACTGTTCTGTGGTTCGGGGCCATTGCCTTGACCGCCATTGGCGTGCTCAGCGGCGTCGGGCGCTGGTACAGCCATCATCTCCGTCCAAAGAACACGGGCCGCCCCACACCCATCGTCCATCACAACCTGAGCTCGCGCACGGTAAGCCTGTCGCTTCTCGTTCTTCTGGCCTTGATGTTTTCAAAATTCGTTTATACCTCGAGCTTCAGCAGTTTTTACACCTTCTATCTCATCGACCATTTTCGGGTTCCGGTGCAGGACGCGCAGATTTATCTGTTCGTTTATCTGGGAGCCTTTGCCGTTGGCACTTTTGCCGGTGGCCCGATTGGCGACCGTATCGGGCGCAAGGCGGTGATCTGGTTCTCCATTCTCGGCGCTCTGCCCTTCACGCTGGTGCTGCCCTTTGCAAACCTGTTCTGGACGGTGATGCTGACGGTTCCCATCGGCCTGATTCTCGCCTCGGCCTTTTCGGCCATGGTGGTTTATGCGCAGGAGCTTTTGCCGGGCCGTGTCGGCATGATTTCCGGCCTGTTTTTCGGCACCGCTTTTGGCATCGCGGGCCTAGCCGCCGTGCCGCTGGGTTATCTGGCCGATCACACCAGCATCACCTTTGTTTTCCAGCTCTGTTCAGTGCTGCCGGCCATCGGGCTTCTCACCATCTTCCTGCCCGGCACGGAGCGGATGAAGGGCCGATAACCGCCTTTGACTTATGGTCACAGGCCATGACACATTCACCGGATATTTCAGGGGTTATGAATGCAAAGTCATGCGAAGGTTGTGGTTATCGGCGGCGGCGTTGTGGGCTGCTCCATTCTCTATCATCTAGCCAAGATGGGCTGGAAGGATGTGGTGCTGCTGGAGCGCAAGGAGCTTACTTCCGGTTCTTCGTGGCACGCGGCGGGCATCATCCATACAATCAATTCGGATTCTAACATCGCGCGGCTGCAGGGCTACACCATCAACCTCTACAAGGAACTGGAAGACCTTACAGGCCAGTCCTGCGGCATTCACCGCCCCGGCGGCATCTATCTGGCGTCCACCAAGGAGCGTTACGATTACCTGAAACAGGAGCGGGCCAAGGCGCGCTATCTCGGTCTGGATTCGGATTTCATTTCACTGGAACAGGCGCGCGAACTGAATCCGCTCATCGATCCCAAGAAATATGTGGGCGCCTTGTTCGAACCGGTTGATGGCCATGTGGATCCTTCCGGGGTCACCCATGCCTATGCCAAGGGGGCCCGCCACTATGGGGCAAAAGTCCACCGAGAATGTCCGGTCATTGAAACCAATCCACAGCCAGACGGCACGTGGAACGTGGTCACACCGCAGGGCACGATCAATGCGGAGGTTGTGGTCAATGCCGGCGGCTTGTGGGCGCGAGAAGTGGGGCGGCTTGCGGGCATCGATCTCCCGGTGCAGCCCTTCGAACATCACTACATGATCACCGAGACCATTCCGGAAGTGCGCGACCATGGCAAGGAAGTGGCGGTCACAGTTGACTACGAAGGCAACACCTATACGCGGCAGGAGCATGACGGGCTGCTCTACGGCACCTATGAACTGAAGCCGCAGGCCTGGGCGGTGAACGGCACGCCGCAGGATTTTGCCGCCGAGCTCTTGCCCGATGATTTGGGCCGCATATCGGAACGCCTTGAGATTATTTTTGACCGCATGCCGGCGCTGGCCAATGCGGGCATCAAGAAGGTAGTGAACGGTCCCTTCACCTTCGGCCCCGATGGCAATCCGCTCATCGGTCCGGTGCCGGGCCTGCGCAATTACTGGACCGCCGTGGGTGTCATGGCGGGCTTCTGCCAGGGTGGCGGCGTTGGCCTGTGCATGGCGGAATGGATTATCAATGGCGAACCGGGCATCGATGTGTGGGGTATGGACGTGGCGCGCTTCGGCAGCTTTGCCACGCGCGACTGGGGCACCATCAAATCCCGCGAGAATTATTCGCGCCGCTTCCGCCTCACCTATCCCAATGAAATCCTGCCCGAGGGGCGCCGCCAGAAAACCACCGCGCTTCATGACCGCTTCATTGAGCGGGGCGCAGTTATGGGCGTATCCTTCGGGCTGGAGCATGCCTTGTGGTTTGCCGGCTCCAAGGACAAGGCGGAGGAAACGCCGACCTTCCGAAGGTCCAATGCTTTCAGTTATGTAGCGGACGAAGTGAAGGCGGTGCGTGAACATGTGGGCATGATCGAGATTGCCAATTATGCCAAGCATGAATTCAAGGGTCCGGGCGCTGCGGCTTTTCTTGACCGCCTGCTGGCCAACAACCTGCCGAAAACCGGCCGTCTCGCCTTGACGCCGATGCTCACGCCCAAGGGCAAGCTCTATGGCGATCTCACGGTGGCCAGGCTCGATGATGAAACCTTCATGCTGTTCGGCTCCGGTGCGGCGCAGGATATGCACCGGCGCTGGTTTGAGATGCGCATGCCGGACACGGGTGTGACCTATCGCAATGTCACTGACGAGTTGCATGGCTTTGCCATTTCGGGGCCCAAGGCCCGCGCCCTGCTCTCGCGGCTTACACGCGATGATGTTTCCAATGGGGCGCTGAAATTCCGCGATACCCGCCGCATGGTGGTGGCCGATGTGCCGGTGATCCTGACGCGCGTGTCGTTCTCAGGAGAACTGGGTTACGAGATTTACTGCGCCCCGCAGTTCCACATGCGTCTGTTTGAGGCACTGGAAGCGGCAGGCACCGATCTCGGCCTCAGGCTCTATGGTGGGCGGGCGCTTATGTCGATGCGGCTGGAAAAGAACTGGGGTGTCTGGACCCTGGATTTCCGCCCGGATTTCACCGCAGCCGAATCCGGCCTCGATGCCTTCATCGCCTTTGACAAGAACGCAGACTTTATTGGCAAGGCGGCCGCCAAGGCGGACAAGCCTGCCAAGCGGCTGGTCACCATGGTTGTGGATACGAAGGACGTGGATTGCCTCGGCGATGAGCCCATTTTCCATCTTGGTAAATGCGTGGGCTATGTGAGTTCCGGCGGCTATGCCCATCATGCCAAAAAGAGCATGGCCATGGGCTATGTGCCGATAGGCTGCGCCAATGACGGCACGGAGCTGGAAATCGAGCTTCTGGGCGATTTCTACAAGGCCCAGGTGGTGGCGAGGCCGGTTTACGACCCAGACGGCCAGCGCATGCGGACCTGACAGAAGCATGACTTGACCCTGCCCTCCGGAACGCCCAAATTTAGGCCATGAGTACGACCTCCATGATTGATCCTTTTGGCAGGCATGTCAGCTATTTGCGCGTGTCGGTGACGGATCGCTGCGATTTCCGCTGTGTTTACTGCATGGCGGAGGACATGACATTTTTGCCCAAGCGCGACCTGCTCTCGCTGGAAGAGCTCGACCGGATGTGCAGCGCCTTTATCGACAAGGGGGTAAAGAAGCTCCGCCTCACGGGTGGCGAGCCGCTGGTGCGCAAGGGCATCATGACCCTGGTTGAAAACCTTGGCCGGCACCTGCGCTCGGGGACGCTGGAGGAATTGACGCTCACCACAAACGGCAGCCAGCTTGCGAAATACGCAAGTGAGCTTGCGGCCCATGGGGTGCGCCGGATCAATGTCTCGGTCGATACGCTCGATGCCGCCAAGTTCAAGCAGATCACCCGGTGGGGCGATCTCGCAAAGGTGAAGGACGGTATCCACGCCGCGCAGGCTGCGGGCTTGGCAATCAAGATCAATGCAGTGGCGCTCAAGGGCATCAACGAGCAGGAAATTCCCGACATGATCCGCTGGTGCGGCGATGAGGGCATGGATCTCACGCTTATCGAAACCATGCCGCTGGGCGACATTGATGGTGACCGCACGGACCAATACCTGCCGCTCTCGGTGGTTCGGGCGCAGTTGATGGACAAGTTCACGCTGGAAGATATTCCCTACAAGACGGGCGGACCGGCGCGTTATGTGCGTGTGAAGGAAACCGGGGGCCGCCTCGGCTTCATCACGCCGCTCACTCATAATTTCTGCGAGAGCTGCAACCGCGTGCGGCTCACTTGCACCGGCACGCTTTACATGTGCCTTGGCCAGGAAGACGCCGCCGACCTGCGCGGGCCCTTGCGCGCTTCGGAGGGCAATGACCTTCTCAATGCCGCCATCGAGGAAGCCATCGGCCGCAAGCCCAAGGGCCATGATTTCATCATCGACCGGCGCCACAACAAGCCCGCGGTTTCACGGCATATGAGCGTCACCGGCGGATAGCGGCCCCACTGCCAGACATGCTTCTGCGTTGACGCTCTCTTCGCCCGGCGCATGCGCGTCACCTTCTCCCTGAACGGGATAAGAGATAAGACCGCGCGCATGTCTTCTTCGCAAAACCATACGCTGCGCGCCGGCCTTTACATGGTCATCACCACGGCCTGCTTCGTGGCGGGCGATACCTGCATAAAACTGATCGGCACCACCCTCCCCCTTGCGCAGGTCATCTGCCTCATCGGTGTTGTGTCGAGCCTGTTCCTTCTCGTGGTTTGCGGCCAGCAGGGTATCCTGAAAGACCTGCCGCTCATTTTTACCCGCACGGTTCTTCTGCGCTCGCTGTTTGATACCATGGGATCCTTCATGTTTGTCTCGGCGCTGATGCATATGCCGCTGGCTAATCTCTCTTCGGTCATGCAGAGCGTCCCGCTCGTTGTCGTCGCCGTGGGGGTCATTTTCCTTGGCGAGAAGGCCGGGCTCTCGCGCATTGCGGCGGTCATCGCAGGGTTCGTGGGGGTTCTCCTCATTGTGAAACCCTCGCCGCAAACCATTAGCATTTATGAGTTTCTTGCGGTCGGTGCGGTCATTGTCGTGGCCTTCCGCGATCTCGTCACCAAGCGCATCCCGGCGCATGTTCCGCTTCTCGTTATTGCACTTGCCAATGCGGCTTTCATTTCGGTGAGCGGTTTCGGCGTGGGGCTGGTGCAAGGCTTCAAGAGTGTTGAAGCCTGGCAATGGGTCCTGCTTCTGGGAGCCGGACTTTTCGTCACAATCAGCTATTTCTTTATCGTAGCCACGGTGCGCCTGGGTGACCTTTCGGCCACGGCGCCGTTCCGCTATTCGGAGGTGGTGTTTGCCATCATCGCCGGAATCCTGGTTTTCGGCGAATACCCGGACGCCATTTCCTATATGGGCATGGCGCTGGTCATTGCGGCGGGACTCTTCGCCGCGCACCGGGAAGCGACGCAAGCCCGTGATGCCGAGGCCGAGTTGATGCCGCCGGCGTTTTAGGGGAAACAAGCGCAATGCCCTCCCCTTCAAAGACTCAGCCGCTTCGTGCCGGGCTTTACATGATCATTGCCATGGCCTGCTTTATCCTCAATGACACCTGCATCAAGACTATCGGCACCACGCTGCCGCTAGGCCAGATCATCGCCATTCGCGGTGTCGTTTCGGTCCTGGTGGTGGCGCTGATCTGCGCCCACCAGGGTGTGCTTGGCAGTGTGCCCTCGCTGTTCACGCCAAAGGTTCTGGCGCGCTCGCTGCTCGACGTGGCTGGAACCTTCCTGTTCCTCATCGCCCTCATGCACATGCCGCTGGCCAATCTCACCGCCATATTGCAAAGCGTTCCACTGGCAGTGGTTCTGGTGTCGGTAATCTTCCTCAAGGAGAAAGTGGGAGTGCGGCGCGCTGCAGCCATTGCCGCTGGCTTTGTGGGCGTGTTGCTGATCGTGCGGCCAACGCCCTCCACCTTCACCATTTACGAGGTTCTGGCGCTTGGCATCGTGTTAGTTCTCGCCTTCCGCGACCTGATCACCAAGCGGATTCCCGATCATATTCCCACCTTCATCATCGCTCTCGCCAATGCCAGCTTTGTGGCCCTTGGCGGTCTCATCTATGGCCTCTACCAGGGGTTTCAACCTGTTGCGCTCTGGCAATTCGGGCTGCTTGCGGCGGCGGCCACCTTGCTTGCCTCCGGCTATGTGTTCATGGTTTCCACCCTACGGGTCGGTGATCTCTCGGGCACGGCCTCGTATCGCTACTCCAACGTGTTGTTTGCCATCATCCTCGGCATGGTGTTTTTCGGCGAGTTCCCCGATACCGTGTCCTATGCTGGCATGGCACTGATCATCGCCGCTGGCCTTTATGCGGCGCACCGGGAAGCAAAACTAAACAAAGCGTAACAAATCCAGGCTGAGAGAGCTCGCGTAGAATGAAAAAGGCCATAAGGAATTTTCCCGTGCGCGCCAAGTTGCTCAGTCTTGCCACCGCCGTCCCGCAGCATGAACTCCGCACCGAAGAGGTTATGGTCGAAGCCGCCAAAATCTTCGGTGGGCGCCAGGAGGATTTTGACCGGATGATGCCGGTTTACGCTAATACGGGCATCAACATGCGCTACTCCGCCTGCTCCTATGACTGGTTCCGCGCCGAACAGGGCTGGGCAGAACGCTCGGAGGCCTTTGTGACCGGAGCATCGCATCTTTTCGGCGTGGTCTCGGGCCGGGCTCTTGAACTGGCCGGATTGGAAGCGGACCAGATCGACACCATCGTGATGATCTCGTCTACTGGAATAGCCACGCCAACAATCGAGGCGCGGGTGATGAGCGAGCTGGGGTTTCGTGATGATGTTGCCCGGGTGCCGGTGTTTGGGCTTGGCTGCGCAGGTGGCATTGCGGGCCTATCGCTGGCGGCACGCTTGGCCGTGGCCCAGCCGGACAGCAATGTTCTGGTGGTCGTTATTGAGCTCTGTTCGCTCACCTTCCGCCGGGATGAAATGACCAAGTCCAACATCATTGCCACGGCACTGTTTGGCGATGGGGCGGCGGCTGCCGTGCTTTCAACCAAGGCCAAGAACAGCCATGGCGAGATTGAATTCACGGGCGAGCATACCTGGCCCGATACCATCGACGTCATGGGCTGGCGCATGGATAATGTCGGCTTCAGCGCCATCTTCTCGCGCAGCATTCCGGACCTGGCGCTTCGCGACCTGCGCCCGGCAGCGGACAAGTTCCTGCGCGGCCACAACCTGAACTTCGATCATATCGGGGCCTATTCCTTCCATCCCGGCGGGGCCAAGGTCATTGCGGCCATCGAAACAGCGTTTGATCTTGAAAAAGGCAGGCTGGTTGACGAGCGAAAAATTCTGGCAGGTTACGGGAATATGTCAGCACCCACGGTGCTGTTTGTTCTCAATGAAGGCCTGAAGGAAAATTTCAGCGGGCGGCGTTTCGTGTCGGCCTTGGGGCCGGGCTTTACAGCAGGCTTCCTCACCATGCTACAGTAGTCGGATGTGGACAAATTTCACCATCCTTGCGCTGGTCACCCTGCAACGGCTCGTCGAGCTTTACATCGCAAGGCGCAACACCAAACGGCTGCTGGCCAACGGCGGCATTGAAGTCAGCTCGGGGCACTATCCGCTGATCGTTTTATTCCATGCGGTCTGGCTCGGCGGGCTTTGGTACATGGTTGTGGGGTGAAGTGGTGAGCTGGCTCTTTGCCCTGGCCTATCTCGTGCTGCAAGCCGCTCGCGGCTGGATCATCGCCGCTCTGGGCAGCCGCTGGACCACGCGCATCATTGTCGTTCCCGGCGAGACCTTGAGCGTTGCGGGCCCTTACAAGTATTTCCGCCATCCCAATTACGTGATCGTGGCGGCGGAAATTTTCATCCTGCCGCTGGTCTTTCATATGTGGTGGTTTGCCATCATCTTCGGTTGCATCAACCTCGCCCTGCTCTTCTGGCGAATCAGAGAAGAAGAGCGCGCGCTGAAACCGCTGCGTACTGAAAGCCGGTTAGAAGAAATTCCGTGACGGCGTGAATCTCATTCGCAGTCCCGGCCTCAAAAGCTGTGTTTATTAAATTAACTGTGGATTGCCGATTGACTTGCGAATCACGCTATGATTCAACAATTGAGTTGAGCAGCGACTACCGCCTGCATCATGACCTCCGGCTAGAAGTCAAATGCGAGTTGTTCCGGCCACTCGGTGGGTTTGAGCGCTGAGACGCTCTCTCCTGCCGAACTGGAACCACTCAGACGCTCACACAGATACGCAATACAGGTGCTCGCATCTTGGCCTTCTTCCTCGTCGATGTCGGTTGGTCCATCGTCTCCAGGCCTTCGCGACGTGAGGCCACGGACGCCAAAGGCGCGGAGAGAGAAAGTCGGTGGCGGTAGCCGCCAGCCAGCAAAATCCGCCTTTTCTGGATTCATATCAAGAGGTTAATTATTACATTTGTTGCTTTCCCGTCATAAAAAGGGAGTGCATTACCCGGTTAAATGGGCGATATCCGCCGGGGCCCCGGGGGCGGAAACTCGCGAGCGCTCAGTTGCCGGTTGAACCTTCGGTATGGGCGTGCTCTTCCGCCACATCGCCCACATGGGCCATCACATCCACCAGTCCGGCGTGCTCGAATTTTAACTGGAGCATGATCATATCGCCTTTTTTCAGGGGGGCTTTCAATCCCATGAGCATGATGTGGTAGCCGCCGGGCTTGAGTTCCACGCTGCCGCCCACCGGAATTTCAAGCGCCTCAATAGGCCGCATGGTGGCCACGCCATCCTTTTCGGCACTTTCGTGAACTTCGGCGCTTGAAGCGGATTCGGTGGTGATTTGCAGAAGCTTGTCAGATGCTGCGCCCTGATTGCTCAAGGTCATGTAAACCGCCCCCGCCTTCGCCGTGGACGTGGCGGAAGCGCGGGCAAAGGCCCCCTTCACCATCACGTCATTGGCCAAAACACCAGGTGTTGATGCTAGGATGGAACCAAGGGTGAGAGCAGTGGCCGTGAGGACTTCCAGGACAAGTTTACGCATAGGGCGGAGATTGCCGGAGATTCGGGCTGGAATGTGTCATTTCATGCGTGGCATCGGGTCGCGCAGTTTTTGCGCCCTTGTGGCGTTGGCGGCACCTGCCCTTGCCCAGGGCAAAACGCCCGTGGTGATTGAGCTGGTTCTGGCGCTGGACAGTTCGGCCAGTGTCGATGCGCGGGAATTCCAGTTGCAGAACGAAGGCATTGCACTTGCCTTTCGGGATCCGGAGGTGCTGCAGGCGGTGGACAATCTCAAGCCCTTTGGCGCGGCGGTTGCCATCGTGCAGTGGGGCGGGCCGGGCGAAACCCAAGTGGTGCTTCCCTTCACCCATATCGAGAGCGCCAGGGATGCGAAAGCGTTTGGTTTCCGCGTCAGTCTCGTCCGCCGCTGGATGCGGGCCAGTTCCACGTCGATTGCCACAGGCATCGCTGATGCCCACGCACGCCTTGAAGCCAATGCTTTCGACGGCCAGCGCAAGGTGATCGACGTTTCCGGCGACGGGCCCGACAACAGTGGCGGTGATCTTGAGGGCGCGCGCAAAAATGCGCTGGCGTCCGGCATCACCATCAACGGCCTGTCCATCGAGGCGGAAGAAACAGGCCTGCACACCTATTACCGCGACCACGTCATCATCGGCGCCGACTCTTTCGCCGAACCAGCCCAAGGCTTTGAAGATTTCGCCCGGGCAATGAGGGAAAAACTATTGCGCGAGCTAAGGCCGCTGGGGTCGTAAACTAATTTTCTACAACTCCTCCACCAGCCTCTTGGTCGCCACTCTTAGTTCCTTGTCGGTGAATCCGGCGAAACTGAGGAGCAGGCCCTGCTCCCGTTGCCGTCCGGTGTAGTGGCTCGAAAGGGATTGCGCTTCGAGGCCGGCGCGGGCGAGCTTTGCCACCAGCGCCTCATCATTTTCGTGCCGCTCCAGGCGCAGCAGAAGCATGAGGCCCGAAGGCGAAGCATCGATAGTGAAGCGCTGGCTTCCTTCCAATGCTTCTATTAGGGCCTCGCGCCGTGCCGCGTAAATTCTTCGCATGCGGCGGATGTGGATGGCGAAAGTTCCGGAGGTCATGAACTCGCACAGGGCGGGCTGGGCCATGAGGGACGGTGGTGCGCCATGGGCCAGCCGCTCGGCGCGGAAACGTTCGGCGAGGGATTTCGGAACAACAATGTATCCCAGCCGCAGCAGTGGTGAAAAGACTTTTGAGAAACTGCCGGAATAAATTACACGCGCCTTTCGGTCGAGACTCATCAACGCGGGTAACGGCCTGCCGACATAACGGTACTCGCTGTCATAATCGTCCTCGATGATGGTGGCCTTGGCCTCGTCGGCCCAATCGAGCAACTCGAGCCTCCGGGACAATGGCATGGTGACGCCAGTTGGATATTGCCGGGCGGGTGTAACGAAGGCGCCCCGCGCATTCCCTGCCCGCTCCCTGCCCTTCACCACCATGATGCCTTCGCGGTCGACCGGCACGGCGAAGGTCTTGACGCCGCCCATGGAAAATACGCGGCGCGCCGTGGGGTAGCCCGGCTCTTCCATCCAAATCTTGTCACCCGCCTTGAAGATGGAACGGTTGATGAGGTCAAAAGCGTCCATGCCGCCCGCCGTCATGATTACCTCGGAGGCCTCGCAGGAAATGCCGCGCCATTCATAGAGGTGGCGGGCAATGGCCTCGCGCAGGGGCAGCCAGCCGAAGGCGTCATTGTGCTCAAGCATGGCAATGGGCGGATTGCGCCAAAAGCGGCCCAGCAGCCGGCCCCATTCGTCATGGGGGAAATGCTCCCAGTCGACCAGTCCGGAACGGAAGGGCTTGGCCGGTTCGCGGCCCTTCTCACGAGTGGGATTGCCGGCAATCAAGCGCGCCGGGGATGAATTCAGAAGTGCTTCCGGCAATTCGGCGGCAACGCGGGTGCCGGAGCCCTTGCGGGCCTCGATATAGCCTTCGCTCAGGAGCTGCTCATAAGCCTCAACCACGGTGGCGCGGGCCACTTTCAAGTCCTCCGCCATGCTGCGCGTCGACGGCAGTTTGGCTTGGGGGCGCAAGCGTCCGCTCAGCACAAATTCCCGGATTTGCCGGGCAATCTGCGACTGGATGGCCTCGCTGTCGGCCCGGTCGATGCCGATTTCGCTGGTTGCCGGAGTTAAAAGTGGTCTGTTCATTGGTGGCTATCTTGGTTCTTTCAAGCAGACCATATAGACAGCATAGAGGTCGTGCAATCAAGAGGATCCGCAATGACCGATGCCCCCAGCGAAAGAACCCGCGTCAAGCGCCGCCATGACCGTGGAAAATACGACGCGGAAACCGTGCACGGCATTCTGGACGCCATGCCCATCTGCTCGGTGGGTTATGTGTTCAACGGCACGCCCTATGTGACGCCGACGCTGCAATGGCGCGAGGCTGACCACATCTACTGGCACGGTTCGTCGGCCAGCCGCATGCTGGAAACCTGTGTTGATGCGGATGTGTGCGTTACCGTCACCATGATTGATGCCATGGTCATGGCGCGTTCGGCCTTCAATCACTCGTGCAACTACCGTTCGGTGATGGTGATGGGCAAGGCCTACATCATCAAAGACCCGGACGAGAAAAAGCAGCGCCTGAAAACCTTCACTGAGAAATTGTTTCCCGGCCGCTGGGATATTTTGCGGCCGGTTACGGCAAAGGAATTGAAGGCCACGATGATGCTGGGCCTTTCCCTGGATGAAGCCTCCGCCAAAATCCGCAACGGGCCTCCCGGTGATGATGAGGAAGACTACGCCCTGCCGATCTGGGCCGGGCTCATTCCCCTGCGTACGGAGATTTTAGCGCCCACAGCGGACGCGCGGAATTTACCGGGACTTTCCCCGCCCGCTCATGTGACGGGCTTCAAGATAGGCTAAGGCTTTCCGGCCCTGTTTCCCCGCCAAATTCGCACCTCATTATCGCCCAAATATGCTAGTTAAGGGATAAGGGAGAGTGCAGACGGAGGGCACATCGCGTGAACATCATCGCACACCGCATCATAGCTTTGCTTGCGTCTGGTTTGTCCGTCCTGGTGATCGGGTCCGGCAGTGCGCGTGCGGATTCTGGCGGCAAGATTGAAACCTCCTATGAGGTCAATGTCGGCGGCTTAACGGTGCTCGACATAAAATACAGTTCCGAAATCACCGTCGCAGGTTATCGTTCCCAGGCATCAATCGAGACCAAGGGCATGGCCAACTTTTTTTCCGAGTATAGCATGAAGATGGCGGCATCGGGCACGCTGGCAGGCGGCCAGTCCAGCCCGCTGCAGTACCGGTCGCGCAGCGAGAAGAAAGACAAGAAAAAAACTTTCGACCTCAATTGGTCGCAAGGGCTCCTGTCGGCGGCGAACCGCCAGGCGGTAAAGAACCCCGAGATCCAGGCGGAAATAGCCACAGCACTTACGCCCAATGTGACTGACCCTTTGACCGCCATTTTCCGGATCGGCACATTGCCGGGGGGAAATCCATGCCAGGCGGCGCACCGGATTTTTGATGGGAAGGAAGTCTTTGAACTGCGCTTCAGCTTTAGACGGGAAGCCGTGCTGGATGACAGTTTTCCCGGCGCCTATCACGGCAAAGCCTATGAGTGCCGCGCAACCTATGTGCCGGTGGCTGGCCGCTATGCGGTAAAGTTCAGAAAGCGCAATGAGGAGCCGCCAACATACAATGTCTGGCTTGCTCCCATTGGCGCGGACGCTTCCGGAGGATTACGCCTTGTTCCAGTACGCGCAACGGGACGTCTCGATGGGCTGAAGTTTGAGGCCTATGCCAGCCGGGTCAAAATTGACGGCCGCCCGTTCAAAAAAAATTCCGCGACGGTAAACTGACTCGATCCTAAAATCTCACCCGAATGCCGGCACTGAGGAAAGTGGAGCCGCTGACAACCCCGTCGAACAGGCCGAATACACCGGAGCGATGATGAAGCCTGAGCACCAATTCCAGGTTCTTGTTGTCCGGGTCTGCGAAGGTGAGTTCAGGCCCCATGTAATGTAGGAATTCCGACGATTTTCCTTTTTTGTCGCGCCACTCCTCGAAATCGGAAAGGTTCGTCAGCAAACTTACGCCGGTGTTGACGCCGATGGTCGTGTAGACCTTATCGTTCCATGGCAAATCGTCATATCGCAGGTAGAGCGCCGCCCAGGCTTCGCCGAGATTTTCATCGCCAAACCGGAACGACGTGCCCCCTTCGGCTTCGATGGTAAAATCGTCCCCGATATGCCCAAGGCCAATATCGCCGACCAATTCGTTCACCGTGCCCAAGCGGTGCGAGTAGCTGGCCCCAACGACCCCGATAGGATTAAAGTGAGCAGACCACGGTGAATACATGAGTTCAGTGAAATTCGTCTCGCTTGCCAAACCGCCAAATATCATGACCGAATCATCCGCTCCCCTGGATCCGGCCAATGCCGGAGCGGCGAACCAAGTAGCTGCTAGAATGGCCAAAACCATTTTGGATGCGGGCCGGCAAATCAAATGCTGCAAGGCAAATCCCAATTTAAACCGCATCCCAGTGATTAAACTCCGTCCTCGGGGGTAACATGCCTCTCTAAAGCTGTCCAGCGGACAGGAATCGGGCTTCAATGAAGGGCCGTGATGGTGTCCATCTTGCCACACTACAGCGCAAAGCTCATACTTCTCCGAACTTCCAAGGAACAATCATGGGCACGAAGATTTCATTTCCCCGGGCGGACGGAAAACCGGCCACAGGCTATCTGGCGAAAACCGCCAAGGCCCATGCGCCGGGCGTTGTCGTCATCCAGGAATGGTGGGGCCTGCAGGACCAAATCCGAGGCATCTGTGATCGGCTGGCGCTCGCCGGATACGAGGCGCTGGCGCCAGATCTTTATGCCGGGACCGTGGTTGCCTACCACGACAGCGAAGCTGCAGCGCGCGAGATGAATTCACTCAATTTTGCCGAGGCGACCGACCAGGTGGTGCGCGGTGCTGCGCAGTATCTGGCCAAGACCGGCGTCAAGGTGGGGATCACCGGTTTCTGCATGGGAGGGGCGGTTGCCATTCTGGGGGCGTGCCGCATTCCGGAAGTCAGCGCCGCAGTTGTCTTCTACGGCCTGCCGCCGGAAACGGCCTTCAAGCCTTCCGACATCAAGGTGCCGATCGAGGGCCACTACGCCAATATCGATGACCATATCACGCCGCAAAAGGTTGATGCGTTCGCCGCCGCACTGAAGGCGGCGAAACGGAAATTCAAATTCTACCGCTATGAGGCCGACCATGGCTTCATGAACGAGCAGCGCGACGTGCATGAACGCAAGGCCGCGGAACTCGGCTGGAAGCGCATGCTGGCGTTCTGGAAGAAAAATCTGTGAGCATTTGACAGTGTCATTCCCCTCCCCTTGTGGGGAGGTGGAGAAGAGCTTCAGTCCTTGACGGGTTCCACGTCCTGAACTTCCACCGTGGTGATCAGTCCCTTCGCATTGAAATGGATGGTCTCGATTCCCTGGCGTTTCACTTTCCGGCCCGATGATTTGGTGGTGGCGTGGAGGCGCCAGTGGGTGCGCACGGACGTTTCGCTGAGAAGCTCGATGCTGTCATTGGTTGAGACCTGGTCGCTGAATTCGTGAAAATAGGCTTTCATCGCTTCGATGATGGCGGGGCGGCCATAAAGCCCGCCTCCGCCGATGCCCGAGGAATGATACTCGGCATCTTCAGCAAACAGTTTCTCAAGGGCGGCATAGTCAAAACTGCTCAATGCGGTGTAGTAGCGTTCGGCCTGTTTCAGTAGATCCTTGCTCATCGGCTTACTCCGCTAATGCCCCCATGATGCGCACCCAACTTCGAACACCCTTGTGAAAGCTCGACAGGTTGTATTTCTCATTGGGTGAGTGGATGGCGTCGTCGTTGAGGCCAAAGCCCACCAGCACGCTGTCCATGCCCAGAATGTCCTTGAAGCTACGCACAATGGGGATGGAACCGCCGGAGCCCATCAGAACCGGCGCGCGGTTGAACTCGGTCTTGAGGGCTGTGGCGGATTTCCGGATAAAGGCATTGTCTTCGCTGATTTCGGAGGCGGGTGCGCCGCCGCCAGTGCCAGAAAATTCCACCTTGCAATCCTTGGGGAGCAGGTCCTTCACGAATTTCTGGAAGGCCTTCAAAACCTTTTCGGGCTTTTGCTGGCTTACCAGCCGGAAGGTGAGCTTGGCATGAGCCTTGGCGGGCAGAACGGTTTTGCCGCCCGCGCCCGTATAGCCACCCCAGATGCCGTTCACCTCCGCCGTGGGCCTAGCCCAGATCTGTTCGAGAACCGACTTGCCCTTTTCGCCGGCGGGAACCCCAAGCCCTACGTCGCTCAAGAATTTCTTCTCGGAGAACTTGAGGGATTGCCATTGCTTCCTGGTGGCGGCGGGCAGCGGCTTCACGCCATCGTAAAAACCGGGGATAGTCACCTTGCCGGTCTTATCATGGAGGGCGGCCAGCACCTTGCTCAGCACACGGATGGGATTCATGGCAGCGCCACCATACATGCCGGAATGCAGGTCGATTCGGGGACCGGAGATGACGATTTCCTCATGCACCATGCCGCGCAACCTGGTGGTGATGGCGGGAGTCTTTTCGTCCCACATGTTGCTGTCGCAAACAAAGGCGGCGGCGCAAGAGAGCTCCGCCTTGTTCTCCTTGAGGAACGGGATGAGCGAGGGCGAGCCTGACTCCTCTTCGCCCTCAATGAGGAAGGTGGCCTTGATGGGCAGGCTGCCGGTGGCGGAAATCCAGGCGCGGGCGGCTTCCACAAAGGTCATGAGCTGGCCCTTGTCGTCGGCGGTGCCGCGGCCATACATGCGCTCGACGCCGTCCTTGTCGGTCTTGCGCACGGGTTCAAACGGCGGCGAATGCCAGAGCTCGACCGGGTCCACGGGCTGCACGTCATAATGTCCGTAAAACAGAACATGGGGGGTCTTGGCCGTTGCCGCCTTGGGAGTGTAATGGGCTACCACCATGGGCCGGCCCGGGGTCTTCCGGGCGGTTGCCTCAAAGCCCAGGGCGGTCAGTTCCACCACCAGCCAGCGGGCGGCCTTTTCACAGGCGTCCTGGTAAGCGACATCGGTTGAAATGGAGGGGATGCGGAGCAAATCGAAGAGCCGTTCGAGGCTTTTATCGAGGCCTTTGTCGGCGGCGGCCAGGGCGGTCGTGATATCTGTCATCAAGTCCTCGTTAAGCTTTAAACTGGTAGGGCAAAAATCTGTTGCCTGCCATCTTTCCCTTTGGCCAATTGTGGTTCAAATGGAGGGGTGTTCCACTGCGCCCCTCGGGGCTTTCGGGCGACACGCTGTAATGGCCATGAAAGAGGATTTGGGGCATATGGGATGTCATGCCTTGGGGCATAGGTTTTTCACGTGCCGGACCGGTTGCCGGCCCCAAGCGCTTGGCTGTGTAACGGAAAGCGGCGCCCATAAGATTATCCTAACACTTCTGACCTTAGAACCTTATCCCATGGAGATTATGGCAACTGCAAGGGTGGGGGCATGACCCCAGCGCAAACCACGACAGCCTTTTCGCTCGCCCGCGACAGCCTGCAGGCCAATGAATCCTCGGCCCGCCTTGGCCGCTTCCGGCGGCGCGGCTACCAGCGCTACCGCCTGGTCAGCTCGCAGATTGATCTCTCGATGGTGTGGAAGCGGCGCTGGTTCATCATCAGCATGCTGCTCGGTTTTGCCCTCATGTCGGCGCCTACCCCCGCAGGGCTTACCCATGAGGGGCAGATCGTTCTGGCCATGTCGGTCATGGCCACCATTCTTTTCATCACCGAGGCCATTCCGCTGCCCACGGTTCCCCTGCTGATCATTGTGGGCGAGGTCCTGCTGCTGAAGGAGGACCCCACCAAGGTGGCGCAAAGCCTGATGACGGATTCCGTCCTCTTCATCATGGGTTCGCTGATGCTGGCGGTGGCCATCGTCAAGCAGCGAATAGACAAACGCATCGCCTGGTGGATCGTGCGGATGACCGGCACCAACGTCTACTGGATCAGCTTTGGCATTACTGTGGTCTGCGGCGTGCTGGCGGCCTTCATCGGCGAGCACACGGTTGCCGCCATGATGCTGCCGGTGGGTGTGACGCTCATCACGCTCACTTCGAACGATCCCAAGAAGGTGCACAATCTCGCCGCCGTCATTCTCTTTTCCATCGCCTATGGCTGCTCCATTGCCGGCGTGGCCACGCCCTCCGGCGGGGCCCGCAACGCCATCATCATCAGCTACTGGAAGGACTTCTTCTACGATCCATTGAATCCCGAGACGCGGCGCTATCTTATGGATTACGTCTCGTGGATTTACTACGCCTTCCCCATGTTCCTGCTGCGCCTGCCCATTGTCGCGGCGCTGCTGATTTTCACCTTCAAGCCGGAGGTGACCGACATGTCGCGGGCCATCAGCCGGCTTCGCACCCAGGTTTCCATGCAGGGGCCGGTGAAAATGTCGGAGTGGCTCACCATTGCCGTCTTCCTCGCCACCATCGCGGGCTGGATCGCCTTTTCCACGGAAGTGGGGCTGGGCGTCATTGCCATCAGCGGCGCGGCAGCCTTCCTGGTGCTGGGCCTGGTGCGCTGGGAGGATATCAATTCCGGGGTGAACTGGGGCGTGGTGCTGCTCTATGCAGCGGCCATCTCGCTGGGCGTTGAGATGAAGGAAACGGGGGCCGCCGAATGGGTGGCTGGCAGCGTCATCATGGCCATGAGCAACATCGGCGCCGGCAGCGATCTTGGTTTCAACGTCGTGGTCTCGCTGCTCACCATTGCGGTCTCCAACACCATGACCGCCGGTGCGGCCGTGGCGGTGCTCGCCCCTATCGTCCTGAAAACTGCCGTTGTCGCCGGGGAAGATCCGCTCAGCGCTGGCTTCGTCACGGCCATCTCTTCGGCCTTTGGCTATCTCACGCCGGCAGCGCAGCCCGCCTTTACCATCATCTATGCCTCGGGTTATCTTAAGGGCTCCGACTTTCTGAAAATCGGCGTCCGCATGATGCTGCTGTCGCTGATTGTATTGCTTTTGCTGTCAACCTTCTATTGGCCGCTGCTGCGATGAGAAATATTTTCAAGCGCTCCCAGCTTTCCGACCGGCAGGAAGTGGCGGTCCGCAAGACCTTGCAGAATTTGCGGGCCCAGCGGCGCAACCGCTTTCGGGTGCTGGCCTGCGTTGACGGCAGTGACGAGTCCGATGATACGGTGCGTTCCGCCGCCAAGGTTTGCGTGAGCGATGACTGCGACCTGATCATTCTTCATGTGCGCCCCATTGACCAGGGCCTGCATTCCGGCGGCCTGCAGGTACGGCTGGCCCGGCAGAACATGATGGAGGCGGGGTTCGAGTTGCCCGGCGTGCGCTATCTCAAACGGGCGCTCGAAGTCCTGAAAGAACAAGGCATCGATCCGGAAAGCTGGCCAAAGGAAACCGCCACTCAGGATGCCTGGGGCGATGCGGCGGGTGACACCAAGGTTGAGTACAAGAGCCCCGAGGGGCGCAGCGTCGTGCTCAAGCTCAAAACGGCGCCGGACGTGACCAATGGCATTCTCGACCAGTATGAACTCGGCCCCTACAACATGATGCTGCTTGGCGAGCCGTCGCGCTGGCGTGGAGAGTTTGCCGCCTTCTTTGATGCGGGCATCGTGCAGCAGGTGACGACGCTGGCCCCCTGCTCGGTTCTCGTCGTGCGCAAGGGGCCGGAAAAGAAAGGCTATTTTGTTTGCACCGATGGTACGTCGCGCTCCATGCAGGCGGTGCGCCGTGCGGCCGTTCTTGCCCATGTCACGGGCGAACCGATCACACTGTTTTCAGTGGCCGATACGGAGCAAGGCCGGGGGGCCGCCGAAGAAGCGGTGGCCAATGCCAAGGCCCTGCTCAAGGCCATGACCATTCCGGTCCATGAAACTAAGGTGGCGGTGGGCGGAGCGGTTGAAGAAATTGTCGAAAGCGGATCGCTCTACAAAATCATCGTCGTCACCGACGAAGGCCGCTCGCGCTTCCAGCGCCTATTCCGGGGTTCGACGGCTACCGAAGTGGTGCGCAAGGCGCGGACGAGTGTGCTGGATGTGAGGTAGCCGGCCCATCTCTCCATGGTCGGGTCAAACCCGACCATGGAGAGTTATTTGGACACTAAGCCCTAACAGCCTTCACCTTCATAACCGCAAGTGCCGTCACGGCGCCGAGGGCATGAATGAGCGAGGTGGCAGCGACGAAGCCTGCACCGAAGACCCAGACGTTTACACCTTCAGGAATTTCCGCGCCGTGGGCGTAGCCATGAGCCAGGGCGAACAGGCCGACGATGGCCATGCCGCTCCACACCGGAAGTTTAACACGGGCAATGGCGAGGGCTGCCAGCACAAAAACCGAAGCCAAAATCATGGTCTCAACGAAGGGCACTTCGATTCCGGCCATGCCGAAGGCGCCGCCCACGATCATGGCGGATACGAATGCGGCGGGAACAGCCCAGATGGCGCGGTTGCCCAGCGTGGCGCCCCAGGCGCCGACTGCCAGCATGGCGACGAGATGGTCCCAGCCGAGGAAAGGATGGAGAAATCCGGAGGCAATGCCATGGCCCGCGTGGGCGAAAGCCGGTGTTGCCGAAACTAAAACGAGTGTTGCAATAAGTGCTATGCGCTTCATTGTTATGATCCCCTTCATTTGGTCATGATCGGTGCTCAAACTAGCAATGGTCCGCGCAAAAGTCTCCCCTCAAATGCGACATGGCTGGCTTGTTCCGCGCCTTTCGTTGGATTACGGTTCAGTATGGGCACCTATCAACTTTATTGTTTCGGAGAATCAGGCAACGCCTACAAGGCAGCCCTGATGCTGGAATTGTGCAAGGCGGACTGGCAGCCGGTCTTCGTTGATTATTTCAATGGCCAGACCCGCACGCCGGAATACCGCGCCGAGGTGAATGAAATGGGTGAAGTGCCGGTTCTTGTTCATGGGGCCAGGAAGATTTCCCAATCCGGCGTCATCCTTGATTATCTCGCGGAGCAGATGGGCAAGTTTGGTCCCGACAACGACGATGAGCGCCGCGAAATCCTGCGCTGGATGCTGTTCGACAACCACAAGTTCACCAGCTACCTCGCCACCTTGCGTTTCATGATTTCGTTGGCCAAGACAGGCGAAACGCCGGTCACCGAATTCCTGCGCCAGCGCGTCGGCAATACCATGAAGATCGTCGATGGCCATTTGGCAAGGCAGCCATTCCTCGTCGGCAGCCGCGTTACCATCGCGGACTTCTCGCTCTGCGGCTACATGTTCTTTGGCGCGGAAATTCCGTTGCCGCTTGAGCCCTACCCCAATCTTCTGGGTTGGATGGAACGGATCAGGTCACTGCCGGGATGGAAGCATCCCTACGACCTTATGCCTCGGGCACCATAGCTTCGAGATATTCGTCGAGATGTTCGAGGTTTTCGAAACGCATCCAACCGTCGTCGGTTTCGGCTTCTACGGTGCCATCGGAAAGCACCCGGGCGGGGCGGCCGCGAATGACTTTTTCTTCGACCACATAGAGTTCGCCGTCGGCTGCTTCGGTTTTCTCTTCAGGCTCGGATACGGCTACAGTTGCCACGGGTTCTTCCGGTGCTGGCTTTTGCGGCTCAACACCGAGCGCCACGGCAATATCGGTCTTTGCCTGTTCAAGGGCGGCAACCGTATCGGCAACACTGGTTTTGGAAGCGCCTGCTGTTTCGGCAACCGCTACACTTGCTTCAGTGGCCACGGCAGCGGCTGCGGTTTTTTTGCCAAAGCCTGTGAACTTCGGCGTGGCGGGTTTTTCAACTGACCTTTCTGGCGTTTCGGTTACGACTTCCGCCACAACTGATGCAACGGTGCGGTCACGCAGCGCCCCTATTGTGCTGCCAAGGCCCAGGCACAGGGCGCCGCCCACAACAAGTATTGCTGACACTTCAGGAGTTAGTCCCAGCACCTGCATTTCACCGGGTGAAATATACAACTTGACGCCTAGTGCCACACCGGCGGCCAGGAACAGAATACCAAATATGAACATCAGTTTCGACATCAAAACCCCTTAGACCTTATTGTCGGTCCCCCCTGTTTCCCAAGCCCCGCTAGGAATCCCGCCTCATGGATAACACTTCCTGAAACGCCTGCCTAGCTTTCAACCGAAATCCGGGGGGCGGGCTTGGATAACTTTCCGCCTTCGACCGCCGCCCACACCTGGCGGGCGATATCCTTGTAGATGGTGGCGTGAAGCGAGTCCGGCATGGAGACGACGACAGGCTCGCCACTGTCGGAACGGATGCGTACTTCCTTGTCGAGCGGCACTTCGCCGAGGAATGGCAAACCCAGCCTGTTGGCCTCTTCGCGGGCTCCGCCATGGCCAAAAATTTCGTGGCGCTCGCCGCATTTGGTGCAGACGAAGTAGCTCATGTTTTCGACAATGCCGATCACCGGCACGTTCACCTTGCGGAACATGTTGAGGCCCTTGCGCGCATCGATCAGCGCCAGGTCCTGCGGGGTTGAGACAATTACCGCGCCCGAGAGCGGTGTCTGCTGGGCGAGCGTCAGTTGCGCATCGCCGGTGCCGGGCGGCATGTCCACGATCATCACGTCGGTTTCGCCCCAGGAGACTTCGCGCAGGAGCTGGGTCAGGGCCGACATCACCATGGGGCCGCGCCAGATCATCGGTGTATCCTCGTCCACCAGGAATCCGATGGAAGCCACCTCTATGCCGTAGCGCGTCATGGGCTTCATGCGCTTGCCTTCGGCATCGCTGGCTTCCGGCTTGCCTGTGAGGCCAAAAAGCTTGGGCATGGAGGGGCCGTAGACATCGGCATCCAGCACCGCCACTTTCAGCCCCAGGGATTTCAGCCCCAAGGCCAGGTTAATGGCGGTGGTGGACTTGCCCACCCCGCCCTTGCCCGAGGCCACCGCCACGAGATGCTTTACCCCGGGGACGCCGTGACGCAGTTGCTGCGAAGAACTTACCTTGGAGCCAACCGGGCGGGCGGGCTGCTGCTCGGCGGTCAGCGCCACTAACACCTTGTTAACTCCGGGGAGCTCGCCCACCACCTTTTCCACAACGGCGCGCAGGCCCTCCATGGATTTGACATGCTGCGGCTCGGTGTTCAGGGCGAACATCACCTTGCCTTCAAAAATGGCAATCTCGGAGACAAGGCCGGCACTTACGATGTTTCCCCGGCCATCGGGGGCGGCAATGCGCTTCAATGCCGTCAGCACCATTTCCTTAGTAATATCAGTCATCATTCACCTGTTTTCAGGGGCCCCGCTTAGACCCAAAGGGCCAGCGCCTGCAAGCGGCGTTAGAAAGGCTTTAAGCATACCCCTCAAATTTTAGAGATATCGCAAAGCCGCCCTTAGGACGCCCCGTGATATGGTTCAACCTTGGGATAGTATTTATGTGGGTTAGGCCTGAGCCATGAGTATTGAAAGCAATTCGGAAGGACTTCCCGGCCGCGGCATTTTTTACAGCGACGAACCAAGTCCGGCGAAACCAAAAAAACGCTCGACTTTCGAGGATGATTCGCTTTGGGAGCGCACGGCCGAGGCGCCGTGGAAGCTCGAACTGCTGACCATCTTCCTCCGCAACCAATTGCGCGTGGCGCCGGCCATGCCGCTGCTCACCATCATGCTGGCCTTTACCAGCCTGATGTGGGTTCCACCTTTCATTGCCATGCTGTGGCTCACCGCGACACTTGCCAGCCAGGCCGGGCAAATCTATCTCTGCGCAAATTTTTTCCAAAAGGAGCGCTCCGAAAGCAAGCAGCATGACTGGATCGGCATGATGGCGGCCTCGGAACTGGTGCAGGGCGTATGCTGGGTCATGCCGCTTTTCCTGTTCTGGCCCGGCGCCAACAGTTTGCAAGCCGTTTATCTTGTTTCGTTCATTATGGCCATTACTGCGGTGCGCCTGCTTATCGTCAATAATTTCATGCCGGTCCTCGTGGCGGGTACCGGGGTCATGGCCATTGGCGTTGCCATCCGCTGCGCCAGCCAGGCCGAACCCATTTTCATAGCACTTGCCGGCCTCATCATCGTGCTTGAGGCGTTCTTCCTTTTCATCGCCCGGCAATTGGGTGACACGGCGCGCGACATGGTAAAGTTCAAGGCGCAGAAGGACACACTTATTGATGAATTGAAACGCGAGCGCGACAAGGCCGAGACGGAAAAAATCAAGGCCGAGGAAGCCAACAAAGCGAAATCGATTTTCCTCGCCACCATGAGCCATGAGCTGCGCACGCCCTTGAACGCCATCATGGGGTTTTCCGAAATCCTCAAGCGCGAAATGTTTGGCCCGCTCTCGGTCCCGGCCTACAAGGACTATGCCGGCGACATTCACCACTCGGGCACCTATTTGCTTGATCTCATCAATGACATTCTCGACCTCTCGCGCATCGAGGCGGGACGCCGTGATATTCAGGAAGAGCCCTTTGACATTCTGGCCTGCGTGATATCGGCCCGGGCCTTGCTTGCCGGAAAGGCCAAGGAAAAATCCATCGCGGTCAATGTCGAAATCACGCCGAACTTGCCTAAGCTGCTGGGCGACCTGCGCGGCGTCAACCAGATCGTCATCAACCTCCTCACCAATGCCATCAAGTTCACGCCTGCCGGCGGCAAGGTGGCGATCTCGGCGGCGCGCAACGCCTCGGGCGGCATGGTGGCGTCGGTCAAGGACAATGGCCCCGGCATTCCGGCCCATGAGCTACAATCGGTCCTGACGTCATTTTCGCGTGGCTCGCTCGCCACCAAGAATGCCGTTGATGGCGCCGGCCTCGGCCTTTCCATCGTGAAAGGCCTGATGGACCTGCATGGCGGCGAGGTCAGCATCCTGAGCGAGGTGGGCAAGGGCACCGAAGTTCTGCTCACCTTCCCGGCCCACCGCGTGCTCACCGGCCCCCGTGGCGAGGTTATCGCGGCACAGGCCGTGCAATCGGAAAGCCAGCGCAAGCTGATCTCGATCACCGGATAAGCCGCTCCATTTGCAGACTTGCATGCCTCCATGTTAGCAACGGCCATGGCAAGCATTGAAACTTGGATACTCCAACCCGGCTCACCTGAAATCGCGCTTTGCGCGAAATGGCGTCTTGAAGCCTTTGGCGATGTGCTCGGCGATAACCTTGGGAACGAGATCAAGCGACTTGAAGAATTCGTGGCCGACAGCGCGCAGCAAGTTGCACTCGTAGCCAGTTGCGACGGTGTTCCGGCGGGAACCTGCCTGCTGGCGCCACGGGAGCTGGAGCCGTGCCATCCGGTTTCGCCATGGCTTGCCGGCCTCTATGTCGTGCCGGATTACCGTCGGCAAGGCATTGGCGGGGCACTGGTCCGTGCCACTGAAGAGCAGGCCCGCCAGCGCGGCAACAGGCGTATCTACCTCTACAGCGACGACGCGGTCGCCTATTACGAAAAGCTTTCGTGGCGGATCGTCGAACAAACCATATGGCACGGCTTTCCAATGGCCCTGATGGCGCGCGACCTGCAGGCCTGAATCATGTCCTCCTTTGATGTCATCATAATCGGTGCCGGCGCAGCGGGTCTCATGTGCGCCATTGCGGCGGGATCGAGGGCCAAGCGGGTGTTGCTGCTCGACCATAATGCCCAAGCCGGTGCGAAGATCCTCATCTCCGGCGGCGGACGCTGCAATTTCACCAACACGGGCACAGCGCCGCAAAACTTCCTGTCGGAAAATCCGCATTTCTGCCGCAGCGCCCTGAGCCGCTATACGCCTGCGGATTTTCTGGCGCTCATGGCCAAGCACAATATCGCCTGGCATGAGAAAACCCTTGGCCAGCTTTTCTGTGACGGCTCGGCCAAACAGGTTGTGGCCATGCTGCTGGCGGAATGCGCCGCTGTGGGTGTTGTGGTGAAACTCGCCACGAAAGTCACCGGCATACGCAAAGCCGAAGGCTTCACGGTAGAAACTGCGGACGAAACCTGCATGGCTCCGGCGCTTGTCCTTGCAACTGGCGGGCTTTCCATTCCCAAGATGGGAGCGACTGGATTTTCCTATGACGTCGCCAAGAAATTCGGCCTCAAGGTCATAACCCTGCGAGCAGCGCTTGTTCCCCTGAAGGCGAAAGCGGATGAGCTGGAGTTTTACAAAAACCTTTCCGGTGTTTCGCTCCCGGCAATCGCCTCGTGCGGCGCTATATCATTTCGGGAAAGCATTCTCTTCACCCATCGTGGCCTTTCAGGTCCAGCCATCCTGCAGATTTCCTCCTATTGGCGCGAAGGCCAGCCGATCAGCCTCGATCTTGCGCCTGGCATTGATGCGTTCAAGTTTCTCAAGGATCGGAAGCATCTGCGGCCCAAGGCCGAGCTCAAGACCATTTTGGCCGAGCTCCTGCCCCAGCGGCTGGCGCAGGCCATGGCCCCCACGGATTTGGCCGCGCTCGCCGCCCTGCTTAAAAATTGGACGCTGACGCCAGAGGCTTCCGAAGGTTTTGCCAAGGCGGAGGTGACAGCCGGCGGCATTGATACAGATCAGCTTTCCTCCAAAACCATGGAAGCAAAGTCGGTTTCCGGCCTCTATGCCATCGGCGAGGCGGTGGATGTCACGGGCTGGCTCGGTGGCTACAATTTCCAGTGGGCCTGGGCCAGCGGCTGGTGTGCCGGGCAAGCGGTTTAACCGGCTTCTTCACCAATTTGTAATGTAATAACTAAAGACGAAGCACTTCGAACCATGTACAAGCGGATTCAGGAATCAAGAATCCGTACTGGGGAACCACTTGGACATTCAAAACGAGACGCAGTTTTCTGCGGAGCTACGTCTGCAAGCAAAACGGCTCACCTCCCATTGCAATCTCTACCGGGAAGCTGACAGCCGGAAAGCAATCGTTCAACTGATCACCACCGCCGTTCCCTTTTTCACCCTTATCGCCGTCATGTTCCTGGTGGCGCCGCACGCCTATTGGCTCACCCTGCTGCTGGCCATTCCCACTGGCGCCCTGCTCACCCGCTTCTTCGCGCTTCAGCATGATTGCGGCCATGGCTCGTTCTTTCCGTCGCGTCCCACCAACGAGATGGTGGGCCGTCTGATCAGTGTGCTGACCTTCACGCCCTATGACCATTGGCGGCGCTCGCATGCGCTGCACCATCAGCTTTCCGGCAATCTCGATCATCGCGGCTTTGGCGACATCGAAACAATGACGGTCAAGGAATACAGCCAGTTGAACGCCTGGGGGCGTTTCCGCTACCGACTTTACCGCAATCCGCTGATTGTCCTCGTCTTCGGTCCGCCGATATTTTTCCTGGTGCTGCAGCGTCTCGCCATCGGCTCCAACATGCCGCTGCGCGACAGTTTGCGCGGCGTGCTCGGCCATGACGCTGTTTTGCTGCTGGTCTATGGCACGCTGGTTTTCCTGGTTGGCCTGTCGCTCACCCTGCTGGTGATGCTGCCCATCTATTTCATCGCCACCTGGATTGGCGGCTGGCTGTTTTTCGTGCAGCACCAGTTCGAGGAAACCCATTGGGACGGGGCCGACGAATGGGACATGAAGATCGCCGCCCTGAAGGGCAGTTCCTTTCTGGTGATGCCGCCCATCCTGAACTGGTTCAGTTGTAATATCGCCCTTCACCACATTCACCACCTATGCAGCCGCATCCCGAATTACCGGCTGCAGGAATGCCTGAAAGGCAATCCGGAACTCGAAACGGTCTCGCCGCGGCTGTCGATCTGGCAGGCGCTGAAATCGTCGAGGCTGGCGCTCTGGGATGAGTCATCCCGGCGGCTGATTTCCTTCCGCGAATATGGGCGGAAACAAGAGCTGCAGGCGGCTTAAGACCACCGGCTAAATTAGCCTCACGTCGCAGGTGCAGGCTTCCAGCGTGTATGCTGGCATTGGCAGATCTGCCAGTTCCCGCAATGTCATATGCGATAATTCCGGGTGATCCAGCGGCTCGTGTTGTCTTAAATCAGAAGCATTATCAATCTGTTGGCGCTTTATGGTGAACCTTGATGTGAACCATTTATAAGTCACGGCTGGGCTCCTTTCCGATAACCATGTGCCACCTCCGCACCAGGTTTTCTATGGAGTTTTACCGTCAAAGACTGTAGAAAAACTATATGGATCAGCTCAATCAGGTGCATCTCAATGGGCTTCGCGCGGTTGAGGTTGCGGGCAGGCTGGGAACCCTCGCCCTGGCGGCGGTGGAGCTGGGCGTTTCCCTTGGCGCCGTCAGCCAGCAAATCCTTAAAACCGAGCAGCAACTGGGCTGCACGCTGTTCACCCGCACTCCCAAAGGCCTAGTTCCCACGCCTTTCGGCGTCGAGGTGCTGGCCTATCTGGAGCGCGGCTTTCGCGAACTCACGCGGGGCGTGGCCCTGGCGCAGGAGCCAAAGCGAAATCTTCTCACCGTATCCGTTGCCCCGGTTTTTGCGGCCAAGTGGCTGGTGTGGCGGCTGCCGCATTTCCAGCAGGCGCACCCCGACCTGCAAGTCAGGATCGATGCCTCGATCGGGCTTGTGGATCTCGATCATTCGGATGTGGACCTTGCCATCCGGGTCGGCCCCGGAAATTGGCCGAACATCAAGGCTGAGCTTCTGCTCGAGCAGCGTGTTTTCCCGGTCTGCGCCCCTGCCCTTATGGCGCGCCTGAAAACCCCACGCGATCTTGCCAAAGTGCCGATCATCCATGACCGGCCCACGGTCATCTTCAACATTTTCCAGGTGCGCTGGAACACCTGGCTGGCGCTGCGCGGCATGGATGAGAGCATGCTGGTGACACAGGGGCCCAGCTTTTCCGATTCAGCATTGTGCCTTGATGCGGCCATAGCTGGCCAGGGCGTCATGCTGGGCTGGCACGCGCTGGCCGGGGATGCGCTTTCCCGCGGAAGCCTAGTGAAGCCCTTCGCCGAGGAAGCGGACACCGGCCTCGGCTATTACCTCGTCACCTCGCCATCACGCGGCAATGACAAAAAAATCGCGGCGTTCCGGGCCTGGATCAGGGAAGAGATGAAGTTATCCTGACGGCCACGCCTCAGATTGCCATTTCAATCAGGAATGGCCCTTGGCGCCCGAACGATGCTTTCATCAGCGCGGCGCAGTCTTCCAGCGTGGTGCATTTGGCGGCCTCAACCCCCATGCCGGAAGCGAGCATCACCCAATCGAGATCGGGATTGCCGATATCCAGCATGTCCAGGGCGGTGTGGCCGGGATTGGCGCCGACGCCTGCATATTCGCCCAAGAGAATTTGATACTTGCGGTTGGAGAGAATGACGGTGGTGACCGGCAGTTTCTCGCGCGCCATGGTCCAAAGTGCCTGCAAGGTATACATGCCCGAGCCATCGGCCTGTACTGCGATCACGCGGCGGCCGGCTCCTGCCACGGCCGCACCCGCCGCACAGGGCAGGCCATAGCCGATGGCGCCACCGGTCACCATCATCCAGTCATGGGGCGGGGCTGCGTGACTACGCGTATAGAGCTGCGCGCCGAAACTTATGGCTTCGTCCATCACGATGGCATCCTCGGGCATCACCGCTGCCAGCATCTGGCCAAACCCTTCTGAATTCGGCAAGCCCTTTGGCACAGCAGGCCGGGAACCGGAGCTGAACGCAACGAACTTTGGCGCGCCGATTGCATCGGCCAGCTCCTTCAACGCTGCTTCAGCATTCTGCTCGACGCGGGATAGCGAATGAAGCGTGGCGTTTGGCGGATAATGCAGGCTCGGCAGGCCCGGATAGGCGAAGAAACCAACTGGCCCCCGGGCGCCGGCAAGGATGATGTGATCCACTCCTTGCAGCGCTTCGATTGCGGCTGCCGCCCCATAGGGCACACGCTCGAGCGCAAGACGGCCACGGCCGCGCTGGTGCAGGCCATTGATTGATTCAGCCATTACCCGGCAACCCTTCGCTTCTTGAATCCGCGCCGCATGAACCAGAGCTTCCGCCCGCAAGCCATCATTGCCCAAAAGCAGCAGGACATTTTTTCTGCCGTCCAGAATTTTCACCGCTTCCTCAATCGCCGGTGCTTCTGCTTGTGCTTGGATCGGAGCAGGAAAGGCGTCCGCCACCAAGCCGTTTTCATTCCAGGCCGTATTGGCCGGCAGGATGAGCGTGGCAATTTGGCCGGGAAAGGTGCTCGCGGCATGAACTGCCATGGCCGCATCACGCCCAACGGTGGCCGCATCGCTCGCGGTTCTCACCCATTGCGAAACGCCGCGTGCGAAGCTTGCAGTATCTGCCGCCAGCGGCGGATCTAAGGGCGCATGATAAAGCGCATGATCGCCCACGATATTCACGATGCCGGAATGGGCCCGCTTGGCGTTGTGCAAGTTGGCCAGGCCATTGGCCAAGCCAGGCCCGCAATGGAGCAAGGTCACGGCGGGCTTGCGGGCAATGCGGTAATAGCCGTCGGCCATGCCAGTCACGACGTTTTCCTGCATGCCGGGAATGCAGCGAAGACCGGCAATGCGATCAAGGGCCGCTACGAAATGCATCTCGCTGGTGCCGGGATTGGCAAAGCAAACCTTGATGCCGCTTTTCACCAGCGTGTGAACCAGACTTTCAGCACCGTTCATGCGGCGTCATCCATTGTAAAAATTCCCCTGCCCTGATGCGACGGCACGGGGCGGAAGAGTCCATAGCATTGGCAAGAAGAAATGGGCGATGACTTTCGGAGCAGGTGGCACCAGCAGTTTCCGGCATTGCACGCCACAAATTGATGCCCAACTGGTTCACAAAGGCTCGCTTTTTGCACCACTTTTGCATCGTTCTTCGCGCGTTTTCACACCCTATTCGCCCTTGCTGGAGACGCCGGCGCTGGCGAAGGTGGCCATGTCGTTGTGGAGGTTGACCGCTGCCTTTAGGAGACCTGCGGCGAGTGCGGCACCCGAGGCTTCGCCAAGCCGCATGCCGAGATCGAGGACCGGTTCCTTGCCCAACCGCTTGAGCAGATTGCGGTGTGCGGGTTCAGCCGAACAGTGCGCGGCGAGGCAATGGTCGAGCGCATCTGGCCGCATGGCGTGGAGCACGGCGGCGGCGGCCGTGGCCACGTAGCCATCGATGAGAACCGGCACATGCTGGGTGCGCGCCGCCAGAATGGCACCTGCCATGGCGGCCAGTTCGCGGCCGCCCAGCCTGCGTAAAACCTCAAGCGGATCTGAGAGATGGGCCTTATGAAGGGCCACGGCGCGGGCCACGGCGGAGGCCTTGCGCTTCAGGCCTTCGGCGTCAACGCCGGTGCCAGGCCCCACCCAGTCTTCCGGCTTGCCGCCGTAAAGCCCATGGCAGATCGCCGCAGCAATGGTGGTATTACCGATGCCCATTTCGCCGATGCACAGCAGGTCGCAGCCGCCGGCAATGGCCTCCATGCCATAGGCCATGGTGGCGGCGCAGTCGGCTTCGTCCATGGCGGCTTCCTGGGTGATATCTTTCGTTGGTTTTTCCAGCGCCAGCTCAAACACTTTCAAGCCGAGGTCAAAGGTCTTGCAGATCTGGTTTACGGCGGCCCCGCCGGACTGGAAATTCAGCACCATTTGTTTCGTAACTTCAGCGGGATAGGCGGCAACGCCTTGTGCCACAACGCCGTGGTTGCCGGCGAACACGGCGACCACCGGGCGGGCGATTTTCGGCGGGTAATTTCCCTGCCAAGCCGCCACCCATTCCGCCATGTTTTCGAGCTTGCCCAAGGCGCCCGGCGGCTTGGTCAATTGCGCGTCGCGGGCTTTGAATTGGGCCACCGCCGCAAGGTCGGCCGCGGGCAAATCCTGCATCAGTTTCCTGATGTCATTAAAGGGCAAACCCGTTGCGGCAATTGTCATTCTCTCGTCCTTTTAATCATCCTGCTAGTGTCCTAATCACGGGATTCGGGGTATCAGTGCAACATGAACGACATGTCTTTGCTACCTAGCGAAAATACGTGGAAAATCAGGCCTTTTGCCGAGACCCTGGTGGCGCTGCGCTTTCTCACACGCCTGCCAATTCCCTTCGTGCGGACGCTGGATTTGCCACCGCTGGCCGAAGGCATGCGCTTCTTTCCGCTGGCTGGCGCCCTCATCGGGGCCATCATCAGCGCCGTTCTGATCGGCGCCAATATGCTGGGACTGCCGTCACTTTTGGCCGCCGCTCTGGCACTTGCCGCAGGCGTTCTGGTTACCGGTGCGCTTCACGAAGACGGCCTTGCCGATGTGGCCGATGGTTTTGGCGGCGGTCACACCCGGGAGGATCGCCTTGAAATCATGCGCGACAGCCGCATCGGCACCTATGGCACCATCGCGCTCTGCCTGACCTTCATTGGCCGGGCCGCCATTTATGAAACGTTGTCGGGGGTGGAACCGCTGACAATTTTGGCGCTTTTGGCGGGTGCGGCCGCGTTCTCCCGCTCGCTTGTGGTTGATCTGTTGTGGGCCACGCGGCCAGCTCGCAGCGATGGACTTTCAGTCTTTGCGGGAAGGCCGGGAAAACGCAGCGCCCTGTTCTCGCTTCTGACGGGCGGCATTGGCGCTGCCGTTGCAGTTGGCCTTGCCCTCTCGCCGGAAATCGCCGTTTTCGGCATCATCGCCGCAGGCATTGTTCTGGCCGGCGTACGGGCGCTTGCCATGCGCAAGATCGGCGGTCAGACTGGCGATGTCTGCGGGGCCGTGCAGGTGTTGACCGAGCTCACCATGCTCACGGTTTATGCCGCAACAATTGGTTAACCTTAGCAGCAATTGTTCCAATCATTTTCAGTACTTGTTGAGAGTGCGCCGCCCAATTTGAAGCATCTGAATCCAGGGAGTTGCCTCATGCGTTTGCCGGGTGCGTTGTCGCCGCTTGCTCTTGCCTTTCTGTTTATGGTTGTCGGCGGCTTGCCAAGCATAGCGCCGGCAAGGGCGACGGAAATGCTGCAGCTCAATGCGGCCACAGCACTGAAAGCCGGACAAAACGGCCATTTTATCGTCAAGGCCGAGATCAATGGCAGAGATGTGAGAGTGATGGTTGATACAGGCGCTTCGGCTGTGGCCTTGAGCTACGAAGATGCGCAGGATGTTGGCCTCAGGCCAAGCAGCCTTGATTACAATACTCCCGTTTCCACCGCCAACGGTGTGGTGAAAGCTGCCGGGGTTAATCTCGACAAGATTGAAATTGACGGGGTGCGCGTTACGGACGTGCAAGGGCTGGTGATGCCCGAGGGCGTCATGCGCGGTTCGCTGCTCGGCATGAGTTTCTTGGGCAAACTCAAGAGTTTCAAAGTTGAAGACGGCGTGCTTTATCTAAAGAACTAAGACGTTTTTGCTTCAATAATGGCGCGTTCGGATGGCCGAAGACCCACAGGATACCTATCTTAACGGCATGAACGCGTTTGATTTGCCAGAAGTCGAAACACCCTGCATCAAGGTTTGTGTGGTCGATCCGGAAACTGGGTTTTGCATCGGCTGCGGGCGTACGCGCATGGAAATCGGCAGTTGGCTTGGGCTCAGTCCGGCGGAGCGCCAGGCGATTATGGCGGGCCTTAACGAGCGGGTTGAAACGCTTACGTTGCGCAAGCGACGCCGGGGCGGACGCCAGGGTCGGCTTGCTTCTTCCTAAAACTGGAACGCGAAGTTGGCGCCCGCCGTATAGGTGTCTGAATCCTCATAGAGAAGCCCGCTCACCTCGGCTGTGAAAGCCAATTGGGCATTGGCTCCAAAGGCGAAATTGAGGCCGCCTTGCAGGCGAAGATCGGTATAGGGATCATCCAAAATGGTTCCCACGGCATCATCAACAACCTTGTTTATCCCAACCCAATCAAGCTGCGCGCCGAGCCAGGGCTCTACCGTTGATGCGCCGCCAATGAATATGGAATTGCCAATCACCAAGCCGGGAGAAATGATTCCCGTTTCAATGGTTTGGGCGTTGAACCCGACACTCGCGTCCTGCCATTCCTTTGACCAGGCAACCGTGAGTGATGGTGAGTAACGCCAGGTGCCGGAATAGAAATTACCGGTCAGGGCGCTGGTTCCCTGAATGCGGGTTGAATCAAATTGGGCAGCGCCATTTACATCCGTATCAAGTTCCGTTCCCAGGACTGTGGCCGAAAGCACTAAGCTGTCGGTCAGCGACAAGCCCATGTAGGCTCCGCCACCCCAGCCATCGGTATCCTGGGTTGTTCCTACGGCTCCTTCCAGATCGGATGTTTCATAGGTGCCCATGAGGCCAAGGACCAACCGGTCCGAGACTTTGTAATCGGCACCAATAACACCGTTTATCAGCGAACCATCAAGGTCACTTGATGCCAAGTTGTCGTCCAGCCAGCTGTATTTTCCATCAATCCAAACGTTCCAATTTGGCGTTGATGCCGGAGCTATAACATCGGCGGTGGGCGCAATGAAAATTGCGCCACTTCCCGAGAGCCGCTCAACAATATCCTTGGCATTCGTAAGTTCGAGGCCGGCTGGCTCCATTCGGTTCGGGCCAATATCCAGACGTTCCATAATGATATGGGTGATCGACGAGGACGTATTGGTCAAGGATTGGCGATTTATCATCGGCTTGGAACAGGCCGTGACATCCGTTTCCAGTTCGCCAGTGCCATTGTCAAAAGGCTCGCAATTAAAACTGGGAGGCGGGGTCTGCGCAAGAGCTTCAGTGCCGCCAGCGATACAGGCCAACAGGATAACAACCGCGATTGTCTTTGCCCGCATGATTTCCCTCGTTCCGCCCATCTCGACCCATATCACAAGATCAAGTCACTATGCCAGCGGCTTCATTCGGCGGCGATCAGGCGATTCGATTGGATTTCAATGGCCTCGAGCCCACGGCGCAACACATCAATTCCAGCGCCGGGAAGATGGCTTTGTTCAGAGATGATTTGCCGCCACTGGCGCCCGCCGGGCCGGCCATGGAACAGGCCAAGCATGTGGCGGGCAATTTTTGAGAGGAATTCGCCCCGGTGCAATTGCTCCTCAATGTAGGGGAACATGCCGGTCACCGCATCAATGCGATTCGTCAGCGGATTTGCCTTTTGAAAAAATACCCTGTCGGCATCAGCAAGAAGCCATGGGGTGTGATAGGCGGCGCGCCCCAGCATGACGCCATCAAGATCACGCATTTCATCGCTGGCGTGCTCAAGTGTGGCGAGCCCGCCATTCAAGATGATGGTGAGATGCGGGAAGTCTACCTTCAGGTGATGGACGCGGGTGTAGTTAAGTGGTGGAATTTCCCGGTTTTCCTTCGGGCTGAGACCCTTCAACCAAGCCTTCCGGGCATGGATTATGAACGTATCACAGCCCGTTGCGGCAACAGTTTCAACAAAACGATCAAGTCCCTCGGCCTCGTCTTGGTCATCGATGCCGATGCGGCATTTCACCGTGACTGGAATTTTGACCGCCAAGCGCATCGCCGCAATACAGTCCGCCACAAGTTGCGGTTCGGCCATGAGGCAGGCGCCAAATCTTCCTTCCTGAACCCGGTCCGAGGGGCAGCCGACGTTGAGATTGATTTCGCAATAACCATAATCCTCACCGATCCTTGCGGCATTTGAAAGCATGGCGGGATCGCTGCCACCGAGTTGGAGAGCCACGGGTTGCTCAAAGGGATCAAAGCCCAGCAGGCGCTGGCGGTCGCCATGGCGAATGGCTTGGGCCGTCACCATCTCGGTATAGAGCAGCGCATGCCTGGTCAGGTGGCGGTGAAAGACACGGCAATGCCGGTCCGTCCAATCCATCAAGGGCGCACAACAAAATCTATGCGCGGAAAACTGTGTTTTCGCGGTCATCAAGCCTATTTTCCTCGTTTCACTGCACACGTAGTGCACACGAAATGGGTCACTGCACACGCTCCTTATAGATCATATGACGTCTTTTTCTCAATTGGGAAAGCAGTGAATAATAGTGCACAATGCGGTAATGGATAACGGTCGTTGTTCCACGATATCATAATAATGTGTTAGAAATTTTGAAACTTCGTCTTACATTTCTTCATCACAGCATGCTGCATGAGATGGTAGGCGAGCCCAAGCGCCGCTTGCACTCCGGGAGCACAGGATGACTACAACTTCAACACAGTCCCTCTGGAAGCATGACGGCGTGCGTGTTGTTCCGGGCAACGCCCTTGATCCCAACACGGCGCAGACGCCCGGCATGGACCGCAAGGCCGCCATCAATTTTGCCCGTGTCGGGGCCCAGAAACTATGGGCCGGAACAGTCCACATCCATCCTAATGCCAAAACCGGTGCGCACCATCATGGGCCGCTGGAAAGCGTCATCTATGTGGTCAAGGGAAAGGCCCGTATGCGTTGGGGCGAGAAACTTGAATTTGTAGCCGAAGCCGGGCCGGGTGACTTCATCTATATTCCTCCCTTCGTTCCGCACCAGGAAATCAACGCCAGCGAAAACGAGGTGCTGGAATGCGTGCTGGTGCGCAGCGACGGCGAATCCGTGGTCGTCAATCTCGAGATCGAGCCTGTCGAGAAGCCCGAAAATGTGAAATGGATCGATCCCATTCACACCACGTGAGGTGCGCAAGGGTGTTGATAGATTCCACTACTATCAGAAGAATTAGTTACTCAGATAAGCAAGGTGTTGCGCCTTAAGCGGATTTTGACTTTTGCGCGGTCATGGCATCGCTGCGTTTCACAGCCTCAATGTCTCGGTAACGGGCGGCCGGATGGGGGGACTGCAGATACGGTCCTTCGCCAAAGAGTTTTTCGCGAAGCGTTCCCGGACGATAGGCAGTTGGATAGGCGCCCCTGCCCTGAAGTTCCGGAACGATATAGTCGACCACGTCCTCAAAGGATTGCGGGGTCACGGCATAGGCGAGATTGAACCCGTCAACATCGGTTTCCTCAACCCATTCCTGCAAGATATCAGCAATCGTCGATGGCGAACCGACAAACACCGGGCCAAGGCCGCCTATTCCGCCAAATCGCGCCAGTTCATCAACGGTCCATGACTTGTCTTTTCCGGTCAAATGCTCAACGACGGACAGTACGGCGTTGGTCTCAACCTTCTTCACCAAATCGGTCGGCGCATATTGGCCAAAGTCTACGCCGCTCCAGCCCGACATGAAAACAAGAGAACCATCATAAGACGTATATCCCTTGTATTCCTCAAACTTCGCCTGTGCCTTGGCATCTGTTTCATCTGTTATGATCGTCACGAGCGTGTAAATGAGGAGCTTTCTGGGATCACGGCCAGCCTTGGCGGCCCTTTGCCGGATTTCGGCGACATAGGTTTTCAAAACCGAGAGTGTTGGTGCTGCAACGAACACGCATTCCGCGTGGCCTGCGGCGAACGCCATACCGGGACTGGATGCGCCGGCCTGATAAAGGACGGGAGTTCGCTGTGGCGAGGGTTCAGTCAGGCCATAACCCGGCACTTCGAAGTATTTTCCCTTATGGCCGATTTCATGGACCTTTTCCGGATGCGTAAATATCCGCTTTTTGCCATCCCGGACAACGGCGCCCTCTTCCCAACTGCCCTCCAGCAACTTGTAAAGCACCTCAAGATATTCATTGGCGACGTCATAGCGATTGTCATGGCGGCGGAGGCCGCCTTCGCCGATATTCCGGGCGCCGCTTTCGAGATAGGATGTGACAATGTTCCAGCCGACCCGGCCTTTGGAGTGATGATCGGCCGTCGCGATCCGCCGTGCAAAGGTGTAGGGATGTTCAAACGATGTCGACGCGGTGATCCCGATGCCAAGATGCTCCGTTGCCAGGGCGATGGGAGCGACGAGCTGGATCGGGTCATTCACCGGAATTTGCGCCGCCTGCTGGATGGCGTGATAGTTGGAGCCTTTGTAAACGTCGTAGTAGCCAATCACGTCAGCGATGAAGATTCCATCAAACACGCCACGTTCAAGGGTTCTTGCCAGGTCATGCCAGTAATCCAGGTCCTTGTACCTCCAGGAATTGTCACGCGGATGGGCCCACAGGCCGGGCGACTGGTGCCCGACACAATTCATGTCGAAGGCATTGAAACGGATTTGGCGAGTCATGGCTAACTGAAAATCCTTTGCTTGAAGTCGACGAATCCTGAACCCAATTTTGGGTTTTTCTAAGCAACCTTGGTTGGAAGTGCCGCCGGTTGCCACTCTCTCAACGGCCCGCGGCCAAAAAGCTTTTCGCGTAACGTCCCTTCGGCGTAGCGTGATTTATATCTTCCCCGCCTTTGCAGTTCAGGCACAATCAAATCCGCCACAGACGCGAAGGTTTCGGGGCGAACGGCGAAGGCCAGATTGAAACCATCAATGCCGGTTTCATCAACCCATGCTTCAAGCTGATCTGCCACTTGCACCGGCGATCCCACAAACACCGGTCCAATTCCGCCCACGGCAACATGCTCGGCCACTTCCCGAACCGTCCAGACGCGGGATGTATCCGCGCGCGTAATATTCTCAAGCGCGGATCGGCCCGCATCGTTTTCAACATGCTGCACGATGTCGTTGGGGTCCATTTTCGAAAAATCTATCCCCGTCCAGCCGGACATGAGGGTCAAGGCTCCCACGGGATCAGCGTAGGAGCGGTAATCCGCATATTTTTTCTGGGCCAATTCTTCCGTTTCAGCCGTGATGATTGTCGCCAAGGCGAAAATCAGGATTGAACCCTGAGCTCCGCCAACTGCCCGGCGTGCGTCTTTTAAGTATCCAACGCGGTGCCGTATAATTTCTTTGGTGGGGCCGGAAATAAAAACGCATTCGGCGTGACGCGCCGCGAAAGTGCGGCCCGCGGGCGATGATCCCGCCTGATAAAGCACAGGCGTCCGTTGCGGCGAAGGTTCGCTGAGATGCACTGCATCAATCTTGTAATGGCGTCCTTCGTGACGGATTGCCCTTACCTTTGCAGGATCAGCGTAGATGCCGCTGTCCACATCCGACACCACGGCATCGCTGTCCCAGCTTTCTTCCCATAGCCGGTACATGATTTGCATGTATTCCTCGGCCACTTCGTAGCGGTCGTCATGGGCTGTCTGTTTGCTTTGGCCATTGGCCTTAGCGGCGCTGTCGAGATACCCGGTTACGATGTTCCAGCCGATGCGGCCGTTGGTAAGATGGTCAAGTGTCGTCATCCGGCGGGCAAAGGCATAGGGCGGTTCATAGGACAGGTTGACGGTCACGCCGAACCCTAGATTTTGGGTCACCAAGGCCATCGCCGGAATAAGAAGAAGCGGATCATTGACCGGGACCTGGGTTGCGTGCGCCAGCGCTGCATCGGGGCTCGCGCCATAGACGTCATAGAGGCCCTGCACATCCGCAAGGAAAATCCCGTCGAACAATCCGCGCTCGAGGGTTTTTGCCAGGTCAACCCAATAGGACAGGGTTTTGTAGTCACGCGATCGGTCCTGGGGATGGCGCCAAAGACCGGGTGACTGATGGGAAACGCAGTTCATTTCAAATGCATTGAAGCGTATTTCCTTTGCCATCCCACCCGCCACTCTGCCGTGTCAAATCGCGCCATGGCGCGGGGGCTTTATGCCATTCAGGTAATAGTCGCCGATGGCCCGGTATTTCCAGCGGACCGGATCATGAACCGAATGGGTCCGCGCATTGCGCCAGAAGCGGTCGAGATTATGGGCGGCGAGCGTGCCGCGCGACCCGGCGTATTCGATCAATTTGCTGGAAACGTGAAGTGCTGCCTCCGTTGACAGGGTTTTCGCCTCGGCCACGGCAATGGACGCTTCCGCCACGGTTTCGGCATTGGGATTGTCAATTGCCGTATCAACAAAAGTGCCTGCTCTTGCCAGCAAGGCGTCGGACTCAGCAACGCGGATTTCAAGTTCGCCTACGCCTGAAATGATATAAGGTTCTTCCGCCGCCCGTTCCAACCCGCTGTCTTTCCAGGGGCGGCTGTGCTTGTTGACGAAACTTTTCACTTCCGCCAGGGCGCCGCGCGCCAACCCCGCCTGAATGGCCACATGCATGATTTGCGCATGGGGACCCATCGGCCCGGGTTCATCAAACAATTTCCCGAAATCGAAGACCGCAAAAGGATCAACGCGGACGTTTGTGAAGGTCGAACTTCCCGAGCCCGTCACCCGCTGACCAAAGCCGGTCCAGTCATCGACGACCGTCACACCCTCGGTGTCAGGCGGCAGAAGTGCAAGCTTGCTCTCGCCCGAAGCATTATTTCCAACAACGGCAATCCAATGGGCAAAGAGAACGCCGGTGGAATAGAATTTCTCGCCATTGACGAGATATGATCCATCAATCTGCTCGATTTTTGTCTCATGGTCCCTGGCCGTTTTGGAATTTTTCTCGGAGAGCGCATTGCCAATGCGTTCGCCGGAGAGAATGCGGTCAAAGAAATACTTCTTCTGCTCCGGCGTTCCCTGCTCCCGGATACCTTCAAGCATGAAGAAATGGTTCTGCGGGATTTGCCCGATAGAGCCATCGGCAGCCGACAGGATTGCGATGACTTCGGCGAGCGTTCCGGCTTTTACCCCAGCCCCACCATATTCGCGCGGCACGGTGATTGCGAAAAGCCCGGCATCCGAAACGATCTCGATCTCTTCAAATGGCAGCAGCCTTTTGGCGTCCCTTTCCGAAGCGCCCTTGGCCAGATCACTGGCAACGCGATGTGCAACGGCAAGGGCTTCAGCATCATCGCGGATCACGTGCGCTTTGCGAAGGCGCCGTGGTGGCGACACAAATGCGTCTTGGGTTGCCGAAAGATCATGCAGGAGTTGGGCGGTTTGGGACGGCATGCTCAATTCCACGGATGGCGCGGCGGCTTCACGCCGTTCAGGGCGTAGTTTCCAATATGGAAATACTTCCAGCGAACCGGGTCGTGCAGCGTATGGGTTCGTGCATTGCGCCAGTGCCGGTCAAGATTATACTGACCCAATGTTGACCGCGTCCCGCCAAGCTCATGCAGTTTATTTGCTGCCAGAATCGCAATCTCGGTCGTCAGCACCTTGGCCTGCGCCACTGTTACGGATGTCCTGGAAACATCTTCATCGGTTGGCGCAGCAATGATCAGGTCAACGGCCCGTCCGGCCTTTTCGAGCAATGCTTCCGCAGCGTGGAGACGAATGAGCAGATCGCCCACCTGCGATATGGTGAACACGTCTTCATAGCCGTGTTCCTGCCCGCTATCGATCCAGGGGCGCGTCTTGCCCCGGACGAATGCAATTGTCTCGTCGATTGTTCCCTTGGCAATGCCTGCATCAACCGCGGCCTGAATGATCTGCGACACCGCGCCATTGGAGGATGGGCTTTCACCGCCAAGATAGGCCGGGATGATGCCCTCGGGGTCAACTTTGACGTCTTTGATAAGAACATTGCCGCTGGCCGTGGTGCGCTGGCCGAAGCTCGACCAATTGTCCACAATTGTCAGACCCGGCGCATCCCGCGGAACTATAGAGAGGTAAACCTTGCCATCGTCGCCAACGGAGCCGATGTGGATATAATGGGCAAACAGTGCGCCCGTTGCATAGAATTTTTCACCGTTGACGACAAAACCTTGCCCCGCCTTCCGAACGGTGGTCTCGAAAGCACCGACATGCTTGCTATTGGCCTCGGAGAAGGCATTTCCAAGCCTATAGCCCTGCAGAACCCTGCCAAACCAAAGTTTTTTCTGCTCTGCGCTTGCAGAGAAGCGGATCGCATCCAGCGCCGCCAGATGGTTTTGCGGCAACTGGCCGAGATTGGGATCAGCCGCAGAAATAATCTTGATCACTTCCGCGACCGTGGCGAAGGAGACGCCCGCTCCGCCAAATTCCTTCGGCACGGTGATGCCCCACAGCCCGCTTTTGGAAAAGGCGTCAATTTCTTTTATCGGTAACTTACGTTCACGGTCACGCTCTGCTGCGCCGTTTGCAAATTCCTTCGCCAACCGCTGGGCAATCTCAACAGCTTCACTATCAGAGCGGATGACGTTCGCTTTTGGCGGTGACTCAAATAGCGGCTTGAGCTCCTGAGAAGTATCAAAGGCAGCAGCTGGCGTAATGATCGTCATTTGAATGGCCTCGATGTTTCTAGGATCCGGATATGTTCTTGGGATAAGCGCCATAGGCGTTTCGGTGGTAGACAAGCTGGCTGTCGCCCACGTCAGCCAATCGCACTTGGCGCACAAGGCCAAGGAAGATGCCGTGGCTGTAGCGGTCAATCACTTCCTCGACTTCACAATCCACATTGGCGAGCGCCCCATCCAAGGCCAGAGCGCCGGTTGCAAGCACTGACCAGTCGGATCCCGCATAGCGCTCCTTGCCCTTGACACCACCGGCACCACTGAAGCGTTCAGCGACTGCAAGCTGGTGATCGGCGAGAACATTCACACAGAAGTGGCCATAGTCACGAATAGCGCTATAGCCCGAAGACTTGCGGTTTACCGTGATAATCATGATGGCGGGTTCGACGGATAGGGAATGCGCTGTGGTTACGGTCAGGCCGGTGCGGTCATCATCATTGCCGGCGGTAATCACCGAAACTCCGCCAACAAGATGGCGCATGGCTTCCTTGATTCCCGGAACACCGAATTTCAGATCGTTCTGATTGATGGCTAAGTTCATAAATCGCTCACGGATACCTGCACCCTGTCTGGATGCCAAACTCCCGAAAGCTTATCGTGCCAAAGGCAGAATCAATCGTCAGAATTTTTAACAGCAGGCCTTAAAATAATTCAACTAACTGGACGCTAGTGATGCTTAACGGGCTGTGAAGCGGCGGAAAGAGGCTCAACCATGAAATCCACCTCAATGCGCCCGGCATGCTCGAAAGTCATACTTCCCGATACGATTTCCGAATCGACAAAGCCGCTGCGCAACCCGGTCAGCATGAAGTGCGTGGAACCGGGCTCAAGCTCTATCGTCGCATGGGCCGGTATTTCAATGCCATCGGGGCTGGGCCGCATGATGGCCACATTATTTTCAAGTACAATCGAATGAATTTCCAGTTTTGCAGCGCCTTTTATCTCAACCGAAAGCAGGCGATCCGGTTCATTTCCCTTGTTTTCGATTTCGGCATAGCCGGCGGCAGTTGAAGCGCCCACCGGCGTTTCCCGGATCCAGGGATGATGAATGACGAGCTGTCCCGCCTCAATCTGGTGAGCCGCCGCCGGCATGGGCAAAAACCCAACCAATAACACTGCGATAACGGCAAACAGCTTCATTGCGGGTCCGAAGCTTTGTTGTAAAGCCAGACAAAAAGAAATGTCACGCCCGTCCAGAGCAAGATCGGTGAATACCACCTGATGTCGAGAAAATGTTCAGATTTGCAAAGGGACATCGCAAGATCACAGATGGCAGAACTCAGGCCAGAACAATAGGCAGACTCGCCAATTGACATATAGCCACTCTCAACGACCTGGCGGAACACCAGCCACCACCAAACCATTGACAGAACTATGGAACCCACACCCAATATTGCTGTCGCCGGGTGGAAATAGGTCTTGGCGGCGAAAGGTCTCATGACTTGACGAGCTTCACGTTGCGTGGCTTGGTTTCAATCAGGCCCAACGTTTCTAGAACTTGACGGCGCAAGGCGATAATCCTGCGGTCATCGCGCCGGCGCGGATAAGCGAGCGGAACATCAAACTCCGCGATTATGCGCGCCGGCCTGTCACTCAGGACAATGACGCGGTTTGACAGCAGCAGGGCTTCCTCAACATCATGCGTAACCAGTGCGGCGGTAAATCCGGAATTTGACCACAGCTTCAGCAATTCGTCCTGCAACGTCATGCGGGTGAGCGAATCCAGCTTTCCAAATGGTTCATCCAGCAACAGGATTTGCGGGTCATTCACCAGGGCGCGCGCCAGGGCGGCGCGCTGCGCCATGCCGCCGGACAGTTGGTGTGGATAGGCATTGGCAAATTGCGTAAGTTTCACAAGGTCAATGGCCTCATCAATGCGATGCTCATTGCCGCGAAGCTCGCCGCGCGCTTCAAGGCCGGTCGCGACATTTTTCCAAACCGTTGCCCAGGGAAACAGGGTGGCGTCCTGAAACGCCAGAATGCGGGACGGGCTGGGGCTCGTTACAAGCTCGCCACCTGCGAGAATGCTGCCGGAGGTAGCCGTTTCGAGCCCGGCGATCAGGCGCAGCAAAGTGGATTTTCCGCATCCTGAAGGCCCAAGAAAGGATACGAATTCTCCTGGCGCTATTTTAACCGAGATGCTGTCAAGCACCGGAAGGTCGCCACCATCGAGTTTGAAATTGTGGCTGACACCACGCACCTCAACCGGGAGCTGGCGCGCAACCGGTTCCGTGCGCTGAATGGCGGGAGCAAGCGCCATCAGATGAAACCTTTCTGCCATTGCAACAAGTGGTCACGGGCAACAAATAGCAAACGGATGATGCCGGCGCAGATGAGCGACATGATGATCAATGTCGCGTAGACATTTGCATAGCCTGAATAGGCCGTCTGAAACTGGATATACCAGCCCAGCCCGTATTTTGCCCCAAGCATTTCAGCGACGACAAGCACGGCAAAGGAATAATAGAGCGCCATGAAGAGCCCCACGAAGACATGAGGCAGTGAGGCGGGAACTGCAATCCTGAATATCATGTAACGTTCACTTGTGCCCAGAGTGCGCGCGACATCGTAAAAAGCCCGGTTGACCGAGCCCACGCCAGACGCGGTGAGGATGGCGACAGGTATGCCGGACGCCAAGGCCACGATGAAAACGCTGGCATCAAACGTGGTCGGAAAGAAAAAGAAGGTGCAGGGAATCCACGCGGTTGCCGGAACCGGGCCGATCAGCTTGAGAATCGGCATGCCCCAATAATTAAAGCGCTTGGACCAGCCCAGGGCGACACCCACCGCGAAGCCGACTATGGTTCCGAGGCCAAACCCCAGAGCCCACAGGCGAAGCGAATAAGCGATGCAAATGAGAAGCCTTTGCCAATCGGAGACATAAACATGGAGAAGGCCATGGGGCGGCGAAAAGAAGGGCTTGGGAAGCCAGCCGAATTTAGCCGTCGTGATCTCCCAGAGGAGCAGCCAAATGCCAATTGCAACAAGCCAGGGCCCGGAGTGAACAAGCTTACGGCCGAAGCTTCCCAAACGATGATTGATAAATGACAGAACCAGCAATATGACCGCACCAGTTCCTGTGATGACGGCAAACAGGCCGGCACTTCCCCAAGGCACCACATCGGGAATGGCGATGGTCGCAAGGGCCGTTGCCGCCCAGAAAACCGCAGCAATAAACCCGTGCTTCCAAAAACCTTGCAGAAGCACCGAAACGGATTGATCCGCCTCGGCCTTCAAAGTCTGCGAAATGTCAGTCATGAACCGGCTTCAGGTCAGCTCAGAAGGTTGACTGTAATGCGTTCGGCAAATTCCTTTGGATCGGTTGTTGATTCAAGCACTTTGACGAGCTTCAAATCCTCCGCCGATCTCTGAATTTGCGCGACGAGTTCCGGTCCGATTGGATGATTATGCGCCACCAGCCCGCTCAGCACCGCCGTAAGGTCCTCAAGGCTGAGGCCCGCGGGCTTCAGGGCATTGAAATACCAATCGGCGACTTCATCAGGGTGGTTTGCCGTATACTCATGCACTTCAATGTTGGCGTCGGCCAGCCTGCGAATTGCATCCTTGTTGGCGTCATAGTATGGGCCATTTGCACCCAGCACGCAGCAGGTGTGGCCTTCATAAACTCCGGTTTGCGTGTCGGCGATTTTGGTGAAACCGAACTGTTTTTCGATGGAATAGGCCCAGGGATCAAGATGGGCCGCAATATCCGCATCGCCGCGATTGACCGACTCGCCCACCAGATCGAAAGGTACCGCTTTCCAGGTGACGTCTGTTTCCGGATCAATACCCGCCTTGGCGAGCGTTACCTGGAAGGCCACCTGTGGCGGCGCACCGATTCCGTAAGTGGCAATGGTCTTGCCCTTGACGCCTGCGATGTCCGTTACACCCGATGCCCTGGAAGCGAGCAGGCGCTGGCAGCCGCCGTGCGAACCCACAAACAGCTTTACATCAAACCCCTGCTCCAAGGGCTTCAGCCAGTCGCCAATCAGGCCGGCGCCCGCATCGGCTTTGCCAGTGGCTAGGGCCTGAATGAGGGTTTGGCCGCTTGCCCCCTGATAGAAAAGCTCAACATCGAGATTGTGCTTGGCATAAATCCCTTTCGCCACGCCAAATCCGAGAGGCGAATGGCAGGCGGCAACTTCAGTCCACGCAAGGCGAATCTTGGGAGCAGGCCCGGCAATCGCGGGAGCAAAGAGCTTGCTGCTGGCAACGCCCAGGGACGCCAGTCCACCGACGGCGCCAACCGTTTTCAGGAGTTTCCGCCGGGAGAAATTGCCGGTGATTTTGTTTGAGTCCTTGGGCATGTCAGTTCTCCTGTTGGTTTTGATTAAGCGGCCTTGACGATATGTGGCTTGGCGACCGGCAAGGCCGAGGCCTCCAGGGCTTGGGAAATGTCAGCAATGATATCGTCGGGATGTTCGATGCCGATGGAAAGGCGGATGTAACCCGGTGTTACCCCGGCAGCGAGCTGTTCTTCTGAAGAAAGCTGCTGATGGGTCGTCGATGCCGGATGGATTGCCAGGGAACGCGCGTCACCGATATTGGCGACGTGATAGAGCAGTTTGAGGCTGTCAATGAAACGCTTGCCCGCCTCAACGCCGCCCTTGAGCTCAAAACCAACGAGCCCGCCATAGCCACCCTTGAGATACTTGTCGGCGCGCTTCCGCAATTTTCCCGACTGCAGGCCCGGGAAGATGACACTGCTGATCAGTTTCTGCTTTGACAGGAACTTCGCAACCTTGGCCGCATTCTCGTTATGCTGGCGCGACCGCAGGGGCAGTGTTTCCAGGCCCTGGATAAGTTGCCAGGCGTTGAATGGCGAGATCGCAGCGCCGAGATCTCGCAGCAACTTGACGCGAATGCGCAGGATGTAGGCAATCGGGCCCAATGGCTTTGCCGCCTCGGTCCAGATGGCGCCGTGGTAGCCATCGTCGGGCTGTGTCAGCAGCGGGAAACGTTCAGCATGTTTCTCCCAGGGGAAGTTGCCGCCATCAACAATGACGCCGCCAATGCTGGTGCCGTGGCCGCCGATATATTTAGTGGCGGAATGCACCACAACCGCCGCGCCATGATCAAATGGCCGCACGATGAGCGGGGCCGCGGTATTGTCCACAATCAGGGGCACGCCAAGCTCACGGCCGATTGCCGCCACTTCAGCAATGGGGAAAACATGCAGTTTGGGGTTGGGAAGGGTCTCCGCATAATAGGCCCGCGTCTTGTCATCGGTGACGCGGCGGAAATTTTCAGGATCGACCGGATCAACAAACCGCACCTCCACGCCGAACTGCTTCAGGGTTTGCGAAAAGAGGGTGACAGTACCGCCGTAAAGGTCGGTGGAGGAAACGATATTATCGCCCGACTGCGCCAGGTTAAGAACTGCGTAGGCAGAAGCGGTTTGGCCCGAGGCGACAGCCAAGGCAGCAACACCACCTTCAACCGCGGCAATCCTCTGCTCGAAGGCATCCTGCGTCGGGTTTTGGACCCGCGTGTAGATATTGCCAAGCTCCTCCAAGGCGAACAGGCGCGCCGCATGCCCCGTGTCCTGGAACTGATAAGACGTGGTCTGGTACAGAGGCACGGCAACGGCACCGGACACGGCATCGGAACGATAGGTGCCGCCATGAACGGCAAGCGTTTCAGGATTCTTGGATGACGTGGTCATGTTCTTATCTCCGTTGACATATCAATAGGCGGACGCAGGAACGGGTGCGCCTTCTCGGTCCTTGGGTTCCAGAAGATCGGTGTGATGCTTGCGCGCCACATCGGGGTGAGAACGCAAACGGCTTTTCAAATAGTTTTTCGCAACTTCCCGAAACAGCGGATTCAGCGGATCATTGGAAATACTGTGCGCTTGCGCTGCGAGATGCGCCGGCAAGGTGAGCTGCGGCACCGTCGCGTCGAGACGGGCGCCGAGGAAAAAGGCAACCGACAGGCGGTCCCCACCGGCTGGCGGTGACACGACACGATGAACGTTGGCCCGCAGATACCCTCCGGAAGCCATTTCAAGAAGCTCACCAATATTCACGACAAACGTGCCGGGAACCGGAGGCGCATCAATCCAGCCATCAGGCCCTTCCACCTGAAGTCCGCCAACCTTGTCTTGCAACAATACGGTAACAAAACCACTGTCCTTGTGCGCGCCGACGCCCTGATTACCCGCCGCTGCGTCGCGGCCCGGGTAACGAATGATCTTGAGAAGCTGGTTCGGCGCCGGGGTGTAGATTGGCGCGAAGACGTTGGACTCTTGCCCCAAGGCCTCGGCGATTATTTCGGTGAGTCTGATGCCCAGCTTTGTCACTTCATCCTGGTAACGCAGCAACACCGGCTTCAACTGCGGCAGGGCCTTGGGCCATTGATTGGGTCCCTGCAACCTGGTCCATGGCGGAGCCTCATAATCGATGGGCCGCGCCGCTTGTTCCGGGCCAATATCCACCTGCTCGCGCCAATCCGGCTTGCCGCGCGTATGTTCCAGTCCAGCGCGGTTATAGCCCCGGAATTGCGGTGAATTGATCATCTGGATTGACAGCTTGTCGGCTTCCGGGAGGTCGAAAAAGCTCCGTGACAGGCGCAACACGTCAGCGATGAGGTCAGCCTTTATTCCGTGACCTGTGAGATAGAAGAAGCCCAAGGTTCGCGCCGTCTCGCGAAGTTCACCCAAAAATCGTGCCCTTCCCCCAACGGACAAACCGGCCTGCTCAAGATTAAGCGTGGGGAGAGAAATGACCGAAGAAGACATGAGATTCCAACCGCTACTAGTTCGGTAGAGTATTGCTTCCCGCGCCACTGCTCACAATTGAGGAAAGTTATGGCGATAGCTGAGAATTATTGAACATAGAGGCTCAGCGAGACTTAACACTTCACATGAGTCAGTTCGGTAAAACAAAAAACACTTGGCTCTCACCGATTTAGTTTTGTTTGGGCGAATGCAAAAGATTTCTCATTATTGCAAACCTGTATTTCCGCACATGCTGTTTGCGAGCGGCAAGCGCATACATTTTCAATCGCGCAGGCTGGCAGAAAATTCTGGCACACATTCTTTGGAGATTATGATGAAGAAAATTAAATCGATTCAAGTGACTCGTCGCGCCGTTATTGGCGGCGCTGCCGCTATTGGTGCAAGCACCCTCCTCCCAATTACTGGCAGCGTGGCCGCCGAATTGAAAACTTTGCGCATCGCCTCCGGCGAAGCGGACGGCGTGAAGGGAACGCTGGATCCGGCCTATGGCACAAATGATCCCGATGCAGCCCGCACCAATCTGGTGTTTGAAGGGCTTGTCCGACTCAACCACGCGCTAGGTGTTGAGCCAAGTCTTGCAACCGACTGGAAAGCCAGTGAGGAAGGCAAGGTCTGGACTTTCAATCTACGGCGAGACGTAAAATTCCACGACGGATCACCGTTCACGGCAGCCGATGTCGTGTTCAGCTTCAAAAGGCTTTTCGATCCGGCTGCTCCGTCACCCTCGAGCGCATGGCTTTCGCCCATTGATCCTGAAGGGATCAAGGCCGTCAACGATCTCGTGGTAGAATTCACGCTTCGCGAACCCGTAGTCGAGTTCCCCGAGTTGATCGGCTACAGCAAGATCGTAAAGGCCGGGCAGTCGAATGAGCAGCTCCGTACAGCCGGCATTGGAACGGGCGCCTTTAAGGTGGAACATTTCGTGCCGGGCGAAGAGCCAAGCATTTACGCCAAGCATGACCAATACTGGCAACCCGGGAAGCCAGGCGTTGACCGGATCGAGCTTCGCTCCATCCCCGAAGAGTCTGCGCGGATCGCCGCGCTGATCTCAGGCCAAGTGGATATTTTCTGGGACCTTCCGTTGCGCGGCCTGAGCCGTTTGGAAGAAGACAAGAATGTCGTCTTGCAAACCGCCAAGACGTCATTCTGGCTCGGCATCGCCGCCTGGACCGATACCAAGCCGTTTGATGATCCACGGGTACGTCTCGCCTTGAAACTGGCGGCAAACCGAGAGCAGTTGCTTACTGCGGTTCTCGGCGGGCGGGGATCGGTGGCCAATGATTCACCGGTAGCGCCTTGGGTTAAATTTGGCCTTGAAACCGAGCCCCGCAAGCATGATGCCGAGCAGGCGAAAAAACTTCTCGCCGATGCGGGCTATCCCGATGGCATCGATATCGAACTCTACACTTCGTCCTCGGGCTCCGGGCTTGTTGAGCTTGCGACAGCCTTCAAGGCCCAGGCAGAAGCTTCCAACATTCGCGTGACAATCAATCAGGCACCGGCGGAAGACTACTGGTCCAACATCTGGCTGAAGAAGCCACTTGTGGTCACGGCGTGGAGCGGAAAGGCAGCCGATGCGGCACTTTCGCGCCCGTTCCTGTCGGAAGCCGAATGGAATGAAACTCACTGGAAGAACAAGGAGTTTGACAACTACATTTTCCAGGCCCGCAAAACACTTGATGAGAACGCGCGTGGCGAGCTCTACAAGAAAGCGCAGCAGCTCGTGAGAGACGATAGCGGCGCCCTTATCCTGCTGTTCAGCGATGCCATCGGTGCAACCCGGGCAAATGTGAAAAACTGGAGCCTCCATCCGCAGAAGCTTTCGCAAAATTTCATTGATGTCACAATTGAAGGCTGATGCCATCATTAGTTGGTGGCGTGGCAGTCCCGTAATCCGGCTTGTTTGCAGACGCGTCTTACTCTCGGTCGTATCACTTCTGGTGGTTTCCCTGATTGTTTTCTTCGCAGTGGAAATTCTCCCGGGTGATACGGCCGAGAGAATACTGGGACGCGAGGCGACCAAGGCGTCCCTGGAAGCCTTGCGCCTGAAACTCCATCTCGCCGACCCGGCGTCGGAGCGATACCTGCGCTGGTTCACTGGGATTCTTCACGGAGATCTCGGCACGTCACTCGTCGCGGAACGGCCTGTCCTCTCCTATATCGGCCCCTATCTGGGCCGGACACTGTTGCTCGGCAGCCTGGCACTGCTGCTGCATATTCCGCTCAGTATTGGCCTTGGCCTGTTTGTGGCGGGACGCCAGCAGGGCATCGCCGATGTTGTCACATCGACGATGGTGATCGTGGGAATGTCGCTGCCAGAGTTTGTGGTCGGCATCTTCCTGGTGATGCTGTTTGCGAATGAACTTCATATTTTCCCGCCGCTAGCCTTGATCGACCAAGCGAAGACCTCGGGCGAGGTCATCTGGATGCTGCTATTGCCGATTTTAACTCTCAATTTTTCGATGACCGCCTATGTTGTGCGCCAGACCCGCAGCACCATGATTGATATCCTGCGTTCAGACTATGTGAGGATGGCGAGGCTTCGCGGCCTCCCGCCTTCGCGGGTAATTTTCCGCCACGCGCTGCCCAACGCGCTTGGGCCGGCCGTCAACGCCATCGCTCTCAATGCATCGTGGCTAATCGGCGGAATTGTCGTGGTGGAGGTGATCTTTAACTATCCTGGGCTGGGGCGATTGCTGGTGGAGTCAATCCGTTTCCACGATATCCCGATGATCCTGGGCTCGGCGCTTACTCTTTCCACCGCCTTCATCGCGGTCAATCTGGTGGCGGACGTATCAACTCTCCTGCTCAATCCAAAATTGAAGACCAGCCTGACATGACCGCAAATGTGTCAGTTCCTCATGCGCCTTCGATCACGGAAAGTTTCCTGTCGACACTGGCGCGGTTGCCCGTCAGCGCGCTTCTGGCCGGCATCATAATTGCTGTCTATTGCATCCTGGCAACCGTCGCGCCGTACGTCGCGCCCTATGGCCCCACGGATATCTTCGTGGGTGCGCCTTTTGAACAGCCGTCTGCGCTGCATTGGCTTGGAACGGACAATCTGGGCCGGGACGTATTGAGCCGCACCATTTATGGTGGCCGCACGATACTTCTGATGACTACCGTTGCTGCCTTGCTGGCGGCTTCGTTTGGCGGTTTCATCGGGATGCTGCTGGGCTTCGTTGGCGGTCTGGCTGACGAAATTTTCATGCGTATTCTGGAAATCATCATGAGCATCCCATCGATAATCCTCGCCCTGCTGATCGTAAGCTCGCTCGGTGCAAGCGCTCCGCTGGTCGCGTTGACGGTCGGCCTTCTTTACGTGCCCAATGTTGCCCGCGTTGTGCGGGCGGCTACACAATCTGTTGCGGCAGAGGATTTTATCGCCGCCGCACGAGCCCGGGGCGAGACCAGAACCTCAATCGTCCTGCGCGAGATACTGCCGAACGTGCTCGGCACTCTGGTCGTCGAATTCTCCATCAGAACCGGCTACTCGGTTCTATTCATAGGTGGGCTAGGCTTTTTGGGATTCGGGGCCCGGCCCCCTGCCCCGGATTGGGGATTGATGATCAATGAGGCGCGCGGAACCATCGACGCTTCCGCCTGGCCCGTTATCGCCCCTGCCATTGGCATTGCCGTTCTTGTAACTGCGATAAACCTTTTGTCTGACGGCATCTTGCGGCTCGCTGGCCCGGCACATCAGGTCCGGGGCACTCCATGAGCACAGGCAGGGCACTGATTGAAATAAATGATCTGGCTGTCGATTACCGGCAGGATGGTGGCTGGCGCCAGGTGATTCATAATCTCAGCCTTTCAATCCCCAAAGGCGAGGTTCAGGGGCTTGCCGGTGAATCCGGATGCGGCAAGTCAACCCTTGCCGCCCTGATGCTCGGTGAAAAGCGTGGTGACCGCCGCGTGCGTTCGGGAACGGTGAATTTTGCGGGCATTGACCTTCTGTCGGCGAGCCCCAAAAGCCTGCGCGAAATCAGGGGGGCACGGGTGGCGTTCGTTCCGCAAAATGCCGGAACGTCGCTCACACCCACGCAACGTATCGGAAGCCTGTTTTCAGAACTCATCCGAACGCACCGGCCCGGCGTCAATTCGGCTGTGCGCGATAATCTAATACTACGCAGCCTTGCCGAGGTTGGCCTCGAGGACCCAGGCACTCTTCTGAAACGCTACCCTCATCAGTTTAGTGGTGGGCAACAACAGCGGATTTCCCTGGCGTTGGCGCTATGCGTGTCGCCCGAACTGCTTGTGCTGGACGAGCCAACCACTGGCCAGGACGCGATTACAAGCCGGGGCATTGTCCGGCTGTTGAGCGGCTTGCACCGCAGCCGCAGCCTGACGATGCTTTTTGTGTCCCATGATCTCGCGGTCCTGGGGGAAATTTGCAGCCGCATTGCAATTATGTATGCGGGTGAGATCGTTGAAAATGGCCCCGCGGCAGAAGTCCTGGAAAATCCCCGCCATCCCTATTCCCAGGCGCTTATCGCGTCACAGCCAACCCTGGCGTCACCACCAAGGAGTATGGTGAAGGAAAGAGCAGCCGTATGATGCCAAATGCCATCCAGAGGAAATATGACGATGGCCGGGGCGTGAGTTCCCTGCCGGGGCAAGTGCTTTTGGAGATTGAACGGGTGAGCTGCCGTTACCCCGGAAAATCAAGGCCGGCCGTGGTAAACAACGTTTCACTGAAACTCCACAGCCAGGAGATCGTTGCGCTCGTAGGCGAAAGCGGCAGCGGGAAATCCACGCTCGCAAAGGCCGTTGCAGGCCTTATCAGTCCAGAGCGAGGGCATATCCAGTTGGCCGGGGACGGACTCGCGCCGCGCGTTGAGGACCGCTCCACCGAACAAAGGCGGCGCATTCAAATCATTTTTCAGAACCCAGACGCTTCCCTCAATCCGAAGCTCCGCATCGCGACAATCCTGTCGCGGCCATTGAAACTTTTCTTCGGCCTCACGCGAAAGGAGCAGAACATTGAAGTGGCAAAGCTGCTTTCGGCGGTTCGGCTTCCCACCAGCTTTGCCAGCCGCTTCCCGGGCGAACTGAGTGGCGGCGAGAAACAGCGCGTCGCCATCGCCCGGGCCCTGGCCGCAAAGCCTGACATTCTCCTCTGCGATGAAATCGTTTCGGCTCTTGACGTCTCGGTGCAATCCACAATTCTTGATCTTCTCAAGACCATACAGCGGGAAAACGGATTAACCCTCCTCTTCATCACGCATGATTTGGCGGTGGTTCGCTGGTTTGCAACCCATGTTGCGGTGTTTCGCCATGGGCATATGTGCGAGTATGCCCCCGTCGAGAAGTTATTCGCCGCGCCGGAGCATGATTATACATCCCAGCTCATCGACGCGGTTCCCGGCCGCCGTCTACGGCCGTCCTACATTCCTCTGCCGAAAGCCCGCCAGTTGGAAAATATTCAATGGTTGAAAACGCCATGACCATTCATCAGACACGCAAGCGCATGAAGCTGGGAGCATCGCTTTACCCGGTCGGCTACCACGTTGCCGGCTGGCGCTATCCCGGCGCCGAGGTCGATGGCGGATACAACCTGCAGCACCACATAAAATTGGCGGAGGCGGCAGAGCGCGGCATCTTCGATTTTATCTTTCTCGCCGATGCGGCGGTCATCTGGGACCAAAACCTTGACGCGGTTGCGCAAACGGCCTGGAGCGCCCGGCTCGAGCCCCTGACCCTGTTGTCGGCACTTTCAGTGACAACAAAGCGCATTGGCCTCGTGGCCACGGTCAGCACGACCTATAACGAGCCCTACACGGTCGCGCGCATGTTTGCTTCGCTTGATCATTTGAGCAATGGCCGGGCCGGGTGGAATCTGGTCACGTCGGCAGCGGAGGCTGAAGCCCGGAACTTTAACAAGGAAGACCATCTGGCCCATAGTGACCGGTATAAGCGCGCCAGAGAATTTGTTGAGGTTGTGACTGGGCTTTGGGATGGATGGGACGAAACTGCGCTCGTTCACGATCAGGCAAAAGGCCGTTATTTCGATCCGCATAAAGTCGCCTTCCTTAATCATCAGGGCAAATATTTTTCGGTCCGCGGCCCCTTGAACATTCCGAGGCCGCCGCAAGGCCACCCCATCATGGTGCAGGCCGGCCTGTCGGACGATGGACGGGAACTCGCGGCCGAGACAGCGGAAATACTCTTTACGGCGCAACCAACACTCGCTGACGCCCAAAAATACTATCAGGACGTCAAGGGCCGCATGTTCAAGTTCAATCGGGCTTCTGATTCCCTCAGCATCATGCCAGGGGTGATTCCGGTTATCGGACGGACCAAATCTGAAGCAGAAGACCAGGTTGCGCGCTTGCGCGACCTCACCAATCCGTTGCCGGGCCTCGCATTCCTTTCAGGGCTTTCAGGTTCGCCGGACTTGACAGGCTATGACCTGGATGGGCCGTTTCCCGATTTTCCCGAAACGAACGGGCCGAAGGGAAGACAGCGCCTGCTGACGGACATGGCGCGCCGCGAAGGGATTTCGCTGCGGGAGCTCTATCTCAGGATCGCCATGACAAGCGGCCACCGCCTGCTGGTCGGCACGCCAAAAGATATCGCGGATGGACTGGAGGAGTGGTTTTTGCAGAAAGGGTGTGACGGCTTCAACATTGCGCCGCCCTGGCTTCCGGGTTCATTCCTTGATTTTGTCGATCTTGTGATCCCCGAGCTGCAGCGGCGCGATCTGGTTGCCCGGAAATATCATGGGCAGACATTGCGGGATCATCTGGGCCTTGCAAAGCCAGCCATTCGAAAGTCTGCCACTTTGGAAACCGTGAGTGGATAAGCTGGTGCGGTCGCAGCTAAAAACAGGATTTAGATAAACTCACTCCTCCAACGCACTGTTCACCAGCAAAGTGTTTCAAGAGCTTAATTGATTTGGAGAATTTTCATGTCGGCAACTCGTGACAAGGTTCGTGGTGTGGTGATAACAGTCAGTGTCCCGGATAATGCCCAGGCGGTGAAGATCGGCCGCACCCTGGTCGAAGAGCGCCTTGCCGGCGCCGCCAATATTTATCAGGCTCATAAGTCGTTTTTCTGGTGGGATGGCGTGGTCAACGAAGCCGCCGAAACCAGCCTGGTCCTCAAGACCCTGCCGGAGAATGTCGATGCCGTGATCGCGCGAATCCGCCAACTCCATGAGTATATCACACCGGGAATCCTGGGGTGGCACATTGAGGTGGGCGATGCCGAGTGGCTCAAGTGGCTGGCAACCGAGGCCGTCCCTGCACGGGTGGCCGCATAGACGTCACAATTCGAAATCAGATCATCGGGAAACTTGCCGGGCCAGTTCAACTATTCTGGTTCAGGGCTTGCGTTATGTTGCTGTTTGGCGGCACTGAGTGTGTAAGCCAGACATTTCCGCCAATGACAGAGCCTTGCCCGACCGTAATGCGGCCCAGAATGGTGGCGCCGGCGTAGATGACCACGTTATCCTCGATGATCGGGTGGCGTGGAATTCCCTTTTTAAGATCGCCGTTCGCTTCAGCCGGAAATCTTATGGCACCAAGGGTAACCGCCTGATAGAGGCGAACATTCTTTCCGATAATGGCTGTTTCGCCGATGACAACGCCGGTGCCATGATCAATAAAGAAGCTCTCACCAATTTCCGCATTGGGATGGATGTCTATGCCGGTTGCGGCATGGGCGACATCGGCAATGAGGCGCGCCAAAAACCGCACGCCGAGGCCGTGCAATGCATGGGCCAGGCGGTAGTGGATGACTGCGGTCATGCCGCGGTAGCACAGGAGAATTTCTGAATAACTGGTGGCGGCGGGATCGCCGCGGTAGGCGGCTTTCAAATCGCTGACCAGGAGGGCGCGCAAGTCAGGCAGCGTCCTGGCAAAACCAAGAGTGATTTTTTCCGCCCTCTGCTTCAGGAAATCGGGAGATTCGTTGCCCTGCAAGTCAAACTGCAGGCTGCGCCGGACTTGCTCAATGAGCTGAAGGATCGCCGCGTTAAGGCTATTGCCGACAAAGAAATCAATGTTTTCATCGGTGTGGATGGTGGGACCGAAGTGGGTTGGAAACAGGGCCGCGGTCAGGCCTTCAACAATGGCAGATACGGTCTGGCGCGACGGCAATTCCCGGACGCGGCCCTGGTGCCGGATGTTGTGGGTATGCTCGCGAGAATGACGAAGTGCTACCACAAGCTCCTGCAAATCAAGCGCGGTGTCGTTTGGCTTATTAAAATTCAGTATCTCAACAGTTGCCGTCACGGGTTGCCTTTGATCCTAAAGGGAAGCTGGATTTATCCCGAAAACCCCTCATCCACAGTTTAGAAATATTGACCCAATCATTGAGTTTTCCTCAGGCGTTGATCGCCGAGATTAATACCATACTGGTTCGATAGAGATTAACCGGAGATTGGAATTCACATGCAGGACTCACGCGACAATTCATTCATTCCAAACAAGAAGCGCCGCGCCGTGGTTTTGGGCTTGGGCGCAGCAATCGTGGGAACTGGCCTGGGTGGCTTGCCCGCAGCACGCGCCGCAGGAGGAACCCTGCGTATCGGTTTCCAGAAATATGGAACCCTGATCCTGCTGAAAGGTAAGGGCACGCTGGAAAAGGCCTTGGAGCCGCTGGGCTACACCGTGACATGGACCGAGTTTCCCGCCGGCCCCCAGTTGCTCGAAGGGCTTAATGTTGGCGCCATCGATTTCGGGTCAACCGGTGAAGCACCGCCGATTTTCGCCCAGGCCGCTGACGCACCACTGGTCTACGTCGCCCATGAGCCTCCCGCACCGCAGGGTGAAGCGCTTCTGGTGCCAAAGGACAGTCCAATCCAGTCGGTGGCCGATCTCAAAGGCAAGAAGATTGCGTTGAACAAGGGTTCCAACGTTCATTATCTCCTCGTCAAGGCTTTGGAAAAGGCCGGCGTTGCCTATGGCGATGTGGAGACGGTTTTCCTGCCGCCGGCAGATGCACGCGCCGCTTTTGAACAGGGCGCCGTGGACGCCTGGGTGATCTGGGATCCCTTCCAGGCAGCGGCGGAAGCCGCAACCGGGGCCCGTACGCTCGCCAATGGCGAAGGATTGGTGGCAAATCACCAGTTCTATTTGAGCACCAAGGATTTCGTCGGCGGGCATGCGAAGGCGATCGACGTTGCCCTCAGCCAGATCGCCGAACTGGATGCATGGGCCAACGGCAACACAGACGCGGTGGCCGAAGAATTGTCGGCCAATGTCGGCATTCCTGCTGACGTGCTGAAGGTCGCCCTGAAACGCCAGACCTATGGCGTCCAGGCTTTGAGTGCCGACGTGATTGCCCAGCAGCAGAAGATTGCCGATGCCTTCCTGGCGCTCGGACTTATCCCCAAGGCCATTAGTATTTCAGACGCGGTGAGAAAAGTTTCTTCATGACGGAAGGCGCCAAGGCAAATGTGCTGTGGTTCATTCCCACCCATGGTGACGGACGTTACCTGGGAACCCAGCTTGGCGGGCGTGCGGTTGACCTGGGCTACCTGAAGCAGGTTGCCCAGGCGGCCGATACGCTTGGCTATTTTGGCGTGCTGCTGCCCACCGGCAAGAGCTGCGAGGACTCATGGGTGGTTGCCTCCGCATTGCTGCCGCAAACGGAAAAACTGCGCTTTCTCGTGGCGGTAAGGCCTGGCCTGCAATCCCCCACGCTTGCGGCGCGCATGACGACAACCCTGGACAGGCTCTCGAATGGCCGGCTCCTGATCAATGTCGTCACCGGCGGCGATCCCATTGAAAACAAGGGTGACGGCATTTTCCTCTCCCATGCGGACCGTTACGAAGTGACCCGCGAGTTCATGGAAGTTTATGGCGCGTTGCTCAAGGGCGAGACCGTCAACTTCTCCGGCAAGCACATCCAAATTGAAGGCGGCAAGGTTCTTTATGACCCGGTTCAGCGGCCGCATCCGCCTTTCTATTTCGGCGGATCATCGGATGTCGGCATTGATATCGCCGCCCAGCATATCGACAAATACCTCACGTGGGGTGAACCGCCCGAGCAGGTGCGGCAGAAAATCGAGACGGTGCGGAAAGCCGCCCAGGCAAAGGACCGTAAACTGAGCTTCGGCATCCGCTTGCATGTCATTGTGCGGGAAACCGCCGAGGAAGCGTGGCGGGCGGCCGACAAGCTGATCAGCCATCTCGATGATGCAACGATTGCCTCGGCGCAGAGTGTTTTTGCGCGCATGGATTCAGTTGGCCAAAGCCGCATGGCTTCGCTGCATGGCGGGCGGCGGGACAAGCTGGAAGTGAGCCCCAATCTCTGGGCCGGCGTTGGGCTGGTGCGCGGCGGTGCTGGAACCGCCCTGGTCGGCGATCCGGAGACCGTGGCTCAGCGCATGCGCGAATACATGGCCTTGGGAATCGATAGTTTCATTCTCTCGGGCTACCCCCATCTGGAAGAAGCCTATCGCTTTGCCGAACTTGTCTTTCCCCTGCTTCCCCTCAATCACGGGCACAGCAAATCCGCCGGAGCAGTCAACATGGGGCCATTTGGCGAAACCATCGCCAATGTATTACGCCCGGCCGAGAGACGCGCGGGGCAATCCTGATGTGGCAGTCCCGCCTGCAAAGCGTGAGCGATGTTGCCCAGCGGTGGATATTACCCCTGGCCATCCTGGTCATTTGGGAACTGGCGGCGCGTTCCGGCTGGCTCAATCAACGGCTGCTTCCGGCGCCAAGTGCCGTGGCTGTCGCTTTCTGGCGCAGCCTGAGCGACGGCAGCCTTGCCGCCAATACACTGATCAGCACCGAGCGGGCGCTCAAGGGCATACTGATTGGCGGGAGCATCGGTTTTGGCCTGGGCATTCTCAATGGCCTTTGGCGGCCCGCCGAAAGGCTGCTTGATTCAAGCCTTCAAATGCTGCGCAATGTGCCGCATCTCGCCATCATCCCGCTTGTCATCCTGTGGTTCGGCATTGCCGAGGAAGCCAAAATATTTCTGGTGGCCATCGGAGTTCTGTTTCCGATTTATCTCAACACCTATCATGGCGTCAGGAACGTGGACCCCGGGCTTATCGAGATGGGCCGGGTTTACGGCCTGTCGCGCCTTGCCTTGTTCACACGCGTAATCCTGCCCGGCGCCATGCCTTCCATCCTGATTGGCCTTCGCTATGCGCTTGGCATCATGTGGCTGACGCTGATTGTGGCGGAAACCATCTCCGCTTCATCGGGCATCGGTTACATGACGATGAATGCGCGTGAGTTCCTGCAGACCGATATCGTCCTCCTCGGCATTATCGTCTACGCGCTTCTGGGCAAGCTTGCCGATACGCTGACGCGTTGGCTTGAGCAATATGCCTTGGCCTGGCATCCGAACTACCAGAAACCGGAGGCAGTCGCATGAACCGCATGGCCCTTGCCGACCATCCAGAAATCTGGCCGGAAGATGATGCAGTCGGCACCGAGGAATTCTCCACCCCCAAGCACGACCTTCCCATCCGGCTTGCGGGCGTGTCGAAAAATTTCGGGCAGCGCCAGGTGTTGCTTCCGCTCGACCTGACAATTCCGGCGGGACAGTTTGTGGCCGTCATCGGGCGGTCCGGCTGCGGCAAGACCACCCTGTTGCGCCTTATCGCGGGCCTCGAGCGCGTTTCAAGTGGTGCGGTGTTCGTGGGGACAAGCCGGGTGGCCGGCCTGCAGCGGCGGGTGAGAATGCTGTTTCAGGATGCACGCCTGCTCAACTGGCAGAGTGTTCTGAAGAATGTCGGCATCGCGCGTGGCAAGGACTGGCAGGAGCGGGCCTTGAAGGCGCTGCGCGAAGTCAACCTGTTCGACAGGGCCAAGGACTGGCCTTCGGTGCTCTCCGGCGGCCAGAAGCAGCGCGTATCGCTCGCGCGCGCCCTCGTCAGCGAACCCGACATTTTGCTGCTGGATGAACCCTTTGGCGCACTTGACGCACTTACGCGCCTTGAAATGCACGAACTTCTCACCCGCATCTGGCTGGAAAACCGGTTTACCACGGTTCTGATAACCCATGACGTCAGCGAGGCCGTTGCCCTGGCCGACCGCGTCATCGTGCTGCGCGATGGAGCGATCGCGCTGGATATTCCGATCAATCTGCCGCGATCATCCCGCGCGCTTGGTGATGCGGCCACGGGCCGCTTGCAGGCCGAGATTCTAAAATGTGTGTGAACCGTCGAACCAACCAATCTTGTCTAGCTGTTCCGTTTAGGTTTTCCGTTTTAGACTTTTTATCAGAGAGGTCATTGTTGAATTGAATCGACAATGTGGCAGCACAGCAATTGTCGATGAAGTGCTAGACCTCAACCTCATTTCCGAAGACGAGAAGATTTAATACACAAATTATTGGGTGGCGTGACAGGCTTTTGCGGGAGATGTTCCCGCAACTTCATGCAACTCCCCGCAACACACTGTCTCTTACTGCACACGTTGTGCACACGACGGTCTCTAACCTATTGATTTCTTTGTATTGTCGTTCCCATCCATCAAGGGCGCACAGCAAAACCTATGCGCAAAAAACTGTGTTTTCGCGGTCATTCATCCTACTTTTCTCCGTTCGCTGCACACATAGCGCACACGAAACGGTCACTGCACACGCTCCTTATAGTCCCTCCCCTCCTCAATTCTCAATTGGAAAAGCCGTGAATATGCGGGATCTGGCGTTCGGCAAACGCCGTTGATCACAACACGTACGTTCAACCTCCACAAGAGGAAGTCCAAAATGCGCGCGTCACTTCGCTGGTGCGCCACAGGCTGGCGTTAGATGCCTCACCTCGGCGTCGATCCATTGCGCAAGACCGATGCAACCAACTAGCGGTTGTCGCTTCAACGCGCGCTGCTGGATGCCCGAAGAACGCTTTGGCCATGACCCAACTGTGCTCACTTTACAGAAACTAAACACACAGCAAAGCGCATGTCATTTCGCCAATCGAGTACCTGACCAGGCACGGTCGATGACCTTCGGAGCGAAAAGCTAAGATCAACGCACATAACCAGTGGATCGGACCGCCTCAAACGTGACCGCAGGGATCCGCTGAATCTCTTCAAGTATTCGGCACCAGCTGCGAGCGCCTTTCCTGAGCCGCTCCGTGTCGTAGTTCTCATCGGGTGCGTGAATAGCATCAGTCGAAAGGATGAACCCGATGACAACGCACTCGGCTCCCAGCACCTCGCTGAGTTGCTGGACAAGCGGTATTGCGCCACCGGTGCCTCTGAATATCGCTGGCTGCCCCCATTCCGCTTGCAGGCCCCGCGCCGAAGCAGCCAAGAACGAACTCTCATGAGAAAGTACGACGGCGGAACTGCCGCCGACACCCTCGAACTTAACCGAACATCCGTTCGGTATCCGGGATTCGACGTAATGGCGGAAGCATCGACGGACGTTCTCGGGCTCCTGTCCGGCGACGAGCCTGAAGGAAAGGCGCGCTGTTGCCGTCCCGGGCAGCACAGAACGCCCTCCCGGCCCCTGATTGCCACCCGTGATGCCGTTGATATCGACAGTCGGTCGTCCCCACATCGCCTCTAGCGGCGAATACCCCTCCTCCGTCACGCCGCCGCTTAGTTCAACGCTGTCGAACAGGCCGGGATATCGGGAAAGCTCGTCCCATTGCTTCCGGAGGAAATCTGGTATTTCGCGCACGCCATCGTAGAAACCATCGATGGTAACCCGCCCCTTGCCATCGTGAATCCCGGCAAGGATGGCGCTTAGAATTCGAATAGGATTTGCAGCGACTGCGCCGTAGAGCCCCGAGTGCAGATCAGGATTGGGAGCGAAAACCGTGACTTGCTCGTGGACAAGACCTTTGAGCTGGGTCGTAATCGCCGGCTGAGTGGGCGACCACATTTCCGCGTCACATATGAACGCGACATCACACTTGAGATCCTGCTGACGCTGTTGGATGAATTCGGGCAGACTTGGTGAACCACACTCCTCCTCCCCCTCCAGCAAGACAATAATCTCGGCGGGAAATTCACCATTGACGCTCTTCCAGGCACGCAAAGCTTCGATGAAGGTCCAAAGCTGACTTTTGCTGTCGGAAGCACCGCGTCCGTAAAAACGCTTGAGGCCGTTTTCTTCGATCACCTCGGGCTCGAACGGCGCGTGCGTCCACTGATCGAGGTCGCCGATGGGCTGAACGTCGTAGTGTCCGTAGAAAAGCAAACGCTGACGCCTGGCATCAGATCCAGGGGCAGATCGACCGAGAACAACGGGATGACCAGTTGTTTGGACGATCTCGGTAGCAAACCCGATCAAAGATAGCTCCTGCAATAGCCATTGGGCGGCGCGAGCAATATCGGGTTCGCTGGATGAATCGCTTGAAACTGAAGGGATTGAGATCAGCTCAAGCAGCTTTTTAACTGCCGCATCTAGATTTTCGTCGATATTACTAAGCACGTTGTTGATACTACGCACGTTTGTTTCCCACTTTATCAATTGTGAAAGTTACCGTTTGCCGCCGGGTGGGAGCCAAGGAGTGCAGCACTCACGCCGCCTTTCTAGGTGTGCTAATACGCGCCAGAAACCGTTCGATATCAGCCCATAGTTCGCCTTCGTCCTCGAGACCTATGCTAAGGCGCAATATGACATTTGGCCCAGACCAAGATGTAGCACTTCTAAATCTCTGGATAGACATCGGTGCAGCAAGACTTCGAGTCCCACCCCAGGAGGCTCCAATCGCAAAGATTTTGAATGAATCAAGAGCCTCTGCGACATGCTTGGACGCTGGTTGACGGAACACCACGCTGAATACGCCGCTTGAGCCAAGAAAGTCTCTCTTCCAGACCTCATGTCCTGGGAAGGATTCGAGTGCGGGATGCAGAACTTGCTCGACCATAGGATGATTCGCGATCTTTCGGGCAAAGGCCAGTGCAACTCTTTCAGAGTGACGCAGGCGCACGCCGAGTGTTTCGAAACCCCGGAGCACGAGCGACGCGTCATCGGGCGAGACCCCGATACCCATCCGCCCCATCAGAGAACGGATCGGCATTATATGGGCTTCCTTCTTGACAGTGATGGAACCCATAAACACGTCCGAATGGCCAGCGACGAATTTGGTCAGCGCTTCCGTGACAATGTCGGCACCATGGGCGATGGGCTTGAAGTTGAGAGGGGTCGCCCAAGTGTTGTCTATCCCGACAAGTGCCCCACGCTCGTGAGCGATTGACACGATCTTTGGCAAATCGAGGATTTCCATTGTTGTCGAGCCGGGACTCTCGCACCAAACAATGCGCGTCTTCTCGCGCATTTTTGACGCAACGTCTTGGGGTGAAACGGGATCGAAGAAATCGACCTCGACACCCAACCGCCGTAGATCGGTTTCCGCAAAATCCCGCATCGGAGGATAGGCCGTGTCGGCTATCAAGATGTGGTCGCCTGCGGCCAGGAACGGCAAAGTCGCCAGAGCATTGGCGGCTTGCCCGGACGGCGTGAGAAAAGTCCAGGCTCCGCCCTCCAGATCGCTCAGCTTCGCTTCGAGGGTCCGCGTGGTGGGAGTCCCATAAAGGCCATAAGAATAGCCGTGATATCCTCGGTCCAGGCGAGACGCATAGGCGGCAGCATCCTTGAACATGATCGTTGAAGCGCGGTGGACACCTACACCTAGCGGCGCGAACCCCTCGGTGGATACGTCAGGTGTCAATACGCACCGCGTAAGATCTTTCATGATGATGGCCTTTCCAAGAAACGTGCGGCTAGCGATTTTCTGTTCGTACATTTCGTAAACTTTTTGTGTTGGGACATGAGATTATAAGCGACCTTCCGTCCCGCGTGAGAAGTGGGGAAACAGCTCAGCGATCCGCTGTTCATCACTCCTATGCGATTTGCCTCAATGATCGTCATGCCTGCCTCACAATACCTTGGATAGGAACGCCGCGGTGCGTGGGTTCTGAGGGTTGGCAAGCATCGTGCGGGGCTCTCCCTCCTCAACAACCTGGCCTTCATCCATGAACACGAGGTGGTTTCCAACCTCGCGGGCAAAGCCGATCTCGTGTGTGACCACCACCATCGTGATGCCGCTAACCGCGAGGTTCTTGATAACATCCAGCACCTCTCCAACCAGTTCCGGGTCGAGCGCAGAAGTCGGCTCATCAAACAGCATGACCTCTGGTTCCATGGCGAGCGCACGGGCTATCGCCACACGCTGTTGTTGTCCTCCGGAAAGCTGGCTCGGATAGCGTTTACCAAAGCCGTCGAGCCCGACGCGGCTGAGTAGTTCCTCTGCTTTGGCGCGAGCTCTTTCCTTTGGCCACCCTTTGACGTGCAAAGGGCCCTCCATCACGTTTCCTAACGCGGTCATGTGCGGAAAGAGATTGAAACGTTGGAACACCATGCCCGTCAATCGCCGCTGGGCAGCGATCTGGCCAGGCGCGAGGGGATGGAAGCGGCCGTCCCGTTCGACAAACCCTTGGAGCTCTCCCTTCAGAAAGATGCGTCCAGCCGAAATGGTCTCCAGCTGATTGATGCAACGAAGCAGAGTCGTCTTGCCAGACCCGGACGGGCCGATCGCGACGCAGACTTCGCCGCGCCGCACTTGAAGATCTACGCCCTTGAGAGCTTGTACCGGGCCATAGAACTTGTGAATGTTCTGCATCTCAACGCAGAATTCGGAGATGTTCATATTCATAGGCTACTCCGCCCGAGCCGGATGAATGGAAACGCCTTTGCCAAAATGACGCTCGAGGTAATGCTGCCCGACCATCAGCACGCTTGTAATGGCAAGATACCAGGTGCCCGCCACCATCAGGAGCGGGATTGGCAGGTAGAGCCTGTTGGAGATCGCATTGGTTGCAAACATCAGGTCCAGCGTAAAGGGAATAGCCAGCACTAGGGACGTCATCTTCAGCATGCCGACGGTTTCATTCCCCGTCGGCGGAATAATTACTCTCATCGCCTGTGGCATAAGGATTCGCCACCAGATCTTTACTGGTCGCATTCCGAGCGCCTGGGCGGCTTCTCTTTGCCCCCGGTCAATCGAATTGAATCCTGCCCGGAAAATTTCTGTCAGATAGGCGGACTCATTGAACCCGAGACCAAGGATCGCGGCCAGAGCCGGCGTCACAATGTATTTCGTCTCGACGGTCATGATCTGGGGACCAAATGGCACCGTCAGGCTGAGATTTGGAAATAGCACTGCGAAGAGGCCCCAAAAGAGCAGCTGCGTATAGATCGGCGTTCCCCGGAAGAACCATACCCAGGCGTAGGCAACTCCGCGAAGAACCGGATTGTCGCTGTCGCGCATAATCACAAGAAAGCCTGCGACCATAATCGCCACTGTCATCGAAACGACTGTTAAAAGTAACGTCCAGCCGACTCCCCGGATGACTTGGGGCGAGAACAAGTAAGTCAGATAAACATCCCAATGAAAATTGGGATTAACAGCTACCGTTTGCGTCACCTGAAGTATAACGATTCCTAGGATTACGACCGCCAGCCAGCGTCCGGGATGGCGCCGGGGAACCACGATGTTGCGCGCAACAGGCGATTTTTCAATGAGGACCGACGCTGGGTCGGTCCTCATGTTATTGACGTCCGAATTCAAGACTAGTACTTCACTTTGGGGTTGACCGCAGCTTTGTCGATGATTGTCGATCCGATGCCCCAAGTGTCGAGAATGGCCTTATAAGTACCGTCCACAATCAGCGAGTTTATGGTATCGGCGATGAGCTCGGCCAGGGCGATGTCCGACTTGGCGACTGCAATGCCATTGGGACCGTGTTCGCTAAAGGGACCGGTTTGCGCCTTCATAGTTTCCAATAGACCGTTCGATTGCTTGGCCGCATAGCCGATACCCGCCTCACCCGAAACTGTTGCATCGGCACCGCCGACAGCCACACGGGTCAAGGTCTCGGGTTGCGTTGAAAACGGAATGATTTCAATCTCGGCTTTGCCTTCGGACTTGCATCGATCATTCTCTTTGGTAATGGCTTTTTCGTGGTAGGTGCCCGATTGAACTGCAATCTTGCGCCCACAAGGATTTGTAGGATCGAACTTTGTGGGGTTGCCAGCTTTGACCGCCCACAAGTCTCCCGTTTCTGCGTAACTTACGAAGTTGACAGCCTTCATACGCTCGTTGGTTATCGAAAATGCCGAGATACCCAGATCGTACTTCGTGCCCAGCGCCGGCAAGATTGCTTCAAAGGCGGATGTCTGGAAATTCATCTTGACGCCCAGCTTCCTGCCGATCGCGTTTGCTATATCGACATCGATTCCCTCCGGGGTCTGCCCGTCTTTTTCGCTCAGGAATTCCCAAGGCGCATAGGCCGTATCTGATCCGATCGCCAGCACGCCGGCGGCTTTCAGCTTCTCCGGCAGGCGGGCGGCCAAGGCCTCATCCACTTTGATTGCAGATGTATCGAAATTCTGGGCGGAAACTGCGTATGTTGTAGCCACGATGGCCAACGCTGCCACCAGTGGTATGCGAATGAACGATTTGAACATTATTACTCCCCTTCTCCATTGATTGTTACGTTTGGGACGAACTTGCCAAGACCAGTTCCTTTTAGTCCCCATGTACTATGCGAAGCGCCTTCTACGCCGTCCAATAATAAGATCAAGCCACTCTATTCGCAGTGGTTATAGGTGATGTAACAGGATGTGATGGTTGGCGTAGCTTTCATGTTGCTCATGCCCAGAATTGACCCCGCGCTCCAACGAACCTGTAGTGTTGGTGAATCTGGCTGTTCACGAGATCAGCTGTTCCAAATTCCAGTTAGTTAAGCCAACTCAGATCGCCGCTTGTAAGTCGCCAATGAATTCCTGCAGATGTCGGGAGGCCATCCGGTTGGGCGGCGTGATGAGAAGCGTGCGAAAATGCAATGCGGGTTCGAACGCTTTCAGCGTCAGGCCACGACCGATATAGGGCTCGGCCGTCAGAGGATCGACAAGTCCGATTCCGATGCCGGCCGCAACCATTGCGCAGATCGTAGTCGAATAGGGCGTTTCCATTACTGTTCGGACCTTTACGCCGACATTCCGAAAGGCTGCGTCGGCCTCTCTGCGGGTTGTGTCCTCTGGTGCCAGGGCAATAAAGGGATGTTCCGCCAAGTCTTGAGGGCGAACCGTCTCATTCGCCTCCAAAGGGTGGCCATCCGGAACTGCAACTGCCACACGAAATTGGGCGAAATCCGCAACTACTACACCTGTTCGGTCGATCTCGTCGGCAACAATTCCGAGATCGAACTGTCCGGATGCAACGAGGTCTCTTACGGTGGAGGACATGCGTGCTTGAAAGGTGACTGCGATATTCGGATTGCGCATCATGAACGCTTTTAAAGCGCGAGGGAGCACATTGGTGGATAGCGCCGAAAGGCAGGCAATCCTTAGCTCGCCAGAGCCAAAATCACGAATGCGCGCCGCTGCGCCGCGCAGATGGGTCAAGCCGAGAAAAGCATGTTCGACTTCCCGAAAGAAAAGCTGACCCTCGGGTGTGGGATGCAGTCGTCCCTTCAAGCGACGAAAAAGATCAAAGCCAAGTGAACGCTCAAGCTCTTGGATCATTTTACTGACCGCCGGCTGGGAAACATGTAAAACCTCGGCTGCACGCGCCGTGGTTCCATTCGTCATAACAACGCGGAAGACTTCAACCTGCCTCAGATTCATCGAAAACTCCGCTCAAAACCATAACTTTTAGGAATAGCCGTGCCTTACTTGCGGAGCCAATGCAATCGAATTCAGATTTTGTCTAAATGGGTTTCAGTCCGGAAACATACGATCAAGATCACATCCTATGGCCTGGTGTAGCTACCTAACAATGCGCTCTATAGATCGGCTTCTGTCGATTTGATCAGGTTGAAAAGACACATAAGTTGACGAACAGATACTCTATCAAGCGTGTTATGAATTCTAAGAATCTTCCAAAAAAGTTGCCTCGACCTAGAACATCCCAATCCTGAACAACTCTTTCTTCATTTCGGAAATACAGGTCATGACCATCTGCGCGGCGCGAGACGGTGGATTTGACGTACTTGATACAAGGACAATTGGTTCAGCACCCGTCTTTGTCGAAATATTAAGAACACGTATCGTCCTACCATCATAACTCTTATGGGTCCGCGGTCGCGTATAGGAAATTCCAACACCCATATTGTTAGCCGCAAAACTGCGCATAAGTTCAAGCGAGGGAACACGGTGGGTAATCTTCGGTACCAGGCCACGACGCAAGAACAGCTGTTGGACATGCCGGACACTTAGGCCCTGATCGGCGAGTACTAGGGGCTCTTTCGCCAATTCTGCAAGACTTACACTCTTGCGTCGAGCCAATCGGTGAGTCTCGCCAACAAGGGCGTGAGGAAACAAAGCGGCAATCGGCTTGCGATCAAAGCGATCATCAAATCCGAGATCATATGATATCGCAAAGTCAGTTCGTGATGTCGATATGTCTTCGCCCAACGCTTCGAACTCCCCCACCTTAATAGACGTCAATATATCGGGAAAGTCGTGTCCAAGCCGCTTCAATATCGGAGCGAGAAGCATTGGAGCCAAGTCAACATAGCAACCGATAAAAACAGGGCCCGATTGAATCGCACGTAACCCACCCTGCTTTGTGAGCTGCTCGAAATCAGCCAGCAGGCGGCGCGCATCCACGATAAAATTTCGGCCAAACGCTGTAGGAATCAAGCGATTGCCCTTGTTTCGGCTAAATAACGCCTTACCGAGTTGCCGTTCGACCTGTGCGATGGCAACGGAGATGGAGGGTTGAGAAATGTTAATCGCCACCGCTGCAGCTGATACACCCTGGAACTTTGCAACGGCGACCACATATTCAAGCTGTCGTGCAGTTAGAGATAGCACCAAACTATGTCTCCATCTTAATTAATATTATTTGTAACTATGATAGTGGTTTGGCAATCTAGCTTCAATGTAATATTGGATGGAGGCTCCGCGATGGCCGAACCTATTATAAATGACGAGCAGATTGAGGCTTACTCACGCGATGGGGCCGTTCTTGTGAAAGGCCTCTTTCGGGACTTTATTGACCAGATCCGCCAAGGAATTGAATATAACATGCGCGAACCTGGGCCATTCGCATCCGAGAACTTGAAGGCCGATGAACAGGGTCGGTTTTTCGACGACTATTGCAACTGGACGCGTATCCCGCAATTCCAAGAAGCCATCTACAATTCACCTGCTGCCGATGTTGCAGCAGCTCTGATGCGATCATCCACCGTGCAAATGTTTCATGATCATGTGTTGGTCAAGGAACCGGGAACATCGAAACCTACGCCGTGGCATCAGGACTCGCCCTACTATTTTGTTAACGGCGAACAGACGCTGAGCTTCTGGTCACCAATGGATACGGTCAAGGAGTCGTCGCTGCGCTGTGTGGCAGGCTCGCATAAGTGGGCAAAAGCGGTGCTGCCAATCCGCTGGATGTCTGAAGAAAACTTCTATCCCGACCCTGAACTCTATATGCCCGTGCCCGACCCTGATCAAGACCCTAACAAATACAACATTCTTGAGTGGCCGATGGAACCGGGTGACGCGGTAGCTTTCAACTTCAAGACACTTCATGGTTCCCGCGGCAATCTCACTTCATCGCGAAGGCGGGCCTTCTCCTTGCGACTATTGGGGGATGACGCCCGTTATATAACTCGACCAGGCCGCACATCGCCGCCATTTCCTGGACACGGAATGGCAGACGGCCAACGGCTGCGCGAAGATTGGTTCCCCGTCATCAAGTCCGCCTAAAGCAAGCATCAAGTATAAACTTGGTCACTCTCAAACCTGCCATATTCAGGTCAATATTGGAGGTGCCGCTTTAGGAGTGAAAGTGCCCAAGATTGTCTTCAGAACCGGAAAATAATAAGTAGGGCCATAAGAAATTTCTTCGATATTGTATTCGCAGATAATAGGGCATGCACATTAATGTAGAACATTTCCAAATGTGGCAGGCTTTCACAAAAGGTGTTCCTGCAAATTCACGCGATACGCTGTCCCCTACTGCACACGTAGCGCGCACGACGGTTTCTGACCCATTGATTTAATTGTATTGTCATTCCTATCCATCAAGGGCGCACAGCAAAATCTATGCGCAGAAAACTGTGTTTTCGCAATCACCAATCCTATTTTCCTCGCTTCGCTGCACACGTAGCGCACACGAAGCGGGTCACCGCACACGCCCTTTATAAACCTACCCCTACTCACTTCTCAATTGGAAAAGCCGTGAATATGCAGGTAAAGTGCAAAACGAGTTGAGCTAATTCGCCCAACTGTCCCATTTCTCATATTCGTTGATAAGACTATGAACCCAAGAACCAATTCTTTCGAGCGCGGCATTTGCAACCCATGAATTATGAACCTCGTGCAGGAACCCATGGGTCTCAGACTCCACTAAATCAACGACCAAAGGCCTTCCAACTTCCTTAAGGCTTTTCGCAAGGGCAAGGGAGTCGTCTCGAAGGGGGTCCTTTCCTGCAGCCAAAATATAAACAGGCGTGTTAGATGGACCGGAAAGCGACTCGATTGCGTAAGGGCTGACTTTACCTGGAACGTTGGCAAGCGTCCAAAAACGGCGCACGCAGTCGACGTCAAGTCCCTCTTCGCGTAATCCCCATTGCCTCAACGAGGCGCTGTCCAGAAGGCCAAAGCCGCCATAGATACTGCAGACGCCAAGAATTCGGCCGCGAATGGCGGGAGGTGCAAGACGCTCCACTGCCATTGCTACCGCAGCTCCCGCAGAGTCACCACAAATGATGATTTTCCGGCGTGGGTCGGCCACTACGCGCTCAACGACCTTTAGGCCATCAAGAACTGGAGCCGGAGCCACATGTTCCGGGGCCAGGCGGTAATCAACCGAAATCAATTCGCACCCCGCTGACAGGCTTAGCGAAGCGGTGATGTCGGCATGGGTTTCCGGCGATCCAACAATCCAACCGCCGCCATGGAAATAGACAATGAGAGTTCTACTTGTCTCCGAGCCAGGCGGCCTGTGTCTTAAAATGCGTATCGGATTTGGCTGGCCTTCAATCTCGTCCCATTCCGCCCAGCACGGAATTGGCTTCTTGCGCTCCCGTCCATAGGCCGCTCTTAGCTCCTCGACACCGTCATGCAACCAATCCAAGCTGCCCTCGTGAAAATGAAAACGCGGTGGGCCGGGAGAAGCCCACCACGCTTGGACCTGCTGATTCGCCCCCGACCTGATCTTATGCAAACCACCAGCGTTCCGCGCCACGTGCCCCATCCAGCGGCCAGTTGCTTGAGAGAGCGCCGCTATGGGCAACTTTGGAACTGCGCGCATAAAGCCAGTTGCGGAAGAACGGAATGACGGTGCCGCCATCACTGTTGAGAATGCGCTGCATTTCCGAATACATCTCGCCACGCTTCTTGTTGTCGAGCTCAGCCCGCGCTTCGATCAGCAGCTTGTTGAATTTTTCATTCGCGAAATGGGATTCATTCCAATCCGCGCCCGCCGCATAACCGAGAGTGAAGATGATGTCCGCCGTGGGGCGCTGGCCCCAACCCGACATGCAGAAAGGCTTTTTGAGCCAGACATTGCTCCAATAGCCATCATCGGGTTCGCGTACCACCTCAATGTTGATTCCGGCTTTCTTGGCCATTTCCGAATACAACAACGCCATATCAACTGCTCCGCCAATAACCGTGTTGGCAGCAGACAGGGACACACTGAGGCTTTCCAGCCCGGCTTTCTTAAGGTGGAATTTTGCCTTGTCCGGATCATGTTTCCGCTGCTCTATTGAGCCATCATAGAACGGCATGATCGAAGCGATTGGATGATCATTGCCGATGGAACCATGGCCGTTCAACACCGTGGCAATCGTCGCTTCCCGGTCAATTGCATATTTGAGGGCCAGCCGCACATCAGGATTGTCGAAGGGCGCCACGTCAACATGCATTGGCAGGCCGACGTGCGTACCGGACGGAACCTCATCAATGCGCAGGTCCGTGTTCTGTTGAAGCATATCGACGGTTTGGTAATCAACTTCAATTATTGCATCCAGTTCTGCCCCCAACAGCGCATTGTGGCGCGCCGTTGTGTCGTTGATTGCCGAGTAAACCACTTCATCGAAATGCGCGCGGCCTTCCTTCCAGTAGTTTGCAAAACGTTTGAAATTTGCCTTTACGCCGGGTTCAAAATTTTCCAGGACATAGCCGCCCGTTCCGGCCTTTTCCTGGGGGTTGATCTTGCCCTCCTTGTCGGCAGGCAGCATGATGAGATGATAATCCGTTAGCGCATACGGAATATCCGCGTTTCCGCTGGAGAGCTGGATGACCAGAGTCTGTGGATCGTCCACTTTAATGTCAACGACCGATTGCAACAGGGCCTTTGCCGCGGATTTTGCATCTTCGCCACGATGGTAGTTCAGCGAGGCGGCTGCGTCATTTGCGTCAAAGGTCTTGCCATTGTGAAATTCAGCACCCTTACGGAGTTTCAGGGTCCAGGTCTTTGCGTCTTTCGAGGCTTCAAAGCTTTCAGCAAGCTCTCCTGTCACCAAGTTGTCGGAGCCAATCTCCGTGAGGAGATTCGTCCGAGTGTGGGCCATGAATATCTGGAAGCGCGAGTTGTATGTGGCGGGATCGAGCGTATCCGTCGTGCTGCCATTATCCAGCCCTACGCGGAACTGGCCGCCGGTTTTTGGCGTGGCGGCCTTAACGTCGGTTGCCCAAAAACTTGCGGCAGCAGGGATGGTGGCGCCAAGCGCCAGAGCTCCTTCCATGAAGCTGCGCCGGCTGATTTTTCCGGCCCGGGCGGTGCGTTTTAGAACTTCGAGCTGATGCTCAGATTGTTTCTTGAACATGGTCGTCCTTCCCTGCAGTTTTGTTGGTTTTTTGGCTTCAGTCCCGCGCTCGTTTCGGCGCTGCTTGGGAGTGATGCTAAATGGGGGCAGGTTTGAAAAATGGCCTCTATTCCGCAAAAAATGTGCTGAAATATGCGGAGAGTGTTTTACAAGCCGTCGTAATGCGAGGTCACATCATCAAATGTGAAGCGAATGGGAACGGGCCTTTTCGTGCGCCAGACCTCTGCCGTTTCACCCCTCAGAAGGGCAAGCGTCCGGTCAAGATCAGCCACCGCGCCGCCATAGAGGCGATTTGCTAGATTGAGGACAGCCGATTGATGCATTGCCACCGTGCCGCTTGTGCACACGTCCTTCACGATGAGAACCCTGAAGCCTGCGGCCATCGCGTCCCGCACGCTGGCGGCAATGCATTGTTCCGTCCAAACACCGGCGATAATGAGCCATTCCGTTTTAAGGTCGTGCAGCCTGCCTCCCAGCGAGCCCTCTTCAAAGGCACTCGCATCATTCTTGAGGATCACCGTTTCGCCTGGCACCGGTGCTACCTCCTTGCAGAATGCCACGAGGGGGTTTGTCTTGTCGCTGAAGCTCGCCCCGCCATCGGCAGAGCGCAACTCGAAAGGCCGCGGTGGGCGAATGGCAAAATCCCGCACATAGCCCGCATGAAAGACCGGCACGCCCCGTTCACGTGCAACTGATAGGAGCTGCCGAGCCTTGCCTATGACAATATCAAGATTCTCCGGTTGAATTGTGGGATCGACCCGTTGCTCCTCCTGAAAATCCACAAACAGGACAGCAACCTTGCTTGATGCGAACGAAAGCGGCTCTTTCATAGAGTGGCTCTAACCCAGCAATTCATCTTCAAAGGGAAACCGCGAAATAAGTGAGCCGCCGGTTTCCGTGACAAGCACCTCTTCTTCGAGCTTTACGCCTTCGCGCCCGCCCTTTTCACCAATATAGCTTTCCACGCTCACAACCATTCCCGGCACCAGCGTACCTTCCCGCCCATAGGTCTCAAAATCCATGGCATGGGCAATGAATGGCGTTTCGCCGTGCATGCCCACCCCATGCATGACCGAAGTGTAGCGCTGATCCACAAATTTCTCAGGAATTTTCCAGGCCTTTTCAGCAATCTCCCGGAAAGCCATGCCGGGGGCAATCAGGCCAATATTATGCTGCACCTGGTCGTAGGACATCCGGTAAAGCATTTTTTGATAGTCGGTTGGTTTCCCCGGGCCACAGCGAAAAGTTCGCGAGAAGTCGGAATAGTATCCGTAGCAGCCGATCGTATCCGTATCGAGCGCCACCAGTTCACCGGGCCTCAATTTCCGTCCACTCGCCTCCTTGAACCAGGGATTGGTGCGCTGTCCGGAGGTGAGCAACCGTGTCTCAATAAATTCGCCGCCTTGTCGAATGACTTCATGATACATGATCGCGAAAAGATCGTTTTCGCTCACCCCTGGACGGATGGCATCGCGAACCGCAGCTACGGCTGCCTCCGCGCCCGCCATGCTGATTTGCAGGCATTTCACTTCTTCCGGCGTTTTTACGGCGCGCACGCCAAGGATTTCGCCCTGGCAATCCCGCACTTCCAAGCCCTGGGCTTCCAAGGCGAGCGCCTGCAGATGCGAGCAACGGTCAAGCCCAATCTTTTTCAGTCCTTTTGCATGCGTACGCATTAGGTCGGCAATCTCGGAGGCAAAGGGATCGGCGGTCACATCGTCCTTGCCGGAAACTGATGACCAGACAAGTTTGCTTGGCCTGGCTTCGTCAATGGTCTCCAGGTCCATGCTCACATGATAGCTCTGGGGATATTCAAAAAGCACCACCGGGCCCTCAGCCGGTACAAAAATATAGCGTGTGGAGTTGCGCAGGAAATAGCCGAACATGTTGCGCGAGCCCGTCGCATAGCGCTGGTTGAAGGGATCAAACAGCAGGACCGCGCCATAATCCGCCTTCTTCATCCAGGTTTTCAGCTTGAGCAGTCTCTCCTGCCGCAACTTTTTGGCATCTACGGCAGGCGGTTCCGTATCTGACAGCCACATTCCATTCGACGGATCCTCGGCCATGGGATGGCGCATCTTGTCCTGGAAATCCACATCATCGACCTTGTCTGGATCAAAAACCACGATGGACATAACGGCTCAAACCTCACGCTCAAAACACCATATTTTAGGTTCCGCGAGCCTGGCCAAACTGTGCGTATTTCTTCAAAAAATGTGCAATCCGCAAATCAATATAAAGCTCATGACATGCGCATCTGGCGTGGCGTTTTCCCATAGGCCTGGCGAAAGGCGCGAACAAAGGCGGAAAAACTGGCATATCCGCTTGCCAGCCCAATTTCCCGCACCGACATCTTGGAATGTTCGAGAAGGTCACGCGCCCGTTGCAGCCTGATTTTCTTGTAATACTCCGCAGGGCCCATATCGACCTCGGCCTTGAAGGCGCGCTCGAGTTTTTCAATCGAAACCGAAAGACGGTTAGCGACAGTTGAAATGGCTATGGCAGTCTCGTGCGGCCCTTCCAGGTGGGCCACCGCATCGAGAACGAGCTCATCCCGGATCCCCGTCCGCAGTCGCAACTGCAGGCGCTCGCGGTCCGTCGTCGCCCTGATGCGGTCATGGACAAACCATTCCGCAACCTGCCTCACCAGATCTTCGCCGTGATGACTTCCGATGATCTCCAGCATCATGTCAAAGGCACCGATGCCGCCGGCTGAGGTAAACCTTGTGCGATCGATGACGTAGATGCTCCTAGCCAGCGCCAGGCCGGGAAAGGCTTCGGCAAAGGCGGGTTGACTGCGCCAATGCAAGGTGCAGGCATAGCCATCAAGCAAACCGGCCCGCCCGAGATAGAATGCCCCATCGGCAACACTTCCCACATGCGCACCATTGCGAAGGTTCTTTCTTATCCAGTTCAAGGGAGACTCTGCCGATATCTTGTCGGCATCGCCGCCCGAGCAAACCACAATGTAATCCACAAGCGGTGCAAGGCGCGCCGAAAAGTGGGGCGTAATAGGTATCCCATTCGAAGCAACGACCGGGCTTTCGTCCAGTCCCACGATAATCCATTCGTAAAGTCTTTTCGCGCTTAGAGTGTTGGCCGCGCGCAATGGCTCGATGACTGCACTAAAAGCCATCATGGGAAAGCCCTGAAATGCCAGGACTGCAAATTTAAGGGGAAGTGCCATGGAATAGGGGTTACCCAAGTTCGCCTATAAATACGCCATGATTGCGCATATTCCAGCGTCCTTCAATGGATGAAACGTTGCCTTTGTCGACACTGCAACGTAGGTTACGGGGATACAATGGTAGCAGTTGAACATAGCATGAATTCGAACCTGGTTTCCGTTTGATGAAGACACGTTTCCGGCAACCGGCGATCACGGGCACGCTTTGCACTCTGCGGCATGGATCATACAGCCTGGTGGTGGCGCCCGGATTTGGCGCCAGGATCGTTACTTTCCGCTACGGCACCAGGGACATATTGCGTCCCACTCCTGATAGCATTGTTAGAGAGCCTAAAGTCTACGAATTCGCGGGCTTTCCGCTTATGCCCTACTCGGGGCCACTTTTTGGGCCTGGTTTTTCGTTTAATGGCGACAGTTACATTCTAGATCGCATCGTGCGCGAGGAGCCGACCGCCACACATGGTGATGCCTGGATTGGTGCCTTTGAGGTTCGCCAGCGAACTGAAAACACGCTCCTTCTTGAGTTTGAGCATATCCCCGGACCTGCCACGTTCCCTTTTCGGTGGAGAGGAACTGTTGAGTATCGCGTGTCAGATGGCGGACTCTCTATCCTGTTGAAGGTGACTTCACGTGACCACCAATTGATGCCCGCCGGCCTCGGCTTCCATCCCTACTTTCCAAAATTCAAGGGAACACGGCTGTCCTTCGACGCAGTCGGTGTCTGGCCGGCCGATGCTCCGGAAGTCGTCACCAAAGGCTGTGGTCCACTGATCGATGGCTTAAGCTTTTGTGATGGACCGGACGTCTCGGAGATGGTCGTCGACAGGCTCTACGAGGGATGGAACGGCAGGGCCGTGCTTACTTATTCTGATGGACACCGCACCTGCATAACCGCGGATGGAGAACTCAATAAATTGCAAGTGTATAGCGCGTGGCACTATCCCTATGTCTGCGTCGAGCCAGTCAGCAACGCGAACGATGGATTCAACCGGATGGCTCATAAGGTTCCCGGTCATGGAATCCGAATACTGGAGCCCGGCCGCTCAATTGAAGGAACAATCCGCATCTGGTCTTCGGAGTCTGAAGCATGAATACAGTGATAATCACTGGAGCTGGGACTGGCATTGGCGCTGCTGCGGCAGAAAGACTTTTGGCGAGTGGCTGGAATGTTGCACTTGTCGGCCGTCGGGCAGAGAAACTTGCGGAGACCGCAGCTCATGGTGAGTTACCTCAGTCTCTCATCATTGCAGAAGATCTATCGGACCCCGCGGCGGCTCAACGCATTGTGAGCCAGACACTTGCCAAGTTTGGGCGCATAGACGCACTTGTAAATAATGCAGCGACCATCAAAGTAATGCCAATTGCTGACTATCCGCTTGAGCAGATCGATTTGCATTGGGCAGTCAACATGCGTGCTCCGTTCCTGCTGATTCAATCGGCGCTGCCGGCCCTGCGACTGCGCGGAGGAGCCATTGTCAATATTTCTTCGTCATCTGGAACCTTGGTGCGGCCGGGACAATCGCTCTATGGGATGACCAAGGCAGGGCTTGAGTATCTCACGCGCTCACTTGCAGGAGAGTTGGCTGCTGACAAGATAAGGGTCAATGCCCTTGCACTTGGTCCGGTCGATACGCCGATCCACGAGACTTGGGCTACAAATCTTACTGAAGCCTATGAATGGCTTGCCAAGCAGGTTCCGCTCGGACGCATTGCACAGGCAAAGGAGGTGGGGCGCTGGATTGAACTCCTCGTGTCCTCTGAATCTGCCTGGATGACCGGCGCCTGTATTCCTTTTGATGGTGGACAAGTATTGGATATCTCATGATGCAAACTTTGCTAGCAGTTCTATTCTTCGTTCTCTTCTCAATCGGCAGCTTGGCGGCCGAGCGTCATGCCGACCCTGATTTAGAGGCTACACTACCGCAGACTTTGGGTGGCGTAGCGCTCACTATAGAGAGCCAGCTTGGAACGGATTTGAGTTCAAGCAGCACAGCGTTCGACTCATTCCTTAAGGAACTGGGAAAATCCCGAGAGGATTTTATTGTCGCCAGTGCATATGCTTCCGGGAGCTTGAAGGGAGCAGTTAGTTCTTGGCGGGTCAAAGGTGCGGAATCGTTGGCCCTGCTCCCAGCATTCAAGATGGCCATACAGTCCTCAAGCAACACCAAACTGAAAATGGCGGAGGAAATTCTTTCGGGACGCACAGTTACCCGAATAGGAGAACCCGGGCAATTGGCGCAAGGGCCAATTTACGTCTTCGTCAAAAACGATATCCTGTACTTCGTCCAAACTTCGGAACCGGCCCTGGCTGAAGAGGCAATCGGCAAACTGCCAGCCCTATAATTCCGCATTGACGATGAAGCCTGCGTCGACCAGCAGCGAGGCTGACGTTACATAGCTCGCATCGTCAGAAAGAAGGAAGGCGACTGTCGCAGCGAGCTCATGCGGCTCGGCGACACGGTGTAGCGCGATGCGATCTTCATAATATTTCACCACGTCCGGCATCTCGAACATCGGCGCACTCATGTTGGTACGCACCGCACCGGGCTCAACTACGTTGACGCGGATGCCATGGTTTCCCAGAACCGAACCCAGCGCCTTGCCCAGCATGGTGATCGCACCCTTCGTTCCGCAATAGGCGACCTGAGTGGGTGATCCCACATGGGCGGAAATCGAGGAGATCATGACGATCGCGCCGCCATGCTTTTCGGCAATCATCTGCCTGGCGCCTTCCGTGCAAACCACCCAGCTGCCCCGGACGTTGATCTCAAAGAGTTCGTTGAAGTCTTCAATATTGGTCGCATCCCATGGCATGAACGGATTGATCGCCGCGTTGGAAACGATGTAGTCGAGCCTACCTCCGCGCTTTGCGGTCTCCAACACCATAGCCTTCACCGCTGCGGGATCACGCATATCGGCCTCGATATCGAAGGCTTCACCACCCGCCGCTTTAACTTTAGAGAGAGTTTCAACCGCGTCTAGGCCGGGCTTGCGGTTGACCGCAACAAGCGCTCCTTCCGAGGCCAGCCGCACCGCCGTCGCCTGGCCAATTCCAGTCGTCGCTCCCGTGACAAGAGCGACTTTGCCGTTAAATCGTTTCATGCTTGAGCCCTCAAAAGATTGCTATTGGATTCCATGGCGTGCCCGTGGCTCCCGGGAGCCGCAACGGCAACCCCACTACCATGAATTCAGAGCGGCCTTCCTCCTTCACGGCTAGCGCCAGTTCCTCAAGTTGAAGACTATCCGAGATCAGCATACCCATGGCAGTGAGCTGGAGTGGATGGATGGGATAGGGTAAATCCTCAACATTACCGGGCACAGTTTCGCCATCGCCATCAGGCAGGAAGGCAGCAATGCGTCGTTCGTGCATCCATGGGACGGTATCGACATGCAGCCCGGCTTTGCCTTCGCCCGCAGGTGGATATTCGTTGCTCCACGCGCCCAGTTTCAGTCTCCGTGCATGATGGCCCGTTCGGAATACGAGAATATCGCCTTCTTCAACCCGCACGCCATGTGATTTCTCGATCTCTTCAAGTTCTTTCCGCGTCACTGCCTCGCCGGGCTCAAGCCATTCGACACCGCGGTAGCGCGCTGCGTCAAGCAAGACACCTCGCCCAACCAAGCCTGTAGAGTATGCAGTGATGGCACCCCATTCGGAGCCACGCGATGTAAGTGTTGCAACAGGCTTTCCGTTATAGAGTTTGCCCTTATAGCCCACATGGTTCAAGGCATCGACATGGGTGTAGGCATCGCCATGACTCCCCATGCCAAGATAACACATGCCGAATGTGAGCCCACTCTTTGAAATGGGAATATCGTGCAATAGCGAGAACACATGCGTTGCCGGGGCTGGATTGTCGGCGGTCGCTGTCTTGCCGATCGGGATCGCCATGGAAACCTGACGACCGCTTTTGACCAACTTCGCCGCCGCAACCACTTTATCCGGGGTCAGATAATTGAGTGTGCCGCGTTCGTCCTCCCACCCCCAACGACCCCAGTTTTTAACCTGCTCGAAGAGCTGATCGAACTCTTTAAGCGAAACTGGGGCCGGGGGAGTTAGGGAACGGGTCATTGCGCTGGAGCCGTCGCCGCCAGGATAGTGTCGACGTTTTCCTGCGTCACAAAGATCAATCCAGAATCCCCAATCGCGGGCAATGGATTTTGCAGCCATTGATCCATTCCGAGGTTGCGGATGATGTCATTCTTGAAAGTGTAGAGATAAAGAACCGCGAAGTAGTCCATTGTCTCGTATTTTTCCATGTTGATCATCTTCACGGCGCCCTCCTTAATGGAGTTCATGAAATCACGTCCAGCCTCGTTTGAGGTGACGATGATCTTGCCGGACTTGCCGGACTCGGTGACGGCCCGCACGATACCGGGACCAGCTTCGGAGTCAAAACCAACCATACCCGTGAGATTTGGATGACCCTGGATGATGGCCGCAGTATTGGCTGCAACCTGCTCTACATTGGTGCCGGATTCCTCATCCGCCACAACTTTGATATCCGGGCAATTCTTGGCCAAAGAATCCCGCAAGCCTTGCCTTGCTGCAATGAAATTGCTCGCCGCAAGGTAGGAGATCGTGCCGATTTCGCCCGAGTTGAGACCCGCATCTTTGTGGTACCGGCATTGGTATTCCCCATGCTGGAAGCCAAGATTGTACCAGTTTGTGCCAAGGTATGTGAGGCGCTTTGAAGTTGCGAGGTCACCGTCGGTTACGACAGTCGGCACCTTCTTGTCGATGCACTTGTCCACTTCGGATGCAAGAGCATCGTCCCAGCCACCGACAATAATTACGCCGGCTGGATTTTTGGTGCATTCGGCATCGACTGTTGTAATGAATGCAGCTAAGTCAACCGATGTTGGCCCGGCGATGCGAACCTTCACATTTAGCGCCTTGCGAGCCGATTCCAGCCCGGGATAAACACGCTCGACAAACAGCGGCAGGTTTGACGCATTGCTGATCCAGACATATTCCTGTTCGGCACGGCTCTTATCGCCAATTGGCACGTCGAGGCCCTTGGGTGCGTTGCCGGCTGCAGTGGCAGGGTCAGTCGCTGCGAGAATCGTATCCACGTTGTCCTTGGTAACGAAGATCAGGCCGGAATCGCCAATTGCGGGCAGCGGATTCTGCAGCCAGTGATCCATCCCGAGGTTGCGGATGATGTCATTCTGGAATGTGTACAAATAGGCTACGGCGAAGAAATCCATGGTTTCGTATTTTTCCATGTTGATCATCTTCACCGCCCCATCCTTGATGGAGTTCATGAAGTCGCGGCCGGCCTCGTTGGAAGTGACTATGATCTTTCCGGATTTGCCGGATTCGGTGACGGCGCGCACGATGCCAGGTCCTGCTTCAGAGTCAAAGCCCACCATGCCAGTTAGATTCGGATGCCCTTGAATAATGGCTGCGGTGTTTGCGGCCACCTGCTCCACGTTGGTGCCCGATTCTTCATCCGCCACGACCTTCACTTCGGGACAATTCTTGGCCAGCGAATCCCGCAGGCCTTGGCGAGCCGCAATAAAGTTGCTTGCCGCGAGGTAGGAGATTGTGCCGATTTCACCAGCGGCCAGGCCTGCCTCCTTGTGATACTGGCATTGGTAGTCCCCATGCCTGTATCCAAGATTATACCAGTTGGTACCGAGGTATGTGAGGCGCTTCGAGGTTGCGAGGTCACCGTCGGTCACAACAGTCGGCACCTTCTTGTCGATGCACTTGTCCACCTCGGAAGCGAGAGCGTCGTCCCAACCGCCAACGATGATAATCCCAGACGGATTTTTGGTGCACTCGGCATCGACAGTTGTAATGAATGCCGCAAGATCGACAGATGTTGGACCTGCGATCCGAACACTCACGTTAAAGGCCTTCTTGGCAGCTTCTAGTCCCGGATAGACTCTTTCAACGAACAGCGGAAGGTTCGATGCGTTGCTGATCCAGACATATTCTTGGTTAGCTCGGCTTGGGTCACCGATCGAAACGCCGAGCCCTGTGGGATCTTCAGCGCGAGCCGAAATTGCAGCGCACGAAAGCAGCGCGAGAGTGCAAAGCAAAAGTCGTTTCATATCTTCCTCCTTGTGCCGTTAAGCCCGGCTGTTTGACCTAGCAAATTGATCGAGTCCCACGCTGGCAAGAAGTACGAATCCCACAACGATTAGCTGCCAGAATGGATTAATGCCTGCAATGATCATGGAGTTCTGCAGGAGTGCCATAAACAACACGCCGAGAAATGCACCGTGAATAGTACCCATGCCCCCCGCCAGACTGGCGCCGCCCAGGACCACCGCGGTTATGACCTTAAGCTCAACGCCCTGCCCCGCAAGGACGACTGCTGTGTTGAGACGCGAGGCTAGTAGAGCGCCCGCCATCCCGGCCAAGAATCCCATGATCAGGAAGAAGCTGAAGACTGTACGATCAACATTTATACCAGAAAGTTTTGCCGCCCGGGCATTTCCCCCAATGTAATAGGCTTGCCGGAAATAGCGGGTTTGGCCCACGAGAAACCAGAACACCAGCACTACGACCGCCATGAACCAGAAGGGAGAATAAATGCCGAGAATTTGTGTCTGACCGAATACGGTATAGCCATTTCCGATATTCGTAACGCCGGAACCAGAAACGAGTTGGAGTCCGCCCCGGTAGATCGACAACGTGGCGAGTGTGGCGATCAGGGCGTTAATCTTGAAACGCGTGACGAGAACGCCATTGAGGGCGCCGAGAAACACACCCCACATGCAACCGGCAAGGAAGGCGGGCAATGGCGGGAAGCCTAGTACTTTCGCGCAAAGCGCCGCGATGATGCCCGAAAATGCAAGTATGCCACCGATGGATAAGTCAAATACACCAGAAATCATAAGGACCATCATGCCACAGGCGAGAATACCGGTTTGGGCCGTGTCGAGCAGGACTACAGCCGCATTTCCCGATGTTGGAAATGTGTCTGGCCGCGCTATCGCCATGACAGCTACGAGGAATGCGATCAAGCCAATGAGCAGAAGTGATCTGTCGGTGGCGATGTGAGAAAGAATACTGCGATTGGTCATGCCGCCTTCTCCGTGATGCCCGTGGATGATGCAGCAAGTTCAAGAATGCCGATTTCAGTTGCTTCGGCGGCATCGAGCTCCCCGACAATCTTTCCATCCGCCATCACCGCGATACGGTGGGCTATGGCAAGCACTTCCGGCAAGTCGGAAGACACAACAAGCAGCGCCAAACCTTCGGCGGCCAAATCACGCAGAATACGGTAGATATCCGCTTTTGAGCCGACATCTACCCCCCGGGTGGGCTCGTCCACAATGAGAATGCGTGGCTTTCTCGCCAGCCATTTGGCAAGAAGGACTTTCTGCTGGTTTCCACCCGACAGATTGCGCACTTCACGGTCAATGCTTGGCGTTGCAACTCGAAGCTCCTTTACGTAGCGTCGCGCCATTGCTTGCATGTCAGCGGTCGAGAGAAGCCCGTTGCGTGTATACGATTCAAGATTGGCTACTGCCATATTTTCAGCGACGGTGAAGTCCATGAATAACCCGGCATCCTTGCGGTCTTCGGGCAGCATTGAAATGCCCGCCGCCATTGAATCGGCAGGAGATTTTGGGCGCAGGCCCCTGCCCTCGACGGCAATTGTTCCGGAAATAATCGGCCGCGCGCCAAAGATTGCCTCGCACGTTTCCGTGCGACCTGCCCCAAGAAGTCCTGCGAGACAGAGGATTTCACCGTAATGCAGTTTGAAGGTCGCTCCAGCAACACGGTCCGCCTTCAAGTCATTCACCTCTAGCGCCACTTTTGCATCTTTCGCCGCGCGCCGGGCATCGGGCTCGAACGAGAGTACGCGACCCACCATGAGTGATATGAGTTCGCCCGCTGAAACCTCAGAGGTCTTACGCACGCCGGTTACACGCCCATCCCTGAGCACAGTGATGCGGTTTGATATCTCAAATATCTCCGCCATGCGGTGAGAAACATATATGACTGAAATGCCCTGGCTCGCCAGGCGACGTATGACGCGGAACAGGTGGCGCGCCTCTCCGATCGTCAGAGAGGACGTAGGTTCATCAAGAATGATTAACTTGAGTTCGTGCGACAGGCCCTTTGCAATTTCCACCATCTGCTGTTGGCCCGGCGAAAGCTGGCTAACCGGCATGCGGGGATCGATATCGACCTCTAGATCGGCCAGTATGCGTCGCGCGCCTTCCAGCATCGGTTTGCGCTTAATCATGCCGAACCGGTTCGACGGCTGGCGCCCGGCATAGATGTTTTCAGCAACACTCAATGCACCAACCAGGCTTCTCTCCTGGAAGACCATGGCGATACCCGCATCGGCCATCGCCTGCTCATTTCGACCAGTCAGTGATTGGCCATCCAATTCTATTGTTCCGCTGTCGGGCGAAAATACTCCGGCCACCAAGTGCATGAGCGTCGATTTGCCGGCACCGTTTTCGCCAATGAGCGCGTGCACCTCCCCCGGCTCGACTTCGAACGAAACTCCGTCTACCGCTCGGACGGCTGGAAATGTCTTCACCACATTCTGGACGATCAACCGCAGCATCTAAAATCCCCTGGAATAGTTTTTGAAGGATGCGGCATCTTCATGCGGAGAGTCAATAGGTTTTAAACTGTTGGACCTATTCACATCAATCGGGAAGATGCAACACACCCTCGAATGAAGTGATGCTTGCGCCCGAAATCGTCACCTGATTGTCCGACTGGTTACACCACAGGTTACCGCCTCTGGGAGAAAGCTGCCGGCTGTGGAGAGCCGGCTTTCCCAACTGCTTGGCCCAGTAAGGAACAATAATGCGGTGGGCTGTTCCACAAACGGGATCCTCCGGAAGGCCAACACGTGGCGCAAAAACCCGGATTGCGATGTCGGAATTCTTCCCTCTTGACGTCACGATAAGCGCGTTGCGGTCAAAACCAGCAATAAGAGTGAGGTCCGGATCGAGACGCGCGATGTTCATCTCGGATGGAAGCACAGCAGTGTAACCGAAGGCCGAAACAAAACACTCCACCGGTTTCATTCCGATTGCGGCAGCTATTTGCTCTCCAATCGTCGCAACTTCATAGGGCATGACAGGCCAATCGACAGCCACGCCGTGTTCATTGCGTCTTACACTCAATTGCGCCCCGCCTGGCAACTCAAAAGAAAGTTCCGTCCGCACCGACTCTGGCCAACCCAAAGCAACGTGCGCAGCAGCATGCGCCGCATGTCCCGCCCCGGGATGGATTCCTTTGGCGGTAACGAAACTCAATTTTGGCTGTCGATCAATTGGATTCTCAATGACAGCAAGGACATCAGCACCAAGAAGCTTGCATGTTTCAATTAAAGCTGGTTCCTGAATACTTGACTTTACAACCAAGACTAGTGCGGGATTACCTTGAAACACGTGCTCGGCAAACGTCACGACCTGATACAACGATGCACGCACCGGCTTCAGCCCTTGATCGGTTTATAGGCGATGACCTGCAATTCTACTTTGCAGGGAAACATGAAGCGGGCAGCGAACACCGACCGCACAGGAGGATCTTTCTTGAAATATGTTTTGTAAATCACGTTAAACGGAACGAACTCCCTCGGGTCTGACAGCCAGCATTCACACTTCACCACGTCATCGAGGGAGCATTTCTCGAGCAATAGCGCTTCCTTGATGAAGTCGAATGTCCGGTGAACTTGATTAGCAAATGGCATGTTTTCATTGCCAGTCCCATCACTGATAGGGTTGCCCTGATCGTCAAAAACAAGATCAACTGGGTCAAACACCCAAGGGCCATATGCCGAAGTAAAAACATAATCTCCAGCACGGAAAGTTTTCGAGATAGGTACGGCGTGGTGTGCCGGAAAAGCACGTTTCATTGGTAATTCTCCTCAATACCGGCCAGTGATAGGCCAAATGTCTATAACCTCGTCGCCGCGGACAACGTGGAATGCGGAATGCAGATTGACTGTCGGGTCGCAATGGGACGTGAGAAATTCAATTGTATCAGCCAAGCCCGGCCCATTGCCCTCGAAATCCACTGCGCCATGCTCATCACCCATAAAACGGTAGGTAGCGCCGCGTGGTGCCCCACGCCGTGGTTCGGGCTTTCCACTGTCCGTAGCAAAAGCTTTCAGACCGGCATTCACGATAACACGTCCTGGCCGGTTCGCTGAAACAACAGACGCAGCTAGGAAAAGTGAGGGCGTAAACGGGTTGCCGGTTTCTGATGTCAAACTGACGCCGTAGCAACTATCCATGAAAAGGAAGCTGCCGGGCTGGATTTCGGTAAAAAGACCGGAATCTCCATCTATCTTGTGTGTGCCTGTGCCAGCCCCGCTGACAATCTCCGGCAAATGACCTGCATTTGAAAGCGCGCTGATCAGGCTCTGCAACCGCTTCTGCTGCACCCCAGCCAATTGCTGGCGCTCGGACATCGGAACGACCTGCTGCAGATGCCCCCAATAGGCCTGCACGCCACGCAACCTGAGTGAGGCGTGTTGCGCCATGTGCTGGGCTATAGCTACTGCGTCCTCGACGTTTACGCAGCCAGCTCTTCCCTGACCAAAATCAAAATCAATCAATACATCCAATTGTCTGCCATTCGATTTGGCCAGTTCGGCATAAGCGTCGATGTTTCGGGGATGGTCGGCGACCGCTGCTACGTCGGCGCCGGATGACAGTAGTTGGCCCAAGCGCTGCAATTGATCGGACGTTGTCAGCGGCGAAGTAATCAGCAGGCCGCCTATGCCGCCGCTTGCCATGCTCTCAGCTTCACCAATCGTAGCGCAGCAGGTTCCAACGGCGCCGGCGCGGTGAAGCCTTTGCGCAATGTTGATGCATTTGTGCGCTTTTGCGTGTGGACGAAACGCAAGGCCCATCGTCTTCGCCATCGCCACCATGGTTGCAATGTTACGGTCGAGAATATCAATGTCGACGATGAGCGCTGGAGTCCTGACTGCGTTGCGCATTCCTTCACCTGCCATCCTGCAGCTCCAATTGAGATTCGCGAGCGTTATCGAAAAATGATCAAGAGGTCATAGGTTGATACCCTATTGACATTTTGTCAAATCCGCAATGAACTGCCGTAATTCTATGCAAGCGCCCCAGCAGGGACTATCCTTACGCCTATGAACATGCCCACAGTACAAGTCGGTCGCCGCAAACGCTCTCATGAAGTTGTTGAACTCATTGAAAGCGCAATCTCATCAGGCGAATTTGAAGTAGGAAGCAAGCTCCCATCGGAAAAGGATCTGGCCGAACGCTTCGGAGTTGGCCGGCCCTCCGTGAGAGAAGCTCTATTTCTGCTGCAGCAGCAGGGTTTCGTACAGATAACCAGTGGCGCCCGCGCCGAGGTAACCGCGCCCAATTCCCAATTCCTTACCAACCAATTGGCCGGCTTGGTGAAGCGCATTGCTTCGCGCGGACCCGGTCAAATTCATATGGAAAAAACTCGGCTTCTGTTTGAAGCCGGTGTGGCCTGGCAGGCGGCACAATGCGCAACTGAAGACGATATCCGCCGCTTGAAACTGGCGCTCGACAATAACGCGGCTGCCATGGGCGATACGGCGGAATTCATCCGCACTGACGTTGCATTCCACTACGAATTAACCGTCATCACCAGAAATCCGGTTTTTTCGGCAATCCACGACATTCTGGTTCAATGGCTGATCGACCAGCGCACCACGACAATCCACATGCCAGACGCGGACCGGTTTTCCATCCGCGACCACACCGCAATTTATGAAGCAGTGGCGCAGCATGATCCGATGCGGGCTTTTCACGAGATGACATCCCATCTCCGCCTAATCAGCCAGCTGTATCAGGAATCGAAGAGAATCCACGATGAGATCATGCGTAATGTCACGAAGGATGTAGCCGCGCGCGTTGACCGAGAGAATGAGGCGATGTGGAGCAGTCTTCGGGGAACGCCAAATTCCGGTCCCAAGGGCATTAAAAAGAAACGGAAATCCGTCAAATGACTGTGGTTGTGCTTGGTGCGGGTGCGGTTGGTGTTGCGACTGCGTGGTATTTGATGAAGTCCGGCAAGAATGTTGAAGTTGTCGAGCGGCAAGCCGAAGCCGGCATGGAGACGAGTTGGGGCAATGGAGGCGTTATCCATGCCAGCGAGGTTGAGCCCTGGTCGCAGCCTGGAATGCCGGGCAAAATCCTGGGCTGGCTGGGCAAGGAGAATGCCCCGCTTCTCCTGCGCTTTGGCGCCATTCCCCACATGTGGCGCTGGGGTCTCGAATTCTCGCGCAACTGCACACCAGAAAAATTTCGCGCAAATTCCAAGGCCAACCTCGATCTGGCACTTCACTCGTTGCAATCATTACACGAAATTGGTTCCGAAGCCGGCATTTCCTACGACCGCGCCACACGCGGCGTGCTCAAGATTTATCGTTCGGCGGAGTCCCTGGATGGCGCCCAGCGTTCCAGCGACTACCTCGCTCAGCACGGACTGCTATATGAGCGCATCAGCACCAGCCGCTGCATCGAGATTGAACCGGCACTTCGGGATACGGCACCCACGCTTGCGGGAGCTCTCTATTTTGCGAGAGATGAAGTTGGTGACTGCAACAAGTTCACGCAAGCGCTGGGAGCCGCCTGCGCTGCCCGTGGTGTGCGCTTCCGGTATGGTGAAAGCGCACAATCGATCGAAGCCTCAGGCGGACGCGTTACTGGCGTAATAACCGACAAAGGCCGCATAGCGGCAGATACTGTCGTCGTGGCCATGGGAAGTTTTACGGCCCCGCTCCTGATGAAAGCCGGTGTGCGTGTGCCGGTCTATCCCGTGAAGGGCATTTCGATTACATTTCCACGCGGAGCGTGGAACACAGCTCCAAAAATTCCGGTGATCGATGACTCAAAGCTCTTCGGGCTGGTGCCTCTAGGAGACCGGATGCGCATTTCCGGGTCCGCAGAAATCAGCGGTTATGATGTAACCCCTGCCATGTCTCGCGCCCAGGCCATCATCGACAATGCCAGCTTCACGTTTCCTGAACTCAAGCGCCACCTCGATCTGGCGAAAGCACGCGTTTGGGCCGGGTTGAGGCCGGTCAGCCCTGCAGGCACGCCGATCATCGGGCAGACCGCCGCAATCAAGGGACTTTGGGTAAATGCCGGCCATGGCCATTTGGGGTGGACGCTCGCCTGCGGCTCAGGCCGCGTTGCCGCAGACATGATCAGCGGAAGGAAACCAGCAATCGAAACTCCGGCGCCGCAAGGGGCCGTTTTAGCAACGGCGGCATAAAGCCGTCACTTCGAAAACAAAAGTGGAGGAGACGTTATGATGAGAAGCTTGCTATTTACAGCCGCGTTCCTTGGCCTTGCGGCCACCGCACCGGCACTTGCCCAGGAAGATGCAGCAGCGACGGCTATCGCTGCCGCTAAACAGTTCTCTGGCTCTTCAATAACAGTGGTGGCGGAGGCTGGCCTGCAAGCACTGCTCGATACCCAGTACAGCGGCCCTGAGTGGGAGCAACTGACCGGCATAAAGGTGAAGGTAGTCGAGCTGCCCAACGAGGAAATCTACCCCAAGACCATCCTGGAAAAGCAGGCTGGCACCGGCGGCTATGATGTGCTTCTGATTTCCCCTGCCCTGTTGGCCGATATGGTCAACAACGGCGCCGCCGAGCCTTTGGATGACTTTGTGAAGAAATATGGCGCTGACAAGGAATTTGACGACGTCAATCCGGCGTTCAAGGACTGGATGAGCTACAACGGAAAAACCTATGGCCTGGTCGTCGATGGCGACGTGCTTGTGACCTATTATCGCAAGGATATTTTCGAGGATCCAGTGAACCAGAAGGCCTTCAAGGAAAAGTACAGCTACGATCTTGCCGCGCCCAAGACCTACAAGGAATTCGGTGATATCGCCTGCTTTCTTACGGAGAAGTACCAGCCCAAGATGTATGGCGCTGGCGTCATCAACACCGGCTATACGCATTTCTTCTTTTCCGAGCGCTTCCGTGCCCATGGCGGCAAGTTCTTTGATCAGGAGACGATGAAGGCGACGGTCAATAGCGAGGCAGGCGTGAAGGCCCTGACCGAAATGGTCGAGCAGAACAAGTGCATGTCACCCGGAATTGAAACGTGGGGATTTGCTGAAAATCTCTCGGCGCTCAATGCCGGCGAAATCGCCATGACCATCTCCTGGCCGCCGCTTGGCCGCTGGACACAGGGCGTCAATATCGAGGACAAGGCGCTTTCATGGGTTCCCAAGACCGTGGTAGCCGACAAGATTGGCTATGCGATCAATCCTGGTGGGCATCCGCAGTTGGCATCGGGCTTTCTCTCCGGTGTCTCGCCTGATTCCAAGAACAAGGAAGCAGCCTATCTCTACGCCCAGTGGATGCACTCGAAGTCCCAGAGCCTGAAGAACGTGATGCGTCCCGTAGGATTGCGCGATCCGTTCCGCATCTCGCATTATGAATCTCCCGAGTATCAAAACCTCTGGGGAGGCGCGAAGGACTATTTAAAGGTGTTGAAGGACGGCGCTGCGGCAGGCTATGCCGACCTCTCCGTCATCGACACCTTCAAGTACCAGGATTCCATGTCGCGCGCCGTGAATGCGGCAATCGGCGGTGAAGATCCGAAGACTGCACTAGACGGCATGGCGGCGGAATGGGACCAGATTACGGAAACCGTTGGCGCCGACAAACAGCGTGAAGCCTACAAAGTCTGGGCGGCAAAGCCTACAGCCTATCGCGAGTGACGGCAGCCTCCTCCACCTACATCAAGACCGGCCGGCCCTTCTGGGCCGGCCGCCGCGGCACGGGGATCGCCTTTGTCGCGCCGGCGATATTCGTCATGCTGCTCGTCGGCCTTTTTCCTTTCCTGTGGTCGGTCGCTGTCAGTTTCCAGGATCTCGCAGGCGCAAAACAGTCCGGCAACTGGATTGGGCTCGCCAATTACAAAAAACTTTTTGCGGACGCCAGAGTCTGGACGGCGCTCGGGCGGACCTTGCTCCTGCTCGCAGTGGCTTTGCCCCTGGAACTGATGCTTGGCCTTCTGTTCGCCATGCATTTCCAGGTTGAACGGCCTCTCAAGCGTTTGTTCGTAGCCCTTATTGTTTTGCCCGCCGTTGTGTCACCCATGGTCGCAGGTTCAATCTGGCGGCTGATGCTTGACCACAAATTTGGCCCCTTCAATCAAATTATTGGCTGGATCACCGGCGAACCCATCGTGTTGCTCTGGGTCATCAAGCCTCACCTGGCATTCTGGGCCATTCTGATCGCTGAAGTGTGGCAGTGGACGCCCTTCATGTTCATCATACTTCTGGCCGCACTCGCCAACGTTGACCGCGAGCAGCTCGAAGCAGCCGAGATCGATGGTGCGGGTCGTTTTCGTGTTTTCTTTCGCATTGTATTGCCGGCCATCATGCCGGTACTTGGAATAGCCGTCCTTATTCGGGCGCTAGACCTCTTCCGCATCTTTGATGCAGTCTGGCAGCTAACCCGGGGCGGGCCTGGCAACAAGACCGAAACAATTTCGATCTTCATGTATATCCGGGGCTTCCAAAGTTTTGAGACGAGCTATACCGCGGCACTTGTCGTGATCCTGCTCGTCGTCCTTTCTCTCGCAGTTACGTTGGCGCTAAAACGAATGGAAATTGCGCGATGAAGAGGCGATCTGCTTTGGGTAAAGTCGTCTGGTACGTCGTTTCGATCTCGATCGTCACCGTCATCCTGTTTCCCATATACTGGATGTTCATGATTTCGCTCAAGGCCCCGGAGGAAATATTCAAATCGCCTCCGGCCTGGTTTCCGAACCAGCCGCAGTTCGACAATTATGCAGCGCTTTTCCTTGATGGCGACGTCTGGTCGCTTTGGAACAGCCTAGTGATCGCCGGTCTCTCCACTTTGATTGCGATGGTCCTCGGAACATTGTGCGCTTACGCAATTGTCCGGTTTCGGACGGGCGGCGACAACTTGGCCATCTGGATCCTTTCACAACGCATGATACCGCCCATCGCCGTGGTGTTTCCCTTATTCCTTGCCTATGCAGCCTTTGGCCTCGCTGACAGCTATCCGGGATTAATCCTGCTCTACACGGCCTTTGCCCTGCCCTACGTGATATGGATGATGAGGGGCTATCTCGCGGATGTGCCGGTTGAATTGGAAGAAGCTGCATTGGTGGACGGATATTCGCACATTGAAGTTTTGTGGAAAGTTACTGTGCCAATGGCACGCAACGGACTCATCGCAACGGCAATTTTTGCCTTTCTGTTTTCCTGGAACGAGTTCCTCTTCGCTCTTATCCTCACTCGCACTGAAGTCATCACGTACACCGTCCAGATCAGCCAGTATTTTGGCTCGCAATCGACATTCTGGGCCAAGATCGCGGCAATGTCGGTACTGGGAACATTGCCCGTTTTTGTTGCGGTGAGCATGCTGCAACGGTATCTCGTACGCGGCATCAGCCTCGGAGCGGTCAAAGGGTAGTTCATGTCTGATTTAAAACTTAGCAATATCCACAAGTTTTATGGCGATGTTCACGCAGTCAAGGGCGTTGACCTTGATATACCCTCTGGCGAATTCACAGTACTCGTTGGCCCTTCGGGCTGCGGTAAGTCGACCTTACTTCGGTGCATTGCTGGCTTGGAAGAGGTCGATGGTGGGCAGATCGATATTGGTGGAAAAAATGTGACCGATTCCCGGCCGCGCGATCGCGACATAGCGATGGTTTTCCAAAGCTATGCACTTTACCCTTATATGAGCGTCTATGAAAATATTGCCTTTGGACTCCGGGCACGCAGGATGCCGGATGCCGAGATCAGAAAACGCGTCATGCAAGCAACAGAAATGCTCGATATTGGTGTGCTACTAGAAAGGCGCCCCCGCGAACTCTCAGGCGGCCAGCGCCAGCGTGTAGCAATAGGCCGCGCGATCGTCCGGGATGCTCGTCTATTTTTGTTCGATGAACCACTTTCCAATCTTGATGCTCAGCTACGCGACGAAATGCGCCTGGAGATCAAAAAACTTCACCAAGAACTAAAGCGAACAATGATTTATGTGACGCATGACCAAATTGAGGCGATGACTCTGGCGGACCGTGTAGTATTGTTGCGTGATGGCGTTGTTGAGCAACTAGGGGCCCCACTCGATTTGTTCAACAGACCAAAAAGTCGTTTCGTCGCTGAGTTTCTGGGTAGCCCAAAGGTAAATTTGGTACCTGCCATGATAAGCAAAGACGTTGTGAGGATCGATTCCAACATTTCTTTGCCGTTGCCGATGCCGTCAGGCCTGATCAAGGCTACGTCCGTGCTGCTCGGCATTCGACCACAAAATATTTCGCGCGCCGGAAGTGTAAACAAAAATGATCGAGCCACCTTAGAAATCGTGACGGAGTTTGTGCAGATAACAGGTACACGGGCGCTTGTTACCTTTACTCTAGGCGGGAATTCAATGATTGCCGACTTGGAAGTTGGTGCGGACTGTGTGCCGGGCAAAAATATCAAAATAAAATTTGACATGAATAGAACAATGTTAATCGATCCACAGTCAGGTATTGTGATTTATCCTTCTTCGACTACTGCTAGTTGACTTAAGTCGGACAATCATGTGAAGGCTCAAATCCAAGAAGCCAATACGTTGAAGAGTTTGGCGCGAGCTCTGATCTCATTTTCCAGAAATACTCCTGTCAAGAAAAACTCCTGCCGCATCCGAAGACAGGGCAGGAGTTGAGTTAGACATGGTATTTGCAAATTCTCGAGAGAACTTGCACTTCAATGTCCGACATATCGATAGTCACTTCAACAACCAAAAATGCATGGCTGAGTTAGTCTTTTGCACACAGTTTTAACGAGTATGTGCCGGTGCAGTAGGTCGTGGACGCGTGTAAGGTGTATGCCAGTCTTATGGCGGATTGTTGTGGGGAGATTGAGGGATGACTGACCGGACCATCGACTATGGAAAAGAGTGCATCCCCGACGGTGAGTTTCGCGAACGTCTCCAGCGGGTCCAGCAAGGGTTGAAACAGGAAGGCCTGGCCGCAGGGCTCGCCTATGCCACGGAGCATATGCCCGGCGACGTCCAGTACCTGACGGGCTATGACCCCCATATTGAAAACGTGGCGCTTTTGGTGTTGCCGGACCACCTGGTGTTGTTGGGCGGCGCCGAGGGCGAGAAGATGTTTGAGGATATGGGTCGGGCTGGCGTGTGGCGCAATCTCTCGCTCTTCGAGATTCCGTTCCAGGATTATGGCGGCCTCCGCTTCTACTCGCTTGCCGAAATCCTCAAGGAGTTTCTGGGGCAAGTCCCCGCCGAGATCGGGCTGTTGTCTGCCTCCAACGTGCTTTCACAGGAAATCGTCGCCCTGATGCAGAAGGCGGGCGATAACAAGCCGGTTCGTCTGCGCGATGTCAGCCATATCATGGCGGAGGCGCGCTACCGCAAAAGCCCCGCGGAACTCCAGATGTTCCGCAACGCGAGCCGGATCGCCACCGAGGCGATGCGGGCAATGCTGGGCGCCGTGGCGCCAGGTGTGCGCGAACTCGAAGTGGCAGCCGCTGGCGATGCTGTCTGCAAGAAGCTGGGCGCCTATGGCTATGGCTTCGACACCATGGTTTGTTCCGGCCCGCGCATCGATACCATTATCGGGCGGTCTACCAACCGCGTGGTCCAGCGGGGCGATCTGGTCATGCTGGGGGTGAGCCCGCGTTTAGAAGGCTACACTTCAGCCATGGGGCGCACGGTCGTGGCCGGCGGCGCAACGCCCGAACAGGCGACGTTTCTCGACCATGGCATCCATGCCCACAAGCTTGCCATCGCCCAGTTGGCGGCCGGCAAACCGGCACGCGAGGTCGATCTGGCGGCGCGGCGCTATCTCACCAGTGTGGACTTGGGCCAGTACCACACCTACGGCGTCGGCCATGGCATCGGCTTCACCGAGTGTCTCGAGGGGAAGACGGCCACGCAAAGCAGCGACTATGATCTCCCGAAAGGTGTTGCCATCATGATCGACGTGGGGCTCTTCGGCCACCCGCAATTCTATGGGGCAAGGCATGAGGACCCTTTCCTCATTTCGCACGACGGCAAGACGGAGAGGCTGACGGATCTGCCGATGAATGTTTACTCTTAATGCCTTTGCCAATCGTAGATACTACTCGTTGATGACATGCCAGACGTCACCCTTGACGTCGCCTGGGGCATCTCCCTTGGCCGCGTCGCCCTTGAAGAAGTAGGCCGGCAGTTGCCGATGAAGTGATAGACCTCAAGCTCTTTTCAGAAGACGATGAGATCTAACACAATGAAGAGGCATTGGAGCGACTGACTTTATGGGAGATGTTCCCGCAACTTCATGGATCTTCACGCAACACACTGTCCCTTACTGCACACGTTGTGCACACGACAGTCTCTAACTAATTGATTTCCCTGTATTGTCTGTCCTATCCATCAAGGGCGCACAGCAAAATCTGTGCGCAGAAAACTGTGTTTTCGCGGTCATCAAGCCTACTTTCCTCGGTTCACTGCACACATAGCGCACACGAAACGGGTCACTGCACACGCTCCTTATAGCCCCTCCCCTCCTCACTTCTCAATTGGAAAAGCCGTGAATATGCGGGATCGGAATTCCGCAATCGCCGTTGATCATCATTTGTCCGTTCTGCCTTTATAAGGGGAAGTTCGCGGAGCTATTCATGACGCCTGCGCCTTGTATTTGCATCAACAATATTACGCCCGATAACACTTGGCTGAAATGACGCTGCTCGGGCGTGGCTTTCCATTTTTTTGTTAACCCATCCAGTCAAGCTTGGAAAAGTCATAATTAGTAAAACTTATCATTCGTAGTTCCGGCACTAATGATACCATTTGAATGACGGACGGCAGTGGCCGGCTGGTCGAGGAGTTTTGAATGGATTTGGGGTTAAAGGACAGGGTGGCCCTTGTACTTGGAGGCAGTGGAGGCCTGGGCAGCGCGATTTGCTTGGCATTAGCACGGGAAGGCGCCAAGGTCGCGATTGCAGGCCGAAGTGCGGACTCGGTTGCTCACGTCAAGGACACGATTATTGCGAAAGGCGGACGGGCAATTGATCTTACCTGGGATGCGGCTGACGTTTCATTGATCCCCGCCAAGATTTCGACAATCGAAAAAGAGTTGGGCCCTGTTGACATCCTTGTTAACATCACTGGCGGCCCGCCTCCGAGCGCCGCATGGGGCGTCGATCAGGCAATTTGGACCAAGCATTTTCACACCATGGTGATGTCAGTCATTGCCATAACCGATGCAGTCCTTCCCGGCATGAAGAAGAAAAAATGGGGACGCGTGATAACCAATACCTCTTCCGGCACCGTTGCGCCGATCCCCAATCTTGCGATTTCAAATGCGCTCCGGCTATCCCTTCTCGGATGGTCGAAATCACTGTCGCGGGAAGTGGCGCGCGATGGCATTACAGCCAACATTGTCATTCCCGGCCGCATACTGACGCAACGCACCAGGCAGCTTGATGTGGCCAAGGCAAGCCGGGAAAACAGGCCGGTCGAAGATATTGCCAATGAAAGTGCCCAGTCAATTCCAGTTGGGCGGTATGGCACGCCTGAAGAATATGCCGATACAATCGCCTTCCTTGCCAGTGATCGCGCTTCATACATAACCGGGTCAACTGTCCGTGTGGACGGCGGGCTTATTGCCAGCATTTGATCGGGTTTAGCATGAGCAACCAGGTGGATAATGTAAAATCTGTGAAAATGGGTCTCGACGAGTCGACGCGCACAATTCTCGCCGGCATATCGACCGCAACGATCACCATGATCCTTTTGAAGAAGGGCTTGCGCAACGCATGGATACGGAAATCCATGCCGCTTGTCCCATCTGATGAAAGAGCCGTTGGTCGTGCCTTCACCATGCGTTTCGTGCCGGCCCGGGAAGACCTTGCAACAACAGACTCCCTCTCCTCCCCACAATCGACGCGCGGCGCGATCGATGAGATGCCAGCGGGCAGCATTGCGGTCGTGGATGCCATGGGCCTCGGCAGTGTTGGCATTTTCGGCGATATCCTTTGCGCGCGCATGAAAAATCGCGATGTGCGGGGCCTCATCACTGATGGAGCCATGCGTGATTTGGATGGCATTCGCCGCACCGGGTTGCCCATCTGGTGCAATGGAATAGCGGCACCGCCTTCAGTGGCCGGGCTTACGTTTGTTGGCTGGCAGGAGCCGATTGCCTGTGGTGGCGTGGCGATATTCCCCGGCAATATCATCGTTGCTGACTCTGACGGCGCAGTGGTGATCCCCGATCCTTTGCTCGACACTGTTTTGGAGCTCGGACCTGAAGCCGAACTTTTCGAATCCTGGGTTCTGGCCGAGGTGATGAATGGGCGCAAACTGGTGGGTTTGTATCCGCCAGACGCGGAGGCAGCCGGTCAGTACGAGGCATGGCTGGCAGCAAGACAGAAATCAAAGACCATCCCTTAACGCTGAATGCTTCTCTTGGCATTCGTGGTGGCACCCACGGCGCGGTCAACCTTTATTTCGCCGTCACGCCAGTGTCACGAGGTTGGGCGATGTTGAACACCGAGGCGCTCAGGTCAGTGCGCGGGAGGCGATTTTTGCCATTACTGGAATCATCGCACCTCTTTTCGGCGGCTTCATGCTGACCATATTTGGCCCGGTTTATGCGTTTGCCTCAACAGCATTCATTTATGCCCTGGCGGCGGTTCCAATGTTGGAGGCGCCGCGCATGGTGGTTGAGCGCGAAGCCCAGCTTTCACGCGCAGCCAAGGTTTTTGCGGGCGGACTTGCCTTTTCAGATGGGCTGGTTGCGGCAGCGGTCAATTTTGGCTGGCGCATTGTGTTGTTTCAAACCCTGGGCGAAAGTTTCAAAGACTATGGCGGTGCTTTGGCGGTGGCTGGTTTGGCCGGGGCCGTTGTGGGACTCGTCGGTGGCCAATTGATTGACATTGGCCATCACAAGCGTTCTGTTCAAATTGGTCTTGCCTTCATGATCTGCACGATTTTGGCGGAAACCTTTGGCTATGCATCACCCTGGAGTGCCGTTGCCGCCAATATGATTGGAGCTGTGGCAGCGCCGATTTACATGTCGGCTATCATGGCCCCGCTTTACAATGTCGGCCAGTCATCGGCCTGCGCATTCCGGTTTAACGTGGTGGCGGAAAACGGTTTTGACTGCGGTGCAGGCTTTGGCGCGCTGGCGGCGGGTGTTCTGACCTGGACTGGATTTGGCTATTCGTGGATTTTGATGATGGGTCTGTTCGGGTGTTTCGGTGTTTACCTGGTATTGCGAAACAAGGATCGAAGCGGGTTGCGCATCGCCATCTGAAGCAAATCGACTCAGATGTCGAAGTCCGCTTTGGGTCAGAAGCTGACAAATGGCTAAGACGGAGGCTAGTCGCTAAGGGCCAAGAGCGGACCATAGCGATGTGAATGTAACTCGTCAGCTTCGGGCTAAATCCAGAAGCACGGAATTCATGTCGCCAATCCCTCCTTAATTGCGTTCCAATTTTCCTGTTCTCTGAAGATAACTTTGCAGAATTCAAGGCATTCTTTGCATATGGCACACTTAGGGCCTGCTATTAGGGTACCGGCATCGAGTAGGGTTTTTCTACAAAAGCCGCAATGATTGGGCGGTTGCATTGCTGCATATGCATAGTTAAGGCGTAGACCATCCCACCCCAATCCGAAGCACGAGTCGCATATGGAGCAGTCGTGCGCCGCGATCAATATCCTGACATAATATTGGCTTGTCCCACAAAAAGAGCAATATAAGGTTTCATCAGTGCTCTCGGACCGGGTGCCCATGTTTCTACTCTACACCTCTGACAATCCCACTGAAATCAGGAATAAAGCTGTGACTAACCACTCTTGGCAGAATGTTGCCTAGTTCATTTCCGTTATTTGGCAAATATCGGCTTACTTCAAAAGACTATCCAATTTTCTCATTTGTAAACGTGAACTAAAATAAAGGGTTACGGAGTTTCGTTGAATACGGGCCTATTGGCAAGCGTCTTGCATTCTGATCTTTAAACGCCATTATGCCGCAAGGCAGACAATTGCATAGGTATATCGGCCGGTAGATTCAAGAACTGCAGGGGCGAACCACATGTGGTTTCGATGGAGATGGCTGCTTTGCGTGATCACGGTGATTGTCGCCATTTTGCACTTTTCGATAAGCGGGCTGGCGTCAGAACCCATTCGAATTGGCGTATCCTTGGGGCTCACCGGACAATACCAGCAACCAGCGGCAATGCATAAGCGCGCCTATGAGCTTTGGCGCGACCAAGTGAACGCCCGTGGCGGAATTATAGGGAGGACCGTTGAACTCGTCATACGCGACGATAATAGCGATCCGGAACTGGCCAAAAAGATTTATGCGGAGTTCGTTTCAACTGGTTCGGTGGACCACCTATTCGCGCCCTATTCCAGCCAACTCACGGCTGCAGTTGCGCCAATCGCCGATGCCGCAGGATTCCCCATGCTTGCCGCGGGTGCCGCAGCGGATGAACTTTGGAGCAAGGGCTATCACAATCTATTTGGCATACTGACTCCAGCCAGCCGCTACAGCCAGGGAATGCTGCGATTGGCCCACGATGCTGGCCTTACGACAGTTGCCATCTTGCACAGTAACGATCCTTTCTCCGTTCAGATTGCGAACGGTACGCGAAAGTGGGCTCCCTATCTAAAACTGAAGATTCTTGTCGATATCGAATTTGCAAGCGATGCCACCGATTTTACCGATGTGGTTCGGCAGGCGAAGAATGCAAACGTCGATCTGATCGTAGTCGCAGGCTATCTCAAAGAGGCAGTTAGCGCGCGCCAAGCACTCATTAAACTTGACTGGTCGCCACCAGCATTCTTCGCAACTATTGGGCCTGCACTTTCAGATTGGAAGGATATCTTTGAAAAGGCTGAGGATCACACCTTCGCCCCCTCCATTTGGGAGCCCAATGACTCGTATACCTATCCCCGATCCGAGGAATTCGCTTCTGCTTTCAGAGCCCGCTTCGGAATGGAGGCGTCGTACCACGCAGCGGCGGCCTATGCGGCGGGCCAAATTCTCGAGGCAGCCATGCTGACGTCGAAATCCGTTGATCATGATGGAGTACGAGCAGCCATTGTCGATCTTGACACATACACGGTGCTCGGCCGCTTCGCTGTCGACCGCACGGGCATGCAGGTAAAGCGTCTTGACATGATTATCCAATGGCAAAATGGCCGCAAGGAAATCGTCTGGCCGGAAGAAATCCACACATCGTCAGCGATTTTTGGAAAGACCGTGAAGTGAGGTCGATCCGGCCATCGCTGCAGCTGGTCATCCTCGGCCCGGCGATAGGGCTTATGCTGCTTGCCGGCTTGATACTCTACTTTCTGGTTCTGCGAACCGTTGGCAGTTATGCCGACGAGAATATCCGCGCCAGCCTCGATTCTCTCCTGCAAAACGCGGTTACAATTGCCGACTCGGAAGTGGACCGTCAGAATCGTGAAAGCCGTGTCGCGGACGCGGATGGCGCCCTGGTTTATCAACTCAACGCGCGCATCCGCTTTGAGGATTTTGCCCGCGACCAACGTGTGGGCTTGATTGTGGCCGCCGACGGTGCCCTAGACTTCGTGACCGGCGTGTCGCAGGAAAATGCGAAATCCATGCTCGAAAACACCACTGCGCCAGGAACACGGCAGGTCCAGTCAGGAACAGGTGCAAGCTACTACACCGCCTCAGCGAACTTCACACCCTGGAACTGGCAAATCCTGTTGGTCAAGGATGCCGCCGACTTCAATGCGCTGGTTCGCGAGGTGCAGCTGATTTACGGTGGGTCTGCCCTTGCGCTCCTCGCAATTGCTGGTCTTTTGGTGTTTGGTTTGCGCCAGTTTATGGTGCGTCCGATCTATCAGATAGCGGCGGAATTCAGCGGCGGCCGCGCTCCTGCATACAGGGGCGTCAAGGAGCTTGAACATCTCTCCGACAGCATTGGCGCCATGCTGCAGTCGCTGGGCGCAAAAACCTTGCATCTCGAAACCACGCTGCAAAGCATGTCCGATGCAATTACCGTTTATGATGCTGATTTGAGGCTCGTGGCCTGGAACCCGCAATATCTGCGCGTTGGCCGCTATCCGGAAACCCTCATCCGGCACGGGATGCATTTCTCCGACCTCATGCGCTACAACATTGACCGCGGTGACTACGGGCCCGGCGATCCTGAAAAGCAGCTCGACGAGATCATGGCTCGCGCCAGAACCCTCAATCCGCCACGATTTGAAGTCGACCGCGCCGACGGGACAAGTATGGAGGTACGCCGTGCGCCAATGCCGGATGGCGGGTTCGTCACGACCTACACGGATATTACCGACCGCAGGCAGTCAGCGCGGTTCGAGGCGGCCAATTTGGCCAAATCGCGTTTTCTCGAGAACATGAGCCATGATTTGAGAAAGCCAATTGCGGCGGTGATTGAGGATTGCCAGCTTCTGCTTATCGGCAAAGGGAACGGTCTTGGCAGTTCCGAGCGGACCATTATCGAAAATGTCCGCGATAACTCCAGCCATCTCTTGGGCATGGTCGATGAGCTGTTGGAAATGTCCCGCATTGAAGCAGGCCAAGTGGAGGTGAAGTCAACTACCGTTGAAGTGCCTGTGGCGGTGGCCCAGGCCTTGCGGGTAATAGAACCCGCTGCAAAGGCCAAGGGCCTTGTACTCAAAACCGACGTGGAAAATGAACTGGAAGTGTGCACCGATGGCCGGCTTCTTGCACGCATTCTCATGAACCTTCTCGGCAACGCCGTAGAATATACGAGCAGAGGTTCGATCACTGTGTCGTCCCGGCGCCATGGCCAAAATGTCGAGTTTGGCGTTTCCGATACAGGAAGCGGCATTCCTTCGGACAAGCTGGGACTCATCTTTGAAAAGTTTCAGCGACTTCAGTCGACGGCTGGAATCACACGGCCCGGCATCGGACTTGGTCTCGGCCTTGCCATCAGCCGCGAATTCTCCCATCTCCTCGGCGGTGATATCCGGGTCGAAAGCGAAGTCGGAAAGGGTTCAATTTTCACACTGACAATCCCCAGAAAATACGGTGAAGTGCGGCAATGAGCCAGGACAACAAGATACTTCTCGTCGATGACGATGCGGCGAACCTTCCCCGGATCACCCAGGCGCTCCAGGAACTTGAGGTGAGCATTGAGACCGCCGGAAACGGAATGGAAGCCCTCGAAGTCCTGGCTCGCCTCGCTGGCCCCCACGGATTTCCCGGCATTGTCATAACGGATCTCAGGATGCCGGTCATGGACGGGCTCGAGTTTCTCGCAAGATCTCTGAAGCTCGATGCCGATCTGCCGGTCATCCTTATTTCCGCCTTTGGCGAGATCGCAACCGCGGTCGAAGCCATGCGGACCGGAGCCTATGATTTTATCGAGCGCCCTTTTGACGTGGCGGCTCTTGTTTCCAAGGTGGGCCGCGCGCTGGATAAGCGCAAGCTGGTGCTGGATAATCGGCGGCTCAAAACGGAACTTGCAAATCGTGCCGGCATCGCTTCCCGCCTCATCGGGAATTCCCCGGCTATCCAGGCTTTGCGCGATGAAATCGTCAATGTGGGAAGCACTGATGCGACAGTGCTCATCCATGGCGAGACCGGGACGGGCAAGGAAGTTGTTGCGCGCGCCTTGCACGAATGCAGCCGCCGCGGCAAGGCGCGGTTTGTTGCAATCAATTGTGGAGCACTTTCGGAGAATCTCATCGACAGCGAATTGTTCGGACACGAAGCAGGTGCTTTCACCGACGCCAAGCAGCGCCGCATCGGCCTCATTGAGTATGCCAAGGGCGGCACGCTGTTCCTTGATGAGATTGAGAGCATGCCCATCGGCCTGCAGGTAAAACTCCTGCGCATGCTGCAAGAGCGCCTGGTCACACGCTTGGGCAGCAACGAGGAAATCAAGGTCGATATCCGCCTGATCGCCGCCACGAAGGCCGACTTGCTCGACGCAGCAAAGCGGCGCGAGTTTCGTGAGGACCTCTATTTCCGTCTTGGTGTCGCCGAACTTCGCATTCCATCACTCAATAACCGGCGCGAGGACATTCCTCTGCTTTTTGAGCATTTCACCCAGGAATTCTCGAACCTTTATCAACGCCCTGTCGCCGCACTTTCGGGTGAAGATATCGAACGGCTTATGGCATACAACTGGCGTGGAAACGTGCGAGAATTGCGCAACATCGCCGAACGCTTCGTGCTGGGCCTCGGCCAGAAAAAGGAAGGCGTCGCCCACATACTTGATAGTGCTGGCGCACATGCCAAGGCTCTTCCCGAGCAAATGGATGCCGTGGAGTCTGTATTTATCCAAACAGCGTTGCAGGAAAGCAATGGCAATATCCAGGCCGCCGCTGATGCCCTGGGTATTCCCCGGCGCACGCTCAATGAAAAGATGCGCAAATATGGGCTCGAGCGGAAAGACTATCGCTAGGCGATATTCTGCCGGTTGATGCCGCGTTGCTGGCAAATCTTTGCCGTGCTGGCAATGCCAGTTTCCAAGTCTCAAAATATTATCTTCACCAATCAATGACATAGCATTTTCCCAGATCAGCTATCGAACTGGCAAGGCCATTGCAATGCAGCTGCTCAAGGCGAAAGCCAAGGAGCGCCATCAATGAGCATTGAACTCAAGTTCGAAATTCTTATCCTGGTTGGCTACTTCGCAGCCCGATATCTGTGGCGCGTGTTCGGGAAGTCCCCGTCTTATTCGGATGTCAACAATGATTCACCGAATTGGTGACACTCAAAACGCGTGCGGCGTATTCAAGCGAGGAGGTACCCATGATACTGGCGAACACTCTAAATGGACCTGAAGGAGGCCCGGCTGAAAAGGCTGGACGTTTAGGCGACAGCTCGCACCACAAAACCGTTCAGCTGTTCACCATACGAGAATGGTGGCGGATGCTTCTTCACTCGGCAGTCTATGCGGTCTTTGGAATGCTATTTTCGGCAATGACGGCCTTAATGATGACCACGTTTCCTTGGGATGATTCGACCGTCGAGCAGAAGCGTGCGGTGTTGTTCTTTTTGTTGCCGTCGTTTCTTGTGTGCCACGGCCCTTTCGCCATTATTTTTTTGCTATGGCTGTCAAGACTTGGGCGAATCCTCATACGCTCATTTTTGACAGTAATGGAGGTCTTATCTTGAGGAGCATGGTCCGCGCCCAATTTGTTGCAGTCGAGACCATAAGGTCTATCGAGCTAAATGGGCAAAAGACAAACGATGAAAACTTATGGGAGCAGTGCATTATTACGAAATTTTTGGGAAGCACTTTGTCATTGCCTCCTTTCAAAGAGCGTGAAAAGTTTTTGAAAGCGTTGAAGGCCGTTCGTCCAGCGATAGTCATCGAAACGGTTTAACCGGCAGGCGAATTTCCGCCAATCAAATCCAATGTTCTGGCAAGTCCTTGCTTAAGAGCCTTCTCTCGTTTTCGCAGCTCAGCTCGTAATCATTTCATTTCAACAACTTAGATATTTTTCCGCCCCGCCTCAGAACTGGCATGGCCGATGCAATTGGATTGCTTGAGACAAAGCAAAGGAGAGTGACCCATGCGCCTGATGATCCGAGCCTGGAACGTAATTCATGGTCTGGCCAGCAAGCTGGTGTCCGTGTTCGAGCGGAAAAATCCTGAGGCCCTTCTCGAGCTGGAGAAGGAAAACCTGCGCAAGCTTGTTGGCCGCTTCAATGAGGGCCTCATATCTCACGCCACCCTTTCTGAGCGGCTAAAAATTCAGGTTAGCAAAGGTGAGGCGAAGCTCATTGATACCACCGCCCGGATGCAGGCTCTGGTCAAGGCCGGTGAAATGAAGCCAGCAGCCCGCTATGCGTTGCAGCTAAAAGAAGTATCGGCGCGCCTTGCCGAGGACCGCACGCAACTCGCTGCGGCGGAGGGGACCTACCAGCAACTGGTCCAGACCCGAGATGTGGCCATAGATGAAACACGGACGAAGATAGAAAAGCTCCGCTGGCAGATCGGCGACCTCAAGGTCAATCGCGCCATGGCCGATCTTCAAAACATGGCGGCCACGATGGTGGGCAACCTTGGGACACCGGGGGATTCACTGAATAGGCTTGAAGAAATGGTGGGAGAAGAGCGCGAAAAGGCTATGGCCCGGTCCCGTGTGGCGGGTTCAAATTTCTCCGCCACGGACTTCGCAGCAAGGGAGGTCGAGCAGGAGGCGCTCGCCGCGCAGGCCCTGGCAGAGTTTCTGGCAAACGAGCCGACGACGAACAACGAACCCCTGGCCCTGTCTCATTATGACAGCACCTCCATTGAAATACTCAGTCCGACGAACGGCAAGAGCCCGTCTTTTCACAAGGGAGAAAAATCATGAACCGCACGCGCAGGACTTTTTTTATAATCATGGGACTCACCGTGGCAGGTGCCGCCGCAATTCTAGCGAGCGGCGAACAAGGCTTTCTTGGAAGTGGAGGCTTGAACGTTACCACCATCATGCGCGTTGAGCCCGTTCACCTGACCATTGCGTCGTCAGTTACCAAAAAGAAATGGCTTGATGCCGCAGCCAAGGAATTTATTGCCCAAGGTATCCAGACAAAGTCGGGCAAGCCCATCGGCATTGATATCACGGGCGAACTTTCCGGCGACTCGATGCTGAACCTGCTCAATGGCAAGCTGCGGCCGGTGGTGTGGAGTCCGGGCGAGGATTCTTGGGTTGCGCAATTCCGCGACCGCTGGTCCGAACAGCGCAGCCACCCAGCCATGACAGGGTCCTGCATATCCACCATCTATACGCCGGCAGGCCTGGCCATGTGGCGGCCCATGGCTGAGGCCCTGGGATGGCCCGGCAAGAAGATTGGCTGGAAAACCATCATTGATCTCGCGGCCGACCCGGAGGGTTGGGCCCGTTATGGCCATCCGGAGTGGGGAAAATTGAAACTGGGCCATACGCACCCGCAATACTCCAGTGCGGGCCTGCTCTTCCTCACATCCGTGATTTACGGCCTTACCGGCCAGACCAGCGGCCTCAAAGCGGAGCAAATCTACGATCAGCGCGTTGAACGCGCGCTAAGTGCCATTGCCAAGCATACGGCGAAGTATGGCATGGTGACTAACGACCTGTTCAAACTCATGGCGCAGCAGGGTCCAGATTTTCTGCATGTCGTTGCCGCGTTCGAAGAGGGTGTGGTTCGATTCAATCTGGAGCATGGCCAGGAACTCAGATGGCCGCTCGTTTTTGTGTTTCCGTCTGAAGGCACGTTCTGGAGTGAACACCCCTATTGCATCCTCGACGGAACCAACTGGGTGAGCCCAGAGCAGGCGGAAGCCGCACGCCTGTTCCTCGATTTTGTGCTTGCCAAGGAGCAGCAGTCCAATGCCGTACAATACATGTTGAGGCCATTGGACTCAAAAGTTCCCGTTACTGCGCCCCTCGCCATGGAGAATGGAACGGATCCTACAGCGCGGCCAGAAACAATACCCGCATTTCAGGTACCGGATGCTGGTACATCGGCGGCCATCATCGATCAGTTCCGCGCCACCAAACGGAAAGCGACTGCCATGCTGGTTCTTGATGTGTCAGGCTCCATGAATGGCGAGGCTATTCGTACTGCCACGGAAGCGACCGCTGCATTTCTCAAACGCCTTGATCCGCACGATATGGTGGGACTCATGGTTTTCAATGACAGCGTCAGCGTTGTGTCTGACGTGCAGCCCGCCGCAGCCGTGGCAGAAGGCCTGTCTGAGCGCGTTCTCAATCTCGTTTCGGGTGGAGGAACCAACCTTCACGGCGCGGTCTGTGTGGCAGCCAATAAAATGAACGACATGAGGCGTGCCGATCAGGCGTCAGGCGAAAATCGCCTCTATGGCATCATCCTGCTATCCGATGGGGCTGACACCGCGGGCGAAATATCAGAGAACAAAATGTTCCAGACTTGTTTGCCCGCCGCAGTAGAAGCCGGTGGGACCAAATTCTTTACCATTGCCTTTGGTGAAGGCGCGGGCGAAGGCGTTCTCAGCCGTATTGCCCATGTCTCAGGGGGTGCAATGTTTACCGCAAACGCTGTTTCGATCGATCAGACCTATCTCAAGATATCAGCAGAGCAATGAAGTGTCATCACAAGCACACCGGTGAGGTACTGCGAACATGGATCGAAACACACCAAGCCGTTTCAAGAAAGGCAACTTGCACCGGAGGCTAAGCTATGCCCGTCTAAGACATGCAGTTGGTGCAACCGAAACCTTGATCACTTTGATGGTCACGGTGCTTGCGACTCTTTTTATCTCGCTGAATGCATCGGCATACTCCATGCCGCAATGGAGCTGGGTCGTGATGATGTTCGCGGGGCTGGGCGCAGTTTCAATTTTAATTGCGATCAGCATGGCCGATCCCGAATCTGTCGCAGAGTCGATTGCCTTTGCCCTTGAGGACTACTTTCAAGTCGAGAGTATTACTGATGCAGGCATTCGCAACCAGTTCAGCCAGGCAGTATACCACCGTGCGCGCCTTCAGGAAGTGCTTCACCGCAGCAGTGGTGGAATGCGCGGGGAGGTCTTGAAGGCTTTGGCAGCAGTTGATGAATGGCTGACCGGCATGGGCCACCTGGCGCAACTGCTTGTGCCATATCAATCAGAAGTGAGGCGTCAGTCAGATACGAAACTACATTTGCTTGATCGCATAACTCAGCTTGAATACAGGGTTGGAGAGGCGACTGACCCACGCATAAAGTCTCAGTTGCGCGAGACAATTGCAGGACGGCGGCATCAACAGCGTGCCATCGAAGAACTGGAAAGCCTGGTGGAGCGGGGACTTCTCCGCCTCGAGCGTGCAGTTGCGGCATTAGGAACAATGAACGCCCAACTTTCCATGCTGGCGGCGCGGGGTGAACAGGAGGCTAATGCCGCCAAACTTGCCCATGACATCAACGCTGAAATTCAGGAAATCGATGCAGTTCTTCTTGCACTCGATCGCGTTCATTCACCTGATTTGGCCACTTTGGACATCGCAACTCTGGAGAATTCGCAATGACGGGGGACCCCATGATCGTCAAGGTGGCAAAGGCAATTGCAATTGCTACGGGCGATTCAGACTGGAGAGTTCACATTGCCACCGCGCGTGCTGCTGTAAAGGCAATGCGTGAACCAACCTGCGCAATGCTAGAGGCAGCCATGCCCGACCTGCCGGACTGGGGATTTCTGCCAGACGAGTGGCAGGCAATGATCGATTTTGTGGCCTCTGAGCAATCCGGCTGACTTGTCAACAACTGCAGCGGTTGTTCGCTTGCACGAGTCTGCTTTGAGCCAAAAGCGCAAGTCAACCAACGAACTTCAAAACGTCGGCTAAGGGCCAACAGCAGAAGTCGATCAGGCGTTGCTTTAAGCCGATACGATGCAGTACCATCGGTGAGAATTGTCTAGATCAGCCTCCGTATTTCTAGGCATCACCATCGATGATATGGAGCCCGAATGGGGCAGCGTCGACCAAATTATCTATGAGACGATGTAAAACGACATGGACGCGGAACTCGCGTTCTGGAAAGCCTTCGCCGTCACGCGAGAGCGCCACTAGCGGCGCAATTGCGCGATCGATTTCTTCATCAATTCAATCAGCTTATCTTCGCTCTCAAAGTTCTTCCCAGCGATGAGTAGCTTAATTGCCAGATCGTCCCTGACAGCTTTAATGGTTATACCAGCCTCTTTGCAGGACGTGTCAAAAATGCGCTTGAGCAGAGTCAGCTTTTCGGGGCTGTAATAGCCGGAGTCTGGTCGCGCCGAAATATTCTCTTTTGAAAAATGAATGCTCATGTGAGGCTCCATCCCCACTGACGCGAGGTGGTACCTCCAAATTGCTACCTTGATCTCTTTTGAGAGTGATACAAGTAAAATTGAAGTAACCAAGGTGTGCCAAAATAGGCTTAGGGAAATCTGCTGCGAACGAGTATCGTCATTCATGGCCGAACATCTCTGGCAGTTCCGCATGACGGATGGCACCGTTCTTCCTGGTGAAAGCGGCGTGGACTTTTTTGAATCCCGTGCGAAGACAATGGCCGCGATGTTTGATTGTCTCCTTCTTTCCTCCCGAGATGTGAAAGTAGAGCACTGGCTCAATGATGTTGTGATGGTGTCGGGAACCGCAATCTTGAACGGATCAGTCCGATATCCTGATTTGTGGCCGCTCACTGCTGCTAGAATCTCTGAGGACCTGAAGTGACTTCGGTCGCTACGTGATTGCGACCCCAGACAAGGCGTGGCACTATCGGCGTGAAGCAGAGAGATGCTTGGAGCAAGCAGAGCTTGCCCCTGACGAACCCACGAAATTGCGCATGAAGTTACTAGCGGAACAGTGGTTAGAGATGGCCGCGGCGGCGACTCTCGTGACGAAAGGGTAATCCCCCAATAAAAAGTCCCGCGCTCCTAGGGTGAGCGCGGGAAGTAGTAGAAGACTTTTGGAAGTAGATCGTCGCCTAGCAATGGCTGACGTGTCTATGCTGCTACTTCTAATTGCCATGCGCAAGGCCCACAGCCGCCCAGCGAAGCAGTTTCCGGGGGAGTGTGGCACAAACACCCCTCGAACCGTGCTTGCCCCTTCGCTGAACCAACCAGTGCAATGCTGGAAGCTGCCATACCCGACTTGCCGGACTGGGGATTTCTGCCAAACGAGTGGCAGGGAATGATCGATTATGTGGTCTCGGAACAACCCAGCTGACTTGTCAGCAACTGCAACAGCGTTCACTCGCATGGGTCAGCTTTGGGTCAAAGACTGTCGACCGCAATACCGATGGTATGTGGGCCTTGGGCCATAAGCAGAAAAGAGAAGCTAGACCATTAGGGTGCTGGATTGCTGAGAATTTGCTTTATTGAGTATTTTTCGCACCAGAAATATCTGCTTGTTCGGCCAGACCCGCCATACGCAAGCCATCAATCATCCGGTTGGCGTCCATAGCGAGCCTGTAGGGCTCGCCCTTCATGAATCGCTGAATGGTGAGTTCTGGACGGAGTTCTAGGGCGCGCTTGATGGCATCCTGGGCCTCTTTAATTCGGCCAAGCCTGGCGCAGCAAATCGCGACGTAACAGTGGTTCCACCAAAACAGCTCCGGCATATGCTGCATCGCCGCCAGGGCTTCCCCGAATTTTTCCAGAGTCAGGAGCACGATTGAGCGGTTTTCCCAATACCAGTTCGGCGGAAAGGGATCATGCCGGACCAACTGGTCCAGGGCTTCGATTGCCTCTTGCGACCGCCCCAACCGGCACAGCAATTGGGCTCGGAGCCCCAAGGCCAGCATATCGGCTGGGTTGAGTTCCAACGCCTTCAGGCTGTGAATGTCCGCAAGTTCAAGCTGGCGTGAAAAGATGTAGGCGAAGCCCAACTGCATGTGGCAAACCGAGTCACCCGGATCAAGGGCAACCGCCGTTTTCCCGAAAACCACCGCATCGGAGATATCCTTCTCCCGATGGTCGTTAAAGAACTTTACCCAGTAGACCATTGCCATCCAGGCGTTGGCCTGGGCATACCTTGGATCGACGACAATAGCGCGGCGCAGCAGGGGCTCGGCGGACTGGGCATCATAGACGTCAAGAAACTTGCGCGCCTGCAGGACGCACTCATAGGCAAGAACATTAGACGGTGTTTGCCGCCGTGACTGGCTGGCAACGGCACTGGCGAGTTGCCCTTCGAGGGTCGCAACGATAGTGCGCACTACATCATCCTGCACTGCGAATATGTCTTCGATCACCCGGTCGTAGCGTTCAGACCACGCCTCCCTGCCGGTCTCAGCATCAACCAATCGGGCGGTCACCCGCACACGGTCGCCGGATCTCTGGACGCTGCCCTCCAGAAGAAACCGGACGCCCAGTTCCTTGGCGATTGTGGCGATAGCGATTGACTTGGCCTTGAAGGAAAACGCCGAGTTGCGGGCAATGACGAAAAGGCCCTTGAAGCGTGAAAGCTCGGTGGTGATGTCCTCGGTGATGCCATCGGCGAAATAGTCATGTTGGGGATCGCCACTGAGATTGGTGAAGGGGAGGACTGCGATGGAGGGGAAATGCTCCGCCCGCATTGCTTGACTTGGTTCAATTCGGACGTTTTCTTGCGTTGTTGATTTCCTGTCTCCGTCAGAAATCCGTCGCATGAGCTCCAGCGTTTCCCTAGCGGGTTCAACGCTTAATTCTTCGTGCAGCAGCTTCCGGCAGAGCTCAAACTGCTTTAGCGCCAAGCCATTGTCGCCTTGATCTGCATAGGCCTGCATGAGCAGGCGGTGCGAGGACTCACGCAAGGGATCGAAGCTGACCAGTTGCTGCGCAGTGACAATCCGGGAATGGCCATTTTCCAGCGGAATGAGCCGGTCGAAAACTTTAATTGCAACGGTCCTGAGGCGGGATCGTTCGGCTGAAAGCCAATCTTCGAAGGCCGCGTCCCTGATTGATGTATCGCCAAGAAGTTCACCGCGATAAAGCTTTGCCGCCTCGCGGAGTTCGGTGATCCCGGAGTCGTTTGACAATGCAAGAAACTCAACCGCATCTATCTGCGCCGTGTCACTGCGCAGCGCCACAATGTCATCATGCGTCTTGAGGACAAGTTCTTCAACTTGCCCCAATTCCTTGCGCAGCACCGCAAGAGATTGGCGCAGGCTGCTCCGCGCCTGGTCTTCACCCCTATCGCCCCAGAGCAAGCCACAAAGGCGCTCGCGGGTTGCTTGAAACCCTGGCGAAAGCGCCAAAATCGCTAACAGGGCTCGGTTTTTCTTGGTCGCGATAGGGAATTGACGGCCGCCAGCGCTGCTCAGCACAAAGTCGCCAAGAATGCTCACCCGGATGGGGCTCTGCCCCTCTTCCGATGGGCGCAAAAGCGGTTTTTTATCCCAATCGTTCATTTTTTACGAACTTTTACGGTTAACTTACGCTCCACGGGCGGGCATCTTACGCCGTTCTCCTAGGTTCCTCTCATCTGCATTCACACCGTTCCGACAGATACCGGAACCCAACAGGAGGAACCTACCATGTATGCTTATCTTGCAAATACCTTCTATTTTCAACCTGAACGTGAAACCCCGGTTCAGACAGTATTCGGTTGGCTCAAGCAAAAGCTGGAAGCCCGTCAAGCGCTTCAGGCAGAAAAGCGGCACATCGCCTATCTTCGTACCTTAGACCGCCATATCCTCGAGGATATGGGAGTGGATATTGCCAGCCTTGGTGATATACAGCCCACGCTCGCAAGCTTTAGCCCCTATGTCATTGCAATAAATGCGATAAGCGATGGATCGCTGGCAACTCATATGAGCACACGATGACCGGGGGCTGCATGATTGCCAAAGTAGCCCAAGCGATTGCCGTGGCTGAAGGCGGCACCAACTGGGAAATCCATTTAGTCACAGCGCGCGCAGCCGTAAATGCAATGCGTGAACCCAGTACTGCCATGTTGCAGGCAGCAATCCCCGATTTACCGGATTGGGGCTACCTGCCAGACGAGTGGCAGGCGATGATCGACTATGTAGCTACTGAGAGTCCTAATTGAGTGACAAAAACCCTTGTGTAATTAATTAACCAGAAATACTTGCCACTTCTGCCATTTTCGGAGACGCAAATGTCGAATCCAGGATACCCGGAAACCCATGAAGCAGACTTAGAACCAGAGTTCTTGAATGATCCTTATGCAATCGCCTACTTGAGTGGGGGAACCCATGCACTCCTACAGCTTCATCTCTTTGAGTTTGTTCAAAAAGGATATCTCATCGTCACTGAAGCAAAGAGATGGTGGGGAAAGGATCGGCTCCTGTTGGTCGCACCGGATTTGCCGCCTTTGTTGGAATTGACGGAAGTTAGGCGCGAACTCTTGACTTGGTTCTCAGAACCGCAGACGGCCAGTGATACTTTTGAACGTCTCTTTCCTAAGCAACTTCAGATAGATGCACTTACTTATCGAGAAACTTTCCTTGAACGTGGATTTCTCGCTGGTTCGTTAATACCTGAAAATCTAACCAGATATTGGCAGTGGGTAGGCCTAATCGCTTTGACGCTTTTCGTTGGTCTCAACATTTTCTCGAGGCTGCCATCGCCGGGATCGGTCACTATTCCAGGCACTGTCGCGTACTTCTTCGTGTGTGCTATTCTCGGAGAGATAGTTCATTGGTTTGTTGATATCCGTCTTTCTGCAAGAGGGAGGAATATTCTCTGGCGTCTCAAGAATCAATTTGATGATTTAAGGCACGAAGTAAAAAATGCGCAGTTTGACATTTCAGAACCCATCCACCTATTAGCTCTCGCTTTATTTGGTAGCTCTATTCTAAGCGATAGCCCATATAATTCGTTCTCACAATTTCTTGGGGACTGCGCGAGTACAGTTTATGGCATCGACAAAGGTGGATATCATGATGGCGGGGGGCCCTAGTAAGATATTTGGACCCGGCAAAACAAGCCGCCAACAGTTAATAGAGCAAAAAGATCGTTTCGAAGGCTATTGAATAACTTTGATACTCCGGAGGCTTAAAATGAAGAAACTCATTTTCAAAGGGTCCTGGACTGCAAGTTTTGCGGCAAGTTTGATCGTCATTTCGAGTTTGATTGTGACATCCGAAGTGAAGGCGAAACCGCTGTCCTGCAAAAGCGCATACATGAACAAGTATTTGAACAAGCCTTTGCACAAAGCGATTGCAACGTCGGGCGGCCGACCGCCGTCGAGCAGTATGGAAATGTCCTGCGGTTGGGCCTTTGGCTATGCCACCAAGCAACAAGCAGTGAAGCTGGCACTTGGCGATTGCAGGAGAGCAGATCGAAATTACAAGCGAAGGGGAGATTGCAAGATCATTCACGCGGAATAGCGAAGTTATCATAGATGCTTTGGCCAGCCACCTTTAAATTAGAAAAATATGGAATTTACTTATGAATCGGTGGCCGCGACCGGCATCCACAAACAATAGCGACAATCAGTTTTATTCCAGCGTAAGTGTGAATTTATCAAGAAGAAGTTTGAGCAAGAGCCTGCGCTGGGGCGCTAAAAACGCATAGTGATAAGTTATTCGCTGGGGAATAACTGGTGGAAATGGTCCACAACATGAGGAATGGATGATCGCCGGATTTGATTTTCAAATACTAATCGATGAAGCGGTTTGCCTCCTTCTTTATATCTACGCAGGTGAAACCCTTATCAGTGTCTTCCCAAAGTTTTCTCCCTTGAGCATGCCGATAAACTTCGCTGGTGCATTTTCCAATCCGTCTGTGACGTCTTCTTTGAATATTATAAAGCCATTGCTGAACCAAGACGTCAGTTGGGCAAGATTTTCTTCTGCCTGAGCAGAAAAGTCATCGATGATAAAGCCTCGCAAAGTAAGGCGCTTCACCAAAACTGTGTCCATTACCTCAGGCACACGATTGGGACCTTCAGGCAACTCCACATCATTGTAGTGCGAAACTAAACCACAAACAGGAATACGGGCGAAGTGATTCAAGAGCGGGAGAACCGCTTCCCAAACTCGTCCCCCCACATTCTCAAAATATATGTCAATTCCTCTGGGACATTGTGCGGCTAGCATTTTTGATAGTTGCGGGTCGCGATGATTGATTGAAGAATCGAATCCGAGCTCTTCCCGGACATAGCGGCACTTTTCGTCGCTACCAGCAATCCCCACTACTCTGCACCCAACTCGCTTTCCAAGTTGGCCCACAAGAGATCCTACAGGCCCCGATGCAGCGGCCACGACAAGCGTTTCACCTGGCTTGGGAAGCCCAAGTTTGATTAAACCTACATATGCGGTTAGACCGGGCATTCCGAGAACACCAAGAGATGTGGATAGTGGTGCCACCGTTGGGTCGATTTTACGCAACCCCGCGCCGTCACTCACGGAATACTCCTGCCAGCCAGTGTAAGCCGCCACCAAGTCACCGACAGCATAGCCCGCGAGATTTGATTGCATGACCCGACATACAGTGTCCGCTTTCATAGGCTGTCCAAGCTCTACACCTGAAACATAACCCTCTCTGGAGTCCATCTGTCCTCGCATGTAGGGGTCCAATGACAACCAAACTGTTTGCAAAAGGACCTGATTTTCTGTCGCAACAGGAACTTCTGTTTCGACAATCCGAAAATTCTCCGGAACCGGTTCCCCATGTGGTCGAGAAGCTAGAACGACTGAGCGGTTAATCATGGCATTCACTTGGGTTTCCACTTTTTCATTCGATGCCTATTAGTAGCCATTTGAGATTACATTGGAAAGTAGCGGCCTAGATTTGTTGCGCTCCACGATGGAAAACATAAATTATTACCCGGGGAATAAATCCGAGAAATGGTCTACAACATGAGGAATGGATGTTCGCCGGATTTCAGTTGGTTCCTGTCCGTTCCTAGGCTGTTAGCGGCAACGAGTGGCAGAAATCGACATTTCCGCTTTGGGCTAGAACCAGATGTGATGACCCGGCAACCTTTCTCATCGCATGCCTTTTGGCTTGGTTGCCCGAATGTGACCAGGTCTCACCGCCCCTTCTCTGAGAGCCGCCACCAATACCTCCCAAAACGCGATCTCGTCTTCGGTGGGCTTCTCTCCCCATCGCTCCAAGAACTGACGCTTCAGCGGGCCACGCAATTTCTCAAGTTCTCCTGTGGCCTCCTTAAGGTACCAAGCCTGCCTGTCCTCCAATTCGATATCCACAAATCCAAGCTTTTCGACGATTTTTCCTATATCTTGCAAGGTTACCAGAGTGAAGTCATGTCCTGACGCCGCGATGAAATCTTGGACCAGAGGTGTAACTGAATCGCCTTCTCCCCTCAGCCAGTCACTTACCAGAAGCCGTCCGCCTGGACGCAAGACACGCAGGGCCTCGGAATAGATGCCGTACTTTTTCCGTACATGGATAATAGCGTCTTTACTAAAGACGACGTCAAAGGATCCATCCTTAAATGGGAGTGGTCCGGGAACCACGACCTGATACTTGATCCGGCCATTCAGATGAAGCTTCCGTGCACGATCAATGGCAAGATCGACGAGGCGCTTTTCCACATCGATTCCGATTACCGTTTTGGCTCCATGATCTCGAACAAGAGCGACATCTACCCCACCTATTCCGCTCCCGATGTCCAAAACGTTGCAACCTGTTATGTCTTTCCCCCCAAGTACTCGCGAAACTTCCGCTGGACCCCCGGGGGACAGAAAACCGTCACCCCAAATCAATTCAAGTCTTCCGGCCGAATCTTCCGGGTAGCCTGGGTCTTCTCTGACTTCATTTGCCACCACTGCCGCCTCCCCAGCTGGCGCTAAGTTGTCAAAGTTTGCGCAAAAGCGCATCACTGGCAACCCCGATTTCTACCAATTGTGGCGACCAAAAACTAAAGCCGAGAGGTCCGCTCTGGGTCAAAGGCAGACGTCCACCGCACTCGCTTAATTGTCAGTTTTTGGGCCAAAATCTGACTTTAATGTGCGCGGGTGCTTGTCGCGGTAAGCAACGCTCGAAGCCTTCACCTGTAGGCAGGTGGTTCTCCAATCTGTGTTTAGTCAACAAGCCATAGAAAACGGCAACGATCAATTCAACTGACTTGCAAATATCTCGCAAAAACTCGTCGAAACCGTAGGCCGCCAATTCGAGAGTGAGGCAATTGCCGATGAAGTGGTAGACCTCAAGCTCTTTTCAGAAGACGATAAGATCTAACACACTGAATGGGCATTGGAGCGACTGACTTTATGGAAGATGTTCCCGCAACTCCTCGCAACTTCACGCAACACACTGTCCCTTACTGCACACGTTGTGCACACGAGGGTATTTAACCCATTGATTTCCTTGTATTGTCGTCCCTATCCATCATGGGCGCCACACAAAACCTGTGCGTGGAAAACTGTGTTTTCGCCGTCATCAATCCTACTTTCCTCGATTCACTGCACACATAGTGCACACGAAACGGGTCACTGCACACGCTCCATATAGATCATATGACGTCTTTTTCTCAATTGGGAAAGCAGTGAATAGTAGTGCTTGATGCGGTAACGCATGCCCGACGTTATCCCGCGATAGCATAAGAGAATCTTCGCAAAACTGGCGATGATGAGGTACCGAGAGGATCATCGGTCCCCTTCCGAACAAACTTGCAAGCAACACGCTAGGACGATTTACTGGGGTGAACATCCCCCTGAAAGAAGCGGTTTTCCGGTCACTTCAAACCCAGGTTCTCGCGCGGCGTCAGACCCTCATACTCCTTTCGGAAAAGGCCGCGGCGCTGCAGTTCGTCCAAGAATTATGCACAATTTATACTTTCAACTAAATAATAATCATGTACGGAGTTACGTCGCTCGATGACGGCCGGGCTTTGGTCACAAGGCCCAAACTGCCGGTTCTCGACGAGCCGACCGAAGGCATCCAACCCTCCATCATCAAGGAAATCGGTCGCGCCATCTGTTACCTCCGCGACAGCGCCGGGATCACCATTCTGCTGGTCGAGCAATATCTCGATTTCTGCCGGGAACTCGCCGATCGGGTTTTCATCATGGACCGCGGCGAAATCGTCCACGAGGGGGGAAGCCTCCGAACTCGACCGGGCCGATGTGCGCAAACACTTGACGGTTTAATTTCAGCAATGATCACTACGGCCAATAATAATTAATCAGCGACTGCAGCATCCAATATCAAACCATAGCCTCGTTGGTCTCGAGTAATTCTTCGAACAGACGTGCAACAGCTTCTGCGCCTGGGTCATTGTGGCCGGCGAGATTGCTTTCAGAAATGTAGCTCGCGCGTCCGGCCTTGGCGCGTGTGATTGTTGCGGTGTGGTTGGCGCCCTTTCGGGCAGCAACCGCTGTGGCAGCTAAGCCTAAGGGTAACGCTTCAAGCGCCGGGGCGAGCGCATCGATCATAGTTCGGTCCCCCGGACCCGCACCACCCACCTGTTGTATCCGGCTGAGACCTGCCTTCAATGCGTCGACGGCATTCATTCCACTGGCGGATGCGTCGCCCGCTGCCGCGAAGAAGATTGCAAGCAATACTCCTGACGAGCCGCCCATCGTCTGGCTGAGCTCTAGCCCGATCGCCCGGTAAAGCTGCGTCCAGTCCGCCAAAGGCAGGCGATCGAGCGCCTTGATAAGTGCGCGTGAAGCAGTCGAGAGGGTCGATCCGGTGTCACCATCCCCAGATTTGGCATCTAGGGCATTCAAGTCACCCTCAGCGGCAATCAGGATTTCGCAACATCTCCGAATGAGCGTTTCGGCATGTTTGTTCTTCGAGGGCATCGGCTGAATGGGCGTCAGGCCGTCGGGCAATGGCAGCACATTGACCTTGGACACCGGATGGCATCCGGGCCACGCCCAGGGCGCGACGTCCGCCTGAAGTCCCGCCAACGCTTGGCCCGCCAGCGGCAGCAGCGAAACTGAGAATCCGTGCATGTCGAGCGATGTCATCATCGTTGCCGGACCCACCATATGACTGATCTGGCCACCGATCCGCGAGCGGAGCAATTCTTCAGCAAGGACCGACATTTCCAGCGCTGTCGCGCTGCCGAGGTTATTGAGAAGCGCAACATGCAGCCCCGCTTCGATGTTGCGAGCCAGCCGTTCGACAATCATCTCCATCGCTTGCCGCGCACCTTTGAAATCCACCTGCTCCACGCCGGCTTCGCCGTGAATACCAAGGCCCAGTTCGGCTTTTCCATCGGCGATACGATCCTCCTTTGGTGAGCCCGGAACTGTGCAAGTGTCTAACGTAATGCCGAGGGATATCACGCCGTCGATGACCTGCTTGGCGGCTTTCGTCACCGCATCAAGAGAGGCACCCTCTTCAGCCAGCGCGCCTGCGATCTTGTGAACGAAGAGCGTACCCGCCACTCCGCGCGCCTGCGGCAGGCCTGGCAGCGCCACATCGTCGTCCACAACAACCATGCTGACGTCCAGTCCGAAAGCCCGCGCTCGTTCCGCCGCAAGCCCGAAGTTCAGCCGGTCACCGGTGTAGTTTTTGACGATCAGCAGGCAGCCCGCGCCGCCGGTCACTGCAAGTATCCCGGCAAGCACAGCATCGACGGACGGTGAAGCGAACACATCGCCGCAGACGGCGGCGGTGAGCATGCCCCTTCCAACGAATCCTGCATGTGATGGCTCATGTCCCGAGCCGCCTCCCGACACGAGTGCGACCTTGGACCTGTCCCAATCGGTACGGACCACCACCTTGATATGCGGATACCCGTCGAGCCGCGCCAGCCGGCCGCCCGAGGTGCGCAAGGCACCATCGATAGCCTCCGTGACAAGCTTCTCCTTGGTGTTGATGAATTGTCTCATGTGGGTTTCCTCAAGCGACACGGGCGCCGCCGGCGTCGAAAAAAAGCGGGTTGTGGGGTTGTATTGCAATATGATCGCCCGGTTCAAGGCCCGTGTGAACATCGGTCAGTGTAACGATGTCATGTCCTTCCAGACTAAGATGCAACCGGGTCTGGTCGCCCAGGTGTTCAACCCGGTTCACACTGGCGGGTTTTCCCTTCCCTTGCGAAATATGTTCGGGACGCAGGCCAATCGTCGTTGCACCGTAAGGTGCTCCGCCAAAAACATCCGCCGGAAGGACGTTCAGCCGCGGTATGCCAAGCCTGCCTGCAACATAGAGGCTGACCGGGTTTTCATAGATGTCGCGGGGTGAGCCAAACTGCACCAGGCGGCCGCGGTCGAGGACGCCAATATGCGTTGCCATTGTCATCGCTTCGATCTGGTCGTGGGTCACATAAAGGAATGTGGCACCCAGGTTCGCCTGAATGCCCTTGAGTTCGACGCGCAGGTCGGCGCGCAGTTTGGCGTCCAGCGAACTCAGCGGTTCGTCCATGAGGTAGATCGAGGGATTGCGCACCAGCGCCCGGCCGATGGAGACCCGCTGCATCTCGCCGCCCGAAAGCGTGGTCGACTTGTTGTCGAGCTTGCCGGAAATGCGGAGCATTTCTGCGACCTCGGCCACTTTGCGCCCGATCTCGTCCTCGGGCGTCCTGAGGATCGGCGAGCGCAGCGGAAATGCCAGGTTGTCGCGCACCGTCATGTGCGGATAGAGCGAATACTGCTGAAACACCATGGCGACATCGCGTTGCGCCGGAGTTGCATCCAGGACTGATCGCCCATTGATCAGGATATCGCCGGCATCGGGCCGTTCAAGCCCGGAAATCAGCCGAAGGGTGGTCGTCTTGCCTGCGCCTGTCGGGCCCAGCAGGACAACGAAAGATCCGTCCGGAACCGTCATCGTCACATCGGCAAGTGCGATGTCCTTGCCGAAGGACTTGGAGGCATTGTGAAGCGAAACCTCAGCCATGGGCAAGCACCCCTTCATTCAGGTCGGAGCGCAGCGCATGGCCGGTTTGGTTGTCGAACAGTGTCACCGTCTTGCCGTCGAATTCCAGCCCGACCGTTTCGCCCACCCGCGCCACCTGATCCGATGCCGCTCGCGCCTTGACCACGCCATGCGCCGTGTTCAGCGTGACGATCTGTGTTGTGCCGAGATATTCCGTAGCCTTCACCTCGCCGCGATAGCCTCCCGCATCAGTCAGCCTTATGTGTTCGGGCCGGACGCCAAAGACCATGTCCCCATCAAAAGGTTCACGCATTTCCGGGACGGCCAACGCCTGGTGATGCAGCTTGATGGAGGTGGCGCCCCTTTCAACATTGCCATGGAAGCGGAGGAAGTTCATTGAGGGCGAGCCGATGAAATCGGCAACGAACATGGTGGCGGGTTTGTCGTAGATGTCCTGGGGCTTGCCGAACTGTTCGATGACGCCATGATTCATGACGACAATCTTGTCACCCATCTGCATGGCTTCGAGCTGGTCATGGGTGACATAAACGGTGGTGGCACCCATGCGGTCATGGAGTGCCCGGAGTTCGACCGCCATATGCTCCCGGAACTCCGCATCCAGCGCGCCGAGAGGCTCGTCCATCATGAAGGCCTTGGGGTTGCGGACAATGGCGCGGCCAAGGGCGACGCGCTGACGGTCGCCGCCGGAGAGGCCGCCGATGGGTTTTTCGAGGATGCCTCCGATCCCGAGAATCTTTGCAACCTCGGCCACCTTGGCGCGCACCTGGGCACGGGGCATGCCCTGGCTGACCAAGGGATAGCTCAGGTTCTTGCGGACGTTCATGTGCGGGTAGAGCGCGAACATTTGAAAGACAAAGGCAATATCGCGCTGGCTGGCGGGTTTCTGGGCAACTTCCTCGCCATCGATTTTGATCTCGCCAGAACTGGGCAACTCCAAACCAGCGATCATCCGCAGCGTCGTTGTTTTGCCGCAGCCGGAGGGCCCGAGAAGCATGAAGAATTCCCCGTCCTCAATTTTGAAGGAGGACGACTGGACGGCGGTGAAATTACCGAATTCCTTGCGAAGATTACGAATGATGATCTCAGCCATTGCTCACTCCGGAAAATGGCTGACGATGATGAACATGACGGTGCCCACCAGCGTAACGATGAAGGAATACGTATAAAGCCAGAGCGCCACGTGTTGCATCAGCATCACGACACCGATGGCGATCAGGATCGAGGCGATCATTTCCCATGGGGCCCGGCGCAGGCGCAGCAACCCGTTTACGAATTCGCTCATTTCCGCACCGCCCCGAATGTGATGCCCCGCAGCAGGTGTTTGCGCAGCAGTATCGTGAAGATCATAACCGGCAAGAGGAACAAGGTGGCCCCGGCAGCAACCGCCGGCCAGTCCTTTCCGCCCACACCAATGATAGTTGGGATGAAGGGCGGCGCGGTCTGGGCCGTGCCAGAAGTCAGCAGCACAGCAAAGGCGTATTCATTCCAGGCGAAGATCAGGCAGAAGATCGCGGTCGAGGCGATGCCGGTGGCTGCCTGTGGCAGGACAACTTTGTAGAACGCCTGGAACCGCGTATAGCCGTCGATCAGTGCCGCCTCTTCGTATTCGCGAGGGATTTCGTCGATGAAACCCTTGAGCAGCCAGACGGCCAGCGAGATGTTCACCGCTGTATAGAGCAGGATCATGCCAAGATGCGTGTCGCTGAGGCCCAACGTCCGGAACATCAGGAATATCGGGATCGCGACGGCGATCGGCGGCATCATGCGCGTCGACAGGATAAAGAACAGGAGATCGTCCTTGAGCGGAATCTTGAAGCGGCTGAACGCATACGCCGCCAGCGTTCCGAGAAAGACCGACAGGAAGGTTGAGCCGAAGCCGATGATCACCGAGTTGAGGAAGCGCTCGCCATAGCGCGATGGCCCGGCGATGACCATGCCATTGTCGCGCACGACCTGTTCATACCAGGTCTCAGGCGGCGGCATCGCGGTTAGATCCTCGACGTTTGCGCGCGTGCGCGTGGTAAAGAGGTTCACGTAACCTTCAAGCTTGGGCTGGAACAGGACCTTGGGCGGATACGAGATCGAATCGGGACCGCTCTTGAACCCTGTCGCAATGATCCAGACCAGCGGCGTGATGGTGATCAGCGCGTAGAGGATAACTATGGTCCCCGCGATCCATTTCTGCCGCGATGAAGGTGCGGTGATCGAATAGCTGCTCATCTTTCTTTCACCTTGTTTAGTGCCTTCACGTAAATCGAAGCCAGCCCAAAGACGGTAACAAAAAGGATTATTGCGTAGGCCGAGGCATAACCGGTACGCCATTTCTCGAAGGCTTCACGTTTCAGATTGATCGATGTGAGTTCCGTAGTCGAGCCCGGGCCGCCGCCTGTCAACTGAACCACAAGGTCGAACATCTTAAAATTCTCGATGCCGCGGAACAACACTGCGAGCATTAGAAACGGCATCACCATGGGAATGGTGATGGTCCAAAACTGCCGCCAACTGCTGGCCCGGTCGATGGCCGCTGCTTCATAGATGTAGCTTGGGATCGACCGCAAACCGGCGAGACAGATCAGCATCACGAACGGCGTCCACATCCACGTGTCAACGATGACGATGGACCATGGCGCCAGATCGACCGAACCGATCATGGTAAAAGACGATGGATCCGCCCCCGCGAAGAATGTCACCACATAGTTGAAGATGCCAATCTGCGGCTGGTAGAAAAAGGTCCAAAAATTCCCAACCACCGCGGGCGACAGCATCATCGGCAGCACAATGACCGTCGTCCACAGATCGCTGCCGTTGAATTTGCGGTTGATGAACCAGGCGAGTGTGAATCCGATCAGCACCTGAAGAACGATCGTCCAGATCAGGAAATGCGCCGTGACTTGCATCGTGTTCCAAATATCGGGATCGTTCAGGATCTGGCGGTAGTTTTCGAATCCCACCCATTGCAATGGCCGGTTCGGCTGGTTGGCCCGGTAGTTCGTCAGGCTGAGCCGAATTGTCCAAAGCAAGGGAAATATATTGATAGCGAGAAGCAGGAAGATTGTCGGCCCCACGAAGATCCAGGCAATCGTGCGGTCGCTGAGGCCTCTGATGCGGCGTGCAGCCGTTAGTGGCGTGACTGTTGCGACGCGCTCTGGCAGTGAGTTCAACATAGGATTTCTTTCGACTGATTGGGAATGCACGCGCAGGGCCCGTTGAAGTATACCCGAGCTCTGCGCGGATTCCTTATGCCCTCCTGGTCAGGAGAACACTCTAAGGTTTAGACCTTGCCGTCGTCCTTGAAGGTTTTAGTCCAATCCTCGACCAGCCCATCAAGCGCCTCTTGTGCCGTGCCCTTCCCGGCAACGACATAGTCGTGGAACCGCTTTTGTGTGTCCTGAAGCAGCGTTGCGTAGCTTGGTTCCGCCCAGAAGTCCTTTACGATTGCCATCGAGTCAAGGAAGGTCTGGGCATAAGGTTGGCTGGTCGCAAAATCGGCCGCTTCAACCACCGACCTGAGGCACGAAAACCCGCCGGCCTTCCACCATTTCTGCTGCACGTCTGGCTGTGCAAACCATTTAATGTATTCAAGCGCCGCGGCCTGCTTTTCGGAGTATGACACCACCGAAATGCCCTGGCCACCAAGCTGGGCAAACTTTTCGCCATTGGGGCCGGCCGGATTGACCAGATAGCCAGTCTTGCCGCCGCCGACATTTGGATCGGCCTCGAAGCCCGGCCAGGTAAAGGCAAAGTTCATCTGAAGCGCGACCTGCCCGGATTTGAAAGCGTCAATGCCCTCTCCCATATAGCCGTTCGAGGAACCTGGAGGTGTGCAGCAATCATAGAGCGCCTTGTAGAATTCAAGGCCTGCTACAGCACCGGGTGAGTTGACGAACCCAGTCATCTCATAAGGCTTTTTTGGATTGTCGTATTTGAAGCCGAAGCTGTACAGCACATCCATCGCGCCCATTGTGATGCCTTCGGAGCCGCGCTCGGTATAGATCGAGGCACCATAGACCGTCTTGCCGTCGATCGTGCGGTTTTGGAAAAATTCGGCGATATCCTTCAACTCAGCAAAGGTTGCAGGAGCGACAAGCTCGCGACCGTATTTAGTTTTGAATTCAGCCTGGAGCTCGGGCCGTTCGAACCAATCCTTGCGGTAGGTCCAGCCGACAACATCGCCAAAGGCCGGCAGGGCCCAGTAGTTCGGCGTGTTCTTCGGCCATTCCGAATAGCCGACGACCGTGGCGGGAACAAAATCTTCCATCTTGATGCCATTGGCATCAAAGAAATCATTGAGCTTGACGTAGTGTCCGCTCTCGGCAGCGCCGCCGATCCACTGGCTGTCGCCGATCATCAGATCGCAAAGCTTGCCGCCCGAGTTCAGTTCGTTCAGCATCCGATCAGCGAAGTTGGGCCACGGCACGAATTCAAAATTCATCTTGTGGCCCGATTTGGCCTCAAAGTCTTTGGACAGCTCTACTAAAGCGTTAGCCGGGTCCCAAGCGGCCCAGCAAAGCGTCAGGTCTTCTGCATAAGCGTTTGAGGCGGATAATGAGCAAGCAAGCGCGGTGGCACAGAGTAAGGTCTTGATCTTCATTTTTAGTCTCCTCCCGTTGTGATGGGCATGCTCCGCGAGTTTAATTGGAAGCATTTGCCCGGAAACGACGAGGGCAACATTTAAAGAGTTACGTACCTCACGTCAATCAAAATATTTAGTTACGTAACTCAATTCAAAAATATTGATTCAATGGATCAATTTTAGGGATTTAAAATCAATTAGTTAGTGAATTAACTTCGCTATAGCGAGTTGAGAACTCGGTCGACAAGCATATAGTGTGTGCCGGTGTCTCTACCCTTTCTGGAGTCGTCGGATATCAGCTACATTCCGTAAAACATGCGTCCGGAGATCCCGGCGCTTATCTGCTTTCAGCCCAAGTTTGTGAAACCCAACTTTTACAACTCGACGAGGTTCTCTTTCATGACAATTTCGATCCGAATCTTTTCCTGTGAATCCACTATTGGTGTGTTGTCCGCATACGCACGCAGCACACGGATCGAACTGCGCACAAGATGACCTACATTCTGCATGATCACGACGTCCACTTCGTCAGCCTCTAAAGCCGCCCGCGTTATTTCTGTCAGCTCATGCATGATCAGGGTACAACTTCGGATCCTGCCTGTTGCCCGCAACGCATCTAGAATTGCCGAATTGCCGCTGCCAAGGGCATAGATGCCGATGATATCTCGGTGGGCTGCCATAACCTGTTTGACAATGGATATTAGACGGAAATTGTCATTGCGGGACTCCACGGTCGGTAGAACTACCAAAGATGGGAAGCGCTCCGCGAGGATACTGTCAAATCCAAATCGCCGCTCGATGCTGTCCCGAGACAAAAGAGATCCCGATATCACGAGGACCTTCCCCTCTTTTCCACAAAGAAACCGGCCCATTAAAGCGCCGGCTGTCCGTCCGGCTGCCTGGTTGTCAACTCCTACAAAGTGGTCACGCTGGGAACTTGGTAGATCAGAAACCAAGGCGACTACGGCCAGTCCAGCCTGCTTGAGCCGTATCACGGCGTCACGTACTTGGGGTGTCTCTGGACACATAATGGCGACGCCATCGAATTGCTGCACATCAAGTCCGGCCAAAATGCGCGCCGTGGCATTTGCATCGTCCGCAGGCGCAAGGATAGTGTCGACTGAAATTCGATCGGGGCCAGGAACCTGTTTTACTTCGTTCAAAGCTGCAAGGATTGTCTCGACGAACTTGCTCTTGCTGTCGGGAATGATGAAGGCAAAACAATATTCCTTTCGCTTAGCCAAATTCGCAGCAGACACGTCACGAACATATCCCAGCTTTTCGACCGCATGCTGCACAAGCCTTATGCTATTTTCACGCACACGGGGCCGCGAGTTTAACACGCGGTCAACGGTCGCCAAACTGACGCCCGCTTCTTTTGCTATATCCCGTACAGTTGGTCTCGCCATTTCGACATCCTCGAAACGAGACTATAGTTACCGAGCGTGAGGTACGTCAATCATAGGCAAAAGTAAGCTTAACCATTCCGAAATCCGCTTATTTCAGAAGACGATGAGATCAAACACACTGAATAGGCATTGGACCGACTGACTTTATGGGGCAAGTTCCCGCAACTTCATGCAAATTCACGCAACACTCTGTATTTTACTGCACACGTTGTGCACACGATCGTCTCTAACCTATTGATTTAATTGTATTGTCAGTCCTATCCATCATGGGCGCCACACAAAACCTGTGCGTGGAAAAACTGTGTTTTCGCCGTCATCAATCCTACTTTCCTCGATTCACTGGACACATAGTGCGCACGAAACGGGTCACTGCACACGCTCCTTATAGTCTCTCCTCACTTCTCAATTGGAAAAGCCGTGAATATGCGGGATCGAGGATTTTTGTTAATGTCGGCTAATGATCCGTCAACGACCATTGCTGCTCATGAGGATGTCACGAGCCGGGAGGCCCGCGAACACCAGAAAAATTTTGAGCGTTTGCCAGCCCCAATGCAAAACTGTGAAAAAATTACTGCAAACTGACTGGCCAGACGGGATCACGACAGTGATGTGATCTCGTCAATCATCTGCTTGGTGGTGCGGGTGCGGCAGTAATGCCCGCGCATGGTCTCAAGCGAGGTTGCGTGGCGCGCGGGATCTTCGGCGGTGCAGGCGTCTTCGATTTGAGTCACGAGGAACCCACGGTCGGCGGCGTCCCTGATGGCGCATTCAACGCATTGGTCGGTCATAATACCGTAGATCACTAGATACTCGATGCCGAGATTGCGCAGGACATATTCAATGTTGGTGGAATTGAAAATTCCCGACGAGGTTTTCGGGATGTGGATTTCATCGCCGACGGGGCCAACGGCAGGAATGATCTTTGCTTCATGGGAACCCTTGGGAAAATGCAACCGTGAAATCTTGTGATCGAGGCTGCGGTCGCGGCCATCCTTCGTCAGGCTTTCAATCGTGGTGTAGATCACTTCGATGCCGGCTTTTCTGGCGGCGGCCTGAAGCTTCTGCTGATTGGGAATGAGCGTGGTCTCGATCGTTTCATAGAGATGCAGCATGTGCGCCGTGGCAGAGCCGGGTTCTCGCGCTGCCGCCAGAAGTTCCGGGGAATATTCGGCATTTTGCATGTCGATGGACAAAAGCGCGGTGCGTTTGGGCTCGATGGCGCGTTCGCGGTAAGCGCCCTGTGGAGCATCAATGGAAACAAGCGTCATGGCTTCACCTTTTCATAAGTTTGAATTTCAATAGACCTTTGCCAGGGAGCGGGCGAGATCGGCGGCATCAACATTTGCGCCGGTTTGCACATCATCCTTCCGCACGCTGAGCAAGGCAGCGATGAGAAGCGGCGGAAAGCGGGAGAGCAAGTCCTCGTCGCTTTCAGCTGTTTTGATTGCAGTTTCAAGATTTTTAGGGAGTACCCGTATGTTCATCCGCTTGCGATCGCTGGCACTCAGAGTATCAGGATCAGCCGTCACGTCAGGCGGCGCCGCTAGATCTTTGCGTATGCCATCCAGGCCCGCCCAGATAAGGGCCGCCACGCCGAGATAGATATTGGCGGTTGCATCAAACACGCGAAACTCGAGCGATGCATCGGGCAAAGCACCTTTCGGGGCATCGCTGCGCGGGCAGAAGCGCACCATGGCCTCGCGGTTTCGTGTGCCAACACACGTATAAGCACCCACCCAGGAGTGCGGCGCGATGCGAAGAAACGAGTTGGTGGAGCCAACGGTGAAAAGCAAAAGGGCCTCTGCGTGATGCAGGATGCCGGCGGCAAACGCGCCGCCAAGCCGGGTCAGCCAGCCATCGGCGGCCATCACCGGTTTCTTGCCCTGCCACAAGCTGAAGTGGCCATGAATGCCGTTACCCGGCACAAGCGGTGAAGGTTTCGGCACAAAGCTGGCGTGGGTACCGGCGCGGCGCGCCGCGTCCCTGATGATCTCGCGCGAAATGACCGCCTCGTCGCAGGCGCGCAGCGGGTCTTTTGGCGTTGCGGAAATCTCATACTGTGCGTCACCATACTCGGGGACAATCTGCTCCAGCGGCATGCCGGCGGCGTAAAGAGCTTCATCAATTTCCGCCGCAAGCGCGCCGATGCGTCGGATGGAGGACAGCGAAAATGACGGTTCGCCGCCGAAATCGCCACCGATAAGGGTGAATTCATGTTCAAATGCCATTTTCATGGTGAGGCCGGTTTCAGCCTTCAGGGCGGCAATGGCATTTTTGAGGGCGGCGCGTGGGCAAGCGGCCCAGGGCTGGTCGGCAATGTCGTAGATATCCGCAAGGAACACATCCATTTCCGGCGTCGAAGGGCCTTTGGGAAGCCGGAAGCGGCTCTCCTCCACTGCCCGCAGCCTGATTTCACCCATGGGGCCAAACGGACTGCCCGGCGGGTGCGCGCCAAGCGGCGAAATCAGGATGTTGGCTGGCGGCCACGTCAAACCTTCCTTCATGGCAAAGGTGCTGCGGTGGTGACCAAAGCTTTTGCCCCGACAAATTCCTGAGAGATCCGGCAATGCAAGCATGGCCAGCGGTGACGAACTCATGTTACCTCCTCCTTGATTTTGGCGTGGCCGCTTGCCGCACTGCGCAATTGTTCAAGCATCACCATGCGCTTGCCGGCGGTTTCGCCGAGTTGCCCCACAAGCCGCGCCAGCAGGGCATCGGTTGCGGCAATGGCGGGAACCAGCGTCTCAAGCGGCGAGGTGGTGGCCACCGGAACAGGAATAATCACATCCGCCACATTGCAAATGGGTGAAAGGCCGGGATCGGTGAACAGCACAAGGCGCGCGCCGCGCTTTGCCGAAGCTGTGGCAAAGCCCAGCGTGTCTGCCTGGTAGCGGCGGAAATCATAAATCACCAGCACGTCCTTCTTGCTGAAATCGGCAATGCGGTCCGCCGCCACGCCGGAGGCTTGCGGAGAAATGACATGAACCTCGCCGCGTAAACTATTGAGCTGGAAAGCAAAATACTGGGCCGCAACAGAGCTCCAACGCCCGCCGAGAAGCGAAACGCGCCGCCGCTTGTCGGCGAGCAGCGCTGCCGCCCGGTCGAGGGCGCTGCGCAAGGCAGGCGCATTCAACTGGTCAAGCGAGTTCGCCATATCAGCGAACAAGGCCGCATCACGCGAGAGCTTGCTCGCAGGCAGCGCCCGGTGACGCTTCAACAGGGCGAGCGGCGAGGCCTCCGTGTCCTGAACCTCGAGGCGGATGGCCCTTTGAAAATCTACGAAGCGTTCAAACCCCAGCCGCCGCACAAAGCGCGTGATGGTGGGCGGGCTCACTGAGGCGAGCTTTGCGATGTCCTTGATATCGCCCAGGGCGCTCATGGGATATTTTTCAATGACAAGGCGGGCGATCTGCCGCTCGGAATTGCTGAGCTTGGCAAGGTGCTGCTCAATGCGATTGCGGACCGTCATGGGCCACCCAGCACGCCATCCACGGAACGGCGCAGGAGTGGCGCAAGCAAGGCCGCCCATTTCTTCTGGTCTTCAGCCGTTGTGATCAGGTCTTGCCGGATTTCGATTTCCACAACGGGAACGCCGCGCAGTTCGCCATGCACGGGCACGGCATAGTCGCTTTCATCGTCAACCTTGTAGGGTTCATTTACGCCAACGTTCAGCCCTGCCTCATCGCGCAATCCACGGATGAGAAGATCGGCAATGCGCGTATCACGATTGAACAAGACAGCAACGGGCCAGGGCCGCGCCGCTTTCAGGACCCGATGGTGCGGCGTGAAGGAATGCATGGCAATGAGTGCCGTGGGGCGTTTTGCGCTCTCGCGCCGGTCAAGCTCGCGGGCGATGGCAGCGTGGTAGGGCATGAAAATTTCGGTAATGCGCCGCGCCGCATCGGCAACGGTCAGGCCTTCATTGCCGGGAACCGGCGTTTGATCGCTCACGGCGGCAAACGCGCTTTCATATTGCGGATGCCGGTTGCAATCGATCACCAGGCGCGAGTAACGCTGGTGAATAAGCATAGCATCTAGAATTCGGGAAAGCTCGCGGCTAACCCCCAGAATGCCAATATCAATGCCAATGTGCCGGTCCAGCTCCGATTGCGGCAAGCCGAGCTGCTGTAAAGAGCGGGGCACCAGGTTACTGGCATGATCGGCAATCAGCAGCATGGGGCTTGCGCCATTAGCCTGTTCAATAACAACAGGCGCGGGTTCGTCGGGCGCAATGAGGCGCTTGCCAAACTGGGTTGCATCCTGCGTATGGATTTGCCCCAATTCATTCATGATCGAACCGCCGCCATACGTTTTCTCTTTTTCTATTTCCATAAGTGCATGAAAATAGAATTTCAACAAGCCGCATTTTTAGGCACGTCTGAAAATTATTTGACAATGCTTCTTAACCAGTCAATTCTCGTTTCCGGTCCCGGGAGATGGGCATAGCGAATGTCTGAAGCGGCTAGCAGGCGGATATGGAGTCAGGAGCAAATCGTTTTGGCTCTGGCCGTGCTGCTGTTTGCATCGGCGGCGATCCTGCTTCCCGGCTTTCTTGCCGCCAATAATCTTATTTCCATTGTGCGAAGTGTTTCAGTGCTTGGCATCCTTGCCGTTGGCATGGCCATCGTCATCATCGGGCGCGGCATTGACCTTGCCGCCGTTTCCATCATGGCCATGTCTGCCGCCTGGTATCTGCAAATGCTGAATGATGGAACCGCGGGATGGGCAGCGCTAGCCCTGGTTTTTTGCGGCGTGCTATTCATCGGGCTCGTGAATGGCTATCTCATTGCCTACGCCGATGTGCCGCCGATTTTTGCAACATTGGCCAGCGGGCTTTTCGTGTTTGGCTATGTACGCTCGCAACTGATTACCCAGGATGCCGTGCCGGTGCCAAGCGGCCACTGGCTAGAAGCCGTGGGCCGGGCGCGCTTTCTGGGCATTCCCTCGGAGGTGTTTATTTTTGGAGGGGTGGCTTTCGTGGCCTACCTGTTCCTGCGCTACACCAAATGGGGCCGCTTTGTTTATTTCATGGGCGACAATTACATGGCCGCCCGCAACATGGGCATTCCGGTGCGCCCCATGGTGATGCTGCGCTATGCCATTTCGGCGCTGCTGGCCCTTGCTGCCGGGCTGCTCACGGCAGCCAGCCTGCTCAGCATCAACACTCGCATCGTCAACCAGCCCATACTCTATGACATCATCCTGGTGGTGGTCATTGGCGGCATTGGCCTGAATGGCGGGCGCGGTGGCATGCGCAATGTCATTGTGGGAGCCCTGCTCATTGGCATCATGCTCAACGCAATGACCATCCTCGATATTTCCAACATCTACCAGAACCTGATCAAGTCAACGATCCTGCTCATTGCCATTATCGTTGATAGCCTGCTCAACCCCCGCGATGAACAAACGGCCCAACAGGGCGATATTTGAAAAACCTTTTAACAGGAGAGACGAAAATGAACTGGAAGAACATTTGTGCAAGTCTGATCGGCGTTTCAATGCTGACACTGGCCGTACCCGCGTTCGCCGATGATGATCCGGGCCCGGCGGCCTATTCCAAGGCCATGACTGGCAAGCGCGTGGTGCTTGTGCCGATGGCCATGGGTTTTGACCTGGCGCAAGGCTGGGCCGCCTATCTCAAGCGCGAAGTTGAGGGCTGGGGCGGCGTGTTTGAAACCCGCGATCCAAACTGGAGCGTTGAGGCCGGCGCACAGGCCATCACGGACGTAATTGCCGCCGATCCCAAGCCGGATGTTCTGGTGGTCCATGCGCCCGATCTTAACTCCTATGTGAAGTTGTTCAAAAAGGCGCAGGAGTCGGGTATCTATGTAGTTCTGATCGATAATCCGGCGAATTTTGCCGCCGATGCCTTCATCGGCAGTGACTGGAACCGTTTGGGCCAGCTTGAGGCAGAAGCCGCAGTCACGGCCTGTGGCGCGAATTCATCCAAGCAAATCGGCCTTGTGCAGGGCGATCAGGTGAACGCGTCGAGCCTCTATCAATACGCAGGCATCATGAAAGTCCTGGAAAAATATCCGGACTTCAAAGTGGTGGCCAAGCCCGATTCAAACTGGGATGCCACAACGGCCCGCAATGTAACCACCACCATGCTGCAGCAGAATCCCGACATCTGCGCCATCATCGATTTCTGGGATGGCGATGCTTCAGGCACGGCAGCGGCCATCCGTGATGCGGGCAAGGAAGGCAAGATCGCTCTTGTCACCACAGGCGGCGGCGAAAAAGTTGATTGCGACAAACTGGCGTCGGGCGAATTCACCGCCGTGGTCATGACCGAGCTTCACAAGCAGTCCGGCGACATGAACGCCATCATCAAGTTCCTGCTGCAAAGCGGCCAGCCCGCCGGCACATCCAAGACTTATCTTTATACCTTGGAGCGCGCCTACACGAAGGCTGATATCAAAGCCGACACCTGCTGGGATGTGAAAGCCCTGCAAGCTGCGAAGTGAAGCAGAAACGATACTGGAGCGGCCGGACCAACCGGCCGCTTCTTTCAATTGGAAGAGCTGAATGACGTTTCGCGAGCAGTTCCAGCGATGGCGCTACAATCTTATCCCTGATCATGTGATTGGCGAAATCCTCACCAAGCGGTGGACGGACAATGCCATTCCATTTCTGGCGCTGGTATTCACCGTCGTTGGCTTCGGAACGGCCATTCAGGGCTTCTTCAAGCCAACGGCGCTGGTTGAATCCACACGGCAGCTCGGCGAGTTTTCAATCGTTGTGACGGGGCTTACGATTGTGATGCTGGCGGGCGGCATTGACTTGTCGGTGGGCTCCATCTTTGCGCTTGCGACTTTCGCAGCCGTATCCAGCGTGTTCATTTTTGAATTGCCCGCATGGGTGGGCCTTCTCGCCGCCGTGGCAACGGGCGCGGCGTTTGGCGCCATCAATGGTTATCTTATCGGCTACATGCGGCTGCGGGCGTTTCTGACGACGCTGGTGACTTTCATCATTGGCCGGGCTCTCTACGACATTCTTGTGGTGAATTTTGCAGCGCAAGTCCAAACCTCGTCGGTTACTTCCGAAACTTGGGATTTTATTGGTGATGGCCGCATTCTTGGCCTTTCCATCAGCGTGATTGCCGCCATTGTTATTGCCGTGCTCGCTCATATTGCGCTCACCCGTTCGCGCCCCGGGCTTCACATGCTGGCGGTGGGCGGGTCGCGCCGTTCGGCCCACAACTCGGGCATCAGGGTTCGTGAAACGGTTTTCATGTCCTATGTCATTTCAGGCATCTGCTCGGGCATTGCGGGGTTCCTGATTGCCTGCCGCCTCAGCGGCGCCGGACCCGGCACCGGCCTCAATCTTGAAATCCTTGCCCTTACGGCAGCGGTAGTCGGCGGTAATAGTCTGGGTGGCGGCGCGGCTCCATTGCCAAGGGCGCCATGGGCGCCATTATCGTGCTCGTCATGAACAATGGCCTTATCCGTCTGGGCTATGGCACGGGCACAAACCAGATGGTGCTGGGCCTCATGCTGGCGGCTGCCGTGGTGCTCGATATCCGCTGGCTCAAAAACCGCCACAAGGTTCTGGACGAAGTTTACGTGGCGCCCGTCTATCACCGCATGGGCGAAACCCAATCGGCCTTGCCCGACTCGGGCTCGCCCTATGCCCTCAACAATAGGATTTCCGAAACCGAATACATCGGCCTTGGCGAACTCGAGGGCCCGGAAGACGTGATCCTCGACCGCAATGACCACCTCTATTGCGGTACAAGGCATGGCGAGATCATCCGCTTCTTCGCACCCGACTACAAAAAATCGGAAGTCTTCGCCCATACGGGCGGCTTTCCGCTGGGGCTGGCTTTTGACCGCGAGGGCACCCTGCTCTCCTGCGTCGGCGCCATGGGGCTTTATGCAATCTCAAAATCCGGCGAGGCAAAACAGCTTTCGGCGGAAACCAAGCGTTCTTTCACGTCGATTGTGGACGATGCGCGGTTGCGCGATCCCAACGACCTTGATGTGGCGCCCGATGGCCGGATTTATTTCACCGATTCCACCACGCGCTATGATGCCCATGACTGGGCCTTGGACTCCATTGAAGGCAGGCCCACCGGGAGGCTGCTGGTTTACGATCCTAAAACGGGGGAAACCAAAACGCTGCTCGAAAATTACCGCTATGCCAATGGCGTATGCATGGCCCATGACGGCAAATCGCTTTTCTTTGCCGAAAGCTGGGCCTGCCGGGTGCATCGCTATTGGCTGGAAGGGCCAAAAGCAGGCAGCGCCGAATGCGTGATCAAGGACATGCCGGGCTATCCCGACAACATCAACCGCGCCTCCGATGGCAGCTACTGGATGGCCTGGCTCGGCATGCGCACGCCGAGCTTCGACCTTGCGCTTCGCAACCCCGGCTTCCGCAAGCGCATGACGCGGCGGCTGCCTTCCGATGAATGGCTGTTTCCCAATATCAATACGGGCGGCGTGGTGAAGTTTGACGAGGCCGGCCGCATCATTGAAACCTTGGGCGACATGACCGGAACCAGCCATCCCATGGTCACCTCCATGCGGGAGCACAAGGGTTACCTCTATGTCGGCGGCATTTTGAACAACCGCATCGGCCGCTACAAAATCCCGGGCGCTGACCCCAAGTGGACCGGGGCCGTTTCCTATTGGGGGACCGCGTCATGATCCTTGATCCCCTGCTCGATTTTTTCCGCGGCCAGGCCGTTACCATTCCTCCAATGGATGGCGCGTTGCGGCCAAATACGGCGCTGGATGAAGCAGGCATTCTGAAATCCTGCGAGGAACCGGACAACATCGTGTCCGTTGCGGGCAAGCTCGTTTACTCAAGCGGCAGGGACATCTTCGCAGTGAACAGTGGCAAACCCATTGCTTCATTTGATTCCGCCGTCGTCGCACTCGCCGCAAATCCCTCTGGAACTATCGCCATTGGCCTGAACGCAGGCGGCATTGTGTTCCACAAGAGCAAGATCGCTCCGCTCGATGGATTCACCTGCCCAACCGCGCTGGCCTTTGATGGTGCCAACGGCCTTTACATCTGCAACGGGTCGGACACGCATGGTGCGAGCGCATGGGCCGCCGATCTCATGCAGAAAAACGCCAGCGGTTCCCTCTGGCATGTGTCCCTCGACTCCGGTGAACGCCGCTGCCTCGCCAAAAATCTCGCTTTTCCCTATGGCGTGGTGGTTGATGCCCCAAACAGCCGTGTGATTGCATCAGAAGCCTGGCGGCACCGGCTGGTTTCAATACCCATTCAAGGCGGAATACCAAAACCTGTTCTGGCAAAGCTGGCCGGCTATCCGGCGCGCATTACCCGGAAAAGTTCCGGCGGGTTCATTCTCTGCCTGTTTGCGCCGCGCAACCGGCTGATCGAATTTGTTCTGCAGGAAGATGATTACCGCAACGCCATGCTTGCGGAAGTTGACAGCCGCTACTGGATAGCGCCCTCGCTTTCGGCAAGTCGCAGCTTTCTCGAACCCCTGCAAAACGGCGGGGTCAAAACCATGGGCATTCACAAGCCGTGGTCGCCGTCACGCTCCTATGGCCTGATTGTCGAACTCGACAATAATTTTCTGCCTGTCACCAGCTACCACAGCCGCGCCAATGGCACACGGCACGGGATTACAAGCGCGATCGTGCATGAGGGCGAGATTATTGCGACGTCACGTGGCGGCAATCTTATCCTGCGGGTCATGCCGGAAGCGGGGCAAGCCTGAGATGACAAGCCTCATCGAGATGCAAAAAGTGACTAAGCATTACCGGGGTGTTCCGGCATTACGCGAGGTGGATTTTACGCTTGAAAAAGGTGAAATCCACGCCGTGCTTGGCGAGAACGGCGCAGGCAAATCCACTCTCACGAAAATCATGGCGGGTGTCATCGAAGCCACATCTGGCAAGATGCTCTATCGCGGCGCGGAGAAGAACTACGCCACGCCGTTCCAGGCGCTTAGTGATGGAATTGCCATGGTGTTCCAGGAAACCAGCCTTGTTCCCTCCATGACGGTTGCGCAGAATATCTATCTCGGCAAGGAAAATTTCCTCAACCGCCTGCGCGGCATTTACATTTCTGCCCAGCAGTTTCTTCAATCCCTCAACTTTACGGTTGATCCCACAGCAACTGTCGCAAGCCTGGGCGCCGCGAAACGGCAGATGGTGGAAATTGCCCGGGCAGTTCATCACAAGGCGGAAGTGATTATTTTCGACGAGCCGACAGCCACGCTCACGCCGGAGGAAAAGCGCCATTTCTTCGCGCTGATGAAGCGCCTGAAGAAATCGGGCGTTTCCATCATCTTCATCACCCATGCGCTGGAAGAAGCCCTGGCCCAGGCGGACCGGATTACCATTCTGCGGGACGGCGAGCTGGTAGCCACCGGCCCCGTTACCAAATTCGATCGTGACACGGTGGTGCGGGCCATGGTGGGCCGCGCGCTGTCCAATGAAATCTACAATACCACCCGCAATGCCGCGCAAATCCGCAAGCTGGGCAAAAAAATCCTGTCGGTGCAGGATATTTCCATGGGCAACAGCGTGCGCAACAACTCCTTTTCAATTTTTGAAAAGCAGATCACCGGCGTCTTTGGCCTCATCGGCTCGGGGCGCACGGAAACTTTCAAGATCGTCGCAGGGATTTACAAGCGCGATTTCCTGCGCGGCGGCGATATTGAGCTTGACGGGAAACCCGTGCGCTATCTCGTGCCAAGCGAGGCGGTGCGTGACGGCATCATTTATGTCACTGAGGACCGCAAGCTTGAAGGTTTCTTTGAAACCATGTCGATTGCCGAAAATTTCTATTCCGGCCTTCTGGCATCAGGGCTGGAGAAATCCTCAGTGATCAATTTCCAGGAAATGCGAGAACTTTCCAAGGAATGGTCGGAGCGCCTCAATGTCAAAGCCATCAACGACAATGCGCGGGTGATTGAGCTGTCGGGCGGCAACCAGCAGAAAGTGGTGATCGGTAAGGCCTTGATCCAGAAGCCGCGCCTGGTCATTTTTGACGAGCCGACGCGTGGCGTCGATGTCGGAGCCATTGCAGAAATTCATCAGTTCATCAACAAGCTGGCCGATGAAGGCCTGGCGGTGGTGGTGATCTCGTCTTATTTGCCGGAAATCATGAACCTGTCAGACCGCATTCTGGTGTGCCGCCAGGGCCGCATCGTCGAGGAAATCACCCCGCTGGAGGCCACCGAAGAAAAAATCATGTACGCGGCGGTGCACTAAACCAGGAATTCCTTGTCCACCGGAATTTGCAGCGCGGTGACAATGCCATTGGTCGTCATGGCCATGCCAATCACCGCAAGCAGTTCCTCGTGCTGGGCAGGGCTCATGCCCTTGGCGCGGGCCGCCGCCGTATGCGAATGAATGCAATAGCCGCAGCCATTCACCGCAGACACAGCTATATAGATGAGTTCCTTGGTGAGTGGATCGAGCGCCCCCTCCTTCACCATGACGTCCTTCAGGTTTGCCCAGGTCCGCTCCAGCAAATCCGGCTGGTTGCAAAGCCCCCGCCAAAAATTGTTTACAAAGTCCGATTTGCGGGTTGTGCGAATATCATTGAACACGGCCTTAAGCTGCGGCACCCCGTCGACTTCGGCATCCGACCATAACTTCACAGTTGCCATGTACGTTCCCAAAATAGTTGAACTGCCTTGTCTTTAGAGCATTCTCACTCTGCCTCAAAAAGAATTCAGCTTTCAAATTGATCTTGCCACTTTGGTTCAACCATCGTGAGGAAAAGCCCTGCGCTCTGCTACCAGTTTCCGGACAATGAACTACAATCATTATTGGAAGAATTTACGCTGCTTCATGCAATACGCTGCCCCTTACTGCACACGCTGCGCACACGATTGTTTCTAACTCATTGATTTAATTGCAATGTCATTCCTATCCATCATGGGCGCGTTTTGACTTGATGATCCACGGGTTTGTTCTTACCCCACAAGCCCGGCGGATGCCAATGTGCAGGAGTGCACCCGCTTCCTTCACTGCGCACGCGTGGCTGGGTTGCGTAAAATCGCGACCATTCCCGGCCGCTTGTCCGTCCTATCGTTAGATGCCATCATAGTTGCCTGTGGCTGGACCAGGGCGGAATTGGTTGACTTTGGGAGGTTGTGGGATGAATCGGATGCGGCGGGTGGCCTTCGGAGTGGTCCTGATGATGTGCGCGGCCCCGAGCCCCGCAAGTCTTGCACAAACGGACGCGGCGGCCACGGCGCCGCCTCCCGCCGAAGTCGGCATCGTTGTCCTCAAATCCCAGACGGTTGAGCGCACGGTTCAGATCCAGGGCCGCGCTGTGGCGATTGCCACGGCGAGCATTCGTCCACAGGTGGATGGGCTGGTGCAGAAGATCGTGTTCACCGAAGGCGCCACAGTCGCCATGGGCGACGTGCTGTACGAACTCGATCCGGCCAAATTCCAGGCCTTGCTCGACGTGGCGCGGGCGGGCCTTGCCAAGGCCGAGGCAGTTGAACAAGGCGCCAATCTCACATTTCAGCGCAACCAGGAGCTCTCCAAGAACAAGATCGTTGCCAGTCAAACCCTGGAAGACGCGCAGACGGCGCTGCTGCAGGCCCAGGCCGATGTGGCTTCGGCCAAAGCCGATATCCAGACAGCCACGATCAATCTCGATAACGCCACCATCAGGGCGCCCATCGCCGGGAAAATCGGCACTTCTGCAGTCTCCATCGGCGATCTCGTCAATGCCAACCAGACGGATGCGCTTGCCACCATCCGCCAGCTCGATCCCATCAATGTCGATCTCGTCGACACAAGCAACAATATGCTGAGCATCCGCGAACAGTTGCGGTCGGGCATGATCGGCCGCCCATCCGATGCACCCCCCAAGGTGACTCTCGTGCTCGATGGCCAGCGTGCCTACAAGCCCGAGGGCTCGATCTCGCTGCTCAACACGGTTGTGAGCGAAAGTACCGGCACATTTTCGCTCCGCGCGTCCTTTCCCAATCCCGATCAGTTGCTGCTGCCTGGCATGTTCGTCCGCGCAACGGTGTACATTGGCGAAACGCCGAACGCCTTCCTCGTGCCGCAACGCGCCGTCAGCCGCAACGCGGCGGGCGAGGCAACCGCTTACTTCGTCGGCGACGGCGACAAAATTCAATCGCGCGTGATTGCGGCGGCGATGCCGGTTGGCAATGACTGGCTTGTCACCAGCGGCGTGAACGAGGGCGACAGGCTGGTGGTCGATGGCCTGCAGAAAATTTCCGAAGGCGCCACCGTCAAGCCTGTGCCAGTAACGATAGATGCCGATGGTGTCATCGTGCAGAGCATTGCCAAGTGAGCGGGCAGCGGAACACCAACGCCCTCGCGTCGTTCTTCATAGCAAGGCCGATCTTCGCCATTGTGCTGGCGATCGCCACCATGCTGGCGGGCGGCATCGGCATCTATTCGCTGTCGATCTCGCAGTATCCGGACATCGCGCCGGTCACGGTGCGGATCAATGCCACCTATGGTGGCGCCACGGCGGAAGCGGTGGAGAATTCCGTCACTGCCAAGATCGAAAGCGCAATGACGGGCCTCGACAATCTGCTCTACATGGAGTCGACTTCATCCACGGGCTCGGCGTCGGTGTCGCTCACCTTCGACAACACGGCCGACCGCGACCTGTCGCAGGTGGCGGTGCAGAACAAGCTGTCGCGGGTGCTCAATCAACTGCCCGATGTGGTGCAGAGCAATGGAGTCAGGGTGTCGCTCTCACCTTCGGGCATTCTGATGATCGGCAATATCGTTTCCACCGACGGCAGGTATACCTCTTCGCAACTCTCGGATATCATCACTTCCAACATTTCGGACCGCATCGAGCGGGTGGAAGGCGTAGGCTCGATCCAGGCTTTCGGATCGGGCTATGCCATGCGCATCTGGCTCGATCCGCTGGCCTTGCAAAAGTATCAATTGATCCCTGCTGAAATCGTGGCGGCCATCAAGGCCCAGAACGTGCAAGTTTCGGGCGGGGCCATCGGCGCCAGCCCGACGGTTAAGGGGCAGCAGCTCAAGGCAACCGTCGTCGCACAGAGCCAGCTCACCACCGCCGATGAATTCAACCGCATCATCATCAAGACGGCCAGCGACGGATCGATCGTGCGGCTGGCCGATGTGGCCCGCGTCGAGCGCGGGCTAGAAACCTATGGGCAAAGCTCGCAATACAACGGCAAGCCATCGGCGGGTTTCGGCGTGCAGCTCGCCAGCGGCGCCAACGCAATCACCACCGCCAACGCGGTGCACGCCGCACTCGACAATCTCAAGACCATTCTCCCACCAGGTGTCGAGATTGCCTATTCCTACGAAACCACACCCTTCGTTGAGCAATCCATCGAAAAGGTGATTGAGACCCTGATCGAAGCCTTCGTTCTGGTGTTCCTGGTTCTGCTGGTGTTCCTGCAGAATCTCCGCGCCACGCTCATTCCGATGATCGCGGTGCCGGTCGTGCTGCTGGGCACTTTCGGCGTGCTCGCTGTTGCCGGCTATTCCATCAACATGCTCACCATGTTTGCCATGGTGCTGGCCATCGGGCTTCTGGTCGACGATGCCATCGTGGTGGTCGAAAATGTCGAACGCCTGATGAGCGAGGAAGGGCTCCCGGCACGGGAGGCCACTGAAAAATCAATGGGCGAAATCACTGGTGCGCTGGTGGGCGTGGCGCTGGTGCTCACCGCCGTTTTCATCCCGATGGCATTTTTCTCCGGCTCGGTCGGCGTCATCTACCGCCAGTTCGCGGTGACTATCGCAAGCGCAATGGTGCTCTCGGTATTGGTGGCGATTATCCTGACGCCTGCCCTGTGTGCGATGTTACTGAAGCCGCACGCAGCAAACACCAAAGGCTCGTGGTTCGGCTGGTTCAACCGCGGCTTTAGCGCACTGACCAACGGCTATCTGCGCCTCGCGGGTCTCGCCGTTCGCAATTTACTGGTGCTGACCATCGCGTTTTGCGCGATCCTCGGCGGGGCCTATACCCTGTATACGCGGCTGCCCACATCATTCCTCCCCGCGGAGGACCAGGGTGTGCTGATCACCCAGATCACCTTGCCAGCCGGGGCCAACGCGGCGCGCACCCAGGCTGTCATCGACCTGGTCCAGAACTATTATCTTGAGCAGGAAAAAGATGCCGTCGCCAGCACCTTTATCAATCTGGGCTTCAGCTTCGGCGGCAGCGGCGAAAACGCGGCGATGGCGTTCATCCGCCTGAAGGACTTTGCCGAGCGCACCGATACAAAACTATCGGCCAGGGCCGTTGCCTTGCGCGCCTCCGCCTATTTCCGTCAGATCAGGGATGCCGACATTTTCGTGCTGACACCGCCCACTATCCAGGGTCTCGGCCAGTCCGATGGGTTTACGTTTTATCTGGAAGATTCTGCGGGTAACGGCAGAACCGCCCTGCTGGCGGCCGGCAACCAGCTTGCGGCGGCCACGGCTGGCAGTACGGCGGTCAGCAATGTCCGCGGCAACACAAAGACGCTGGAACCGCAACTGCGGATTGACATCGACCAAGAGAAGGCAGGCTCTCTCGGCGTCGACATTGCGGCGGCCAACGCAATTATCTCGACGGCGTTTGCGGGCACCAACGTCAACGACTTCATCGACAATGGCAAGGTGAAGCCCGTCTATGTGCAGGGCGATGCGCCTTACCGCATGCAGCCCGACGACGTGCAGAAATGGTTCGCCAAGAACAGCGCGGGAGAGATGGTGCCGTTCTCGGCCTTTGCCACAACGGGCTGGACCCAAGGCTCGCCCTTGCTCGCGCGCTTCAATGGCGTCGCTGCGATTTCCATCAGTGGAACTGCAGCTGCCGGCACCAGCTCGGGCGCGGCAATGGATGCCATGGATGCATTCGTCACTGATCTGCCCGGCGGTTATACCTCAGAGTGGTATGGCCTGTCCTATCAGGAGAAACTTGCGGGCTCGCAAGCTACGCTGCTTTACATCGCCTCGATGCTGGTGGTGTTTTTGTGCCTGGCGGCGCTTTACGAGAGCTGGTCCATCCCCCTGTCGGTGATCCTGGTCGTGCCGGTCGGCGTGCTCGGTGCGCTGCTGGCCGCCACGAGTTTTGGACAATCCAACGATGTGTACTTCAAGGTCGGCCTTCTCACCACCATCGGCCTCACCGCCAAGAATGCCATTCTGATCGTCGAATTCGCCAAGGCCTTCCACGATGGCGGCAAGCCCGTGGTGGATTCGGTGCTGGAAGCAGCGCGGCTGCGGCTGCGGCCTATCATTATGACCTCGCTCGCCTTTATCTTGGGCGTTACGCCGCTTGCCATTGCAACCGGGGCGGGCTCGGCGGCGCAGAAGGCCATAGGCATTGGCGTCATGGGAGGCATGCTGGCGGCAACGATCCTCGGCGTGTTCTTTGTGCCTTTTTTGTTCGTGAGCGTGATGAGGTTGTTCAAGCCACGCACGGCAAAGCCCCTAACCGTCCAATAAGTTCCTTTAAACGAGACCATCACCTACCGCGAGGTCTGCAAACGCCATTGATCACAATGCATCCGTTCACACGGTACCTCTAACCCCCAGAATCACAGGGCGAGGCAAAACAAAGTGGACAGACCAGTTTTGAGCGCATATTCTATGTCTGGCTTTTCGTGAGAACTGGGAGAAACATGGAGCATTTGGCGGGCAAAGTTGCGGTTATCACCGGTGCAGGGCGCGGGATCGGACAGCGCGCGGCGGTCCGTCTGGCTCAAATGAAGATAAAAACGGCACTCATTTCACGCACTGAAGCCCAGCTTCATGAAACCGCTGATCTGGTCTTGCAGGCTGGAGGCACGCCCCTCGTCGTAGCAGCTGATCTGAGCGACCCGAAGTCAATCGAGGCGATCAAAGCCAGCGTCATCAATGAACTCGGGCAGCCCACGATCCTCATCAATGCTGCCGGCATGTTCGGACCGATAGATCTCGTCTGGAATTCCGATCCGGCCGAGTGGATCAAAGCCCAGATGGTGAATGTTGTTGGCGCATACCTTATCTGCCACGCATTCATCAGCGACATGATGGCAAGCGGCTGGGGCCGTGTCGTCAACGTCACCTCGGCCGCGACGCTGCACGAACCGGGTTCGATCAACAGTGCCTATGGAACCAGCAAAGCCGCTCTTAACCAGTTCACCCGGCATCTCGCCGCCGAGATCGCAGGCAGCGGCGTGACGGCCAACGTCATTCATCCAGGGGACGTGAAGACCGATATGTGGGCAACTGTCCGGGAAGCGGCGAAAGGCTTGGGCGCCGAGGCCGACCGTTACCGCGAATGGGCGCGTTGGGTAGAAGAAACAGGCGGCGATGACCCTGAAAAGACCAGCGATCTTATCGTAGCACTTCTCGGTGAGAAAGCGGCGTCGATAAATGGGCGTTTTCTGTGGATCAAGGACGGGCTGCAGCCCCCTATTCCGAGTTGGGGCGCGTTTGTGCCCGACGAAGCGCGGCGCTGACTTTACGGAGCGAGTGATATGGCAAAGAAGACAAACTCCGCGTTCCTGAAAATTGGAGAGGCGGTGCAGTCCGGTGCCAAAAAAGGCGTTGCGCAGTCTGTCGTCAATCGCGTCCTCGACCTCATCCGGACGGGTATGCTCCGCGCCGGTGACAGGCTTCCGTCTGAACGAAATCTGATTGAAATCCTCGACATTAGCCGGCCGAGCCTGCGCGAGGCGCTGCGGGCCCTTGCAATTCTCGGAGTCGTCGATACCCGCCACGGCGGAGGCGCCTATGTGACCAACCTCGAAGCGCGGACATTGCTCGCACCGCTCGATTTCTTTCTCGCCTTGTCGGAATCCAACTTGACCGACACTTTCGATAGCCGCCGTCTCGTCGAGCTCGAGATCGTCCGGAAGGCGGCACAGAAAGCAACCGCTGAGGACATTGACGACCTCAAAGGGATGCTGCTGGCTCATGAAAAGGTACTGAGCGATCCTGTAGCCTTCCGAATGCTTGATAGCCGCTTCCACGCCCGCCTCTCGGCCACCGCCGGTAATGTCGTTCTCGAACGGATCGCCTATGGCCTCTACAACATGGGCCTGGACGTCCGCCGCCGTGCGACCCAGGACCTATCGCTCATCCACCGCAGTCTTGGCGAGCACACAAGGATAGTCCGCGCCATCGAATCACACGATCCTGCCAAGGCCGTAGCAGCCATGAGCCTCCATCTCGACCACATTGAGTCAAGCACGCGCCGTGTCATCGAAGAGGATCGCGCCGCCTTAAACGTTTCGTCACCCGGAAGCCCCGCGAAGCGCAGTGGCCTGGTGCATCATCGACGCTAAGAGGCCGGACAAGCGCGCATAGCCGCTTGACTTCAATAGCAAGGGGAGTACAAAAGTGGCCTGTCCACTTTTGGAACGATGGACATTAGAGAAAACTTTAAAATACGGGAGGAACAACCAATGCGTCCAATTACAAGAAGAACGGTTTTAAAATCAGCTGCCGCCGGCGCTTTTACGATCTTCAGCCCTCTGGGAGCCCGTGCTGCCAACACTCCCCCGCAAATTGGCATTGTCGGCAAGATCCGCATTCCCTGGTTCGACAATGTCGAGAAAGGCGTACTCAAAGCCGGTCAGGAACTTGGCGTAGACGCCACGATGATCATCCCGACCGAAGCCGATGCGGCCCAGCAAGTCCGGGCCGTTGAAGATCTTATCGCCAAGAAAGTTGATGTCATCGGCGTCATACCCAATGACGGCGCCGCGCTGGAGCCAGTTTTCAAACGCGCTCAAGACGCCGGAATCAAGGTCATCGTTCACGAACAGCCGGGCCAGAAGAACGCGGATTGGGATATTGAACTCATCCAGGATAAGCAGTTTGGCGAGGCCCATCTTGAAGCGTTCGCACAGGCGATCGGCGGCGAGGGAAAATACGTGGTCTACGTGGGTGGCCTCACAGTAACTCTGCACAACGTCTGGGCCGACGCGGCAGTGGCGCTCCAGAAGTCCAAATATCCAAACATGCAACAGGTTGGTGATCGCTATGGTGTCTCGAACAGTGTGGAAGACAGTCAGAAGACCGCGGCAGACGTAGTGCGCGCCAACCCGGACCTCAAAGGCTTCTTGATCTTTGGAGCCAACGGACCCATTGGCGCTGGTCAGGCTGTTTCTGATGCCGACAAAATCGGCAAGGTCATCGTTGTCGGCCCGTTCATCCCGAGCCAGGGCCAGAAACTGATGAAGTCAGGGGCGATCACCAGAGGTTATCTGTGGAACCCGATCGACGCTGGCTACGCCATGGTTCAACTGGGCAATTTGCTTGCCACCGGCAAAACACCGGTCGACGGCATGGATATCCCGGGCCTCGGACCTGTCCAATTGGGGCCGGAGGAACGGACGATCCGGGCAAACAAGATGCTCGACATCAACCCCGAAACAATCGACGAACTGGCAAAGCTGATTTAGTGATTGGATCGAACCGGCGCGCCGTATGCATCGTCGGCTATAAAGGAAATCGCGCTCCGGCTAACCTCCCGGCTGGAGCGCGGTTTCGTTATTCATCTATCAGCCCGGCCTCGCCAATCAGACAAAGCCAATGACAGAACAGACCCACCCCACTGCCCCATTTCTCAAGCTTGAGAATATCGGCAAGCGTTTCGGCGGTACGGTCGCTCTCGATGGCATCGACTGGTCGGTCAACCCAGGTGAAATCCATTGCCTGGTGGGAGAGAATGGTTCCGGCAAATCCACGCTCATCAAGATCATTGCAGGCGTCCATAGGCCTGACGCGGGTGGCCGCATAGTCATTGAGGGAACGGTTTTCGATCACCTTTCGCCTCATCAGGCCAAGAAGCTGGGAATCCAAGTCATCTATCAAGACCTCTCGTTGTTTCCTAACCTGAGTGTGTGGGAAAACATCGCCATCGACCAGGAACTTGGCGCACCGTTCATGGCTATACGCCGCAAGGCCATGCGGGCAACTGCTGCGGAAGTCCTGGCCAGCCTCGATGCGCACCTGCCCCTCGACGCTATCGTCGGCCAGCTCTCGGTGGCCGAACGGCAACTTGTGGCCATTTGCCGTGGACTTGCTGCCAACGCGAAGCTTTTGTTTATGGACGAGCCGACATCGTCGCTGACTCACCATGAGGTCGTCCGCTTGCTCGAGATTGTTCGCCGCCTGAAGGACATGGGATTGGCCATCGTCTTTGTCAGCCACCGGCTGGAAGAAGTGGTGGCACTCGCTGAACGCGTTACGGTTCTCCGCGATGGACGCAAGGTCGACACACTTCCGGCAAGCGAGGTAGATGATCACCGGCTGGCCGAACTGATGACCGGAAGCCGCATCATGCACACCGTGACGGCACGAACCCTCGCCCACCATGACCCAGTGCTGGAGGTGAGGGGCGGCGGCCGCAGCGGCGAATTCACCGATGTTTCGTTCGCTTTGCATGCCGGAGAGGTGCTCGGCATCACTGGGCTGATGGGGTCCGGGCGAACCGAGCTTGCCCTCGCGCTCTTCGGAATGACAAGAATCGACCATGGCGAGATACTGGTTGACGGCAAACCGCTCCAACTCCGCTCAAACCAGGACGCCATCCGGGCCGGCATCGCCTATGTTTCCGAGGACCGGCTGCTGCTCGGCCTGAACCTCCGGCAGTCCATTGCCGACAACACTGCGATCACCATGCTCGACCAGCTTGCAAACGGCTTTGGGCTTGTGCCGCCGCAGCGGCGAAGCGGACTCGCCGCCGCGTGGATAACACGGCTCGGCATCAAGGCATCAAATACCGGTGCCGCCGTTCAGACCCTGTCGGGCGGCAATCAGCAGCGCGTCGTCCTGGCCAAGTGGCTGGCCACGAATCCAAAGATCCTCATTCTCGATACCCCTACGGCGGGCGTCGACATCCGCAACAAGCAGGGCATTTATGATATTATCCGCAAGCTGGCCGACGAAGGCGTTGCCATTGTCTTGATTTCCGACGAGATACCGGAAGCCTACTACAATTCCGATCGTATTCTGCATATGCGTGAGGGCCGGCTGGTGAAGGAATACCTGCCTGGAGTTATCAGCGAGACATCACTGGCGGAGGCAATCTTTGCGTAAGGTATTCGCCAGGATTTTCAGCCGTACCGAAACGTCGCTTGCCGCGGTGATCGTCATCGTCGCTGCGGCCTTCTCTTTTTCCTCGCCCTACTTCTTTACGCTTTCCAACGCCGCTGACCTGATTGAAGCCTATTCCGTCACCACGATCCTAGCGGCCGGCGTTTTCGTTGTGCTGGTGTCCGGGGGCATCGATATCTCCTTTGCCGCAGTCGCCTCGGTGACGCAGTACATTGCCGCGATGGTGGCTACGAAATATGGCGTACCGGCGATTCCTGCCATTGCGCTGGCCTGCACCCTGGGCGCACTTCTTGGATGCGTTAATGCGCTCCTGACTTACTACCTCAACGTTGTCTCGATCATTGTGACAATCGCCACGTCGAGTATTTTCTACGCTCTCCTGATCTATTTCACCGGAGGCAGCGAAATCTACAATCTTCCTGACTGGTGGACGGACCGTGTCGTGTTTTTCCGGTTCGAGACGGCGAGCGGCGACTTCGCGCGCATCACGCTTCCCATGGTGATAATGGCGGCGGTTGTTATGATCACGCATTTTTTGATGTCCCGGACCCACGCTGGCCGTCAGATCTATGCCCTTGGCGGCAACCCGGAAGCGGCGAGCCGGGTTGGGATCCGCATTCTTCGCCTCCAGCTTCTCGTTTACGGATATCTCGGTTTCCTCGCCGGACTTGCGGGTTTCGTGCAGGCGCACCGCGTGCACCAAGTCGTTCCAACAGCGATGTTCGGCACCGAACTCAGCGTGCTGGCGGTTGCAATTCTCGGTGGCGCAAGCCTTGTCGGCGGGCTTGGCTCGATGAGCGGCGTTGTTCTCGGCGTTCTCCTCCTTGCCATATTGCAAAACGGATTGAACCTTCTGGGCGTCTCACCCTATTTCTTTGACGTCGTCATCGGCCTCGCGATTCTCATTTCAATCAGCGTGACCGCGCTTACCGAACGGCGCATGCGTAGCAGGCGACACATCGCCGGGGCCGCGGCATGAGCAATTCCGACCAGCCATTGCCGCCGCGGACCGACGCCATCACGGCGCCACTTGACCGTATGGTTGCGGCGATCCGCGAAAGTACCGGCACTAATCTTGCCGGCCTGTTGCTGCTGCTTCTGGGGTTGTTCGCAGTCTTCAGTGTTCTCCTGCCGGGTATCTTCTTGCAGCCCGTGACGATGCAGTCGATGATGTTTCAGTTGCCGGAACTGGGGCTCCTTTCGCTTGCAATGGCGATACCCCTGGTTTCAGGCGGCCTAAACCTTGCGATCATCGCCACCGCCAATCAGGCGGCGCTTCTCATGGCGTGGATACTGACGACGCAGATGCCGCCAGATGCGGCGGGAGGTGAAGTCTGGCTCTGGATCGCTTTGGCTTTCGCTGCGGGTTTTCTGCTTTGCCTGATCATCGGCCTGATTACCGGGTTCATCGTTGCAGTTGTGGGCGTCCATCCTATCCTGGTGACGCTGGGCACCCAAACGTTGATTGGCGGTGTCAGCATCTGGCTGACCCGAGGCCAGACGCTCTCGGGATTTCCTGACGCCCTTATCCACATCTCGAATGAAACCATCGCGGGCATCCCGATATCGTTTGGCATTTTCGCCGTTGTCGCTGTGGGGATGCACATTCTCCTGACCCGCACAGTGCTCGGCATTCACATCCACATGATTGGCTCCAATCTCGAGTCGACTCGCTTCTCCGGCGTCGATACGCGGCGGGTTCAGATCTGGGTCTATGTGCTTTCAAGCCTGCTCTGCTGGCTTGCGGCGATCGTGATGATGGCCCGCTTCAACTCGGCGGGCGCCGATATCGCCCAGTCGTATCTGCTCATCACCATACTTGCCGCAATCCTCGGCGGCATTGATCCTTACGGTGGGTTCGGCCGGATCACCGGCCTCGTGGCGGCACTGCTGATCCTCCAGACGATTTCCAGCGGATTCAACCTCCTCGGATTCAGCCAGCACCTGACACTTGCCCTGTGGGGCTTCACGCTTATCGCTGTCATGGCAGTAAAGCGGTTCTCCGGTGTCCTTGCCGCCCGTTACCGCTCGCGATGATCAGTACAACTAGATTGCTGACGAAGTGATAGGCCTCAAGCTCTTTTCAGAAGATTTTAATAGCAGATTCACATTTCAATGAGCTCCCCCAATGTGTCATTCCGGCGCAAGCCGGAATCTTTCCAACGCCAATGGGATTCCGGCTTTCGCCGGAATGACGGGCTTTGGCTAATTAATCCGTACACAGAAAATATTCACTTCAGCTTGTGTCCGGCTTCATCGCCTCCCAGGCGAGCCAGTCGCAGTCGGCGAGGATTTCGTCGACCTCGTGAACGGGTTTTCGTCGGTAACCGGGAGGACGGCCGGAACGGAGCGGCGTCAGGGACTTGAACTCCGGGGCGGCCTTCCGCCGTTCCTGCAAGCGCACGAGGCGTTTGGCCTGGCGGGGAAGGTCGTCGAGGGCTGCCTTGACGGCCTGGAGCCTGCGGTGAAGCCGCGTTGCACTGGCAAGGCCATCGGGCTGCGGTGGAGGCTCCACCATCGGCTGGGGTTTTGGCCAGAGGGCCACCACCCGGGGATCATAGTCCAGGACACGGATGCGCGGCATGACCCGGGGGAACTTTCGGCGTGGCCCGCGCGCAAACTTGAATTTCTTGCGCGGATCGAAGAGTTGGAAGGCGGGGGAGCGCGCGGCTCCGCTACCCTTTCCGATCTTTTGCCCTTCGGCCATGGGCCGTGAAGGAGCCAGCTTCACCACAACATTCCGGGCGGCGATGACAATAAGCCGCCGAACGGCAGATTCAGCGGGACGTAGCACCTGCAGAACGGCGCTGTGAAGAGAGCGGGAAATCCGTGAAGCTGCCTCTGTGCCGTCAAGCCCCAGCAGGGCGAACAGGACTTCAATGACGCCTTTCAGCGCCTTGCTGTTGCGTTTGATGGCCAAGTCCCAGTCCATATGGTTCCTATCCTGCATACAGAACATAAAAGGAACACAAATGGCATGCTAGGAATATAGTGTCAAGGGGGTAGATGCCGGAGATTCATCTCACAAACACAAATACTCCCAGCAGGATTGCCCCCGCCAGACTGGCTAGGATCAGGTAAAATGTATCAGTCGTTAGCCAAATGCCCTCCCAATGGGGCTTCTGGGGCGGCATGCCAATGAAATTGAAGGTGGCTTCCGGAGTTTCAACTTTGTTTGGGCCCGACCAAACATTGTCAATTGTCTTGTCGAAGTCAGCCGGGCCCGGTGAAAACGGCACAAACTGAAGGCTTCCCGTTTTCCCGCTTGCAGTATTGTCGGTTCCCAGCGACCCCGACCCGGCTTCACCGAAGCTGGCTGCGGATCCATAGGAGGCATCGGCCCCCGCTGGTGTTGGCCGAATAGTGGAGAGCAATTCATTGATCTCGCCCATGAAGCGGGGTGAGAGCCGCGGGGTTTTTGCGGTGGCGCTCATGGCATCGCGCAGGAGGGCAGCGCCCACGTCTTCGGACAGCCCGGAATACCGGATAAACTGCGTCAAATTTGCGGTGTCACTGAGAAGGGCCGAGAGCAATTCACCCCGCACGGGGCCGGATGTGCCTTTGGCTGTCTTGTTCAAAATCCTGGCGATCAGCTCGGCCCGCTGGCTTTCGCCGAAAGCCGCCGCGCCAAGCGAAGGATTCAACGGCTTTACGATTTTTTCCGGACCCAGTTGGTGCGCACTTCATCACGCGGCACATAGTTTATTTCATTCATCAGGACATCCTTGACAACCTCGCTTCCCAGCTTCGCATTGGCTCCTTCCGCGATTTTTTTGGCCAGCAACGTGAGGTCCTGGGGCTGCAACTGCGAGAAATCGATTGCCGAGTTTTCATAGAGCGCCCGGTAGGCAACATCGACAAGATAGGGCGTCGGCTCAAACGGCAGTTTCTTTGTTTCAGTCTTGTTCACTGCAAAGGACAATTGCGCCACCAGATAGCCCTGAACCTTGCCTTGCCTGATGACGGGAACGCTCACCATATCGGTCTTGATAAACTCGATGACCTCAGCTTCCGCCTCCGGAGCGACATGAGCCGCACTGCTGTTGTTCATCTGGACAAAGAAATAGCTTGAACCCAGCGCGACTATGCAGACCCAGAGGCCAATCAGCAGGGTCTTGATCACTGGATGCCACGGCCCATTTGGGCTGTTCCCGCATAGGTGCCATCGGACTCATTGTGGCGCAGCACATCAAGGATGGTGTTTGACACATCCCTTGCCGCCGCAAGGTGGACGGAAAGCATTTGCTGGTTGGCGTCCATGAGGGATTTGAGCTGACGGATTTCCGTTCCAAGATTGAGCTTGACGAATTCCGGACTGCAACTTTTCTGCGCCCGCATGAGTTCAAGCAGCAACTGGCTTTTCTTGTAGATCAAACCATCGATCGACAGTTCCCGCCGCTCGGCAAGAACATAATTTTCTTCTTCAATCGTTGCCACGAGGCGGCCAATGACATCGCGCAACTGATTGATATTGGGCGAGATGTTTTTTGGCTGAAGAATTGATATTTCATGATTTAAGTCCATCATGATTCAAGCACTCCGATCTTTGACCGACTGAAATACGGCCATTCGCTTGCGCTGCTAAGTGAGCCGCTGGCGCCCCCGGCCCTGGGAGAAATTTCATTGAGGGTCATGTCAGGCTGGCTGCGGGCCCTTGCCTCATCCAGCCTTGCCAGGGTGGCTGCAATGCCGATGCCACCCGATTTTGCCAGTTCCTGGCTCATGAAATCCGCCTGCATCGAGCGCCAGACGTTCCCAGCGGTTCCCTCGCCATAAACATTCTCCGTTGCTTTCGGCAGCATCTCCTCGACGAAATTTCGCAAGATCGAGGCCTCGAATTGCTGATAGGCTTTTTCTTTTGGATTTACCGCCTTGGCGGCATCCGGTGCGTTGGCGTTTAGCACCAGGCTTGCCATGTCCACGCGGGCCGGGTCGGATGTTCCGGCAAGCTGGGCAATGCTGGCTTGGAGTTTTGAAGGGTCGGCCGAGTTCACGACGTCCGCCACAATGTCGGTTGAGAGGAATTTACCAATGCCCGTGGTGCGTTTGACCGTATTCTCGGCATCGGCAAACTCCCGGGCGGAGTTTGTGGCTAGCGGCCCCCGCTGCAAGCCCGCCTGGGCAACTCTGGCGCGCTCGGGGTTGGCTGCCTTCACGACATCCAGCACGAGATCAGATACAATCGAGATAGCCATAGGGGTATTACCTCAGAGTTCACCGCGGGCCATGTTCCCAGCAGTCGCTTGTGGCAAACTTACTAAAGCGCGGTCATCTTTGGTTTTCCTCGCCCCTTGGGGGAGAGGAAGGGGCCTATCCTGCGAAGCAGGATGGGAAGGTGAGGGGGAACAGGTCTCGCAATTGAATCACCTGCTCACCCTCATCCTCCCAAGCTTCGCTTGGGCCCCGCCTTCTCCCCGCCGGGGAGAAGGAAAACAAATGGAACTTCGGATTAGCCAAGATTGACCACGCTCTAAATTTCAGGGCCGGCGCTGGAGAAACACCTCAATTGTCGCTTCCAGCGAGGCTGCCTCGTCCTTTTGCCTGAGATGATCCTTGTGCCTCTCCTGAAAGATCTCGCAACGCCGCAAATTCAATGAATCCTGGCGAAGGGTTGCTTTTACCGACTCCATCCTGGTGGCCAGCTTTTTCTTCTCGTCATCGATCGCCAGCAGCCGCCGCGTAGCAAGGTCGGGAAACAGGCGCAATGGCCCCTCTCCGCTATCCACGCCTTGCGCCAGATGTTCCTCTTCCGCACTGGCGCGGGAAAGCTCCGTTGCAATGGCGGCAATCCGGTACTCCGTTGATTTCTTGCGCTGCGCCCAGGATTCACGCAGCCGGTTCAATCTTTTCAATCTCTCCGGCACGGACCCCTCCTCACTTCAGCCAGGCCGAAAAGTCCTGCAAAAACAGGCCGAACCAATCGTCAATCGTGAAGTAAAGCAGGAAGAAGCCGCCGGCTGCGACCATGCCGGTCGTAATGAAGTAAACCGAGATTTGCGGGGTGAACTTGTTGGCAAAGCCGATGGCAAGATTCACGATGATCGCATAGACAATGAAAGGCCCGCAAAGCCGCAGCGCCAGCGATGATGTCTGCCCCAGCCTTTCCAGAATCTGATCAAGATACCACCCCATGTCGATCGGACTGGAAATTTTCAAGGCACCGTAGGAGGCGATCAGGGCGCGAATAAGCTCATGGTGGAGATTGGTGGCAAAAATCAGCATTGTCGCGGTGAGTCCAATCAGGTTCACCAGCGGCGGCGCCGGTTCTGTATCATCGATTGGTATGCCGGGCGTGGGGGCAAGCCCAATGATGTTGGTCAGGATTGTTGCCGAAAAGGCCAGCGCGACCATGAAAAACCGCGCCAGCAATCCGATGGTCACCCCGTTCAGGATTTCGCCGCCCAGGAGCAGCGGCCGTCCGGGTTCGCCCGCCTGCCGGGCCGCTTCAGTCGCAACGTCGTACAGCAGGGGCAGCAGCGTCAGTGAAACTGCCACGGCCAGAAGCGCCCTGAACTGCATGGGAATTCTCTGGCTGCCGAATCCCGGCAGCAGCATCATGCAGCTTCCAACCCGGCAGAGGACAAGCACGCCCACGAACACGGCTTCCGAGACGACTGGGATCATGAAATGACGCCGAGCGGATCAACCTGAACGCTGCGTGCAATCTCAATATGCGAAAGCACCGGCAGATTGGGGAAAAGCCGGTCGATGATCATGCGGACGTAAGGCCGGGCCTCGGGCGCCGTCACCAAGGCCATGCGATAGCCCTTGTCCATATGCGGCTTGAGGGCTTTTGTTGCATCCGCTGCAAATTGCTCGATCAGGCGCGGGTCAATATCGAATTCGATGATTTCGCCCTTGTTGTCGCGCTTGAGGCTTTGATGGAATGCCAGATCCCAGCGGCTGCCCAGCCGGATCACCTTGAGGGTGCCATCCTGCGACAGGTCCCCGCAAATCTGCTGGGAGATGCGCATCCGGACGTGCTCGACAATAGCTTCGGGCTTGCGCGCATGGGGTGCTATTTCCGCCACGGCCTCGAGAATGAGATGAATGTTCCGGATCGATACCCTTTCGGCAAGCAGGAGCTTGAGGATGGCCTGGAAGCCGGAGAATGAAATGAGCGATGGGCAAGTTTCGTCGAGGAGTTTCTTGTATTCCGGCTCCAGCCTGTCCATCAGCGCCCGCATGTCCTTGTAGGACAGGAGATGCGACAGGTTGTTCCGGATGAGCTCACTCAGGTGGGTGAGCAGAATAGACATGCCGTCTATGGGGCTGTAGCCGTTGCGCTTCAGCTCACTCGCAAAAACCTCTTGCACCCAAACCGAGTCCATTCCAAAGGCCGGCTCGCGTGCCTCATCATAGGGCAGATCGGGATTTCCGAGCTCGCCCGGAATGACCATCACTTCGCCGATCCGGAGCTCGAAGGAGGCGATGGCCGTTCCATGAATCTTGATTTTATAGGACTTCGGCGGAATGGTAAAATCATCGCTGAGCTGGATTTCAGGCACAACGAACCCGTATTGCTGGGCAAATTTCCGGCGCATTTTGGAAACCCGGTGCGCCAGTTCGCCGTGCGCCACCAGCATTGTGGTTGCCAATTGCTTGCCCAGGCAAAGCTCTATTTCGCTGGTCCGGAGGATTTCCTTGACGGAATTCCGGTCCTCTTCATGTTTCCGGCTCTCGACTTCCTGCTTTTCTTTTTCCAGAATCTGCAGGTTCATGTTGCGTTTTTTGGGAATGGTGTAAGCCGCCAGCGCCATGGCGCCCGAGAGGCAGGCAAAGGGAATGAAGGGAAGGCCGGGCATGAGCGCCATGATCCCCATCAGCGAAGATGAAACGACAAGGGCCCGCGGATAGGCGCCGAGCTGGCTGACAATGGCTTCCTGGGCAGAGCCCTTGTTTCCGCCTTTCGAGACCAGCAGGCCCGCGGCGAGGGACACGATGAGCGCTGGAATCTGCGCAACCAGGCCCTCGCCAATGGAAAGCTTTGTATAGACGTCAGCCGCCCCGCCGAAGCTCATGTCATGGCGCGTCACGCCGATGACGATTCCCCCGAAGACGTTCACGGCCGTAATGATTAGGCCGGCAATCGCGTCACCCCGGACAAATTTCGAAGCACCATCCATGGCACCAAAAAACGAGCTTTCCTGCTCCAGTTCCAGGCGGCGGCGCCGGGCCTCGTTTTCATCGATGAGCCCGGCGGAAAGATCAGCGTCAATGGCCATCTGCTTGCCGGGAATGGCATCGAGGGTGAACCGCGCGCCGACTTCGGCGATACGCGTGGAACCCTTGGTAATAACCAGAAAGTTCACCGTGAGCAAAATCACGAAAACGATCACGCCAATCACGAAATCGCCGCTCATGACGAAGCGGGAAAAGGCGCCCACCACATGTCCCGCCGCGTTATAGCCTTCGTGGCCGTCGGTCAGGATCAAACGCGTTGTCGCCACGTTCAGCGCCAGCCTGAGCAGGGTTGCCAGGAGGAGCACGGTGGGGAATGCGGAAAAATCGAGTGGCTTGGCGATCCAAAGCGCCACCATCAGGATGAGCACCGACAGGGCGATGGAGAATGCCAGGCCGATATCGATCAGAAAGGCCGGAATGGGAAGGAAGAAGGCGGTAAGAATTATGACGATGCAGATGGCGAAGCCGAAGTCCCGCCCGGTCTTCAACTGCATCAGGTTTGCTTCGCGAATAGCCAGAGTCGTCATCAGTCACCTTCCCAATCCCTGAATTCATCGCAGACGGGACTTGTCCGAAGTTGACTAGTGCGTGATCAATTTAGTTTGAATCGAAACTCCTTTATTTTCCTTCTCCCCTGTGGGGAGAAGGAAAAGCAGAGGCTGCGCCGTATCCCTCAGAACCCTTGGGCGATTCGCTGGAAGATCAGCTCGGTGAAGGTATAGATTTGCGAGGCGACAAATGGCGCCGTCAGCAGCATGGCGGCAAAAACTGCCAGTATTTTGGGCACAAATGTGAGGGTGACTTCCTGGATTTGGGTGACAGCCTGGAGGAGCGCAATTGCGATGCCCAGGACCATGGCCAAGCCCACCGCCGGCCCGGATGCCACGATTATGGTCCAGATGGCAGCTTGCACAAGCTCCAGCGCATCAACTTCATTCATGGCTCACCCGATCGTCACGCCAGCATCAAGTACAACGCGGTTGCCGTTTTCGAGAATGGCGGTCGAAACCGTTTGGCCGATCTCAACCGACTTGATGGTGCCCAGCAGAAAACCGTCCGATCCGCTGACCGTATGCCCGATGAGGGAGTCAGCCTGGGAAAGCTGCATTGCGGTCATGAGTGAATCGAGCTTTTTGTTGGTGTTGACACCCTGCTCCACGGCCGAGAATGACGCAAGTTGCGAGAGATACTGGGAGGTATCCTTCGGCTCGGTGGGGTCCTGATTTTTCATTTCCGCGACCAGCAGCCGCAGAAACGAATCATAATTGAGCTTGGCCTTGTCAGCCGCGCTCGAGGAGCTAGCCGATGCTGCGTTGTTCACTGCGGATACGTCCATCACGCCACCTCTCTCTGAATTTCAATTTTGTCCTGGTCTGCCGGTTTCCGCAAAAGCAGCTTTTCTTCTATTTTGAAAAGTCCCCGGAGAGTCTTGAGTGCATCAAAATAGCGCTGGTTTTTTATGCACGTGTCCGAGTCAACGATGCCTTGTTTCAACTGGGCGCTTTCCAGCGTGGTTTGCAAGCAATTGGAGAGGTGCCAATAGAGTTCGCGCGTAATCTGGGCGTTGTCCGGGTCGATCAGCATCGTTTGCACGACAAAGTATATCTGTTTGACGGGCGTATCCGCCTTTTCGGCCTGCATGACGTGATTTTCCAGGAGGAACGTCACGTTGTTCAGGAACTCCAGCGAGCAGCGCTGGTCCGCCCTGATCACCGCGCCGTTTACATAGAGCTTCTCGCCTTTTTTGAGATGTATTTGCATTACGCGCTCCGGCCAAGTCCCTTGCAAATGATCTCTGAAATGTCGATCAGCCCCTTGAAACTTTGGGTCCGCTGGTTCCGCAGGTCGTCAATCTCGCGCAGAATCCATATCCCAATTGAAATCAGGCTGGCGCGAAGCTCTTTGGGCAAGCGGTTTTCCGCATTGGCAAGATCGTCCAGAAGAAGGCTCCAAAGCCGGTCCAGATAGTGCAGTGCCTCATTCGCCTCGCGTGAGTTTGGCCCCATCTTTTTTGCGGCATTCAAAAGTTCAATGGACCGCTCAATGGCCTGGCGCTCCCGCTCGCGTGCATCGGCCGGGGCATCTTCAAGAATTTCGGTGTAAAGTGCGCGGTGCATGATTGTCCTTGCTCAAGCCATTTCTTTTCTTAGCTACAGGTAGTTCATCAGGTTCAGGCGGCTGATGCGGGCGGTTATCGAATAGGAGGCCTCGAGCTGGGTTGTCAGCAGGGTTATGCGGGTTGAAACCTCGTACTGATCCACCCCTTCGAGGGAAACAATCTCCTTGTTCAATATGTCATTGCGCAGTTTCAGCCGCTGGGTTGAATCGGCAATGACTTTTTCAGCAGTCCCCAGGCGCCCTGCGATAAGCCCTGCTTGCTGCGCCGCTGAGGTTGAAACGACGACAGCCTTATCCACAAGCTTCTCGAACGCCGCCTGGTTAAGCGAACCGGAACCGAGATCAAGGGCCATGGTAATCGCCATTGTCAGATCGCGGAAAGCGGCTTCATTCGCGTTGGTGGAAACTTCCACGTTGTAGTCCGTATCAATGCGCGCGGTCCGGTTCTGATCCGAGGCGGACGAGAATGCGGTTGACCAGGAACCAGGGTCAAAAAGAGTGGCGAAGTTTCCGTTCAAAAACGTGTCCATCTGGGTGACGGTAATCGCTCCCACGCCTGCGCCATTCTGCGCCATACCGAATTCCGCCAGAAACGCCGCATCGACCGCCGATTTTCCCGCTGAAGCCGGAGTTGAAAGGTAATCGGCAAGCGGCGCCGCATCGGTATTTATCCCGGCAAAAAGGAATTTTCCCGCATGGGTCTGGTTGAGGATTGAGTTCAGGCTTTCGAGAGCGGCCTTGGCGGCGGTTTTCACGACGTCCTGGCCGTTCTGCGCGTTCCGCGCGCCAATCAACGTCGCCGAGAACTTGTGGGCAAGATCGATCAGCGAAGTCAGCGCACCCTGCGTGAGATCAAGTTCCGTGGCGGACAGGCCGTTCATATCGATAATTGATTTGTTACGGTCAAACCCGTTCCGCAAGGCTATGGCGTCCGCCGTCTTGCCGCCCAGTTGCAGCCCAACATCGGCATGCCGGCCGGTTGAAAGTTCCTTTTGAGCGTCCAGGAGCTGCCGCTGCGATTCATAGACCGACAGTTTCGGCGCACTGAGGATTGAGAGGGTTGAAATTGACATCGAGCTATCCCGTTGCCTGCAGGAGTGCTTCAAGCATCTTGTCGACCGTGGCAATGATCCTTGCCGATGCCTGATAGGACCGTTCCAGTTCAAGCATGACGGTCATCTCGTCATCAATATTGACGCCACTGATCCGTTGCAGGGCGTCGGCAGACCTTGCCTTCATCGTCGACTGCAAATCAGAGGCCGATGAGGCCTGCAGTCTTGCGGCCTCGAGCCAGCCGGAAGAAGCCGTTCCCAACGACATGACACTGTATTGCCCGGTCAACTGCGTGGCGGGATCGAAGGCCTGGGTCGTGCCAAGCGCGTCAATCAGGGCAGCTAGGCGGCCGGAGAAGCCAGCCGCCGCTGACGTATTGTACACGTGGGAGGCCCCATTGATGCCACCATCCCGGAGCCGCGATGGCAGGCCGCCTTGTGCGGAATCAACGCTGGGGTTCAGCCTGATATCGCCGGCGAGCCCTGCAATTGTTGTCGCCCCTGCCGGCACCGCCGGTGAGCCCGAATAGCTGAAGATGCCCGTTGCATCAGGCAACACCGGCACTGCGCTTTGATCGGTTTCCGCGAAGGCCGCAATCAAGCCACGCGCCACTTCATCCATCTGTCCCTGATAGACAACGGCAATTTCATCGCGAAGTTTCGCCAGCCCAAACAGGTTTCCCGACCGGATGGCCATCGTGCTGGCGGGACTGGTTATATCAACACCATCAATATAAGCCGCATTGCCGCTCAACCCGGCAGTCATGGCCGTGGTTGGATTCATGGTGACCGAACGTGGGACCGTCTCAAACAGGGTCAAGCCGCTGTCCGTATAAAGTGCAATGTCATTATTGGCCCGGGTGACCGCGCGGATGCCCACCTCCTCGGACAAGAGCTTCATGATCTTGTCGCGGCTATCGAGGCTTTCCGTGAGGTCGGCGGCAGAACCGGCTCCGCGCACGATGGCGTCATTGACGACTTTGAACTGCTGCAAAAGGTTGTTGATGCGGTCCACCGCATCCGACATTCCCGTATCCGCCTGCTTGCGCACGTCCTGGATGATAGTGGTGGCGGCGTTCAGTGAGCGGACAAGATCGGCAGCGGATTGTACCGCGTTCTGGGCCAGGGTTTGATCGGCGGGATTTTGCTCGTAAACCTGCAATGCCGTCTGGAATTTGCCGATCATGCCGGCCGGCGAATAGCCCGACTCCGGGTCACCAACGGTTTCGCTTAACCGCTTGATGCCTTCGAGAACCGAACTGCTCGCTGCGGAATTCGAGGACGCAACAAGCATCTTGTCGAATAAAAGCTTGTCGGCGGCGCGAGTGTAGCCGGAAATTGCCGCCCCTCCGCCGGACAGGGAAATGACAACGGCGCTCTTGCGGGAATAGTCCGCGTTGCCAACATTTGAAATGTTCCTGGAGGCAATCGCAGTTTGCCCCGCAACAGTTGAGAGACTGGATCTGGCGATATTCAGTGCCGTCGAAAGTGCCGCCATTTTCTAACTCACATCAATTGCGCTTAGGGGATTAACGCTTGAGATTGATCAGGACGTCCATCAGTTCCGCGCCGGTTTGAAAGACTTTCGAATTCGCCGTGTAGCTGCGCTGCGAATCAATCATTGACGTAAGTTCCGTCGCCAGATCAACGTTCGACTGCTCCAGGGTATTGGAGAGCACGGAACCGAAGTTCGCGGATTCGGCAAAGCCCACCTGGACATCGCCAGACTCACTATTGGGCGAGAACACATTTCCCGTCAGCGGGCTCAAATTGTCCGGGCTGGTCACCGTCGCTAGGGGGATCCGGTATACTGCAACACGCGTGCCGTTTTCATAGGTGGCGTAGAATGTACCGTCCTTGGCAACCTCAAACAAATCCACGCCGCTTGGCGGGTTTCCGTCCACAACTGCGCCCAAGGGCGTGTAGCCGGTTGCCAATTGGCTGAAGTCCGAGACATCAAGGGTAAGCGTTGCACCGTTGGGAATAGGAATCGAAAGCTCCTGAGTACTGGCGCCGGTCAATTGTCCGGTTGTTGCATCAAAATCCAACGTTTCCAGTGCGAGCCGTGGCGTGGAATAGGGAAAGCCGCCCGCTGTCGCACCAGCCTGATCATAAACGGAAACTTCCCATTCATTGGCAGCGGTTTTAGCGAAATACACGTCAAGGATCACTTCGTTGCCGAGACTGTCATAACTTAGCAGGGATGATTTCCCCGAATATGCAGCGCCCGGCGCGTTTGTCGAAGGCAGAGTGAGCGGGGGTGTTATCGCGGCGTTTGAGGGCAGGTTTGCAGTGAATTTTCCAGTCGTGCTAGGCGCCGCCGTGAGCGTGAGGTCAGCGAAGCTGACGGGTACAAGTCCAGCTAGGCCGTTGACGACAATTGGCGGCTGCCCGCTGGTCAAAGGATAACCCATGAGCACAAAGCCGCCGGCATTCACAAGGACGCCGTCCTCATTCTTTACAAATGAACCTGCCCGCGTGAGAAAGTTGGCACCCGAAGAATCTGAAACGACAAAAAAGCCCTCTCCACGAACCGCAAGGTCGGTTACTGAGGTGGTGCTTTGCAGGCCGCCCTGCTCGCTGATCGCGTGGCGGATGTCCGTCGTCACCGAACCGGAGGTATAGTCGGAAGACGAGGGTGAACTTTGAATCAAAAGCGAGGAAAATTCAGTGGAGGCGCGCTTATAGCCATTGGTGTTTACGTTGGCGATGTTATCGGCAACGGTGGCCAAACGCCCGGCCTGGGCCGCCATTCCGGACGTGCTGGTCCGCATTATTCCATACAAGCTCATGCATTTTCTCCAACAGCTCTATTGCTTTCAGCCTATTCCCGGGAACTTGCGCTAACCTGTAGGCCTCAGCGGCAGAACTTCTTGGCTTCGGGCGTCCAGGCGCCGAAGTCGCTGGCCACAAGGTTCTTGATAACCAGGCAAACATAGCGTTTTTGGGCGGGATTGTTGTTTGGCCCCGCATGGTAGCGCGCCACCGCCATGGTCCAGCTCCCCTCCTGATCCCTCAGTTCGCTCAGGAATTTGGCCGCATATTCAACGTTCTTCCGGGGATCCAGCATGTCCTCGACCGAGGAGAATTTGTCGCCGTGATAGTGGTGATTGACCTGCATGCAGCCCAAGTCGATGAGCTTTTTTCCGGTGAGGCGGGCAAGCTTGAAAGATTTCATGGCGGCCCGCTCACTGTTGGTGAAAACCGTCTTTCCCTCGATGTTAAGCGCATAGGGCTGCAGCGAGCCTTTTCTGCCCGTTTCAGTCAGGCCCACGGCGTAGAGCACGCCCAATGGAACCTTGTGCCTGATGGAGGCCGAAATCATTTCACGTTCACAGATATTCAAATTTTCCGCCAGGCTTGCGTTGCCGGCGCAGAGGCTAGACAAAAACCCCATTGCCACGGCGAGGGCCAGGCGCCAACACTCTGGCCTCCCCGCCGTTTTCAAAGTCCGATGCAGATGCATAATGTCCTCGCGCTTTTTGAAACGGATTTTGATTTTCTTCACTTGTTCCGGGATGCTGCCTGCCGCCCTGCCCCACCTGAGCCTCTTGTGAGGGATTGCTGGTGGCAACGCTGCGCTGCGGCAGGGTTGAGTCGGCAGTGCTGACGGCTATTGAGATCGACGCATCCTTGATGTCGTAACCCGCCTGGCCCATGAGGTCTTTCAGGGCCTGATGGTCATTCAACAGGAGTGTTTCCACTGCCTTGTTCGTGACTTCAATTTGCAGCCTCAGTTCATCGCCGCGCAGATGCATTGCCACTTTGATCTTGCCGAGGTCATCGGGATGCAACTGTATCTGGAGGCTTTTGACCACGTCAGGCCGCGGATCAGGCGCCGGGTTGCCGAAGACAGCAACAGGGCCATGAACGGGGCCGCCCAGACCATCGGTCATGATTTTGGCAACTTGCACGACGAACGGGGCAGAAGCTGCCGGTGAAAATGAGGTTTCCACCTTGATCACGCGCAACTCGACATCAGCAGCCTTTGGCTGGAGAATTTCCCTGGGAGCCTTCGGCTGAAAAATTTCCTTGGTCTCTTGAAGATTCTCCGTTTTAGGCAGGCTGATGGTTAGGGCCTGCGAATCTTTGTCATTGTGATCGACCGGTATCCGCGGGTCCATGGCTTTCAGTTCGGGAAATTTTGGCGCATCAGAATTGGCGACATCAGTTGATGCCTTCCTAGGGACGTCGTCTTCAACTTGTCTTGTGTTTTCACCTTGAGTTTCACGCCTGGGAACAGCCGTTGAGAGCACCGCTGCCGCGATAACCGGGAGCATTACCTGTTCGCCGTCGCCGGTTTGCTTTTGGGCAACCGCCGCAATGACTTGAAGATATTGTTTTATATCAATTGGTATTGCGGGCTGCAGAATTTTCGCTTCGGGTGGCGAATCCTCTTTCCTGTCGCTGGTATCCACCTCATCGTCCCGGATGGCGGATTTTTCAGGAGGGACCAGTACGCTTGCAGCCTCTAATGCAACATTTTTTGAAAGCGCCACGTCAGCGAGAATGTCCGGAAACATATCCGGCATTTTCCCATGCTGACGGCCATGGTTGCCGGCACGAGTTTTAAGGACAGCAGCACCAGCCGCAGGTTTGACATCAATTTCCAAGGATGGAGTCATTGTATTCATTTCACGGGATCCGGATCTGCAAGTGCGAGTTTTGCCCTCGCCAAAAGGCTGACGTAAGCTGGCGGCTGGTCTTTTTCGAGTTCGGCAGAGGTTTGCGGCTTGGCTGTCTCTTCCTCAGCTATGTCTGGCCTCTGGCCTATCTGGCGGCTCACTTCCAATGCCTTTTCGAGCAGCGACCTGTCACTTGTATCAAGAAGCGCCTCGTCTATTTTTTCCAGCCTTGTCTTTCCTGACTCATAGCCCTCCCCCGCAATCAGGATCGCCCCTTCATAGAGATTTGACCTGGCCATTTCGGCGCTGCCTGCACGGGACAGTTCACGGGCGCTTTGCGCGCTGGAAATCGCCAGCGCATGCCTGCCATGGCTTACGGCGGCCTTGCTGATCATCAACAGGATTTCCCTGTAGTCGGCGGGCGGCAGATCTTTGAGGATGACATTCAGGCGCGGCATTGTTCCGCCGGCTTTCAGGTAATCCATTTCGATCAGGCTGAGTGTGAAACTTTCCTCGAAGTCTTTCCAGTATATGGATTTTGGAAACCGCCTGATGTAGGACGAGGCACAGTGCTCCAGTTGTTCGGTGTCAGGCAATTTTCCGGCGAAAGTTATGCAGCGGCGCAGGGCTCCTTCTTCCACGAGCGTTCCGGGCATAAAGGCACGCGCCGCGCCCAGCAGCGATAGGGCAGCTTTCAGGTCTTCCGCGGAGGTCAGGATGGCCTTTACGAGGGCCACTCTTCCCGCCAGGGTTGGCGGAAGGCTGGCCAGATCAACATGTCCCAGGAACTTGATGGCGCCCGCTTTGTCGCCCCTCGCATAGGCCAAGGCGCCATCAAGCAACGCCTTGTTTTCCGGGTCAATTTTCAGGGGAATTACCCGCCGTTCCGCGACGTTCGGGTTGCCGCCGCTGAAAAGGTAAACCGCAACGGCCCTCAGGTTTCGCTCATCCTGCAAATCGGATTGCTTAGCATTTGTGAGGTCCGTCCCCATTTGGATAATCAGTTTGGACTGCAGGTCAACAGCAGCATTATCCCCGGACGCGGTTGCATCCTGAACTTTCTCGAGCGTCCTTGCCGCATCGCGGAATTGCAAGTTCGTGTCGCCGCTTGCCCATGCACCGCCTGCGGCCATGATGCATGTTGCGCACAAAAGCATTGCAGCAACTATTTTTCTCACGGCTGATCAACCTTGAGCAGGATTTCGATGCGCCGGTTTTCGGCGGATTCAGGTTGGTCAGGGAGTTTCAAATCCCGGTCGGCGTAGCCCTCGATGCGCTCCACGCTGTTCTCATCAACACCCGCCCTTACCAGCATGTAGTAAGCCATCTGCGCCCGGGCCGTGGAAAGTCGCCAGTTGTCGTAATCGGGATTCTTGAAGGGGCGTGAATCCGTATGCCCCCTGATGACAATTTTGCCTTTGTAGTCGCGCAACGTGCCAGCCACTTTTTCCATGAGGACGACCAACTGGGGCCTTGGTTCAGCCGATCCAACGGCGAACATGTCAAAGTTCAAACTGTCGGTCAGGCTGATGAGGACGCCTTCCTTGGTTTGCTTCACTTCAAGCGTGGGTTTTTGGTCCGGAGCAGATTGCTTCATTTTCTGCATGAGCTGCTGGCGGACGGCAATCGCTGTTTTAGTGTCCGCTTCCGCCGGTTTTGATTCCTTTTTTGCCTCTATTGGCTTGGCATCGACGGCAGGTTTCGCGGGAACTGGGGCAAGTTCTTTTGCCGGGGGTTTAATGATTGGCGCAGGCGGAATTACCTTGGCTTCCGTGGTCTCGGCTGGCAGGGCGGCAATGACTTTGGCAAGCGGTTTCGGCACTGCTTCCTGACCTGCTTTGGTTTCTTTGGCCACTTTCTCAGCGGCTGGTTCATCTGCCGCTGCTTCCTTCGCCGTAGTTTTCATTTCCGACTCCGGAACGGACTTCCAGGCAAAGGGATCAAAGGGGTCACGAAAGGCCTCGCCGCCCTTGCGGCCGGGTTCAGCGACTTCGATTATGGCCAAACCTTTCTTTGAATGGCCAGGCGGCGCCCCGTCAGAGGCTTGCCCTGCCAACTGGGCCAGAATTCCATAGGGGTTTTTGAAAATCTGCTCTTCGGTAAATTGCGACTGGTACTGCTCCTTGTCCGGCGGAGTCTGGCTTTTTACCTCGCTTTGCTCCCCGGGCTCGGCAGCCTTCACGGTCTTGTCGCTGGTGGAGGTTACTTTCGTCGGCTCGTTCAGCCCCTTTTTTGAAGTTGACGCATCGGTCAATTTGACCGGATTGAAATAGCTGGCAACCTGCGCCTTGGTCTTTTCGTTTGCCGCATTGATCAGCCACATCACGAGAAAAAACGCCATCATTGCCGTCACAAAATCGGCATAGGCGATCTTCCAGGCCCCGCCGTGATGGCCGTGGTCGTCGTCGTGCCGCCTGCGGACAATGATAATCGAGTCGACGGGATGGCCGGCGTTGCTTGTGCTATTCATGGGCCCGCGCCGTGGATGCCATCGATCCAGCCCTTGATACGGGTGGTTATGGAAAAATTGCTGCCCCTTGCCTTGAGCTCCGTTCCCGGCATTGCTTCCGCAATGACATCTATCTCCCGTTGCTCCAGCCGGGCTTTGAGCCCCGCCACCAGGTCCTCGGGGCCTGACAGGAAAAGCGATCCCTTGAAGTCGTCCTTCAGGGCACTCTCAAGAATTTTCTCAAGCTCATCCATTGCAGAAAGCGGAATCAACTTTCCAACGAATGGCGCGAGCACCTGCTGCAATGACTGGCTGATCCCTGCTTCCAAATCCGCAAGAGCCTTGCCAATCAGCCTGATCGACTGGTCGCTTGCCTCTTCCACCCACATTTTACGGGCGGTTTCCAGCTCAGTCTTGTGGCTGGCCCGCAATTCATTCAATTCCTGGGCTATCTCCGCCCGGGCATTCTCGCCGCCTTTCACCATTCCAAGCGCATGTGCCGTCGCTATCCTGGACGCAAGTTCTTCTTCCGAAATGCCGTTGGCAGAATGACTCGGGTTGTTACCCTCCGTGCCACTGCCAAGCGAACCAAACAGCGGAAAAATGCTCAGTTCGGGCAGCATGGAGGAAAGGCGGTTCATGCGGCGCTCTTTTTCGGTTCAGCCAGCCATTCTTTCAAAATCCGTGCAGCTTTATCGCTGTCACGGCTGACCAGGTCCTCCAGCTTTTGCTGCACCGGATTTTTGAAACTTCCCGCTTCAGGGAGCTCTGCCACCAACTCGCTGGAACTCATGCTGCTGCCCGGCAGTCCAAGAGGCACCCCCATGGCGGGCAACTGCGGATTTGATGCGCCATTTGCACCCAGCATGGGCACGCTCTCCGGCGGTTGCGCAGGCTTGCTTTCAAGAATCATGCGCAGCATCGGTCGAAGCCCAAGAAGCAGCACAAGAAGCACCACGGTAATGAGGGCTAAGGCATTTATGAGATTACCAAGGTTGTGCGTGATGTTCTCGACAATGCTGGCGCTGGCCAGTGGTTCAAGTGCTACGTCTGATGATATGAAATCTTCGGCGGTGAGCTGGATCTTGTCACCGCGTACTTCGTTTATGCCACTTGCCGACGATATCAGAGACTGAATCTCGGTCATTTTGGCGGTCATCTGTTCAGGTGTGGGACTGCCGCCAAGCGCCTTTGAAAGCTGAACCTTGTTAATGATGACTGCAATTGAAAGGTTTTCGATGCTGTAGCCTTCGCTTGTGGTCGCCACGGACTTTGAGTTTATTTCGTAGTTGGTCAACTCTTCGCGTTTGTCATTCTTTTCGGTGGATTGATCACCGGCTGCGGTTGGCGTGGTTTCGGTCGGAATGTTTTGATCCACGGTGACGGCGGACTGGCTGTTGTTGTTTTGGGCTTCGCCCAGTTCCTTCACGGTCCGAACCGACCGTTCAACCCGGGACTCCGGATCATATGTGGTCTCATTTGTCTGCTTGCGGTCGGTATTCAGTTTCGCAGTGACGCTAATCCGGAAGTTTTCAAGGCCCAGGAATGGCACAAGCGTCATGCCGACCCGCTCCTCGATATCCTTCGCCAGGGACTTCTCGAGCGTCACCATGTTTCCGGGGGCCGCCGTCATGGAATCCTCATGGGAGGCAAGTATGGAACCATCGGTGCTGAGAACCGTCACCATATCTTTCGTCATGCCGGGGATGGCAGCACCTACGAGCTGCTGGATGGCGGCGGCGTAAAGCTTTCCATCGCTCATTTCGGTGCGGATAATGACCGAGGCGGAAGGCGGTTCCTTTATGCTGCGAAATGTTCCCTCTTGCGGCATGACAATGTGAACTCGCGCGGCTTTTATGCCTTTCATCAACTGAATGGTGCGGGCAAGCTCGCCTTCAAGCGCCCTCACCTTGGTGATTTGCTGCATGAAGGATGTAAGGCCCATGGAACCGAGGTTGTCGAACAGCTCGTAACCGGACTTGTCGCCCTTGGGCAGGCCCTTTTCGGCCAATAACATGCGGGCCCTGGCCGTATTGCCATAATCGACCAGCACGGCTGTTCCTTCCGGATTGACGTCAAACGGAACGCCCGATTCCTCCAGGACGGCGCCAATCTGGCTGACGTCCTGCAAGTCGAGGCCGGAGTAGATGACTTCGCGCTGCGGCAAGCTGAGATAATAGCTGCTGGTCGCCACCAGGGTAAAAACCGCAATGCCGGCAATGCCAAGGGTCAAAAGCCGCTTCAGCCCGAGGCTGGCAAGCCCCAATTGCAACCGCATCAAAAAATCCTGTGCCAAACCCATGCCTCCTGACAACACATGCCTTTGAGGCGTACATTCGGTGCGGAAACTTGCGTGAGCATTGCAGACGCGGAAGGCCGCACCCCTTGCGGGATACGGCCTTCGTGCTAATTCCCTGATTTCAGGGGTTTCGGTTACCTGAAGAGCGTGAGAATGGTCTGGCTCTGCTGGTTGGCAATGCTGAGCGACTGAATGCCCAGCTGCTGCTGCACTTGCAGCGCCTGCAGTTTGGTTGATTCTTCCGTCATGTCGGCGTCGACAAGTGTGCTGATGCCGCGGTCAACGGCATCCATAAGCGCTCCAACAAAACTTCTTTGCAGACCCACACGCTGCTTGCTGGCGCCCAGCAAGCTGGCGGAATCCGTCATTTCGGAAATCGCCGTGTCGGCGCGTGAAATATGGGCTTCGAGAATGAGAATATCCGCAGCGCTGTCCGTCAGGGCCGAGATATCCAGCGCCGCAACGCTGGTGCCTGCCACGGCAATGGCGCCGGTCGCGTCACGCAAGCCATCAATGATGCCAACGCCTGTGGCGCCCGTATCGTACAAAAGCGTGCTGGAGGTATCGATGCTGATGGTGCCGATCGAAATCGCGCCGCCGGAACGGGTGAATGAGGCAACAATCGATTTGGTGGCATTGTAGCCCGCTGCTGATGAATCGTCAGAGAGCCAGTTCTGGCCCGAGAACACGGCTGAATCGCCAATGCTCTGAAGCTGGTTCTGCAATTCGGTGATTTCCGCCTGGATCTTGGCGCGGTCAACGCCGGGCTGGCGGGCGGCAACAAGCTTGTTCTTGATTTCCTTGGTCATATCAATGGCGCTGTTGGTGGCGGTATAGGCCACGTCAATCGTAGCAGCGCCAAGTCCGAGGGCATCCTTCACGGTCGAAAGGGCGGAATTGTCTGAACGCATCGTGGTGGCGATTGACCAGTAAGCGGCGTTGTCTTCGGCTGAACCCACACGGTAACCGGTGGAAATACGCTTCTGGGTTGTCTCAAGGGCCGCGTTGGTCTTGTTGAGACTCTGCAATGCGACCATTGCGGATACGTTGGTATTGATGCTCGACATGGGAAATTGTCCTCATTTGGTGGTTGCAACTGAAAGGAAGACATGCCGGATTTCAACCGGAATAGCAGGGCGGCGTAATACCTGGGAGCGCTGTGGCTCAACCTGTCATGGATTTACCATAGGAGAACATGGTTTATAATTAGCTAATATGCCGAAGGCCGCACCCCTTGCGGAATGCGGCCTTCGTGTTAACCCATTGATTTTAAAAGGGTAAGCTTACCTGAAGAGCGAGAGAATGCTCTGGCCCTGCTGGTTGGCAATGCTCAATGCCTGGATACCGAGCTGTTGCTGCACTTGCAGCGCCTGCAACTTGGTTGATTCTTCCGTCATGTCGGCATCGACAAGGGCACTAATGCCGCGGTCAACAGCATCCATCAGGGCGCTCACAAAGTTCTTCTGCAGGCCCACGCGCTGCTTGCTGGCACCCAGCAAGCTTGCGGAATCCGTCATTTCGGAAATCGCCGTGTCGGCGCGTGAAATATGGGCTTCGAGAATGGTGGTATCCGCAGCGCTGTCAGTCAGGGCCGAGATATCCAGCGCCGCAACGCTGGTGCCTGCCACGGCAATTGCACCGGTCGCATCGCGCAGGCCATCAATGATGCCAACGCCTGTGGCGCCCGTATCGTACAAAAGCGTGCTGGACGTATCGATGCTGATGGTGCCGATCGAAATCGCACCGCCGGAACGGGTGAACGAGGCAACAATCGACTTGGTGCCATTGTAGCCCGCCGCCGACGAATCATCCGAGAGCCAGTTCTGGCCCGAGAACACGGCTGAATCGCCAATGCTCTGAAGCTGGTTCTGCAACTCGGTGATTTCCGACTGAATCTTGGCGCGATCAACGCCAGGCTGTCTTGCGGCAACGAGCTTGTTCTTGATCTCTTTGGTGACGTCGATGGCGCTGTTGGTGGCGGTATAGGCCACATCGATCGTGGCGGCGCCAAGTCCAAGGGCATCTTTCACCGTGGAAAGAGCTGAATTGTCTGAACGCATCGTCGTTGCGATTGACCAGTAAGCGGCGTTGTCTTCGGCTGAACCCACACGGTAACCGGTGGAAATACGCTTCTGGGCTGTTTCAAGAGCCGCGTTGGTCTTGTTCAGGCTCTGCAATGCAACCATTGCGGATACGTTGGTATTGATGCTCGACATAAGGAATAGTCCCCATTTACTCGTTACAAACTGGAAGGACATGCCGGATTAGAACCGGAATAACAGAGCGGCATAATGCCTATGAGCGCTTTGGCCCAACCTGAGATGCAGCCTGTATAACTGGCAAGTTCTGAGGAATTGTTAACGGGTCAGGTTAAATTCTACTTGATGCCCTTAAGAACCGTGGTTTGGCCGCCACCCCGATCATCATGGCGGATCGAGGTGGCCTGAACCAAGTGGCTGTCCGGAGCCGTTATTTGAACAAGGCCATGATGTTCTGGCTGTTCTGGTTAGCAATGCTGAGCGACTGAATGCCCAGTTGCTGCTGCACTTGCAGCGCCTGTAGCCGGGTCGATTCCTGGGTCATGTCCGCATCCACGAGCGTACTAATGCCGCGGTCAACCGCATCTATCAGGGCGCTCACAAAGCTCTGCTGAAGTGTCACACGTTGTTTCGTGGCGCCTAGCGTGCTTGCCGAACTGGTCATTTCCGAAATCGACCTGTCAACGCCCACAATATATTCTTCAAGTGTTGTGATATCTGCGGGGCTGTTGGTCAAGGCCGATATGTCAAGCGTTGCAACGCTGAACGTGCCTGCAACGGCAATGGCGCCTGTCGCATCGCGCAAGCCGTCAACTATGCCAACCTGGGTTGCGCCGGCGCCCGTATCGAAGAAAGTCAGGCCTGTGACGTCTATGGATATGGTGCCGATGGTTATGTTTCCATTGGTCCGGGAGAACGAAGAGACAATTGATTTGGTCGCGTTGTAGCCGGCAGCCGAGGAATCGGTGGAAAGCCAGTTCTCGCCGGAAAACACAGCGGAATCGGCAACGCTCTGAAGCTGGTTCTGCAGTTCGGTGATTTCAGCCTGGATTTTGGTCCGGTCAACACCTGGCTGCCTGGCCGCCACCAACTTGTTCTTGATGGCCTTGGTCACCTCGATTGCATTGTTTATGGCGGTATAGGCCACGTCAATGGTTGCCGCTCCAAGTCCCAAGGCATCCTTCACGGTGGCCAGTGCGGAATTGTCCGAGCGCATCGTGGTTGCAATGGACCAGTAAGCGGCGTTGTCTTCGGCGGTGCCTACCCGGTAGCCGGTGGAAATCCTTCGCTGGGTTTCCTCCATCGACATGTTGGTCTTGTTGAGGCTTTGCAATGCTGTCATTGCCGATACGTTTGTGAGAATGCTTGCCATGATAGGAATATCCCTGAAATATTATATCGTCGCGAAATTATGACATTCCGGGTTTCAACCGGAATCGCAGATCGGCATCATACCTGGGGACTCATTCCCCTCTGCAATCTACTCACGCGCGCACTCACAAATTTGTCAAACGGCCAGTTCCTGACTAGGAAAATGACTTGATCAGGCTTCCCGCCAGCATGCTCCAGCCGTCAATCAGGACAAAGAACAGAACCTTGAATGGAAGGGAAATTACGGTGGGAGGCAGCATCATCATGCCCATGGACATGGTAATGGTGGCAACGATCAGGTCGATGATGAGAAATGGCAGGGAAATCAGGAAGCCAATTTCAAAGCCGCGCCGAAGCTCGGAAATCATGAAGGCAGGAACCAAGACCCGAAGCTCCGCCTTTGCCCCGGCGGGCGGTGCGCCAAATCTTTCTTCGGCAATCTCCTGAAACATCACGAAATCCTTTTCGCGCACCTGACCAAGCATGAACTGTCGGAACGGATCGGTGATTTTATCGAACGCCTCGGTTTCATTCATCCGGTTCTCGACCAGCGGCTGGAGGCCTTCCTTCCAGGCCTTGTCGAAGGTGGGAGCCATGACAAAAAATGTGAGAAACAGCGAAAGGCTGGTGATCACCAGATTGGCAGGCGTGCTCTGCATTCCAAGGGCGGCGCGTAGGAACGAGAAAGCCACGATGAACCGGGTGAAGCAGGTTACCATGATCAATATGCTTGGCGCCACTGACAGCACCGTGAGCAGCAAGACATATTGAATGATGCGGCCGCTGGTCGTGGCATCGCCTGGCGGCAACAGGTCTCCAAGTGGAGGAACCTGGGCCGCTGCCCCTTGCGAAAGAAGCAGCAGCGAAACCGCGATTGCAAGCATCCGCATCATTCCACAACCATCGAATTTATGAGAACCTGCGCAACCTTGTGTTCGGAGCTTTCACGCACCAAATCGTTGATGTCCTCGCGGAAGTGAAGAAAGCCGCTCGGCCCCTCGATCTGTGCGAGGTCTATTGTTCGCAGCAAGGCAAGTATCTGGTCGCTCGATCGCACCGCAATCAAATCCTGTTCGGATTTTGCTTCCGGCTTGATGACGATTGAAACCTCAATGCGCATCCATACATCTTTTGGCGAGGCAACATTGGTAACAATCGGCGCCAGTTGCCGGATGATGCCGGCATTTGAACCGGGCCCGTCACCGACTTCCCCCTCCGCCGGTTCCGACACATGACCACCATCTGACGCAGCCACTTCGGCTTGGGGTGCCGGCGCCAAATTCGGGCCCAACAGCGTAGCAACGGCAAAGCCGCCGCCGCCCGCGATGAGGGTGAGCAGCAAGACCGGTATAATGATCGACATCGCCGAGGGCTTGGATCCCTTGGTTCCTTCGGTCTTATTTTCCTTAGCATTTGCCACGCGAACTGCTTTGCCTCTCTAAAACGGCGTTATCTTGTTCCAGATCCGGTGCCCCCAGCCCGGTTTCTGCACGTCTGTCAGGGTTCCCTTGCCGCCGTAGGAGATGCGGGCCTCGGCGATCTTGTCGTAGGCTACCGTGCCATCGTCGGAAATGTTTCTTGGCTGGACAATCCCGGAAATGCTGAGCAAGCGGCCTTCATAGTTTACCCGGATTTCCTGGGTTCCCTTGATCACCAAATAGCCGTTCGGCAGGACTGCGGTGACAACGGCTGCAACGGAGAGCTCAATTTTTTCAGATCGTGCCGTTGTCCCCTGACCCGAAGACTTGGTGTTGGAATTTACTTCGCCTTCAGCGTTGGTATCGGCCTTAACCACACCCATGATATCATAGGTCAGCCCGAGGTCCGCATCGGCACTGGATTTCCGCTCGACATTTGAGTTGTTGCTGAGGGCCGCCTTGTCGTTGATTGAAATCTCGACGGTCAGAATATCGCCAACATCATGGGCCCGGCGGTCACGGAAGAAATCCGCCGAACCCCCGATCCACGTCGACTGGGATTCCTGCGAAACCGGGTAAACCTGCGGAATGCTCTCCAAATTGGGATCAATCAGGCCCGACCCCGCAGGCGAAAGCTCAGGCGCACCCGCCAACTCGTCAAACTTCGAACCGCAAGCGGTCAACCACATCAAGAGGAAAATGGCCAGGACGGACTTCTTCATGTCCCGCCATCCAGTTTTGCGCCGCTTAGGGGCTCGGCCATTTTGACAGTTATCGCCGCGGCGACAGGTACCTTCATTTCATTCAAAATCGTACTCGAAACGCGCGCATTGAGTTGCTTGAGTATCGACGCGGCTGTCCCGACATCAAGTATCTCGAACTGGGCGGCGGCGACATCCGGCTTCATCTTGGAAAAAATATCCACCAGGTCCTGCCGCGCTTCCTTGATCGCGTCGTTGCGCTTCTTCAAAAACGCTTCGCTTTCGGCCCGCTTGGCCTCCAGCAGAACGATCTTCTGATCAATTTTTTTCTCGATATCCTCGAGTGTCTTCATCTGCAGCATGTAGCGGGCATCAGCGGCGAGGTCGGCGATGTTGGCACAATAATCATCCTTGGGCATAAGCACGGCGGGAACTGCCGCTATTTTGGGTGCCGCTGGCGCCGTAACCTTGGCCTCTGACGCATGTGAAATGTCCGGAAGGATCAGCGCCAAGCAGGCGGTCAATGCCCATAAGGCCAAATTGCGCCGTGCCTTCCCTGCTCTTTTCAATTCTATGCTCATTGCACGACCAGCTCACCCTGCAGCGCGCCAGCCGTCTTTATCGCCTGAAGGATTGCGATGATGCCGGTGGGCTTCAACCCAATTTCGTTCAGTCCGTCCACCAGCATTTGCAGATTCGGGCCATTGATGATCGCCAGTTGCCCGCCGGTCTGATTGGCGGTGATTTCGGTGGAGGGAATTTCTGTTGTCTCACCTTTGCTGAACGGTTCCGGCTGTGAAACGTCGGGGGTTTCCGTAACCCGGACAGTCAGGTTTCCGTGAGTGACGGCGATTGTTGAAAGTTTTACCTTATCGCCAATGACGATGGTTCCGCTTTTTTCGTCAATGACGATGCGGGCCGGACTGTCGGGCACAATTTCAAGTTCGCCCAGAGCTGCGGCGAGGCGTGAAACTGTTATTTTATCGGGCCGTTGAACGTAAACGGTCCGGAAATCCCGCTCGGCGGCTATTGCCACGCCAAACTTTGCCCGGGAAAATTCGTTGATCTTGTCAGAAATGCCAACCGCTGTCGCAAAATCCGGATTGCGTATTTGCAAGACGATGCTTTTCAGTGAGTTGAAGTCCCCTTCAAGCTCGCGCTCGATAAGCGCGCCATTGGCGATGCGCCCGGCCGTTGCAATACCCGCAGACAGTTTTTCCGCCTCACCTGATGCTGCAAAGCCGGAAATGGAAATCGGCCCCTGAGCAACGGCGTAGGCCTGGCCATCAGCCGCGACCAACGGGGTCATGACCAACTGGCCGCCCGCCAGCGAGCTGGCATCACCGATTGACGATACCGTCACATCAATTCTCTCGCCCTTTCCGACAAAGGGAGGGAGTGTCGCGGTCACCACGACGGCGGCAACATTTTTCGATTTCACCGATCCTGCTTCAACATTCACCCCAAGGCGGTCAAGCATTGAACGAATGGACTGATCGGTGAACGGGGAATTTCTTAAGCTGTCGCCCGTGGCCTGAAGGCCCATCACCAGGCCGTAGCCAATGAGCTGGTTGTCACGCAGGCCCTGGATTGAAGTAATGTCTTTTATGCGCGAAGCAGCTTCGGCAATTCCAACACTCAGCAACAGGCCCACAAGAAATGCAAATTTCCTCATAGCCCACCGACTTGAAGCGAACCATCGGATTTCACCAGGGCCTTTATGGTTCTGCCATATTCGGGATTGCGCGCGTCAATGAGTTCGCCCGCAACACCCGATTGCAGGGGAACCAGAAATGTCGAGATGACCAGGCCATTCATCTCGAATGTCGCCTTGGTGAGTACACCCTGAACCACGCTATCCTTCAGCTTCACATAGGCCAGAGGAATTGGTTTTCCCGGAAGGAGCGTGCGCTTCGCATATAGTCCTTCAATCTGGCGGCGCAGGAGCACGTAATTTTTCGCAGCCGCATCGGGAACGGAAAACGGCTTCTCGACCAGCATGCCCTGAACAATCTGGTCCCCCGCATAGACGACTGCCGCCGGAACCGGAATATCGCGCATGTCTGCGGCTGCCGTTGCCGGCGCAAAAATGGCGGCGGCAATCGAAGCTGCGGCGGCAAGGGCGTATTTTTTATGGCGCGCGGGCACGGGGCTCATGAAGGATTACCGGATTCCCTTGGATACGACGCCCGCCATGTCGTCGGCGGCCTGGATCACCTTGGAATTCATTTCATAGGCCCGCTGCGCCGAGATCAGGTCGGTGATTTCCTTCACCGGATCGACATTAGAACCCTCAAGATACCCCTGCTGTATTTTTCCAAAGCCAACCTGCCCCGGAACGCCTGTTGTCGCAGTACCGGATGAAACAGTCTGGCGGAACAGGTTACCGCCAAGTTCCTCAAGGCCCGCCGGATTGGGAAAGCTGGCCAGGCTGAATTGCCCCAGAAGCGTTGGCGTGGTCTGGCCGGCCACCTGAGCGTAGACCTCGCCTGACTGATTGATGCTGACGTCAATGGTATTTGCCGGAACCGTCATCGCCGGCTGGACTTCGTAGCCATCCATCGTCACGATCAGTCCGTTTTCGTTCGTGTTGAATGCACCGGCGCGGGCATAGAGGGTTTCGCCATCCGGGCCGCTGACCTGAAACCAACCCTCTCCATTGATCGCCACATCCATCTTGTTTCCGGAATTGGCCAATGGGCCCTGTATGTGAACATTGCGAATTGCCGCCAGGCGGGTGCCCAGGCCCAACTGCGCGCCTTCAGGTATGGCGCTTGATCCACTGCTGTTTGGAATGCCGTTGGTGCGCTCAACCTGGTACAGCAGATCGGTGAATTCAGCCCGTGCGCGCTTGAATCCCGTGGTGTTGATATTTGCGATGTTGTTGGCGATAACTTCGACATTGAGCTGCTGTGCGCTCATGCCGGTTGCCGCGATTGAAAGTGCGCGCATTCCCTACTCCCTCAGATCTGCATTCTGCTAATTTCAAGGAACGCGCTGACAATCTTGTCGCGTATGGCAAGCGCTGCCTGCAAGGACTTTTCGGCTTCCATGGTGGCCATGACAGCCTGCTGCGTCGTGGCCTTGCCTTCAATCGCGGCAATGGCGGTTGATTCCCCGCTGCGCAAGGCTTCAAAAGCATTGGCCCCCAGGCCATTGAGGATTTTTTCGAAGCCTTCGCCGGCGGACAGGTTTGCCGCCCCATTGGGCTGCACGGGCGCGCCCTGTAGTGTTTGCAATACCTTGCTGTCGCCAATGGCCGAAGCTATCAATTTCCACCTCTCAGCAGGTCAATTGTCATGGAGATCATCTCGCGGGCCTGTTTTACCACCTGTAAATTTGACTCATAGGACCGGTTGGCCTCGCGCATGTCGGCCATTTCGAAAATCAAATTGACATTGGGCGTTTTGACGTAGCCCGCCGCATTGGCAGCCGGATTTCCCGGATCAAATTCTAACTCGAAAGGACTCTGGTCGGTCTGGACTCCCTTCACGTCCACAACCGTGGCGCCGCTCACCCTGTCGAGCTCCTCACCGAATGTTATGGTTTTCCGGCGGAAAGGGTCGGAGCCCGGCGTGCTGCCGGTGGATTCGGCATTCGCCAGGTTTTCCGAAATGACGCGAACCCGCATGGACTGCGCCTCAAGGCCGGAAGCCGAGGTTTTCATTGCCGCTATGAGAGGATCACCCATGCTACTTCAGGCTCAACATGATCATGCGGCTGAAGGACTTGATGAGGCCCGTGTTCAAGGCAAACTGGCTGCTGGTTTCGCCAAGCTTCAGTAACTCGTTTTCCAGTGAAACGTTGTTCCCGGAATGCGTTGTTTCCCCGCGCTGATCCTGTTCAACCCGGGGTGATTCCAGCTCGCTTGCGGAAACGTTGATATGCCGTTCATTTGACGTCGCCATGGCCAACTGGGCGCTGTCAAGGAACGATTCAAAGGGAACAATATCCTTGGCCTTGTAGCTCGGCGTGTTGGCATTCGCCACATTCTGCGCGAGAATTGACTGCCGCACGGAAAGCCAATCGGCCTTCTGGACAGCCAAATTCATCAGTTGGATTTCAGACATCCGGAAACTCCGCAATTCATGGGCAAAGTCTAAGATCGAAATCTTGTCCGGGGCTGTCGTGGGCCTGCGATATTTGAAGCGGCCCGGGGCGGGAACTGGTGACCTCTTGTTACGGCAATGTTGCTATGTCCGAGCCGGGTTTCCAGCGGTTTCCGGCATTGGGCGCTGCAGGAAGCCTGGCTGCGTCAAGCGCCTTCGAAAACCGCTTGGCATCCCCAGGTTCATCACAGGTCACGCCATCAACCGACACGTATTTGATATGCACACCAACTGCTAGGGCCTCGATGATGAGGCTGAAATACACATCAACTCCCGCACTATGAAGTTCCATATCCAGGCTGACGCTTGGCCTTCCGAACCAGGTCAATTCAACCTCGCCGGAGTATGAGAAGACGAAGGTATGGGGTTTGAAATAGAGTTCAAGCGCCGAATTTATCAGATCCCCGACATTAGCGAGCTTCAAGGTATGGATATAGCTTGCAAGGTCAATGACATCGACGGATCGCAGCTCGAGCGCCACTTCCTTCAAGGAGTCATTGATCTGCCGTTCGAAATCCGGGAAACGCCCTGGGCCTACTCCACTCATGTCAGGTTCCTTTTTGGCCAACTAAATTGGCGACTTTTCGCATTTGCAGGAAGTGAATCAGTTCAGCCACGGCTTTGAAGAATTCTTGCGGAATCATCGAATCGACTGCAACTTTTTCATACATGGCGCGCGCCAGCGGCTTGTTTTCAATTACCGATATGCCGTGTTCTTCGGCGATTGCACGTATCTTCAGCGCCATGCTGTCTTGCCCCTTGGCCAGCACTATGGGGGCGCCGCCTTCGCTCCGCACATATCTCAACGCAACCGCATAATGCGTTGGGTTGGCAATGATCATCGTTGCCCGCGGCACGGCGGCCATCATGCGCCGCGATGACCTTTGCCGGGCCAGTGTCTTGGCGCGCAGCTTGACCAAGGGGTTGCCTTCGGCCTGCTTGTGCTCTTCCTTGACTTCCTGGTGCGACATCCGCAGGTCGCGCAGCCATGCCATCCGGCTCCACACGGTATCCACCACCGCAAGCACAAGCGCAGTCACCGCAACAGCCGAAACAAGCTTGATGGTGATTTCAAGGATGATGGCCGGCATCAATTGCGGCGGCTTGATCATCACGCTGATGGCGGCGGGCATTTCCGATTTCACAATCAGGTAGAGAATGAGGGAGATGGAAGCAAACTTGAACAGGGATTTCAGGAAATCCACCGCGCCGCGAACCCCGAAAATCCGCTTCCAGCCGCTGCTGATGGAGATCCGCGAGGCTTTTGGTTCGATTCTCTCGAATGTAATTTGAAACGGGTTCTGGACAAGCGACGAGATAATCCCGCCAGCCATAAGGACAAGCAGCATGGGAAGTATGAACAAGAGGGACTGCTGGGCGATTGGCATCAGGAGTTCAGCCACATCGAGCTGGCTCTCCAATCTATGGGTGCCGGCCTCGGCGAGTATCGATCCCAGCATTTGGTCGATGCCGGCGGCGCTGCCGCTCAGCATGAGGCTGCAGACAATCAGGATGCTGACAAGCGAAAGGAGGACCGGCACCTCACGGGAAACCGGGACGTTGCCTTTTTCGATGGTATCCTTGATCTTTTTTTCGGAAGCGTCCTGGGTTTTACTGTCGCGGTCCTGATCTTCGCTCATGCGGCATCCTTGGCGGCATCACCCGGAGCCTCAACTTCAATGGAAATTTCCCCGCTGGAGGCAAGCCTAAGCGCGGTCTCGGCGATGGCCCGGCGGGCGGCTATCACGTCCTTGGTGACCTCCGCCGCGGCGTCATTCAGCTCGGATTCAATCATCCGGCGCGCGCGCGCGCCCAGCGACGACAGGATGATTTCCTTGATCTCGGCCTCGGCGCCGCGAAGGGCGAGCATCACCTGTTCGGTCTGAACCTTGTCAAACAGGATCAGCCGGTATTTCTGGTCCAGTTTCACGATGTCTTCAAACGAGAAGAGCAGTTTTCTGAGCGCCGCTGCCTCACCCGGCCTTGCGGCTTTCAAGCCCTCAAGAATCATCTCTATCTGTTCTTTGTCCATCTTGTTGAGAAGCGTTGCCATTCGCGCCCGGCCTTCCTTCTCGAGGCCCGTATCGGCTTGCGTCAGCAGGTCAGCCTGCAGGCAAAGCTGCACCAGCTTGTTCGGCTCGGCCTCCACCGACTGCATCTTGAGAAGGCGGCGGGTGACCGGATCACGCAATTCACGTGGCAGCAGCGAGACAATTTTGGCCGAGAGATCCATATCCAGCTTGGTGAGGATGAAGGTGATGGTCTGCGGGTGTTCATCAAGCAGGTAAGGCACAAGCGTGTTTTCGGATCCCGCCGTGAAGCTTTGCCAGACGGGCGCGAAGGGCACGTCCTCGGCCCCGAGTATCTTGTTGATCTGGTCGGCAGGCAGCGCTTCCGCCAGGAAGCTCCGGGTTTGCTGGTCGCCACCGCGCAAAAGTGCTGGCTTGTTCATCTCGAACGAGAACTCGTCGACCAGGTTGCCCAGGAATGTCGGATCAATCTCGTCCAGTGCTGCCGCCGAATTTGCAAACGTCCGGATTTCCCCCGGTTCAAATTCCTTCAGCAGCCGGGAGCCAAACGTACCGCCCAGGGCCAGCAATATGATTGCCGCCTTGCTCGCCCGTTCATTAATGTCCTCCTGGCTCACAGCGCTTGTCTTTTCCCAGCTAGACCGGTTTTGAAAGTTTTTCGCCCGCTCCGCCCGACGAGACTTCCGTCAGCGAAATGCCGAGTTGCCCGGTTTTCTCGTTGACGACGACAATCAGGCCGCGCGCAACCTCGTTTCCGTTCACAAGAAGGGCAACCGGCTCCGAAAGCTCCTTGTCCAGGGCCACAATGGAACCGGGGCCAAGCGCCATGACCTTGTGCAGCGACATCTTGGTCGTGCCAAGAATGACCTGGACGTTGACAGGGATCTTGAGCAGCGAGCCTTGCGGCATTACTCCCCCGCCACGCTGATCGGGAGAGGCTTGGGAGCCGGCTTTTGCAGAGGCTCTGCCTGCCTCCGAATTATTCAAGGCATTCTCAAGAGACCCCGTGCTCGAAACGTCCTCTGGCGAGTCGTTCAAATCATTCGCCGGTGCGCCTTCGGCCACGCCTGCCGGTGCAGATTCTTCAAGGATATCGACCATTCGTAAATCTTTCGGTTCAGGCGTCAGTTCAGTTTCTGATCTTCAACTATCAAGCTTGTGGGAAAATTGTGCTTCTTGCTGGCCCGGCACAAATTGCCGGATGGAACCGGGTTCACGGCGCGTTATTGCGCCATTGTGATTGATGTTTCGATGCTGAGGCAGAATTTTCTCGCGGTTTGGCCAAGCCTCGCCGTGAACAGTTCAATGCCGTCACTGCACACGGTAAGCGGGCTGGCGATGTCATTCTCGAGCTTGATCACCTGCCCGGCCTGAAGGCTTGTCACGCTGTCGAGACTCATCTGGAACTCGGCAAGCACGGCCACCAGCTCCACTTCAATGGTTTCAACCCGCCCTGAAATCTGCATGCCCCATTCGGAGGCTTTTGGCGCCGCCGGGGCATGCTGTTTGCGGTCATTGAGCTGAAACTGCAGGGCAAGCTCTTCCGGTATTTCGATAAGCAGTTCTCCGCTGTAGCCATGTATGTTGCACAAGATTTTCACCGCCACGAACGGCTTGACGGGGGGATATTTGGGATCCTCGTTTGGATCCTCCGGCGGTGCCACAAAAAATTCCTTCAGAACGGCATTTGGAAACGCCGCTGGCATGGCCCGCCCAACGGTTTTGAAGAACAGCTGCGTGATTGCCCGTTCAATTTTTGAGAATGGCCTCGCTTCGGCATAGGCTGGCTCGTTTCCGACACTGCCAAAAACAACATCGCACAAGCCGTAAATGACTGGCCTGTCGATGCTCACGCGAACCCCCTGCCGCAACTCGCCGCAGATAAGGGTTTCCGAAAGGCTCCAGTTTTCCTCAACGTCCTGGACGAGCTGTGCTTCGGTTCGGCAAAATCCCTCAAAGGTGAAACTGGGCGATGTTGAGGCTATGCTCAGGAAATCTTTGGAAAGCGCCAGCGCGAAACGTCCAAATGACTTCGGCAGCAGCGCCAGATTGTTGGCGGGTTTTTCCGCTTTTGCGCGAAGTGCCTCAAGCGAGAGCAGTTTTGCGGGCATAGAAGTTTCAAGCCTGTCCATATCCAGCTACCTTAAGCGGCACGCGTGGCCGCGCCATGATTCAACGTTTCTTCCTCAACCTGGTTGATCGTCGGCCTCTCATAGGCGGAAATGGTTTTCCGGCCATGCTCGAGTGCCACCTGCGGCAAGGCTCCGTTCATGAATGCAAGCAGTGTTTGCTTGATGATGACGTAGCGCCGCACCTTTTTCTCCCGCACGGATTTTATCTTCGTGGCAAGAGGCCCGAAGAACCCATAGGAGAAAAAGATGCCGGCAAACGTGCCGACCAATGCCGCGCCAATCAAATGGCCCAGGACCTCGGGTGATTCGTTGAGCGCACCCATCGCATGGATGACGCCGAGAACCGCCGCAACAATGCCAAGCGCTGGAAGGCCGTCGGAAATGCCCAGCATCGCGTGATAAACTTTCAGCTTGTCGCGGCCAATCGTCTGGATTTCTTCATCCATGAGCGCCTCTATTTCATGGGTGCGCGCATTGCCAATAACGATCAGGCGGGCATAATCGCAGATGAAGTGAATGAGGGCATGATCCTTCAAAATGGCCGGGTATCCCCTGAAGATGGTTGACTCCTCCGGATTGTCGACATGCGTTTCCATTTCGGTGCGCGACTTGGACCTCAGTTCCTTCATCAGCCCGTAGAGGAGCGCCAAAAGATCAAGATACTCCTGGGGCTTGGGTGTTGACTCCTTTATGGCCTCCAAGATTCCGACACCCGTGTCCTTCACCACCTTCATGGGGTTTGCAACAAAGAAGCTGCCGATGCCCGATCCCAGGATGATTACGAATTCATAAGGCTGCCAGAGGACGTAGAGATGGCCACCAAGGGCGACATAGCCACCGAGTATGCTGCCGATGGTGAGAATGAGGCCAACAATGAAGGTCAACGCGGAAGTCCCTTGATTTAACGTCAGAGGCAAGAAACCGCCTCCAACCCAAGTTCCTACCCAATGAGACTTACCTGAAACTTGGCGCGGCCCGTAAGTTCCAGACAAGCTGTTCGATTGATCATGGCGGCGGGATATTGAAAAGGCCGTTCAATGCTATCCACCGTTGCAAGCTACAAGTTGCTCACGCAGAACATCGACAAGTCCCTGGCGCGCGTGGGCGCCGCGCCGGACGTAAAGCGCGAGACTGATTACTATCTGGCCACGGTTGGCAAGATCAAGACCATTGAAGGCTTTCTCGCCAATGACCGGGTGTTCTCCTACGCGATGAAGGCCTTCGGCCTCAAAGACATGATTTACGCCAAGGCCTTCGTGAAGAAGGTGCTGACTGACGGAATTGATTCGGCAAACAGCTTCACCAACCAGCTCACCGATCCGCGCTTCAAGGAGCTTGCCACCGCATTCAACTTCAAGAGCCTGGGCACCACGACAACGATATTTGAGCGGGCCCAAAAGGGTGTCGTCGACAAGTTTCTCCAGGTTAAACTGGAAGAACAGGCAGGCAGCTCAAACGAAGGGGTGCGGCTGGCGCTCTATTTCCGGCGAAAAGCCCCTGACATAACCAGCGCCTACAGCATTCTTGGCGATTCCGCCCTGTACAAGGTTGCACAAGTGGCCCTGGGGCTTACCCCTTCAAGCAACGCCAACAACCTCGATATGCAGGCCGAAATCATCAAGAACAAGATTGATCTTGAAAACCTCGATGACCCGGCTGTCCTGAACAAGTTTTTGACGCGCTTTACAACGCTCTGGGAAGTCCAAAACGGCACGGCTGCGGCCACGGCCCCTGCCCTCACCATAATCCAGGGGGTTCAATCCATCACCAGCATGGAAACCCTGACGAAAATTCAGTCATTGCGCTTCAAGGGGTTTAACTGATGCAATCTGGAGTCTACGTAAACCTGTCGGGGCAAGTTGCCCTTGAACGGCGGCTTGCCACCATTGCCAACAATGTCGCCAATGCCGGAACCGTGGGTTACCGCGCCGAAGAACTGAAATTTGATACGGTGCTGTCAATGGTCGCGGGAACACCGACCGCCTTTTCGACCGCGGGGGAATCTTTTATTTCCGAGCGTTCCGGTGGCCTGAACAAGACCGGCAATCCCCTTGATGTGGCGGTTCAAGGCAAAGGCTGGCTTGCCATACAGACGCCTGCCGGAATTGCCTACACCCGGGATGGAAGAATGCAAATCCAAGAGTCCGGAGAATTGCAGACATTGAATGGCTATCCAATTCTGGACGCAGGAAATGCGCCCATCCTGCTCGACCCGGCGGCCGGAACACCAAAGATCGCCCGTGATGGCATGATTACCCAGAACGGCAGGAACTTCGGAGCGCTAGGCCTGTTTACAATCGATCCTGCCAATGGCTTCACGCGCTATGAAAACTCAGGCATCATTCCGGCCAACGCCGGAACGCCGGTTGTTTCCTTCGCCTCCGATGGTTTTGTCCAGGGCTTTCTGGAAGAGTCGAATGTAAACCCCGTCACGGAAATGACCGATCTGATCATGGTCACAAGGGCCTTCGACGGGTTGCAAACCTCGGTTGAAGAAAGCTCGTCGTCCCTGAAGCGGGCAATCCAGGTTCTTGGTGGCGCTTAAGTGACCAGGTTCCAGTGAACATCGCTGTCTCTCCCCCAAGCGGGCTGGCAACTCTTGCGGCCCGCATTCACAAGCTTCAAAACGCAGTTCCGATGGCTGAAGCCATTGGCAAGGTGGTTGAGGCAACAGCAAGCGGATACCGGGTACATGGCCTCTCCAACTTTGTGAGGCTTGGCTCGCTCGTCAAATTCCATTGCGGTGACAAGCCGGTGCTCGCCGAGGTGGTCCGGCTGGAACAGGAAACCGTCCTTGTCAGGACTTTTGACAATGGCTCCAAAATCAGCCTGGCGACGCAAGCTTCACCGGTTGGAAACCTCACCATCCGGCCAAGCCCAAGCTGGAAGGGGCGTATGATTGATGCCCTCGGAAGGCCGATAGATGGCGGGGCCGAACTGGTGCTGGGCCAGGAATCCCTGTCGGTCGACAACGCGCCGCCAAATGCCATGGTCCGCAAGCTGGTGCAGAAGCCAATTAGAACCGGTGTCAGGGTGATCGATATCTTCACGCCGCTCTGCAAAGGCCAGCGGATCGGAATTTTCGCCGGTTCCGGTGTTGGAAAATCCACAATTCTTTCGATGCTGTCGAGCGCTGCCGGGTTTGATACGGTCATTGTCATTCTTGTCGGCGAACGGGGCCGGGAAGTCAGGGAGTTCGCAGAATCCACTCTCGGCAGGGAGAAACACCGGTTGGTATCCGTGGTGGCAACCGGTGACGAAAGCCCCATGATGCGCCGCCTGGCGCCACGCACCGGCATGCGCCTTGCCGAATACTTCCGTGATCAGGGTGAAAATGTCCTGCTGATCATGGACTCGGTGACGCGCTATGCCCATGCCTGCCGCGATGTTGCCCTGTCCGCCGGCGAGGCTCCCGTGGCGCGCGGATTTCCGCCCAGCATTTTCAGCGACCTGCCCCAGTTGCTTGAGCGCGCCGGCCCTGGTGCAGAGGGCACCGGCTTCATTACCGGTATCTTTTCGGTTCTGGTCGATGGTGATGATCATAACGATCCCATCGCCGATGCCATACGGGGCACGCTCGATGGCCATATCGTTCTGAGCCGGAGCATTGCCGAACAAGGGCGGTATCCGGCGGTAAACCTGCTCTCGTCTATTTCCCGCCTTGCACAGCTCGTCTGGACGCCCGATCAACGCAAGCTTGTGCGCATGCTTCTGGCCTTGATTGCCCGCTTTGAAGACTCCCGCGACCTGAGATCCATGGGAGGATATCAGGCCGGCGGCGATCTTGAATTGGACAAGGCACTGGCCATTGTCCCGAAGCTTTACCAGGCACTGGCCCAGACACCTGATTCGCCGGTGAGCCTCGATCCCTTCGCTGAGGTAGCGACTCAGCTCTCGGAATAAGAACCAGGCCCCGCTACAATCAGTTTGCTGATTATGCCGCCTCTACAAGCAAGTCAGATACTGCCGGAAAGCCCAAGCCTGCGGCAGCGATGCCGGCAAAATTGCCATCAACCTCAGTGGTCACGGCATTTGCCTGGGCCGCTTCATTCGGTCCGACCAACTGATAGCCAAGGTACCGCTTGGTATCGATCGGGTCGTAACCCAAAGCGTGTTTGAGCTTCTTGCGCAGCTTGCTGATATGGCTCTCCACCACACTTTCCTCCACCTCTTCATCGAAGAGGCCGTAAACCGCGTTGAATATCAGTGACCGGTTGACCCGGCGCATGCGGTTGGCAGCGAGATATTCCAGGATGCGGCGCTCGCGGCGCGGCAGCATCAAAACCTGTCCGAGGATTTCAGGGTCGCGGCCGTCAAAATAGATTTTCAGATGGCCAAAGTCCGACTGCCGGGGTGCAGCACAGATGCGGCGCTTGATGGCGCCCATTCTGGCGATGAACTCGCGCGCGTGAACCGGCTTGCGGACAACGTCATCGGCACCCGTCGAAAACAGGTTCAACGTGGATTCCAGGCCCGTTGTTTCGTTGACCGCGATTACCGGAATGTTTGAGCGCAATTTTACCGCTGTGATGGCCCGCTCGCGATCCGGGAAGCTGCCGATAATGATCGTCTCAACGGCTGCAAGATCATGCTGTCCCGCCGAATGAAACCAGCCATCGAACTCGATGTGATTGAAACCTGTGGTTGAAAGACCTTCACGGCCAAGACTGGCGCAATACGCTTCTGTAACCTCTACCCGCTCGTCCACGATTATGATCATTGTTGCCCCTTGTTACTTCGGAAATAGGAATTTTTTGCCTCTCATTTACGCAAGTAAACACAACACCCCAGGGGCTAGCATTCGTTTAGATACGGTTAATTAAGTGTTAATTTTTTATTAAACACTGCGAAATTCTAAATTTATTGTGATTAGAATTCTAACTATACTTATGGTAGAAAACATACTCACAGTGAATACTCATCCAGGTGTATAATACTATATCAAGATCATATTGATACATATTTGATATCTATGTACACTTAGTGTAATTGCATTCACCTGATGAAGGATACAGCGGAGCTTCATTCGCAAGCAGCAGTTTTCTGCACCGTGCATCAAATGACAGTCAGCCGGCGGGATGAAGCGAACCAGCTTGGTTTGGCACAAGAGGCAAACAGCGAGTATTTGCAACCGCTTGCAACCCCGCATTCAAGTCTTGCCATTGCCTGGAAGGGCCTGAAGCAAAAATTCCATTGACCGGCTGGACGGCCCGAAGCGTGAATTTGAAGATCACCCATGCCAGGTGATAACTGCGGATGGATTGTCACATGAGTTTAGTTTTTCCGCAGTATGTTGCATCCCGGAATGAATACCACTTTACATTATTGGCAACAGAATTGTAGGATAATATACAATATTGGGGCTGGGCGGGGACAACGAATCATGCAAGCAAATCAGCGGTAAGTATTGCGCGCGACTCATACGATTGCTTGAAGCAAAGAGTTCGAACGCGTAATCCTCATCGCATTCCACAAAGCAATGGCGTGAAGCACATCGGGCCTTTTGTTGCGGGCTTGCTCTGTGGCAATTTGGGCGTTTAAAAAATAAAGATGGATACAAAGGCATAGCTACAAAATGGACGGACCTGCAAGAGCGGTAATCCCGGTCGAATTCGAGAAAAATCAACCGCGTCGTGACGATGCCCCTGCAGGCGGCTTCATGTTCATAGGCGAACTGGCGGCGGAAACCGGCATTGATCCAAAAACCATACGCTTCTACGAGCGTGAAGGGCTTCTCTCGCCGCCGCGCCACGGCCGGTTCAGAACCTATATGGCCTCGGATGTCCGCCGCCTCAAAGATGTCCTGATGATGCGGCGCTTGGGAATTGGCATCGCCAGCATCCGGAAAATGTTTGAAACAAGCGCGGAAATCACCAACAGCGAGCAAACCATAAACCTCCTCCTCAGCCATCTTGAAACACTGCGGAGCAGGCAGGCCGAAGTGGCCAAGCAGCTTGAGGACACCTCGGCGATGCTCCTCCACTACAGCAACCAGTAACCCCGGCGCCCCGGGGTTTTTATTCAGCCATTCCGGCCGCATAAATTAACCAACTGTCAATGTATTGGGTTGGTTTTTATCATTTTCGCTGGCTGAGGGGTCGCAAGTCCCGCATAACATCCTTACCAAGGCGTAAATATTACGCTGGCATGGCGCTTGCAAAGTTCCGGATCAAAAGGAGATTGGAACAATGGTTTACTGGCATGGGCAGCCTCTCGACAGCCTGCCGCGGACCGATCTGGAGCGCGCGGCAAATGATGCCATCGAGGAACTCATGGGACTCCGCGACAATCACAAGCAGCGTGAGAACCACGACAGCGTAATACTGGGTTTTATACTCGGAGCCGCCTTCTCCGCCATCGCGGTGCTGGTCGGTATTTTGCTGCACTGAAAGTTTGAAAGTGGCGGCAGTCTTCCCGCTGCCGCACTACGGGGCCGCAATCATTCCAGACTCTGATATCTCGGACGTGCTCGTCACAACAATCCACTTGCCGCTCCGCCGCTCGAAACGCAGCACATTTCCAACACCTGGAATCAGCACGCCTACTTCCACCGGAAGGGTGACGATCGACCGGTCATTTGAAATATCGACGAAAGCGGTATTCCGGACAATGGTGCGCAACTTATAGTTGAGATGCTGGTCCGACTGAAAAAGCTCAAGTGCGGAGCGACTGGCACCCTCGCCAGAGCCAGCATCTTTTGTAATTGATCCCGTCACAATGGGATCAAGAGTGTCATATTGGCCCAGCTTGGTTGTTGACGTTTCAAATGGTTCAAGCGCCACGCTGACCACTGGAGTCTTTCCAGTTCGCTCCGGCGGGCCATACATCACCATGTAGCCTGCAAAAGAAGCCGAAAAGAAAGCCAGCACGACAGACACCACATTTATCGCAATGTCGCCGGCCGTCAGTTTAGTTCCCTCTTTATTTTTCAATGGATTCCCCCTGCCCCGTCACGTGGCCATTCACCCCGGCAATCAACTGGCCACCCGGTTTCGCCCGGCCATTTTTGCCTCGTAAAGCTTGCTGTCCGCGCGGCCGATGAAGGCATCCTTGCTCTCGCCCTGCTGCAACTGGGTCACCCCGAATGACGCCGTAACGGTGCCTACGGGCTCATTGCGTTTGCTGACAAACCACTTCTGCGTTTCAAGCTGATGCTTCATCTGCGTGGCACGTTTCAGCGCGGTTTCCAGGGAGGTCTGCGGCAGGATCAAGGCAAATTCCTCGCCGCCAAACCGGGCCGCAAAATCCCGTCCCTTTGCGCTCTTTGCAATGGTGCTCGCCACCAGCTTCAGGATCTCGTCGCCGATGAGGTGCCCGAAGCTGTCGTTTATCTTCTTGAAGTGATCGACATCAGCCAGGATCAGGCACGCCGGCGTGTTGTCCTTGACCGCCGTTTCGACTTGAAGTTCAAGCATATGGTCAAAGGCGCGCCGGTTCCACAATGACGTCAGGGGATCGCGCATTCCCGTTTCTTCCGCCACCTCGAGGTTCTCCCGCAGATTTTCAATTTGCTGATGAGACTCGATGAGATTGGATTGCAGGTCGTTTGTTTCCTTGCGCATCTTGTTGTTTTCGGTGATCAGGTAGCCAATTGCCACCCGAAGCTGCTCCGGCGATGTGACCTCGATCAGGTTTCTCCCGGCGTTTTCCAAAGAGGCCGAATAAATCCGGCTGATTTCCGAATGACCTTTGAGAAGCGCTATAATGCGATCGAGATTGGCGGATATCTCCCGCTCGATCCCCTGGGCCATTGAACCCGGCTCCGAGATTTTCTCGGCAATCTGCGCCATGCTGTCTTCAATTGTGGACGCTTCCGGGAGCATCAGCGTCACCAGGTTGAGGCAGGTCAAACCGATGATGCACACAAAAACCATCAGGTTCTGCGATCCGGCGCCGCCGCTCTCCGTTGCGGCGCCCAGGAGTTCAGGAACAGCCCGGTTGATCCATAGCGGCCATATTATGAGGGATGCAGCGAAGAGGCCAAGGCCTACGGCCGAGAATACGATGAGTGAGCGCAGTTTCTCAGTGTGGGCGGGGTTCATGTCCGGGGGCCTGTCCAATTGGCATTTTTAGCAATCAACTCTCCTGCCGGATTTCCGTTTATCATGCACCGAAGTTCCCAAAGCCGCGAGCGTCTCTGGCTGCGGTCCCTGCGGCAGGCTAATTGCCCTACCTTGTGTAAAGCTCATTCCTCCCCCACCCCGGACCGCCCCGCCAAAGCTGCTTTTTGTGACATTGCCTGAATCATGCCGGATATCTAAATAGAGGGGCCGTTTTAAGAGAAGTTGGGGTGTTGACGCATGCAGGCACGCTCAGGGGCTTATCTTGTTTCAATTTTCCTGTTGTCGGGCCTTGCCGGTTGTGAGGACCAGTGTTCCAGTTTTTCGCCCAACAAGTTCAATTGCCAGCAGATCGCCGACGCCAGTTATAACGTCCATTTTAATTTGCCTGACGAAACCGAAGTATCACTGGGACAGACAACCGGCCTCAGCAATTGCGCCGCAAGGGCCTCCAGCTACGCAAAACAGTATTCCATTCCCAAGCAATATTATTGCTGCATGATCACCGCAACATCATCCTGCGCGGAAAAACACCGCTAGTCCCACGACCGTCCTTGGGCCAAAATTCTGATCGCGTGCCCAACGAAGACTTCGCAAGTGGTGCTCCAATTGAGCACTCAAGTTGCGCTTCAAACAGCGCAAGATATTCACGAAGCGTGCGATGCCAAAAATCCTCATTGACACAATAAAGTATTAGTTCTTAACTCCTCTGAACAATTGTAAATAAAAAAAACAAAAGTTCAAATGGGAGGTTCAGGGCATGATTGATGACGGCATAGTCGTGCCATGCCGCCTTTTCCTGAGACGCCCCATCATTTCATGAAAACTGCAGCAGCAAAAACGAGTGTGTTGCCAAGATGGATGATATCCGAGCATCCTTTTCCGTGGTTGCTGCCGGCCTCGGCCCTGATGGTGATCTTCGGCCTCTATCCCCTGCTCTATGCGATATGGCTGTCGTTGCAGCGCAAGCATCCCGTCACCCGGAAGCTTGCGTTCGCGCCGACCTATAACTGGTCAAAGCTGCTAGGCGACGAGCGCGTCTGGAACGCCCTGGGGAATACCCTGGTTTACACCGGCGCGGCGCTGGTGCTGCAGTTGATCCTTGGCATGGCAATTGCGCTGCTGCTCGATTCGGACCGCAAGGGCTATGGGCTCCTGCGCGCCATGATGACCTTGCCTTTGGTGATCCCGCCCGCCGTCACCGCCATGATGTTTCTGCTCATGCTCAACGGCTCCTTCGGGGTTCTGGCGCGCGGCATCATCGCCACAGGCCTGCTGCCGCCGGGTTTTTCCATTCTGGGCACCGCGTCCACCGCAATGGCTGGCGTACTGTTGGCCGAAGTCTGGCAATGGACGCCCTTCATGGTGCTGATCATGCTGGCGGGGCTTCGCTCCCTGCCCAAGGAGCCCTTCGAGGCCGCCGCCATCGACGGGGCCACGGCCGTCCAAGTGTTCTTCAAATTGACGCTTCCGATGATGTCCAAGGTCATCGCCATCGCGGTGCTGATTCGCGGCATCGACCTGTTCCGCGCCTTCGACTACGTGAAGGTGATGACCGATTCAGGCCCCGGCACGGCGACTGAAACGTTGACCTCCTATGCCGGACGCATCTATTTCGGCAATGCCGACTTCCCCTATGCGTCCACGATCGCGCTGCTGACGCTGATTATCGTCATCCTCGCCTCCTCCGTCTTCATGAAAGCCTTCAGGGTGAAGCTCTGATGGAACAGCCACGCCACCTCCGCTTCCTGCGCGACATCGCCGCGGTGTTCGTGACCTTCATTTTCATGTTCCCCATCCTGTGGTGGGCGCTGACCTCGATCAAGCCGATCTCGGCGGTGTTCGACAAGGACCGGGTGGTGTTCTTCGATTTCGTGCCGACGCTGATCAACTATGCCGTCACCCTGCTCGGCCTGTCGCGCTCCGGCCTTGCCATCGACCAGGGCATCGGCATGGGCGTGGGGGGCGCGGAAGCCTATGACTCGCGCCGCGCCATTCTCGATTCGGTCGTGGTTTCGATCGGCGCCACTACGGTTACCATGGCGGTGGCGGTCTTTGCCGCCTATGCCCTGTCGCGCATGGCTTTCAAGGGCCGTGCGGCCTATCTCAACTGGGTTCTGGGGCAGCGTTTCATGCCGCCCATCGCCATCCTCATCCCGCTGGTGACGATCTACAAGGACGCGGGCCTGCGTGACAACGACAGCCTCACCGGCGGCTATCTCGGCCTGATGATGATCTACGCGCTGATGAACCTGCCCATTGCGCTTCTGCTGATGAAATCGTTCTTCGATGACGTGCCCAAGGACGTCGACGAGGCCGCGATGATCGATGGCGCCACGCGCTGGCAGTCGTTCAGCAAGGTGGTGCTGCCGATGGTGCGCGGCGGTGTGGCGGCCTCCGCCGTCCTGTGTTTCATCTTCTCCTGGACCGAATTCCTGCTGTCGCTGTTCCTGACGACGAGCATCCGGACGGTTCCAGTCAAAATTCAGACATTCGTAACTTCGACGGGCAATGAGTGGGGCTTCATCGCAGCGCTGGGCACAGCCGCAGCGATTCCGAGCTTCATCTTCATCCTGCTCGTCCAACGCCATCTGGTACGCGGCCTCACTCTTGGATCCCTGAAAGAGTGAAAATGCGGACGAGACCCTGAACGATAAACCAATGGGAGAAAATAGAATGAGCTTTAGAGAACACGACAAAAAGACGTTTATTGCCGATACCGCGCGTGATTTCGCTGCAAGGCGCATTTCCAAGCGCGATTTCCTCAAGAAGCTGGGCATGGCCGGCGTCGGCCTTTCGGCCTTCTCGGCGGGCTTGCTTGGCAATCCCCGCGGCTTCCGCGGTGACACCAGCCTGATCGGCACCGAAGCTTTCGCCCAGGACGCCAGCGTCACGCAATGGCTGAAAGACGTGAGCGGCCCGTTCAAGGGCACCAAGATCCGCTACACCTCGGAAGCAACGCCTCCGACCGTGGTTCTCGACAAGCTCAAGGGTGAGTTCACCGAAGCAACCGGCATCGAAGTCGAAATCGAGATCGTGCCGCTTGAACAGGTTCTCGCCAAGGCGACGCAGGACGTGCAGGGCCAACTCGGTTCCTATGACGTTTACTACCTCGACCAGTCCTGGGTAGCGACCTTCAGCCAGGACACCATCGACCCCGTCCAGTACTACAAGGACAAGCCGGACCTGGCCATGCCGGGCTTCGACTTCGATGACTTCTCCAAGCCGCTCGTGGAAGGCCTTGCCGCCTACGAAGGCAAGTGGGTTGGCATTCCCTTCGACATCCCGATCTTCATGACCATGTTCCGCCAGGACATTCTGGACAAGCATGGCATCAAGGTTCCGACCACGCCTGACGAATTCCTGACCGCCGTTAAGCAGATCACCGAAGCCGAGAAGGCCAACGGCATGTTCGGCACGGGCCTCCAGGCCAAGTCGGGCCACTACTCGCTGAACTGCGACTGGACCCAGATGGTTTGGAACGAAGGCGGCTCGATCTTCGGTTCGGACAAGAAGTTCAAGGGTAACGATGAAGCCGCCATCGCCGGCCTGCAGCGCTACCAGGAACTGGTGAAGAACGCTCCGGCCGAATCGCTCAACTCCACGTGGGACGGCCAGTGGCAGATGATGGCCTCGGGCCAATGCGCCCTTGTCGAATCCTGGGATGAGTTCTTCCCGGGCCTCGACGCTGACGACTCCAAGGTCAAGGGCCTGTGGATGCCGGCCAAGCCGCTCGTCGGCAAACCGCTCCGCGCCAAGGCTGACGTCGGCTTCGGCGAAATCCCGGGTTATGCCCACCAGGGCGGCTCGGTACTTGGCCTTTCCAAGTACTCGAAGAACATCGACGCAGCCTGGCTGTTCACGCAGTGGGCGTGCTCGAAGGACGTGATGACGCGCTGCACCCTGCTGGGTGGCTTCGCGCCGATGCGCCTCTCCTCGTTCGCTGATGACCGCGTGAAGGCCAAGGCCGTTGTTGGCCCGGGCACCACGCGCCATCTCGAAATGGTGAAGTGGATCATCGACAACAACATCGCGTCCGAACCCGACATGCCGCTGTGGGCTGGTTTCTCGAACAACGAGATCCCGGTGAACCTTGGCAAGCTGTTGACGGGCCAGGACTTCGGCGGCGATGCCAAGAAGTGCATGGACACGGTTGCGGGTCTTATTGACGCGCAAGTGGCCGATGCAGGCCTGCTTTAATCCCCAGGAAGGCGGGAGGCAGCTTCGTGCTGCCTCCCTTTTTTACCATCCATGAAAACCGATCTCGTCATAGGCCTTGATTCATCGACCACCACAGCCAAGGCCATTGCCTGGGACAGGCGCGGCAGTGCTGTTGCCGAGGGCCGGGCCGGCGTACCGCTCAGCAATCCGAAGGCCGGCTGGTTTGAACAGGATGTCAGCGACTGGACGAATTCAGCGGCGAAAGCTCTCAAGCAACTTTCGAAGAAAATTGACATGGCGCGAGTGGGCGCAATTGCCATTTCCAACCAGCGTGAATCTTTCGCGCAATTTGATTCCGCCAGCAAGCCCCTGCGCCCTGGCACTTTGTGGCTGGATGAACGGGCTCACGTTGAGGCCAAAGAACTGGCTGAGCTGATCGGGGCTGAAGAGCTGCACCGCATTTCCGGCAAGCCCAGCGATGTCACACCCTGCATTTCCCGCTGCCTGTGGCTGGCCAAAAACATGCCCGGGCTCTGGAAGAAGACGGCGATGACGGCTGAAGTGCATGGCGTATTGGTGCATTTTCTCACTGACCACTGGCACACATCTACGGCTTCAGCGGACCCGATGGGGCTGATCGACATGGAGCGATATGATTGGTCCGATGAACTTCTCGCCGCGGCCAGATTGAACCGGTCGCAATTGCCCAAACTATTCCGGCCCGGCGAAGTCCTTGGTGAAATCACCCCAGCGGCTGCGAAGCTCACGGGCTTGAAGGCGGGAACAGCGGTCGTGGCGGGCGGCGGAGATGGGCAATGCGCCGGCGCGGGCGCCAACACGTTTGTTACGGGCCGTGCCTATCTCAATCTTGGCACGGCTGTCGTATCAGGCAGTTTCGGCAAGAGCTATGCCCATAATCCCGTGTTCCGCACCATGTCTGCCGTGGCGGAAGAGGGCTATTCCTATGAAACAGCCATTCGCGCCGGAGCATTCCTGGTGAACTGGATGGTGGAGCGGTTGTTCAACGTCGACACCAAAAGGAATCCCGGCATACATGCAGCGCTTGAGCGGGAAGCAAAGGCTTCGCCCTTGGGCAGCCGCGGCGTGATGCTGGTGCCCTATTGGCTGGGTTGCATGACACCCTACTGGAACCCGAAAGCACGGGGCGTGATTGCCGGGCTCTCCGGCAATCACACGCGCGGCGATGTTTACCGCTCCATCCTTGAAGGCGTTGCCCTTGAACAAGTGGTGATGACGGATGAGGTTGAGGCGGCCACGCAGGCCATTGACCACTTTGTCGTCATGGGCGGCGGGGCGCAGTCGGATTTATGGTGCCAGATCGTGGCCGATGCGGGCGGCCGTGACGTCCGGCGGCTGGAAACGGTTGAAGCTTCGTCCCTGGGAGCGGCCATGGCTGCGGCCAAGGGCGCCGGATGGTTCAAGAGCATTCCGGCAGCCTCTGAAAGCATGTCGGGCAAGGCTTCCAAGACATTTCGCCCACGGGCCAAGGAAAACAAGGCGTACCGCGAGTTGATGGCAATATACCGCGACCTGTGGCCCACGCTTTCACAATGGAATGCAAGGCTGCAAGCCTTTTCTGGAGACACTTGATGACGGACTGGAATGCACTCATACGCGAAGTTGTGAAGGGTGACTGGCCTGATCCGGAAACGGGGCGGCCTGCCAACGTGCCCTTTGAAAGCATTCGCATTGAGGAGAGCCTTGATGGCGGTGCGGGCGATCTCGTCGGGCCTTTGAGAATTGGCAAACGCATTGCCGTTGTCAGTGACGTCAATACGCATGAAGCGATGGGCAAGCGTGTTGCGAAAGAACTTAAAGGGCTTGGCAGCATCGATGAAGTTGTGATGCCCGGCGATACGCACTGTGACGAGCCGACGGTTACGCGGGTGCAGGAGCTGACGCGCCATGCCGATGCCATCGTCGTCGTGGGCTCGGGCTCGCTCTCCGACAGCTGCAAGTTTGCGACATTCAAGGACGGGCGCAAATACGCCTGCTTCGGCACGGCGAGCTCGATGAACGGCTATGCGGCGTCCACGGCTTCGGTAACTCTCAACAATGGCTACAAGGTTTCGCTGCCGGCCCATGCGCCGCGCGGGATTTTCATTGACCTGAAGGTGTGTGCGGACGCCCCTACCCGGCTTTCCGCCGCGGGCCTGGGCGATAGCCTGTGCCGGCCCACGGCGCAGATCGATTGGTGGGCTTCGCACCGCCTGTTTGACACTTTTTATTCCGCAACGCCCTATTCATTGATAGCGGATGACGAGCCCAAAATGATTGCTGCCGCTGGCGATCTTGCCAAGCACGGCGTTGCCGCCAATGGCCATTTGCAACGGGTGCTGATGCTCTGCGGTTTCGGCGTCAATTTCACCGGCGTTTCGCACCATGGCTCGATGGGCGAGCATCAGGTGTCCCATTGGATCGACATGTTTGCCGGGAAGGATCATCCGGGCACTACGCATGGGCAGCAAGTCGGCGTCGCCTCGCTTGCCATCGCACGCCTGCAAAATGAAATCCTGAAAATGGACAAGCCACCCAAGATTCGCGCCACCCATATTGTGGAGTCTGAATTCATTGACCGCTACGGTGAAGCCATCGGGTCAATGTGCTATGGCGAGGCGAAAAAGAAGTCCTTCGACAAGCAGGGTGCGGCGGCTTTCAATGACAAGCTGGAACGGCTCTGGCCGGAATTGCGCCATGAACTGCAGCCTTTCATCATGGACCCAGTCCAAATGGCGGCTACCCTCAGGTCGGCGGGCGGGGCTACAACGGCAACCGAGCTGGGGCTTCCGGTAAAGCTTTGGCGTCGCTCCATGAAATATGCCCGCGATGTGCGTAATCGCTGGTCATTCCTCGATCTGGCAGACGACGCGGGCCTGCTGGATGAATTCCTCGCACGTGATCCGCAATGAAGAAGGTATGACATGGCATCGGTAACTCTGAAAAACATCGTCAAGAAATATGGCGACATCGAAGTTGTCCATGGTGTTGACCTCACCATTGATGACGGAAGCTTCGTGGTTTTGCTCGGGCCTTCGGGCTGCGGGAAATCCACCTTGCTGCGCATGATCGCAGGGCTTGAATCGGTTACCGGCGGCGACGTCGAGATTGCCGGCAAGCGGGTGAACGACAAGCACCCCAAAGACCGCAACATCGCCATGGTGTTCCAAAACTATGCGCTTTATGCCCACATGACAGTGAAAGACAACATGAGCTTTTCGCTGGTGCTGGCCAAGCGCCCGCAAAGCGAAATCGACGAGAAAACCGGCTGGGCCGCGAAAATTCTCAATCTGGAACCCTATCTCAAACGCTTCCCGCGCGAGCTTTCCGGTGGCCAGCGCCAGCGGGTTGCCATGGGGCGCGCCATCGTGCGCGACCCGGCGGTTTTCCTGTTTGATGAACCCCTGTCAAATCTTGACGCAAAGTTGCGGGTACAAATGCGCACCGAGATCAAGGATCTGCATGAGCGGCTGAAAACAACAACGGTTTATGTCACCCACGACCAGATTGAAGCCATGACCATGGCTGACAAGATCGTCATCCTGCGCGATGGCATCATCGAGCAAGTGGGCCCCCCGCTGGAGGTCTATGATCATCCCGTCAATTTGTTCGTGGCGCAGTTCATCGGGTCTCCGTCGATGAATCTAATCAAGGGAATTGCCGAGAAGACGCACGTACTCACGGCGGGCGGCGTGAAACTGCCCTTGCCAAAATCCCACAAGGCCAAGCCGGGCCAAGAGGTGATCTATGGCATTCGCCCTGAAGATTTAGCCGTTGGGAAAGGCTTTCCGGCGAAAATATCGGTAACCGAACCCACCGGCCCTGAAATCCATATCTATGCGGATTTGGGCGACACTGAAATTTGTGCCATCGTGCGCGAACGCCAGGTTTTCAAGCGCGACAGCATTGTTGAATTTGCCCCGCATCTCGACAAGGTCCATCTGTTTGATGCCAAGACCGCAATGGCGATAAGATGAAAACTGTCACCATCCTCGGGGCAGGTGTCATGGGTTCCGCCATGACGCTGCCTTTTGCCGATCGCGGCTTTGAGGTGCGGCTTGTCGGCTCGCATCTAGATGGTGAGATCATTGAAAGCGTAAAGGCGAACCTGCTTCATCCCAAGCTGAACGTGACGCTGCCTTCGCAGGTGAAGAGCTATACCCATGAGCAATTTGCCGAAGCAGTTGGCAATGACACAGATTTGATTCTGCTGGGTGTCGCCTCGGCGGGCGTCAATTGGGCAATTGAGCGCCTTTCCGAAACACTCAAAAAACCTGTTCCCGTGCTCATGATCACCAAGGGCATGCACCCGCAATCCGCATCCCTTGCGACATTGCCGGATGTGGTTGCGAAATCCCTGAAGCAGAAACTGGGATTTGACGTGCCGGTGGCAGCCATTGGCGGCCCTTGCATCGCGGGCGAGCTTGCGGTGCGCCGCCCGACGGGCACGGTTATCGTTTCACATGATGCGGCGCTCGCCGCGCAATTATGCGCCGCCCTGGAAACGGATTATTATCATCCACGGCCTTCAACCGACATGGTGGGCGTTGAAACCTGTGCCGCCTTCAAGAATTTCTTTGCCATTGCGGTGGGCTGGGCCCACGGAGCAATGGCGCGCCTGGCGCCTGCAGAAAACAAGGCACAGAACAACAATGCGGCATCAGTCATCTTTGATCAATCGGTCCGGGAAATGATCGCCCTCACCAAGGCATTGGGCGGCACGGCGGAAAGTGTTTGGGGAATGCCGGGAGTGGGCGACCTCTATGTCACATGCCAGGCGGGGCGCAATTCCCGGCTTGGAAATAATCTGGGGCGCGGGCTCACCTATAGCGAAACCCGGAATGGCCCCATGAAAGGCGACACCATAGAGGGCGCTGAACTGGGCGTGGCCACGGCAAACTCGCTTCGGGCCATGATGGCTGGCGGGGCGCTGGATGAAGCTGCAATGCCGCTGGCAAATGCCTTGCTGAAAACCTTGTTGCTGGACGTGCCGCTTGACATTCATTGGCGGGCCTTCCACCGGGCAAACCACACATGAAAACCAGTGTCATGGAAATGGAACTGCCATACGCGGATGAAATGCCAGGATTTGATCTTGAAGAGCAGTTGGCCACCCGGGCGGCCTGGCTCTATTTTGTTGGCGGCAACACGCAGGCCGAAATCGGCAAGAAGCTGGGGCTGACCCGGGTTCGCATCAATCGCCTGCTTGCCTTGGCGCGCGAACAGGGGCTGGTTCAGATCAATGTCACAGGCCGGCTGGCGGACTGCGTGATCCTGGAAGAAAAGCTCAAGGAGCGGTTCAAGCTTCGCCATGCGGTGGTTGTTCCAACGCCAATCAATCGAAATCAACTGCCCTATGTGATCGGGAACGCCGCGGGGCATTATTTGGGTTCGCAATTGAAGGATGGCATGTCGGTTGGCGTGGGGTGGGGGCGAACGCTTCGCTATTCCCTGCGTTCAGTTCCCCGGCGCTCGTACAACAACCTGTCGGTCGTGTCTTTGATGGGTGGCCTTACCCAGGCCTCGCTTGTCAATCCGCATGAAACCGCCTCGCATCTGGCTGATATTGTTGGCGCGCAATGCTATTACATCGCTGCTCCTGCGCTCACGGATTCAGAAGCAACGCGTGACATATTCCTGAAACAGTCCATGGTCCGGGACGTGCTGGAGCGCGGCGCAAAGGTTGATTTGGCCCTTCTCTCGGTTGGCGAGCTCACCCATCCAAATACCGTGACGCAAGTTGGCCTGATCTCAAATGCCGAAGCGACAAGCCTCCTGAAGTCCGGTGCGGTAGGTGATATTGGTTTGCACTGGATTGATGCCGCAGGCGAAGTGATTGATCACCCGCTCAACCGGCGCGTCATTGCCTTGCCATCCAGCAAGCTGAAGAATATTCCCTGCATTATCCTGGCTTCGGGTGGCCGCAGCAAGGTGACGGTTTTGCATGGCGCCCTGTTTGCCGGTTTTGCGAATGTATTGGTCACGGATGAACAGACGGCGCGTGCTGTGCTGGATCGCGCCGACGGGCGGCGGCAGGCACTCCCGCACAGCCAGTCCGCCACCTCGCAACGCAAAACGGGAAGTTGACTACGAAGCCCTTACATGGGAAGCGACATCAATTGACCGCGAGACAACGCGGCGCAGCCATGGCACATCGGGGGCCTCCCAATTCGGATTCTGGCCACAGACAAGATCGAAAAATGCCACGGCCATGGTCGGGCTTTCCAAGGCGTTTTCCCGGAAGGAATCCCAGAAATGGGGATCGTCGGTTTTTGACGCCAAGACCGGTTCGGCATCGCCCATCTCCTTGAGGATGGCGGCAGCGACCGACAGGCAGAAGCTGGTGTAGGCATAGCCTTCCGGCCAGCGTTTCAGCCGGTGATCAATTTCAATAGGCAGGACCGAAAGCCCCTGCTCTTTTCCTTCCACGGCCTTCAGCGGCGAAGCGGCGATAAGTTCCTTGAGCATCAGGCCCGCCGCATAGATGACGAAGTCGTGCCGGTCGGTGCTGGCCAGATACTTGGAATTGTCAAAGGCCATGCGCCAGCGGGCAAAGGCTTCCGCAAGGGCAGCGTGATCGACCTCGGCCGTGAGCCCGGTATCCTTGAACAGCAAATCCATGTTGCGTTCGAAGGACCACAGGATGGTTCTGAAGCGGCGCGCTTCATGGCTCAGGTCATCGACTTTGAGGATTTCGGATTTGAGTGGAGTCAGCATCTCAACTCCGCCTCAGCAGCAGTTCACGCGCCGTTGCCTCGTTGGTGATCAGGACGTTGCAGTTCACCAGCTTGATGGCGCCAAGGATCGACTCAACCTTCTCATGGCCGCCGGAGGCAATGACCCGCAATGGCACGCCGCGCAATTGAGCGAGCGGAATGGACATCACGCGCTGGTTGATCGGATGGTCAACAAGCATTCCGGTGCTATCGTAATAATTGTAGAGCAGGTCACCAACCGCGCCCAGCCGGATCAGGGCGGTGCGTTCTTCTTCGGAACTGAAGCCAAAGCGGAAGGCGGTTGAATCCGGTGCCATGGTGCCGACGCTGAGAAGCGCCATATCGATTCTTTCGGCGCGGCGCAGCACGTCGCGCAAGCCACAGCGCTCGATCAGCGCTTCCTTGGTTTCGGGCGAGTCAACGACGGCCGGTGCCGCAAGGAGATAGCAATCGGCGCCAACGATGCGAGCAAACTGCCAGGCAAATTCCGAAGGATTATAACGCCGGGCCTGGACGATGCCGCCCAGCAGGGACACGACCTGCACATTCTCCAGTTCACGGGGCGTCAGCGTCTGGAGCGATTCATAGAGGGTTGCTCCCCAGCCCACGCCAATCGACATGTCGTCGGTGAGGCTGTCAGTGATGTACATGCCGGCCGCCACGCCAATCGCCTTGGTCACATTCGCAGGGCCTGAAGGCTCAGGCACAACAATGGCTTCGCGCAGGCCAAAGGCTTTCTTCAATTGCACCTCAAGCTCAAAGCATTCGGCGATCTCGCCCTCAATCCAGATTTTGACTTCCCGCTGCTTGAGGGCCTCGTTGATGTTGCGCACCACGGTCACCCGGCCAATGCCAAGCTTGTCGGCGATCTCGTTCTGGGTCAGGCCCTCGACATAATACATCCACGCGATGCGCAAGCGGTTGCGCGCCACGCGCCCGGCACCACGATCACTATCGCCTGCTGGCTTGGCTTTCCGGGATGTGATTTTTTCCAGCATTATGACTTTTGGCCTTGCGAAAAACGCTGTTTTGTCAACCCACTCTCTCGAACAGCCGAGAGATGCAATAGCGATAACACTTTAAATGGAGTAACATCCACTGAATGGTAAAATAGAGATAAAATCGAAATTTATCAATAAAATTATTATCTTACGCAAGCTCATTTGCCTGACTTGCGATGACAACCGGTTAATTCTGCCACTTCATTACGAAACCTTTCCATCTTTAAAATGGATTGAGAACTGCGTTTTTACTTCGCACTTGAATCGGGCTGGCACACCAGATCACCTCTCACGCGGCTTGACGATGGGCACAGTTAAGGGTTCTATTGCCCTATGAAAATTGAGTTTCAAACCGCAAATACCCTAGCCGCCCACGCCGTATGCGTTGCCGCCGGCACACGTGACGGCTTGCGTACCGCGCAATTCTATGTACGCGACATGTCGCGAGCCGACAGCGGCAATGAACGGCGTAATGTCGCCTTCCTGTCGGGCCTTGTGGCCCGCATGGCGCGGCTGGCAGACCGCTTCATGACATGGAGCGCCAATCAGGCAATTGCGCTTTTCCTGCCGAGCTGGCGCAAACTGCCGTCGCCTTTTGCGCCGGGCATGATGAATGAAGTGGCCGAAGCTATCCGCAGAAACAGTCTGGTTCAAAATCCCCTGTTCAACGCCTATTTCTTCCGCGCCGCGATCCAGATCATTGGCCGCTATTCGGAACCGCCCTATCTCCTGCTTGAGCATCGTGTTGATGCCGCACGCAGACTATTGGCAATTGAGGACATCAGTGCTGTGCCCGAGTCGGAAACAAATCTCCTGGCGCGGACACTTCTGGCTCTCGTGGAAACGGCAGCCGTGGCGCGGGTGGGAAAGCCCAAGGGATCATTGCGCCTGTTTGAAGACACGGAACCCAACATCGCAATCTTTGCCATTGCCTGCGTCGCGCTTTTGTTTGCCGAGGAAGGCAAGCCCATTGCCATTCAGGACGAGGATGAATTCTTTGCCATCGTCGGGGCCCTCATCCTGCCCCGGTTGAAGGACATATCGACTGCCATCGTAAAGCGCGATGTGGCCGGGCTTTCGAGGGAACTGGCAAGCATCAAGGCGATGTATTGAGGGTGGATGCCGCCCAGTAATCAGGCCAACATCAGGGCTGGGTCTTCAATAAAAGTGCGGAACGCCGCGAGCAATTGCGCGCCAAGCACTCCGTCAACGGCGCGGTGATCACAGGAAAGGGTGCAGGTCATCTGGGTCCTTAGAACCGGTAATCCGTTGACGGGCACGAAGCGTTCTATTCCGGCGCCAACGGCCAGGATTGTAGCCTGGGGCGGATTGATGATCGCCGTGAACTGTTCAATGCCGTACATGCCAAGATTGGAAATGGCCGTGGTGCCACCCTGATACTCTGTTGGCAACAATTTTCGCGTCCTTGCCCGTGTGGCCAGATCCTTCATTTCATTTGAAATCTGCGAAAGCGTTTTGGTTTCGGCTGCCCTTACAACTGGCGTGAACAGCCCCCCTTCAACCGCAACAGCTACACCCACATCGCAACTGCGGTGCTTGAAAATGCCTTCATCGGCCCAAGTGACATTGGCGTCAGGTACTTTCTTGAGGGCTGATGCCAAGGCCTTGATGATGAAATCATTGATGGAGAGTTTCCAAAGCGGAAGCTTCTTCTCGTCCCGCGGGGCCTGGACATTCAGCCGTTCACGGATTTCCGAAAGCCTTGTCAGATCGCAGTTCACGCTGAGATAAAAATGCGGGATCGTCTGCTTGGAAAGCGTCAGCCGCTGGGCAATGGTGCGGCGCATCCCGTCCACCGGAATCAAGTCTGTCCCTTCGCGTTGCGGAACTGCGGGCTTGGCAAGTGCGCCTTGAACATCAATCGCGGCGATGCGCCCGCGCGGGCCGCTGCCTGCGATGTTTTCAAGGGTAATTCCGCCTTGCTTCGCCAGCCGCCTGGCAAGCGGAGTTGCAGGAAAACGTCCAGATGCGGTTGCCGCAGGGATTACAGCAGTTTGTATCGCATCTGGACGAGGTGCTGGTGCAATAGGCCGCACCAGGGATAAAGGTTCCGCAACAATGAGTGCTGAAACGGTTTCGCCGTCCTGATAGATATGAGCCACCGCTTGCCCGACCGGCACAACGGCGCCTTCAGCGGCCGTGATATTGCGGATGATGCCATCGCTGGGTGCATCGATTTCCATCGATGCCTTGTCGGTCTCAATCTCGAAAAGCAACCCGCCCTTCTTGACGGCGTCGCCTTCCTTCACATGCCACTTGGCAATCTTGCCGGTGGCCATGTCCATGTCGACCTTGGGCAGTATGACTTCGACAGGCATAGGTCAAATCCTGCCCTTCACGAGATTGCGGACCTGTTCGATGATTCCAGAGGTTTGCGGCACGGCGGCTTTTTCAAGGGTTGGGTTGTAAGGAATGGGCGAGTCAACGCCGCCAAGCCGGAGGATTGGCGCATCGAGGTAATCGAAGGCCTCGCTTTCGGCAATCAGCGCACTGATCTCGGCGCCTATCCCCAAGGTCTTCACGCCTTCATAAACACAGGCAAGCCGGGTGGTTTTCTTGACACTCTCGATGATGGTGGCCGTATCGAGGGGCCGCAGAGTGCGGAGGTCAATGACCTCGGCCTCAATGCTCTCGCCTGCCAGAACTTCGGCGGCTTCGAGCGCGCGATACACCATGATGGAGGTGGCAACTATCGTAACATGGCGGCCTTCGCGCCTGACGACAGCCTTGCCGATGGGAATGCGGTAAGCCTCTTCCGGCACTTCGCCCTTCATTTTGTAGAGCAGCTTGTGCTCGAAAACCATCACCGGATCAGGATCGTCGATGGCTGCAAGCAGCAGTCCTTTGGCATCATGCGGTGTGGAAGGTTGCACCACCTTCAGGCCGGGAACATGGGCAAGCCAGGCTTCGAGAGATTGGCTGTGCTGGGCGGCGGCTCCCGTGCCAGAGCCGGAGGGAAAGCGCATAACCAGCGGCACCGACACCTTGCCGCCGAGCATGAAGCGCATCTTCGCCGCCTGGTTAACGATTTGCTCCATGGCCAGCGTGGCGAAATCCGAGAATTGAAATTCCAGAATTGGCCTGCTGCCTGCAAGCGCTGCACCAACAGCGATACCTGCAGCACCCAGTTCGGAAATCGGCGTGTCCATCACCCGATCTTCACCGAAGCGGTGTACAAGATCGCCAGTTACCTGAAAGGCCCCGCCATAGACTCCGATATCCTCACCCATGAGGAAAACCCGTTCATCGGCTTCCATGGCAGTGGCAAGCGCTTCCTGAATGGCTTGCGCATAGGTCAGTTCGCGGATGGGCGCGTTCATGCCGGAATTCCCGGGGTATAAACGTCACGCGCCACTTCATCCGGCGAAGGTTCGGTGCCATTGCGCGCAAATTCTAACCCAGCGGCAATTTCCGCATCGGCGGCGGCAAAAATCCCTGCGACTTCATCGGCGGTTGCGATGCCGTTGGCCACAAGCTCGGCTTCGAAATGGCCAATGGGATCGCGCAGTTTCCATTCCTCGATCTCCTCCTTGGTGCGGTAGCGATTGCGGTCACTCCGGGAATGGCCGCGGGTGCGGTAGGTTTTGCATTCAACCAGCGTTGGTCCCTGCCCTTCCCGGGCTCGCGCAATGGCGGTCAAAACGGCTTCGGCCACATCTTCGATCCGGTTTCCATCGGCGATTACGCCCGGCATGTTGTAGGCGCTGGCGCGGTCGGCCACATTGGCAACAGCCATGGAGCGTTCGGTTGAAACCGACATGCCATATTTGTTATTCTCGCACACAAAAATGACCGGCAGCTTCCAGATTGAGGCCATGTTGAGGGCTTCGTGGAACGCCCCTTCATTAGTGGCGCCATCGCCAAAGAAACACAGGGCCACATCGTCGCGCTTCTGTTTCTTGATCGCAAGTGCGGCACCCACGGCAATGGGAATGCCGCCGGCTACAATGCCATTGGCGCCGAGATTGCCGCTCTCGACATCGGCGATGTGCATGGAGCCGCCGCGGCCGCGGCAATAGCCTTCTTCCTTGCCAAAAAACTCGGCGAACATCAGCTTGGGATCAGCGCCCTTGCCGATGCAGTGGCCGTGGCCGCGATGGGTTGAGGTGATGTAATCGGTTTTGCGCAGCGCCATGGTGGAGCCTACGGCGCTTGCTTCCTGGCCGATGGAAAGATGCATGGTGCCGTGAATGAGGCCGCGCATATAGGCTTCTTCGGCGCCCTCTTCAAAGCGCCGGATGAGGCACATGCGGCGCAGCGCTTCTTTCAGTTGTTCCGGCGTGAATTGCGCATAGAACGGCCGCTGATTGCTGGCGGGAGAGCCCTCGCGCCGCTCTCTAATAACCGCACCTGCCATTGGTCACCTTCCTGCTTTCTGATGCCAATAACGATACTTTTATACACAAGTATGTCAATATGTATTGTTATGGGTGGAATGCAAAAAGGGCAATTTTCGGGTGAATTCAATGCGGACCGCAAAGTGGTACGACTAGGGCGATCAAAACGCATGTTTCAAATGGTTTTGATCTCCCAAGAATGTTGCATTTAGCTTTGCCGCCACGATTCGCGTGGTAGACCAACAGTAGCGTTACTGAATGCTGGCCTTCCGCAACGCCTCAAACATCGCTACCTGCTCCGTCAGCAGTTCGCGTTGCTTGTCGCGGCGCACGAAGACCTTGAACATGGCATTGCCCGCAGCGTTCAGGAACTGCACCGAACATGAGCGCCGGCCATGAAAGGCGCGGTCGACGAAAACGATGCGGGTGCACTTGTTGGCCTTGATGTGGCCGCCGATGGGGCTGTCGCCATGGATATTGAAATAGCCGTGGGACGAGGTGCCGGGCGGAAGTGCGCCTTCGCATTCCAGCACGATGTCTTCCGTGTGGACGATGAAGAGAACCGTGCCCCAGGTGGTGAGGCCCGCCCACAGTTCTTCGAACCTGTCACCGCCAATAGCGACCGCCTGTCCCTCGGCCAAGCGCTGGAACACCTGCCACAGGCTGGCCTCGCATTTTCCGGCCACCATTTCCAGAACTCCATCGGGTTTTTCCAGAAGCGCCGCATCAATGCGCGCCGCCACTTCCTTATCCACCGTTACCGCGACATTCATGCTGCGCGGGCCCCGGCTGGCAGGGTGGTTTGAATGGCTTCAAAGCCTTCAAAGCGCGGATGGCCGATAAACAGGCGGGGACCGCCATTGCCGGCGCGGGCATGGGCCTTGCGGAAAGCTTCCGATTTTGTCCAAGCCTCAAAGTTTGCCTTGGTGGCCCAGACCGTATGTGACGAGTAGAGAATCTGATCGTCCTTTTCCGGCCCGCGCAGCAGGCTGAAGGAAATGAAACCCTCCATCTCGTCGAGATAGCTTTCGCGGTTCAGCCACATGGCTTCAAAGGCCGCGGCGTTTTCCTTCGTCACCTCGAAACGGTTCATTGCGATATAGTTCATGGAAGTCTCTCCTTGCTCAGTTGATCTTGAATTGGACGGGAACGCTGAAAGTCATTTGGCTTTTCGAAATTGAACTCGGGAAGGCCGGAAAAGGTGCGGCATTGCGGGCCATGGAAAGCACCGCGCTGTCGAGAAGGGCGTGCCCAGCCCCCCTGACGACGCGGGCCGAGGTCAGCCTGCCTGATGATGAAATGGTGAAAGACAGGACAGCCGTGCCTTCAATGCCCTTGCCGCGGGCGGCGGCCGGGTATTTCTTGGCGGCGCGGAGCCGGGCCAGAATCTTGCTGTTGTAACTCAATTCAGCTGCCCGGCCATCGGTTGAACGCTGCTTGCCAACGGAGCCCTTGCCTGCAGCCAGGGCCGCAACCTGTTTCTTCTTGCTGACATTCAGTGCCTTTTTTGCCGATTTTTTTAGCTTTTCCTCTTTCGGTTTTTCGGCTTTCTGAATTTTTTGAACGGCCTTTACGGGCTCCGCTTTCTTTGCAACGGGTTGTTCCGCAGCCTTTGGCTTTTCTTCAAGAACGGGCGGCACCTGCACCGGCATCTCGCGCTGCGTTGCAAGCTCCGGCTCCGGTTCAGGCGCAGGCTCTGGGAGAATCTCGGGAGGTTGCAGGGACGCGGTTTTGAACGGTTCCGGCTCGGCAACGAGTGGCAGCGTGACTGGCTCCGGAACGGGCGTTTCAACAACTTTCTGCTCCGACGTTTCGACGACAGGCGTTTTGACCACTTCCTGCACAGGCGGTTCGACCACAGGTTCTTCAACAATTTCCTGTACTGGCGGCTCAATGACAGGCACCTCAACTACGGGTGCTTCAACGACCTTCTGCACTGGTGTTTCAATGACTGGCGCTTCGACAACTTCCTCTACAGGTGTCTCAACAACGGGTTTTTCGGCAATCTCTTCCACAGGATTGGAAGGTTTTACCGGAGCCGATTCTATTTGGAGGACGAGTTCAATGGGAATTGCGGCCACATCCTCAACGGGCGTGTTCGGCTGGATGGCCGCACTGGCGGAGATAAGCGCCGCCGCAACCCCGTGGATGGCCAAAGACATTGCAATGCCTCGCAGGGAAATCATGGGGCGGCACCCTCGGCCTTCGGCGTGGCCATCAGGCCAATGCGGGTAAAGCCGTTTTCGCTGAGAGCGCTCATGACGAACATGATGTCCTCATAGGTCACCTGGCGGTCGGCCCGGATGCGCACCCGCTGCTGGCGCGCCTCTTCACCCATGCCGGCGAGGGTGGCCGAAAGAGTGTCCTTGCTGATTTCCATTTCGCCGAGATGGACGACGCCGCCGGGCGTTATGATGACATTGAGAGGCTCGGTCTCCTGCTCAAGCTCGTTCAGGGAGGCTTGCGGCAGATCGACCGGAAGGCCAACGGTCATCAGCGGGGCTGCCACCATGAAGATGATCAGCAGCACCAGCATGACATCAACAAAGGGCGTGACGTTTATCTCGCTTGAAAGCTGGGCGCGGCGCGGCAGGAAGCCGCTGCCCAAGCCGGTACTGCGATTCACCGCCTTCATGGATTGGTATCCAGAGGCTGCTGGCGGGCCACGCGGATCAGCACTTCGTGGCCAAGGGCTTCAAGGGTTTGCAGCGATCCCGTCACCGTTGAATTGAGGCGGTTATAAAACACCGCCGCCGGAATAGCGGCAAGAAGCCCCATGGCGGTGGCGAGCAAGGCTTCGGCAATCCCGGGGGCTACGACGGCAAGGCTGGAGTTCTTGCTGTCGGCAATGGCGGCAAAACTATTGATGATGCCCCACACCGTGCCAAACAGGCCGACAAAAGGCGCGGTTGAAGCAACGCTGGCCAGCACGGAAAGCCCGGCTTCACGCTTACGCGAGATATCACCGAGCTCAAGAGCGATGCGGCTGGTGATCTGGTCGCGCAAGCCGCCATTGGGGTCGGCGCTGGAAAACTCCATCAGCAAATTGGCTAGCAGCCTGCCCGCAGCGCTCCTGCCGTTTGGCTGCTTGATGCCGGCGCGGAACCGCTGCAGGAATTTACGGTCGGCGCGTCCGGCCCACCACAGGGACAAGGTTTTCTCAAGGATGATGGCCCAGCAGATGACCGAAGCCAGCATGAGGCCAATCATCACCGTTTTGACGACGGGGCCCGATTGCAGAAAAAGCGAGATAAAATCTATCTCGCTTCCCTGCACAAGCTGGACCGGGCCTGTTAGCTCCATGCGCTGCTAGCCCCCGAGACGTCCGGTGACGGTGAACATGAAGGAACGCCCCGGTGAATCGGTACCGTTCATATAGGCGCGATAATCCTTATCGAACACGTTATCGACATTTACCGCGAGGGACAGGTTCTCATTCAATTCATAAGAACCGAAGAGATTGACAAGATCATAGGCTTCGCTGGTTGGCGTGCCGGCTGGCACCCGGTCCTGTTCGGCAACCGCAAACCAGCGTCCGCCGACTGTTGCTTTCTCATCGAGGAAACGGAAACCCACCGTGGTCACCAGTTTGTCGGCAGGCACCGTGGCCAGCGGGGTATCGGCTGTCTCGTCGTCGCCCCGCAAGTGGCTTCCCGCGAGACTCGCGAACATCCAGCCCGCGTCGTAGCCCACTTCCACTTCCACGCCCCAAAGAAGGGCCTGGGCTATGTTCACATACTGGTAGGTGTCATCGGTGTAGTCAAAAAATGGCGGCCCGCTGTCACCATCGGGATCAATAAATGCCGCGCCAATATAATCCTTCACCTTGTTGCGAAAGGCTCCGGCGCGGAAGGTGAGCCGGTCTTCATCCTGCAAGATATTTTCAAAAGCGCCCGTAAATCCGGCCTCGAAATTCTGGGCCGTTTCGGGAACCAGATCGGGGTTTGGCAGGAATTCAAAGGGTGATGGGGCTGGATGGAAGCCGCCTATCATGGTTTCAGTAACCGAAGGAGCGCGGTAACCTTCGGCATAGGTTCCATAAAATTTCAAGCCACTCAGGCTTGTATCGGCGAAGGGCTTCAACACGACTGTTGCCTTGGGCGAGAAATTTGTACCGTCGCTGTCAACCGTGTCGCCTTTGAGCTTGTAAGCGTCAAAGCGCCCGGCAACGATTACTTCCAGCATGGAGCCGATCTCAACCTGGTCCTGAATGAAAGCGCCGCCGGCTGTGCGTTCACCAGATGGGGTAAACAGGTCGGCCGTGCTGATCGGATCCACGACCTTTACGTTGTCCTGGAAAATATCGGCACCGACGGTCAGGCTATGCTTGAGGCCCCCCGTTTCAAATCGTGATGTGTTGAAAACATCGGCGCCATAGGTGTCGATCTGAAAAGTGCGGTGCATGCCGATGAGTGGTGAGTTGGGATTGCTGTGGGTCAGGCGCTCCTGATCCTGAAGCGTGCCAGTCCAATAGGCGCTTGCCGTCAATTCAATGAGATCATTGCCGGGGGCGTCGATCTGGTATTTTGCGGCAAGGGTCTCAGCCTTCACTTCATTGCCATAACGCGTGGTGGCGCCGCCATTGGTAAAGTCGTCATTGTTCACGAGATAGCTGACATCGAGACGCTGGCCGTCGGCCGGCGTGAGGGTGGCCTTCACGAGCCCTGCCTGAATTTCACGATTGCTGTCGGCTACAGTATTTCCGTCACCGTCCTCGTAATCATCCGAATCCCGGTAAACAAAGCTGCCGAGCAGCCCGCCATATTCACCAAGACGAACTGCTCCGGTGGTGCCCGACAGCAGGCCGTCGCCATTAGTGCTGTAGCGGAGTCTTTCCTGCACGGCGATATTCTCGCCCTCTCTCAGGAATGACAGGGAATCGATGGTCTCGAATGAAACCACGCCGCCAATGGCGCCGGAGCCGTAGACGTTGGCCACCGGGCCGCGGGTGACGGTCACCTGCTGCATCATTTCCGGCTCGAAATAGAACATGCCATCGGCGTTATGGCCGGTGCGCTGGAAGTTCTGGCGGGCGCCGTCAATGGTGACGGCTACACGCCCGAAATCCTGAAGGCCGCGGACGTTTACCGCCTGGGCCGGGTCATTGGCGTTTTCTTCGGTGCTGACGCCCGGCATGGGCGCCAAAATATCGCTGACACTTGAACCGCCATGCTGCTCAAGGTCTTTGCGGGTGGCAACGCTCACGCCGCCCACGGCATCCTGCAACGATTGCTTCACCTTGGAGATGATGACGGTGATGAGATCGAGTTTGGTTTCTTCCTGGGCAACCGCGGCGGTTGAAAGTGCCACAAGTGCGGAGCCTGCAAGCAGGGTCCGAAGAATTGAATGATAACGCATAGTGCCAGCCCTCTTTTTTTGATTTTTTGTGGCTGGCGGGCGGATGCTGCGGATCGCATTTCGCGTAGCTGGCTGGTCCTCACGATCGCTCAAGACTCGTGAAGCTGCTTGACACTTAGTGATAGCCGACTTAATTAGTCAACTATTAAATCAAACAATATCATACATTTGAATCATTCAAATCTGAGGGGACTAGCTGATCGCCATGTTCCGTACTCTCACGGACTGCGAACAATGACGAGCAAAACAATTACCATTTCAAACCTTTCCCCGCCCACGGAGCGCGAGCTCCTTCGCCTCACGCCCAAGGCCCAGCCCTCCTCCCATTATACCAGCAATGACCTGTTCAAGGGCCAAAGTGAAATCCTGATCGAGCATCAGGGCGCCGAATACCGCCTGCGGATCACGCGCTCCGGCGGACTGATTCTCAACAAATAGCAGAAGGTATTACGATGCAGATGCGCAACGCGGCCGTTTTAAAACTGTCACGCCGGAACACAATTTTTGGTTCACTGGCGCTGCTTGGCGGCCTCAGCAAGACTTCTCTTGCGGGGACAATTACCGATGCGGGGAAAGTTTCCGTTTCCGTCACCGCGCCAAAACGCATCGTGACCATCGGCAGCGCCATTACGGAAATTGTTTTTGCGCTCGGCGAGAAAAGCAATGTGGTGGCCATTGATCTGACCAGCATGGGCGTTGCAGGGGCGGAAGGCATGACCAATGTTGGTTACATGCGGGCCCTTTCAACCGAAGGCGTGCTGTCGCAGGCGCCTGACCTCATCTGCGTTTCCAGCGACTCAGGCCCGCCCACGGTTCTTGACGCGCTTCGCGCTTCGGGCGTTCCCTTTGCGCTCATCCCCCACGCACCAACGATTGAGGGGATCAAGGTCAAGGTTGGTTTGCTTGGAACCTTGCTGGACAAGGCGGCGGAAGCGGAAAAACTCAATGCCGGTCTCGATGTGGCCTTTGCCAAGCTTGCCGAAAAAATTGCCATGGTGAAGCAGCGGCCCAAGGTTCTGTTCGTTTTGAGCCTGGCCGACAACCGCATCATGGCGGGAGGCCACACGACGGCGGCAGACACCATGATCACCCTTGCGGGCGGGGAAAACATTGCCACTTCGTTTGAGGGCTACAAGCCGATCAGTGCCGAAACCATTCTTGAAACGCCGCCTGATGCGATCGTGATGATGAACAACGGCGCCAACTCACATGAGGCAGGCGAGGTTTTTGCCAACACAGCCTTCGTGGGTTCGCCCGCGGCCAAGGCAGGGGCGCTTTTCAAAATGGATGGCTCGTATCTGCTGGGCTTTGGGCCCTATACGGCGGAAGCCGCTACTGAACTTGCCCACAAGCTTCATCCGGACCTGCCGTTGTGACAGCCGTCGCATCGGTCATGGAAAAACTGTCAGGACAGCAGCGGGAACAGCACCGCATCTTGATTCCGGTTCTGTTTGTTGTTCTGGCCCTGATGTCCGTGGCCTCGGTGGCGACGGGTGCGGTGAAGATTGATGTTTCATCCCTGCCCGGCATTCTGTTTGGCAGCGACCAGGCATCGGCGCGCGATACGGTCATTCTCTGGTCGGTGCGGCTGCCGCGGACTTTTCTTGCGATACTCGTTGGCGCGTCGTTGGCGGCGAGCGGTGCCGTATTGCAAGGCCTGTTTCGCAATCCCTTAGCTGATCCGGGCCTTGTCGGTGTTTCGTCGGGATCGGTTCTCGCCGCGGTTGCCACCATTGTGCTCGGGCAGAATTATTTCGGCGAAACGGCCACGCGACTTTTGCCGGTGACGGCTTTTGTCGGCGGGCTGCTGACCACCATCCTGCTCTATACCATCGCCACCCGCGATGGCCGCACCTATACGGCCACCATGCTGCTCGGCGGCATTGCCATCGGCGCCATTGCCATGGCCATTACTGGCGTCCTGATTTTCATGAGCACGGAACAGCAATTGCGCGAGTTCACCTTCTGGAGCCTCGGCAGCCTTGGCGGCGCCACCTGGGCAAAGGCTGGAAGCGTGGGCCTCTTCATGCTGTTTGCGCTGTGCCTGTGGCCCATACTCGCACGGGGGCTGGACCGGCTGGCGCTGGGCGAGGCCGAAGCGGGGCATATGGGGGTCAATGTCCAAATCCTCAAGCGAGCGGCCATCGTGGCCACCGCCCTGCTCACGGGCGCTGCCGTAGCAGTGAGCGGGGCCATCGGCTTTATCGGGCTTGTCGTGCCGCATCTCCTCAGGCTCGTTATGAGCCCACGCCACCGTTTTCTGATTCCGGCCGCAGCCCTTCTGGGGGCCATTCTCCTGCTGGCTGCCGACATGATTGCACGCACCATTGTTGCGCCAGTCGAATTGCCCATTGGCATTGTCACGGCCTGTCTGGGTGGCCCGGTGTTCCTCTGGATGCTGCTCACCAATGTCCGGCAGATCGAGACCTGAAATGTTTCATGCTTTCGATGTGAGTTTCGCGCGCGGAAAAAGGCAAGTTATTACCGACATGAACCTTGAGCTTCGGACCGATGAGCTCACGGTGGTCATTGGCCCCAATGGGGCCGGCAAAAGCACCCTGCTCAAATTGCTGACGGGAGATCTCAAGCCATCGGGCGGAACGATCTGGTTTGACGGGCGCAGCCTGCAACAGTGGAATGCCCGCGAGCTTGCCGGCAGACGGGCCGTGCTTTCGCAATCCACCAGCCTGGTGTTTCCCTTTACGGTTCACGAAGTGATTTCGCTCGGGCTTCCGGAAGGCATCTACGCGCAGGAGAAAGCGCGCCATCATTCAGGACATGCTGCAGGTGTTCGACCTGAATGGTTTTGAACACCGGCTGTTTCAGGAGCTTTCGGGCGGCGAGCAGCAGCGGGTGCATCTGGCGCGCGTGGTCTGCCAGCTCAAATCCGGCGAGGCGGATAAGCCCAAATTCCTGTTCCTTGATGAGCCGGTCTCCAATCTCGATATCAAGCACCAGATCAATGTGCTGTCGGCGGTGCGCAAGCTGCTTTCGCCGCAGCTCGGAGCCTTTGTCATTCTCCATGACCTCAACTTGGCTGCGGCCTATGCGGACCGCGTTGTCATTGTCCATGAAGGCCGCATCGTCTCCAATGACGTGATGGCGCGGGCGCTCAACAATAAAACCCTGAGCGCCGTGTTCGGCGTTGATATGCATGTGGTGAAAACCGGAACCGGACGGCGGGTTTCCTATAACGCTGGTGAAGCGGGCTAGTGAAAATCCCGCGACTTTGGCACGTTGCGCACATTGCGGGGGTGGCGGTGCTTGGCAGTGGCCTGCGCGCGGAAAGACGGTGCCTCCGTCACATCTTCCGACAGGCGCTCCAGCTCGTGCGAGCGATCAAAGAAGCGTTCGGCCACGAGATGGACAACGCCTTCGGGGCTGCGCTGCACCCTGCCCTCAACCAGCAGCAGGCGGGCGCCCATGATTTCACGGCGGAAGGTTTCAACCAGTTTCGGCCAGACCACCACATTGGCGATGCCTGCTTCATCACTCAATGTGATGAAGACGACACCGGCATCGCCGGGCATCTGGCGCACCAGCACGATGCCGGCACAGGAGGCGGGTGTACCGTCCTTCGCCCCGGAGATTTGCGCGCAATCCCAAACCCCTTCGCTGCAGAACAGGTCACGCAGGAAAAACATAAGGTGGGCGCGAAGCGACAGGCGCAGCATCTGGTAGTCGGCAAGAACATGCTCGCTCAACGGCATGAGCGGCAGGGGTGCGATTTCCTCCTCTGACTGCTCTTCGACACGTTGTGCGGCAAAGAGCGGCAAGGCATCATCATCGGCGATGCGGCGCACGGCCCAGAGAATCTCACGGCGGTCCATGCTGATTGACTGGAAGCTGTCGGCCTCCGCCAGAATGATGAAAGCGCGTTTCGGCAGGCGCACCCGGCGGGCAACCTCACTCACCGCGCGGTAGCCATTAGCGCGCGAGGCAAGCAGCGTCTTGGCCCAATCCTCGCGGAAACCGCTGACCTGGCGGAAGCCCAGGCGAAGCGCCAGGCCGCCCTCGCAGGGTTCGAGCGTATTGTCCCAGTCGCTGAAATTCACATCGACATGGCGCACCTCGACGTCGTGTTCGCGGGCATCGCGCACGATTTCGGCCGGCGCATAAAAACCCATGGGCTGTGAATTCAGCAGCGCGCAGGCGAAGGCATCGGGATGGAACTTCTTGATCCAGGCGGAAATATAGACAAGATGGGCGAAGCTTGCGGCATGGCTTTCGGGAAAGCCATAGGAACCGAAACCCTCGATCTGCTTGAAGCAGCGTTCGGCGAATTCCTGCTCGTAGCCGCGCCCCACCATGCGGCCCACGAATTTTTCCTTGAAATTGTTGATGGTGCCGACATTGCGGAAGGTCGCCATGGCACGGCGCAGGCCATTGGCTTCATCGGGAGTGAACTCTGCCGCCACAATGGCGAGCTTCATCGCCTGTTCCTGAAACAGTGGAACACCCATCGTCTTGCTAAGAACATCGACGAGTTCGTCTTTTGCTGTGGGGTCCAATAAGGGGGACGGATATTCAATTTTCTTGGCGCCCTTTGAGTCCTTAAACTCCTTTCGGCGTTTAAGGTAAGGATGAACCATGCCGCCCTGGATGGGGCCGGGGCGCACGATTGCCACTTCAATAACGAGGTCATAGAATTCCTCAGGTCTCAAACGCGGCAGCATGCTCATCTGGGCCCGGCTTTCGACCTGGAAGACACCGATGGCATCGGCCTTCTGCAGCATTTCATAAACCTCGGGTCTTTCGAGTGGCACGGTAGCCAGCTCGAATGACTCGCCCTTGTGGATTCGTATGAGGTCGAAGGCTTTGCGGATGCAGGTGAGCATGCCAAGGGCTAGCACATCGACCTTCATCAGGCGCAGGGTATCGATATCGTCCTTGTCCCATTCGATGAAATGGCGGTCCTCCATCGTTGCGGGGCCCACGGGCACGATCTCGTCGAGCCGGTCCCGTGTCAGCACGAAGCCGCCGACATGCTGGGAGAGATGGCGCGGAAAGCCGATGAGTTCATTGGCGGCTTCGACGGCGCGGGCAATCATTCGATTGGCCGGATCGAGCCTGCCTTGCCGAACCTGACTTTCTTTCAGTTCGCTGCCCCAGCTTCCCCAAACGCTGCTGGAGAGATTTGCGGTCACGTCCTCGGTGAGGCCGAAGACTTTTCCGGCTTCGCGGATGGCGCTGCGCGGGCGGTAGCAGATAACGGTGGCGGTCAGCGCCGCGTTATGGTGGCCGTAACGCTTGTAGACATGCTGGATGACTTCCTCGCGCCGCTCGTGCTCGAAATCGACGTCGATGTCGGGCGGCTCCTTGCGCTCCTCGCTGATGAAGCGTTCGAAGAGAAGGTCAATTTGCATCGGATCGACGGCGGTGATGCCCAGCACATAGCAGACGGCGGAATTGGCCGCGGAGCCCCGCCCTTGGCAGAGAATGTCCTTGCCTCTCGCATAACTCACGATGTCGTGGACCGTCAGGAAGTATGGCGCGATATCCATCTTGGCGATGAGCGCCAATTCCTTTTCCAGTGTGGCGCGCAGCTTGTCCGGGATGACGCCACCATAGCGCGAAGCCGCACCCTGCCAGGCTAAATCCTGCAAATGCTCCTGCGCGGTTTTTCCCTTCGGTATGGGCTCGTCGGGATAATTGTATTTGAGCTGGTCGAGGGAGAAGGTGATCCGGTCGGCGAAGCGGATGGTTTCAGCGATGGCCTCGGGCGCTTCCTTAAAAAGCTCCGCCATGTCGTCCGGCGCTTTCAGATGCCGTTCGGCATTGGCTTCGAGACGGCGGCCTGCCTCGTTCAGGGTGACATGCTCGCGGATGCAGGTGACGACGTCCTGTAGTTCGCGCCGTTCGGGAGAGTGATAAAGCACATCATTGGTGGCCAGCAGCGGCACACCAGCGGCGCGGGCCACGCGCTGCCATTCCCGCAGGCGGCGGCGGTCATCGCCCTTATGCGGCATGGAGACTCCAAGCCAAATTCTATTGGGTGCGGCGCTGAGCAGATTTTCCAAAAGAGACTGAATGTCCCCGGAACTCACTTGCGGAGCGTTGGCATGTATTTCATCCGGGAGTTCGCCCACTTCCTCATCTTTATGAGCGAGGTTTTTGTTCCAGAATTTTTTAGAGGATTCATCCACCCTCTCCTTCTGATCGGGATGCGGCGCCATCACCACCAACAGCAGGCCCTCCTGCCATTTGAGAAGATCGTGGAGCGCAAGATGGCATTCGCCTTTGGGGGCGCGGAGTTTTCCGGCGCTCAGCAATCTGCAGAGGCGGCCATAGGCGGCCCGGTCCGTGGGGTAAGCGAGAATGTCGGGCGTGCCATCGACGAAGATAAGGCGCGCGCCAACCAATAGCTTGGGCCTATTTTCTTCGACCTCCTGCCACGCCGCATAGGCGCGCACGATGCCGGCCAGGGTGTTGCGGTCGGCAATGCCGATGGCGGCGTGGCGAAGGTCCGCCGCCCTTTGCACCAATTCCCCGGGGTGCGAGGTACCGCGCAGGAAGGAGTAATTGGATGTTACCGCGATTTCGGCATAGGCAGTCATGCGAAAACCCCATGCAGGAACCATTGCGAGGGGACACCGGCACGGTAAAGCCAGTAACGCCGGCCTTCGCCATCCTCGAGGCGGAAATAATCGCGCGCCGGCCTCGCTGTCTCGTGACGCCACCATTCCATGGCGATGCGTTCCGGCCCTTCGCAGTGCGCCACGGCATGTTGCACCTTGCGCCAGCGCAAATGTTGTGAGCCTTCCAGTGTTGTCAGAAGCGTTACCGGTTCAGGCCGGGTGAAGAGGCGCAAGGGACGGCGCGGGGCATCCCCGATGCTGCGGATTTTTTTCCACGTGGGCTTTGAGGCTTTCGTATATTGCGCCGGCACGGCTAGCCACGCCGCTTCGGGAATATGTGTGTCGTTGGGCTGGAAGGCGAGAATGCGCTGGCTGCCGAAACGCGTGGCGAGGCGATCTACCAGAAAATTGATGTCGGCTTTCTCATGGATGCTCGCATCGAAATCGGCCACTTCGCATGTGGCACGTTCCACCCGGCTGGCGGACAGCCGGATGAGATCGAAACCGAAACCGGGATCGAGCGGATCGATAAGCGTCTCCAACTTTTCGCGGAAGAGCCGTTCGATGATGACGGGCTCTCGGGTGGGCACACCCATGTCAATGGCGATGCGGCGCACCGCGCCATCGGCCCGGAAGAACACTGCTTCGAGGCGGCGCGCCCCTTCACCGCGCTTTTCCAGAACCTCCGCCAAAGCGGTAGCGAGGGATTTGAGCGTGGCGCGGATCACCTCTTCCGTGGCGATGGGTTCAGCGAAGCCCTGTTCCTTCCAGTAATCGGGCAGCGGCAGGCGCGGCGAGAGCGGCTGTGTGCCATGGCCCAGGGCCTGATCAAGGGTAGCGACCATGGCCGCACCAAAGCGCGCCGTCATCTCCGTGCGTTTGCGGCTGGCCACCTGCCCCACGGTTTTGAGGCCAGCACGGCGGAAGGCATGGGTGGTTATGGGATCAAGGTTGAGAGCTGCGACAGGAAGCAGGGCTATCATCTCCGCTTCTTCACCGGGAGCTATAACGGCGCCATCGCGGTAGCGGGCGAAGGCGCGGGCCGCGATTGCGGTTCCGGCCATGGCGCCGCGCACGGCGAAACCCTGGGCTTTCAGGCTTTCACGAATGCGGTTGAGCAGCGCCTGCTCGCCGCCAAAAAGATGGGCGGCACCGGTCACATCCAGCAGCAGGCCGCGCGGGCCATCGAGTGCCACATGGGGGGTGAAGCGGTCGCACCAGTCGGCGATGCGGGCGAGCAGTTTCAGATCATCGGGTTCGTTTGCCGCTACAACCTTGAGGGCGGGCAGCATGGCGCGGGCATTGGCCAGCGGCTGGCCAATGGCAAGCCCCAGCGAAGTGGCCTTGCGGTCCACGGCGGAGAGGCGCAGCGCATTGTCCACCTTGGCCACAACCACCAGCGGCGGCGTTTCAGCGGCTTGCCGCTTGCCGCGCCGCTGCAGCCGGTCGGTTGGAAGGCGCGGAAACCACAGCGCCACGATCCGTTTCCTTGAAGAGACCCTCATCACAACTCCACTCCATGACCCACTCTCCTGTCCGCCCATGCCGGTTGCGCACGAGGCCTGCTTCGAAAACCGGATGGCCCCAGTTTTCTTCCTGCGGCGGCGAAGCGGCGGCGCGCACCAGCCAGCGGGTTTCTGCCGTGCTGGCCTCGGGCTCCGCATTGAAGCGCAGGAGAAAGACAGTGACGGATTTTTGCGCTGAGGCGAGCGTCAGCCGCCGGCTTGCCATCAGGTCGAGAATTTTTGGCGTGCCGGGAATCTCGATGACGATGGCACCCAGCGCCGCACAGGAGAGCGCATCATTTGCCGCGCGAAGCGCATCGGCCGCATCGGCCACACAAAGCAGCAACATGCGTTCCGGATCAATTCCAAATTCCAGAAAGCCGGTTGCCGAAAGTTCGCCGAATTCGAGGGCTGAAAAATCCTGCCTGATCCAGAGCAGGCGTTTGCGCGCGGCCACGCGGGCGGCGATGCCCGCCGTGAAACCGGTTGCCGCCCCTTCATGGCCGATTGCGGCAAAAACCTCATGCAGCACACCGCGCTCAAGTCCGCCCTTCAGGCAGAAATCGGCGGCGGCGTGGCCCAGCGGAATGCGGATGGAAGCTTCCTCCAATCCCGGCTTGGTGAGGGAAGCCCGAAGGCCCGCTATCTTTTCGGCGCGCATGTGCTTGCCACCTCATGCGACGCAGACGGGAGCCGGCATCGCCATGACTGCGCCCGCTTCCAGGCGCTGCAAACACATATCCGAAAGCGGACATGACGCACATCGGGCCTGCGCATACGTGCAGACATTTTGGCCCAAGCGTTTTATTTGCCAGTGCATCTCAAAAAGATCGTCCGTATCGAAATCATCCGCTGCCGACATAATAGCGTCATAGGTAGTTTCTGTTGAGGCATTCGCGCCCACAAAACCAAGCCGCCGCAGAACACGCAGGACATGCGTATCAACGACAAAAGTGCGCATGCGCAAAGAACTAAAATTCAATGTTGCTGCAGAAGTCTTGCGCCCGACACCTTCAATCCGCTCAAGCCAGCACAGCCCTTGTTCTGCTTCCCAATCGGCAAGAAAGTCGAGATTGATCTCGCCGGAGCTTGCACGAATGATCCGGAGAGCCCTTTTAAGATACACGGCTTTCTTTTCAGCATAGGTGACATCCCAGATAAGGTCTTCAATGTCAGCTTCTGGTGCATCTGCAATGGCATTCAAATTTCGAAAATGCGTGATGAGACGCTCAAAAACGTTCAAAGATACTTCATCACGGGTGAGACTACCGAGAATAGAGCCCACGAATTGGCTGACCGGATCAGGCCGGTTCTCAATCCGGATTTTGCCGAAATGCGCAGTGAGACGATCCTGGAGGGATCGCAGGTCTTCTGCTTGCTTGAAGTCAAAAGTAGTTTGCATAAGCCTATAAAAGAACAAAACAGGAACACTGTCAAGTCTGTTCTAGAGGCCCAGAATCAGAAGCCGCCGTTACACCTCGTCCAGTCGATTGATGGCTTCGACGTTGGCGGCGGAGGCGCCTTTGGGGTCGAATTCCGAGGCCAGCCAGGAATCGACGATGGCCTTGGCGAGTTCGGGGCCGATGACGCGGGCCCCCATGGTGATGATCTGGGCATTGTTGGATTTCGCCGCCCGCTCGGCCGAATAGGTGTCGTGGGTGAGTGCTGCGCGGATGCCCGGCACCTTGTTGGCGGAAATGGACACGCCGATCCCGGTGCCGCAGCAGAGGATGGCGCGCTCGTATTTGCCGGCCTTCACCGCCTTGGCAATAGTGGCGGACAGATCGGCGTAGAAACCGGGCTGGCTGAGATTGGTCACCTCATGGCCGGGCTTCGATTTGAGGTGAGCCTCGATCACATCGATGAGGGGCTTTCCGGCGCTGTCGCCGCCAAGTGCGATTTTCATGATGGTTCTCCCAGATTTGCAATGACGGCTTCGACGATGCCGATGAAGCCCGCAGCATTCCACGCGGCGCGGCCAATGAAAAGCCCATCGATATGGGACTGGCGGGCGAGCGCGCAACAGTTCCGTGGGTTGACGCTGCCGCCATAAAGCACGGGCAATGCCGCGCCCGTTTCGGCGGCGGTGACCGTCTTGATGCGCTTATGCTGCTCGTTGGCGAAATCGGGATCGGCGGGAATGCCGCCTTCACCGATGGACCAAACGGGCTCATAGGCGAGGATGACTTTGCCGGCTGCGGCTTTGCCCACCTGGCTCAAGGCGGCGCGGGTTTGACGCTCCAATACTTTGGCGGTGTGTCCTGCGTCATATTCGGCTTTCGTGTCCCCGATGCAGACCAGCGCCAGCAGGCCATGCTTCAATGCCGCCTTCACTTTGCGCGCCACGGCCTCGTCGGATTCGTTGAAGAAAGTGCGGCGCTCGCTGTGGCCGAGTTCCACCATGGTGGCCCCGCAGTCCTTCACCATCGGCGCTGAGATTTCTCCGGTCCAGGGGCCCTGCTCTTCCCAATGCATGTTCTGCGCGCCAACCCGGACGCGCGTAGCTTTAAGGATACCTGCCACATCATTGATATAAGGAAAGGGCGGAAGCACGAAGGTCTGGGCCGAAGCGGAATTGGCAATGGCTGAGTCTTTAAGCGTATTCGCAAAGCCCACCGCCTCGGCGCGGAGCTTGTTCATTTTCCAGCCAGTGCCGATCCACGGAATCTTTTTCGTCATGCCGTCAGGCAAGTCCTTCCAGCAACTTTGCTACCGCTACGGCACCGGGATCAGGAACGCCCTTGAGGTTGGCTGACGACACATAGGTTGAGCGCCCGGCTCCGGCGCGCGTCATATAAGCAGTGGCGTCCGCACCCTGGCGGGCAAGGCTCGCGGCAGTGCCTAAGGATTTTCCGCTGGCGAGCGCGGCTAGGGCCGGTTCCAGCGCGTCGATCATGGTGCGGTCGCCGGTTTTTGCGCCGCCGATTTCCTTCATGCGCTTGAGGCCTGCCTGCAAGGCGGCGGGCAACGAACCCCCGGCTTTTAAGGCCTGGCCAGCGGCGGCAAACATGATGGCCAAGAGGACACCGCTCGAGCCACCCATGGATTTGCCGAGAAGATCGCTTATCGATGCCAGAAGGCTTGGGTTATCGGACAGGGGCAATTTGGCGAGGTGGGACTTGAGGCTGCGCGCGCCTGTTGCAATGGTTGAGCCCGTATCGCCATCGCCCACCTTGGCATCGAGGGTATTCAGTTCCGCCTCAAGGGCCGTCAGCAGATCGCAGGATTTTGAAATGAGTGCCGCCACGGCGTCATTGCGGCTTGGCTTGCTGGCCGTGCTTTTCAATTCTTTGGGAAGCTTGAGACGCTTCAACTTGGTCGGCGTCCGCGCCAAAGGCCAGGCCCTGGGTGCCACCGGTGCGGTAAGTGCTGTTTCATAATCACGGGTGAGCGGCAGAAGTGAAGCTGAGAAGCCGTGCATGTCCAGCGAGGTCACCAGCAAAGAGGGGCCGATGACCAATTTGATCTTCTTGCCATTTGCAGCAGAGAGGAATTCATTGGCCAAGACGCCCATTTCAAGCAGCGTCGTCGAGCCCAGGTTGTTGAGCAGCAGCGCATAGCTTGAGGCCTTGCCAACCCGTTCGAACAGGCGTTTGCACAAAATATCGGCAACAGCTTTGGCGCCGCCGAAATCGATGAGCTCGACGCCGGGTTCGCCGTGGATGCCAAGGCCCAATTCGGCCTGCCCCGGCGGCACGCGGTCTTCGCGGCCTGCACCCGGCAGGGTGCAGGAGCTCAGGGAAATGCCGAGGGTAACTGATTTCGCGGCAACGCTGCGGGCGGCGGCGGCAACCGTGGCAAGGTTGGCCCCCTTCTCCGCGAGATAGCCCGCGATCTTGTGGACGAAGAGCACGCCGGCCACGCCGCGCGGCTGGGCAATGTCAGGAATGGCAATGTCATCACTGACAATCACCATCTCGACCTTTTTGCCGAGGGCCCGGGCCCGCTCGGCGGCAAGGCCGAAATTGAGCCGGTCGCCGGTATAATTCGGAACGATGAGAAGGCAGCCCGCCTTTCCGGTCACGGTGAGGATTGCCGCCAGAACGGCATCAAAGCTTGGCGAGGCGAAGACTTCGCCGCAGACCGCCGCTGTCAACATGCCCTTGCCGACAAATCCGGCGTGGGACGGTTCATGGCCCGATCCGCCACCGGAAATGATCGCAACCTTGGTCGACGGGAGATCGGTGCGGCAGACAACCTTGATGTGCGGATAACCATCGAGCGTGGCAATCGAGGTGGCCCCCGAAGCGCGGCGCAAGCCATCAATAGACTCGGTTACAATCTGCTCTTTGACGTTGACAAACAAACTCATGGACAGCCCCCTCAGCGCTCAAGACCCAACCGAATTGCCACGTTAATTTGGAGTGGTCAAGAAATGTTGGGCTTGTGTGGAAGGGTCCCAGAGTTACCAGCAGCAATAGCCGCCGTCGGCCAGGACGATGGAGCCGGTCATCAGGCTGGCGGCGTCGGAGGCGAGGAAATGCACGACGGAGGCGATTTCATCGGGCTGGCCGACGCGCCCCATGGGGGTCATCTCCAGCCAGACCTTGTACATCTCCGGGGATTCACTGATGCCGAAGGCGGTCAGCGGCGTTTCAATATAGGTGGGGGCCACGGCATTGACGCGCACGCCCCTCGCGGCCCATTCGGCGGCCAGCGAGCGGGTGAGATGATGCACGGCGGCCTTTGAAGCGTTGTAGAAGGACTGCGGCTGGGGCTTGTTGACGATGAAGCCCGACATGGAGCCGATGTTCACGATCGAACCCTTGCCCTGCTTGAGCATGGCCCCGCCAAAGGCGCGGCAGCACCAGAACAGGCCGTCGACATTCACATCCATGTGGTGGCGCCAATGGGCGTCGGTCGTGTCTTCGGCGCGGACATCGCTTTTGGCCACGCCGGCATTGTTCACCAGAATATCAACATGGCCATGAGCCTGGAGAATGTCGGCGCAGACGGCGTCAACTTCCTTGGACTTCGTCACATCAAGCTTTGCGCCATGGGCATCGATCTTCAGTTTGCGGAGTGCCGCCACGGTGGCGTCAATGCGGTCCGGCATGAAGTCGGCGACAATGACTTTTGCGCCAGCTTCGCCAAGCGCCCTGGCGCAGGCAGCGCCAATGCCCTGCCCGGCGCCTGTTACCACGGCAACCTTGCCATCAAGTTTCAATTTTTCCAGATACATTTTGCTTTTCCTCAACTCATCCACTGGCCGCCGTCGACATTGTAAGTCTGGGCGACGATATAATTGCTTTCTTCCGAGGCCAGAAAAACCGCCATGCCGACAAGATCTTCCGGGGTGCCCATGCGCCCGTAGGGAACGCCGGCGGCCACCTGTTTTTTCTTTTCGCCGATGGCGAGATTCTCATACTTGGCAAACAGCGCATCCACACCCGCCCAATGTTCGCCATCGACAACGCCGGGGGCGATGGCATTGACATTGATGCCGTGCTTGATGAGATCGAGGCCTGCCGATTGGGTGAGGCTGATGATGGTGGCTTTGGTGGCGCAATAGACGGCAACCAGGGCCTCGCCCCGCCTCCCGGCCTGGCTTGCCATATTGATGATCTTGCCCTTGCGCTTGTTCCTGATCATGGAGCGGGCAACGGCCTGCAGGGTGAAGAAGGTGCCTGCCACGTTTATGCTGAACAGGCGGTCATAACTGGCGCGGGTGATTTCAACGATGGGCGCCATGTCGAAGAGTGCCGCATTGTTGATGAGGATATCAATGCCGCCGCAGCGCTTTTCAACTTCGGCGATAGCATTGTCGATGGAAGCCTGGTCAGTCACGTCGAGGCGAATGGCAAATGCCGACGGGCCAATGGCCTTTACAGTCTGCTCGGCCCGCACCATGTCAATATCAGCGATGGCGACGGTTGCCCCTTCGCGCACGTAAGCGGCGGCGAAGGCGGCACCAATGCCCCGTGCCGCACCTGTGATGATGGCAGATTTGCCCTTCAATCTCATTTCCGAATAGCCTTCCCATCCTTGTCAAAACGATGGATGCGGTCAGGTTCAGGCGTCAGGAAGATTTTCGCGCCGGGGGCGGCATCATATTCGCCCGCGGCCCGCACCGTCATCATGCCGCAGGGCCCTGCATCAACGTGGAGGAACGTATCGGCCCCCAGATGTTCCGCAAGCGAAATTTTTGCGGGCCAGGCGCCGTCCTTGAGAGAAATCCCGAGATGTTCGGGACGGATCCCGATTGTCTGGGTGTTGTATTTTTCGGCTGGTTTTCCGGATATCAGGTTCATTTTTGGCGAACCTATAAATCCGGCAACAAAGAGAGAGTCTGGCCTGTTGTAGAGTTCAAGCGGTGAACCCACCTGTTCGATATTCCCCCGGTTCAAAACGACGATACGATCAGCCATGGTCATGGCTTCCACCTGGTCATGGGTGACGTAAATCATGGTGGCGCCCAGATCCTTGTGCATCTGCATGATTTCAAGGCGCATGTTGACGCGAAGTGCGGCGTCAAGATTGGAGAGCGGCTCGTCAAACAGGAAGCCCTCGGGATTGCGCACAATGGCGCGGCCGATGGCAACGCGCTGGCGCTGGCCGCCGGAAAGCTGGCGCGGCTTGCGGTCGAGATATTCGGTGAGATTGAGGGTGGCGGCGGCCTTGGCCACCTTGGCATCGATTTCATTCTTCGGCATGCCGGCCATTTTCAGGCCGAAGGAAATGTTGCCCCGCACGCTCATATGCGGATAGAGCGCGTAGGACTGGAATACCATGGAAAGGCCGCGCTTGGATGGGGCTTCCTCGGTCATGTCCTTGCCATCAATGAGGATGGAGCCGGATGTCAGGTCTTCAAGCCCAGCGATCATGCGGAGCAGCGTGGACTTGCCGCAGCCGGAGGGGCCGACGAAGACCACGAACTCGCCGTTCTTGATGTCGAGGCTGGCGCCCGGAATGATGACGACATCGCCAAAGGCCTTGCGTGCGTTCTTGAGAGAAATCGTGCCCATTTTATTTCACCGCTCCGAATGTAAGACCGCGAACAAGTTGTTTTTGCGCAAACCAGCCGAGCACCAGGATGGGTGCTATGGCCATGGTGGAGGCTGCCGAGAGCTTGGCCCAGAACAGGCCTTCCGGGCTTGAATAGGAGGCGATGAATTGCGTCAGGGGGGCCGCATCCTTTGTCGTCAGAGCCAAGGTCCAGAAGGCTTCGTTCCAGGCGAGGATGATGTTGAGCAACAGAGTGGAGGCAATGCCGGGGATCGCCATGGGAGTGAGCACATAGAGCAGCTCCTTGCCAAGCGAAGCGCCGTCCATGCGCGAGGCTTCCAAAATCTCGCCGGGGATTTCCTTGAAGTAGGTGTAAAGCATCCAGATGATGATCGGCAGGTTCAGCAACATCAGCACGGTGATGATGCCGCCGCGGGTATCAAGCAGGCCGAAATCACGGAAGATCAGGTAGATCGGAATGAGCGCGCCGACGGGCGGCATCATTTTGGTGGAGAGCATCCACATGAGAAGGTCCTTGGTGCGCTTTCCCGGCGCAAAGGCCATGGCCCAGGCGGACGGAATGGCAATGACAAGTGCAAAGAGCGTTGAGCCCAGCGCGAGCATGACAGAGTTCATGGCGAACTTGAGATAGTCCGAGCGCTCCTGCACCACGCCGTAGTTTTCCAGGGTCCAGTCAAAGAACAGGAATTTTGGCGGCAGCGCTATTGCGTCACCTTCTGTCTTGAAGCTGGTGATGATTGTCCAGAGGATGGGGAAGAAGATGAGAAGGCCGATGGCCCAAGCGAGGGCGGTGACAACCAGTTTGCGGCGGATGGAAGCGTTGCGGGCCATGTTCAGGCGTCCAGGTTCTTGCCAATCATCCGCATCAGGAAGAAGGCAACGATGTTGGCGAGGATGACGGCGATGATGCCACCGGCGGAAGCGCCGCCGATGTCATTGGCGATGAGGCCATATTGATAGACAAGGAAGGGCAGATTGCCGGCGCGGCCGCCGGTTCCGGTCACATAGATTTCGGCAAAGACATTGAGCAGGAAAATCGTTTCAATGAGGATAACCACGGTCATCGGGCGGATGAGATGGGGCAGCACGATGTACCAGAAATAGGAGAGCGGCGGCGTGCCGTCCATTTCGGCGGCCTCTTTCTGCTCTTCGTCAAGCGATTGCAGCGAAGTGAGCAAAATCAGCGTGGCAAACGGCACCCATTGCCAAGATACCATGATGACAACGGCAGTCATGGGAGCATGGGCGAACCAGTCAATGGGCTGAAGCCCCACCAGCTTGAACAAGTAAGCCAGGAATCCGGAGACCGGATTCATCATCATGTTTTTCCAGACCAGCGCGCTCACCGTGGGCATGACGAGGAAAGGTGCTATCATCATGATGCGCACGAAGCCGCGGCCGTAGAAGGCCTGATCGAGGAGAAGTGCCAGAAGCGTTCCGGCAACGACGCTGATGCCGAGCACCCAGCCCACAAGCTTGAGCGAATTTCCCATGGCCTTGAAGAAGGCGGGATCGGTGAGGAAATATGAGTAGTTGGTGAAGCCGGCGAGGCAGCGGTTCTCCGCGTCCAGCAGTGCGCCCGGCGTCATCAGCGAACAGATGGGATTGGGATCAAGCAGGTTGTAGCGCAGGAAGGAGAAGTAGATGGTCATGACGAGCGGCACGATCATCCACATGAACAGCGCGAAGACAGACGGCGAAACGGCCAGTTTTCCGAGTGTGCGTGTTTGCTGCGTGGCCATGTCTTCACCCGCGTCCTGAGTTTCTGGATCAGAAGGGACTGCCCGGCGACAGGCCGGGCAGCCAAGTTTCATGGGAGGAATGTTACTTGATGTAACCGGCCTTTGTCATTTCACGGGTGGCCGTCGTTTGCGCTTCGGCAAGGGCTTCATCCGCGGTCTTTTCGCCGGCAAGGGCCGCCGAGAAGATCTGGCCGACCGTGGTGGCGATGCCTGCAAACTCGGGAATGGCCACGAACTGGACGCCGACATAAGGCACCGGCTTTACGGTGGGCTTAGTCGGGTCAGCGGAGTTGATGGAATCCAGGGTCATCTTGGCAAATGGAACCTTGGCGTATTCCGGATTTGCATAGAGCGAGGTGCGCGTGCCCGGAGGAACGTTGGCCCAGCCTTCCTTCTCGGCTACGAGCGCGGTGTAGTGCTTGCTGGTTGCCCAGGCCACGAACTTCTGGGCGGCTTCGTTCTTTTGCGTGCCGGCTGGAATTGCGAGCGACCAGGCCCACAGCCAGTTGCCGCGCTTGCCGAGGCCGTTATCAGGCGCCAGCGCAAAGCCTACCTTGTCAGCTACCGTCGACTCCTTGCCGGTTACAAACGATGCCGCAACGGTGGCGTCGATCCACATGCCGCATTTGCCTGAGTTGAACAGGGCAAGATTTTCGTTGAAGCCGTTAGACGACGCGCCTGGAGGGCCATCAGCAGCCATGAGGGCGAGATAGTATTCCAAGGTCGCTTTCCATTCCGGCTGATCAAACTGGGGCTTCCAGTTTTCATCAAACCAGCGGGCCCCGAAGGAGTTTGAGGTGGCCGTCAGGAAGGCCATGTTTTCACCCCAGCCGGCCTTGCCGCGCAGGCACACGCCGTAAACTTCCGCGGCCTTGTCAGTCATCTTGTCGGCGGCTTCGCGGATGAAGGTCCAGGTTGGCGCATCGGGCATTTTGAGGCCGGCCTTGTCCATCAGGTCCTTGCGGTACATGACCATGGAGCTTTCGCCGTAAAAGGGTGCTGCCATGAGTTTGCGGTCAACGGTAAGGCCGCCAGCGATTGCGGGCAGAAGGTCGGCGGGGTCATCAACTTCGGTCAGCGGAACCAGCCAGCCCTTTTTGCCCCAGATTGGAACTTCATAGGTGCCGATGGTGAGAACGTCGAACTGGCCGCCCTTGGCGGCGATGTCAGTCGTTACTTTTTCACGGAGCACGTTTTCTTCAAGGGTGACCCATTCCAGGGAAATATCCGGGTTGGCCTTGGTGAAATCATCGGTCAGACCCTGCATTTTGATCATGTCGCCATTGTTCACGGTGGCGATGGTGAGTTTTGTGTCTGCGATGGCAGTTGAGGCCAAAGCGGCAAACATGAAAGCGCCAAAGACGCCTGTAAAGACGGGTTTCATTGAATTCCTCCCAAATGCATTCTGTTGAGCTTTTGCCAACTAAGCGGGCATATACTCACTCTTAACGTGTTTGGAGTCAATAGGAATTCGTCGCCGCAGTGCACAATTGAGATGCAACATTCGCTTTAACAGATTGAAATGAATGAGATTAAGCGGCGTCAGGCATTTGCTTTTTATTTAAGCAAAAGCTCAGGCATGATCCGGTGATCAATTCAATTACTTTGTGCAGGAATGAATTTAAATCCGTCCAAGCAACCTGACGGTTCAATTAGAAGCCGTCTGATGTCGGGCGCTTTCATGCCCGGTTTGATAGCCGGGCACAGGTGTATGAATCCTATGATTCCGTAGCTTTTTGTAATCTTGGAGATAAGTTCATCGGTAAATGCACTTGCCCCATCCGGGGGCGACTTCCAAAGCTTTGAGAAGGGCAAGCCATCTGGCAAGGACACCCCCAACCCTTGCAATACCTGCGATGCCAAGCAAAACCGTTGTTTAAGTTCCGGTGCATCCAATGAAACGACAATAACTACTTTTTCGATCACGTTCTCTTTGATCAAATAGTAAAGCTGACAATCCAAATCATCAGAATCATTAAAGCCACCAATATACAAAGATGATAATTCGCGCCTTTTGTTTGCCAAACCAGTTGCATCAAGAAAAACAAACTTCAGATCGGGGTTCTCAGCAGTAACTCTTTCCTTAATTCGAGTATTGCCGCCATAGGAGCTATAAATTTTCTTACTCAGGATTGACTTGTTACATTTCGTAGACGGGGATGCCTTGCAAACACCCTGAATTGCAAATGGCTCAGTTTTAGCAATTTTTCGAAGCGCTCCATTTGAATTGAGAAGCGACAATTGGACGTATACCGCAACCTGCTCGGGGGGCAACTCACCACCATGAGATGGCAGGGTCGACCTGATAGCTGTCGCGCACAAAATCACCAAACAAAACACTGTCCTCAAAACAAACTCAGAGATTCGGTGACGTTGCAATTGCTTCCCTCCAAACAAGCTCATTTTCCTAAGCTACTTCAGCAAAAGCTCGGCCATTTTTTCGTTTGTGATGAGGCCGTTGATCAGTTTGCCGATCAGGGCGCCTTTTACGGCGCGCAGGCGCGGCGGAGCCATGGCGATGCCGATTACCCTGCGCTTGGCTGGCTGTTCGAGGGGGGCGCTCACAACCCGGTCATTGGTCAGGCCTTCGATAAGCTGGCCTTCGGCGTCGTAGGCCCAGCCGATGATCTCGCCTGCCGCACCGGCTTTTACCAGGGCGCGCATTTCTTCCGGCTTCACGAAGCCATCGCGGATGAGGGCCGCATCATCGCCCATGACGCCGATGCCCACAAAAGTGACATCAGCCTGGCGGCCCAATTCGAGAACATTGCGCACCGGTTTTTGTGACAAGAGGAGCGCCTTGTCCTGAACCGTTGTGGCGATGACCGGAAGCGGCATGGGGTAATGCGGCGCCTTGACGGTATCTGCCACCCTGCTCACCACATCATAAAGCGTGGCAGAACCATCGGTGGCGATATTGCCCACGAGGGAAACGATTTTGTGCTGCGGGCAATCCATAGGCGTCAACTGATCGACCATGGCGCGCAGCATGCGGCCCGTTCCCATGGCAACGATAACGGGATGGGGCGACATGATATAGCGCTCAAGCTCGGCCGCGGCGGCCTGGGCCACGCCCAGTGAAATGGTGTCGGATTCAGGATCGCTTGGCACCACTTCGCAGAAATCAATTTCGTATTTCTGCTTCACCCGCTCTGCCAACTCGAGGCAGTTGGCGATGGGATGATCGAGGCGCACCTTGATGAGCTTTTCGCTGATCGACAGGGACACGAGGCGCTGCGCCGTCTGGCGCGAGACGCCGAGCTTCCTCGCAATCTCGTCCTGGGTATTGCCGGCAATATAATAGAGCCAGCCAGCGCGGGCGGCTTCGTCGAGGCGGCTTGTCTCCTGCTCAATGTTTCGCACCATGGCGGCGGCAATGTCCCTAGGTTAACCGCAGCTCAGGTGCGGCATCAAAAAAAGCATCCATACGATCAAAAACCCGTTCCACCAAATGTTGTGTGCCCTGATGGTTATAGCCGTGCCGGAAATGGCTGCCGCCGGCAAACTGCCAGACGGCCATTCCCGCCGCCTTCCCTGCCTCGATTCCCGAAGCGCTATCCTCAATTACCAGGCATTCCCCGGGAGATACGGCCATTTCCCGGGCAGCATGGAGGAAGATGTCCGGGGCCGGCTTGCCACGGGTCACCATCGACGTGGTAAACAGGCGGTCCTTAACCCTTGCGGTGAGGCCCGCCAGTTCCAGCGACCGGGTGGCGCGGAGCGGGCTGCTGCCGGTGGCCACGCAATAGGGAACGGCGAGGCTGTCCAGCACGGCAATCACGCCGGGCATGGCTTTGAGATCGGCACTGAAGCGGCGCAGCAGGCTAGCGCGGTAATCGGATTCAAAAGACTCGGTCACCCCGGTGCCATGCAGCTTGGCAAATTTCGCGGCAACGGAGGAGAAGCTGTGCCCGAGGAAATGGGCGTAGACAAAGGGCAGGTCGATGTTCACGCCGATTTCGGCGAAGGTTTCGACCAGAACCTGGGCGCTCAGATATTCGCTGTCGACGAGGACGCCGTCGCAGTCAAAAATAACGAGGGAGATTTTGCGCAAGCAGGCCCCAGCCACACGGCAGTTGCATTGAAAAAACCGAGCGTATAACAGAGGCGCCATGCAGTCCACCCTCCACTATCTTGAAAAACTCGTGGCTTTTCCAACGGTCAGCCGCGACAGCAACCTGGCGCTGATTGATTTCATTGCGGGCGAGTTCAAGTCGCTTGGAATTGCCTCCACGCTCATTCACAACGAGGATGGCAGGAAGGCCAATCTCTGGGCCACCGTTGGGCCAGCCGAGGCGCAAGGTGTTGCGCTTTCCGGGCATACGGATGTGGTGCCAGTCGAGGGGCAGAACTGGAGCAGCGATCCGTTCAAGTTGACTTCACGTGGCGGCAATCTGCTGGGCCGCGGCAGCACCGACATGAAGGGCTTTATCGCCTCATGCCTGCATCTGGCGCATCATGCGGTGAAGCGAAAGCTTCACACGCCGTTGCATTTGGCTTTTTCCTATGATGAGGAAATCGGCTGCATCGGGGTGAGGCGCATGCTCGACATGCTCAAGACCATGCCGGTGCGGCCGCGGCTTTGCATTGTGGGCGAGCCCACCATGCTGCAGGTAGTGACGGCGCATAAGGGCAAGCTTGGTTACCGCGTGACGGCGCATGGGCTTGAAGCGCATTCAAGCCTTGCGCCCATCGGGGTGAATGCCATCTACATGGCCTGCGACCTGATCGCGGGGATCCGACGCATTCAGGAAGATATTGCCGCGAATGGCAAGCGCGATGGCGATTATGAAGTCGCCTACACCACGCTACATGTGGGCAAGATGGCGGGCGGCGAGGTGATGAACATCGTGCCGAACCTTGCGAGTTTTGATTTTGAAATCCGCTACCTGCCGGAAGATGATGGCAAGGCCATTTTCGCGCGCATTCAAAAAGCGGCGGAGAAAATCGCGGCTGGCTTCCAGAATGTTTTTCCAAAAGCGCGCTTCGAGTTTGCAACGCTGCAAAGCTACCCTGCCCTCAATACGCCGGTTGACAGCGAGGCGGTGAATTTTGTGCGCGCCCTGACGGGCGGAAACTCCACGGGGAAGATCACCTTCGGCACCGAAGGCGGATTGTTTCAGCAGGAACTCGGCATCCCCGCTGTGGTCTGCGGCCCCGGTAATATCGCGGTAGCGCACAAGCCGGATGAATATGTGAGCGAGGAACAGCTTGCATTGTGTGATGCGATGCTGGCGAGATTGCTGGATAGGCTGTCGAACTAAGGATCGCCCGGGACGCCGTAGCTGGGGGCGGCGGTGGGGTCGATGGCGCGCTGGAGGTAGGGGCCCATCTGCGGGCGGTAGTCTTCCCATAGTTTCCGCAAGAACTTGATGGGGTTTTCGTCGTCCCAATCGACACGCAGATTGACGAGGGGGAAATTCTGCTGGTGATAGACGATGAGGGCGGCGGAATGCACCGGCCCCTCCTCACCGCCTGAGGCCAAACCTGCTTCCAGGGAGCGCAACAGGCGCTCGGCCAGATGTTCGGAGGCGTTCTTGGCGAAGCAATCGGTCATTACCTTCGGCAAATCAGCCGACTTCAGGAGGTTTCCTGCAGCTACACAATCGCGTTGTTCGGAGACAGCGTGAGTGCCCAGAATGTGCTTACCGGACCAGCTTGCCGAGTTGCCCTTGTTGTCCACTGCCGTCAGCTGGCGGTATTCGATGAAGGGTCGGTCGCGGATTATTGAATCAATTGCATCCCTTGCGCTCAATCCTTGCGACATCAGATCAAGCAGCAGTGGTCCCAGGTTCGGATCGGTCACATTCTGGGTGGCGACAGCGCCGACGCCGGCGCGGGCATGGGGGCAGCGGGCACCTACCGCAATCGATGAGGTTGTGATGGCGACCCCGAAGGCCCCGGATTTGGCGCAGCGCCCGGCGATGGAAAAGGTCATCGCATCAATCCGGAATAACGGCGGTGACTTCGATTTCCACCACCCATTCGGGCCGGGCCAGCGCCGTGATGACCAGACCGGTTGAACAGGGAAACACGCCCTTCAGCCATTTGCCCATTTCGCGGTAGACATCCTGGCGATAGCGCACATCGGTGAGATAGACCACGATGCGGCAGATATGATCCATGTGGCCGCCCGCCTCTTCCATCAGCAGCTTGATATTGGCCATGGTCTTGGCGGTCTGGGCAGTGGCATCGCCGACATGAAGCGACTCGCGCGTGTCGAGATCCTGCGACACCTGCCCGCGCACAAAAACGGTCGTACCTCGCGCCACAACGGCCTGGCAGAGATCATTGTCGAGCTTCTGCTCGGGATAAGTGTCCTTGGTATTGAAGGGACGAATTCTTTTATGTGCCGTCATTGCCTGTTTCCTGTCTTGTTTGCTTGCGGCCCCTTATACGCCAGATAGCTGCGCTGAATGGCGATTTGATCGGCCAGATACCTGGCGTCATGCCAGACGCCCCAGATGAAGCTAGAACCCCGGCGTGACAGCCAGGGCAACCCGAGAAAATAGACGCCCAGTTCGGACGAAACGCCGCGCTGGTGCTTCGGCTTGCCCTTTGCGTCAAAGGCATCCACCTGCAGCCAGCCATAATCGGTTGAAAAACCGGTTGCCCAGATAATCGTGGCGATACCGGCTTTGGCCAAGTTCAACTCACGGATGGGATCGGTCAAACACTCCGGATCCGGCCCGATGATGCGGGCTTTGGGGTCTTGGGGCAAGTCGAGGCCGTTGCGGGCGGCATACGCATCGGCTTCATCCAGCACCGATATATAATTCGCATCTCCATTTGCGATGTTGCGCACCAGATCGGCGGCGAAATGCAGCACACCATCCTTGAATCTTTCGGTTCTGCCGAGCAACGTCATGCCGCTCGCGGCCAGATTGCGGAAGTCGACCGTCTTGCCGCCATCGGCTCCGCTTATCGCAATCGTGACATGCTCCCTGCCTTCCGGCGGGGCGGCGGCCTCCCATTTGCCGAGAACCCCCAGCCACCAGCAGAAGTCACGCCCGCGATAGCGGCGCGGAGTCCGGTCGTGAGGGCCAACCGAGAGGTAGACGCGCCTGCCCGCCTTCATGAGTTCGTCCGCAATCTGCGCGCCTGACGATCCGCAGCCCACCACCAGCACTGCCCCTTCGGGCAACTGGCTGGGATTGCGATAGAGGGTAGAATGCATCTGCGTGATCCCTGCACTCTCGGGAACGAGAGCGGGGATAACAGGCTTTTGAAATGCCCCGGTGGCCGCAATCACATAGTTGGCTTCGATCACGCCTTGCGATGTCTCGACACGAAAGCCGGGACGGCCTTCATTCTTCCGCACCGACTTGACTTCGACACCGCAACGGATGGGCGCCTTGATCTTTTCGGCATAGGCCACGAACGCATCCGCGATCTTTTCCTTGGGCACGAAGGCGTCCGGACCGCTGTCCGGAAATTCCATGCCCGGGTAGCGGTCATGCCAGGCGGGACCATTGGCCACGAGGCCATCCCAGCGCTCCGAGCGCCAGCGTTCGGCGATCCGGCTCCGCTCCAGAACGAGGTGAGGCACGCCGCCCTGGCCCAGGTGGCCACTCATGGCCAGTCCCGCCTGACCTGCGCCCACGACGAGCGCTTCGATCTTCTCAACTGACATAGTTATTCCGCCGCCTGCTTTTGTTTGCCCCAGATGCGGGGGCTCATCCCACCAGCCTTCTGGGCGAATTTCAAGGTGCTGTTCCAATCGAAGTTCCGATAGACGGCCGCGGACTGGGCGAAGGGCGGGGCTTGGGCGAAGAGTTGGAAGGTCAGGCGGTGGCCGGCGTAATCGGAATTCAGCAGATCGCGTGCCAGCACCAGCAGCTTGCGGCGGTCATCGGCCAGCCACTCGTCATTGATGGTGTAATACTTGTCCATCCACTTCTTGGTTTCGGGATGCTCGAAGACAGCGGCATCGGGGGTTACGCAGATTTGCCCGCCGCAGAGCTCGCGAGCCGTGTGCATCATCTTGGGAAGATTGTTGAGGGCATGGCAGCGGCCCGACATCAGCAATGACTGGTTCGGCATGAGCAGGCCATTGGGGCTTTGCTCGGCCATGACGATGGAGGCGGTGAGATGGGCGTTGATGCCTTCGCGCCAGACCGCGAGCTCGGTCAATTTTTCCTGCACGGCCTGCTGCTTGTCGAGGCCGGTCTGCTTGGCGTTCCAGAGGGCGGCGCCGATGATGAGATCGGCATAGGACAAGGTTCGCTGCACGAAGGGGAATGCCGAATAGCGGTGC
>CBDIHN010000002.1:0-225000 GCA_965279345.1 Aestuariivirga sp.
TGTATTCTGCGTTGTCACGATTAGTTCACTCCTCAGGGAAATCGCCGCTTCAGGTCCGCCACCTGTTCAGGATTCAAGTAACGTGTCGGCCGCCCATGAAGCAACAGATAAAGCCGCGCCGTTTCTTCAAGCTCTTCGATGGCATCAACGGCGGCGGAAAGCGACGAGCCCGAAACCACCGGCCCATGATTGGCCAGAAGCACCGCCGCATGCTTCGCCGCATACTGTCCTACCGCCTCGCCCAGGGTTTTGTCGCCCGGCGCGTAATAGGGAATGAGCGGCAGCTTGCCGACCCGCATGACATAATAGGCGGTGATCGGCGGCAGCACATCATCATGGTCGATGCCGTCGAGGCAGGATACGGCAACCGAATGCGTCGAATGCAGATGCACCACCGCCCCTGCCCCGGCCCGTTCCCGGTACATGGCCAGATGCAGGAAGCTTTCCTTGGTCGGCGCATCTCCGGAAATCAATGTGCCCGCCTCGTCAAGCTTCGACAGGCGCGCCGGATCAAGCCGACCCAATGATGATCCCGTCGGCGTCATCAGCCAGCCACCATCTATCTTCACGCTGATGTTGCCGGAGCTGCCGAACGTCAGCCTTCGCTCAAACATGGACCGCGCCATTTCAACGATAAGCTCACGCGCCTCGGACTCTTTCATTTCAATGCCTCCAGGGCTTCACTGAAAAAATCTGGACCGCCGAAGTTTCCGGACTTCAACGCCAACGCATAGCGTGGCTCGCCATAGGAGAGCGTTGCCGGAACACCGGGCGAAATCTGCGGGCCAATTTCCAGGGCCTTGACGCCAAGCGCGGAGACAACCGCGCCCGACGTTTCGCCGCCCGCCACCACAAAACGCCGGATCCCAGATTTGGCCAAACCCGTGGCGATAGCCGCAATGGAATGTTCTATCATTTCACCCGCCTTCTCGCGGCCAAATCGCGATTGTATTTCTGAAACCTTCTCAGGCGGCGCACTGGCATAGATCAGCACCGGCGATGATTTCAGCTTCTCAACCGCCCAGTGAAGGATTTCGCCTATCACTTTGTCTTTGTTGGAAAACAGTTCAGATACGTCAATGGCGTGGGCGGGATGCTTCGCACTCATGGCCGCTACCTGAGCCAGCGTTGCCGCCGAACTGCTTCCCGAGAGAACCACGCCACCACCACCAACCGGCGCCAGCGGTTTGACGCTATCGCGTTTGGACAGGAGCCCTGATTTCCGGAAGTTTTCCGGCAGGCCAATGGCGGCTCCCGATCCACCCGTAACAAGCGCAAGATTTGCCACGGCCTCGCCGAGATGATGGAGATCGATATCCTCGATCGCATCCACGATGGCATGGCGGATGCCGCGCGATTGCAGATCGTTGAAAGCGGCGGCAATGGCACGGGCTCCCTGCTTCACCGCCGCGTGGGCTACAAGCCCCGTCTTGTGCGGCGTTTGCCGCGCCAGCACATTCACCAAATTGGAATCAAGCATCGGCGTGAGCGGGTGATGGCGCATGCTCGAGTCCGAAAGCAGCACCTTCCCCACAAAGAGATGCCCCATGTAGATCGTCCGGCCGTTTTCTGGAAACGCCGGGCAGGCAATGGTGAAGGAAGCGCCGAGTTCATCGAGAAGCGCATCCGCCACCTGGCCAATGTTACCGGCATCAGTCGAGTCGAAAGTCGAACAATACTTGAAATAAATCTGCCGCGCCCCATGCTGTTTCAGCCAGCGGCAGGCGGCAAGTGATTGCGCAACCGCATCCTTCGCCGGAATGGTGCGTGACTTGAGTGCAATGACAACGGCATCCGTGTCGGGCGGCAGGCCCGTGGGTGCACCGATGATCTGTACCGTGCGCATGCCATGGCGGCTCAGCGTATTCGCCAGGTCCGTGGCACCCGTGAAGTCATCGGCAATGCAACCCAGCAGCATCTATCAGACCGCCGAGACGCGGATAACCGCATAGGGGCCTAGCTCAAGGCTGGAAACTTTCTTCACTTTTGGTCCGGCATTGCTGAGGTAATCCGGACGTTTGACAAGCGTAACGAAAGTTTTTTCGTCGAGAACATGAATCTGTGCTGCGCCTTTGAAACCACTGACCTTCACCGATTGCTTCTCGCCCGTCAGGTTGGCAAGCCACAGCACCGGTCCCAACTTTGTTTCATACGCAAGCGATGCGATTTTTCCCGGAGCGCTACTCTCACTTTCGATGTAGCGCGCCCCGCCGGCCCGACCCAATCCCGCTAGGATGTGATAAACGGGATAGACCGCCGCATCCCCGCCGTCGAAACCCGGCTGCATGTAATTGGCCTTGCGGTAGATAAGGCCCTGCGGCCCGGTCACGGCGCCCAGCGAAACCACATCAAGCTTGCCCTTCGCGGCTGCGGCCACAAGGCCGAGATTCCACGCCGCCGCGAACAAGCCGCGCTGCCGCGGATCCATGTCGGAAAGACAGACGCGGCCATTGTTGGGGTTGGCGGCTTCCTGCGCCCCGTAAGGGTTATCGCGGCAGGGAATGCTGGTCGGCCCCATGTGATAGGGCGACTTGCCGATCATGGCCCGCGTCGAACCGATGATCCACGGCAGGGATTCAAGTGTTTCCATGACCGAGAGATCGTCCGCCGAATGCACGATGGGGCATGCCGTATGGGTGATGAAATCGAATACGCCCTTGGGCGCAGGCTTGCGGTTCAATTCGGTGAAGTAGGAGAGCATGCCGCCCCCCAGCGCCACGCCCGGGAAAGCCTTGCGCGCCGCCGTCGCCATTTCTTCATAGGTCGGCCCCCAGGGCCGCGGCGTGTTGGGCTGGAAGGATTTGAGATCATGCATCTGCGTGATCACCACCGCATCCGGCTTGAAGCCGGCGGCGCGCAAAGCGCCAGCAATAGCCTCAACTTCATCCATTGCAGGCGCCTTTGCCGACAGAACAATTTCCAAAGTCGCCGGAATGCCGGTGCGCTCCTTCAAGGCGCGAAACGCCGCTGCCGCTTCCGTCTGGTTTTTCCTGCGCCCGTCAATCTGGAAAACCAGTTGCCCCGGTTTCGCAGCGGCAATCAAATCTGCCTTGTTCATCGCATGCTGCGCTTCCGCCATCGGAACGCCAACACCAATCGAAGGCATCCGTCCCTTGCCCTTGCCAAGCGCCACGGAAATCGCCCCACTCGGTTTCGAGGAAACTTTTGTTGCGGGCTTTCCTGCAATGGTGAGCGTGACCGACTGGGTGAAAGCCTCACCCTTCTTCAATGTATAGGGCCAGGGGTCCAACAGCGAACACACATAGGTTTTATAGGAAGCATCCATCCAGTTGCGGTGGTCTTCCATCTCGAACTTGTTGCCCTCCATCAGCACCGTGGCGGTAACGCCGGGCATCACCGTGTGCTTGAGAGACCGGATTTCAAAAATCGGCTGGCCGGGGCTGATGATTTTCGGAAAGCTCCGATTTTCGCGCTTCCCGTCCACATGCACCACCTCGACCGGCTTTCCCACGACGCCTTCAAGCGGATGCAGGATCACGAAGCCCGAACGGTTGGTGAGAAAATCGCTGACAGGCGTTCCCACCGTGGAAAACGTCAGCGTGCCATCCGCTTTGGCTTCGATCTTTGTCTGGTATTTGAGAGACTGTTCCGCATCGCTGCAGACGGCGTCATAGCTGATCGAAAAGCCGGATTTTCCCTGTTTAATCTTCAGGTTTTCGATGGCCGGCCCATAGGTGCCCCAGTTCTTGTCACGCAGCAGATAAGCGATGCCGCGCAAGACCTCCACGCCGCGATAACGGATGTAGCGCAGCGCCCCATTGTCGAACATCGCGCTGATGGGGCCAGCGCTCAGTTCGCGGCGCTTGCCATCCAAGGCTTCCGTGCCAAAAAGCTTGATTGCGCGGCTTGGCTTCTTCGTGGCCATGGCTCTCTCCGGTTCAGATGACTTTTTCGGTTTGCGGATCGATAACGATGGCGCGGGCCATATCAATATCGATGTTGATCTTTTCCCCGGGCTTGCTCACGTCGCGCGACTCAAGCTCGGCAACAATGCTTTTGCCGCCAAGCGGAAATGCCACCTGAACCCGCGATCCCGTGGGTTGCACCAGCTCGACCGTAACCTTGACCTGCGCATGGCCCATGGCAACGCGCTTGCCTGAAAGGGCGATATGCTGCGGCCTGATTCCGAGAATGACGGCCTGCTTGGCTTTTCCCTCGCGTTTGCCAACAAGCGCCAGCTTTGTGCCATCGGAAAGTGTCGCGGTATTTCCGGTGAGCGTTGCCGGAATGAAATTCATCTTGGGGCTTCCCAAAAAGCTTGCGACGAAAAGATTGGCGGGACGCTCAAAAAGATCGAGCGGTGAACCCAACTGCTCGATGCGGCCATCGCGCAACAGCACAATGCGGTCCGCCAGGGTCATGGCCTCAATCTGGTCGTGGGTGACATAGATCATCGTTCGCCCAAGCTCCTGGTGCAGGCGCTTGATTTCAACCCGCATGTCATCACGCAATTGCGCATCAAGATTGCTCAAGGGCTCGTCAAACAGGAACAGCCGCGCGTCACGCACAATGGCGCGCCCGATGGCAACCCGCTGGCGCTGGCCGCCGGACAATTCGCGTGGCAGGCGTTTCAGCAAAGGTCCGATGCCCAGCATCTCGGCCGCATTGGCCACCCGCTTGTCGATTTCTGCAGTAGGAAATTTCCGCGCCCGCAGGCCAAAGGCGATGTTCTCAAACACATTCATATAGGGGTAGAGCGCGTAGTTCTGGAAAACCATGGCAATGTCGCGGTCGCCGGGCCTGGCCCAGGTTACATCCTTGTTGCCGATTTCGACGGTGCCTTCGCTCGCCTCTTCAAGCCCCGCAATGGTGCGCAGCAGGGTGGACTTGCCGCAGCCCGAAGGCCCAACCAGAACCGTGAACTCCCCCGAGGGCACTTCAAGGTCAATACCCTTCACCGCATGGAAGCTGCCGTAATACTTGTGAAGCCCGGTGATTTTCAAATCTGACATGACCTAGCCCTTGACTGCCCCCATCGAAATGCCGCGCACGAGATAGCGCTGCATTGTGGCGACCGCGATGAATACGGGAATGGTGCCAAGCACCGACATGGCGGCAATCTTGGCCCAGAAATTGGATTGCCCGCCGAAGTAATGGGTGACCTGCACCGTATAGGTGGTGACTTCCGTGCGCGTCAGCACCAGGGCAAAGAGGAACTCGTTCCAAGCAAAGACGAAGGTAAACACTGCCGTTGCAAAAAGCCCCGAGCGCGCCATCGGCATCACGACTTTCCACAGCACCGCCCAGCGCGAGCAGCCGTCAACCAGGGCGCTCTCTTCCAACTCAAGTGGAATATCCTCGATATAGCCGCGCATCATCCAGATCACGTAAGGCAGGTTGAACGCGGTGTAGAGCAGGATGAGGCCGAAGAAGGTGTCAACCCAGCCGAAAAATACATAGAGCAAGAAAACAGGGAACACGATGGCTACCGGCGGCATCATGCGCTGCGAGATGATCCACACCGCAAGGTTTTCGCCTCCGGTTTTGTAACGCACCAGGCTGTAGGCCGCTATCGTTCCCAGAATCATGGCGAAGAAGGTTGAGACCGTTGCCAGGATCAGGCTGTTAAGAACAGTTTTCGCATCGCCGTCCTTGAACAGCACGAAGTAGTTGGAGAACTGGATGCTCTTGGGATACCAGACGGGCGGGAAGGCAAAAATCTCGTCTGGTGTCTTGAAGGAAATGATGAACAGCCAATAGACCGGAAAGACGAAGATGACGACCAGCAGGCACGCCAGAAGATAACGCACCGCGAGGCGGACATCTTTGCGGCGGTGAAACGGAAGGTTTTTCATTTCGCCAGCCCCATCCGCCTTATGGCCCAAGTCACAACTACGGTCAGGATGACGATCACCAGAAATGCGATGGCCGCCGTGTAGCTGGTTTCAAACTGCTTGAAGCCCTGCGCATAGGTGTAGACCGAAATGGTTTCCGTCATGGTGCCGGGCCCGCCCGCCGTCAGCGCCCAGATAATGTCGAAGATGCGCGCAAGGTCGAGGCCGCGGATCAGGATGGCAATGGCCATCACCGGCCAAATGGCAGGCAGAACGATGCGCCGGAAGGTGCGGAGGAATCCGGCTCCGTCAATTGCCGCAGCTTCCGTCTGCGACTTGTCCACATTGGAAAGGGCCGCCAGCAGGATGAGAAACATGAACGGCGTCCACTGCCAGATCTCGCAGAAAATGATGGCCGGATAGACGAGTTGCGGATTGATCGTCCACAGCGCCGTCACGGGGTGGCCAGCAAACCATCCCAGCACCTGGTTGATGGGGCCGTAGCGATTGTCAAACAGCAGCCGCCAGGTGGCGCCTGCCACAATGGGTGAAATGATGGTGGGCAAGATCAGCAGCGATATGAAAATCTGCCGACCAGGCATTTTCTCAAGAAACAGATAGGCCATGGCGAGGCCAAGCACGAGTTCAATGGGCAGCGCGATAACGGTGATCAGCAGCGTATGGCCAAGCGCCGCCCACAACCGCTTGTCCGAGAACAGGTTGGCATAGTTGTAAAGCCCGGCAAACGACGTGTCCGTATCCATCATGTCGATGCGCATGAAGCTGACGATCAGCGAGTAGAACAGCGGAAACAGGCCCACCAGCAGCAACAGGAAGATGGCCGGCGTCAGCAGCCAGTATCTGAAATTCCGGTCAGGATTGGCGCGAAGTGCGGTAGCGGCGGCCACGGTAATTAATCCACTGGAGTGAGAAGCGAAGTCCTGCCCGGGTTACCGGGCAGGACCATGATGATAGCCGAAACTACATTTTTGGATAGGCACCCGACTTCGACGCCCAGTCGGCATAAACCGCCTTCTGCTTGTCGACGCCGATCTTCTCGGTGATGGCATCCCATTCGCCGGCGGCCGCATCAAGGATCGCCTTCGGATCCTCGCCCGCCCACAGCTTCGACACCGACTGGCGCAGCACTTCCTCGTACTTGTCAGTCTGCAAGAGTGACAAGTCGAGCAAGCCGTTGTTGGCGCCCGCCTGCAAGGCAGCAAGATAGTCCTTGGCTTCCGGCCAAAGCGCCGCATAGCCCGGATCGGTGAAATGCGAGTCACGGAACGGATCGCGCAGCGCATAAGGCAGTTTCACCCGCTCAAGGCTGACCGATTCACTGTTCAGCCACTGGATGAACAGATAGGCGGCTTCCTTGTTCTTGGATGCCGACGATACCGACAGACAGAAGCCCGCCGCGAGTTCCGGATGCCCGCCGGGGGTCATGGCATAGCCAACCTTTCCGGCGATTGTTGATTTCGGCACCCAGCTCATCACTTCCTGGTCCGTGCCGTAGCTTGCGGCCCAGCGGCCATAGGGCGGCCATGAGATGGTCATTGCCGTCTGGCCCTGCAGGAAGGCGGCGAGGTTTTCAACGAAGCCCCACTGCTCGACGCCTGGAGGCGCCCACTTGTTTTCCGCCAACCAGTCGGTGAAGACCTTGACGCCCGCATCGCTGTTGATGGTAGCTTTCATGGTGTCCGCATCGAAGAACTTGCCGCCCTCGTTGCGGAAGCGCTCCTGGAACATGAAGTTGCCATAGCCCGATTCACGGAAGAATGCGGCGCCGAAGGTCTTGCCGTTGGTGAATTCGGTGATGAACTGGCCGACCTGGTCGAAGTCCTTCCAGTTTGTCGGCGGCACCGGCAGGTCGGTTCCGAACTTCGCCTTGTAGGCCGACTGAAGTGCCGGATCGCCCAGCACATCGGTGCGGTAATACATGACGAACACGTCGCCATCATCGGGGAAGCCGTAGATCTTGCCGTTCACCATCATCTGGTTGTCGCGGTAGGTGGGAGCGATCTTTTGCAGCTCGTCGCGGTAGGTGAACTTGTCGACGAGCGGATCGAGAACTTCCAGCGCGCCTGCATTCACCAGATCGGGCATCCAGGCCGGGATCACGTTCAGCGCGTCATAAGCACCGGCACCTGACCTGAAATCCTGCATGATCTTGGTGAACATCTCGGCCACCGGAACCTCGACCACCTTGACGTCGATGCCGGTGAGTTCCTTCCACTTGGGGCCGGAGAAGTTGAGCGGGTCAAGCGATTGAAGGCCCGCTTCCCAGACGATGGTGATCGTCTGGCCCGAGTATTGCTTGGCGGCGTCGACCGCCGTCTGCGCGGCGTCTGCGGCCCAGGCCGGCCGCGTGAATGTTCCGGCAAACCCGGCCGCGAGGCCGATCTTGCCTAAGTCGCGTCTTGTTACCATGTCTTCCTCCCAGTTATGAATGCAAGCCTTCTGCTTCCATTCTCGTATCCCCGCTTTGTTGCGGGGAATTTCTGTTACTTGAACTGCTTGCCGTAGTTCTCCAGCTTCGCTTTGAAGCCGGCCCTTTCGAGCACGTCACGATTGACCACGCCGCGCGGGATCCGGCCGTGCTGCACCTCTAGAACGGCACGCACATCGGCAGCGCCATTTCCGGCAAAGCACTGGTCGGTCCAACACAAGGCGTGCGGCGCCAGAATGACATTGTCCAGTTTGAGGAGCGGATCATTTGCGTCAGGCGGCTCCGTCTCGAAGACGTCAAGCCCCGCACCTGCAATCCCGCGATTGGTCAAAACTTCAGTGAGAGCCTTCTGGTCAACGATAGGCCCGCGGGCCGTGTTGATGAGATAGGCCGTCTTCTTCATTTGGCCCAGGCGTTTGGCGTTGACCGCGTGGCGGGTGTCCTCCGTCAGGGGGCAATTCACCGTCAGGATATCGGCGCGGGCAAACAGGTCATCCATGCCAACGAGTTCGATACCGAGTTCCGCCGCAACTTTCGGATCGGCAAAGGGATCATGGGCAATAAATTTTATGTCGAAAGGCTTGGCCATGCGGAACATTTCCGCGCCGATATTCCCAACGCCCAGGGAACCCAGCGTCTTGCCCACAAGGCCAACGCCCATATGGTCGCCGCGCGCCGCGAATCCGGCGGCACCTTGGCGGGCCAACTGGTCCTTCACCATCAGCTTGCCGGTGAGCGCCAGGATGAAAGTGATAATCGAAACGGCAACCGGGCGGCGCACCCCATCAGGCGTGATGCAAAGGGCGATGTCATTCTTCGTGCAAGCCGCTACATCAACCGTGTCATAGCCCACGCCAAAGCGCGCAACGACACTAAGCCGTCCGTTTTTTGGGACGCTTTCAAGAGCGAAGCGATGGGTCAGCAGAATGAGCGCGTCGAAATCTTCAAGCTGGTCACCGCGCAAGGGATTGGCGACATCGAGAAATTTCATTTCGACACCGGGTGCCGATTTCAGCGGCGCAAGGTCGAAATCCGGATAGGTCGGCGAACCGTCGGCCTTCTTGAAATCACCAGACAGCGCGACGCGGAACGGGCCTGTCATGGCTTGCAGCCTTCGCGCAAGGTATTCATGGCCTGGGTCAGCGCATCGCGCAGCACCCAGACATCGCCGGAATAGCAGCAGAAATCAAAGCCCTGCTTGTAAAGCGCGATGCCCAGATCCGTGGTGGGAACCAGCCGGCCCAGTGATTTCTTGTGTTTCTTGGTGGCGGCAATGGTCTGGTCAATCGCCTTGAGGAATTTCGGATTGTCGAACTCGCCGGGAATGCCAAGCGACACCGAGAGATCGTAATGGCCGACCCAGAGCACATCGACACCATCGACTGCCGCAATGGCATCGGCGTTCTCGGCCCCTTCCGCCGTTTCGATCTGGCAGAACAAGGTGGTGCGCTCATTGGCTGCCGCCAGTTTTTCCGGAACGGAACCGCCGCTGTAATTGTCATGTGCCACGCCCAGCGCCACGCCGCGCTTGCCCATGGGATAATACTTCATGCAATCGACAACCGCCTTGGCTTCCTTTGCCGTACCCACCATGGGGATCATGATTCCTTCCGCCCCCATGTCGCAGGCGCGCGCGATGTGGTGATATTCCTTCGACGGCACCCGCACGATGGGCGCCACATCGGCGGCTTCAAAATAACGGATGGCGCTTTTCACGGTTTCGAAACCGAAGCCCGAATGCTCGAGGTCGAAGAGGACAAATTCGCAGCCCGCCGCCTTCATGATGTGGCCAATGCCCGGCGTGGCAAATTCCACAATGAAATGGCCGAGCTTGATGTTCCGGTTGCGGGCCATGGTCTTCAGATTATTACGCGGCATTCTTTCTTCCACCTTATGAGTCAGAGGCCATGCGAACCTTCGCAGGCCAGATTATATTGAACGACAGTCTTGGAGATAACGAGCGCAGCACTTTCGCGGTTGAACACCTCGAAATGCGGCGTCTTGAGATGGGCGTCGAAGGCGGCGCGGTCATCATAGATTTCATAGAGGAATACTTTGTCGCCGGGCTCGGTTGGCACCAGCACGTCAAAGCGCTGGCAGCCCGGCTCGTCGGCGCAGGAATCTCGGGCGTTCTTGTCCATGAGCTTGCGGAAGGCGGTCATGGCTCCAGGTTTCAAAACAAAATCAACTGTGATGACGAAGGCGCTCATGCCGTTGCCTCGCGCACTTTCCAGTAGAGATCCGAAACCTGCTCAAGATGCTCGCGCATTTCCCTGGCGGCGGCATCGGGATCGCGGTCGGCAATCGCTTCATAGATTGCCGCATGAGCCTTGTAGGCCAGCTTGTTCTGGCCGGGATAGCTGAGCGTCACATGGCGCTGGTCAACCAGCCACTCGACGATGGCCGAATGCAGCGTGGTGTAGATCGGGTTTTTCGGTACGGTTGCGATGGCGAAATGGAAGCCCACGTCCGATTGCTCGAAGCGCCGGATATCGCCGATGGAATCGCGATTGTCATCAAGGGCGGCCTTGACCCGTTCAATGTCGGCAGCGGTTGCCATCTGCGCCGCATCGCGGACCAGCCCGGTTTCAAACAATATGCGCGCCTCCTGGAAATGCTTGATGCCTTCTGAGGCCGACAAAAGATAGCGCGCGCTGCCCGCCACCGAATGCATCACCGCCTGAACTGATGGAATGGCGACTTGCGCCCGGGCACCGGGGCGCATTTCCAGCAGGCCCATTCTTTGCAGATGGAACAGGGCCTCGCGCACTGCCGGGCGCCCCACCCCGAATTCTTTCATCAGGTCGCGCTCCGACGGCAATTCCGCCCCGGCGGGCAGATCATGATCGCGGATTCGGCGCTCCAACACCTCGGCAACCTGCTCAAAAAGCTTGGCCCGCTTGATCGCAATCATAGTGGTATACCTATCATACCACTACCTTGCAGAAAATGTTTTCCGGAGTCAACTGCGCATGGCGAAGGGTTGTGGACCGTCAAAACCACACTTCCCATACCGACTAACCAACCAGCATCCGTCATTCCGGCGAAAGCCGGAATCTTTCCAACGTCGATGGGATTCCGGCTTTCGCCGGAATGACGGACTTAGGGAATGTTAATCCGTCTACGGATGATTTATGCTTCAGCTTGTGTCGGGCTTTTCGGCCTCCCAGGCAAGCCAGTGGCACTCGGTGAGGATTTCATCGACCTCGTGCGTGGGCTGCCTCCGGGAGCCCGGAGCACGGCCGGGGCGGAGCGGGGATGTGAACGTCGGGGTTTTCGAGGCCTCCCGCCTCACCCGCCAGCGGGCCAGGCGCTTGGCCTGGCGGGGGAGGTTTTCAAGGGCAAGCTTGAGGGCTTGGAGCCTGCGGGAGATGCGTTCGGCGTTGACCAGGCCATCGGACGGTGGGGGAGCAGCCTTGGGCTGGGGCCTTGGCCACAAGTCGTCCACCTTGGAATCAGGCCCCAGGAAAAGGACACGCGGCGGATACTTCGCGTATCTGACCCGGCGCTGGCGCAGCTCCGGGAAATCTTTCCGCGTATCGAAGAGCTTAAAGGAGGGGAGCCTGCCCCCGTCACCCTTTGAAATGATCTGCCCCATGGGCATGGGACGCGAAGGCACCACCTTCACCACAAGTCCCTTTGCTGCGATGACAATCAGGCGGCGCACGGCGGATTCGGCGGGACGAAGGACGCGCAGCACGGCCCGGTGGAGGGGATGTGGAATCCGCGAAACCGTGGCGTCCAGCATGGCGAAAAGGGTCGCAATGATTCCCTTGAGCGCTTCGCTGTTGCGTTCGATGGCCAAGCCCCAGTCCATTGGTTTCCTATCAGAATTAAACAGGAACAAAAATGGCATAATAGGAATATCGTTGTCAAGGGTATTTATTCATATTGCAAGCAAGTCGCCCCACCCTCCCATCCGTCTTCGCTGCGCTACGCCGACAGCCTTCAATTGCTCAGCGCATTAAGGGGTGATAGTAAGAATTGGGCAGGAGGTACTTTCCGTGAATTTGTCTCCCAAGACCGAGCACGCCATAGAATTGTGCTACGATTCAATTGTTGCACCGCGGCTTTGGACTGGCGCCTTGGATAATTTGGCTCATTCTCTGGGCGCCGTTGCCTGCCAAATACTGCCGCATGAACTCTCGCAACGTCCATTCGGCCAAGTCCGCTCCAGCCACGCTTGGAGGATACATGAGCGCTGGCAGAAGAATCTGGATTGGGTGACACCCGTTTATGAGCCGCGGGGCGATCCGCTGGTCCGTCAGGGCTACCGGGCAGTGCTCCAATCGCAGCTGTTCTCCGACGATGAAATCAGGCATTCGCGATTTCACCAGGAGATTACCAGGCCCGTCGGATGCCTGCACTGGGCGTGTGGCATATTTCAGGTCGAAGACCGGATATGGTGTTTGCCGTTCTTTCGCGGCAATAAACCATTCGACGAGAATATATTAGGACCCATCGCTGAAATTGCTGGGCGGATGTCGCGGATCGTCAGCGTTGCAGAAAAAGTCTCGCGGGCGGAAGCGGAGAATGAGGTTCTCACGCTCGACAACGCCGGATGTGCGGCAATACTTGTTGACAAGCATGGACGCGCGGCGCGGGCGAACCGCCGGGCCGAAGAGTTGTTTTGCAATGAATTTGGCATCCGCAACGGCAGGCTCTGGACTGCAGCAACGTCCTCTATGGCAAGACTGGATCACTTCATGCGGGGCATTGAACATGCAAAATCCATTGGTGGCCCGTTGCCTGCGCCAATAGTTATTGCACGTCACGGCACGCCTTGTGTACTGATCGAAGCCATGCCTGTTGCTTCTGCAGGAAACGACATCTTTGAAGGCTGCCGGGCCATTCTCATGGTGAGCGATCTCACTCACCCGTCAATTACCGACAAAGCATTACTCAGCGTCGTTTTTGGCCTTACAAACGCCGAAGCCCGCTTGGCCGCTGCAATCTGTCAGGGCCACGACCTCAACACGGCCGCAAGCACATTTGGAGTCAGCCGCCAGACCTTGCGCAGCCAATTGAAGTCAGTCTTTGCAAAGACCGGCTCGCGCCGGCAAGCGGAACTGGTAGCGCGCGCCGCCCAAATTAGAAACACCACCCAGCACTAGATCCCCCATTTGGGGGATGCGGAGTTTCCGGAAAAGGTGGACCTTCCCCAAAGCCCAAGTAATCGGGGAGATGTCCAATGCGCAGGTTATTGTTTCTAACCCTGTTGTTATTTTCCGGAGCAATAATGGCCCGCGCGGCTCCCATTCATGACGCGGCCAAGAACGGCGACGTCGCAGCGATCACTGCCGCCCTGGATGCGGGCGCCGATGTTAATGCCAGCGATGGAACGGCAACGCCGCTTTATTTTGCCGCCAGGGGTGGGCACACTGAAGCGGCCAAACTGCTCATTGAGCGCGGCGCCGATGCCAATGCCGAAACGAACCTTGGCTCCCCCCTCCAGGCGGCAATGGCAAAAAGAAAAATCGGGCTGGTAAACCTGCTGCTGGAGAAAGGCGCGAATCCAAATTCCGTATCCAGGGGCAGCACCGTTCTTCACGTCGCCGTCAAGCTTAGTTGCCTCGATTGCCTCAAGGCGCTGGTTGCGGCCGGCGCCGATGTGAACGCCCTGACACGTGACATGGAGCCGCCGCTTCACCTCGCGCGGCGCCTCGGGAACCGCGACATGGCTGATTATCTTCTGGCTCATGGCGTTGTGCTGCCCAAACCACCACCGATTTCGGCCAAGCTGGCCGCTGCCGATGTTGAAAAGGGCCGGATTGCCTTCAACAAATCCTGCGTATTTTGCCACCATGTTGAACCGCAGAAAGGTCCCAAAGGCGGCCCAAACTTGTGGGGCATAGCTGGCCGGGACAAGGCTTCATCTGCGGGTTTTGCCTATTCGGACGTCCTGCTCGGCTCGGAGGGCGTGTGGACTTATGAGGACCTGAACACTTTTCTTTTCGCGCCCATGGCCACAATGCCCGGCATTGGCATGAATTTCTCTGGTATTCAGGATGAAACTGAACGGACCAATCTCATCGCCTATCTGCGCACCCTCAGCGACAATCCGATGCCACTGCCGTAACACCTGGGGTGTGAACCCATAACGGGCTTTTGGTGATTAGGCGTTTTTCTTTTCCGGCAGATGGACCGCGACATTATTCTGCGCGAGCGCCTTTGCCAGCTTGGCCGGAGGGGCCGTGTCGGTGACCAGGTGGTTGAGCTTGGCCAGCGGGCAGATGTGCTCGAAGGCTTTCTGCTCGAACTTGCTGCTGTCGAGAACGAGGATTGAATCTGCCGCCTGCTTGAACATCGTGCGCTTGATCCACACCGAGGCGGAATTGAAATCGCTTGGTCCATCGGCATCGAGGCGGCTGGCGCCGATGATGGCGTGGCTGACGTTGAAGCGCTCGAGATAGCCGACCGTATCGGGCCCACGCACACCGCCCTCGCCCGGATCATATTCGCCGGGGCACATGCGGACCCTTATGCCGGGATTAGTGGCGAGCGCCGAGGCAACGCCAAAGCCCGTGGTGATCACCGTGAGATCATTCAGTTCGGCGGCAAGGCGTTTGGCCACAAACACCGTGGTGGCGCCCGCATCAATCATCAGCGTGTCGCCATTCTTGATCAGCGGCACGGCGGCCCTGGCCAGTTCCATGCGCTGCGCCGTATTGGCCCGGTACCTGTCATCATAGAGCGGCTCGGCCGTGGCGGGAGCCCCCGTGGCCCCGCCATAGGTGCGGTTGATGAGGCCCGCGGCACTCAGCTCATCAAGATCCCGGCGGATTGTTTCGGTGGATACATCATGCTCAAGCGCCAGCTCGACAATGCGGATGGCAGGCGAAGCGCGCAGCTCCGCGATGATCGCGCCCTGCCTTTTCTGCTTGTTGCGCTCCTTGACAGCCCTCACCGTTTTCCATCCCAGCTCTTGAAGATTCGTACCTTCATTCCCCAAACCATCCTTATCTCAAACAAACCACTGCTGCAATTTCCCTGATTTCATCATGGTCGCTGGAACAATCCGCCCTGCCCCACATGCATGTTCGTCATGGTGCGCTCCGCATTGACCAGGCGCCACGTCAGCATTTTCCGCGCATATTCCAGCAGCAGGCCGGCCATTCCCGGCTTGTCGGCGAGATTGTGCATTTCGTCGGGGTCATTCTCGAGATCGAAAAACAGCGGCGGCAGCGCCGCAAAATGCACGTACTTGTAGCGCTTGTCGCGGATCACCGCGTAACAGGCTTCGTCGGAACTGATGCCAAGCGCCGCTTCAACCTTCTGGCTGCGAACGTCGCGGAAATCATGCTCGAAGAAAACTTCCTTGCGCCACTGCGCCGGGGTTTTCCCGTGCAGGAACGGCACAAGCGAAGCGCCATCGCAGGTGCGCGGGACATCAAGCCCGATGCACTCAAGGATGGTCGGCATGACATCTATCGCTTCGCTCATCTCCTCAATCATTTTGCCGCGGCTTGCCTTGGCCTCAGGCCGCGGATCGCGGATCACCAGCGGCAGGTGGAATGACTTGTCGAAATAGATTTCCTTGCTCCAGACATAATGCTCGCCGAGCATTTCGGCGTGGTCGCTGGTGACGATGATCAGTGTACGGTCATATTGCCCCGTATCCTTGAGATAGGTGATGATCCGGCCAAGGTGATGGTCGACTTCATTCACCAGGCCGTAATAGGTGGCCCGCATCTGCCGTATGTCGAGATCGCTTGAGGCCGTGAGATCATTGGGGTTGAGTTCGTCAAAAGCCCCCGGCCTTCTCAGCCGGTCGATTTCATAGGCCAGCAGGGGATGCTGCTGCCCTTCCTTTTCAGGCGATGCAGCGCGCACCGGAAATTTTACGTCCTTGGGATGAACCGCGGAATTGTAAGGTTCCGACGCAATCAGCGGCGGATGTGGCCGGAAAAATACGAAATGGGCAAACCACGGCTTGTTTTCGCGCACCAGAAGCCATTTCAGGAATTCATCGGTGAGGTAGGCCGTTTCGCTTTCATCAGCCGGATATTCCGTGGGGATAAAGCGGAAGCCGCGATCGGCGGGCTTGGCGAAACCTTTCTTGGGGCGGAACACATCATCACGCCCCTTCGGCAGCTTGTAGCCCTTGGCAATGAGATCCGAAACCCAGAAGCCCATGTCTTCCGGCAAATGCAGCGGCACCGAAAATCCCGGCAGCACCCCTTCGTCATAGGCGGTGAGTGCCGGATCATTGGGGTGCTTGCCGGTTGGATCGGGCGTCGTGTCGGTGTAGCCGAACAGCGCCGGCTCATATCCCGCCTTGCGCGCTTCAAGCGCGATGTTGGTGTGGCGGCTGTCCAGCGGCGTGCCATTGCGGCCCGAGCGGTGATTCATTAAGTAGAGGCCGGTCAACAGGCTGGTGCGCGACGGACCACAGGGGGTGCATTGGCCGAAATGATTGCGAAACAACATGCCGTCCTTGACAAGCGCATCAAGATTGGGCGTTTTGACATTCGGGTGGCCCAAAGCCGAAATGCAATCGGCCCGCCACTGGTCAGCACAAATGAACAATACGTTTAACTTATCCGTCATCGCTTTTCGTTTCTCCACGGGAAGCAAATCCCCTAAAACTTGGTGTTTACAATATGTAATGTTGTAAGTACAACATATTTTGATTTAATCTCTACAGTCCTGAATTATTTGAAAGTTTTGCAAATGAACAAGCATGTCGGCTCCACTGCCGTATTCCAACCGGTTGCGCAATTCCCCGGCGCCGAACGCAAGCGCATTCGCGCCGTGCTGACCGACATCGACGATACCTTGACCCATGGCGGCCGCCTTCCGGCAATCGCCTATGCGGCGATGGAGCGCCTGAAGGCGGCGGGCCTGATTGTCATTCCGGTCACCGGCCGTCCTGCCGGCTGGTGCGACCTGGTGGCCAGGCAATGGCCGGTCGATGGCGTAGTGGGCGAGAACGGTGCGTTTTATTTCCGCTACGATGATGGGATAAACCGCATGACGCGCTGCTACGCAAAAACCGCGGCGGAGAGGAACGCCGATCGCGCCAAGCTGAATTTGATAATGACTGAAGTTCTCAGCGAAATTCCCGGAACTGCGCTGGCCAGCGACCAGGCCTACCGCGAGGCGGACCTCGCCATTGATTTCGCTGAGGACGTGAAGCCTCTGGCGCCCGACGCCGTTGACGGCATCGTCAAAATTTTCGAGCGCCATGGTGCCACGGCGAAAATATCCTCGATCCATGTGAACGGCTGGTTCGGCTCTTACGACAAGCTCACCACCAGCAAGAAAATCCTCGCCGATGAGTTTGGCCTCAATGCCGAGCGGGAGAAAGACACCGTTGTCTTTGTCGGCGACAGCCCCAATGACGCGCCGATGTTTGGCTATTTCCCAAACTCGGTGGGCGTTGCCAACGTCACCAAATTTGTGGGCCACCTGCCAGCTTCCCCCCATTGGGTGACGCGGGCAAGCGGCGGGCGCGGCTTTGCCGAGCTGGCCGATCACCTGCTCGCGCATGGCTGAGGCCCGTTTAAAAATGTTGTATATGCAACATATTATGTGGTAACTACAAATAAATCACTGTTATCAGCGGATAAAAGGAATGCCCCATGCAACATGAAGCCCTTCGACTGGCGATGATCGCCACCTGCAATTTCATGATTGACCGTGGCATCAACCAGGGCACCGCCGGCAATATCAGCGTGCGGGTGGACAATGGCTTTCTCATCACGCCCTCCGGCGTCGCCTATGACGAAATGGTGCCGGAAGACATCGTGCTGATGCAGCTCGACGCCTCCCATGACGGGGTGCGCAAGCCTTCCACCGAGTGGCGCTTCCACCGCGACATCATGGCAAAGAAGCCGGAAGTGGGCGCGGTCATCCATCTTCATTCGCGCTTCTGCACTTCGCTTTCCATGCTGCGCAAGGAAATTCCCGCTGTCCATTACATGATTGCCGCCGCCGGCGGCCCGACCATTCCCTGCGTGCCCTATGTGACCTGGGGCACCCAGGAACTGGCCGATTACATTCTGGGGGCGCTGAGCAACCGGCTGGCCTGCCTCCTGGCAAATCACGGCATGGTCTGCATCGGACCGGATTTGAAGAAGGCAGCCTGGCTTGCCGTCGAAGTCGAAGCCCTTGCCGCCCAGTACTGGCAGGCGTTGCAGATCGGCGAGCCCCATATTCTGCCCGACGATGAAATTGCCCGGGTGATCGCCAAGTTCAAGGACTATGGCCAGGGCGGCGGCGACACGCGGAAGATGCCGAGCTGTTGCTGAGATTCAACGGATAAAAACGAGGCGGAGTGAATGGGAAGACCAGACAAGATCGGGCAATTGCTGGCAGGCAGTTACATCGATCCGGACAGCAAGAAGCCGGTCAGGGTTGAGACGAAATCGCTGATCATTTTGCCGACGCTGAAGGGTGTTGAGTACCAGGCTGTGAAGGATCTCGGTTTTGGCCGCCGCCTGGCCGTGGTGAGCGATGTGGCCACCCATGAAGTTCTGGGCCGGCGTGTCGAAGGTTCGCTCGCCCCACTCTATGACGTGACAAGCATTGTGTTGCCGCGAAACCCCTATCCTGATGGCGAGACTGTGGAAAAAATCCGCGTGGCCACCGCCAAGTGTGATGCGGTGATTGCCGTTGGTTCCGGCACCATCAATGACGTTTGCAAATATGGAAGTGCGCAGGATAAAAAACCCTACGCCGTGTTTGCCACTGCCCCGTCGATGAATGGCTATACCTCGCTGAATGCCGCGATCACCGTGCACGGCCATAAAATGTCGCTGGCGGCCCAGGCCCCCGTGGGCGCGTTCTTTGACCTCGGTGTCTTGGCGGCGGCGCCTGCCCGCATGATCCGCTCCGGCCTTGGCGACAGCCTCTGCCGCACCACGGCACAGGCCGACTGGCTGCTCTCGCATCTTCTCTTCGGCCACGCCTATCGGCAACTGCCTTACGAACTGCTGGCCGATGATGAAGGCCCGCTCTTTGCCCAGGCCGCCGACCTGATGAAAGGCGATCTGAAAACCATGGAGCTTCTGGTGCGCACCCTGGTGCTCTCCGGCTTTGGCACGGCCATCATTGGCACCAGCCAGCCCGCCAGCCAGGGCGAACACCTGATCAGCCACTACATCGACATGTTCTGCGACAAGAAGCGGCCAACGGTTTTCCATGGCGAACAGGTGGGCGTCACCACGCTGTCCATGGCGCGCCTGCAGCACGCCGTGCTGGGCTCCACCCCGGTCATCACGCCCGATACCGCCACCGAAGCGGACTTCAAGAAGCGCTATGGCGATGAACTCGGCGCTTCCTGCTGGGCTGAATTCAGCGCCAAGTTTGTGAGCAAAGACAAGGCCGCACAGATCAATGATATTTTGAAAAAACAGTGGGATGCCATCCGCGAAAAAATTTCGAAGATTCTTTTGCCCGCCGCCCACCTGGCAGAAGTCCTGACGGCATCCGGCGCCGATCTCACCCCGGAACAAATCGCATTGCCCCGTTCATTTTATGAATCGGCACTGCTGAATTGCCGCGACATTCGCGGCCGTTACACCTTCCTCGATCTGGCGGCGAGCAGCGGCCAGCTCAATTCATTGACCAAAACAATTTAAGCTTCAGGAGCAGGCTATGGACTTCATTTTCATGCTGACGCGAAACGACCGGACAATTGTGGATTGCCTGGAGGTTCTAGAGTCTATTGCTCCGCTGGGGCTCAAGCACATCGGCTTCAAGGACGTGGGCGTTCCCACCAAAACCCTCAAGGCGCTCACCAACGCCATCAAGGACATGGGCGCCACCTCCTATCTGGAAGTCGTTTCCGAAACACCCGAGGCCTGCCTCAACTCCGCCCGGATCGGCGGCGAACTCGGCATTGATTGCCTGCTGGGCGGCACCGCGGCGGTTGATATTCTGAACATTCTGAAAGGCACCCGGACCCTTTACTACCCGTTCCCGGGCAAGCCATCGGGCCACCCCACCAAGCTTGGCGGCACGCCGGCAGATATTGAAGCCGACTGCCGCAAATTCCTTGACGCGGGCTGCGCCGGCGCTGATCTTCTGGCCTACCGCGCAACCGACGCCGACCCTCTTGAGCTGGTCAAGGCGGCGCGCCGGGGATTGGGGACAAACCGCTTGATCGTTGCAGGCTCCATAGCTTCAAGAAACCGCATCCGCGACATTGCCGAAGCGGGCGCTGATGCCTTCACCATCGGCTCGGCGGTACTCGATGGCTCCTACAACAACACCAAGGGCCTGTTGCAGTCGCAAATTTCCAACGTCCTTGCGGACTGCAATTTCACCTAATGCTGATCGGCATCGACATCGGCACCCAGAGCCTCAAGGTTGTCGTCACCGATGAAGCGCTGAAGGTCCGCGGTGAAGCAAGCATACATTATGCTCCGTCCTATACCCAGCCCGGCTGGGCCGAGCAGGACACGAACCTGTGGCTGAACGCCTTGAAGCCCGCAATTTCTGCAGCCCTCGGCGCGGCGAAATGCAAACCCACTGATATTTCCGGCTTGGCCATCTGCGGGCAGCTTGACGGCTGCATCGGTGTTGACCGGCTGGGCAACGCCATGGGACCCGCCATCATCTGGATGGACAAGCGCGCCGCAGATTCCTTGCAAGGCATCGACATGAAAGTCGTCGGCGCGCGCACCGGCATCGTTCTCGACGCCTCGCACATGGCCGCCAAAATAAAATGGTGCCAGAAAAACATGGCAGGCGCCGCGGACTGTGCAACTTGGCACCAGCCCACCTCCTTCATGGTGGAGAAACTCACCGGCAGGCGTGTCATTGATCCGTGCCTCGCCTCCACCAGCATGGCTTACGGCCTTCATTCGCAAGCCTGGGATGAGGACTTGCTGCGCCTGTTCGGCATTGAAGAAAACACCCTGCCATCCATCGCGCCCACAGCCAGCATCGCAGGCCGCCTGTCCGGTGTCGGTGCGGCCCTCAGCGGATTGCCAATTGGCTTGCCCGTTGCCGTTGGCACCGGCGATGATTTTTCCGCCCTGCTCGGCTGCGGCATTTCACAACCGGGCACCGTGTGCATCACGATCGGCACGGGAGAAATTATTGGCGCGCTCTCGGACAAGCTGGTGATCGATGCGGATCAATTGGTTGAAACTCACATTTTTTCCACCGGCCATTATCATCTCGGCAATCCCGGTTGGCTGTCCGGCGGCGCCATCCGCTGGTTCCTCAATACTTTCTCGGTCAAGGACGACGCGGAATTTTCAGCCCTCGCAGCACTCGCCCCGCCCGGCTGTGACGGCTTGCTGTTCATCCCGGCCTTGACCGGCGCCACAGCACCACAATGGCTGGACAAAGCCCGCGGCACTTTCCACGGCATGACAACCGCCCATACGAAACCGCATTTTGCCCGGGCCATTCTTGAAGGCACCGCCTTCGCCATGCGCGATGTTATTGATCGGCTCACGGCGCTGGGCGTGCCCACGGAAAAAATACGCATCATGGGCGGCGGCTCGAAAAGCCAGGTGTGGATGAAAATCCGCGCCGATCTGATGGGCCGGAAAATCGAGGTTCTCGACCATGTCGATGCCTCAGCCCTGGGGGCCGTGGCAATTGCCGCTGTTGCCACCGGAACCTATCCGGATTTACGCCATGCCGTCGCCGCGTTGAAAATCCCGGTCACCGTTGTCGAGCCGGATACGGCGAACTACGGAATCTATGATCACGCCTACCGCAACTATCAAAAACTATTCGCCGCACTTCTGCCTTTGCAGAGTTAGAGCGTCCAAAAAATAATCGTCATTCCGGCGTACGCCGGAATCTGGTGGCAGTCTCTTTTCTGAACGGGATTCCGGCGTGCGCCGGAATGACGCCGGAGAGGAAAACTGTTTGCATATCCCGGCTACTTTTTTTCTGCTTGCGCGATGAGAACTTCAACCGTGAGCAGGCTCAGGGCTTCGGCCATTTCCGCTTCAGGTTCCCGGTCCGTGATCAGATAGCTTGCCTTGTCGAGGCTCAACACCCGCACTGGTGCGTAGCGGCCGAACTTCTGGTGATCGGCCACGACGATGACGGTTTGCGCCGATTGCAGCATGAGGCTGTGCAGCTCCGCTTCCTCGCGGCTGAAATCCATCAGCATGCCGTTTGGCGAAATGGCGCCGGCCCCGATGACCGCGAAGTCGGCAAAATAATTCGACAGCATTTGCGTGGCGTCGCGCCCCAGGCAGGCCTGGTTTTGCGGCTGGATTTCCCCGCCCAGGATATGAACCCGGTTGTTGTTGCGCCCGCCCAGCTTGGTGCAGGTGGCAATGCAGTTGGTGAAAACCTGCAGGCCCTGCCGCGACAGAAGTTCATCGGCAGTGCATTGAACCGTGGTGCCGCCCGCCAGGATGACCGAAGCGCCATCCGGAATCATGCCCGCCGCGAGGCGGCCGATGGCGCGCTTGCCCGCGACGTTCGTTGTCTGGCGGATGGCCATTTCCGGCTCTTGGGTGTCGAGCGAAATGGCCCCGCCATGGGTTTTCCGGATCTTCCGCTGCTCGGCAAGCGTCAGCAGGTCACGCCTTATGGTTTCGCGCGAGACGTCAAGCCTTTGCTGAATCTCGGTGACGGAAATCGAACGGTTCAATTTCACCAAGGAGAGGATTTGGTTCTGGCGTTCTTCTGCAAGCACGGACGTCTCCCAATTTGCTGAAATCCTTGGGTGAAACTGCTGACCAATATCACCCGGATTGACAGATGTGGTTTTTATAGCAATAAATTGCATATTATTGCAATAATGTTTTATTTTGTGTATAACTGCGTTATAAAAATAAACTACAGGAGGAACACCCCATGACCAAGCTAACGCCAAGCCGCGCAAAGAAAATTTCCCGCCGCGCCGTGCTTAAAACCCTCGGCGCCACGGCGCTCGGATCGCTCATTGTCGGCCAGCGCGGACCCTTTATCAGCAATGCCGAAGCGGCAACCCCGACACTGCGCCTGCTGATGTGGCAGCCCTACGCCATCAAGGAAACCATTGCCGCCTTTGAAAGCCAGTTCAAAGCGAAATTCGCCCCCACCTTCTTTGATGGCAACTCGGAAGCCTTCAACAAATTGAAAGTCGGCGGCACCAAGGATTTCGACATGGTCATGGCCGACGGTTTCTGGCCACGGCTCTATTTCAAGCAGGGCCTCACCAAGGCGGTGGACTATTCCAAGATCGCCAGCATGTCCGGCGTGTTTCCCGATTTCCTGCCGGCGAGCTTCAAACTGCTGGCCGATGAAAGCGGCGCCAACAACATCGCCGCACCCAACTGCTGGGGCGGCTATGGCATCACCGTCAACACCACTGAAATCGCCAAGGAGGATATCGGTTCCATCGGGCTTCTTCTGAACAAGAAATATACCGGCAAATTCTCGACCAATTCGCGCTTTGAAGAAAACATTGCGCTCATGGGCATCTATGCGGCCTCAACCCTTGGCACCATGGGAGGTGCTCGCCCTGACGGCAAGCCGTTCAATCCCTACCAGCTCACCGATGACGAGCTTGCCGAAACCAAGCGCCTGCTCATCGAACAGAAGAAACTGCTGCTCACCCGCTACCAGGATTATGACGCGCTTGACCGCATGATCCGCGCCAAGTCCGTTTGGGCCGCACCGGAATTTGCCGAGAGCTACCGCCACCTCAAAGTGCTGCGCAAGGAAGGCAAGATTGATTTCGATGTGGCCCATGTGCTGAAGCCAAAGGAAGGCGGCTTGGGTTGGGTCGACACCTGGATGGTGAGCGCTGAAGCCGATTCGGAACGGACCGAACTGGCCCATGCCTGGATCAACATGTTCCTTGAGAAGGATAATTATGTGCGGGTTGTCCGCTCCACCGGCTACGGCGGCGTGGTCGACCTGCGCTCCATCCTGACGAAGGATGAAAATGAACTCTACTTCCAGGACCGCAGCGCCGAAGCAGGCCAACTGCACATGTTCGACCAGCCATCGTCGCCCGAAAAATGGGAACGCATCTGGTCTGACGTGGAAGCCTCGTAGCGCATACCGCGAATTGGTTCTAAAATAAAATGGATGCAAGGGCGGATCAATTCGCGATGAGCACGCATGATGACACTGTTTCATTGTCGCTTCAGGACATTTGCAAACAGTTCGGGCCGGTGAAGGCCGTTGACGGGGTGAACCTGGACATCAGGCAGGACGAGTTCTTCGCCCTGCTTGGGCCCAGCGGCTCCGGCAAAACCACGCTGCTCAGGATCATTGCCGGATTGGAGCATCCCACCTCGGGGCGGGTCATGGTGGGCGGGCAGGATGTGACCTACATGCCCCCCTACCGCCGCCGCATCGGCATGGTGTTCCAGAACTTCCTGCTCTTTCCCCACAAGACCGTGGCCGAGAACATTGTATTCCCGCTGCGCATGCAAAACATCGCCAAGGCCCAGCGCGACGAAAGGCTGGGTTGGGCCATCCATCTTCTAAGACTGGAAGGCCTTGAAGCCAGATACCCGCACGAGCTTTCCGGCGGCCAGCAGCAGCGCGTGTCATTGGCGCGGGGATTGATTTCCCGCCCCGCCCTGCTTCTTCTCGATGAACCGCTCGCCAACCTCGACCGCGAACTGCGGGCCGAAATGGAAATCGAGATCCGCCGCTACCAGAAGGAACTGAAAATTCCGTTTATATATGTGACCCACAACCAGGAAGAAGCGCTTACCATGAGCGACCGCATCGCGGTCATGCGCAACGGCGTCTTCGAACAGGTGGGCCACCGCACCGAAGTTTACCAGAAACCGGCGACAGCCTTTGTGGCCGGCTTTGTCGGCCAGTCCAATCAGATGGAAGGCAAGGTGGACAAAGTGAATGGCAGTACGCTTGCCTTCACCTGGAAAGGCAAAAAACTTGTTGTGCCTCATGCGGGCGATGTGAAAGCGGGCGATGCCCTGCGTTTCATGATCAAGCATGAGGATGTGCAGGTCGAGATTGCCTCGAAAAAATCCGCGATTCCTGCCAACCACAATCATATTCCGGGCAAACTGCGCGACATTATTTTCAAGGGCCAGACCATGAATTACCTGATCGATCTCGACGGCGGCATGGAAATTGTTGCCAGCGGATCGCCACGCGACATGAAACTTTCCGTCGGCGATCTGGTCTTTGCCTTTTGGCCGCAGGAAGCCGGCGCGAGCTTCAGGCTATGAAACCTGACAGCACCTGGCGCGCCTTCCTAACACCCTTCGTCCTCCTCACCGGGCCGGGGACGATTTTCATCTCCATTACCCTGCTCCTGCCGCTGCTCACCATCGTCATGTTCAGCTTCTGGCGCACCGAGAGCTATGAACTCTATGCCGACTGGAATCTTGATAACTACCGCGTCCTCTTCGGCGAAGCCGCCTACCGCACCTTTCTCATCCGCTCGGTGGTAAGTGCGGCACTGACCTCGCTCATCTGTCTCGTCCTCGCCTGGCCCGTTGCCTACTACATTGCAAGGCATGGCGGGCGCTACCGGCTGCTGCTGGTGCTCCTGCTTGCAGCGCCTTTTTTCACCGGCGTTATCCTCCGCATTGCCGCCCTGCAAGGCATTCTCGGCCCCGGTGGCCTCATCAACATGACGCTGGGGCTTGCCGGCTTCGCGCCAATAAAACTGCTGATGTATACTCAGTTCGCCGCCACCATCGGCCACATCTATCTCTACATTCCCTTCATGGTGACGGCCATCTACCTGTCGCTGGTGAACTTCGATTTTGCACTCTTGGATACGGCCAAGATCAATGGCGCTGGTCCTTTCCGCGCCTTTGCCGAAGTGACTTGGCCGCTCAACTGGATCGGCACATCGATCGGAACCGTGCTCGTCTTCATTCCCTGCCTCGCATCAACAATAACACCGCGCTTTCTCGGCGGCCCCAGCGCCACCTCCTTCGGCATGAGCCTGTCCCAGCAGTTCGGCGAAACCGGAACCTGGGCCCTGGGATCGGCGATGAGCGTTGTCATGTTCATCTTCTCCTTCCTCGTCATCGCAATCATGCATTTCACCATTGATTTGCGGCGCAGCGGTTTCACCGGGGTGGGAAAATAATGATCGACCTCACCGACAGGACAGCGAGATGGCGGCGCAGGCCCATGGCGGCCCTGCTCAACCTGCTCTACATTTTTCTCTACGCGCCGATCCTCTACGTGATCTACGCCTCGTTTTCCCAGGACATCGTCTGGCCCTTCCCGCCGGCCTTCACCTCGCAGGCCTATGCCGACCTGGTTAGCAATTCGCTCTACTCCGATGCCTTGATCAACAGTCTGATCATCGGCCTGGGCAGCGGGATTATTTCAACCGCAATCGCAACCGCAGGCGTCATCGGCATCCTGCGCTATCCCTCGAAGCGGCGCATCCTGATCATTGTGATCTTCCTCTCGCCGCTGTTTGTGGCGGAGCTTCTCATCGGCATCTCGTCGCTGGCCTTCAACGCCCGCATTCTAGGCCTCCCCGGAAACATATTTTCGGCCATCGCCGCCAATGCCGTAGAGGGCGTGGCCTTTTCCTTCCTCATCATCCTGTCGCAACTCGTGCGCTACGACTGGCAGATGGACGAAGCCGCCATGGTGTTCGGCGCGCGGCCCGCGCGCTGCTTCTGGGAAGTGACGCTCCCCACCATCTGGCCAAGCCTTTTGGGCGCTTTCCTCATCAGCTTCATCCTGGCTTTCAACAATCTTGAAATCTCATTCTACAATCTTGGCGCCATACCGACCTTGCCTTCGGTGGCCTGGGGCTCCCTGCGCTTTGGCCTTGGCCCGGAACTCTTTGCGCTTGCCGCCCTCACCAACGGCTTTGTCTTCCTCATCTTCGCAGTGATGTATGTCCTGATGCGCACCGGCCTGGTGAAGTTCGGCTACCGCGGCAAGTGACCATCATTGCCGGATCAGCTCATGGCGAGCGGGCGCTTTTTGCGTGGCGGCGGGAATATCTCGTCCAGCTTGGCAAGATCTTCGTCATCAAGAACCAGATCGGCCGCCGCCGCATTCTCCAGCACCCGTTTTTCATGGCTGCTTTTGGGAATTGAAATCATGCCCGGCAGCCGCAGGGTGAAAGCCAGCGCAATCGTCGAATTTGTAACATTGTGCTTTTTTGCAATGGGCGCGAGTCCGGGATTGCTGATCAGGCGGCCCTGCCCCAGCGGGCAGTAAGCCATGACCGCCACTCTGTCCTTCTGGCACCGCGGATAGAGATCAAATTCGATGCCGCGGTCCGACAGATTGTACTGCACCTGGTTGGCTACGCAGGCATTGCCGGGAACCAGCTTTTTCAGCTCGTCCATGTCATCCACATCAAAATTGCTCACGCCGTAATGCCGGATCTTGCCGGCGGCCTTGAGCTCTTCAAACGCCGCAAAAGTTTCGGCCAAGGGAAACGAGCCGCGCCAATGCAGCAGGTAGAGATCGAGGACATCGGTTTTTAAATTCCTGAGGCTGGCCTCGCAGGCCTTGAGCGTGCCTTTCCTGCTGGCGTTGCTTGGCAGTACTTTCGAGACGACGAACACCTTATCCCTCTGCCCCGCAATGGCCTTTGCAACCAGTTGCTCGGAACGGCCATCCCCATACATCTCCGCCGTATCAATCAGCGTCATGCCCTGGGCGATGCCCACCTGCAAGGCGCGCAGTTGCGCCGCCTCGCCGGAATCTCCCACGCCCATCTTCCAGGTTCCAAGGCCGAGAGCCGGGACTTTTTCACCGCTTGCGAGTTCCACGTATTTCATTGCGCAAAATTTCCCGTCTAGTTGAGATGAAGGCCCGCCAGCAATTCATAGGAGCGGAGGCGCGCCGCATGATCGTAAATCGCCGATGAAACCATGAGCTCATCAACGCCGGTCTTGTCAATGAATTCCCGCAAGGCGCTTTCAACGGTTTGTGGCGAGCCGACAAATGAACAGCCCAGCATGCGCGAGGCCTGCAGCTTTTCCGTCGGCGTCCAGTAGGTCTCGATATCGTCAATGGGCGGCATCAAAAGCCCACGGTCTTTCCGGAACATGGCGGTGAAGCGCTGCTGGATGGAGGTGAAGAGACGTGTTGCCTCCGCATCCGTCTCAGCGACAATGACATTCACCCCGGCCATGGCATAGGGCTTTTCCAATTGTGCCGATGGTTCAAAGCGCGTGCGATAAACTTCCAAAGCCTGGTACAATGCATCGGGCGCAAAATGCGAGGCAAAGGCGTAAGGCAACCCAAGCATGGCCGCGAGATGCGAGCCAAACAGGCTCGATCCGAGAATCCACAAGGGAACATTGAGGTCGGCCCCAGGAACCGCCTGAATGCTCTGGCCCGGAAGCACCGGGCCGAACAGCGCCTGCAATTCGAGAACATCCTGCGGGAAGCGTTCCGACGCCGAAGCCTCGCGCCTGAGCGCCCGCCACGTGTTCTGGTCTGTGCCCGGCGCGCGGCCCAAACCCAGATCAATGCGGCCGGGATACAGCGATTCCAAAGTTCCGAACTGCTCGGCAATGATCATCGGCGAATGGTTGGGCAGCATGATGCCGCCGGCCCCCACCCTGATGGTGCTGGTGCTGCCGGCGATATAGCCGATCACCACCGAGGTGGCAGCACTTGCAATGCCCGCCATGTTGTGATGCTCGGCAACCCAATAGCGGTTGTATCCCCAGCGCTCCACATGCTGGGCCAGGTCGCGGGCATTCCTGAAGGCGTCGGCGGGGGTCTTTCCCTCTGAAACGGGGGCTAAATCAAGAACGGCAAGTTTGACCATGTCGCTTTCATCCAAATTTCACGATTGACTGAATTATCCAGCATTCTAAAGCAAGATGGTGTGCCGCGTGGCGGAATGTTAGGTTGAAAAGCGTCGGAGAGAAAATGAAACTTGATCCAACTGGAAAAATAGCCCTGGGCAAAACCGGCCTTTCCGTCAGCAGGCTGTGCTTTGGCTTGGGACCCATCGGCGACATGCCTGATACCTATGGCTACAAAGTAGATGCCGAGCGCGGGCGTGAAACCGTGCGCGCCGTTCTCGACAGCCCGGTCAATTTTCTCGATACCTCGCGCAATTATGGCATGGGGCGCAGTGAAGAACGCATCGGCGAAGTGATCCGCGAGCGCGGCGGAATTCCCAAGGGTTTCGTCATTTCCAGCAAGCTCGACCGCGATATGGACACCACCAAGTTCGATGCTGCACGGGCGCGGCGCTCGCTGGAGGAAAGCCTCAAGACGCTCAATGTCGACAAGATACAACTTCTCCATGTGCACGATCCCGAATACGCATCCTCCCTTTCCGATGTGACCGGCCCCAAAGGCGCGCTTGCCGAACTCTTCCGCATGAAGGAGGAAGGCCTGGCCGATGCGGTGGGGCTTGCCGCCGGGCGCGTCGATATCATGCTGCCCCTCCTCAAGGATTGGGATTTTGATGCGCTGATCACCCACAACCGCTTCACCCTCGTCAACCGCAATGCCGAAGCGATGATGGACTACGCGCAGACCAAGGGCATCGCCGTTCTCAATGCCGCGCCCTATAGCGGCGGCGTCTTTGCCAAGGGCTCGGCAACGCACAAACGCTACGTCTATCAGGAAGCCTCCGCCGAAACGTTGGAACCTGTCACCCGGATTGAGAACATCTGCGCCCGTTATGGCATTCCACCCGGCGCTGCGGCTTTGCAGTTTTCCATGCGCGACCCCCGTGTTGCCTCAACGATCTGCGGCATCAGCAAGCCCGAGCGCATCACGCAGACCTTGGAGTGGGCCCGCTACCCGATTCCGCAAGCGGCCTGGGATGAGCTCATGGCCCTTCCAGCAGAGAGTGGCGATCCGGAAGCGACGCGGGTTTACAGCCCGGGTTAAACCTGACCCTGCGCTCTTCATATCAACATCCAATCAGGGAAATATCATGCCTGCCTTTGCTTCCGGACTGATGGACGAAATCCGTGGCCGTTTTGCCCATGTCGATACCTGCCCGTTTGAAGGTCCCCGCGTGTTTTTCGAAAACGCCGGCGGCGCCCTGACGCTCAAATCGGTGGCTGAAACATCGGCGGCCTATGCTTCCTACCCCGACAATCAGGGCCGGGACAATCCGGCCTCGCGCGCGCTGATGGCGGCCATCGCCAAGGGCAAGGCCGACATGCGCACCTTCTTCAATGCGCCCACAGGCCAGGTCTTCGTCGGCGAAAGCGGAACCGAAGTGCTGTTCCGTTTGATTAGAACCGCGGCGCTCGGGGCAAAATCCGGCGGCATCATGCTGGGCAGCACGCTGGAACATCCCGCCTCGCGCAGTTCCATGACGCGCTGGGCCGAAGTAACCGGCCGGCCGCATGTGCTGGTGCCCCATGATGATGCGACGGGAACCGTCGATGTCGCTGCCTACCGCAAATACGTTACACCTGAGGTTCGCGTTGCGACCATCATCCAGACCTCGCCCGTCACCGGCATCTCGGTGGATGTCAAAGCCATCGCCGCCGCCATCCGCGAAAAGTCGCCGGACTGCTTCATCATCGTCGACGGCATCCAGCATGCCAGCCATGGCCACATTGATCTCGCCGCCTATGGTGTCGATGGCTATGCCGTCTCGCCCTACAAGGTTTTCTCCCGCCATGGCTACGGCGTGGGCTGGGCCTCGGACCGGCTGACCGCTCTGCCGAAGGAAGGCGTCATCGGCAGCCCAGCCACCACCTGGGAACTCGGCACCCGCGATGCCGGAAGCTACGCCACATTCTCCGACGTGGTTGAATATTTCATTTGGCTCGGCGCCCGCCTCACGAAAAGCACCGACCGCCGCGCCCGCATCGAAGCGGCGGCAAAGGCCATCCATGACCACGAACAGCAGCTCGGCCATGCGATGGCGCATGGCACAGGCAATCTTCGCGGCCTCGCCGAAATTCCCGGCGTCTCCATCATTGCCGGTGCGGACAATGCGGAACGCGAGGGCGTCATCTCCCTCACGCTTGATCGCATGGACGCAGTCGAACTCGTGGCCTTCCTCAACGCCCGCGGGGTTCGCACCCACGCCCGCATGGACGACCACTACAGCGGCAATGTCCTTAAGCCCCTCGGCCTCAAAGCCTGCGTCCGCGTCTCATTCAGCCACTACAACACTGAAGCTGAAGTGGCCCAGTTCCTCACCGCCATGAACGAGGCATCGGGCCTGTCGCTCCCTTGACAGCAAACCGCCGCCCCCTATAGTGCTTTCCAGTATATCAGATTAAAGTCCGCCATTTCGGAAAATCCATAAAGATGTGGATGGCGTGCAGGGTGAGCCTAACATGGGCCTGTTGGTCGGCAAAGTATGTCTCGTCAGCGGCGCCGGCCAGGGGCTGGGCCGCGCGATTTCACTCGAAATGGCTGCCGAAGGCGCAACGGTCGTCGTCGTCGAACGCGATCCCAAAACCGGCCCCGCCGTCGCCGCCGAAATCGGCGCGGCCGGCGGCAAGGCGCTGCCCTACACGCTCGATGTAACCGACTATGAGCGCTACGCCGAAACCGTGAATGACGTCATGGCCAAGCTCGGGCGCATCGATGTGCTGGTCAACAATGCCGCCATCAATCCGCCCACGCGGACAATTCTCACCGACACGCTGGAGGACTGGCGCCGCACCATCATGATCAACCTTGAAGCGGTCTACATGGGCAGCAAGCTTGTCGCGCCCCATATGGTGGCGCAAGGCGGCGGGCGGATCATTCACATCGCTTCCATCCAGGGCTTTGCTTCAAGCGGCGAAACCGGCCCCTACAATGCCGCCAAGGGCGGCATCATCGCCTACACCAAATCCATGGCCGTTGAACTCGGCCGCCACAACATTCTAGTCAATGCCGTGGCGCCGGGTTTCATGGTGACGCCCATGTCCATCGTGAATGGTGTGGACGAGACAACAACGCCGGACTTCATCGAATGGTATGTGAAGCGCGGGAAAATTCCGCTGGGCAGCAGCGGCTTGCCGGAGGATGTCTCGGGCACCGTGGTGTTCCTGGCATCGGATTACTGCCGCTACATGACCGGGCAACTGCTGGTTGTCGATGGCGGCTTGATGAGCACGTTCTGAAGCCTTGCCACGAATCGACAGGGCGCGAGGCCTGCATTAGGATTGGTTTAACTCAGAAGACTAGGGAAAAGGGAAGGTTGGTATCAAAATGAAAAAATTCGGACCTCAGATTTCGCGGCGCGACTTGATCAGGACATCAGGCATGCTCGGCGCCGGCGCTGCCATGGGCGGCCTGCTGCCCATGGGCGCTCATGCCCAGGGCAAGACGCTTGATATGTGGTGGTGGGGCGAACAGGAATTGCCGGGGCTGCAGGCCTTCGTTGACAGCTCTCTCGCCGGCTACAAGGACGCAACCGTGAAATCCATGCTGCAGGACACCGCCGTGGTGATCTCGCAGTTCCAGACCGCAGCAGCCGCAGGCAATGCGCCCGATGTGCAATATCTCTGGAACGGCATCTACCACATGGAAAGCGTGTGGCTCGGTTATCTCAAAGGCCTCAAGGGATTGGTGAAGGATGATGTGATCGCCGCCTCGAACCCAACCCAGCTCAGCCATTTCGGCGGCGATATCTACCGCCTCGGCTGGTACCCGCTGCCGATGTTCTGGTGCTACAACAAGGTGCTGTTCGAAAAGGCCGGCCTTGACCCGGAAGCCCCGCCGGCAACCTGGGAAGCCCTTCTCGATGCCTGCGAAAAACTCAAGTCGTCCGGCGTCGAGGCCCTCGGCGGCGGCATTCAGGACGGCTACTGGAGCGAATGGTACATCAGCCATTCCCTGCCGCAGAACCTTGATACGCTGGGCGAAGCCGTCGAGCTCTTCATCGGCGACAAGGATTTCCGCGAGCCGAAATACCATGATCACTGGAAGCGCCTCGAAGAACTCAAGACCCGCGGCTTCCTCAACAAGGATATGTCTTCCCTCGAACTCTATCCCGGAATCGATCTGGTGGTGGCCGGCAAGCTCGGCATCGGCCAGACCATCGGCACGCGCCTTCCCGCCGACAGCAAGGCAACCGGCGGCAAGATCGGCTATATGACCATGCCTGTCTTCGGCAAGGGCAAGCTCGCCGGACAGCCCATCGTCGACGTGCAGGGCCTTGGCATTTCAAGCAATGCCGAAAGCCCGCAGGACGCGGCAGCCTTCCTTGAGTACCTGAATTCGCCCGAGCGCCTAAAGGCCTTCTGGGATGCAACCGGCTGGCTGCCCTCCAACACCACCTTCGACGCCAGCGTCATCAAGGATGAATCGGTGCGCAAGATGTGGGAGAACTGGGGCCTCAAGCCAAACATCTCCAACGTCACCAACCTGGTGCCCGGCCAGTTCTACGAGCGCGCTGCGATCCCGACGGGACAGCAGATCGTGCAAGGCTCCATGACTGGCGAGCAGGCGGGCGAACTGGCCGCATCCGTGGCCAAGGAATGGCGCGAGTTCAATCCGGACATGGTCGAGAACTACCGGAAATGGGCCGTGGATCTGTCGAAGCCAACCTAAGCCCAGCGAAATCAAAACAGGCCTGCGCATGGAAAATGCGCAGGCCATTCATTCAGCGGAGCGACTGATTTTGGCCATGGCATGAATCCTTCATCAAGGCTGACCCCTTATCTCTATGTGCTGCCGCTGCTGGCCCTGCTGGCATTCGTTTTCGGCTATCCGCTGATCCGCATCTTCGAGTTCAGTTTCAAGATGGTGCGCGGCATCAACGGGCCATGGATCGGCTTTCGCAACTACGAACTGGTTCTCACCCAATCGCTGTTTTGGGAATCGATCCTGCATAATCTGCAGCTCCTCCTCGCCATTCCCGCCATGGTCATCATCTCGCTTCTGGTTTCGATACTTCTCTATGAGCGTGTCGCCGGCTGGCGGATTTACCGCATCATCGTGTTCGTGCCCTTCGTGCTGGCCATTCCGATCATCGCCGTGGTGATGAAGCGGATGTTCCAGTTCAGCGGCCCGGTGAACGAATTCCTTCGCTGGCTCAGCCTTGATTTCCTGGCACTTGACTGGATCGGCTCGTCCGACGTGGCTCTGTGGACGGTGATGATCCTGATTATCTGGCGCGAGTCCGCGCTCGGCATCATCCTCTTTCTCGCCCGCCTCCTCAGCCTTGACGAGTCGATGATCGAGGCCGCCAGGCTTGAAGGCGCCTCGTGGTGGCAGCGCGTCTGGTACATCATCCTGCCGCAGATGCGCGGCGTCATCGAATTCTTCGTGGTGGTGAGCGTCATCACCATGCTCGCCGCGGTGTTTGCCTATGTCTTTGTTATGGGCGGCGGCCGTGGCGGCCCCGGCACCTCGACCACCGTTGTCGAACTCTACATCTTCAATGCCCTGATCCGCACCAGCCTCCCGGGCATTGCCTCGGCGGCATCGGTCCTGTTGTTCCTCGTTTCTGTTCTACTCATATTCCCGCTCTTTAGCGCAAGACGCCGCGCCCGGGAGCAGGAGGGATGACCGCAGTCAGACTCCCGAAAGCCGGCGATGCGCTCAAGCAGGGCGTACTCCTGCTCGCCGCCTTCATGGCTTTGGTGCCAACCCTGTTCATGGTGCTGACGGCGCTGAAGAGTGACGAGGATTACGCGGTCAACAAACTCGGGCTTCCCGAAACAATTGTGACTGAGCATTTCCGCTCGGTTCTTGTGGACAGCCCCTTTCTCGCCTGGATGGCCAACAGTTTCATCCTAGTGGCGGGTGCAGTTCTGCTCGGGACCATCGTGTCCTGCCTTGCCGCCTATGCCATCGCCTGCATGGAATTCCGTGGCCGCGACACGTTGCTGGCCGCCAGCACCTCATTGATGGCGGTGCCGCCCATTGTGATGATCGTGCCGCTCTTTGTGCTCTACACGCAGCTCGGCCTGATCAGCACCTACCAGGGCGCCATCATCATCTATGCCGGGCTCATCACGCCCTTCTCGGTCTATCTGCTCACCACCTTCTTCCGCACGGTGCCCAAGGAGCTTTTCGAGTCGGCCCATATTGACGGGGCCGGCCATTTCCTGATTCTGCTGAAGATCGTTCTGCCCCTTTCGCTTCCCGCCCTTGTCACGCTGGTCGTGGTGAATTCGCTCTACGTCTGGAACGATCTGCTGATTGCCATAATCTTCCTGCAGGAAGATTCGAAGCGCACCCTTATGGCCGGCATCAGCGTGTTCCAGGGGCGCTACAACAACCAGGTGCCGCTCACCATGGCCGGCATGGTCATTGCCAGCGCCCCCATGTTCATTCTCTACGTCACCTTCCAGAAACACTTCATCCGCGGCCTCATGGCCGGCGCCATCAAGTAGACTCGTGGCGGTCTCCATTGCCAGCAAGCAGTTGCGGGTCACCGTCAACCCCCAGGTGGGCGGCACCATTACCTCTATTACTCATCTTGGACTTGGCCTGTCGGTGCTGGGGACCGTGCCATGGAATGCCGTCGATGCGCCCCTTGAAAGTTTTGCCGCCCGCGATGAGCCGGAGTGGCTGACGCGCTACACTGGCGGCTGGCCTATTCTCTTTCCCAATGGCGGCGATGCCTGCACCGTCGACGGGGTGTTTCACGGCTTCCATGGCGAGGCTTCGATCAGCCCGTGGACCGCGAAAGCCTCGCCGGAAAGCCTCCGCCTTGCCCGCCGCTTTGAAACTGTTCCGGTGGAGATGCAGCGGGAACTTACCGTGGTAGGCGACCTGCTGATTATACGCGAACGCCTGCGGATGACCGGTTCGCATCCCATAGAGGTCATGTGGGGCCACCACCCCACCTTCGGGTCTGATTTGCTGGCAGGCCCGGTAGAAATCACCGCTGGCACGCGCCACGTGACCGTTGATGACACCTATGATCCCACCGCCAATCCATTGCGTCCCGGTGCCACCGGAACATGGCCGCTTGTTGCCGGGAAAGCCGGGCCCGTCGATCTCGGCAGGCCTGAGGGAATCCCCACTGCCATGGCCTATCTGCATGATTTTGACGCGGCATGGGTCGCCATGCGCCGCATGGATAATGCCATTGCCGTTGCACTCTCCTGGGACGCCGCACACTTTCCCTGCGCTTGGCTCTGGTATGAATTGGGTGGCACCATGGAAGCGCCCTGGTATGGCCGTGGCCGCGTCATTGGCATTGAACCAAATTCCACCCGGCCCGGCATGGGCATGGCCAACGCCAAGCGCCTCGGCAGTTCATTATTGCGTTTGAATCCCGGCGAGGAGATTTCCACCACGCTTCACTTGCATGTCTTCCAGCCATCCGGCGCAATTACCGGCGTGAGCAGCAACGGGCAGGCGGTAACTGTCTAAATCATTCAGGATGTTGACGGCGCGAAGGCCTCACCTTCGGCATCAAACAGGTGGCAATCCTTGGCCGCAAGCCCGACCTTCATTTCGTCGCCGGACTTCACCACCACGTCCCCCGCCGCATGCACCGCGAATTCATTGCTGCCAGGAACCTCAAGATAGACATAGGTTTCATTGCCAAGGCGCTCCACGGCGAAAACCTTTCCAGTCAACACCGCATCGCCCCGCCCCGACGGATCCAAAGCTTCGGGCCGGATGCCAAGCGTAATAGGCGAACCCACCGTAGCCTTGTCCGGTTTGCGCCGCACGGCCACCGTCTTGCCGTCACCGAGTATCACGCTGATCGTATCGCTTGTGGCCGCCGCAACCGATCCTGCCAAAAAATTCATCGCCGGCGAACCGATAAAACCCGCCACAAAGCGGTTGCGCGGATGATGATAAAGATCAAGCGGCCGCCCGATCTGCTCTACGCGGCCCTGGTTCAACACCACGATCTTGTCAGCCATCGTCATCGCCTCCACCTGGTCATGGGTGACGTAGATCATCGTGGCGCGAAGCTGGCGGTGCAGGCGTGTAAGCTCCACCCGCATCTGCACCCGGAGCTTGGCATCGAGATTGGACAGGGGTTCGTCGAACAGGAAAACCTTGGGCTCGCGCACAATGGCGCGGCCGATGGCCACGCGCTGCCGCTGACCTCCCGAAAGTTCCCGCGGCCTGCGCCCGAGAATTTCGGAAATCTGCAGGATGTTTGCTGCCTTTTGCACGCGTTCCTGAATTTCCGCCGTGCTGGTCTTGGCGATGCGGAGGCCAAAGGCCATGTTCTCAAAAACCGTCATGTGCGGATAAAGCGCGTAGTTCTGGAAGACCATCGCAATCCCGCGCTCGGCGGCAGGCAGCCGGTCAACTCTTGTGCCTCCGATATGGATGCTGCCGCTGTGCAGCTCCTCCAGCCCGGCAATCATGCGCAGCAGGGTGGACTTGCCGCAGCCTGACGGGCCGACAAAAACCGTGAACTCTTCCTTCTCTATCCTGAGATCGATGCCGTGGATGATTTCGGTGTCGCCGAAACGCTTGACCACCCCGTCCAGTTCAACATAACTCATCTGACATCCGAAAAAACCTTGTTGGCCCGCGCAACAATATGGTTTGGAAACACCCCCGTCAACGCGCAACCCCGCGTTAAAAGCGTTATTTTTTGCGATTCACATCGATTTCCAGTATTATGGACTATTGTCTACGAAATTGGAATACACTATCCTTATGCCCCACATGACGTGAAATGCGGAGAAGCCAGTTTTGAAAGCGCCTCGCCGGAACGGCAAAGCTGCCACAAGGAAAAAAGAAGAGGACAGCGGCTCGCGCAGCGTACGGCGCGCGCTCGACATCTTCGAACTGATGCTCCAGCGCGGCGAACCGGTTACCGTGGCGCAAATCATCACCGCGCTCTCAATTCCCAAATCGACGGCCTATGAACTCGTCCGTACCCTGTCGGAAAGCAACTACATTACGCCATCTGGAAAGGGCAGTGCCCTGTTTCTGGGCCGCCGGCTGTTTGAGCTTGGCATGGCCTATCGCAGCAATGTCAATCTTCTGCGCGACGGCAGCCAGATCGCCGAGGAGCTGCGCAATGAAACGGGCGAGACCGTCCAACTCTCGGTGCTCGAAAATGACCTGATGATGGTGATCCTCAAGGAAGAAGGCATTCGCCAACTGCGCATCATCAGCAATGTCGGTTCGCGCGTCCCGGTGAACTGGGCGGCGGCGGGCCGCCTGCTGGTGTCCGACATGGATGACAAGGCCTTGACCGCCCTGCTGACCGCAACAGTTCTCCCCGCTTCCACTGGCAAGGCCACGACCGATATCAAGAAACTCATCGCACAGATCCGCCGCTTCCGCCGCCAGGGCTATGCCACGGAACTGAATGAAGCAAATGAGCATGCGGGCTGCGTGGCCGCTCCGGTGATTGATGCATCGGGCCGCTGCATCGCGGCCTTGAGCATCGTGGCGCCTGAACAGCGCATGATGAAGCAAAACCGCGACAGCCTGATCGCCAGTGTGATTGCCGCCGCAGAAAAGCTTTCGCGGAGACTCGGCTGACAATCGTCCACAACTCCAGACGCCAATATCAAGGTGTTGACGCGGAAATTGCGGTGAAGGGCAAAGTCCTGTATCGCACAGCAAAGCTATAAGGACAGGAAGCGGCAATGGTGGATTTTCTCTGGCAGTCGGTGGTGATTGGAATTGGCGGCACCGCTGCCATGGACGTCTGGGCCCTGCTGCTCACCGCCGTTTTTGGAATGCCGAAACCCAACTGGGGCCTGGTGGGGCGGTGGTTCGCCCATCTCGCCAAGGGCACGTTTTTCCATAAGGATATCACTGCGGCACAAGCCGTCCCCAACGAGCTTGCCCTTGGCTGGTTCTCCCATTTTGCAATCGGTATCATCTATGCCGGAGCGCTGATCATCTTCGCCGGGCCTGAGTGGGTTTCAAATCCAACCTTTCTCCCGGCATGGATCGTAGGCCTTGTGACAGTGGGAGCCGGCTGGTTCATTCTTCAGCCCGGCATGGGTGCTGGCTGGGCTGCGTCGCTGCGTCCCAACGCCATGCAGATACGGGCGCTCAACCTTATTTCCCACACAGTTTTTGCGGCAGGCATGTTCGGCACCGCCCTGCTCTTCGCCCGCCTGTAAACACCCGCCCTACAGGGGCCGGCGGCGGACCCGCAGAATATGCCACTCGATTTCTTCGCGCAAAGCCTGCTCATCGCCGGCCGCGAGAAGATCACGCAGGCGGCGGTGCTGCGGCGCCATGACCTCGGCATCGCGTTCATCGCGGATCTCGTGTCCAAAAATAATGAACACATGGCGCGCCAAGGTCTCCCACAGGATCTGCACGATTTCGTTTCCCGAGACGCGGCAGATTTCCCGGTGGAAACTGAGATCGGCCTTGCTCACTTCGATCCATTCCAGGCGCTCGGCTGAGAGCTCCATCGAGGCGATGATCCGATCCAGTTCTGCGAACAGGCTTGGGTCTGATTGGTAAATCGGTGCGGCGGTGGCGAGTGCTATCTGCTCAAGGGCAATGCGCGATTCACAAATCTGGTTCACTCGCTGGTCGTCAAAACTCGCGATATGCGTCCCCCGGTGTGGAATACTTTCAACAATGCCCTGCGATTCAAGAATCTTCAGGGCTTCACGCAACGGCACCCGGCTGATGCTGAGAAGGTTCGCGAGTTCTGTCTCGTAAAGCCGTTGCCCCGGCTTCAACGCGCCCGCTGAAATCCCCGTGACAATGGCGTCCGCTGCCTGTTCCGACAGGCTCGCCATCCGGGCCATGCGCAGCGGCGGCGGAAACGTCAAAGGCAGCGATTCGACTTTGCTCATGAGGCTTTCTACCGCATTTTTGCCACTTGCCTAACTCATATAATTGTATACAATTATCACAACGAGCGAAAGAGTTCAATTCGCCGGGTTACAGGGAGCAGGAAATGACGGGATTGCTGGCGGGCAGGCGCGCCTATGTCACGGGTGGATCAAGCGGCATTGGCGCGGCCATCGTCGAAACCTTCGTCAGGGAAGGCGCCCATGTGGCCATCGGCGCATCGCGCCATTCCGAACAGGCAGCAGCCGCCGCAAAACGTTTGGCAACCGGCGGCCAGCGCGTTGTCGTGATCCAGGCCGACCTCAATGACCGCGCCGCAACGGACCGCGCCGCCGATGAAGTTATCAAAGCCTTGGGCGGACTCGACATTTTCGTGCACTGCGCCGGCATTGATGTGACCCAGACAGCCCCTACTCACGAAACACCCGACGATACATGGGACCGCATGCTGGCTCTTCACCTCACCGCCGCATTCCGTCTTTCAAAGAAACTCGTGCCAGCCCTGCTGAAAGGAACGAAACCTTCCGTGACTTTTATCGGCTCGGTCGCCGGACTCGTGGCCTGGGAAGGAGACGTTGCCTATAACGTCGCCAAGGCCGGGCTTCATCATCTCGCCCGCTGCATCGCGGCTGATTATGCAAAAGCCGGCTTGCGCGCCAATGCCATCGCCCCCGGCGTGATCGATACGCCCCTCACCCGCGGCTATGCCTCGGGCATGGAGGGCGGCGAAACCAGCGGCATGAAAGTACTGGCCGGACTTCATCCCATCGGGCGTTATGCAACGCCTGCGGAAGTGGCGGGCACCGCCCTCTTTCTCGCCTCCGACCAGGCCGCCTTCATCACCGGCGTCGTGCTGCCGGTCGATGGCGGCATGACAATGATCTGAGGAAAGCCGAGATGGCCAAACTGAAAATACTGGCGGCGATCTGCGATGAACCGGGCGAAGGCGATGTGCTGAGCCTGCGCCATGTGATGATCGACGATCCCCATGAAATGGAAGTGCGCGTCAAAATCGAGACAACCGGAATTTGCCGGAGCGACATTCATTATCTTCGCGGTGTGTGGGTTCACCCGAAGCCGGTCATCCTTGGGCACGAAGCTTGCGGAGTCATTGAGTCCGTGGGCGCTGGCGTGTCCAAGGGCCGGATCGGCGAAAAGGTCGTGCTCACCTTCACGCCCTCCTGCGGCCAGTGCCGCTTCTGCGTGGTTGGCCGCAGCGTGCTGTGCGAGGAAGTGGCGCGTGCCGCCGCACTTGGCACCATGTGGGACAACACCACGCGCTTCTTCGAGGAGAATGGAAAGCCCATTCATCATCTCAGCCTTGTCTCTTCCTTCTGCGAATACACTGTGGTGCCGAGCAACGGCGCCATCAAGATCGACCAGGAAACATCATCCGAACAGGCGTGCCTCTTGGGCTGCGGTGCACTTGCCGGCATTGGTGCAGCTCTCAATACGGCTGAAGTCAGGCCCGGCGACAGTGTCGCTGTCTTCGGCTGCGGCGGCGTGGGCCTCAGCGTTGTGCAGGGCGCAAAGCTTTGCAATGCCCTGCCCATCGTGGCGGTGGACGTCCGCGCCGACAAGGAAGCCGAAGCCCGGCGCTTCGGCGCCACCCATTTCGTCGATGCCTCAAAAGGCGATCCGGTGGCGGCGGTGCGCGAAATCACTGGCGGCGGCGCCGATTTCACCTTCGAGGCAACCGGCCGCACTGAAACCGCCGAGCTTTGCTACAAGGCCACCCGGCGCGCCGGAACCACCGTGCTTATCGGCCAGCCCACGGAAAACGCCATGGCGGGCTTTCCGCCCTATTGGATCGCGCAGGATGAAAACCGCGTCATCGGTTCAAGCTACGGCTCGACCCGTCCGATGATCGATTTTCCGAAAGTCCTGCGGCTGGTCAAGCACGGCATGCTGAACCTCGAGGCGCTGGTCTCCGAGGTTTGGCCATTTGAACGGATCAACGAGGCAATCGCCCTTGTTGAAACTGGAAGCGTAAACCGCATGGTTCTCCGCTTCAACGACAAGACTTGAACGCATGAAGTCAGGCTTGCAAAAAATGAGAGATAACAGCTTGGGCCGCGTGTCGCGGGCCAACACATAAAGGAGGAAGCTCATGACCACATTAACAAGACTTAACCGCAGGAAACTTCTGGTTGGCTCGGCTGTCACCGTGGCTGCCACCCTTGGCGCACCTGCCATCATCCGCGCCGCCGACCGGGAACTCCGGATGCTGACCTGGGAAGGCTACGCCGAACCGGAATGGCTGGACGGTTTCAAGCAGACCACCGGCGCCACCGTGAACATTGTCTATTGCGGCTCCGCCGATGAAATGTTCGCCAAGATGCAGGGCTCGCAAGGCGCAGACTTCGATCTCGTGTCTTTCGACACCTCGCTGTTCCCGCGCTACGTCGATGCCAAGCTTATCCAGCCCTTCGACATGACGAAGATTCCCAACTTCAAGAACATGGCGCCGGAATTTGCCTCGGTGAAGGCGGTCATGCGCGGCGATGACCGTTACGGCATGCCCTTCGCCTGGGGCTCCCTGCCCCTCGTCTATGACACCGAGGCCTTCCCGACACCGCCCGAGTCCTGGGAAGTGATGTGGGATCCGCAGTACGCCCAGCAGATGCTGTGGATGGACGACGCCAACAATTCGATCTCGGTTGCCGCATTGATCGTGGGTGCGGCAAATCCCTACCAGCTCACCGATGATGACTTCGCCAAGATCAAGCAGAAGCTGATCGAGCAGAAGAAACTGTCGCTCAGCTACTATGCGGGCTTTGATGACGGGGTGAACCTCTTCGCCCAGAACGGCATCAAGCTGATGTATTCCATGGGCGAGCCGCAAGTGCCCGCCCTCGTGAAGAAAGGTGTGAAGGCAGCACTGACCATCCCCAAGGAGAAGGCTGTGGGCTGGCTTGACTGCTGGGAACTCAGCGCCGGGGTGAAGGACAGCGAACTGGCCCATGCCTGGGTCAATTCCTGCATGGATGCGGGCGTGGGCAAGTCCCTCACCAAGAAAATGAACTACGGCAACACCACCAATCCCGACATCAACACGGCGGCAAAGCTCACCTATGGTGACAAGCTGTCATGGCTCGAGACTGCGGAAAACTACGAGAAGCGTGTTGCCCTCTGGAATGAAATCAAGGCAGGCTGACCTTTCAGTTTTCCTGATCACCAATCAGGCCGGGATATGCATGTCCCGGCCTTCTTTTCCTTGCAACCACTGGAAACATCATGCCACTTGAAACCGTTTCGCCCATCCTGAAATCCGCCCCGCCCCGCCTGAAGATCACCGAGATTGAGTGCCATGCGCTTCTGGCTCCGGATTATGACAAGGGCAACACCTCTTCAGCGCAGGACAGCTTCGTCGTGGTCATTCACACGGATGGCGGTGTTTCCGGCGTGGGCGAATGCGATGCCAATCCCTGGATGGCCAAGGCCTGCGTCGAGGCGCCGGGCACCCACACCATGGGGCTTTCAGTCCGTGACATGCTGATCGGCGCCAATCCCTTCGAGATCGGCGACATCTGGCAGAAGATTTATTTGGGAACCGCGATGAATGGCAGGCGCGGCATGGTCATTCACGCCTTGAGCGCCGTCGAAATGGCCCTCTGGGACTTGTGCGGCAAGGCCGTTGGCCTTCCCGTCCACGCCTTGCTCGGTGGCGCGACGCGTGATTCCATTACGCCCTACGCCTCGCTTCAGCCGGCCGGCGGACGCTTTGAGGATTACCGTGACGCACTCTGCTTATCCGCGGAGAAAGCCCAGAAACTGGGCTTCAAGGCCCTGAAGACCGAAATCACCATGAATGGCCCTTATGCTCATGGCGGCATGCGCGAAAACTATGACCGCCACACCGATGTTTTGGCCGCCGTCCGCAAGACCATCGGCAAGGACATTACCCTGATGGTCGACGTGCAATATCTCTGGGAAGATGCCGCAACCTGTCTTTCCGTCGTCAAGGATTGGGCCGAGTTCAATATCTATTTCCTCGAAACGCCGATCTGGTCCGACAACGTCCATGAGATGGCCAAGCTTGTGGAGCGCGCTCCCATGCCCATCGCCTGTGGCGAATGGCTGGCCACCCGCTTTGAGTTCGAAGAGCTGATGGATATCGGCAAGGTCCAGGTGGCCCAGCCCGATGTGGGCCGCGTCGGCGGAATCGGCGAAGCGAAAATCGTCTGCGACATGGCCAAAAAACGGGGCCGCACCATCGTGCCCCATTGCTGGAAAACCGGCATCTCCATTTCGGCAACGGCGCACTTGGCCTTCGTCACTAATCACTGTGCTTTCATCGAATATCTGCCTCCCCAGCTCTGCCACGAACGCCTCCGCCGTGAACTGGCCCAGGAAGAACTCGTCTTCCGCCCCGATGGCACCATTCCGCTGCCCACCAAGCCCGGCCTCGGCGTGGAGGTCGATTGGGATGTGGTAAAGCGCTATAAGGCCTAGGGAACGGGCAGAGGGTGATGGGACTAGAGCTTCGGAATGTCAGCAAGCGCTATGCGCATCAGGAAGTGCTTCATCCGCTGTCGCTGGAAGTTGCCAACGGAGAATTCCTGACGCTCCTGGGGCCCTCCGGCTCCGGCAAGACCACCGTGCTGCGCCTCATCGGCGGATTCTCCGAAGTGTCGGGCGGAAATATTCTCTTCGAAGGCAAGGACATCACCGATGCGCCGGCCAACCGCCGCCCCTTCAACACCGTGTTCCAGGACTATGCCCTGTTTCCGCACATGACCGTGGTCCAGAATGTGGGCTATGGGCCGCTCGTGCAGCGCCGCGCCCCTGAAACCTCACGCAAGCTGATTGCCGAGACGCTCGACATCGTGGGCCTATCCGAACTGCGCGACCGTTTCCCCGCCCAGCTCTCCGGCGGCCAGAAGCAGCGTGTGGCGCTTGCCCGCGCCATCGTGTGTGAACCGCAGGTTATTCTCCTCGATGAGCCGCTTGCAGCGCTTGACGCCACGCTGCGCCGCCAGATGCAGGTGTTTCTGAAGCAAATACAGCGCCGCATCCAGACCACCTTTATCTTTGTCACCCATGACCAGGACGAGGCCATCACCATGTCGGACCGGATCGTGGTGATGAGCCAAGGCCGCATCGAGCAACTGGGAACTCCGCGCGAAATCTATTTCCAGCCCCGCACCCATTTTGTTGCCGGCTTCTTTGGCGACAATAACCTGATCCCCGGAACAATGGTCGGAGCCGATGCCGTCGATACGGCCTTGGGCCGCCTCGCCATCGCCGCCAGCAAGCAGCATGCGGCGGGCGCCAAGGTGCTGCTCGCGATCCGCCCGGAATCCTTGCGCCTTGGCGCGGGCAAGGTGTCCATCTCAGCGGAAGTGGTGGAAGCCATGTTCGGCGGCGCGCTCACCAAACTGCTGCTGCGCTGCAAGAATGCGCCTGACATCACGCTTAACATGCGCCTTGCTGGAAATGACCGCGCCTCCGTGCTGGAAGTGGGCGCGCCGGTTACTATTACCTACGATCCCGCCGATGCCGTTGTGATCGGAGGATAGGCCCATGTTGCCGCGTCTCACCGCCAGATGGCTGATCTTCCTGTTGATGGCCGCGGTGCCCGTGGCCTTCATCGTGGCGCCCATCGGCTCATTCCTGCTCATCTCTTTCTTCCGCGCCGACAAGCACGAGATCATCCATGAACTGACGCTCTTCAACTATGTCAACTTTTTCGGCAACTGGACCTATTCCGGAACCTATCTCGGAACCATTCTGTTGTGCCTGGAAGTCGTGGCCGTATCGGTGCTGGTGGGCTATCCCATCGCCTGGTTCATCTGGCAGCAGAAGGGCAGCCGCCGATATCTCATGCTGCTGCTTGCCGTGGTGCCGCTCTTCATGAGCTACATCGTGAAGCTCTATACCTTGCGCTCCATGCTCGGCCTCAATGGATTGGTCAACCAGTTGCTGCTGAATCTTGGGATACTCGAAAAACCGAGTCAGCTCTTCCTTTTTAACCAGCGCGCCGTGCTGATCACCATGGTGGTGATCTACCTGCCCTTTGTCATCCTTCCGATATTCCTCGCATTGGAGCGGATCCCACGCTCGCTGTTGCACGCCTCCATTGATCTCGGTGCCGGCGCATGGGACACCTTCCGCCGCATCGTACTGCCCTTGTCTTTCCCCGGCACGGTAGCCGGCGCATTGTTTGTTTTCGTGCTGGCCCTCGGCGACTTCATCACGCCGCAGATGGTGGGCGGCACCACCGGCTTCACCATTGGCCGGGTGATTTACTCGCAATTCGGCCTCGCCTTTGACTGGCCCTTTGGCGCCGCCATGGCCGCCATCCTGTTCCTCACCGCCCTCGCCGGCATTCTGATGGCAGGCTTTGCCATGAGCCGGCAGAAGGTCTGACCATGCGCAGCAACGGAGAGAAATTCGCCAAGATCGCCACAGGGACAATCACCGCCATTGTATTTGCCCTGCTGTATGTGCCGCTCTTCATCAGCGTGCTGTTTTCCCTGGTCGAGATCAGGCGTGGCAAAATCCTGTGGGAAACCTTCAGCTTCGCGCCCTATTTCACTCTCTGGTCGAACCCCAGCGTTCTCTCCGCCCTCTCCAATACGGCAATCGTCGCCCTGACCGCAGTTGTCATCGCCTCCGTGCTGGCGGTGGTGCTGGCGCTTTATACGGAATGGGAAGGCGCCATCGGCAGGCGAGCCCTTGAACTTGTAATTTACTTGCCGTTCCTGCTGCCGCCCATTGTCACCGGGCTGGCACTTCTCGTGACCTCGGCGGAACTGGGGTTCAACCGGGGCATTGCCACAATTATTGTGGGACACACGGTCTTCGTTCTCGCCGTCTCCTACCGCCTTGTGCTCACGCGCCTGCAATCGCTCCCCCGCTCCCTCATCGAAGCCTCGTTTGATTTGGGCGCCAGCCGCCTGCAAACCTTACGCTACGTGCTTTTGCCGCATCTTACTTCTGCCGTGGTCACCGGTGCTGTCTTGGCTCTCGCCCTCTCCTTCGACGAAACCTTGATCAGCACCTTTGTGGCCGGCGACCAGATGACCCTGCCGCTCCGCCTCTGGGCCATGATGCGCGTGGGCTTCACTCCCGAAATCAATGCACTGGTGACACTCGTGTTGCTGGTGACAATCATCCTGGCCCTCGTGACAGCCTGGCGGCTGAAGCCCGGGGGCGAACTCAGTGAGGAATGAAATGAGCAACACAGCACAAAGGCTGGCGGGCCGCGTGGCCGTCATCACCGGCGGAGCGCAAGGGATAGGCTATGGCATCGCCGCAAGGCTGGCTGAAGAAGGCGCCTCCGTCGTGCTGGCCGATTTGAAAACCGATGCCGCCAAACTCGCCGCCGAAAAGATCAACGCGGCAGGCGGCAAAGCCGCGGCGATCCCGGTTGACATCGGCAATGACGCATCCGTGGCGGAATTGGCGAAAAAAGTCGAAAGCTTTCATGGCCGCTGCGAAATTCTCGTCAACAACGCCGCCATCGGGGCCGACACCCATATCGAGACCATGACGATGGAGCAGTACGCGCGCGTCATCAACATCAACCAGGATGGCGCTATCCGCATGACCATGGCATTCGTGCCCCTCATCAAGAAATCAGGCGCGGGCCGGCGCATTCTCAATATCGCCTCGATCCAGGGCCTGCGCGGCTGGCCCAACCAGCTCGCCTATGCCACGGCCAAGGGGGCGATTGTGAATTTCACCCGCGCAGTGGCCGTCGAACTGGCACCCTATGACATCATGGTGAACGCCATCGCCCCCGGCTTCGTCGACACGCCCATGTCAATCCTGCCCGATGGTTCCCATGAATATGATTCCGACTGGTTCCGCGACATTTATGTGAAGCATGGCCGCATTCCCATGCGCCGCGCCGGCACCCCGGCGGACATGGCAGGTCCGGCCTTTTTTCTCTGCTCCGACGATGCACAATATGTGACCGGTCAAATCCTGAGCGTCGATGGCGGCGCATCGGCAACTTTCTGAGGATCAGTCTTATGACCGGCGCATAATCCGCGCCAGAAATGCCTGGGTTCGTTCGTTCTGCGGGTTGTCGAAAACGGATTCTGGCGGGCCGTCTTCAACAATTTTTCCACGGTCGACAAAAACCACCCTGTCGGCAACTTCCCGCGCAAATGCCATTTCATGTGTTACAATGGCCATCGTCATTCCGTCACCGCTCAAGCTCTTCATGACATCGAGAACTTCGCCAACCAGCTCGGGATCGAGGGCGCTCGTCGGTTCGTCAAACAGCATCGCTTTTGGCGACAGGGCGAGCGACCTGGCAATTGCAACACGTTGCTTCTGCCCGCCTGAAAGTTCGGCGGGATAGTGCTCACCATGATCGGCCAGGCCCACGCGTTCCAGCATTATCAAGGCCCGTTGCAGGGCTTCAGCCCGCGGAATTCCCAAACCATGGATTTGCCCTTCAGTGACGTTGCCGATGGCGCTCAAGTGCGGGAACAGCGCAAAATCTTGGAAAACCATGCCAAGTTTTCTGCGCACACGGGCGATGTCCTTCTCGGGACGGGTTTTCAGAACCGCCCCCGCATGGTCATAGTAAGCCCTCTCTCCTTCAATCAGGATGGTTCCCGATGTGGGCTGTTCCAGAAAATTGATGCAGCGGAGAAGCGTCGATTTCCCTGAACCCGACGGGCCAATGATGCAAACGACCTCGCCTGCGGAAATTGAAAGGTTGATGCCGCGCAGGACTTCGGCCGGGCCAAAATTTTTATGGATGTCAATGAGCTCGATCATCTTGGCCTTTTTCTCCGATAGCTGCTGTCGGCCCGCTTTTCGAGCCACCGGACAAACAGTGCCGCCGGATATCCCACAGAAAGATAGAGCATGCCGGTTACGGTATAGATGGTGAAATACTGATATGACCGGGCGGAGATAATTTGACCGGTAAAGGTCAGCTCCTGCACGGTAACGACAGAAGCGAGCGCCGTATCCTTGAACAGGGAGATAAAGTAGTTGCCAAGGGTTGGCGTTACAATGCGCAGCGCCTGCGGCAGGATAATGCGGTAGAAAGCAACGGCTCTTGTCATTCCGACCGTGGCGGCTGCTTCCCACTGGTGTTTCGGCACCGCGAGGATGCCACCGCGGTAAACTTCGCTCATGTAGGCCGTGTAGTTCAGGGTGAGGCCCAGTATGGCAGCGGAGAACGGATCAAGGTTCAGGCCGAATCCGGGCATGACATAGTAGATATATGCAAGCTGCAGCAGGAGCGGCGTGCCCCGGATAACTTCCACATAAATGCTGCCTATTGAGCGCAGCACAAAGTTTGGCGACATTCTGATAAGTGCCACCGGAATGGCCAGCACCAGGGCCATGGTAATGACAATCAAGGTTAGTGCAACAGTAATCACCAGTCCCTGCAGGAGGGCCCCGCCATATTCGCGGACGACATCAAGATTGAGCAGTTCCATTGCATTGCCTGACAAAATTGCAGAGCGGTCAGGCTTGCGCCTGGCCACTCTGCTGGTCCCTAGATCATTAGTTCAACGGAAAATATGTGAGATTGCTGTCGCTCAAGCCATATTTCTTCAGTATGGCGGAAACAACACCGGCCCCCCACAGTTCGTGCAGCGCCGTGCTATAGGCCAGGCGCAATTGGCAGTCCGCCGGACGCAGTGCATAGCGCGCATATCCGTATCCATACTTGAATATAAGTTCTTCTGGAACGGCCACACCCTTTACGATCTCAATGGGCGAGCCTTGATTGGCTTTCAGGTAATCAAGCACCTTGACATCGTCTTCGAGAATAACATCGACTTTGCCTGTGCTGATACCCGCAAACTCCGCGGCGTCATCCTGAAATGGCGTGACTTCGATGCCGATTTTACGCAAATATTCGTCTGCTGCAGAGCCGGCGATCGCCCCGACTTTCTTTCCCTTGAGATCATCGAATGACTTGACGCCGGTAGGATTGCCGGTCTGCGCGACAACCGCCGGTCCATACCACCATGCCGGGCCGGTAAACGTGACGACCTTCAGCCGGTCCGGCGTCTGATGGATGTTTGAAGCCACCACATCAATCCGGTTGGACAGCATCAGGGGTATAAGCTGTCCGAAAGGCGCAACCTCATACTTGACATTCTTGATGCCAATCCACGCCAGCGCGACCTCGTTGATTTCCACGTCCAGGCCATCAGCCTTCTTGGTGTTGGGGTCGAGGGACGAATAAGGCGGACTGGGGCTTATCCCCAATGTAATCCCGTCTGTGAGCGCCTTATCAAGCGATCCATCCTTGCATTCCTTGAAATTTGGGACGCCCTCAATTTGCTGCGCAACCGCAGGCCCTGCGAACAGGGCGAGGATCGCCGCGATGAAAACCTTCGATCTAATCATTCATCTTCTCCCGATTTCTGTTGTTTTGAGTTTCTTCGAAAATTGCTTCGGCCAAAATCACAATCGGATTATCCGAGCAGATTTATTAAATCGTACTTTTATTTTCTTGTCAATTTGTTGAGCAGGAGTTCAGATTCTTCAGAAACCATGATATAAAAAGTAAAAACTATTTAAGTTCAATTATTTACATGATTATTTTGCGTAATTTCAAATTTTTGAAAGCGACGCTGTTCCTCTTGCAAGTGAACTTTATTTATTTTATCGTATTTTTATAAAATAACAGCACCGGCCTCAAATCGGAAGTCGGGCGGAGGGCCTTTTGACCGGAAGCGCCTGAATTTTAGGGGGAGTCTTGTTTTGAAGATCGATGCCGTTGATTTTTTCTATCTCGCCATGCCTGAAATCACCACGGAGGGTGACGGGAGCCAGGATGCGCTTGTGGTGCGCGTGTCGGCTGGCGGTTATATCGGCTGGGGTGAATGCGAAGCTTCGCCCTTGGTCTCCATTGCAGCATACATTGCCCCGATGTCGCATGGCGCATGCCGTCCGGTAGCCGCAGCGGTCGAAGGCCAGCCCATCAACAGTCCCGAAGATATTGACCGGATGGCCCGGACAATCGAATGGGACAGCATGGACATGTTGCAGGCCCCCCATACCTGGTCGGGGATTGAAATGGCCCTTTGGGATCTGCTGGGAAAAACCCGCGGCGAACCGGTCTGGAAACTTCTCGGCTACGCCAAATCCCACAAGAAGGTGCCTTACGCCTCAGTTCTGTTTGGTGATACGCCGCAGGAAACACTTGAACGGGCGAAGACAGCGCGCGCTGATCGCTTTACTGCCGCCAAATTTGGCTGGGGGCCGATTGGGCGGGCTGATGTCCGCGCCGATTCCGACCAATTTGCCGCGGCGCGCGAGGGCTTGGGCCCGGATTGCATCCTGCTGATTGATACGGGGCAAATATGGGGAGAGAATGTTGAGGCGGCGGCAACGCGCCTGCCCGCGCTTGAAAAGGCCAACGCAACCTGGCTGGAAGAGCCGTTCAATGGAAGCGCCTATGGTGCATATGCGGAACTGTCGAGGCGTACCCCGAAAATCCGGCTCGCCGGCGGGGAAGCGGCTCACAACGTCTACATGGCCCGCAATTTGATTGACCATGGCCACGTCAGTTTCGTGCAGATTGATTGCGGGCGAATTGGCGGCATCGGTCCGGCAAAGGCGGTTGCGGACTATGCGGTTGCCAAAGGCGTCACATATGTCAATCACACTTTCACCTCGCATTTGGCGCTTTCAGCTTCGCTCCAGCCCTTTGCAGGATTGGCGGAGCACCGTATCTGTGAGTATCCTGCTGCTCCAAAATCACTGGCCCGGGAAATAGCCAAAAATCCGTTGCAGCGCGACGCGAATGGCGAGATTGCAGTGCCGGATGCGCCCGGCTTGGGCATCGAGGTAGATACCGGGGCGATCCGGAAGTATCTTGTCGATGTGAAAATTATTGTTGGGGGAAAGACACTGTTTTCGTCAAGCCCGATCAGTTGAAGGTTTTTCAATGAAACGTGAAAATGCCAGATCGCCGGAATAAAATGACAGCCATCAAGAAATTTGAACTGGCTGGAAACCCGCCTCATCAGTTTGCCCTGCCCTCATACGCCGCAATGGAGCCAGCGGCCGCAAACTACCGCCTCAAGGGTATCCAGGGCCGGGTTATCAGCAATATCGGGGAAAACATCGTTCACAACGTCTATCCTCCCGGGACCCTGTTGCCACGCGAAACCGATCTCATGGATATGTATCAGGCAAGCCGCACCACCATCCGCGAGGCAATAAAGGTTCTGTGTGCGAAAGGCCTGGTTGAAACCCGGCAAAAAGTTGGCACACGCGTTCTCAGCCAGAGCTATTGGAACATTTTTGATTCAGATGTGCTTCTTTGGCACGCACATGATAATTTTGACAACGACATCCTCACCCATCTTATTGAGATGCGCCAGCTCGTGGAGCCTGCCGCCGCTCGCTATGCGGCGACCCGTGCGACTCTCGACGAAATAGCGGTCATTGGCGAGAATTGCGAAGCGATGCGGCTGGCGATGGGCGATATGGCAGCTTATGCCAAAGCGGATGTTGAATTCCACCTTTCAGTTTTTCATGCGTCCCACAACGTAATGCTAAGCCGCTTCGGGCATATCATCGCGGAATTCCTGCGCATCAGCTTTCGCATTCAGCAGAACGCATTGAACAGTGACGAAAACCGGATTGAAGATGATTATGCAAATCACGTGAAGATATATGACGCCATTAACCGAAGCGACCCGGCAACCGCGGAGGCGCGGATGATGGACGTCATCCTCCACGGGAAGGCTTCACTGCAACGCGCACGCCTTCAAACAAAATGAAACCCACGCAATTTGACAAACCCACCCCTGTGAGCGGTGGGAAATCTGCAACTTTCTGAGGACCAGCATGACCGCGCAAAAAATTTCCATCCGTTCCATCGCCGCAGCACCTCTGTTGGGTGAATCCCCCAAGAATGGCTGGTCCATCGACACCAAGCCGGGAGACTCGGTCCACACACTCATCGCGGTTCACACCGATGCCGGAATCACCGGCCACGGCAGCGTGTACAGCAATGGCGGCCTGGTCGAAGCGGCCCTGAAAGTTCTTGAGCCGCATTATGCCGGCGAAAACGCCCTTGAACCTGAACGGGTCAGCGAGAAGCTCAATCAGAATACATTCTGGATGGGCCGTGGCGGCACCCTCACCCACACGATCAGCGGCATCGATATTGCTTTATGGGATATCCTGGGCAAGGCGCTGGGCCAGCCGGTGGGCCGCTTGCTTGGCGGCACTTACCGCACCCGCGTAAAGCCCTATTGCTCACTTTTGATGGAAGAACCCGATGCCATGCGTGATACACTTGCGCAGTATCATGCCCAGGGCTTTCGCGCTTTTAAAATTGGCTGGGGGCCCTTCGGCCGCCGCGATGACCGGAAACTGGATGAGGCCATCATAAAGGCGGCCCGCGCCGGCGTTGGGGAAAGCAGCCAGTTGTTTGTAGATGCCGGCGCCAGCGACGCCTATTGGCCCAACGGCCTGCGTTGGGCCATCAATACCTCTCATATGCTGGCCGCTTATGATGTGGGCTGGTTCGAAGAAGCCTTGCAGCCCGATGCCATCGATGATTTCTGCGAGCTCCGCCGCCAAAGCCCCGTGCCCATCGCCGGCGGCGAGGTGCTCACCCGCAGGCAAAGCTTTACGCCATGGCTGCAACGCGGCGCGTTCGATATTGTTCAACCCGACGCCACCAAGGTTGGCGGCATTTCCGAACAGCGCAGAATTGCCTGGATGGCCCAGGAATTCGGCGTCAAATATGTGGGCCATGGCTGGAATACGGCGCTCGGCGTTGCCGCTGATCTGCAACTTGCCGCGGCGCTCCCCCATGTCGATGTTGTCGAGTTCATCGGCGGCAGCCCCTATGTGGATGGCATTCTTTCGGAGCCATTCAAGCTTGACGGCGAAGGCTATCTGGATATCCCGACGAAACCTGGCTTGGGCATCGAGCTCGACCGGGACAAGGTGGCGCGCTATTCGCCATCCGCCGATCTTCTGTTCAAGACATCGTAACTCACCGGATGCTGTAGCCGCCGTCAATGGCAATGGCCTGTCCGGTCATGAAGGCCGAAATATCCGAGGCAAGGTAAACCGCAAGCTCGCCCATTTCCTCAAGCTTTCCCGGCCGCGGAATGGGATGCATCAGCCGCTTGGCGCGCATCGCTGCCTCGGGATCCACCTCGGCCTTGGCAACTTCAATGGACAACGGCGTTTCGACAAAGCCCGGGCAGATGGCATTTACGCGCACACCCTTCTCAGCAAGATCGAGCGCCATGGACATGACCATGCCATTCACCCCCGCCTTCGCCCCGCAATAGGCCACCCGTTCGCGCTGGCCCACCAGGCCATACATGGAAGAGATGGCGATGACCGAGGCGGCCTTGGCTGCAACAAGATGCGCGATGCCATAGCGGACAGCGAGAAAAACCGGCCGCATGTTGATATCGATGATGCGCTGGAATTCATCAGGCTCCGCATCGAACATGGAGGTTCTGCCACCCGCCCCTGCGCTGATCACGATCGTATCAAGGCCGCCCATGAATTCTACCGCGCTTGCGGTAATGCGCTGAACATCCGCCACCGACGTTGCATCGCCCGCCGCATATCCCGCCTTGCCAAGTTTCGCGGCAGCAGTCTTGAGAACACCCTCGCGCCGTCCGGAAATGAAGACCGCAGCTCCCTCCCCGGCTAACGCTTCCGCGCAGGCAAGGCCGATCCCCGTTCCGCCACCATAGACGAGGCACTTCTTGCCCTTGACCCGGTCACCCATCGGCATGTTCCCTCTTGTTCAGTGTCAACTGCGGACTTCAAAATTCAGGAGTGACGCCTTCTCCACGGCTTTCCAGTCCACATCGATGCCAAGCCCTGAGCCTTTGGGCGCATGGACAAAACCTTCCTTGTCCGTGCGGATGACATTGTTGGAGCCATACTCGAATGACGGATAGGGCACCGGCTGTTCAAAATAGTCGCAATTGCCAAAGGCCAGCATGACATGGAGATTGGCCGCCTGGGTTAAGGTATAGCCCCAGCATTGCACTTCCACCGTCATGCCCTTGGCTTCCGCCAGGCTCATGATCTTGCGGATGGGCGTGATGCCGCCGCAAATCGTGGCGTCAACCCGGAGCGCACTCCAGCAATCCGTGTTGATCGCCGCAAAGAGCTGCTGCAGGTCGGTCCAGGTATTGCCCGCGGCAATGACCGGAACCGTGGTTTGACGCCGGATTTCCCGGTAACCCGCCAGATCCGTGTCCACCAGCGGCGCTTCAAACCACTTGAAGTCCAGCTCGCCAATCCCGCGGCCAACCTTGATGGCGCTGGCAAGATCATAGCGCTGCTCCACATCCAGCATCAGGGCCATGTCCTTGCCGGCAAAATGCTTGGCCACCGCCTGGCACATCGGCAGGTCGCGCGCCGGATTGCACCAGCAATGAAACTTGACCGCCTTGAAGCCTTCCTCATGGCGCTCCGCCACATAATCAATATAGGCCTGGTTATCGGCAAGAAGCGGCGTTGAGGCATAGGAAAGCACCTTGTGCCGTGCTCCGCCCAGAAGCTGGTAAAGCGGGAGGCCTGCGTAATTCGCCGTCATGTCCCACAACGCAATATCAATGAGCGATTGTGCCTGCGGCACCAGTGGCGTGCCGAGATGGCGGCTGCGATGCCAGATCACTTCACGCTCCGCCGGGGTCTGGCCCATGAGATCAGGCAGGAGATAGCGCAGGGTTTCTCCCACCGAACGGTCAAAGCCGTGGCCGGTAATCATCGCCGCACCGGCAATGCCCTGAAGCCCGCTGCCGGTGGTGAGGCGCAGGATGATATTGACCATATACTGGTCACTCATGCCTTCCGCCCAGGTGTAACGTTCCGTATCCGGCCCGACGACGAAAACCTCGGCCCGCTCGATACGTTCATTTAGCATTTCTTTTCTCCCGTTTTTTCACTGTCTTGCGCTTTGCCTTGGCGGGCTTCGTCTTGTCGATTGCACTTTCACCATGCCAGCCGAGATGGCTGAGGAAATCACGTGTCCGCTCAACTGTCGCCGCTTCGAATATCTGGCGCGGCGGCCCCTCTTCAATGATCCGTCCCTTATCAAAGACAACAATCCAATCGGCCACGCGCCGCGCGAAATCCATCTCATGGGTTACTACCACCATGGTCATGCCCTCATCGGCCAGCGTCTTCATGACACTCAGCACCTCGCCGATGGTTTCCGGATCAAGCGCCGAGGTTGGCTCATCGAAAAGCATCAATGCCGGTTCCATCGCCAGCGCCCGGGCAATGGCCACGCGCTGCTGCTGCCCGCCGGACAGCATGGATGGATAGGACTCGGCTTTGTCCGACAGGCCGACCTTGACCAGCAGCTTGTGCGCCCGTTCATTTGCAACGGCGGGATCAAGCTTGAGCACCGTTGTCAAGCCAATGGTAATGTTGCGGATGGCCGTGAGATGCGGAAAGAGCTCAAAATTCTGAAACACCATGCCCATGTGCTGGCGCACGGTGCGGGCGCTGGCGGCATTGCTGACATCAACCGGCTTCCCGTCAAACAGCACCTGTCCGCCGTCAAGGGTTTCCAGCGCATTCGCACAGCGCAGGAGTGTTGACTTGCCAGAGCCTGATGGACCGATGAGGCAAATGACTTCGCCACGATTGACCGTCAGGCTCACGCCATCAAGCGCCCGCAATTTTCCATAATCCTTCGAGACATTCTCAAAAGCCAGGATGGGCTTGACGTCGCTGCCAACGCGCTTGCTGCTGTTGCGAATGTTCATTCTGTAACCTTGTAACGGCGGTGTATCCAGTCGACGAGCTTGGCTTGCGGATAGCCCATGAGCCAGTAGATCGCCGCCATGGCGGTGAGCACTTCAAGAATGCGATAGGTCTCCGACCTTATTTTCAGCGAAACATAGGAAAGATCGGCGACCGAGATGATCGAAACCAGCGACGTGTCCTTGAACAATGACACCCAGGTCGTGGCGAGCGCCGGCAGCACGCGAAGTACCGCCTGGGGCAACACGATATGCCACATGATCTGGCGATCGGTCATACCGATGGCCCGGCCGGCGCTCCACTGGCCTTTTCGGATTGATACGATGCCGGACCGGAATGTCTCCGAGTTGAAGGCCGAGATATTGCAGGAAAGTCCGAGAATGGCCGTGCCGATCTGCGAAAGGCGGATGTCGAAATAGGCGGGGAGGACGTAGTAAACCCAGTAGATCTGCAGGATCAGCGGTGTCGCCCGGAAGAATTCGACAAAGCAGGCAGACAGCAGGGAAATAGCCTTGAATCGCGACATCCGCATGAATGCGAGCAGAAACCCGCCCGGAATTGCGATGAGCATCGTGACGACGCTGAGCCAGATGGTCATCACCGCGCCATCAAGCAGGCGCGGCAGGCTCTCCCATATGACATGCCACTGGAACGTCATGATGACCCGAGATGCGCCACGCGCTTGTAAATCATGTCCACGCCGCGAGCCACGGGAAAGCACAAAAGAAAATAAACCAGCATGGCTGCGGTATAGAGCTCAAACGGGCGATAGGTATTTCCGGCAACCACTTGCGTCTGCCGCAGGAGTTCAGGAACGGCAATCACCGAGGCGATGGCGCTGTCCTTGACTGCGAACACGAAGAGCGATCCAAGTGACGGCAGCATGCGGATGACGGCTTGCGGCAATATGATGGTTCGCACCGCCTGAGTGCGGCTCATGCCCAGGGCAAGGGCCGCGGACATTTGCGTCTTGCGCACCGAGGTCAGCCCGGCGCGGATCGTTTCGGCGATATAGGCGCCGAGATGAATGCCAAGCGCGGCGATGGCCGCCGCGGTCACATTGATGGAATGGCCGGTCAGCATCGGAAAGGCAAAGTAAACCCAGACAAGAATGACGAGCAGCGGAATGGCCCGCATCGTGTCGACGTAAAATCCCAGCGTCACATCGAGAAATCGGCCGCCATAGGTGCGAAGCGAGCCGACGATGACGCCGATCACGAAGCCAAGCAGCATGGAGAACACGCTGATAAACAGCGTGACGCCAATGGCCTTGAGGAGAAACGGCCAGCTATCAATGAATGGCGCAAGACTGATCGTCATGATGTGGCCCCCACTCTGCAAACTACGGGCCGGGCAGGCAATAGTCTTCCGGCAATTGCCTGCCCGTTCACCCGAGTTTTCGTCAGTTGCCCTTCAGGATCCGGATTTCTTCGGCGCTGACCTTGTCCTTCACTTCGCCGTAGACAGCCAGGAGCCAATCACGGAACACAGGATCGGCCTTGTCAACCGCCATGCCCACATCGGTGCCCATTTCCTGGCTCTTCAGGCAATCATCGCCAAGTGGAAACACCATGAGACCGGGCACCTGCTTGGAAAGCTGGGGCCAGGCGACATTGTCGATGGGGGCCACGTCGGCGCGTTTGGCCATGATTTCCTCAACCGGGGCATTGGCGCCGGAGCCGGCAACGCCCTTGAGAACCATTTTCGGAAAGCGGGTTGGCGCCCAGGTTTCCGGCGGCGTGCCGGTGAAATACGCCATGGTGAGATCAGGCGAATTCAGGTCATCAACTGTTTTGAGATCCTTGATTTTGGGATTGTCCGCCAGGCCAAAGAAGCAAAGGCTGGATGTCGAATAGACGATGAAGTCCACAACTTCCTGGCGCTTCGGCGTTACCGACAAAGGCGCGATGGAAATATCGGCCTCGCCCGTAGCCAGAATCGGCACCTTGGTTTCGTGGCTCACCGGCACGATCTCAATTTTCACGCCCAAGCGGTTTGCATATTCATTCACCAGAACCCACGCCGGGCCCGAGAACTGATCGCCGCTGCCTGTGGTGTTTTCCGGCAGCCACGGCGTTTCACCGATGGCCGCGGCCTTGATCGTGCCGCGTGCCTTGATCGCATCGATCTTGGCGCTCTGGCCTGGAGCGGGAACATCCGTTCCGGCGGCCAAGGCCGGCGCTGCGCTGAAACCAAGCGCCATGGCGGCCGCAAGCGCTGCCGAGAACAATAAATTTCTTTTATGCATCGAATTTCTCCCTGTTACCCAACGGAACGATTGCCTAGCGGCACCCGCAGCCTTCTTTTTTCAGGCAGCATCTCAATCGATATCCGGCGCAGCCGGACATCAATTTAGCCCTGCCTTCCATGGGAACGGGCGCTTGATCTAGCAAACGTGAATTTGATATCATTTAGTATACTAGTATACAATAGCAAAAATCGTTATAATATGCTTGAAAGCGGGCCCCGAATCCTTTCTTGAGGCGAAATGGCACCCAGAGAACTGAGAAACAGGAAGATCGTCGCGGTTGCCGGTGAAGCGGCACCGCCCTCAATGGGCTTGGCCTTTGAAACTCCCAATGACGGCACACGCTCGCTCGCCGACGCGGTAGCCGATGTCCTGGTGAATGCAATAGCGCAGGGCATGCTGCAACCCGGGCAACGCCTGGTCGAAGCCGATATTGCGGGGCAACTCAACATCAGCCGCGTGCCGGTGCGCGAAGCCTTCAAGATTCTTCAAACCCAGGGCATCCTGAAGGCAGTACCCAACCATGGCGCGCGGGTAGCGCCTTTCAACACGGCGGATTTCGATCAGGTCACCGAGGTGCGCCTCGCCCTTGAACGCATCGCGGCGCGCCATGCGGCGGAAACCTACAGGCGTGAACCCCGGCGGCTGGATTTGCTGCGCGAAAATGTATCACGCATGGAGCGCGCCTCGCACTGGTCCGACTGGGCGGAACTGCGCAAGCTTGACGTCACCTTCCACCATGAATTCTGCAAGGCATCGGAAAATGAAATTGTTCTGAGTCTGTGGGAAGCCCTGGCGCGCCGCATCCACATCATCTTCGGACGGGAAATCGCTTCCGAGCAAAATTTCCAGGTTGTTGTCAACCAGCATCTGAAGCTGATTACGCTGTTTGAGTCCGGCGATCCGAGCATCGAAAGCGAAATTGAATCCCATATCCTGCGGCTTCACAGCAGCAGGCCCAAAGGCGCCTAGCCTCAAACGCCGACGCGCTGTTTCTTGCGGACATCGGCCTGGTATTTTGCCGCCGCGTTGACTTCGCTGCGCTGGCTCACCTGTGGCACGCCCACATCCCACAGCGCGTCGCCCGGCGTCCAGGTAAAGGCATCGGACACAATGGTGATGACGGTGGTGCGGTCCGTTGTTTTGGCCCAGTCCAGGGCCTGGCCGAGTTCCGCCAGGCCTTCAACCCGGCGCACCAAAGCCCCCATCGATTCCGCGTGCTTGGCGTAATCGACGCTGAAGGGCTCCTTCACCTTGCAGTCCTTGATCAGGTTGTTGAAGGAAACCCCGCCCTTGAAATTCTGCAGGCGGTTGATCACCGCATAGCCGCCATTGTCGCAAACGACTACGATCAGCTTGTGGCCGGCGAGCACCGAGGAATAGATATCCGAGTTCATCATCATGTAGGCGCCGTCGCCCACCATCACGAAGGTCTCGCGCGTTGGATCGGCCATCGCCGCGCCCCAGCCGCCGGCAATCTCGTAGCCCATGCAGGAGAAGCCGAATTCAACATCAAAGCTGTTGGCTGATTTGACCCGCCAGTTCTTCATCATCTCGCCGGGAAGGCCGCCGGACGCGGTGATTGCATAGTCGCGTAGTCCCGCCTTGCCATTCACCACGCCAACGATCTGCGCATAGGTCGGCACGGGGGAATTCGTAGGTTTTTGGAAACCATCGAGCATCTTGTCCCACGTGGCAAATTCAGCACGCGCCTTTGCCATCCATTTCGTGTCGGCCTTCCAGCCCGCAAGCGTCGCAGCCAATTCGTCCACCGCTTCTCGCGCATCGCCCACCACGGCAAGGGCCTGATGCTTGGTTGCATCCCACCGCGCCGCATTGATGGAAATGAATTTCGCCTCCGGCTTGAAACAGGTCCACGAGCCCGTCGTAAAATCCATCAATCTGGTACCGATGGCAATAACAAGATCAGCCTCCGCGGCAAGCGCATTGGCCGAGGTCGAACCCACAATGCCGATGGCACCTGCATAAGCCCGATGCGTATGAATGACGGTTCCCTTCCCCGCGATGGTTTCAGTGATCGGAATGCCATGCGCCAGGGCAAACTTGGCGAGGCTTTCTTCCGCCCCCGAATAGCGTACGCCGCCACCGGAAATGATCAGCGGACGTTTCGAATTTTTCAGGAGTTCAACCGCCTTCTTCACACTGTTGCGGTCCGGCCGCGGCCGCGGAATTTCATGCAGCGTTGGCGCGAAGAAAGCCTCCGGATAATCACAGGCATATTCCTGGATATCCTGCGGCAGGGCAATGAAGGCCGGGCCGCAATCGGCGGGATCAAGCATCATGGCAACAGCCTGCGGCAGGGACGAGATGATCTGTTCGGGATGCACGATCCGGTCCCAATAGCGCGTGACCGCCTTGAAGGCGTCATTCACGTTGACGGTCGGGTCGCCGTAATGCTCGACCTGCTGCATGACCGGGTCCGGCCTGCGGTTCACGAAGGTGTCGCCCGACAGGATCAGGATCGGCAGTCGGTTGGCATGGGCCACGCCGGCCGCCGTCACCATGTTAAGCGCCCCCGGGCCAATCGACGATGCGGCCACCATGATTTGGCGGCGGCGCTTGGCCTTGGCAAAGCCGATGGCCGCAAGCGCCATGGATTGCTCGTTCTGGCCGCGCCATGTGGGAAGGGTATCCTTCACCGCTTCCAGCGCTTCCGAAAGGCAGGTCACATTGCCATGGCCAAAAATGGCGAAGACGCCCGGAAATAATGGAACCCTAGCACCTTCCACCATGGTGAACTGGTTGCAAAGATAACGCACAAGGGCCTGCGCCATTGTCAAGCGGACAGTCGACATTCCGGTTCCTCCCAAATCGCCATGAGCCCGCTGTCATTGCAGGCCGATCATTCGGGAATTTATCCCGTGCTCGGCTGTAACATAACCAGATCACGCCATCAGAAACAACATGTCCGGTACCGGAGAAAACCCGAAGCGTGCGTGATTGACTCATTCGCGGTTTGGATGGAACCTGTTGTCCATGACAACCCACAATTTTGTCCCCACCCGATTCTACAACTCCATTGGAAGCCATGAACCCATTCTAACCATAGGTGATGGCGACACGGTTGTGACCGAAACGCTCGACGCCCATGGCTTTGACCGCCACGGCGGAAAACGCTGGGATGGGCCAAACCCGATGACCGGGCCATTTTATGTGTCAGGCGCGGAGCGGGGCGATGCCCTGCGCATTCGCATAGACCGCATCTCAATGATCAGGCCTACCGGCTGGACCTTTCAGGTCCTCAGCCCGAACGTGGTGAACCCCAACGCTGTAGCGCGTTTTCCGGAGCGCGTGGTGACGGATTGGATCATTGACATAGCCACGGCGCGCGCCCGCCTTGCAAAACCTCCCGCCACCCTGCGTGACTGGTCAGTGGCGGTGAACCCGATGATTGGCTGCTTCGGCGTGGCCCCCGCAATGGGTCAGGCGATCTCGACAGCGACCAGCGGCCCCTACGGCGGCAACATGGACTATCGCGGTTTCGGTGCTGGCGTCGAAGTCATGTTCCCGGTTTCGGCGCCCGGCGGATTGTTTTTCCTCGGCGATGTTCATGCGGCCCAGGGCGATGGTGAAATTGTCGGCACCGGTATCGAAACCGCGGCCGAGATTCAATTCACGGTAGAAGTCGTAAAAAAGAAGCCGATAGGCTGGCCCCGCGGGTTAAACAAAAACGAGATCTTCACCATCGGCAATGCGCGGCCCCTTGACCAGGCCCTGCAGCACGCCACCACCGAAATGCTCGACTGGCTTATTCAGGATTATGGCCTCGATGAAGTGTCGGCCAGCCACGTGATGGGGCAAGCGGCGCGTTACGACATAGCCAATGTCTTCAACCCCGCCTACTCAGTCGTCTGCCGGATTGGAAGAGAGTGGCTGGCCGACCTGAAGCAGGACTGACCAAGGCGCTTGGCAGCCGGACAAATGGCTGACGGGGTCAGAGTGGCGCGGCAGCGTCCAATCTATAAACACGGCTTGCATTTTGGTGCAGCAGGGCAAGCTGTTCCTTTGGATGGTATGTGGATATTGCGGCACGATGGGCGGAAACCAGCTCCGTGTAGCTCGTCCAGAGTTTTTCAATCGGAAAATTTGAACCAAACAGGCAGCGGTCTGATCCGAAAATCCTGACTGTTTCGTGAATGACGCCGGCAATATGCGAAGGGTCATTGCGTTGAATGAAGGTTCCAAGCCCCGATAGCTTGCTGACGATATTTGGCCGCTCGGCCAATCGCTTCATGCCGTCCTGCCATAAGGCCCTGCCCGCTTTGGACGTGTCTTCAAGCATGCCCGCGTGCTGCAAAACAAATGTCACGCCGGGAAATGCCGCAGCCAGATTTGCGGCGTCCTTCATCTGGCTGGTGAAGACTTGCAGGTCAAAGCTGAGATTATTCCCCGCAACATGGGCAAAGTTTTTCCGGAACAACGTTCCATTCATTATGTCCGGCGCCGCCGCAAACCTGTAGAGTGGATTTTCATGCCAGTGGAGCTGCATGCGAATGCCGCGAACCCGCGAGATTTTTGCAAGAGTCTTCAAGGTTTGCGAAGCGTTGTCATCGAGAAGGTCCGCATAGCCCACGATTGCGTGCGGCCAGCCCTCCGCGTCAGCCACCGATTGCACCCAGGCCGCTTCATCGAGCGCCCTGTCCTTCGCCCAATTCGTCTGCACATAGACCGAGCCCGCGACATTGGAGGTTTTGATGTCAGCCAGATACTCGGCAACCGGATAGTCGCGCCGGATCGGCTCATAGGGGCCGAAGATGCGCGCAACCATGGGGCCTTGCAGCCACGGCAGATCGGCCTTGCGCCAGATGTGGTGATGGGAATCTATGATGGGGATCATTGAAGCGGTCTCTGTTGCTGGAAAATACGCGCGGCATTGCCGCGTGGTTTCAATTCAAGGTCGCGGATTTTGGAAAGTGAAGCCGCAAGCGCCGCGAGGCTTCCCGCATTGCCGAGATAATCAAAAAATGGCAGGCATTTCGCAAGAGCGCGCGTGGCTGGCACGTATTTCGGATCATTGGCAAGCGGGGTGAGCCAGATGAGACGGTGACTTAATCTGCTCAACCTCTCAGCGGATTTGACCATGGGTTTGAAATCGCCGCGTTCCAGCCCATCCGAAATTACAATGACAATGGCGCCGCGAACCAAGGCTGCGTAGTTGGCAACCGACAGAAATTCCGAAAGACCAGTACCTAGCCGCGTTCCGCCGTCAAAATCAAACACCCGCTGGCCGAGTGAATTCAAGGCGACCTCAGGATTGCGGCGGCACAGGTTCTGCGTCACGCGGGTAAGCCTTGTGCCGATGCAAAAGATTTCAACAGAGGCGCGCGCTTGGCTGATGGCAAGAGCGGCGCGAAGGCAGTACTGCGAGTGGGCCTGCATCGAACCGGAGATATCAATGAAAACAAGAATTCTCCGGGCCTTTTGCGGGCGCGCCATCCATGACAGGCGAAGCGTTTCGCCAAGCGTATGCCGTGCTTGCGCGCAAGTTTCCGCCAAGTCTATGCGCGGGCCGTGGGAAGCGGCTTTCCATTTGCGGCTGCGGCGCGTTGGAAATTGAACGGCATCTCGCTGAATGCGGGATAGAACAGCAGAGTCTGCCGCATTTGCCGCGCGAAAGCTCTTGGCTCCGATGGCCTCATCGAATGAAGCATCTTTGCCACTTGTATCACCCGGCAGAATTTCAAAGGCAAAACCTTCACGTGACTTTGGCTTTTCTCGAACCGATTCTTCCTCGCCCTCACCTTCAGGATCGGCCACAAAGCCCGCCTCATCAACGAACCAGGATTTGAAGACCTGGTCATAAATGGGGAATTCATGGGGTGAGCCAGTGAGCGTGATGCGCCCAAGGCGCGACAGCACCGACAGCGATTGCAGCGGCATGGCCTTGCAAGCCCTCAGGAAACTTGTAGTCCGCGCCGGATCAACCGCAAGGCCCGCTTCGCGCAGCGCGCGCGGAAAACCCAACAGAAGCCTTTCCGCCTGAATTTCGCTGGGGATCATTTAGATCACTCCGGCAGCCTGAATCGCGGCCATGTCTTCCGGGTCCTTGATGATAAGCCCAATGGATCGCTTCAGGGCATCGGGCCAGTCATTGCCCTGCCGGGTAAGTGCCAATGCAGCCTGGGCCCAGTCAATGCTTTCGGCCGTGCTGGGCTTCTTGAGGAGCGGCAGTCGGCGGATACCGGCGATGACCGCCACAAGTCTTTCGGCGGCTTCCCCTGTGATGCCCGGTGCATGGCGCTCCACGATGGCGCGCTCCCGCGCCTGGTCGGGATAGTCAATCCAGTGGTAGAGGCAGCGCCGGCGCAGGGCATCATGTAGTTCGCGTGTGCGATTTGAGGTGAGGATCGTGATGACAGGCTTTGCCGCCGTGATGGTTCCAATCTCCGGAATTGAAATCTGGTAATCCGACAGGAACTCCAGAAGCAAAGCCTCGAAGGCATCATCGGCCCGGTCAATTTCATCGATCAGCAGAACCGTTGTTTCGGGATGCTTGAGGGCCTTCATCAGCGGCATCTCGATCATGAACTCAGGCGCGAAGAGATCCTTTGTTTCAATGGGGCCGCCCCGTTCGGTCACCCGGACATGCAGGAGCTGCCGCGCATGGTCCCAGTCATAAAGCGCTTTCGAAGCGTCTATGCCCTCATAGCATTGCAGACGGATACACTCACGTTCCAGAACCTTGGCGAGCGACTTCGCAACCTGGGTTTTGCCGACACCGGGGGCGCCTTCCAGCAGCAGCGGCTTGCCCAGCTCGAGCGACAGGTAAAGCGCCGTCAACAAAGTTTCGTCGGCAAAATAGCCTTCGCGGGCAAGTTCGCTTGCGAGGCGCTCGTAGGATACCGGCGAGGTCATTTCACCATTGCACGTGTTCGTTCATCACCAGGCGCACGCGGTTTGAACAATGGGCTGCCGCATCGCCGCCGGCAGCCTTGCCGCCATCCGACCCAAAGCCCTCGGCAATGGCCGCTTCATTGTCGAACCACATTTCGCTCACGCCATCAAAGGGCAATTCATCATTGGTTTTTGCCAGGATGTTCACCGTGTATTTGCGCATGCCGGGAATGTTCTTGGCCAACTTGGGGTGATCCTTTTCCAGCCACGAGCGGAAATCCTCAAAGCTCATTCCATCCTTGCGTTTCATGAGTGCCATTACTTTGATCATTTTGCTTTTCCTTGTTGGGTTGAAGTTAAACCGGATTTCCTGCCTGCAGGGCATCGAGGCCGCGCAGCACTTTTTCCGGGGTGATCGGTAGTGATGTTACCCGCACACCACAGGCATCGAAAATGGCATTGGCAATGGCCGGAATGGGCGAATTTGCCGTCATCTCTCCAATCCCCTTGGCGCCGTAGGGGCCATTTGACGCCGGCCGTTCGATGATGACGCTTTCCATCTCAGCGAGATCGGCGGGGCCTGGCATAAGATATTCGGAAAAATCCAGAGGGCCATGGGCGCGGTCCGGGTAATAGGGCTCCGTTGTTTCATAAAGCGCGTGGCTGATGCCCATCCAGGCACCGCCGACAATTTGCTGGTGTGCAAGCGCGGGATTCATGGCGCGCCCTACTTCATAGGCATTGGTGAGTTTGAGAACGCGCACCACGCCCGTTTCATCATCAACCTCAACCTCGGCAATTGTACAGGCATGGGCCTGGCACGAGTCCGGATCCATTTCGCCAGTTTCCGGTATAGGAGTGCTTTTGGGTTTCAGGAATATCCCGCGCCCAGAAATCGTGTTGCCGTGCTTGAAATGGGCGGCAAGCGCCACATCCAAAACGCCGATGCCCTTGTCCGGCGCGCCGTTCACATGAATGCGTCCCTTGCCATCGGTTACGAGATCAGCGGCATCGACCTCAAGTTCGGTCGCCGCCACATTCAGCATCACTTCGCGTGCTTCGCGCGCAGCCATGATCACCGCGTTGCCGATGCGGTGGGTGCCGCGGCTGGCGAAGGTTCCCATGCAATGAGGACCGGTATCCGTGTCGGCAGTATCAATCATCACGCTGTCGTAAGGAATGCCCAGAGTTTCGGCGGCAATTTGCGCAATGACGGTTTTCAGTCCCTGGCCTAGGTCAACACTGGACAGCGTGACCACAAAACTCCCCGTTGTCGTGGCGTGGATCAAGGCCTGCGAGGGATCGCCTCCGAGATTCATGCCCGTCGGGTAGTTTACCGCCGCAACACCCCTGCCCTTAAGCTTTGCCATTGGCACTTCCCCATCCATGTGACGACATCGCCAAAAATTCCGGTTTGAGCTTCTGCCCGCTTTGCTTGGCCGCCGCCTGAAGCACCTCGACCAGGGCAGCACCCTCAACTTCCTTGCGATGGGCCTTCATATCCCCATCGCGGTAGGCATTTTTCAGGCGGAACTCGATGGGATCCATCTTCAACAAGCGGGCAATCTGGTCCATCTGCGATTCAAGGGCGAAGTCGCCGATGGTAACGCCAAAGCCGCGCATCGCTGAAGACGGCGTGCGGTTGGTGTAAACGCAGTAAGCATCCACATGGACATTTGGAATTGTATAGGGCCCCGGCATATGGGCGGCAGCCTTTGTGGTGCCATAGGTCGAGTGGCGGCAATAGGCACCCGCATCCACATAAAGCGTTATCTTGCGCGCCAGAATGCGGCCATCCTTCATGATGCCGTCCTTGATGTAAAAGCGTTCGGCAGCGCGCGGCGATGAAACTTGCATTTCTTCGGCCCGCGAATAGGCATATTTCACCGGGCGGTTGGTGAGCATGGCGCCAAGCGTTGCGATGGGCTCGACGATCACATCAACCTTGCCGCCAAACCCGCCGCCCACCGTGCCGCCAATCATGCGCAATTTGTTGAACTGCACGCCAAGGATAAGGGCTGTGTTGTCGAGCGTGAAATACAGCGCCTGGGTGTTCGAATACATCGTGTATCGGCCATTGCCTTCCGGCTTCACAACGCAGCCCGTCGTTTCCGTCGGCGCATGTTCGATGGGGGCGGAGTTGTAACGGCATTCCAGAATATGGTCCGCCTGCTTGAAGGCCGCATCCACATCGCCAAAGCGAATGCGCCGGCAGTTGTGGCCTTCATAGACATAGTAGTTCGTGCCGTGGTTGGTGAAAGGCTTGGAGGTCATGGCCTCTTCAACATCGAATACGGGAGGCAATTCCTCGTAAACGACCTTGACGCGCTTTGCGCCCTCCGCTGCGGCCTGCGGTGTTTCGGCAAGCACGGCACAGATCTGCTCGCCCATGAAGCGCACCCGGTCTTCAGCCAGCACAGGCTCATCATCAGGCCCCACGCCGATGAGCTTCAGGATCGTGTACCAGTTGTTGGGAACATCCTTGTACGTCAACACGCGGACAACGCCGGGAACTTTCATGGCCGGCGCCACATCAAGCTTCTTGATCAACGCATGATGCTTGGTGGAGCGCACCATCTTGAGATGCAGCGTGTTGGGGAAGCTCACATCCTCATAGAATTGCGTGCGGCCGGTGACATGGCCGCGGGCATCGGCCCGCTCCGTGCTGGTTCCCACCGTGTGGAAAGTTCCGGCCCGCTCTTCGGTGAAGAAACTTGTATCGATGGTTTCCATGATGCTTGTCCCTCACGCCGATTTTTTCAGTGGTTTGCCCAGGCCTGCCGCAGCGGCCATGATGGCATCAACAATGGATTCATAACCCGTGCAGCGGCAGACATTCCCCGAAATGGCCTGGATGACCTCGGCGCGTGACGGCTTTGGATTGACCGACAGCAGGCCCTTCGCGGCCATGATCATGCCGGACGTGCAAAAGCCGCACTGCGTGGCAAAGCCTTCAACAAAAGCTTGCTGCAAGGAGTGAAGCTCATTGTTCACCGCCAGGCTTTCAACGGTTTCAACGCGCGCCCCCGCAATGGTCTCGACAGGGATTAAACAGGCCAGCTTGGCTTTGCCATCCACCAGCACGGTGCAACTGCCGCAGGTTCCCTGATCGCAGCCGCGCCGTGTTCCCGTGAGGCTTTGATGCTCGCGTAAGAGATTGAGAAGCGTCGTGCCGGGAGCCACCAGGGTTTCCCGTTCGACGCCGTTCAAGGTAAGTGAAACAACTGAGCCCTTCATCGCCATCTCCTCACGCATTTCCCAAAAGGGCACGGCAAATGTGAACCGGTGTGACCCGCGAGCGGTACCAGGCGCTGGCATAGGCATCGGTGAAGGGCGCTATGTCCTTTGCCGCGGCAGCGGCGGCCGCCGTTACAGTCTTGCCATCAAACACTTTGCCGTTGAGCAGTTTTTCGACCGACTTGGCGCGAACCGGCTTTGCCGCGACACCGCCGAGCGCGATCCGGCAATCCGCAACCACGCCTTTAACCAGCGGAACGACAGCGGCCACCGTCACGATGGAGGCGGAATTAAGCGCTCGGCGGGAAGCTTTGGCATATTTGAAGGTGCTGAGCTTGGGGATGGTGAAGGAAATTTGCGTGACAAGCTCGCCTGCCTTCAGGCCTTTCTTCACGATCTCTTCGACCGGGGCGCTGCGCTTGCTCTTGGCATTGACGATTGTCACCGTTGCTTCGAGCGCCACCAGACATACGGCGAGATCGCCATAGGGCTGCTCGGCAAACAGGTTACCGCCCATCGTCGCCATGTTGCGCAGAGTCGGGGAAGCGATTGACTCGATAGCAGGCAGCAAAAATTTTAATTCGGAATGTCGGGCCAACTCGGCAATGGGAGCCGCCGCGCCAATCGTAGCCACACCCTTCTTGAACGACACGCCATCAAGGCCAAGCTTGCTCAGGCTCACCAGGGTGCTGATGCCGTGGGCGCCCTCATTTATAATGGGCATTACAAGAGTGCCGCCCGCCATGAGCGTGGCCTTCGGGGCCTGTTTCAGAGCTTTTCGCAGATCGCCCAAAGATGTCGGTGTGACCACCGTTTGCAGCATCGCGTCCTCCCATGGACTATTTTTTACTTTTGTTTTTTATCAATTATCGATAAACGATAGGGCGATGTCAAGCGACTTCGCGCGATGGAATTGGAACTGATGACCGAAGACATGAGTGAGCTGAGAAGCGAACGTGCTTCTGAAGCGATTGAGTTCAGCGATAGCGATTTTGTCAACGCGCCGCTGCGCCAGCGTTTGAAGGACGTGCTTCTGCGCCGGATCCTTGGCGGGGCCTACAAGTCCGGTGAGCGTCTCACTGAACTGCGGATCGCACAGGAGTTCGGCACCAGCCAGGCGCCGGTGCGCGAGGCCCTGCGCGATCTCGAAGCAACCGGCCTGGTGATCAGCAAGCCCCGTCGCGGCACCTATGTGGCGGAGGTTTTGAGCGAGGGCCTGCGGGAGATTTACGCGGTGCGCGGCGCCCTTGAGGAGCAGGCCACGAGGCTTGCCACCATCAAGCAAAGCTGCGATCTGGCAGCGCTGGAACTGGAATTGCAAGGCATGCGCGCTGCCGCCGTTGCCGATGATTTTGCCAGCCTGGCCGAGCACAGCGTCAAATTCCATCGGGCCATCGTGGAAGCCGCCGGCAACCGCCTGCTCACCAACCTGTGGCTTTCACTCAACATCGAAACCCGAACCACAATCACCCTGCTGGTTGATGGCATCGATCTCATGGAAGCGGCAGAGAGTCACCGCCAGATCATTGATGCCATTGCCTCCGGCGATTCCGAGCGCGCCTCCCGGGTTGCCCGCGAACACCAGGAAAATTTTGAGCGCCTGCCAACACCCAACACGAAACTGCGCGAAGAATAGCGGGTGTGGAAACTGTCAGAATTTTATCAAGGTTCGCAATGCAACTGCCGTTGCATCGTCGGCTGGTTTAAAGCGCAGGTATTTTACGCAGGTTGGGTCGGAAGCTTCGGCGGCGCGAATGCCTTCCAAGACGCGATCAACGCCACCGGACGCCAGTGATGCGTCCAGCAGGCTCTCTCCGGAATGCAAGACGTAGTGGTCGACGGCCCGGTAGTAGCCATCGGTGCAAAGCAGAATCTCGCGGGGGCTGCCAAGATCGAAGTACTCGGCAAATTCCACCGCAAGCGGGCTTGCCTCAAGGATGCTGTAGCCACCCTTAGAATTCCGCTGCTTGCGGCCTTGCATGAGCTGTGGCCGGAATTCGGCGAGCAGCTTTTTGATGTCAAGCATGCCCGCATCCCGGCGTTTGAGCGCCTCCCTCGAAAGCCAATGGTCAAAGGCATTGTTGGGAGAGGCCGCAACACTGATGTGCACGCCATCACTGCCGCGCGCCAGCAGGCAGGAATCACCCAGGCGCAGGGCTTGCCATGTCTCGCCATAGCGCTTCAGCAAAATCAGGCAGGCTGCCGGCGGGTCATAATCTTTAGGAATATCAATAGCTTTCATGACTTCCTTAAAGTCAATTATCAAGGCCCTCACGAGCCTAGAGAGAATCTCGCGCAGCGGAAGGTCAAGGCCAGCCAGTGCCCGCAAATGATCATGGGCCTTGGCCACAAGCCAGGCCGCATCGCTTCCGCCACCGAGAAAATTCTTTCTGTTTATGCCGGTGACGCCGTCTAATATCCAAGCGGCGGAAACATCTCCGGGGCTGCCGAGAAATCCCAGGCCATCCTCGTTGATTGCGCCTGATCCTTGCGTTACGGCGCCGGCAAGTTTCAAAGGGCCACCACCTGGCCGGTGCGGACGCTTTCATCGGCCGCCAGCACGATGCGGAGCGAATTGATGGCGTCTTCGACATGGCCGCTCATATCGCGGTCGTGGCGGATTGCCTCCAGGAACAGTTCCTGCTCGCGGTTGCAAAGCTCCTGGTGGCCGGGCTCATCGTCCATGCGGATGACTTCATCGGGCGTGGCAAAGCTTCCCTTGGGCGTGAGGAGCGCATGATGCAGGCGTAGCGCGCTGGTGCGCGTGTGACTGTCGACATCTGAAGAAGCTGTTTTCGACTCCTCCATGGCAATCGACACGGAGCCCTTGGGGCCGATCATGTCTTTCACAAAAAAAGCCGTCTCGCTCATCATGGGTCCCCAGCCTGCTTCATACCACCCCACCGAGCCGTCATCGAAGGCCACGTGAAGGTGGCCATAATTGTACATGTGTTCATCGACTTCATTGGTGAGGCGCGCCCCTACCGCATGAACACGAATGGGTTTGGCACCCGTTACCTGGCACATGACATCGACATAGTGCACGCCACAATCAACGATCGGGCTGATTGAATTCATCAATTGCTTGTGCACCGCCCACTGCGCCCCGGAAGATTGCTGATTGAGGTTCATCCGCATGACCAGCGGCTTACCCAGGGTTTTTCCGACTTCAACAAACTTCACCCAGGAGGGATGAACCCGCAGGATATATCCGATGACCAGTTTTTTGCCGGAAGCCTTGGCAAGTTTCGCAATCTCTTCGGCCTCAGCCACCGTATCGGCCAAAGGTTTTTCGATGAAGATGTGGCAGCCTGACTTCAATGCCAGCTTGGCATAGGCGGCGTGGGTATCGGGCCAGGTGTTGATGGATACGGCGTCGGGCTTTGTGGCGGCCAGCGCCTCGGCGAAGTCCGAAAAAAGCGGCGCGCCTGGAAATTCTTTCTTGATGTCATCGCGCGTTTCAATGCCGCGGCTGCACAGGCCTGCAATTTCAAACCCCTTGATGGAATTGTAGGCACGGGCGTGGCTCAGGCCCATATTGCCGAGGCCCACAACAAGCACTTTGATTTTTTTCATTTGCCGTCGATCCATGTTTCGAGAACCTGCAAATCATCGCTCATATGCACCAGGCTCGCAAGATAGCCGGATTTGATGCGGCCAAGTTCGTGATCGCGCTTGAGAAATTCTGCGGGATTAAGTGAAGCCATGCGCAAGGCATTTTCGAGATTCACGTCGAGCCGCTCCACACAATAGCGCACGGCTTCATCCATGGTGAGATTAGAGCCGGCAAGGGTTCCATCATCCAGCACCAGCTTGCCATTCACCAGATGAACCGCACGTCCCTGCAATGCGAAGCTTTGAGGCCCATCTGCGGCCGTCGGCATAGCATCGGTGATCAGCATGATGCGGCCTCGAGGTTTTGCGGCAAGGGCCACCTTCATGGCGGCGTCGTGCACATGATAACCATCGGCGATCAATCCGCAAAAACTTTCTGGATCCGCGAGAGCGGCACCCACCATGCCGGGTTCCCGGCCATTTAACTGGCTCATGGCATTGAAGAGATGAGTGAAGGCCCGCGCCCCGGAAGCCAAGGCATTTGTAACCTCGGCAAGACTTGCTTCGGAATGGCCTAAGCTGACAAGCACGCCTTTCCCCGCAAGTGATTTAATCGAATTTGGCGGAACCCGATTGGGGGCAAGTGTCAGCATGACGCTGCCGCAATCGGCATTTGCAATTTGGGCCACATCCGCTTCCGTCATCTCACGGATGAAACGCAGCTCATGGGCGCCTTTGCGCTCCTTATCGAGAAATGGTCCTTCGATATGAATGCCCAGAACGCCCGGAACGTTTTCTGCACGAGCCGCTTTCACGGCAGCAATTGCTTTCGATAAAATGTCCGGCGCGTCGGTGATGACCGTTGGCAACATCCCCGTTGTACCGAACTTGCGATGGGACTCGGCGATGCAGCGGACTGTGTCGATTGTCGGATTGTCATTGAGCAAGGCACCGCCGCCGCCGTTCACCTGCACGTCGATGAATCCCGGCACGAGAAGTCCGCCGTTCAGGGCACGCCGTTCAATGCCTGCAGCGAGTTTTTCCTCGGGCACGACTTCGGCAATGCGGCCATCGTCAATGACAACGGCGAGGCCAGTTCGGGTGTTCTCGCCGTCAAAAACCCGGGCGCCTGCGAGGGCGAAGGCCATTACACAGTCTCCGTTACTTTTTTGAGGAGCCGCGGGCGGTCGGGGTCGCGGCCACGGGCCACGGCGGTCGCTTCAACAAAACGATAGGCGGTTTGAATGATGGAGATGGGATCAAGCAGGGAATTTCCGGTGCGGGCGAAGGGAAGCCCCCCTTCCTCAGCCACCAGAACAGAAGCGCCGGTCTGGCGAATTTTGCCCAGGGACTCGCGGGAAGATTTCCGCGCACTATCGTCCGGCGAATAGGCAAGAACCGGAAAACCTTCGCCGAGAAGCTCAAGCGGGCCATGCATCACTTCCGCGATGGAATAGGCTTCCGCGTGGACGGCGCAGGTTTCCTTCAGCTTCAGGGCCGTTTCCACGGCAATGGGCAGTGATGGTCCACGCGCCAGTACGTAAAGCGACTCTGCATCCTTTGCGAGGGCAACTGCTTCGGGCCAATCTATATTTGCAGCCTTCGCCAGTTGATCAGGCAAGGCATCAATTGCGGCAAGCAGGTCCTCGCGGTCTAGCCAATGGGCGACGATGGCCGCACCTGCCACCAATGACACGATAAAGGATTTCGTCGCCGCCACGCTCAATTCAGGCCCCGCATGAAGCGGCAGGCAAATATCCGCGGCGTGGGCGGCAGGCGAATCCTCCACATTGACCAGCGCCACAGTCACGGCGCCGGCCTTCCGGGCAGCATCCTGCAGCGCCACGATATCCGGGCTTTTTCCCGATTGCGAAACCGTTACACACAAACCGTTCTTCAATTGAAGCTTTGCGCCATAGACCGATACGACCGATGCGCCCACCGACGAACATGGAACGCCTGTCAGAATTTCCGCAAGATATTTGAAGTAGCCGGCGGCACTGTCGGAGCTTCCACGCGCCGATGTGATGATGACGGGAGGCGGCCTGTGCCTGAGATGGGCGCCGATTTCGGAAAGCGCTTTGCCATTGCGCTGAAGGAAGCGGGCAACGGCTTCCGGCGCCTCTGCGGCTTCGCGCGCCATGTGGCTCATGATTTTACCCCGGGTGCAATGGTGAGTTCAGCCACAAAATCATAGCTGTCGCCGCGATAATGGGAGCGGGTGAATTCAATGATGCGACCATCGGGCAGATAGGAAATGCGCTCGATGAACAATGCCGGGCTGCCGTCCGGCAGATCAAGGAGCTTGGCTTCCTGCATCGTCAGCGCCGTTGCATGCAAACGCTGGAGCGCCCGCACCGGCCTGACGCCACGCGCTTCGAGGGCTTCGTAGAGTGATCCTCGAACGTTTGAGGGATCAGGGAGGAAGTGTTGCGGGATCACCGCCAGTTCAATGGCCATGGGAACGCCATCGGCGCGGCGCAGGCGGTGAAAGCGCGAAACGTGCTCGCCCGGTGAAATCGATAGTTTGAGGGCCTCCTCCGGAGTGGGCAGGCCGGTGGAGCGATCAAGCCAATCGGCATCGGTCTTGAGGCCGCGAAGCTGCATGTCCTGGGTGAAGCTGGTGAGGCGAGACAAGGGCTGTTCAATGCGCCGCGCCGGCCCGCTCACATAGGTGCCGGAACCCCGGCGCTGCACGAGCACGCCTTCGGCCACAAGATCGGTGAAGGCCTTGCGCACGGTGACGCGCGAGATATCAAGCAGCACGGCCACGTCGCGCTCACCAGGGATGGCATCACCTTCCTTGAGATCGCCGCACGCCACCGCATCCTGCACCAGCTTTTTCACACGAAGATAACGTGGCGCCGTGCTGTCACGCTCAAAGCGGCTGCGCTGGAAGATGGTTTGGAAAGCATTCATGCCCAACTCACCGGAAGGCCCTGAGCCTGACGCGCCATCATAATTGCGCCGTCCAATGCATCAGCGCCGGGTGCGGTGAGCGCCTGCTTCACGTCCGCATCGAGATAGGGTGGATAAACCTTCGATACGCCGCCAAGCAGGCAAAGCTTTCCGGCGCCACGCGCCAGCAATGCCCGGCCGAGGCTGGAAATTGCTGCCGCACCTTCAATCACAATAGTCATGCCAACCACATCGCCTTTGGCAGCACATTCAAAAACCAGGGGCGCCATTTCGGCATAATCTTTTGGCGTTGCCTGCTCAGACCAGCGTGAGACATCAAACCTGTTACGGCCAACCCGCGATAATACATTTTCGATCAATGGCGTGGGTTGCAGCAGGCCATCGATGGCAAGTGCGGCGCGGCGCACCGCATGGTGGCCGAGCCAGGCACCTGAGCCATGGTCGCCGAGGGCAAATCCCCAGCCGCCCACCATGTGGCGAACCCCATTGATGGAAGCAAAGCCAATGGAGCCGGTGCCCGCGATCACAATGCCGCCATCACTTCCGGCAAAAGCGCCCACCCAGGCCGCATAGGCGTCATTATCAGCGATGACCGAAGCGAACGGGAGTTTTGCTTCGGCAATCCGCTCTGCTCCAACGGAGGTTACGATGCCTGCAAGGCCCAGTCCCGCATGAAGATCGCCCGTCTTTAATTGCGCCCTGCCCGCCGCTTCTGCGGCAGTCGCAATTATATTGGCCAGCGCCCCATCAAAATCCTGATAAATATTGGAGGAGCCGCCAATGGCTTCGCCCAGCATGCGCCCCGCCTCATCCCGGATGCGGGCCCGGCAACGGCTGCCGCCGCCATCAATGCCAAGAAAATAAGCCTTTGCTTGCTCCATTGTCATACAATACCAAAACAATACCAAATGTGAAGAGTTTTGTTAATAAATATCAAAATTTCAACAAATTCCGCGATTATTCAATGGTTAATAGTTTCCACTAGACAAGTGGTATTTATTTGGTATGGTCAAGTTTATGGGAGCATCCTTGCGAAAAACCGAGAATAATTTGCTGGAAACGGCTGGCATCGACACGTGGAATGATGCCGAGATTCTGGCGGCATTTGTAGGCGGGCAGGAGCGCGCCATTGCCGCCGTCAAGGCGGCCATTCCGCAAATTTCAAAAGCGGCAAATGCCATTGCTGCCTGTTTGGCTGGAGGCGGCCGCCTGTTCTATGCAGGTGCGGGAACGTCAATCCGCATTGGTGTGCAGGATGGTTCGGAGCTACCCGCAACCTTCGGCATGGCGGAAGACAAAATCGACTATCTCATCGCCGGCGGCCGTGCCGCGATGTTCGAAACACTTGCCGACGCCGAGGACGATGCCGTCGAAGGCGCGCGCGCTGCCTCTGCCTGCAAAGCCGGTGATGCGCTGATTGCGATCGCGGCCTCCGGTTCAACGCCCTACACAATTGCTGCCGCCAAGCGCGCCCGGGAACGCGGCGCGACGGTCGTTGCCGTCGTCAATAATCCAAACTCCGCACTTGCTTCTGCTGCCGACATCGAAATACTTCTCGATTCCGGCCCCGAGGTTATCACGGGCTCAACCCGCATGGGTGCTGGCACGGCGCAGAAAGCGGCTCTCAACTTTCTGTCCACCCTCGTCCATATCAAACTGGGGGCCGTGTATGATGGCATGATGGTCAACGTGCAGGCCGGCAATCTCAAGCTCAAGGCCCGCGCCGGCGGTATTGTCTCGCGCATTGCCGGGGTAAGCGAGAAGGACGCTACCGCCGCCCTCGAGCTTACCAAGGGTGAAGTCAAGCCTGCAGTCCTGATCAGCGCCGGGGCCGGATCAGCCGACGCCGCGCAGCGGCTACTTATTGAAAGCAACGGTAATTTACGGCTGGCCCTTTCACGGCTGGCTGCTAAACGCTAAGTTTTGAAGAAACGTCAAACAGAGGAAAGGGAGAAACCCATGTTAAAGACTGGACTGAAGACCATGCTGCTCACGGCTGTTGCCATGACGGCATTTGCCGGCGCCGCATCGGCCGGAAAACTCACCATCGAGAGCTGGCGCAACGATGACGCCACCATCTGGAAGGAAAAAATCATTCCTGCCTTCCAGGCAAAACATCCGGATATCACGGTGGAATTTACGCCCACCGCGCCTAAGGAATACAATGCGGCCTTGAATGCTAGGCTTGAAGGCGGCACCGCCGGCGACATCATTACCTGCCGCCCCTTCGATGCTTCGCTTGAGCTCTTCAACAAGGGCCAGCTTGCCAGCCTGAACGACCTGCCGAGCATGGCGGGCTTTTCAGACGTGGCCAAGAGCGCCTGGACGACAGATGACGGCAAGACCACTTTCTGCGTGCCCATGGCGTCAGTTATTCACGGCTTTATCTACAACAAGGACATCTTCGCCGAGCTGAAGCTTGCGGAACCCAAGACCGAGGAAGAATTCCTCGCTGTTCTCGAAGCCATCAAGAAAGACGGCAAATATGTTCCGCTGGTGCTGGGTACCAACGACCAGTGGGAAGCTGCCACCATGGGTTTCCAGAACATTGGGCCTAACTACTGGAAAGGCGAGGAAGGCCGCAAGAAGCTGATTGACGGAACGGGCAAGCTGACCGATCCGGAATATATCAGCACCTTCGCAGCTCTCGCCAAATGGGCGCCTTACATGGGCGATGGCTACAAGGCCCAGACCTATCCCGACAGCCAGAACCTCTTCGGTCTCGGCAAGGGTGCAATCTACGCAGCGGGTTCGTGGGATATTTCCACTTTCCGTGGCCAGGACGTGCCCATGGGCGCTTTCAAGGCCCCGCCTCCAGCCGGTTCAGCCGATTGCTATATTTCGGACCACACGGATATCGGCATCGGCATGAACGCGAAATCGGCCAATGCCGCTGACGCCAAGGTCTTCCTTGACTGGATCGGCTCGGACGAATTCGCCAACATCCTCGGAAACGCGCTTCCCGGCTTCTTCCCGCTATCGAACGCCAAGGTCACGCTTTCCGACGATGTGGCGCAAACCTTCGTGGGCTGGCGTGGCGAGTGCAAGTCAACCATCCGCGACTCCTACCAGATCCTGTCGCGCGGAACGCCAAACCTCGAAAACGAGATGTGGAACGTTTCGGCCCAGGTGCTCAATGGCACCATGACGCCGGAAGCGGCCGGAGCCCAACTCGAAGACGGGTTGAAAAAGTGGTACGCCCCGCACCAGAAGTAACGTAAAGAAATTGGGGCCGCTGATAGTCTATCGGTGGCCCCTTTTCATGAGGCGGGGGAACATGGCGGACGCAAAGGCAGGAGCTGGCAACGCTATCGTTGGCATGGGCCGCGGCTCCTATGTCATGCTGCTGGTGTTTTTCCTGGGTCCAGCTATCGTCATCTACTCGGTCTTTTCAATCTATCCCCTCTTCGCCACGATCTTTAATTCGCTCTATCTGCGCCAGCCTGACGGCGCATACCTCTTCAACGGCCTCGGCAATTTCCAGACGCTGCTGACCGACGCCACATGGTCGGTGCCGTTCTGGAACGCCTTCCGCAACAATTGCTACTTTTTTTTCATTCATATGCTCGTGCAAAATCCCATCGGCCTGGCGCTCGCTGCCATGCTGAGCCTGCCGCGGCTGCGCTTTCGCGCCACCTACCGCACCCTGATCTTCATGCCCACGATGCTGTCAGTTGTAATTATTGGCTTTAGCTGGCAGCTGATCCTCTCGCCGCTCTGGGGCATTTCAAAAATGTTCCTGAATACAGTTGGGTTGGGGTTTCTCTTTGCACCGTGGCTTGGCCAGGAATCCACCGCCCTCATTACCGTCTCGCTTATTTCCGTGTGGCAATTCGTGGGCATCCCGATGATCCTGATCTACACCGCCCTACTGGCAATCCCAGAAGAGCTTATCGATGCGGCGACAGTGGATGGCCTCAACCAGTTCCAGGCGTTTATCTGGGTGAAGCTGCCCTTGATTTTTCCCACCATTGGCCTCGTGTCGGTCCTCACCTTCGTCAACAACTTCAACGCCTTTGACCTGATCTACGCGATGAAAGGCGCCCTGGCCGGGCCCAATTTCTCCGCCGACATCATGGGCACTCTTTTCTATCGCACCTTTTTCGGCAACCAGCTGCAGCTTGGCGATCTCTCCATGGGGTCGACCATTGCCACCATGATGTTCATCATCATTCTCATTGGCATCATGTGCTATCTTTTCCTCATTCAGCGCCGCATGCAGCGCTATTCCTTCTGAGGCCGTGATGCGGAAGCCAGCCAGCGCCATTGCAGTTCACGGCATCCTGATCCTCTACACGGCGCTCGCCCTATTCCCGATCCTTCTGGTGATCATGAACTCGTTCAAGGCGCGCAAGGCGATTTTTGGCGCGCCGCTGGCGTTTCCGACGCCATCGACATTTTCGCTTATTGGCTATGACAAGGTTTTCGGTGACAGTTCAATTGTCAGCTATTATCTCAACTCGATCACGGTCACCGGCGGCACGATTTTCTTCACGCTTCTGTTCGGCGCCATGGCCGCTTGGGCGCTTGCCGAATACAAGTTCCGCTGGAACACCGCACTAGCCATCTTCCTTGCTATTGGCATCATGGTGCCAATCCGCCTGGGTTCAGTCGCCATTATCCAGCTCATCGTGGAATTGAACCTGATCAATACGCTGACGGCATTGATCCTCGTTTACACCGCACAGAACCTGCCGCTGTCGATTTTCATCCTGTCGGAATTCATCGCCCAGATCCCGAAGGACTTGCGCGAAGCCGGGCGTTGCGATGGCCTCAGCGAGTACAATATCTTCTTCTATATCGTATTACCTTTGATCAGGCCTGCCATGGCAACGGTTGCTGTGTTTACCATGATCCCCGTATGGAACGACCTGTGGTTTCCACTGTTGCTGGCGCCAACCGGCGGCAAGCAGACGATCACGCTCGGCATCCAGCAGTTCCTTGGCCAATACATCACCGACTGGAACGCCGTGCTCTCGGCGCTGTCCACCGCGATCATTCCAGTCCTCATCCTCTATGTCGTCTTTTCGCGTCAATTGATCCGGGGCCTCACCTCGGGCGCAGTCAAATGAGTGCCCCATGTCGGAAGTGAAAATTGAAAAACTTTGCAAATCCTATGGCCCCGTCGAGGTGCTGAAGGACATTGACCTTACGGTGGAGGATGGCTCCTTCGTCGTGCTCGTCGGCCCCTCGGGCTGCGGAAAGTCCACCTTGCTGCGCTCGATTGCAGGGCTTGAGCCCGTCAATTCCGGGAACATGACCATTGGCGGCAGGCAGGTGAATGATCTTCCGCCGGCGCAGCGCGAGATCGCCATGGTGTTCCAGTCCTATGCGCTTTATCCGCATATGAATGTTTATAATAACATGGCCTTTGGCTTGAAATTCGCAAAGACGCCAAAGGCGGAAATCGAAGCACGGGTAAATGAAGCCGCCCGTATTCTCCAGCTTGAACCCCTGCTCAAGCGAAGGCCGCGCGAATTATCCGGCGGCCAGCGCCAGCGTGTCGCCATTGGCCGCGCCATCGTGCGCAAGCCGCAGGTGTTCCTGTTCGATGAGCCCCTGTCAAACCTCGATGCGGCGCTGCGCATCAACACACGCGTTGAAATCGCCAAGCTGCACAAGATGCTGAAGGCCACCATCGTTTACGTCACCCATGACCAGGTGGAGGCCATGACGCTTGCCGACAAGATCGTTGTTATTAACAAGGGCCGCGTCGAGCAGGCCGGAAAACCGCTTGACCTCTATTACAAGCCCGACAATCTGTTTGTTGCCGGTTTCATTGGCTCGCCGGCCATGAACTTCCTGTCCGCCCAGGTGAAAAAGGGCGGCACCCTAGCATTGTCCGATGGCCAGGAATTGAAGGCACCGCTCCCCTCCTCGTGCAAAGCAGGCAATACGGTTACACTCGGTTTCAGGCCCGAGCACATGACCCTTGGCGGAACGGGAAAGTTCGCGCTCACGGGCATAATCGATATCATCGAACGGTTGGGCGAGTCTGGTTTTGCCCATGTACGGTTGCCTTCCGGCCAAACAATCGTCGCCGAGGTGCGCGGCGATCCGGGCGTCCGGTCCGGCGATACAGTGCGCATAGGACTCGATGCCAGGCATCTCCACGTCTTCGACGAACGCGGCCATCGCATGGTTTGACAGCGGCGCCGAATGGAACTTCGAAAATGAAGCCGACGGACAATCAAGCAGTTACGCGGACCTTCGCCAATCTGTAAAATATCCACGTTCCAGTTTTTTAACTAATTCGAGCCATTCATTTCCCAACCTTATGTAAAAAAGCTTGGAGATTTCATCTGTGGCTGCTTCGGCTTTTGCAGTGCACACATCTGCTTCGCTTCGAAACTCTGCGATTTTTCTTTCGTTCATAACCGGACTCCAGGCTTTGCTTGTGAGATGCTTAACCGTCATTCCGCCTTTAAGCCGAGCTCGCTTGCTGCGGCCATAATCTTGCCAGATGCTGCCGGGTCATCAACGAAGACCTCACGCGCCTTGGCGAACGCTGTTACCGCCACCTCCGTCTCCCCTAGTACGACGCGCGAGCGGATAAGGTGGATCCAACCGTCGACGTCTTGCGGTGAATTCTCCAGGCGTTGTGCCAGGCCATCGACCATCGATCGGATTTTAGCGTCACGCTCATGCTCAGGCATCGCCGCGGGCATGGCAACTTGTTCGCCAGTCTGCAAAGACGGGATTGTCTTCAAACTCTCACCTCCGGAGGCCTTCGCCTTGGCCTCATCGTATGAGAGCTTGAGTTCGGCGGAACTCGGATCAAGCTCAAGCGCCCTCTTAAAGGCTGTCGCTGCCTGTTCATAACGCTCTGTATGAAAATAGGACCAGCCAAGCATTCGCCATCCTTCAAGGTCCTGCGGCGTGATCTCGAGCCGGGCCGCCAGCCGTTCGATCATTGCATTCACATCGGGCAGAAGCTCAGCGGCAGTTGTCAACGATGGCGACCGTTCGGAGCCGATAGAACGAGCGTAGTCCGAAAGCTGCGTAAGCATTTCGCCATCATCGGGCTCCGCGAACGAGATTGTTTCCTGCAACCCTATCGCTTCTGGAGCACTCTTGTCATAGGAAACAGCTGCGCCAATGCCTGAAACAAGCAGGAAAATCGCCGACGCCGCCAATAGCTTTTGCAAGCGGCCCAGACTGTTTTTGCCGAATCCCCGTTGCGATGACTGCAACCGGGAGAGGAGAGCAAGCCTCGCCGCATCTGCTTCTGCATCGGTGAACTCCCCATTCTTAAGTTGCACTCCGATAGCTTCCAGAGAAGCTTTGCAGTCCTCCACGTCAGGCGACTCCTTTCGCAAGCCCCTCGTTCCCATCAGGAAATGCAACAGAATTGGTGTTGAACAGATGACAAAAAGCCAGCCAAAAAACGTCAGAGACATCTTCCTGCTCCCAAGTTCCCAATGAAATCATTCATCTCAAAACTTTCTGCGAAGCTCCGCCCGGACGCCGAAATTGTCTTCCTCGCCTTCGAGGATCTGATAGGTGGCATCGGCACGGAAAAGCCATGCCCGGTCGATCGGAATCTGGTAGCGGGCACCGAAGCCATATTGCGCATCTTCCGCACCGATGCCGTCATCATCGAAAGGCTGCACCATGGCCAATTCGAAGACGAGCTGCTCATCCAGATCGAAGAGATATTGCAAGCCAATGGCACCGCCCCAGGCATTGGAGCCGCTGTCGTCGAGTTTCGGGTAGCCGGTCAGGGCATCGGTCTCGAAGTTGATGCCGACATTTTTCAGGATGCCGGCGCCATTGCCATCGACTAGGGGCTGAGGGTTGCCGAAGCCGACAAAGAAGTTAGCGTAGGGCAGCAGCGTGCTCGGCAAACTAGTGATTAGGCTGTTCTCCGAAATGATTGCAAGGCCCTCGTCATCGCCTTGCGGGTCTTCCCCAAAATTTGCGAACACGCGGGTCGAGTTTGAAATTGTGTTGGAATAGCGCCGCGTGTAGGCGCCCGTCACGAAATGCGTCAGAAGGCCCGCATGATCGTCACGGCCGTCGATTAGCCCGTAGCCCGTTTCGATGTAGCCGCTGTAAGCATCGATGAAGGCGGTGGCGCCGAAGAGATTGGAGTTGTTGTTGTCGTCTCCGTCCGCTCCGATTATGCCGGCGTTGTCAACATCATTGAACGCGGCAAATAGTGTGACATCAAAATTTGCAAGCCCTAACGCCTGCGAGTTTTTCGCGGGGAATGTCACCGCGCCGCCAAGAATCGCGTCGTTGGCCCAGATGCCGTTCTGCAGGAACAGCGGGAAGAGGCCGACAGTGAAAGGCAAGTCGAAATTGGCTTCTCGCCCCGAGAACCCCGAGTAAATCGAGCCGAAGTCACCCTCGAGAAACAGGGTCTGCGGCTCGGGGTCGAACTCGAAATCAAAATTCCCGCTGGCGTCGTCTCCCGCAAATTCAAAGCGCGTGAACTGAGTGTCCTTTTGTAGCGGTGTGAAGAACGCGTGGATGCGTTCGGTGCCGGAGATCTTGAAGTCGACGTCGAGATTCAGCCGGGTCGCGACCTGGGCAATATCCTTGCCATTGTTGCGATTGTAAGCCAGTGCCGTCCGCCAATCGCCGTAGATGGCAAGGCCAGGGAGCAGCGGATTCTTTTCGCCCAGAAGTGTGCTGCTCTTGTCGTATGCGCCGGAGGTGTATTGCTGGCGGCCCAGCTCAAGTAGCGGTCGCGGCGGCTCGACCGGTGTTTTGGCGCCGTAAACGTCGACCTGCCCCTGTGCGTTGTAGCTGGTCTCGTATTGCGGATCGGAGCGGAAAAGATCGCCCTTGCCATCCTCCGTGCTGCTGATGTTTTCCCCTGTATCGGTTGAATTGTCGTCAGTCTTCTTTTCCGAATTGGCCTCTGCTTGCTGCGTTTCAGCCTGGTTTTCGGGTGGGAAGAGTGATTCACTGGACCTGAAAAGCGCCTGCCACGCGCGGACGAGTATATTTCTCTCTTGGCTCTCGTTGCTGCTTGCAGCTGTCGCGGCTTCTGCGCTGATGTCGGACATCACAAGGTAACCGCAGGTGGCCATTACGGCTATGGCAGTCGATGCCCTGACAAGGTACGCGTTACTCAACATACAAAACTCCAACACACTTTTAGAAACTGTTGCGGCCCCTATAGGAAACCCTCGACTTTTTGCACTACTCCTTCACATCGAGTTCCACCGCAAAGGCGTGGAAATTCATGATCCGCTCATTCATGCTTTGCTGCATGTCCTCAGTGGCCCGGACGAAGCGCATGAAGTAGATGGGCTCGGCCCGGCTCCGCATGCGGAAGGCGAGGCGGTATTTTCCGGGCTTGGTGATCAGTTTGCCCGGCACCTTGTACTTCGCCACCTTCTCGCCCAGCGGAGGCAGCGAGTGGTTCTCCATGCGCACCAGCGGCGGATGGTTGAGCACAGTAGTGGGAATTCCTGGCGGACGCAGATGCGGCAGGGGATCGACGTCGAAATTCACCGGCAGGTACATTTCGCGGTCCGTGCCCTTGACGTTGGTCGTCAGGAACTTGGTCTGGAAGTGCACCAACTGTTGATCCTTTTTGATTTTTCCAGCCGCAACATCCAGGCTGTGCAGATCCGCCATGTCGCCATGGCTATCGATGTAGCCCGACTCCCAGATATTCTTGCCAGTGGGATCAATGAGAGCGACATTCACCCAGAGCTGCGGCTGCGCACCCAGCGAACCGGACGGCAGGTTGTGGCCCGGATTGGTGTTCTTGATCTTGTAGGAGAACACCAAGTCCTTACCGACTTTCGGCTCACCCGCGATGTCGGGACCGTCAACGGAACTGCCGTTTTCCAGAAGCTGCTGCCGGAGCTTGTCGCGCGTGTCGAGCTTTGCGAGGTTCTCGTCGATGAGTTGCCGGGCCTCTTCCCGATCGAGCGAATCGGCCCAGCGCTTGGGAAACTTGACCTTCTTGCCCTCTGCGACTTTGTCCTCGAACTCCGTCGTGCCCCAGCCGGCGCGCCAGTCGAACCGCAGCCAATCCTTCATGCTGACAGCCTGGGCCTTTGTATTGTGAGGGAAGATGCCGGGATGGGCGATGGAATAGCCCGGGCCCATGAACCTGTGATTTGCGTGCTTACGTCCCGGATTGATTTTCTTGCCACCCACCACCGCGGAAGGCGCGGTCGCATAGCCTTTGGCCTTTCCGGGGACCTTGCCCATGTGGCAATCCTGGCAGGTGACGCCGGCCTTGCGCGCCGGGCTGTCGCGATACTGCTCCCAGACAATCTCCAGCTTGATTCCAAGGTTGACGGCAACCTGATGACAGCTCACGCAGAACTCCGACTTGGTGATCTGGTCGTTTGTGATCATGCCCTTGTGAATGTCGTTGCCGCGGCCGTCCGTGCTGGTCTTGACGGAATAGGTTTCCTTGTTGGCGAGCACGTCCTTGATCACACTCTTTTCACCACTGCCGTAGACCGGCTCATAAATCTTTCCCGGCTCAATCCGGCGTTCGCCATTGACCTTGCCGTATTGTTCGCTGACACGGTGGCAGGTGATGCAAGTCACGCCCTCGCGCGAAATCGGGCTGCTCGCCCAAAGCGGCGTCTGGCGGGCCTCGCCGAGCTGGGTGCCAACCTGCTGGTGGCAGCGCACGCAGAAGGTGCCGACAGTACCTTGCGTCAGTTCCTGGAACTTCTGCTCAAACTTGTGGAACATGGGCGAGATCGACGAATAGGCATGCTGCGACGAAGACCACTCTTCATAGATTTGGCTATGGCACTCACCGCATTTTTCAGCGGTGGGGTAAAGAGACAGTGTCTCATCATCGATCGCGGCAACTTTCTTGCCCTCCGCCGCAGCGGCGGCAACAAAGGTTTGCTCGAATGCCGCGCCGATCAGCAAGGCGCTCGCGAGCGCACAGGAAATCATTGAAATTCCGGGCAATCTTTTCATTGGTCCCACAATAGCCTTTAGAGTGGGCCGCCCCAATTTGCATCGGTCGAGAATCGAGCGTTGAACGCTTATCAAGATTGATGACTCAGTATTGAATGCGAAAAAAGGCCATCATATGTCCGCGCTCTAGCAATACTATGACCAAGAAAAATTTCTTGCTTGGGCCTCCAAATCAAAATGATCAGTACAGAGATGAGAGTGCGCACCATTCTCCTGCCAGATTGTTGCCGTAAAACAGACCATGTTTGGGACCGATACTTGCAAAAAGCCTTGCAGGGGATCAGTCATTGGCAATTCATCACCAGATAACCATCGATGGCCAAAGCTTTCAGGCACCCCGCGGCCAGTTGCTGCTGGATGCTGCCCTGAACAACGGCATCGAGCTGCCATATGACTGCCGCGCCGGCCACTGCGGCACCTGCTGCGTGCGGCTGGTGTCCGGCGAAGTCCAAGACGGCAAAGGCGCCGAACCGGGCATCGTGCATGCCTGTCAGTGCCGGATTACCGGTGACGCGGACATCGCAATTGAGCGGCAATCGGAAGTTCGCAGCGTTGACGGCGTAGTGCATTCATTGCGCCGCCTGTCATCCGAAGTAATGGAAGTCGAAATCAGGATGGACCAGGCCCTGCCCTATCTTGCGGGACAATATGCCCAGGTGCGCTTCAGCGGCTATCCAAGCCGCCCCTTCAGCATCACGCATCCTTTACGCACCTCGCAAAGGAATCCGAACGGCCGCTCGGTCTGGTTCCATGTCCGGCGCATGCGGGAGGGCCGCGTCTCTCCGTCGCTCGGAAAGCGCATCAAGCCGGGCCATCGGGTGACATTGACCGGCCCCTATGGTTCGGCGCATTTCCGGCCCAATCAGCAGAGCCCGCTGATTCTCGTCGCCACCCACACCGGGTTTGCACCGGTCTGGTCCATCGCCGTCGCGGCGCTGCGCGAGAATCCGGAGCGCGATATGATGATTATCGCCGGCGGCCGCACGCTCGAGTCTCTCTATATGTGGCCAGCCCTCGCGCGGCTTGCCACCTTTCCCAATGTCCATGTCGTGCCCGTATGCAGCACGCCGCAGACTTTGATCCATGCAGTGCAGCGCGGCCGGCCAACCGACTATCTGCCACCCCTGCTGCCCAGCGATGTGCTCTATGCCTGCGGCGCTCCGGGAATGGTCGATGCGATCAAGGAGATCGCGGCGCGCATCGGCGCGGTTTGTTATGCGGATCCGTTTTTGCCCACTACCGATGACGCGGTCGAGGAAACCGTTCTGGAACGCGCGGCGAAGTGGCTCACTGCATTCACCAGACGGAGTACAAACCCTGCGAAAGCTTATGGGATGGCTGAAGCAAGAGTAAGACGTGAATATCGCTCTCAACGTGCATAGCCTTCGGCCGACCGGGTTCGGGCTCAGCGCCCCTGCCCGGTTTTCCATGTTTTGTCTCTACGGCTGGCTCTTGCTCCTCGGTTTTGCCGCGGGCGGGACGGCTGCCCCCGATCCGGCCAAGATCGTCGGGGCGAATGCTTGCGCCGAATGTCACAAGCAGGAGGCCGAGGCCTGGAAAGCCACGCATCATTTTAAGACCTTCAGTGAGATGCCGCGCAAAGCCCCGGCAAAAGAAATATCGGAAAAAATGGGGCTGAGGCGCATCAAGGCGGAGAGTGTATGCCTGAATTGCCATTTCACCGTGCAGCAGAAAAACAACCGGCCCGAGGTCGTCTCCGGCATTTCCTGCGAATCCTGTCACGGCGCCGCTCAGGATTGGATCAAGGTGCACAGCGGGTTTAGCGGCAAGACCGCAAAGACCGAAACCAAGGCCGAGGAGGATGCCCGCTGGAAGCTGGCCGAATCCAAAGGGATGATCAGGCGGCACTCGCTCTATCAGTTAGCCAAGAACTGTTTCAGTTGCCATGTCGTGCCGCAGGAGGGCCTGGTGAACAAGGGCGGGCACAAGCCCGGAAGCGCCTTCGATCTGGTGTCCTGGTCGCAAGGTGAGGTGCGCCACAACACCTGGTATTCCCAAGGCAAGGAAAACGTTGCGGCGGACGCCTCGCGCAAGCGCATGCTCTATCTCGTAGGCCTTGGCGTCGAGCTTGAGACGGGATTGCGCGCCATCGGCAAGGCGACCGCACGAAAAACCTACGCCTTCGAAATGGCCAAGCGCGTCGACCGGGCGCGCAAGCAGCTCGCCGCCGCAGCGAAAGCGGTGCCGGACGTGCCGGAAATCGCTGGCATGGTGGAATTTTCCCACTCGGCCGGACTGAGGCTGAAAAATGACCAAAAGCTGACGGTTTCCGCCGATGGCGTCTCCAAGCTGCTGGTGAGCATCACCGAAAAATATGACGGCAGCACCATGGCCGGGCTCGACGGTATGATTCCCAAATCTGACAAATACAAGGGCACGGCGAGAAAAGCGGGCGCAGTCGATTGAAAAACCACTGCATGGGTAATGCGAGGGAGACGCCGTGAGATCGCGCGCGTCTGATGCCTTGATCGGCGGGAGCAGTCTGGCCTTGGCGGGATATCTTCTCAGCCGGACCGTCCAGAGCCTTTTGTTTGCGGTCCTCTCGGGCGGCCTCTTCTGGCTTGTCTGGATCTACGCCAATGGGCTCCGCGACCCGCGCTATCTCGATGGCTGGGTGCTGGCCGGCGGAATGGCCTTGCAGGTCTCCTTCCATATCGCAAAAACCATGGGCCTGTCGCCGAAATCGGCCATGCGCTGGCGGACGATTCATATTTTTTCGGGCTATCTGATGATCGCCGCCTTCATCTCGCATTCGGATTTCACGCTGCCCGACACCGGCTTCGAATGGGCGCTGTGGACGGGCTTTGTGCTGGTGACGCTGAGCGGCATTCTGGGCTCCTATCTCGTATGGTCGCAGCGGGCCAAGGGCAGGATCGATGAAGGTGTCAGCTATGACCGCATCCCGGCGCTGCGCGCCGAGTTGAAGCGGGCATTCCTCGTCGCGATCGCCGAGACCGATCCGGCTGCCGCTGCGATTGATTTGCCGGGGCTGCCCCATGACGGCTGGATCACGGACCTCCATACCACTCACCTGGCGGACTTCTTCCAGGGGCCACGGAATTTCACTGCCCATCTCATCGGCTCACAGCGTCCGCTTAAGCGGCTGACCGACGCTATCGACAACCTGTCGGGCTATGTCGACCAGCAGAGCCAGGCGAAGCTTGCCACCATCAGGACCCTGGTGGTCGAGAAGGACCGGCTCGATTTCGCCCGGGTCTCTCTCGGACTTACCAGGGGCTGGCTGTTCGTGCATGTGCCCGTCACCTATGCGCTGATCGTGCTGACCGTCCTGCATATCCTCGTCGTCTATGCCTTTTCATCGGGTGTCTGGTGATGGCTTCCCGGCGCAACCAACTCGCGGTGTTGTTGGCGCTTGTGACCGCCGTGTGCCTGGGCTCGGCCTTGTTTATTTCCAAGGGCACGCAGTTGCTCATGCCGGGGCCGCTGACGAGCGGTCACGCCGCGATTGAAAATTGCAGCGCCTGCCATACCAAGAGCGGCAGCAGCAAAGTGAGTTGGCTTCACGGGCTTATTGCCGCCGCTCCGCTTGCCGACAGCAAGGCCTGCCTGACCTGCCACAAAATGCCGAACACAGCCTTCAACGCACACGGCGCTTCGACCGAAATCCTGCAGCAAAGCACCAAGCGGCTAACGAAAATCGCTGCGGGATCGGCAGCACCCCGATCCGCTATCGCGCAAAGCGTCGCATTCCCGATGAAAGATGTCATCGCAGGTGGCCTCTATTGCGCAACCTGCCACCAGGAGCATCAGGGCATAAGTTTCAATCTGAACAAAATATCCAACGAGCAGTGCCGCTCGTGCCACGTCGTGAAGTTCGACAGCTTCGACGGCCAACACCCGAAATTCCAGAACTATCCATTCGAGCGACGTACACGGATCATCTTCGACCATGCCGGCCATTTTGGAAAGCACTATCCGGAAGTGGCCAAGAAGGATCCGGCTAAGCGAGTTCCGGCAACCTGCTCGGCCTGTCACAACAGTAATAATGACAGGCGGGTCATGGCCACGGCGCCTTTTGATCAGACCTGCACCACCTGCCATCTCGGCCAGATCATCGGTAAGGAGCGGGTGAGCGGCCCGAAAGGCATTGCCTTCCTCACCCTGCCTGGCCTCGATCTGGAAACGCTGAAGAAGAAAAATGCGCCCATCGGTGAATGGCCGGACGCATCCGATGCCACGCTCACGCCCTTCATGAAGGTTATGCTCAACCGGAATGAAAAGGGCCGCGAGCTCGTCAAGGCCGTGGACGGCCTGAACCTCCAGGACCTCGCCAATGCAAGCGACGGCCAGATCAAGGCGGTGACCGATCTGGTGTGGGAGATCAAGGGGCTGTTCCATGCGCTGATCAAGGAAAAAGCCTCGGACGTGCTGGGCGATCTCAATATCGGCGGCGGGCGGAAACTGAGTGCGGCAGTCGTTACAGATCTGACCGCAGGCCTCCCCCGCGATGCCGTCATCGGCGCGCAACAGGAGTGGCTCCCCAATCTTGCAACGGAAATGGCCACTGGCCCGGTTACGCCTCCTGAAGTGCCGGCCGGTTCGAATGCGGTTCAGGCGGTTCCGATACCAGCGCCACAGGAACCGGAGATCGCAACAGTGGTTGAAACCGAACCCGCTGACACCGAGCCCGCTGGCGCCGAATCTGCCGCCGCCGAGGAAACAGTCTGTGCCGACGAACCGCCTCGCGCCAAGGATGTAGTTGCGGCTGAAGGAGAGGCGCCGGAAATTGAAGCCGCCGAACCCGGGTCTGAAGAACAATTCCTCGCGGAGCTCAAGGGGCGCTTGCCCCTGCCGAACGGAACACCGCGCGCGATCAAGGCCCGTAGCGAAGATGCGAAGGCCAAGCCCGATGACGGCAAGGAAGCGCCCTGCACCGATAAACAGCCTCGCGCCGAAACAGGTGCCCAGACGGAAGTTGCGGCAAGCGAAAGCGAAACCGCGGTGGCCGAAGCCGAAGCCGGCAACGAAGCGCCTGCCGCTAACGACGAACCTCCCGGCAATGCGACGGAGCAATTCGACGATCTGCTGTTCCCCGAGAAACCAGGCCAGCCTGAGCAAGCGGACGCCGCCCCTCAGGCGGACGCCATTGTCCCACCGGTCGTCCAGCCGATTCCAGATACGACAACAGCTCAGGCTCAAACACAGGCTCAGCCTTTGACCGGCGTCGAAAGCGACGTGGACCCCGAGACCTGGGCTGAATATGGCGGCTGGTACCGGCAGGATTACGCGATTTACTACCGCCCCACCGGCCACAAGGACAAATTCATCCAGTCCTGGCTCGTTCTCACCGGTCCTCAGGCGCCCAAGGGCAGCACGGGCCCGGCAGCGGCAGTCTTCGATTATCTCATCAGCAAGGATGCGCAGGGGTCATGCACAAAATGCCACAGCGTTGACGATATCCGGGGCAAGGCGCGGCTGGTCAATTTCGCCCCTGCTTCAGTCCAGAGCAAACAGGGGCGCTTCACGAATTTTGTCCATGAGCCGCACATGGGCATCATGGACAATCGCGGCTGCCTGACCTGCCATAGCCTTGAAAAGAACCGTCCGTATCTCAAGAGCTACGAGCAGGGCAATCCATGGAAATTTGCAGCCAGTTTCGGCTCGGTGAAGAAGGAACTCTGCCAGACCTGCCACACCAGCGGCGAGGCCCGTCAAGACTGTTTGCTATGCCACAAATATCACGTGAACGGCGCGGCCACGCCGGTCATGAACACGAAGATTCCGACTCAATAGATTGAAGCAGAGCTGCGTGAGTTCCGTTTCAACTCGTATCGGTTTTCATCACTTCCCAGGCAAGCCAGTGGCATTCGGTGAGGACTTCATCGACTTTGTGAATTTGCTTCTTGCGGTGGCCGGGAGGTGGACCTGGCCTGAGCGGGGATTTGAACGTCGGGGTTTTTATGGCCTCCCGCCGGACCCGCCAGCGGGCCATGCGCTTGGCCTGACGCGGGAGGTCATCAAGGGCGGACTTCAGGGCCTGAAGCCTGCGCGCGATCCGTGCCGCGCTGACAAATCCATCGGGTGGTGGGGGAACAGCCTTGGGGGGCCTTGGCCACAGGTCGTCCAGCTTTGAATCAGGGCCCAGGAAAAGGATACGCGGCGGATACTTCGCGTATTTTACCCGGCGCTGGCGCAGCTCCGGGAAATCCTTCCGTGTATCGAAGAGCTTGAAGGAGGGGAGCGAATTCCCGCTACCTTTTCCGATGATGCGTCCCTTGGGCATGGGCCGCGAAGGAGCTACCTTCACCACAAGGCCCTTTGCCGCAATGACAATCAGGCGCCGCACGGCGGATTCAGCGGGCCGGAGAACACGCAGCACGGCCCGGTGGAGGGGATGTGGAATCCGCGAAACCGTGGCATCCAGCATAGCGAAAAGGGTCGCAACTATGCCCTTCAGCGCATCGCTGTTGCGTTTGATGGCCGAGTCCCAGTCTATCGCCCAATCCATGATGCCTTCCTATCGTTCACAAAGAACAAAGCAGGAACATATGAACCACATAGGAATAGATTGTCAAGAGGGTATGTGCGCCTACTCGTATGAGGACTTCTTCTTCATTTTCTTCGTAATGAAAATGGCCAGGAAAATCAGCAAGGCGATCCCGATCAGTGCGAAGAAGGGTGCGGCTATTGCAAGGACCGAGAAACCAAGGGCTCCAGCCAATTCTGCCGTAGCTATGACAGGATTGCCCAATCCAGCGGTAAACGGTGTCGAATGCGCCCGCGTAAAAGCCGTGGCGCCCTGGGTGATGCCGGCCGCACCGCCTCCGGCAATTATTGCCAACGTCCATTTCAGCATTGGGGGCATATCACTCATCACCGCTGCTGAAATGGCAATGCCTGCGATAATGGCACTGGGTGTGGCCAGCGTATCCAGGATATTGTCGACCCCGGGGATATAATAGGCAAGGACTTCAGCAGTGGCCGCGATGGCGAGCATGGCAAGGGCACCAGGAGACGAGAGCCAGGAAAAGCCTTCGCTAAGCGGCAGGTAACCGGCGTTGGAGGCAAGGCTCATGACGAGAAGGGGCAGGAATATCCGGAAGCCGGTTGCAGCCGCCAGGCCGATCCCGAGGGCCGCTGACAATGCCAAGTCCAGATCAATCATGCTTCCTCCACACGGGCCAGGCCAAGATGGCAGGACTCCATGATTACCGTCAAATGTGGCGCGCGGCTAGAACATCAGCGGGTAGCCAATTGTTCAACTAACGAAATACGGAATCGGTTGGCGGGCATTTTGCACACCTCTCGCGCTGGCCAATTCATCATGTAAATAGAAGTAAATAAATGGCGGAGAGGGAGGCCTTAGAACAATTTACCTAACCTATTGGATTTAAACGGACTATTTGGAAATCGGTTTACTTATCCTAGTCTTGATCCTAGTTCGATTTCGGCTCGAGCTATACCCATCAATCGTCGTACTTCGTCCCATCACGTGGCCCACGAGGGATTCTCACTTAGGACATGTGGCGGAGCAGCGGACTGAAAATCCGCGTGTCGGTGGTTCAATTCCGCCCCTGGGCACCATCACATCCGGAGCAAAATCAAACGATTAGCGAAACTATGGTGACGTCTTTGGGCCATCATTTCTGGTAATGTTACTGTCAATGGCTACCATTGATTTTCAAAGGATTTTTATGAGCAGCGGCAGTTCCATGCGACATGAACGCGACATGAGCCAGCGCTGAGAGCCAACAACAGCGGTCCCAAACTCGACGGCGAGGCGGAAGGCTATACGGACTAAATTTACACAACTATAGCGTCGCCCTGTATGTTTTCAGCGGCGGCTGGTATTACAGCCGTCCTAACTGTCGATGGGGTGCCATATGTCTTTCTCTTCGATCATTCTCCGTTTTCGTGACCTTTCGAATCCAGCACGCACCACGACATTGGGCGAGCATAAAAAAATTATCTCAACCAAAGGCTACGTTTGGTGGGGTTGGTGGCATAAGCAAGGAGAGACCGTACCAGAAGCAGCGTTTCGAGAAATTCTGGCCGAGATCGGACGATCGGGTCCCTATGAGATTTTTCTTTTCGATTCGGGCAAGTACGAGCTTAGAAAGGCGCAACTTGTCGATATCAAATGGGATACCACGCTCGCACCAATAATCAGTCCTGAGCGCGAAGCCACGCCAAATTATTATGGCGATGCGGATTACCTTGTATGGTTCAAATTGCAACGAATTGATGATGATCCGCTACCCGTAACGGAACTGCAAAATTGGTCCTATGTGCGTGTAGACGAATTCTTTCAAACGAAGAAGTCTGTGTTTGACGAGTTCTACGACAAGCAACTGGCATCCTTTACGGAGCTGCGCAATCAAGACCGCACGATTTGGTTCGTGCGACCGAAGCTCGCCACGGACAAGGTTCACGAAATTCATGTCCATGATCGCACGCGTATAGTGCCCAGCAATTTTTCTGAGCAAATTGTCCAGTTGCATACTGCCAATTTGCTTTGGGTTTCCGATCCCCATTTTTCTGAGGATTATCACGACTTTCCCCGAAGACCGACGCAATCCAAGACCAATCTTTCGGAAGTGATACGCCGCGACTTAGAACAAATTGGTAAAAAGGATATTGGCGGGCTTTTGATATCGGGTGACCTTACTTGGCGCGGGGTGCGAGGCGAATACGAATGGGCGGCGGAATTCATAAATGATGTGAAAAGTTGGGCCCGTCTCACTGCGAGCCACGTGCTCTTGTGTCCAGGCAACCACGATTTGGCATTTTCAAGCGAACCGTGGAGCAAGGGTACTCCGGCGATCACGACCGACGAACCCGCAATCGCTGAGTTTACCCGATTCTACGAGCAGCTTTTCGAGGTGAAACCGACACCCGAGTTGGCCTCGGGTCGCCGCTTCTGGGTTCCCGACGGGGCGATGGTGGATATCGCATCGCTTAACAGCTCTGTTCTTCAACAAATTCCTGGAGCCTTCCAAGGTCAAGGCTTTGTAGGAGGTCCCCAGCTAGTTGAGACCGCCAAGTCCATGATGTGGTCAACTGACCACACAAGGGCCAAGGCGTTTCGAATCTGCATGATTCATCATCATGTTGTTCCGATCCTACACCGTGAGCATCCCGAGATTGGTACGGCAGCTAGCGTGGTTTACGACGCCGGTGCCCTCATGCGCTGGTTTGTCGAGAATGAAGTCAATTTGGTTTTGCATGGCCACATGCATTTGCCGTCATTGGTGAAAGAGAAGCGAGCGTTAGACTACCCGCACCAAAGCAAGTGGCACGAAATTGCCGTGGCGGCACTTGGCAGTTCGGGAGTAGTAGGAAGCCATCGGCCAAATCAACCCAACAGTTATGGACTCATCGAATTCGAGCGCACGGGGGTGAGGATCACAATTCGGAAAATAAGTGCTGACGACGCGATCCCGTCTGATCAACGCCTCGTCTACGCAGCTAGCCTTCCGTATGAATTGCCTAAATGAAAACAAAACTTCTCATAACTGACCTTGATAACACTCTCTACGATTGGGTAACGTTTTTCACTGCTTCCTTCAAAAGCATGGTGGAAGATCTGACTGCCATTTTGGATGTGCCGGAAGAAACCCTACTGAATGAGTTCAAGGCTATACATCAACGCTATGGTAATTCTGAGCAGCCCTTTGCTCTTTTGGAATTGCCTTCACTGAAAGCTCGTTTCAGCAACCTTCCACGAAACGAAGTAATGGCGCGAATTGATCCCGCCCTTCATCGTTTCAATAGCACGCGAAAAAAAACTTTGAAGCTTTACGAGGGAGCCGCTGAGACACTGGCAGAGCTCCAGGAAGGCGGGGTCAAAATTGTTGCTCACACCGAGGCAATCTTGGCGAACTCGTATTGGAGAATGCGGGCGCTTGGAATTGACAGCTATTTCAGCCGCCTTTACACGCTCGAAGGCAAGGATGCGATACATGTCGTAGCCGATGGTCGTTGGGTCGATCCACCACCCGGCTTTGTCACAGTTGTTCCAAGGGAGGAGCGGAAGCCAAACCCTCGGCTCCTTGCCGACATATGCCGACGTGAAGATGCTGACCCCCAGTCGACGTTTTATGTCGGTGATAGTTTGGTCCGAGACGTATCTATGGCCAAGGAAGCGGGGGTCACGGCGATATGGGCGCGCTACGGAACTTTATACGATCCGGGTTGCTGGACTTACTTGGTAAAAGTTACCCATTGGACAGACGACGACGTGGTTCGAGAAAAGAATCTAAAGGCCAAATTCCGGGACGTGAAGCCAGACTACGAAATTGATGCCTTCTCAGAGCTAAAGGCGATTGTGTTTTCTTGACCACTGGCCCATGTAGTCCATGCGCAACGCACGATCTTCATCCGGCAAGTTTGATGGTCTGCTTAAGCGCCAGTTTTAGTTGAACGCAAGATTTGGCGGGATCCTAAAAATCCGTCCCAAGGGTCGTCCGTCAGAAAATCTAATCGCTGCCGGAGATTTTCGACAGTAAAGTGATTGGCTCTTATGCCGGTTGCCAGTTCTTCCCATGTTAGGGGAGTTGATACCGGCGCTCCCTCACGGGCGCGGGTCGAATACGCCGCTACCGCTGTCGCACCTCTGCCGTTGCGGAGATAGTCCACAAAAATTCTTCCACGCCGTCTGCTCTTTGTCATGACCGAAACGTACTTATCAGGAGAATCATTTGCCATCGATTCCGCTAAAGACTGGCAGAAGTCCTTTGCGACGTCCCAGCCGGCCTTGGGCTTGAGGGGAACAACAACGTGCAGCCCTTTGCCGCCAGTAGTCTTTACGAAACTTTCAAGCTTCAACTTGGTCAGGCGTTCGCGAACTTCTTGCGCGCCTGCAACAACATCGTCCCATTCCACTCCCTCGCCGGGGTCGAGATCAAACGTCATACGATCCGGTAATTCAATATTTTTGATTGTTGAGCCCCAAGGGTGAATTTCCAATACGGATGATTGCACGAGTGCCATTAGGCCACGGAGGTCAGTAATTGCCACCAGCGGTTCGCCGTCACCGACGTCTACAAGCTTCAGCGACTTGTCCGCACCCTTCCAGCCGTGCTTGGCGTAAAAGCATTTTTCCCCGGCGCCATCTGGGCATTTTACCAAGCTCAGCACGCGATTGGTTATGTGAGGCAAAATCCAGTCAGCAACGCTTGCATAGAACTCCGCGAGACCTTCCTTTGTCACTCCGGCATCCTCCCACAGCACACGCTCGGGGTGAGTCAGTCTAAACTCGGAGATTGAAACTTCCTTCTGTTGGGCTACGCTTCCGGTCTGTTCGCGTCGGATTTCCGTGGGGGCCTTGTCTTCACGAAGCCCCTTGAATGACGCCTGTCGGAGCAAATTGTCAGAGGTCCAGCCCCGGTACTCCACCTCAGCCACGAGTTGAGGCTTGACCCATTTGACGCCGCGGCTGCTAGCGGGTGCTACCGCATTCTTAAACTTTGGCTGAGCCGTTTCGTGCGGCTGGAGGGTTTTTATTAAATCCCGGGCGAGTACATTGGAATATCCCGTTCCTACACGTCCGGCATGAACAAGGGCGTTCCCGTCATAATAGCCCAATACTAGTGATCCAATGGCCGCTCTGGTTGCGGTGGACGGCATATAGCCAACAATGACGAACTCCTGGCGGAGATTGCACTTGGACTTGATCCAATGGCCGCTGCGTGAAGAGATATATTTTGAATCTGCCTGTTTGGAGATAATCCCTTCCAAACCCAGACGACAGGCATGCTGTAAAAGTTCATCCGCGCCAACATCGAGATGTTCACTAAATCTCACGGGTGAATTCGATGGCAGAGTGGACAAAACGGCTTGAAGGGCTTCTTTCCGTTCCAACAAGGGAACGCCCGTCAGATTGGTGCCCTCGCAATACAACATATCAAAAACCATATAAACCATCCGGGAATGCTTGCCGGACTTCAAATCAGACTGGAGGCCACTAAAACTCGAAACGCCACTTTCGTCTTGGACAATTAATTCTCCATCCAGCAATCCGGAGCTTAGCGGCAACGCCTTGAGTGACTGCGCTATAGAAGAAAACCTTTTGGTCCAGTCCAAGCCCTTGCGTGTCAGCAATTTCACTTTGCCACCGTCCAACCGGGCTTGCATGCGGTAGCCGTCATACTTGATTTCATGGAGCCAGTTGGGACCACTGGGCGGCTTCTCTGCCAACAGTGCCAGGCTGGGCTCCACAAACACGGGAAGTATGCCCTTCTTTGCTCCCGTTAGCTTGGAGACCTCGGGCAACGAGACTTTTCGGCTTTTCTGAACCTTTTGCCTGGCGGCATGGTCGGGACGAATGTCTTTCTGCTTGGCCAAGTCCTCGTTGCTGCGCTTGGAAAGGACCGATTGATGCTCGCTAACGACGGGCTCCTCGTCTTCCGAGGTAATTGCAAATTCATCGGTGCGTTTGATAAGTAGCCAAGGGTCCTTCTTCTCTCCCTTTCGGCGTGACATGCGAACGAGGTCCCAAAGACCTTTCAGTCGTTTTCCCGACAGTACAAACTGGAGGTGTCCTTTCTTGAGGCCCTTTTCCGGATCACCAACTGGCGCCCAGGAGCCACGGTCCCAAACAATCATGGTGCCCCCACCATATTCCCCCTTGGGGATTACGCCTTCCCATTCTAAGTAACCCATGGGGTGATCTTCCGTCTGCATTGCCAAGCGTTTTACGCCGGGGATGAGACTGGGTCCCTTGGTGACAGCCCAGCTTTTTAGGACCCCATTCAATTCTAGTCGCAGATCAAAATGCAGCCTTCGGGCGTCGTGCTTTTGCACCACGAACTGCGCTCCAGACTTTTTCCCCAGTTGGGGTGCTGGCTCCTGAGTCTTGTTGAAGTCGCGCTTTTCCCTATAAGGTTTAAGCCGGGTGGCAACTCGCTTGCGAGCCGGTTTGTCCAGCATGGCGGTTCAGCTACTTTGCCCGAGCTTTTTTCTTAGGAGCCGCACTCTTACCCTCAGCAGGAGCGTCGGCTCCCTTGAGGCTCTTCCGCAGGGCGTCCATAAGATTGATAACATTGCCGCGAGAAGGCGTTTCTTCTTCCGCAATGGAGACGATCTTCTTGCCTTTGGACTTTACTTTCACAAGTTCTTGCAGGGCCAGTGCATAACGGTCCTTGAACTCCTGAGGTTTGAAAGGTCCACTTTTGCGCTTGATAATTTCGGTGGCTAAGCTGACCATTTCGGAATCGACCTTGCTGTCCGGCAGATCGTGGAAGTAGGTCTGTGGGGCTTTCAGCTCACCTGGGTAGCGCATTATTTCCATCACGAGACCACGATCCACTGGCCCAACCGCCACGAGATATTCGCGTCCTGACATGGTCACCTGGCCGACGCCAAGCTTGTTCATTTTCGTGAGGGCTTCGCGGATCACCATATAGCCTTCAGCGGCCTGATCATCCTGCGGCACGAGATAGTAGGGACGCTCGAAGTAGCGGGGATCAATGTCTTTCGCATCGACAAATTGGGTGAGGTCGAGGGTCTTTTTGCTTTCAAGCTTTATCGCATCTAGCTCCTCGGGTTCGAGGAACACATACTGGTCCTTATCGACTTCAAAGCCTTTGACGATGTCGGATGCCTCAATGGGGCCAATCCCCTTCACCGTCTTGGTGTAGTTGATACGCTTACCGCTGGGCTTATGAATTTGGTTGAATCGAATTTCTGTGGAGGTGTCCACGGAATTGTAAATCTCGACTGCAATACTGACCAGGGAAAGACGAAGAACGCCCTTCCAGTAGGCCCGACCGGGGGATGCCATCCAATACTCCACTAACTGATGGAGTATAGAATCATATTCCTAAGCTATTGTTCCGATTCACTTTTTGTTCGGAAAAGCTGTGAATCCCATTGATTCAACTCGGAATCCGGGTGAATCGACAAGTTGATGTACTGCAAATATTCTTTAAACTTGCCTAGTCGAACCCTTCGAACGGATGCGCGCAAGTTATTACATTGAGCCATGAAAGCGGGCGCCTTTGCCCCGCTTTTTGTCGTCAGGGTTATCGTCCTGTTTTTGCTTGGTATCGAACTTCTCTGGAAATGCCGCCGGTAGTTTCTTAGGCTTTTCGACAGGGTCCCCGTTGGCTTTCTTGCCGGTTTTATTGTCGGTCACGAGGGCTATCTTTCTTCCGGTTGTACTGCACCGTGAACTCTCACAAATATCGTTTGTTCCTTGGTGAACCGAGAACTTGCTTGGAACGGTGGGTGCCCGAGGTGTTAACGACCCTGCTCTGTATTCTAGCGGCCCAATTGCTACTACCGAAAGAGACTGAGCCTTCTGAATGACCGAATTCAACATTGCATAGCGCCTAGTGATCTCACGCCTATCTCCCCGCCGCGGAGTGGCGATTTTGATATGGTTGAAGCTGGGTTTAGTCCTGAACAGCAAGCAATTGGTTGGCGAAACTAGGATTTATACTAGGATGGAGCCCTCTAAGTTTGCATATATAATAGCCGATACAACAGCTTAGGTATCGAATTGGGCGGACACTAGAACCGCCATTGGCCGTATTCGCGGCGTTTTGGCGGTGGAGTGCGATGCGGGACCTCCATACCGTCTCGGGCAATCCAGCATATCCGCACCTCATGGCGCTTGACGTTTTTTATGGTTTTAATGGTAGCGAGAGAGGAGTCCGAACAGGTCGTCAAAGATCAACAAAAATGGGCAGAAAAATGAGGACAACTTTCAAATTGCCCCCAAAGTTGCCCTCAATTTAGGATCAATGGTTCTCTAGGTGATAGGTTTTCAGCAGCGTCCTGAACCCCCGAAAATCTTTTTCCAACTACCATCGGACCCGCCTTAGCGCGCGCTTGTGATAACATTTTGCCGCAAGTAAGCGGGACATAGCGAGCCCCCACACAAGGGCCCTCTCTCGATTGCTCGCGATTTTCCGCTATGGCCTTGATTGACACAGTGAGTTAACAATCTGCCAATCTAGCTAAACACATCGCGGGAGGGCAAAAAATAATGCGCTACATAGGATCCAAGGTAGCGACACTTCCTTCTATACAATCCGTCATCACCGCCCATGCTCCCAACGCCACTTCTCTCTGCGATCCCTTTGCAGGGATGTGTACGGTCGCAAAGCATTTTAAGAAACTTGGTTTGCGCATAGTGACCGGCGATCTGCTGTCTGCAAGCCACGTTTTTCAAGTGGCGACAATCTCTCTTAATAAGATGCCAAATTTCGATCGTTTGGCACACCGGCTCGACGCAGGGGGGGACGATTACTTGGTTGCTCCTGCCGAGAGAGTTCTTAGTTGGCTCAATGGTCGTGCCGGTTGTGTAGGTTATATTAGTAATTTCTTCTCTGAGACGGGCAAGGATGGCCGCCGATTCTTTACTATCGAAAATGCCAAAAGGATCGACGCTATACGGGACCAAATACTTGAATGGCGAGAAGCTGGGCTCTTAAGTCAAGAAGAGGAGGCTTATTTACTGGCTTGCTTGCTCAACGCTGCCGATCGAGTAGCTAACACTGCGGGAACCTATATGGCTTATCTCAAGTCCTGGACCCGCAAATCGCTTAAGCCACTTACTCTGCTCGCTATTCCTGTCGACGACAATGGCGCTGTCAACCTCTGTTTGCGTGGCGACGCACGACAAACCGTCCAAACTGATGCGGACGTTTTATATCTGGATCCGCCATACAATAGTAGAGACTATTCATATTACTATCATCTACCTGAAACTATCGTGCTATGGGATGGCGTGGAACCGAAGGGTAAGAGTGGTGTTCCAATTGCCCGCCGATATCCAATGTCCGATTTTTGTGTCCACCGACGTGCAGCGCCTGCGCTTGATGATTTGCTTAGAAGATCGAACGCCAAATTCATTGTCATTCACTATGCAAATGATGGTTTAATTCGACACGAGGAAATAGGCGAAATGTTGGGAAAAAGGGGCGATTTTGAGTTTTCCGATCTTATGGTGCGTGCTTATAGTTCCAAGGCACAAGATGGCGATGCCGCCGAAGCCCACCATCGCCTCTATTGGTGTCGCACTTGAACTGAAACGAATAAATCATGCGTTTGCGCCCTGATATTCCAACCGCCACGCGGCTCAAGCGAATCAAGCTGGTGCTGATGGACGTTGACGGTACTCTCGTAACGGGAGATTCCCAGACGTTTGCGCAGGTCATTGATCAGCTTCGCCGACTGAAATCGGTGGGAATCCACTTCTCCATAGCAACGGGGAGGACAATTAGTGGTGTTGCACCTATTTTAGCCCAACTTGACGGTGTTGGGGTCAAAATGCCTCCTATGATCACGTATAATGGCGCCGTCGTCGCTGTGGGTGAGATGGACTTAGTCCTCAAGGTGCGGACTATTGAACGTGAAGCATTCGCTCACCTGGTCAAACGCTGTCGAATTATCGGCGTTTCCCCACTTGCGTATGCGTGTGCAGCGACGCCATTTGAGTCCATTCGGGAAACCGTTTACAGCGAGTCGACAAATGCTCCGTTGAGGGAATTCAACGGCACGGAAATTCGACGAGTAACCGACCTACTCGCGATTGAAGATGAGATCGTCGCCGCCTTAATTGAATGCCCAGCCGGTGCAATTGGCGATGCCTTTAAGGAGAGTTTAGCTCAATCTTTCTCCGGTGCGCTAAGAGTCACAACCTCGGGTGGTCCATACATCGAGATCTGCCACCCATTAGGAACAAAACAACATGCGATGTTCGAGCTTGCCGAAATGATGAGGATAGGCGTGGACGAGATTATGGCAATCGGCGACAATTTCAATGATTTGGAGATGATTGGCGCCGCTGGGGTCGGAGTAGCAGTTGCGAATGCACCAGACTCGGTTAAAAACGCTGCATTCTTAAGGTGTAGCCAAAAAGACGCGCGCGGAGTAGTTGAGGCACTAAGGGTGTTGATGCGTGTGAAACTTACCGAAAGAGCGCACGCTAAAGTGGAGGCAACTAGACTGAATTAGAACGGAAACTTAATCATGAGTTACAACGCACTTTTGGACAATCTTGAAGGACTAAATCAGCGTCTCAAACGTGGCCCAATATCTGACCGAAGTTTTTCCCAAGCATTTCATTTAGAGCTTGAACAGGCGCTTGAGCTCGGCGTTTGGGTGAAAGCAAGCGTATCGGACTCCCATGGTGTTAGCATCAACGAGTATGAAGCCGGAACAGTCCCGAGCGGGAGGTCTATCGATAGCAAAAACCTGGATAAGGGAGCAGCACATCTTAAGGTCGAACACTGTAGGACGGCGATTTGCAAGCTGGAGATCGATCAAGTCGACAATATGGTTGCTAGTTTTTCCAATCTCGTACTTACTCATTGGGGACCGAGAGACCAGGGCACGCTTCTTCCAAGACTCGCAGATGCTGGCGAAGAAGCGCGCATTCTTCAATCAATTCAAGAAATGATCGGAAGAGCAACTTTCTTTGCGGTTTTGCACACTGATCTCGACAAATTTAAGTTAGTGAACACTGAATTTGGAGAAACCGCCGGGAACAAGGTCATTCGAGCATTTGCAAACCGCATGCGGGAAGAATTATCCGATTTCGGTTTGGTCGTAAGGACCGGAGGAGAAGAGTTTTCTGCGTTTTTAGTCAGCGACGATCCTACTGATTTTTTTACGCGAGCCGACAGACTGAGACGGCGAATGGAAAGCGAAAATTTGCCAGAAATACAACGCCCAAACACCTGCAGTATTGGCCTGGCAGTATACAAAGTATCAACGCTTCCTGCGAACCTTGGATCCATCGACGAAGTGCTGACGCAAGCTCGGAATGCAGAAATGCGTGCTAAGGAAAAAGGCCGGAATAGAATATGCCTTCCTGAATCCGAGGTTCCTAACTCCACGTCAATATCTAAGGCGAACGCGTTAGGTGAACTTCGCCGCTCGGCGCTTGCCTCTAGGATGAAACTCGACGAAGTTGCGACTTCTGCTTTTGGAACACCATTCGCAAACGCTCTGCAGAGTCTTCTCAGCGCAAAGCTTAGCGAACCGGGGCTGAAATTCGAGACCCTCGCCATTACCATCTCCAAGTTTGTCGATTCAATTGATGTCACGCCCCATCCTCTTCCTTGGTCAGCGCTGGAATCATCGTCGCCAATTGATGTCCAAAGCGGATGGCCCCAACCTTTTGTTTCTGCAATACCCACCGTTGTTTGGGGTGCAATTGTTGCACAGTCGCTTCTTAGCTCAACGTTTCGCAGCGCTAAACTCCTTTCCCCAAAGGATGAGCTTGAATTCAAGCTAGTAGCACTTGACGCGGAAACTAGCTCCAAAGATAGATCTAACTTGGTTCTTGAAATTCGTGGCTCCGAAAATGTTGTGAACATTTCACTGGGCCCATTTCCCCACAAACCAACGCCCCACGTGAAAGTTTGCGTGGGTCGGCCTTGGTATCCAAGTGATAGCCGACCGGAGGGCGGAATCATTCGAGCCATAGCCCATCAAGATGATACATCGGCAACATACTATGAGTATCTATCCCCCTGTATTCTTATGCCGATCGGTGACAGTGCAATTCGGGCAGTAAAAGTCGTCAGCCAATACGTGGCTGCAGTGGTTGAAATTGACGATCGCCCAGTATTTGGCGGTGGATTGCCAGATTTCTGGCAAAGCAATCTTGGACGGGTAGTTCGAGTATGTTTACAAAACGCCAATATCCAGAAGATTATTGCAGTTGGTAATGAAACCGGAGCTGCTCAGACAATCGGTATGTTAAAGTTGAGTAAATTGGAATGGACTGGTCGGTTGCATGAACTGCAGAGGAGGTTAAGTATAGGCGCTCATCTCCTACAGGCATTTCGTGAACGTGACATCGAATTCGAAATTGTTCCAGAAAATGCAATTGATAGAGATATGTTGAAGACCGTAGTCGACTCAATTTCGTCAAAAAATCTTAGAACCCCTGACCAAGCACAAAACATAAATTTCGACCGAGAACGCCAGGCGAGACGTCTTGCAGTGCCTGCCGCCACTGTATCGAATCAACTCTCGATTACGGACGGTTTCAGGTGCAAGTCTCTTGCCGACGCTTATCCACAGGCAATTCAGCTGCTACGAAGCAGTGACGAAGCGGCCCAAACTGAACCAAATCGCAGAAGTTTTCGCGAGTTCCCATGCTTCAAACTTGTATTAACGGATCCGTTCCAAGACGAGATTCCAGATTATTGGGCTGACGAAGATAAGTCTTTGAAGGACTACATTATCAAAAATTTTACTTCACCTGATGGTCTCTTTGGCAAAAGGCTGATCAAAACGCTATCAGATGGACAGAATGTGCGAGATTTCGGAATAGAGGCTTTGGTGCTTGCTATTAAGGAGCGTCGCCCCACACGTCGCATAACACTGCCGGTCGCAACTGGTGATGTGCAGTTGGATCAGCCCCTGGGCCTCGTTATGGTCCAAATCATGCCTCGATACAGAGAAGGGCGGTGGCACATTGATTTTCAGTGGATATGGAGAACAGTGGAGGCACTGGTCGGCTTTCCTTTCAGCGCAATTGGATCAATCCGGTGGTCACGAGATTTTTTCAATAGTGCCAAGCAGCGTCTACGCGAAAACGACGATCTGACGCCCATTGAACTAGGACAGCTGACGTACCTTGCGTTGAGCTTCCACATGTTCCTAGACTTGGGCGACCTAGAAATAGCGAGAGCGATTGTCCAGGATGCGTCCCGCTGATTTATTAGCTCAGCTCATGAGCAACAAGGATTCTGTCTTACTTTTCGATAGGCGCAACGATGTAGGCCCGCAAGCCCAAGCGCTTGGATACAATCTCGTTGAAGCAGTAAGAGTTCGTAGCCCAATAGACAACACTTGGGTTAACGTTGCTTTGCTACGACCGCATCCTGCAGGCGATGTGGATCATAAAACATTAATATCTAACAGCCGCTCTCAACCATCAACGTTTGTGCGCCTTTTGGATCGCTTCTATGTGCCAGTTGCAAGTGATACGGCAATCTCCGGGTTGTTTTTCGAACTTATTGCCGACAGGTATGATGAACTAACAACGGCAGACATCAACATCAAGTCAGCTGAGATCCTGCTAAAAGCTGCCTTAGCCTACGCGCCTGCTAATGAACCGCGGAAAGTATTGGATTTTGGATGTGGCACTGGCTGTGTAATGGATGCTCTAAAACGACTTGGTCCCCTGGGACGGAATGTCGAAATTTTGGGAACGGACCAGTCAGCACCAATGCTAGCAATTGCACGAAGTAAGGGACAAATTGTCATGCCGCTTGAAGATTGGCGTGGGTTGCCCAAGAATAGCTTCTCCGCCGCTGTCTCATGCTTTGTGTTGCATTACGGTGTACCCACTAATGACCTGGCCCGAATCGCAAAGCAATTAAAACCCGGGGCATGTTTTTCCGCAAACCTGTTCAAGTCAGACCACAATCAACTCGATGAAATCGTCCGACTACTTGGCGATTTCGATCTAGATTTAAGTCAGAATGAGCAAATGGAAACTACACGAATGACTCCAAACCGCCACTTGATTTTCATCAAGCGTTCCGGACATCGATGAATGGAGCACTTTCCTAAATTTCAACAATCGTCGACATTAGTTCCTGAGATTCGCCGCAATGGGAGAATCCAGTATCTAAATGTTCATTATCTGCCACCCGACGACTTATTTGAAAATCTGGAACGATTTCTTGTCGCATCCGATTCACAAAAAGCAACTAAGGTGTTTGAAAATCACTCGGATCCAATTGCGGTCGTGGAAATCTCACCCACTCTGTTCATTAGCCTGCGACATGCCAAGTGCCATCCGACTCTTATCCAGTGTTTCGTAGCTGCCCTGTTCAGTCAGGCTTCACAAGAAAAAATCAGCAAAGGCAACAAACTCCAATCAACCACGATTGACCCGGAAAATGAGCTTACAGTTTGGACCTTCGCGGGCCGACGCTGCCACCACATTGCCGCAGAAATATGGAATGAAATTAAGACAGAAGGACGTAGTGAATCACTCGATAGCCTGACAACCCCCAGTATTTATGGCAGTAAACTCAGGATGGTTGGGACGCTCTGCGGCGTAGCAACGGCAAAACTTCCAGCTGGAGCGCCCATTCTCGACATGATGTCGGGTACAGGTATAGTAACGCGAAGTTTTGCTAGGCGCCATCCCGTTTCATCAAACGACGCCAACCCATACGCCGCGCTGCTAACTCACGTCCAATCGATCACGTTCGGCTCAGCGGGTCAGCGGGAGGCCGAAAAACTGCTTGATATTCTGCGTCCTCCATCGCTACGGCACGCTAGCAAGCTTCGCGAAAAGTATGCAAATACACTAGCGACGGAGGAGATCTTCCTTCATCGCGAGCTTAACAACGCAAGTATGAAAGAATACAAGTCTTTTATCGCCGAAACCGTGCCTAGCATCGTCGCTCGGGGTAATCCAGAAGAAGGAGATTTAATTACCGCTCGCTACGCCAACGCATACTTCGGCGTAGGTCAATCGATCGAAATTGACGCAATTCGATTTGCAATTGAGATAGCCATTGACAACAATGATCCACGTCGAGATCTTTGCCTAGCTGCACTAGTTCTCACCGCTTGCACGTGTAACACCGGTCCACACTTTGCCCAGCCCCAGCCAATAAATTCAGAAGCCGCATTCAGGTACGTCATAGAGCGTAGGGCCAGGAGCGCTCTATGGGAATTCGAAGTAGCCCTTCGGCGCCTTGCTTCTCGCGAACCACTTTCTTATCACGCGGGACCAGTCACGTGTGGAGATTGGCGTATTGCTCTACATGCCTTTGCAGGTCAGACATCAACGTCTAAGGTTCGAGCTGTTTATATCGACCCACCTTATTCTAAATTGCAGTATTCGCGATACTATCATGTGCTAAATGTTCTATTAGCAAATGACTATCCGCCAATTTTTGGCAAAGGTCGTTATCCACCGCTCGAAGACCGATTTAGTTCGAAATTTGAATTTCAGCCCACATCCGCAACACGGGAGTTTGAGGAGGTAATCGGCCGATGCGCAAATTACGGAATGCATTTGTTAATTAGTTATGGAGGACGAGGCTTTGTTCCTGTAGAAAGTCTAGTGACTCTTATGTCCACGCATTATCGAAACGTAGACGTGTTCTCCGAAAAGATACAACATCATTCTCAAGGTGTTGCGCTTTCATCTTCTGACAAGGGGCAAGTGACTGAATACGTTATTGTTGGGTCCTGATTGCAAAGCCAAAAACCATGATGCACAGGGCCATGGATAAAGTTTGCCAGATGTATTAAAGTCGTAATGAATAGACTTTGGCTAAGATGTCGATTGGTGTCATCTTGAATTTTGACTCTTAGTTTTTAGCAATCAGAGAAGTCCGATGGTTCAATTCACCACCCCCAACTTGAAGGTGCAGAAAGCGCAATGGGATGACGCTCACAGCGACATAGTTCGAATCAATAAGGATCAAAGAGGAGGTTTTGAAAAAGGTCGAGTATGCAAGATTAGTATAAACGGCAAGTCAGAATACGTAATTTTGCGTGGAACTGACGAGAAGGACGTTATTACACTTGACTATGACCTTCGACAAAGACTTGCGCTTCACCCACGCGACGAAAAGCAATTCATTTTAACACGAGGCTTTTGGCTTAGTGACGAAATCAAATGGGCTTGGAATGCGACCGATGCGTCATATAGAGTCGCCGCAAGACTTGGTTTAGTTTCCCTGTTTTTAGGTTTAGTCTCCTTTGCCATCGCAGTCGTACCGATTATTTACAAATTCTGTAGGAAATGATCCTAAGCAGGGTTACTTTGTGCTGCGATTTATGAACGATAAGTCTTTCCTGAAGCTCGTCACTAACTGGCTTTCTTCGGGAGCCTACAGGAAGCTTCGCACTGGATCCTGTGCAACTACCAAGCGACGTGCCCGTCAATCACGATCCACCAATTCCTGCTAGGTAATTTTGGTTAACGACGCGTTTCTATTTCCAACCAGCGCTGGCCAAGACTGCCATAGACGGCCTTCTTGGCGCGGGCCTATAAATCCTACTCTTCCTCACCGAAACGCCGTCCACGCTCTGATGGCCAGTGAAGAACTGATATCCAATGACCGGCATCCTTTGGAAACAGGCGGAAAATCATGAAAATGCTTGAAACGTGCTGCCGGAGTAGCCAATCAACCTATCTCTGTAGTCTTGAAGGATGCTTCGTAAAAAGGTTATTGCTCTGAAGCTTTGGCTAAGCGGCTCATTTTAACCCTAAAGACTTAATCCATAATAATACATATTTTCAACGATTTAAAGCGGCAGGTTTTGAAAACGGCTGGCTTTTGCGCAAGCTTCTGTGGCCAATGAACATTCGACAAGCCGTGGCAAATCGACTCACGAAACTCCACCGTCAATTACACGGAAGCGTCCTACTTGCTTTCCTGCTGGCTTTGTGACCCAAACTAATCTCAAACATCGACGGGCACTGGCCCGACAATTCTAACTTCGCCACGACTCCCCACAAGCGCGATTTCTATACCAGCCAACGCGCAGCGTGGCGCCAGCCTTTGTGCGAGACGTAATGTGCTTTCCGTAAATGGAACCACTGCGATCTGGCGGCCTGGGGACGGTGATGCCATCAACAAGCCAACAGAAATCGAATTGTTTGCCATGTTCGCCATCCGGATGGATATGAACGTGGTGGGCATCAAGTGTTTGCAACAGATGCATTGCGTAGGCCAGCATTACTGTGCCTTCATAAAGGTGGTGTTCGTGTTCGCCGTTTGATTTGCCGATGCGATTTGGTGGTGGCAAGAGTGCCGTTACGAGATCCTCGAAGTCCATAATCATTCCAGCAAATTGCCGATTGGGCCAGTTCGACCTGTATGCTCTACTCCCCTCGGTCCCGAACTTCTGCGCGTGCATACCGGCGAAGAGCCCGACTTCGCGAGCTTGGCGCGGGGCTATCCCGTCATCTTTCATGACCGGTTTGGCGACGTGCTTAGTTCCGCAACCTTGTGCGGCAACGCTAATGCCCCTTCGAACTCCGTACCCAAGATATAGAAGGGTGTTCACTTTCGTGCACTTCGTCAGGTGTAGCAATTACAAAGGGTTGCGAGGGGGGTAGTACACGATGATGCACCGACGCAAGTTCACTATAGTCCACTGATAAGGCCTCTAAAGGTGCACCGATTGTGGCCAAAGGTGCACCGATATTTCTGCCATAAGTTTTCCAGCTATCGGTGGGTAATTGCCAATCCCAGAAACCACTAGACTGAGTTTTGGTCCATAGATAAGTCAGGCAAAAACGAGTGACCTCGGTCATTTGGCGGCCCTTGAGCGCGCCTCTTTGAACGGTTACGAGCCCTTTTTCCTCAGCCTCCTTGATGGCGCCGGATATGAAACGGCGGCCGATTCCAAACTTTTCAAGTTGGTTATAGGGTGCCAGTAAGGACCCATTCGCGTTCCCACCGTGGGCTAGGTGCTCAATTTCCAGAAACTCAAGAAGTCGAGCACAATGAATGCTTCGTGTTCGCCACGCGGACGAGGTAAGCAGTTCTGATGTATGCCAGATGAACCCTTCGCCTACGGGTGGACCACCTGCTTTTCGTCCGCCCCAATCCTTACGACCACCTTTACCCATGCTGCACCTCAATACTGAAGCACTGATCGACTACGACAGTATGGCAATCAAAGTGCCTTAACGCGGAGTACGTGGAATAATCCCTCATGGGCATCAATATTTGGCATTAGTAACATGGCGGTGCGCGACCCTGCCCGAATGTTCCGCCAACCCCCCTCCAGAGGCAAGGCCAATTGATTGCCCACTCCGATCCCGTCCAAATCCACAGTAGCTATGGCCTGTCCGGCCGTGGACGGCTTTCCTGTTAGGGGGCAATCTTTGCAACCTGGCTCTCCAAAATGCCGTCTACGCTCTCATGGCCAGCGAAGGATTTGAATTTCCGAAGGATGGGACGGCCCTCTCCCTCTTGGATCGTCAACTCGGCTGCTTTATCGATTTCCCAACGGAACCGCCAATATGGCAAAACCTCGTCCCAAACCTCTAGTAAACCCGTGAGGCCCATCGTCTTAAGCACTCGGGCACTATCAAGACCTGGATCAGTCGAATTTCGCACAATCAATTTGGATTTATAAAATGCGTCGAATAGTGGCCCACGAGAAGTGAAGCGGCGGGCCGTGTTCCGTGCGCGCGCAGGGCTAATAATCACGCGATGTATACTAGGTGCCCTAATCACGCTGCACCAAGGCTTCTAATCTCGCTATTTGGCCAATGAACCACCTTGAGAGCTTGAAAAAGGCCTTACAATGGGGAAGGTCACCCCAATCGAAGATGGGTAGCTGGATAATTTGTGATACGTGGGCCATGTTGAAATTCCTCATCAAGATTTGCAACGATGCCGGGTCCATGAGGAACGAGAACACCGGGCGGAAATTAGAGCCAAGGCCTCCCTATGGAGAGACAGCGTGGGGAAGGTCGCCGATAAAACGTTTCAACTCAGCGGTTTCCACAAGCGTCCGACGACCCGCTTTTTTCACCTTGAGCTCGCCAGCGGCAATTGCCGCGTAGAGCGAGGTTTTACCCAATCCCGAAATTCGCACCGCTTCCGAAACACTAATTGCCAAAGGGGTTAATTCAGTCATTTGTTACCTCCTAAGTTCGCCGGAACGCTTCCAGCCCTTAACAGGCAACCTAGGAATTTTCATATGATTGAATAGACGCCACGATTAAGTTGGCGCGACGATTAGCGAGAGGATTTTGAAACGTATTGTTTTTTAGCCAGACCGTTTAGTGCGGCCAGCTTTGTTCCATAAGGACGTCGATTCTCGAACGGCTTCACCCCATATTCGATCAAATCCACGTTTGGACACATTGAAGGCATCAATTGCATGCTTAAAATATGAGCTTTTAGGTTTGGGCTTCAAATAGGGACTGGCTTTCATTTGTTCAGTGAGCCATTGCTTGCAACGTTTCTCGTCAACGGCCTTCCTGGTCACAGTGGAATCAACGAGAGTAATAGAATCTAAAAAACGTCGCAAAGATTTCGTTTCAACAAATATCCATTGGAGTTCCTGCTTCACTTTAGTGTCATCGAACGGATTTGAGGGATCCATTTGACCCTCGAACATTCGCTGTTGCCAATTTTCATAATTCCAATTTGCACCAAGTATCGGAGAAGAGTAATCGCCACCACTGAGGGGTCGAAGGCATGTTATCAATGTTTCATCGCAACATGCCGCAACCACAACCTCTGCCGCTCTAAAAAATCTAGCTTTCGCGGCAGCTATCTGGTTATCAAATCCAATTCCAACTTTCATAACTTTGTCAAAACGATCGGGACCCAATGTTTCGAAAGGAAATGTGCTACCTAGAGGGTCTCGCCCGGTCGAACGGTTTACGGCAGCATGGAAATTTTGCCACAGTAGAAATCCTGCCGCGCCATCTGCACCTTCTGGTACTGACAATACGCAACCAGGCTCCACCCCTGTCCACGCTTCGCCATGAAGTATTCGACCCACCTGATTAACCACGCGCAACAAGAAAACCTGCTTTTGCGTGTTTCGCGGCCACTTGTTTTGATCTTGACACAGGTCTGTTTTAATTAGCATTGGTTTCGTCGGGGGCAATTTCCAGTCGCTGCCGACCGTAAGTGAAAGCCTACGTTCTCCAACGATGCTCGTAATTAGTAGGGTTTGACATCAAGCTTTGCAAGTATGGGGGCCGGGGGAGTCTTTTATAGAGGGACAATTGATGGCTTTTTCTTTGAAATCGCCTCATATTGCAGAATCCCCAAGTTTTGGTTACGCTGGTGCGGTAAGTTGGACGACATTTGACGTCGTCCGGTCCTCACAATACGCTGCCCAGGCCTCCATGAGCTTACGCCGTTTCTCGAATAAGTCTCCTCTCCTATAAGCGGCCTCGGTGGCGTTTTCGACTACGTGGGCAAGTGCCATCTCACACACTTCGCCAGGAAAAGCGGTGCATTCGGCGGCCCAGTCCCTAAATGAACTCCGCATTCCGTGCGCTGTTGCACCAGTTTGATCCATGCGCCGCAATAACATGAGAAGCGCCATATTAGACAGTGGGCCTAAATCGCTTGGTGCCGGAAATACAAAATTAACGTGTTTGTCGGCTGCAGCTTCAAGAATGGTCAAAGCACCTTTAGACAACGGGACTCGATGTTGCCGGCGACTTTTCATGCGCTGGGCCGGAATTGTCCAGATTAAATTCTTCAGATCAATTTCTTCCCAGCGGGCATTTAAGACTTCACTGGTACGGCAGGCGGTTAGGATAAGAAATCGGAATGCCAAGGCAGCCGTTCCGTCCCGTAACTTCAGTTCCCGTATAAAATTCGGTACATCTGCCGATACCATCGCCGCATGGTGCTTGCGCGAGCTATTTCCATGCTTCGGTAGCAGGTGATCCAGGTGCCCCTTCCATCGTGCAGGGTTTTCGCCAGATCGATAACCACGGACCCGGGCAGCGTATAGTATCTTCTCCAGTCTCATACGTACCCGACGGGCCGTTTCTGGAACTTTCTGCCAGACCGGCTCCAATACGGCCAGAATGTCATCGGTCTCTATGGCCGCTATGGATTTGTTCCGAATTGAAGAGCAGTACCTATCCCCCATCGTCATGCTCCACTGGGCTGCGTGCTTGGCATTGCTCCATTGGCTTTGATGGCTTTTCACATAATCGTCGGCAAATTTGCCGAATTTTACACCGGCAATCTTGGCGTTTGCCAAAACGCCTTTGCGCGCCTCAATAGGATCAATACCCTGTGCTAGCTGGCGCCGTGCCTCCACGGCTTTCTCCCGCGCATCGGCCAACGTCACGTTGCCAGCTTCCGCGCTTCCCAGACCCATTTCTCGCTGCTTACCATTCAATTGGAAAAAGAAAGTCCATTGCCGTGTACCGGATGGCGAGATTTGGAGGTAAAGGTTTCCACCATCGGAGTGTCTGCCGGGTTTTACGAGAGCCGCAACCCCTCGAGTTGTAAGGCGGTGTAATCCGCGAGTCATCAACATCAGTCCAATTGCTATCCTAGTCTTTATCCTAGACTAGGATGCGGTTTTAGGCAACCGCCGACGATCACTGTCGAAATGTCATCTCACAAAATCCCTGCAAAATCGGCGTTTTTTGGAGCTTTCCGTTCACAGACGAACAGTGGCGAACGGTAATTGGCGGAGAGGGAGGGATTCGAACCCCCGGTACGCTTGCGCGTACTTCGCATTTCGAGTGCGACGCGATCGACCACTCTGCCACCTCTCCGCATGCTTGAAAGCCTGTGGTCGCCCCCGCTGAATAGCCAAGACGCGGGGCCCTGCCAAGCCCCCATTTGGCCGGTGGTTGACAGAAAAGCCGGACCTGCTAGAAACCGCCCGAACTAGGAAACAAAGGCCCATCATGACTATCGCCGTTTCAGCGATGATTTCAGACCGGATTGCCCCCGCAATCGCCGGCCGGGCTTGCCCTTCCGCCACTTTCAAAAAACCGACTAAAAAAACCGTTTAGCCTCATCCCCGGCCTCATCGCTCTCGGGGGTGGTGGCCGAAACCCCCTATGCCGAAAGCGGAGCCCCACGGCTCCTGAGCGGGCGGATCAGAGACTAAGTCAAGGAGATTTCCATGGGTTACAAGGTTGCAGTCGTCGGCGCCACGGGCAACGTGGGCCGCGAAATGCTGAATATCCTCGCCGAGCGCGAGTTCCCGGTCGATGAGTGCTTCGCCATCGCCTCGCGCAAATCCATGGGCGTTGAGGTCTCCTTCGGCGACAAAACCCTGAAATGCAAGGACCTGGAGCAGTTTGACTTCTCCCAGGTGGATTTCGTGCTGATGTCGGCGGGTTCCGCCGTCTCCAAGGAATGGTCGCCGAAGATTGGCGCCCTTGGCCCCATCGTCATCGATAATTCCTCCTGCTGGCGCTATGACGCGGAAGTGCCGTTGATCGTTCCGGAAGTGAACGCCCATGTGCTGGTTGAATACATGGCCCGCAACAAGCGCCGCAACATCATCGCCAATCCGAACTGCTCGACAGCCCAGCTCGTGGTCGCCCTCAAGCCCCTGCATGACGTGGCCAAGATCAAGCGCGTCGTGGTGGCCACCTACCAGTCCGTCTCCGGCGCCGGCAAGGAAGGTCTCGACGAACTGTGGACCCAGACCAAGGGCATCTTCGTCACCGATTCGCCGACGCCGAAGAAGTTCACCAAGCAGATTGCCTTCAACGTCATCCCCCATATCGACGTGTTCATGGACTCGGGCGAGACCAAGGAAGAGTGGAAGATGGTGGTTGAGACCAAGAAGATTCTCGATCCCAAGATCAAGCTCACCGCAACCTGCGTGCGCGTGCCGGTGTTCGTGGGCCATTCGGAAGCGGTGAACATCGAGTTCGAGCAGCCGATTTCCGCCGAAGAAGTGCGCGAAATCCTGCGCGAGGCGCCGGGCTGCATGGTGGTCGACAAGCGCGAGGATGGCGGCTACGTCACCCCCGTTGAATGCGTCGGCGATTTCGCCACCTTCATCAGCCGCATCCGCGAGGATTCGACGATCGAGAACGGCATCAATCTCTGGGTCGTCTCCGACAACCTGCGCAAGGGCGCTGCATTGAACACCGTGCAGATCGCCGAATGCCTGATCAACCGCGGGCTGCTCAAGAAAGCCGCCTAAAATTCAGTGGTAACCCACCGGTAATCTATCCGTAATCTTCACGACAACTTTGCGGCAATGCGGCGCGCCCTGCCCCGCATTGCGGCAACAGTTTGACATTTTCTCGCGGCATTTTGCGCGTGAGATTACCCCGAGTTAACTGGCTCTCCAAAATTGGCAAGCGTAGCCTTGTACACGTGAGATGAAACACCAGGACGGGCGGCGCTGCCCTCTGTTTCACCGCACATCACAATTTAATCAGGAGAAGTACCATGAACATTCGTGTTTTTATGGCCAGCGCCCTTGCGCTCGCCGCAATCGCCTCTTCCGCCAACGCCTTGACAATCACCACCAAGGACAATGTCGCCTACACGGTGAAGGTCATGCCCAAGGGCGCCAAGGAAATCGACCTCGCGCTGAAAGCCAACGGCAGTGCCGATGTGGACTGCAAAAATGGCTGCCAGCTTTCGCTCAACGGCAGCACCCATGCCGTTGACGGCACCGTCAGCAAGATCGTCATCCAGGACGGCAAGTTCTCGATGTAACCGGGCGCAAGCCCTTCCCTCAACCTTCATTGAAGAAAGACTGCAATCATGATGACTCGTTATCTCGTCGCCGCCGCAATGGCGGCAGGCCTGATGGTTTCCGCGGCCAATGCCGTGACGGTAACCAACATGGCGCCAACCAAGGCAAGCTTCGTCTACACGCCAACGGGCGGCAAAGCCCATCACTACACGCTCGCTGCCAGCCACCACGTCAACCTTGCCTGCAAGGATGGCGGCACGCTGACGATTGGCAAATCGAACGAAACCTGCACCGCAAAAACCGACAAGATCATGCTGAAAGCCAGCAAGGGCAAATGGGAATTTGTTGTCCCTCAGGCCAAGGCGATTTGAAAATAAAAGCAGGACCGCGCGAAGGTAAAGCCCGGTCCTGCCACTCCTGCCGCCGTACTACATCTTTGGCAAAAGAACCTTGTCAATCACATGGATCACGCCATTTGATTGCTGTACGTTGGCAATGATCACTTTCGACTTGCCGCCGTTTTCATCGGTGATGATGAGGTCCGGCCCGTCCATGGAAAGTGTCAGTTCGCAGCCGCCAACGGTTTTCACTTTATGTGATCCCCCATCTGCCTTGATCATGGCCATCGCGGCCTTTGACATGACTTTCCCGGCCACAACGTGACAGGTCAGAACTTTGGTCAGTGTGTCCTTGGCTTCCGGCTTCAGCAGGCCTTCAACGGTCCCCGCCGGCAAAGCGGCAAAGCCCTTGTTGATGGGTGCAAATACGGTAAACGGGCCAGGGCCTGAAAGTGTATCTACCAGGCCCGCTGCCTTGACGGCGGCAACCAGGGTTGTGTGGTCCTTGGAGTTTACCGCATTTTCGACAATGTTTTTGGATTGGTACATTGCCGCCCCGCCCACTTTGGGGTTTGCGGCTTGAACTGAGACGCTTCCGAAACCCAATGTTAATGCGAGTGCTATGAGTGAAGTCTTGAGCATGTCTATCTCCCCTTGGGGCTTTGATTATTTTTATTTAATTACTCCGCTGTCTTGAATGGTGGGGGGGAACCGGGCACGGAGGACATCCCGGTTCCACATAGGCTCCCGTCGCGTCGTCTTACATTTTCGGCAAGAGAACCTTGTCGATAACGTGGATCACGCCGTTTGATTGCTCAACATCGGCGATGGTTACATTGGCAACGCCGCCAGCTTCGTCAGTCACGGTGACCTTGTCGCCATCAACCTTCAGCGTGAGTTCGCAGCCGCCAACGGTTTTCACCTTGTGCGCGCCGCCGTCATCCTTCACCATTTTCATCACAGCGTCGGACATCGCCTTCGCTGGAACGACGTGACAGGTAAGAATTTTTGTCAGCGTGTCCTTGGCTTCTGGCTTCAAGAGGCCGTCAACCGTGCCCGCAGGCAAAGCCGCAAAGGCTTCATTGGTGGGGGCAAACACGGTGAAAGGGCCGGCGCCCTGCAGCGTGTCAACCAGGCCAGCGGCCTTTACGGCAGCCACAAGCGTGGTGTGGTCCTTGGAATTGACGGCATTTTCAATGATGTTCTTGGTCGGGAACATTTCTGCGCCGCCAACCATCATGGCCGCATAGGCTGACGAGGCGCCGAGCGCCAACGTCATGGAAAGTGCAATAAGGGTTGATTTAAGCATGGGAAACTCCTGTTTGACGTCTGTTGATTGACCAACACTTGCAGGAACGGATCGTTTTTCCGCATAGTTGCAGAAAGGTTAAAAACGTTTTCGTGATCAAGGAGGAAAAATCCGTGACGGAGGATTTTGCCCCGTTTATGCCGCCCTCTTGCTTCCCTCCATGCAAGGTGTGATAGAAATCCGGAAAGTTTGGGGAGTGGGCGTGGGGAAAGTCGTATTAACCTTTTCAATGTCGCTGGACGGCTTCATCGCCGGGCCGGACGTCAGCATGGATAATGCCATGGGCGTGGGCGGCGACAGGCTTCACAAGTGGATGTTCCATGGCGGCCCGGAAAACGCCATTGATCTGGGCATGGCCCGTGAACTCCTGCTGAAAGTCGGCGCCGTTGTCCTGGGCCGGCGGACCTATGACGTGGGCCTCCAGCATTGGGGGGACACCCCCTACCCCGTACCAAGCTTTGTCGTTACCCACGAGAAGCTTGACAAGCTTGATATGGAAAGTGCTGCCTTCACCTTCGTCAGCGAGGGCGTAGCCGAAGCCTTGAAGCAGGCTCAGGCGGCGGCGGCCGGAAAAGTCATCATCGTGATGGGCGCCGATGTCGCGCAGCAAATGCTGAAGGAAAAGCTTGCCGATGAAGTCTACATCCAGCTTGTCCCCGTCCTGCTCGGCAGCGGCAGCAGATTATTTGAGAATTTCGGCGCAGCGCCGCTTGAACTCATCTGTGACCGCGCGGTGAATTCACCCCACATCACCCACCTGAAATACAAGATTCCAAAATAGTCAGACGCTGGAGGGAGCCCCGCCTGCAGCGACCCCGATAACGCGGCCCACCTTGCCGTCCTGCAGCAGCGCCACCCAACCCTTGCAGCCCTGCGGAACCACGCTCCCTTTCGGCAGCACGATCTTCGCCGCCTCACCATGCCACATCCCGGCGGGCACCATTTTGCGCACCACATTATGGTATTCGACGGTGTTTCCGGCGTTCTCGCCCTTCTTGATTTCAACTGAAATGGAATGGGTAAATGCCAGAAGCCACAAGGTCGCTTCCCTCATCGGCTCGCCTGCTGGAATGTTAATCGTCACATCGGTCTTGTTGTCGGACATCGCCATATCGACCCAGTCCGTTGCGACTTCGGTTCTGGCCGCTGCAATGACGCTCGAAATCTGGCCGCGCTGGCTTCCAACAAAATGCTTGCCGCCATTGATGATCATTTGCGGCGTATAAACATTCTTGTCGCCGCGCGATTCCGCATAGTCGTACTGGCGCTCGGAAAATTCAGCGCCGCCAAGCGTGTCGCGCCACCCCAGATAATCCCAGTAATCCACATGGTAGGACAGCGCCAATACCTCAGGCTGTTCTTTCAGCGTCTTCAAATAGGCATCCGCCGCCGGGCATGACGAGCAGCCCTGGCTGGTAAAAAGCTCAACGATAACCGGGCGCTTAACCGCTGCAAACGCCGGCTTGGCAAGCACGGCGGCAGCTCCATATGCAAGGACATTCCGGCGGTTAAGCAAGCAGGTCATGGGGCGGATATAGCAACTAATGCACCATTCAGCTACTCACGAGCCAGTGAGGCCCGATCACATGTTTGTTTCAGGCTTGCGGGGTCAATCCGGCCTACATGGCTACCAATTGCTTAAAGCCACCCCAGAACATGCGTTTGCCGTCGAAGGGCAGTGTCTTAAGATCGTAGTTGGACATTGCCGGATCCTTCATGACTTTCGCCATCACCTGATCCCGGTGCTTGCGGGATTTGTAGGTCGCAAATGCCAATATCACGGTTTCCCCGTCCTTGAGCTTCACGCTCTGCGGAAATGAGGTAACCTTTCCTGGCTTCACATCATCGGCCACGCTCTCGACATAGGAAAGCGCGCCATGCTTCATCCATGTCTTGCCCGCCTTGTTCGCCATCTTGCGGTACGCCGCCAGGTTTTTCTTGGGAACAGGAAGAACAAATCCATCAACATAAGCCATTGTCGTACTCCTTGTTAACGCAACCCTCTAAAACGCGAATGCAGCACAATTGTTCCAGATAGATCAAGCCCTGGGACCGCCCGCAATCTGCCTCGCCGGATTGCCCACCACCGTCGCTCCCGGCGGCACGTCTTTCGTCACCACCGCGCCGGCGCCGACGAGCGCCCCGTTGCCGATCATCACCCCACCCAGGATGATTGCTCCGCCGCCGATCCACACGTCCTCGCCGATCTCCACCGGCCAAGCGACCTCAAGCCCCTTTGCCCTCAGGACCGGATCCTTGTGGTGTTCGGCGCAATAGATATGAACGCCCGGACCAAGCATAGAACGCGCTCCGATGCGTACGGTGCCGGAATCAAGGATGGTGCAGCCGGCGTTCAGATAGACGCTGTTGCCAAACCTGATGTTGATGCCATAGGAGCAGTGGAACGGCGCTTCGATGAAAACATCGTCGGCAACCTCGGCAAAAAGCGCGCGAAGCTGTGGCGCCATGCTGCCGCGTTCACTGGGATACATTGTGTTGTGCGAATGGACGGCAATGCGGGCAACGCTGCGCAATCCGTCAAACTCGGGATCAAGGCAGGAATACCATTCTCCCGCCGCCATCTTGTCGCGCTCGCTCATGCCCATCGTCGTGCTCCTGTTAAACACAACCCTCTGTAACGGAGATACGGGCCAATTATTCCAAACAGGCTAAGCCGCATTAATTAGATTCCGCGGCACGTCAGGCCCAAACGTCTATTTACTATGCAATCTACGTTGTGAAGCGTTGAGAGCAGACAACGGCCAATCCCGCTCGCGTTTACTAGGCGGGAAAGATTTGCGCTTCTGACCGAATTCGTAAAGAAGCGTGCCATGAATACCAATTACGTCTGGTTTAGCGATAGGCCTATCCCAAATAGCTAAAAGCGCATCGCTTCCAGCCTTCGACAAGTCCTCTGCAAACTGAATATCCTGCCCGGAGTCCGGGAATACGGCTTTGAATTCCTCATCTGTAGCCTGGAAGATACTGAAAGTGCAGTTGTCCGCACCGTCAATAACTTGAATATTCTTCGACATTACGCAACCTTTGCCAAATTCCTCAATACATAAGGCATGATGCCGCCGTTCATGAAGTAGTCGAGCTCATCCAGCGTATCGATCCGGCACTGGACCGAAACCACAAGGGCCGAGCCATCGGCCCGCTGGATCTCAAGGGAAAGCTGCGAGCGCGGCTTCAAGCCTTCAGCCAAACCGCTGATGGTGACGGTCTCATCGCCGTGCAGGTCGAAAACCTGCCAGCTTTCGCCCTCTTTGAATTGCAGCGGAACAACCCCCATGCCGATAAGATTGGAGCGGTGAATGCGCTCGAAGCTTTGCGCGATGACGGCGCGGACACCGAGAAGCTTCGTGCCCTTGGCCGCCCAATCCCGCGATGATCCCGTGCCATATTCCTTGCCCGCGAAAATCACCAGCGGCGTTCCGGTGGATTGATACTTCATCGCCGCATCGTAAATCGGCATTTGTTCAAGCGAGGGATGGTGAATTGTGACACCGCCTTCAACCCCGGGCACCATCTGGTTCTTGATGCGGATATTGGCGAAAGTGCCGCGCATCATCACCTCGTGATGGCCGCGCCGGGCGCCATAGGAATTGAAATCGACGCGCTCGACGCCGTGCCCGCTCAAATACTGGCCCGCCGGCGAACTCGCCTTGATATCGCCCGCCGGGGAAATATGGTCCGTGGTGATCGAGTCGAGGAACAGGCCCAGGACGCGCGCGCCCGAGACATTCGTCACCGGTGCCGGTGTCATGCTCATCCCCGTGAAATAGGGCGGGCTCGCCACATAGGTGCTCTTCCCGTCCCAGGCATAGGTGAGGCCCTTGGTGACCTTGATCTTGCGCCATGCCGTGTCGCCCTTGAACACATCCTTGTAGCGCTTGGCGAAAGCCTTGCGGGTCACGTTCTTGCGCACGAAATCCGCCACCGTCTTTGCATCCGGCCAGATGTCCCGGAGGTAAACCGGCTTGCCCTTTTTGTCATGGCCCAGCGGATCAGTGGCAAGATTCACATTGAGCGAGCCCGCCAGCGCATAGGCCACAACCAGCGGCGGAGACGCCAGATAATTTGCCCGCACATCCGGATTCACCCGGCCCTCGAAATTGCGGTTGCCTGAAAGCACAGCCGCTGCCACCAGATCATTTTTCCGAATCGACTCGGAAATGTTCTCAGGCAGCGGGCCTGAGTTGCCTATACAGGTTGTGCAGCCATAACCCACCAGGTCAAATCCAAGCTTGTCCAAATCTTTTTGCAAGCCCGATGACTTCAAATATTCCGTAACCACCTGGCTTCCCGGCGCCAGCGAAGTCTTGACCCATGGCTTTACCGTCAGGCCCTTTTTCTGCGCATTGCGCGCCAGCAATCCCGCCCCGATCATCACCGAAGGGTTGGATGTGTTGGTGCACGACGTGATGGCGGCAATCACCACATCACCATGGCCCACGTCGAAATTGGCATTCTCAACACTGTAACGCTGGCCGAGCTGCGCCGCCTTCTTGAATTCACTGTCCATCACCTTGGCAAAGTCGGAAGCCGACTCCGTCAGCGTCACCTTGTCCTGCGGGCGCTTGGGCCCGGCCATCGAAGGCACAACCGTTGCAAGATCGAGCGACAGCGTATCGGTGAAATCCGGATCCTCGGCCTTTGCCGTCCAGAACATGTCCTGCGCTTTGGCATATTTTTCAACCAGCTCCACCTGCGCGGCGGGCCGCGCCGTGCCCTTGAGATAGGAAATGGTTTCCGCGTTCACCGGGAAGAAGCCGCAGGTCGCGCCATATTCCGGCGCCATGTTGGCAATGGTGGCCATATCTTCCAAAGCCAACGTGCCAAGCCCCGGCCCATAAAATTCAACGAATTTGCCGACCACGCCTTTTTTGCGCAGCATCTGGGTCACGGTCAAAACCAGATCGGTCGCCGTCGTGCCTTCCGGCAACCGGCCGTCAAGCTTGAAGCCGATCACTTCCGGAATGAGCATGGAAATCGGCTGGCCCAGCATGGCCGCTTCCGCCTCGATGCCGCCAACGCCCCAGCCCAGAACCGCGAGGCCATTGATCATCGTGGTGTGGCTGTCGGTTCCCACCAGCGTATCCGGATAGGCCGTGGTCACCGCCTTGCCCTTCACCTTGTCGGTGCGCGTCCACACCGTCTTGGCGAGATATTCAAGATTCACCTGATGGCAGATGCCGGTGCCCGGCGGCACCACGCGGAAATTGTCAAAGGCCCCCTGCCCCCATTTCAAAAATGTGTAGCGCTCGCCATTCCGGCCATATTCCATCTCGACGTTTTTCTTGAACGCCCCCGTCGAGGCAAAATAATCCACCATCACCGAGTGATCGATGACGAGGTCAACCGGCGCCAGCGGATTAATCTTGGTGGGGTTCTTGCCCAACCCCTTCATCGCATCGCGCATGGCGGCGAGATCGACAACCGCCGGAACCCCGGTAAAGTCCTGCATCAAAACCCGCGCCGGGCGGAAAGCAATTTCCATCTCGTCCTTGCCCCGGTTCTTCAGCCAGTCTACAATACCCTGGATATCGGCCTTGGTGACGCTGCGCCCATCCTCATGGCGCAGCAGGTTTTCCAGCAGCACTTTCAGCGAATAGGGAAGCTTCGAAATGCCCTTGAGGCCGTTCTTCTCCGCCGCCTTGAGGCTGAAATAGGTGTAGTTTTTTGAGCCAACTTTAAGGGTTTTGCGGGATTTGAAGCTGTCGAGGGAGGTGGGGGTCATGCTGGCTTTCCTGGGCTGGAATTTCGAGGCTGGCTATAACTCTTATTGCACCGCAGCACAATTCTAACAATAAGCATAAGGGCTATGCCTGCCTTTCCACCATGAGTTTCTTGATCTCGGCAATGGCTTTGGCGGGGTTCAGTCCCTTGGGGCAGGCCTTGGCGCAATTCATGATTGTGTGGCAGCGGTAAAGCTTGAATGGGTCTTCAAGATTGTCGAGGCGGTCCTTTTTGGCTTCGTCGCGCGAGTCGATAAGCCAGCGATAGGCCTGCAGCAGAACGGCAGGTCCGAGATAGCGGTCGCCGTTCCACCAATAGGAGGGACACGACGTCGAACAGCAGGCACAGAGAATGCATTCATACAATCCGTCGAGCAGTTCCCGGTCGCTGTGCGACTGCTTCCATTCCTTCACCGGCTCCGGTGTGGTCGTCTTGAGCCAGGGCTCGATGGAACGATGCTGGGCGTAAAAGCGCGAGAGATCGGGCACCAGGTCTTTCACCACCGGCATGTGCGGCAGCGGATAAATCCGCACCGCCCCCTTCACCTCGTCGCAGGCCTTCAAACACGCCAGCGTATTGGTGCCGTCAATGTTCATGGCGCAGGAGCCGCAAATCCCCTCGCGGCACGAGCGGCGGAAAGTCAGCGTCGGGTCCTGCTCATTCTTGATCTTGATAATGGCATCAAGCACCATGGGCCCGCAGGCCTCCACGTCCACATGGTAGCTATCCACTTGCGGATTTTTCCCGTCATCCGGATTCCACCGGTAAATCCTGAACTCCTGCAGTTTCGATCCCGCAGGCTTCGGCCAACTCTTTCCCGGCTGGACTTTGGAATTTTGTGGAAGAGAAAAAGCTACCATAATCAAGACATCCCTAAATAAAGACTTCCTTGAGAACTTTGCCCAGGCTAACGCCAGCCTCAGCACTATTTCCCCTAAGCAACGCTTCTATTGATTGGAGTCTCTCTTCACTGCTTTGAAACACAGCTTCATACGATCCGCCAAGCGGCAAAACGGCCTTAGTAACAGCATCAACAAATACAGGTTTGCTGCCAGGTACCATGAAATCCTTATCAAGTGATTCAATTCTCATAATAAGGTCATCGGACACTTCTCCGTCCGGAAAGTCTTTTTCTCTCAAAAGAATGTGATTCTTTCCATGATTGAAATTGGCAAATACCTGCCAATCGGGACTGATACGTCGACCACGTTCAATTTGCGCAGCAATATAGCCTAAGAGAACAAACACTGCGTTCTCGTGTAGCGTATACTTTAGACCTTCTTGCTTATGAACGAAATACAAACTCCATCGAAAGCCCTTATGGGCCGAAACGAAACCCTTGATTATGTCAAGGATGCCCATTTCAATACACCCGTGCTTTCGGCTTGATGTAATCAATGTCCTTCGACATGGTGAAATCATGCACGGGGCGGTAGCCGAGTTTCACCTTGCGGGTGGCGCCATCGGTCCAGCTCAGCGTATGCTTCATCCAGCCCTTGTCATCGCGCTTGGGGAAATCTTCGCGCGCATGCGCCCCGCGGCTTTCCTCACGCGCCAGGGCGCCTTCAACGGTCACCGCCGCCTGCACGATAAGATTGTCATATTCCAGCGTTTCGATGAGATCGCTGTTCCAGATCAGCGAACGGTCCGTCACCCGGATGTCATCAGTGGCTTTCCAGATATCGGCAACCCGGCGCACACCCTGCTTCAAAGTCTCGCCGGTGCGGAACACCGCCGCATCCTCCTGCATCGTCCGCTGCATCTTGAGCCGCAGTTCCGCCGTGGGCGAACCACCGGATGCATTGCGGAAATGATCAAGCCGCGCAATCGCCGCCTCGCCCGCATCCTTCTTCAACTCCTTGTGCGGCGCTTTCGGCTTGATATCCTCAATGCATTTCAGCCCCGCCGCCCGGCCAAACACCACCAGATCAATCAGCGAATTGCTACCCAGGCGATTTGCTCCGTGTACGGAGACACAGGCCGCCTCCCCTACCGCCATCAGGCCCGGCACGGTCTTTTCCGGATTCTTCGCATCCCCCGCCAGCGCCTCGCCGTGATAATTCGTGGGGATGCCCCCCATATTGTAATGCACCGTGGGCAGGATCGGAATGGGCTCGCGCGTCAAATCAACGCCCGCAAAAATCTTGGCCGATTCCGAAATGCCGGGCAGCCGCTCATGCAAAACGGACGGGTCGAGATGTTCGAGATGCAGGTGGATATGATCCTTCAGCGGCCCGACACCCCGGCCTTCCCTGATCTCCATCGTCATCGAGCGCGACACCACATCGCGCGACGCCAGGTCCTTGGCCGACGGCGCATAGCGCTCCATGAAACGCTCGCCTTCCGAATTGGTGAGATAGCCGCCCTCGCCCCGCGCCCCTTCTGTTATCAAACAGCCCGCCCCGTAAATGCCGGTGGGATGAAACTGCACAAATTCCATATCCTGCAGCGGCAATCCGGCGCGCAGCACCATGGCGTTGCCGTCCCCCGTGCAGGTATGCGCCGATGTTGCCGTGAAATAGGCCCGGCCATAACCGCCCGTCGCCAGAATGGTTTTATGCGCCCGGAACCGGTGGATGGTGCCGTCTTCCATCGACAGCGCCATCACGCCCCGGACCGTGCCATTTTCCATGATGAGATCAAGCGCGAAATACTCGATGAAAAATTCCGTCTCGTAGCGCAGCGACTGGCCATACAGCGTATGCAGCATGGCGTGCCCCGTGCGGTCCGCCGCGGCACAAGTGCGCTGCGCCGGCGGGCCTTCGCCGAAATTCTGCATCATGCCGCCGAAAGGCCGCTGGTAAATCCGGCCGTCTTCGGTGCGCGAAAACGGCATGCCGAAATGCTCTAGCTCATAAACCGCGGTTGGCGCCTGGCGGCAGAGATATTCAATGGCGTCCTGGTCGCCCAGCCAGTCAGCGCCCTTCACCGTGTCATACATGTGCCAGCGCCAGTCATCAGGCCCCATGTTGGAGAGAGATGCCGCAATGCCGCCCTGAGCCGCCACCGTATGCGAGCGCGTCGGGAAAACCTTGGAAATACAGGCCGTTTTCAATCCCGCCTGCGAAGCGCCAAGTGTGGCGCGCAAACCCGCACCCCCGGCGCCGACGACGACCACATCAAAGCTGTGGTCGGTTATGGGGTAGGAATTTTTGGTGGCCATCAGCTTCCAAAACTCATTCTTAAAATCGCATAAAGTGCCGCCACGCCGGCAGCAGCCGTGAACAGTGTATTGAGCAGAAGGCTGGCGCGAAGCATGCGCCCGTCATGCACATAATCCTCAAGCACCATCTCCATGCCAAGCCGCATATGCCAGAGAATGGAAGCAAACGACAGGATCAGCAGGATTGCATTAAGGGGATTCTGCACGCTCGCCACTACCTCGGCCCGCGTCGCCCCCAGATGCGAAACGATGAACCACAGCAGAAATAAAACCAGCGGCACATTGACAATGGCGGTCGCCCGCTGCTGCCAGAAATGCCTTGTCCCGGATTTATCCGGAGTCATGCCATCACTCCGTAGCCGATAACCCAGAGAAAAACTGTAAGCACGATTGAGCCCGCGAGATTGGCCCGCGCCAGCCATTCCACCACGGTGAGGTCAAAGCCCCGGCCCGTATCCCACAGCAAATGCCGAAGCCCGCCCAGCGCATGGTGGATCAGCGCCCAAGTAAAGCCAAACAGCAGCAGCCTGCCAAACCAGTGGCCGAAAAATCCCTGCACAAAATCAAAACAGGAGTCGGAAATTGCCGCAGCCATCAGCCAGCCCACCAACAGCACAATCCCGAAATAAAGCCCGACGCCCGTAATGCGGTGCATAATCGACATCATCATGGTGAGCATGGGCCGATAAATTTGCAGATGCGGCGACAGGGGACGCGCCGCAGACTTGTCGTTTGCCATTCAATCGCCTCGAAATCCTGCATTTCTTTTAGCTTGTGCGTCGCAACATGGCAAATGGGCAAAAAGTCTTATAGAAACCGCTGATGTCGCTTTTCCATCGCCGCCTGCGCTTCCTTCTGGCGCTCCTCCTTATATGTATTGTGACGGCCTATGGCCTTTCCCGCCTTGGCTATTTTGAATGGCCCCGGGAATATGATCCCCTTGCCCTGCCGGACCTCGACGCCGCGCCAAATCTGCTCACCCCGTTCAAGCTGAAACTCGTCGATTCCAGCGCGGAGAACTGCCGCGCCGCTTTCGCCCGCGCCGGAAAAACCGTGGCAATTGAGCCTGCACAAATCGCTTCGGCGCTATGCAGCAAGGAAGACACCATAAAACTCGGCGGTCTCTCAACGGCAATGCTGCGCGTCGAAGAAACCCGCTGCGCCATCGCCGCCCGCCTCTTCATGTGGGAGTACAATGTCGTTCAGCCCGCGGCGCGCAAATATTTCAATGAGCCCGTCGACGAAATCCTCCATTTCGGTTCCTATTCCTGCCGCACCATCCGCGGCTCGTCCGCCGCGAGCGAACATGCCACCGCCAATGCCTTTGATATTTCGGGCTTCCGTCTGCGCAGCGGAAAACTCATCACCCTCAAGCAGCAGTGGCAAGGCAGCCAGCCGCCAGCGAAATTCCTGCGCGAGGTGCGCGACGGCGCCTGTGATTATTTCAATGTGGTCCTCAGCCCCGATTACAACGCCGACCATCACGATCACCTGCACGTCGATATGGGCTGGTATCGCAGCTGCCGTTAAGCAGCAAAAAACGCGGAAATAAATGCCCCTGATGCCACCAGCGCCGCAAGGGTGCGCACATGGTTCCAATTCGTCCAGGTCCGGAGATAATCCGCCCACTCTGCAGCACCTTCACTGCTCGCCGGATCGACAGCAGCCAAGGCGTTGTTAAGCGGCACATTGAAAACCATCGTGACCAGAACCGTGCCGATCACATAAAGCCCCGCCCCCGCCACAAACCACATGGCGCTTGGATCACCCAAATGCCGTATCGCCCCAAATCCCAGAAACAGCGCCAGCGCCGCCGTGCCAAACAGCACGCCCAGAAACACCGGATTGATCACCACCACGTTGATGGACTGCATGGCGGCAATGCCCTGGCTTGCCGGAAGTTTTCCGAGCGCCCCCATCACAAATGAAGAGAACGCAAAAAATGCTCCGGCGATCAACCCGCTGCCAAGTGCGGTAATCACGATCAATATGCTCTGCATGCGGCCACCCATCATAAACGCCTGTGTCAATTGCTTTGGCCAGCCCTAACACAGCGCCTTCATTGCCAAAAGTACGCACAATTTTTATACTGCCGGAGTGTGCAGCGTGGGAGCGAAGCGATGATCCATGAACCTTGGTGTCCGGTTGCGGCAACCATCGATGTGATCGGCGGCAAATGGAAACCCATGATCCTGCTTCAGTTGAAGCAAGGCCCGCGCCGCTTCAACGAATTGCGCCGCCTGCTGCCGCACATCACCCAGCGCATGCTCACCCTTCAGCTCCGGGCGCTGGAGCAGGATAAAATTATTGTCCGCAAGGATTATGGTGAGGTGCCGCCAAGGGTTGAATATGCCTTCAGCCCCCATGGCCTTTCGCTGGGGCCAATTCTCGATGCCATGGAGCACTGGGGCGAAGAACTCAGATCACAATGACTTTCGTACCGATCTGCACGCTCTCATAAAGCTCCGAAACTTCCTCGTTCAGCATGCGGATGCAGCCCGAGGACGCCGCCGTGCCGATGCTTTGCGGCTCGTTGGTGCCATGGATGCGAAACAGCGTGTCGCGGCCCCCGGCAAATAGATAGATCGCCCGCGCGCCCAGCGGGTTTTCCCGTCCGCCAGGCATGCCGTTGCGCCATTTTTCAAGGTCCGGCCGCCGCCTGATCATCGAGGCTGGCGGCGTCCATGTCGGCCACTCCACCTTGCGCCCCACCTTGGCGATGCCCGCCCAGTCGAAGCCGTCCTTGCCCACCGCCACGCCATAGCGGATCGCCGTTTCCCGCCCGATGATGTGATAAAGCGCTTTCTCTTCCGTGTTGACGATCACCGTGCCGCGTTTTTCCGGGGTTGCGAATTCAACAACTTCAGCCCCGCGATAGGGAACGGCCTTCTTCTTCGCCGCCGCAAAGCCGGGGCCTGGCGCCATCGCCGCCAAGCCAATTATGAAGTTCCGCCGATTCATTGAAAATCCCTGTTCCTGAGGGATTTCTAGCTCTGGACTATGGGCAGGATTGTGGCAGGCTGGCGCACATGGCAATTTTCGATTGGCACAAGGACAAGCTCACGCGGGCAACCCCCGTCACCCCGTCCTACCGGAATACCCAGAACGTCCGGCGCTTCTTCAAGGCTGAGTGCGGCAGCCATTTCAAGTTTGACCGGCCCTTCATGGCCTGGCTCAAGGACGGCAAGCCCAAAACCATGGGTGACGCCGTAAATGAGTGGCTAGAGCGAGAAGAGCGAATGAAGTGAATGTTCGACCTTAAGCGCCCGCCTCTTCCAGCGCCTTGACGACAATCTGTTCAATTCTGTCGATGGGATGATTGGTCAGGTCCTTGTCGATTTCCATAATGGTCACATCCGTCAAGGCGCTGGTGGAGGCCTTGCGGAATTCCCCCAGGGCCACGGCGGGCGCCGCAAGAACGAAGCTGGTGAATTCGCCTGCCTTCAGGTCCTTTGCCATATCGTCGGCAATCCGTTGCACAAAGCGGTCCTCGGCAACTTTGTGCCAGTCGGTGGCCTCCATGGTGGAGCGCCGGCCCTGGCTGTCATTCATCCGGCCGGGCTTGTCGCTTCCCTGTTCCCGGGTGGCGGGATTGTCCTGTTCATAGGCCCGCTCCAGCCGGAGATTGGGAAACATGCCATCGCCGTCGTTTCGCAAAACAAGGGCGTAGGCGCCGTCTGCCACAAGCACACGGGTGTCTTCGGGCAAATGTTTCATTTTTCCTGGCTCCAAAAGTTAACGCATGAAGTTAACGATTCGGAGGCATGAAAGTTCCCGCAAAGAGGATAGGCATGGATGCTCGAGCAATTTTTACGGCAGTCGAAGTATTGAAACTCCGACCGCCGCGATTCAACTCATAAGGATAGTTAGCCGAAAGCCTAGACTCTTTGCTGCTTGATAAGACGGCAAAGGCTGACGATGTCGGACTCATACCTTTGTGGGCTGCTCAGAACATTCACGCAGCGTTTCTTGTAGGCAACGACTTCGCCCCTGGACATGCCGCCGAGACCACCGCCGCCTCCGCCTCCGCCGCCACCACCTCCTCCGCCACCACCGCCTCCGCTAGCGCGACCACCGCAGCCGCCGCCAACGCTGACACAAAGTGCGAGAAGTTGGTTAGGTTGGAGAAGCTTGAGCTTGATATCAATCAGCCCCAGCAGCTTCGCTTTGCTCTTGCCTGAGCCGCAGCCAGTATCGCTGCCACCCGCCGCCAGGCAAAGTTTCGCCAATTCTTTAGGGGAAAGAACCTTCGCCTTGGCGAGAATTCCACCAAGAAGGTCCGATTTCGCCTTTGCGCCCAAAAGGTTTTTGGAGTTCAGCCCGTTCAGGCTTGCCGTAACATTGCCTGTTACACCGTTAACGGTATTGCCGACAGCTCCTGTAACGCCTCCAACAGTGTTGCCAAGACCGCCCACCACGCCGCCCACGGTATTGCCCAGGCCACCTAATGCACCGCCAAGTCCACCAAGAGCACCGCCAAGTCCACCGTTGTTTCCGTCGCTGTACGCGGCACCTACTTGAAGGAAGGTCGAGATCAAAAAAACCGACATCAATTTGAGTGTCTTGTTTTTTCGGCTGGAAGAATATTCTTTCATGTCATGCTCCATTTTATTTGGACCTAGCAGGAAGACCCATGGGAGCAGGCTAGTGAGCGGAAATGTCCGAAACCTTTCCAGGAATTCTAGAAACACTTCGCAACGCATTTTTAATTTTGAGAATTATTCCCCAGTGCGCAATCAGTTCCTCAATGGGAAATTTTTGCTTCGGAGAAGACCTGTATAGCAACTGTGCGTGTACAATTGATTAAACTGCCAGCGAACTTTGATCGCAATTCGCGGCGGAAGCTAAATTATGCTTCAAATGGGAACGATGGCCTTTGAACGGATTTTTGCTCCGCAAAACGTCTCACGCCAGTCAAGGTTGATTGAATCTTGTCCTTGTCGGAGTGCTTGGAAACCAGGCCCGTCACAACGACAATCGGATTGTCCTGCCAGTCAAGCACGGGCGCTGAAATCGCTGTTGTCTCGCTTTCAACTTCTCCTTTGGAGACGGCAAATCTATTCTGCCGGATTTCTTTCAGTACCGCGCGGAGTTCTTCCTCCGACTGCATGTTTGAATCATTGTAAGACACCCTCTCGTTCGCTATGAGTTCACGTGTCTGGGCCGGATCCAGAAATGCCGAAAATACCCGCCCCGAAGCCGAATGCAGGATGGGAAGCGTCTGACCCAGCATCAGCGGAATTGCCAGTGAATCATTGGCGCGTTCCACTTTAATGAGTGTCGGGCCTGTTTTGCTCCAGACCGTAAGGCTGACGTGGCATTGGAGTTCCTTGACCAGGTGCGGCAGCCCTTCCATGACATCGTCAATCTGGTCGATGTGCTGCATGGCCGAAAGTCCAAGCAAAACGGCGTTTTTACCAAGGGAATAATTACCTGATTTCTGTCCCTGGAAAGTCAGCCCCTGTTTTGTCAGGCTGCTCAAATAGCGGTGAACCTTGCTGGGGCTGAGTTTGCATCTTTCACTTAGACTCTTAAGCGAAGCCGGATGGCGGAAATTTGCCAGTTGCAGAAGTATCTGTGCCGCAACTTCAACCGAATGGATTCCGGTATTGTTGCCAGCCAGTTTTTCATGCACGCGCGTAGCCATCACCATCTAGGACATGCCTCAACATGAGGGTTGAAAGGACATTGAATAACACGGCTGGCAATCTAAAATAGATAACTGGTAAAAGCCAATAAGCAATTGGGCCGATAAACTTTAGATTGTGCCGAGTTGTCCTTTTTAGTACGGTAAGCCAGCACATTAATGGCGAACAATTGAAGATGCATGAACACTTGCGTCAAATTAAGTCAGTACATTTGTCTTAAACCTGAGCCCAAACATCCATCAGTGTAAAGACAATCATTCCGCCAGCAGCAATCATACAGGATAGGATTGTCATCGACTTCTCTTGTTCTGCCTATTATTGATCAAATCCTCAACCACTGCTGGATCGGCCAGCGTGGATGTATCCCCAAGCGCGCCAAAATCATCCTCCGCAATCTTCCGCAAGATTCGCCGCATGATTTTTCCTGATCGCGTTTTGGGCAGGCCCGGGGAGAACTGGATTTTGTCCGGTGTCGCAAAGGGCCCGATTTCCTTCCGCACATGCGTCACCAAATCCTTGCGCAAATCATCGCTGCCGGTCTCACCCACCATCAGTGTGACATAACAATAAATGCCTTGCCCCTTGATGTCGTGCGGATAACCGACAACAGCCGCTTCTGAAACTTTCTCATGGGAGACAAGCGCCGATTCAACTTCCGCCGTGCCAAGCCGGTGCCCTGAAACATTGAGCACGTCATCCACCCGCCCGGTGATCCAGTAGTAGCCGTCCTCATCACGCCGGCATCCGTCCCCGGTGAAGTACAAGCCCTTGTAGGTTGAAAAATAAGTTTGCACGAAACGGTCATGGTCGCCGTAAATGGTACGCATCTGCCCTGGCCATGAATCGAGAATGACGAGGTTGCCCGAGGCTGCCCCCTCAAGAAACGTCCCCTTGTCATCAACCAGCGCCGGCTGGCAGCCAAAGAAAGGCCGTGTCGCCGATCCGGGCTTGAGCTTTGTGGCGCCTGGAAGCGGCGTAATCAGAATGCCGCCGGTTTCCGTTTGCCACCAGGTGTCAACTATGGGGCAGCGGCCATCGCCCACAACACGGTGATACCATTCCCAAGCCTCCGGATTGATCGGTTCACCAACCGAGCCCAAGAGCCGAAGCGATTTGCGCGAGGTCTTCTTGACCGGCCCTTCACCCGCCCCCATCAGGGCGCGGATCGCCGTGGGCGCCGTGTAGAACGTATTGACCTGATGCTTGTCTATCACTTCCCAGAAACGTGAATTCGTCGGATAGTTAGGCACGCCCTCAAACATCAACGTCGTGGCGCCATTGGCCAGCGGCCCGTAGACGATATAGCTGTGGCCCGTCACCCAGCCCACATCCGCCGTGCACCAGAAAATATCGCCGTCGTGATAGTCGAACACATATTGATGCGTCATCGCCGCATAAACCAGATAGCCGCCCGTGGTGTGCAACACGCCCTTGGGCTTGCCGGTCGAGCCTGAAGTATAAAGAATGAACAGCGGATCCTCCGCCTTCATTTTCTCCGGCTTGCAATCAGCCGATACTTTCACGGCCTCTTCGTGATACCAAAGATCGCGGCCCCCATCGAAAGGCACGGCCCCGCCCGTGCGCCGCACCACCAGGACCTTCTCGTTGCCCGCGCATTTTTTCAGCGCCTCGTCGGTGTTCACCTTCAAGGGAATTTTCTTGCCGGCGCGCAGGCCTTCATCCGCCGTAATGATGAATTTAGAGGCACAATCATTGATGCGTCCGGCAAGCGAATCCGGCGAGAAGCCGCCGAACACGATGGAATGGACAGCGCCTATGCGCGTGCAGGCCAGCATCGCATAGGCCGCCTCCGGAATCATTGGCATGTAGATCGTGACACGGTCACCCTTCTTCACCCCATTGCGCTTCATCACATTGGCAAAACGGCAGACATTGGCGTGAAGCTCGGCATAGGTAATCTTCTTGTCGTCGTAGGGGTTGTCGCCCTCCCAGATAATCGCCGTCTGATTGGCCCGCTTCTTCAGATGCCGGTCAATGCAATTGTAGGAAACATTGAGCACCCCATCCTCAAACCATTTGATGGAGACATGGTCATAGGCAAAGGAGGTGTTCTTGATTTTCTTGGGCGCCTTGAACCAGTCCAGCCGCTTGGCATGTTTCGCCCAGAACTTGTCCGGCGTCTTCACCGACTCCGCATACATCGCCTTGTAGCCCGCTTCATCAACGAAAGCGCGCTTTTTCCAACTGGCCGGAACCGGATAAGCCTTGGTCGACATGGACGTTTCCCTCATAAGTTATGCCGCAATGTAAGGTCAGTTCTGCGTTCCTATCAAGTAGCTTAAAGTTTAAGCAGGTGCCATACGAGAGCCCATGATTATTTCCCGCCATTTCCTCTATTTCATATTCTTGGGCCTGTTCTGGGGGCTTTCCCAATCGCTCTACAAGGCCATGGCCCTGCAGAACATGCCCATCAGCCATGTCATTGTGTACGCGGGCTTTGGCGTGGGCCTTGGTCTTGTAATTGCTGCCCGCTTGGCGGGCACGAAACTTGATTACAGCCGCGAGGTCATTATCTTTGGCTTGGGCTGCGCAATACTTCTCAACATTCCCTTTGCCATCGGCCTCTATTTGATCCGCCACCTGCCCGCCACTGAAATGGCACTGATCATCTCCACCTCCCCCTTCTTCAACTATATGATCGCCTTGGCCACCGGCCGTGAGAACGCCGTGCCGCGCCGGCTGCTTGCCGTGGCCGCGGGTTTCGCGTCGAGTGCAATTCTGATCCTCTCGCGCGAAGGCATGCTGTCGGGGCAAATTTCCTGGTGGACACTGGCTGCTTTCAGCGCACCCATAATGTACACGGGCTATAACTGGTACGCCGCCCGCTTCTGGCCAAAGGACCGGGATGTCTATTCCATTGGCGCGTCCGAAAGCTTTTGGTCCGGCCTCGTGGCGGTTCCCTTCATGCTTTATTTCGCCGCTCCCTGGGGGCCAGCCACGCCGGGGCTTTTCGCTTATTGGACGGTTCTCGTGGCAGGCATCCTGTGGATCATCGAGCGCATCGCCTTCTTCACCCTCATCCGTGACAAGGGCGCGGTTTACACTATCCAGGCCGTATATGTTTCAACGCCCGCCGCCGTCCTCTTCGCCATATTCTTTTATGGCGGTGGCGCCGATATCTGGCTTTGGCTATCCCTGTCGATCTTGATGCTGGCCCTCTGGCTCAACAATACGGGCTCAGCCGTCAGGCCCGTAGCCGCCACACAGCCGTCTTCTTGATTTCCGCGTCAGTCGCGTCTGCTCATCCTTATGATAACACCAGTGTGATCACTGACTGCCGTACCGCCAAGAATCGGGGCATGAACAAGATTCAGCTCCTCCAGCGCCAAATTGCCGGCAGTGGCGCAGTGGTCAATCAACCTGATCCGCTCTTCGCCAATTTCCCCGCTGGTATGTAGTGTGGTTCCCACAAGTGCCTGAATGAGCGATGCTTGCAGTTCCTTTGGTGCGAACTTGCCTGGTATGCGTTGGTTGAAGTCTCCGGCAATTACCAATGGGATCGTCTTGGACTGACGCCCAATGAACTTAATCATCTCCACAAGATAATGTCGATGCTCCCACCACATCGGAGCCGGGCTGAACTTCCGCCGCATGTTTGCACCGTGATAGGGTATGCAAACACCTACAACCCGCAATGACCCTATTGGCGTTTCCGTTGTGGCTGCTACAATGCGACCGACCGGCGAGCCTTCAAAGGCCAACAATTCCGGATCCTTCCAAGGTTTGGCACTCCAGAGCAAAATCTTTCGTTCATCTGCATGTGTTGGTGACCAGACTGCACCAAATGCTGAAACCTCATTGCCGCCCAAGATATCAGACCAACCAATCCAGGTCTCAGTCAAAACCGCGATGTCTGGCGCGCATATTTTTATGGTTTCTACTTGTGCAGCAGCGGCTTCAGAGTTGCGTTCCTTACGCTGCAGATTCCATACAAGAATTCCCACTGCTTCAGAGGTTACATTCATCCAGCAAACTCGCACCAATTCATGGGATTTCTCATAAAGCCCACACAGCCGTCTTCTTGATTTCCGCGTCTTCAAGGTCGCGCGTCACGGGAACATTATACTCGGCCAGTTTTTCAAGCTGCGCCTTTGGCAAGTAACTTCGCCCGGGGTCCCCGATGAAGACTTTAGCGCCTTGCTCCTGCGCCTGCCGCAGCCAAGTCAAGCAGCGTGCCGCCAAAGTCCTTTCATAAAACAGGTCGCCGACAAGAATGACATCAGCGGGCGGCGGTTGCCGGTGCAACACATCCTCCAATTTGATATCGAGGCTCACTCGATGGAGAGCCGCATTCATCTCAGCCGCTGTCGTGGCAAATTCATCGATATCGGTTGCGACTATCGAAGCGGAGCCAGCCTGCACGGCAGCAATGGCCACCAGGCCGGAACCTGTCGCCAAATCGAGAACCCGGAGATTTTCAACCGCGCTGGAATGATCCAGCACATAGCGGGCCAAAGCCTGCCCGCCCGCCCAGGCAAAGGCCCAGAACGGCGGAGCCAGGCCCATTTCACCAAGTTCTTCCTCGGTCTTCTGCCACAGGGGCACCGCCTCATGGGCCAGATGCAGTTTTATTTCAGGCACGAGCGGCGGCGCCATCACACTCGTATTTAGCCGGATGAATTCCGCTTTGCTCACGTCAGCCGCGGCGGTGTTTTAACACCGCCCAGATCGCAGATGATTTTCCATTCCTCCGCCGTCACCGGCTGCACCGAAAGGCGTGAGTTCTTCACCAGCACCATCTCTTTCAGGCGCTTGTCCAGCTTGATGTCGTCAAGCGAAACCGGATTTGGCACGTCAATCAACGCGCGGATATCAACACACTCCCACGTATCAACATCGGCAGTCGAGTCCTTGTGCACAAGCTTGCACACCTCGACGATGCCGACAATCGCCCGCGCTTCATTCGAGTGATAAAAGAAGCCCTTCTCGCCAAGCTTCATCAAACGCATGTTGTTGCGCGCCTGATAGTTGCGAACCCCGGTCCATTCCTCGCCGGTTTTCCCCTTGGCCTTCTGCATGTCCCATGACCACACGCCGGGTTCCGATTTGAAAAGCCAATAGGCCATGACTACGCCTCCGGATTTTTGATCAGCCATTTCCATGGCTTGATCTCAACCGAAGCAAAAAGCCCGGCAACCGCATAGGGGTCGCGCCCCGCGATCTCGGTAATCGCCGCGCGGTTTGCGGCCTCGATAACCACCAGGCTGCCTGTAGGCTTGCCTTCATCATCGGTGAAGGGGCCGGCAGCCTTCAGGTTGCCACCGAGGCCTTCGAGGAATTTGAGGTGTTCGGGCCGTGATTGCTGGCGCAACTCAAGGCTGTTTGGTTTGTCCGTGCATATCAACGCAAAAAGCATGTCGTCTCCCTATCTGATTTCTTCACGAACCGGCCGTGCCAGAAGCCTGGCAATTTCCTCGGCTGGTTCCGCGCCGTGATCAATAATCGCCGAAACCGCAGCCACAATGGGCATGTCAACCTCATGCCGCATGGCAAGGGCCTGCGCAACCCTGGCCGTATGGGCGCCTTCAACAACCCCGCGCGATGCCGCCAGCGCCGCGCTCACCGAGGCGCCTTTGCCGATCGCCAAGCCAAAGGAATAATTGCGCGATTGATGGCTTGAGCACGTGAGCAAAAGATCACCCAATCCCGCGAGCCCCGTCAACGTCTCGGGCCTTGCTCCCAGCTTTTTGCCAAAACGCATCAGTTCGGCAAAGCCGCGCGTCGTCAGCGCCGCGCGCGCGCTGTCTCCCAGGCCCCGGCCATCCGAGATGCCGCAGGCAATGGCCAGCACATTCTTCAAGGCGCCGCCGATTTCAACGCCTAGAACATCATCCGAGCCGTAAACCCGGAACATCGGTAGGGAAAGCGCCTGGGCCCATTCACCGGCTTCCGCCAAGGTGGGGGCCGCAAGCGTGACAGCCGTTGGCATGCCCTTCACAACATCGCTGGCAAAACTCGGGCCTGACAGCACAAACGCAATCGCCCCCGGCACAGTTTCCGCCACCACTTCGTTCATGAATTTGGCCGTCTGCTGTTCAATGCCCTTGGCGCTGATGATCAGCGGAATGCCCTTGGGCGGCTTGATCAGCGCCAGCACCTCGCGCACCGCCTGCGCTGGCACCGCCACAATGATGGCATCAAGGCTCGCAAAGGAAACCACATCGGATTTTTGCCTCGACCACATGCTGACATCGTGGCCCGCGGTCCGTGCAACATGCGCCAAAGCCTGGCCCCAGGCGCCATTTCCCGCAATGGCGATACGCCGCTTCAAACCTTCGCCCCCAACTTGCCTGAGCCATAGATCGGGGTTGAAACCTCATCGAGCGGCCAGCGGGCGCGGGCCACAAAATTGAGATCATCAACAAGGCCAAGGGCCAGGCGTTCCGCCCCCGCCCAGGCAATCATCGCCGCATTGTCCGTGCAAAGGCTGGCTGGCGGCACAACAAGCTTGAAACCAAATTCTCTGGTCGAGGCGGCCAGAACGGTCTTCAACGTCATGTTCGCCGCAACGCCACCGGCCACAATCAACGCGGGCTCCCGCGCTTCCGGATAGGCTTCCCGAAAAATTGCAAAGGCCATCTTCAATCTGTCTTGCAAAGTTTCAGCCACCGCCAGTTCAAAACTTGCACAAACATCCGCAATATCCTGCTCCGACAAATGCCCCAAATTTTGTACTGCCTCACGCACCGCGGTCTTTAATCCGGAAAAGGAAAAGTTGCAGTCCTTCCGCCCCTTGAGCGGGCGTGGGAAATCAAAGCGCCGCGCATTGCCCTTGCGCGCATAGTGCTCAACCAAAGGGCCACCGGGATAACCCAATCCCAGAAGTTTTGCCGTCTTGTCGAAGGCCTCCCCCAAGGCATCGTCGATGGTGGTGCCCAGCCGGCGATAGCGCCCGACACCTTCAACCAATTGAAACTGCGTGTGCCCGCCGGAAATCAACAGGAGCAAATAGGGAAAGGGGCAGGGCTCCAGCAGGCGCGGCGTAAGCGCATGACCCTCGAGATGATTGATGGCGAGCAAAGGCTTGCCATGGGCCATGGCAATGGCCTTGGCGGTTGTAAGGCCGATGATGACACCACCCAGAAGCCCCGGCCCCGCCGTGGCCGCCACCCCATCAAGCTCGGGAAACGCGATCCCCGCCTCGTCCATGGCCTGCGTGATCAGACGGTCCAGGTGCTTGATATGAACCCGCGCCGCGATTTCCGGCACCACGCCGCCATAGGGCGCGTGGTCCGCAATCTGCGAAAGCACTATATTGCTGACAATTTCACCGCTGCCATCGGCATTCCGGCGGATGACGGCGGCCGCCGTTTCATCACAGGACGTTTCGATACCAAGAATATATGAAGAAGCTGCGGCCATGGGTAATGGATGACGTCTCACAATTTAGCGGCTAGAACGGGCCCCCGCTCTAGCATCCACCGGATATAACTTGCAAATGCCGCGAATTAAGATTGGAACCCGGGGGTCGCCCCTCGCCCTTATCCAGGCCCGCGAAACCCGCGACCGCCTGATTGCCGCCCATGGCCTGGACCCTTCCGACATCGAAATTGTCTCGATTACGACGACCGGCGACCGCATCAAGGACCGCCCGCTGAATGAAATCGGCGGCAAGGGCCTTTTCACCAAGGAAATAGAAGAGGCGTTGCTGGCGGGCGAAATCCAGCTCGCGGTTCACTCAATGAAGGATCTGCCCGCAAATCTGCCGGGCGGCCTCACCATTGCCGCAGTCCTTCCTCGCGAAGACCCTCGGGATGCCTTCATGAGTCCCGTTGCCAATTCCCTGGCCGAACTCAAAACGGGCGCAACTATCGGCTCCTCGTCGGTTCGTCGCACAGCGCAAGTACTCAGGCTACGGCCTGATCTCAAGATCGTGCAGTTCCGCGGCAATGTCGAAACGCGGTTGCGCAAATTGTCGGAAGGCGTGGCTGATGCCACTTTCCTCGCCTGCGCCGGCCTGAACCGCTTGGGCTTTGCCGATAAAATTGTGGCAGTCATTCCGGTGGAAGTCATGCTGCCCGCCATCGCCCAAGGGGCCATCGGCATTGAAATCCGCAACGATGACGAAACAACACGTAAGCTGCTGAGCGCCATCAATCATCGCCAGAGCGAAATCGCCGTCACCTGTGAACGCGCCTTTCTCAAGTCGCTTGACGGTTCCTGCCGCTCACCGCTCGCCGGTCTTGCAACGCTGAAGGGCGGCACATTGAGTTTTCGCGGCCATGCCCTGACACCTGATGGCGTCCATTGCTTTGAAACCACGCGCACAGGTTCGGCAAACGATGCGGCAAAAATGGGCGAGGATGCAGGCAAGGAAGTCAAGGCGCTCGGTGGCGCGCTGATTGCATTCTGATGCGCCTCATCATCACCAGGCCGGAAGAAGATGCGCTTCCCTTAAAAGCAAAACTGGAAAGCCGCAGCCATACCGCCATCCTGGCACCACTCCTGAAAATTGTCCCGCGGCCCGGAGCCTATGTGCCGCCGCTGGCCTATCAGCTCATCTGCACCACCAGTGCCAATGCCCTCAAGTTTCTGAACGTCGAGGACAGGTTGAAAACCATTCCCCTGATGGCGGTCGGTCCCCAATCGCTCTCAACGGCAGAGGAAAATGGTTTCAAATTTGCCGAGGCTCGTGGCGGCGATGTGCAGGGGCTTGCCGCTCACGTGGCCGCAAAGTTTGATCCGCAAAAAGGTCCGGTGCTCTATCTTTCAGGAGCCGAAACCTCCGCCGATCTGCAAGCCCTGTTGATGGCCTCTGGCTTCGCGGTGGAACGGGTCATCACCTATGATGCCGTTATTCAAACACCCGGTGATATTGGCGCGGCGGTCAAGACAGCCGATGGCGTATTGCTCTATTCGCCACGTAGCGCCCGCCTCTGGTGCGGCCTCATCGAGAATTCCGGCCTGGAAAGAAGGGCGGCAGCCCTCATTTACTATTGCCTGTCGGAAAACGTGGCTAAAGCCCTTCCCGGATCATGGCAAAAGCGTGTCGCAAAAACGCCAGACGAAGCTGCGATGCTGGCCCTTCTTGATTGACGCCCGCGAACCCGTTAGGCCTGTGACATGACAACTGACAATCCTGAATCGCCCTTGAAGCCGCAGGTCATTGACCTGGAGGCCGAGGACGTAACCATGGAGGAGACGGGAACTCCCGAAGCCCCGCCGCCCCCGCCTGTGCCAGCGAAGAAATCGGCTTTCCCCGCAACCTGGCTTGCCATCGCCCTACTTGGCGGAGCCGTTGCCGGCGGCTGGCTTTACAAGGATGTTCTGTCATCCTACCTGCCCAGCAATGAACTGCTCACGACCCAGTCCCGCATTGATGCCCTTGAGGCCCAGGGCAAAACGCTGGGTGAACAGATCGCGTCCGTTGCTGCCACCTCCGACCAATTGAAAACCGAAATTCAAGGTGCCACCGAAAAATCTTCCGCTGCGCAAACCGCAACAACGGCACTTGAAACACGCCTCGCGGGTCTCGAAGCCGCAACGCAATCGGCGAAGGCGGAATTGGAAAAGCTGAAATCTGCTCCTGCCACTGGAGGAACATCAGGCACATCGGTGGACAGCAGCGCCGTGGCGGCTTTGGCGCAGCGCCTCGACGCCCTGGAAAAAGATGTGGCCAGCCTGAAGACGGTCAGCACACCAACAGATCAATCAGCCGCCACCGCAACCCTCTCCCAATCCCTGTCCGATCTCAAAGCCAAGATCGCTGCGGGCGCGTCCTATCGCGCCGAGCTTGAACGCATTTCGCGCATGGTTCCCGCTGCCGCCGGACTCGACACGCTGTCCTCCAACGCCAATGAGGGCCTGCCCACCGCCGCGGGCTTAGGTGCGGAGTTGACCGCCCTCATCCCTTTGCTGCCCAAGCCGGAAATTGCATTGCCATCATCGGAGAATTCCTACCTCGACAGTTTTTGGAATGCCATGAAGAGCGTGATCACCATCCGCCGCATTGGCGATACCGATTGGCCAGACCTTGCCGCGAAATGCGCGGCCCTCGCGGAAAGCGGCGATCTTGCCCAGGCCATCGAAAAAATCGACAAGGCGGAAGGCGCAAAACCTTCGACCCTTACCGGCTGGCGTGACCGTGCGGCGGCGCGCATTGCCCTTGAAGCAGCTCTTGAACAAACCTCGCAAGCCGTTCTGCGCCAGATCACCAGCATGGGCGCCACGCCATGATCAAGCTGCTCTGGCGTTTTGCCCTTCTGATACTTGCCGCCCTGTTCTTTACCTGGCTGGCTGACCGGCCCGGCACCGTCACCATTCAATGGATGGGCCGTGAAATCCAGATGGCATTCGTCATTGCGGTCGCTCTCGCTTTTCTCATCTTGGCGCTGCTCTGGTTTGTCTGGGGCTTCTTCCGCAGGATTTGGCGCAGCCCCACGGCGGCCCGCGACTATTGGCGCTTTCGCAAAAATCGCAAGGCCTATGAATCCCTGTCGCGCGGCATCATCGCGGCCGGCGCCGGCGATAGCATCGCGGCATCAAAACATGCGGCCATCGCCGGCAATGCCCTGGCCGATGAACCTCTCGTGAATGTGCTGGCAGCCCAAGCGGCGCAGCTCAAAGGCGACCGCGCTTCGATGAAACGCATTTTCGCGGAGATGACAAATTCACCGGAAACGGAAGCCTTGGGCCTGCGCGGGCTTTTTGCCGAAGCCCGCCAGAATGGCGATGTAGCATCGGCAATGAATCATGCGGAGCGCGCGCTCAAACTCAATCCGCGGCTTGCCTGGGCCTCGTCCGCCGTGCTGCAGCTCCAATCACTGCGCAAGGATTGGTCGGGGGCTGCCGCAACTCTGCAGCAGCAGGCAAAATCCGGCCTCATGCAGCAAGACGAGAACAACCAGAAGCAGGCCATCATGCTCGCGGCCCAGGCGCTGGCCCTAGAAGATACAAATTCTGCCGAAGCCCTCATCCTGGCCCTCAAGGCCCACAAGCTTGATGCGGGCCTCGTACCGGCAGCCCTTGTTGCCGCGCGCATTTACGCCAGCCAGAATTCACCGCGCAAAACAGGCAAGATCATCCGCGAAACCTGGAGCCGCGCGCCCCATCCCGATCTGGCCGAAGTCCTAGCTCATTCAAAACTGGGTGATGGCCCCGAGCCCCGCTTCGAGCGTGTGCGTGATCTCGTGAGCGGTTCGCCTGACTCCCTCGAAGGCGCTTACGCCCTTGCCCGCGCCGCGGTTGCCGCCCAGCGCTGGGACGCCGCCCGCAAAACCTTAGAACCCTTTCTGGTCGACCAGCCCCAAGCGAGGGTTTGCGCCCTGATGGCCGATATCGAGGAAGCCAGCGGCGACAAGGGCCGGGCCCGCGAATGGCTCGCCCGTGCCATCCGCGCCCCGCGTGATCCCATGTGGGTGTCCGATGGCGTGGCGTCCCCGCGCTGGGTGCCAATCTCGCCCGTTTCCGGTGAAATCGTCCCCTGCCAGTGGAAAACCCCCTTTGAAATGCTGGTCGAACAGAAGCCGGAGACAATCGCCGCACCCGCGCCCGTGGTCGAATCCACTCCGGTCAAGATTGCCCAGCCCGCCATGGCCGAACTGCCCCGGCCGCCCGACGATCCAGGCCTGGAAGATGACATAGGGCTCCGGAACCGAACCCTTGCGACAGATGGTTGAATCCCGCCGCAAAACCGTATATCCACCCCCTGTTCATTGGCGTTGCCGCTTTAGCTCAGTTGGTAGAGCACATCATTCGTAATGATGGGGTCAGGTGTTCGAGTCACCTAAGCGGCACCAGTTTTCCACTCATTTTTAACTTTCTTCATCGAGGAATGGCCGAACCTTATCCCGGCGGAAAACCCTCTTAATGTCTTGATAATATCAGGCTTGTAGGGTTTTGCCTGGAGCATTCTTTTTCGCTCCGCTCCCGGATTCCGGCCATACCAAGTTGGAAATGTATGAATCTCGCTATCGACGCCACCCAGAAAAAAAACTCCTACGCCGAGGAAAGGCTTGATGCCCTTCTGAGTATCACCGGACGCATGGACGGCTATCTCTATCGCTGCCGCAACGACCAGTCCTACACCATGCTCTACATCAGCGACGGCATTTCCAATATCAGCGGCTATCCATCGGATGATTTCATTCAGAACAAGGTTCTCGAATATGTTTCGGTGATCCATCCGGATGACCTGGAAAGAGTGTTTGCCTCCGTCAACACCGCGCTGGAGGCAAAGCGCAACTGGAATGTGGACTATCGTATCGTACCCAATTTCGGCCGGGCCGTCTGGGTGCGCGAAATTGGCGGCGGAGTGTTTAATGATACCGGGGAGCTCGTGTTCCTTGAGGGATTCGTGATCGACATCAGTGACCGCAAGTTGATCGAGGACAGCAACGCTTATTTATTGACCCAGTTAAAAGATCTTAATGAATTGCTCTCCGCCCAGAAGCGCGAACTCCAACTGGCAAAACAGAAGAGCGACCATTCCGCAAACCATGACACGCTGACGGGTTTGCCCAACCGGCGCGCTTTTCACAACCAGCTCAAATTGGCGATGGATGAAAGCCGCTCCACGAACGTCCCGGTCGGATTGTTGTTCATCGATCTCGACCGGTTTAAGGAAGTCAATGACACCCTTGGCCATGAGAGCGGTGACGCCCTCCTTCAGCACGTCTCCGGTCAGCTTCAAACATTGCTTCGGAATACAGACTATGTCGCACGGCTTGGCGGAGATGAATTCGCCTTTCTCCTGTTTGGGGATCCTGAGTTGACGCGCGAAACAGCAGGCATGGTGGCGCAGCGTATCGTGGAAAAGTTGCGGATCGACGTTCCTTCGCCGACGGGAGTTATCAGGGTGGGCTGCACCGTAGGCGTTGCCCTGTACCCCGCAGATGCCAGCGACCCCAAAGGGCTTTTGGCACTGGCCGACCGTTTGATGTATGTTGGCAAAAAGGGCGGCCGTAATCGCCTGGTAACGGTGAGCGAATTGGAAGCCGCCTAGCTGCTGCGGCAGAAAAGTCCTCGACATTCACCCAAAATAAGAACAAGCCCCGGCCATACGCAAACATCCCGTCAGTCCCAGCAAGCAGGCTTGCCGTTGGACGATGAAAGAGTAGCAGACATCATGGCCAAGAAAAAACCCCGAATCGACGATAGCATCATCCTTTTCGACGTGATCTATGAAGATGGCACGAAGAGCTCGCGCCGGAAAGTTGCCGCCGCAGATTTGGCAGATTCCGCTGGTGACGATCATGCCAGGACTTTGATCATGGCCCAGGACCGTGAGATTGCAAAAATGTCGGGCAATCAGCGTGGAACTGTCAAAACCATCACGCGCTCACCCACCTAAAGGGCATTAACCATTGGGGGCTTGTATTCCGGGTGGAAAGCGCCCATATGACCTTTATCGAGTTTCGGCCGACTGGCTCGGCTTCGCGCTTTTCAAATCAAAGTGCTTCAGCCCTCCCCTTATTTCCAAAACATCGACACGTCACACCGCGCATAGTGCGCGGGTGGGGCAACTAAAGCATTTCGTCTTGAAAGGAAGAATTATGCAAACAGGTACAGTTAAGTGGTTTAACGCGCAAAAAGGCTTCGGCTTCATTCAGCCAACCACCGGTTCAACCGACGTTTTCGTGCACATCAGTGCCGTTGAACGCGCCGGATTGAGCGGTCTCAACGAAGGCCAGAAGGTCTCCTACGAGATCGCCACCGACAAGCGCACCGGCAAGGCATCAGCCGATCGCCTGCAGGTAACCAACTAATACAATCTCGTTCAAGCCCGTCGACCGCGGATGTACCGGCGGCGGGTGAGAACAGGATGGATCGGCGCTCCTCGACGTTAATCGTCGGGTAGCAAGCACCGATCCACAGGGGCCGTGTTCTTCGCAAGGGGAGCGCGGCTTTATTTTCATTAGTGCAAAGGAAAGCCGCCATGACAGCCAAGTCCAATCTTTTCATGTTTCGCTCGGAAAAGTCAGCCGCGTTGCATGGTTTTGCAATGGAATCGGCTGGCGTCAGCCTTCCGCAGAAGTTTGGCCCCTGGGCCGGCGTTGGTGTGGTGCGCCCTGATCAGCTTCCGCCCCATGGCCTCCGCCGTGAAGCCATTGAATCGGGCATCGCCGCAAATGGCTATCAGCTCTGGCGGAAGAAAACTTCCTGAACTAGCGCGCTTCCCGGCGAAGTGGAATCACTTCGACGAAAAGGAATCGCGCCAAGTGAAAAATCTTAAATAAAAACGGGGAGCCTCGACTGGAGACTCCCCGCAAACACACTGGCGTCCAGGTACGCATTACCAAAATCCCGGACTGGCCCTGACACATCCCCCGCAAAGGTTCTGCGTGTCATGGGTTCATCATGGGGCAACAGGGTTTCGAAAGCGTTTCCAAAATTGGTAAAATTGCTTAATAGCCGGTTTATCCGCTGTGCCGCTTCGACCGATTAGGCTGTTTCCGGCAATTTCTTTGGTGCCAGCGTGAGCCAGCGCTCCAGAAATTGCGAAAGCCACCGCTTCACCGAAACATCATGAATCAGGTTTCCTGCCAGATGATCCGGCGCCGGCTGCGCGTACGGCAAAGAAAACCGGTGCGCCCCTGTAACAACCCAGCGATGCATCGTCAGGCGCGTTACCTCCGGATGAAATTGAATGCCATAGGCAGACGGTCCGTAGCGAAACGCCTGGTTCTCAAAATGCTCGCCCCTCGCAAAAAGCCTCGCCTCGCGTGGCAGTGTGAAACTTTCGCGGTGCCATTGGTAAACCTCCTGCGGCCAGTCATTGATTCCATCGCCGCCGTTCACCGGATATATGGGATAGTAGCCAATCTCAACTCGCTCCTCCGCGTGGCCGCCAACAGTTCCGCCCAAATGCTTCGCCAGCATTTGCGCGCCGAGGCATACGCCAAGAAACGGCTTCTTCTCTTTCAGCGGAATGCCGATCCAATCGATCTCGCGGGCAATCCAGGGTTCCGGGTCATTGGCGCTCATCGGGCCGCCAAACACAACAGCGCCCGCATGCCCGTCCATCGTTTCAGGCAAGGCATCGCCAAGGCAGGGCCTGCGTATATCAAGCGCAAATCCCATGGCCCTGAGCATCATGCCAATGCGCCCCGGTGTTGATGTCTCCTGATGCACGACGATCAGGATCTTTTTGTTTTCGGAAACTTCCATTCACGTTGCCCGGCGTCTGCCCATGACCTGCTTTATAAGCGGCAATGATATGCGCCGTGGCGTGAGGCGCAGTCCGTAGGCCATCATCAGATTGAGAAAACCCGGAACAACAACCCGGCGCTTGGCCTTGAATCCGGCCCATCCCTGACTCGCCACATCAAAGGCCGACAAGGTGGAGCCCCGCTCCGTTTGCCCGGCGCGCGTCTGGAAGGCGGTTTTCACCGTGCCAGGGCAAAGCGTGGTCATTGTAACGCCCGTGCCCCTCAGTTCCGAACTCAGCGCATCGCTGAAACTCAACACATAGTTCTTGGTGGCAAAATAAACTGCCATCATCGGTCCCGGCATGAATCCCGCAATTGACGCTACATTGATAATCCCGCCGGCTTTTCTGGCTACCATGGCTGGAAGAAAGCGCAGGGTAAGATCGGTCAGCACCCGCACATTGAGGTCAACCATGTGCAATTGCTCCTCCCGCGAGAGTTCCACCGAAGGACCGGCAAGGCCGAAGCCCGCATTATTGATGACAATGGCCGGAACCAGGCTGCGGCCGGCCATCTCCGCCACCAGGGCGTCCACCGCGCCAGCTTCATTGAGATCAAGCGCAATCACATGGACGGCAACCGGATGCTTGGACGTGATCACCCCTTTGACCCGGTGCAATTCCTGGTCCCTCCGTGCAACCAGGACCAGATCATGGCCATCAGCGGCCAGCACATGCCCAAAGGCCTCGCCAATGCCACCCGAGGCACCGGTGATGAGAGCAACTTTATTTTCCATGCCTTGTCCTTAAACACTGGGAATGCCGCCCCAACACGATCAGACTCGGCCCACACCTTGCGTTAAATTTTATGTTTTGTCATGGAATCGCAAATAAACCCGTCCAAGGGGTTCCCAAAGGCCCGGGAGGTTGCTACACACCGCCAGCGTCAATGACGCGGGATGGAGCAGCCCGGTAGCTCGTCAGGCTCATAACCTGAAGGTCGTCAGTTCAAATCTGGCTCCCGCAACCATAAAAAGCCCGTTATCTCAATGAGATAGCGGGCTTTTTCCTTTTGCGGATGGAAGTCAGGTCTCTGACACTGGCGTTCCTGTCGACGTTAGGGTTGGTGAAAAATCACTTAACTACATTGGTAAATATATCTTTAAAACACTGCATTATTTGTGCATAGTGGTCTCGAATTCCTGTCAAATTGAATGACGGTCAGGAATGTTTGCTTGTTTCGAGGCCCTCTCAGCCATTGCGCTGCGTGGAAACAAGGTAGAGCGAAGCAGATTGCGCGTAGCGCTGTCTGGCTTTGATCCAAGCAGCCTCGATTCGCTTTCATAGATTTATTTGGCAGGCATCTGTGGGTCAGTGTGAGTCTATGCGCAGCCAATTCTTGTTGAAAATCATCCTGCTGGTCTTCCTCTTGGCGGGAGTGGCCGCTCCTTCCGGTGCCCGGCCTTCAGAAAGTTCCTCATCGGCGGAATATTCGATTGGCCGCATCATTATCAAGACTACCGAGCGAAAGTTATTGTTCGTGAAGGGCGAGAACGACGTTATCGAATATAAAATTGCCGTGGGGCGCCAGGGCCGTGAATGGACGGGCTCCACATCCATCTCCAGAAAAGTCCGGAATCCGGCTTGGGCGCCACCACCAAAGATTAGGAAAGACAACCCCAGGCTTCCTGCCTTGGTGAAAGCTGGACCAAATAATCCCTTGGGCGTAGCGGTGCTTGTGCTGGGTGATGGCACCTATGGCATTCATGGAACAAACAGGCCTGAAACGATAGGCACTTTCGCCTCATATGGCTGTTTTAGAATGTACAATAAGGATATCCTCGATCTTTTTAGCAGAGTTGCAATCGGCACATCCGTGACCGTAGTCCCTTAGGCAGAAAGCCTGTTGACCGAGTCCATGAAAGGGTATGAAATCAGGACCGATGCCAAGGGCCTTGAACACCAAATCTGATAATTGATCTGCCCCCAGGAAATAGCTTCCGCAACGGGAGGCCGCGCATCGCAAATCACACCGTTGTTTCAAAACACAGGGAATCATGCAAAATTCAATCTTTCGCGAGCTGTTCAGCCGCCTGCTGGAAGAAATGAGCCAAATGACGGGGAACACGTGAAGACAGATCGCGGCATAGAGCTGACGCTGCAGGCCAACACAAATTCCATTGTGTTTGGAGGAGACACCAGCCTTGGTGACTACTATCTTGAAAATAGCGCAAAATGGTCGCACCAACACGCGCGTCTCTTGACCCGCCCAGCAAGTTTTTTTGACGGTGTTAGAGGATTGATAAGCGACAATGATTTCGTCGTTTTAAATTTCGAAAGCGTGCTGTTGAAAGACCGGCGGGCGGCATCCCCGCTCGATAAGGAATATCCAGGTTGGGACGACCCATCGCGCATAATTCCAATACTCAAGGATCTGAATGTCAGGGCGGTGAACCTTGCAAACAACCACACGAAAGATTTTGGTGCCGAAAATCTGACTGAAACTATTGGCCTTTTGAATCAAGATGGTATCTCGACTTTCGGTGCCGGCGGTAACTCGCAACAAGCCAGGTTGCCACTGATGCTGCATAAGGCTGATTCAAGGCTTTATGTGTTCGCGGCTATGCAGTACCGAAAACGGTATCAGGACGATTTAAACTACTATGCGACTGCGACAGCGCAGGGAATCAATTTACTTGACGACAATGTCCTGAAGGCAATCACGGAGGCCCGCAACGAGGATCCAGCGGCGGTAATTGTGGTTTGCCCTCACTGGGGAGCAAACTATCGGTGGTCTGGCGAAAGCACGCGCCAGCTTTCGAAAGAGTTGGTTTCTGCTGGCGCTGACTTGGTCATAGGGCATGGTTCGCACATGTTGGGAGAGTGTTTCGTTGGCAACGATGGCATCCACATTATGTCCTTGGGCAACTTCGTATTTAACTCGCCCGGCCGGTACGAAAAACACGGCGCACCTCCGTTTAGTTTGGTAGCCAAATTGCCGCTATCGACGCACTTTAATCGGGGCGATATTCAAGTTCATCTCTATCCGATTGTGTCCGATAATCGACTTACCGAATTTCGGCCACGGACGGTGACTCAAACTGAATGTGAAAAGGTCTATGAATTGCTGCTGTCTGCTTCGGATGACAAATCTGAATTCTTGCGACGGTTTGAACTCCGGTCTGATGAAAGTGGATTCTTTATCAAGGCATCGAATTTGTAACGAACTCGTTCACGCAGCTGACCTGGCCAGGATCGCAAGCCACGCTGTACAAATAGAAAACCAATTTCAATGCGAAACGCTGCGTAGCGGCAAGCGCGAAGAAGTTTTCTGATCGCCGAGGGCGAGCCGTCGCAGGCAACTTTGAACAATAGGTTCGAAAATATCCACACGCTTCCCATAAGCGGGGAATAAGTACCCACCGAGGGAGCGACATGAATTGGCTTCGACGACAATATAGTCCTCAGCACGCGGTTCAACCATATGGTTGCGGGCGAGCACGTCAATTTCCGCAACATGCAGATCGGGGAGCGCGTTATAGGCTCGCTCGGCGATTTGACGATAACCGGGATGAACCATTTTTGTGGCATTCCATAGGTCGCCGCCGGCGGCAAGACCAGCCTTTACATCAAGTGCAACATTCTCGCCCTTTGCGAGAACTGAATTCGGACTAAGTCCCCGGTTCGATAGAAGGGTGCGTCTGGTGGCTGTGAGTTCAATAGGGGAACCTCTGAGAGCAGGATTGAGCTCCCTCCTCAAGTTCTTCGCCTCCACCAGTCGTTCCAAACTGCTGAAACCATCACCAATGACATGCGGTGGAAGCCGCTGCCCCACCGCAATGCACTCACCATCAACGACGAGGTAACGCATTTCGGTGGTTTCCGGAAAGTAGCGCTCCACAATGACTTTACTCTTCGTAAGCTTGAGGACTTCCTGCCATGCGGAATCAAAGTTTTCGGCAGTGACGCCGAGCGCGATCCATTCGCCCCGTTGTCCGTCTGCTGGTTTGATGACTGCTTGACCCAATCTCCTGACAACTTCCCTCGCATCCTCGCGGCTGTCCCCCGCCAGGAGTGAGCCTTCGGCGACGCTGACGCCAGCTTCTTTCATCAACAGTTTCACCAAGTGATTTTCTCTTGTAAGAAGTTCTCCTGGCCGCGATGTGAAGCTTGTGTAGGAGTTGTGAAACGCGATGCGTTTCTCCTGCTTTTCCAAGATCAGGAAGCGCCCTATTTCAGACCTGCTAAATCCGTGTGCCGCAAATTTCGCCGATATTTCCACATGAGGATCAAAGCTGCGCTCGCCGAAATAAATGTTCTCTTCGGGTAGCTTGTCGGTCAGATCTTTAGGGCAATCAGAAGACACAAGCCCGGCGGGACGCCTTCTTGGCGCGTCGGCTTGCATCATCCTGCGCTCGCAGCAGTCGGCGATAAAGCCCGCCACATCAATTGGCTGCCCGAATGTGGGGAAATGGTGCTCGCAGATATCAGGCCGCGTATTGCCCTCAAGGAAGATATAATCGCCGCCAGCATCAGCCGCGCAATGGTCGATTGCAACGACATCGAAACCGATGATGTCGAGGCCGGGAAGATATGAGGTGATGTTTTCAGCCACGCGCTTGAGGCCCGGATCGGCCTGCAGCGTAATGTCAATTGTGTCGCCACCGTCAACCAAGTCCGGGTTGTCTTGAAGGACAACAAACTCGCCCGCATCGATTACGGAATCCGGCTGCAATCCGGTGCGGTGAAGGAATTCAATCTGGGCTTTCCCCAATTTAATCGGGTAATCCCTGAGATAGGGATTATGTTTTCTTAGCTCGTTCTTCTCTTCAACCAGCGTAGAAATTGTATTGCGTCCATCACCAACCACAAAAGGCTGCGTCTCCTGCAGGACCGCGACACATTGGTTGTCCACTACCATGTACCTTGCTTTTGGACCCCGCAGAAAACGTTCAATCAGGATGCGCGACTTGGTGTTTTCGCCGGCATATTTCCATGCTTGTCGAAAATTCGAAGGGCCGACGTTGACGGTCACGCCACGGCTGAGGTTTCCGTCCACGGGCTTCACGACGCACGGCGATATGCTGGACGCATATACAAATGCCTTCTCGATCTCGGTTGTCCTGAACTCTTTTCCTTCCGGCGTTTTGGCGCCAGCCATCTTCATCAGCTGCTTGCCTGTGATCTTGTTCTTGAAAATTTTGAAGCCGGCCAGGGATGTGAAATCGGTCTCAGTCGAAATCGTAAAGACCGACCTGCCATCCTTTTCCAGTTTGTTGAAGTCGCCAAGTCGCGTGTGCGCAAAGCCCCGCCTTTTGAACCCGTCAACTGTCACCAGCCAGTTCTTCAAGGTCCCCGTCTCAGGAAACTTGTTTTCCTTCAGGCCCAGAAAGTCGCTTCGCGTCGTGAAAGGCAGCACCGGTTCAAGTTTGCGCACCTGTGAATTGGTCTTGGCGGATTGCGCCGCCCGGGGCACCAGATCACGGAACGTCAGTCCTTTTTGACTCATACCCTTCTGCAACAGATCGAAATTGAGGAAAGATGCTGCATTGTGCTGTATGTAGTCGATTTGGACCTTGTCATTGCCATTGCCCTTGCGGAACTGGCCTTTGTTATACCATGTCATTTGCAATGAAAGATTCTCGGCTGCTGCTTCCTGCGCTTGTTTGACCAGGATTGGCGGGAAATGCATCGCGAGAAGCGGTGAATGGTTGATTGCGCGGAGGAATATCGTCAATGCCTCAGACCGGCACGCGATTGGCGTAGATTCCTGCCGGTCCCGGTATGACGGGTCGCCGATAATTGCTTCCATCAAGGCAGTCAAATAGGGAACGACGACTTGGGGGTTAAGCAAGCCCTTGGTCAATGCCTCGCAAGCCGCATATGCCATCCAGTGGCTCTGCACATTGACGCCATAGCGCGCGTTCAATAGGCCCTCGACAATACTCTCCACCTTTGGTGTTAGCCGGCTGCCCTGAAACAAGCCATAGATCGCCTCGCCCGTGTAATAATCGCTGCGGAAGGTCATGATTTCGCCGTCCGCAAAATTACGCTTGTGGATAAAATCGCCGTTTGATGCCTGACTCAGGATGTAGTTTTCCAGTCGCGCAACAGTGATATCATGGTCGTGGGAAATGTTGACGATTCCGGAGTCCTGCTTTTCTTCAAGCGCCCGGAAACTTCGGAGCATGAGCAGCGCCAACCCCGTCCCGCCGAGCTTCACGGTTTTTTTCGTAACGAGGCAGAGGCGCGGCAGGCCTACTTCGTCCCTGGGCAGGCCCACTTCGTCCCAGGACGGCTCTCGCACCTTCTTGAGGACGTATTTAACCGCCTTGGCCAGCGACATCCTGTGTTCGCTTGAAAGGGAAATATCGAGGGATAATAGCGCTGTACACATGAACCAAACGGTCCCGCAATGGCGCAGCATGTTATAGCCATCCAACTGATCGTCGATCCGGTCCGCCCGGTGGGCATAAATGAAGCGGCCATTTGGCTCAATCAGCCTGAAGAGATGTTCCAGGCATTCTCTCACGACAAGTGTGCAATCAATTTGGTCCTTGGCGCGGGATTCAGTAACCAACATGCTTTACTTCCTCAAATGGTTCGAAACATGCAATTTTCGGACCAGTCAATCATTGCAAACGTAACTAAAGCAAATCTTAACACGGTGATGCTTAACCCCATTGCCAATCTCGTCAGCGGCAAAAGAATGGCCCCAAAATTCGGGGCGCTCCATCAGTTTGAGCGGGCGACGAGTTCAAGTGGGCTAGAAAAGCAAACTCGTGCTGTTCTCTTAACCTGGTTTTCCGGAGTTTTAACATGGCCCAGATTCCTTGTACTCCCGCCAAGATTCGCAAATTCCGTTCCAATTGGGGTGAACGAGCCAACGACTGAATAGTTAAGACGCCGCATGGAGTGCCATGCGGCGTCTGAAACTTGGACATTATGGTCCGGTATTAGCCGTGGACTGACACTACGCCGCCATTTTCAACGCCTTCGTCGTTGTAATCGTCGTCATCGTCGTCGTCATCATCGTCGTCATCGTCGTCATCATCATCGTCATCATCGTCGTCATCGTCGTCATCATCGTCATCATCATCGTCGTCATCGTCGTCATCATCGTCGTCATCATCGTCGTCATCATCGTCGTCATCGTCGTCATCATCGTCGTCATCATCGTCGTCATCATCGTCGTCATCATCGTCGTCATCGTCGTCATCATCGTCGTCATCATCGTCGTCATCGTCGTCATCGTCATCATCGTCGTCATCATCGTCGTCATCATCGTCGTCATCATCGTCGTCATCGTCGTCATCATCGTCGTCATCGTCGTCATCATCGTCGTCATCGTCGTCATCATCATCGTCATCATCGTCATCATCGTCGTCGTCATCATCGTCGTCATCGTCGTCATCATCGTCATCATCGTCATCATCGTCATCATCGTCGTCATCATCATCATCGTCATCATCGTCGTCATCATCGTCATCGTCATCATCGTCGTCATCATCGTCATCGTCATCGTCATCATCGTCATCATCGTCATCGTCATCGTCATCATCGTCGTCATCATCGTCATCGTCATCATCGTCGTCATCATCGTCATCGTCATCATCGTCGTCATCATCGTCATCGTCGTCATCGTCGTCATCATCGTCATCGTCGTCATCATCGTCATCATCGTCGTCATCATCATCGTCATCATCGTCATCGTCGTCATCATCATCGTCATCGTCGTCATCGTCGTCATCATCGTCATCATCATCGTCATCGTCGTCATCATCGTCATCGTCGTCATCATCGTCATCATCGTCATCCGAATGGTACTTGACGTGAATCATCCCTGATTGGTCAGTGGACTGACCATCAGATTGAACGCCAATTTTTTCGAGATTTAATGGGCCTGTCGCCCCTGCTAATCCGTGTGAATTCAAAACGACCAAATTTGCGGCCGAAAACACGGCGGCCAACGCCCACTTACTAACTAACATGACGCAACACCCTCAAACTCAAATGCCGCATCTTGCTTGCGCAGTTGGCCCACCACGCTTAACCAAACATTAACAAATTATGAAAAATAAGCGAGAATTATTTTTGCGTTGATTTAGAAATAGTTAATTTTGTTGTATGGCCAGGAAGTTCTTTGAACCACCGGGTTATTCTCTTGCAGCCCTTGAAAACCACCCCCTATTACGACTATTTCTATAGACATGATTTCGCAGCGCGCCCGCTACGCTTTTAAGGCCGTCGTGGCCCTCGCCCGCGCCAAACCCGGCGTTGGCTTGCAAATCCGTGAACTGTGCGAACAGGAGAAACTTCCCCGGAAATTCCTTGAGCAGATACTGCTGATGCTGAAGGCGGCCGGCTATATTTCCAGCCGCCGGGGCCGCGATGGCGGCTACGAGCTCCTGAAACCTGCCGACCTGATTTATATCGGCCCCATGCTGCGCGCCGTGGATGGCCCGATAGCGCCCCTTTCCTGCCTGTCCCGCACCGCTTATCGCCGCTGCGCCGATTGCAAGGACGAGACCCATTGCGAGCTTCGCATCGCCTTCTCCCAGGCCTATTCGGTCTATCTTGCCGCCCTGGAAAACACCTCATTGGCCCAGATCATGCGCCAGTCCGATGCCATAGAATTGCCTTTAGGCGATGGTTTACTGGAACCAACAACCGCCTAAGCCGTTGATTCCCTAAATAAAATACGATTTGTTCTTTTTAACGAACAAAACTCTTGATTCTATACTAAATCCGTATAGTATTAGGTCATTGAGTTGAACCAAAGGAGATGCCCATGTCGCTCAAGATCATTCGCCGCAGCTTCACCCTCGGTATTGCAACCTTGGCGCTCGCGGCCGTCATGTCAGCCACGCCGCCGGCCTTTGCCGATGCAACCCTGCTGAACGTGTCCTATGACCCGACCCGTGAGTTCTACAAGGAATTCAACGAAGTCTTCGCCGCCGACTGGAAAGCCAAAACCGGCGAAACCGTCACCATCAACCAGTCCCATGGCGGTTCCGGCAAGCAGGCCCGCGCCGTGATCGATGGTCTTGATGCCGATGTGGTCACCCTGGCCCTTGCCGGTGACATTGATGCCATCGTGAAAAATTCCAAAAAAATTCCGGCCGATTGGGCCAAGCGCCTGCCCCACAACAGCTCACCCTATACCTCGACAATCGTATTCCTCGTCCGCAAGGGCAATCCCAAAGCCATCAAGGACTGGGGTGATCTGGTGAAAGATGGCGTTGCCGTCATCACGCCAAATCCCAAAACCTCCGGCGGCGCCCGCTGGAACTACCTCGCAGGCTGGGCCTGGGCCAAAAAGGCCAATGGCGGCGATGAAGCCAAGGCAAAGGAATATGTGGCCAATCTCTTCCGCAATGTTCCCGTCCTCGATACGGGTGCCCGTGGCTCCACCACAACCTTCGCCCAGCGCGAAATTGGCGATGTGCTGCTCGCTTGGGAAAACGAAGCTTTCCTCGCGCTCAATGAATTCGGTGCCGACAAGTTTGAAATCGTGGTCCCTTCGCTTTCAATCAAGGCCGAGCCGCCGGTGACATTGGTCGATGAAAACGCCAAGGCCAAGGGCAACACCAAGGTTGCTGAAGCCTATCTGCAGTTCCTCTATTCGCCTGAAGGCCAGAAGCTCGCCGCCAAGCATTATTTCCGGCCATCGGATCCAACGTCAGCGGACCCGGCCGATCTTGCCCGGTTCCCCAAGCTTGACTTGGTCAACATCGACGATGAATTCGGCGGCTGGTCCAAGGCGCAAGCCACCCATTTCGCCGATGGCGGAGTCTTCGACCAGATCTACAAGCCCAGCAACTAAGAAAATATGGCGCTCCTCCTCCCGCGCCTGCGTGAACCAAGTGTCATTCCCGGATTCGGGTTGGCGCTTGGTTTTACTATTGCGGCTCTCAGCCTCATCGTTTTGATTCCACTGTCGGCCCTTGTGCTGCGCGCCGCCAGCATTGGCCCCACCGGCTTTTGGGCCATCGCTTCGGACCCGCGCACCCTCGCCGCCCTTCGCCTGTCCTTTGGTGCAGCCTTCATCGCCGCCGCCATCAACACAGTCTTTGGATTGCTGCTGAGTTGGGTTCTGGTGCGTTACCGCTTCCCCGGCCGCCGTTTCATCGACGCTGCCGTTGATCTGCCCTTCGCCCTCCCAACCGCCGTGGCCGGCATCGCCATGGCCGCCGTTTACGCCCCCAATGGCTGGATTGGCTCCATTGCCGATAAACTCGGTTTCAAGATCGCCTTTACGCCCTTGGGCGTGGTGCTGGCCCTCGTCTTCATCGGCCTGCCCTTTGTCGTGCGCACCGTGCAGCCCGTTCTCGAGGAGATTGAACGCGACATTGAAGAAATCTCCGCCCTGTTGGGGGCCAGCCGCCTGCGCACCATTTTTCAGGTGGTCCTCCCGCAAATCTATCCGGCCCTCCTCACCGGCGCCACGCTCGCTTTCGCCCGCGGCATTGGTGAATACGGCTCGGTCATCTTCATCGCCGGCAACATTCCAATGGTGTCTGAAATTGCACCCCTCCTCATCGTCATCAAGCTTGAGGAGTTCGACTATCAGGGGGCCACCGTCATTGCCCTGCTGATGCTGATAATTTCCTTTGTCATGCTGATGCTCATCAACCTGTTCCAGGCCTGGAGCCGCCGGAGGCTTGGTGATGTCTGACATTGCAATTCCCAGAATCAGACCGTCACGCGACATCGCAAGCGAAGGACGTGCAGCGCAATTTGTCCTAATCGGCATTGCCGTGATTTTCCTTTTGGCGTTCCTGTTCCTGCCGCTCATCGTTGTCATTGTCGAAGGCTTTCGCCACGGCCCCGCCGAGTTTCTGGAAGCCCTTGCCGATCCCGATGCCTTGGCTGCAATAAAACTCACGCTGCTGGTGGCGGCCATTGCCGTTCCCTTCAATGCGGTGGTCGGTGTCGCTGCCGCTTGGTCCATCGCCAAATTCAATTTTCGCGGCAAGAACCTGCTGCTCACCTTGATTGATCTGCCCTTTTCCGTCTCGCCCGTCATTTCAGGCCTCGTCTATGTCCTGCTCTTCGGTGCTCAGAGCTGGCTCGGGCCATGGCTCAAGGCCAATCACATTGAAATCATCTTCGCCGTGCCCGGAATTGTCTTGGCCACAGTCTTCGTGACCTTCCCTTTCGTCGCCCGGGAACTGATTCCCTTGATGCAGGCCCAGGGCACAAGCGAGGAAGAAGCCTCACTCACACTGGGCGCTTCCGGCTGGTACACTTTTTTCAACGTCACACTGCCCAACATCAAATGGGCCCTGCTGTATGGAGTCTTGCTGTGCAATGCCCGAGCCATGGGCGAATTCGGCGCCGTATCAGTTGTCTCGGGCCACATCCGTGGCCTCACCAACACCATGCCGCTGCATATCGAAATCCTCTACAATGAATTCAATTTCGCCGCGGCTTTTGCCGTGGCGACGTTGCTTGCCGGGCTTGCCCTCTTAACCCTTGTCCTTAAATCCGCCCTTGAATGGCGCTATGCCGATTCATTGGCTGCGGCCCAGCAACATTAGATCCGCAGGAGCAAATCCATGTCCGTAACCGTCAGCGTAAAACACATCGAAAAGAATTTCGGGCGTTTTCCGGCCCTGCGCGGTGTTTCGCTCAATGTCGATGGCGGCGAACTTGTGGCCTTGCTCGGCCCCTCGGGTTCCGGCAAGACCACGTTGCTCCGCGCCATCGCGGGCCTTGAAGAATTTGATTCAGGTGAAGTTTTCTTTGGTGACATAAATGCCAACGAGCTCACGCTTCGCGAGCGCCGCATCGGTTTCGTCTTTCAGCAGTATGCCCTGTTCAAGCACATGAGCGTCATGGACAACATTGCCTTCGGCTTGCGGGCGAGGCCCCGCGCCTCGCGTCCTGCCAAGACAGCAATCCGTGCACGCGTGCTGGAGCTGCTCAGTCTCGTGCAGCTCGATGGCCTTGAGGCGCGCTTTCCCGCCCAACTCTCCGGCGGCCAGCGCCAGCGCGTGGCCCTGGCCCGCGCTCTTGCCATTGAACCTCGCGTGCTGCTCCTCGATGAACCCTTTGGCGCGCTTGATGCCAAGGTGCGCAAAGACCTGCGCCGCTGGCTGCGTGAATTGCATCAGCGCACCGGCCACACCACCCTGTTCGTCACCCACGATCAGGAAGAGGCTTTTGAACTGGCCGACCGTGTTGCCATCCTGAACAAGGGAAAAATCGAGCAGGTCGGAACCCCCGCCCAAATCGTCAATCATCCCGCCACGGAATTTGTTGCCGAATTTGTCGATGGCATCGATCTCAAACGCATTGACACCGTCGCTGACAGCGGGGCCGCCAAACACGCCCACAAGCTGAAGGTCGTGAGTTAAGGCCTGGCGCGCCCATAGAACCCGGGTTCGCAATCCATTTGCCATGTCCTTGCAAGGCCTAAGATATTGTAATTATGCGAAAATTTTAACAAACATCCATCAGGCCAAACAAATTCTGGCGCGAAGGAAAAAGTCTAACTAACCTCCGGGCTTGCGAGATCACGATTGGCCTGAAGGGGATGAGCCAAGGCTCATGAAACTGCGACCTGCATTGAAGGCCATTCTGTTTGGCGTGACTGTCGTTGCCTTGCTGGTGGCCTTGCGCTGGGCTGATTTCAGCACCTTGCGATCGGCTCGTGATTTCGCCTTCGACCAGTTCCAGCGCCTGGCACCCCGCGCTTACGAACCCACCCCCGTCCGCATCATCGACATAGACGAGCGCGCCCTCAAAAATCTTGGACAATGGCCCTGGCCGCGCACGCTGGTTGCAAAACTGTCATCGCGCCTGAACGAGCTAGGCGCTGCGGTGGTAGCCTTCGACGTGCTCTTCGCCGAACCTGATCGCCTGTCGCCGAAAAACATCATGTCCGGGCAGGACGGCGTCGATCCGGCCATCATCGCAGGTCTGCGCGACAATGATGCCGTCCTCGCGGCCCAGTTCGCCCAGCAACCCATTGTTCTCGGCTTTGCCACCAATGTGGATTCGAAAGTCATGCCCAAGGTCAAGGCAGGCTTTGCGTTTACTGGTGAAAGCCCGCTTCTTGCACCGCCGCCACTGGCCGGGGCAACGCCGCCCCTGCCTGTCCTCGAAGACGCGGCTGCGGGCATTGGCGACATCAGCATGAACGCCGCCGCCGACACCACTGTTGTCCGCACCATTTCACTGTTCCGCTCTGATGGAAAACAGCTCTATCCCTCGCTCGTCATGGAAGCACTGCGAGTGGCCCAGGGCGCCTCCACCTACATCATCGCCAATGCTCCCGAGCGTGAGGGCTCTATCGCCACGGTGCGGGTTGGCGACGTCGAAGTGCCGACAACCTCCGCCGGAGAATTGCAAATATATACGAGCCCCGAACGGGCCGATCGTTATGTTTCGGCCAGCGATGTGCTGTCGGGTGATGAAGCCAAATTGCGGCCGCTCATCGAAGGCAACATTGTCTTGGTGGGCACGTCCTCGGCAGGCCTCCTCGATATCCGCACCACCACGCTGGGCCAGAATGTGCCGGGGGTCTCGCTTCATGCCCAGGCCATTGAACAAATTCTCACAAAAAATTTCCTCACCCGGCCCGATTGGGCGGACGGGCTTGAAATCATCGCCATCGCATTGCTGGGCCTGGCCGTCGTGCTGCTCACCGCCCTCGTGTCGCCATGGATCGCCGTCACAACGGGAATTGCAATGTCCGGTGCGGCACTTCTTGCATCCTGGCTGGCCTTCCGTAACGGCGGGCTGCTCATTGATCCCACCTATCCGGTAGCAACGGCACTTGTATCGCAATTCGCCGTCATGGGTTTCCGCTTCCTCACAACCGACGAGGAGCGGCGCCACATCCGCAAGGCCTTCGGCCAGCATGTGTCGCCGGCCGTGCTGGCCCGCGCCGAAAGCCAGCCGGAAGCCATGCTCCTCGGCGGCGTTGACCGGGAAATCACCCTGATGTTCATGGATATCCGCGATTTCACGACAATCAGCGAAGGCATGCCGCCAACCGACCTCGTGAGCTTCCTCAACAAGCTGCTCACCGGCCTGAGTCGCCATGTCATGGCGACCGAAGGCACCCTCGACAAGTTCATCGGCGATTCAATCATGGCCTTCTGGAACGCCCCCGTCGATGTTGCGCAACATCCGGTGAGAGCAGCCCTTTGCGCCCTGGCCATGCGCGAAACATTGCGCGAAATGAACGAGCAGGATGCCTTGGGCCTCGGCCGGCCCCTGGCCATTGGCATCGGCCTCAACACCGGCATCGCCTGCGTCGGCAACATGGGGGCCGAGAGCCGGTTCAATTATTCGGCGGTTGGCGATGCCGTGAACACGACGGCCCGCATCGAAGCCGCATCAAAGGAACTGGCCTTCGATATTCTCGTGTCTGCAGTTGCTGCAGAACAACTGAAGGACTTCGCCCTGCTCGACGCCGGTTCCCACGCCTTAAAGGGAAAATCCGAACGCATCAGGTTGTTCCTGCTTCTGGGCGATGCAAAACTGGCGCAAACACCGGAATTTCAAAAGTTGCACGAGGTCCACGCAAATCTCCTGAAGGCCCTGCCCGGCGCGCCGGCCGCGAAAGCTAAAATACTGCGCGCCGAGGCCATCAAGGCGGCAAGTTCCATCAAGCCGGACCTGAAAAAATTTTATGACCGGCTGGCAGCAGGCAACCTGACCTGACGAGATCAGGCCAGGCTGACGATGATCGCAGCGATGGCGAGATAGGTGAGGTGGTGGAGGAATTGGTCCGTCGCAAGGGCCCACCAGAATTCCCGCACGGCGATCGTCCAGCCCTTGATCTTGACAATATTCTCTTTGGCGAAATCGATGTGGTAGTGAACCACCATGTCGGCAACGGCGAGCGCAAAAACCAGCGTCCAGTCGAGCCCGAACCACGCCAGGGCGGCAATGGTCCCCAGTCCGTGAATGCCCGCATGGAGCAAGCCCAATCGGTTGCCGTAGATCGCCTTGCCGTCAACCATGGCCTTGGTTTGCAGGGGCCCATCACAGATAAAATGCTTGATTTGCAGCAAAAGAATCAGGAACAGCACGTCATTATTTGTCATCATGGCTTCCATGGATAGGGAAACTTGTCGGCGAGATCAATATGTCCGAATGCGCTATCTGGTCGCCTCCAGAAGCCGGCAAAATGATTATGACGCAGCAAACATGAAATCCGGATAGCCCTTCACGCTATTGTCATATATCTTCGATCTGGTATCCTTTCTAATGTCAATGTTCGACCTTGGCCGCGGTGAAGCCGCGAGCAGGGTTTCAACGCAGGGTGGTGTGCAACGTGGCCGAAGATGTAATCAATGTGGATATCGTTGACTTGGACAATGGCATTACAAATGTCCTGGTGTCCGGGCGCATGGATGTCCAGGGCGCCCTCGCCGTCGACAAGAAATTCAGCACCATCGCCGATGAGAAGAAGAAAGTCGTGATCGACCTGTCCCAGGTAACGTTCTTGGCTTCCCTTGGCATCCGCACCCTGATCATGAGCTGCAAGACACTGGCCAGCAAGGGCGGCGACATGGTGCTTCTCAATCCCCAGCCCAATGTGGAAAAAGTTCTCAGGACAAGCGGTGTGGATACGGTTATCCAGATCGTCCGGGACATGAATGCGGCGGCGGCAATTTTCGCCAAGTGAGCGCCGTTCAAAAGCAGAACGTGGATCACCCCAATACATGGCGCAAGGCCTTTATCGGCACTGTTGCCGATATCACTGCTGCTGCGCAATGGGTGGATAAGATAGCGGCCGAACAGCGATTTCAGGAACAGCTTGTTTTTGCGCTTCAGATTTGTCTTGAGGAACTGCTGACCAACGTAGTTCGTCATGGGGGAGCCAAAAGCAGTGGAGATCTGTCTGAGGTGCCGGTCCCTCCCCTCAATGTGGAAATCAGTATCAGCACCGGCGCCCAGCGCGTAAGCATGACCGTTGAGGATAGTGGAAAGCCGTTCGACGTCGTGAATGCACCGGCGCACCGCATCGACCAGCCACTGGATGAGATTCAGCCTGGCGGATTGGGCATTCAACTCATCAGGAACTTTGCAAGCTCAATTGCCTACGAGCAGGCAGGGCTTGGTAACCGCGTCATCGTCGAGTTTTTGCTATAAACAAAATGACCGGTTAAGCTTGCTTCCGCGATGAGTGACATAGCAGAATTTGGCGCCTCTAAACCGGACTACCTCCATGCCGAAGCCTTGGAAGTGGTCCTGAAGTCGCTCCCCCAAATCCATCTCAGCCCCGGCGAGATACTGCTCCAGCAAGGCGAAGCCAGCGACGCTGCGTTCTTTCTGAACCAGGGAACCGTAAGTGTTTTCGCCGACACCCTCTTTGGCTCCGTGCCGTTGGCGACGGTCCACGCTCCGCAACTTATCGGTGAAATTGGCGTCCTTGCCGATTTGCCCCGCACCGCAACGATCAAGGCCGTAACGCCCGCAACCGCGTACCGCATCAGCCGCTCCGAACTTCATGAAATTGGCCGGAAAAGCCCGGATTTTCTGCTGGCCATAATTGGCCAACTGGGGCGGCAACTCGATGGCGTGAACCGCGCCGTCAGTCTCTACACCAACGCGCTCGCGGCCCTTGAAAAGCGGGAATTCGATTCGCGAATTCTGGAGCAGCTCGAAAACCCGCCGCCTCAGTTGGCGGAATTTTCCGCCGCCTTCCACCGTTTCTCCAGCCAGATTCTCGACAAGCGGCGCCAGCATGATGAACTGGCAAGTGCCGCCATCATCCAGCAGTCGTTTCTTCCAAAAACCTCAAACCTGGCGGCAATCGAAAATGTTCTCGAGCTCCACGCCGAAATGCGCCCCGCCCGCGAAGTGGGCGGTGACTTCTACGATTTCTTCATGCTGGATGCGGACCACCTCGCCATTGCCATCGGCGATATCTGCGGCAAAGGCATTGCGGCAAGCCTGTTCATGGCCGTGGTTGTCACTGTCCTCCGCACCGCGGCCCATGAGGAAAAAGACGTGGCTTCCACAATTGCGCGGGCCAATGCCATTCTCTGCCGAGACAACGCATCATCGATGTTTGCCACGGTCTTTTATGCCGTTCTTAACTTGCGCACCGGAGTTTTCGAGTATTGCAACTGCGGTCACAATGCGCCTTTCCAGCTTCTCTCCTCAGGTGAAACCCGCAGCTTCCCGGCCACCGGATTGCCGCTGGCGCTTTTCGCCGACCGAGCCCCCGCGATGGCCAGCGTAACGCTCAACCATTCCGATACCCTGGTCCTGTTCACCGATGGCGTTACCGAAGCCATGAACTCCTTCAAGGAAGAGCTTGGCGAGGTTGCATTCGCCGAAACACTCGCCGGTTCGCGCGGCAGGCCCGTGGCCGAAATCATTTCCCGCATTTTCTCGACCGTCGATTCTTTCTCGCAAGGTGCAGAGCAGACCGATGACATCACCTGCATCGCAATCCGGTGCCGGCCATTCATTTGACGGTGCCCGGAGAAGTATGATTATGTTTGGCCGGACCCACGCAGGTCGCAATGTAAATCAGGAAATTTTGACATGAGATGCCTCGTCCTTGCCGACCTGCATTATTCCCTGCCCCAGTTTGACTGGGTGCTGAATGTGGCAGGCGACTTCGATCTGGTCATCATCGCCGGCGATCATCTCGACTTGAGTTCGCTGGTTGAAGGGCGGGCCCAGACCGTTGTCATCCGCAAATATTTTGAACTTATGCGCGAAAAGACAAAAGTTGTCGTTTGCTCAGGCAACCACGATCTCGATTCGCGGGATCTCTCCGGCGAAAAAGTGGCGAAATGGCTCAGTGACCTCACGCAAAATAACGTTCCTTCAGATGGCGCGTCATTTGTCTTTGAGGACACGCTTTTTAGCATCTGCCCGTGGTGGGATGGCCCGCTCACCCGCGACAAGATTGGGGCGCAACTGGCAGCCGATGCCCTGAAGCGCACCGGCCGCTGGTTTTGGGTGCATCACGCGCCGTCCGACAAGTCTCCCACAAGCTGGACTGGAAGCAAATATTTGGGCGACAGTTCCCTTCTGGAATGGGTCAACGAATACAAGCCGGACATGGTTTTCTCCGGCCACGTTCACCAGTCACCTTTCGTCAAGGACGGATCATGGGTGGACCGGATTGGTGATACCTGGGTGTTCAATGTCGGATTCCAGTTTGGCGCACCCCCCGCCCACATCATTTTTGACACGGAAAAAGACGAGGCGGTTTGGCTTTCGGCCGCGGGATTTCAATCCATCCAATTCAGTCAGCCGCTCGAGCGGCCCTTGCGGCGTCTTTCAACGCCTCCCGCCTGGGTCACATTGCAGGATCGGGCAAGCGGTCCGAACCCGGTATGAACTCAGCTTCCTGCTGGTGAACGAGGCTGGCAAGCACATCGCTCACCATTCCGAGATGGTTGCCTTGCCCGGCATACTGGCGCTTCAAGTCAGCAAGATAGGTCGTTGCCAAATTCAATCGCTGTGCGAGCAGGCGGGCGATGATGAAAGCGATCTGCGGGTCAGACCGCAAGAATCCCGCAGCATTGGCATAGGCATAGACCGTTACAGGCGAAAGTGCGCGAACCGTGGCGGTATGAGGCGTACTGAGCAGGACCGACATTTCACCGAAGACCGAGCCTGGCTCGTTGACAACTGCCACCTGAGTACTGCCGCGCAGCACCTCGATCCGCCCTTCGACGAGAATATAGAGATGGCCGGAGGTGTTTCCCTCGGAAAGCAGCACCTCTCCGGCCGGAACTTCCCTTTTTTTTGAGGGATCGCAAATTTCCAGAATCGATTTCATCATATCCTTTTCACCCCGCCCCCGCCGATGTAGCAAAGGGCTTAAAAAGTTGAGGATATCGAAAGCATGACTGACTTCAACCGTTAATTAGGCGGATGCCAGAACTGCACAAAAATTCAGCATTCACTTCCTGAGAAGCTTGGCAGCCGCACTTTCCGAAACATCGCCAAGGCTGACCAGAACATGGGCCGCAAACCTGCGGGCGTTTCCTGAATCTGCCGCGTAAACGATTTGCCGGCCCTGCCGGTGCCCGTCGATCAGGCCGCACCGCGTAAGCGCTGCGATATGCGGCGACAGCGTATTTTGCCGCACCTGAAGTGCCTCGGCGATATCTCCCGCCGCCATGCCATGACGCGTGCTCAAGAGCAGCCGCATCACTTTCCAGCGTGTTGGCTCACCAAGGGCGCGCAGCGCCGCGATGGTCTCAAACTCATCCATGCTTCGGGAATAATCGATATGAATGACAGCCGTGTGACAATTCACTAAGTTTCCGGGTTGCCGAAAAATAACACGGAGAGGGGAAAACCATGGACGAAAAGAAGCCTGCAAAAAAGGCGAATTCCGCAAACAAGCCGGAATTCTCGGGGCGGCTCGACAGCATCAATGTCAGCGGCGCCGGAAGCCACTTCCAGTTCGAGGTTGCTGGCAAGAACGGCAGCAAATCCTATCTGCTGGACTCAGCCAATCCATCCGCTTTTGCCGCCTTGGCGGCCTTCGTCACTTCCGCCTACATGGCCGGCAAGAAGATCCACGTGCAAGGCACGGCGAATGGCGAGGGACTGCCCTTTGCCAGCAACATCAGGATCGGCGCGAAGCCGAAGGTTCCCAAGGCCAAGCCGGTAAAACGCGTCAAGGGGCCCGTCATTGAGGCGCAGCCGGCCGCCGCCTGATCGTGGCAAGCCAAGCATACCCGCGGTAGGGTGTTTCAAAATGAACCGATGCGCCAGGCATCTTGGCGAGTTCGTTTTTGAGTGCTGCGCGCGGCGACACGTGAAAGAGATCAAGCCAGCGAAACAGCAGGGCGCGAAAGCCGCGCGGCAGGCCCTCACACTGGCCGAAGTCAACGATGTGGAGTTCGCCATCCGCCGATAGCAGGTTGAAGGCATGGCGCAGAGCCATCTGCCATTCGGGAACCATCGACAGCGTGTAGGAAAAATAGATGCGGTCAAACCTGCGCTGGCCAAGGCTCGCCATGGGATCGAACGACGTCGCATCGGCGCAGGCAACACGTACCCGCCTCTCAAATCCCATACGGCTCATGCTGCCAAGTGCCGTTTTCAGCATCTCTTGCGAAATGTCGATGCCAAACAGCTTCGTATCGCCATAGCGTTGTGCAGCGCCTATAAGGTTCCGCCCCGTGCCGCAGCCAATTTCCAGGATGGATCCGCCCGAAGGCGGGGCCAGCCGGTCAAGCAACTGGTCCCGGCCCAACAGGTAATAACGCCGGCTGGCATCATAGAAATGCCGCTGGAACCGGTACATCCGGTCCATGGCTTCGCCATGGCCGGGCAGGCTCTCAAGGCGTGCGTTCATAGATATGAAAGCCGCCATAAATGGAAGACCGATCACGCTCTCCGAGTTCGCGTGAACGCGCCTCGAGATACTGCCACTGGTGCAGAACCTCGCCGTCCACCCGGCCGGGAAGAATAGTCTCTATGCCTGCCGTGCGGAAAATCACCCTGGCATCGGGAGTTGCGGCGCGCGAAATAGCCCGCCATAGGGAATTAAGTTGAGTGTCGGTCATCCAATCCTGCGCGTCGAGCAGCACAAACCGGTCAACGCTCTTTGCAGGCATGGCCTCAAGCGCATCGGTGAGCGATATCCGGTTCACCGAAACGCGCGCCCCATTGGCCCGAAGCTGTGCAAAATTGTCTTCGCTGAGGTAAGGCGGCAACGGACCGGAAGCACCCGGCGCATAGCTGCGGCCAAAAGCCTGCCAGGTAAAATAATTTTCCCTGAGCGGAAATCCGCAGGTCAGGCGCTCAAGCCGCTTGTGCAAGACGTCAGCCATGCGCCCGCCGCCAGCCAGTGCTTCATATTGCGCCGGCGGAATGCCAAGCCCATAAAGCGAAACCCTGCGGTCCGTCAGCCATTTGACCAAAGGCCTTTGGAACAAGGGGGCAATTTGCGTGTCAAAGAAGTGCCGTTGCTGCTCCACCGAGCGGCACGCCAGCAACGCCTTGAGATCGCAGCCGTAGAGCTTCGCCATGACATGGCCCATGCCGATGAAACGGCCAAGCAGGCCTTTGCGGTAAATATTGTTCTGGAAATGCTTCACCCGCTTCCGGCCCAGCAAGCTCCGTCCTTCCCAGTATTTGCGCGTCTCGCCGTCAATCGTGGGGCGCAGATAGCGCCGGTAATCGCGGGTATTCTGTCGGTCATCCGCCTCGCCGAAAAACCGGTAGAATTCCTCCCAGCCCGGAAGCGCGGCGAGGCCCGCAAGCTTGAGGCGCGTCAGCGCCACATGCGTGCGGTTGAGATCAACCGCGGTGATGCGCGCCGGCGAAGCCGTGAGATAGCTCAGCACATTGCATCCGCCCGAGGCAATCGTCACTACGTGATGATGCGGCTTGATCTCCATGGCGGCCATGTCAACAACCGGGTCTTCCCAGATTTGCGGATAGACAAGGCCCCGGAACGCCAGGCTGAAAATCCGTTCCAAAACGCCGTCAAAGCTCAGTATCCGGTTCCGGTGGACCGCATGGCCCACCAGATTGCCGCTGCGCGGGGCGTCCATGACCGTGTCGAATGCCATTGCGAATCCTTTCATGACCAGTCCGTCAAAATTTGACGACGTTCCTAGGCACGCTTTGTGACAGCCATGTCACAGGACCCCTCTGCCAACCGTCACACAGCCTTCATTTTTCTCGGAAAATAGAGTGGGAACAATGCTGCACGGGTGAGTCGATGAAAGCTGACGTGTTAACCATACGCCACTACCGAGCGATTTTTATCTCAGATGTCCACCTCGGCACGCGCCGCGCCCAGGCCGCGGCACTCCTTGATTTCCTGCGCGAAACGGAAAGCAAAAGGCTCTATCTCGTGGGCGACATGATCGACGGCTGGTCGCTGCGCCAGAAATGGTATTGGGACCAGTTGCACAACGACGTGATCCAGAAAATCATGCGCAAGGCGCGCAAGGGTACGAAAGTCATTTTCATTCCCGGAAACCACGACGAGAATTTCCGTGATTTCACCGGCCACCGCTTTGGCCATGTCGCTGTGATGCGCGAGGCGGTTTACAAAAGCGCCTCCGGCCTCAGCTATCTCATTCTCCATGGCGACAAGTTCGACAACGTCATCTACTTCGCCCCCTGGCTCGCCAAGCTTGGCGACTGGGCCTATGAGCGCCTGATGGACATGAATGGCGTGGTGAATGGCCTGCGCCGCCTGCTGGGCTTCGGCAAATGGTCGCTGTCCGCCTATATCAAGCATAAGGTCAAGAAGGCCGTGGAATTCATTTCACGTTTTGAGGAAGCGGTGGTCCGCGAGGCCCATGCCCGCGGCTGCCAAGGTGTGATTTGCGGGCATATTCATACTCCGGACAACCGGATGATCGACGGCATCCACTATCTGAACGACGGTGACTGGGTGGAAAGCTGCACCGCCCTTGTCGAGCATTTCGACGGCCGCTTCGAGATTATTGATTGGAAGCAGCAAAGGCCCGAAATTGTCATGGAACCTGTGGAGGAGAACGCCACACCGAAGCTTGAATCACCAGCCCTCATTCACCTGCGCTAGCGCAGATTTCTCCAGCCCGCCGACCGCCTCGATAAAGCTGATGACCTCCGAAAGCCCCTTGCGGCGAAGCGTGTCGGTGAAGACATAAGGTTTGCCATTCCGCACCTTTTTCGTATCGTCCTCCATGATGTCAAGCCGCGCATTCACATGGGGCGCAAGATCCATCTTGTTGATGATGAGAAGGTCCGAACGGCTGATCGCCGGGCCGCCTTTGCGCGGAATTTTTTCGCCCTGGCACACGCTGATGACATAGAGCGTGATGTCGGCCAAATCCGGCGAGAACGTCGCTGCAAGATTGTCGCCACCCGACTCGATGAAGATAATGTCGAGGTCCTTGTGCCGGGAATTCATCTCGGCAATGGCCGAAAGATTGATCGAGGCGTCTTCGCGGATGGCGGTGTGCGGGCAGCCCCCGGTTTCGACCCCCATGATGCGGTCTTCCGGCAGCGCCTGAACCCGGTTGAGGATCAGCGCATCTTCCTTGGTGTAGATATCGTTGGTGATGACGGCCACCGAGTAGCTCTCGCGCATCGCCTTGCACAACATTTCAATCAGCGTGGTTTTGCCGGAGCCCACCGGCCCGCCAATGCCAATGCGCAAAGGTCCATGCCGGCTCATGAGCGGAACACCCGGGAATACTGGGTTTCATGCTTCATCGACGCAATGTCCGAGAGCAGTGTTGAATTGCCGAGATCAGCAAGGCTTGCCGTCAGCGCCCGTTCCGTTGTTCTGGAAATGACCGGCATCAGGTCACGCATGACTTCAAGTCCTTTGGTCTGTCCAAGCGGGATAAGCCGCACCGCCACCGCAATCAGATTGTTCGAAAACACCTGCAAATAGGCAAGCAACCCCGATTGCTTGTCTATACAGGCCTTCTGACACGCAGCAGCAACGGCCACGGGATAGGTCTGCAAATTCATGGCTTCGCTCACCGATAGAGTAGCCACCGCCTTCGCGAATGATTGGCCGAGATCGGAAGTCTCCAAGGCGCGCTCACGCGAGGCGGCAAGCGCCAGCGCCAATTCATCGATTTCCGATCGCACGGCTTCGTCCGCATCATAGGCCTGCGCAAACAATACCGCATCATTCCATCCGCTGCCATGAACCAGCAGGGACTCAATCCAGTCTCGCACCTCATCGACCGATGTCACAATGCCATCATCAATGGCCCGTTCCAGCCCATGCGAATAGGCAAAGCCGCCCACCGGAAAGGCCGGCGACATGAAGGCCAGCAAGTGCAGAAGCTGCTGCGGCTCAGTGGTGATGGCCATAGGCGCCTGCTTCCGGTTCAAAGACTTCCTCGATCTCAACAACACGCGCTCCAAGGCCCTTGAGCATGTCCGAAATCACATGATCCCGGCGGATCACAATGCGATCCTTCTCAATCTGTGCTTCCAAATGGCGATTGCCGATCTGATAGGCCAAGGCGATGAGATGCGTGGAATCCCGCCCACGAACCTCCGTCAAGGGTTCCGGCAGGGCCAGCACTTTGATGACGCGGCCATCCTCCAGCACCAAGCCATCGCCATGGCGCAGCGCCTGCGCCTGTTCCAGATCGAGCAGAAAGGAAAGCCCGCCGTCGGCCTTCATCACCATGCGGCGGCGGTGCCGTGCCATATGATCCAGCGTAATGGTTTCATAGGGCCCGTTCATTTGGGGTCCGGCGGGGCGGACTTGCGTTGCGCGCAGCATCTCAGAACAGGAAATAGCGCTGCGCCATCGGCAGCACCGTTGCGGGTTCACAGGTCAGAAGCTCGCCATCGGCGCGCACCTCGTAAGTTTCCGGGTTCACCTCGATCTTCGGCATCTCGCCATTATGCACCATGGAGGATTTTGAAATGGTGCCCCGCGTGTTGAGAACCGCAACCAGGCTCTTGTCCACGCCCAGCTTTTTCTCCAGCCCCTTTGCCAGCGAAGCCGCCGACACAAAGGTCAGGGCCGAGCGCGCCGGTGACTTTCCAAAACTTGCAAACATCGGACGGTAATGCACTGGCTGCGGCGTGGGGATCGATGCATTGGGATCCCCCATGGGCGCCGCCGCAATCGACCCGCCAAGCAGCACCAGATCAGGCTTCACACCAAAGAACGCCGGCGACCACAAAACCAGATCGGCCTTCTTGCCCGCTTCAATGGAGCCCACATGATGCGCAATGCCCTGGGCAATGGCCGGATTGATCGTGTATTTCGCGATATAGCGCTTTACCCGGAAATTATCATTCTGGCCTTTGTCTTCGGCAAGGCGCCCGCGCTGTACCCGCATCTTGTGCGCCGTCTGCCAGGTGCGGATGATTACTTCGCCGACCCGCCCCATGGCCTGGCTGTCCGACGACATCATGGAAAACACCCCGAGGTCATGCAGAATGTCTTCCGCCGCAATGGTTTCCTTCCTGATGCGGCTTTCGGCAAAGGCGATGTCTTCCGGAATGCGCGGATTGAGATGGTGGCACACCATCAGCATGTCGAGATGTTCAGACACCGTGTTGATGGTGTAAGCCGCGTGGGATTGGTGGATGATGGCAAGACATTGGGCAGGCTGGCAATGCGGATAATATCCGGCGCATGGCCGCCGCCTGCCCCTTCCGTGTGGAAGGCATGAATGGTGCGGCCCTTGAAGGCGGCAATCGTGGCTTCCACAAAGCCGGATTCATTCAGCGTATCCGTATGCAGCCCCACCTGCACGTCAAAGCGGTCCGCCACCGCAAGGCAGCAATCGATGGTGGCCGGCGTCGTGCCCCAATCCTCATGCAATTTAAGTCCGCAGGCCCCGGCGAGAATTTGCTCTTCAAGGGCTGCGGGTAGTGAAGCATTGCCCTTGCCCATGAAACCAAGGTTCATCGGAAAGGCGTCCGCTGCCTCAATCATCCGTGCCAGATGCCAGGGACCTGGCGTGCAGGTTGTGGCTTTCGTGCCCGTAGCCGGCCCTGTGCCGCCGCCAATCATGGTGGTGATGCCGGAGTTCAGCGCCTCGTCGATTTGCTGGGGCGCAATGAAATGGATATGGGCATCGATGCCCCCGGCCGTGAGGATTTTCCCCTCTCCCGCAATGATCTCTGTGCCCGGTCCGATGATGATCGTGACACCCGTTTGCGTGTCGGGATTGCCTGCCTTGCCGACGGCCGAGATGCGCCCGTCCTTCAGACCCACATCGGCCTTCACAACACCCCAGTGATCGATGATGAGTGCATTGGTGATCACCGTATCGACGGCACCCGCCGCCCGCGTCACCTGGCTTTGCCCCATGCCGTCCCGGATGACCTTGCCGCCGCCGAAGGTCACTTCCTCGCCGTGCACCGTGAAATCGCGCTCCACTTCAACGAAGAGCTCCGTATCCGCCAACCGCACCTTGTCGCCCACCGTGGGGCCAAACATGGCGGCATAGCTGGCGCGCGGCTGTTTGCTCCCCATCAGATGTCCCCCATGATTTTCTGCTGGAAGCCAAATATTTTGCGCAAGCCTCCGAACGGCACCAGCGTCACCTCGCGCCGTTGCCCCGGCTCAAACCGCACCGCCGTCCCCGATGGAATATCAAGACGCTGCCCCCGCGCCTTCGCCCGGTCAAAGCGCAGCGCATCGTTGGTTTCAAAGAAATGATAATGCGAGCCCACCTGGATGGGCCGGTCGCCCGTATTGGCCACTTCGATGGTTGCGCGCACAGCATCCACATTGATCTCAATGTCGCCGGACGCTGGAATGATTTCACCGGGAATCACGTCTCTAACCTCAGCGCACGGGGCTATGAACGGTGACGAGTTTGGTGCCGTCGGGAAAGGTGGCTTCAACCTGAATATCGTGGATCATCTCCGGGATGCCTTCCATCACCTGGGCGCGCGACACGACCCGCGCCCCCGCCTCCATCAGATCGGCAACGCTGCGGCCATCCCGCGCCCCCTCCACGACAAAATCCGAGATGAGCGCAATCGTCTCCGGATGATTGAGCTTCACCCCGCGCTCAAGCCGCCGCCTTGCCACCATGGCCGCCGTGGCGATCAGCAGCTTGTCCTTTTCCCGGGGCGTAAGATGCATAGAATTTCCTCATAGAGCCCAAACCTTAGGCAGTTCGTTTGGCGCAGCGAGCAACGACAAGGCTGGAATCAAGGTTTTTCTCAAATCGAAGCCATCCACGCCTATGAGCCTTGCAACGAGCTTGCCATCCCAGGCACTCACACCGCCCCGGTCAGCAAATATTTCGCGCAGCGGCTCAAGGAAGTGTTCAGCCGCCGTTCCCACAAAAACCAGCGTGGCAAAAGCCCTCGCCCCATCGAGCGCCGCAGCACCCAGAACCCGCGCGGGATCGAAACGCAAATCATCCGCATAAATCAGCCGCCCGCCACGCCGGATGCGCCACCGGTCATGGAAAGAAAAATCCGTCAGGCTCTCACCCATGGCCTTGCGGCCCAGAACCACTGATTCAACCGCAAGCAAAGAGGCATTTTCCTGCAAATCCACCTCAAGCGATCTCTTAAGTTTCGCTCCGTCGAAAAGAATAGTCTCCTGCGGCAGCCACAACAGCCGCGCCGCGCCTTGCCCTGAAAGTATGGTGGAGATGCGCGTTTCATTGCTCAGCGACCGGTAAACCTTCTCGGCAGCTTGCGTTGTCAAACAGAGATCGCTTGCCGCCTTTACATCAATTTCAAGACGGTCGCCCCCAGCCAATCCACCGGAGGTATTGATAATGATTGCTTCCGGGGCTTGACCGGCAGATATCGTCGGCATGCGAAGTTTGGCGCAGCCTTCTTCCCGCCTGCGCATCACCGCGCCACTTGCCGCGATTTCAAGCACAAGCTTGCCCACGCTGCGTTGCAGGTCGGTATCCAGGGTTTGTGGCTTCGTCATCAACCAACTACAGCCTAGTCGGCCCAGCCTTGCAACTCCTGCCGCACAAGCGTGTCCAGCATGCCAATCGAAAGGGAACTATCATTCAGGCAAGGCACGGCGGAGAAATTGGTCCCGCCCGCATGCTTGAAAGTCTCATCAAGCCCAATCGCCACTTCCTCAAGCGTCTCGACGCAATCGGCGGAAAATCCCGGCATGATCATCACCAGGTTTTTGACTCCCTTGGCAGGCAGGCCTTCAACCGTCTCTTGCGCATAGGGCTGCAGCCATTCGGCCCGGCCAAAGCGCGACTGGAACACCACCTGCAATTGCTCCGGCGAAAGCTTCATCTCTTCCCGCAGCAGGCGCGCCGTTTTCATGCAGTGGCAATAATAGGGATCGCCCTTTGTCAGATATTCCCGCGGCAGGCCGTGAAACGAGGCCAAAATCAAATCCGGCTTCCAAGGCAATTTTTTCATATGATGCTTCAGGCTTTTTGCCAGCGCCTCAATATAGGCAGGGTGGTCGAAGTAGGGTGGCACACTGCGGGTAGTGGGCTGCCAGCGCATGGTCCTCAGCGCATCGAAACACTTGTCCAGCGCCGTCGCCGTGGTCGCAGCGCTATATTGCGGATAAAGCGGCACAAGCAGGATCCGGTCACAGCCCTGTGTCTTGAGGGCGTCAAGGCGTGTGGCCACCGGCGGCTGGCCATAGCGCATGGCCCAGTCAACAATGATCTCCGGCCGATCCTTCAGCGTCTTTTGAAGTGCCTCGCTTTGCCCGCGCGTAATGGTCTTCAACGGCGATTCATTGAGGGCCTTGTCCCAGATCTTTGCGTAAGCCTTGCCGCTCTTTTGCGGCCGGAATGTCAGGATAACCCCGTTCAGGATGAACCACCATAAAACCCTATTGACCTCGATGACCCGCGGGTCCGACAGGAATTCCTTGAGATAGCGCCGCATCGGCCAATAGGACGTGGCCTCCGGCGTACCCAAATTCATCAGTAAAACGCCAATTTTACTTTTGTTAACTTTTGGATGGTCGGAAGGCCGAAATTTTTGCAAAGGACCGTTTTTCATCGGTTTCGGCCAACGCTGGAATGACGGGCGAAATCAATGATGCCGAAGGGCGTTAACATATTGCAAACTCTGAGTGAATATCGTGTTTTAACAGATAATTGTGCAAGGCGCATGTCGCAATGGATAGTGTGGAAACCGGGCGAAGTCCATTCTTCTCCCAGCTCCAAAAAGGAGGTCAGCAGCCCGCTGATCTTGTTTTCACTGATCTTGACACAACCTCGACGGCTTCGAACATCGAACCGGGACTCTTCCGCGCCTCGCAAATAAACATCCTTTACGGCACTCTGCCGCTGTTTGTTCTGTCCCACATCGTCGTGGTGCCAGCTTTTGCCGCGGTGATATCGAAGCAGCTTCAAACCGCCATGATCGCCTGGTGGATTGCCCTTTCAATCGTGCCCGTGGCTTTGATGCTTATTCTTTGGAACCATCATACCCAAAGGCTTTCCCCTGTTGCCAGCGTGGCTGAAATCCGCTGGGTTGAACTGCTTGGCATCCTCTTTGGCCTGTCCTGGGCCATGTTTCCGGCCGCATTTTTTGCCCCCGCTGATCCCGACTTGCGTATCCTGATTGTCGGCGGAACGCTTGCTGCTTCAGCAGTGGGAACTTTCGCTCTGTCTTCCGTGCCTGCCGCCGCAATCGTTTTTTGTGCCCTCATCACCGGCTCGCTTTCACTTTCGGTCATAAAGCTCGAAGGGCCAATCGGCCTCACTTCGACGCTTTTTACAATTGCATACGGCCTTATTCTTGCGGGTATGGTTCTCAATCAGCACCGCGACCAACTGCATAAAGCCGTAAATGCGCGGGAAATGCATCACCAGAAAGACATTATCGCGCTGCTGCTCAATGATTTTGAGCAGGGCACAAGCGACTGGCTGTTCGAAAGCGACGCCAATGGTTCTCTCAACTACGTCTCCGCAAGATTAAGCGAGATTGTGGGCAAATCGCCCCAGGAAATTAAGAATTTGACGCTTCTGGATGCGGCTGGCGCTGATGCAACGCAAATCGGCTGGATTGAGCTTTACGAAACGATGCAGGAAAGAAAGCCAATTGTGGCCATTCAGCTTGAGGTGAACAAGGCAGGGCAAACCGCCCATTGGCAAATCAGCGCCAGGCCGCTCTTTTCCGAGGATGGCATTTTTAGGGGCTATCGCGGCGTTGGCCGTGACATTACCGAGGAATGGGAAACCGACCGCAAGCTCATTGAAGCCAAGGAAGCTGCCGAGGCGGCAAGTGCCGCAAAATCGCAATTCCTCGCCGTCATGAGCCACGAACTGCGCACGCCACTCAATTCCATTGTTGGATTTTCGGAAATACTGTCATCGCGCGGCGAAGAAACGCTCGAAACCGAAGTCAGGCTGGACTATGCCAAAACCATTCTGAACAGCAGCAAGCACCTGCAAACCTTGATCACCGATATTCTTGATGCAACCCGCATCGAAAATGGCACGATTTCCCTCATTGAACAGGATATCGATGCGGCTGAACTGGTCGAAATCGCCGTGAAGATGTGCCGGGACCAGGCTGAGAAGGCCGACGTCACACTTGTTGCAAAGCTGACCGATGGCATTGAAGTTCGGGCCGACATTACCCGCACCAAGCAAGTCATTCTCAATCTCCTGACCAATGCCATCAAGTTTTCATTGGCTGGCGGCGTGGTGAACATTGAACTGGTGCGCCTGCGCGATAGCCGGCTTGCCATTGTCATTCGTGACGGCGGCATCGGCATAAAGTCCGAAGATGTGAACCGCATTTTTGAACCTTTTGTACAGGCCGAAGATGGCATGTCGAGGCGCTTTTCCGGCATAGGCCTTGGCCTGTCCATCGCGCGGAAGATTGCCCGGCTCCACGGCGGCGAGGTGACTTTGCAAAGCCAGTTCGGCGTCGGCACGACGGCGCGGTTTGAATTGCCGCCATCACGGGTCACTTGGCCAGTCACGCCATCAAAGCCGCAGCCGGGTGTTGCAGCGTAAGGCGATTCACGCCATCTTGGCGCGCATGACAAAAATCACCCGCATCGCCCCGTTTATCGGAACCACCCGCTCACGCACCCCAACTGGTTTTCATGCCGCAGTTTTTGGTGCGCCCCACGGCACCCCCTACCCGCGCATTGACAATCGTGCGCACGCCACGGCTCCAGACGCCTTCCGCCGCGCCCTTGCCGCCGATGGCGAATGGCTGGACCATTGGGATTTTGATATGGGCGGCCCGTTGCTGGGCGATGGCGCCTGCCGCATTGCCGATCTCGGCAATCTGCCGACCAAATCCAAGGACGGCAAAGGCAACCGCAAACTCATTGAAACGCAAACGCGGAAAATCCTCGCAGCCGGCGCCGTGCCTCTCGTCTTCGGCGGCGATGATTCAATTCCAGTCCCCTTCATTGCTGGTTTTTCCGGAAGCCCGCCGCTCACCATCCTGCAGATCGATGCTCACATAGACTGGCGTGACGAGCGTTACGGCGAAAAATTCGGCTTTTCCAGCACCATGCGCCGGGCCTCTGAACAGGCTCATGTCTGGCGCATTGTGCAGGTGGGGGCCCGCGGCCTTGGTAGCGCCCGGGAAGGCGAAGTGCGCGATGCCAAACAATGGGGCGCCCATATTTTCACCTCGCGCCACGTTCACCACAATGGCTTGAAGGATATCCTTGAAACCATACCGCCGGACGCCGATTGCCTGATCACCCTGGATTGCGACGCGCTCGATACATCGGAAATGCCAGCCGTTGCCCATCCGTCACCAGGCGGCCTGACTTACATGCAGGTCGTGGACCTCATTGCCGGCGTTGCCGCCAAGGCCCGCATTGCCGGTTTCACCATGGTCGAGTTTGCCCCCAAGAAAGACCGTGACGGCGCCTCTGCCTATACCGTCGGAAGAATCGCCGCCAACGTCATTGGCCATATCGCCCGGCAGATTTGACTTAGGCGGATTTTTCTCTATTGATTGCCACAGGGGAAAGCGATCTCCCCTCAAGGCGACATGCCCAAGAATCGCGTCCCATTAACATTCAAGAGGGCGCAATCATGTCCGCACCAAACGCGATCAAATCCGAAAAACTTGCACGTCTTATTGGCACGCCTTCGGCGCCTGTCATCGTTGATGTCCGCACGCAGGAAGACTTTGAAGCCGATCCCCGCCTCATTCCCGGCGCTTTGAAAAGAAGCCATACAACCGTTTCCGAATGGGGCACCGCATACGCCGGAGAACCCGTTATTGTTGTCTGCCATCACGGGGCAAAACTCAGCGAGGGAACCGCCGCATGGCTGCGCCAGCTCGGGGCCGATGCCGTGGCTTTGGATGGCGGTTTTGTGGAATGGGAAAAAGCAAAACTGCCGCTTGTTCCCGTGGCAAAAATCCCCCCGCGCGATGCCGCAGGCCGCACCCTTTGGGTAACCCGCGCGAGGCCAAAGATTGACCGTATTGCCTGCCCCTGGCTCATCCGGCGTTTTGTCGACCCCGCCGCCGTTTTTCTTTTTGTGGCCCCGCAGGAGGTAGCGGCCGTCGCCGACCGCTTCAACGCCACGGCCTTCGATATTGAGAATACCCATTGGAGCCATCGTGGCGAACTCTGCACCTTCGATGTGATGGTGGAAGAATTTGGCCTCGGCACCGAAGCGCTGCTGCGTTTGGCCACCATTGTTCGCGCCGCCGATACGGCGCGGCTTGATTTGGCGCCGGAAGCGGCTGGCCTTCTCGCCGCATCGCTTGGGCTCTCGCGCATGTATGCCGATGATCTTGAACAGCTCGAGGCTGGCATGCTGCTCTACGATGCCTTCTATCGCTGGTGCCGGGATGCAACGGACGAGACACACAACTGGCCCACCAACAAGGTGAAGCCGTGAGCCCTTCGCCGACGTTCGCCGAAGCCACAAAAGTCTGGGCCCGCATCGGCTGCCTCTCCTTTGGCGGCCCGGCGGGCCAGATCGCCCTCATGCACCGCGAAATTATCGACGAGCGCCAATGGCTGAGCGAGCAGCAATTTCTTTCGGCCCTCAATTTCTGCATGTTGCTGCCGGGGCCAGAAGCCATGCAGCTCGCCACCTATGCCGGCTGGCGTATGCACGGCGTCAAGGGCGGATTGGTGGCGGGCCTGCTGTTCGTGCTGCCCGGAGCACTCGTCGTGCTGGCCCTTTCCATGCTCTATGCCGCCTTCGGCAACTTGCCGTGGATTGAAGCGATTTTCTTCGGCGTGAAAGCCGCCGTCCTTGCCATCGTCATCGAGGCCCTGCTGCGCGTGGCGCGGCGCGCGCTGAAAGGCAATGTCGATTGGCTCATCGCCGACGTTGCCTTCCTTGCCCTCTATTGTTTCGATGTCCCCTTCCCTTTCATCATCATTGCCGCTGGCCTTATCGGTTTTTTCCGAAGCAACACTGCAACTGCATCCTCAGCAACTTCGCGTCCCAGTTTCACCTCGCTCTTTTCAACAGTGGCAATCTGGGCGGCCATTTGGCTCGTGCCGCTCGCACTGCTCGCAATCACGCTAGGCACCGATCATGCGCTCACCAAAATCGGCATCTTCTTCTCACAACTCGCCGTGGTGACCTTTGGCGGCGCCTATGCGGTTCTTTCCTACATGGCCCAGGCCGCCGTGGAACAGCACGTTTGGCTCACCGCCCCCGAAATGATCGATGGCCTGGCGCTGGCCGAGACCACGCCCGGTCCTCTCATTCTCGTCACCCAGTTCGTGGGCTACCTCGCCGCCTTGCGTGGGCTAGGCAGCATCTGGGGTGGCCTTGCCGGCGCGGCGGTTACCCTGTGGATGACCTTCGCCCCCTGCTTCCTCTGGATATTCGCGGGCGCTCCCTACATTGAGCATATCAGCCGGATGCCCCGTCTTTCCGGCGCCTTGGCCGCCATCACCGCTGCCGTGGTGGGCGTAATCCTTAATCTTTCTCTTTGGTTTGGCCTGCACGTGCTGTTTGGCAGGGTTAACCGCATGGATGGCCCCTTCAAGCCATGGCTGCCGGACTGGCAAACCCTCGACATTGCCGCCTTAACCATCAGCATCATTGCCGCCTTTGCCCTGCTGCGCCTGCATCTCGGCATTCCAAAAACGCTGGCCCTTTGCGCCGCACTTGGCGTATTCTGGAAGCTCGCGATTCAAGGACTGAGCTGACATGACATCCGCCTCCCCCCTCGTGGGCCTGCCCGCCGACACCTACGAAAATCACGGCTTCCTGTTTCATTCACTCGGCGACAAATATGTCCGCGCCGTTGCCGAAGTCTCGAAATGCACGCCGCTGATGATCCCCTCGATGATTGACGCGGTTCACCTCGACCAGTTGCTTGATCCCTTTGACGGCATCTTGATGACCGGCGCCGTCTCGAACGTGCATCCGCCCCATTACGGCGAAGAGCCGACGACCGATCATGAGCCCTATGATCATGCGCGCGATGCCATGACCCTGAAGCTCATCCGCGCCGTGATTGACCGGGGCATTCCGCTGTTTTGCATTTGCCGCGGCTTTCAGGAACTGAACGTGGTGCTCGGCGGCAGCCTTGAAGCCGAATTGCAAAAGGGCGAAGGCCGGCTCGATCACCGTTCGCCAAAATCCGACGACACGGACGTGCGCTACGGCCCCAAGCACGCAGTCAAGATCACCAAGGGCGGCATGCTGGAACGCATCATCGGCAAAAGCGAAACCATGGTGAACTCCATCCACCGCCAGGGTGTGAAGAAACTGGCGCCGGGCCTCAATGCCGAAGCCGTGGCGCCTGACGGCATCATCGAAGCCGTCTCGGTCAAGGGCGCCAAGGCCTTTGCCTTCGGCACCCAATGGCACCCGGAATACAAGGCCGCCAACAATCCGGATTCCGTAAAACTCTTTACCGCCTTCGGCGACGCGGTCCGCGCCCACAATCGGGACCGCGCCAGCACGACCTTCAACAAGCAAAGATACGCCTGATTTCCATCAATTTATCATTCCGGCACAAGAGCCCTCATCCACCTGGAAGCCGGACCAAATTAATCTGTATACGGATGATTTTCGCTTCAGCTTGTGTCGGGCTTCTCGGCCTCCCAGGCAAGCCAGTGGCACTCGATGAGGATTTCATCAACTTCGTGAGTGGGCTGCCTCCGGGAGCCCGGAGCACGGCCGGGCCTCAGCGGGGATTTGAACGTCGGAGTTTTTATGGCCTCCCGCCTCACTCGCCAGCGGGCCATGCGCCGGGCCTGGCGCGGCAGGTCTTCAAGTGCCAGCTTGAGGGCCTGGAGCCTGCGAGTAATGCGTTGGGCGTTAACAAACCCATCGGACGGTAGGGGAGCAGCCTTGGGAGGGGGTCTTGGCCACAGGTCGTCCAGCTTTGAATCAGGACCCAGGAAAAGGACCCGTGGCGGATACTTCGCGTATCGGACCCGGTGCAGGCGCAGCTCCGGGAAATCCTTCCGCATGTCGAAGAGCTTGAAGGAGGGAAGCCTGCTTCCACCGCCCTTTCCCATGATCTGCCCCTTGGGCATGGGGCGGGACGGCACGACCTTCACCACCAAGCCCCTTGCCGCAATGACGATAAGCCGCCGCACGGCGGATTCGGCGGGACGCAGCACCCGCAGCACGGCGCGATGGAGGGGCAGCGGAATCCGGGAAACCGAGGCGTCCAGCATGGCAAACAGGGCCGCAATGATCCCCGTCAGCGCTTCGCTGTTGCGCTTGATCGCCCCGGCCCAGTCAAACTCCCTCTTCCAGTTCATGTGGTTACTGTCCCGCACAAAGAACAAAGCAGGAACATACATGACATAGTAGGAATATACGTGTCAAGGGGATATACGCGAGGAACATGTTTGCCCAATGGATGGAGCTTCGGAAGTGGCCGTATTGCAGACGACGAGGCTGACGCTCAGCCCTTGCCGCCCGGGGGGATAGCGCCGACTTCATGGACCTTGAACGTGATCCGGAGGTCATGCGCTTTCTCAACGGCGGACACGCCATCGACCAGGAGTACAGCGATCCAGATGCGACATTTCTCATGCCCAGGGGAACAGAGACCGACGTTTGGACAGCGCGCCGCACAAGCAACGGTGCGTTCGTCGGGTGGTTCTGTTTGTCGCCGGAGGGCGGGACGGTGGCTGAGCTCGGATATCGCCTGCGCCGGATGGAATGGGGCCAGGGCCTGGCTTCGGAAGGGGCTTCCGCGCTGGTCAACTGGGGATTCAGAAGCTGTGGTTACGACAAGATCCATGCCTGCACCATGGCAGTGAACCACGCCTCACGCCGCGTACTTGAGAAGATCGGCTTGAACTACGTTCGCACCGTCCATGTCGACTGGCCCGATCGCTTTCCCGGCATCGAGGACGGCGAAGTTCAGTACGAATTGATGCGCCCGGAATGAACCGGCGGCTAACTCAAAACGCCAATGCCATGTTCACCCCCGTAATCAAGCGCTCACGGACTTCTGGATCCCTGAAAGGCTCGTGCGACGCGCCCAGCCTCCAATCCGGATCTGGCTCGTGTTCCCGGAAGCGCGCGTAAATTGCCTTTGCCCGCTCGGCAAGCCCGAGGTGGCCGCAACACGAAAGCGCATACATTGTGTCCCAGGCAAATTCCGCCAGAGGCTCTACCCCTTCCAGCGCCTCTGCGTAGCGTCCCTCGGCAAAGGCCAGCACGCCGTTAAATTCTTTGAACCAAAAAGGCGGCAACGGTTCGAGTTTCCGCCCGAGGTCAAGCAACATCCGCGCTTCTGTTCCCTTGCCGTCATAAATCAAGGGAAGGGCCCGGTTGGACAATACCCCCGGATCAGCCGGATTCAACGCAAACGCCCGCTTGCTCACGTCCAACGCGGATTCGAGATTGCCGGTGCAGAGAAGTGTCCACGCGTAGAGGCCGTGGGAAATTGCGCTAAACGGATCAATGGTGATTGCCTCTGCTGCCAGTGCTGCTCCCTTGCTGGCAGCCTCTTCAACAAAGCTCTCAATCCAGGTGTTGCAATAGGTAGCACCCAGCCAGGCGGTGGCCTCCGCATTGCCCGGGTCAAGCGCCACGGCACGCTCAAAGCTCTGCAATGCTGCATGATTGCTGGCGCGGGTCAGTTTTCTGTAATGCCAGTAGCCTTGCAACACATAATCATAGCTCGAAAGGCTGGCGGGTGGCCGGCGCGAATTTCGAACATTCATCTCCACATCAAGCTGCCGCGGGATAGCCGCCGCAACAAGCTCGCTGATTTCATCCTGAAGGCTGAAAAGTTCGGCGATGGGCCTATCATAACGCTCGGCCCAGATGGCTTCTTCACTCTTCGCGTCGGACAGGCGCAAGGCAATGCGGATGCGGTCTTCCGAACGGCGAATGCTTCCGGTCACCACAAAGTCAGCCTTCAACTTCTCGTGGATAGCCGAAAAATCCGGGGCTGACCCGCGAAAAGCTGCCGACGAATGCTTGCCGATCACCGCAAACTTGCGGAAACGCGCCAGACGGTCGGCAATTTCACCGGTGATGCCGTCACTGAAATACTGCTGATCCACATCGCCACTGAGGTTTTCGAAAGGCAGCACGACGATGACCGGCTTGCCCTCCAAAGTCGGGTGATGATTTGCAGCCGGTGCGCTGCCAGCCGGCATTGGTTGAGGACCGGCGTACTTGTAACCACGGCCCGGAACCGTGACGACAATGTCCGGCCCCAGCGCCTTTCGCAGCGCCGAGATGTGAACCTGAAGCGTGTTCTCCTCCACGGTCAGCCCTGGCCAAACCGCTTCGAGAAGCGCCGGCTTGCCAATCACTTCATCAGGTTTGTCAAGCAGCAAAGTCAGGATGTCGAAGGAACGGCTTGAGAGCTCAATCGGGCCAATGGGCCCAATGAGCAGCCGTTCCTGTCGCTTGAGGCGGTATTGGCCGAACTCCACGTCCATGCAGAAAATCTCCCCACACGCCGCCAACGATAACCCAAGCAGGTGGCGAAAGCCAACTTCAGCATTCTTCAGAACTCTTCAGGCCCGCCCCAAGGACCTGATCGGGAAGCGGTGTCATTCTCATGGTTACAGGAGGACATCATGCAAACGATCACCGACCTTTATTCGAGCGCTTATGTGACGGCCACCGGCATGAACAGGCAACCCTACCACGGCAATCCGTTCGAGGCGTGGGAGAGAGAGCCGCCAATCTCCCGATCGCTCTTTGCGCGCTTCAAGAGCCGGTGCTTCCTGGCCATATCCAGGATGCGCAAACCTAGTTTGAAGCCGGAGCAAGATCTTTTGGTCGGCCGGGAGCTGCAGACCTAGATAGCAAATCAACTAAGCTTTTGTGTAATCGGGCCCGATACATGTGGGCAAACCGTCCGCTAGTTTCAGCCAGGGAAGCTTTTCCTCGAAGGCAGCGTGAAGCGTTGGTTTGAATTTTTCCGGCTCTTCCAGCGCCGCCACGAACAGATGCATGACACCCGACATTTTCTCCGACCGGAACGAAAGCGGCGAACCGCAGTTTCCGCAGAATGTTCGTTCGACTCCCGGAGATGATTTGTAGACCTTGGGTGCCTCTCCAATCCATCTCCATTGGCTGTCCAGCACGCCGATGTATGTCGTCATCGGCGCCGAGCATTGCCGCCGGCAGCTTTCGCAATGGCAGTTCACGCAAGCCTGGACAGGGGTGTCAATTTCAAATCTGATGACTCCACATAAGCAACGACCGCGCATCATTGGCCTCCTTGGCAACACTCCTAGCTTCACGGCCCGGGCGGTTCAAGTCGCGGCCAAATACGCATTGAAAGTGAACAGCTGCGACAATTTTATCATTCTGTTTCGCATCTTCCCTGCGGCTGCAAGTGGACTATGACGGGCGGATGCAAAGCGCGCGATGGTTGATAACTTGAAAGCCATCATGCCATGGGCAGCGTGAGTTGATTTCTGGAATCCCGTTTTGATCCAACGATATCCGGACAAAGCGTTAACTGAATGATAGTTGACAAAGGGGAAGATTTTGCCAAACTTGGACCATTGACGTAAAGCGGGCGGAATTGGACTGCCCATCATCGCGTAGAAGCGTCGATATGAGGGATGAGAACATGGCAGACAACAAGCCGGTGGATGTTACCAAAGCTTGGCAGGCGAACCAGGGGCAAAAGGGTTCCGCCAAACGCCTTCGTGTTTTCGCCGTGCTGTCGTGGATCGTGGCCATTGGCGGCGAGGCCGCCGGCATTTACCTGCTCAGAGAGCACAAGTTCGACAACGGCAATCTCCCGCTGCTGATTGGCATTCTTGTTGGAATCGCAGTCTTCGCGATTGCCGGCAGCATGCTGTGGAAGGCTGCCAACCGGCACGATCCGGCCAGCAAGGCTGAACCGTTCCGATACTTCGTCCAGAACCAGCTCGGGGCGATCATAACGTTGATCGCGTTCCTCCCCTTGCTTGCCCTGATCCTCATGGACAAGGATATGGATCCCAAGAACAAGCAGATTGCTGGCGGCATCGGTGCCGTCCTCGCCGTGATCGCAACACTTATGGGGGTGAATTTCCAACCGCCGTCTGTTGAACAATACACGCAGGACATGAATGAGTGCGCCGTCCAGATAAAGTCCGGCCAACCCACCACGGCCTGTTCACCCGACGTTGCTTCGCAAGCGCAGGATATCGCCCGGGATTCCGGCGCGGTGGCCGACGCGACGAAAAGCGCCCAAAATCCAAACGGCCAGGATGTCGTATACTGGATCGCGCCTGAAAACGGGGCCAAGAAATCTTCTGAACCGCATGTCTTCCACCTCTGCGAAGCTGTGAGCCCTCTGAACGGCAAGACCGTCAATCACGGCTCTGTGACGGAGGCCTACGCGGAGAACGCCATCCGCATCACCCAGCAGATCGCCATGGAGCAGAAGCAATGCGGCTTCGCGCCGGCGCAGTAATCCGATCAAAGACCGCCAGCTAACGATGACGGGGGTGGAGGTATCTATCTCTTCCTCCCCTGCGCGCTAAACCAACCCCGCCAATTCACTGAGCGACTCAATCCGCGCCGCGGCCTTCCCCGGAATCCTGTCATCCTGCCCGCCACTGCGCGCCAATTTGACAACCTGAAACCCGAACTGCGCCGCTGCCTGCGCGTCCCAGCTATTGGCGGAGACAAAGCAGATCGACGGCGCGTCCTGGATTTGCAGTTTCTGCATGGCGTGGCGGTAAACCCGCCGGCTCGGCTTGTAAATTCCCACATCCTCCACCGACAGAACCATGTCGAAGGATTTTTCCAGTCCGGCGGCGCGCACCGCGCTATACAACCAACGGTGTGTTCGTCGGGCGTTTCAGCTTTGAGCTCTGATATTGAACGCCCACAAAGCAACGAAGAACATGACAACGCCGCCGCAAATGAACGCCGCTCCGATTGACGTTGCGGACGCAATGGCGGCGCCGATGAAAGGGCCAATCAAGAGGGCCACCGTATTGGCAGCCTCGCTCAACGCGGTGACCCGGCCAATGTGACCCGGTGCAACATGGTTCTGAATAACGGTCCGGAATGGAACGACGGCCATCGCAGACGCAAGGCCCAGTATTCCGAATAGGGCTATAAACAGTGCAACATCGATTGAAATATTCGCAGCTTCGCAGGCACCAAGACCGATAACGGCCAAGCCCGAAATAGCTGAGCCCCAAGCGATCCAGAAAAACGGTCGTGATCCATCTTTCGCTAGTCCAAGCACAACCGATCCGATGACACCGCCAAAGCCGACGGCGGCTAGCGCAAGGCCAAGCTGGGACTGGCTGAATCCCAGTTCGCGCGTCAGTGGCGCGATGAGTGTATCATAGAAAAACATGGCAAAATAACCGGCGGCCATCATCATGAGCGATGCTCTTAGAACAGGACTGCCGGATACTTCCTTAAGGCCATCCATCACATTGACAATTATGCCGGTCTCAACCACCTGATCGTGTTGCTGCTTTGCTATTTTTGAGAGCCTCAAACATAACAAGGCAGCCAGAACAGACACAACGGCATTCAGCAAAAAGATCGTTTGAGGCGCGAACCAGATAAGCAAGCTGCCACCGATTGCCGGTGCGACGATCTTCGAGGACTGGTTGATTGCATGACTTAAGCCATTTGCGCCCATTCGCTCTTCTGGTTTTGTAAGGGCCTGGATCGCGGCTTGCTTGGCCGGCGTGAAGAAAGCATCAACCGAACTGCGCAATGCGATAAGCGCCATCAGGATTACCCAATCAGGTGCAAAGAATAGCGACGCCGTTGCCAACGCACGACCCAGATTGCTCAAGACCAGGACATTCTTTAAGTCCATGCGATCCACCAGGGCGCCAGCAAAGGGGCCGACGACGAGATAGGGCAGACCAAGGCTCACTGCCAATACAGCAAAGACAAACGGCTCCGCGTTCCAAACGAATGCAAGCAAAGCACCGATTGCCACAAAATCCAGCCAGTCGGCGAAATCCGCGGGCAGTTGTGCTGCCAATACGCGACGTAGGCCACTATTCGAAAGCACGGCTGGCGGTTTAAACATCCCCACGCCCTAAACCAGCCCCGCCAATTCACTGAGCGACTCAATCTTTGCCGCGGCCTTCCCCGGAATCCGGTCATCCTGCCCGCCGCTGCGCGCCAGCCTGACAACCTGGAACCCGAACTGTGCCGCCGCCTGCGTGTCCCAGCTATTGGCGGAGACAAAGCAGATGGAGGGCGCGTCCTGCATTTGCAGCTTCTGCATGGCGTGGCGGTAAACCCGCCGGCTCGGCTTGTAGATTCCCACATCCTCCACCGACAGAACCATGTCGAAAGATTTTTCCAGTCCGGCGGCGCGCACTGCGCTGTCCAGCATGGAGGGGCTGCCATTGGAAAGAATGGCGGTGCGTTTGCTCTTGGCCCGCACGGCCTGCAGGGCCTCGGCCACGTCCGGATAGGCATCAAGTTTCAGATAAAGCGTCATCAATTCATCGCGCAGTCCCGGATCTTCGATCTTCAAGGCTTCCAGCGAAAAATCCAGCGCATCGCCGGTCACATGCCAGAAATCCGCATGCACCCCCATGAGGCTGCGCAGCCAGGTGTATTCCAGCTGCTTCTGCCGCCATAGCCGCGCGAGATCGACAGCCTTGTCGCCAATCTCTGTCGCCAGTTTCTGCACCGGGGAACTGACATCAAACAGCGTGCCATAGGCATCAAAAACGCAGGCCCTTATGCCCTCAAGTCCAGCCATTGCCCTTCTCCGTCCCGCAATCTCCGGCTATGCTAAACCAACAATTGGAAAAATAACATGCCACACGACGGACACGACCACGACGACCACTCGGAACTCTCTCCCATCGCCTTGCGGGTCAAGGCGCTGGAGTCGCTGCTCATTGAAAAAGGCTATGTCGATCCCGCAGCGCTCGACGTGCTCATCGACACCTACGAAACCAAAATCGGCCCGCGCAATGGCGCGAAAGTGGTGGCCAAGGCCTGGACCGATCCGGCTTACGCGAAATGGCTGAAGGAGGATGCAACCCAAGCCATCGAAAGCCTCGGCTTCACCGGCCGCCAGGGCGAACACATGGTCGCGCTGTTCAACACGCCTGAAATTCACAACATGGTGGTCTGCACCCTCTGCTCCTGTTACCCGTGGCCGGTGCTCGGCTTGCCACCCGTCTGGTATAAATCGCCGCCCTACCGCTCGCGCGCGGTTATCGATCCGCGCGGCGTCCTCGCCGAATTTGGCGTGACGCTTCCCGAAAAAACAAGAGTCAGCGTCTGGGATTCAACCGCCGAAATCCGCTATCTCGTGATCCCCATACGGCCCGCCAACACCGAGGGCCTGAGCGAAGAAGAACTGGCGGGCCTCGTCAACCGCGACTCGATGATCGGCACGCGGCTAGCGGGGAAAGTGGCGTGAACGGCCCGCAGGACATGGGTGGCATGATGGGCTTTGGCCCGATTGCGCCGGAAGCAAATGAGCCGCTGTTCCATGCGCCGTGGGAGCGGCGGGCCCTTGCGATTTCGCTGGCCATGGGCGGCACCCGCCAGTGGAACATCGACATGTCGCGCCACGCCCGCGAAAAAATTCCGCCGGCGCAGTACTGGTCTCTCAGCTATTACGAAATCTGGATGGAAGGCCTGAAACGGCTCCTGACTGAGCGCGGGCTTCTCGACGCCATTCCAAAAAAACTGCCGGTCTTTCAAGCCGCCAACGTTGCGCCGGCCTTGGCCAAGGGCAGTCCCTACATCCGGGCTACAGAAGCACAACCGCTTTTCAAAATCGGTGACCGCGTGAAGGTGCGCAATCTTCATCTCGCGGGACACACACGCCTGCCCGGTTATCTCCGCGGCAAAACTGGTGAAATTATACTTCATCACAAGGCTCACGTGTTTCCCGATTCAAACTCCCAAGGTGAAGGCGAGAATCCGCAGCATCTTTATGCCGTGCGCTTCAAGGCACGTGATGTCTTCGGCGTGAATGCTGATGATGAGTTGCAGGCCGATCTCTTCGAGCCCTATCTGGAGGCCCCATGAACGGCGCCCATGATCTTGGCGGCCAGATGGGTTTCGGCCCCATTTCTGCGCCGCTATCGGAGCCCGTCTTCCATGAAAAATGGGAAGCCCGCATGGCTGCCCTCTCGATGACCATCCCCGGTGACTGGTCCATTGATGAGGACAGGCAGGCTTGCGAATCCATGCACCCCGCGAAATATCTCAAAACAAGCTATTACGAGCACTGGCTGCACGGGGTGGAAACGCTGTTGAAAAAATACACCCCTGACAGCTCCAGCGTGATGCGCCCGGAAAACATTTGGGCGGCACTGACGGCGCACCGCAGCTATGCCCGTGACATTGCAACTCCGGCCGCCTTCGCAATTGGCCAAAAAATCCGTGTGAAAATCATGAACCCCATGACCCACACCCGTAGCCCCCGTTATGTGCGCGGCCACGCAGGTGAAGTGGTGAAAATCCATGGGGCCCATGTGTTTCCCGATTCAAGCGCGATAGGCTTGGGCGAAAATCCGCAATGGCTTTACGCCGTTCGCTTCACCGCGAAGGAATTGTGGGGCCACACCAATGATGACGCGGTGATGCTTGATCTTTGGGAGCCCTATCTTGAAGCCGCCTGAAGATCCCGTTTTCAATGAACCGTGGGAGGCGCAGGCCTTCGCCATGGTGGTGAAGCTGCATGAGCGCGGGCATTTCACCTGGAGCGAATGGGCAGAAACGCTCGGCGCTGAAATAAAATCAAGGGACGCGCCCTATTATGAGCAGTGGCTTGCGGCGCTGGAAAAAATCGTCGAGGCCAAAGGCCTCATGTCACAGGTCGAAAGACTAAATCGTGTTGACGCATGGGACCGCGCCGCCCATGCCACGCCGCACGGCCAGCCCATAGAACTCAGCCGATCGTAGCCAGCCACGGAAACTGTTCCAGAAACCAGTAGGCCATGGTCTGCATGGAGCCCGTGAGGAACATGATGCCCGTCAGCACCAGCAAGCCGCCCATGACACGTTCGACCGTTCCGATATGCCTTCTGAATTTTCCCAGAAAACCGAGAAAGGTTCCGACACCCGCCGCCGCAAGCAGAAAAGGAATGCCAAGGCCCAGCGAATAAATCGCCAGCAGGCCCGCGCCGCGCGCCACGTCCTGTTCGCTGGCCGCGATGGTGAGAATGGTGGCCAGCACCGGCCCGATGCAGGGCGTCCAGCCAAAGGCAAAGGCGAGGCCAATGCCATAAGCACCCAATAATCCGACAGGCCGCGATTGCTGATGGTAGCGCGCTTCACGGTGCAGAAACGCAAGCTTGAATACGCCGAGGAAATGCAGCCCCATCAAAATGATAAACACCCCGGCAATTTGCGAAAGCACACCAAGATATTCGCGCAGCAATTGCCCGGCAACAGAAGCACTTGCCCCCAGCGTTACGAAAACAGTTGAAAAGCCCAGCACAAACATGAGCGCCGCAAGAAGGGCGCGGCGTTGCTGGGAAACCGAAGCGCCATCCCCATCGGACAGCTCATCGAGCGTGGCACCCGTGATGAAACACAAATACGAGGGCACCAGCGGCAACACACAGGGGCTGAGAAAACTTATGATGCCCGCAAGCAATGCCGCCTGCACTGAAACAGTGAGATCCATGATCCCTAAGTGACAGGGCAGGCCACCAGTTTCAACTCAATCATTGCCGCATCCGATCAACAACGCTTGACATGCGGGTTCAATACGATATGTTATAACATAACATACATGAGGAACCGAACCATGCGTCTTGCGATCTCCTGCCTTGCCACCCTCCTGCTTTCTACCTCGGCCATGGCCGCCCCCAAGGTTATTGCATCGATCATGCCGGTGCAAAGCATCGCCGCCAATGTCATGGGCAATCTGGCAGTCCCCGACCTCCTTCTCTCCGGCAAGAATTCCGAGCATGCGGCAAACCTGTCGCCCGAGCAGATATCCGATCTGGGCAAGGCCGATGTCGTGTTCATGATCGGCGGCGGGCTGGAACACAAGCTAGGGCAAATCAGCGGAACCGAAGCGGTGAATGGCAAAAAATTCGTGGCCCTCGTCGACGCGCCGGGAATGAAGGTTTTGAAAATCCGCACCGGCGGCAATTTCGAGGAAGACGACGACGAAGAATTGCCCGATATCCATGATGATCAATATGGCTTCGCCCTGAAATACAATCCGCATGTCTGGCTCGATCCGGAAAACGCCAAGGCCATGACGAAGGCGATTGCCGCCAAGCTCGGTGAGATTGATCCCGAGAACGCCAACGCCTACGAGGCCAATGCCACAGCCTATCTCTCCGCGCTGGATAAGCTCGAAGCCGATATCGCCGCCGACACAAAGCCCATCCAGAACATGCCGTTCATCGTTTTCCACGACGCTTACCCTTATTTTGAATCGCGTTTCGGCCTCGAAGCCGTGGGCAGTATTTCGGACGCCAATGCCAACGCCCCTTCGGCCAGGCAGCTGCAGGAAATCCGCGACAAGATCGTGTCGGCAAAAGCCCTCTGCGTTTTCCGCGAGCCGCAGTTTGACGAAAAATTCGTGCGCGTCGTCATGGAAGGCACCCCCGCCAAGCCGGGCATTCTTGACGTCATGGGGTTTGATGTGGCGCCGGGGCCGGGAGCCTATGAAGAGATGATGCGCAACCTTGCAAAATCAGCCAGGGATTGCCTTTTGAATTAGGCGTTGCATTTGGGGGCTTGCTTAAATCACTAATTCGTTATATAACTAGTATATTATTTAACGGATACCCGCCATGCCCGTCCTCGATCAATCCTTCGCCGCCCTCGCTGACCCCACCCGCCGCGCCATCATCGCACGGCTGGCTGCGGGCGAAGCGACGGTGCAGGATCTCGCCCGCCCATTTTCCATCAGCCAGCCCGCGATCAGCCGCCACCTCAAGGTGTTGGAAGAGGCGGGGCTGATCGAGACCCGCATCGACGGCACCGCCCGCCCCCGCCGCCTGAAACCTGACGCCGTCGAAGCGCTCTGGGACTGGCTCGGCCAATACCGGGCGCTGTGGGAGGCGCAGTTCCAGAAAATGGATGCGGTTCTCGACGGCCTGTCAGACGAAACGGAGCGAAGCACATCATGAACATGGCCCTGGACCTCACCAAGCTGCAGCTCGTACTGGACGGCGAAACCGACATCATCATCCGGCGCGATTTCACCCATCCGCCGGCCCGCGTCTGGCGGGCGCTGACCGAGCCCGCGCTGATTCAACAGTGGCTGGGCGAGATGAAACGCTGCGAGATGGACCCGCGTCCGGGCGGGGCCTTTCACTATGAATGGGAAGAGTTCTTTTTCTCAGGAGCAATCCTAGCCGTCGATGCGCCCCATCACATGACCCATGTCGAACATTTCAGCGGTGATGCGTCTTACCATGTCGAAATCACGACTGATCTGGTCGCGCGTGGAACCGGGACCCGGATGACCATGGTGATGCGCTATGCAAATCACGAGGCGCGGGCCGCCGCCATTGCCAACGGCTTTACCGACAGCTTCGACGAAATTTATGGCAGGCTCGAAACGCTGCTAACCGCGGAATGACGGGATTTTCGCCATGACCTGAATTTGTGGGTGGCTTTGAACTGTGTTACGTTTTACCGCGTGAAACCCTCGGATACACATAACAATCGCATTGCAAAGATGTCTTTTGCATCGGTCTATCCATTTTATCTTGCGAAGGTGGAAAAGAAAGGCAGAACGAAAGAGGAGTTGCATCTGGTCATCAGGTGGTTGACCGGATTCGATGAAACCAAGCTGCAGGAATTGATCCGGGATAAGGCAAGCTTTGAAACATTCTTCCAGCATGCCTCCCTAAATCCCAACGCACGCCTGATCAAAGGAGTGATTTGCGGGTATCGTGTCGAGGACATTGAGAACCCCTTGACGCAACAAGCAAGGTATCTGGACAAGTTGGTGGACGAACTGGCGAAGGGCAAGGATATGAAGAAAATCTTGCGCACCCCTTAGAGCGTGGCGCCATGAGTTTCGGAGGAGTCTGCGCGGCCGTATTTTTCAGATTAACGGGCCCTGACCCCTAGGCCTGCGCCAGCTCAGCAGCCGCCCGTCTATAGCTGCCAAGCCCAGCGCGATAAGCCCCATGCCGATGAAATGCTTGGCTTCCAGTTGCTCGCCAAGAAACAGGAAGCCCAGCAGCACCGCGCTGATCGGGATCAGGAAGGTGACCAGCATCAGGTTGGTCGCCCCCGATGAGGCAAGGATGCGGAAGAAAATCAGATAGGCCAGCGCCGTTGAAAGAATGGCAAGCCCGGCAATGGCGGCCCAGGCCGCAAGGCTGGGGTGGGTCAATGTCCAGGAGTGATCAACCAGCAGGGCCACAGGTGCCAGCATCACTGTTGAAGCCGTCAATTGCCCCGTCGCCGTCATCATGGGCGAAACCCCCATGCGCTTGAAACGCCGCCCATAAACGCCTGAAACGCCATAAAAGGCGGAAGCCAGGAGAACGGCCACTTGCGCCCAAACATTGCTCCCAAGCCCTTGCAAAGCTGCCGGGCCGACCATGACCGCCGCACCGATAAACCCGACAATGACACCGATAAGCTTCTTGCCCGTCATTTTTTCGTCGCTGGTAAAGAAATGCGCCACAAGAACGCCAAACAACGGCGTGGTGGCATTGAGGATGGAGGCGAGGCCGCTGGGAATTTGCGTTTGCCCCCAGACAATCAGGCTTTGCGGAATGGCATTGTTGAGAAGCCCCATGCCGGCAAAGGCCAGCCACACCTTGGGGTCGCGCGGCATCCACTGCCCCATGGCGCGGATCACCACATGCAGGATCAGGGCGGCAAGGCCCACCCGCAGCATCATGATGGTGAGCGGCGGCAATTCCTTGACGGCAACGCCGATGAAGAAGAACGATCCGCCCCAGAGAACCGAAAGGATGAGGAGCAAGGTCCATTCCTTTGCGCCCATGATTTTTTGCGTTGCCATAATTTCCCATTCCTGCCGTGCAAGGCACCATGCCGGAGGGGCGGCCCGCTGCCCACCCGTTTCCCGACCTTGCCAAAACTTAATTTCACTTTTTTGCCGCATACGTTCACTATGCGGGCCTTAGAGCGGAGTTTTCACGGATGGCGGCGCGCCGCAACCTTTATCTTGTCATGGCTGCAATGATGGCCGGTTTTGCGGGCACACCGGCCTGGGCGCACCCCCACGTCTGGATCGAAATGCAGGCCGATGTGGTGTTCACCGACGATGGCCTGATCAAGGGTGTGGATCTGGAATGGACCTTTGACGACGCTTATACCCAAATGGCGCTTGATGGCCTGGATGTTGATGGCGACGGCCTTTACAGCCAGGATGAGCTGGCGCCTCTTACCAAGGAAAATATCGAGTCGCTGAAGGACTACGACTATTTCACCGTTATGCGGGCCAATGGCCAGCAGCAGAAAATTGGCCCGATCACCGACTACGGCCAGATCTGGAGCAACAACAAGCTCACCCTCCATCTCCAGGTTCCACTGGAAAAGCCAATTGACCCGAAAAAGGTAGAGTTTGTGCTGAAGGTCTATGACCCCGAATTCTTCATCGATCTCGAATATCCCGCCGACGATGCGGTCAATGTCAACGGCAAGATACCGGAGTCCTGCAAGCTGGTGGTGAAACCGGTGCCCACCGATGCCGAGCTTGACCAGACCCGCACCATGCTCTCCTCCAAGGGAACGGACTGGAAGCCGGAAAACGAGGAGGATTTCGGCGCCATGTTTGCCCAGGCCGTATCCATCGCATGCAAAGCATGATGCAGTTTCTGCGCAATCTGCTCGTGGTTTTTATCTTCGCCGGATTCTTTGCGGCACCTGCAATGGCGCAAACCGCGGGCGAGCCCACAAGCGAAATAAAAATCGACAAGAAGAAACTGCTGGTCCAGCCCCGCAATGCCGATGGCTCGCTCGTCATGGTTTCCTTCTGGGAAGACCCGGTACTGTGGGTGCGCGAGAAGCAACAGGAATTCTATGGCTCCATGTCCGGCGCCTTGCGCAATATCAGGACTGGCGGCACAACAACTGCCGCCTGGACCCTGATGCTGCTGAGTTTCGGTTACGGCATTTTTCACGCGGCGGGGCCGGGTCACGGCAAGACGGTGATCTCCGCCTGGCTGCTCGCCACGGAAAATGAATTGAAGCGCGGCATCATCATCGCCTTTCTCAGTTCCATCATCCAGGCCCTCGTGGCCATTTTATTGGTAAGCATCTTGTTGCTCGTCGTGGCCAGCGCCGGCAGCACGGCACGGGATATGGCAGGCTTCCTCGAAAGCGCCAGCTACGCCATGATCGGCGCCATGGGACTTTATCTCATCTGGACCGCCCTGCGCCCCAAAGCCCACCACGATCACCACGATCACCATGATCACGACCACCACCATGACCATGACCATGACCACGTCCATGATGAACACTGCGGTCATGTCCACGTCGCGGAAGCAAAACAGGTGCGGGGCGAATGGTCGCTCACCAAGGCCTTTTCACTGGCCTTCGCCGTCGGCATCAGGCCCTGTACCGGCGCCATTCTGGTGCTCATCCTGGCCAACGCCCTGGGAATTTACTGGGCGGGCGTGGCCTCAACCCTTGTCATGGCAATCGGCACATTTCTCACCGTATCAGTCATCGCCGCTATTGCCGTCTATTCCAAAAAACTCGCCATGCGCTTGGCTGGCCGCGATGACAAATGGCTGGGCTGGCTTGCCTTCGCCCTTCGCTTGGGCGGCGGGGTTGCGATTGCCGGCCTTGGTGGATTATTGTTCCTGGGTTCCCTTGGCCGTACAATGGGAATGACCTGATGATCAGCAAAGGCACCTTCCATGAAAACCGATAGCATTGCCAAGCGCCGCTCCGACCGCACCTGGATGACCGCCGAAAGCTGCAAGCTCGATGATTTCGTCAAGCTCATCGCCCGCGAAACCAGCCTGAGCGATTATCCGCTGGCCAGCGCCGTTCAATCCAACGTGCTGGTCTATGAGGGAGACGCGGTGCGCGCCGCGGCGAAGGACCCCGATCACCGCAAGGCGATCATGGCGGAATGGGCCGAGGCGATCTATTCCGGCCCCGGCATTCTCATGTTCAAGAATGCCTTCCCCGACAAGGCGGTGCTTGATGCGGCCACCGACACGTTCAACGCCATGATCAAGGAACAGCACGAAGCCAAAACCGGCGGCGGCGATCACTTCGCCAAGCCCGGCGCCAATGACCGCATCTGGAACGCCTTGGAAAAACTTTGCCTGCGCGATCCCGAACTCTTCGCCAAATACTATTCCAACGAGATTGTCGCCCTCATCTCCGAAAGCTGGCTCGGCACCAGTTACCAGATCACCTCGCAGCTCAACGTCGTGAACCCCGGCGGCGAGGCGCAATCGGTGCACCGTGACTATCACATGGGTTTCCAGACCGCGGCCGAGATCGAGCGCTTCCCGCTGCATGCCCACCAGCTTTCGCCGGTTCTCACCTTGCAGGGCGCCGTTGCCCATTGCGACATTCCGGTTGAAAGTGGCCCCACGCTCTACCTGCCCTACTCGCAGAATTTTGTGCCCGGCTTTTTTGCCTGGCGGAAGCCTGAGTTCAAGGACTACTTCAACAAGAATTATATCCAGTTGCCTTTGGCCAAGGGCGATGCGGTGTTCCTCAGCCCCGCCCTTTTCCATGCGGCGGGCCACAACCGCACCAAGGACATCAAGCGCATGGCAAACCTGCTGCAGGTGTCCTCGGCCTATGGCCGCGCCATGGAAAGCATGGACCGCGCCGCCATGTCAGCCATTCTTTATCCCACGCTCCGCAAGATGAAATTGAGTGCCGGTGAAATTTCAAACGCCATCGCCGCCTGCGCCGAGGGCTATGCCTTCCCCACCAATCTCGACCGCGACCCGCCCATCGGCGGCCTCGCCCCCCAAACCCAGCAACAGCTCATGGCCAAGGCGCTCGCTGAAAATTGGGAGACCGACGTCTTCACCGCAGCGCTCAAGAAACATTCCTGGCGAAGGCTGACGTAACCTCCTTCATCTCTCCATGGTCGGGCTTGACCCGACCACCCAGACTTAGCAACATAAAATCATGCCTCAAGGTCATGTTTACATTCTTGCGAGCAAGAAGAATGGAACGCTTTACATCGGTGTGACGACCGATCTGTCGGCAAGAGTTTTCGCCCATCGTAATGGCACTGACTCTGCGTTCACCAAGAAATACGCGGTCAAACAGCTCGTCTGGTACGAAACCTATGACATGGTGACGGACGCGATTCAGCGGGAAACGACCCTTAAGCATTGGCTGCGAAAATGGAAACTCGAGTTAATAGAGAAATCCAATCCTAACTGGGATGATCTTTATGAAACCCTGTAGAAGTCTGGGTGGTCGGGTCAAGCCCGACCATGGAGAGTATGAAAATCACGCAAAGCGCACTGCATAAACCGGCGGCAGCGAGTGCGTCACACTCTGCCAGCTATCGCCCTGATCCTCGCTCACCCAGACCCCGCCGGTGGTCGAACCCATCGCCAAGCGTTCGCCCGGTCCGTCAATCGCCAAGCCGTGGCGGAAGATGAGATCATAGGCGTGTTTCTGCGGCAGGCCCTTTTTCAGGCTCTTGAAGGTCTTGCCGCCGTCGCGGGTGCGCGTCACCACCAGCGCGCCGTCAACCGGAATGCGCATCTCGTCCTTGATGCCAGGCACAAACCACGCCGTATTTGCATCATCGGGATGAACCACCACGCCAAAGCCGAAGGATGACGGCTTGGCCTTCACCTCGGTCCAGCTCTTCGCATTGTCCGCCGATTTGAAAATGCCGCAATGATGCTGCACCCAGAACTTCTCCGGCTGCGAACGGCATTGCACCATCATGTGCGGATCCTGCGTGTGCGGATCGCCCGCCTGCTCCGGCGGCCCCTGATCAAACTTCATGCCATGGGCCGTTTGCGCCCAGGTGGCCCCGCCATCATGGGTGACCCACACGCCGCCGCAGGAAATGGCCACCCGCACGGTTTTTGATGAACGGGGATCAACGCAGATCGAATGAATGCCCGGAATATCCGCCCCGCCACCCAGCCATTTGTTGCGGTCCGGCATCCGCCACAACGTGTCGATCATTTCCCAGGTCGTTCCCCGGTCACGCGAACGAAACAGCCCGCCTGGCATGGTGCCGCACCAGATCACCCCCGGCTCGTCACGCCCGCCCGCTTCAAGGGCCCAAATCAGTTGCGTGGTCCAGTTCACCGGCCTGCCCCAGCCATCCACATCATCGAGCCCTTCGGGCTTGGCCGGATAGGTGGGGCTGGCGATTTCCTTCCACGTCTTGCGGCCCTTGTCGCGGCGATGCAGCTTGATGCCGAAATGGCCATGGTTGAGCGCCGCATAATCCGTGCCGTCGCGCGGGTCATGCAAGGTGAGTGTCACGTTGTCGCCGATGAAGTCGCCATCGGAAACACCCCAGCCGTCCCGCCCGCGCTTGACCGTGAAGAGGCCCTTGCGGGTTGAAACCAGAATGCTGTTACTCATCGCCTAACCTCCTGAAAGGGCCTGCAGGACATAAACTTCACTTTTGGGCTGAACCGCATCGCTCAAGCCGGCGAGATCGCTCACCCGCTTGCCGTCAACCAGAATGGTCATGTGCTTGCGGAGCGCCGCCTGGTCATCGAGAATATAGGTCCGCAACCGGTCATTGGATTCAAAGACACTATCCAAAACTTCGCGCACCGTTTGGCCCTTGGCCTCAACAATGGGGCAATCTACATGCCTGCGCAAATTACTGGTGAAAGTCACACGCGCCATGGGGCGATACTGTCACATTCCCGAAAACCTGCCAAGGCGCTAGGGTTTCCGGATGTTAAGAAGAACCCTCCTGCTCGCCTTTTTTGCGCCAACATTGGCCCAAGCCCACTCCTACAAGCTTGGCAACATTTCCATTGGCCACGCTTGGGCCTTGCCCCGCGAACTTGCCGATGGCCAGGTTTTCTTCCCGATGGCGATAAAGGGCAGTGAAGGGGATGCGCTGGTTGCCGCGCGTTCCGATGTCTGCACCTTTATCCAACTCCGGGAAAACAACCACTATGATGATCCGCCTTTGGAGTCGATCAAGCTTGAACCGGGAAAGCCCGTGCCCATGCGCCCCACGGCAACGCATTTGCGGCTCGGTGGAATGAGGCGGCCCTTGAAGCTTGGCGACCATTTCAATCTCATTCTCGATTTCCTCAATGCGGGCGAAATCGAAGTTGAGGTCCATGTTGAGGAAAAGCCCGGCCAGTGAATTTTCCTTGAATATCTAGTCCAGAAGCCGGGCCACCCGATCCTTGAGAACCGGCAGGATCTCTTCCGCAAACCACGGGTTCCTCCTGAGCCATATATTGTTGCGCGGACTGGGATGGGGAAGCGCGATGATATCCGGCCAGTATTCCTTCCAGTTTTTCACGGTGTCCGTGAGGCTGCCCTTCTGCCGCTTGCCGAGATGCCAAGCGTGGGCATACTGGCCGATGACCAGAGTCAACGCGATGTGGGACAAGAATCCCAGAAGCGGCTGGCGCCAATGCTGGGCGCATTCCGGCCGTGGAGGAAGGTCGCCGGATGTGCCGGTTCCCGGGTAGCAGAAACCCATGGGAAGAAGAGCGATACGGCTGCTGTCATAAAATATGCCGCGGTCTATTCCCATCCAGCCGCGCAAACGCTCACCGCTGGGGTCATTGAAGGGAATGCCGGTTTCATGCACGCGCCGACCCGGCGCCTGGCCCACAATAAGAATGCGGGCGGTCTGTGCAATCTGAAAAACCGGACGTGGGCCCAGCGGCAGATGGGCCTCGCAGATCGTGCAGGCCCGGGCCGCCGCTACTGTTGCTTCAAAGGTCACCCACCACGCACTTCTTGGCCAGGGCCTTGTATTGCTTTTCCGTGAACTGGATGGGATTGCCGCCCGCCGACGGATCCTTGATCGCCATGGCCGCCACTTCATCAAGCCGCTTGGTGTCAATGCCGATGTCCTTCAGCGTGTGCGGAATGCCAATCTCCTTGCGCAGCGCCAGGATCCATTTGAGGAAACCATTGAAGCCGCCCTTGATGCCGAGATAGGCGGCGGCGCGTTCAATATCCTTTTCAATTTTCTTGCGGTTGGCCTTCAGCACATAGGGCATCACGATTCCATTGAGCAGCCCGTGATGGGCGTCGTACAAGCCACCAAAGGGATGCGACAGCGCATGGATGGCGCCAAGTCCGCGCTGGAAGGCGGTGGCCCCCATGGTGGAAGCCATCAGCATGTTGCCGCGCGCATCAAGATCGGAACCCTTCTTCACCGCCTTCGCCAGGTTTTCCTTCACCAGGCGCATACCCTCAAGCCCGACACCGGCTGACAGCGGATGATAGAACGGCGCGCTATAGGCTTCCAGGCAATGGGCCAGCGCATCCATACCCGTGGCCGCCGTCAGTTTCGCAGGCAGGCCAACCGTGAGCTGCGGATCAAGGATCGCCACCTTCGGCATGATCGCCGGATGGAAAATGATTTTCTTCTCATGGGTGACGGGATGGGTGACGACGCCGGCGCGGCCCACTTCCGAGCCTGTGCCCGCCGTTGTCGGCACCGCGATGATCGGCGAAATTTTCGAGGCATCAGCCCTGGTCCACCAGTCGCCAATATCTTCCAGATCAAAAACCGAAATGCTCTGCCCGTGCATGAGGGCAATCATCTTGCCGATATCGAGGCCGGAGCCGCCGCCGAAGGCAATCACGCCGTCATGCCGCCCCACCTTATAGGCCTTCACGCCTTCCTTGATATTCGCCTCAATCGGATTGGGCCGCACATCGGAGAAAACTTCGATAGCCAGCCCGGCATTTTTTACATCAGTCACAATGGCCTTCACCATCGGCATGCCGGCAAGGCCGGGATCGGTGACAAAGAGCGGGCGCATGACGCCATTGGCCTTGCACAGCTCGGCCAGTTCCTTGATACGGCCTACGCCATATTTAAGAGCCGTGGGATAACTGAAATTGCGGTTTGGTATGGTCATGGGGGGTCCCTCAAGTTTAGATATTAGCAAGCTAGTGTTTTGACATGGCCCTGTCGACCATAGGCAAGAATGGCGCGGTCACTGGTCACCAGCGTGAACCCGTAGTGCCGCGCCGTGGCTACAAGAATGCGGTCCATTGGATCCTTGTGAAAATCGCCCGGCAGACTGATAGATTGAATCAGGACTTCCGGGTCCAACGCACAAAGCTGCGAGCCAGTGCGTTCCATAAAGGTATTGAAATAGCCCAATGCGGTGAACGTGGTGTTTATTCTGCCGTGAGCAACCGCCATGCCAATTTCCCAGGCCGAAATCGGCGAGACCCGCAGTCGTCCGGAATTGGCCGCCTGCTCAACCGTTTGCGCCGTATCCGTCTGCAAGGGCATTGGTCCGGCAATTTGAACCATCGCACAAGTATCAAGCAGCAAATCGTCTTGCTCGTTCATTTCCGGCCTTGGCCAAGAATGTCGCCCTTAAGCCAATCCTCGCCCGTTGGCGCGGTGGGATCATATCCAGGCGCCAAGGTGAACAAACCCTTCATGCAGCCAAAGATGGAGGGACGCGCACTCTTGCCGGCGACTTGCTTTTTGTTGCGACGGAAGACCAGCTTGCCCGAAGCAATATCAACCGATTCCGTTTCATAGCCTGCCTCAAGCCATTCCCGGGTCATCACATTGTTGTCCGGATTATTGCTCCACCAGGCACGGTGTTTTTTGGAATCGGGAAGCTTTGCCTTCAAAATCCGCTCGATCTCACCAAAGGTCATGCTGATCCGCTCAAGTTTTTGCGACCGTAAAAAATCTCCTAATGGTTCATACTTACCCATAAAACACTCCTTAAACACTAATACATTTTGTGTGTGTTTATAGTGTGTTTGTCACTGTGTCAATACTGCTCGAAGCCGCGGCGCACTTCCCAGTCGGTGACGCGGCGGTCATATTCGAACTGTTCCCATTTCGCCGTGTGAACGTAGTGATCGACAACATCATCGCCCAGCGCCTTGCGGAGAAGTTTTGAACCGTCGAGCAACGCCGTCGCTTCACGGAGCGTCTTGGGGATTTCGCGCAGCTTTTTGGACTTGTCATAGGCATCCCCCGCAAAAACAGGCTCCAACGCCATCTTGTTTTCAATACCATCCAGACCTGCCGCAAGCAGCGCCGCAAAAGCCAGATAGGGGTTGAGGTCAGAGCCGCCGACGCGGCATTCAATGCGGATGGCTTTGCTGTCAGCACCGCAGAGACGATAACCCGCAGTGCGGTTGTCAAAGCTCCACACGGCGCGGGTAGGCGCAAAGGTGCCTGCGATGTAGCGCTTGTAGGAGTTGATAAAGGGCGCAAGGAAATAGGTGATTTCGTCGGCGTGGGCGAGCAGGCCCGCCACATAATGCTTCATCATGTCTGACATGCCATGGTCGCCGCTCTTGTCAAAGAACAGCGGCTGCTTGCCATCGGCACTCCACAGGGATTGGTGGATGTGGGACGAACTTCCCGCCCATGCGTAGTTAGGCTTGGCCATGAAGGTGAGCGACTGGCCAAGCCCAAGGGCGATTTCCTTGCAGGCGTGTTTCAGGAACACATGGGTGTCGGCCATGGGCAGTGCCGCGTCATAGCGCACGTTGATTTCCTCCTGGCCCGCCCAGGCTTCGCCCTTGGAGTTCTCAACCGTGATTCCGGCACCATAGAGACCGTTGCGAATGGCGCGCATCAGGTTCTCGTCTTTGCTGGTTTGCAGGATGTTATAATCTTCGTTGAGGTGTGACGGTGTTGTGAGCGTGCGGTAGCCACCCGCATGGGCTTCCTTGAAGCTCTGGTCGAAGACATAGAATTCAAGCTCGGAAGCGAAATAGGCTTTCATCTTCAGAGCCGACAGCCGTTCCAACTGACGCTTCAACACATTGCGCGGCGCATGCGGAATGGGCGAATGGTCATGGTGGTCGAGCAGGTCACACAGCACCAGCGCCGTCTTTGGCATCCATGGGCAAAGCCTGATGGTTCCAAGATCGGGCTTGATGACGAAGTCACCATAGCCTTTTTCCCAGCTCGCTGCCTTGTAGCCCGGCACGGGTTCCATATCGACGTCAACTGCCAGCAGATAGTTGCAGCCGTGGGTTTCTTCGTAGGCGCCGTCGACGAAGAAGTTGGCCTCGAAGCGCTTGCCCATGAGGCGGCCTTGCATGTCGGGGAAAGCCGCCACGACCGTATCGATCGTGCCGGCTTTAACTTCCTTTTTCAGTTCTTCCAGTGTCAGCATGCCATTGGCCATTTTCGTCTCCCTATTTTGTTATCGCGTGAATGAGCGGCATCGCCAGGCGCTGCGCCCATTCATTCTGTCCGCGTTCATTGGCAATGAAGTCATTGCGAATTTCGATCATGACGGATTTGAGCCCCCGGGGCGCCGCATGCAGGTTGAGAGTGTGCATCACTCCGTCCTTCGGCCCATAGGGTTCATTAAGTCGCACGTCCACTTTCGGGAAGGCCTTGATCAGCTTGTCGGCGATGCGCGCATCCCGGTCAAACAGGATGCCGAGCTCCACCACCCGCTCCTTGCCCTTGTAGAGTTTCGTAAAGCTGTGAATGGTGACGAGGCTCGTGGCGCGGCCCTCGCAAGCCCGCTGGTCCAGCATGCGGGCCAGCCGCTCATGAAACGGCCAGTAAAGGGCCTCGACGCGGGCCATCTTGTCCGCCGCACTCAGGCCCTTGTTTCCGGGAATGGGCGTCGTTTCGCTCATTTCCGGCATGGCGCCGGGAGAGTCCGGCGGCCGGTTGCAGTCATAGGCCAGACGCGAATAACGCTGCAAAACCAATGGCGCATCGAGAAGGCGCGAAAGCAGCCGCGAAACCCCTTCGGCGCCGATGTCCCAGGCAATGTGTTTTTGCAGGTCATCCGCCGGTAGTCCGAGATTTCCGAGCTTTTTGGGCAGGCGGTTGCTGGCATGCTCGCACACCAGAACATAGGGCGAAGGGCCCGCTTCATTCACCAGAATGAACGCGTCTTCCTCCCCCTCAAGCAGATTTTTGGTCATTTTCTGTAGAATTCCCTTGCCGCGCGTTGTTCCAGAACTGTCGCTGCCTGTCAAACACTGGCAGTGTATAACGTGCAGATGGAAGGCATCTTCCGGGGGGATTAGCTGGGAAACATGCAGGAATTCGACTTTATCATCATAGGCTCCGGCTCCGCCGGATCGGTCATGGCCCATAGGCTGTCGGAGGACGGCAAGAATACCGTTCTGGTTCTCGAATTCGGCGGCAGCGACCGCGGCCCCTTTATCCAGATGCCATCGGCCCTGTCCTATCCCATGAACATGAACGCCTATAACTGGGGCTTTGAAACGGAGCCCGAACCCCATCTGGGCGGGCGACGGCTGGCCACGCCGCGCGGCAAGGTCATGGGCGGCTCTTCTTCGATCAATGGCATGGTTTATGTCAGGGGCCACGCCAAGGATTTTGATGCCTGGGAGGAAATGGGGGCCAAGGGCTGGGGCTACCGCCATGTGCTCCCCTATTTCAAACGCCAGGAAAATTCCCATGGCGGCGAAGAGGGCTGGCGCGGCACCAACGGCCCCATGCATGTAAAACGCGGCCGCCGGTTAAATCCGCTCTACCAGGCTTTCGTCGACGCGGGCCGCGAGGCGGGCTACCCCGTGACCCCGGATTACAACGGTCACCAGCAGGAGGGCTTCGGCCCCATGGAAATGACCGTGTACAAGGGTTTCCGCTGGTCCGCCGCCAACGCCTATCTGAGACCCGCGCTCCGCCGCCACAATGTCAAGCTCGTGACCCGCGCCTATGTTCACCGTGTGATCCTCGAGGGCAAGCGCGCCACCGGAGTTGAATATGAAGTGGGTGGTGAAGTTGTAACCGCCAAAGCGCGGCGTGAGATTATCATCGCGGCCTCCAGCATCAATTCTCCGAAAATCCTGCAGCTCTCCGGCATCGGCGCGCCGGAGGTGTTGAAGGCCGCAGGCCTTCCGGTAAACCATGTGCTGCCCGGGGTTGGCGAGAACCTGCATGACCATCTCGAAATCTATTTCCAGATGGAATCCAAGCGGCCCGTCACACTCTATTCAAGTCTCAACCTCTACTCCAAGGCCATGATCGGCCTGGAATGGCTGTCGTTCAAAACCGGGCTGGGAACCACCAACCACTTCGAATCCTGCGGCTTTATCCGCTCCAAGGCCGGCATTGAGTATCCTGATATTGAATATCACTTCCTGCCCGCCGCCATGCGTTATGACGGCAAGGTGGCCTTCAAGGGCCACGGCTTCCAGGTTCACGTGGGCCCCATGCGCAGCAAGTCGCGCGGCCATGTCCGTGTGAGAAACAGCGACCCCAAGGCGCCGCCAAAGATTCTCTTCAACTACATGTCCCATCCCGACGACTGGGAGGAGTTCCGCGCCTGCATCCGCCTCACCCGCGAATTGTTTCAGCAGCCCGTCATGCAGAAATACGCCGGGCGTGAAATCCAGCCCGGAATTGCCGTGCAGTCCGATGCGGAAATCGACGCCTTCATCGGCCAGCACTGCGAAAGCGCCTATCACCCCTGCGGCTCCTGCAAGATGGGCTCGTCAAAGGACGTGACCGCCGTAGTTGATCATGAATGCAAGGTCATCGGCATTGAAGGCCTGCGCGTGGCCGACAGTTCCATCATGCCGCAGGTCACCAACGGCAATCTCAATGCGCCGACTTTGATGATTGGCGAAAAGGCCTCGGATCACATCCTCGGCCGCGATCCGCTGCCGGCCTCGAACCAGGAACCCTGGATCAACCCGGCTTGGGCGTCCGCCCAGCGCTAGCCGAGCGCACCCGCCCGCCCGCTTCGTTGTAATACCAGCCTTCAACACTCAGATGAACGTCCGAGTTGGTGTTTCCGGTCACCACGCGCTTGCCCTCCGCGTCGAGATAACCCACCGCCGCATTCAGCCAGAACTGGAAATCACCCACCGCAAAGCGCGCCGTGTTGTTGCGGAAATTGTCCTGCACGCTGTCGCGCACCCGGCCCAGCCGGCACACCGTGATCACCAGGATAACCGGATTGTCGCTGGCCTGTTCCCAGACAAAATCATTGCTCTTCAGTTCCTTGAGATCTTCAGGCGAAAAATTATAGCCCGCCTCGTCGTTGACCTCGGTCAGGTTGCGGTAGGGATGGCTGTGAAAATCACCCATCAATGTGAGGTGCGGCGACCAGCGCATCATCACTTCGTTCTTGAGCTTTGCCGCATCGAGATTGGGCGTCACGCTGTGATACTGCCGCTCCGCCGAAATGCTGACGCTCGTGCGGTCGAGATAGAAAATCGAGGTGCCGTTCTCGCGCTTGCGGTAGCCCCAGACATAGCCGAGTGTTTCGACAGCCGTGTTCTTCTGCTTGCGCAGATTGCCATAACAATAGGCTTCGATAGCCGCCAGTGTCATGGTTTCCAGTAATGTCGGCGATACACGGACCTTGTATTTCATCTCTAACCCAAACAGACCTAACTCAAATTAATTCATTGCTTCTTCCAGGAACATTTCCCGCAATTTGCGCGTGACCGGCCCCGGTTGCCCGCCGCCCACCCGCTTGTTGTCGATCTCGACAATCGGCATCACGAAATTTGAAGCGCTTGTCAGAAACGCCTCGTCCGCCGCATAGGCCTCGTCCGGCGTAAACGCCCGCTCTTCCAGCGTCACGCCTTTTTCCTTGGCCAAGCGGAACAGGGCCCGCCGTGTGCAGCCCGCCAGGATACTGTTGGAGAGGCCCCGGGTGATCACCTTGCCGTCCTTGACGATATAGGCATTTGACGATGTCCCCTCCGTTACTTTCCCATCCTCAACCATCCACGCCTCAAAGGCTCCCGCCTCATAGGCCGCCTGCTTGCCCAATACTGGGGCGAGCAGCATGACGGACTTGATGTCCCGCCTTGCCCAGCGAATGTCTGGAACCGTGATCACGCTCACCCCCCTGACGGCATCCGGATTATCAACCAATTTCTTGGCCTGTGTAAAAGCAATGAGTGTAGGCTTAACACCTTTCGGAAACTTGAAATCCCGGTCGGCGGAGCCCCTGGTAATCTGCATATAAATCCAGCCTTCATCAAGGTTATTTCGCTTAACCATATCCAGGTGCATGGCTTTAAGCTCCTCCTTGCTGCACGGCCAATCCAGGCGGATTTCGCCCAAAGACCGCTCCAGCCGCTCCATATGGGCATCATAATCAACGAGCTTTCCCTTAACCACCGCAGTTACCTCATAGATGCCATCCGCAAACAGGAAGCCGCGGTCAAATATCGATATTTTCCCTTGTTCTTCAGGTAGATAGCTTCCGTTAACGTAAACGACGCGGCTCATTAAAGGCTCCTCAATGCTGCACCGCATCCAAAACAGATTCGGATGCAAAAATCCACGGGGGTTGTTTATGGGCCTAAAGCCCGGTTAAAACCAAGGGCAACGTCCATCTAGCAAGGAAATCATGAAAACTGCCATATCGGAAGCCGCGATCAAGGCCATGCTGACAAGGGAAAAAGCCCTCTTTATCCAGCGCAACCCAAAGTCCAAGGGGCATTCCGATAATGCAGCAAGGAACTGGCTGCGCGGCGTGCCCATGCATTGGATGGTGGACTGGGGAACCCCTTTCCCGCTGTTTATTGAGAAGGCCCAGGGCGTTGACCTGACCGACGCCGACGGCAACACCTACATTGATTTCTGCCTGGGCGACACCGGCGCCATGTTCGGCCATTCACCCAAGCCGGTGGTCGATACCCTCCTGCGCGAAGGGGCCAATGGTTTTACCACCATGCTGCCATCCGCCAGCGCCGTGAAGGTGGGCCAACTCCTGCAAGACCGTTTCAAATTGCCGGCCTGGCAGATCACCGCAACGGCGTCCGACGCCAACCGCTCCGTACTGCGCTGGTGCCGCGCCATAACCGGCCGCAAGAAAATCCTCGTCTTCAACCATTGCTACCATGGCGCCGTGGATGAAACCTATGTGAACCTCGATCACGGCAAGCCGGAAGCCGACCGCGCCCTGATCGGCGAGCCCAATGACCTCACGCAGCTCACCAAGGTTATCGAGTTCAATGATATCCCAGCGCTCGAAGCGGCCCTCGCACCCGGCGATGTAGCCTGCGTGTTGGCCGAACCCATCATGACCAATGTCGGCATGGTTTTGCCTGACAATGGATTCCACGCAGCACTCCGCGACATCACCCGCCGCACCGGAACCCTGCTGATCATCGATGAAACCCATTGCATGTCATCGGGCCCCGGTGGCTATACCGGCGAACACGGGCTTGAGCCCGATGCCTTTGTTTTGGGAAAACCTATTGCCGGCGGCATCCCCGCCGCTGTCTATGGTTTTTCCGAAGCTGTCACCAGCCGCATCCGCGACTATCTGAAAACCCGCACACCCGGCCACTCCGGCATCGGCACGACCCTTGCCGGATCGAAGATCCAGTTGGCCCTGATGGAAACCGTTCTCGAAACCTATTTCACCAGGGAGGCCTTCGCGCCCCTGATCGCGCTCGCCAAAAAGCTCGAAAAGGGACTGGCGGATGTCATCATCAAACATTCAGCTCCCTGGCATGTGGTTCGCGCCGGAGCCCGCGTCGAATTCATGTGCTGCCCAAATCGCCCGCGTAACGGCGGCGAGGCGGCAAAGATGATCCACCAGCCCATCGACCAGGCGGTGCATCATCATCTTTTAAACCGCGGCATCATCATGACGCCGTTTCACAACATGCTGCTCATCTGCCCGTCAACAACTGAGGCACACGTCAACAAAATGATCGAGGGACTCGATCACTGCCTGGCGGAACTGATGAGCTAATTCGGAGACAGTAACATGTCGATTGTATTTCCAAGGCGCGAGGCGGAAGCCCACGCATTTTTAGACGCGAACCCGGACATCACCAGCATCCACGTGATCTGGACCGATATCTGCGGGGTTGCCCGCGGCAAGGTCCTGAGGCGCGATGAACTGGTTCCCGCCTGGAAGGATGGCCGCTTCATGCCCATCTCGGCGCTGGTGCTCGACATCACCGGGCAGGACGTGCCGGAAACCGGATTGGTTTTCGATGAAGGCGACCGCGACATGCTGCTCTGGCCCGTGCCGGGAAGCCTGGTGCGCATTCCCTGGATGGAAGAGCCAACCGCGCAATATCTCGCCTCTGTCCATGATCTCGACGGCACGCCGCATTTCGCCGATCCGCGCAATGCGCTGGAAGCCATCGTCAAAAGATTTGAGACCGAGCTAAACATGACGCCGGTGGGCGCCGTCGAAGTCGAGTTCTTCCTCATGGACCGGGCCTCGGCCATTGCCGGTGAACCCCGCGCCCCCAAGTCGCTCATCAACGAGCATCGCCCGCAACACTACCAGGCCTATTACCTGCAGGACCTCGATGACTTCGCCCCCTTCTTCAAGGACCTCTACGCCTATTGCGAGGCGCAAGGCCTGCCGGCCAAAACCCTGATCTCGGAATATGCGCCGGGACAAATGGAAATCGTGCTGCGCCACCGGGCCGACGTGCTGAAGGCCTGTGATGAGGGCATCATGCTCAAGCGCCTGATCAAGGCAACCGCCGAAAAGCACGGCATGGCGGCCACCTTCATGGCCAAGCCCTACGCCCAGTGGACGGGCTCCGGCATGCATATTCATGTGAGCCTTGGCGATGAAAAGGGCAACAACCTGTTTGCCGCCGATGATCCCACACAGAATGAATTGCTGCTTCACTCGATCGGCGGCCTGAAGGCGGCCATGGCGGAATCCATGCTAATCTTTGCCCCCAACGCCAATTCCTACCGCCGCTTCCGCCGCAATTCCTATGCGCCGGTTTCGGCAAGCTGGGGCATCAACAACCGCACCGTGTCGATCCGCATTCCCGCCGGTGCCGCCAATGCCTGCCACATCGAACATCGGCCCTCGGGGGCGGATGCAAATCCCTATCTCGTAATGGCCGCCATTCTGGCGGGGATGCACTACGGCATTACCGAAAAATCCGATCCCGGAAATCCGGTGGTAGGCAATGGCTACGAAAAGCGCGCCAAATATATTCCAGGCAACTGGTTTGACGCCATTGATGCCTTCTGGCGGGCCTCGATCCTCAAGGAATATTTCGGCAAGCCCTTCGTGGACACCTACTGCACCATAAAGGAAGTGGAAGCCGACCGCTTCTACGCCGAACCGACGCTCCGCGACTTTGAATGGTATCTCAGGGCCGTCTGACGCGAACTTGGACAGCTCAACCGGAGCTGTCCTTGTCTTTCTTCGTCATCGACATCACCCGGTCGATATAGGCCAGGAACAGCGCCGAGACGACAAAAGCCATGTGCATGATCGTCAGCCACATCACCTGGTTGTCGGTGTAGGAGGCGATGTTCAGGAATATCTGTAACAGGTGGATGGAAGAAATGGCAACAATGGTCGAGGCAACCTTGATCTTCAGCGAGCCCGCGTCGATCTTGCCGAGGAACGACACCTCGCTGTCGGCATTGTCAAAGCGGCTGACGAAGTTTTCATAGCCGGAAATGATCACCATCACCACGAGGCTTGCAACCAGCGCCGCATCGATCAGCGCCAGCATTTTCAGGATGGCGTCCGTTTCATCGACCACCATGACCTTAATGGTGAAGTCGTAAAGCTTCCGCAAAAAAGAAACAGCATAGAGCCCCAGGGCGATGGTCAATCCCAGATAAAACACGACGAGCAGCCAGCGCGACGCGAGAATGACGCTTTCGACAGAATGTTCCAGTTTCTTCATTGCAGTTCCATGCGTTTCAACTTTTCCCGTTTTGCCTTCATTCCATGATTCTTTCAAGGTGCTGCCACCCCGTCATTGCGCGTGCGCCACAGGGAATAGATAACACCGGAGGCAAGTATGCCAACCGTAATGACCAGTGAAAACAGCGTATCAACCTTGATGCCCAAAGGCACCAGGAAAATCTTGCAGCCCACCAGGACAAGGACGATGGCCAGCGAAACTTGCAGGTACTTGAACCGGTTCATTGCCGCAGCCAAGGCAAAATACAGCGAGCGCAGGCCGAGGACGGCAAATATGTTCGAGGTGTAGACGATGAATGGATCCTGGGTGATGGCAAAGACCGCCGGCACCGAATCCACCGCGAACACCAGGTCGATGATTTCCACCAGTATGAGCGCCACCAGCAGGGGAGTCATGAACCACTGGAGCTTTCCCGACTTCGCATCCGGCAGGCGGACCAGGAACTGTTCGCCATGCAACTGCGGGGAAACGCGGAAATGCTTCCTGATCCATTTGAGGGCCAGGCTCTTTTCAATGTCCGGGGCATGGTCCTGCTTGGCAAACATCTTGAGCCCCGTGAACACGAGGAAGGCACCGAAAATATAGAGTATCCAGGAAAACGAGGTGACAAGGGCGGCCCCCACCCCAATCAGGATGGCACGGAACAGGATGACCCCAATGATGCCCCAGAACAGCACCCGGTGCTGGTAAATGCGCGGAATGCCCAGCGCACCAAAAATCATCGCCATGACAAAGATGTTGTCCATGGCCAGGGACTGCTCGATCACGTAGCCGGTAAAAAATTCAAGGCCGCTCTGGGCGCCCCGCGCCCACCAGACCCAGCCGCCGAAAGCGAAGGCGATGGCCATGTAGCCGCCGTAAAGAATGAAACTTTCGCGCGCCGATATTTCCTTGGCATTGCGATGCAACACCCCCAGGTCGAATACCAGCAGGGCCACCACCACGCCCACAAAGGCGAGCCAGAACGGCATGGGAGTTCCCAGCAGGTTCACGCTCAAAAAATCGGTTAACAGGGCCAGGCGATATCTCCGGATGACATGTCATTGAGACAGCTCCGACATCGCAAGCATGAAAATGCTCGCCAGAGGGGCCCGGCGCTGATTTGCCATAAATGGTGTTGTCCCGCAGCGAATGCAAGACTCGCCGGATTATTTTGTTTTGAAATCCAAAACACCGCGCTAAACCCATAAAATGCGTAGTGTAAAGGCCATCCACATCATCAACTGCCATGCCGAAGGCGAGGTCGGCGATGTCATTGTGGGGGGCGTGGCACCGCCGCCCGGCGACACGATCTGGGAGCAGTCCCGTTTCATCGCCAGCGACCAGACGCTCCGCAATTTCGTGCTCAACGAGCCCCGGGGCGGCGTCTTTCGCCACTTGAACCTGCTGGTGCCGCCCAAGCACCCGGAGGCGCAAATGGGCTTCATCATCATGGAACCGGAAGACACGCCCCCCATGTCAGGCTCCAATTGCATTTGTGTTGCCACGGTCCTGCTTGATAGCGGCATAATCCCCATGGTTGAGCCGGTGACGCATTTGAAATTGGAAGCACCCGCCGGCCTTGTTGAAATCACCGCCCACTGCAGCAATGGCAAGGCCAACCGGATTACGCTGCGCAATGTTCCCTCCTTTGCCGACCGCCTGCAGGTGCCGCTGGAAGTCGAAGGCCACGGCACAATCCTCGTCGATACAGCCTTTGGCGGCGACAGCTTTGTGCTGGCCGAGGCAAAATCCTTTGGCTTTGAAATGCTCCCTGATGAAGCCCGCGAGATTGCCGTCATGGGCCGGAAGATTGCCGCCGTCGCCAACGCGCAATTGGGCTTTTCCCACCCGACTCTTCCCGACTGGAAGCATTTTTCCTTCTGCTTCATGACCGGGCCCTTGGAGCGCATCGATGGCACGCTCTCCAGCCGCAACGCCTGCGTCGTGAAGCCCGGCAAGCTCGACCGTTCGCCGACCGGCACCGGTTGTTCCGCCCTGATGGCCGTGCTCCATGCCAAGGGCCTGATGAAAACCGGCGACAGCTTCATCGGCCGCTCCATCATCGAAAGCCGCTTCGTCGGGCGAATTGAAGCCGAGACAATTGTGGGCAATCACCGGGCAATCATCCCCACGATTTCAGGCTCCGCCTGGATCACCGGCCAGACCACGCTAATGCTCGATCCCGGCGATCCCTGGCCAGCGGGTTATAAAATCGCCGACACTTGGCCCAAAGAGCCATGACATTCTGAATGTATTGTCATACAATATAGAAAAACAGGCAGGGAAGAACAATGAACATCGTCCAAATTTTTGATTCCAAGGGCAAGCGCCGTGTTGGTCTGGTAAGCGCTGATAAAATCATTCTGTTGAAGAAAGTCGCCCGGACAACGGATGTCGCCAAGCTTGCGTTGAAAGATGGCGTGAAGCTTTCAAAGGCGGCGGCATCGCTTGCCACCGCAGCCACTGAAAACTATGCCGCAGTGCTCAAGGAAAACCGCCTGCTGCCGCCGGTTGACCATGAAGACCCGGCCCACTGCATGATCGCCGGCACCGGCCTTACCCATCTGGGCTCCGCTTCGGCCCGCGATTCCATGCATGCAAAGCTCGAAGGCAAAGCGGACGACCTCACTGACTCCTTGAAGATGTTCAAGATGGGCCTTGAGGGCGGCAAGCCTTCCAAGGGCCAGGCCGGCGTGCAGCCCGAATGGTTCTACAAGGGCGACGGCTCCTGGCTTGTGGCTCCGGGTGCGGCCCTTCCCAAACCCTCCTTCGCTTTGGACGGCGGCGAAGAACCTGAACTCGCGGGTCTCTACATGATTGACGGCAAGGGCAATCCCGTCCGCCTCGGCTTTGCCCTCGGCAATGAATATTCCGACCACATCACCGAGCGGCAGAACTACCTCTTTCTCGCCCATTCAAAATTGCGCCATTGCGCCATCGGCCCCGAAATGATTGCAGGCGCGGCCCCCAATAATATTTCCGGCATGAGCCGCATCAATCGTAAGGGCAAAACCATCTGGGAAAAACCGTTTCTTACCGGCGAGGCCAACATGTCCCACACCCTGGCCAATCTCGAATATCACCATTTCAAATATGCGGGCTTCAGACGACCCGGCGACGTGCATATCCATTTCTTCGGCACCGCCACGCTGAGCATCGCCGATGGCATCGTCACCGAGGATGGCGATGAATTCGAAATCTCGGCTCCGGCCTTTGGCGCTCCCCTGCGCAACCGACTGAAATTCTTGAAGCAGGACTACAAGCCCGGCGGAGTGAAGTCCCTTTGAGGTCTGCCTTTATCGCCCTTGACTGGGGCACCTCGTCGTTTCGCGCCTATTTGCTGAACAAGGATGGCACGGTTCAGGAAACCGTTACAGCGCCGGATGGCATTCTCGCCGTTAAAGATGGGGCATTCGATGCGACCTTGGAAAGCCACATCGGCAAATGGGACGTGAAACTGCCCATCATGGCATCAGGCATGATCACCAGCCGCCAGGGCTGGGTGGAGCTGCTCTATGTCGTCTGCCCCGCTGGCCTGCGCTCGATTGCGGCTGCGGTTCATCTCCACACCTCGAAACAGGGCCGCAAAATATATTTCGTTCCCGGTATTAGTACGCGTGGCGCTGATGGCGCGCCCGATGTGATCCGCGGCGAGGAAACCCAGGTGCTGGGTGCAAGCGAGGGTGGATCAGAACATTTCGTAACTCCGGGCACCCACAGCAAATGGATCAGAGTCAAAGACCAGGAGATCACGGGTTTTTCCTCCTACATGACCGGGGAAGTTTTTGCCCTTCTCAAAACCCATTCCATTCTTGGAAAATTGATGACCGGCGAAATCGCAAGTCCTTCAGCCTTCGAACGGGGCGTCCGCGCCGGTCTCAATGACCCGGCGGGATTCCTGCACAATATTTTTTCAACCCGCACCCTGGCGCTTTTCAACGAAATGCCAACCGACCACCTGAGCTCTTATCTCTCCGGCCAGGTGATCGGCACGGAAATCGCCCATGCCATTGCGAAAAATCCGGCAGGCGCACAGTATCAAATATTAGCAACGCCCAGCCTTGGAGAGCATTACATGACGGCCATGAAGATTGCCGGATTGAACGTGAGCTATGGCGCGCCCGATGTGGCTGTCATTGGCTTGCAGCGCATTGCCGTGGCGGCGGGACTGCTCGCATGACCTTTGCCAATGCCATATCCGAATGCGGCCTCATCGCCATCCTGCGCGGCATAACGACGGCAGAGGTTGAAGCCGTTGGAGAAGCTCTTGTCGAGGCAGGCATTCGCGTGGCTGAAATTCCGCTGAACTCACCGGACCCCTTTGCCTCCATTGAGAAAATGGCCACAGCCTTCAAAGGCAGGCTCGTCGTCGGTGCCGGAACCGTTCTCAGCGTGCAGGATGTTAATTTGCTGAAAGCCCATGGCGGCCAGATCAGCGTTTCGCCGGATTGCAATGAAGCGGTGATTGCCCGCGCCCGGGAGCTGGGCATGGAGCCCGTTCCCGGTGTTTTCACGCCCACCGAGGCCTTTGCTGCGATCCGCTCCGGTGCCACCCATCTCAAGTTGTTTCCCGCCGAAGCCGCAAGCCCCTTAACCGTCAAAGCCTGGCGCGCGGTTTTGCCAAAGCATGTGAAGATCTACGCGGTAGGCGGCGTCACGCCCGCAAATATGCAGGGCTGGGTTGACGCGGGCGTTGCAGGCTTTGGAATTGGCTCAAATATCTATAAGCAGGGGGCAACAGCCGCCGCCGTGGCAAAGTCGGCCAAGGAATTCACCACAGCCTGGAGAGCATTGAAATCATGAAAGTCGCATTGGTAACGGGCGCAGGCTCAGGCATCGGCAAGGCCAGCGCCATCGCATTGGCAAAGGCGGGCTTTAGTGTCGTCCTCGCCGGACGCCGCGCCGATGCCCTGGAAGCCGTCGCCAAGGAAATCAGCGGGAATGCGCTTGCCGTTGCAACCGACGTGGGCGATCCAAAATCCGTGGCAAGCCTTTTCGCCAAGACCAAGGAAAAATTCGGCAGGCTTGATGTGGTCTTCAACAATGCTGGAACCGGCGCGCCCGGCACCATCAACCTGGAAGACCTGACCTTCGAGCAATGGCAGAGCGTGGTAAACACCAATCTCACCGGGCCTTTCCTCTGCACCCAGGAAGCCTTCAAGATCATGAAGGCGCAGTCGCCCATGGGCGGCCGCATCATCAACAATGGCTCGATCTCGGCCCATGTGCCGCGGCCAAACTCAGCGCCCTATACCTCGACCAAACACGCGATCACCGGCCTCACCCGCTCCACCTCGCTTGATGGCCGGAAATACAACATCGCCTGCGGCCAGATCGATATCGGCAACGCGGCAAGCGGCATGGCGGCCAACATGAACAAGGGCATGCCCCAGGCCAACGGCACCACTGCGCCGGAACCCACCATGGATGTTGAGGATGTCGCCCGCTCCGTTGTCTTCATGGCCTCGCTGCCGCTTGAATCAAACGTGCAGTTCATGACCGTAATGGCAACCAAGATGCCTTTCATCGGCAGGGGCTGACAATCCATACGGCCCACAGAAATGATAAACTTCCACACGCCACGCGCCGCCATCATGATGGTTTTTGCAGCCTTTGGCGCAGTCGTCGGCTGCTGGGCCGGAGCCATTCCCCATGTCATCGCCGCTGCGGGCATCGACAGTTTTGATCTCGGCATAGGTTTCACCCTGAATTCCCTGGCGGGCGTTTCAGCCATGGCTTTAGGCGGCATGATCGGAAGAAGGTTTTCCAATCGCATCGTTATGCTGAGTGCGCTTCCGCTTCTCGCCGTCAACATCATTCTGCTGCTGGTCGCCGCGTCGCCCTGGCTTTTCTTTTCGAGCCTCGCTGCCTTTGGCGCTATCCTCGGTTTTCTTGACATGGCCATGAACGCCGAAGCCAGCGCCATTGAGCACGACCTGCGCCGGCCGATTTTCACCACCTTTCACGGCAGTGTCTCCATTGCCGTTGCCCTGTTCGCGATTGCCTCCAGCTTTGTCTCCACCATGGCAGGAACCTTTGTCACCAGCCTGCTGGGTGTGATTGTCGTGATGCTCGCCTGGCTCATGGTCTATGTGTCCGTCCCGGCCCGCGTGATTACCGCGGGAAAAGCCGGCGGCCTGTCCAACCTGCCGTCAAAACTTCCCCTGATCATCATGGGGCTGGCCATCGGGCTTGCAGTGGCTGCTGAAACCTCAAGCCTGTTCTGGTCCGCCAAACTGCTAAATGACCAGGCCCCCGAACTGGCCGCCATCGCCGGGCTGGGTGCTGCCTTCTATGGCGCCTGCAATGCCATCATCCGCTTTCGCGGCGACCGGCTGCGCGCAAGATATGGCGAGATCCCGCTCATGCTGGCCTCGTTGGCTCTGGCCATCGTCGGATTCATAATCCTTGGCCTATCGCACTCCTTCACCCTGAATGTCATTGCCTTCGCCGCCGTGGGCTTCGGGCTTGCCATCCTCTGCCCCTGCCTGTTCAACCTGGCCGCCGCCCAGGTTCCGGCAAACCGCGCTGCGGGCTTGAGTTTCGTGGCCCTCATTGCTGGCCCGCCCCGCATCATGGCGCCCTGGATTTTTGGCTGGGTGGCCACCAGCCAGTCCACCAGCTTTGCCTTTGGTCTCTGCGCTGTGCTCATGATGGTGGCCTTTGGCTTGATCATCTGCCTGCAAAATGTGAATTATGGGGTGCAAACGGAGTCTGCCTGAAGGAGCGCGTGCAATGAAAGCAAAGATCAAATGGCTGGATGGCCGCGCCTTCGTGGGCGAGTCGGGCTCCGGCCACGCCGTGGTGATGGATGGCGCGCCGGCAGCGGGTGGCCGTAACATCGGCATCCGCCCCATGGAAATGCTGCTCATTGGCTTGGGCGCCTGCACCGCCTTTGATGTGGTGATGATCCTCGAGAAGGGCCGCGAAAAAGTAACGTCCTTGGAGATTGAACTTGACGGCGATCGGGCCGCGGAAGAGCCGAAAGTTTTCACTCATGTGAAAATGATCTACCGCCTGAAGGGCAAGAACCTGAAGCCCGCCGCGGTCGAACGCGCCATCAAGCTCTCCGAGGAAAAATATTGCTCCGCCACCGCCATGTTCCGCCACACCGCAAAGATCGAACATGAATGGACGGTGGAAGAGGGCTAGTACGGCTCGCCGGTGGGTCCAAGATTCCGCGCTGCCGACCACAGATTGTCCTTGAGTTCGGAAAGCGCCGGGCTTTCCAGTTCCGTTGGCTTGGCCGACACCGGCGTTCCACCCGGTGAGATCACCGCAACACGCAATTCGCCATCGGTGAAATAAGTATCGCCTTCGCCGTTGCGGCCAAACAACGTAGGCCCCACGCCGGAAACCTTGTAGAGCGCGGTCACCATGCGGCTGGCCATGAGGTCCGCCAGCAGGGCATCACGCTCCGCATCAATGTCGGCCGCGATATGATGGGTGATCCGGCCCGTGTAATGGCTGAGGCCCACGCCACTATCGCGCGTCGCTGCGCCAAGCCAGACGGAGCGGCCTTCATCACCCTTCGCAAGCACCAGCCACAGGCGCACATGATGGCGGCGGTCGGCGCTACCGCCGATGGGCTTTTCAAATGCGAAATCCTGGCGGCGGCCTTCGTAGAACAGAGTGCTGACGGGCGCCGCCTCATAGGGCCGGTCAAGCACCACGCTACCGGCAATGGCAATGCTGCTGCGCAAGGTGATTGCGTCGGCGGGCTGCCATCCAGCGGCCAGCATGATCCGGTGCACCTCAGCTTCATCGCCCACCAGTCCCACATTCAGCGGATCGCCGGGAATGCCCTCCACCGTTTCCGTGACCATCGGCTTTGAAGCAAGCCCCTGCTGATGCTCATAATGACGCCACAATAAAGGCAGTAACGCATAGGCCACCATCCCATAAGCGAGCGCGGCAAGGATGAATACAAACATCCATCGGCGGACCCTCTTCCTGCCTGCAGGCGGCATGATTTTTCCCTATCTCAGCGACCCCACATCCGGGTCTTCCGTGTTTACAGTTCAAGTGCCGTTGCCTACTATGCGAGCGGGGTTGGAAAACTGAAAATGTCACTACATTCCAAGTTTGCGGCGAACCTTCGCCACAAATGCACTGATTTCGGCACTATTGCCGAAGTCTGCAGAGGTGTTGGCATAAATAGACAGCAATTCAACAAATACCTTGCTGGAAACTCCATTCCCAACGCCCTGACACTCAGGAAAATTTGCACGTTCCTCGGCATTCAAGAACAGTCGCTGTTTTTTGATGACGAGGCCAATGTCATCAATTCAAATATCAGCAAAGAGGTGCCCGGTTTCCTGCATGGTGGACTTCCAGGTTTTCTCGCGTCAGCTCGAAAACATTTTGACCTTCAGGTACCGGATTTACCCGCAGGTTTTTACCACTGCTTCTTTCCACTGCACAATGTGCCAGGCATGCTGGTGCGTGGCCTTGTGGTTATTCGGCAAGAAGGAAAACAGAAGGGTTTTGTGCGCCTGACTGTGTTTCCGTCATCAGGCAAATCGTCGAGGCCATTGGCAAAGGGCAGGCACAAAGGAGTTATTCTTGCGAACGAGAAGGAAGTTTATTTTGTGGGAATTAACAGGTACCCGCCTGGGCAGCTGAGCTTGATGACACTTGAAAGATCAGATGGTACCAGCAACGGATTCTTTACCGGAATGGTTCTGACACGAAGTGGCAAAACCCTGATAAGTTCGCGATTTTGCCTGATTTATGCTGATCAGCAGCGTGATGTCAGAAAACTGATCGGAGAATTGGGGATCATACACGAAACAGATGCAAATCTGGAATCAGTTGTTATGGCTACCCTGTTTTCAAGATCGACAACTTAGCCATAGCTCCTGGAAAGCAGTTAGGACGCTGTTTTGATCGACCGTTCCGTCTTAATTTTGGGATTCACGCTGTCGAGCAGCGATACGTGAAGTTCATCGAACAACATGGCAAGCATTGATAGCTTTGCACCGTCTGCCACAGATCGCAAAAATACTAGCTCGCGCGCCAAAAACAACACGACCTCATTTTTTTCCAGCTTCGTCCTCTCAAGCGCAGCAACAGGGATGGCGCCAGATTGTGCTTTTAAAAGCATCTCCAGTGTCACTCTGTTGCGAAAAGCTGCGTGATCTGCACGAGACTCATCAAGATTCTGAATTTGCACTTCAAACACCCCACGGTTTTCCACTTCAAATGTGTGCCGGCACAGAACCACCCAAAGGCATTCGCTGTAAATTCTCCAATGAACGAAGGCAGCCAAAGTATTCGCTGAAGCAAATCAGCGAAATGCATAAACTTGTTAACTCAATCAAAGGTTGGTTGTCCTTGCTCAACAGAAATATAATTTTAAGTAGCATTATAAAAAATAATGCAACTTAAAATGGAGAACATAAAATGACCCAGTCCACAAAGACTCCTGCGGTTACGCAGTCAGAACCCATCGCTCTAGAAACAAGCATCGCCAAAGTTGACGCGAAATCCATTGGCGTGGCGGCGGAAGGCCTATTCTATAACAAGGTATGAAACATGAAGGGGGCTGGTGAACCGGAGCGCCGGCCCCCTGATTTTCAATGCGATTTGGATTGATCAGGCCAAGCAGAATGCGCGTGAAAGTTCCCCAGACGATCGTGACCTTTCCAAATGGAAGCGAGATCGTTGTTTACAACTATCTGACAAAGGACGCGATTACCTGCGCACCTGCTGACATATACTGGCTCACTGTGGCGCCCATCTGGACTTCAATTGAAGACTTAATCTCTGCACATCCGCAATTTGAAGTTCCGTCACTTCTGAAACAGATCGAAAACCTGGTTGGACTAGGTATTTTGCTTGAAGAGGGTTCAAGCAATGCCGCAGACGAAGCAAGCTATAACCAGTCATGGGAACTGGGGAAGGCGGCAGGTTTTTTTCATTTTGCGGTGTTGGATAACGAGTACGCTGATTTATCGGAATCAGTCAGCCGGCAAAAACACCGGGCGTTGGTGGATCCATCTCCTGATCTGTTTTGGCGAAATTCGGACAAGGCAACCCCGCTCCCCAAATGCAATCGTGCCGAGTCTCAACCCCTTCTCGAGGTTATGCGCAAAAGGCGCACCAATCGCAATGCCCTGCAGGATTCCATTTCACTGCCGGAGTTAAGTGAATGCCTCTATGCGGGTCTCGGAGTGGTAGGCTTCGTCAAGACCGAAACCTGCTTGCTTCCGCTCAAGATGACCCCGTCCGGGGGAGCACGGAATCCATTCGAAGCTTTCGTATGGGCACGCAACGTAGATGGCGTTTCGCCGGGAATCTATCACTATTCGGGTTTGGACCACTCATTGGAAGAACTGGAAACTGATACCAGCCAATTGCCTACGGTTTTATTCAAGGGCCAGGACTGGACCGACAATATGCCCGCGGTCATATTTCTGGTGGCAGCACTGCGTAGAACCAGCTGGAAATACAATGACCCCAACGCCTACCGAGTCGTTCTGATTGAAGCTGGCCACATCGCCCAAAACATGATGCTGGCTTGCGCCAATAATAACCTGACAGCTTGTCCAACTGCAGCCCTGAGCCATCGGCATGTTTCCGCTCTGCTTGGGCTCAGTGATATTACGCAGACACCCGTTTATGCTTTGCTGGTCGGCAAGCCCGGGGAAAATAGCGATACCATTCTCGAACCGAACACTCAAAATCGCCACATGGCAAATCATCAAGCTGCCTAAACACAAAACCCGCTGCCATTTCTGGTCAGCGGGTTTGATGTTTGAATTTCATGATGAAGGGTTTTTGCTTTCTGTCTTTCGCAGGCCTGGCAGCGACCTACTCTTCCGCGTCTTAAGACGAAGTACCATTGGCGCTGGAGCGATTTACGGCCGAGTTCGAGATGGGATCGGGTATAGACACTCCGCCATAGCCACCAGGCCGGCGAAAAACAGAAGGCGCACAATATATTTGATTTAAGTCTCTATCAAAGATCGCTGCCCCTATGGGCATCGACAAATGAGAAGATCAAGCCTGTCGAACGATTAGTACCAATAAGCTTCACACATTACTGTGCTTCCACACTTGGCCTATCAACGAGGTCGTCTTCCTCGGTTCTCAAGGGAGAAATTGTTTTGAGGTGGGTTTCCCGCTTAGATGCATTCAGCGGTTATCCCGTCCACACATAGCTACCCTGCTGTACCGCTGGCGCGATAACAGGTCCACCGGAGGTGTGTTCATCCCGGTCCTCTCGTACTAAGGACAAATCCTCTCAATTCTCCTACAATCACGGCAGATAGGGACCAAACTGTCTCACGACGTTTTGAACCCAGCTCACGTACCACTTTAATCGGCGAACAGCCGAACCCTTGGGACCTTCTCCAGCCCCAGGATGTGATGAGCCGACATCGAGGTGCCAAACGATTCCGTCGATATGGACTCTTGGGAATCATCAGCCTGTTATCCCCGGCGTACCTTTTATCCGTTGAGCGATGGCCCTCCTCACGTGGGACCACCGGATCACTATGACCGTCTTTCGACTCTGCTCGACTTGTTTGTCTCGCAGTCAGGCAAGCTTATGCCATTGCACTCGATAGCTGATTTCCGACCAGCCTGAGCTTACCATCGCGCGCCTCCGTTACTCTTTGGGAGGCGACCGCCCCAGTCAAACTACCCACCATACACTGTCCCGGACCCCGATAAGGGGCCGCGGTTAGACATCCATGTCAACAAGGCTGGTATTTCACGTTTCGGCTCCACCTGGACTAGCGCCCAAGCTTCAAAGCCTACCAGCTATGCTACACATGCCAGCACGAATGCCAGTGTAAAGCTATAGTAAAGGTGCACGGGGTCTTTCCGTCTGACCGCAATAACCCCGCATCTTCACGGGGAGTTCAATTTCACTGAGTCTATGTTGGAGACAGTGGGGAAGTCGTTACGCCATTCGTGCAGGTCGGAACTTACCCGACAAGGAATTTCGCTACCTTAGGACCGTTATAGTTACGGCCGCCGTTTACCGGGGCTTCGATTCAAAGCTTGCACCTCTCCTCTTAACCTTCCGGCACCGGGCAGGCGTCAGGCCCTATACGTCATCTTTGGATTTCGCAGAGCCCTGTGTTTTTGCTAAACAGTCGCTACCCCCTAGCCTGTGCCCCCCGCCGCTGGTTGCCCAATGACGGGGCCCTCTTATCCCGAAGTTACGAGGGTAATTTGCCGAGTTCCTTCAACATAGTTCTCTCAAGCGCCTTGGTATACTCTACCTTCCCACCTGTGTCGGTTTCGGGTACGGGTTGATGTGGAGGCTATTTCCTGGAACTTGTTCGATACGCTCAGAATCCAATAACTTTGCATATCTTACCAAATCCGTCACCTTCCACTAGCTCAGGAATATTAACCTGATTGCCATCGGTTACGCCTTTCGGCCTCACCTTAGGACCCGGCTCACCCTGCTCAGATTAACTTTAAGCAGGAACCCTTGGGATTTCGGCGACAGTGTCTCTCACACTGTTTATCGTTACTCATGTCAGCATTCGCACTTCTGATACCTCCAACAGCCCTCACGGGTCTGCCTTCGCAGGCTTACAGAACGTTCCGCTACCGCGCGTATTGCTACGCACTCCGAGCTTCGGTGTATGGCTTAATTCCCGATACATTTTCGGCGCAAAAACCCTTATTTAGACCAGTGAGCTGTTACGCTTTCTTTAAAGGATGGCTGCTTCTAAGCCAACCTCCTGGTTGTTTTGGGATCTTCACATCCTTCCTAACTTAGCCATAACTTGGGGACCTTAGCTGCGGATCAGGGTTGTTTCCCTCTTCACAATGGACGTTAGCACCCACTGTGTGACTGCCGAGTATTACTTCCAGGTATTTGGAGTTTGGTTGGGTTTGGTAGCTCTATACGAACCCCTAGCCCA
>CBDIHN010000002.1:230000-534455 GCA_965279345.1 Aestuariivirga sp.
CCCTCCTCGGCTACACCAAAATGCACACCGGCGTGGATTTCGGCGTGCCCTATGGCACTCCCATCCGTTCAGCCGGCGCTGGCGTTGTTGAAATTGCCGGTCGCCATGGCGCCTATGGGATCACCGTGGAAATCAAGCACAACAACAAGTTTGAAACGCTCTATGCCCATATGAGCAAGCTGGCCGATGGCATTCGCGGCGGCACGAAAGTCAATCAGGGCCAGATCATCGGCTATGTCGGCGCTACGGGCCGCGCCACCGGGCCGCACCTGCATTATGAAGTTCGCGTCGGCGGGCGTCCGATGAATCCGCTGAAAGTGAAAGCCACCGGCGGCAAGCAATTGGCCGGCAAGGACTTGCAGAAGTACAAGCTTTACAAGACGCGCGTGCTGGCCCTGATGCAGAATGCCCCATCGGCCACCCAGGTTGCCCAGGCCGGACAGTAAGCCTGCGACGATGGCAGAGGCACCATTGTTCTCCGCAGACAAATGCGCGCTCATTGTCATCGATGTTCAGGACTGTTTTCTGGCAAAGCTCCCGCTCGATTGGCGAAAGCCGCTCGTCGAGCGCATAGCCTGGCTCATGCAGGTGGCCAGCATCCTTGAAATCCCGGTCATTGCCACGGCTGAGGATATGGCCAGCGATGGGCCGTTGGTCCCTGACCTTGAAAAGCAACTGCGCGCCGGGACAAGCGTGCACGACAAGAAAGTCTTCGGCCTCTGCGGCCAAGCCGATATCCTCGAAACCGTTCGCCAGACGGGCCGCGGCGAATGTGTTGTGGTGGGGCTGGAAACCGACGTTTGCATTGCCCATTCGGCCTTGGGGCTGATTGATCAGGGATTCCGTGTGGCAGCGATTGAGGATGCCACCGCATCGCCCCCGCCTCACCATGAGGCGGGCCTTCGCCGCATGGCGGCAGGCGGCGTCATAATCACCAATACAAAGGGCATCTACTACGAATGGGTCCGCGATCTCGCCACCCACGCCCGCGTAAAATCCCGGATCAACCTTCCCCTGCCGGCGGGCCTCACGTTGTAGACGGATCAACTCAAGCCGAATTCAGGCCCAGTTTCCGTTGGGTTTTCTTCGGCAGATTGAGCGAGGCGAGGCGATGGCTCTCGCGCAAATAATCCTTCAGCGCCGCATCATTCATGCTTTCCGAAGAGGTTCGCTGAATCCACAGCATGCCGCGTGACGCCAGATAGGGCGCCGGACGCAAGCCTTCCTGTTCTTTTAACAAATTAAAGCTCATCTGCGAACATTTGAAGGTGACCGCCAGCGCTTCGTCGTCGTTCCAGCCAGCGACGGCAAAGACCTTGCCGCCGACCTTCCAGACATGGGCTCCGCCCCATTGAACCACATGGGTGGCATGGGGCAGTTTCGAGCAAAAGGCATTATAGGCCTCAAGCTTCACGGCGCACGCGCTGGGTCAGAAGCTTGGCCAGCCTGGTTTGAACCAGCTCCGTGGCATTGCTTTCAATATCGCGGAACGCGGCCACCACCGCCTCGCCGAACGGCGTGATCTTGGCTCCGCCACCGCCAGTCCCGCCCGTCGCCGTCTCAACCACCGGCTTTCCAAAAATGCCGTTGACCTCGTCGATCAGCAGCCAGGCCCGGCGATAGGACATTTCCATCTGCCGCGCCGCCGCCGAAATGGAACCGGTCTCGGCAATGAGTTCCAGCAAGCGCACCTTGCCGGGCCCGAGGCGAGCCTCGGTCCCGAAATCAATCTTGATGGACGCGCGCGGGAGTTTCTTCATGGCCCCCATGCTAGCATATTAGTGCAGGGTGACCACATTGCTGATCTTGGGTTTGTCGCCCATCACCAAACCGTTGACGGTGAACTTGCCCGAGGCAACGCCCACTTCGACGTTGTCGCCATCCTTCACCCGTCCCGCCAGAATCTCTTCGGCAAGCGGGTCCTGAATGGATTTCTGGATCACCCGTTTGAGAGGCCGCGCCCCATAGGCGGGGTCATAGCCTTTTTCCGCCAGCAGACTACGTGCCGGTTCGGTGAGCACCACTTCGATCTTCCGGTCAGCCAGCAGCTTCCTGAGCCGCAGCAACTGGATATCGACAATGGCTCCCATATGACCCCGCTTCAGGCGGTGGAACAGGATGATCTCGTCCAGCCGGTTGAGGAATTCCGGCCGGAAGGCCCCACGCACCACGCCCATCACCTGGTCGCGCACCTCTTCCACATCCTGGTTTTCACCAAGTGCGACCAGATACTCCGACCCCAGGTTCGAGGTCATGATGATCAACGTGTTCTTGAAATCCACCGTGCGGCCCTGGCCATCGGTCAGGCGGCCATCATCAAGCACCTGCAGCAGCACGTTGAACACATCCGGATGCGCCTTCTCAACTTCGTCAAACAGCACAACCTGATAGGGCCTGCGCCGCACCGCTTCGGTGAGCGCCCCGCCCTCGTCATAGCCCACATAGCCCGGAGGCGCGCCGATGAGGCGTGACACCGAATGCTTCTCCATGTATTCCGACATGTCGATGCGCACCAGCGCATGCTCGTCATCAAACAGATAGTTCGCCAGCGCCTTGGTCAGCTCGGTCTTGCCGACGCCCGTGGGGCCAAGGAACATGAATGAGCCGATAGGCCGGTTTGGGTCCTGCAAGCCCGCCCTGGCGCGGCGTACGGCCGTTGCAACGGCTTCCACAGCCTCCGCCTGGCCCACAACCCGTTTGCCCAGCTCCACTTCCATCTGGAGAAGCTTTTCACGTTCGCCTTCCAGCATCTTGTCAACGGGAATGCCGGTCCAGCGCGAAACCACCTGGGCCACATGGGCTTCGGTCACCGCTTCCTCGAGCATGTCGGAGTCGCCCGCCTCTTCCGCCACCTTCAATTTCTTTTCCAGTGCGGGAATGGTGGAATAGGCAAGCTCGCCCGCCTTGGCGAAATCGCCGCGCTGCTGGGCCTGATCAAGGTGCAGGCGCGCTTTCTCCAGCTCTTCCTTGAGCTTGGAGGCCGCCGCCAGCTTTTCCTTTTCAGCCTGCCAGTTGCGCGTGATGATGGCGGATTTTTCTTCCTGCTCGGCCAGTTCCATTTCAAGTTTCTGCAAGCGGTCCTTGGACGCTGCATCGGATTCTTTTTTGAGGGCCTCGCGCTCGATCTGCAATTGCATGATGCGGCGGTCGATTTCATCAAGCTCTTCGGGCTTCGAATCAACCTGCATGCGCAGCCGTGCTGCCGCCTCGTCCATCAGGTCGATGGCCTTGTCCGGCAGGAACCGGTCGGTGATGTAGCGGTTGGAAAGTGTCGCCGCGGCAACGATTGCCGAGTCGGTAATGCGCACCCCGTGGTGCAGTTCATATTTTTCCTTGATGCCGCGCAGGATGGAAATCGAATCCTCGACCGAGGGTTCGCCCACAAAAATGGGCTGGAACCGGCGGGCCAGGGCCGCATCCTTTTCCACATGCTTGCGATATTCATCAAGCGTCGTGGCGCCAACGCAATGCAATTCACCGCGCGCCAGGGCAGGCTTCAAAAGGTTGGAGGCATCCATGGCCCCATCGGCCTTGCCCGCGCCCACCAGCGTGTGCATTTCGTCAATGAACAGGATGATGCCGCCTTCAGCCGCGGTCACTTCCGAAAGCACCGCCTTCAAGCGCTCCTCGAATTCACCGCGGAATTTTGCCCCGGCAATGAGCGAGCCCATGTCGAGCGCCATCAATTTCTTGTTTTTCAAACTCTCCGGCACGTCACCCTTGATGATGCGCAGCGCCAGGCCTTCGGCAATGGCGGTCTTGCCAACGCCGGGCTCGCCGATGAGAACCGGGTTGTTCTTGGTGCGCCGTGACAGCACCTGAATGGTGCGGCGAATTTCCTCATCCCGGCCAATGACCGGATCAAGCTTGCCTGCCTCGGCTGCTTCGGTGAGATCCCGGGCATATTTCTTCAGGGCATCATAGCCCTGCTCGGCCGACGCCGTATCCGCCGTACGGCCCTTGCGAACCGCGTCAATCGCCTGATTCAATGTCTGCGCCGTGATGCCAGCCTTCTTGAGAATCCTGGAGGCCTCGCTGGTCTCAATGGCCAGAGCCTGCAAAAGCCGTTCTGCGCTCACAAAACTGTCGCCTGATTTGGTCGCCAGCTTCTGCGCGGCCTCAAACACCCGCGCCATTTCCGGCGAGAGATAAACCTGCCCCGCGCCGGCCCCCGATACCTTGGGCATTTTGGCAAGCGCCGCTTCGGTGTCCCGCAGGGCCAAACGGCTGTCGCCGCCCGCCGCCTTGATCAGGCCCGCGGCCAAGCCTTCATCGTCATCAAGAAGGACTTTCAGCACATGTTCGGGGGTAAATTTCTGGTGCCCTTCACGTAGGGCCAGCGTCTGCGCCGACTGGATAAAACCGCGCGACCGTTCCGTGTATTTTTCGAAATCCATCCGCTTCTCCTCTAGCAACGTTTACTTGAGGCCCTGATAGGCACCTCAACAACGCCCTGAGGCCAAATATGGGGGCAACTATGCCCCCATCAAGTGACGCCGGAAATTTTATTCCCCGTCTTCGGCGGCTGCGGCCCGGGCACGGCGGGGATTGCGCCCCTTCTTTTCGGCAACCGGTTCGTCCGACACCTCGACGGGAGCCGGGCGGCGGAGGAATGATGGGGCCTCCCACTGGCCAGAGCCAGCGTCATCTTCATTGCCATTTGGGCGCGCCTCAACGGCTGATTCCCGGGCCATTTGCGGTTCAGCTTCGGCTGCACGCGGCTCGCTGTCGCCATCCCGTGGCTGGTCGCCCCGGTTCTGCCAGCGGGGGCGGAAACGCTCCCGGTTGCCGTCGCGGTTGTCGCGCTGGCGGTTGCCGCCACTTGACTCGCCGCCGTTGTCAGCCTGTTCGCCAGAGCTGGCTTGCCCGCCCTCGGAAACCATCGCGGCCTGCGCGGAATCGGTTTCGCCTTCTGCGGCATCGCCGCCTTCTTCTTCGAAATCCTCATCTTCCGGACGGCGCAACTGCGTTGTCGGCTGGCCCACCGGCTGGGCCGCGGCCATCACCCGGAAATAATGCTCGGAAAACTGGAAATAGCTCTCGGCCATGACGTTGTCGCCGGAGGATTGCGCATCCCTGCCAAGCTGCATGTATTTCTCGGCAACCGTTTGCGCCGTGCCGCGCACTTTGACGTCCGGCCCGTTGCTCTCATAAACCCGGTTGATGGAATTGCCGCCGCCATTGTTGTTATGCCCGCCGCCTCCGCCGCCACCGCCCGGCCTGCGGTTATTGCGGCCGCGGCCGCGCTTGTTGTTGTGCTGGCCCTGACGTGCACGATGTCCATTATCGAAGTTCAAATCATCACTGCGGCAAAAATTGCCGTCCCATATTGTTGAGATTTTGCATTACAATTTCAAAAATCGGCCCTTATCAAAGAGTCGAACCTATCCTAATACGATGGTTGTGGTCGCAGACCTCTGCCGCAGATATTTCCCCTATCGGAAACACCATCCCCGACTGCAAAAAAGCGAGATGTGTGGAACTTGTGACCTATGGTCTTTTTCCCAACATGCCGCCCAACGCCATCGCAAGGGCAGAATGAATTACCGACTCTTATGTAGCGCAGAAAGAAGTGATTTCCAATGGTTTTTTTGGCTTGTGTCCACAGGCCGCAGCTTTAGGGCCCGGAAAAGACCAGGCAGCGGACATGGCCGGAAAGGTCAAAATGGCGGCTTTCCCGGGCAAAACCCTGCCCCTTAAAGAGTTCGTTAACCCCGTTCTCCTGGCCCGCTCCGATCTCGAGAATCATCCTCCCTAAGGATGCCAAATGGCCCCCCGCCCCGTTTGCCAAACGGCGGTAGGCCTCCAGCCCGTCTGGCCCGCCATCAAGGGCCCTTGGCGGATCAAACTCCCGCACATCGGGGGCCAAACCGGCGAGATCGCCCAGAGGAATATAGGGTGGATTCGAAACAATGAGATCGAAGCGGCCATCAATCCCCTCGAACCAATTCGCCTGCACAAAGCTGGCCCGGCCCGCCACCCCCAAGGCCGCGGCATTGCCTTTCGCCACCGCAAGGGCCGCCGCCGAAAGGTCGCTGGCAACGGCACTAGCTTCCGGGAGTTCGGCAAGCAAAGTCACCGCAATGGCTCCGGAGCCCGTGCCAAGGTCGAGAATGCGCAAGGACCCCTTGCCCTTCACCAACCCGAGTGCCGCCCCAATGAGCGCTTCCGTGTCGGCACGGGGGTCCAGAACATCAGGCGTCACCCGGAAGCTCCGTCCGTAAAATTCCCGGGTTCCCAGAATGCGGGAAACCGGTTCAAACCTGCAGCGGCGTGCGATGAGAACCGAGAATCGCGCCGACACCTCCGGCGGTACAATCAGATCCGGGTCCGCCACGATATCTTCATGCCGCAAATCTGAAGCCGCCTGAAACAGAAGGCGCGCGTCAAGGGCTGCCGTTTCAATGCCGCCTGCGGCAAGGCGTTCGCCCGCTTGCTTGAGAAGCGCGCGCCGCGTCTCAGACATCAGAAGTTTCCGTAGCCAGGAGTTCAGCCTGATGCTCCGCCATCAGGGCCAGGATCAATTCCTCCAAAGCCGGCCCTTCAATGATCTGGTCGAGCTTGTACAGGGTGAGATTGATGCGGTGGTCGGTGATCCGCCCCTGCGGAAAATTATAGGTGCGGATACGCTCGGAGCGGTCGCCCGACCCCACCTGCCCCTTGCGCTGGGCCGAACGCTCGGAATCGATGCGGTTGCGTTCGAGGTCGTAAAGCCGCGACCGTAACAGCTTCATCGCCGCATTCTTGTTCTTGAGCTGCGATTTTTCCGTCTGCTGGGCAACCGCAAGCCCGGTGGGAATGTGGGTGATGCGCACCGCCGAATCCGTGGTGTTCACCGACTGCCCGCCCGGCCCCGACGAGCGGTAAACATCGATGCGCAAATCCTTGTCTTCAATCTTGATGTCCACTTCCTCTGCTTCCGGCAGCACCGCGACCGTGGCGGCAGAGGTATGGATGCGCCCCTGCGTTTCCGTATCGGGCACGCGCTGCACCCGGTGTACGCCGGATTCAAACTTCATCCGCGCATAGGCGCCGGCCCCGAAGATATTGGCAATGACTTCGCGGTAGCCGCCATGCTCGCCGTCGCTGGTGGAAATAACTTCGACCCGCCAGCCTTTTGAGGCCGCATAGCGCTGGTACATGCGAAACAGATCACCGGCGAAAATCGCCGCTTCATCGCCGCCCGTACCGGCACGTACTTCAAGGATGACGTTGCGCTCGTCGGCGGCATCCTTGGGCAACAGCAGTATGCGGATCGCATGTTCAAGCTCCACGATCTTGGCATCGAGGGTTTCACGCTCCGCTTCGGCCATGGCGGCCAATTCGCCGCCCACCTTCAGCATCTCGTCCACGTCACGCCGTTCGGTATAGGCCTGCTTCAGATTCTGCGCCGCCTTGGCCGTGGGCTCAAGTTCCGCATATTCCTTGGAAAGTTTGACGAATACATCTCCGGCGGGGCCAGAGGAAAGCTCATGCTCGACATTGGCAAACCGGTGGATGATCCGGTCAAGTTTTTCGGTCTGGATTGCACTCATGACGGGGCTTGTAGCGGAAGCTGCACCCCTTCGCCAAGGGCTGGGAACACGAGGTGGCAGTCAGCCCGAATATCCGCTTTGGGCCATCACCGGACATCTCGTAGCTCCGTCATTGGCAGAACCGACCCAGCCGGTAGCCCACACGCATCATCCCCGAAGTGTCGAAGACCCAATCGTTTTGCACCCAATTCTTGGCAAGTCTAATTCCCGTTATGTTGTCCGGCATCAACGAGACAATGTTCCCGCCCCATCCCTCCATCTCTGGAATGTAGAGGAGGCAGCCTTCATTGGTGCGGAAGACAACGTTCCAAAACGATCGATAGTAGCGTATCTCTCCGTACTGATTCTGGTAACCAGTTGACAATCCCCGCTGTTGGGTGCCGTAAAGCAATTCGTCGATCTTCCCGGCATGTAGAATCTGTACACCATTATGTTGCCCACGAGCGTGATAGAGTTGGGCGATCTTGGCGAGATCACCGACAGTTGCATACAAGCCAAATGCCATCATTGGCTGACCCTGCCGGCCGTCGGCCTCGATGGTTCGATTGGTTGGTGCATGGGCGACGCCGATGGGCCGGTAGACCTCGTTTACGAGCATCGACCAGATATCAGCTGCGGGCCCTTCGTTCCTCTTCAGATACCGGTCCATGGCCACGCCGAGCACAAAGATATCCTGATCGCGATAGCGAGCAACTTCACCCGGTCCCCATGGCAGATCGGGTGCCTTGAATCCCTCTATCAGCTTCGCCTCCTCGGACGAGGCCTGGAACCATGCGTCGTAGCTAGCCTCATAACCTTCATAATACCCGTCCAGGGCAATGTTTGGATCGCGCTTGGCGGTACCGAAGCCGACGCCTGTAGCCATATCGAGTGCATTACCAAAGGTGACTTCATCCCAACCCCGATGCGAGGCTGTGATCGTCACATAGTCCTTGATTTTGGCGTCGAACACCTCCGGGCCGTATTTCTGCGCCAGGCGCAGCAGGGCGACTGCACTCGCCGCTGACTTGGTGACCGACCACACCCCGAAACGCATTCGGTCGCAGTAAGGCATCGGGCCGGCTGCGCTCTTGCAGGGCTTGAGGTAGAGCGTGCCCTTGAACACCAGGCCGCTCACCAGGACCTCGTTCTGGTCCATAAAGCTTTCGAACTTGACCAGCTTCTCCGCACCGACCTCCGCTGCTAGGTCGTCCCAGCTCTTGATCGGATAGAGGTTGGCGCGCTCAACGGCATAGTCCGCCTTCAGCACATCGAGATTGTCTATGCTGCCAGGCTCATAGGTTGCCGAAACCTGCCCCCAGGCCTTGAAGTAATCGATGACAAGAGAGGGAGCCATCTGCTGCACGATCTGGAAGCGAACATTCGAAACCTCCGTCCCGTTATAGAGGAAGGTGGCTAGTCCAATGTGCGTCTCACCGTCGATCAAATGCATAAGAGTGAAGGGGAAGGATGCGCGAGACCAGTCCCCATCACCTGACTCCGACCAGACCCGGCCCGGCTGAACGATAACATCCCAGTGGCTTCGCCCCTTCTTAGTGGAGCCGTAACGGATCACGTCCTGCGAGACTGGCACGAGATCGCCGCTATCTGTAAAAAAGGCGATACTCACCGCTGGAAAAATCTTGGGATCCTTGCCAAGCACCTCGCGTGACGAAAAGTTCGCCGGATCGGTCCCCATCTCCAGTTCCTGCAGCACCAGTGTACCAGTGAAATCGTGCTTGGCCACCGTCGCACCCTCTGCTGGCATGAACCAACGATTGTCGACAAGTCCTGTAGGAGCGATGGTCGAGCGAAGCTCATCTACACGAAGCATCTGTCGGACAGAGTCGGCGATCGCAGGCTGGGTGCAACACAGCGCGAATCCGACCACGGCTGCAAGCAAGGTTCGAAGTTGAGGCATTGAATCCTCCATGAACCGGCACGCCGTATCCACGTGGGCTTACCAGTTTCACACACTTTATTAACACAACTCCAAAGTGCAGGAAAGGCGCTGACGAAAACCGAGTACCATCCACGACGTAGTGCACTCATAGTGCCGCGCCGCATTCAGCACACCTCTGGAACGGATCAATTGGAGACATCAGGGGTCCGCCAAAGAATGCGGATTGGCTTGACCATTCCAAGCGCACGGACGTAGCTTGATTATACAACTACAAAGTTGGGGAGTTGCGCGATGCGAACTGCACTATGCGATCTGCTCGGCATAGAAATTCCCATTATGCTGGCTCCCATGGGTATTGCTGTCGGGCCAAAGATGACAGCTGCCGTTTGCAATGCTGGCGGCCTGGGGACAATTCCGTTGTGGCGTGCCGATATCGAGACGCTTCGCCGGCAAATTCGTGAGGTGAAGTCTCTTACCGACAGGCCATTCGCCGTGAACCTGAACCTCGATTTCCCGCAGGAAGAGCGGCTCGAAGCTTGCCTGCAAGAGCGCGTTCCCGTGATTTCATTCTTCTGGGGCGACCCCGGAGGATTGGTTTCCCGTGCAAAGGCAGGTGGCGCAATTGTCATGCAGACAGTAGGTTCGGCTGAGGAAGCCCAAGCCGCAGTGCGGTATGGCGTGGATATTGTTGTCGCACAGGGTTGGGAGGCGGGTGGCCACGTGTGGGGAACTGTTGCAACCATGGCGCTGGTGCCAGCCGTTGTCGACGCCGTGGCACCTGTTCCGGTTGTTGCTGCTGGCGGCATCGCCGATGGGCGGGGACTAGCTGCAGCTCTAGCACTCGGTTCGTCTGGTGCCTGGATTGGCACAAGATTTCTTGCAAGCAACGAGGCAGCTATTCATCCGCACTACCGCGACCGGCTGTTGAAGGCCTCTGAGAGAGATACCGTCCACCTACAGAATTTGTTCGATATCAGTTGGCCTGATGCACCACACCGCGTACTCCGCAACAAGACCGTGACCGACTGGGAGATGGCTGGAAGCCCCGAGACTGGCAAGCGCCCTGGCGAAGGTGAGATTGTGGCGCATTCAAATTCACTAGGAGAAATTCTCCGATATCGTTGCTACACGCCGGGTGCCGATGTTGAGGGGGATATTGAAGCCTTGTCCATGTGGGCAGGACAAGGCGTGGGTTTGGTCAAAAAGCTTCAACCAGCAGCCGAGATCGTGCGCGAAATTCACGACGAAGCGTCCATGATTCTGAAGCAATTGGGTAGAATGTCTGGTTAGGGTCAAAAGCGGAAATTCAAACTGAACCACCGCCAGATTTCTATGAGGCCGTTAGCCCTCGAAGGTCGAGATATTGAGCGAGCGGCCCACCAGAATTTCACCGGGCGTTCCGAGGATGCCCTTTTCCTTGCCGTCGATGACGTAGCTCAAAAGCCCGCCGTCGCGCGCAATCACCACAAGGCCTTCGCGGTCAGGCACCTGGTAGGTGTCACCCTTCATCAGCATCTGGGTCATCACCACATTGCCCTGCGCATCTTCAACCCGCACCCAAACCGGCGCCTTGGCTTTCAGCACAAGCCGGGTCGCTTCGTTTTTGGTACCGAATACGCGTCCCTCAGCGGTCTGCGTGACTTCATCGACCATGGGTACATTAAGCGCCACAGTCTTTGGTGCAGGCACCGGAAGTGCCGTCTGCTCGTCAGGCACCTGCTCGGCGATGAAAGCCCCGAGCCCGCCCAAATCTTCACCCGTCTGATTGCCGCTCTGCGCTGGAACGCTGTCATCGGTCGAGGCCAGAACATCGTCGGTCATCGGTTCTTCAGTAATCTTGACGTTGGCGGCTTCCGGTCCCGTGGAGGCCGTAGGCATTGGATCGGCGGCAATCGCCACCTGCGGCTCAGGAGCCGCAAGTTCTGCCGAAGGAATCATCATCCAGCTTGCGCCGGCAAAAAGAAAAATCGCCCCCGCAATGGAAGCAACGAGCCCACCAGCCCCGCCGGGGATATCCGACAGCTTGATGTTCAGGGGCATCAGCTTGGGCATTTTTCCAAAGCTCAGGATTTTGGCGCTCGAGAGCGGCGCGGGATTTGCCGGATGGCTGGCGCGCGGTGCAATTGCCGGTCGCGGCAGGAATTCAATGTAGTGATGCAGCAGCGGCTCTGGATCAAATCCCAGATATTCCGCATAGGCCGAAATCATCTCAAGGGCTTCCATGCGCGTCGGCATGCGCGTCATGTCGCCAAATTCAATGGCCTCCACATGGTAGGGATGAATTCCCGTGGCTTCACCGGCATCCTCAAGAGTCTCACCACGCTTTTCGCGCTCGCGCTGCAGGAACCAGCCCGCTTCCCCGGCAGGATCGCTTGCGCCGTCTGGCTTTTCACGGAAGCCCGTTTCTGCGGCTTCATACTCCGTATCGTCCCGGCCAAAATTAAGCTGTGGGTCGTCCATGGTCTTACTCTCTCATGCTGCCAAGCATTAACTGTTTACTAACGCTGCTTTTCGAGAGAATGACGCAGAATGGTTATCAGCAAGCTAACGCCCGCATTAAATTATACGGGAACACCATTGCGCTGGGCGAATTCCAGAAGGTCGCCGCGGATCGAATGGGCCGGGCTTTTCAGCAGCGGCGCCATGAAGGACCAGAGCTTCGCCTGATTCAGTTCCAGCAGCATCGCCTTCACCGGGCCGATACCCGAGGGAACCATGGACACCGAAGTGAGCCCAATGCCGAGCAGCCCCATTGCTTCCAGGGGGCGGCCACCGAGTTCACCGCAAAGGGTGACGGGCTTGTTGTGCGCCTTTGCCTTTTCAACAATAAGGCGCATGGCTCCAAGCGCTGCCGGGCTCAGGGGATCATAACGCCCTGCAAGCTTGGGATTGCCGCGATCCGAGGCAAAGAGGAACTGCACCAGGTCATTGGAGCCAACCGAGGCAAAATCGATAAGCGGGAACAACTGGTCGAGCTGCCAAATCAAGGCCGGAATCTCAATCATCACCCCAAGCTGCAGCGATTTTGGCAACACGTGCCCGCGCGCCTTGAGATAGGCCTTTTCCAGCTCAACGATTTCCCTTGCCCGCAGGTATTCATCCACATCGGCGATCATCGGGAACATGATTTTAAGGTCATGGCCCTGCCCCGCAATTAGAAGCGAGCGCACCTGCAGGCGCAGCAATGCGGGCCGGTCCAGCGCCATGCGAATGGAGCGCCAGCCAAGTGCCGGATTGTCTTCCCGCGGCTGCCGCAAGTAAGGCAGGGTTTTGTCGGCCCCTATATCAAGCGTGCGGAAAACCACCGGCTTGCCGTTCGCCTGGTCGAGAATGGCCTTGTAGTGGCGCACCTGCGAGGTAAGGCGCGGGAACCTGCTGGCCATCATGAAATGCAGCTCGGTGCGGTAAAGCCCGACGCCTTCAGCGCCTGAATCATGCAGGTGAGGCAAATCGACAATCAACCCCGCATTGATGTTGAGATTGATCTTCACGCCATCCCTGGTGACCGCGGGTACATCGCGCAACACCGCATACTGCGCCTGCTTGCGCGCATAGAAACGCACCTTCTCGGCGTAGGATTTCTGCAGGTCGTTTGACGGCCGGACAAACAGTTCGCCCGTATTGCCGTCAATGATGATGGAGCTGCCCGTATCCACGAGATCGATAAGGCCGTCAGCCTGCCCCACCGCCGGAATCCCAAGGGCCCGCGCCACAATGGCCACGTGGCTGGTCTTTCCGCCCTCTTCCAGAATGACACCGCGGATCTTGCTGCGGTCATAATCCAGGAGCTCGGCAGGGCCCATGTTGCGCGAAACGATAATCGCATTGGCAGGCAAATCGCTGCGTGAAGCCGTGGCAACCGCCCCGGTCAAAATGCGCATCAGGCGGTTTGAAAGATCGTCGAGATCATGCATGCGCTCGCGCAGGTATGCGTCGGGTGTGCGCATCATCCGCGCCCGGTTGTCGTTCTGCACCTTCTCAACCGCGGCCTCGGCGGTGAGGCCCGTATCCACCGCCTCGCCCAGACGGTTCACCCAACCCTTGTCATGGGCAAACATCCGGATGGTTTCCAGCACATCGGAATAATCCGCCCCCCGCACCGATTCCGTGCCATCGAGCAACTGGTCGACTTGCAGATGAAGCTGCTCAACCGCCTCTTCCAGCCTTTTCTTTTCCAGTGGAATGCTTTCGGCAATGAGGTTATGAACCGCAACGCGCGGCTCATGCAGAACCACGTGGCCGAGCGCAATGCCGTCCGCCAGCGATTCGCCGCGCAGGTGATGGCTGCGCATATGGGCAACGTCAGCCGCCACTTCGCGCGCCACTTCGCGCAGTTCACCCGACGCAATGACCTCGGCCAGGACCATGGCCGTGGTCTGCAGCGCTTCTTCCTCCTCGTCGGAATAGTGTCGCCGGGTGCGGTTTTGCACCACCAGAACGCCAATAACCGTGCCGCCCCGCATGATGGGCGCGCCCAGGAAGGAATGGTAAATTTCTTCGCCGGTTTCCGGCAGGTATTTGAACGACGGATGTTTTTGCGCATCAGCCAGATTGAGGCCAATCGCCTGGTCGCCGATGAGGCCCACGAGGCCTTCGCCAACTTTCAGTTTCGACTTGTGGACGGCGGTGCTCTTCAACCCTTCCGTGGCATAAAGCTCAAGCACCTGCCCGGGCCGCATCACATAGATAGAGCACACCTCGGCCACCATATTGGCCGCGATCAACGTTGCAATTTTATCCAGCCGCTTTTGTGCTGTCTCGGGCTCCGCCATAACCTCGCGGAGCCGCCGAAGCAGGACACGCGGGCCAAGGGCGGAGTGAGCCATCAGCAGGTGTCCTCGCGCGGCCGTTTCCAGCGGCAGCGGGTCATGTATTTATGACGCGTGCTTTGCATGGGTCTCAAGCTTCCAACCCATAGGCCTGGTGCAGGGCCCGCACCGCGAGCTCTGTATAAGCCTCATCAATCAGGACACTGACTTTAATTTCCGATGTCGTGATCGCCTGGATATTGATGCCCTTGTCGGCCAGCGAGCGGAACATCTTCGCGGCAACGCCCGCGTGGCTCCGCATGCCGATGCCAACCACCGAAACCTTGGCGACGTCGGCCGAATGACTGAGCTCGAGAAATCCGATTTTGTCCTTCACCCCGTTCAGAACCTCAATGGCCTTGCGCAGATCCTTGCGCGCCACGGTGAAGGTGATGTTGGCAGTCGAACCGTCGGTTGAAACATTCTGCACGATCATGTCGACACTGATGTCGGCTTCCGCCAGCGGGCCAAACACCGAAGCCGATACGCCCGGCTGGTCCTTGACTTTTCGGATCGAAACCTTCGCTTCATCGCGCGAATAGGCAATTCCGCTGACTACATGCTGTTCCACGATCTTGTCCTCTTCGCAAACAATTGTTCCCGGCCCGCTGCCATCTGGCTTGTTCTGGTTGGGCGAGTCCGGTGCCTCAAAGCTCGACCTTACCTGCAAGGGTACCTTGTACACCATGGCAAGTTCAACCGAGCGCGGCTGCAGGACCTTGGCTCCCAGTGAGGCCTGTTCCAGCATTTCCTCATAGGAAATCCGGTCGAGCTTGCGGGCTCCCGTCACAATCCGGGGGTCCGCCGTATAAACCCCGTCCACATCCGTATAAATATCACAGGCTGCATCAAGCGAGGCGGCAATCGCCACCGCTGACGTATCCGAGCCGCCGCGCCCCAGGGTGGTAATGCGCTTGTCCGGCCCGATGCCCTGGAACCCGGCAACGACCACAACCTGGCCCTGCTCCATGCGCTTCCTGATTTCCGTCGCATCGATTTCGGCAATCCGCGCCGAGGCATGCACCCCATCGGTTTTCAATGGTATCTGCCAGCCATGCCAGGAGCGGGCCGGCACTCCCATATCCTGCAGCACGATGGCCAAAAGCCCGGCCGTTACCTGTTCGCCCGAGGCGACAATGGCGTCATATTCGCGGGCGTCATGCACTGGCGCTGCTTCCTTGCACCAGGCCACCAACTGGTCCGTGGTGCCCGCCATGGCCGAGACGACGACGGCCACATGGTGGCCCGCCTTCACCTCACGCAGGACATGGCGCGCCACATTGCGGATACGCCCGATATCCGCAACCGAAGTGCCTCCAAACTTCATAACCAAACGGCCCATCGGCCAAAATCCTTCTTGATCCCGAAACTCTGGCTTGCAGCCAAATCAGATGTAAAGTGAACTCTTTAAGGTGCGACGCGGCGTACTCATAGATGAGGGTTCCTGCTTATGCAATAATAGCCCCCATAAAAATGGATGTTTGAAATGACTGCCGCAGCGCAAACCACCCTTGACCCCGCCGAAGTGGAGAAATTCTCCAAAATGGCCGCCGAATGGTGGAATCCCAAGGGTAAATTCGGCGTTCTCCATGTCTTTAACCCCGTCCGCCTGGCCTACATCAAGGAGCAGGTCTGCGCCCGCTTTGGCCGCGATCCCTATGACCCCAAGCCCTTCAAGGGCCTGCGCTTCCTCGATATCGGCTGCGGCGGCGGGCTTTTGACCGAGCCCATGGCAAGGCTGGGTGCCGACATCCTTGGTGTTGACCCCTCAGAAAAAAACATCCTGACCGCCAGGGTCCACGCGGAAGAGCAGGAACTCGCCATCGACTACCGCTGCGCGACCGCCGAGGACCTGGCCGCGGCGGACGAACGCTTCGACGTTATCCTTAACATGGAAGTGATCGAGCATGTGGCGAACCCGCAAGGTTTCACCCGGATCTGCGTTGAAATGCTCAACCCCCAGGGCCTGATGTTTGTGGCCACCATCAGCCGCACGCTCAAATCCTTCGGCCTTGCCATCATCGGGGCCGAATATGTCTTGGGCTGGCTGCCCAAGGGCACCCACCAGTGGGAAAAATTCATAACACCCGCTGAACTGAAAACCTGGCTCACCGACAACCACATCGCCATCAAGGGCGAAACTGGCGTCACCTATCACCCCCTCGCCAATGAATGGCGAAGGTCACGCGACATGGATGTGAATTACATGCTGGTGGGGCAGAAGAGCTAGCATCTCCACCTATTCGTCATTCCGGCGAAAGCCGGAATCCCACACCGGATAGAATAGAATTGCCGCCAGATTCCGGCTTTCGCCGGAATGACAAAGGGGGCGGAAGGGCGAGAGGGCAGAAGGCCTAGTTCGAATCTTCCGGCAGCCTCGGCAGCGGATGAACTTCGATGCCCTCTTCGATCAGGGCCTTGGCGTCTTCGGGTTTTGCCTCGCCATAGATGCCGCGCTTTTCGCTTTCGGCGTAATGGATCTTGCGCGCTTCGTCTGCAAACCTGTCGCCCACATACTCGGCGTTCGCCTCAACGTTCTTGCGCACTTCGCGCATCATCTGCATCAGCTTCTGCGTGCGGGGATCGACGGCGCCCGCCATCATCTTCTGCGAAGTCTCCGCTTTCCGGTTGGACTTCATTGGAATGCCCGGCGCCATGAGCTGCTTGCTCACATCTTCCGAGCCGCAATGGGTGCAGGAAACCAGGTGCCGTTTGAGTTGTTTTTCAAACGCCGCACTGTCCCTGAACCAGCCATCAAACGCATGGCCCTTGTCGCAGATGAGATCATACCTAATCATGATGCTTAGTTAGCTATTCCCTGGGTCGGCTTCAAGTTAAAGGCACGGGCATTCTTAAGCGCCGGGATTCTAGCACGATCTCGGTTTACCAATCCTTCATCAACCTCAAACGGCAGAACCCCCGGCTCCGTTCCAAGCTCTGCGATGATCTCTCCCCAGGGGTTGACCGCCAGGCTGTGGCCAAAGGTGTGCCGGCCGCTTTCATGAGCACCGCCCTGCGCCGCCGCGAAGACAAAACTCCCGGTTTCAATGGCCCGCGAACGCAGCAGAACATGCCAATGGGCCTGCCCGGTGGGCACGGTAAAGGCCGCAGGCACCGCCATGAACAAGGCGCCCGCATTGGCTAAAACATTGTAAAGCCGGGGGAAGCGCATGTCATAGCAGATGCTGAGGCCTAAAGGCCCCCAGGGAAGTGCGGCAACCACCGCCTCGCCCCCCGGCGCAAAAAAATCCGATTCCCGGATGCGCTCGCCGCTCGGCATATCAACGTCAAAGAGGTGTATCTTGTCATAACGCGCCGCCACCGTTCCGTCAGGCGCAAACAGCAGAGAACGGTTAACGATCTTGTCATCCGATGCGCGCAAGGCCAGCGAACCCGCATGGAGCCAGATGCCAAGCTCCTGTGCCAGCCGCGAAAACCCCGCAACACTGGCATCATCTTGTTCCGTGGCAACAATAGCGCGCAGGCGCTGGCGGTCCGCTTCAAAAATATTCGTGACTTCCGGCGTGAGTATATATTGCGCGCCCTTGGCTGCGGCTTCCCTGATCATGGAGCTGGCATCATTGAGGTTCCGCGCCATGTCGACGCCCGAACGCATCTGGATGAGGCCCGCCTTGAAACTCACGTTGCCATCAACAGCGGGTCGAGCCCGCCGCGGCGTTCAAGCTCATACAGGTCTTCATTGCCGCCCACATGGGTCTCGCCGACGAAAATCTGCGGCACGCTGCGCCGCCCATTGGTTCGAAGCATCATGCGCTGCCGCTCGGCGGGATCGGCGCTCACGTCGATTTCATCGTAGCTCAAGCCCTTCTTCGACAGAAGGGACTTCGCGGCGTAACAAAATCCACAGGTTCGGGTCGTGTAAATCGTAATATTGGCCATGATCTTTTCCGTTCAGCCAATATGAGGCCGCTTGGGCTCCAGAACAAGAGCGAAGGTCAGCACATCGACATGCGCCGCCCCGGCCTTCTTCAAAACGGCGGCACAACTGCCCGCCGTGGCCCCCGTGGTTAACACGTCGTCAATCAGCAAAATCCGCCGGCTCGCGATATGGCCAAAGCCTTCCGGCGCCACATGGAAAACCTTCGCCACATTCTTTCGCCGCTCATCAAAGTTCAGGCCCACCTGGGAGCGCGAGGCTTTGCTGCGCAGGAGCACATCGCTGCGATAGGCCTTGCCGAACTGGTGGGAAATCTGCTGCGACAAAAAAGCCGCCTGATTAAAACGCCGGCTCCACAGGCGGAAGCGGTGCAATGGCACCGGAATAATGATATCGGCCTCATGGATAAGCGGCTGCCCGGCCCGCGCCATCAGCCGCGCCATCAGCAGTCCCGCCTCCATGGTGTCCCGGTATTTCAACCCATGGACAATCCGTCGCGATGCTTCGTCATAGGCCACCGCCGCCCGCGCCCGGTCCCATTGCGGCGGATCGGCCAATGCCGCCGGGCTTATCGCCCCTTCGCCCTGGTCATAGGCGAAGGGAATTCCCAGCACATTGCAAACCGGCGCATCAATCAACCTGAGATGGGCCCAACAGGTGAGGCAAAGGCTTGCCGGTTCAAGCACCGCGGCGTGGCAGACCAGGCATTTCGGCGGTGCCAGAAAATCAATCACCCGCCGCCCGAGGCGCCTGCCCCATGCCGTGAAGGAATACGTCGATTGCTCGGACACTTCGTCCATGGCTTTTTACAAACGCCTCATCTAAAGCAGGGCCGATCAGGAGCATAGCAAGAATGTCATTTGCAAGAAACGATTTGGAACGCCTCGCCGACATCGTCACCATCGCTGCCGACCAGGAAATCATGCCGCGCTACCGCAGCTTGGGCGCGGGCGCCATCCGCGAAAAAACCTCGGCGCTGGATCTGGTGACCGATGCCGATGAAGCCGCCGAAGCCGCCATCAAGGCAGCCGTTGCCAAGGCATTCCCCAAAGCGGTTTTTATCGGCGAAGAGTCGGTTGAAAAAGACAAGGGCCTCCTGAACAAAATTGCCGGCGCCGATTTGGCCATCATCATCGATCCGGTGGATGGCACCAGCAACTTCGCCTGGGGCCTGCCGCTGTTTGGCGTGCTGGCTGCTGTTGTTGAACGTGGCGTCACCGTGGGCGGCATCATCTATGATCCCGTGGGCCGTGACTGCACCTTTGCCCTCAAAGGCCAAGGCGCCTGGGCCAAATCCGAAAGCGGCGTCACCCGTGATATCCGCGTTGCAAAACCCACGGAGCTTTCTAACATGACCGGCACGACGTCATGGTACATCATGCCGGAACCCCTGCGCAGCCGCGTGGCCGCCAATCTTCCCAAGGTCAAAGCCAGTTTCGGCTACCGCTGCGCCGCTTACGAGTACCGCATCGTGGCCGAAGGGCTGGTAGATTTTTCCCTGCACTACAAGCTCATGCCCTGGGACCATGCGGCCGGCGTTTTGATACATGCGGAAGCCGGCGGCTATACCGCGCTCCTGGATGGCAGCCCCTATCTGCCGACGGTATTTGAAGGCGGTGTGATCTCTGCCCCAAATCGTGAATGCTGGCAGATGCTTCACGATGCCCTTCTCCGCTAAACGGCGATGACGTCCGGTGCCGAAAATATTTTCGACCGCGACTTACATCTCGCACGGTTGGAACGCACCAAGCTCAACCGACCGGACATCCTTTCGCAGTCCATAGCCGCCGAACTGGCTGAACGCTTGGACCCCATAACCCGCGAATTCAATCGCGCTTGTCTCATCGCCGTTGATCCAGAACCTATTGCCGCCGCCATCCGCGCAACGGGCAAAGTCAAAAACCTGGAAGTTCTTGAACCCACCGCTTCGGAAATTTTGCCTCTCGCGGCCAATGCTTTCGACGCCGTATTTGATATCCTCAATCTGCACCTCGTCAACGATGTGCCGGGAAGGCTCATTCAGCTCCGCCGCGCCCTCATTCCCGATGGACTGTTCATGGCGAGCCTGTTTGCGGGGCTTACCCTGAATGAACTCCGCCAGTCATGGCTGGAAGCCGAAGACCTCATAACCGGCGGCGTCTCGCCCCGCGTTGCACCGATGATTGATGTCCGCGAACTGGGCGGGCTGTTGCAGCGCGCCGATCTCGCCCTTCCCGTAGTCGATCTCGACCGCACCATCGTGCGCTACCCCGATGCCATCGCACTCATTCATGAAATCAGGTCGCTAGGCCTTTCAAATGTTTTGACGGGAAGGTCACGAACCCCCGTGACACGGAATCTGTTGGGCGAAGCCATTTCAATCTATCAGCAGAAATTTTCAGATGACGACGGTCGCATCCGCGCTACCATCGAAGTGGCCTGGGCCACCGCCTGGTCGCCCCATGAGAGCCAGCAAAAGCCCTTGAAGCCCGGCTCCGCAAAATTCCGCCTCGCCGATGCCCTGAAGGTTCCCGAGACAAAGCTGAACTAGAGCAGGTCGATGAGATGCGCGATGAGCGGCTTGTCTGCCGGCGGCATGGGATAATCGCGAAGCTTCAATGGTTTCACCCATTGCAGCTCCTGACCTTCCAAAGATGTCACCACGCCCTTCCACCGCCGGCACACGTAGAGCGGCATCAGCAGATGAAACTCCTCATAGGCATGGCTGGCGAAAGTGAGCGGAGCAAGGCAGGATTCCTCCACATCAATGGCGAGCTCTTCTTTCAACTCGCGGGTCAGCGCCGCTTCGGGTCGCTCGTGAGGCTCAACCTTGCCGCCCGGGAATTCCCACAGGCCAGCCAGCGTTTTTCCTTCCGGCCGCTTGGCAATCAGCACACGGCCATCCGGATCAACCAGGGCCACCGCTGCAACAAGAAGGATGCGCATTAGCTGCGGTAGGAACCGTTGATGTCGATGTAGCGATGGGTGAGATCGCAGGTCCAGACCTTGGCCTTGCCCCGCCCCACGCCGACGTCGGCTTCAATCATGATCTCCCGCCCCTTCATGTGGGGCATGATTTCAGCTTCCTTGTAACCGGGATCGCGCATGCCGTTCTTTGCAACCTGGATGCCGCCGATGCGGATGCGCAGCTTGTCGCGGATGGCTTTTTCTCCGGCCTTGCCGATGGCCATGACGATGCGCCCCCAATTGGCGTCTTCACCGGCAATCGCCGTTTTCACCAATGGCGAATTGGCAATCGACATGGCGATTCTGTGGGCAGCCTTGCCGGACTCAGCGCCTGTGATGGCGATTTCGATAAGCTTCTCTGCGCCTTCGCCATCGCGTGCAACCTGCTGCGCCAGATCAAGGCACAGGCCATCAAGCCCTTTTGCAAACCCCTTCAACCGCGCGTCAGTTGCGGACTTCAAGCCCTTGGGCGCCGGCCCGGCTTTTCCCGTGGCAAACAACAGCACCGTATCGGATGTTGAGGTGTCCCCATCAACCGTGATGCAATTGAAACTCTTGGCCACGCTGCCGGAAAGGAGCGCCTGCAGAATACGCGAAGGAATTGCGGCGTCGGAGAAGATGAATACCAGCATCGTCGCCATGTCGGGCGCGATCATGCCCGAGCCCTTGGCAATGCCGTTGATGGTGACGGTTTTGCCCGCATATTTCACAGTCGCCGTTGCCACCTTGGCAAACGTATCCGTGGTCATGATGGCGCGAGCCGCGTCATCCCAGCAATCCGCTTTGGCCGCCGCAAACAATCCCGGCAATGCATTGACAATCGGGGCCGGGTTTAGCGGCTCGCCAATGACCCCGGTTGAGGCCTGAAAAATCTCCGCTGGCTTGCACTTCAAATGTTGTGCCGTTGCCTTGGCAACGGCGGTAACCGTCGCAACCCCCGCCTTGCCCGTAAAGGCATTGGCATTGCCCGCATTGATCACCACGGCCCGCGCCGCGCCGCCCTTCAGGCTCTGGGTGCACCAGTCAACCGGCGCCGAACGGGATTTGGAAAGTGTAAAACAACCCGCAACTGTCGTGCCTGGTGCCAGTGTTGCCAGCAGCACATCAGGCCGGTTCTTGTAGCGGATTCCGGTTTCGGCAATGGCCAGTTCTACGCCGTCAATGGCAGGAAGATGCGAAACCGCGCGCGGGGCAAGCGGTGAAACACTATGCGCCATGTCCCCGTCCTTAAATTATTGTTCAGGAATCTGCAAATCGCCCTTGCCGCCCGTATCACCTTCGCCTTCGGCCGGCGGCTGGGCCACAACGCCATTCTTCTGATCCATTAAGGTTTTGCGCTTTTTCTCCACCTCTGCAGCATATTTCTTGAGGTCTTCGTCAAGCACTTCAATCTTGGCGGTCTTGCGCAGCTCGTCCATGGTTTCCTGCACCTTCTTGCGCAGGAGGACATTGCGGATCGCCGACTTCACCTGGTCAAAAGGCTGCGCCGCGCCAGTTTTGCGGTCTTCAATCTTGATGACGTGCCAGCCAAAATCGGTCTTCACCGGTTGCGATACTTCACCAACCTTCAGGGAAAAGGCGGCCTTCGAGAATTCCGCAACCATTTCAGGCGCAGTAAAATAGCCGAGGTCGCCACCATAATCTTTTGAACCGTCAAGGCTGTATTTCTTGGCAAGATCTTCAAATTTCTCACCGGCCTTCAGACGGGCCTCAATATCGTTTGCTTCTTTCTCGGAGCCTAAAAGAATATGCCGAGCCCGCACCCGCTCCGTCTGTGCAACTTTGGCGGATTCAGAGTCATAGGCAGCCTTGATTTCTTCATCGGTTACCTGCGGACGGATTTTCTGGAAAAAATAGGCATCGCGCAGGGCTTTGGCCTGGTAGAGGGCCAGGCGCCGCTTGTATTCGTCCGTGTCCGCAACGCCTTCTTTCACCGCCAGCTGGGCCATCAGGTGCCGCTCAACCAGGAACTCGACAACAAAAGGATAGCGCAGTTTCGGCGGCAAATCCGGCAGCTGCCCGATGATGTCATCGGTCGCCATCTGCACTTCCGAAATCTTGATCTCATGGCCATTGACGATGGCGACAACCTTGTCGTCTTTTATCTCCTGCGCCCCGGCGCTGAGCGCCATGGCGCCGCCAAGAAAGCCGGTTAGCAGTGCAATCTTCACGTAATCTTGAATGCGTGGCATGAGACCCATTGTCCAAATTATATTTATTCCAGCAGGAACAAGCCCTGCCGCAACGCTCAATGGCCACCAAAAGAGGCAAGAATAAGCCGGATTTTCTTGTCTCTCGTGATGGCAATAAGCCTGAATTGCCGCGCACATTGGCCTTCTTGAACATGCCGCGCAAGAGGGTGCAGCCGTAGTTTGGGTACCTGTTGCTGCCCTGCAACACATTGAAATATCAGGAATCCGCCCCTAATTGTGGTTTCAGATCAAACAATCGCGGAATCCGGCCACGCAACTAAGTCTAGACCTTTGAGAACCGAAGCCTTATCAGGCAGCAATTCTCGGCGCAAATTTTTACGGGCCCTCCCGAAACAAGGAACGAATCATATGCTCGGACTGCGGTCAATCGCGGCAAAAATATTTGGCACAACCAGCGACCGGAAAGTCGTCAAATACCGCGCCCCGGTCGAGGAAATTAACCAGCTTGAAGCCGAATTCGCGGCCCTCTCCGATGCTGATCTGAAAGCCAAGACCGCAAGTTTCCGGGCCGAATTGGCCGCCGGGAAAACATTGGACGACCTCCTCGTTCCGGCTTTCGCCGTAGTTCGCGAGGCCTCAAAGCGCGTCCTTGGCATGCGCCATTTTGACGTTCAGATGATCGGCGGCATGGTGCTGAACAATGGCGCCATTTCCGAAATGAAAACCGGTGAAGGCAAAACTCTGGTTGCAACCCTTGCGGTTTACCTCAATGCCCTCGAAGGCAAGGGCGTTCACGTCGTCACCGTCAACGACTATCTGGCCAAGCGCGACGCCGACTGGATGGGCAAGATTTACGAGTTTCTGGGCCTCACCACCGGCGTCATTGTCCACGGCCTTTCGGATGCCGAGCGCCGGGACATGTATGCCTGCGACGTTACCTATGCCACCAACAACGAATTGGGCTTTGATTACCTCCGCGACAACATGAAATACCATCTCAACGAGATGGTGCAGCGCGGGCACCACTATGCCATCATCGACGAAGTGGATTCGATCCTCATCGATGAGGCCAGAACACCCCTGATCATTTCCGGCCCCCTCGATGACAAGTCCGATCTCTACAACACCCTGGACAAATACATTCCCGAACTGACGGCCGAAGACTACGAGCTCGATGAAAAGCAGCGCTCCTGCACTTTGACGGAAAAAGGCAACGAGCACCTTGAACAGGTTCTGGGTGCTGCCGGAATGCTGAAGGGCGAGAATCTTTACGACGCCGAGAATGTTACCATCGTCCACCACGTGCAACAGGCGCTGCGCGCCCACAAGCTGTTCCAGCGCGACAAGGACTATATCGTCAAGGACGATCAGGTAATCATCATCGACGAGTTCACCGGGCGCATGATGCCGGGACGGCGCTATTCCGAAGGCCTGCACCAGGCCCTGGAAGCCAAGGAACACACCGCAATCCAGCCGGAAAACGTGACGCTCGCCTCGATCACCTTCCAGAATTATTTCAGGCTCTACAAGAAACTGGCAGGGATGACCGGCACGGCCTCCACCGAAGCCGACGAGTTCATGGACATTTACAAGCTTGAGGTCATCGACATCCCGACCAACGTGCCCGTCGACCGCAAGGACGAAGACGATGAGGTCTACCGCACGGCCCGCGAAAAATATGCCTCCATCATCGAAACCATCAAGGATGCCCGTGAACGCGGCCAGCCGGTTCTGGTGGGCACAACCTCCATCGAGAAATCCGAAACCCTCGCCGCCATGCTCAAGTCCATGGGCGTTGAGCACAATGTGCTGAACGCCCGCTACCATGAGCAGGAAGCAGCCATCATCTCCCAGGCGGGCATTGCCGGCGCCGTGACCATTGCCACCAACATGGCGGGCCGTGGCACCGACATTAAGCTCGGCGGCAATCCCGACATGCGCATCGCCACCGATTTGACCGATGTTCCCGAAGGCGCCGGGCGCAGCAAGCGCATTGCCGCCATTACCGACGAAATCGAAGCCAACAAGCAGAAGGTCATCGCCGCCGGTGGCCTTTTCGTCATCGGCACCGAGCGCCATGAAAGCCGACGTATTGATAACCAACTCCGCGGCCGTTCCGGCCGTCAGGGCGACCCCGGGCGGTCCAGGTTCTACCTCTCCCTGGAAGATGACCTCATGCGCATTTTCGGCTCCGAGCGCATGGATTCCATGCTGCAGAAGCTGGGCCTCAAGGAAGGCGAAGCCATTGTCCATTCCTGGATCAACAAGGCCCTCGAAAAAGCCCAGCAGAAGGTTGAAGCGCGGAACTTCGACATCCGCAAGAACCTCCTGAAATTCGACAACGTGATGAACGATCAGCGCAAGGTGATCTTTGAGCAGCGCATTGGCATCATGAAGGGTGAGGACGTCTCCGAAACCGTGGACGATATGCGCCACCAGATCATCGACGATCTCATCGCAAAATACATCCCCGAGAACACCTATGCCGAGCAATGGCAGACAGCCGAGCTGCGCCAGCACCTGCGCGAAGCCGTGGCCATTGATTTCCCCGTTGAAGACTGGGCCAAGGAAGAAGGCATCGCCGACGAGGAAATCCGTGAGCGCGTGACCAAAGCGGCAGACGAGTTCTATCAGGCCAAGCGCGAGAAATTCACCCCCGCCATCATGCAGCAGGTCGAAAAGGCGGTTGTCCTGCAAACCCTTGACCAGCTCTGGCGCGACCACATTGTAACGGTGGAGCAGCTGCGCCAGGTCATCCACTTGCGCGGTTACGGCCAGCGCGACCCGCTCAATGAATACAAGACCGAAGGCTTCAACCTCTTTGAGGCAATGATTTCCAAATTGCGTGAAACCAGCACCGCCCAAGTCATGCGCGTTGAAATCCAGTCGCAGGCCCCCGGCGAACTTTTGCCCGATGAGGATGATCTTCCCTTCATGCAAGCCCACCATATCGACGCCACTTCGGGTGAAGACGATGTGGGCGAAGGCTTTCCCATCTTCGGCCAGGCAACGGCAACAGCCGCAGCCACGCTTGACCCGAAGCGGCCGGAAACCTGGGGCAAGGTCGCCCGCAACGAACCCTGCCCCTGCGGCTCAGGCAAGAAGTACAAGCATTGCCATGGGACTTTCGCTTAAGCCGGCTAGGCCGCGTTGGAATACCTGATCGCCCCCATCATGCCGGCATTCATGTGGTAGAGATGGTGGCAGTGGAAGGCCCAGTTTCCGGGATTATCCGCGGCGAACCTTATGGTAACGGACGTCGAAGGCGGAACCAGAACCGTGTCGCGCAGTGCCCCTTCGATAGGCACGTTGTTGATAGCCGCAACCTTGAAATAATGCCCGTGCAGGTGCATGGGATGCGCCATGCCGGTCTGGTTCTGCATGATAATTTCGATACGCTCGTTTTCACGAACTGTGAAAATCGTCTCATGCATGGAGGATTTGCCGTTGAGGCCCCAGAGATAATCCGCGCCGCCGCCCGTCAGGGTTAGGATTTCAGTCCGCGTCACCGGTTCAGGCGGCAGCACCGCAACGGATCGCAACTTCATCTCCTGTGCCAGGTCCACTTCCGGCGCCACCTCGCCCTCGTTTGCAAGCTTGGCAATTTCAGCGCCTTGTGTTGCGAGATAAATGCCAGTCCGTGCGCTTAATCCTTCCGGTCTGAAAAGAATGGGCCATGCCCCACTGCCTTCCGGCAGCTTCACGCGGATATCCGCCCTTTGCGCGATGGCCAGGGGAAACAGGGAGCCCTTGAGGGGAAAGACCGCGTTGCCGTCAACCGCAATGAGTTCGCCCTGAAGTGCCCCCAGATCGATCCACATGTTGCTGGCGGCCGCCCCATTGATGATCCGCAGGCGGATTTGCGTAGCCTTGCCAACCCGCACAACTTCCGGGTCAGCAAGTGTCCGGTCGTTGGCCAGAAAGGCATCAAACGTGATGTCATTGAACATGGCCATCTCCATGCCGCTCATAGCATGGCCCGCATGCCCGCCGCCGCCCTTCAACTCCGCCAGAATTTCCTGCGGATCACGAAAGGTGAAATCATGGAGCAGCACCACATGCTCCTGCTCGTCAAACAGGGGTTCGGCCGTTTCGCGCACAATCAGCGGCGCCGCCAAAAGCTGCTGCTCCTGCAATCCAAAATGGGAATGCATCCAGTGGGTGCCGGAACGCGTATTCACAAAATCATAGTCAAAGGATTGGCCTGGTTTCAGTGGTGCCTGCGACAGCATGGGAACGCCGTCCTGGGCGGAAGGCGGGTTCAATCCATGCCAATGCAGAAGTGTTTCAACATCCAGATCGTTTCTGACCCGTGCCCGGAACCTCTCCCCCAGCATCAGCGAAAGGCCGTTTCCACCCCTGCCGTTTACAATGCCAAAAACCTTCGCCGCGCGGCCGTTAACCTCAATAATGCGTGAAACCACTCTGAGTTCAGCGGACGTTTGCGCCCATGCAAGGCCTGCCGCGAACGGCGCGGCAAAAATACTCTGAAAAACGGCCCGTCTCGATAACTTCCTGTTCATCTCAATTCGCCAAAACGCCGCCTCTAAAAGGGATTAATACAAAGGAAGACAATGAATTAAGATTCTGAAAACAAGTCGGGATTAAGGTCTGGGTCGACAACGATTGTCCCTTTATGCAGGGTTGCCACAATGAAGAATGCGAAATATCTAGCAAAACTTTTCGTTCGCGACACCAGCGGAGCCACTGCCATTGAATATGGCTTGATTGCGGCTGCCATGGGACTGATGTTGATACCCGTGATGATTTCAGTTTCAACAACCGTCAAAGAGTCATTGTTTGACGTGATGGTAGGCCTTTTCCCAACATAGGTTTTTCGCAAGGGTTCACCGGGACTGCATCGCGCTTTCTAGATGCTGCGGCCAATCGCCAGAAACTTCTCGCGCCTCTGCGTCCGCAGCACGTCCGGCGAAACGCCGCCAAAGGCCTCCAATATCCGTCCAATCATGTCGCCTGCGGAAGCTATCGCCTGTTCCGGCTGGCGGTGCGCGCCGCCTAACGGTTCATTAACGATATCATCTATTACCCCCAGTCTTTTGAGATCCTGCGCTGTGATCTTGAGGGCCGCCGCCGCGTCCTTGGCCCGTCCGGCATCACGCCACAAGATGCTGGCTGCCCCTTCCGGCGATATGACGCTGTAGATTGCATGCTCCATCATCAGCACGCTGTTTCCCGTCGCAATGGCAATGGCCCCCCCGGAGCCGCCCTCGCCGATAATCAGGGAAACCAGCGGCACCCCAAGCCCCATGCAACAATCGGTGGAACGCGCAATGGCTTCGGCCTGGCCGCGTTCTTCCGCATCAATGCCGGGATAAGCGCCTGCCGTATCGACAAAGGTAATCACCGGGATGCCAAACCGCTCGGCCAGTTCCATGAGTCTCACCGCCTTGCGGTAGCCCTCCGGCCGCGCCATGCCAAAATTATGCTTGAGGCGTCCCTGCGTATCGGCTCCTTTTTCCTGGCCGATGACAACCACCGATGAACCGCGAAACCGCCCAAGCCCACCGACAACGGCAAAATCTTCGGCGAATTTTCTGTCCCCCGCCATGGGCACGAAGTCGGTAATCAGGCCATTGATATAGGCCAGCGCATGGGGCCGGTCCGGGTGCCGCGCCACCTGGGTCTTTTGCCAGGGTGTCAGGTTTACATAAAGATCAGCCAGGCTCTTGGACGCCTTTTTCTCCAAGGCCTTCACTTCGTCGGCGATTGAAACCGTAGCGTCTCCGGCGGCAAGGGCCCGCAACTCAGCGATTTTTCCTTCTAGGTCGGTAACCGACGTTTCAAAGTCCAGGTAGATCATACGGCCTCAAAGGGGAGTGAATGAATTGGCTTTTGGGTGCGCCAGATGTGACCGCCGGAAGCGATAAAGTCAACTTTTCTTAGCTAAAGGATGGTGAATCTCCACCACTGCCTGCAGGCGCCCCGCCTGGACATGGGTGTAAATCTGGGTGGTCGAAATATCCGCATGCCCCAGCATTTGCTGAACCGCCCGCAGGTCAGCCCCGCATTCCAGCAAATAGCTGGCAAAGGCATGGCGCAGCACATGCGGTGAAACCTTGCCAAGGTCGAGGCCGCAAGCGGCCGCCAGGGCTTTAAGCTCTATGGCAAAATGTTGGCGGGTCAGGCAGCCGCTCGCCCCATGTGATGGAAACAGCCATTTTGTTTCCGCCGCCTCTCGCAACGCCAGGGTTTTAAGATAGGCCTGAAGAACGCGTCTCGCCCTGTCAGAAACCGGCACAAGCCGTTCACGGCCGCCCTTGCCCTTGATCGCCAGAAAAGCATCATCGGCGGTCACCGCCCGCACCGTTAACCCGACGAGCTCCGAAACGCGAAGGCCCGTAGCTGCAAGAAGCTCCAGCAGGCAATAAAGCCGTTCCGCCTTGAAACGCGCCTTGCCCTCCGCCCGCAAAACCCGCGCCTGTGCCTCGGCAAGCAACAGGTCAATGTCCTGCGTCGAAAGTATCTTGGGCAGGGGCCGGCCCGCCTTCGGGCTCTCCACAATGGCCGCCGGGTTAACGCTCACAAGGCCCTCGCCATGAATGAACTGGTGGAACTGGCGGACCGCCGAAAGCCGCCGAGCCGCCGTTGTGCGGGCAAAGCCGTGCTCTTCAAGGTCTGCCAGATAGGCCCGGATGTCATCACTTGAAGCGCTGAGGAGTGCCCCGCCCCTGGCCTCGAGAAAGGCCGCATAATGCTGGAGGTCGCGCTCATAAGCCTGCAGGGAATTTTCCGCCGCCCCGCGCTCGGCGCTCATCATTTCAAGGAACCGCTCCACATGCCGGTGCGCTGTCGAAGGCTTCGCGATGCTATCTTTGCCTGAGTTTTTCATGGGGTAAGGACTTCACGATCTCCGACTGCTCCGGCGGGAAATTTGCCAGCCCCCATACGACGCCATAGACAGCGCCGCCCAGTATGAGAACAACAAGCAGGAACCGAAGGCTGTCAGGCAAGCGCAAATCTCCAAATCACTTGGCAGTTTATCCCAGAAGCCAGTAAATGACTACCTAATCAAAAGTCTTGGCGCATAGACCCCGCCGTTCTAAAAGCTCCGCCAGCACAAGGAAGGGACCAATGGCGCGGCGTTCTCTCTCAAAGGAGATAGAAGATATCCGGGAAAAGCTCGGAAATCATTCGATCGTGCTTGTCGGCCTGATGGGGGCCGGAAAATCAAGCATCGGCCGCAGACTGGCTGAAAAGCTTGACGTGCCTTTCGTCGATGCCGATCATGAGATTGAGGTTGCCGCCGATAAGACCATCCCCGAAATTTTCAAGGATCATGGCGAAGCCTATTTTCGTGAAGGCGAGCGCCGGGTGATTTCACGCCTGATTGAGAATGGCGCGCAAGTCCTTTCAACCGGTGGCGGGGCCTTCATTAACAAGGAAACCCGCCAGGGCATTCAGGCCCATGGCATTTCGGTCTGGCTGAAGGCTGACTTGCCCCTGCTGATGAAGCGTGTGATGAAACGCGCCGACCGGCCCTTGCTGCAGACCGATGATCCAGAAGCAGTCATGCAAAAGCTGATGGATCAGCGCTATCCCATCTACGCGACCGCTGATGTGACGGTTGAAAGCCGCGACGTGCAGCACACGCAGATGGTCAATGAAGTCATCAAGGTTTTGGCCAAATGGCCGGGTTGGGAGCGGCTAGACAATGCAAGCATCTGACGGCGTGCGCCGCGATATCGTATCTGTCGATCTCGGGCAGCGAACCTATGATATTCACATCGGGGAAAACCTGCTGCAGGAATCTGGCCGCCACATCGCGCCGCTTCTCAACCGGCCCTTCACCGCCATCGTCACCGATGAAAATGTGGCGCGTCATCATCTCAAAACATTGGAAGCGTCGTTGGCGGCAGCGGGCATTAAATCGGTTGCCATCATTCTACCCGCCGGCGAAAAAACCAAGAGCTTCGCCGCGCTGGCCGACCTCTGCGAAAAACTGCTCGCCGCCGGGGTGGAGCGGCGTGATAAAATCATCGCCTTCGGTGGCGGCGTGATCGGTGACCTCACCGGTTTTGCCGCAGCCATTCTCAGGCGCGGCATCGAGTTCATCCAGATTCCAACCACGCTTCTGGCCCAGGTCGATTCCTCCGTGGGCGGCAAGACCGGCATCAACTCGGCCCACGGCAAAAACCTCATTGGCGCTTTTCTCCAGCCGATCAAGGTTTTGGCTGACACCAGCCTGCTTGAAACGCTGCCGCGCCGTGAACTGGCCGCGGGTTATGCCGAGGTGGCAAAATATGGCCTTCTCGGCGACCTTTCATTTTTCGAATGGCTGGAAGCCAATGCGGACATCCTGCTGCGCGGCGATGCCCAGGCGCGCGCCTACGCCATTCACCAAAGCTGCAGCGCCAAGGCTGCCATCGTTGCCGAGGATGAGACGGAACAGGGCGTTCGCGCCCTCCTCAACTTGGGCCACACCTTCGGCCACGCCCTGGAAGCCGCCACCGGCTACAGCAACCGCCTCCTGCATGGCGAAGGTGTTGCCATTGGCATGGTCCAGGCCTTTCGCTTCTCCGAGCGCTTGAAGCATTGCAAGCGGGGCACGGCAGACAGGGTTGCCAAGCACTTGCAGGCCGCAGGGCTTCCCACCCATATGAACGATATCGAGGGGCCGCTGCCCCCCATTGCCGATCTCGTTGCCATCATGCGGCAGGACAAGAAGGCCCAAAGCGGCAAGCTGACATTCATTCTGGCGCGCGCCATTGGCGATGCCTTCATTGCCAAGAACGTACCCGATTCAGCTGTGGTTGATTTTCTTGCGGAGGACTTAGGGAGAAAATGAGTTTCGATATTGGCATGGCAGCCGTCACGATCTTTTTCCTGCTGCTCGTATCGGCATTTTTTTCCGCCGCTGAAACGGGAATGACGGCAACGTCCAGGGCCCGCCTGACGGAACTCGAACGCCGCGGAAGCTGGCGCGCCTCTCTCGTCCTGGGCCTGACCAAAACCCGCGAGCGTCTCATCGGCGCCATCCTGCTGGGCAACAACGTTGCCAACATCACGGCCTCTGCCGTCGCCACCGCAATTCTCATCAAGACCTTCGGCGACAGCGGCGCCGTCATTGCTTCCGCGGCGATGACCGTCCTTGTCCTGATCTTCGGCGAAGTCATGCCAAAGACCTATGCCATCGCCTATCCTGACAGGGTAGCGCTTGCCGTTGCTCCCATCATGCGCGGGCTCGTCGCGGTATTCGGCCCGGTCGTGATCGCCGTCGAATATGTCGTGAAAAATATTCTCCGCCTTTTCGGCGCCAACATGTCCAATGTGCACGACGTCCTGTCCGCCCATGATGAACTGCGCGGCACTATTGATTTGCACCACAAGGAAGGCACATTCTTTACCAACGACCGCAACATGCTGGGCGGCATTCTCGACCTTCAGGATCTGGAAATTCTCGATGCCATGATCCACCGCACCAAAATGGTGACCATAGACGCCGCCGATGCGCCCGAGAAAATCGTCAAGCAGGTTTTGAAGTCAGGGCATACGCGCTTCCCCGTGTGGAAGGACAAGCAGGACAACATTGTCGGCATCCTGCATGCCAAGAACCTGTTCGCGGCGTTGCAGGAAAATGACGGGGACTCCACCAAGGTTAAAATCGAGGATGTCATGAGCCCGCCATGGTTCGTGCCGGATACGCGCCCCCTTGCCGACCAGCTCAAGGCCTTCCTCCGGCGCAAGACCCATTTTGCCATCGTTGTTGACGAGTATGGCGAGGTACAGGGCCTCATTACCCTTGAGGACATCATTGAGGAGATTATCGGCGACATCAAGGATGAGCATGATTTCGTCTCCTCCGGCATCAAGCCGCAGCCCGATGGTTCCTACATCGTTGAAGGCACCGTGCCCTTGCGCGACCTCAACCGCGCCTTGAACTGGAACCTGCCGGACGAGGAAGCCACCACAATTGCCGGCCTCGTTATCCACGAAGCCCGCATGATTCCGGACGTGGGCCAGGTCTTCAATTTTCACGGCTTTCGCCTGGAAGTCCTCAAAAAACGCAAGCACCAGGTCACCTCGGTAAAACTGACCCCGGAAAATCTTGGCTAGCATGATTGCCCGCGAGGCCGATCTTGTTATTGTCGGTGCCAGTTTCGCTGGTTTGATTTGCGCGCGCTCGGCGGCCCTTCGCGGCCTCAAAGTCATAGTCATCGAATCCAAGCCCGATCCCGGCGCTCGAATCCACACGACCGGCATCCTGGTGAAAGAAGCCGCCGAGGAAGTCGATACGCCCGCAAGATTCTCCCGCGTCATTCACGGCGTAAGGCTCTATTCTCCCTCGCTCAAATCGATCGATTTGCGCGCCCCCGGCTATTATTTTCTGACAACAGACACAGCCGGTCTTGTGCGTTGGCTGGCTGACGAGGCTCGCAACGCCGGCGCTGAAATCATTTGCGATAGAAAAGTCGAGATTGCCCAGCGCGAGAATGAGAAAATCCTCTTGCCTCAGTTCAACATTCAAACGCGCTATCTCGTGGGTGCGGATGGTGCGCGCTCAACCGTGGCCAAGCTCTTTAATCTCGGACGCAATGAAAAATTTCTGACCGGTCTCGAAATTGAATATCAGGACTTGCCGAAGGCCGATCCCGATTTGCTGCATTGTTTTCTGGATACAAGACTGGCCCGTGGCTACCTCGCGTGGGTGGCGCCTGCCCCCGGCTTCTTTCAAGTTGGCCTTGCAACCAATGCCGATGCAAAGCCCGACCTCAAGGCTTTTCTCGGTCATACTGAAACACTATTCGGCTACTCCTCTGCGGCAATCAAGGAACGGCGCAGCGGCCTTATTCCCTGCGGCGGGCCGGTAAAAGACTTTGCTGCATCCAATGTCATGCTCATTGGTGATGCAGCCGGCCACGTTTCTCCTCTAACGGGCGGCGGCATCCGGTTGGCATTCCGCTATGGCCGCCGGGCTGGCCAGCTCATCGCCGATCATCTCTTGCGTCACGGGCCTCCGCCTGAAAAGATTCTGGCCACCGAGCTTCCGTCCTTCACAAAGAAACACGCCCTTCGCAAAGCCATGGATTTAGGCCCGCCAAACTGGCTCTATGACGTGATGATCGGTACCCCGGCAATGAACTGGTTTGCGCGGCGGGTATACTTCCATAAACGCGCCGAACCAGGTGACAGTTTGGAAGCCTACGAGGAGCGCCTGAAAAATTCCCGGAACTAGGTTTTTGGCGCTGCCGCCTCAATCGCCAGTGCATGCACCCGCTCTTTGAGTTCCGCCGCCAGGACGTGGTTAATCATCCGGTGCTGCTCAACCCGTGATTTGCCTTTGAACGCCGCAGCGACTATTCTAACCCTGAAATGGCTCTCCCCGTCGGGCCGTGCTCCCGCATGCCCCTGATGCTGGATCGATTCATCAATAACCTCCAAAGCAACAGGTGCAAAAGCCTCCCGCAGCTTGTTTTCCAGGGTTTTTCCAACCAGTCCTAAGATCATTTTGCGTCCAGTGCGGTTCAGGGTTGCGACTTTTGCTTCATATCCCCATAATCATGCCCCATGAAACTTGATTCAAAGTATTTCGACAAAATCCGCATCAAAACCGGCCCCAACAAGAAGGAGCCGCCGGCCCCAACCATGTGCGAATGGCCGGGTTGCGAGAAGCCGTCACGCCACAAGGCGCCCAAGGGGCGTGGCTTTGAAGGCCAGTTCCACAATTACTGCACGCAGCATGTCCAGGAATACAATAAGACCTACAATTATTTTGACGGGATGAAGGATGATGCCGTGGCGGGCTTCCAGAAAGATGCCCAAACCGGCCACCGGCCAACCTGGAAACTGGGCCAGAACTCCTATGCCAACATCAATGGCATGCGCCGCAAGGCCCGGAACGTGAACGACCCCTATGCCATGTTCACTCCGAGCGCCGAGAATGTGAACGCCAAATTGGGCCGCGCCCTGCGCAAGAATGAAATCAAGGCGCTGAATACCCTGGGGCTGGACGAAAGCGCCACCGCCGAAAAGGCCAAGTCGCAATACAAGCTCCTGGTGAAACGCCTTCACCCCGATGCCAACGGCGGCTCGCGCGAGAACGAAGACACCCTGAAAGCGGTGATCCATGCCTACGACACATTGCGGGCCAGCGGTTTCTGCTAGTTTGCCCCCTGTCTAGAACTTGCAGCACCCCCTTGAACCGTTTAGAACCCAGAACATTCCATGACACGCCCGGAAGAGAAGATTGAACAGATGAATAGTATGGCAAATGGTGACGCCCACGGAATGCCCGATTCCACCGCCTCGGTGAGCCAGCTCTTTGGATTTGAATCGAACATGATCGTACCGTCCTACTCCACCGCAACCGAACACGTGCCCGATCTTGACGAGGATTATCTCTTCAACCGCGACACAACGCTGGCGATCCTGGCGGGCTTTGCCTTCAACCGCCGCGTGATGATCACCGGCTACCACGGCACCGGCAAGTCAACCCATATTGAGCAGGTGGCCGCCCGCCTCAACTGGCCCTGCATCCGCATCAACCTGGACAGCCATATCAGCCGCATCGATCTCATCGGCAAGGACGCCATCGTGCTGCAGGATGGCAAGCAGATCACCGAATTCCGCGAAGGCATTCTGCCCTGGGCCTATCAGCGCAACGTGGCGCTGGTCTTCGACGAATATGACGCGGGCCGCCCCGACGTGATGTTTGTCATCCAGCGCATTCTCGAATCCTCCGGCAAGCTCACCCTGCTTGACCAGTCGAAAGTCATTCGCCCGCACAAGGCCTTCCGCCTCTTTTCCACGGCCAATACCGTGGGCCTCGGCGATACTACCGGCCTCTATCATGGCACCCAGCAGATCAACCAGGCCCAGATGGACCGCTGGTCCATCGTCTCCGCCTTGAACTATCTGCCCCATGCCGAGGAAACCGGCATCGTACTGGCCAAGTGCAAGAACTACGACACAGAAAAGGGCCGGAAGACCATCGCCAACATGGTGCGCATTGCCGATCTCACCCGCAACGCCTTCATGCAGGGCGATGTTTCAACCGTGATGAGCCCGCGCACCGTCATCACCTGGGCGCAAAACGCCGACATCTTTGGTGACCTTGGTTTCGCCTTCCGGCTGACCTTCCTCAACAAGTGCGACGAGCTTGAGCGCCCCATAGTGGCCGAGTTCTATCAGCGCTGCTTTGGCGAGGAACTGCCCGAGTCATCCGCCCATGTGGCCATCGCCTGAAGGCAGATGCGTAAATGGCAGAAGCCCGTGAAGGCAAAGCAGAGGAATTCAAGCGCGTCCTGACGACCGCGATGAAAACCATTGCCGATGATCCGGAACTCACCGTGAGCTTCGGCAATGAAACGCCATCGCTGTCCGGCAACAAGGCCAAGCTTCCACAGGTCACCAGCCAGTTCACGCCAAAAGACATCGCCATCACCCGCGGGCTCTCCGACAGCTTCGCGCTACGCATCTCCAACCACTCGGACCAGATTCACAGCAAGTATCGCCCCGAGGGAAAAAATGCCCGTGCGGTTTTTGAAGCCGTGGAGCAGGCTCGCATTGAAGCGCTGGGGGCCAATGCCATGCCGGGCATGGCGCAAAACCTGAATGCCGCCCTGGAGGATCGTTTCGCCAAGGCCGTGGTCAATCGCTCCAGCAACCGCCGGGATACACCCCTTGAAGAGGCGGTGGCCCTCATGGTGCGCGAACGCCTCACGGGGCAAGCTCCGCCCGCCAACGCCAAAATGTATGTTGACCTCTGGCGCCCCTGGATTGAGGAAAAGGCCGCATCGCGCCTCAGCAACCTGGGCCATGCCATTCACGACCAGACGGAATTTGCGAGGGCCTCGCGCGATATCATCGCCGCCCTCGATATGGCCGATGAGCTTGGCGACGATCCCGATCAATCGGACGAGACCGACAATCAGGACGACACCGAACCCGATGCCGGCGAGCGCCAGGAAACCACCGACGGCGAAGACGAGGAAAGCCAGCAATCCGCCGCCGAGGAATTGCAGGACTCCGAAGGCGACACCGATGCCTCCGAAATGGAGCAGCAATCGAAGGACATGGACGAGTCTCCCGATGATCTGGAAGGCGAGGAGCAGGATGATGGCGATGAACCCTGGCGGCCCCAGCTTCCCTTCTCGTCGCTCACCAATGATAATTTCTACAAGGTCCACACCAATCAGTTTGATGAGGAAATTGCCGCCGAGGATCTTTGCGATACGGAGGAGTTGACGCGGCTGCGCAACTATCTCGACAAGCAGCTCTCAAACCTGCAGGGCGTTGTCGCCCGCCTTGCCAACCGCCTGCAACGCCGCCTCATGGCCCAGCAGAACCGCTCCTGGGATTTCGATCTGGAGGAAGGCGTGCTCAACACCGCCCGCTTGGTGCGCATCGTCATCGATCCCATGCACCCTCTGTCCTTCAAAGTGGAACAGGACACAAAATTCCGCGACACGGTGGTGACGCTGCTTCTCGATAATTCTGGGTCCATGCGCGGCCGCCCCATAACCGTAGCTGCAACCTGCGCTGATATCCTGGCCCGCACGCTTGAGCGCTGCGGCGTGAAGGTCGAAATCCTGGGCTTCACCACCAAGGCCTGGAAGGGCGGTCAGTCCCGTGAAAAATGGCTGAGCGCCGGTAAATCTCCGAACCCCGGCAGGCTCAACGACCTCCGCCACATCATCTACAAGTCAGCCGACCAGCCCTGGCGGCGGGCCAGGCGCAACCTCGGATTGATGATGCGCGAAGGCCTGCTCAAGGAAAATATCGATGGCGAGGCCCTGATCTGGGCCCATAACCGCCTGCTGGCGCGCTCGGAACAACGCCGCATCTTGATGGTGATTTCCGATGGCGCGCCGGTTGATGATTCAACCCTTTCGGTAAACTCCGGAAATTATCTTGAGCGCCACCTCCGCCAGGTCATTGCCGATATCGAAGGCAAGTCCCCCATCGAACTCATCGCCATCGGTATCGGCCATGACGTGACCCGCTACTACAAGCGCGCCGTGACCATCATCGATGCCGAAGAACTGGGTGGCGCCATGACTGAAAAACTGGCCGAGCTCTTTGAGGAAAACGGCCCCCAGGACAAGCGCGCCGCCCAGCCCACGCGCCGGCGTGCCCGCGCGTGAGAGGCTTTCTGCCCGCCTTGGGACTTCTCTTTGGTCTTGCAGCATCCGCCTCGGCAGAACCCGTAACCGTGAAATCCGCCAGCCTCAGCCGCTTCGCCCTTCTCACCAATGCCACAAGCTTCGGCCCCTTGACCTGGCGCGGCGGCCTTGAACTCACCAGCACGAACGAGAAATTCGGCGGCCTGTCAGGCTTGATCATGTCGGACGAATGCACTTCGCTGCGCGCCGTGAGCGATGCGGGCCGTTGGCTCACCGCCAAAGTGGCCTATGATAAGAATTCTCTCTCGGGCCTCACTGCGGCCTCCATCGTCCCCATTCTCGATGACAAGGGAAAGCCGCCACCGAGCAAGCGCTGGGGCGATGCGGAAGCAATCGCTGCCGGGCCAAATGGAAAAACCATTGTCGGCTTTGAATCCCGCACCCGCGTGGGGGCCTATGATCTCGCCGGCAAGGGAATGACAGCCAGGTTCCAGAATCTCAATCCGCCCAAGGACATTGTGCGCGGCAAGCGCAACGGCGAACTTGAATCCGTGAGCTATTTCAAGAGCGGTGCGCTGAAGGGCTATTATATCGCTGTCGCCGAAACCAATCGTGATGCTCAGGGGAATACCAAAGCCTGGGTCTGGAACGGCAAGCGCAGCATCGCCTTCTCCATTACGCAGCTTGCAAACTATGAGATCACCGATATCGCGCTCTTGCCAAATGATGATGTTTTGGTCCTCCAGCGCAGCTACAGCCCCATGACTTTGCCTGGCATGGCCATGAGCCGGTTTCCCGCAAGCGCCATCAAACAGGGGAAAACTGTCCAGCCTGAAACGCTTCTTGATGTGCGGGCCCCCTTCTATGCCATCGACAATATGGAGGGCCTTGCCGTCTGTGAGCGGAACGGCGAGCTCCGCCTTAACATCCTGTCAGACAATAATTTCAAGACCGGCCTGCAAAGAACGCTGCTGCTGCAATTTGCCTACACGCCATGAGCCCCATCCCCCATATCCAGACTGATCGCCTGATCCTGCGGGCCCATTCCCTTAACGACTTTGACGCTCTCCACACCATGTGGAGCGAGCCTGCCGTCTACCAACACATCATCGGCCGCCCCTCTACATGCGAAGAGGCGTGGAACCGGCTGCTCCGCTACGCCGGTCATTGGGAATTATTGGGCTATGGCTATTGGGTGGTGGAAGAACGGGCAAGCGACAGCTACGTGGGCGAAATGGGTTTTGCCGACTACCACCGGGACATTGATCCGCCGCTTTATGACCGGCCCGAAATGGGCTGGGCTCTCACAACTGCTGTCCATCGCAAGGGCTATGCAACCGAAGCCCTGCAGGCAATCACAGCTTGGGGCGATGCCCATTTTGCCGGCAAGGAAACATCCGCCATCATCGCCCCCGAAAACACCGCTTCAATCCGCCTTGCCGAAAAAATCGGTTTCGTCAAAAAACTTGAAACCACCTACAAGGGCGAGCCCACGCTCGTGTACTACCGCGCCCCCAAGCCTTAGATTTCATATTTTTCGAGAAACGCTTCGGCACTTAGCAGCCGCATGTCTTCGATAACACCCGCCAGCTTGTCATGCTCCCAATCCCACCAGGCAAGTGCTATGATCCGTGCACTGATCTTCGGTTCGAACCGCCAGCGCATGAATTTCGCTGGAACTCCGGCGACGATTGCATAGGCCGGCACATCCTGCGTGACGATGGCGCCCGCCGCCACAACCGCTCCATGGCCGATCTTCACCCCCGGCTTGATGATCGCCCCATGCCCGATCCAGACATCATTGCCGGTCTCAACCGCTTTCCCCTGCCGCTTCTCGCGAAATTCGCTGTCGAGCTTTGCACCGAGGAAATATTCATTGGCGCGGTAGGTCATCTTGTGTTGGCTCACCCGCTCAATGGGATGTTCAAGGGCATTGATCCGCGTATTCGCGGCGATACAGCAGAATTTTCCGATCTTCGCATAGATCACTTCCGCCTGGCGCTCCACATACGAATAGTCGCCAAGCTCCGCGTCGGAAAAGGCCACGCGCTCCTTGATTTCGGTAAAGCGCCCGAGCTTGGCATTGCGCAACACCGCAGAGGGGTGAACGATGGGTTCCCCGCTGCGTGTGGCCGTCGGTGAATGGCGTTTTGGCGGTTTGCTCATGGCCTGAACCTAAAACAAAAGCCGCCCATTTTGGAGCGGCTTCTGCAAATCCGGGGATATGAAATGATCAGGCAGCTTTTTCCACCAGCTTCTTGGCGATCGAGCTCTTCAGCTTGCGTGCCTTGATCGAAAGGTCATCGTTGCTTGCCTTCAAAAGAAAGGCATCAAGCCCGCCGCGATGCTCAACCGTCTTGAGCGCATTGGCGCTGACGCGGAACTTGTAGGTGAGGCCCATGGCATCGCTGATCAGGCTGACACTGCACAGGTTCGGCAAAAAGCGCCGCCTGACCTTGTTGTTGGAATGGCTCACATTGTTGCCCGCCAGTGGGTTCTTGCCTGTCAACTCGCAAACTCGAGCCATGGTACGTACTCCGCGATATAATAAAGGCCAGACCATGAGGGGTCCGGCTCGGTTGGCGCTTCTATAAGTGGAGAGCCAGCCCCGGTCAAGCAGTGCAGCAATAATTTCCGCCACAGCCCTTCGTCCCGCTTTAGGACAGGTGGGTTAACAGCCGGCGCGCCGGATCAGCCTAAACCCTTCAAGCGAAAACGGATTCTAGTGGCTCAGGGCAAGCCCGGCCACCATACCTTGCGAGAACAAACAGAGAAAATATGACAATCCGCGATTCGCCCACCTTCTGTTCTCAAACCGGAACGCTTCGTTAATTTTAAAAGTCCAAGTGGCGCCAAGGCTTTAACCCCTCGTTAGAAGGTGGAAACAAGTCTTAACGGGAGGGCCGGCTTTCTATTGCGCCTCCGGCGTGAAAATCCACGGCGGAAAAAATCGCCGTCCGGAAACACCAGTCTTTGCGCCAGAACATAGAATGAATCCGTCATGAGTCAGCGATTCGCCCACCTTATGTTCTGCTTTGAATCCAAATCTTGCGCAGGCGGAGCGAATTGACACAGACGTGAAAACCCGCCGCCTCCGGTTGACATCAGCCATTTCGCATCTACCTTGTGGTGATGCCGCAAATCCGAAATGTTACCGCCGTATTGGGCCCCACCAATACCGGCAAAACCCATTTGGCGGTGGAGCGCATGCTGGCCCATGGCGGCGGCATGATCGGCCTGCCGCTCCGGCTTCTCGCCCGGGAAATCTATGACCGGGTGCGGCTCAAGGCGGGCGATCACGCCGTAGCGCTTGTAACCGGCGAAGAAAAAATAATTCCCGCCGCCCCGCGCTATTGGGTGGCAACCGTCGAGGCCATGCCGCCCGACATAGAGGTGTCGTTCCTCGCCATCGACGAGGTTCAGCTCTGCGCCGATTTCGAGCGTGGCCATATCTTCACCGACCGCGTTTTGCATCGGCGTGGGATCGAGGAAACCATGCTTCTCGGCGCTGCCACCATGAAGCCCATCCTTGAAGCCATGCTGCCCAAAACCAGTTTCATCGCCAGGCCGCGCTTTTCCAAGCTCACCTATGCGGGTGTGAAAAAAATGACCCGCCTTCCCCGGAGGTCCGCCATCGTCGCCTTTTCCGCCGAGATGGTTTATTCCGTGGCCGAACTCATCCGGCGGCAAAATGGCGGAGCCGCCGTGGTTTTGGGCGCTCTCTCGCCCCGCACCCGCAACGCTCAGGTGGCCCTCTATCAATCCGGTGACGTGGACTACATCGTCGCTACCGATGCCATCGGCATGGGCCTCAACATGAATGTTGATCACGTGGCCTTTGCCGCCACAAGGAAGTTCGACGGCTTCCAGTACCGCCAATTGAACCCAGGCGAGCTTGGCCAAGTTGCCGGCCGCGCCGGCCGCTACATGAATGACGGAACCTTTGGCTGCACCGGGGAAGCCGAGGCCTTCGAGCAGGAAACCATCGACCGTCTGGAGAACCATAATTTCGATAGCATCCGCTCGCTGCAATGGCGCAACCCGGACCTTGATTTCGGCTCCCTGGAGCGCCTGCGCCGCAGCCTCACCACCATGCCCCAGCACGATGGCCTCACCCGCGCCCAGGCCGGCCCCGATATTCAGGCACTGGAAGCCGTGGTGCGTGATGCAGAAGTTGCCGATCTGGCCAAATCCAGGAGCGATGTGGAGCTTCTCTGGTCGGTCTGCCAGTTGCCGGACTACCGCAACATTTCACCCGCCGAACACGCCCATCTCGTGGGCCGCGTCTTTCAGTTCCTCGCCAGCCCCCCGGGCTATATTTCGGAGGATTGGATCTCCCGCCAGCTCAAGCATTGCGAAAATATTGAAGGCGATCTGGATACACTTTCTAACCGCATTTCCCATGTCCGGACCTGGACCTTCATTGCCAATCGGGGCAATTGGCTGAAAGCTCCCCTCTATTGGCAGCAGCGCGCCAGGGAGATAGAAGAGAAGCTGTCAGATGCGTTGCATGAAAGGCTAACCCAGCGTTTCATTGACCGCCGGACCAGTGTATTGATGCGCCGCCTGGCACAAAAGGAAGAGTTAATGTCGAGTGTTGAAGAAGACGGCGCCATTCATGTTGAAGGCGAGTATGTGGGCCGCATCAAGGGTTTCAATTTTATTCCCGATGGTACAAGCGAAAGCCATGAACAGCGCACCCTGAAGGCCGCAGCCGTCCATGCCGTGAGCGCCGAAATCACGGCCCGCGCCAATGCCGCTGCAACCTCTGCCGATCCTGATCTGAAACTCACCCGCGACGGCAATATAATCTGGAATCATGAGCCCGTCGGTTTTGTTGAAGCGGGTGAAGGCCTTCTAAAGCCAGTAGCCCGCGTGCTTGCCAGCGATCTCCTCTACGGCCAGGCCCGCGAGGATGTGCAGCTCCGGTTGCAGAAATTCATCGACCGTCATGTTGCCACATTGCTTGAGCCCCTGCTCAAGTTGCAAGAAAATGAAACCTTGCAGGGCATCGCCCGCGGCATCGCTTTTCGCATCGTTGAAACGCTTGGCGTACTGCCACGGGAAACCGTGCTTGAAGATGTAAAGTCCCTCACCCAGGAGGACCGCGCCGTACTCCGCGCCCAGGGCGTGCGCTTCGGCGCCTTCCATATTTTTACGCCCTTGCTGTTGAAGCCCGCCGCAACTGAGCTCCGCCTCCTGCTCTGGGCCTTGCAGTTGAAAAAAGCCGGCAGCCTGGATTTGGCAAACCTTCCCACGCCCCCGGGCCAGGGCCTCACCTCGGCGATTTTCGACCGGTCAACACCCCGAGGATTTTATGGTGTTTGCGGCTACCGCATTTGCGGAACCCGCGTCGTGCGCATCGACATGCTGGAGCGCCTGGCTGATCTTGTGCGTGAACGGGTTTTCTGGCGCGCCCGCTTCCCCGATGAAACGCGCCCTGCCGGGTCCGTTGAAGGCGGCGGCTTTGCCATCGTGGCCGACATGATGTCGCTCGTCGGCTGCTCCGGTGAAGAGTTCGAAGGCATCCTGCGCAGCCTTGGCTTCCGCATGCAGAAAAAGAAAATCAAACGCCCTGCGGCATCGGCAGCACCCTCTGTGGAAGCTGCGGCCCCTCCCACGGAAACTGAAGCGACCGCCGAACCAGTTGTGACACCGGAGCCCGAACCTGTGGCAGTGGCCCTCGAACCTGAAGCCGTTGCCCCCGTCTTGGAAACCGAAACCCCGCCAACAGCGGAAGAACCCATCGCGCCTGCGCCTGAGCCCGTACTTGAGGAGATTGAAATCGAGGTCTGGTGGCCAAAGGATACAGGCCCCTTCCGCCACCGGCCCGAGGCTAAGCCTAACCCCCGGCCTCAACCAAAGCCCGTGGAGCAGAAAGAGCGCACGCCAAGGCGGCCCGCCCGCAAGCATCACGCCAATGAGCGGCCCGAGCGCCGTGAGGAACCCAAGCGCCGCCCCGAAAAGCCCATGGACCCCAATTCGCCCTTCGCCATTCTGGAAACCCTCAAGGCTCAAATGATGGGTAAGAAAAACTGACGCAACGTCTGGACAAATGGCTCTGGTTTGCCCGGGTCGTGAAACAGCGCCCCACGGCCGCCGAACTGGTCGAAGCGGGCCACGTGCGCCTGAACCGGGCAAAGGTCACCAAGCCCGGCCATGTGGTGCGTCCCGATGATGTGCTGACTATTGCCGTGGGCGGCCATGTCCGCGTCCTGAAGGTGAAGGATCTGGGCACCAGGCGCGGGCCCTTTGCCCAGGCATGCCAGCTCTACGAAGACCTCACCTCTGCCCCTTCCCGCGACGAGAAAGACCGTGCATAAGGCGAAAATTCTTGCTATTGATCGTTCGTTATAAAGAACAACTGGACTGACATGACCTACATCGTCACTGAAAACTGCATCAAGTGCAAATACATGGACTGCGTTGAAGTCTGCCCCGTGGATTGCTTCTACGAGGGTGAAAACATGCTGGTTATCCACCCCGATGACTGCATTGACTGCGGCGTTTGCGAGCCGGAATGCCCCGCCGATGCCATCAAGCCGGACACCGAGCCTGGCCTTGAGACATGGCTCAAGATCAACACCGAATATGCCCAAAAGTGGCCAAACATTACGATCAAGCGCGAGGCCCCGGCCGATGCCAAGGAGTTCGATGGTGTCGCAGGCAAATTCGAGGCCCACTTCTCGGAAAACCCCGGCGAAGGCGATTGATTTCGTTAACCATCCTGTGAATAACGCAGGGCACCGATGCCCGGATAGACCGTACACGGATATATCGAGCTTTAAATTTCCTTAAAATCGTGCTATAGTCGCTTTTAATGTAAACAATGCCCCTGCAAGTCATGAGACCCGAGCCTCAAAAGCTCGGTTATTTTTTCGCCTGAGTTTCGGCGAATCCGGGGTCCAGGCGAAAGCGAAGGACAAAAAATGAAAAAAACCGTCAAAAAGGCAGCTTTGGCAAAGAAAGCGGCGCACACCAAAAAGTCGGTTGCAAAGGAAAAGACTGCAACCAAGGCTAAGGCCGTAGCCGCGAAAGCCAAGTCCAAAATTGAAAAAGCCAAGCCCAAGGCGAAGGTGGTCCCCGTTGCAAAGCCCGTCGTCAAGAAAACCATTCTGACCAAGGTCACCGGCCATCTGAAGCATGCCAAGCCCGTCCACGCGGCTCCTGCACCCGTTGCAAAGCCTGCAGCCGTGGCGGCAAAGCCCGTGGCTGCTCCCGTGGCCGCCGTGGCCAAGCCTGCCGTTCCTGCGGCTCCCGCCGCGCCCAAGAAGCTCGCCTTCAAGATCGGCGAACTGGTGGTTTATCCCGCCCATGGCGTTGGCAAGATCACTGCCATCGAAGAGCAGGAAATCGCCGGCTCGAAGCTTGAACTCTACATCGTTGATTTCGAGCGCGAGAAGCTGCGCCTCAAGGTGCCGACCAACCGCGCCGAGCAAAAGGGCATGCGCCGCCTGGCTGACCGCGGCCTGATCGAGCACGCCATGAAAGTTATCCGTGGCCGGGCCCGCATCAAGCGCACCATGTGGTCAAGGCGCGCCCAGGAATATGATGCGAAGATCAATTCCGGCGATCTCATTGCCGTGGCCGAAGTCGTGCGCGATCTCTACCGCTCCGACCGCCAGCCCGAGCAGTCCTATTCCGAGCGCCAGCTGTTCGAGCAGGCCCTGCTCCGCATGGCCCGCGAACTTGCTGCCGTCCGCAAGGTGGATGATGACCAGTCGGTGAAGGAGCTTTCCGAATTCCTCGCCAAGAACGCCAAGCGCGCCCAGGCCGCCGGCGAAAAGGCCGAAGAAGAGGCCGCCGCCGAAGAAGCCGCATAAGAGTTTTTCCAAGACCTCGAGGATCAGGCCCGGATCAAAAATCCGGGCCTTTTCTTTTCTTGAGATTCCAAACTATAAGGAGACCTGAGAGGTCCCGTAGCTCAGTTGGATAGAGCATCAGTTTCCTAAACTGAGGGCCACTGGTTCGAATCCAGTCGGGGCCGCCAATATTTTCAATGGCTTAAGTGATGCTCCAACTATAGCATGCCTTCGCTAGCAACCAGAAAAAGCAGTTTGGTCATACTCCGACTAATGCCCATTATTGGGTTTCGAAATTTCGAATGTACTACATGAAGTTTCAGCGTATAGGCTGCGGATGCCCGATCCAGCCAATGCGACCAGATCGGATAGAGGAGATTCAATGCACATTATGAACACCTTGGCTGAGTTGTTTTCGTTTGTGGGAATCCCGAAAGTATCAATGATTGATGGGTTAAAGGTCATAACCGACGCGCGGATTCCGCTGAAAATCAGGAAAAAAATTCATAGAGGTCGGTATGAGAAATCCGAGAGGGAAGCTCTCTCAAAAATAATCACTGCCGATGACCGCATTCTTGAAATAGGCTGTGGCGTGGGCGTCGTTGCCATGATCTGTGAAAGGCTTTGCCCCGGTCGATGTATTCACTACGAACCAAATCCGGAAGTTAGGTCTCTGATTTTAGAAAACTTTGAGATGAACGGTCTGCGCTGCAGCCTAGTTTCAAAAGCGATAACAGCGAATGGCGGGCCAGTTGTGTTTCATGTGGCGGATAATATCTGGTCATCCAGTCTCATTGACCGAGACCTTCAGAGGACCATCACGGTTGAATCCCAGGCAATAGATGAAGCTGTGTCTGGATTTTCACCGACTGTCGTTGTAATTGATGCCGAAGGCGCGGAACTTGAGATCATAGAGGCAGGCGCCTTTGTTGGAGTACGCTGCCTGATTGTTGAAGTTCACATTATGCTGATCGGTGCTTTAGGTGTTGAGAGAATTAAGACGCGGTTGAAATCTCTGGGCTTTACTGAAATTTCAGAGAGCGATGGCAGGACAATGCAGACCCTCACCTTTTCCAGAGCCGCTTCCCGTCACGCATAAAGCAGACCTTCGAGAACAACTACGGTCCCCAATGCGGCAGCGCTCACCGATCCTGTAGCGGTTAGCAAATTTCCGCGCCGGACAGTTGTGGCGAGCGGTTGGACTCTCGCCCTTGGCATCGCTCCCAACTAGAGAGCCGAGACCTTCGACGAAAAACGCGCTGAATCGGTTCTCACCTTTGACGGGCAGGAAGCGATCATATTTCTTGAGGACGGAGACCACCGGTACAATTCATACCGCTTTAAGGTCTCTACTACGGAAGCCGAACTCGAAAGTCTGCTGCCGATAATCTGAGCAAGTCATGACCCGAGGATCACCCCCGTTCCGACAGCTTCTTGCGGCCAAGAAGCTTGAGGGCCAGGTTTCGCCCACTGCGCAGGAAGGGATAGAGAACCCGCGAGGCGGTGGCGGAGCGAAAGATCCGCGCATTGATCCAGTTGAAGGCACCGGATGGGGTCGTCATGAGGGCAAGCCGGTGAATGCATTCGTCGCCATGGCTTATCCGGTCGCCCTGGACAAGCGCCATGCCTTCGTCGAGGTCGATCTTCTTCTCATGGAGCATAGTCACGACGGGATGGCTGGTGCGCGCGTCGATGAGCTCCACCGGTCCCAGCGCCTCCCGGAGGCGCAGCATCTTGACGTAGCGTGAGCAGAACGGGCACTCGCCATCATAGACAACATAGGTTTTTTGATCATCGGACATTGATCATTACTTCGTATCTGGCGATCTCTTTTTCAACCAGGGCACCCTTTGCGATGCCGAGACAAACAGATTGGGTGACCATCCGATATGCCCTGATCGTCTTCAGATCCAGGCTGTCGAATGCCGTGTTCATCAGCGGATTGCTCGGATGGTGATGGGAATGGAAATAATAGAAATAACGGCCGTATTTCTCGGTCAGGTCGACCATCTTCTTGTGATGCGCGAGGATGAATTCCTGCATTTTCGCGATGCGTGTGGATCTGGCCTCCGGTGTCTCGGGTTGGCTGACTGGGGAGGGGGGCAGGCATTGTCCATCAACGGAGGCGCGGCCGTAGTCCAGCACCGAGCCCCAGATCGACGGGGGATAGTGTCCTTGCATGCGTGATCGATCGAGAAATCCCATGGACATCGGCTGAGAATGATTCATGAAGAAGGAGACGGGGACGTCCACCCATTTGCCATCGGCCGTCTCGGCCTGCAATACCGGTATCTTGATATCGAGCAGATCAAACCAGGCCAGGGTCGCTGATGCTCCCAAGGCATTGGTGAAGCCCAGAAGCACGGTCACCACGCAGAAAAATTTGGGAAGCCAGCCGATTTCCTCATCCGTGCGGCCTTTAACCGCAAGCATGATCGACACATTGTTCCATATCCATGGCCAGAAGAACAGGCCCCCGAATAAATAGATCCCGATGTGGAACAGGTCGTAGAACAGCGAAACGATCATCAGCCAGCGCAGGCGCAACGGCGCCAGAACCGCAAACAGCTGCGCCAACAGGACGAGCGTGTTCGAGGCCACCACGATCGCGGCAAAACCGTCAAACAGCCACTGGGTGAAGGTGGGAAAGGAGCCTGACGGCAGCACGCCGCGCTTGAGCCCCACGATCAGAATATTCTGGGTTTTGTTCTCGAAGGCCCAAGTCCAGACATGCGGACCGATGATGAGCTTCTCGTAGCCGGACCAGAAATAATTCCCCAAATGCAATCCGAAAGCGATGAAGGCAAGACACAACGCCAGCTGCGGACGGTCGACTAGCGCCAAAGCGCCGCCCAGGCGGGTTTTGGCAAGATACCCAGTCGCCTTAGGCAGTATCGTGACGAGACAGGCACCGAAGGCGAGAAACATCGCCATGTCCATCATGTAGCGAATATCGAGATCGGGCATCTTGAAGCCGGAAATCGGCTCGGACAGATAGCGCACGGAAATTGTGTATAGCGCTGCGGGGAACAGAAAGGCTGGCCGGAACAGACCCACAGCAGCAACCAAGAGCGCCGGCCAATAGCCCCAATCGACGTAAGTATTGAGATCGGCATGATCCGTGTTGATGAGTGTGTAGCCGGGTCGTTCGACAAGGAGGTAGACGAAAAGGCCAATGGCCGTTACACGCGTGAGGACGGAAAAACTGCGCGGAAAAGCGGCATAGTCGATGCGTGCGAAAAAGGCCGCGCCCGCCAGAAACAGGACGGGAAGCAGGAAAGTATAGCTGGGCGCATTCTCGAATATGACGATGCACAGATCCCTCACCATGAAGAAAACCAGCATGGCGATGAGGGCTGCAGCGCCAGTCGCCATCACCTCGGAGCTTATGATAGGGTTTCCGCCAGCCCCGGAGCGAAAGAAGCGCGCATTGCCGGACTTGGCCGGTGCGGAAGAGGGGGTTACCGACATTCCGGAAATAACTCGATTTGCAGTGATTTGACGCATAATTGCAAGGTTTTATCCCGGCTGGCAAGGGAAATTGCATCAGCCTGGACCGCGCTCGCGGTCCCTTGGCTGATGTCTCTATCGATGAGTCATGCCTTCTTTCAAAGAGGGTGAATGCGATGGACAGCGGCGGCGAAGCACGCCATCTCCATTCCGCCGGCCCGATCACTATCGCCGCCGCACATTTTCGCTTTGGTCACCAAGGGGCCAGAAGCTTCAACCGAAACTTGCCCGAGCTTCGGTGCATGACGGACTCATCATCATGGCAATGGCTACGGTCATAAATAACTAGACGCTTATCTTGTACGGCTATCAAAGACCCAGCAACATTCAGTCAGGCCCCCTCTCCCGGTTGATGGGATAGCCGCTTGCAGGTCCGCGCAAGGGCTGAAGCAGCATCCGGTCAAGCCAAAGCTCCCTCAACGTCCGGAATTGTTGGATGCCGATCGTCATGCCCTCATGGCCGTCTCCCGGTTGAGCCCGGTAAGTTCCCAGCAGGCGGTCCCACCACGGCAGATTGAAGCCGAAATTGCTATTGGTCTCGTGAGGGTAAATGGAATGATGCACCCGGTGCATGTCGGGCGTCACCATGATGAGACGCAAGATGCGGTCAAGCCCCGGCGGAATGCGGATGTTGCTGTGACTGAACATCGAGGTTCCATTCAGCAGAATTTCAAAAACCAGAACCGCAACGGCGGGCGGGCCAAACACCACAACAAGGGCAAGTTTGAGCGCCATCGACAGTAAAATTTCAACGGGATGAAACCGCAGCCCCGTGGTGACATCAAATTCCAGATCCGCATGATGCATGCGGTGCAGCCGCCACAACGCCGGTACCGCGTGGAATATCACGTGTTGCAGATAAATCGCCAGATCAAGCAGCAGCAGGGAGAGGAGAAACGCAAGCCAACCAGGCACGGCAAAAACATTCAACAAGCCCCAGTCCCGTTCGGCAGCCAGCACGGCCATGCCCACCGCAACCAACGGAAAGGTCAGGCGCACCAGAAGCGTATCGATCACCACGACGCCAAGATTATTGCTCCAGCGCAGCAGGCGGGGAATCTCCTGCCGCCTGCGCGGTGCCGCCACTTCCCAAACGGCCATGATGGCAAGTATCGAAAAGAAGAAAACCAGCCGGGCCTGCGCTTCATGCGCCAGTAAAAATTCAATCATGCCGCCAGTTCCCCGTCGATAAAATGAGCCGCAGCAATGCGTATCCGGCGCATTGACTTATCCCCGTGGGTTATATCAGATGCGCCGACTTTAATCAGCACTATGGCCCCATGACCAATTTTACCCCCCTCATTGACAGCCTTCCCTCCACCATTCCCTTTGTTGGCCCCGAAACCATCCTGCGGCGCAGCGGCATTCCGCTGCGCGCCCGCATCGGCGCCAATGAAAGCGTCTTCGGCCCCTCGCCCAAGGCCATTGCCGCCATGCAGGAAGCGGCCCACGAGTCGTGGAAATATGGCGACCCGGAAGTGCATGATCTCCGCGCTGCGATTGCGAAGCATCACGGCATCGGCATTGAGAATGTCACGGTTGGCGAAGGCATCGATGGCCTGTTCGGCCTGGCCGTCAGGCTCTTTGTGGAACCCGGCGTGACGGTGGCAAATTCCTTGGGCGCCTATCCCACTTATAATTTTCATGTCGCAGGCTTCGGCGGCAGGCTCGTCACCACCCCCTACATGAATGACCACGAGGATCCTTCTTCCCTGCTGGACCTGGCGAAAAAAGAAAATGCCCGCCTCATTTATTTTGCCAATCCGGATAACCCCATGGGCACCTGCTGGAAAGTCGGCGTCGTGCAGGATTTGATCGACAGCATTCCGGCAGGCACCCTGCTCATGCTGGATGAGGCCTATCATGATTTTGCCGAAGGCTCCGTTCCCGCCCTTGATATGGCAAATCCCAATGTCCTGCGCTTTCGCACCTTTTCAAAAGCCTATGGCATGGCCGGCGTGCGCGTGGGTTACGCTTTGGGCCATCCCCATCTCATCTCGGCATTCGACAAAATCAGAAATCATTTCGGCGTGAACCGCATGGGCCAGGCCGGCGCCATCGCCGCCCTCGCCGATCAGGATTATCTCAAGACGGTGCAAAAACGCGTCGCCCGGGCCCGCGAAAAAATTTACGCCATTGCCCAGTTCAATGGCTTCGGCTGCGTTCCGTCATCCACCAATTTTGTCGCCGTCGATTGCGGCCGCGATGGCGCCTATGCCCGGAAAATTCTGGAAGGCCTCGCAACGCACGGCATCTTCGTGCGCATGCCGGGCGTGGCTCCGCTCAACCGCTGCATCAGGATCAGCGTGGGAACTGATGAAAACCTCTCAGCCCTCGAAGAAGCGCTGCCGCTTGTCGTGAAGGCGGTCGGTTAAGCGCCTTCCTTGAGCAGGCTGGTAAGGTCAAGCCGCGCCGTCATCATGGCAAGGCTGCCGTCCGGTTTGCGCGGCCACTTGTCCTTGGGCCGGTCCCAATAGAGCTCCACGCCGTTTTGGTCCGGATCGCGCAGGTATAGCGCTTCTGAAACGCCATGGTCGGAAGCGCCATCAAGCGGGATATTGTGGGCCTTGAGCCGCCGCAGGGCATCGCCCAGGTCGGCCCGTGTCGGATAAAGGATCGCCGTATGGAAAAGCCCCGTGGTGCCCGGAGCGGGCGGTAAGCCGCCAAGGCTTTCCCAGGTATTCATGCCCAGGTGATGATGATAGCCGCCCGCCGAAACAAATGCCGCCTGGTCGCCATAAAGTTGCTGCAGCTCAAAGCCCAGCACCCCGCAGTAGAAATCCAGGGATTTCTGGATATTCGACACTTTCAGGTGCACGTGGCCGATGGAGGTTCCGGCGGCGATGGGATTTGCAGTCTTCGTCATGATCTTTCTCTTCTGTAACCGATATTGTTACGCAGATAGGCGGAACAAGCGCCATAATCAAGTCAAAGCCGTGGATGAATTTCCGGCTGGCCTTGAGTTTGCCGCGCGGAGAGCCGAAATGAAAGGCCAAATTGAAGGAGTGAATTATGGCCGCATCGCCGCTCGCAAAAACCCTGACGATCGTGGATCATCCGCTTGTCCTCCACAAGCTCACCCTGATGCGCGACAAGCACACACCGTCCGCCGTGTTCCGCCAGCTCCTGCGTGAAATCAGCCTGCTGCTCGCCTATGAAGTCTCCCGCGACCTGCCCATGACAACGCAAACCATCGAAACGCCTGTGGCGGAAATGGAAGCCCCCATTCTCAAGGGCAAGAAACTTGTGATCGTCTCCATCCTGCGCGCCGGCAACGGCCTGCTCGAAGGCATGCTTGATCTCATGCCCTCGGCCCGCGTCGGCCACATCGGAATTTACCGCAATCCCGAAACCCTCCAGCCGGTGGAGTATTATATGAAGGTTCCGGCCGATATCGCCGAGCGCCGGGTGATCGTGGTGGACCCCATGCTCGCCACCGGCAATTCCGTGGCGGCGGCCATTACCCGGCTGAAGGAAAAAGGTGCGAAGGACATCCGCTTGGTGTGCCTGCTGTCAGCCCCGGAAGGCATAAAGCGTTTCTCCGAAGCTCATCCCGATGTGCAGATCTATACGGCAGCGGTTGACAGTCACCTGAATTCGCACGGCTACATCGTGCCGGGCCTTGGCGACGCCGGTGACCGCATGTTTGGCACGAAGTGATTCAGAACGGGACCGGTTAATCTCCCGTTAGTCATAGCAACAAGTTAACGGCAATGAATACCATTCGACAATAATTAACCCACTACTCTGCCTCTGAACGTGATTTGTGAGTGCAGAAAAAATAATGTCCTTTGCCGCCGTTGCCAGCCAGAATCTGCGCCCCGATCATAAATTTTCCAAGCATGCCGATGGCACAAGGCCGCGCGTTCTCTATGCCGAGGATTCCACCGCCTCGCGCATCGTGACAACCGCCATGCTCAAACGCATGGGGCTTGAAGTTGATGCCGTGGAAGACGGCGAGCTAGCCCTGCGCCAAGCGGAAAAATCCAACTACGATGTCATCCTGCTCGATATTGAAATGCCGGTCATGGATGGCGTGACGGCGGCCCGCGGCATTCGCGCCCTCGGCGGAAAAACTTCCAAAACACCCATTCTGGCGCTTTCGGCCTTCCTTGCCGACTCCACCGAGTTTTCCCATTGGCGCGATGCTTTCGACCATGCCGTGCCAAAGCCCGCCGACAGCAACGAGCTGCACCGCGCCATAAGGGGCGTTTTGAAATCCCCGTTGCCGCCGGTGGCACCCGTCATCGTTGAACTCGCCAAGCCTGGTTCGATTCTCAATGGCCTTCGCACCACCCTGCCCAAGGGCACCTGGATAAAACTTATGACCCTGGCCGCCACCGAAAGCATTCACTACGCCAATGCGGCAGCGGCGGCCTTCGAGGCGGGTGATGCGGAAACAACTCATCGCTGCGCCCATGCCTTGCGGGGCCTTGCCAGCAATTTCGAAGCTGCCGATGTGGAAAAGAAAGCCGTTGAAATTGAGCGGAATGGCGCCAATCGCGGCACGGTCTATGCCTTGCAGACCAGTGCCAATGACTGGGCCGCAAAAGCCAAGGCCGGCATCATCTAGAGCCTGATCAGTTTTAATTGGATATTCCTCTCCGCCGTCATTCCGGCGCACGCCGGAATCCCGTTCAGGATGGAAACCGCCGCCAGATTCCGGCGTACGCCGGAATGACGATTGTTTTTTGAATCAGTGTAATACGTTTTAGTTTTTAGAGTGAAGCTTAGCGGGATTGCGGGGAGGCCGTGTCCTGGCCACCAATTTGGCCTTCGAGCGCATCAAGCATATGCAGGAATTCATTGAGCTCGGGGCTGAGCTTCTTCGCGCGCATCGCGCGGTTTGCTTGGGTGTTCATTTGCTCGGTCAACATTTTACTTTTCACTTCCCTTGGTTTCCCACGGTAAATCATTCAACTTAAGTAAACCCTAAGCCCTTGGGCCTGAATACGGTCCGAACCCGCCGTTCAGATACCGTTCATGTAACGAAAAATATTCACCAATTCGTGATGATCCAGCGCTGGACATATCCACGTAACATGTAATGTTACCCATCCCTGCCTAGCCCATTGCCAATCCAGGAGATTCAGAATGCTTTCCAAAAACCTCTGCAAGTCAGTCGCCGCCGGTGCCATCGTGCTGGGCTTGGGTTTTTCCCTCGCCTATGCCGCCGCCGACGACCAGATCAAGGCCCGCCAGACGGAAATGAAGGCAAACGGCAAGGCCATTGGGGCTCTTGTCGCCATCATGAAGGGCGATGCACCCTATGACGCAGCCGTCGTGAAGGCCAGCCTTGATGCCATGGCCGCCGGAGAAGCCGCCGCCGCTGAAGCCAAGGCCTGGGATGCCAGCAGCATGGAAGGCGCCACCATTGAAACTTGGGCCAAGCCCGAAATCTGGGCCGAGGGCAGCAAAATCGGAGAAAAATACCAGGCCTGGGTTGATGCCCGGGCAGCTCTTGCCGCCACAACCGATGAAGCCAGCTTCAAGGCCGCATTCCCGGCCTTGGGTGCCTCCTGCGGTGGCTGCCATGAAAGCTTCCGCCGTCCAAAAGGATAATCCAGCCTGAAGCTGCTATCCAAGCGAAACCTCGGAAGTCTGGCACTGCTCGCAGTGCTGGGCTTTACTGCGTTTTGGCTGTTGACCGCCCCACGACCCTTGCCGGCTTCGGCAATTCCCGCCCATACGGCCAATATCGCCAATGGCGAAGTTCTCTATACCGCTGGGGGTTGCAGGAATTGCCACAAGCCAAATGCCGAGCAGGCCGGTCTCGACCCCAATTTGCCAAGCGGCGGCTTCCCCCTCAAAACCCCCATCGGCGTTCTGTATCCGCCCAACCTGACGCCTGATGCCCAAACCGGCATTGGAAACTGGTCGGATATCGACTTCGTCAATGCAGTGCAGCGCGGCATTTCCAAATCGGGCCAGCATCTCATTCCGGCCTTCCCCTACACCTCCTATGCGGCCATGCCCGTCGAAGATGTGCTCGACATCAAGGCCTACCTCATGAGCTTGCCGCCCGTGGCCTCGCCCAGGCGCGAGGCTGATATCCCCATTGCCTTCCTGTTGCGCCGGGGACTTGGCCTGTGGAAATTTGCAGGGCTTGATACCACCCCCTGGCAACCCGACGCCGCCCAAACGCCATCCTGGAATCGCGGTTCCTATCTGGTGAACGGCCCCGGCCATTGCGGCGAATGCCACACGCCCCGTAACCTCATCATGGCCCGTGACAACAGCAAGTTCTTAATGGGCGGCCCCCACCCCGAAGGGCAAGGCAAGGTACCAAGCCTCCATGGCCTGGTCGAAACCGGCCGCTACAAGGACCAGAAGGATTTGGTGCTGGCCCTTCAAAATGGCGAAGTCTTTGGCTACGAGCACATGTCTTCCGGCGGCATGGGCCAGGTGCAAGCCAATATGGCAAAGCTTCCGCAAGCCGATGTCGAGGCCATTGCCGAATATCTCATCAGCCTCAAATAAATTTGTTGTCCTGCAACCAATGCAAAATAATATCAGCGGTTTCCTCCGGCGCTTCCAAGCTGGGGAAATGCCCACATTCGGAAATTTCCGCATAGCGCCCATGGGTCAAGGACGTCGACATTTTTAACCCGTCGGCGGCAGGCGAGAACTTGTCTTCCCGCCCCCACAGCATGAGCGATGGACAGGAAATTTCGCCAAGCCGCGGCCACAGGTCCGCGCGTTTCGACAAAGCCGCCGATTGCCGCGCCATCAGCGCGCCACCCTGTTTCCGTGCCATGGAAATAAAGGCGTTGCGCGCCTTCGCCCCGTTTGGCCCGGGCATGTGGGAAACCATGTCAGCCATTTCCGTGACGACACTTTCAAACTCCGTCCCGCGTAATCTTTCTGTCCGCCTGAAACCGGCGGAGGGATCTGCCGCAATGCCAGGCCCGGCCCCAATGACCACCAGACCCTGCACGCGGTCTGGTGCGGCAAACGCCACCTCAAGCGCCGTCCTGCCGCCAAAGGATGTGCCCAGAATGATGAACTTTTCCGGTGCCTGCTCCAGCACCTGCTGCACGCAGCCCGTCAATGTGTCCTTGTCCGCAACAATCGTGACGGGCTCAACCACTGCGGAAAGCCGAGGCAGGATGTCGGCATAGAGCCCGCCATCACAGCCAAGCGCAGGAATCATCACAAGATTTTGCATGCGCCTGTTTAAGCGCAGGGCGGACTGTTAGACAAAGATAAAATCATCCGCCGTAAGCGTGAATGCCAAGGTGCTGGTCAGAACGATGCTGTCCTCGCCATGGCTCACCGTCACGATTTTTGTGCCGTTGCCGGTAATCACAAAATCATCAAAGCTGTCGGCAACGCTGAGCGAGAAGGAAAGCTTGTCCAGATTATCCTGATAGTCGGTGATCTTGTCATCACCAAAGGCGCCAACATTGAATACGAACGTATCGCCGCCAGCTCCGCCCTTCAATGTGTCATTCCCGATGCCGCCAGTGATGATGTTAGCAAGCGCATTGCCCGTTCCGTTGAAATTCGCAATTCCCGTATAGGTGAGGTTCTCAATCGCCGTGAGGGCTGAAATACTAAAGGTCGCCAGCGAAGTCTCAATCGTGTCGTTGCCTTGGCCCGCAAGCTCGGTCACCTTGTCGGTCGCAATGTTGACGACATAAGTGTCATCGCCCGCGCCGCCAATCATCGTGTCGATGCCAGCCCCGCCGTCCAGCCGGTTGTTGCCGGCATTGCCGGTGAGGATGTTGGCGAGCGCGTTGCCCGTGGCATCGATATCATCGGTGCCGGTGAGGGTCAGGTTTTCCAGATTGGTGTTAAGCAGCGAGTAGTCGATGGAGGACTTCACCAGGTCCGTGCCGCCGGTGAGAGCCTCCGTAATGACGTCAAGCAGGTTATCGACCACATAGGTGTCGTTGCCGGCCCCGCCATTCATGGTGTCGGCTCCGACTCCGCCATCAATCACGTTGGCCGAACCATCGCCGGTCAGCGTATCCGCATGGGCCGAGCCTAGTATATTCTCGAAGTTCTTGATTGAATCGCCCTGGGCATCGCCACCTGTTCCGAGGGAAGCCACAGCTCCCGTGAGGGTGACCGTTACGCCTGCTCCAGACGAGGCATAGGACACTGTATCAGTGCCCGAACCGCCATCAAGGATATCGGCACCGCCCTTGCCCTCAATGACATTGGCGCCTGTATTGCCGATGATCGTATTGGCCAACCCGTTGCCCTTACCGTTGACCGCCGCTGTGCCCGTCAGTGTCAGGTTCTCGACTTCGCCCAGCACCGTGGAAAGGTCAAAGCCCGCCGCTGCCTGCACCAGATCAATATCTGTGCCGAAGCCCGTGCCCTCGTCAACCACATCGCCGGGAGTGTCGACCACATAGATGTCATTGCCGGCTCCGCCAATCAGGGTATCAACACCCGCGCCGCCATTCAGCATATCATTGCCGCTGCCGCCACGGATGGTGTTGGCAAGCGCGTTGCCTGTGCCGGTGAAGTTCCCCGTAGCCGTATAGGTGAGGTTCTCAACTGCCGCGAGGGCCGCGAGGCTGTAGGTGGCAAGCGCCGTCTCGACCGTATCTGTGCCCGAGCCCTCGCCCGCGAGTTCGGTGATCTTGTCGGTCGCAATGTTGACGACATAAGTGTCATCGCCCGCGCCGCCAATCATCGTGTCGATGCCAGCCCCGCCGTCCAGCCGGTTGTTGCCGGCATTGCCGGTGAGGATGTTGGCGAGCGCGTTGCCCGTGGCATCGATATCATCGGTGCCGGTGAGGGTCAGGTTTTCCAGATTGGTGTTAAGCAGCGAGTAGTCGATGGAGGACTTCACCAGGTCCGTGCCGCCGGTGAGAGCCTCCGTAATGACGTCAAGCAGGTTATCGACCACATAGGTGTCGTTGCCGGCCCCGCCATTCATGGTGTCGGCTCCGACTCCGCCATCAATCACGTTGGCCGAACCATCGCCGGTCAGCGTATCCGCATGGGCCGAGCCTAGTATATTCTCGAAGTTCTTGATTGAATCGCCCTGGGCATCGCCACCTGTTCCGAGGGAAGCCACAGCTCCCGTGAGGGTGACCGTTACGCCTGCTCCAGACGAGGCATAGGACACTGTATCAGTGCCCGAACCGCCATCAAGGATATCGGCACCGCCCTTGCCCTCAATGACATTGGCGCCTGTATTGCCGATGATCGTATTGGCCAACCCGTTGCCCTTACCGTTGACCGCCGCTGTGCCCGTCAGTGTCAGGTTCTCGACTTCGCCCAGCACCGTGGAAAGGTCAAAGCCCGCCGCTGCCTGCACCAGATCAATATCTGTGCCGAAGCCCGTGCCCTCGTCAACCACATCGCCGGGAGTGTCGACCACATAGATGTCATTGCCGGCTCCGCCAATCAGGGTATCAACACCCGCGCCGCCATTCAGCATATCATTGCCGCTGCCGCCACGGATGGTGTTGGCAAGCGCGTTGCCTGTGCCGGTGAAGTTCCCCGTAGCCGTATAGGTGAGGTTCTCAACTGCCGCGAGGGCCGCGAGGCTGTAGGTGGCAAGCGCCGTCTCGACCGTATCTGTGCCCGAGCCCTCGCCCGCGAGTTCGGTGATCTTGTCGGTCGCAATGTTGACGACATAAGTGTCATCGCCCGCGCCGCCAATCATCGTGTCGATGCCAGCCCCGCCGTCCAGCCGGTTGTTACCGGCGTTGCCAGTGAGGATGTCATTGAAATTCGATCCCTTGATGTTCTCAATGCTGAAAAGCGTATCACCGGCGGCATCACCGCCCGATGCAGCGCCGGAAGACGAAAGATTTACCGTGACGCTGGCTCCTGAGGCCGCATAGCTGGCCGTGTCAATGCCGTCGCCGCCGTCGAGCACATCGCCGCCTGCCATGCCGCTGAGAATGTCATCACCGGCAAAACCATTAATGAGGTCAGCTTCACTTGAGCCAGGAAGCACATCGGCTCCGGCTGTTCCATTGATTGGGGGAGGTGGGTCCAATTGGCTGGTAATAGTGGCCATATTCCAGTCGCCATCGGTGAAACGCAGCGTCTCGATGCCATCACCCAGTGTTGACGCGTTGAACTGGTTTTTGACTATGATGATTTCGCCGGTTAGAATAATCTCAATCTTGAGGTCGTTGCCAAATTTGTAGAGCGTGACTCCTGTCGAGGCTACATTGGTCAAGGAGAGGACGTCTATCTCGCTCGTCGATGTCGAGGTGTCATTGACGATGTCTGAACCGTCTCCGGATTGCCAAAGATAGGTGTCGCCGCCGGCCTTGCCATCAAGCGTATCATTGCCGCCAAGCCCTTTCAGGGTATTGGCGCCGCTATTGCCTGTCAGGATATTGGCCAGTTCATTACCTGTGCCGGTGGTTCCGTTGATTCCCAGCAGCGTCAAATTCAACGCAGCATCGGTGAGGGTCGCCGAAACGGAGGCTTGGATGGTATTGCCATTCACCAGGTCAATTTTCACGTTGGTCGTGCCTAACGCGAAGCTGGCGCCCATCGTGCCGCTCAGCTCGCCGCCGGAGAAAGTGATATGCATCGGCCCGGTTTCGGTGGTCTCCAGCGAATATCCCCCCGACGACCAGCTATCGGTGAATTCAATCAGCGTGGAATTGTGCCTGAGTTCCACCCTGATGTCCCCTTGGCCTTCGCCGACGGAATAGAAATTGTCGCCATTGGTGTCGTTATAGGCAACGCCCGTAGCAAATGCTGCTGGTCCCGATACCGCAAAATTCTGCGTTACCACCAGGCTGTTGTAGCCTCCAAATCTTCCGGCGGTTGCGCCCACGCCAATTTCCTTGAAAACGTCCTTCATCGTGTTTGAGCGATGGCCGGCACTCAAAAACAGGTTCTTGTGCAACGTTAGAACATAGGCATTGGCGTCAATGTTGCCGGAAGAGCCGGCCCAGGCAAGATTTTCGCCCCAAGTTGAGGGCGACCCGGAGAAATTGTAGCCTGCCCCCGCCATGCGCTGACCCGGATTGCTGGCACCCGAACCCGTATGCGAGAAGGTGTTTGTACTCAACATCCAGGCCGTATGGCCATCGGCTGAGTCATTGAGATACTCGTTGAAGGTCAAAACCTGTTTTTGCGCAGCTGTAATTGTGCCTGCGGCGAGGCCTTTGTTTAGGTCAGCCACGCCATTTGTAACTAGACCTTGGCGTATGGCCTCGCCTGTGGGATCAAGGCGGGCCCGGTTGATCAATTCGAGAAACAGTTGCTCTTGGGGCGTTGGCGCTGCCATCGTGGTACCTTTTTGGACATCCGGATTTGTATGATCCAATCAGTATCACTGCGTGTTTTCGATAAGTTTAAGCTGTTGTCTCCGATTTTAGCGAAACTCTTGGGGCTGGCTCACGGTCATGGTTAGCAAACAAATAAAAGGGCGCGGGAGTTTCCCCCCACGCCTTCAGAATTTGAGCCGTAAGAACTTACGAAGCGTCGGCTTCCTCGGCCGGTGCGGCCTCTGCCTGCTGCTTTGACAGGTCTTCACCGGTCACCTGGTCAACTTGCTTCATCGACAGGCGGACCTTGCCACGGTTATCAAATCCTAAAAGCTTGACCTTTACCGCGTCGCCTTCGTTAACCACATCGGAGACTTTGTTTACGCGCTTGGCGGCCAATTCCGAAACGTGGACCAGGCCATCCTTTGCGCCAAAGAAATTGACGAAAGCCCCGAAGTCCACGACCTTGACGATCTTGCCGTCATAGATCTCGCCAACTTCCGGTTCCGACACGATGCTCTTGATCCACTTCATCGCAGCCGTAATGGCGGCTCCCGAAGAGGATGCAACCTTCACCGTGCCGTCATCCTGGATGTCGATCTTGGCGCCGGTCTTTTCCACGATTTCGCGGATCACCTTGCCGCCGGTTCCGATCACTTCACGGATCTTGTCGGTTGGAATTTTGATCACTTCAATGCGCGGAGCGTGCTCGCCAAGGCCCGGACGGGCATTTTCAAGCGCCTCGGCCATCTTGCCCAAAATGTGCAAGCGGCCGTCTTTTGCCTGCCACAAGGCAACCTTCATGATCTCCTCGGTGATGCCGGTGATCTTGATGTCCATCTGCAGCGCGGTCACGCCATTGCTGGTGCCCGCCACCTTGAAGTCCATGTCGCCGAGATGATCCTCGTCGCCAAGAATGTCAGACAGCACCGCAAAGCGCTCGTCTTCCTTGATCAGGCCCATGGCAATGCCAGCGACCGGTGATTTCAGCGGAACGCCCGCATCCATCAGCGCCAGCGAAGCGCCGCACACGGTTGCCATCGATGACGAGCCGTTTGATTCAGTGATCTCCGACACCACGCGAATGGTGTAGGGGAACTGGTCAGCCGGTGGCAGCATCGGATTGATCGCCCGCCAGGCCAGCTTGCCATGGCCGATTTCGCGGCGGCCTGCGCCGCCCATGCGGCCCACTTCACCCACCGAGAAGGGAGGGAAGTTGTAATGCAGCATGAACTTGGACTTGTAGGTGCCGTCGAGCGAGTCGACATATTGCTCATCTTCGCCGGTACCAAGCGTCGTTACAACCAGCGCCTGGGTCTCGCCGCGGGTAAACAGCGCTGAACCATGGGTACGCGGAAGCACCGAGGCTTCGGCAACGATCTGGCGCACTGTCTTGGTGTCGCGGCCATCAATGCGAAGGCCCGTGTCGAGAATGCTGTTACGCACAACATCCTTCTCAAGATACTTGAAAGCTTCGCCCACCTTCTGCGGTGTTGGCGAGGTATCTTTCTCCGCATCAACGAGGGCAGCCACAACCTTGTCCTTGGCCTTGGCTATCGCTTCCACGCGCTCTTCCTTTTTCGGAATGGCGTAGGCGGCGCGCACGTCTTTCTCGACGGATTTCTTCACGGCCTTGTAAAGCTTCTCATTGTCCGGTGCCACAAAGTCACGCGGTTCGCGCGATGAGCGTTCCGCCAGGCGGATGATGGCATCGATGACAGGCTGGAAGCCTGCATGGCCAAACATCACGGCGCCAAGCATTTGCTCTTCCGAAAGTTCCTTGGCTTCCGATTCAACCATCAGAACGGCGTCTGAGGTGCCGGCAACCACAAGATCAAGGTCAGAGGTCTTCATCTGCTCTTGCGTCGGGTTCAAAACAAACTCGCCATCGATGAAGCCGACACGGGCGCCGCCAACCGGGCCCATAAAGGGAATGCCGGAAATGGTGAGGGCAGCGGATGCGCCGATGAGGGCCACGATATCGCTGTCATTTTCGAGGTCGTAGGAGAGCACCGTGGTGATCACCTGGGTTTCATTGCGGAAACCTGGGGGAAAAAGCGGGCGGATCGGGCGGTCGATCAGGCGGGAAACCAGTGTTTCCTTTTCCGTTGGCCGGCCTTCGCGCTTGAAATAGCCACCGGGAATCTTGCCCGCGGCATAGGTCTTTTCCTGATAGTTCACGGTAAGCGGGAAAAAATCAATTCCGGGCTTTTCCGAGCGTGCGGCAACTGCCGTGGCAAGAACCGTCGTCTCGCCGTAGGTCACAACAACCGCGCCATCTGCCTGGCGCGCCATGCGGCCGGTTTCAATGCGCAAGGGCTTTCCGGCCCATTCCAGTTCTTCAACATCTATCTTAAACATGTAACATTCCTTTTTGCTCTTCGCCGCCACTTCCGTTCACCTGACCGGACGGCATCCCCATTGAGCAATCAAAACCCGGCCCTATTGCCAGGCTTGTGAAAAGGGGACGCGGGCGGCAATTCGGTGATCCGCCCGCTCATACAATCGTCAGCCGCTTGTTAGCGGCGGATTTCGAGACGCTTGATCAAGGCCTGGTAACGGCCCTCATCCTTCGACTTCAGGAAGTCGAGAAGTCCACGGCGCAAACTCACCATCTTCAACAAACCGCGGCGTGAGTGATTGTCCTTCTTGTGGGATTTGAAATGGTCGGTGAGACCATTGATGCGCTCTGTCAAAAGAGCAACCTGCACTTCGGGTGAGCCCGTGTCACCGGGCTTTGTTCCATAGTCTTTCATGAGCGCGGTTTTGCGCTCGGCTGTCATCGTCATTCGGCCATCTCCAGGATGTCTAAAGGTTAAACAGGCGCTTCGGCTTGAGCGACCCCTGTTCGATGCTGCAAATGCCAAGGGGTTTGGAATCCCAGGTCACCAGAACCGCATCGCATGCTACAGGAGCGTTCGCACCTCTGAGCAGAATTGACTGACCCTGCTTCATGCGCTGGGCTTCCGCGTCCTTCAAGGCCAGTGCCGGGATGCCGTCCAGCACGGTCTTGAGGGGGCGGAGAGCCCCGTTTTCGGCACTATTGCCGAGGGGCTTATGGCTCATTTCCTCAAGCTTATCCAGTGGAATCATGTCGGCCTCCACAAAAGGCCCGACGGCAATCCGCCGCAACATGGAAACGTGGCCAAGGCAGCCCAGTTTCCGCCCCATGTCGCGGGCCAGCGAGCGCACGTAGGTGCCCTTGCCGCAGGTCACTTCAAACACCGCATGATCGGCGTCCGGGCAACTTACCAGAGCGAGTTTTTCGATGGTTACGGGCCGTGCAGCCATCTCAACCGTCTCGCCGGCCCGGGCCAGATCATAGGCCCGCTCCCCATCGATCTTGATGGCCGAAAACGCCGGCGGGGCCTGCTGAATAACACCTTGAAACTCGTATAGTATCGATTCAATACTTTGAGCAGTAGGGCGGGATTCGGATTGAGCCGTAATCGCGCCTTCCATATCGTCGGTGGTGCGCTCCGCTCCCCAGGTCACTTCAAAGCGATAAATTTTTCGTCCTTCCATGGCCCATTGCACGGTTTTGGTGGCTTCCCCCAGCGCAATGGGCAGCATGCCGGTAGCGAGTGGATCCAGTGTCCCACCATGCCCGGCCTTCTCCGCATCAAACAGCCGCCGGATTTTGCCAACCGCCTGTGTCGACGTCATGCCCAAGGGCTTGTCAAACACCACCCAACCATGAACCGGCTGCCCGCGCTTTTTCATTTTTCGTCGTGTTTGAGGTCACTGGCAACCTTGGGGTTGGCCAAAAGATCGTCGATTTTCTGCGCATACTCCAATGAAGTATCGATACGAAACCTGATTTCCGGCATGTATTTCACATCAATGCGCGGCGCTACAAGCCCGCGAATATACTTCTTGTTCCGCTCGAGCGCCGCCAATACCAGCTTGTCCTGACTATTGATCAGGCCCCGCACATAGGCTGTGGCAATCCGCAAATCCGGCGACATCTGAACTTCGACCACGCTGACCGCCAGCCTCTCCAGCTCCGGATCGCCCGTATCGCCCCGCATCAAAATATCAGCCAGGGCATGGCGAATAAGTTCGCCCGCCCGAAGCTGGCGTTGGGAAGGTCCTGCTGAACCTTTGGTTGGGCGCATATCGACCCGCTTAGTCCAGCTTGCGCTGGATCTTCTCCACGCGGAAACACTCGATCACGTCGCCGGCGCGCATGTCCTGGTAGCCTTCGAACGCCATGCCGCATTCCTGGCCAACCTGGACTTCCTTCACTTCGTCCTTGAAGCGCTTGAGCGTCGAAAGCGTGCCTTCATGCACCACCACGTTGTCGCGGATAAGGCGAACCTTGGCGCCGCGCTGCACATTGCCTTCGGTAACCTGGCAGCCCGCAACCTTGCCGACCTTGGTGATGTTGAACACTTCGAGGATCTTCGCGTTGCCAAGGAAGGTTTCGCGCAGTTCCGGCGCCAGCTTGCCGGACATGGCCGCCTTGATATCATCCACCAGGTCATAAATGATGTTGTAATAGCGAATCTCGATGCCGGCCCGTTCGGCTGCATCCTTGGCTTGGCCCGAGGCACGGACATTGAAGCCCAGAACCACGGCGCCTGAAGCTGTTGCCAGCCCGATGTCGCTTTCGTTGATGCCGCCCACCGCATAATGCACAACCCGCGAACGGATTTCATCATTACCGATTTTTTCAAGCGCCTGCACGATGGCTTCGGCGGAACCCTGCACGTCAGCCTTGACGAGGATCGGGAATTCCTTGCGGCCGGCCTGCGAAAGCTGGCTCATCATCTGTTCAAGCGACGAACGCACAACTGATGTGCCACGGCTATCGCGGCGCTTGCGCTCGCGGTAATCCGTGATTTCGCGGGCCCGCGCTTCCGTCGGCACCACGTCAAACTGGTCGCCCGCTTCCGGCGCTGAACTGAGGCCCAGAACTTCAACCGGAACCGAAGGCGTGGCTTCCTTGATCTGCTCGCCCTTGTCATTGATGAGCGCGCGAACCCGGCCCCAGGCGGAGCCTGCCACGAAAATATCGCCAAGCCGCAGGGTGCCGCGCTGAACCAGAACCGTGGCCACCGGGCCTCGTCCCTTGTCGAGTTGGGCTTCCACCACAAGGCCCGAAGCCTCGCGGTTTGGATTGGCCTTGAGGTCAAGCACTTCGGCCTGCAGCAAAATCGAATCCAGCAGCTTGTCGAGGTTCGTGCCCTTCATGGCGGAAACTTCGACATCAAGCGTGTCGCCGCCCATGCCTTCCACAACGATTTCATGCTGCAGCAGTTCGGTGCGCACCTTGTTGGGGTTGGCTGATTGCTTGTCAATCTTGTTGATCGCCACGATGATCGGAACGCCCGCCGCGCGCGCGTGGCTGATCGCTTCAACCGTTTGCGGCATCACGCCGTCATCGGCAGCCACCACGAGAACTACGATATCCGTGGCTTTAGCACCACGCTGGCGCATGGAAGTAAAAGCTTCATGGCCCGGCGTATCGATGAAGGTGACAAGGCCGTTCTTCGTGGCAACCTGATAGGCGCCGATATGTTGGGTAATGCCGCCCGCCTCACCGGAGACAACATTAGTCTTGCGGATGGCGTCAAGCAGCGAGGTCTTGCCATGGTCCACGTGGCCCATGATGGTCACAACCGGTGGCCGTGTAAGCAACTGCTCAGCCGAATCTGTTTCCGCAGAAAGACCTTCAACAACGTCAGACTCGGACACACGCTTGACGCGATGGCCCATTTCTTCAGCGATGATCTGGGCCGTATCCGCATCAATCACATCATTGATGGTGTGCATCTGGCCCTGCTTCATCAATATCTTGATGATATCGACGGCACGTTCCGCCATGCGGTTGCCCAGTTCCTGAATGGTGATGGCTTCCGGGATGATGATCTCGCGCGTCATCTTTTCCGTCGGCATCTGGAAGCCCTGGGCCTGCTTCTTCAGCCGTTCGGTGCGGCGCTTGAAGGCGGCAACTGAACGGTTGCGCTCCTCATCATCGGACATCGCATTGGCAACCGTGAGCCGGCCACGGCGCTTGTCCATGTCGGCTTTGGTGCGCGTGGGTGCTGGAACTTCGATCTTGCGCTTGATGACGCCGGCACTGCCGCGCGGGCTCTTCGAGCGGGCTTCGGCTTCCTCTTCCCGGTCAGCCTGCACGATTGATTTCGGATTGAGTTTCTTGGCGGCTTCTTCAGCCTTGCGGCGGCCATCTTCTTCGGCCCGGTGGCGCGCATCATCTTCAAGCTTGCGTTTGGCCGCGGCTTCCCGGTCACGCAGATCCTTTTCGTCGTGTTCCTTGCGGCGCAGCGCCTCGATTTCCTGCTGCTTGCGCTCTTCCGCCTCGCGAACCCGTGAGCCAACGAGGGCCCGGTCGCGCGCTTCCTTTTCATCATCCGTCAGGGTGCGTAAAACAACGCCGGAACGGTTGGTCTGGGTGGTGCGCGGCGGCGTGGCTGGTGCCGCCACCTTCGGCTGCACCTGAAACAACGGCTTTGCTTCCGCTGAGGCAGGCTTGTCCTCGCCAAAACGCTTGCGCTTGGTTTCCACAACAACGGTCTTGGTCCGTCCGTGCGAGAAGCTCTGCTTGACCCTGCTCTGCTCAGTCGTCGGGCGCTTGAGGGTCAAAGTTCCCCCGCCAGCGCGCCCCGCACCTGATTTCGTCTCGTTCTTGTCGTTACTGTCGTTCATGCTCTCTCTACAGTTACAAGGCGCTCAACGGAGCGTCATATCGTTCAATCCGCTGCACGGCCAGAAGAAGCTTTTCGGCAAGCCTGCCCCGGCCCACGGCAGCATGTATCACATTTGACCGGCCAAAGGCCAAATCCAATTCATCAACGTGGAAAATATTGATCACTTTCACGTCCGGCGCCGCCAACTTGTCGATCTTGCGCCGCCCGTCTGGTGCTGCTTCTAGCGCATGTATGATGATTTGCGCTAGGTTTTTAGACACCATGTCTTCCACCTTGCTGTTCCCGGCCACCGCCAGCCCGGCCTTTTTCGCCAGGGAGAAGTAGGAAAGAGCCAGTTTCCGGAGCATATCCCCGATTGTCGAGGCCAACTCCGGCGCCGCTTTGGTTTCGGCGCTAAACTCCCGGGAAAACAGGTTTTTCTTGACCGCTTCGGAAACCTGCTGGCGGCTTAAGGAGACCCAAACGCCCCGTCCCGGCAGCTTGCGCTGCAGGTCCGGAACGGCATAGCCGTCGGGGCTGCGAACAAAACGGATAAGGCCATCCTCATCATGAACCGCGCGGGTTACAATGCACATGCGTTCCGTCAAATGGTCGTCCAGCCCGGCTTCCATGCCCCTCCCTTATCCTTAAGCCTCGGCTTCCGCCGCAGCCTCTTCAGGTTCAACTGCGGCCTCAATCCAGCCCATCTTGACGCGCGCCGCCATGATCAGGGCCTCCGCCTCGGCGGCCGAAACCTCCAGGCCGGAGAAGGCGCCCTTGTGCTTCACGCTTTCGGTGCCTTTGCGCTCGGTCCAGCCCGTCAGGTCGTCCGTGGCGCAATCGGCCAGGTCTTCCATGGTCTTGATGCCCGTTTCGCCAAGGGCCACCAACATGGCAGCACTCAGCCCTTCGAGTTCTTTAAGTTCATCGCTCACGCCAAGCTCAACCCGGCGCGCGTCCTGCTCTTTTGAAACGCGGTCCAGATATTCCCGCGCCCGGTTCTGCAGTTCTTCGCCGGTCTGCTCGTCAAGGCCGTCGATGGAGGCAATGTCGTTCAGGTCAACGAAGGCAATTTCTTCCACCGTGTCGAAACCTTCCGATGCCAGAAGCTGGGCCAGGGTTTCATCAACGTCGAGCGCTTCAATGAAACGCGCCGTGCGGGCCACGAATTCCTTCTGGCGGCGCTCGGATTCCTCCGCTTCCGTCATGATGTCAATGTCCCAGCCTGTAAGCTGCGAAGCCAGCCGCACATTCTGTCCGCGCCGGCCAATCGCCAATGACAATTGGTCATCCGGCACCACAACTTCAATACGCTCGGCTTCCTCGTCGAGAACAACTTTTGCAACTTCAGCAGGCGCCAACGCGTTCACCACAAAAGTCGCCACATCTGGCGACCACTGGATAATGTCGATTTTTTCGCCCTGAAGCTCGTTCACCACGGCCTGAACGCGGCTACCGCGCATGCCGACGCAGGCACCAACCGGATCAATCGAACCGTCCTTGGAGCGCACCGCAATCTTGGCGCGGCTGCCGGGATCGCGTGAAACCGACACGACCTCGACAACGCCGTCATAAATTTCCGGCACTTCCTGGCCAAACAGTTTCGACATGAATTCCGGATGGGTGCGGCTCAGGAATATCTGCGGGCCACGCTGCTCGCGCCGCACGTCAAACACATAGGCCCGGACCCGGTCACCGGGGCGGAAAGTTTCGCGCGGCAGGGCTTCATCGCGCCGGACAATCGCTTCGCCGCGGCCCAGGTCAACAATCACATTGCCATATTCGACGCGCTTCACCGTGCCGTTGACGATCTGGCCAATGCGGTCCTTGAACTCGTCATACATGCGCTCGCGCTCGGCATCGCGCACTTTCTGCACGATCACCTGCTTGGCGTTCTGCGCCGCAATGCGGCCGAAATCGATGGGCGGCAGCGGCTCGGCAATGAAGTCACCCACTGTTGCAGCAGGGTTGCGGCGGTTGGCTTCAACCAGGCTGATTTCCGTTGCTTCGTTTTCAACTTTTTCGGAAACGAGCAGCAGGCGATTCAACCGGATCTCGCCGGACTTCGGATCAATCTCGGCGCGGATTTCGTTCTCCGCCCCGTAACGGGCTTTCGCCGCGCGCGTGATCGCTTCTTCCATGGCTTGCAGCACAATGGATTTATCAATTACCTTTTCCCGCGCCACTGCATCGGCAATCTGCAAAAGCTCAAGCCGGTTTGCACTTACGACTGGTTCAGCCATTTTCAAGTCTCCCGTTTTCGGAAATTTCCGTTGTCTCTTCGGTCCATTCGCTGCCATCACCAAGCGCCTTTGCAGGCAGTTTGGCGCGGGCCGCTTCAATCAGTTCGTCGGTAAGCGTGAGCTTTGCCTCGCCGATATCGGCAAAGGGAACGCCGATCAGCAGGGGTTCTTTCCCGCCTTCCGGGTTCTCGATGAAAAGCCGCACTTCGCCGTCGGTCACACCCTCAAGATTGCCCTTGAAGCGCTTCCGGCCCGCTACCGGCACGGCCATTTCAATTTTCGCCTCGTGTCCGGCCCAGCGCTCGAAGTCCTCGGAACGCACCAGGGGCCGGTCAATGCCCGGCGAGGAAATTTCAAGCTGGTAGCGCGTTGAAACAATGTCGGCCACATCCAGCATCGGTGAAATCGCCCGGCTGAACTTCTCGCAATCATCAATGGAAAACGTCCCGTCAGGCCGCTCCGCCATGATCTGTAGGGTGGTGCCCGTCAACTTCACGCGCACGAGCCTGAAACCCATGCTGTCCAGCACAGGCTCCACCAGCGCTGCAACCCGCTGCGCCGGTCCCGTTTCGCGTGAAATCCTCGTCGTATCCATCATTTCCCAAGGCAACAAAAAAAGCGGGCCCCGGTGCGGAACCCACTCTCAAAATTTTGCGAGTGAACTTAAGTTAGGGGCTATATAGCCCTTTCCGCTGAAACCCGCAAGAGCCTAGCTCCGCCGGAAGGTCAGGTACCGCGTCTCCCGCCCTTCCCGCTTGGCCTTGGCCTCATAGCGCGTCTGGAGCCAGTTTTCGAACGGTTCGGCCGAATTATTAACCAGCTCGAACCCGCCATGTTCCCGGCATTCGCGCAGGGTCCACTCGACATAATCATCGATATCACTCGCAAACAGAAATACCCCGCCGGGCTTCAACAGAGCGTGGAACTGCTTCAGCGTCTCCGCATTCACAATCCGCCGGTCGTGATGGCGTTTCTTCGGCCAGGGGTCAGGATATAAAACAAAAATCTTGGCCAATGAGGCCTGCGGAAGCTTTTCCAGCAAGTAGCGCACGTCATCATCATGAATGCGGATATTGTCAATGGCCTTTTCTTCAATCGCTGCCAGGAGCTTGGCCACGCCATTGCGAAACGGTTCGGCCCCGATAAAATTCACATTCGGAAACGTCACCGCCTGATGGGCCAGATGCTCGCCGCCGCCGAAACCGATTTCCAGCCACACCTCGCCAGCGGGCAAGGGATTTTCCAGATCAACCCGCAGCTTCGGCAGCAAGCCTTCCACCAACTCCAAATGATGACGGCGCAGGGTTTTACCGCTGCGCCGCCCGTAATACTGAAAGCGCTTCTTATCTTCGCTCACTTCACCGCCGCTTTGAGGGCTTTCACGAGATCGGTTTTTTCCCAGGAAAAGCCGCCATCCTTTTCTACCGTTCGCCCGAAATGGCCGTAAGCGGAAGTGCGCGCATAAATGGGCCGGTTAAGGCTCAGATGGGTGCGAATGCCGCGCGGGCTCAAATCCATGACCTTGGCGATCGCCATTTCCAGCTTGGCTTCCTTGACCTTGCCCGTGCCATGGGTATCGACATAAATCGACAGCGGCTCGGAAACGCCAATCGCATAGGAGAGCTGGATGGTGCATTGCTTGGCAAGCCCCGCCGCCACTACATTCTTGGCGAGATAGCGCGCCGCATAGGCTGCGGAACGATCCACCTTGGTGGGATCCTTGCCGGAGAAGGCCCCACCGCCGTGCGGTGCCGCACCGCCGTAAGTGTCTACAATAATCTTGCGGCCCGTAAGCCCCGCATCGCCATCGGGCCCGCCGATGAAAAACTTGCCCGTCGGATTCACATGCCAGATCGTATCCTTGGTGATCCAGCCCTTGGGCAGCGCTTTCGTCACATAGGGCTTCACCAGCTTCAGCATGTCGCTGGAGGTGAGGCTCTCGTCAATATGCTGGTGCGAAACCACGATGTGGGTGGCGCCTACTGGCTTGCCGTTCTTGTATTGAACCGTAACCTGGCTCTTTGAATCCGGCCCGAGAGCCTTTTCCTTGCCCGAATGGCGCGCTTCCGCCAGCAATTGCAGGATGCGCTGGGCGTAATAGAGCGGCGCCGGCATGAGTGCAGGCGTTTCATCGCAGGCATAGCCAAACATGATGCCCTGGTCGCCGGCGCCTTCGTCCTTCTTGGCGCCGGAATCAACACCTTGTGCAATATCGGCGGATTGGCCGTGCAGCAGGATTTCAATCTTGGCCGTCTGCCAGTGAAAGCCGCTCTGCTCATAGCCGATGGCCTTGATGGCGCGCCGTGCCGCCTCTTCAATCTTGGCATGGGTCACCGACGAGGGCCCGCGGGTTTCGCCGCCGATCACCACCCGGTTGGTGGTGGCAAAGGTTTCACAGGCCACGCGCACTTGCGCCGGGTCCATGCCCTGCTCCAGTGCCTCGCGGAAAAACAGATCGACGATCTCATCGGAAATCCGGTCGCAAACCTTGTCCGGATGACCTTCGGATACGGATTCGCTGGTAAAAAGATAGTTCTTGCGTGACATCTGGACCCTGCCTCTGCGACGACGTGTTGCCCGCATAAAGAATTCTTTATGCCCCTGAAAAGGCGTTAATGGCAGTGTTGGGAAGCGAGGTCAAGCGCGCGGTATTAAGCGGTATTAAAAGAACGCTTTAGTCCTTCATGTCCACAATGGTCCGTGCGAGGGTTGCAATGAGTTTCCGTTTGGTCTCGTTGTCCGCATCACGGAATGCCTTGGCCAGTTTGATGCCTTCCGAATTCATCATGGACGACATCACGCTGCTCTCGGCACCGGATTCGCTGAAGCCGGCATCACCTTCCGTGCCCGGCAAATCCTCAAAAAAGGCCTGCACCGGAACCCCCAGAATCTTCGCCGCATAGAACAGGCGGCTGGCGCTGATCCGGTTGGAGCCCTTTTCGTACTTCTGCACCTGCTGAAAGGTTATCCCCAGCAACTCGCCAAGTTTTTCCTGGCTCATGCTGATGAGCTGGCGGCGCATACGAATGCGCGAACCGACATGTACGTCGATGTAGTTTGGATCTCGTCTCGTCATATTACCCTCAGACCGTTGCCCCCGGTCTGACTCACGCCATCGCTCAGTTTATCTGAGAATAGACAACAGATTCAGTGATCAATTCACCGTGAAAAGTTAGTATATTAGTTGCTTGCCTGTAAACAAAATTCGACCTTATCAGCAAGAAAATCATGACGATGACAATCGTGCCGAATATTCTCTACTGGAGATTGCATTATAATACGAAGCCCAAACCTAACAATAGCAAAATCATCAGGCCCAAAATTAATTCGCCGTAATCCGCAAAAAATGTGAGCGGCAGGCTTTGCGGCAGACTCATGTCCAGAATGCCGGACTCGCTCAACGGCAGGCTTGAGAGAATGCGGCCATAGGGATCGATGACGGCCGATATCCCGGTGTTTGCCGCCCGCACCATGGGCAGCCCTTGTTCGATGGTCCGCAGCCGCGCCTGGGCCAGATGCTGATAGGGCCCAGTTGAATTTCCAAACCACCCGTCATTGGTGACGTTGATCAGCCAGCCCGGCCGCTTCTGCGGATCAACAAAGTGGTCGGGAAATATCGCCTCGTAGCAAACCCCAAATCCAGCATCGGGTGCCCCCGGAATGGCGAGGCTTACCGGCCCCGGTCCCGCCGCAAAACTTCCCGGAACCGTAACCACCTTCCGGAATCCCAGCGGCTCAAGCAGCCATTCAAATGGCAAAAACTCTCCCCCTGGAACCAATCGCCACTTGTCATAGCGGGCCACCACTGCGCCGGACCCGTCAAAGGTCAGAATGCTGTTATAGACCTTGTTATCTTCACCATCACCTGTGGTGTTGACATCGCGCCGCAAGGCGCCAGTCACCAAAGTCGTGTTGCCGCCGAGCAATTGCGCCAACTCGGCTTTTGCAGCATCGCTCTCATCAATCAGGAAGGACACCGCCGTTTCCGGCCAGATGATATGGGTGGGCGACGTGCCGTCCTGCGGCGCGCGCGCCGACATCTCCAGCAACTGGTCAAAAATGGCCCGCACGTTTTCATCCCGCCATTTGGAATCCTGCGAAATGTTGGGCTGGATTATGCGGATGCTGACCCCGTCGACATTTGCAACAACACCATGCTGCAGCCGGTAGCTTCCCCACGCCCAGCAAAAGGGCAACGTTGCGATAATCAGTACGGCGACGAAGCGATGCAGCCGCGGTCCGCTAAAAATGAATGGCCATGTTACTGCCCACAGCACAATCAACAGCGTCAGCGCCGGCGCTCCCCACAGTGACGCAGTCTGGGCAACCGCGCCCATGCCATCGCTTGCCAGGCCCGGTGCGGCCCAGGGAAACCCCGTAAACAAGGTGCCGCGCAGCCATTCAAACACTGCCAGCGCGGCGGCAAACACCAGCGCCGCAGGAAGCCGCCTGCGCCCGCTCAGGCTTACACATAGGGAAGCCAGTCCCCAATAAACCGCCATGGCAGCGGCAAGCCCGCCCACCGCAAAGGGCATCATCCACAAATAGTCATCCGCATCGACAAAAAACGCAAAGCCGATCCAGTGGAAGGCCACAATGAAATAGCCAAAGCCAAAGCACCATCCGAGAAAGAAGGATTGCAGCCTCTGCTTTTTTTCAATTCCCTCCAGCATCACCAACACCACGGGGAAGGTCACAAAAAGCAAGGGCCAGAAATCAAGCGGCGGCATCGAAAGCGCGGCAACCATGCCGGCAATCAGCGCAAGCCCGGCGCGCCGCCGGCCCCTCGCCTCGCGTAGAAATTCAATGACGCGAATCACCACGGGTTCTATCGCACCGTCACAAGAATGATTCCTGCCGTGCACAGGCCTACGCCTAGCCAATTGGTGGCCGACAGCCGTTCGCCCAAAATCAAAACACCAATCACCGCAACCAGCACGATGCTAAGCTTATCAACGGGAGCCACGCGTGCCGCATCGCCAATTTTCAGCGCACGGAAATAACACACCCAGGAAGCTCCGGTGGCGAGCGCTGAGAGCGTCAGGAACAACCACGTGCGCGATGTTATGGCCGAAAGCGCCTGCCACTGCCCCGTCGCCAAAACGATCAGCGCCAGCACGCACAAGATAATCACCGTGCGAATCAGCGTCGCCATGTCAGAATTGATGTCGGACACGCCAATCTTGGCAAAGATGGCGGTGAGGGCCGCAAATACCGCCGACAGGAATGCCCAGCTCTGCCAGGTCATCAAACCGGAATTGATCATCACTGCCTCCGTTGTTTCGCCACAGTCTCCGCCATTGAACACAGGATTTCAAACATCATCACCACGCCCGCATAGGCCGTCATGCCGGACGCATCGAAAGGCGGCGACACCTCAACCACATCGGCCCCCACCAGGTTGAGCCCGCGAAGCCCGCGCAGCATCTGCTGCGCCTGCAAGGTCGTGAACCCGCCAACTTCCGGTGTGCCCGTGCCCGGTGCATAAACCGGGTCAAGCGCGTCGATATCGAAACTCACATAGGTTTCGCCATCGCCCACCACGCCGCGCGCAATTTCCATCACTTTCTGCGGGCCCAGCTCCATTGCCTCCTCAATGCGCATGAGGCGAATCCCCATCTTCTCGCCATACTCGAAATCATCAAGATCATACATGGAGCCGCGCAGCCCGATCTGGATAGTGCGCTTGGGATCAAGCACCCCTTCTTCAATGGCGCGCCGGAACGGCGTGCCATGGGTAAATTTGAAGCCGCCGAAATAGCTGTCGTAAAGATCCGTATGGGCATCAAAATGGATCATGCCCACCGGCTTCTTTTCGCCAATGGCGCGCAGCACCGGCAATGAACACAGATGATCACCGCCCGCCGAAAGTGGCCGAATGCCCTTGCCCACAAGCTTCTTGAAATATCCTTCAACTCGCGCCAGCGCGTCATCAACGCTTGCCGGATTGACCGAACAATCGCCGAGGTCGGCAATGTTGGCCAGATCATAGGGAACGATATGCGATGTCTGGTGCATACGCCGCACCATGGAGGATTGGTCGCGCATCTGCCGGGGCGCATGGCGCGGGCCCGGGCGGTTGGTGGTGCCCCCATCCCAGGGAATGCCGACCAGCCCTATGTCGATATCTTTCGCCTCATCCAATGTCACATGGGGCAACCGCATGAATGTGGCGATGCCGCCAAAGCGCGGCACCACAAGACCGGAAGCAGGTTGATTGAATTTTTTCAAAGCACGGTTCTTTCGTTCAGTTTTTAATCACCAGTTTGCGCGGCGTCTGGCACAGGCACTCGGCCCCATTGGCCGTGATCAGAAGTGTTTCCGACAGCTCAAGCCCGCCATCATCGAGCCAGAGTGCAGGCATGAAATGCAGGGTCATGTTGGCCTCAAGCACCGTGCTGTCACCCCGGCGGATGGACATCGTGCGCTCGCCCCAATCCGGCGGATAAGACAGGCCGATGGAATAGCCAGCGCGCGAGTCTTTCTCAAATCCATGGCGCTTGAGTTCGTCAAAAAATGCGTCCGCCACGTCACCGCAGGTTTTTCCCGGCTTTGCCATATCAAGCCCGGCGGAGGTTGCATCAAGCACGGCCTTTTCCGCATCAAGAAATTTCTGCGGCGGCTTGCCGAGGTAAACCGTGCGCGACAGCGGCGCATGGTAGCGCCGGTAGCAGCCGCCGAGCTCAAAGAAAGTGCCCTCGCCCTTTTTGAAAGGCCGGTCATCCCAGGTGAGGTGCGGAGCGGTTGCATCCAGCCCTGATGGCGCCATGGGAACAAAGGCCGCGTAATCTCCCCAATTGCCATCCGCCCCGAGAATGGATTGTTTTTGAATCTCCGCAACCAGCGCGTTTTTCGGCAAGCCCGGCTCCACCAGTTCAAAAACCCTGGCATGCATGGCATCGGTAATTTTCGCAGCCCGGCGGATGAAGGCAATCTCCAGATCGCTCTTCACGCTGCGTTGCCAGTTTACCAGGCCCGTTGAATCATGAAGATTGCTTTGCTTTAAAGCCTTGAGCAGCGTCGTGTGCGCCTTTGCCGAAAACCAGTAATTGTCCATCTCCAGCCCGATGCGCGCATCCTTCCAGCCGCGATCGGCAATCAGCTTGGACAGATGCTCCATCGGATGGCGCTCGGTGGATTGCACATAATGATCGGAATAGCCCACAATATTTTCATGGCTCATGAATGCGGTGCGCATGGCTCCCTTGGCATCCATGCCGCGCCCCCACCACACCGGCTCACCCTCAAGCCCCAGCAGCACCCCTTGGTGCACGTAAAACGACCAGCCATTATAGCCCGTAAGCCACTCCATGTTGGACGGATCGGAAACAAGGATGAGATCAAGATTGCGCGCCAGCATGGCTTTGCGCGTTTTGGCAATGCGCCGCTGGTATTCGGAAATGGGAAAATGCAAGGTGGCTTCACTCATTATGTGAGTTTGGCCTGACGATCCGTTTGACGCAAGGCCAGTGGAATGGCTACGCTTGGTCCATGGCAGATACATTTGACATTATCGTAATCGGCGCAGGCATTGCAGGCAGCTCCATCGCCGCCCATCTCGCCGAAACCAAGCGCGTGCTGATTCTAGAAATGGAGGATCGCCCCGGTTTCCATACCACCGGAAGGTCCGCCGCCACCTTCGAACCCAATTACGGCCCGCCGCCCATGCTGGCCTTCACCCGCGCCAGCAACGCATTTTTCGTGAACCCGCCGCAAGGCTTCACCGATGGACCTTTGCTGATACCGCGCTCCACCCTGTTTTTCGAAGCAGAGCGCCAGGAAACATTCACGGAAGTTCTCCTTGCTTCTGGTTCCGGCCTTGAGGAATTGTCAGAAGCCCAAGCCCTCAAGCATTTTCCTATCTTGCGTGAAGGCTATGCTAAACGCACCTTCCTCGACCCCCACACCGGCGATCTTGATGTGGACCTGGTACACCGCGGCTATCTCAAGATGTTCAAATCACGCGGCGGCCAGTTATGTGTCAGCGCCGCAGCCGAAACAATTCTGCGCCCGGGCCACGTCTGGGAGGTGATTTCCCCACAAGGGATTTTTGAGTCCGAAATCCTCGTCAATGCTGCCGGCGCCTGGGGCGATGTTGTGGCGGCAAAAGCCGGCGTAAAGCCCGTTGGCCTGCAGCCCAAGCGCCGCTCCATCGGCGTCATTCCGGTGGATGGCATTCCCGGTGCGGCCAACTTCCCCATGGTCACTGACGTGGGCGAAACCTGGTACGCCAAGCCGCAAAGCGGCAAGATGTTGGTCTCCTCCGCCGATGCCACTCCGGTCGATCCCCATGATGCCTACGCCGATGACATGGCCATCGCCGAAGGCATCGAGCGCCTGATGAATGCCACCACCATTGAGGTCAACCATCTCGACCATTCCTGGGGCGGGCTGCGCACCTTTGCCCCCGATGGTTCGCCCGTGATCGGTTTTGATCCGCATGCGGAGGGTTTCTTCTGGCTCGTTGGCCAGGGCGGCTACGGCATCCAGTCCTCGCCCGCCCTGTCCCGCACCGCCGCAGCCATGGTGCTGGGCCAAAAACTTCCGCAGGATGTTTTGGACGCGGGGTTGGTATTGGCAGACATTGCGCCTGAAAGATTCAGGTAGCTCTAAGAGATAAGAATTGGAAATTCCGGTGAATTCATCACCGCGCCATGAGCCAGTGTCACGCCGCGAAAGGGCGGCGAGGTTTTAACCCCCTCGCGCCGTGCAAAGCGCGCATCATCGCCCAGCAGCCGCAATGAAAACGCCCGACGCTGCTCGCTCGCCGAATTATTGGCTGGCGCGCCATGCAGCGTCTTGTAATTGAACGCCACCGCATCGCCCGGCTCCAGCGCCCAGCCGATCACGTTGAAAGTGTCGCGATTGCCGTTGATATCCGGCACTTCCTCAAGCCCGTCATTTTCATTGAGCGGCGTCTTGTCAAAGCGCTCCGGCCTGAAATACTTGCCCCACTTGTGCGAGCCGCCGACAAATTCCAGGGTGCGGTCGCGCGGCACATGGTCCAGCGGAATCCAGAGGCTCACCGTGTCATTGCCGTCCACGCAATAATAAGGCTGGTCCTGGTGCCACGGCGTGGCCACCCCAGCACTCGCTTCCTTCACCAGCACATGCTCATGGAACAGGCGCGCCGTTTTCGTGCCCATAAGCTGCCGGCCAATCTCGGCTGCCGGCGAATTGAAGATGAAATCCTTGTATTCCGGAATCCGGTCCCAGTTGCAGTAGTCGCCGAAGAAGCGCCCGCCGCCGTCCTTGCCCTTGTAGATTTTCACGTCAGCACTGGGTTCCGCCATATTGCGCGCGATCCCCGCCCGCAAAACCTCAACCCAATTCTTGAAAACGCCCCGCAGCGCCACGGCGCCATCGCGGTTAAAGGCGGAAATCGTTTCGGCGGAAACAGCGGCCTTGCTCATGATCATTCTCCCTCTCGCAGGCCCGGCACCTTGCCACCGGCTAGCAATCAGGTAAAATAATACTTGTGGATACTGATCATAAGAAAATCGGATTGCCCGCGCTCTCCCTGCGGCAAATGCGTTACGCCCTCGCCGCCGCCGACAGCGCCAATGTGACAACCGCCGCCCGCCGCCTCAATGTTTCCCAGCCCGCCGTGTCGGTTGCCATCGCCGCCCTTGAGCAGCACTACAGCACGCCGCTGTTCACCCGCCAGCCCGGCCAGGGCGTGCAGCCCACCAGTTTCGGCCACCAGGTTTTCTCCGAAATCCGCAAGCTCCTGAAACACGCCAGCATCGTGGAAAACCTGTCCCAGCCCGAGGGTCCCTTGCGCGGTGAAATCACCATCGGCATTTATGAGGCGCTTGCCCCCTATTATCTTCCCGCCATTCTCACCGGGCTCGGCAAAAGCCTGCCGCAGGTGCGCGTCAGCTTCCTTGAATCCCCGCTCGAAGTGCTTCTTGACCGCCTCCATGCGGGCCTTGTCGACCATTGCATCACCTATGACGTGGGTCTCGACGACGACGTGGCCGCAACCACGCTCTACACCCTCCAGCCCTTCATTCTTGCCGCACCAAGCCATCCCCTTGCCAGAAGGCCAAAGGTCAGTTTGCGAGACCTCGATGGCTTGCCGCTCATCCTGCTCGATCAGGAAGCCAGTGCCAACTATGTCATGGGGCTGCTTCATGTCCACGGCGTCAAACCCTCCCGCATCCTGCGGGCCGGAAGCTTCGAACTGCAGCGAAGCCTGGTCGCCAATGGCCTGGGGCTGGCCCTTTCGCACACCCGGCCTCTCGTGGAAACCAGCTATGACGGCAAGCCCCTGCGCTTTCTCGCCATAACCGACCGCCTCGTGCCGCAGCGCGTCCTTCTGGCAACCTCGCGCCGCCACCGCTTGTCGCCAATTGCCGCCGCCTCCCACAAAGTGATTAAAAAACTGTTTGAAACCCTGCCTGCCGACAACCCCAAAAACAGGATTTTGATCAATCGGATAAAACGTGCTTAAGTGCCTCAACGCCCGTTCGGGTGTCTAAAAAAATAAGGGAGACTAACTATGAAATCCACTAAAGTGTTGGGTGCCGCGTTACTGATGAGCACAATGCTCGCGGTAGGCAGCGTCCAGGCAAAATCGCTTGTTTATTGTTCAGAAGGCTCGCCTGAGAATTTCACGCCGGCCATGAACACCACGGGCACCAGCCTCGATGCGGCGCGCCCCGTCTACAACAAGCTCGTGCAGTTCACCCCCGGTTCGACCGCGGTTGAACCCGGCCTTGCCGAATCCTATGAAGTTTCCGACGGCGGCAAGACGCTTACCTTCCACCTCCGCAAGGGCGTCAAGTTCCATTCCGGCGTGAATGGCTTCACCCCCACCCGCGACCTCAACGCAGATGATGTGATCTTCTCTTTTGAGCGCCAGTGGAAGCCTGAACATCCCTATGCGAAGGTATCGGGCGGCGCCTACGACTACTTTAACGACATGGGCATGCCGGACCTGCTCGAAGCCATCACCAAGGGCGGTGACGACCTGACCGTGGTGATGAAGCTCAGCAAGCCGAATGCGCCGATCCTGGCAAATCTGGCCATGGACTTTGCCACCATTCAGTCGGCGGAATATGCCGATTACCTGATGAAGAAGGGAACCCCTGAGCAATTCGACCAGATTCCGGTCGGCACCGGCTCCTTCCAGTTCGTCGACTACCAGAAGGACGCCGTCATCCGTTTCAAGGCCTTCGATGGCTGGGCTGGCAAGCCGAAGATTGACGATTTGATCTATGCCATTACGCCGGATCCAACCGCGCGTTATGCCAAGATCAAGGCCAACGAGTGCCAGATCATGATCGCGCCAAATCCGGCCGATCTTGCTGACATGGGCAAGAACCCTGACATCCAGCTCCTGGAACAGGCCGGCCTCAACATCGGTTACATGGCAATGAATGCCCAGAAGAAGCCCTTCGACAATCCCGAAGTGCGCAAGGCAATCGCCATGGCGATCGACCGCGATGCCATCCTGAAGGAAGTCTACCAGGGCGCTGGCCAGAAGGCCAAGAATCCCATTCCGCCGACCATGTGGTCCTATGACGACTCGACGGTGGACATCCCCTACGATCCAGCCAAGGCCAAGGAAATGCTGGCAGCAGCCGGTGTGACCACCCTTGACTCCGACCTCTGGTGGATGCCGGTGCAGCGCCCTTACAACCCGAATGCCAAGCGCATGGCCGAAATGGTCCAGGCTGATTTGGCCAAGGTTGGCATCAATGTGACACTGGTCTCCTACGAATGGGGCGAGTACCGCAAGCGCATGCAGGCGGGCGAGCACCAGATGGGCTTCCTCGGCTGGACCGGCGATAATGGCGATCCGGACAATTTCCTTGCGGTTCTTTTGGGTTGCGACAAGGACGGCAAGCCGAATGCCAACAACATTCCAAAGTGGTGCAATGCCAAGTTCCAGGAAGACATCACCAAGGCAGCCGAGATTACGGACCAGGGTGAACGCACCGCACTCTATCAGGACGCCCAGAAGATCGTGGCGGCCGAGGTGCCTTGGCTGAACGTCGCCCACTCCACCGTCTTTGAGCCTATCCGCAAGGAAGTCTCAGGCTACAAGGTGAGCCCCTTGGGTGCCCACGAATTCCAGAACGTGGACATAGCCGAATAACAATAAAATCGGCGGAACAGTTCCCTGGGGAAGTGTTCCGCCTTTTTATACGGTGGCTGGATGTTTCGATTCTTCCTGAAGCGAGCAGCGCTCACGCTGCCGACTTTCATCGCATTGATGTTCGTGACCTTCACGATGATCCGGCTTGTTCCCGGAGATCCCATCGAGGTACGGCGCGGTGAACGCGGAATTTCGCCTGAACGCCTGGCCCAGTTGCGCCACGACATGGGGCTTGACCAGCCGATCTGGAAGCAATTCCTCGATTATGTCTGGGCCTTGCTCCACGGCGATTTCGGCACTTCGATCATTTCAAAATCCCCCATCGCCGAAGAATTCCTCACCCTCTTCCCTGCCACCCTTGAGTTAACCTTCTGCGCCATGCTCTTTGCCGTGGCGGTGGGCGTTCCAGCCGGTGTCATGGCCGCCGCCAAGCGCGGCAGCTTCTATGACCAGACCCTGATGGGCGCGGCACTCACGGGTTATTCCATGCCCATTTTCTGGTGGGGCCTCATTCTCATCCTGTTTATGTCAAACACCCTCCACCTCACGCCTGTCTCGGGCCGCATCGATCTCATCAAGTATTATTTCCAGCCCGTCACCGGCTTCATGCTGATCGATTCCATCATCTCCGGCCAGAAGGGCGCGTTCATGGATGCGGTGCGCCATCTCATCTTGCCCACCATTGTGCTGGGCACCGTGCCGCTCGCCGTCATTGCGCGCATGACGCGCTCCTCCATGCTTGAAGTGCTGGAGGAAGATTATGTCCGCACCGCCAGGGCCAAGGGTCTTTCAGCCTTCCGCGTCATCGGCCTCCACGCCCTGCGCAATGCCCTGATCCCCGTCGTCACCGTGATCGGATTGCAGGTGGGAACGCTTCTGGCGGGCGCGGTTCTCACCGAAACGATTTTCTCCTGGCCCGGCATCGGCAAATGGCTGGTTGAATCCATAGGCCGGCGCGATTACCCCGCCCTGCAGGGCGGCATCATGCTCATCGCCAGTGTTGTCATTCTGGTCAACCTCATCATCGATCTTCTCTATGGCCTGATCAATCCGCGGATCCGCCATGGCCACTGAAACCCTTGTCATGGCCGCACCGCCCGGGCCGCTCCTCGCCTTCTGGCGTTCCTTCCGTGAAAACCGCGGCGCCGTCATCGGCCTCGCCGTGGTCTGCTCCGTCGTCTTCATTGCCATCTTTGCAAATTTCCTCGCCCCCTATAGCCCAATCGAACAATACCGCGGCTTCACCAGGCTGCCGCCCGTCTGGGTCGAGGGCGGGAACTGGGCCTATCCCCTGGGAACCGATCCGCTTGGCCGGGACATGCTCTCGCGCATTCTCTATGGTTCGCGCATCTCCCTCTTCATCGGCCTTTCGGTGATGTTTGTCTCCGCTGTGATGGGGGTTCTCCTCGGCCTGCTCTCCGCCTTCTGGGGCGGCATCGTCGATGTCATCATCATCCGTGTCATGGATTTGATCCTTGCCATTCCAAGCCTCGTGCTGGCCATTCTCATCATCGCGGTCATCGGCCCCAACCTGACCAACACCATCGTCGCCGTAACCGTTGTCGGCCTGCCCTTCTATGTGCGTCTGGTGCGCGCCTCGGCGATCAGCGAATTGACCAAGGATTATGTCACCGCCGCCAAGGTGGCAGGCGTTGGCCCGCTCCGGCTCATGCTCTCAACCGTGCTGCCCAATTGCCTCGCCCCGCTCATCGTCCAGGCTGCCCTTGGCATTTCCGATGCCATTCTTGCCGCCGCGGGCCTTGGCTTCCTCGGGCTGGGCGCCCAGCCACCCACCCCGGAATGGGGCTCCATGCTGGCCGATTCCCGCGATCTCATCACTTCCAACCCCTGGGTCATGGCCATGCCCGGCATCGCCATCCTGATTACCGTGCTTGCCATCAACCTCATGGGCGACGGCCTGCGTGACGCACTCGACCCACGCTTGAAAAAGAGCTGAGTATGCCAAGCCTGCTGGACACGGCCCTCATTGCAGCCATCGTCTCGGCCGCTGTGACCGCGTTGGGATGGTATGCCAGCCACTGGAGTGAAAAACGCCTGGAAAGCCAAAGACGCATTGAACGCATCGTCGATGTCCAGACGGCGCTTCTGGCGGAAATCGAAAGCAATCTCACGCGCTACGAAGAAATTGATCTCGACAGGCACACCACCGACATGGTGCGGAAGATCGCCAGTAAAAAGGCTTTCACACCCTTCGTGCCGCGCGACGCACCCGAAATTGTCTTCCAGGCCATGATTGCCGACATCCACATTCTGCCAACCGAAACGATCAACGACGTCGTCGCCTACTACAAGCAGGAGTACAAATTGCGGGAATTGGTGGAGGATTTGCGCTCAAGCCGCTATCAGGAGCTCGAGCAGGACAGGAAGGCCAGAATCTATGAGGATTACGTCTGGCAGATCAAAACGGTGCTGGTAACGGGGGAACAGGCGCGCGGCGCCTTGCGCAACTCGCTCGGCGTGCCGCTTAATAACCAGGAAGCGGGCCCGAGCCCGGCTTCTGAAAACCTGTAGATTGTGGTTTGGACTGTGCCATGATCAATCACCTTCTTTGGACAACATATAGGAAATGCCACCCGACTTGCAAGCTTGAGAACATTAACATGAAAACAGTGTGAACCGGCCATGCCCCTGCTTGATATCAAGAACCTGACCGTTGAATTCAAGACCGCCAGCGGCTTCTTCCGCGCCGTGGACAATGTCTCCATGAATGTGGACACAGGCGAGGTCCTGGCCATTGTCGGTGAATCCGGCTCCGGTAAGTCCGTGTCCATGCTCGCCGTCATGGGCCTCCTGCCCTGGACGGCAAAGATCACCGCCGACAAGATCGACTTTGACGGCCGCGATCTGCTGAACATCACCCCGGCCGACCGCCGCAAGATCACCGGCAAGGACATGGCGATGATTTTCCAGGAACCCATGTCGAGCCTGAACCCTTGCTTCACCGTGGGCTTCCAGCTCATGGAAGCGCTCGATACCCACCTCGACATGGACAAGCAGGCGCGGCGCAAGCGCGCCATCGGGCTTCTTGAGGAAGTGGGAATTCCAGGTCCCGAATCCCGTCTCTCTTCTTTCCCGCACCAGCTTTCCGGCGGCATGAGCCAGCGTGTGATGATTGCCATGGCGCTGGCCTGCAAGCCCAAGCTCCTGATTGCCGATGAACCCACCACCGCCCTTGACGTTACCATCCAGGCGCAAATCCTCGAGCTTCTCGTGCGCCTGCAAAAGGAAACCGGCATGGCGCTTGTCCTCATCACCCATTCCATGGGCGTTGTGGCCGAAACGGCGGAACGGGTGAGCGTGCAATACGCTGGCCAGAAGGTTGAAGAACAGCCGGTCAAAAATCTTTTCGCCACACCCCGCCATCCCTATACGGCAGCCCTTCTCGCGGCCCTGCCCGAGCGGGCCCATGCGCGCCGCCTGCCCTCCATTCCGGGCGTGGTGCCGGGGCAATTTGACCGCCCGGTCGGCTGCCTGTTCTCACCGCGCTGCCTCTATGCAACGGATCTCTGCCGGACCACGCAGCCCGTCATGGACTACGGCGCCTTGTGCCATTATCCGCTGGGAAAGGTTGCCGCATGAGCCAGGTCCTGAATGCCCAAAACCTCACCCGCTACTACGCCGTCTCGCGCGGTGCCTTCAAGGAAACCTCCCTCCTGAAGGCCGTTGATGGCGCCAGCTTCAACTTGGAGCGCGGCAAGACGTTGGCAGTCGTTGGCGAATCCGGCTGCGGAAAATCAACTCTCGCCCGCCTCGTCACCATGATTGAACTGCCAACTTCAGGCACCCTCAATATCGGTGGCCACAACATTGTCGGTGCAACGCCGCAAACCCTGCGGGCGCTACGGCCAAAAGTGCAAATCGTTTTTCAGAACCCTTATGGTTCGCTCAATCCCCGCCAGAAAATCGGTGCCATTCTTGAAGAGCCTTTGCTGGTCAATACGAAAGCGCCAAAAACCGAACGCCAGGAAAAAGCCCGCGCCATGATGGCAAGTGTGGGCCTCAGGCCGGAACATTACGACCGCTACCCCCACATGTTTTCCGGCGGCCAGCGCCAGCGCATTGCCATTGCCCGGGCCCTGATGCTCGATCCCGAAATTCTCGTGCTCGATGAACCGGTCTCGGCGCTTGATATTTCCATTCAGGCGCAAGTCCTCAATCTTCTCGCCGACCTGCAGGAGAAGCACAACCTCGCCTATCTCTTCATCAGCCACGATCTCTCCGTGGTGAAACACATCGCCGACGAGGTGATGGTGATGTATTTGGGCCGTGTGGTGGAACAGGGCACGCGCGACAATATTTTCAGGAATCCGCAGCATCCCTATACCAAGGCCCTGCTCTCGGCCACACCAACGCCCGATCCAACGCGCAAGCGCGAGCGCATTGTGCTGAAAGGCGAGCTGCCGTCTCCGCTTGCCCCGCCGCCGGGCTGTACCTTCCATCCCCGCTGCCCCATTGCCTTCGAGCCATGCAACAAGCTCAATCCCGCCCTCCTTGCCCATGAGGACAGTCTTGTGGCATGCCACGCGGTGAACCCACCCACCTCGAATTCAAAGGCGGCCTGAACATGTCATCGCGTCCCGAACTTTCAACCGGCGAAGCCCTTGTGGGCCTGCTCGAAGCTTACGGCGTCGACACGATCTTCGGCATTCCCGGCGTTCACAATGTGGAAATGTACCGGGCCCTGCCGCGCTCCAAGATCAAGCATGTCCTGGTGCGCCACGAACAGGGTGCGGGCTTCATGGCCGATGGCTATGCCCGGGCCACCGGCAAGCCCGGCGTATGTTTCACCATCACCGGCCCTGGCCTGTTGAACATCCTGACGCCCATGGGGCAGGCCTGGTCCGACTCCAGCAATGTGCTGGTGATCTCAACCGCCCTTGACATCGGCGATGCGGCGCAGGGCCGTGGCCGCCTCCACGAAATGCTGGATCAGCGTGCCGCTGCCGCCACCGTCACCAGCCTTGCCATGCGCGCATACACCGCGCGCGACGTGCGCGATTGCATTGCCCGCGCCTTCGCCAACTTCGCCTCCGCCCGGCCACGCCCCGCCTATCTGGAAATCCCGCTCGACGTTCTGCAGATGCCCGCAGGCGATGGCTGGACCGCCCGTCCGCTTCTCACCAAGCCGTCACCCTCAAAGATCCAGATTGCCGCCGCAGCCAAAAAGCTCAATGGTGCGAAGACCCCCGTCATCCTCCTGGGCGGTGGCGCTTTGGATGCGGGCCAGACGGTTGTGCAGATTGCCGAGAAGCTTGGCTGCGCCATTGTGACAACCACGGCCGGCAAGGGCGCGGTGCGCGAAGATCATCCCCTCTGCCTCGGCTATTGCATGGGCAACCCGCAGATTCAAAAAATGCTGCAGACCAGCGATTGCGTGCTGGCTGTCGGCACCGAACTTTCGGAAACCGATTTCTGGGATACCCAGATTGTCATCGCCAAAAACCTCATCCGCATCGATATTGATCCCGCTGCCATTGCGAGACCGCATACGGCGGAAATCCCGATCCTTGGTGATGCGAAGGAAACGCTGGAAGCGCTTGCTCCCCTGATTACCGCGAAGCCTGCACAACCAAAACCCAAACTCGCCAAGGGTGAGGATGACGATCTTCGCATCATGCTCAGTAAGGTTCTGGGCACCATCCGCGAGGCCCTGCCGGAAGACACGGTGATCGCTTCCGACATGACGCAGATCGCCTATGCCGGCAACATCATTTTCCCCATGTATGTGCCGCGCACCTGGCTGCATCCCGTGGGTTTCGGCACCTTGGGCTTCGGCCTGCCCGCCGGCATCGGCGCCAAATTCGGTGTCGGCAAAAAGCCCGTGGCCATAATGATCGGCGATTACGGAATCCAGTTCACCATCAATGAACTGGGAACCGCCGCCGAACACAAACTGCCCGTGGTGATCCTCATGTGGAACAACAATGCCCTGGGCCAGATCCGCGATGACATGGTGAACAAGGGCATCCAGCCCAATGCCGTTACCCTGAAAAACCCGGATTTCCAGATGCTGGCAAAAGCCTATGGCTGCTACGCCGAAAAACCCGCCTCGCTGAAGGCGTTGGCCAGCGCAATCAAGATAGCTCTCAGCGCCGATGGCCCCACCTTCATTGAAATGACCCCCGCCATGGTCAATGGCTGATGCGGCAGTAATCTTTGATGTCGATGGCGTGCTTCTCGAACTCACGCGCGCCGAGGAGGATGCCTTCTTCGTTCCGTTTGAACGGCGCTATGGCCTGACGGATATTTCCCGCGACTGGAATTCCTATGCCATCCGCAATGATGAAAACATCATCGCGGAAATCCTCATGCACCATGGCTTGCCGGAACATGAACACGCCGAAATCGTTGCTGACTACCTGAAAGTTCTCAAACTGCGCTTGGCTGATGGCACGATTAAAACCATCGCCGTTCCGGGCGTTCTGGAGCTTTTGCAAAAACTTCTTGGCAGCCTGAAACTAGGCATCGCCACCGCAAATCTCCTCGGCGCTGCTGAACTTCGCCTGAAAGATGCAAACCTCTGGCATCATGTTTCAGCCCATGCCCATGGGGCCGATGGCGGCGGCCACAAGAAGGAGATACTGGCCCGCGCCATAACCGCAACCGGCCTTCCAAAGAACCGCACTGTCTATATCGGCGATAATCTCAATGATGTAGAGGCTGGCCTCTCAAATGGCGTTCATTTCATCGGTTTCAGCACGGATTCAGGCCGTTTGGCGGAGCTAAAGCAGGCCGGGGCCAGCCACATCTGCAATAATCATCTGGATAGTTTTCGCCTGATCAGCCATCTATTGCAGCGGTGAGTCGAAGAGAACATAAAAAGAATAAATTCTTACACTAGGATTTTACTTATGGACCATGCGAGCCAGTTTTCACTCCTCACAACAAGGCGCTTCCTGCCGCTCTTCGTGGCCCAGGGAATCGGCGCATTCAACGACAACGGCCTGCGCAACGCCATCACCATTCTCATCACCTTCGACCTCGCCGTAAACCATGGCTGGAATGCCACGCTTTTCGTCCAGGCCGGAACCGCCCTGTTCATCCTGCCCTATTTCCTCTTCTCCGCCATCGCCGGCCAGTTTGCCGACAAGTTCGACAAGGCCTTCATCGCCCAGCGGGTGAAGCTCGCCGAAATCGCCGCCATGGTTTTCGGCGCCGGAGCCCTGTGGCTCGACAACCCCTACCTCGACCTCATGGTGCTGTTTTTTGCCGGCAGCCTCGCGGCCTTTTTCGGACCCATCAAATACGGAATCCTGCCGCAATACCTGAAGCGCGAAGAGGTCATCGCCGGTAACGCCTTGATCGAGATGGGAACCTTTGTCACCATTCTCCTCGGTACCATGTTCGGCGGCTTTCTTGTGCTGGAAACCGGCGGCAGGCAAATCCTCTCGGGCGCGCTCATCCTTCTGGCAGTCATCGCCTGGTATGCCACGACCCGCATGCCGCCTGCGCCTTCCACCACGCCCGATCTCGATATCGACTGGAACGTTCCGCGGCAAACGGTAAAGCTCATCGGATATGCCCGCGAACGTCACGATGTGTTCTGGGCCGTCATCGGGGCCTCCTGGTTCTGGTTTGTGGGCACTGTCCTGCTCGTGCAGTTCCCGGTTTTCACCAAGGATATCCTGCTCGGCAACGAGGATGTGGCCAACGCCTTCATCGCCACCTTCACCATCGGCATTGGCCTGGGCTCAATGGTCACCAGCCGTCTGCTGAAGGGCGAGGTCTCGGCAAAATACGTGCCAATGGCCGCCATCATGATGACGGGGTTCCTCATTGACCTTTATTTCGCCGCAGGCCAGGTCAACGCCAGGCTCGCAGGCACCACGCTCAATGGGGCCGGCGTTTTCTTTTCCGACTGGTCAAGCTGGCGCGTTGCCTTTGACCTGTTCATGACCGCCTTCTTCGGCGGCATCTATGCGGTGCCATTGAATGCAATCATGCAAACCCGCGCCTCGCCGCCCAAGCGCTCGCGCGTCATTGCCGCCAACAACCTTGTCAATGCCATCTTCATGATCACCGCCACGATGACGTCCGTCATCCTGCTGCAGTTCATCACAGCCCGCGGACTGTTCCTCTGCTTGGGGCTCGCCAATGCGGTGGCGGCCATCTGGATTTGCTTCCTCCTGCCCCAGGAAACCCTGGCAAACTTTGCCCGGCAACTCTTCCGCCTTCTCTACCGTGTTGAGATCAAGGGCATGGAAAACTACAAGGCGGCGGGGCGAAGGGTGGTGATCGTTGCCAATCACACGTCATTCCTCGATGGCCCCTTGCTCTCGGCCTTTCTTCCCGACCGCACCACCTTTGCCATCAATTACCATATGGCAAAGCGCTGGTGGGTGAAGCCCGCCTTCGCGCTTTTTAATCTCGCCGCAATTGATCCCGGCAATCCTCTGTCGATCCGAACCTTGGTCGAAGCCGTGAAAAAGGGCAATCGCGTGGTGATCTTCCCCGAGGGCCGCATCACTGTCACCGGCACCCTGATGAAGGTCTACGAGGGCCCCGGCGCCATTGCCCAGATGGCCGATGCCAAGGTTCTGCCCGTGCGCATTGACGGCGCGCAATTCTCCAAATTCTCCAGCATGCGCGGCAAGCTGCGCCAGCGCTGGTTTCCAAAAATCACCATCACCTTCCTGCCGCCGGTGAAATTCGATGCGCCCGAAGGAATGCGCGGCTCGCGCCTGCGCGAACACCAGGCCGACAAGCTCTACGACGTCATGACCGACATGGTGTTCTCCACCTCGAACACCGAGCAGACGCTGTTTGAATCCCTGCTTGATGCCCGCGCCACCCATGGCGGCAGCCACAAGATTGTCGAGGACATCCAGCGCCAGCCCATTGCCTATAACCGGGTGATCATGGGCAGCTTCATTCTTGGCCGCAAGATCGCTGGGCTCACGCCCAAGCAGAAAACCGTGGGTGTGCTTCTGCCCAATGCCATCGGTGGCCTGCTCACGCTTTTTGGCTTGCAGGCCTTTGGCCGCGTGCCCGCCATGCTGAATTTCTCGACAGGCGCCATCAACATGTCGGCGGCGTGCATCGCGGCCCAGGTCACCACCATCGTGTCATCGCGCAAATTCATCGAGGCGGCGGAAATGGAGGCCGATATCGCCATCCTCTCCAAGAATTGCCAGATCATCTATCTTGAGGATGTGCGCGAAAATATTGGCACTGGCGACAAGCTCTACGGCCTGTTTTCCCGGTTTTTCTCCCGCACCGCGCTCTGGCTGGCAAAAGCCAGCAAGGACCCCGACAGCCCCGCCATCATTCTCTTCACCTCGGGATCGGAAGGCGTACCCAAGGGCGTGGTGCTGTCGCACCGCAATCTCAATGCAAACCGGCTGCAGGCCGCCGCCCGCATCGGCTTCAGCGCCCAGGACATTGTCTTCAACGCCATGCCCATGTTCCATGCCTTTGGCCTGCTGGGGGGAACCCTGCTTCCGGTCCTCTCCGGCGTTTACAGTTTCTTCTATCCCTCGCCGCTGCACTACAAGATCGTGCCGGAACTGTGTTACGACACCAATGCCACTGTGCTCTATGGCACCGATACGTTCCTTGCCGGCTATGCTCGCACCGCCAACCCCTATGATTTCTTCAGCATGCGCCTGATTGTGGCCGGCGCCGAACGGGTAAAGCAGGAAACCCGCGAAGCCTGGATGGAGAAATTCGGCCACCGCATTCTGGAAGGCTATGGCGCCACCGAATGCTCGCCCGTCATTGCCATCAACACACCCATGCATCACCGCTCCGGCAGCGTGGGACGGCTTTTGGACCGGATCGATTACCGCCTGGAACCGGTTGAAGGCATTGCCTCGGGCGGCCGGCTGTTCGTGAAAGGCCCCAACGTGATGCTGGGCTATTTGCGCGCCGACAATCCCGGCGTCGTCGAAGCCCCGCCTGAAGGCTGGTATGACACGGGCGATATTGTGGAAGTTGATGAGCACCGCTTCGTCACCATTCTGGGCCGGGCCAAGCGCTTCTCGAAAATTGCCGGCGAAATGGTCTCGCTCACCGCAGTTGAAACAAAATTGCAGGAAGCCTTCCCTGGTGAGAATTTTGCCGTTGTCGCCATTCCCGATGAGAAAAAGGGCGAGCAACTCATCCTGTTCACCACCATCGTCCAGCCCGAGCGCGCCGTGATTGCCGAAGGCCTGAAAAGCCGTGGTGCTTCCGACCTCATGATTCCAAAAGTCCTGGTGCATCTCGATGAAATCCCGCTCCTTGGCTCCGGCAAGACCGATTATGTGACCCTGACCCGTATCTCCCTTGAGGGGGCCAATGGCTGACGGCAAGGCCCACCAGCTTGCCCTGCAGCTGGTGGAGCAGGCCGCCCGCATCATGGGCGCCCCCCGCCTCATTCCCATCAGCTTTGCCCATGTCGATGCCTGCTTTTACACCGGACAGTCTCACGTCGATTTCGTAAAGTTTCTTCTGGAGCACGGCGCAAAACTTTCCGTGCCGACGTGGACCAACAACAGCGTAGCCAGCCCCGATGACGGCGGCCTCAGGCCTGAACGTTCCGATCCCGAAATGGTGCGCGGAGCCCATGAACTCATGGATCTTTATGCCAAGCTCGGCTGCAAACCCACCTGGACCTGCGCGCCCTACCAACTCGCCGGCGGGCCAAAACTTGGCGACAATATCGCTATAGGCGAATCCAATGCAGTCGCCTTTTACAATTCCGCAGTCGGTGCGAGGACGAACAAATATGGCGACTATCTCGACGTGGCCTGCGCCATCACCGGCCTCGCCCCCTTCGCCGGGCTTCACACCGATGAAGGCCGCATGGCCGATATCCATTTTACCTGTGCGTCCGTTCCCGATGCGTGGAAGCGCCAGGATATTTTCTTCCATCTCCTAGGCCATGTCCTGGGCCGCAAGGCCGGTCGCCGCATTCCGGTGATCTCTGATCTTCAAAGGGAAACCACCACCGATCAGCTCAAGGCCCTGTGTGCCGCAAGCGCTGCCTCGGGCGGCGTGGAACTCCTGCATGTCGTCGGCGTAACGCCTGAAGCACCGACACTGAACACAGTGTTCAAGATTGGCGAGACGTTCGAAATCACAACCGATCACTTAAAAGCTGCTCATCATGAACTTTCATCATTTAGCAATGGCCCTCTTGATGCGGTAGCTCTCGGAACGCCCCATTTTTCACTTTCTGAATTTGCCGATCTCGTGAAGCTGCTGGACGGGCGCAAGGTGAAAACCACCACCTATGTTTCCACCAGCCGCGGCATCCGCGAACTGCTCATCGCCAAGGGCTGGCTCAAGATTTTGCAGGGCGCAGGCGTCACCATTCCCGTCGATGTCTGCACTTACTACTCGCCGAAAATTCAGGGCCTCAATGGCCGCGTCATGACCAATGCGGCGAAATGGGCCTATTACGCGCCCGGCATGCTGGGTGTTGCTGTTTGTTTCGGCAGCTTGAAGGAATGCGTGGAAAGCGCCGTGCAAGGCACTGTCTGGCGCGATCCAATTCTGTGGTCAAATCCATGACTGTGCTTCATGCCGGCATGGCCCAAGGCCCCGTCCTCCTGCTCGATGAACCCTTGAGTTTCTGGGGCGCATTCGATCCCCGCAGCGGAACCATTATCGACATTCACCACCCCCAGAAGGGGCAAAGCCTCAAAGGCAAAATCCTCATGATGCTGGAAAGCCGGGGTTCCGGCAGCGCTCCCGGCGGCCTCGCCGAAGCGATCAGGCTTGGCACCGCGCCCGCCGGTATCATCCTGGTGCAGCCCGATATCAACCTGGCCATCGGCGCCGCCGTGGCCGAAACGCTCTATGGCAAGGCCTGCCCGGTTCTGGCCGTCACGGCACAGGAATTTCAGGAGCTCTCCAAATCCGCCTATTTGCATATCTCCCATGACGGCAGGGTCGGGCCATCCCTCGACGATGCCTGAAGGCTCGGCTAGAAGGCCCCCATGAAACTTGCATCCATAACCCAGCGCTTGAGCGGCCTCGGCTCCGATAAATGGGCCGTGCATATCGAAGGCAAGCGCCGTGCCGAAGCCGGCGAAGATCTGATATTTCTCTCCATCGGCGAGCCCGATGCGCCCACCCCCACCGCCATCATGGATGTGGTGAACACCCGGATGCGCGCCGGGCGCTATAAATATGCCGCCAGCCGCGGCGAATCCCAACTCCTCGACAGCCTCTCGGCGCAATATACCAAAAGCACCGGCCGCCCCATCAGCACCCAGCAATTCATCTTCCTCCCCGGCACGCAAACCGCTCTGTTCGTGGCCCTGCAGGCAACCGTTGAACTGGGCGACGAAGTGCTGATGGCCGATCCCTATTACGCCACTTACGAAGGCGTGATCGCCGCGGCGGGCGGTATTGCCGTTCCGGTGGGCGTCGATCCCGACAACGGCTTCCATCTCAAAGCCGCCGATCTCGAGCGCGCCATCACGCCGAAAACCCGCGCCCTGCTGCTCAATACTCCGAGCAATCCCACCGGGGCGGTGATGACGCGCGAAACCATCGCCCAGATCGGCGATGTCTGCGAGCGCCACGACCTGTGGATCATCTCCGATGAAGTCTACGCCACCATGACCTATGGCAACACGGTGTTCGCCTCGCCCTTCGATGAGCCGCGTTTGGAAAAGCGCACCGTCGTCGTCTCGTCGCTGTCAAAATCCCACGCCATGCCCGGCTTCCGCTGCGGCTGGCTGGCGGCTTCCGAGGATTTTATTGAAGCCGCACTGCCGCTCACCGAAACCATGCTTTTCGGCTCCCAGGCCTTCCTCGAAGATGCGGCCGCATTCGCCATTGCCAATCACTTCCCCGAAGTGGATGCCATGAAGAAAAGCTACGAGCGCCGCGCCCGCGCCCTCGTTGCCGGATTGAAGGGTGCTAAAAACATCTCCGCCCGCATGCCCGAAGGCGGCATGTTCGTCATGGTCGACGTGCGCAAGACGGGGCTATCAGGCGAAGACTTCGCGCGAAAACTGCTGGCCGGGGAAAACGTCGTCACCATGCCCGGCGAAAGCTTCGGTGCCGGCGGCGCCGGCCACGTCCGCGTGGCGCTAACAGTGGATGAAACGCAAATCACCGAGGCGTGCAAAAGAATTGCGCGGCTGGCGGCGGCTCTTTAACTAAATAACCTGATACCCAAACTCTTCCGCCTGTTCCGTCAACCATTCCCAGAAGCTTTCCGAGAATCCGCGGAACACCGAAAGCTCGAAGGCGTCCTTACCTGTGCGCGTGAGATGCACACCCACATGGGCCATCTGCGTGAGCGCACTCTTGCCGACTCCAAACTCGCTCTCATGCAGATCAACCGGCGTGCCCTTGCACAGGACATTGCGCACCTTTTGTCCTTCGATCCGGATAATCACCCGGCCATGGCTTTGATCGGAGCAGGAGGCAAGGCCATCCAGTTTTTTGCGCACCTCGTCAAAGGGCTTGTCCAGAACGAAATACTGCTCCGTCCCCGCCCATTGCGCGGTGGCCCCGCGCCAATTCTTCAGGGCATCGGCAAGCGCTTTCGCCTTGCCCTTGCGCGTGATCACCGTGGCGATTTGCACGGTATGCCGCACCGAAAGCGTAACACCCGGCACACCGTTATCTGCGCCAAAGCGGCCCTGAATGGCAATGTCGGCCAGCGGCGAAACTCTTTGAAAATTATCAGACATGGAGTTTCCTATTCTCCCTGTCGTAATGCATGGGATCGCAGATCACGCCGAACATATGGATGTTGCGGACGCCGTCAAAAATCTTCACCACTTCGCCATGCCGCTCGCGGCCATTGGAGAGCAGCGCCAGCCCCAGCCACATGTTCAGCATCGGCGACCATGCGACCGAAGAAATGTAGCCCTGATCCGCCGCCATCGAGGGCGTGTCATCCTTCTTCAGCAGATGCGAGCCCGAACGGATCTTGTCCGTTGCGTCAAAGGGCCTGATTCCCACCACGCATTGCCGGTTCTTGTCCGTAAGGCCTTCGCGCGCCGCCATCATCCGCCCGATATAATCCTTTTTGGACGACATCATTTTGCCAAGCCCGAGATCGCCAGCGGTTGTCGTGCCGTTGAGCTCACCTCCCGCCACATGGCCCTTCTCGATGCGCATGATCGACAGCGCCTCAATGCCATAGGGTGTGATGCCAAATTCCTCACCCACCTGCATGATGCTGCGCGCCACCAGGTTTCCGTAATCCGCCGGCACCGCCAACTCATAGGCATGCTCGCCAGAGAATGAAATGCGGAACAGCCGCGCGTTCATGCCGCCGAGAATGCTGATCTCCTTCGCCGCCAGATAAGGGAAGCTCGTGTCATCCAGCGTCACGCCATCAACGATCTTCTGCAAGGTGGCCCGCGCTTTCGGCCCGGCAATCGCCATCTGCGCCCACTGTTCCGTAACTGAAACATATTGCACGTCAAGCTCAGGCCAATGAGCCTGATGGCAGAATTCCATGTGGCTCATGACGCGCGCCGCATTGGCTGTGGTCGTCGTCATCAGGAAATGATCGGGCGTAAGCCGCGAGGTCGTGCCATCGTCAAACACGATGCCGTCTTCGCGCAGCATCAGGCCATAGCGCGCCTTGCCCACATCAAGCGTGCTGAAAGTGTTGCAATAGAGCCGGTTCAAAAATTCCGCCGCGTCTTTCCCCTGCACATCAATCTTGCCAAGGGTGGACACATCGCAGAGGCCGACGCGCTCACGTGTCACCAGCACTTCGCGCGAGGCACTTGCCAGCCAATCCTCGCCGTCTTGCGGGAACCATGACGAACGCATCCACAATCCGGTTTCAACAAACACCGCGCCAAGCTCATCCGCCCAGTCATGCAATGGCGTTTTCCGCACCGGCTGGAAATGATGCCCAACGAAAGGCCCCGCAATCGCGCCAAAGGAAACCGGCGTGTAATAGGGCCGGAATGTGGTGGTGCCCACCTGGTCAATCGTGCGGCCCATGGCTTCTGCGAGGATGGCAATGGCATTTACATTGCCCAGCTTGCCTTGATCCGTGGCCATGCCCGCCGTGGTATAACGCTTGGCCAGCTCGATATCGCGGTAGCCCTCCTGCGCCGCCAGCGGCAAATCCTTGGCCGTTGAATCATTCTGGTAGTCGACAAAGGCCTTGCCCGTGGACTCCTTCACCCACCACAAAGGCGTCACCGCAAAAGCCTCGTCCCGGCACTTCGGAATAGCCGGCGTCTTACCCTTCAACGTTCCGGCCCGCGCACCGTCTGCGAGGCATTCCGACAGCAGCATCCGGCCCGCAGCCGAACCCGCCGCGACAAAGGCATCCCCGACATCAGGCGGCACAAACCCGGCAATGCGCTCATCCCATTTCGGCTTGGTGCCGCGATGGCACATCAGGTTGACGATGGGGCTCCAGCCGCCCGACATGGCAATGGCGTCGCACGGGATCATGCGGTGATCGGCGAGTTCAACCCCGCTCACCCGCTTGCCACCTCGGACATTGACGATCGCACCGCCACGGATGACCGGAACCCCACCCGCATCCGCATGCGACTCCTTGCGTGAGTCGATGATGACTTCCACATGCACGCCGTGGACCTTCATGTCACGCGCCGTACGGTAACCCGAGTTATTGTTGGTGAACACCACAACGGATCTGCCCGCCGCCGCCGCATAGCGGTTCGCATAGGTGCGCAAGGCACTGGCTGTCATCACCCCCGGCACATCATTGCCGCCGAACACGATGGGCCGCTCCTCCGCCCCCGTGGCCATCACGGCACGCTTGGCCATGATGCGCCAATAGCGCTGCCGGGGCTCGTAAGGCGAAGGCTCCAGTACATGGTCATTCACCCGCTCCACCGCGCCAAAAATATTATCGTCATACCAGCCGAAAATCGTCGTGCGCGGCATCACAGTGACATTGGGCATGGAGCTGAGTTCGGCAATCGTAGCCATGGCCCATGCATGGCCCGGCATGCCACCGATCTCTTCATTCTCATTGAGCAGCGATCCGCCAAGCATCGAACTTTCATCGGCGAGAATGACGCGCGCCCCGGAGCGCGCCGCCGTCAATGCCGCCATCAATCCAGTCGGACCGGAACCCACAACCAGTAGATCGCAATGGCCATAGGCCTTTTCATACTTGTCCGGATCCGCTTCCTTGGACGCAACACCTAATCCCGCAGCCCTCCGGATGATGGGTTCGTAGATTTTTTCCCAGAAACTTTTGGGCCACATAAAGGTCTTGTAATAGAAGCCCGCCACAAACATCGCCGAGGCAATTGAATTCAACGCGCCGACATCAAACTCAAGCGAAGGCCAGCGGTTCTGACTTTTGGCGACCAACCCATCATAGAGCTCAATCATGGTGGCGCGGGTGTTCGCTTCCTTGCGTGGCCCCTCGCGCAGCTCGACCAGAGCATTGGGCTCGGAACTGCCCGCCGATATCACGCCCCGCGGCCGGTGATATTTGAACGAACGCCCCATGAGATGCACATCATTGGCAATCAGCGCGGAAGCGAGGGTATCACCTGCAAATCCGGTAAACGCCTTGCCATCAAAAGTGAAATCCAGTGGCGCAGCGCGGTCAATCAATCCACCCTTGTCCAGACGAAACCCGGTCATGGTGCCACCTGCTTCATCGCGTAATCCCGCGCCGTCACCACACTGAAAATTTCATGGCTCTGCGTATCGCGCGTCACCACCAGCCAGGCCCGGCAGCCGCTGGAATGATGCGCGTATTCGTCAAAGCGGCCTTTTGTATTGTCGCGCAGGTAGACGTAGTCAAACCACTGATCCATCGACTTGGGATCATTCGACATAGGCCTTCGAATGGAGGCATCGCCGTTGAAGGTAAACTCTTCCACCGGTCGCGTTCCGCAATGGGGGCATTTGATCAGCATGGGGTTTTCATCTCAATGCAAATTGGGCGAAGCGCCCTGCCCTTTTTCATCGATCACGTAGCCCCGGCGGAACCGGTCAAGCCGATAGGCCGCGTTCAGCTTGTGCGGCGCGTCGTTGGCAATCGTATGGGCGAAACACCAGCCGGACGCCGGCGTGGCTTTGAAGCCGCCGTAGCACCAGCCCGCATTGAGATAGAGCCCGTCAATCGAAGTCTTGTCGATGATCGGCGAGCCATCCATCGACATGTCCATGATGCCGCCCCACGAGCGCAGCACCCGCACCCGCGCCAGGCCGGGGATCATCGCCACGCCCGCCTCGATCACATGCTCCACCATGGGCAAATTGCCGCGCCGCGCATAGGAATTGTAGCCGTCGATATCGCCGCCGAACACCAAGCCGCCCTTGTCGGATTGCGAGACATAGAAATGTCCGGCGCCAAAAGTTACCACGCCATCGATGTAAGGCTTCAAGCCTTCCGACACGAAGGCCTGCAGCACATGGCTTTCAATCGGCAACTTCAAGCCTGCCATTGCCGCGACTTCCGAAGAATTTCCCGCCGCCGCAAGCCCGAGTTTCTTGCAGCCGATAAATCCGCGATTGGTCTGAACACCCACGACCTTGCCCTTCACCGTCTTGATGCCCGTGACCTCACAATTCTGGATAATGTCGACGCCACGTGAATCGGCCCCGCGCGCATAGCCCCAGGCCACCGCATCGTGGCGCACCGTTCCGCCGCGCCGCTGCAAAATGCCGCCTTTGATCGGAAAGCGCGCATTGTTGAAATCAAGGAACGGGTACATCTCGCGCACCCCTTCCGTATCGAGAAGCTCCGCGTCAACGCCATCAATCCGCATGGCATTGCCGCGCCGCGCGAAGGCGTCACGCTGCGGATCCGTATGACAAAGGTTGAGCACACCGCGCTGCGAAACCATGGCGTTGAAGTTGAAATCCTGCTCCAGACCCTCCCACAGCTTCATCGACCATTCGTAGAACGGATTGTTCCCCGGCAGCATGTAATTGGAGCGGATGATCGTGGTGTTGCGCCCGACATTGCCGGAGCCCAGCCAAGATTTTTCCAGCACCGCCACATTGCTGATGCCATGCACTTTCGCCAGGTAATAGGCAGTAGCCAGCCCATGCCCGCCACCCCCGATGATGATGACGTCATAGTCCTTCTTGGGCTGCGGATCGCGCCACGCCGCCGGCCATTTCTTGTGGCCCGACAGCGTGTTCTTGAGCAGTGAGAAGACCGAATACTTCATCAGCAATCCAGCGTCGTGTCCCGCTCCCATTGCGTGAGGTGACGGCAATACTGGTTCCATTCCGCATGCTTGAGCTTGAGATAGGCCGACGATACCTCGGCCCCCAGGGCCTCACGCAGATAGCTGTCCTTCTCAAAATTGCGCAGCGCATCAAGCAGGTTGAGCGGCAGCTTCTTGGCATTCTTGACCGTGTGGCCTTCCGTATACATGTCGATGTCGAGGCGCTTGCCCGGATCCATCTTCGCCTCGATGCCATGCATGCCCGCCGCCATGATGGAGGCCAGCATAAGATAGGGATTGGCCGCATTGTCAGGCAGGCGGAATTCCGTGCGCCCCGCATCGGGAATGCGCACCATATGGGTGCGGTTGTTGCCGCCGAAGGTCACGGTGTTGGGCGCCCAAGTGGCTCCCGAAATCGTTCGCGGCGCATTGATGCGCTTGTAGGAGTTCACCGTGGGATTGGTAATTGCCACCAGTGAGTCCGCATGGTGGATGAGGCCGCCCAAAAAGTTGTAGGCCATGGGCGACAGGCCCATCTCGTCCTTGGCATCATCAAACAGGTTCTTCTTGCGCGCATTGTCCCACACCGAGAGATGCACATGGCAGCCACTGCCCGTGAGATTGATGAAGGGTTTCGGCATGAAGGTGGCGCGCAGTCCATGCTTCTCCGCAATGGACTTCACCATGAACTTGAAGAAGGCCAACTGATCCGCCGTTGTCAGCGCATCATTGAAATTCCAGTTGATCTCAAACTGGCCGTTGGCGTCCTCGTGGTCGTTCTGATAGGGCCCCCAGCCCAGTTGAATCATCGTCGAGGAAATTTCGGTGATCACGTCAAGCCTCCGCATGATCGCCGCCTGGTCGTAGCAGGGCTTTTCCTGCGTATCCCGGCCATCGGAAATCTGCGTGCCATCCGCATTGGTCAAGAAGAATTCCGGCTCGACACCGGCCATCATTTTGAGATTGCTCTTGGCGGTTTTTTCCATGGCTTTCTTCAGTGCATAGCGCGGCGCCTGTTCCAATGGCTTGCCGCTCATCCATGGGTCGCCCGCAACCCAGGCCACATCCGGCCGCCACGGCAGGGGAATGATTGCATTGGGGTCCGGCATTACAAGAATGTCCGGGTGCGCCGGTGTCTGGTCAAGCCAGGTGGCAAAGCCCGCAAAACCCGCGCCCGCCTTCTGCATCCGTGTTGCGGCTTCCGCTGGCACCAGCTTGGCCCGCTGCGTGCCGAACAGGTCAGTGAAATTGAACAGGAAGAACTTTACCTTGTTCTTCTTGGCATATGCTTCGAGTTCCCCAGCCATCTATTTTCTCTCCCGGTTATCATTTTTAAGTTTCATCGTGTTGCAATCACCAGGGCTGCCCCGCCCATGGCCGTGGCACTGGTTTTATTGGCAATGCGGACCGCACGCGGGCTCTTGAGCCAGCGGCGCGCCTGCGCGGCAATCATCACCCAGGTAAGATCGACAGCCACAATCACCGCCACCATGGTGACCGTAAGCTCCATCCATCCCATCAGCGAGATTCGCGCGAGATCAACGATGGAGGGCAGCAGCGCCAGATAAAATACCATGATCTTGGGATTGCCCAGCGTAATGGCCATGCCGGTGAAAAACAGCCGCCATGAAGAATCGCCCGCTGGCAACGCCTCATCCCTGACGTCGGAAGGCGCGGTCCACATCCGGTAGGCGAGATAGAGTAGGTAGGCCACGCCAAGATATTTCAAAATCACGAAAGCCCAATAAAAAGTCTGCGCCATGACGCTGAGGCCGAAAACCGCCGCCGTGAGCCATAAGGCCTCGCCAACCCACATGGCGGCAAGAAGCGGCATGACGCTGCGCCAGCCGCTGGTCAGAACCCGCGCCACCAATGCCGCAACACTCGGGCCAGGCGAGCTGGAATTTATGAAAAGTGCTCCGGCGAAAATGGCAAGTACGGTGATTTCCAAAATGGTCTCCCTAAGAAATCCCCATCCTAATACCCGCCCCGGCCCGGAATCCAGTCGGTTCCTGCAAGGGGGACCTGCGCCATGGCCGCGGCTTCCACGGTCAGCGCGCAGAGGTCTTCCGGCTCAAGATTATGCACATGGGACTTGCCATTGGCCCGCGCGATGGTCTGCGCTTCCAGCGTCATCACCTTCAGGTAGTTGGAAAGCCTGCGTCCCGCTTTCACGGGGTCAAGCCGCTTGGCCAGTTCCGGATCCTGCGTGGTAATGCCGGCGGGGTCGCGCCCCTCGTGCCAATCGTCATAGGCCCCAGCCGTTGAGCCAAGCTCATTGTATTCCGCTTCATAATATGGGTCGTTATCGCCAAGCGCCACAAGGGCCGCCGTGCCGATCGACACCGCATCCACCCCAAGCGCCAAAGCCTTTGCCACATCGGCGCCATTCCGGATGCCGCCGGAAACGATGAGCTGCACCTTGCGGTGCATGTTAAGTTCCTGCAACGCGCGGACCGCCGGTCGGATACAGGCAAGGGTCGGCTGGCCCACATGCTCGATAAACACTTCCTGGGTAGCCGCCGTGCCGCCCTGCATGCCGTCGAGAACAACCACATCAGCCCCGGCCTTCACCGCCAGCGCCACATCATAGTAAGGTCGGGCTCCGCCGATCTTTACATAGATGGGCTTTTCCCAATTGGTGATTTCGCGGAGTTCGTGGATCTTGATTTCAAGGTCATCAGGCCCGGTCCAGTCCGGATGCCGGCAGGCCGAGCGCTGGTCAATTCCCTTGGGCAAACAGCGCATGGCAGCCACACGATCAGAAATTTTCTGGCCCAGCAACATGCCGCCGCCACCCGGCTTGGCCCCCTGGCCGATGACGATTTCAATGGCATCAGCCTTGCGCAAATCATCCGGGTTCATCCCGTAGCGTGATGGCAGGTATTGATAAACCAATGTCTTGGATTGCCCGCGCTCTTCCGGCGTCATGCCGCCATCACCCGTAGTGGTGGAGGTGCCGGCAATCGTTGCCCCGCGCCCCAAGGCTTCCTTGGCCTGCGCCGAGAGCGAACCAAAGCTCATACCCGCAATGGTAATCGGAATTTTCAGTTCAATCGGCTTCTTGGCAAAGCGCGTGCCAAGGACAACATTCGTGCCGCATTTTTCCCGGTAGCCCTCCAGCGGATAGCGCGAGATGGATGCTCCCAAAAACAGCAGATCATCAAAATGCGGCAGCCTGCGCTTGGCGCCGGCCCCGCGGATATCATAAATGCCGGTGCTCGCGGCCCGACGGATTTCGGAAAGCGTGTAATCGTCAAAGGTTGCTGATTTGCGCGGCAGCGTGCGGGGCGTTTTATCCATGGTGTCCTCAGTATGCGTCCGCGTGATCAACGCTGAAATTGTAAAGCTTGCGGGCCGAGCCGTAGCGTTTGAAGTCCGTAGGCCTCTCCTTGCGCTTGGCGGCCTTCAGCAACCGCTCAAGATCAGCCAGGTGTTCGACGCGCATTTCCTTCTCGATGCAATCGGCCCCAAGGCTTGCCACCTTGCCCTTCACATAAAGCCGCGCCTCATAAATGGAATCGCCCAGCGCATCGCCCGCATCGCCGCAGACGATCAGGTTGCCGCGCTGCGCCATGAAGGCCGACATGTGGCCGACCGAACCGCCCACCACAATATCAATGCCCTTCATTGAAATGCCGCAGCGTGACGAGGCATCGCCCTCAATGACGAGAAGACCGCCATTGCCCGTGGCGCCAGCCGATTCCGATGAATTGCCCTTCACCCAGACCACGCCGGACATCATGTTTTCAGCCGTGCCGACGCCCGCATGGCCATGAATGGTCAGTTCCGCATCCTTGTTCATGCCGCCGCAATAGAAGCCCACATGGCCGCGGATATCAATCTGCAGCGGCGCATCAAGGCCGACCGCAATCGAATGCTGGCCCTTGGGATTATGAATGACCCAATGCTTTTCATTGGTGTTCTTGGGCAGGCCGTGAAGCTGCGAGTTGATTCCCCGCACCCCAACCTTGTGAAGATCAAGCTCGTTCATGCGTGTCCGCCCCAAGTGTAAACGACAGTCGGTTCCGGTTCCCAGATTTTCGCCGTGTCGGCCCCCGGCAAATGCGCAATGGCGCGGTATTCGGTCGCCATCGCCACCCAGTCATCGGTCTCCGCCATGACAGCATGTTTGCAGGCAATGGGATCACGCACCACGGCAAAACCATCTGCAGTGCCAACGAGGAAAGTGTAAAAACCATCGAGATCGCGCAAACCATCTTCCAGCGCTTCCTTCAGCGTCGCCCCGTCGCGCAGCTTCCACGTCATGTAGGCGGCCGCCACTTCGGTGTCATTCTCCGTCTGGAAGTCCATGCCCTCCTTGCGGAGGTTCTCCCGCAGGCGGTTATGATTGGAAAGCGATCCATTATGCACCAGGCAAAGGTCAGCGCCGGTGGCAAAGGGATGCGAACCCGCCGTGGTCACCGCACTCTCGGTTGCCATGCGCGTGTGGCCGATTATGTGGGTGCCTTGCGCCTCGTCGAGGTCAAACCGGTCATAGACTGCCGCCGGCAATCCCGTTTCCTTGAAAATCTCAATCGTGTGGCCCGTGCCCACCACGCGCACCCCGGGGTGATGGGCTTTCAGCCAGGCGATCACCGCCGCTTCCTTGCCCGTCGTCACCAGAATGCAGTGGCTGTCGATTTTGGTGATCGTGCAAACGCACTTCAGGGCCTTCTCCAATCCAGTATCGATTTTCTTCCAATCATAATTGGCGTCGTCATGGGCCAGGGAAAATTTCGTCTGGGCCTTTTTCACCGGATTGCGGTAAACCGCAACGCCGGTTGAATCCGGCCCGCGATTGGTCATTTCGATCAGCATGGGCTTGAACATTTTGCCCAGTTTGGACTTCAATTTGGGGTTCTTGAGATAAAGACCGACAATGCCGCACATGACAAAAAACCTCTCCTGAAACAGCGCTGAAAGACTGTATCAGGGCATATCAGCAATATCAACTGCTAGGAATTATTTTTTCACGGGGGGAATGAGAGGGTTAATCATCCCGCCGGTAGCTGATCACGCTCAAATAGCGCGCCGGGAGCTTTTTCAGCTCCTCCGGCCCATGCGGAACATCGGCATCGAAAAACAGGGTGTCGCCGGGGTGCATGTCATAGGTTTTGTCGCCATGGCGGTACACCACATTGCCCTCCAGCATATAGAGCATCTCAAGCCCGCCATGCTGGAAGGTGGGGAACACATCCGACTGGGCAGTGAGTGTAATCATATAGGGCTCGACCATCACCGCCCCGTGCGGGCTATGGCCCAGCAACTGGTATTGGTGGCCGGCCCGCGTGCCCCGTCGCTCAATGGTCAGGCCCTGTCCGGCTTTCACAAAGGATGCATCGCGGATTTCCTCAAAGCCGCGAAACAGCGCGGTGACCGGCACCTGCAAGGCCTTGCCCAGGGCCTGAAGGGAACCAAGCGACGGCGAGGTGGCGCCGTTCTCGATTTTCGACAGCATGCCCGCCGACATGTCCGCAGCCTTCGCCAGTTCTGAAATTGTGATGCCGAGTTTTTCGCGGAATCCGCGCACTTCGCGCCCGATGGCTTCCTCCAAGAGCTTGCCCCGCGCCGCAGCGCCGAGATGCGGCTCCTGGTAGGGAAGTTTGGGCGTGCCCTTCTTGGCCGTCGGTTTTTTTGGTGATGGATTTTTCATCAGCCCCCCTCTTTAAGCACTAACCCGAAGCCCATATCTGGGCAAGTCCCGCCTTGCCTTTGCGCAAAGACCCCGCCATAAACCCGCCCGAACAAGGATAGCGTAATGCCGCAGGCCCCTGCCCTCAGGAAATTGACCCATCTCGAACGCCTCGAGGCGGAATCCATCCACATCATCCGCGAAGTCGCCGCCGAATGCGAAAAGCCCGTGATGCTCTATTCCGTGGGCAAGGATTCAGCCGTCATGCTGCACCTCGCCATGAAGGCCTTTTACCCCGCCAAGCCGCCGTTTCCCCTGATGCATGTCGATACCCGCTGGAAATTCCGCGACATGATTTCGCTCCGGGATGAAACCGCCAAGCGCCTTGGCCTTGATCTCATCGTCCACATCAACCCCGATGGCGTCGAGAAGAATGTAAACCCCTTCGACCACGGCTCGGCACTGCATACCCAGATCATGAAAACCGACGGCCTGAAACAGGCCCTCGACAAATATGGCTTCGATGCCGCTTTCGGCGGGGCCCGCCGCGACGAGGAAAAGTCCCGCGCCAAGGAGCGAATTTTTTCCTTCCGCGATACCAGGCACCGCTGGGACCCCAAGAACCAGCGCCCCGAACTATGGAACCTCTACAACGCCCGCAAGAACAAGGGCGAATCGATCCGTGTGTTCCCGCTCTCAAACTGGACCGAACTCGACATCTGGCAATATATCCACATCGAGAACATTCCCATTGTGCCGCTCTATTTCGCCGCCCCCCGCCCCATCGTCTGGCGCGATGGCCAGATGATCATGGTCGATGATGAGCGCATGCGGCTCAACCCCGGCGAAAAACCGGAAATGCGCAAGATACGTTTCCGCACCCTGGGCTGCTATCCCCTGACCGGTGCCATTGATTCAAACGCCACCTCGCTTCTCGACATCATCGAGGAAATGCTGGTCGCCACCTCTTCCGAGCGCCAGGGTCGCGTCATCGACAAGGACCAGGCCGCCTCCATGGAGAAGAAAAAGCAGGAGGGATATTTCTGATGTCCCGTTTCATCGAATTTGAAGGCGGTGATGTTGAGTCCTACCTGAAGACCCAGGAGAACAAGGACCTCCTGCGTTTCATCACTTGCGGCTCCGTCGATGATGGCAAATCAACCCTCATCGGCCGGCTGCTCTACGAGGCCAAGATGCTGTTTGAAGATCAGCTTCTCGCCTTGGAAGCCGACTCCAAGAGAATGGGAACCCAGGGCGGAAATCTCGATTTCGCTTTGCTGGTGGATGGCCTCGCCGCCGAACGCGAGCAGGGCATCACGATTGACGTGGCCTATAGGGCCTTCACCACCAACAAGCGCAAATTCATCGTGGCCGATACACCTGGCCATGAACAATACACCCGCAACATGGCCACCGGCGCTTCCACTGCCGATCTCGCTGTCATTCTGATCGACGCGCGCAAGGGCGTGCTCACCCAAACCCGCCGCCACACCTTCATCGCAACCCTTTTGGGCATCCGCCATCTCGTCGTCGCCATCAACAAGATGGACCTGATGAACTACGACCAGAAAGTTTTCACCGATATCGAGGCCGATTATCGCACCTTCGCCAAAAGCATCGGCGCCGACAACATCACCTGCATTCCGCTCTCCGCCCTTGCCGGCGACAATGTCGTCGAGCCCTCCGCGGCGATGTCCTGGTATCATGGCCCCACCCTTATGGCCCATCTCGAAACCGTTCCGGTTGACGATGATCTGGCGACAAAGGCCTTCCGCCTGCCCGTGCAATGGGTGAACCGCCCGGACCAGAATTTCCGCGGCTTTTCCGGCACCATTGCCAGCGGCGCCGTGCGTCCCGGAGACCAGATCAAGGTTCTGCCCTCGGCCAAGACTGCCGTCGTTGATCGCGTTGTCACTTACAATGGCGACTTGAAGGTTGGTGTCGCGGGCCAGTCGCTCACCATCACCCTCACCACGGAAATCGACGTCAGCCGCGGCGCTGTTATCTGCAATGCTTCAGATCCCATTGAAGTGTCGGATCAGTTTGAAGTTGAAGTGTTGTGGATGGGTGATGAGCCCATGCTGCCGGGCCGCCCCTATGTGATCAAGACCGGCAACCGTCAGGTTCCCGGCACCCTTGATTCATTGAAATACAAGGTCAACGTCAACACCATGGAGCATGTGGCGGCCAAGACCCTGACGCTCAATGAAATCGGCGTCTGCAATCTGGAGCTCGACAGCTCCATCGCCTTCACCACCTACGCCGAAAACCGTCATCTCGGCAGCTTCATCATCATTGACCGCTTCACCAATTCAACCGTTGGCATGGGCCTTATCCACTTCGCATTGCGCCGCGCCTCCAATATTCACTGGCAGGCCATGGATGTGAACAAGGTCTCGCGCGCCGGCCAGGCCAAGCAGAAGCCAACCGTGTTGTGGTTCACCGGCCTGTCCGGCTCCGGCAAATCCACCATCGCCAATCTCGTGGAAAAGAAACTTCATGCGCTTGGCCACATGACCTATCTGCTCGACGGCGACAACGTCCGCCACGGCCTCAACCGTGACTTGGGCTTCACCGATGCCGATCGCGTCGAAAACATCCGCCGCGTCGCCGAAGTCTCAAAGCTCATGGTCGATGCCGGATTGATCGTCCTTGTCTCCTTCATCTCCCCCTTCCGTGCCGAGCGTTTGATGGCAAGGGAAAGCGTGGAGAAGGGCGAGTTCGTGGAAATCTTTGTCAACACCGCGCTTGCCGAAGCCGAGAAGCGCGACGTGAAAGGCCTCTACGCCAAGGCGCGGCGCGGCGAGATCAAGAACTTCACCGGCATTTCATCGGCCTACGAAACCCCGGAAAGTCCAGAGCTTTCTCTGGATACGGCAAAACTTTCGGCTGAACAGGCCGCCGAGGCAATCGTTGATTATCTGGTAAAACAGCAGCGCCTGACCAAGGCCTGAGGAACAGTCCTGCGTTTAGGACTTTGAATTGACACCTCGCAGGTTCATAATCGGCTCATGAGGATGCTTGCCATCATCGCCCTGCTTGCCACGGCGCATCCGGCCTTTGCCATGAATTGGGAAGGCCATGATGAAGACTGGAAGAACGAATTTCCGCCGGCCAAGGCGTTTCTGGATGCACTGCCCGAGGCCAAGCCGCTGCCCTCTCCCGATTGCCCCATGGGACCCGTGGCGCGCGCCGATAACCCCTACGAGCAGATCCCGCTGCCGCGCCACAACTGCCCCGCACCGCCTCCGGTCAAACCGCCCGGAAGCTAGCTGGTTCGTCTGAAGGGCAGCATCCGAAGCAGTATGTCATCCCTGGCGATGAAGTGATGCTTGAGGGCGGCAAATACATGCAGCGCCAGCAGCGCGATGCCGAGGTTCGCGCCGATCTCATGAAAGTCCTTCATGGGGCGGCCTAGGCTTGGTGCGCCCGGCAGCGGAAATGCGCCGAAGAGCATGAGTCCTGCCATTGGGCCTTCTTCACGGAGGAACTTCGGCGTCGCGAGCCAGCCTGTCAGCGGCAAACCAATCAACAATACGTAGAAGAAGAGATGCGTCACCTTAGCTGCCATGCGTTCCCACGAAGCCATGCCGGCGGGATAGGCGGGCGGCGGATTGAAAAGGCGCCAGGCAAGCCGGATTAAACTGAGCGCAAGAATGGTGCTGCCAATCGAAACATGCAACGAAGGCCCAAAAGCGCCGAAGCCATCTTCTTCCTCGATAAGATCTTCGCCAAAAAACAGCATGAAGATCAAGAGAACGGCGATGAGCCAGTGGAGGCTCATCGCCACAGCGTCATATCTGGTTCTTGCAGCGGTGGTCATGGCTCATTCCGTTTCAACAGTGCCGGCAATGACTAGACGGACACGTCCATAACTTCCGTCGCTTTATGACAGTATTTAGGCCGCCTTCGTCAGCACGTCCTGCCGGCGCGCGGTTTTGAGCGCTGCGGTCCACCAAGACAATTGGTCGAGCATGTCCCTGACGCCCTGCTGGAGATGAGGAATCTCCTTGAGGTCCTTGCCTTCTCTCAAGGCTGCCATGAAATCCGCGCCCTGGATGTAAACACCGGTGCGGATGGTGGCCAATTGCAGCTCGGCCGCGATCAGCCGCAACTGCTCAACCGCCCGTGAGCCGCCAACCGCGCCATAGCCGACGAGAGCAGCCGCTTTCTTGTTCCATTCCGGATAGGCATAATCGAGGGCATTCTTCAAAACCGCCGGAATGCCGTGGTTATATTCCGCCGTCACGAAGACGAAACCGTCAAACTCGGCCACCTTCTTCTGCCAGCGCTGGGCCACTTCATTCGTTGTGGGCACCCAGGCGTTGGATGCCACTTCATCGAAGAAGGGCATGGGGTAATCGCGCAGGTCCAGTAATTCGACCGCCATGTCGCTGCGCTCGGCGGCGATGCTCTTGATCCATTCTGCCGGCTTGTGGCCAAAACGGGTGGGGCGGGTGGTGCTGATGACGATGCCGATCTTGAGCTTGCTCATGGAAGTCCTCCTTATGCGGGATAGTTACGAATTGTTACCAAGCATAAATAGATGACTAGGAACCGTGCACAAGAAGGCACAGTTCCGATACCCGGTTATCTCCATGTGCCTAAAGCCATTTTCTCTTGAATGGCCACGCGGGTCAGCTAATCCTTGCCCAGCGAAGAAAGGCTGTTTCCCATGAGTTTAGAGTCTGTTCGGGCATTTCTGGCCGAGAAAGCCCCCGACATTGCCATTATCGAACTGGAGGCCAGCAGCGCCACCGTAGCCCTCGCCGCCGAAGGCCATGGCGTCACCCAAGGCCAGATCGCCAAGACCCTGTCGCTCCGGGTGGGCGAGCGGAATTTCGTGGTGGTAACCCGTGGCGATGCGCGGCTCGATAACAAAAAGGCCAAAGCAGCCTTCGACGGCAAGGCCCGCATGCTCGGCCCCGAAGAGGTCTTGGCAGTAACAGGCCATCCGGTCGGCGGCGTCAGCCCCTTCGGCCTGGCATCAGCATTGCCTGTCTATTGCGATATCTCGCTGAAAGCCTTTGATGAAGTCGTGCCTGCGGCGGGCTCAACCAACAGCGCCCTGCGCATCAATCCCATCCGCATGGCAGAACTGCTTGGCGCGGAATGGGTCGATGTCTGCCAGGTTGATAGTGCCGAAAATAAATAAATATTCTAGTGAACCTTTTAGCTTTTGTATCCGTTTCTAAAACCACTGGGGAGAGCATGGTAGGGGAAACTGTGAATTGCTGCACAAGATAATTTGGCTGAGAAACGGTCAAAGGCTGGGAGTAATCCCTTGGGCCGGCAGAGAGGGCGCTATTGAGCATGCCCGAACCCATTTTCCGCTTCAACAGGTTCAACGGGGCGTTACCAGCGTCGAGGTGTTGGACGATACGAACACCGTGATCTTTACCTACGGAGGGCAAATTATTTAAATGGTCTGCCTTGGGCCGGAACCCAAGTTTTCAGACGCAGGCGGATTCTATGCTGTTACAGCACAATCGAAGCCGTTTTCATGGCCCATGCAAGGGGCGTTTTGCAATAACTATTCCGCAGCCTTCGGAAGCCGTTTCGCCGGATGTATTTCCGGCCTGGCCTCTTCAAGCGCCGGGCCTGCATGCTTGCGGCCCATGATGCTATAGGCGCAGGGCACCACAAAAAGCGTAAGCAACGTACCCAGTGTCATGCCGCCGACAATGACCCAGCCGATCTGCATACGGCTTTCAGCGCCGGCACCCGTTGCAATGACGAGCGGAATGGCGCCCAATACCATGGCTGAGGTTGTCATGAGAATGGGCCGCAGCCGCAGCGTGGCACCCTCGACAATGGCTTCCACTCGCGAACGGCCCTCCTCCTGCATCCGGTTGGCGAAATCGACGATGAGGATGCCGTGCTTGGTAATGAGCCCGATGAGCGTCACCAGCCCGATCTGCGAATAAACATTCAAGGTGCCACCGGAGAAATAGAGTGCCGCAAGCGCCCCCGTCATCGAAAGCGGCACACTGAGCATGATCATGATGGGATCGCGGAAACTTTCGAACTGGGCCGAGAGCACGAGGTAAATGAAGGCTAGCGCCAGCACGAAAACCAGCGCCAGGTTGGAACTCGAATCGCGCAGCTCGCGCGCCTGTCCCGTCAGGTCCGTCACCACGCCGTCCGGCAAAACCTCCTGAGCCGCTGCATTGAAGGCAGTGATCGCCTCGCCCAGCGTAAAGCCCGGCGAAAGGTTTGCCTGGATGGTGACGGCGCGAAGCTGGTTGAAACGCCGGAGGTCGCGCGGTGCCACGGCCTCGCGCGCCTTCACCACGTTAGAAAGCTGCACCATTTCGCCAGAGGCGCTGCGCACGAAAATGCGAGACAGCGTTTCAGTGGAAGTGCGGTCCGCTACCGGAAGCGCCACCGTCACGTCATACTGCTCGCTGCCGATATCGAAGGTGGTGACATTGCGCCCGCCCAGCAGCGTCTCAAGGGTGCGCCCGATCACCGTCACATCAACGCCCAAGTCTGCGGCACGCGCCCGGTCGATTTCGATCCGCACTTCCGGCTTGTTGAGCCGCAGATCCGTGTCGAGGTCGGCAAGGCCCGGATTGTCCCTAAGCTTTTCCGCCAGGCTGTTGGCAATCCCGTTAAGCTCCTCGTAGGAGGCGGACGACTGGATCACGAACTGCATGGGCTTGCCGAAACCGCGCACGCCCAGCGAGGCCGGATTGGAAGCGGAGGCCTGGATGCCCGCAATGGCGCGGAGCTTCGGCAGAAGCTTCTGCACGATTTCCTGCTGGCTTACCGTGCGCTCGTTCCAGTCCTTGAGGCGGGCAAAGGAATTCATCTGCGTCACGTCACCGGAACCCACGATGAGCAGCGCCGAGCGAATGTCGGGAACACCTTTGAGAATCTCCTCCACCTGTTCCGAATAGCGCTGCGTATAAGCAAAGCTCGCCCCTTCCGGCGCGTTGCCCGAAACAATGATCGTGCCCCGGTCTTCCGTGGGCGACAGTTCCGACTTGAGCTGCGTTATCAGCAGGCCGCCAACACCGGCGATGCCAACGGCCAGCAGCATGACTACCCAGCGTAATCGCAAGACCAAGCGCAGGGTTCGCTGGTATCCGCGGTCGAGGCTTTTCAACATTCCCTCGATGGTGTGGGCAAAAATATTCTCGCGCTCCGAATGTTTCAGCAACTTGGACGACATCATGGGCGTGAGTGTGAGCGCAATGAAACCCGACACCACCACGGCGCCCGCCAGCGTCACGGCAAATTCCATAAAAAGCCGCCCAGTGCGCCCCGGCGTGAAGGCAATGGGGGCATAGACGGCAGCCAACGTCATGGTCATGGCAACAACCGCAAAGCCCACTTCCCGTGCCCCCTTGAGTGCCGCATCGAAAGGCTTCATGCCCTCTTCCACATGCCGGTAGATGTTCTCCAGCATGACGATGGCGTCATCCACCACCAGCCCGATGGCCAGCACGAAAGCCAGCAAGGTCAGGGTATTGATCGTGAGTCCCGCCGCATACATGATGGCAAAGGCCGTGAGCAGCGAGACGGGTATGGTGACCACCGGAATGATCGCCGCCCGGATCGAATGAAGAAACAGGAAAATGATGATGATGACGAGGCCGGTCGCTTCCAGAATTGTCGTGAACACGTTGTTGATTGAGCGGTCGATGAACACGGTCGTGTCAAAACCAACTTCAATCGAGGTTCCTTCCGGCATTGACTCGTTAATCTCCGGCAGCACGCGGTTGACCGCATTTGCCACATCAAGCGGATTGGCAACCGCCTGCTTCACGATGCCGATTGAGATGGCCGTCTTGCCGTCATAGCGGCTCTCGCGCCTGACATCCGCCGTTCCAAGCTCAACCCTGGCCACATTGCCAAGCGAAACCTGCAAGCCACCCGCTGGCTTGAGGATAACTTTTGCAAATTCCTCAGCCGTGCCGAGCGAGGTGCGCGACAGCACCGTGAATTCGCGGTCGGTGCTTTCCACCCGGCCCGCGGGGATTTCGGCATTCTGCGAGCGGATCGCCGCCTCGACATCCTGCACGGTGATGCCGTAGCCCGCCAGCTTTGCCGGATCGAGCCAAATCCGCATGGCATAGCGCCGCTCGCCATTCACCGAAACATCGGCAACGCCGTCAAGATTCTTGAAGCGGTCGGTGACGAAACGGTCCACATAGTCCGTGAGTTCAAGGGCCGACATGCCGGTGGAGCGCAGCACCAGAAAAATAATCGGCTGTGCGTCTGCTTCAACCTTGGATATGGTTGGTTCATCAATTTCATCGGGAAGCCGGCCGCGTACCCGGCTCACCCGGTCGCGCACATCGCTGGTTGCCGAATCAATGCTGATCCCGGTCCGGAAACGGATGGTGATGCGGCTTGATTCTGCCCGCGAGGTGGATTCAATCGTGTCGATGCCCTCAATGCCCGCCAGCGAACCTTCCAGCACCTGCGTCACCTGGGTTTCGATGATTTCCGCCGATGCGCCCGTATAGCCAGTGGACACGGAAACCTGCGGCTCGTCGATATTGGGATATTCGCGGATCGTCAGCCGGTCGAAAGCCATGAGGCCCACCAGCACCAGAATAAGGCTCAGCACCGTTGCGAAAACCGGCCGCCTTATACAGAGTTCAGGAAGCGTCATCGCCGCCTCAGTTGCTTACGGCCGGAACGATGGCGATGGATGCCCCGTCCGCCAGCCGCGTATTTCCGGCGGTGACAACCTGCGCCCCCACTGCCAGCCCTTCCAGAATTTCAACCGCGCCGTCGACGCGCTTGCCGGTGCGCACTTTTGTTTCTGCCACCTTTTCACCCGTGGCGACAAACACTACCGCGCCATTGCTGCGCGGAACAATGGCCGCCTCCGGCACCATGACCGCCAAGCGCGAGGCCCCGCGGACACTGACCCGTATCAGCATGCCGGGCCGCAGCTTGTCGGCCGAATTGTCAAGATCGGCCCGCACCCGCAATGCCCGGCCATTGATATCAAGCAGCGGGTCAATAGCCGAAATTTTCGCCTCAAAATTTTCGCCCGGCAACGCATCGGCAGTCACCATGATGCTCTGGCCAAGGACAAGCTGCGAGTAGTTCAGTTCCGGAACGCTGAACGCCGCTTTCAGCAAGTCGATCTTTTCCACATGCACGAGAGGCGCCCCCGCCTGCACATAGGCCCCTATGGATACACCGCGAAATCCCGCCCGCCCGCTGAAAGGGGCCCGGATCGTCAGTTTGCCAAGCTGTACCTTTGCCAGGGCCAGCGCGCTTTCGGCGAGTGTGAGCTCGGTGTTGGATTGGTCGACAACGCTCTGCGCAATGTTCCTGGATTTAAGCAGGGCGGCATTGCGCTCAACCACGGTTTTGGCCAAGGCGAGCTTGGCCTCCGCATCGGCCACAACGGCCTGCACCAGCGTATCATCAAGCCGGAACAACACATCGCCCGCATTGACTTGCGTGCCGTCGGCAAAGATGATTTCAACAATCCGCCCGTTGGTCTCCGCCGCGATATCAACTGACTCTTCCGAAACCAGCGACCCGATTGCCGCGATATCGTCACTGAGCTGGCCTTCCCGTGCCGTTGCCACTTCCACCGATGCAGCCGGGCGCTTGGCCCCGCCGCCAGCGGCAGGCTGCACCTGTGCCACTGTTGCTCCGGGCCATAAGGATTTAAGCTGACCATCGGCCTGCAGCCAATAAGCAGCCCCTCCAAGGGCCAAAAGGAGAACCACTGCCGCCGTCGACTTTTTCAACTGAATACCACTCCCCGAGTACAATGCCACCTTCAGCATAACCTACTCAAGACGGATATGGACCGGATTTCCGTCCAATTCTCACGAATTTGTGTATCCCAAATTCTGCCTCTTCGGCAAATAAAATCCAGTTCATCAAGTGCCGCGGCACCTTGCCATTCCAGCTCCCAGCCTCTATTTGGACGCAATGTCATCCGCCATTTCCGTGTCCTCCCTTTCAAAGACCTACAAGTCAGGCTTCGAGGCCCTGAAAGACATCAATCTTGAGATCCGGCAGGGGGAAATTTTCGCCCTTCTCGGCCCCAATGGCGCGGGTAAAACCACCCTCATCAGCATTATCTGCGGCATCGTTAACGCCAGCAACGGAAAAGTTTTGGCCAATGGTCACGACATTGTCACGGAATTCCGGGCGGCGCGCGCGCTCATCGGCCTTGTGCCTCAGGAACTCACCACCGACGCGTTTGAAACACCCTGGGCAACCGTAAATTTCAGCCGCGGCCTTTTTGGCCTGTCGCCCAATCCCGCCCATATCGAGAAAACTCTCAAGGACCTCTCTCTCTGGGACAAGAAGGACACCAAGATCATGCAGCTCTCCGGCGGCATGAAGCGCCGGGTGCTGATCGCCAAGGCCCTGTCCCACGAACCCAAAATCCTTTTCCTCGATGAACCCACCGCCGGCGTGGACGTGGAGCTTCGCCGCGACATGTGGCAGCTCGTGCGCGATCTCAGAAAAACCGGCGTCACCATCATCCTCACCACCCACTACATTGACGAGGCCGAGGAAATGGCCGACCGCATCGGTGTCATCAACAAGGGCGAGATCATTCTGGTCGAAGACAAGAAGGCCCTGATGGCCAAGCTCGGCAAGAAGCAGATTACCCTGCATCTCGACCGCGCCATCAAGGGCATTCCGAAACCGCTCCTGAAATACGGGCTCGAGCTCAATGGCGACGGCACCGAGATTACCCACACCTATGATTCACAGGGCAACAAGACCGGCATCGCCGCCTTGCTTGAGGACCTGCACGCCGCAAAGATAAAGTTCAAAGACATGGAAACCAAGCAAAGCTCGCTCGAGGAAATATTCGTGAGCCTGGTGAGGAAGCCATCATGAATTTCAACGCCGTCAGGGCTATTTACACCTTCGAAATGGCCCGTGCGCTTCGCACCCTGACCCAAAGCCTTGTCTCGCCGGTGATTTCTACCTCGCTCTATTTCGTGGTCTTTGGCGCCGCCATCGGCTCGCGCATCCAGGAAATCGACGGCATCAACTATGGCTCCTTCATCGTGCCGGGCCTGATCATGCTGTCGCTGCTCACCCAAAGCATTGCCAACGCCTCGTTCGGCATTTATTTCCCGCGCTTTGTCGGGACGATTTACGAACTGCTTTCGGCCCCCGTATCCTATCTTGAAATCGTCATCGCCTATGTGGGCGCCGCCGCCACCAAATCCATTGTTCTGGGTCTCGTCATTCTGGCAACCGCCGCCCTCTTCGTTCCGCTGCAGATCCTGCACCCCTTCTGGATGCTGGCATTTCTTGTGTTGACCGCCGTGACCTTCAGTCTCTTCGGCTTCATCATCGGAATCTGGGCCGATGGCTTTGAGAAACTGCAGCTCATCCCCCTGCTGATCATCACCCCACTCACCTTCCTGGGTGGAAGCTTCTATTCGATCAACATGCTGCCACCGGTCTGGCAGAAGATCAGTCTGTTCAATCCCGTGGTCTACCTTGTCAGCGGATTTAGATGGAGCTTCTTTGGCCATTCCGACGTGAGCATCGGCTACAGCCTGCTGGCCATCGCGGCCTTTCTCGCCGCCTGCCTCACCATCATCGCCTGGATATTCAGAACTGGTTATCGCCTGAAGAACTAGGCACAGCCGAGATCGCTGAGAAGTTTGGGCACGAGAGATTGAAATTCTCCGCGCTCAATCATGCCGGCAATGGCTTCGATGTCCGTTGAAAATTCCCGGTCCTGTTCCCGGCTCGCGGCCTTCGAACGCACTAGTTTGTGCGTTTCTTCCAGCGCCTTGGAGGATTTGAGCGGCCGCCGGAAATCAATGCCCTCTGCTGAGGCCATCAGCTCAATGGCCACGATGCGCGCCAGATTGGCGTTCATCGGCCCAAGCCGCCGCGCCCCGTGCGTTGCCATGGAAACATGGTCTTCCTGATTGGCCGACGTTGGTGCTGAATCAACCGAAGCCGGATGCGACATCTGCTTGTTCTCGCTCATCAGCGCCGCCGCCGTGCATTGCGGGATCATGAAGCCGGAATTGAGCCCGGGATTGCGGATCAGAAAGGGTGGCAGAAGCGAGATGGAGGAATCAATCAGCGCCGCCATACGCCGTTCTGAGAGCGATCCCATTTCCGCAATGGCAATGGCAATCATGTCGGCCGCGAAGGCAACCGGCTCCGCATGGAAATTGCCACCGGACAGCACCGCGCCATCTTCCGCAAACACCAGCGGATTGTCGGAAACCCCATTAGCCTCGATCATCAAGCTGCGCGCCGCGTTGACCAGCATATCCAGGCACGCCCCCATCACCTGCGGCTGGCAGCGGAAGGAATAGGGGTCCTGCACCCGCTCATCATCAATCAGATGCGAGGCGCGAATGGCGCTGCCCGCCAGCAGGCGGCGATAGTGAAAAGCCGCCAAAACCTGCCCGGGATGCGGACGCAACGCATGGATGCGGGGATCAAACGGCGTATCGGACCCCATCACCGCGTCAATTGACAATGCACCCGCCAGAATGGCCGCCGCCGCGTTGCGCTCCGCCGCAATCAGTCCGGAAAGGGCAAGCGCCGTTGAAACCTGCGTGCCATTGAGAAGGGCGAGCCCTTCCTTTGGTCCCAAGGCAACCGGCCCGACACCCGCCGCCGCCAATCCCTTTGCGCCGCTCAGGCGCTTGCCCTTGTGGAGGACTTTCCCCTCGCCAATTAGAACAAGACTCAAATGCGCCAGCGGCGCCAGATCACCAGAAGCACCAACCGATCCCTGACTCGGAACAACCGGCAAAACATCCGCATTCAGAAGCGCAACCAGCGTTTCCATCGCAGCGAGCGAAATGCCCGAGGCCCCTTGCGAAAGCGCGTTGATCTTAAGCAACATGATAAGCCGCACCACGTTCTGATCTAACGGTGCCCCTACGCCCGCCGCGTGGGAACGCACGATATTGATCTGCAGCTTTGACAGGTCTTCCGCCGCAATCCGCGTCTTGGCCAGTTTTCCAAAGCCCGTGTTCACGCCATAAATCGCATCGCCCGACTTGAGCAGACGCGCCACCGTCTCAGCACTCTTGGCAATGAGCCCCCGCGCCTTGGGCGAAAGCGAAACCGTTACCGGCCCGGCCAATGCGGCGCGTGCATGGTCCAGCGTAATCGCGGTTTCTCCAATGATGATCTTCATGACAAACGCCTCACAGTTTCAGCAAATTTCTTTTGAATGCGATCTTCATCGATATGCCGGCGATCCTTCACCACATGCGATCCACCGACAATCACATCTTTTACAGCCGCGTTCCCGACGGAAAAAATCCAGGCGTCAACAGTCACATCGCCGGCGCGCCCAATCATGGCGGGATGTCCATCATCCAGAACGGCAATGTCACAGCGCTTGCCAACCGCAATCGCCCCCATGGGTTGGTCAAGGCAAGTGGCCCCGCCTTTAAGAACGGCATCAAGCAAACTGCGCCCCGTCGAAGCTCCGGCCCCTGAAGCCAGCGCATTGCGCGTCCGGTCCCGCAGGCGCTGCGAATATTCCAGCATCCGCAAGTCTTCCGCCGGTGAGATGCTGATCTGGCTGTCACTGCCAATGGCAATGACTCCGCCCTGCTTGATGAAGGTATCCGCCGGAAATATCCCATCGCCCAGATTTGCCTCAGTCGTGGGACACAGGCCCGCAACCGCGCCGGACTTTGCAAGCCTCTGGGTTTCGCCCGCCGTCATGTGGGTCGCATGAATGGCGCACCAGCGGCTGGACACATCAAACTGATCAAGCAGGACTTCCACCGGCCGCTTGCCACTCCAGGCCACGCAGTCATCAACTTCCTTGGTTTGCTCGGCCACATGGATATGAACCCGGGCATCAGCCGCAATGCCAGTCAGCACGGTTTTCAAAAGCTCCGGCGTCACCGCCCGCAAGCTATGGGGCGATATCCCAAGCCGCCGCAGCGGGCTGGCCCCGCAAACGCCTTTCAATGTGCCGTAGATTTCCAGGAAACGGTTCGCATCATTCACAAAGCGCCGCTGCCCGGCAGTCGAGGCCTGACCGCCAAATCCGGAGTAATTATAGAGCGTCGGTAGCATGGTAATGGCAATGCCCGCCTGCTCCGCCGCAGAAACGCAGCGCAGCGACATTTCTGCGGGCTCATCATACGCCGTGCCGTCGGGCTGGTGGTGTAGATACTGGAATTCACCCACGCAAGCGAAGCCCGCCTTCACCATTTCAACATAGGCCTGCGCCGCAACGGCTTCGAGATCATCGGGCGAAAGCTTGAGCGCAAAGCCATACATCGCCTCGCGCCAGGTCCAGAAACTGTCGGCCCCCGGACCCGCCCGTTCCGCCAGACCCACCATCAATCTTTGATGCGCATGGGAATGCACATTGGGAACGGCAGGGATGGCAATGCCCGTAATCAGCGTCCCATCCTTCGCTCCCGCCGTAACGCTTTCAATCATTCCGTTCTGATCAACGACAACGACCACATCCTTCTGCCAGCCGGAAGAAGTGAGAGCCGATGTGAAACGGAACTTGCCATGGGTCATGCTTGGGAGTATACTGTATATACAACACTATACAAGTAGGGAATCCGCGTGCTCCTCACCAATCTTTCCATCGCCACCATGGTCAACGGCTACGGCCTCATTGAGAAGGGCGCGGTGGCGATTGAAAAGGGTGTCATAAAATCGGTGGGACCCGACACCCCCAAGGGCGACGCGGTGGATTGCGGTGGCAGGCTCCTCACCCCCGGCCTCATCGATTGCCACACGCACCTGGTTTACGGCGGCAACCGCGCCGCTGAATTTGAGCAGCGCCTCAATGGTGCCACCTATGCCGACATCGCCAAGGCCGGTGGTGGCATCATGTCCACCGTGCGCGCCACCCGCGCGGCCAGCGAAGCGGAGCTGCTCGAATCTGCATTGCGTCGACTCGAATCTCTTTTGGCCGAGGGTGTCACCACCATCGAAGTCAAGTCGGGCTATGGCCTGGATGTCGAGACGGAAGTCAAAATGCTTAAGGTGGCCAGAAAGCTCGGCGCCCTGCGCCCAGTGGACGTAAAAACCACCTTTTTGGGCGCCCACACCTTCCCACAGGAATTCAAGGAAGACCATGAGGCCTATCTGAAAATCGTCTGCGATCAGGCCCTTCCCCGGATTGCGGCGGAAGGCCTGGCCGATGCCGTCGATGCCTTCTGCGAAGGCATTGCCTTTTCCGTCGAGGAAACCAGAACCGTGTTCAAGGCCGCGCGGACCTTCAACCTGCCGGTGAAATTGCACGCCGAGCAGCTCTCTAATCTGGGCGGCGCAAAAATGGCGGCACGCTTCAATGCCCTCTCCGTCGACCACATCGAATATCTGGATGAGGAAGGAGTCGAATCTATTTCCAAGTCCGGCACCGTGGCCGTACTGCTTCCCGGCGCCTTCTACTACCTGCGCGAAAAACAGGCCCCGCCCGTGGCGGCACTCCGCCAGCGCAAGGTTCCCATCGCCATCGCCACCGATCTCAATCCCGGCTCCTCCCCCGTCCACTCCCTGCTCGCCACCATGAACATGGCTTGCGTCCTTTTCGGCCTGACCCCCGAAGAGGCGCTATTGGGCGTTACCGCCAATGCCGCCCGGGCCTTGGGCCTCAAGGAGCGGGGCACCATCGCCGTGGGCCAGAAGGCCGATCTCGCCCTCTGGGATGTGAAGCGTCCCGGCGACCTCGCCTACCCCTTGGGGTTCAATCCCCTCGCCGCCGTCATCCGCAATGGCGAACTCATTAAAGGAACCCTGCCGTGAACGACATTCAGCCGCTTTATATGCAGGTGAAAGAGCATATCCTGGATAATATCCAGTCCGGTACCTGGGCCGCCGGCTCCCGTGTTCCCTCTGAAAATGAGCTCGTCGAAAGCTTCGGCATCAGCCGCATGACCGCCAACCGGGCGCTCCGCGAGCTCTCCGCTGACGGCTACCTCGCAAGGGTTCCCGGCGTCGGCACCTTTGTGAAGGAACAGACCGCCCGCACCAGCCTGATGGAGCTCCGCAACATCGCCGAGGAAATCGCCGCCCGTGGCCACAAGCATTCCTCGCGCCTGCTTACCCGGGAAAAGATCACCGCCAGCCCCATGCTCACCGAGGAATTCGAATGGAAATCCCCCCAGAGCCTGTTCCATCTCGCCATTGTCCATGAGGAAAACGGCCTGCCGGTCCAGCTCGAGAACCGCTGGGTGAACCCCCATATCGCTCCCGACTTCCTTATCCAGAGTTTTACCAAGCAAACGCCCACCGCCTATCTCCTGAACACCGTTCCGGTTGATGAGCTGGAACACTCCGTCAAGGCGCTGATGCCCGATTCAGCTCAGCAGGAGCTCCTGAATATAAAACCGCATGAGCCTTGCCTGGCGCTCCATCGCCGGAGCTGGAATCAGGGCCAGGTCGTGACCGTCGCCACCCTCATCTATCCCGCCAGCCGCTACGGCCTGCACAGCCGCTACAAAACCAATGCCCAAGGAAAACCCTTATGAACAGCCGCCGCGACAACACCCGCGTCATCCGTGCCGCCACCGGAACAACCCTCAGCGCCAAGTCCTGGCTCACAGAAGCCCCCTTGCGCATGCTGATGAACAATCTCGATCCCGGCGTAGCCGAAAGGCCGGAAGAACTGGTGGTGTATGGTGGCATTGGCAGGGCCGCGCGCAACTGGGAAGCCTATGACCGGATCGTCGCCAGCCTGCGCTCCCTTGAAGACGATGAAACGCTACTGGTGCAATCCGGCAAGCCGGTGGGTATCTTCCGCACCCACAAGGATGCGCCCCGCGTGCTCATCGCCAATTCCAACATCGTGCCGCACTGGGGCAACTGGGACCATTTCAACGAGCTCGATAAAAAGGGCCTGATGATGTACGGCCAGATGACCGCCGGTTCATGGATCTACATCGGCACCCAGGGCATCGTCCAGGGCACCTATGAAACCTTCGCCGAGGTGGGCCGCAAGCATTACGGCGGCAATCTCAAGGGCAAATGGTTCCTGACCGCGGGCCTCGGCGGCATGGGCGGGGCCCAACCGCTGGCTGCCACCATGGCCGGCGCCTCCATGATCGCCATCGAATGCCAGCCCTCACGCATCGACATGCGGCTCCGCACCCGCTACCTCGATACGCAAGCCAGGTCCGTTGATGAAGCCATCGAAATGATCAAGCATTCGCCTAAACCGATCTCGGTCGGCGTGCTCGGCAATGCCGCCGAAATCCTGCCTGATATGGTCAAGCGCGGCATCAGGCCAGATGCGGTTACCGACCAGACCTCAGCTCATGATCCGGTGAATGGTTATCTGCCAATTGGCTGGACCCTTGCCGAGTGGGAAGAAAAACGCGTCTCAAATCCGCAAGCGGTGAAGGCAGCCGCCATGGCCTCCATGAAAATCCACGTGCAGGCCATGCTGGATTTCCAGAAGGCCGGCGTTCCCACCCTCGATTATGGCAACAACATCCGCCAGATGGCCTTTGAAATGGGCCTGAAAGACGCCTTCGCCTTTCCCGGCTTCGTGCCCGCCTATATCCGCCCGCTGTTCTGCCGTGGCATCGGCCCCTTCCGCTGGGCCGCCCTCTCCGGCAATCCGGAAGACATTTACAAAACCGATCAGCGCGTCAAGGAACTCATCCCCGACGACAAGCACCTGCACAACTGGCTCGACATGGCCCGCGAACGCATCGCCTTTCAGGGCCTGCCCGCCCGCATCTGCTGGGTAGGCCTCGGCCAGCGCCATCGCCTGGGGCTGGCCTTCAATGAGATGGTGAGAAATGGAGAGGTTGAAGCTCCCATCGTCATCGGCCGCGATCATCTGGATTCAGGTTCCGTCGCCTCGCCCAACCGCGAAACCGAAGCCATGCTCGACGGTTCCGATACGGTGTCCGATTGGCCGCTGCTCAACGCCCTGCTCAACACCGCCTCCGGCGCCACCTGGGTTTCCATCCACCACGGCGGCGGCGTCGGCATTGGCTACTCGCAGCACGCCGGCATGGTGGTCGTCGCCGATGGCACTGACGACGCGGCGCGCAGGCTGGAGCGCGTCTTGTGGAACGACCCCGCTACCGGCGTCATGCGCCATGCCGATGCGGGCTACGACATCGCCAAGGACTGCGCCAGCGAGCAAGGCTTGAAGCTTCCCGGAATTACGATGTAGTCTTCAAACATCATTTTTCTCATCATGCCCGCGCTTGACGCAGGCATCTCCGCATCTACGAAGAAGATGACCGGGTCGAGCCCGGTCATGATGAGAGTTAGAGCGCCTTGCCGATTGCATGCAGCGCGCTGAAGGTTGCAACGTCAAAGGGGCGGTTGAGGAAATCCGGCCAACTCGAAAGCTTGACCACCACCATGTTGTAATCCCAGTTCACATAGATCAATTGCCCGAACACGCCCTTTGCCAGAATGGCTCGCGAGGTTGGATCCTCAATCCAGAACTGGTTCTTGTAGGCCCCGTTCGGAATTGAAAATGTATAGGGCTCTTTGAAAATGCCGTGATTGCCGCTGCGCGTCGCTTCAATCCAGGACGCCGGAACTATATCGCCGCCATTCTCAAGAATCATCTGCCCGAAGCGCCCATAATCGCGCAAGCAGGCATTGAGGCCACCGTCGGCCAGAGCAAACCCGGCGCTGTCCACGGTGATACAGGCGCTCTCCTCCATTCCCATTTTCTGCCACAGCTCTTCCGACAGAAGCTGCGGCAGGCGCTTGCCGGTCACCCGCTCCATGCAAAAGCCCAGCACATCCGTTTCAATGGAGCGGTAGGAAAACAGCTCACCATGAGGCCTAATCGTCTCGGCCAAGCCCGTGACAAGCTCCCACATGTGGCGCGGCCATTTGAAACTGGCGTCGCTGTCGGGCGGAATAGGTTTCCAGCCAGAAGCCACATCCGATTGCCCAATATCCGAATAGGGATCGGTGTATTCCTCCGAAAACCGCGTGCCAGTCGTCATGCTGAGCACCTGCTGCAACGCGGCTCCGTGCCAGCCCGTTTGCTCAAGCTCGGGCAAATAAGTTGTGACCGGCGCATTCACGTTTAGCAGCCCCCGCCCAATCAAAATGCCGGCTACCATGCCGACAAATGATTTCGCCACTGACTGCGAGAGATGCAGCGTGCGGTGGTCCATGCCGTTGAAATAACGCTCGTAGGAAATGGCACCGTTCTTCAGAACCAGAAAACCATCCGTATACGTCTCATCAAGAAATCCCGCCAATGAGGTGGGAACCCCCGCACCATCAACAACTGCCAGGTCATCCAGGTTCACATCGGCGCGCGGCAGGGCGCGCACCGGCCCGGTTCCGCGCCAGATCTCTGCCGTAGGCAAAATCTCCCTGACATGCTGGAACGACCACCGGTTCCACGGCGGCCTGTCCCAATCCATCTTCGGCGGGACCAGGCTTGGCGGCGAACCTTCCATGATGGGCAGGCGCGTATCGGAATTCTTGAATGTAGGCATGATATTCCTGAACAATAAAAAAGCCCCGGCAGTTTCCCGCCGGGGCAAAGGTTATAATTGCTACTTCAACAACTCAGTCCAGATCTTCGTATAGATTTCCGTCACCTCTGGCGGGCAGGTCGGCGTGAACGAGCCGTGGGCCATGACGTCCTCCGGAATATTCACCTCGGGCGCCGTCTTCATATCCTCGGGCATGAATTTCTCGGAGCCTTTGATGCCATTGTTATAGCGCGCAAAGCTTGAGATCATCGCGGCATTCTCCGGATCCATGATGAAGTTCTGGAACAGCTTGGCGTTCTCCACATTCTTGGCGTCTTTCAGAACCGCCACATTGTCCATGAAAACCGGAAAGCCTTCCTTGGGGAAGCCAAAGACAAGATTGCTGTTGAGCAGGCGGGCGCGGAATGACCAGCCGTTCCAGTTGACGCCGGCAGCGATGTCCTCCTTGGCGTATTTGTCCGGATTGGCATAGTCCATGGAAATCCAGTTTGGCTTGGCCGCCACGAGCTTGTCGCGGACCTTTTTCAGCACTTCGTTGTCGGAGGTGCAGGGCTCGCCACCCACATATTTGACGGCCAGATGCATGATATCGACCATCTCGGGCACGACATTGATCTTGCCCTTCAACTCTTCCGGCGGGTCGAGGAAAATGGCGGAGGTGTTGGGATCGCCCTTATAGAACTTGGTATTGACCAGGATGCCGGAGGTTCCCCATTGCCAGGGAACCGTGTAATGGCGGCCGGGGTCAAATGGCACATCGACCCAGCGCGGGTCCATGTTCTTGAAATTCTCCATCTGGTCCGGCCTTGATTCCAGCAACAGGCCTTCCTTGACCCAGATCGGCACGTAACTCGCCGAAGGCACCGCAATATCGAAGCCGTGTCCGCCGGCCCTGACCTTTGCGATCGCGGTGTCGTTGGCGTCGTAGTCGGTGATTGTCACCTTGACGTTGAATTGCTTTTCGAATTTCGTGATGAGTTCGGGGCTGGTATAATCGCCCCAATTATAGATATGGAGCTCGCCTTCCGCCTGGGCCTGGCCCAGGCCGGCGAACATGGCAAATCCTGTCAGCGCCGCCGCTAGTTTCAGTTTCATGGCTGTATTCCTCTCCGTTTCATGCATCTTGCTCTTTGGGGCTGCTGGCAAGGACTATGGCCATAAACCCACGGGAAATCAAATGGGCGGCCCCCGAAAACAAAAAAGCCCCCGGAGCGGAACTCCGGGGGCTGCATGTGCAAGTCTTGTTACTTCAGGACTTCCGTCCAGATCTTCGTGTAAACGTCGGTGACCTCCGGCGCACAGGATTTGAGGAACTCGCCCGCTGCCGCGAATTCCGCCGGCACGTTGAGTTCAGGCGCATCCTTCATTGCCGGATCCATGAACGCATCCGATCCCTTGATGCCGTTTGCGTATTTGGCAAAGTTCGAAATCATCGCGGCATTTTCCGGGTCCATGATAAAGTTCAGGAACAGCTTGGCATTGTCGGTATTCTTTGCATCCTTGAGAATGGCGGCACTGTCCATAAAGAAGGGGAAGCCTTCCTTCGGATAGCCGAAGCGCACATCTTTGTTCTGCTCGCGCGAACGCATGGCAGCACCATTCCAGTAATAGGCGGCGGCATAGTCGCGGCTGGCAAATTTTTCGATGGTGCCATAGTCCATGGCGATCCACTTCGGCTTCGCTTCAAGCAGCTTGTCGCGTACCTTTTTCAGGACTTCCTTGTCGTCCGTGCACCATTGGCCGCCGAGATAGCGGATCGTGGCGAACATCACGTCGTTCATTTCCGGCGCCACGTTGATCTTGCCCACCAGTTCGGGCGGCGGATCAAGCCAGATGGCCGAAGTGTTGATGTCGCCCTTGTAAACCGACGTATCTACCGTCGAGCCGGTCAGGCCCCACTGCCACGGAACCGAGTAGTGGCGGCCCGGATCCCAATCCACATTCACCCAGCGGTCATCGACATTCTTGAAGTTTTCCATCTGGTCCGGGCGCGACTCCAGCAGCAAGCCTTCCTTGACCCAGATAGGCACGTAGTTTGCCGATGGCACGACAATGTCAAAGCCATGGCCGCCGGCGCGAACCTTGGCGAGAGCCGTATCATTTGAATCATAATCGGTCACTGTGACTTTGACCTTGTAGGCTTCCTCGAACTTCTTGATCATTTCCGGGCTGGTGTAGTTGCCCCAATTGTAGATGTTGAGTTCGCCATCGGCATGGGCAGTGCCCGCCGCGGCGAAAAGTGCGGCGCCTGCGAGCGCCACTGTCAGTTTCCAGTTCATTGTCGTCTTCCTCCTTGTTGTATTGGCTTCATGGTTTCTTGCGGTTGATAATAAAAAATGTTGTCACGAACGCGACCGATATCAGCAGGAACACCGTTGCAATCGCGTTGATCTCGGGCGTCACGACGCGGCGCAATTGCCCCAACATGTAGGTGGGCAGGGTTTCCTGCCCGCCCGATTTCACGAACTCGGTTATTACCACATCATCCAGCGAAATCACGAAGGCCAGCATGAACCCGGCAATGATGCCAGGCCACAAGAGCGGCAAAGTCACCCGTTTGAAGGCGTTCCAGGGCGTTGCATAGAGATCGGCGGCGGCCCGTTCCAGCGTCAGGTCCATGTTCTCCAGCCGCGCCCGGATCGGCAGATAGGCAAAAGGAATGCAAAAGGCCGTATGGGCGGCAAGCAGATAGGCAATGCCCGAGTATCCCGTCCACACCTTGATGCGCGAAAAAACGATAAGCAGAGCTACCGCTGTCACGATTTCCGGCACCATCAGCGGCTGGTTGATAAAGGCGTATTTGAAGGTAAGGCCCGGGTAGGGCGCCGTCCGCGTCGTCGCCAGCGCCGCCATTGTCGCCACAAACGTTGCAAGGGTTGCAGCGAACGTGGCGATGAAGATCGAACGGAACGACGCTTCCTGAACCGCCCGGTTGTGCCAGGCCGACTCAAACCAGCGGAACGAAAATCCCTCCCAGATCGCGACCGACTGCCCGGAGTTGAAGGCATAAACCACCAGCGTGACAATCGGCAGATAGAGCAGGAAAAAGCAGAACATCGCAATCAACGTGAAGCCGGGCTGGGTCCTGACGGAAAATGTCCTAGCCATGGCTGCCCCCGGATTTCGAGGCGTTTCGCACATAGACCAGCAAGGCAAATGTTACGATGATCATCAGCGTGATGGATAGCGCAGCACCCAGCGGCCAGTTGCGCCCCTGCCCGAACTGCAGCTCGATGAGATTGCCGAGCATCATGTTCTTGCCGCCGCCGAGCACGCGCGGCGTCACATAGGCCCCAAGCGACGGAATGAAGACAAGTATGGAGCCGGCAATGATTCCGGGTTTCACCAGCGGAATGATAATGCGCCAAAGAACCCGAAGCCGTGTGGCATAAAGATCGTAACCCGCCTCCACCAGCCGGAAATCAATTTTCTCCATGCTGGCGTAAAGCGGCAGCACCATCAGCGGCAGGTAGACATAGGCCATGCCGAACAGGATGGCCCAGTCCGTGTACATGATCTGGACAGGAGCGCTGATGAGACCCAGCCAAACCATCACGCTGTTGACGATGCCCTCGTTGCGGATCACTTCCTGCATGGCGAAAGTCCTGATCAGGATGTTGGTCCAGAACGGAATGGTGACCAGAAAAAGCCAGATGTCGCGCTGCTTCGGCGGGCGCGTTGCAATGAAATAGGCCGTAGGAAATCCGAGAAAGAGCGTCACCAGCGTCGTGATCAGGGAGAGTTTGACCGAACGCCAGAAAATCGAGAGGTGAGCATCGGCAACGGTCAGCGTATCGTCGAAAATATCACGCTGCAGGAATACCCCAAACCATCCATCGCTAGAAAACTGCCAGGGCTTCACGTCGCCATAGTCGCCCTTGAGCATGAAAGAATAGAGCAGCACCACGAACAGGGGCCCGATGGCCGCAAGGGCGATGATCACCAGCGCGGGCGAGGACAAAAGCCACCGGTTGCGGATGTCCCGCCTCCCGGCCGCCACGGCGATTTCGCGGGGCGTTGCCATCAGTCCCTCAGCACGCGGGCCGCATCGGCGCCAAACAGCACGCCAACCTTGTCGCCTTTTTCAAAGGCCAGGGCGCCGGCATGAACATTCTGGTGGCGGACGGTGAATTCGCTGCCGCCGTTGAGCTTCACATGGTAATGCGTGTCCGTGCCGAAATAGACGATGTTTTCAAGCTTTCCCAAAAGTGTCGCTTTGTTTGATGCCGCAACAACGCTTGCGTGTTCGGGGCGCACCACAACGGTGACCTTTCCCGAAGGTGCAGCACCTTCACCAAGCCCGGCGGCAATGGTGGCGCCCGCATCAAGCGCAATCTTGGCTTGGCCCTTGGCGGTTGAAACAACTTTGCCTTCGAGGAAATTTGTTTCGCCTATAAAGTTGGCCACAAAGCGCACCGCCGGCCGGTCATAGATATCGCGTGGAGATCCCACCTGCAGGATCTTGCCCTTCGACATGACCGCAATCCGGTCAGACATGGTCAGCGCTTCTTCCTGGTCATGCGTCACGAAGATGAAGGTGATTCCCGTTTCATTTTGCAGCCGCTTCAGCTCTATCTGCATTTCCTTGCGAAGCTTGTAGTCAAGCGCCGAAAGAGGCTCATCGAGGAGCAGAACCTTGGGTTCGGGCGCCAGGGCCCGCGCCAGCGCCACGCGCTGCTGCTGGCCGCCGGAAATCTGGCTGGTCCGGCGGTTCTTCAGCTCTTCCATCTGCACCAGACGCAGCATCTCGACCACCCGCGCCTCAACCTGCGCCTTGGGCTTGCCCTGCATTTCCAGGCCAAAACCGATGTTCTGGCCAACCGTCATGTGCGGAAACAAAGCATAGTTTTGAAAAACCGTATTCACCGGCCGCTGGAACGGCGGCAGTGGTGCGATGTCCTGCCCGTGCAGCAGGATTTGCCCATCAGTTGGGAAATCAAATCCGGCAATCAGGCGTAACAAGGTGGTTTTCCCGCAGCCCGAGGGGCCGAGAAGGGTGAAAAACTCGTTTTCGCCAATCGTGACGGAAACATTGTCCAGCGCCTTGAGGCTGTCCTGGCCCGAGCTTTGAAATATCTTTGTAACGCCGACTGCCTCGATGGCAGTCTTGCCAATTGCCAATTAAACCACTCCCCTTCGTCTTGTTCCAGACGATTAAAATACTATCCTATGGGGAATTTTTCGGCTTGCCAATGGGGCTGTTGCGAAGGGCTTATATCGACCACCCGCCATCGATGACAAGCGCCTGCCCTGTGATAAAGGCAGAGTCATCGCTTGCCAGATAAACCACCATCGCTGCAATTTCTTCAGGCTGCGCCATGCGCCCCATCGGCTGCCTGGCAATAAAGGCCGCTTTTGCCTTTTCGATATCACCCTGGGCCCGCATCCGGTCATAAAGCGACGGCGTTTCCACCGTTCCCGGGCAAATGCAGTTGCAGCGGATGCCCTTGGTCACGAAGTCAATCGCCAGGGCCTTGGTAAGGCCTATAACCGCGGCCTTGCTGGCGCCGTAGACAAAGCGGTTGGGCGCGCCTTTGACCGACGATGCCACCGACGCCATGTTGATGACATTGCCTTTGCCCTTGGCCAGCATGCCTGGCAGATAGGCTTTGATCAGGCGGTAATGGGCCTTCACGTTGAGGTCAAAAGAAAAGTCCCAATCCTTCTCTTCGCAGTCCAGCACTGTGCCGTTGTGCACAAATCCCGAGCAGTTGAACAGGATGTCGATGGGCCCGGTGCGTTTCAATGCCGCATCCACCGCCGGCTGCTCTAAAACGTTCAGCCCGAAGCCCGTAATGCCGGCATGCTCCTTCGAAATGTCCTTGAACAGGTCTTCCCGGATGTCAGTTGCAAAAACCTTGGCCCCCTCCCGTGCGAGCGCAATGGCCGAGGCCCGGCCAATGCCCTGCCCCGCCGATGTGACCAATGCGACGCGACCCTCAAGCTTACCGGCCATGGACTAATTCCCTCATTATGGTTCAAACTCCTGCCTAACTCTAATCCATGGAAATTGTCTATGACCAATGTTGATCTTGCCTATGCCCCTGCAACAGAGCTTTTAAAACTGTTCAAGGCCCGCAAAGCCTCGCCCGTAGAGTTGCTTAAAACATTGATCGCACGCAGCCAGAAGTTGAACAAAGAGATAAATTGCCTCGCCGACTGCTATTTCGATGAAGCCCTCGCCAAGGCAAGGACTGCCGAACAGCTTTACGCAAAACGCGGCTTCAAGCCACGCGCCCTCGAAGGCATTCCCCTGCTGGTCAAGGATGCGCAGCGGCTTAAGGGCAAGCGCACCACCCATGGCTCTTTGATTTTCGCCAACAACATAGACGATCATTCCGATCCCCAGATCGAGCGCCTGGAAAAAGCCGGCGCCATCATTTTCGGCCGCGCCACCACGCCGGAGTTCTGCCTCTCCGGTGTCACCCATTCACGGATATGGGGCGTCACGCGAAATCCCTGGAATCTGGATTACGGTCCCGGCGGCTCATCGGGTGGTTCAGGCGCGGCATTGGCCGCTGGCTTCACAACCCTTGCCACTGGCACTGATATCGGCGGCTCCATTCGCATCCCCGCCTCCGCCTGTGGCATCGTGGGCTACAAGCCGCCGCATGGCCGCAATCCCGATGGCCCGCCAAGCAACTTTGACCGCTTCAACCATTGCGGCCCCATGACCCGCAGTGTTGCCGATGCGGCCCTGATGCAGAACGCGACCTCCGGTCCCCATCCGCGTGACCATGATTCCATTCAGGCGCGCGTCAGGCTGCCTCTCAAGGCTGAAAGCATCAAGGGCTGGAAAATCGCCTACTCCCTTGATTTCGGTTACGTCGAAGTCGACCCGGAAGTCCGCAAAAAAACCCTCGAAGCCATTCAGGTTTTCCGATCACTCGGAGCGAAAGTAGAAGAGGTGGCTCTCGGTTGGACCAGCGCCGTCGATCTGGACGCACTCCATTGGTACAACACCATGAATTTTGGCCGCCAGACCATTTGGCAGCGCAAGGCCAACGCCCATCTCATGACCGACTATGCTCTCAAATTCGCCGAAGACGCAGAACGTCACTCAACCATCGATGATGTTCACAAGCCTTGGGCTCGCAGCCATGCCATGTATCAATCTCTCGGACCTGTGCTGGCCTCCCATGATGTTTTCATTTGCCCCACGAATAATCTGGCGGCAGTCAAGGCCAACCATGATCCCTGGGATCAGGCTTTTACCGTCAATGGAAAGAAAGCCCATCCGGAATATGGCTGGGTCATGACGGCGCAGTTCAACATGCTGCACAATTGCCCCGTGTTGGCGGTGCCATCAGGGCACACATCGCAAGGCATTCCCACCGGCGTACAAATCGTTGGCCGCACCTGGGATGATGCCCGTGTCTTCCGCGCCGGGCTGGCTTACGAAAAAGCCCTTGGCGGCTGGTACACCAGTCGGGAAAAGCGGCCCGTGATCAATAGATGATTTCGTGAACTATCTCGCCGTTGCGGCTGTTCACCCGCAGCAGGTATCGCTGGTAGCCGAGATAAGCCACGTACTCGTAATCCACGCCGCCGCAATCCACCGGGCGCACCTGGCGATAGCCATGCTGCCGCAATGCCCGGCCAATGCTTTGGCATGAGGTGGCAGACTTTGCCCGTGGCCGCGGCGCAGGCGGCTGAAAGGTGAAATTGCCACTGTCAAATTGCCCGTCATCATCGCCCGGCGCTAGCGAAACGCTGCGCTGGCCATAGAGCGCCTCATAGCAATTGGGGTCTTCCGGAAAATAGGCGCAGTAACGGTTGCCCGCATGGGACGGACCCGCAAAGACAACAACGCCAATGGCGGCAAGCAGGCCCGCGATGATGAGGTGCTGTATGGGAAAACCCGGCTTCTCCATGATGCCACGGTACCCCGCGAATACGGCGCCGGATTGTCGCAATCCAGCTAACTATGTGGCGGGAAAGCGTAATTTACCATCAATTGACAAGAGACTGCCATAAAGTTCGGGCCTGCGGTCGCGAAACACCCCCCAGGTCCGGCGCAGTTCGCCAATCTCCGCCAGGTCAAAACTCTGTAGCCGCACCCCTTCTTCAACCCGGTCCATCTCGGTCAGCTTTTCGCCCTGGTAGTCGGCAATGAACGACCGGCCATAGAAAATATCGGCCCGGCCATCGGGCGCCACTTCCCGGCCCACCCGATTAGACGCGGCCAGCGGCATGATGTTGGCCGCTGCATGGCCCCGCATGGTGTTCTGCCAATGGCTGCTGGAATCATAGGACGGATTTGGCGGTTCTGAGCCAATGGCCGTCGGATAAAGCAAAATCTCGGCCCCCATCAAAGCCATGGCGCGGGCACATTCCGGAAACCACTGGTCCCAGCAAATGCCCAGTCCCACCTTGCCCGCCGCCGTGTCCCAGACCTTGAAGCCCGTGTCGCCGGGCGAGAAATAAAATTTCTCCTGATAACCGCGCCCGTCAGGGATGTGCGACTTGCGGTAAATGCCAAGGCGCTTGCCATCCGCATCCGCCATCACCGTGGTGTTGTAGTGGGCCTGCCCTGCACGCTCGAACACGCTGATGGGAAGCACCACGCCCAATTCCTTTGCCAGCGCCGAAAAGCGCGCCACCGTGGGATGGTTTTCAATCTCGTGGGCATTCTTGAAAAACCGTGTGTGCTGCTCGATGCAGAAATAATCGCCATCAAACAATTCCTGGAGGAGAATGAGTTGCGCCCCTTGCCTGGCCGCATCGCGCACCAGCTTCTCCGCCTTGTCGCAATTCTTCTTCCAGTCATTTTCCGATGCCATTTGCGTAATGGCCACAGTCAGTTTGCCCATCTCAGTTCTTTAACCCCGCAACTTCCCGTTTGAATGGCAATGCATCACCGATGTCGGGCATGTCAAACTCCTCTGCATAGCGGTGCCCCGCATAGGTGGCCCAGGCAATGGCCGCCGGCGCCTGCGCATCCCCGATTGTCTTCACCGATTCGATTCCGCTATCAGCCCACTTGGCCTTCTGCGCCATGAGATCCGTATAAAGCACTTCGTTGGGAAGCCGCGCCGTAACGAGAAGCACGCCATCACAGGAAATCTCACTGAGCCTTCCTGTATAGGCACAAGCGATAGTCACGGAACCAGCGCCAACTTCCACCACCGCATGACTTGTCTTGACCTCAACACCGAGTTCCAAAAGCCGGCGCTGAATCTGTCCCTGCTCAAGCGTATTCACGCTCCACTCCGAAATTTTTGTGGAGGGCGTGACATAACTCGCCCGGCATCCCTTCGAAATCAATAGCTCCGCCAACACGCTTCCCATGTAGTAGTGGTCATCATCGTAGATCACCACATGGCCCGCAGGCAGCTTGCCATCCATCACATCATCGGGCGTGAACACCGGCATTCCTGCATTAATGCTTATCGGCAGCGTGTGATAGCGCGCCACGCCATCCCTCCGCCACGTCGAGCCCGTTGCAATGGCAACATCCGAAAAGCCGAGATCGAAAACATCGTCCGCCGCAAGCTTTGACTCCCGGTAGATCGCCACATTGGGCATTTTCTCGATCTGGCCCTGGCGGTAATCCCGCACCCGGCCCCAGGCGGAAAGCCCCGGCAATCTGCATTCCCTGGCCACCCGCCCGCCAAGCTCCGTGCTGGTTTCCGACAGCGCCACCTCATAACCACGAAGCCCCAAGCGATGCGCCGCCGAAAGCCCAGTTGGCCCCGCACCCACCACCAGAATCTTGCGCGCCGAGGCGGCGGGCTTCATCCGTTCGGGATGCCAGCCCTTCCGCCATTCTTCCATGAAGGAGGAATTCTGCGTGCAGCGTGAAAGGGATTGCGTCATGTCTCCGGTCACGCAGATATTGCAGCCGATGCATTCGCGGATATCCTCGACCCGGCCCTCGTCAATCTTGTTGGGCAAAAACGGATCGGCGATGGAAGGCCGCGCCGCGCCGATAAAATCCAGGATGCCCTGCTTGATCTGCCGCACCATCAGGTCCGGCGAGGTGAATCGTCCAACACCAACCACGGGCTTCGACGTCAGTTGCTTGATACCCCTGATCAAATCCTCCTGCGCCGCCTCGGGCTTGAAGCGCGAAGTGCCGGAGCAGGCTTCCCAGGTGCCATGGGCAAAATCCCAGATATCGGGAAGCTCCGCATGGAGGCCAATGAGATCACGCAGTTCCGCGTTGGAAAAACCCTGCTCGCCCAATTCTTCGAGCGAAAGCCGCACCGCCACGGCGCAACTGTCGCCCTCCTCATCGCGCGCGTCACTCAGCAATTCTTTGAGCAACCGCGCCCGGTTCTCCAGCGAACCGCCATATTCATCGCTGCGTTGATTGGTCCGCCGTGACAGGAAATGCTGCAGAATGCCAAAGCCATGCGCGCCGTAAAGACACATGATGTCATAACCTGCGCGCTTTGCCCGCCTGTAAGCCAGCTTGTGCCAATGGCGCAGGTTCTTGATATCTTCCTTGTCCATGGCGCGGGCCTGCACCGGATCGCTGGTGAAGGTCAGGATAGGACTGTGCATCGGCCCCATCGGCACTTCGCGCGTATAGAGATTGGGGCCATTGGTTCCGCTATAGGCCAGCTCAATGCCCGCCAGCGCGCCGTTGGAATGAATAGCATCGGCCATCCTAGTGAGGCCCGGCATATCGTCCTCGTCCCAGATGCGGAGTTCAATGAAAGGCGTGATCTCCGATGAATGATGTATTTCCACCTGCTCGGTGAAAATAACTCCCCAGCCCCCTTCCGATTTCACCCGGCGCATTTCAGCCGCAGCCGTTGGATCGCGATAACCGCCGCCATTGCAATGCGGCACCTGGTAAAAACGGTTCTTCGCCGTCACCGGCCCGATTTTGACCGGCTCGAAAAGCACGTCATAGCGCGGGTCACGCATCAAGGAAGCCTTCCAGCACATTTACCGTGTTCACCCCGATCGCCTCAATGGCATAGCCGCCTTCCATCACAAACAGCGTCGGCAGCTTCAGCTTGGCAATGCGCCGCCCGTAATCGCGGAAATCTTCCGACTTCAATTTGAAATAGCTGATCGGATCTTTTTCATAGGTATCAACCCCAAGCGAAACCACCAGAACGTCGGGCGCAAAGCTTTTGATCTTCCCGCAGGCATGGCCCAGCGCCTTGCTCCACTTTTCATAACTGCACCCCTCCGGCAGCGGATAGTTGTGGTTGAAGCCTTCGCCCTTGCCCGCCCCGGTCTCGTCCTTGAAGCCAAGGAAATAGGGATAGGCCGTTTCCGGCTCCCCATGCAGCGAACAGAACAGCACGTCATTGCGGTCATAGAAAATATCCTGCGTGCCATTGCCGTGGTGAAAATCCACGTCAAGAATGGCCACGCGCGCCGCACCTGAATCGCGGAATGCCTGCGTGGCAATCGCCGCGTTGTTCAGGAAGCAATAACCGCCGTAGAGATCGTCATGGGCATGGTGCCCCGGCGGCCGGCACAGGGCAAAGGCCGTCCGTTCCCCGCCTGCAATCAGTTTCTGCGCGGTGAGTGCCACCGAAGCCGAAGCCCGGGCCGCATCCCAAGTGCCCGCCGTGATGCAGGTTTCAACCGAATGAATGTAATAGCCCACCTTGCCGTCGATATGCTTGGGGCAGCGCTGCTGCATGCTGCGCGCCGCAAATCCGGTTGGCACGATCTCGCCGCGATAGCCTGCCTTGGTCCATTCACTCCACGCCGATTCCAGGAATTTCAGGAAGCCTTTATCATGCACCCGCGCCACCGCCTTCATGTCCAGGGGCTTCGGCAGAATGATGTTGTCCATCTTGCGCTTCTTGAGTTCGCGCAGGATATATTCCATGCGCGAAGGCCGCTCAAAGGGCGTGACGAATTCGCCGCCCGAAATTTCCCCTTGCGCAAAATGCAGGCGGTGGTCGTCGGTAAACACAACTTTCATGAAATCTCCTCCAGATTTTTGCAGTCTGTCAGAGATTTGGAATTGTTACAAACGCCGCCCCATGCGGCGGCTAGCCACAATCATGCCGGGAATGAATGGCTCAGGCGGCCTTGGTGACGGGCGTAGACATGTCCGGAATCCAGATGGCGGCAACCGTGCCGTGCCCCTGTGTGCTCTGGCAGATGAGTTCGCCGCCATGCGCTTCCGCAATGGCTTTCACAATGGGCAGGCCCAGCCCGAGGCCCTCGGCGGGCCGGCCGTAGGACATGTCTTCCTGAATGAACGGCAGCAAGCATTCTGCCAGTTTATTGGGGGAAATGCCCGGTCCGTTATCGCGCACCGAAATGACCGTTGAATGGTCGGGCTTGCGGTGGGCCCAGATTTCAATGGTGCCGCCCTCCGGCGAAAACTTGATGGCATTGTCGACCAGTTTTTTGATCGCCTGGCGCAGCAACTGGCTGTCGCAGCGCAGCATCAGGCCTTTGCCCGGCCGCGCGATTTTGATCATGATGCTCTTGACCCTGGCGTTTGCTTCGAGCCCGACAATGCTGTCGTCGAGCAGGTCGGTCATGCTTTCATTGGAAACGCGCAGGCTCGACGCCCCCGAAAATGATTTCGAGAGAACCAGGATATCGCTGATCAGCCGGTTCAGGCGCTGCGAGGCGCCGACGATGTGGCCGAGCTGTTCGGCTTCAATTGCCTCAACCTTGTCTTTCAGCGCTTCCGCCAGAACGTCAGTCAGGCCAATGAGGGCCACAAGCGGCGTCTTGAGTTCATGGCTCAGGATCCTGAACAGGCCATTCTTCATCTTGCTGGCAGCGGTTGCTTCGGCCTCGGCGCGCCGCAAGTCCCGTTCGATCTCGCCGTTGCGGATGACGAATTGCGCGTGATAGCCGAATTGCGCCCAGTTGATGGGCTTGGTGACAAAGGATGAGGCCCCAAGGCGGTAGGCCTCTTCAATGGAAGGGCGATCGTCATAACCGGTTGAAATGATGACGGGCAGATCAACGGTGCGCGGATGCTGCCGGATGTGGCGGAGCAGGCCGAAGCCATCGAGCTTGGGCATGTTCAAATCGACAACGGCAAGGGAAAGATTGTCCTGGGCAATGCGGTCACAGGCGGCTTCGCCGTCCTCGGCCGTTACCGTCTCATAGCCGAGATTGGCAAACAGGCTGGCCAGCACATCGCAGATGAGCGGGTCATCATCGACAATCAAAACACATTTGCGCGCCGCAGTTTCGGTCCGCTGGCTGGTATCGTCTTTGATTTCCACGAGACACTTCCCACTATTTTCGAGAAGCAATATCGCGCCGGGTGTTAATGGGGGGTAAGAAATGCAACGTGTTCAACAAACTTGGTTAAGCAAGTGTGAGCCCGAAAACTCCACTAAGCCTAAAAATTTCAATTGAGGACAGAGTAAGTCACTTTCACGACGCCGGAGGTTGTCATCCCGACAACTTTCGCGGCACCCAGGCTCAGGTCGATCACCCGGCCAGGGATAAAAGGCCCGCGGTCATTGACGCGCACAACGACGGATTTCCCGGTGCGCGTATTGGTCACCCGGAGCTTTGTGCCGAAAGGCAGGGTGCGGTGGGCGGCAGTCAGCCCGTTTGGATTAAAGCGCTCGCCATTGGCGGTTTGCTTGCCCGATTTGTAGTAGGACGCAACGCCACTTGTTGACTTGGCTTCCACTCCGGAGTCGAATCCGCCCAAAGTCAGAAACCCGATCAAAACGCCAAAAACCATATGCCTCATGATAGACCCTCTCTTTCATGCTGCGGCGCAACATAGGGGCCTTTATGACCACAATGTGACCCCGGACTAACCAATTGTTAATAGTTAACAACCGGCAGTCCGGAAGGTTCCATGGGCTCGGCCGCTATGGCGAAAATGCAGCCATAACAAGCCGTTACGGAAGGTTTTGTTAGATGGCGGCTTCCACCATGATTTCGACATCAAGGCCGGGGCCGGCCAGCTTTGATTCAACCGTGGCGCGCGCCGGGGTCTGTCCGGCTACAACCCAGGCATCCCAGGCCTCGTTCATCTGCGACCAGGTGCCGATGTCCGTGAGCCAGATATTCGCTTTCAGGATTTTGGTCTTGTCGGTTCCGGCCTGCTTCAGCGTCGCATCGATCTGCGCCAGGATATCGGCGGTCTGTTCTTTGACGGATTTGCCGACGGCCTTCTCCGCTACAAATCCGGCGAGATAGGCCTTGCCGCCATGAATAACCGCTTCGCTCATGCGCTTGCCCGCGCCAATTCTCGTAATGCTCATCGCTCTCTCCTGTTAATGGGTCGAGGCTCTCTAGCCTTTCTTGAACACCGCATCAATCACCGCGAGCAGAACCTTGGGGAGAGTCTCAAATGCGTAAGGCGCATGGAGCCGCTCCAGCCAGTGATGATAGTCCCGCCCCCAAGGGCCGATATTGATGCAAGGATAGCCCGCAGGTTCAGCCAGCGTAAAGCTCGTTCCCCAGATCGGCGTATTGGAGGCCACCACCGACAGATCACTCGATGCTTCTCCAAAGAAGCTCATGTCCGAAATGCCGGCAAAATAGTTGACCGAGCCGAGGCCAAAGGGCTGGACAGCTTCGGAAATGGTGGCGCGTAAACTTTCATCCTTGAGCGACACCGCTGAATAGGGAATGGAGCCGAAACCCAAAATCACCGTTGGCTTGCTGATGCCAAGGCTTTCAATCATGGCAAGTGTGGCGAGGCGTGACTGTTCGGGAAAATTCAGTGACGTATCCTGTTTCGGCAAACTGTAAGCATGCTTGCCCCTGAGTTCCGCAAAGCTGATCACATCAATGTCTTGACCTGTGCGCGCTTTTGCCCGCTCCACCGCGCGCCGTGCATGGGCCATGGCAATGTCAAAAACTTCACCGGCGGTTCTCTGGTGCTGCATAGTATTCCAGTAAACCCAGGCCTGCTGCGGCGTGGTGACGTTGTAGCCGGTTTTTGAATCCTTCGAGTGGAGAGCGGTCGGAGGTGCAGCCAGTTCCTCCCCCGTGCGCTCCGACAGCAACGGGGACAATTCAAATTCAGTCAAAAGTTCTGCCGCGACATAGGCCGCATTCACCCCATCTTGCGGGTAACCGGCATGCGTTTGTTTGCCGTGAACGAAGGCGGTCAACAGCAGTTTCCCGATTGACCCATAGGTAACAACACGACCACTCGCACCATCCCCCTGATCTGAAATGGCATCGAGGTTAATGATCAATTTGATTTCGAGATCGAATTGCTTTTCCAGGTTTTTCAAAGCAGGCGCCGCAGCTCGGGCACCTGCCGATGTTTCCTCTTCATCGCAAACCGCAAGAAACAGAATTGAGACATCCCCCGCGTAAGCCTCCATCGCCGCAAGTCCCGCGGCCAATCCGGCTTTCATGTCGAGGAGCCCGCGCCCCGCAACAAAGTCCCCGCTTTCGAAATCCTTCAAAGCACGGCCGCTTTCGCCGCTTTGCCGAAGCCGATTGATGATGGACTTGGTAAGTGTCTCCGGATTGGGTGCCAAATCAGCAAGCGTGCCGTAGTCATCATAGGGCACCGTATCGAAATGGCCGGTCAGCACAATTGTTTGGGCGGAACGGCCGCGTTTCAGAACGGCGAGGTTGCCTCGCGGGTTTGATCCCACGTCAACGGGAAACACTATACTTTCATCAAACCCCTTAAGTCGGAGATATTCCTGAAGTCGCTGCGCAAATGCAGCCTCTCCCGCCGTTCCGGTCACCGAAGGCCATGCGGTCAGCTCCAGGGCGATCTCCCGCGCCCGGGCTGACAGCTCAGGCGAATTTCTGGTCATATTCGAGAACTGCGTTCAGCAACACCTGGGAGCCAGCGCCGCATTCTTCAAAGGTGGTGGACTCCGCTTCATTGTGCGAGATGCCACCAAGGCAGGGCACGAAAATCATCGTGGTGGGCGCAACCCGCGCGATATAGGCGGCGTCATGGCCCGCACCGGATGCCATCTCGCGCATTTTATGTCCGGCTTGAGCGCCGCCCTTGCGCACGCATTCAATAAGCTCCGGATTGAATTTCACCGCCGGGGATTTCCAGATGCATTTCTCTTCGTAGGTGAGTTTCTCCGCCTCGGCAATCGGCCCCAGCGCCGCGCGGAAGGCAGCTTCCATTTTATCCAGCACCGCTTCATCCGGATGGCGCAAATCAACCGTGAAGAACACTTCCCCCGGCACCACATTGCGGCTGTTCGGCCGGTTTTCAATCAGGCCCACCGATGCCACGCCGGGTAAATGCGAAAGCCCAACCTGGTGAATGGCTTCAATCATCCGCGATGCACCCAGCAGCGCGTTCTTGCGGAGCAGCATCGGCGTGGCCCCCGTATGGGACTCCTGCCCGCGCACCGTCACTTCATACCAGCGCATGCCCTGCACGCCCGTGACGACACCGATCATTTTTTCTTCCGCCTCAAGGATCGGCCCCTGCTCGATATGAAGCTCAAACATCGCCTGGAACTTGTGCGAGCCAACCGGCTCGGATCCCAGATAGCCAATGCGCTTCAACTCATCGCCAAGCTTGATGCCATCCCGGTCCTCGCGCGAATAGGCAAACTCCGGCGTAAACACGCCCGCATAAACTCCCGAACACAGCATGGCCGGCGCAAAGCGCGACCCCTCCTCATTGGTCCAGTTCACAATCATCAGCGGCGCATTGCTTTCATAGCCCATGTCCACCAGCGTGCGCAGCGCTTCCAAAGCGCCGAGCACGCCGAGCACGCCATCAAACTTGCCGCCCGTGGGTTGCGTATCGAGATGCGAGCCGAGTGCTATCGGCAGCAAATCCTTGCGCCTGCCAGCCCGCGTCGCAAACATGTTGCCAACGCTGTCAACCTGCACCGTGCAACCCAAGGCTTCGCATTGCGCCTTGAACCAGTCGCGCACCCGCTTGTCCTCGTCGGAAACCGTCAGCCGTTTGATGCCGCCCTTCGCCGTGCCGCCGAACTTCGCCGTCTCCATAAGGCTGTCCCACAGCCGCTGCGGATTGATCACAAGATTGGATTTGGAGGTCATGGGAATTCCTTAAGCAATACGAATGTCAGTGTGGATGAAATCATCGCCCTTGAACAGCAGCGGCACATGGTGCTGGCGCGCACAGGCGTATGAAAAACAGTCCCCCATGTTGAGTGCGGCCTTGTGCCTGCCCTTGCCGAACCTGTCGAAAGCAATCAGGGCCAAGTTGGAGGTATCTTCCGTAATCTCGACAATTGCAATTTTTTCGGAATTGACAAAATCAGCAACGTCGTCTTGCGCTTCAATAAGTGATGAATTGTCTTTCCGCGAGATGGCAAGCGCGGATTCAAAAATCACGATTGGCGATATCAAGGCCGATTCAAACTTGACCAGCTTGCCCGCAACGATTTCGGCATCTTCTTCGCGGGTCAGCATGGCCACCAACGCTGAAGCGTCGACAAATACTTTCACTGGCCGCTCAACTCATCGTAAAACGCCTTGTCCGCTTCCAGCCCGGTTTTGCCCCGGGCGGCAATCCGGTCCTGTATTGGCTTGATGCGTTCAAGAAACGTGAGCTTTTTTTCACGGGTCTGCTCGGCAAGGGAAAGCTCTACCGCCTCGCGGATCGTCTCGGTCAGCGTCTTGCCCTTTAGTTTGGCAAGCCTGCGAACTGCTTTGTCAGTTGCCGGGTCTTTCACATAGAAAGTCATGGTCATTCTCCGTATATACTAAAATGTAAACAGTATATACTGCGATGTCAAGCCGCCTCAATTTCCGTCAATCTTCTTGCCCATGATGGCAATGGCCTTCTGATAGACGGGCGCCCCGTTCCAGCCCTGGATCGCGCCGAAATTGCCCTGCCCGGGCTGGTACCCATCACCGGCTGACCAGCCATGCCCGGCGAGGAACTTCGCCGTGGAAGCCAGCGCGTCGGCCTTGGAATTGAGGTTGACCGATCCGTTGCCATCGCCGTCGGCCCCATAGAGCAGAATGTTCTTCGGCAGGAATTGCGTTTGCCCGACCTCGCCATGCATGGCCCCCTTGGATGAAGCGGAGATGGTGCCGCGCTCGACAAGCTTCAGCGCCGCATAGAGATGATCGGTGAAAAATGCCGTCCGGCGGCAGTCATAGGCAAGCGTTGCCACCGCCGACAGGGTGTTCTGGTTTCCCATGAAGCCGCCAAAGCCCGTCTCCATGCCCCAGATCGCAAGCAGCGGACCGGGAGGAACGCCGTAGCGACTTTCTAGCTTTGCAAAAAGCGCCGCATTGGCATTCTTGAGGGAGCGGCCCCTTGCAATGATCCCGGCGGCCCCGCGCTTGGCCATGAAAGCGCTGAGCGACAACTTGAACCCGTGCTGCCCCCGGTCGGCCCGGATGGTGCCGTTTGAATAGCTGGTGCCCATCAGGGCGGAGATCGCTTTTGGCTTCACCCCCTTGGCCTTTGCCTCAACCGCAAAGCTTTTCTTCCACGCTTCGAAGCCACCGCCAGTGCTGCTGCACTTGGCCGCTTCCGCCGCGCCCGCCATCAAAACTGACGTTACCACCACAACAAATCCTGCCTTCATCCAGTTCATTACCGCTCCATTGTCTGCCTGCTCGAATCCCAGACTGCCATTATCGTCAGCCCTTGTCAGCAAGAGACAAGCTGATTAAGGGGAGCCCATGAAAAGCACCGTGGAAAGCCTGTTTCCCACCCTGGTTTACCGGGCCGAAGTGGCCAATGCCCAGCGCCTCAACCTGGATTTGGAGGATGCTGCCCTTTCACTCAGCCAGCACGATGCCAAGGGCCGGCGCTGGTGCGAGAAGCATGGCTATGCCGGCTACACCTCCTATGCCTCGATTGAAGACCTCAGCGCGCGCTCAAAACCCTTTGCCCGGCTGGAAAAAATCATCCATGCCCATGCGGCGGATTTCGCCAAATCCCTGCAATGGAATTTGCGCGGCGGCAAGCCTGTCTGCGATTCGCTATGGGTGAACGTTCTGCCACAAGGCGGCTCGCATACCTCGCACATACACACCAATTCGGTTCTGAGCGGCACCTATTATGTGACAGCCCCGGAAGGGGCGAGTCCCATCGTCTTTGAAGACCCGCGCCACGCCATGATGATGGCCGCTCCGCCGCGCAAGACCAGCATCTATGAAAGCCGCGTTCCAAAAGCCGGAACCCTGATGCTCTGGGAAAGTTGGCTCCGCCACGAAGTGCCGATGAACCGTGCGAAAGCGGACCGGATCAGCGTCAGCTTCAACTGCGTCATTGGATAGTTCATGTGCCTTGAAACCAATTATTCCGGCAGCACGACGTAATCTATTTCCATGAAGGCCGCCACTTCCGGCACCCAGCGGTCGCGCACAAAGGCCACATGGGCCGGGTGATTGTTGTAACCCTGGTAAGCCTCATTGTCGGCAAATTCCATGGACACGCCAAAGGTGAAATCATTCTTGGGGCTCACCTGCCGCAGGAGTTCAAAAACCTCAACGCCGGGAATGCTCTTGAGCGCCCGGTTGGCCGCCAGAAATTCACGCTCGGCGGCTGAGCCCGGAGGATGCTTGAGGCGGAACACGGCAGTGTGGCGGATCATAGGGAACTCCAATTGGGGCGATATGGATTTGAAACACTATTTACACGCGCGCGCCAAACCGGCAATCTCTATCTGGCGCGCGCCGCAGCGGGGACACGGAATCAAAATTAATCCGCATACGGATGATTTGCGCTCTTGATTGAAAAGACAGCACTTCAGCTCGAGTCCGGCTTGAGCCTCATGGCCTCCCAGGCAAGGCCGTGGCATTCTTTGAGGACGTGATCGACCTCGTGTGTGAGCTTCCTCCTGTGGCCGGGAGGCTTGCCGGGACGGAGCGGATATATGAACTTGGGGGCTGTTTCGGCCTCCCGCCTCACCCGCCAGCGGGCCATGCGCCGGGCCTGGCGGGGAAGATCCTCAAGGGCCAGCCTGAGGGCCTGAAGCCTCTGGGCAAGGCGTTTGGCGTTAATGAGGCCATCGCGCGGCGGGGCGGGAGCCATCACGGGAGGGCGCCTTAGGCACATACTCAGCTCCGGGAAAAATATGCGCTTGTCGCAGAGTTTGAAGGCGGGACGAGAAGCCCCACTGGCCTTTCCGGTCCTGTGTCCCCTGGGCATGGGACACGAGGAAGCCAACTTCACCACCAGCCCCCGGGCGGCCACGATAATGAGGCGCCTCACGGCGGATTCGGCGGGCCGCAGCACCCGCAGCACGGCGCGGTGGAGGCGGTAAGGAATCCGCCCCAGTGTCTCAGGCCCATCAAGGCCCAGCAGGACGAACAAGTGGGCAATAATACCCTTGAGCGCTTCCCTGTTGAGGTCGATGGCTCCGGCCCAATCAAAGTCCCTGTGCCAATTCATGTGGTTGATATTCCCGTAAAGAACATAACAGGAACACAAATGACATGCTAGGAATATAGTGTCAAGGGGCTTTCGCAGAATTATATACTTGACAAAAGTGGATTTAGGCATTAAATCATGAGCATAACCAAGGATTACGCCCATGACCGACCTTCAGAACCCCATTTTCAATGACTTAGACAAGGCCCGTGAGGCTCTGGAATTGCAGCGTTGGCCCAATGGTCCTTACTGCCCGCATTGCGGCAATTCGGATGAAACCAAGATTGCCAAGGTCGAGGGCAAGAAGCAGTCACACCGCCCCGGCCTGTACTATTGCAACGAGTGCAAGGGGCAGTTCACAGTGACCGTAGGAACCGTTTTTGAGCGCTCTAAGGTGCCTTTGACCAAATGGTGGCTTGCTACCCATCTTATGGCGTCCAGCAAGAAGGGCATTAGCGCCCATCAAATCCACCGCATGCTTGGCGTCACCTATAAAACGGCTTGGTTTATGTGCCACCGTATCCGCGAAGCCATGAAAGACATGAACCCCGAGCCTATGGGCGGCGAAGGCAAGATCATTGAAGCCGATGAAACCTACTACGGAAAACGCGAGACGCCACGCAAGGACAAGACTAACCGCAAACCACCTTCAAAGAACCCTAAGACTGGTGGCGCTGACAAGCGTGTAATCTTTGGTCTGGTAGAGCGCGGCGGAAAAGCCCGTACTTTCCACATCAATCAGGCTACCGCCTGGGAGGTTCGCAAGCTCATTGTTAAGAACGCTTCGCGTGACTCCACATTGCACACCGATGAAGCCCGTATCTATACCTCACTTGGCAAAGAGTTTGACGGTCACATGACGGTCATTCACTCCAAGAATGAGTACGTGCGCGGTAATGTCCATACCAACACGGTTGAGAACGTCTGGTCGGTGTTCAAGCGCGGCATGAAGGGTGTTTATCAGCATTGCGGCGAAGCCCATTTGCACCGCTACCTTGCTGAATTTGATTTCCGTTATAACAACCGCACCGCTATGAAGGTTTCAGACCGTGAGCGTACTAACAAGATCATGGAAGGCATTGAAGGAAAGCGCCTGACCTATCGGCGGATTGGTCAAGCCCAAAACGCCTAAGCAGTTGGCGAAACGACTCTACAACATGCGAAAGAAACGCTAGGCTAACTCCAGCTAATGGAGGGTAAGATGCCGATTGCTGAGATTTTTGCTGGCGTTAGTGGTCTCAAGACCATTATGGATACGCTTAAGGGATTCAAGGACATTGGGGACGCCAACACTCGAAACGCTGTAGCGGTCGAACTGCAACAGAAAATTCTTGCCGCCTACCAAACTCAAGTGGCGCTGACTGAGCAGATAGGCGATCTTGAAAAAGAAGTGGCTCAATTTAAAAACTGGGATGCTGAGAAGGATAGGTATCAACTTACCGACTATGGTAGTGGAACGTTCGCTTATGCTTTGAAGCCAGAGAAAGCAAATGGAGAACCTTCGCATCGCGTATGTGCAAACTGTTACGGTGAAGGGCATAAATCCATACTCCAATTCCAACATGCTACGTACGATAAAAGAGACAATTTCATCTGCCAACGATGCGGGAAAGTGACACTTTTCGGTACGCCACAAAAACAACCTTCGCCTCAACGTGGCGGTGGAGGCGATAGAAGCTGGATGTCAAACTAGACTATTTAGGCGGTTTTTTCTTTATGGCTTTCTTGCCGACCTTATGCGGCTTGTGAGGCATTGCTGCCAGACGGCCCATAACAAGCCTGGTTACGTCGAGTTCTTTGTCTTTGGAGGATTTTGCCATGCCTAAACTCACTAATCGCCAGCCTCATATGTCGTCTGTTCCGCAAACTGCTGGAGTCGTGTCCCCAATTGAGGACATAGAGTTTGAAGAACCGTCACCGTCACTCCCAGAATGTGACGTGGCGTTGGGTGTTTATATGAGAGTATGGGACAAAATTGAACTTGCCCACTTTCAACTCTTTCACAAGTTACTAGGCACCCACATGACTGCAAGCAGAATTATTTCTGCTTCGGGGATCAATAGCCAGACACAACGTGAAATTATGTTAGCGCTCGCTGGACAGCGCTTAAATGCTAAAAATTACAAACTTCTGGAAAACCTCTTGATTAGAGCAAAGAAGGCCACCACAAAACGAAATAAACTCATTCATGGGTTTTGGAGGCTTTTCATCACAATAAACAAAGGGGCACCTAATACCGCTTCATGGGAAAGATTTTACCAACCTACAGATCCCAAGTTGCTGAGGGAAATGTCTGGGAAAAGGCCAAATCAGAAGGTCCGAGACGATCATGTCTTCCCCCTTCATCGCATCTCCAAGATTTCGGAGGAAACCTACAACCTTAGTGTGGAACTAGAGAAGTTCACGGCAGAGGTCAGTGTCGTTGATTTTTAGGATGCGCAGCCTTTAAAACCCTCTCAACAGCAGCCTTAAAGACTCCAATCGGTTCTCTTTGGCTAAGCGCTTCCCCAACTTCCTCCCATAGAGCCCATGCCCCCGCCTCAATCATTGCAGGGGTAATTTCGGTAACTTTGCAAGCGGGGCCGGGTTTGGTCATCTAGGTCACTTTTGTCAAGTATATAATTCTGGGCTTTCGAAGCTATTTTTTCGCTGTGATGAATTCCCGTCTTTGGATCTCTTCCGCCACCAACTCCTGCAGCTTCCAGAGATTCTCATCATGGATGCCAAACTCCTCAAGCTTCGACACGGTCTGGTGAAGGTATTGCGCGCCGGAGCCCCAATGGCCGCAGGCCCGCGCCAGAATGTGGGCCACTTGTTCAAACGGCAGCGCTTTCACATAGAAATCGAGATGCGCGGGATGGGCATAGGAGACCAGCGCGCGAACCGGGCCTTGCGCGGTTTGCACATCAATCCACCGTATGCTTTCCAGCGCTTCGTGGCTGCCGATTTCCCGCTGCAGCAGGAGGTCAAGCTGTGACGCGAGATCCTGTTCCGACATGCGAAGCAGAACGCCCTCGCAGCGGCCACCCACATCAAGCGCCATCATGAGGCCGGGCTGTTCCGGCGAACCCCGCCAGCGCTCTAGATGCAGGCAAAAGGAACGATGCCAGCCCTCGGCCACGCCAACGAGACTTTCCTCGGTTGGAAATTCCGGCTTCCAGATGAGCGAGCCATAGGCAAAAAGCCAAAACGGACCCTTGGGCCTCTCCTTTAGAAGACGCTCCACGGCCCTCTCATAATCGGCAGCGACAAAATAATCATACTTCGCTTCAGGCCCGGGATCGGCAACGTCGCGGTGGCAAAGCGCCACAAGCTCCGGTGTGAGCGACAGCTTGCGGACTGTTTTTGAATCGCTTTTCATAGATGGCGCTTTAGGTCACGCGGCGGATTGCACCGGCACGTCAAATTCAATGCCGTTGCCTTCAATATGAATGGTTACGGAAAATCCGAGCTTTGCAGAAAAATCCATCAGCCTCTCCACCGAGAACCGGCTGATTTTTTCATTCATCAGGGCTGAAACATTGGGCTGGTCGAGGCCAAGCAGTTTACCCGCGACAACCTGGGTCAAGCCGCGCTTTCTGATTTCGCCGGCAACGAAACGGATGAGTTTTGATTTCGTGACCAGCTCATCGGCATTGTTAAATCCAAGTTCGTGAAAGGCGCTTTTAACCATCTCGTCAGTTCCAGTTTCCCGCTTGTGCTTCCTTGAATCTTGCGTGGATCAAATTCACTTCATGCCTTGGTGTTTCAATTCCGCGCTTCGACTTCTTCTGAAACGCATGCAGCACCACGATCACATCATTTATCTTGGTCGTGTATCTCTCTGAGAATCTTGCAGCTTCTATGCGATCAACATATCCCACATGAAATGACTTGCTGCCGCACCACCCCAATACTTTAAGTGCATTTTCGTCATTTTCATTATCAGGTTCTGGTTCGATAAGCAGCCCAAATGGACGCAACTCTCTTTCTGCAGCTATTGCCAATCTGGCAAATTGGAGAACATCGTTTCTTCTGTACTGAATTCCCTTGACCGATAGAAGTTGAGAAGCCCGTTTCCAACTTCCTTGAGGCATAATGCCTCCGCCTTTGATCTTCTGATAATTGGCAACAGCCGCCTTTGATGAACTGGAAAACCAACTCATGGGCATCTTGAATCTATTTTGGGCGCTGTCACGGCGTAACTTCCACCCGCTTAACCCCCTTCGGCTGTGTCACGCCTTTCCAAATCGCGTTGGCCTGGTGCACCGGCGCATTCGGCTGCCGTGCCACGAAATCTCCATCACCCGGTTTGGCGCGGATGTCGCCTTGCTCCCAGGCGATGCGGCCGCGTGAGAGCACCGTGCGCGGTACGCCTTTGCATTCGTAGCCTTCGAAGACGTTGTACTCGATTCGGCTCACCTGGTTCCTGGCGCTGATCTTTTTCGTGGCGGCGGGATCCCAGATCACGATGTCGGCATCGCTGCCCACGGCCACCGCGCCCTTCCTGGGATACATGTTGAGAATGCGGGCGATGTTGGCCGAGGTTACGCCCACGAATTCTTCCTTGGTCAGCCGCCCGCTGTTCACGCCCGCGTTCCACAGCACCGGCATGCGGTCTTCAAGTCCGCCGGTGCCGTTGGGGATCATCGAGAAATTCTTGGCGCCCACGCGCTTCTGCTTGATCGTGAAGGAGCAATGGTCGGTGGCCACCACCGAGAGTGAACCCGATTGCAGGCCGGCCCACAGGCTGTCCTGATGGCTCTTGTTGCGGAACGGCGGTGACATCACCCGGCCCGCCGCATAGTCCCAGTCCTTGTTCTGGTATTCTGAATCATCCAGCATCAAATGCTGGATCAGCGGCTCGCCATAAACCCGCTTGCCCGCCTGCCTGGCGCGCCTGATCGCCTCATGGGTTTGTTCACACGATGTATGCACCACATAAAGCGGCGAACCCGCCATGTCGGCAATCATGATGGCCCGGTTGGTTGCTTCGCCTTCCACTTCGGGCGGCCGTGAATAGCTGTGGCCCTCAGGCCCGGTAATGCCGCGCGCCAGCAAATCCGCCTGCATGCGCGCCACCACATCGCCATTCTCCGCATGGACCAGCGGCAGGGCGCCGAGCTGGGCGCAGCGCTTGAACGAGTTGTAGAGCTCGTCATCATTCACCATCAGCGCGCCCTTGTAGGCCATGAAATGCTTGAAGGTGTTGATGCCGTAGGTCTTGACCACGGTTTCCATCTCGTCGTGAACCTGCGGGCTCCATGAGGTGACCGCCATGTGGAAGGAATAGTCTGTGACAGCCTTTTCCGATTTGTGCCGCCAGGCCTGATAGGCGGCAAGCATCGATTCACCCGGTGCGGGAATGCAGAAATCCACGATCATCGTGGTGCCGCCGGAAAGGGCGGCCTTGGTGCCCCATTCGAAATCATCCGCCGAGACATTGCCCATGAACATGAGCTCCATGTGGGTGTGCGGGTCAATGCCGCCCGGCATCACATAGCAGCCGCCAGCATCAATCGTGGTCGTGCCGGAAAGCTTCTCGCCAATGCCCACGATTTTCCCGCCATCAATGAGAACATCGGCGCGGGCCGAATGATCGTGATTAACAACAGTGCCGCCGCGAATGAGTGTGGACATGGGGATTCTCCGTTTGAAAAAGAAAAAGGGGCGGCTTTCGCCACCCCCGCTTCGTTTGCTTACATCGCCTTGGCGGCGTCCGTCACAACACTCGTCCAGGCGCCTTCCGGCTTCTTGGTGATCACCGGATCGGAGCCGCCCTTCATCAGGGTGTCCACCGTGCGTTCGGCGGCAGCGACGTCAAGCGTGCCGTCGGAGCCCTCGGTGAGCTTATTGATCTCCTCGATCATGGTGGTCTGGTGGCCTTCGGTCTGCGAGCCGGACGCATCGTTTTCCAGAACAACCTTCACCGCTTCAGCCGGATTGGCACGCGCCTCGTCCCAGCCCTTCATCGAAGCCTTCACGAACTTCGCCATGGTGGTAACGAAAGCCGGATCCTTCAGCTTGTCTTCCAGAACGTAAAGCCCGTCCTCCAGCGTGGAAACGCCCTGGTCTTCATACTTGAACACCACGAGGTCTTCCGCCTTCATGCCGGCTTCGATGATCTGGTAATATTCATTGTAGGTCATCGTCGAAATGCACTCGGCTTGCTTTTGCAGGATGGGATCCACGTTGAAGCCCTGCTTCAGCACGGTGACGCCATCAGCCCCGCCAGCCGTAGGCAGGCCAAGCTGGCTCATCCACGACAGGAAGGGATATTCATTGCCGTAGAACCACACGCCAAGCGTCTTGCCCTTGAAGTCTTCCGGCTTGGTGATGCCTGAATCCTTGCGGCAGGTCAGCATCATGCCCGACTTCTTGAAAGGCTGGGCGATGTTCACAACCTTGGAGCCTTTTTCGCGCGTCGCCAGTGCCGATGGCATCCAGTCGATCACCACGTCGGCCCCGCCGCCGGCCAGAACCTGCTGCGGGTTGATGTCCGGGCCGCCGGGCAGGATGGTGACGTCGAGGCCAGCATCCTTGTAATAGCCCTTGGCCTGGGCCACGTAGTAACCGGCGAACTGCGCCTGCGTCACCCACTTCAACTGAAGCTTCACGGCTTCGGCAAACGCCCCGCCTGAACTCGCCAGAAGTGCGCCCGCCGCTGCTGCGGCAAGTAGATATTTCCTCATTTCCCTGTTCTCCTTCTTCTTTCCAAAATCCCGCTTACCTCCGGTAAGACGGATGCCAAAAAGTCACCCAGCGCTCGAGAGCGACAAGCAACCCATAGAATGCCGAACCCACCAGTGCTGCCACGGCGATTTCAGCCCAAACCATATCCAGCCCCATGCGGCCCACTTCCGTTGAAATGCGAAAGCCCATGCCGACAATCGGCGTTCCGAAAAACTCGGCAACAATTGCGCCAATCATGGCCAATGTCGAGTTGATCTTGAGCGCGTTGAAAATGAAAGGCATGGCGGCGGGAAGCCGCAGTTTTATCAGCGTCTGGAGCCAACTGGCACCATAGCTGCGCATCAGGTCGCGCTCCAGGTGGCCCGAGGCCTGCAGGCCCGCCACGGCGTTTACCAGCATGGGAAAGAAGGTCATCACCACCACCATGGCGGCCTTCGATTGCCAGTCAAAACCGAACCACATCACCAGAATGGGGGCAACGCCCACGATGGGCAGCGCCGCCGCCAGATTGCCCAGCGGCAAAAGCCCCTGCCGCAGGAAGGCGAAGCGGTCACAGAGCAGGGCCACGAGGAAGCCTGAGAGCGAGCCGATGATCCAGCCGGGGATTACCGCACGGATGAAGGTCTGCACAAAATCCGCATAAAGAATGGGCAGCGAAACAATGAGCTTTGACCAGATATCGGTGGGTGCGGGAAAAATCACGAAAGGCACGTTGAAAAACCGCACCGTGGCCTGCCACAGGATGAGCACGGCGATGCCGAAAAGCGCGGGGGCCAGAATGTCTTGGAAGCGGGAGAGCTTCATGCCCGCGCGCCCATCTGCCGGTTGACGATGCGCTCAATTCCACCCACCCAGTAAACCAGTGCCGCGGCCACGGCCGATGCGGCCACCAGCGCCGACCAGATTTGAATGGTCTGCCCGTAATAGGAACCGGCCAGCATGCGCGAGCCGATGCCGGATTGCGCGCCGGTAGGCAGTTCACCGACAATGGCGCCGGTCAGCGCAATGGCAACCGCCACTTTCAATGACGCAAAGAGGAAGGGCATGGCGGCGGGAAAGCGGAGCTTCCACAACACCTGTGAAACACTCGCGTTATAAGTGCGCATGAGATCAAGCTGCATCGGGTCCGGCGAGGTGAGCCCCTTCACCATGCCGATGGCCACGGGGAAGAAACACAGATACATCGAGATGATGGATTTAGGGATAAGCCCCGTAAGCCCCACGGAGCCCAGCACCACGATGATCATCGGCGCGATGGCGAGAATAGGAATGGTCTGCGACGCGATGATCCACGGCATCAGGCTCTTGCTCAACAATTTGAAATGCACAATCGCCACGGCGAGCCCGATACCCAGCAACGTCCCCAGCACAAAGCCAAGCAGCGTCGACGAAAGCGTCACCCAGACGTGATAAACCAGCGACTTCACCTTCCACGGTGCAACCATGAACACCGTATTCCAGACTTCCACCACAACCTGATGCGGCGCCGGAATGACCGGGCGGTCCAGGCTCCACGACACATTCACCGTATTGGCAAAGCCGCCGCCAAGCGCTTCGATCTTCGGCTCCGCCACCACCGTGTTCATGAAAATCGCGGCGATATACCAGGCCACAAGAATGATCGCGCATACCACCGTGACGGGGAGAACGGAACTGCTGCGGCCCTCAGTCTTCATAACTGTGCCCCGCCTTCAGGCCCTCGCGCACCCGGTGGGCAATCTTCAAAAACTCCGGCGTCTCGCGGATATCCAGCGTGCGGTTCGCAGGCAGGTTTGTTTCGATCACGTCAATGATGCGGCCGGGCCGCGGACTCATCACCACGATCTTCGACGACAGGAACACCGCTTCCGGAATGGAGTGCGTGACAAATACCACGGTCTTTTTTGTCGCCGCCCACAGCTCCAGCAATTGCTGGTTCAGCTTGTCGCGCACAATTTCATCAAGCGCCCCGAAGGGCTCATCCATCAGCAGGAGCTTGGGCTCAACGGCCAAGGCCCGCGCAATGGAAACCCGCTGCTGCATGCCGCCCGACAATTGCCAGGGAAATTTCTTCTCAAAGCCGCCGAGGTTCACCAGTTCCAGATTGCGCTTCACCCGCGACGCGGCATCCGCGGTACCCATGATCTCCAGCGGCAGCCCGACATTCTTTTCCACCGTGCGCCACGGATACAAAGCCGGCGCCTGAAATACATAGCCATAGGCCCGCGCCATCCGCGCCTGCGCGGGGCTCATGCCGTTCACCGAGATGGTGCCCGCTGTCGCCTGTTCGAGATCGGCTATCACCCGCAACAGCGTGGTCTTGCCGCAGCCCGAAGGCCCGATGAAGGAAACGAAATCCCCGTCATTCACCGTGAGGTTGATGCCTTCCAGGGCATACACCGGCCCGTCCGCCGTCGTGAAGGTGAGGCTCAGGTCACGCGCATCGATCACGGCTTGAGCCGCCATAAACCCTCCCCCGGGCAATTCTTGTTATTGGCCGGAAGCTAACTGCTCTTGACCATTTGATCAAGAATTATAAGGTATCCGCAATGCCGCATACCAAAGCCAAACCGGCGGTCAATACCCGCATTCAGGCCCGCAACAAGGAGCTGATCCTTGAGGCGGCACTTGATGTTTTCTCGGCCTCCGGCTTTCGCGGCGCCACGGTGGACCAGATCGCCGTGAAATCCGAAATGTCCAAACCCAACCTGCTCTATTATTTCCGCCGCAAGGAGGACATTTATGTGGCGCTGCTCGAACATACCTTGAGCGACTGGCTGGAACCGCTGCGCGAGCTTAATCCGGCAGGCGATCCGCTGACCGAACTCGCCCGCTATATTTCGGCCAAGATGCAAATGTCGGAGGCAAATCCCAAGGCCTCGCGGCTCTTCGCCAATGAAGTTCTCCATGGCGCGCCCATGATCGAGAAATTCCTCAAAGGCCCCCTGCGGCAGCTCGTTGCCGAAAAATCCCAGGTCATCCAGTCCTGGATCGCGGCGGGAAAGATTGCCCCCGTCGATCCCTATCATCTGATATTCGCCATCTGGGCGGTGACCCAGCACTACGCAGATTTTTCCGTGCAGGTTGATGCGGTGCTGGGCCGTCGCGAGGATTCAAAGGCGGCGCAGAAAGCCGTGCTGGAAATTCTCCTGCGCGGGCTTCAGGTCAAACAATCTTGACCGCTTTCGGATCCCAGTCCTTCGGCAGCGGATACTGCGGATTCATTTCTTCCAGCGTCTCGCGCACGATCCGGGCGATGGCCGCGTTGCGCGCCCAGTTGCGGTCCGCCGGAATGATGTGCCACGGCGCGTGCTCCGTCGAGCAGCGCGAAATGGCGGTCTCATAGGCCGCCATGTAGTCCGCCCACTTGGCCCGCGTGGCGAGATCGCTCGGCTTGAATTTCCATTGCTTGGTGGGATCATCAACCCGCTCCTGCAAACGCACCGCCTGCTCCTCCTTCGAAACATTCAGCATGAATTTCAAAATGCGCGTGCCCGAATTTGCAATCAGCTTTTCAAAGGCGTTGATTTCATCATACCGCCGCTCGATTGCATCGGCCGCCGCAAGTTTTTCAACCTTCACCACCAGCACATCTTCATAATGGGAGCGGTTGAACACGCCGATATAGCCCTTCGCCGGGCAGGCTTGATGCACCCGCCACAAATAATCATGGGCCCGCTCCACTTCGGAAGGAACGCCAAAGGATTTTACCGTCACCCCCAAGGGCCCAGACGGATTGAACACGGCCCGCACTGTGCCATCCTTGCCGGAGCAATCGATGCCTTGCAGCACAACCAGCAGCGCCCGCTTGCCCTCGGCAAAAAGCCGGTCCTGCAAGCCGTCAATCGCCGCCGCATCCTTAATCAGTTGCTCCTTGGTTTTGTCCTTGTCATCAAAAGCACTGCTGTCGCGCGGATCATGCTCGGCCAGGGAAAACTTCTTGCCCGAGGCAGCAATAAACTTTGATGCAAATGCTTTCTTCTCAGGCATATCCAGTCCTCTTCTATTCCCCCTCAATAGCAGCTACCCTCCGTCACAATCAAACAGTTCGAGATTTGCCTTGGAAGACCGCCCGTCAAACAAGCCACAAATGGCTGCCCCCGCCTATCGCCTGCCCGCCCTCGACCAGGATTTTCTCCTGGGCGATTCAACCCGTGGCCTGCGCTTCCAGCTTGAATACCAGAAGGCCGAGGAAAGCTTGCGCGCCTGGGGCGTTGAATCAACCGTGGTGGTTTTTGGCTCTGCCCGCACCCGGGAAAATGACGGCTCCGGCTGGTATGAAGGGGCACGCAAATTCGCCGAAATCTGCTCGCTGAACGGCGGCGCGAAACTTGAGCGCAAGACCCGCCGCCAGAACGTGATTGCCACCGGCGGCGGCCCCGGTGTCATGGAAGCGGCAAACCGCGGCGCCCATGATGCGGGCGCCCCTTCCATCGGCTACAACATTACGCTTCCCAACGAGCAGGAGCCAAACCCCTGGTCCACCCCGGACCTCACCTTCCGCTTCCATTATTTCGCCATGCGCAAGATGCATTTTGCCATGCGGGCCGCTGCCCTCGTCGTGTTCCCCGGCGGCTTCGGCACGCTCGATGAACTTTTCGAGATTCTTACCCTCAGGCAAACCGGCAAGATGACCAAACCCCTGCCCGTCATTCTCTATGATTCAAAATTCTGGAACACCGCCATCAATTTTGAAATCTTCCTGAAATCGGGACTCATCTATCCGAAAGATTTCAGCCTCTTTGGCTTTGCCGACACACCAGACCAGGCCTGGAGCGAACTCATTGCCCGCGGCCTTAACATTTCCCAGGAGCAATAATGTCCATTCGCCTCAAATTCTGCGGTGCCGCCCGAACCGTCACCGGCTCCTGCTATCTCCTGCAAACCGAAGAGGCGAAGGTGCTCATCGATTGCGGCATGTTCCAGGGTTCGAAAACCGAACGCGAACTCAATAAGCGCAATTTCCCGTTTGATCCCGCAAGCCTTGATGCCATGCTACTGACCCATGGCCATATTGATCACATCGGGCTGATTCCGAAGCTGGTAAAGAACGGCTTCAACAAAAAAATCCATTGCACCGTCGCAACCGTTGATCTCTGCGCCGTCATGCTGCCCGACTCGGGCTTCATCCAGGAATCAGATGCCAAGTTCCAGAACAAGCGTAACCGCCAGCGCGGCCTTCCGGAAGTGGAGCCCATCTACACGCTGGAAGACGCCATGAATGCCCTCGAGCGGTTTTCAGCACTGGACTATGAAACCTGGATTGAACCCGCCAAGGGCATTCGCGCCCGCTGGTGGAATGCCGGCCATCTCCTCGGCTCCGCCTCAATCGAAGTTGAAGTGAGCCAGGCAGGCAGGCCGCCCACCCGCATTCTCTTCTCCGGCGACATCGGCCCCGACCACAAGATGCTCGAGCCGGACCCGGAAGCGCCGACAGGCTTTGACTACGTCGTTTGTGAATCAACCTATGGCGGCAAGGATCGTTTCGAGCGCTCCGAGGAAAAGCGCCGCGAACTGATGGCGCAGGAAGTGAACGCCGCCGCCTCCCGCAAGGGCGCGCTTCTCATTCCATCCTTTGCGGTGGAGCGCACCCAGGAAGTGGTGACCGATCTTGTCTGGCTCATGGAGCAGGGCAAGGTTCCCAGCACCACAATCTTCATTGACTCACCGCTCGCCAACAAGGCCTCGGCCATTTTCAAGAAACACGCCAAGGAGTTGGAGAATGGCGATGCCCTCTTTCGCGCCTTCAATTCGCCCCTGCTGAAAAGCACCGAAACGGTTGAAGACAGCAAGGCCATCGCATTGTTCTCCGGCTTTCGCATCATTATTGCCGCCAGCGGCATGTGTGACGCGGGCCGCATCCGCCATCACCTGAAAAACCACTTGTTCCAGGCCAGCACGACGGTTCTTCTGGTGGGCTTCCAGGCTGCGGGTTCGCTGGGCTATGTCCTCCAGAGCGGCGCTCAGATGGTGAAAATCATGGGCGAGGAAATCACCGTGCGCGCTACCATCCGCCAGTTCGAAGATTACTCCGGCCATGCCGATGGCCCCGAACTCGTGCAATGGCTGAAGGAGCGCATGCCGATTGGCAAAACCGTGTTCCTCACCCATGGTGAAGAAGCACCGCAGGTGGCGCTGCAGGAAGCCATCACCGGTATTGTCGTCAAGTCCGATTGCATCCTCAGGCCCCAGCTTGATGATGTCTATGATCTCAGCGGCGAGGCCTGCGCCCTTCTCGAAAGCGAAAGCCGGCCCCGCATTGATCCCGTTCACGTTGCGCGGCCCGACTGGAACAATGACCTCACCGGCCTGCACCTCGATATCGATCAGGAAATCAACCGGGCGGCCGATGCAAAGTCAAAAGCCGCGCTCATCCGCCGCCTGAAACGCGCCCTTGCCGGAGAGCCCCCTGACAACACCCGCCGCCGCCCGCCGATGTCCGGCACATCACGGCGGTCCCGCGGCTATGATGAAAATTGAGGAGAACGCCCCATGGCATTTGAAGAGCTACAGGCCCAAATCAGCTTGCTGGTAAGCCAGATCAACAACCAGCCGGAAGACGTGCATGAAATCTACGAACTGCTGCACCAGAAACTGAATGAGTTTCGCTTGACCGGCCAGCCCTTGCCCAAGGATCTTCTCGATCTGGAAAAGCGCATGCTGAAAGAATTTCCAAGGCCGAAGAAATAAACTTATCTGACATCTAGCCAGCTGCGGCTGGCGGCGGACGCGGCAATGCCGTGAATGATTTTTTCGATCTTCAGGCCTTCGGCAAAATTCACATAGGGTTCGTCACCGCTTGCAATGCAATCCACGAAATGTTTGCACTCAATCACCTTGAGTTCATTGAACCCCAATTGATGCCCCGGCGCCGGCGTGAACATGCCGTAGGGCGGATGCAATCCTCCCGTCAGGATTGTCTTGAAGCCGCGCTCGGCGGCGGGCTCATCGGCAACATAGAGCTGCAGTTCATTCATCCGCTCCTGGTCAAAGGCGATCATGCCCCTGGTGCCATGCACTTCCACGCGGATCATGTTTTTCCGCCCATGGGCCGCCCGGCTTGCCATCAGAATTCCGGAGGCGCCGCTGCCGAAACGCACCATGGCATGGGCAATGTCTTCATTTTCCACCCCGCGCTTTTCATCTGAACCCGGCACGGAGCGCAGCTTGTAAACCGTGTCGATGTCGGCGCAGACCTGCGCGATATCGCCCACCAGATAATGGGCGAAGCTCACGAGATGGCAGGTGAGGTCGCCCAGCACACCAAGCCCGCCGGTTGCCAGCCGCGAGCGCCATGTCCACGGCACATTCTCGTCCGCCTGGTAATCCTCATCGACCTGGCCGCGGAAATGAACAATCCGCCCCAGCGTTCCCTCAAGAATGATTTTCCGTGCATGGGCCAGCGCGGGGTTCCTGATGTAATTATAACCCAGCAAGGTCTTGGCGCTGGAGGCCGCAGCCGCCGTGGTCATCGCCACGGCGTCATCCAGCGTCAGCGCCATGGGCTTTTCACACCAGACATGCTTGCCCGCCGCCAGGAACGCCACCGCCATCTCCCGGTGCAGGTTGTTGGGCGTGGTGATCGACACAATGTCGATGCGGCTGTCATCAAGGAGCTGCCGCCAATCGGTTTCCGACCGGACAAACCCGGCTTCGGCTGCCTTCTGCTTGGTGACCTCCGCATTGGTATCGCACAGAACCTCAAGGCGGATCTCCGTATTCCCGCCAAACACGGTGCGCACATGGCTCCACGCCATGGCGTGGCATTTCCCCATGAAGCCCGTTCCGATGACCGCCACGCCGAGAGACGCCATTAAATGATTCCTTCCACAATTCTACCAGTGGAATAAATGTTCTATTTCCTTGGCACAAGTGAATTGCTGTGGTTTACTAGCTTACTCTGCGCCTCTTGCCAGGAAAATGGGTCTAAAGTGAGCGAAAGCGACATCCTTCCACGCGACTTCCAAAGCCTCAAGGCCCGCATCATCGAGCGTGGGGCCAGCCTTCCAAAACGCCTCACCCAGGTCGCAACCTACGCCCTGGAACATCCCGATGAAATCGCCTTCGGCACCGTAGCGTCAATCGCCGTGGAAGCCGATGTCCAGCCATCGACACTGGTGCGCTTTTCGCAGGCCATGGGCTACCAGGGCTTTTCCGAATTGCAGGAAGTGTTCCGTTCAAGGCTGCGTGACCGCATTTTGAACTACGAGGAGCGCATCGAGCAATTGCGCCAGCACGCCCTGTCGGCCTCGAAATCCCACGTCATTTTCCAGGGCTTCACCGAGGCGGCGGAAAAATCGATCAACACCTTGCAGGAAAGGCTGGAACCAAAGAAGCTCGATCACGCCGTGGAGATTCTCAGCAAGGCCGAAACCATCTATCTCCTCGGCCTTAGGCGATCCTTCCCGATCTCGACCTACATGTCCTATGCCTTCGGAAAGCTCAGTGTACGGAATGTCCTGATCGGCGCCATCGGCGGGCTGGCCCAGGAGGAATTGGGCTTTGCCACCAAACGCGATGCTGTGCTGGCCATCAGCTTCACGCCTTATGCCTCGGAAACCGTGGCCCTCGCCCAAGCGGCGGCGGCCCGCAATGTGCCCATAGTGGCTATCACCGACTCCGGCTTCTCGCCGCTCGCGTCATTGGCGGAAACCTGGTTCGAAGTGGCCGAGGCAAATTTCGAAGGCTTCCGCTCCATGGCGGCAACCCTCGCGCTGGCGATGACGCTCACCGTGGCGGTGGCCGAAATGCGTGGACGTTCAAGACCATGATTCATACGCCCCGCTCATGAGGTGTGGTCCATGACTAAATATACAGACGAAGACGTAAAATACTTGGCCGATTGCATCACGGACTCAAAGCAGCCCGGGAGCAAGCCCTTTGCTTTTCTGCTAGGTGCTGGCGTCTCTCTCTCCGCAGGCATCCCGTTGGCGCGTGATCTTGTAAAGAAGATTAATGACGAGCCAAGACTGAACAAACACCTAAAGGGAATGACCGATAGAGATCGAGTTTCGTACCCGAAGTGCATGGCACGGTTGAGTACGGAGGACCGCCGAACATTGCTTCGCCCATACTTGAGTAGCGCCAAAATCAACTGGGCCAGTTTGGTTCTGGCAACCTTGCTGAAACCAACTGAGAGAAACGGAGAAGATGGACATATCAAGCGGTTGTTAACATTTAATTTTGATGATGTTCTCGCTCGTGCCTGTGGAATTTGTGGCCACTACCCCGCAACGTATGATTTTTCAGTCAACCCGCCTTCTGATTTTCAGTTCATGAATGATGGATCTATTGCCCATCTCCATGGCCAGGGTTCTGGCTTGATTATGCTAAATTCTGAGAAAGACACAAAAAATCATGCCAGAAAACTCGGTGCTCTCTTTACAGATACCTTGGCCAACTATGATCTCGTTGTTATCGGTTACAGCGGTGAAGCAGATAGTACATTTACACAATTCAAGCAGAAGTTTGAAGGACGCACGCGATTGTTTTGGGTTGGCTACGAAGACTCACCAGCGCTCCACATTCAACAACTAATTAAGAAAGCTCCCGAAACGTCAAATTATTTTGGAGGCGCTGACGCAGACGCTTTTCTGTTAAAGTTGGCGGAACACTTTTCATGCTGGCCACCTCAAGTATTGACTGCACCGGAAGCACATCTACTCTCTGAGCTTAAACCAATTATTGCATATCCCGGCTCACCCAGCGGCGATAATTTACTCGCAAATATACGTGCAAATCTTAAAAAGGCATCAGAAAAAAGACGCGACGAAGCGGGTATTTTTGATCGGCTGTTGCTGCAAAAGAAATATGATGAGATTGTTTCGAGAGTTAAATCAGCTAAGTCCGATAAGCAGAAATCCGCAGTAGCTTGGGCGTATATCATGCAGGGAAACAAACTTGTGGAAGCCGCCAAACTGAAGCGTGAAGACGCGCTGTTCCGTGAGAGCTTCGTGAAATTTCAGGAGGCGCTTCGCATGAGCCAAAATACGCATGAAGCATTCAATAGCTGGGGCAATGCACTCACAAATTTTGCTATACTTAAGAGCGAGGAGGCCCTTTATCATGAGGCCTTTGCAAAATACGAGAAAGCATTGGAAATCAAGCCGGACTATTTTCGTCCACTATACAATTTGGGTTTCGCGCTTATGAGCTACGCGCGATTGAAAAAGGATGAAACTTACTATCAGCAGAGTATAGCAAAATTCAATGCAGCACTTCTGGCTAACCCTGAGATGTTTGAAGCTCAGTGCCAATGGGGTGTTGCGCTCGCTGACCTGGCCATACTCAAAAAGGATGTAACACTTTTCCATGAGAGTTTCAAACATTTTGAGGCTGCTCTGAAAATTAAACCTGACAGTTCTCGAGTTCTTGATTCTTGGTCGGCGGCGCTCTTGCACGCGTTTGATTTTACAAGTGACCGGGAGCTTGCGAAAAAAGCGGCCGATTTGTGTACCAAAGCTGAAACCCTATCGGGCAAGCCAAGCTATAATCTTGCATGTGCGTTTGCGCGCTTGGAGCGGGAGGATATGTGCCGAGAACAGCTATTGCGTTGCCAGGAATCAAAAACTTTGCCCGAAGCCAAGCATCTAGAAAACGACAAAGATCTTATGGCCTATCATGAAAAAGAATGGTTCAAAAACCTACTGAAAAGTGACCACCAAAACGATATTGAACGTGTCACTGCAGAAATTTCAGAAACTTAAACCGCTGGCGGCTCCGGAATCGAATTGCCCGTGCCCGCAACCTGCTGGTCGAAATCGATGATGGCGCCGGTCATCATGCCGGACTCCTCGCTCGACAGGAATCCGCAGGCCCGCGCCACTTCATCGGGCTTCAGCAGGCGGCCAAAGGGCCGTGCCGCTTCGGCCTTCTTCAGCCAGCCCTCCTGCGCATCGTGATAGGTTTTCATGATGCGGTCTTCGCCCGGCGTATCCATCCAGCCGATGGTGAGGCCGTTGACGCGGATTTGGTGGCGCATCACTGAATAGGCGGTATTCTTGGTGAGCGTGATGAGCGCTCCCTTGGAGATGCAATAGGCCGAGATGAAATCCTGCCCGCCATGGCCCGACATGGAGATGATGTTAACGATGGTACCTTTGGTTTTTTCGCGCTTCATCACATGCAGCGCGTCCTGGATGATGAAGTAAGGGGCGCGCACGTTGACATTCATCATCGCGTCGAAAAGCTCGGGCTTGGTGTCCCAGATGGTGCCGCGATCAGTAATTCCGGCGGCATTGATCACCGCATCGACGCGGCCAAAAGCCTTGTCTGTTGCAGCGATCACCTTGCGCGTGTCGTCCATGCCAGCAAGATCGGCTTTGACAAAAACCACTTTGACATTTTTCTTTTCCAGATCGGCTTTGACGCGCGCGCCGTTCTTCTCATTGCGTCCGGTGATCACGATGCCCTTCGCCCCGCGGTCAGCAAAGAGATGGGCGATGGCTTCGCCCAACCCTTGGGTGGAGCCGGTGACAACGGCGATCTTGCCATCCATGGAAAGTTTTGAGAGCGAGCCCTTATCCATTACGACACCTTTACCGGCTTGCCGGTTTTCCACGATTCGGTTGCTGCATCGGCAAGCTTCTGCGCCTGCAATCCGTCCTGGCCATTGGGCCGCGACGACACGCCCTTGGCAATGCCGTCAATGAAATGGTTCACCTCATTGGCATAAGCCGCACCATAACGCTCCGTGAAGAAATGCATGATGGGATCGCCAGCGAAGCCTTGCGCGTTGGCGAGCTCAACCGTGGTGTTGTGCACATTGCCAGCCCGCAGCATGCCCTTTGAGCCATGCACTTCCAGGCGCTGGTCATAGCCGTAAGTGGCGCGGCGTGAATTGGTGATCACGGCAATTTTGCCGGATGCGGTTTGCATCTGAACTGCTGCCGTATCCACATCGCCCGCTTCGCCAATGGCCTTGTCAACCAGAGAGGAGCCCAGCGCATGAACGACAACAAATTCTTCGCCCACCAGGAAGCGCGCCAGGTCGAAGTCATGAATCATCATGTCGCGGTACAAGCCGCCAGAACCCTTGATGTAATCGACCGGCGGCGGTGCTGGATCGCGGCTGATGATGGTGGCAAGTTCCACCGTTCCGATGTCGCCGTTGCGGATGCGTTTTTCCAAAGCAGCAAAATTCGGATCGAATCGGCGGTTGAAGCCGATCATCAAATTCGACTTGTTCTTTTCAACCACCTTGAGGCAGCTCAATATCCGCTCCACCGACAATGACACCGGCTTCTCGCACAGGATGGCCTTGCCGGCGTTTGACGCCGCTTCGATCAGGTCCGCATGCGTCCCCGTGGGCGTTGCAATCAGGATTGCATCAACATCCTTCGACGCAATGATCTCTTCCACGCTGGCGGTCTTTGCCCCGACCGTGGCGGCCAGATCGCTGGCGGCCTTTGCCACGGCATCGGCCACATAGACGACCTTTGCCACCTTGGACGCGCCGATTGTGGCGGTATGAACTTTGCCAATCCGGCCTGCGCCGAGTATCCCGAACCTGATCATTTCCCTCTCCCAAACACATAAAAACCTTCCAAGAAGCCTTAATTGGGCCTCTTGGAGTGAAACGGAACAAACATTCCAACTTGACTTCATTTTGGAATTGTTGTTTCGTCTTGTCAAGCAAACAAATCCTGGAGGGAGGCAGAAATGGCGTCTGGAACCGGCAGCAAAGCCGCGCTCGACGTCATCACTGTCGGGCGCTGCTCCGTCGATCTCTACGGCCAGCAAATCGGTTCCAGGCTGGAAGACATCGCCTCCTTCGCCAAGTCCGTGGGCGGCTGCCCTTCCAACATCGCCATCGGCACCGCTCGTCTTGGCCTCAAATCCGCGGTCATCACCCGCGTCGGTGATGAGCAGATGGGGCGCTATGTCCGCGAACAGATGGCCCGCGAAGGTGTCGCCACCCAAGGCATAACGACCGATCCACAGCGGCTGACTTCGCTGGTCCTCCTCTCCGTAGAAAACGACAAGATCTTCCCGCTGATTTTCTACCGCGACAATTGCGCCGACAGCGCGCTCTGCGAAGCCGACATCGACGAAAAATTCGTGGCCTCCGCCGCCGCCCTGCTGGTGACCGGCACGCATTTTGCCATGCCCTTGAATGACGCGGCCCAACGCAAGGCCATGAAGATCGCCAAGGCCAATGGCCGCAAGATCTGTTTCGACATCGATTACCGCCCCAACCTCTGGGGCCTCGCCGGCCATGGCGCAGGCGAAGAACGCTACATCAAGTCCGACAAGGTTTCCGAACATATCAAGACGGTTCTCCCTGACTGTGACCTGATCGTTGGCACGGAAGAAGAGGTTCACATTGCCGCTAGCAGTGAGGACACTTTGACCGCGTTGAAAACGATCAGGTCTCTTTCTTCGGCAACCATCGTCCTGAAGCGCGGCCCCATGGGTTGCGTGGTTTATCCCTCAGCCATTCCCAACCGCCTGGAAGATGGCATCGTGGGCCAGGGCTTTCCAATCGAAGTTTACAATGTGCTGGGGGCGGGCGACGCCTTCTTCTCCGGCTTCCTGCGCGGCTGGCTGAAGAACGAGCCGCTCGAAACCTGCGCCACCTACGCCAATGCCTGCGGGGCCTTTGCCGTGTCACGGCTTCTCTGTTCGCCGGAAATTCCAACCTGGGACGAACTGCAATTTTTCCTCAAGCACGGCAGCCCGCACAAGGCGCTGCGCAAGGACGAGGCCATCAATCATGTGCATTGGGCCACCACCCGGCGCGAACAGGCACCGAAGCTTCTGGCGCTCGCCATCGACCACCGCATTCAACTGGAAGCCATAGCCGACAAGGCAGGCGCGCCCCGCGAGCGCATTGCGCCGTTCAAGCGCCTCGCCATCGCCGCCATTGGAAAAGTTGCCAAAGGTCAGACGGGTTTTGGCACGCTGCTGGACGATACCTATGGCCGGGATGCCATGTTTGACGCCGCCAAGCTGGGCCTCTGGGTCGCACGCCCCGTTGAGCAGCCGGGTTCACGGCCTTTGCGTTTTGAGTTCACTCAAGACGTGGGCGCAAGGCTGGTGGAATGGCCGGTGACCCATACCATTAAGTGCCTCGCCTTCTATCATCCCGATGATCCCGCCGAACTCAAGGCGGAACAGGCGCAAAAGCTCCGCACCCTTTATGAAGCCGCTCGGAAAATCGGCCGCGAATTGCTGGTCGAAATCATTTGCGGCAAGCATGGCGGCGTCAAAGATGATACGGTCTCCCGCGCCCTTGCCGAACTCTATGCCCTTGGCATCAAGCCGGACTGGTGGAAACTGGAGCCGCAGGCCACTGCCGCCGCTTGGGGCAATATCGAGAAAGTCATCAACACCAACGACCCCTACTGCCGCGGCATTGTCTTGCTCGGCCTCGACGCACCCGAGGAAGAATTGGCCCGCGCCTTTGCAACCACCGCCGGACATTCGGCTATCAAGGGTTTTGCCGTGGGCCGCACGATTTTCAGCAGCGTGGCGGAAAGCTGGCTCGCCGGAAAAATTGACGACGCAAAGGCAACAGCGGAAATGGCGGAACGCTTTGCCAATCTGGTAAATGTCTGGAATAAATCGCACCCCTAACGAGGACCAATCATGGGCAAGACAATCCGCCTGACCACTGCGCAAGCCCTGGTGAAATTTCTCACCCGCCAGATGACGCTCGTCGATGGCAAGAAGTTGCCGATATTTGCTGGCGTCTGGGCCATTTTCGGCCATGGCAATGTGGTGGGCATTGGCGAGGCCCTGTTTGGCGTGAGGAAGGAACTGCCCACCTACCGCGCCCATAATGAACAGGCCATGGCCCATGCGGCCATTGCCTTTGCCAAGGGCTCGCGCCGTCGGCGCATGATGGCCTGCACCTCCTCCATCGGCCCCGGCGCCTTGAACATGGTGACCGCCGCCGCCGTGGCCCACGTCAATCGCGTACCGCTGCTGCTTCTACCTGGTGATGTCTTCGCCAACCGCCTGCCAGACCCAGTGTTGCAGCAGGTGGAGGATTTTGGCGACGGCACCATTTCGGTGAACGACTGCTTCAAGCCCGTGTCACGCTACTTCGACCGCATTGCCCGGCCCGAACAACTGATCCCCGCCCTCAACCGCGCCATGGTGGTGCTCACCGACCCATCCGACTGCGGGCCTGTGACGCTCTCCATGTGCCAGGACACGCAAGCCGAGGCCTATGACTATCCCGAAAGCTTTTTCGAGGAAAAAATCTGGAGCACCCGCCGTATCCGCCCTGATGAGGATGAACTGGCAGAGGCCGTCCGTGTACTGAAGAATGCCAGGAAACCCGTGATCATCGCAGGCGGCGGCGTGCTGTTCTCGGAAGCTTCCGCCACGCTGGCAAAATTTGCCGAAGCCCATGGCATTCCTGTGGTTGAAACCCAGGGCGGAAAATCTTCCCTGCCCTTCACCCACAGTTTGAACATGGGCGCGGTGGGCGTCACCGGTACCGGCGCTTCCAACATGGTGTGCGAAGATGCGGACGTGGTGTTGGCGGTGGGAACGCGCCTGCAGGATTTCACCACCGGCTCCTGGGCCCTGTTCAAGAATGACAAGAAGACAATCATTGGCCTCAATACGCAGGTCTTTGATGCCACCAAACACCGCGCCATGCCCCTGATTGCCGATGCCCGCGTTGGCCTCGAGGAGATCTCCATCAATCTCGGCAAATGGGCCGCTCCCGCCGCCTGGACCAAGGCGGCGCAGAGTGGATTTGCCGCCTGGATGAAAACCGCGAACAAATACACCGATGCCAGCAATGTGGAGCTCCCATCGGATTCGCAGGTGATCGGCGCCGTGCAGCGCGCCCTCGGCCGCGATATTTCCGTGCTCTGCGCCTCGGGCGGCCTTCCCGGCGAACTGCACAAGCTCTGGCAGGCAGGCCCACCCTCATCCTATCACATGGAATATGGCTTCTCCTGCATGGGCTATGAAATTGCCGGCGGCATCGGCCTTAAGATGGCCCAGCCAACCCGCGAAGTTTTGGTGATGGTGGGCGACGGCTCCTACCTCATGATGAATTCCGAACTCGCAACCTCCGTGATGCTCGGCGTGAAGCTCACCGTGGTGCTGCTCGACAACCGCGGTTACGGCTGCATCAACCGCCTGCAGCACGCCTCAGGCGGCGAGCGCTTCAACAACCTGTTTGACTACAATACGGTGCAGGAAGTTTCCCCCGACATTGATTTCGCCGCCCACGGCAGAAGCCTTGGGGCCATTTCGGAAAAAGTCTCATCCCTCGCTGATCTTGAGCGCGCCCTGAAGAAAGCCAGGAGCAACACCCGCACCACCTTCATCGTGATTGACACGGACCCGATGAAAACCACCGACGCGGGCGGCCACTGGTGGGATGTCGCAATCCCGGAAGTTTCCACCCGGAGCCAGGTGCGCGCCGCGCGCAAGAATTACGACAAGGCGAAAGCCAAACAACGCATCGGCAATTAAAAGAAAGAAGCAAGCCTATGACAATACGGATCGGTGCCAACCCCATCGGGTGGTCCAACGACGACATGCAGGAAATCGGCGGCTGGATTCCACTGGAGCAATGCCTGAGCGAAGCCAAATCAGCGGGCTTTCAAGGCATGGAGCTTGGCAACAAGTTCCCGCGTGTGGCCACCAAGCTGCGCCCCATTCTTGATTCCCATGGCCTGGTGCTGGTGGGCGGCTGGCATTCCATCTTCCTGCTCAAGCAGGACGCCGAAACTGAATTCGCAAAATCTGCTGATCACCGCAAGCTCTTGAAGGCCATGGGCACCAATGTGTTCATCGTCGCCGAATGCACCAATACGGTTCACGGCAACAAGGCGGCACCTCTCTCCACCCGTCCCGTGATGAGCGAGGCCCAATGGAAAACTTTCAATGCCCGCCTCACCAAACTCGCCGAACTGCTGAAGGCCGACGGTTTCCAGCTTGCCTATCACCACCACATGGGAACCGTGGTGCAGACCGCGGCGGAGATTGACCGTCTGATGCAGGGAACCGGCGAGGCCGTTAACCTTCTGCTCGATACGGGCCACGCCACCTGGGGCGGCGATGATCCGGTCCGGCTTGCAAAGGCCTACAAGAAACGCATCAGCCATGTGCATTGCAAGGATGTGCGCCTTGCCGTGAAAGCCGAATCCGACAAGCATGACTGGTCGTTCCTCGACAGTGTGCTGGCCGGGGTTTACACCGTGCCCGGCGATGGCTCCATTGACTATGTTTCGGTTTTCAAGGAACTTAGGGGCTACAGCGGCTGGGTTGTGGTTGAGGCCGAGCAGGATCCGGAGAAGGCACCACCCGCAAAATATGCTAAGCTGGGATGCGACAATCTTAAGCGTTTCTTGAAAGAGGCTGACCTGAACTGAATGTCTCCACTTCTTGTAAAACCCCGCGTCGGCGGCGGCCGGGTTCATCACGTGACGCCGAAAACGGCGCGCTGGGCCTATGTCGGCTTCGACCTGTGGAAGCGCAAACCCGGTGAATTGGCGACCGGCACCGATGGCGACCGCGAAACCTGCCTGGTTTTCATCAGCGGCCGCGGCAGCGTGCGCGTCGGCGCTGAAGAATATGGCATTCTGGGCGGCAGAAGTTCCCCCTTTGAAGGCAGGCCCTGGTCCGTCTATGTGCCGCCCGGCATGGTCTGGTCTGTGGAGGCAACCGAAGACCTGGTGCTTGCTGTATGTTCCGCTCCGGGCAAGGGAAAATTCCCGCCGCGCGTGATCGCCCCCGATATTCTGGTGCAGGAAAGCCGGGGCAAGGGCTCCAACGTGCGCCATGTCACCAACATCCTGCCCGAATGGGAAATGGCGGAAAATCTTCTGGTGGTGGAAGTGATTACGCCCGCAGGCAATACCTCCTCCTATCCGCCCCACAAGCATGACGAAGACAAGCTTCCCCACGAGTCGGCTTTGGAAGAAACCTACTATCACCGGATCAATCCGCCCCAGGGCTTCGCTTTCCAGCGCGTCTATACCGATGACCGCGAACTTGATGAGGCCATCGCGGTGGAAGATGGCGACGTGACCCTGGTGCCCAAAGGCTATCACCCTTGCGCGGCAATCCATGGCTACGAACTGTACTACCTCAACGTCATGGCTGGCCCCCGACGGACGTGGAAATTCCACAATGCCAAGGAACACGAATGGCTGCTGAAGGCGTAAGTCCCCGGCCCGCGGCTTTCATTTTTATCTTCATCACCGTGGCGCTCGACATGCTGGCGCTTGGCATCATCATCCCGGTGCTGCCCAAGCTCATTGAAAGCTTCGTGGGTGGCAATACCGTGCGGGCCGCTGAAATGGTGGGTATCTTTGGCACCGCCTGGGCCATCATGCAGTTTCTGTTTTCACCCGCCATGGGTTCGCTTTCCGACCGTTTCGGCCGAAGGCCCATCGTGCTTCTCTCCAATCTCGGCCTTGGCCTCGATTATATTCTGATGGCATTGGCCCCGGCGCTCTCATGGCTTTTCGTGGGCCGGATTATTTCCGGCATCACCGCTGCCAGCGTTGCAACCGCCGGGGCCTACATCGCCGATGTGAGCGAACCTGATAAACGCGCCCGGAATTTCGGCATGCTGGGCGTTGCCTTCGGCATCGGCTTCATTCTGGGGCCGGCCGTTGGCGGCATTCTCGGCAGCTATAATGTGCACTATCCCTTCTGGGCCGCAGCAGCCATGAGCCTGCTCAATTTCGCCTACGGGATTTTTGTCTTGCCGGAATCCCTCAAGCCGGAAAACCGCAGCCCTTTTTCCTGGGCCAAGGCAAATCCCCTGGGTTCGGTGAAGCTTCTGGTCAGCCACCATGAGCTCTGGGGCCTCGGCCTTGTGACATTCCTTTCTCAACTCGCTCACACCTCGCTGCCCGCCATCTATGTTCTCTATGCCGGTTACCGCTATGGCTGGGGGCCGGATCAGGTTGGCTTTCTCCTGGCCGGTGTCGGGGCTGCCTCCATGGTGGTGCAGGGCGGCCTCGTGCAACCCATTGTCAAACGCATCGGTGAACGGCCGGCCCTTCTGCTCGGCCTGCTTTGCGGCTGCATCGGGCTGACCTGGTATGGCACCGCATGGATTGGCGTGTTGACGTGGATCGGCGTTCCCATTGCCGCCTTCTGGGGCCTGTTCAATGCGACCAGCCAATCAGTGATGTCACAACGCGTCTCTGCTTCCGAGCAGGGGCAATTGCAGGGCGCACTTTCCAGCGTTACCGCCTTCGCCGGCATCCTTGGCCCCATTTTCTTTGCAACGGTCTTTGCCCGCTCGATTGATCCGGCCTACGGTTTTGATCTGCCCGGGCTGGGCTACTGGCTGGCCGGAGCCCTGCTGCTCGCAGCCTTCCTGCTGGCGGCTTTTCTCACCAGGCAAAGGCATCCATGACATAATCCGCCTGCGGATGAAGTGTGGCGGGATCAAGCCCCGCCGAAATCCCTGTCATCACCTGCAGCGTGGCAAGCCCGGCGCCGCGCCCGCCCGCCACATCATGCTCGGCGCTGTCGCCGATGCACAGGACCTTGTGCGGATTGCCGATGGCCTTGAGCGCGGCGGCATAAATTTCCCCATAGGGCTTTCCGATCCACTGCACCTGGCCTCCCATGTTTTCATAAAGCTCCGCTATGGCCCCCGGCGCGGGCTGCAGGCCCTGCTTCGTCAGCATCAGCTTGTCCGGATTGCAGCAGATCGCGGGCAGTGATGTGCTGGAGAAAAAATCCCGGTATTGCGCCATCGTTGTATTGGGCGCATCCGATCCCAGGATGAGAATGACATCGGCCTGCGCCACATCGACCACCACCGGAATGCCATCAAAGCCGTAGTCTTCACCGGCCTTGCCGATGAGAAAAGCTTTCTTCCTGCCAATCATGTGATAGGCCACTTCGCCGGAACTGATCGCCGTGACAAAGAAATTGCGCGGCACGCCCAGGTTCAGCAGGCGCTCGCGGTTGGCAAGGCTCCGCTTTCCCGAATTGGTCATCACCCCCACCGGGATTTTCAGGCGGCTGAGGTTTTTCAAAACCTCAAGCGTGCCGGGATAGAGCTTCTCGCCATCATGGATGACGCCGAACTGGTCAATCAGCATCCCGTCAAAACGTCCGGCGATTTCCGCGAGCCGCTTAATGCGCATGGCCAATACCCCGCCAGGCCAGGCGCGCCGTCCCCATCGCCGCGTGATCGCTGGCCGATGATTTTTCCGCAACACCCAAAGTTTTCAATCTGATCCTGGTCCATGCCGCGTTGGCAGCACCGCCGCCCACGCTGCGAATGCTTTTGAGATGTGTGGCACCCAATTCCGCCAGGCGCTTATAGCCCTGCCCTTCCACCTGCGCGATGCCTTCCAGCAGACCCTGGAAGAACAGGCGGTCGTCATCAGGTCGCGGCGAAAGCCGCGGCTCAAAATTGGGATCGGCGATTGGAAAACGCTCGCCCGCCTGTGGCAGCGGATAATAGTCCAGTCCCGTTGGCACATTGGGATCAACGAGCCCGCTGAGCCGGGCAATCTCTTCACTCGAAAAATATTTCCGCAACACGCCGCCACCGCTGTTGGAAGCCCCGCCGGCCAGCCACTGGTCGCCGATCCGATGGCTGTAAATTCCATACTCGGGTGAAAAAACCGGGCGGTCCGACAGCAGTTTCAAGGTCAGTGTTGTGCCAAGGGACGTGACCCCGTCACCGGGTTCAGACGCGCCGCTTGCCAGAAATGCAGCGCAGCCATCGGTGGTGCCAGCAACGATGGACAAAGTTTTCGAAAGTCCAAATTTTTCAGCAACGTCTGGCAGGATTGTTCCAGTCGCCGTGCCTGCGGGAACGACCTTTGGAAACAGGCCGGCATCGAATCCGGTGCCGGCGATCCATGATGGCCAAATGCGGGCAACTGGATCATAGCCGGATTTCAGCGCATTGTTTTCATCGCTCACATCATAGCGGCCGGAGAATTGGCCAGCCAGCCAATCCGCCTGATGCAGGATGCGGGTAGCGCCTTTCTGCATGGACAGGGCCCGGGCCAACGGCGATGAGCCGCCACGTGCCGCTGTTTCCATCGGTGCGACTGCTGAAACCTTGTCCACATCGGCGCGCTCCGCCAGGTCATTATACATGGAAGCGAGGCCCAGCGGCTCTCCGCTCTTATCAACTGCCAGGATGGTGCCCGAGGTTCCATCAATGGCGAGCGCCAAAACATTCAGGCCCTTGATATCAAGCAAGGCAAAAGCCTGTTCAATGGCACGCCACCAAATCTGCGGGTCCTGCAGGCTGCGTCCGCCGTCCTGGATCGGTGCGATAATGGGAGCCTTCGACATGGCAAGCATTGCGCCAGTCCTGTCGGATGCGGCAATGCGGACGCCTGAAGTGCCGATATCAATGCCGAGGACGCAGTCCTTGCTCATGCCGCATTATGAAACCGCGCGTCGGCCTGATCAAGGCGCTTGCGAATTTGCGTTACGATCAATGAATCATCGGGCACGCAATTGTCATAGGTGAGATAGTCTCCGGCTTTCACCGGCTTGATTACCTTGGCCCGCTCCGCGAGCCCGAGCGGCACCGCATTGCTGCTTCGCGCCTGTGCCGCGGTCATGGCCCAAGCGCGGTACTCCGTCTCGCCGATCCTGCCCAGGGTTTCGCCCGCCTTGAGATCGCGCTTGGCAACCGTGATGGCCTCCGCCACTGGATGGTCCAGCGGCACCATGTCGGCCCGGCCATGGAGCACCGCCTTGGCCGCCGAGAGCGGCACTTCGAGGCTGGTGAGGTGATAGGGCCGCATGATGGAAAAGAACGGGCCTTTGCCGACTTTCAAATCAATCATACGTTCCAGCACACGCGGATGATCGGTTTCCACGATGCAGAACACGCCGGGCGCCACGCCCTTGCCGATGGAATAATCCACGCAGCCGGATTTCGACAGAACCCCGCCATGCGATTTGGGCACCAGCACCGAACTCAGTTCCTCGCGCGTGGCGGCAGGCCCGTGCATGCCCGGCACATCGGGCACCAGCCCGGTGCAATTGGCAATGGCCACCATTTCAATCATCGTCTTGGAGCCATCGACGAATTCAACCAGCATGCGGGCGTTCATGTTGCGCGCGCGGGCCTCCGCTTCATACTCCTTTGGCACCGCATCAAACTTGAGTGGATTATTCTTGCCCTTCCCGGCACAGACAATTTTCAAACCCAGCGATTGGGCAAAGCCGATGAGTTCGATGGCGCAGGCCGGTTCATCACCCATGGCCCCTGTATAGACAACGCCCGCGCTCTCGGCCTGCGCCTTGAGATGGCGGCCGATGGTGATGTCGGCCTCCACATTCAGCATCACCACATGCTTGCCGTTGTGAATGGCGTCAAGCGCAAAGCGCGTGCCCACGTTCGGATTGCCCGTGGCATCGATCACCACATCAATGCGCCCGGCGGCAACGAGTGCGGAAAGATTGTCGGTGATGGCCAGTAGCCCGCGCTCGATGGCGCGGTCAATGTCAGCGGCGGACTTGGCCATGACAAGCTGCTCGCGATTGAGTCCCGCAAGGAGTGCGGCATCAACCGCATGGGCCGTATTCACTTCCGAGATGGCGCCGAGCCGCAATCCCGGCATGAGCGACAACTGCACCACAATGTCGGTTCCCATCTGGCCTGCCCCCGCAAGGCCGATGGTGACAGGCTTTCCCGTTTCAGCGCGCGCCTTCAATTCAGTGACGAGTGCTGAAACATTGGCAATCATGGCTTGCCTTTCTTCTTGCTCTTGGAAGGCAGCAGGCGCGGCGCAAGCACCGCCGGAGCATCGCCTTTCACCATGTCGCTCGGTTGCTTGCCGTAGGTTTTGAACCGCTTGAGCACGCTCGCCATCTGCGCCTCATCCAGGATAACCGGCTTGCCCGCGAGCCCCGCCGCCCAATACTGGTGGCACAGGTGTTCAATTTCGCCCGCCAGCCACAGGGCCTTGGCCAGGGTTGGCCCAAAACAAATCTGCCCATGGTTGGCAAGCAGACAGCCCGTGCGCCCTTCCATTGCCTTCAACATCGTGTCCGAAAGTTCCTGGGTGCCGAACTCCGCATAATCCGAAACGCGAAGGCTCGAGCCGCCCGTCACCCCGATCATGTAATGGAACGCCGGCACTTCCCGGCGCAGGCAGGCAAGGGCCGTTGCATAAGTCGAATGCACATGCACGATGGCCTTGGCTTCAGGGCGCGCCCGGAAAATATCCATGTGCATGCGCCATTCAGTTGAAGGCAGGTAGTCCCCGCGGTAATTGCCCTCGAGATCCATTTCGATGACATGGTGGGGCTTCATCTTGTCATAGACAATTCCCGACGCCGTAATGAGGAAGCCCCCGTCGCAACGCACGCTGACGTTGCCGGAAGTTCCCTGGTTGATTCCGTCCGCGTTCATTTTCAGGCAGGTCTCTATGACCTCGCGGCGCAAGTCGAGATGTTTCAGCTTTTTCATTTCATTTCCAGTTGTGAAGGATTGACTTCAAGTCGTTCATTTAACAGTGTCGCAGGCATCATAGGAAGGCCCAGATGGATTTACAATTGCCGCGTGGAATTGCCGTTATTGACGCCGGAAAGACCAATACCAAAATTGTCCTGTTTGGGCCTGACGGCAGGCCGGTGGCGGAACGCAAGGCGGCAAGCCTTAACCATGAGGGCCCGCCCTACCGCGCCATTGACCCCGCCCCGCTGGTTGAACTCTGCCGGGCGATTCTTCCCGAACTGGATGCCATTTTGCCAATAGATGTGGTGGTTCCTTCTGCCCATGGCGCAGCGCTTGCCTGCTTGGGCGAGGATGGCACGCTGGCCTTGCCGGTCATGGACTACAACTCAGAGCCGCCGCCGGAAATTATTGCAGCCTACCGCAAGGTGCAACCGCCCTTCGAAGAAGTGTTCTGCTCGCTTCTTCCCATGGCGCTCACCCATGGCCTGCAGCTCTTCTGGCAGCAGCAGGCATTTCCCCGGGATTTTGCGCGGGTCAAAACAGTTGTGCCATGGATTCAATACGTGGCGTTTTTACTGAGCGGGAAACTGGCCACCGAAATTTCCAGCATGGCCTGCCAGAGCCATCTCCTGAATATCCGTGATGGCGGCCATTCATCGCTGGTAAAACGCATGGGATGGGAGCCGCTGTTTCCGTCCATGGCCAAGGCCTGGGAGAGCGTGGGAACCCTGCGCGGCGAATTTTTAGGCGGCAGCTTTCGCGGGCGCGGCACGGTGCTGGCGGGCGTTCATGACTCCAACGCCAATTATTTGCGCTATCTCGCCGCCGGGCAGAAGAAATTCACCCTGCTTTCGTCCGGCACCTGGATTATCGGCTTTGACACGGAAGCCAGGCTTGAAAACCTGATTGAAGAAAAGGACACCGTCTCAAATACCGATGTCTTCGGAAACCACGTCGGCAGCAGCCGGTTTTTTGGCGGCCGCGAATTTGAATTTCTGAGCCAAGGCGCTTCGGGCGACGTTGCAACACTGGCAGCCGTGCAAGGCATTATCACCGCGGCTACCTACGCGTTGCCGAGTTTTTCCGATGGCGGCGGACCGGTTCCCCGCACCGGCGGGCGCGGCAGGATTGCCGGAACCCCGCCTGAAACGCCGGAACAGAAGGCTTCGCTCGCCTCGCTCTATTGCGCCCTCATGGTGGCCGAATGTCTTTCGGCTCTGGGGTCAAAACACGATATCATCGTCGATGGGCCCTTTTCAAAGAACTTGGTCTTCCTGCAAATCCTTGCTCAACTGCGGCAAGGGCAAAAACTGCGGGCGTCAGATTTGCGCGATGGAACAACCGCAGGGGCCGCCTGCCTTGCCCTGATGCCGGACGGCATTCTGCCCCACGTGCCCCTGTCACTCACCACAATTGCGTCGCAAAACCTCAGCAACCTCGGCCCCTATCAAACGGCGTGGCGAAAGCTGGCCTATGAAAGTACAGTTTAGTCCGCTGCCCCGGGAGAACGCCTTCAATGCTTGATCATATCGGGTTTTCCGTAAGCAACATGAAAGTCTCGCGGATATTTTATGAGAAAGCCCTAAAGCCGCTTGGGATTACCCCTTTGATGGAAGTGACGCCTGAAATGACGGGCACCAGCGACAGCCATGTGGGTTTCGGCGCGGGCCGGCCTTTCTTCTGGATCGGCACGGGCGGCAAGGTATCAGCAGGAACCCATGTTGCCTTCGCCACGGAAAGCCGGAAAACCGTGGATGAATTTTATGCCGAAGCCATCGCCGCCGGAGGCCGCGACAATGGCAAACCGGGTTTGCGCCCGCATTATCACGAAAATTACTACGGGGCTTTTGTGCTTGATCCCGACGGCAACAACATCGAGGCCGTCTGCCATGCGCCAAAATGAAAACGGTTAACGGAACAGCAACAATCGACGTGCACACTGACCAGATAGTAAAAGGTGTACCCATGCGTAGCGAAACCCTGGCCCGAGACGACTTTGCAGTTTTCACCCTGACCTGCCCCGGCAACGACAGCGCCGACGAAAGGGTTCACGACATTCAACTCCGCGGCAACCTGCCCCTGATGATCGGCAGCGATGTTCTGGCCGAAATCAGCCATGCGGACCTGCTCGAAAGCTGGGAAACCGCGATTTCCCTGCCGCTCAAGGACCTGAACGCCATGACCACCCTGGCCGGCAAGCGCCTCAGTGAAATGCTGGAAGAAAACCTCGACTCGGAAGACCTGACCGAGCTTGTCTCGGATGCTGCCGTTCTGTTTCTTCTGGCCATGCGCCGCTTCGGGGTGTCCGAAGCAAACCGGATTCCCGCCTGCATCGTGAAGTGGAATGGACAGAAAGCAACCGAAAGCGTTCAAATGCTGGCATGAAACCCAGCAACCCCAGCGCCGAACCGCCCGTTTCCGCTCCCGACTATGGCCGCTCCCTGCGCGGCTTGGGTTTCAACCTGCTGGTCAGGGATGTGCCCCGTGCCGTGAAATTCACCACTGATGTGCTGGGCGCCACGGCCTTTTACGCCAATGACCGCTTCGCCGCCATGAAACTCAACGGCAGCGATTTCATGTTTCACCATGACGCCACCTACAAGAACAACGAGCTCTACGGAATTGTGCAGGGTGCTGAAGCCCGCGGCATTGGCGTTGAACTCCGAGTCTACGGTTCAGATCCCGATCTAGCCGAAGCCAATGCCCGGGCAGGCGGCTGGACCGTGCTGGCCGGTAGTATCGACAAGCCCCACGGGCTTCGCGAATGCATGATCATTGACGATGAAGGCTATGTCTGGATTCCCTCGGTTCACCTGCCTTAGAACAAAAATTCCAATTTCTGGCTCCAGCGAAATATTTATTCCACAATTGAATTGATTGGCCTATAAGAGCTAATCTGATGCTTAGGCATTACCCACAAATTCAAAGAGAGCGAAAAATGGTCAAGGAAATCGGGCACTTCATCGGTGGCAAGCGGGTTAACGGGACGTCCGGGCGCTTTGCCGACGTGTTCAATCCCAATACCGGCGAAGTGCAGGCCCGGGTGGCGCTCGCTTCCAAGGCCGAGCTTCGTGCCGCTGTCGAAAATGCCAAGGCGGCGCAGCCTGCCTGGGCTGCCAAGAACCCGCAGTTCCGCGCCCGCGTGATGATGAAATTCCTCGAACTCGCTGCCAAGCACAAGGAAGAGCTGGCGACGCTCATTTCCATGGAACATGGCAAGACGGTTCCCGATGCGCTGGGCGACCTGCAGCGCGGCGTTGAAGTGGCGGAATTTGCCTGCGGCGTGCCCCACCTTGTGAAAGGTGAATTCACCGATGCCGCAGGCCCCGGCATTGACATGTACTCCATGCGCCAGGCCTTGGGTGTTGTCGCGGGCATCACGCCCTTCAACTTCCCCGCCATGATCCCTCTGTGGAAATGCGCGCCAGCCATTGCTGTGGGCAACGCCTTCATCCTGAAGCCCTCCGAGCGCGACCCCTCCTGCCCCATGCGCATTGCCGAACTTTTCCTCGAGGCCGGCCTGCCGCCTGGAATTTTGAACGTGGTCAACGGCGACAAGGAAAGCGTCGATGCCATCCTAAATGATCCCGACATCAAGGCCGTGGGTTTTGTGGGTTCAACGGCAATCGCCCAATATGTGTATGCCGGTGCGACAGCAACGGGCAAACGCGCCCAGTGCTTTGGCGGCGCCAAGAACCACATGGTGATCATGCCTGACGCCGACATGAACCAGGCCGTCGATGCGTTGATCGGCGCCGGCTACGGTTCCGCCGGCGAACGCTGCATGGCGATTTCGGTGGCCGTGCCCGTGGGCGAAGCCACTGCAAATCAGCTCATTGAAAAGCTCATTCCCCGCGTCGAGAAATTGAAGATCGGACTCTCGACCGACCGCGAAGCCGATTACGGGCCGCTGGTCACCAAAATGGCCTTGGACCGCGTCAAGGGCTACATCGATATCGGTGTTAAGGAAGGCGCTGCGTTGAAAGTGGATGGCCGCGGCTTCAAGATGCAGGGCTACGAGAACGGTTATTTCCTCGGCGGTTCGCTCTTCGACAATGTCACCAAGGACATGCGCATCTACAAGGAAGAAATTTTCGGCCCCGTGCTCGGCGTGGTGCGCGCCAAGACCTATGACGAGGCGCTGGGCCTCTGCAACGACCATGAATATGGCAACGGCGTTGCAATCTATACCCGTGACGGCGATGCGGCGCGCGATTTCGCCGCCAAGGTGCAGGTCGGCATGGTGGGTGTGAACGTGCCCATTCCGGTGCCGCTTGCCTATCACACCTTCGGCGGCTGGAAGGCCTCGAGCTTCGGCGACCTGAACCAGCACGGACCGGATTCCATCCGCTTCTACACCAAGACCAAAACCGTAACCTCGCGCTGGCCGTCAGGAACCAAGGAAGGCGCCCAGTTCTCCATCCCGACGATGCGCTAAGCATGCAGTCGCTCGATTTGCCTGTGGGTTACTATGAACTGCCGAAAGGCAGGCTCGCCAATGTCGTGACCTGCCTTGAGATGACCTCCAGGCCGCCAAGCAGGGATGCTTCCCTGCCTGCGGGCTATTCATTGCGACCAGTTGATGTGAATGACCTCGACAGCTACCGCAAGATTTTCCGCAAAGTGGGCGAAGACCTCATGTGGTTTTCCCGCCTCATCATGCCCGATGAAAAGCTGGCTGCAATTCTCGGCCACAGCCAAGTCGAATCCTACGCCCTCTATCAGGGCGACACGGCTATTGGTGTCCTGGAACTGGATTTCAAGGACCTGCCGAATTGCGAACTGGCCTTCTTTGGCCTGGCCAAGGAAGCCATCGGCAGCGGTTTAGGCCGTGTGCTGATGAATATCGCCATCACCAAGGCCTGGGAGAAGCCGATCAACCGCTTCTGGGTCCACACCTGCCACTTCGATCACCCCAATGCGCTCGGCTTCTACCGCCGCTCGGGCTTCGAGCCCTACAGCCTCATGGTCGAAATCCACGACGACCCGCGCCTCGCCGGCAAACTCCCCCGCCACGCCAGCCCCCATGTGGCTTTGATTGATCCAAAATAGTGGTTAAGGGCCAAAATTCCTTCGCCATGGTGTTTTCCGGGAACTTGCTTTAAGAGCGGCCCAAATGGCGCTGCGTGGATGTGACATCCCGTTTGCTGGCCCTCAACTCCGTTAGAAAAGTACCCCGTAAATTGGCCTTTCCCCAGACTCCTGCCCCATTCGCGCGCGCCCTAACCGAGCGCAAATACGAAGACCCGACCCCGGTTCAGCTTGCCGTTCTTGAAGCCAAGGCCGAAGGCCGCGATCTCGTGGTTTCAGCTCAAACCGGCTCCGGCAAAACCGTGGCCTATGGCCTGGCCATCGCCACAACCCTTCTCGGCGAGGCCGAACGCTTTCCACAGGAAGCCTCGCCCGTGGCCCTCATCGTGGCCCCCACCCGCGAACTCGCCATGCAGGTGGAGCGCGAACTGGAATGGCTCTACCATTATACAGGCGCCCGCATCCTCTCCTGCGTCGGCGGCATGGACCCCAAGCGCGAACGCCGCAGGCTTGCCGATGGCGCCCACATCATTGTGGGAACCCCGGGGCGCTTGCGTGACCATCTCGAACGCGGCGTCTTGAACATCACCGATCTCAAGGCCGTGGTCCTCGATGAAGCCGATGAAATGCTCGATCTCGGTTTCCGGGAGGACCTCGAATTCATTCTGGAGGCAACGCCCGCCGAACGGCGCACCCTTCTGTTTTCCGCCACCATGCCTAAAATCATTGCCAACCTCGCCAAGCGCTATCAGCGCAACGCCTTGCGTATCGAGGCTTCGGGCGGCGAGCGGGCCCATGCCGACATCGAGTACCGCGCCATGCGCGTGGCCCCCAACGAAGTTGAGCATGCGGTGGTCAACGTGCTTCGCTTTGTCGAAGCGCAAAGCACCATCGTGTTCTGCAACACGCGCGATCATGTGCGCCATCTCCATGCAACACTTCTTGAGCGCGGCTTTGCCGCCGTCTATCTCTCGGGTGAATTGAGCCAGGGTGAACGCAACCACGCCCTCCAGGCACTGCGCGATGGCAGGGCTCGCGTCTGCGTGGCAACCGATGTGGCGGCCCGCGGCATTGACCTGCCAAACCTTGGCCTCGTCATTCACGCTGACTTGCCAAATGACGCGGAAATCCTGCAGCACCGCAGCGGCCGCACCGGTCGCGCCGGCAAAAAGGGCGTGAGTGTCGTGCTCGTGCCCCTGTCGCGTCGACGGAAAGCCGAGCAGATGCTGGCGGCAGCGAAAGTGAACCCCGTATGGAGCGGCCCGCCACTCGCTGAGGATATCCGCAAGCTTGACCAGCAGCGCATGCTGCACGATCCGTTGCTGACAGAGATCAGCAGCGAAGAGGATTTGGAAATGGCCCGCGCCGTTCTGGCCATGCGTTCGCCGGAAGAAATCGCCGCTGCTCTTGTCAGGGTTTACCGCGCAAGATTGCCCGCTGCCGAAGATGTGTTTGATCCCGGCCCCGGCCGTGAGTTTCGCGAAGCAAGACCGGCGCGCCGCGATGCCCATGCATCAGAACCCAGCAAATTCACCTGGTTCCGCCTTGATATCGGCCGCAAGAACAATGCCGATCCCAAATGGCTGCTGCCGATGATCTGCAGGCGCGGCAAGGTTGTGAAAGCCGATATCGGCGCCATTCGCATCACCGACAATGAAACCCGCTTTGAAATCGCCAATGCCGTGGTGGAACGCTTCACCATCGCCAGCCTGGTTGCCGATGACGAGGACGTGAAGATTGAATTGCTGAAAGGCTCACCGGAAATCAGCCACCCCTCGCGCAATCCGGACCGCAAGCCGACCTTCAAGCCAAAACACGAGGCGGCGCCGCAGCGCTACGAAGACCGGAAACCCCATGAGGGCGCAGCCAAGCCAAAGTTCGAAGGAACAGGTTATAAAGGCAAGAAACCTTTTGGAGGTGGCGACAAACCAAAATTTGAAAGCACGGGCTACAAGGGCAAAAAACCCTTTGCCGGCGGCAAGCCCAAATTTGAAGGCGCTGGAAAACCACATGTTGCGGGTGACACGCCCGCCTTCAAGGAAAAGAAAGCCGCCTGGAAAAAGAAGAAGCGCTAGACTCCAATCGGTTTCCGCAAATTCCGTTTTTTTGCCAGGTCAATCTGCTTCTGCCGTTCGCGCGCTGAAGCCTTTGATTTTTCGCTCAAACTCGCAAAGCATTTGGGGCAGCTCACGCCTTCCTCATAAAACTCGGAAAGCTTGTCATCTGCATCCAGCGGCATGCGGCAGCCGTGGCACATTTCCAGTTCCGTGGGAACCAGGCCCTGGCCTACCGCCACGCGGTGGTCAAAGACAAAACATTCGCCCTGCCATTTGCTTTGCTCTTTCGGCACCTCCTCAAGATATTTGAGAATGCCGCCTTTCAAATGATAGACTTCCCGGAAGCCCTGTGACTGCATGTAGCTCGAAGCCTTCTCGCAGCGGATGCCGCCGGTGCAGAACATGGCCACCTTCCGGTGCCGCGCCGGATCAAGATTCTCGCCGACAAATTTCGGAAATTGGCCGAAGCTCGATGTCTTCGGGTCTGCCGCTCCTGCAAAGGTGCCAAGCGCCACTTCATAATCATTGCGCGTGTCGATGAGCAGAACATCCGGATCGGCAATCAGCGCATTCCAGTCCGCCGGGTTCACATAGGTGCCGGCCTGCCGGTTGGGGTCAACGCCATCAACGCCAATGGTGACGATCTCCTTCTTGAGTTTCACCTTACTGCGATAGAAGGGTTCCTCGTCGCAAAAGGATTCCTTGTGGTCAATGTCGGCAAAACGGAGGTCTGATCTGAGTTCGCACAGAAAACCGTCAATGGCTCGACGCCAGCCGCTGATCGTGCCGTTAATGCCTTCTTCCGCCAGAAGTAGCGTGCCCTTCACCCCATGCCTCTTCATGGCCGCAAGCAGGGGTTGCCGGAGGGCAGCGAAATCCTTCAGCGTGACAAATTTATAAAGGGCGGCAACAACGATTGGGTGGGACATGGGCCAAGCTTTTATTAGGCCTTTGCGTGTTTTTCAATTGCGCATCAGGCAAGGCCTCCCGTAAGTAACGGCAACCCCTGAGGACAAATGCCAGAATTCATCCTTAACGCCGGCGTGGAGATTCCCCTGATCCTTATTCTGCTGGCGCTTCTGGGCTTTCGCCAAAAGGTGAATCCCCGGGCAAGGCTTCTGGTAAAGGCCCCGCCGGAAAAGCTCTTTGCCCTTGTCGATCTCCATGACGGGAAGGTGCAAACCTGGAACCGCACCACGGTAACCTCTGAACTCATTGATGCGGCCCGCCAGGTTTTCCGCATGACCTATGTGACCACCCTTTCAACCGGCACCCGGCAAAGCTCCCAGGCCGATTTCCGCGTGGCCGAACGGCGGGCCCCCGCCTATCTTGAGCTCCACCGCGAGGGGTTGGCGGGAAAATCCCACAACAACGAACTCCTCAAAATCGTCACGGAAACCGAAGCCCATCCCGATGGCACCTGGCTCACCCTGAAATATGACTGGGGCCCCCGCCCCTTGATCGCGCAAGTCCTGGCCCGCGCCGATCTCTGGGGCGGCGCCTACCGCCTGAAGGGCCTGGCCGAAACCGGCAAGCCCGATGAAACGACCCACCAGCTCATCTCGGCAGGCGTTGCCATTGTCACCGGAGTGGTAAGCCTTATTGCTTTCGCCCTGATGACCAGTTGGCTTGTATCGGGCCTGCTGGTCGTAGCCCTTGCCGTCCATGAATTCGGCCATCTCCTGGCTTACCGCCTGATCGGCCAGCCCTGGGGCCGCATGATTTTCCTGCCCTTTCTCGGCGCACTTGCCATGCCGCGCCTGCCCTACGAGACCCAGGCCCAGGCGGTGTTCTCCGCCCTCATGGGGCCGGGCTTCAGCCTGCTCCTGGCTTTTGCCATCACCCTTCCCTTGATGCTGGGCATTGCCCTTCCTGCCTGGCTGATCATTGCAGGCATCGTTGTCATCGGTCTCAATCTCTTCAATCTCCTGCCCGTTGAACCCCTCGATGGCGGCGTGGCGCTGCGCTCGGTTCTGGCCAAGCTCATGGGAGTCTACGCACGCTTTGGCCTGCTTGCCATCGGGGTCATGATTCTTGCCACCGGATTCTATTTCGAACAGGTCATCCTGCTCATCTTCGGCGGCATTTCCGTTCTTGCAAACCTCAGACCGCGCCTGATCGACCACGGACTCAAGCCTCTCACCGTTCCCGGAGTCGCGATTTCAGCGCTCAGCTTCGCGGCCATCGTTGCGGCCTACATAACCATGCTCGCATTTTTTCTCGGTGTCTTCCGGTGACCGCGCTGCTTGAAGCCTATGCGGAAAAATTAAAAAGCGGCGAGCTGCGAAGCGATCCTGCACAAGCCACAATCATTTCCCATCTCGATCATTTGGCCGAGAAGCTTGAAGCCCGTGAACAGCGCGGCACCATCGGACGATTGCTGAACAGGAACGGCACGCCCAAGGGCGTCTACATTTACGGCAACGTGGGCCGCGGCAAAACCATGCTGATGGATCTGTTTTTTGCAAACCTGCAGGTGAAGGCCAAGCAACGCATCCACTTCCATGCTTTCATGCAGGACATTCACCGCCGCCGCCAGGCGCTGCGCGAAGCCGATGTCGTGACGCAAATCGCCACGGACCTTGCAAAGCAGGCACAGGTTCTGTGCCTCGATGAAATGCAGATCAGCGACATTGCCGACGCGATGATCGTGGGCCGCCTGTTCCAGGCCCTGCTGGCCCAGGGCACGGTGATTGTCACCACCTCCAACCTGCCGCCCGGCCAGCTCTACAAGGACGGGCTTAACCGTGACCTTTTTGTGCCGGCCATCAAACTCATGGAAAGCAATTTCGAAGTCATTTCACTGGCCAGCCCCACGGATTATCGCCTCGGCCGCGTGAAAGCCCGGGAAAGTTTTGTCACGCCGCTTGGCGCAAAAGCCGATGCTCACATGCAAAAAATCTGGGAACGCCTCACTGATGTTCCAAAAGGCACACCCTGCGAAATTCCGGTGCTGGGGCGCAGTCTGCATGTGCCGGAAAGCGCACATGGCTGTGCCCGGTTTACCTTCGCCGATCTTTGCGAGGCGCCCCTGGGCCCGCCCGACTATCTGGCGCTCGCCGCCCATTTTCAGACGCTGTTCGTCGAAAGAATCCCGGCCCTCAAAACCAGCCAGCGCAATGAGGCCAAGCGCTTTGTCCTGCTGATTGACACGCTTTATGATGCCCGCCTGCATCTCGTGGCCTCTTCGGCCCAGCCGCCGGAACGGATTTATCCCCAGGGCGACCACCGGTTTGAGTTCGCCCGCACCGTTTCGCGGCTCCAGGAAATGCAATCGGCGGCCTGGTGGGGCCAAAAAATCGTCGAAACCTGAAAAATCGTCATAAAACCCCAATTAGCCATTAGTAGTTCTTGAAGCCTCTTTATATCAGGCCTAGAAAAACCCCGCTTGTGCAATGCAATAGAACCCGCGCCCCAGCGGGTTGAGAGGGAAAACGAAAAATGGCTCGTAAGAAAATTGCAATGATTGGTGGCGGCATGATTGGGGGCACGCTCGCCCACCTCGCGGCCCTCAAGGAACTTGGCGATGTCGTCGTCTTTGATATCGCCGAAGGCATTCCCCAGGGCAAAACCCTTGATCTTTCCCAATCGGGACCCATTGAAGGCTTCAACTCCACCCTGTCCGGCACCAACAAGTATGAAGGCATTGCCGGAGCCGATGTCTGCATCGTAACCGCAGGTGTTCCGCGCAAGCCCGGCATGAGCCGTGATGATTTGCTTGAAATCAATTTGAAGGTCATGGCCCAAGTTGGCGCCGGCCTTGCCAAGTATGCACCTGACGCATTTGTGATCTGCATTACCAACCCGCTCGACGTGATGGTCTGGGCCCTGCAGAAATATTCGGGCCTGCCGCCCAACAAGGTAGTGGGCATGGCCGGCGTTCTCGACAGCGCCCGCTTCCGCCATTTCCTTGCCGAGGAGTTCAAGGTTTCGGTTGAAGATGTGACAGCCTTCGTGCTCGGCGGCCACGGCGACACCATGGTGCCGCTAGTGAAGTATTCGACGGTCGCCGGAATTCCGGTGCCCGATCTCGTTGCGATGAAATGGACCACCCAGCAGCGCGTTGATGAAATCGTCCAGCGCACCCGTGATGGCGGCGCTGAAATCGTAGGGCTCCTCAAAACCGGTTCCGCCTACTACGCACCAGCCTCGGCCGGCATCGCCATGGCGGAAAGCTATCTGAAGGACAAAAAGCGTGTGCTGCCCTGCGCCGCCCACCTCACCGGCCAGTATGGTGTGAACAATACCTATGTCGGCGTGCCTGTTGTCATTGGTGCGGGCGGGGTTGAGCGCATCGTGGAAATCAAGCTCGAAGGCGAGGAAAAAGCCGGATTCAAGAAATCATTGGCCGCCGTTGAGGCCCTGATGGACGCTGCCAAGAAAATCGCCCCGGACCTCGCATAAGGCTGTCACCATGAACATTCACGAATACCAGGCCAAGGAAGTTTTGCGCGCCTTCGGCGTGCCGACCGGCAAGGGCATCGCGGCTTTTACGGTTGATGAGGCGGTGAAAGCCGCCGAAAGCCAGCCCGGCCCCGTCTGGGTGGTGAAAGCCCAGATCCATGCGGGCGGGCGCGGCAAGGGCGGCGGCGTGAAGGTGGTAAAATCCGTGGCCGACGTGCGTGCCGAAGCCCAACGCATGCTGGGCATGACGCTGGTGACCCATCAGACCGGGCCCGCGGGCAAACTCGTGCAGCGCCTCTACATCGAAGAAGGCACCGCCATCGCCAAGGAGCTTTACCTCTCCTGCCTCGTGGACCGTGAAACCTCGACCGTGGCCTTCATCGCCTCCACCGAAGGCGGCGTGAACATCGAAGAAGTGGCAGCAAAAACTCCCCACAAGATCGCCACCATCCATGTGGACCCCGCCAGCGGCTACGCCCCCTTCGTGGGCCGCCGCATTGCCGCTGCATTGAAACTTGAAGGCGACCAGGTCAAGCAATGCGTGAAAATGATGGGCCAGCTCTACAAGGCCTTCACCGAAAAGGACATGAGCCTTTTGGAAGTCAATCCGCTGGTCATCACCAAGGAAGGCCAGCTTGTCTGCCTCGATGCCAAGATGAATTTTGACGACAACGCCGTGGAGCGCCATCCCGATATCAAGGCCTACCGCGATTTGAGCGAGGAAGACCCCAAGGAAATCGAAGCCTCGAAATATGATCTTTCATACGTGGCCCTCGATGGCTCCATCGGCTGCATGGTGAATGGCGCAGGTCTCGCCATGGCCACCATGGACATCATCAAGCTTTACGGCATGGAACCTGCCAACTTCCTCGATGTGGGTGGCGGGGCGACGAAAGAAAAAGTAACCGCCGCCTTCAAGATCATCACTGCCGATCCGCGCGTGAAGGGCATCCTCGTCAACATCTTCGGCGGCATCATGAAATGCGATATTATCGCCGAAGGCGTGATCGCCGCCGTGAAGGAAGTGGGCCTGCAGGTTCCCCTCGTGGTGCGCCTCGAAGGCACCAATGTCGATCTCGGCAAGAAGATCATCAAGGACTCCCAGCTCAACGTCATTTCCGCCGACAACCTCGACGATGCGGCAAAGAAAATCGTCAAAGCGGTAAAGGAAGCGGCCTGATGTCCATCCTCATCAACAAGAAAACCAAGGTGATCTGCCAGGGCATTACCGGCAATAACGGCACCTTCCATACGGAACAGGCGATTGCCTATGGCACCCAGATGGTGGCGGGTGTCACGCCCGGCAAAGGCGGCACCAAGCACATCGGCCTTCCCGTCTATGACACGGTGATGGAAGCCCGCGAAAAAACCGGTGCCGACGCCTCCGTGATTTATGTGCCGCCACCCTTTGCGGCGGATGCCATTCTTGAAGCCATCGATGCGGAAATTCCGCTTGTCGTGTGCATCACCGAAGGCATTCCGGTGCAGGACATGGTGAAGGTAAAGCGCGCGTTAACGGGCTCCAGTACCCGCCTCATCGGCCCCAACTGCCCCGGCGTGCTCACCCCCAATGAATGCAAAATCGGCATCATGCCGGGAAATATCTTCAAGAAAGGCTCCGTGGGCATTGTCTCGCGCTCCGGAACGCTTACCTATGAAGCAGTGTTCCAGACCACCCAGGAAGGCCTTGGCCAGACGACCGCCGTCGGCATCGGTGGCGATCCGGTCAAAGGCACGGAGTTTATCGACATTTTGGAAATGTTTTTGGCCGACCCCAAGACCCTCTCCATCATCATGATCGGCGAAATCGGCGGTTCCGCCGAGGAAGATGCGGCCGAATTCATCCGCAAATCCAAGATCAAGAAACCCATGGCAGGCTTTATCGCCGGCCGCACCGCCCCTCCCGGCCGCCGCATGGGCCATGCCGGCGCCATTATCTCGGGCGGCAAGGGCGGCGCTGAATCCAAGATCGAGGCCATGAAACGGGCCGGAATCGCCGTCTCGGATTCGCCGGCAATGCTTGGCAAGACATTAATGAAGAAACTGAAACGGAAGTAAGACAAAGAAAACTTTGGGTAGTATATCTCTAGGCCCGGACAGAGTTACCGGGCTTCGGAAGTGATGGCGATGAACAAGACAGACCTGACTGCGGCTTTTGAACAATCTTCCTTCCTCTATGGCGGCAATGCCCAGTTCATTGAGGGGCTTTACGCCAAATATCTGGAAAACCCCGCCGCCGTGGATGTCCACTGGCGGCAGTTTTTTGCCGGCCTGGACGATGATCCCGCCTCCGCCAGGCAGCAGGTTTCCGGCCCCTCCTGGGCCCGCAAGGATTGGCCGCCAACACCTACAGGCGATCTCGTCTCCGCCTTCGACGGCAACTGGCCTGCGGTAGAAAAAGCCATCGGCAGCAAAATTGAAGCGAAAGGCAAAGCAGCAGGCCCCGGGCTTTCCGTCGATGAAGTGCGTAAAGCCACCATGGATTCGGTGCGCGCCCTGATGATGATCCGCGCCTTCCGCATGCGCGGCCACCTGGCCGCCGATCTCGATCCGCTGCGATTGGCCGAACGCCCGGCCCAGCCGGAACTCGACCCCGCGACCTATGGTTTCAGCGAAGCCGACCTTGACCGCCCCATTTTCCTCGACAAGGTGCTGGGCCTTGAGCAGGCCACCATCCGCCAGATCACCGATATCCTGAAACGCACCTACTGCCACACCCTGGGTGTGGAATTCATGCATATCTCCGACCCCGTGCAGAAGGGCTGGCTGCAGCAGCGCATTGAAGGCGCCGACAAGGAAATTTCCTTCACCCCAGAGGGCAAGAAAGCCATCCTCCGCAAGCTCATCGAGGGCGAGGGTTTCGAGAATTTTCTTAACGTGAAATACACCGGCACCAAGCGCTTCGGCCTGGATGGCGGCGAAAGCATGATTCCGGCCCTTGAGCAGATCATCAAGCGCGGCGGGCAATTGGGCATCAAGGAAATCGTCCTCGGCATGGCCCATCGCGGCCGCCTCAATGTGCTGGCCAATGTGATGGGCAAGCCTTTCTCCGCCATTTTCCACGAATTCAAGGGCGGCTCTTCAACCCCTGATGAAGTGGAAGGCTCAGGCGACGTCAAATACCACCTGGGATCTTCCTCCGACCGGGTGTTTGACAATAACACGGTTCACCTCTCGCTCACCGCCAATCCCTCCCATCTCGAAATCGTCGATCCCGTGGTGCTGGGCAAAGCCCGCGCCAAGCAGGACCAGCGCGGCGACCGTGAGCGCAAAAGCGTGTTGCCCCTGCTCATCCATGGCGATGCGGCCTTTGCCGGCCAGGGCGTTGTGGCGGAATGTTTCGGCTTGTCGGGCCTGCGCGGCCACAAGTCCGGCGGCTCCATTCATTTCATCGTCAATAACCAGATCGGCTTTACCACCAGCCCGCATTTTGCCCGCTCTTCGCCCTATCCCTCCGATGTGGCCAAGATGATCGAAGCGCCGATCTTCCATGCCAATGGCGATGATCCGGAAGCCGTGGTCTTTGCCGCCAAGATCGCCACGGAATTCCGCCAGAAGTTCAAGAAGCCCGTGGTCATCGACATGTTCTGCTACCGACGTTTCGGCCACAACGAAACCGACGAGCCATTCTTCACCCAGCCCCTGATGTACAAGGCGATTGCCGCCCACGAGACCATCGTGAATGTCTATTCCAAGCGGCTCATCGCCGAGGGCGTGATCACGGCGGAAGAATTTGAGGCCATGAAGGCCGACTACCGCAAGAGCCTTGATGAGGATTTTGCCGCGTCTGAGGGTTACAAGGCCAACAAGGCCGACTGGCTCGATGGCCGCTGGTCCGGCATGAAATCGGCCAAGGACCTGGACGACCCGCGTAAAGGCCTGACCGGCGTTGATATCAAGACGCTGAAGGACATCGGGCTGAAAATCACCAAAGCCCCGAAAACCTTCTCGGTCCACAAGACCATGCAGCGCGTACTCGATGCCCGCCACAAGATGATTGAGGAGGGCGTGGGCCTCGACTGGTCGATGGGCGAAAACCTTGCCTTTGCCACCCTGCTCAATGATGGCTTCAGGATCAGGCTGTCCGGCCAGGACGTGCAGCGCGGCACCTTCTCGCAGCGCCACGCGGTGCTGGTCGACCAGCAGACCGGCAAACTCTACACGCCGCTCAACCATCTCGCCAAGGAGCAGCAGTACAAGATCGAAATCATCAACTCCATGCTCTCGGAAGAGGCCGTGCTTGGTTTTGAATATGGCTACTCGCTGGCCGAGCCCAACACGCTCACCCTGTGGGAAGCGCAGTTCGGCGATTTCGCCAATGGCGCGCAAGTGGTGTTCGACCAGTTCATCTCCTCCGGCGAGCGCAAATGGCTGCGCATGTCGGGCCTCGTCTGCCTGCTGCCCCATGGTTATGAGGGCCAGGGGCCGGAGCATTCCTCCGCAAGGCTTGAACGCTTCCTGCAGATGTGCGCCGAAGACAACATGCAGATCGCCAACTGCACCACCCCGGCAAATTACTTTCACATTCTGCGCCGCCAGTTGAAGCGCGACATCCGCAAGCCCCTGATCATGATGACGCCGAAATCCCTGCTCAGGAACAAGCGCGCCACCTCGAAGCTGGAGGAATTTGCCGAAGGCACCTCCTTCCACCGCATTCTCTGGGACGACGCCGAAACCCTGAAAGACCAGCCCATCAAGCTGGTAAGCGATGAAAAAATCCGCCGCGTGGTGATGTGTTCCGGCAAGGTCTATTTCGATCTTTATGAAGAGCGCGAGAAGCGCGGCCTCACCGATATTTATCTCCTGCGCGTCGAGCAGCTCTATCCCTGGCCCCACAAGGCCCTGATCCAGGAGCTCGCCCGCTTCAAGAACGCCGGGTTTGTCTGGTGCCAGGAAGAGCCCATGAACATGGGGGCCTGGACTTACGCCCAGCCCAACATTGACCGGGTTCTGGATTATCTTAAGGCAACCAATGCAAAAGCCAGTTATGCGGGGCGCAATCCTTCAGCTTCCACCGCAACCGGATTGATGAGCAGACATCTCAAGGAATTGAAGGATTTCCTTGAAGTGGCCCTGGGCTGAAAGAATTTGAGGAAAGAAAAGAATGGCTAAAGAAATTCGCGTGCCTGCCCTGGGTGAATCCGTCACCGAAGCAACGATTGCAAAATGGTTCAAGAACGTCGGCGATGCGGTAAAGGCCGATGAGCCCATGGTCGAGCTCGAAACCGACAAGGTAACGGTGGAAGTGCCGGCCCCCGCCTCAGGCAAGCTCACATCAATTTCCGCCGCCGCCGGAACTACGGTAAATGTCGGTGCCTTGCTCGGCGCCATTGAAGAAGGTGCCGCCGGCGCAGCAGCCAAGCCCGCAGCGGCGGCTCCCGTTGCCGCACCGGCCCCGGCAAAAATCGCGGAACCTGCAAAAGCGGAAGCCCCGCTCTCACCGGCCGTGCGCAAGATCGTCACCGAAAACAAGCTTGACCCCGCAACCATTCCCGCCACGGGCAAGGACGGACGCCTGACAAAAGGCGATGTGATCGAACAATTGTCCAGGCCCGCTGCCACGCCGGTCAGCCTGCCAGCCGCCGCTCCAGCTCCATTGGGCGGTGAAGAGCGCGTCAAAATGTCGAGGCTCCGCCTCACCATCGCCCGGCGCCTGAAGGAAGCCCAGAACACCGCCGCCATGCTCACCACCTTCAATGAGGTGGACATGAGCGCCATAATGACTTTGCGCAGTTCCTTCAAGGATGTGTTCGAGAAAAAACATGGTGTGAAGCTCGGCTTCATGAGTTTCTTCGCCAAGGCCGTAATCCAGGCCCTGAAGGACGTGCCGGCGGTCAATGCCGAAATTGACGGCGAAGACCTGGTTTACAAGAACTACTATCACCTTGGCGTGGCGGTGGGCACCGAGAAGGGCCTTGTGGTCCCCGTGGTGCGCGATGTTGACCGCATGTCCTTTGCCACCATCGAAAAGACCATCGCCGATTACGGCAAGAAAGCCCGCGACGGCCAGTTGCAAATCGCTGACATGCAAGGCGGCACCTTCACCATTTCAAATGGCGGAGTTTACGGCTCGCTGATGTCCACGCCCATCCTCAACGCGCCCCAATCCGGCATTCTCGGCATGCACAAGATTCAGGACCGGCCCGTGGCCATTGGCGGTCAGGTGGTGATCCGCCCCATGATGTATCTGGCGCTCTCCTATGACCACCGCATCGTCGACGGCAAGGAAGCCGTCACCTTCCTGGTGCGCGTCAAGGAAAGCCTCGAAGACCCGCAGCGCGCGCTGTTGGATTTATAGGAGCGCCGGTCCATGGCCCAGAAGCCTGATGTCGCCATCGTAACCGGCGGAAGCCGGGGTATCGGCGCTGCAACCTGTCTGTTGCTGGCGAAAGCGGGCTACCTTGTTGTGGTGAATTATGTCTCAAACGCCGCAGCGGCCAAAACCATTGTCACGCAAATTGAAAAAGAAGACGGCAAGGCTGCGGCAATCAAGGGCGATGTAGCCAGCGAAAAAGACATCGTGGCGCTGTTCAAGGCCGCCGACCAGCTCGGCCAGTTAAAAGTGTTGGTCAACAACGCGGGCGTCGTCGACGTGAAGGCCAGGGTTGACGAAATGTCAGCCGAAAGATTGGCCCGCATGTTCGCCATCAACATCACCGGCTCCTTCCTTTGCGCCCGCGAAGCGGTGAAACGCATGTCCACCCGCCACGGCGGCTCAGGCGGCGCAATCGTCAATTTATCGTCAGCGGCGGCAACCCTCGGCGCCCCCGGCATGTTTGTCGATTACGCCGCCAGCAAAGGTGCCATTGATGTTTTTACCCTGGGCCTGGCTCGTGAAGTGGCGAGTGAGGGAATCCGTGTGAATGCAGTCCGTCCCGGAATCATCGATACGGATATCCATGCATCCGGTGGCGAGCCGGACCGGGTGGCACAAATGCGCGGGCAGCTTCCCATGCAGCGTGAGGGCACGTCGCTTGAGGTGGCCGAAGCAATTGTTTGGCTGGCATCCGACAAGGCTTCCTATGTTACAGGGACATGCCTGGGTGTTTCAGGTGGCCGCAGTATTTAAATTTTGAGGACCCATCATGGCTGAACAGTTTGATCTCACCGTAATCGGCACCGGCCCCGGCGGCTATGTCTGCGCCATCCGCGCTGCCCAACTCGGCATGAAGGTGGCCGTGATCGAAAAACGCGCCACCCATGGCGGCACCTGCCTGAACATCGGCTGCATTCCGTCCAAGGCTCTGCTCCATGCCTCCGAACTTTTCACCGAGGCCAAGCACTCCTTTGCCAAGATGGGCATCACCGTTTCGCCCAGCTTCGACCTGCCGAAGATGATGGGCTTCAAGCAGGAAGCCATAGATGGCAATACCAAGGGTGTTGATTTCCTGCTGAAGAAAAACAAGGTGACAGTCATTCGGGGGACCGGCAAGATTCTCGGCACCGGCAAAGTCGACGTGGCCGGCCAGATTGTTGAAACAAAAAACATCGCCATTGCCACCGGCTCCGATGTGGCAAAGCTCAAGGGCATCGATATCGACGAGAAGCAGATCGTCTCGTCAACCGGGGCTTTGGAGCTTGCGAAGGTTCCGGCCCATCTCGCCATCATCGGCGCCGGCGTCATCGGCCTTGAGCTCGGCTCCGTCTATGCCAGGCTCGGCGCTAAGGTGACGGTCATCGAATATCTTGACCGCATCCTGCCCGGCATGGATCTGGAAGTCGCAAAAAATTTCCAGCGCCTGCTGCAGAAGCAGGGCTTCACCTTCAAGCTCTCCAGCAAGGTGACCAGCGCCACGAAAGCAAAATCGGGCGTGACTCTGCAAATCGAACCCAACACCGGCGGTGCGGCCGAATCACTCGATGCAGATACGGTGCTGGTGGCCGTGGGCCGCACGCCATTCACCGAAGGCCTGGGCTGCGAGAAGGCCGGCATAAAGCGCGATGACAAGGGCCGCATCGAAGTGGACCAACATTTTGAAACCAGCCTCAAGGGCGTCTACGCCATTGGCGATGTGATCAGGGGCCCCATGCTGGCCCACAAGGCCGAGGACGAAGGCGTGGCGCTGGCCGAACTGCTGGCGGGCCAGGCGGGTCATGTGAACTATGATGTGATCCCCGGTGTGGTCTATACCGTCCCCGAGGTCGCCGCCGTGGGCAAGACCGAAGAGGAGCTTAAGGCCGCAGGCATTGATTACAAGGCGGGGAAATTCTTCTTCCTCGCCAATGGCCGCGCCAAGGCCAACCAGACCACCGATGGCTTTGTCAAAATTCTCGCCGATGCCCGCACCGACCGGGTGCTGGGGGCCCATATCATCGGCCCCGTGGCGGGTGAACTGATCCACGAAATCGCTGTTTTGATGGAATTTGGCGGATCCGCCGAGGATCTGGCCCGCACCTGTCATGCCCACCCCACCCTCTCGGAAGCGGTCAAGGAAGCCGCCATGGCGGTTGCGGGCCGCTCAATCCACAGTTGAACCCTTTTGAACCGTTACCGCCGTTTACCTTTTTGTAGTTAATCCATTTAGCGAATTGTAAAGCCTCTCCGGCATAGTCAAGACCCTGCAAGACGTGGTTTTGGGCTAGGCTGAAAAAATGACGAACAGTGACAAGCATGTCGACGTCCTGGTTTTGGACGATGATCTCGACCTGCTGACCACCACAGCGGAACTCCTCGCTGACATCGGCTACAAGGTAAAAGGCTTCGCCGATCCGGAGTCGGCCCTTGAATTTGCCATTGGGCAAACCTTCTCCGTTGGCCTTTTTGATTTCCGGCTCGGCAGCCTCAAGAACGGCCTCGATGTGGTTGAAACCATGCAGGCCCTGGGCTGCAAGTCAGTTTACGTCATGGTTTCGGCCGACGTGGAAAGCTCCACCCGCCTGCGCGCTATCAACCTGAAGCTCTTTGATTTCATCCGCAAACCCGTGGCCCCCGAAGTTCTCCTCGAAACCATTGGCCGGGCCCTGGCCCAGTCGCAAAAACTGGCCGCCTGATCAGAAGCCGGTCGTGGGCCTGGGCCTGCTGCCATCGAAAAATCTTGCATAGCGGAATGGTGCCGGATCAACGCAAGGCGTTTCACCCATGACCATTTGCGCCATGAGCTTTCCCGCCCCCGGCCCCAAACCAAAGCCATGGCCCGAAAATCCGGATGCGAGATAAAGCCCCTCTATTTTTGGCAGGGGTGAAATGCATGGCACCACATCGGGTGTTACATCAATGACGCCGGCCCAGCGTTCGGCAATCCGCATGGATTGAAAGCGTGGATAATAATCCCTTAGGCTTGCCGCCGCCTCATCGAGAATCCAATGGACCGGCTCCGGATCAAGCATGCGCACCTCCTCAAACGGTGAGTGCTCATCAAGCTTCCAACGCCGCTTGAGCCGCGCCTCATCCAGAAACCGCCTGCCAAGCCTGAGGCGCACGCCGCTCCAATCCATTTTCAGGGCCGGCAGGAACTGGAAGAACTGGCGGAAACTGTCCGGCATGATGTCGGCCACCGAAAAATGCCGGTGGGCAATCGTGAAACCGCCATCCCAACGCTTTCGGAACGCAAATTTTCCAGCCGAGCAGGATTTCTCAACACCGGCATCGAGGGCTTCCGTCCGCATCACGGAGTTCACAACCGTGAGCTGAGGAAATGCAATATCAAGATTATGCAGGAAGCGCCGCGACCAGGCCCCGCCCGCCAGCACCACCTGCTCACAGGCGATTGCTCCCTTTTCCGTCACCACCGAGGTGATTTTGCCCGCTGCGGTTTCCACCCCGCGCACCGCGCAGTTCTGGAATACCTTCAGCCCAAGCTTTTGCGCCTGCCGCGCCATGGCAGGCACCGCGATAAAAGGTTCAGCCCGGCCATCGGCGGAGGTATAAAGCGCCCCCTTCCAGGCCCGCGTCGACCCCGGCTGCAATCGTTCTGCCTCGGCGCCGGAAACCAGTTTCGTATCCAGCCCAAAGGCCTTGGCATTTTCCGCGTACCATTTTTCCCGCGCCGCCAGTTCCACTTCGTTTTCCGCGAGGTAAATAACCCCGCACTGCCGGTATCCCGTTTCAGCGCCCACGCGTTCATTCATTTCGCGCCAAAGTTTCAGTGATTCAAGAATGAGCGGAATTTCCCGCGAATCCCGTCCCATCTGCCGGCACCAGCCCCAATTACGCGAGGATTGCTCGCCGGCAACAATGCCTTTTTCCAGAAGCACCACGGGAATCCCGCGCTCCGCCAGTTCCAGCGCCGTGGCAACGCCGATGACACCGCCGCCGATGACGGCAACCGTGGTTTTCTTGGGGAAATCTAAATCGGACGGAACAGGATCAATGGCAGGCATGGCCGATTGCTACAAAAAGCCAGGCGCACGAACAAGCCTTAACTCTGCGCGTGAGCCTTGCGATATTGTTCAAGCAGGTGAGCCCGGTCCACTTCCGTATAGATCTGGGTGGAGGAGAGGCTGGCATGGCCCAGAAGCTCCTGGATCACCCGGAGGTCCGCCCCATTGCCCAGCAAATGGGTGGCAAAGGAATGGCGTAGCGCATGGGGCGTCGCCGTTTCAGGCAGGTTCAGCACCCCGCGCATGCGTTCGATCAGCAACTGGATATTGCGCGCATTGAGCGGCCCCCCGCGCAGGCCCCGGAACATGGGTTCACTGGGCTTCAGCGGAAATGGGCAGAGCGCGATGTAGGAATCCAGCACCTCCCGCACCCGGGGCAGAACCGGGGCAATGCGCGCCTTGCCGCCCTTGCCGGTGATCACCAGGGGAGTGGATTTGGACTGTGTGAGGGTGAGGCCGATGGCTTCCGAAATGCGAAGCCCGCAGGCATAAAGCAGGGTGAGCACCGCCCGGTCGCGGGCTTCCACCCATTTCGGCGTTTCATCGGTTGACAGCACATCGCCGGCTGCCACTTGCCGGGCCGCCTGGATGTTTAAGGGTTTGGGAACGGAATGTGCCAGCTTTGGCGAACGGAGCGCCGAAAGCGCTGCATTGGTGAAATAAGCGTTTCTTTCGGCAAAGCGGAAAAATGAACGGATGGCCGAAAGCTGCCGGGCCAAGGTACGGCTTTCCACACCGGTTTTTCGCCGCCTCGCCATGAAACTGCGGAAATCCGAGACGGTCAGGGCTGCAAGATCAGGCACCGTGGCAGGCTGGCCCAGATGATCTTTCAGGAACTGCCCAAACTGTGAAACATCGCGGGCATAGGCTTCCAGCGTTTTGGCCGCCATGCGGCGCTCGGACTTTAACGATTGCAGCCAGCGCACGGCAATCTCTGCCGCATCACCCGAAAATCCAAACTGAAGACCATCACTCATGCCTTAGCCTAGACCTCCAATGGTTGATGACTCCTAACTGGTGACGACAGGTATGCCGAAATGCTCAACCAGGGGAAATGGACTATAAAAACGATGCAGCAAATTCTTCCAAGCCTGGTAACGATCGGAACTGCGAAAACCCACCGTATGGTCTGCCAGTTCCCGCCATTCCACCAAAAGCAGATAGCGCCCCGGCGTTTCCAGGCAGGGGCGGATTTCAAACCGGATGAAACCGGGCGTTGCCGCAATCAGAGGCAATGCCTGTTTCACCGCCGCTTCGTAGTCCGCCGCATCGCCCGGCGTGACATCGAGTATGGCGTGTTCGAGGATCACAGGATGGACTGTCCGGTCTTTTTCCAATCGGCCAGGAACGCTTCAATGCCCTTGTCGGTGAGTGGATGCTTGGCAAGACCCTTGAGAACAGCGGGAGGTGCGGTCACCACATCGGCCCCAATGAGGGCCGCCTGCTTGATGTGATTGGCAGTGCGCACCGAAGCCACCAGGATTTCCGTGTCAAACCCGTAATTGTCGTAGATCTGTCGGATCTCGGAAATGAGATCCATGCCTTCCAGATGAATGTCATCAAGGCGGCCCACGAAAGGCGAAATGAACGAGGCCCCGGCCTTGGCGGCAAGCAGCGCCTGATTGGCGCTGAAGCACAGCGTGACATTGACCATGGCCCCATCGGCCCGCAGTGCCTTGCAGGCCTTGAGCCCATCAATGGTAAGGGGCACCTTCACCGTCACGTTCTTGGCGATCTTCCGCAGGTCATTGCCTTCCTTGATCATGCCCGCAAAATCCAGGGCAGTGACCTCGGCGCTCACCGGCCCTTCGACAATCTTGCAAATCTCGGCGATGACTTCCTTGAAAGCCCGGCCTGACTTGGCAATCAGCGACGGATTGGTGGTGACCCCATCCAGAAGCCCCGCATCGGCCAGATCGCGGATGTCCGCCACATCGGCCGTATCAACAAAAAATTTCATGGTCTCTTCCTTTCATTCACATCAATGTGCGGGGATCAATTCCGCATCGTTTTTTGGCGAGTCCGCCCAATCCCTCAATGAGTCTGTCCAGCGAAGCTTTTCCCAATGGCTCGCCATTCAATGTCGTAACCGGCCTGATAAAGCGCAGGCTATTGCACAAAAACACCGCATCCGCACGGACTAAATCTTCGAGCGGAACGGCGCGCTCGACAGGCTTGAGCGCTAGCTTCTTGGCATGGTCCAGCAGAACACGGCGCGTGATGCCGGGCAAAATCCCCTGATCGAGGGAAGGCGTAATCAGTTCATTGCCGCGCAGCGCAAAGATATTGCCAACCGTAGTAGAAGCCACGTGGCCCGATGTATTGAGCATCAGGGCATCATCGGCATCTGCCGCCACTTCCCGCGCCGCCGCTATGCCATCGATATAGGATAGTGTTTTCAGCCGCGATGACGGCGCGAACTCATTGCGCCGAACCTGAGATACCTTGAGGCGACAAGACCGAAACAAATTCTTCGCAGCAAACTCATCAAGCGTAATGAGCAGGCTGGGTGACGTGCCGTCCCCCGCCAATCCGCGCGCGGCCTTCCCCCGGCTCAGGGTGATGCGGAGAACCTCGCATGGCGCCGCGCTCTTTTTGAGAACCTCCGTCAGCCCGGTGAACGTCCCTTCCGCATTAAATGCGATGCCAAGCTCCGCTGCCGCATGAGCCATGCGCTGCATATGTTCATCAAGCCAAAGCGGCTTGTGGTTGATCACAGCCACGGTTTCAAAAACACCGTCACCCAGCAAGAACCCGCGGTCATGGGGGTCAAGCGGCAGGGTTCCCTCAACGAATTGACCATTGAACCAGACAACACTCAATGCACAACCTCCAGAAAATTCCGCAGCAGGGCATAACCATGCTCAGTGAGGATCGACTCCGGATGGAACTGCACCCCGAAGGTTGGGTGCTGGCGGTGTTTTAGCCCCATGATTTCGCCGTCATCGCTGCGCGCGGTGACTTCAATCTCAGCATTTTCCGAATCCGCTTCCACAATCAGCGAATGATAGCGCCCCGCATTGAAACGATTGGGCAGGCCTTTGAATATGCCTATCCCATCATGAATGATCTCTGATGAATCTCCATGCATCGGGCGTCTGGCGCGGGTAACCCGCCCCCCAAAGGCCTCGCCAATGCACTGGTGCCCAAGGCAGACGCCGAGAATGGGAAGACGGCCGGAAAACTTCCGCACAATGTCGAGCGATTCTCCCGCCTCATGCGGCGTGCAGGGGCCGGGGGAAATCACAATCGCCTTGGCCTTGAGATCCGCCTCATCAACCGCATCATTGCGTTTCACCACAACTTGCTGGCCAAGTTCCTCAAAATAGCGCGCGATGTTGTAAACAAAGCTGTCGTAATTATCGACGATCAGGATCATGGCGCGAATGCCTCCATGATGCGGCTGATCTTGGTCAATGTTTCGTCATACTCCGCCGCAGGCTCCGAGCGCGCTGTGATCCCGCCGCCACCCTGAAACCGCGCAACGCCTTGCGAAAACATCACGGTGCGAATGGCGATATTCAAATCCACCTGCCCGTTGAAGCCGAAATAGCCGATGGAGCCGCAATAGACCCCGCGCCCCTGTCCCTCGATTTCCGCAATCACTTCCATAGCGCGGATTTTCGGCGCTCCAGTAATGGAGCCACCGGGGAAAATCGCCGAGACCAAATCGCCAACCGTCTTATCCTGCTTCAATTCACCTGTGACAACGGACGTCAGATGATGCACCGAGGCATAGCTTTCCAAGCCGCACAGCACCGGCACGCGCACACTGCCCGGCGCGCAGACCCGGCTCAGGTCATTACGCAGCAGATCGACGATCATTACATTCTCGGCCCGGTCCTTCCGGCTCGACGATAGCTCCGCCACAAGCGCCGCATCCAGGGCCGGATTGGGATCGCGCCGCCGCGTGCCCTTGATCGGCCGTGCCTCAACCGTCATGCCGTCAAAATTCAGCAGCCGCTCCGGCGAGCTCGAGGCAATCTGCACCTCGCCGTAATCCAGATAGGCCGAGAAGGTTGCAGGGTTCAGCGAGCGCAGACGCTTGTAAAATGCCAGCGCTTCAAAGCCCTCGGGAATTTTCGCACTGAAACGCTGCGAGATATTAGCCTGAAAAATATCCCCCGCTAAAATATATTCAATTGTCCGCGCCACGGCGGCTTCATAGGATTCGCGGGTAAAATTGGAAGACCAGTTCTCGATCACTGATGAACCCAGTCCTTGCGTCTTGCGCTTCAGCAAATTTTCAAGCTCATCGGCAGGCGGCTCACCTGCGGTCGAAATAATCCAGGCTCGCTCCTGCAAATGGTCAAAGGCAATGCCCACATCATAGACATGCAGCATGAGCTCGGGGCACAGCGCCGGAAATTCCGGCAGGCGCGTCTGCGGCTCAAGGCTGCGGCCAAAATCATAGCCGATGTAACCTGCAAGCCCACCCTGAAACGGCGGCAGCCCCGCCAGTTTCGGCAGCCGGTTGCGATTGAGTATTTTGTCCAGCACGGCAAGCGGCGCTTCTTCCTGCACAACACCATCCAGCAGGGTCCGTCCATTCTCGACTTTCAGGGTGGACGCCGGATTGCAGGCCAGAAACGAATAGCGCCCCAGTTTTTCCTGCCGCATGGTGCTTTCAAACAGGGTGAGAAAAGCCTGCCCCCGCAAGCGTTGGGCAAGCTGGATGGGCTCCCAGTAAACGATCTCGCGGGCATGAACCTGTGTCGGCTGGACGGACGTATGCTTCATGGCACGCGTGATATAAGACTGGCAGGCCCTCCCGTCCAAGACTATTCCAGAGCCATGTCAGCCGATTCCCACCCCATTGCCGACGTGCTCTTGCCGCTGGCCCTGGAAGGTCCCTATTCCTACCGCATTCCCGCAGGAATGGCGCTGGAGGAAGGCTGCTATGTCGCTGTGCCTCTCGGCCCCCGCAGCCTGATCGGCGTTGTCTGGGCTCTCAAAGCGCAGGCACCGGAAGGCACCAAGCTCCGCGATGTGATGGGTCGTTTCGACATGCCCGCCATGGGCGAAACCCACCGCAAGTTCGTGGATTGGCTGGCGGACTATTATGTCGAACCCAAGGGCAATGTGCTGCGCATGGTGCTGCGCTGCCCCGGCGCTTTTGAGGAAGCAAAGGGGCAACTTGCCTATCGCAGCACCGGCCAGAAAATCCGCCGCATGACGCCGCAACGCCAGCGCGTGCTTGATGTGGCCAGCGAAGGTTTTGCCATGCGTCTGTCGGAACTGGCCAAGGCCGCGGGCGTCGGCACCTCCGTGGTAAAGTCCATGGCGAAGGAAGGGGCGCTGGAAGTGGTAGCACTTCCCGCCCACAAGGCCTTCCAGCCACCCGATTTGAATGCCGGCGGCCTCACGCTCTCCAAACAGCAGCAACGCGCCGCCCAGGAACTGCGCGCCGTGGTGACCTCACGCAGCGCCAAGGTCATGCTCTTTGATGGCGTCACCGGCTCCGGCAAAACCGAGGTTTATTTCGAAGCCATGGCGGCGGCCCTTGCCACTGGGGGGCAAGTTCTCTTGCTACTTCCCGAAATTGCGCTGACCGCCGGATTCATCACCCGCGTCGAAACCCGTTTCGCCTGCGAGCCCGCCCAATGGCATTCCGACCTGCGGCCCCGCGAGCGGGAACGCGTCTGGCGCGGTGTTGCAAGCGGCGAGGCAAAAATTGTCGTTGGCGCCCGTTCCGCCCTTTTCCTGCCGTGGAAAAAACTGGGGCTCATCGTTGTCGATGAAGAACATGAAAGCGCCTACAAGCAGGATGACGGCGTCACCTACCATGCGCGCGACATGGCCGTGCTCTATGGCGCAATCGGAAAATTTCCGGTCATTCTTTCGTCGGCAACGCCATCGCTTGAATCCATCGTGAACGCCGACCGTGGCCGCTATGGCCATGTGAAGCTGAATGACCGGCATGGCCGCCCGGAACTTCCTGAAATTGATCTCGTTGACATGCGTAAAGCGCCCCTTGAAACCGGCGCCTGGCTGTCAACGCCCCTCATTGAAAACATCACTGCCACATTGGCGGCGGGCGACCAGGCCCTGCTTTTTCTCAACCGCCGTGGCTATGCCCCGGTCACCGTCTGCCGCGCCTGCGGCCACCGCATGGATTGCCCCAATTGCGCCGCTTCGCTGGTCGAACACCGCTTCCGCCGCCAGCTCATGTGCCATCACTGCGGCCATCATGAACCCACGCCCAAGGCCTGCCCGCAATGCGGCGTCGAAGGCAAGCTCGTGCCCTGCGGTCCCGGCATCGAGCGCCTCGCCGAAGAGGCAGTGCAGCGTTTTCCCGAAGCCCGCATTGCCATTCTCTCCAGCGATCTCGCGCGCGGCGTTTTCCTGCGCGATGTCATAAGGGATGTGGCCAAGGGCGAATACAATCTGGTGATTGGAACCCAGCTTGTGGCCAAGGGCCACCACTTTCCGTTTCTCACCTTTGTCGGTGTCGTCGATGCGGACCTCGCCCTGGAATCATCCGACCCCCGCGGCGGCGAACGCACCTGGGCCCTCATGGCACAAGTTGCGGGCCGCGCCGGGAGGGGTGAAAAGCCGGGCCACGCCCTGGTGCAAACCCACGTGCCCGAACATCCCCTCATGCAGGCTTTGAAGAAGGCAGACCGCGAAGGCTATCTCACCCAGGAAAAACTCATCCGGGAAAATGCCGGGCTCCCACCCTATGGCCGGCTCGCCGCTGTTATCATTTCTGGAAGTGACGCGGCTGAAACCGAACGCTTTGTCAGGCTTGTCGCAAGAGCGGCACCGACGGGCGAAGGAGTTACAATTTTAGGCCCGGCAACCGCCCCCATTCACATCGTCCGTGGCCGCTTCCGCTGGCGCTTTCTGGTGAAAGCCCCGCGCGAAGTGAATATCCAGGCGTTCCTGCGGGAGTGGCTGAAAGACCTAAAGCCCAAGGGTTCAATCCATCTCGGGATTGATGTGGACCCCTATAATTTTCTGTGAGCGGCTAAGAGAACCGCCATTCCATGCGGTGGCGATAGATTTCGCCTGGGCGCAAAACCGATGACGGGAAATTCGCGTGGTTCGGCGCATCGGGATAGTTCTGAGGTTCAATCGCAATGGAGCCATGCTGCACCAGCGGGCCATATTTGCCGGGGAGTTTAGGCCCGAAATGATCGGCCGTATAGAATTGGATGGCGCACTCCGTCGTATGAACCTCCATCACCCGGCCCGAGTCCGGATCACGCAAGGTGAGGCCCTTGCGTAATTGCCCGCGCTGACCGTTCAGGCAAAAGCAGGTGTCATAGGCTTGCCCCACTTTGCGTAACTTGCGGAAATCAAATTCCGTGCCCGTCACATCCCTGATTTCGCCCGTGGGAAGTTTGGGCCCATACAGCGGCAGGTAACGGTCGGCGGGCATCTCCACTTCCTGGACAAGGCCGGACCCCTTGCCCGCCAAATTCCAGTAGGCATGGTTGGTGAGATTGATCACCGTTGGCTTTGTCGTCCTGGCTTCAAAATCCAGCGACAACATATTGTCGATCAACCGGTAAGTGGCGCTCACATCCATGGCGCCGGGATAGCCCTGGTCGCCATCGGGCGAATGCAAAGTAAAACGGATGCCATTGTTTATGTATTCGGACTTCCACGTGGCATTGCAAAAGTCCTGCGCCCCACCATGCAACTGGTCATCGCCCACATTGGGAACAAGGCGGACCTCTTTGCCATCCAGCATGAAGCGGGCTTTGCTGATGCGCCCGGCATAGCGCCCGGTCACCGCCCCTGAAAACCAGTCGCTGGCCAAGGCGTCCGCATCGCTTCCCGGCCCTGCGATGACATCAATCCCATCGACAAAAAACGACACCAGCTTTGCGCCGAGTTGCGAAAAGGTGGCCCGATGGTTTTTTGATTTGAGCTCTAGCATCAGTGGTTATCGCGGGGGATTCCCTTGGTCTTGGCAATGCGCTGGAATTTTACAGCGCCCTTCAGCACCATGCCCTGGGCCAGTTGATCCGTATTGGCGCGGAAAATTTCCTGCCACGGCGTCTGACTTTCGGGAATCTTGTAACCGCCCGCCGCCGCCAATGCCGCACGGCGCTTGGCAATTTCCGCCTCCGGCAGCAGCACATTCAAGGCCCCCGTATTGAGATCGACCCGCACCTTGTCGCCATTTTTCAAAATGGCAAGTCCGCCGCCCGCGGCCGCCTCCGGTGAGGCATTGAGAATGGAGGGCGAACCCGAAGTGCCGGACTGCCTGCCGTCACCCACGCAGGGAAGCGAGCGCACCCCTCTTTCCAGAAGCTGGGTGGGCGCGCGCATGTTGACGACTTCGGCCGCACCAGGATAGCCCAAGGGACCTGTGCCCCGCATGAAGAGAATAGTGTTTTCATCGATGCCCAGCTTCGGATCATCAATCGAGGCGTGATAATCTTCCGGCCCGTCAAAGACGATGGCCTTGGCCTCGAAGGCATTTGGATCCTTCGGGTTTGACAAATAGCGCTTGCGGAATTCATCGGAAATCACCGAAGTTTTCATGATAGCGCTGTCAAACAAATTGCCGCTGAACATTTTGAAGCCCGCATTACTTAACATTGGCTTGCCATAGGCCTTGATGACATTGCGGTCCCAAGAGAATTTGCCCTTGCAGTTCTCGCCGATGCTCTTGCCATTAGCGGTGATTGCGTCTTCGTGAATACGGCCTTCGGCAATGAGTTCCGCCACAACGGCCGGAACACCGCCGGCCCGGTGATAGTCCTCGCCGAGGTATTCACCTGCCGGCTGAAGATTCACCAGCAGCGGAACATCATGCCCATGGGTTTCCCAGTCCTTCACTTCGAGGGGAACGCCCATGTGGCGGGCAATGGCGTTGAGATGGTTGGGCGCATTGGTGGAGCCGCCAATCGCCGAGTTCACCACAATGGCGTTTTCAAAAGCCTTGCGCGTCATGATCTTCGAGGGCGTCAGGTCTTCGAGCACCATTTCCACCGCGCGGCGACCCGTCTCGTAGGCCATCTGCCCGCGCTCGCGGTAAGGTGCCGGGATCACTGCATTGCCGGGCAGCGTCATGCCCAGCGCTTCAGCCAGGGAATTCATCGTCGTCGCCGTGCCCATGGTGTTGCAGAAGCCGGTTGAAGGCGCTGAAGTCGCCACAAGTTCCACGAAACCTTCATAGTCCAGTTCGCCGGTGGCCAGTTTTTCCCGCGCCATCCAGACGATGGTACCGGAGCCCGTGCGTTCGCCCTTATACCAGCCATTGAGCATCGGGCCTGAAGAAAGCGCAATCGTCGGAATATCAACCGTGGCCGCCGCCATCAAGCAGGCCGGCGTGGTCTTGTCGCAGCCGATGGTGAGCACCACGCCATCAAGCGGATAGCCGTAAAGTACTTCAACCAGCGAGAGATAGGAAAGATTGCGGTCAAGGTTCGCCGTCGGCCGCTTGCCCGTTTCCTGAATAGGATGAATTGGAAACTCAAGCGGAACGCCGCCCGCCGCCGTGATGCCGTCCCGCACCCGCTTCACCAGGTCCACATGGGCCCGGTTGCACGGCGACAGGTCAGAACCCGTCTGGGCGATGCCGATGATCGGCTTGCCGCCCTGCAATTCGCCGCGCGTAAATCCGTAGTTGAGATAGCGCTCCAGATAGAGCGCCGTCATGTCGGCGTTATCCGGATTATCAAACCAGTTTTGTGAACGGAATTTTAGTTTCTTTTTCCCAACTGACATCGCACGCCTCTTGTTATTATTTATCATACAATAGAACGGATAATTTCTGGCGTCTATCGCAATGCACCGGTTTTCCGAAATTTGACCATTTGAACAAATCCTGTCATCCTCGTCAAAACAAATAAAAAACACAACTTCTGGAGGAGGTAGCGCAATGGCAGCGAGAGTTGAAGGGATTGCCAGCAAGCGTCTGGACAAGGCGCAATATGCCGAAAACTTTGCCGACTTGCATCCCCGCCTCACCGGCCATGAAGCCCTTGTCGAAGCTGATCGCTGCTACTTCTGCTACGATGCCCCCTGCATGACGGCCTGCCCCACCTCGATCAACATTCCCCTCTTCATCCGCCAAATTTCCACCGGCCATCCGAAGAACGCCGCCAAAACGATTTTCGACCAAAATATCCTGGGCGGCATGTGCGCCCGCGTCTGCCCCACCGAAACCCTGTGCGAGGAAGTCTGCGTCCGCGAAAAAGCTGAAGGAAAGCCCGTCAAGATCGGTATGCTGCAACGCTACGCCACCGATGAACTGATGGCCGAGAAAAAACATCCCTTCACCCGCGCCAAAGCCACAGGCAAGAAAATCGCAGTGGTTGGCGGCGGCCCCGCCGGCCTCGCCTGCGCCCACCGGCTTTCAATGCATGGCCATGAGGTGACAATTTTCGAGGCCCGCAAAAAAACCGGCGGCCTCAATGAATTCGGCATAGCTGCCTACAAGACCGTGGATGATTTCGCCGCAAAGGAAGTTGAATTCGTTCTCTCCATCGGCGGCATTGCCGTCAAAACCGGTAAGGCATTCGGCAAGGGCCTGAAGCTCAAGGACTTGCAGCGGGACTTCGATGCGGTGTTTCTCGGCATGGGCCTGCAGGGCGTGAACGCACTGGGCGCAAAACACGAGGATGCCGATGGCATTGAAGATGCCGTCAACTACATCGCCGAACTGCGCCAGGCCAAGGACTTGGGAAAATTGCCCGTGGGCCGCCGCGTACTGGTGATCGGCGGCGGCATGACCGCCATTGATATTGCCATCCAGTCAAAACTTCTGGGTGCGGAAGACGTGACCATTCTTTACCGCCGTGGCGCTGAACACATGAAGGCCAGCGCCTATGAACAGGAGCTGGCCCAAACCAAAGGCGTGAAAATAAAGCATTGGGTGCAGCCCAAAAAAGTTCTGACCAAGGGCAAGAAAGCCATCGGCCTCAAATGCGATTACGTGAAAGAGGGCAAGGGCAAGCTGGAGCCCACCGGCGAAAGCCTGGAGATCGGTGCCGACATGATATTCAAGGCCATCGGCCAGACTGCCATTGATGTGGCCGGTGGTGCCCTTGCCTTGAGCGGCGGGCGTATTATCATCGATGCGGAAAAACGCACCAGCGTGAAAGGTATCTGGGCCGGCGGCGATTGCGTGGCGGGCGGCCAGGACCTCACCGTCACCGCCGTCGATGATGGCCGCCGGGCCGCTGAGTCCATTCACGCCTTTCTGATGAGCTAAGGAGAAACCTCATGGCTGATCTTCGCACCAATTTTATCGGCATCAAGTCTCCCAACCCTTTCTGGCTTGCTTCGGCCCCGCCCACCGACAAGGAATACAACGTGGTGCGGGCCTTCCAGGCAGGCTGGGGTGGCGTGGTCTGGAAAACGCTGGGCGAAGAGGGCCCGCCCATCGTCAACGTCAATGGCCCGCGCTACGGCGCCATTCATGGTGCCGACCGAAGGCTGCTTGGACTCAACAACATCGAACTCATTACGGACCGGCCGTTGCAGATCAACCTGCAGGAAATCAAGAAGGTGAAACGCGAATGGCCGGACCGCGCCATGGTCGTCTCCCTCATGGTGCCCTGCGAGGAATTGCCGTGGAAGCAAATTCTCGCCGCCGTTGATGAAACCGAGGCAGACGCGGTGGAATTGAATTTTGGTTGCCCCCACGGCATGTCCGAACGCGGTATGGGCGCTTCCGTCGGCCAGGTTCCCGAATATATCGAAATGGTGGCGCGCTGGTGCAAGCAGCACACCCGCATGCCGGTGATCGTGAAGCTCACCCCCAATATCACCGATATTCGTTACCCCGCCCGCGCTGCCATGAAAGGCGGTGCCGATGCCGTGTCGCTGATCAACACGATCAGTTCCATCATTTCCATCGACCTCGACAACTTCTCCCCCATGCCTTCGATTGATGGCAAGGGCAGCCACGGCGGCTATTGCGGCCCCGCGGTAAAACCCATTGCACTTAACATGGTGGCTGAAATTGCCCGCGACAGGGAAACCGCCGGACTGCCGATCTCTGGCATCGGCGGCATTACCAACTGGCGTGACGCGGCAGAATTCATTGCTCTCTCCTGCGGATCGGTTCAGGTCTGCACTGCCGCCATGACCTATGGCTTCAAGATTGTCGAGGAAATGACCACCGGCCTGTCGCACTGGATGGATGAAAGGGGCTACGGCACAATCGAGGATTTCCGCAGCCGCGCCGTCGGCAATGTGACCGATTGGCAATACTTGAATCTCAACTACATCGCCAAGGCGAAAATCGATCAGGACCTCTGCATCAAGTGCGGCCGCTGTTACGCCGCCTGCGAGGACACTTCGCACCAGGCCATTATGCAGACGAAGAATGGCAAGCGCCATTTTGAGGTGATGGACAATGAATGCGTGGCCTGCAACCTCTGCGTGGAAGTCTGCCCCGTTGAGGATTGCATCACCATGGTCCAGCAAACCACCGGCAGCGACGCCAGAACCGGCCGCAAGATAAACCGGGATTACGCCAACTGGACCACCCACCCGAACAATCCCATGGCCCTAAAGGCCGCGGAATAGTTCTTGATCTCGCACAAGGACAACCTATGTTAAGTTAAGCACACTGCCTTCAAGCTTAACGGAGGACATGTCATGGCCTACAGAACAATTCTCGTTTCCCTTAACGAATTGAACCGCCTGCCGCAGCTTCTCAGCGCCGCCGCAACCATCGCCCGGAACTTTAACGCCCACATCTCTGGCCTTTACGTTATCCCCGCCGTGCAGCTCTATCCGTCCATGGGCTTTGAAGCGGTGCCCCAGGTTTTTGACGGCAACCAAACCTATTTCAAGGATAACCAGGAAAAGGTTCGCAGCGCCTTTGAAGAGGCGATGCGCAAGGAAGGCCTGAATTTTGATTTCCATGTCGCCCAGGGCGCCACCTCAAGCATCGCCGAAGAGGTCGTCAACAAGGGCCGCAGCGCCGACCTCCTTATCATTTCCGCAACCAACCCCGATGAAACCACCGGCGTCGAATCCGACTTTGTGGAACAAACCCTCATGGCGGCAGGCCGCCCCATCATGGTCCTGCCCTTCAAGGGCGATACCAAACTGAACCTCGATGACGTTGTGCTGGGTTGGAACGGTGATCGCGAGGCCGCCCGTGCCGCCTTTGACGCCTTGCCGTTTCTCAAGGCCGCAAAGAAAGTGCGCATCGTCCGCACTGACCCGCAGAAAGACCCGTCGCTCAAGGGCTCAATTGCCGGTGCTGATCTTGCCGAAACCCTGGCCCGCCACGGCGTCAAGGTGGAGGCCGCAAGCTTCCCCACCGCCGGCGATGACGCGGGCCACGCCCTGCTGCGCTGCGCCAATGACAATGGCTGCGACCTCATCGTCATGGGGGCCTATGGCCATTCGCGCCTGCGCGAGTATATTTTTGGCGGGGCCACCCAATATGTCCTGAACCATCTCACCCGCCCGGTACTGATGTCGCATTAAAACTTGCGTTGAGGCCGAGGGACGGCTACCCATCCCCGCGAAATTAGTCTCGCGAAACGGATATCCCATGGCCTCCCATAATCTCTTCCTCCTCCCCGGTGACGGTATCGGCCCTGAAGTCATGGCCGAGGTCGAAGCCATCATCGCCTGGATGGACGGGAAAGGCATCGCCAAATTCAAGACGGACCGCGGCCTTGTCGGCGGCTGCGCCTATGAGGCCCATGGCAAAGCCATTTCCGAAGAAGATATGGGAAAAGCCCAAGCTGCTGACGCTGTTCTCTTCGGCGCCGTGGGCGGCCCGCGCTGGGACAAGGTAGCCTATGTCCACCGCCCGGAAGCTGGCCTGCTGCGCCTGCGCAAGGACCTGGGCCTCTTCGCCAATTTGCGCCCCGCCATCTGCTATCCCGCCCTCGCCGAAGCCTCATCCCTCAAACGCGAACTCGTTGACGGCCTTGATATTCTCATCGTGCGCGAATTGACCGGCGGGGTTTATTTCGGCGAACCCAAAACCATCACCGATCTCGGCAATGGCCAGAAACGCGCCATCGATACGCAGATATATGACACCTACGAAATCGAGCGCATCTCTCGCGTCGCTTTCGAACTCGCCCGCACCCGCAAGAACCGCGTGGCATCGGCTGAAAAGCGCAATGTGATGAAAACCGGTGTGCTGTGGAACGAGGTCGTCACCCGCATTCAAGCTGAAAGCTATTCCGATGTCGCCCTTGAACATGTGCTGGCCGACAACTGTGCCATGCAGCTCGTGCGCTGGCCCAAGCAATATGACGTGATCGTCACCGATAATCTCTTTGGCGATATCCTCTCCGACGTCGCCGCCATGCTCACCGGCTCCCTCGGCATGCTGCCGTCTGCATCGCTCGGCACGGAAGATCCCAAGACTAAGCGCCGCAAGGCGCTCTACGAACCCGTCCATGGTTCCGCCCCCGACATCGCCGGAAAGGCCATGGCCAACCCCATTGCCATGATCGCCAGCTTTGGCATGTGCCTGCGCTATTCCTTCGGGCTCATCGATTGGGCCGACAATGTCGACACGGCCATCGCCAACGTCCTGGCCAAAGGCCTCCGCACCAAGGACATCGCCGCGAAAGACGAAAAAACCGTCACCACCAGGGAAATGGGCGCGGCAATCCTGGAAGAGTTGAAGGCTCTCTAATCAATTCTGTCATTCCGGCGAAAGCCGGAATCCCGCTGCAGTTGGACCCCAGCTTTCGCCGGGGTGACGGCTACGTTGAACGCTTCCGCGCCGCCAGAGTCCGCAGCCGCAGCGCATTCAACCGAATGAACCCTGCCGCATCCTTCTGGTCATAGGCGCCGCGGTCATCCTCGAAGGTCACCAGTGCATCCTTGTAAAGTGACTTCGGCGACTTGCGGCCAACCACGATCACATTGCCCTTGTAAAGCTTGAGGCGGACAATGCCTTCCACATGCTCCTGGCTCTTGTCCACCATCGCCTGCAGCATTTCGCGCTCCGGCGAATACCAGAAGCCGTAATAGACCAGCTCCGCATAGCGCGGCATGAAACTGTCCTTGAGATGGGCGGCTTCCCGGTCCAGCGTCAGGCTCTCCATGGCCCGGTGCGCCACCGACAGGATGGTGCCCCCCGGCGTTTCATAAACGCCGCGCGATTTCATCCCGACGAAACGATTCTCCACCAGATCAAGCCGGCCAATGCCATTGTCATGGCCGAACTCGTTGAGCCTGGTAAAAAGCGTGGCCGGCGACATGGCCTTGCCATCAATGGCGATGGGATCGCCCTTCTTGAATTCGATTTCGATATAGGTCGCCTTGTCCGGCGCATCCTCTGGCGCAATGGTGCGCTGATACACATAAGACGGCGCTTCTACCCACGGGTCTTCCAGAACCTTTCCTTCCGAGGACGAGTGCAGGAGATTGGCGTCAACCGAGAACGGCGCTTCGCCGCGCTTGTCCTTGGACACCGGAATTTGATGCTTCTCGGCAAAATTGATCAGGTCTGTGCGGCTCTTGAATTCCCACTCGCGCCACGGGGCGATGATCTTGATGTCCGGGTTCAGCGCATAGGCCGTAAGTTCAAAGCGCACCTGGTCATTGCCCTTGCCAGTCGCGCCATGGGCAATCGCGTCAGCCCCTGTTTCCTTGGCAATCTCGATCAGCCGCTTGGAGATCAGAGGCCGCGCAATGGAAGTGCCGAGCAGATAAACCCCTTCATAAAGAGCATTGGCCCGGAACATCGGGAAGACGAAGTCCCGGATGAATTCCTCCCGCACATCTTCCACATAAATCTGCTTGATGCCCAGCATCTCCGCCTTCTTGCGCGCCGGCTCCAACTCGCCGCCCTGCCCAAGATCGGCGGTAAAGGTCACCACCTCAGCGCCATACTCCGTCTGCAGCCATTTCAGGATGATCGACGTATCAAGCCCGCCGGAATAGGCGAGAACAACTTTTTTAACCTGGCCGCGCTTCGACATAAAATGACTACTCTCTGCTTTCACTTATTCACGTTTTACGAATTAGCCGCCCGCGCCAAATCGCTCGCCCTGATTTTCTGGCTCTCGGACTTGAGCTGCCCGCAGGCCGCCATGATATCGCGGCCCCGCGGCGTGCGCACCGGCGAGGCATAACCCGCCTTGTTCAAAATTTCGGCAAACACTTCGATCACGTCCCAATCCGAACATTCATATTTTGTGCCGGGCCAGGGATTGAACGGAATGAGATTCACTTTCGCAGGCATGCCTTCCAGCAATTTCACCAGGCGCTTGGCATCCGCCACGCTGTCATTCACGCCCTTCAGCATCACATATTCAAAGGTGACGCGCTTGGCGTTGGAGGCGCCGGGATAGGCCCGGCAGGCCGCCAGCAATTCAGCGATCGGATATTTCTTGTTGAGCGGCACCAGCTTGTCGCGGATTTCATCGGTGGTGCCATGCAGCGAAATGGCAAGTCCCGTGCCGATCTCTTCGCCGGCCCGGATGATTTCCGGCACCACGCCGGAAGTCGACAGCGTGATCCGCCGCTTCGACAAGGAAATGCCCTCGCCATCGCTGACGATATCCATGGCGGTTTTCACATTGTCGAAATTATAGAGCGGCTCGCCCATCCCCATCAGCACCACATTGGTAAGATAGCGCCCGCTTTCCGGCGCCTCCGGGTTGGCTTCCATCTGGTGCGGCCACTCCTCCAGCTTGTCGCGCGCCAGCATCACCTGGCCCACGATTTCATTGGCCGTCAGGTTGCGCACCAGCTTCTGCGTGCCCGTATGGCAGAAGGTGCAGGTCAGCGTGCAACCCACCTGGCTTGAGATGCAGAGCGTACCCCGGTCTTCTTCAGGGATATAAACCATCTCCACTTCATGGCGTTGGCCGCGCTCATCTGGCGCCAGTTTCAACAGCCACTTCCGCGTTCCGTCGCTCGATGTCTGCTCGGTCACCACGTCAGGCCGGCCAATGGAAAAAGTGTCCTCCAAAACCACCCGCAGGTTCTGCGAAATATCCGTCATCTCGGCAAAGCTCGTGGCGCCCCGGTGATAGATCCAGTGCCAGATCTGGCGTGAGCGCATGCGCCGCTGCTTTTCCGGAACGCCGACGCCGCCCAGAATCTCGGCCAGCTCCTCCCGCGACAGTCCCATCAGCGATGGACGCAGGTCATTCGGCAAATAAACCGGTGGCGCCGGAGCCTTGGTTTGTAAAAGAGTTGTCATGGCGCGGGTCTTACTTCACTTTGACCGCGCCGACCATAGGCCCCAGGGCCGCAAACCCGTCATTCCGGCCAAGCTCCGGGCTGTAAAGGCTCGACACCGTGCCATCAAAAAACAGGGCATTGGCGCATTTCAGCCCATCCCTGAACAACAGGGCGAAATCATAAAAATTAACCGCGTTTTCCGAGATCACGAAAATCGCCGTATGGGCGTCCAGAACGCCCACCCCGTTGCGCATTTTATAGGACATGCCGCCCGGCGAAAACTTGGGGTGGATTTTTCCGTCAATCACCAGCATGGGGCCGGATTGGGTGGCGAAATCCAGCTTTTCGTTGAGTTTCACATAGGCGTCCGTGGCGGCAACCCCCACCCGGTCTCCCGTGATGTAGAACACCCCGTTGGGCTTCACGTGGAAATTGCCATAGCCGTCCCGCCGGTTCAGCTTCTTGGTCTGGATGCCGTTTTCAATATAGAGGCCGATGGGCTTGAGTGCCTCGTCAAACATCCCCGCATTCATGGCAAAGCCAAGTTCCTTGCCCTCCAGGCTCAGGCTTTCGGCAAGGGCCGTAAAGGAACCAAGCGGCACGCCCTTTCCATCAAGATTGAAGGTCTCAAGCCGGGTTTCCCGGAGGTCAACACGGCAGACGCTATAGGCATTGCCGCCATAGCTCAGAGGCGAGCACAAGGACCCCGCCGCAACCCAAATGGATTGCAGGCACAGAAACAGCACAATTGGGAAAAACCGCCGCATGGCCCACTTATTTGCAGGAGCTGTCGATCTTGTCCATGGCTGCGGAAAAACCATTTAAAGAATAGGTATCGGTGGTTTCGGTGCCCTTCCACGACGTGCCCCGCACCGAAAACTTCTGGCCCGACTTCATGGCCGCCACGATTTTTTTCTCTTTATCCGTCGTATCGGCCCAGGCCCCGTCGCCATTGGTGAAAAGTTCGAACTCAGCCTCATCAACCTTGAGCTGAACCATGGTTGCTTCCTTGAAAGGATAGCCGATGATGGTTGATACCTCGCCGTTGATCTTGCGCCCCGGCATATGGGTGACGATGAAGAAAATCGGATCGCGCTTGACTTTCCGGGCCGCGTCGCTCGATTTGGGCTGGGACACGATGTAGCAGACCGTCGTGTCGGGGGCTTTGTAGGTATAAGCCGTCCAATCGGTGAAAACGCCGAGCGAAACGGGTTCCGCACTTCGGGCGCTGCCCGTCATGCCTAATGTCAGTGTCAGAAGGGCCAGCCCGCCCATTCGCCCCAAAGGAATCATGCCTACTTGCATAGCCTCAACAAACAAAAAAATCCATGGCCACGAATTGGCGGATAAATTCGGCCCAATTGCGGCACATGATGTTGCGTTGCACAAATACCTGCGATAGCGTCCAATTTTTGGGCAGTGAGGGCCGGAATTTGTGATCGAAACAATGGACGAGGCAATGAACGCCAGCGGACGGGCGCTTGAAAAAGCCAAGCTGGCCGTTGGCGCTCTGCTGCTTTCCGATGGCAAGCTTTCCGCCGCGGCCCTTGACCAGCACCAGCACGAAGCTCACGGCCTTGCCTGGCTTGCAACCTATGTGGATACGCTGAAGGCCCTGGCCGCCTACGCCGCCAAACTCTCCGCCCAAGGCAAGCTTGGCGAAATCGAACGACTCCTGCTGAAGATCGCCTGCGGTGAATACCTGCAGCAGGTCGCGGGCGGAATTCCCATGAACCAGACGGAAATTTTCCGTGCCGAAAATCTGGGGCTCGACCTGAAAGACGTGCGCGCCTGCACCCTTTATGCGCAAGGCAACACCCGCGAAAACCGCGCCCGCCTTGTGGAGTTGATGCAGGAACAGCAAGGTGAACAGACCTTCGGCAATTGCGGCCTTGATGACACCATCAATGACATGCGCACCTCCATGCGGCGCTTTGTCGACAGCAAGGTCGCCCCCCATGCCCACCAATGGCATCTGAAAAATTCCTACGTGCCTTTGGAGATCATCGAGGAACTGGCGGAACTCGGGGTTTTCGCCCTCACTCTTCCGGAAAATTTCGGCGGCCTTGGCCTGCCCAAGGAAGCCATGTGCGTGGTCTCCGAAGAACTGTCGCGCGGCTGGATTGCGGTGGGCTCGCTTGGCACTCGGGCTGAAATCGCTTGTGAACTCATTCTGGGCGGCGGCACCGTGGAGCAGAAAGCAAAATGGTTGCCCAAAATAGCCAACGGCGAAATTCTGCCCACCGCCGTCTTCACCGAACCCGATACGGGTTCCGACCTGGGCTCCCTTAAAACCCGCGCCGTGAAAGCCGGCGATGTCTATAAGGTGACCGGCAACAAGACCTGGATCACCCATCCGGTGCGCGCCGACCTGATGGCCCTCCTTGTACGGAGCATTCCGGAAGAGAAGGGTTACAAGGGGCTTTCCATGTTCCTGGCCGAAAAGCCAAGGGGCAATGATGCGGAGCCCTTTCCAGCGAAAGGCATGAGCGGCAGCGAAATCGAAGTCCTGGGCTATCGCGGCATGAAGGAATTTGAAATCCGCTTCGAGGATTTTGAGGTGACCGCCGGAAATCTGCTTGGCGGCGTTGAAGGCCAGGGCTTCAAGCAACTGATGCAGACCTTTGAAAGCGCTCGCATCCAGACCGCCGCCCGGGCCATCGGCGTTGCGCAAAATGCCCTCGATCTCGGCCTTAAATACGCCAGTGATCGCCGGCAATTCGGCAAGCCCATCATCAAGTTCCCGCGCGTGGCCGACAAGCTTGCCCTTATGGCCGCTGAAATCATGGCGGCCCGCCAGCTCTGCTATATGGCGGCGCGTGAAAAGGACGCGGGCCGCCGCTGTGATCTTGAGGCGGGCATGGCAAAGCTCATGGGCGCCCGCGTTGCCTGGTCCGCCGCCGACAACGCTCTGCAGATTCACGGCGGCAATGGCTTCGCCCTGGAATTTGAAATCAGCCGCATTCTCTGCGACGCCCGTATCCTGAATATCTTTGAAGGCGCCGCCGAAATCCAGGCCCAGGTCATCGCCCGGCGCATTCTCGAAGGCGCCAATTAGCGCGCGATGATTTTGAGACCCGCGATGGCGCCGTCCTGAAACAGTTGCGCCACCGCCCCATAGAAATCATCGAGATCATCGACAATCTCCTGTCCATGAACTTCAATGCTTCTGGGCCGCGCCGTCCGGAACATGGCTAGCCGGGACGCGGTAAAATCTTTCCACGCGCCCGTCACATCACTGGTGACGACTTCGGGAAAACCCGCCGCCGCCAGATGCGTTTCATATTCGGCCCTGCCAGGCAATGCTGCACACTGGACTTTCACCGCCAGCGCCTTGGCTTCGTCGGCCGACAAGGCCCGCGACTTTCCAAAATCCTCGATATACATGACGCCTTCGGGTTTCAGCGCGGCGCGGCAGGCCGAAAACAAACGCGCCCGGTCCGGGATATGGAGGAAACACAGGAAAGAAATGATCGCGTCGTAATTTTCAGCCACCGCGCCATCAAGAATATTGCCGCAGACATGCTCAACCCGCGATGACAGGCCGCAGCGCGCCGTAAGCTCGCGCGCCACCTCATGCAGGTCCGGCTGCAGTTCAAGGGCCGTGACATTGGCCCCAGTCTTTGCCGCGATATAGCGCGCCGGCCCGCCGATGCCGGATCCCACATCAAGAACCCGCGAACCGGGTTGCAATTGCAGAACGTCCAACGCCTCGTCAACCGCATCGGTCCCGAAATAATGATACTGGTCAAATGGCGTGAGCTGGTCCACCCGCAGTGCGGCATCAGGCCCGATGCCGAGAGCCGCCAATTCATTGTGAATGCGCTGCACATTGGTGTAAAGTTTCATGGATTTCATGCGGGGGGCGCGCTCCAAAACGCCATTATCCCCACAACTTGCAACAAAGGGCAACAGGGCTGTCGGCCAATGAATATTTTCAACTATCTCGTCCCGCTCGCCGTCGCTGCCGTGGCCGTAGTCCTGCTCCTCGGTCTTTGGAACATGATGCGCGGCGGTTCCGCCAGCCGCTCGCAAAACCTGATGCGCTGGCGTGTCCTGCTGCAGTTTGCCGCCATTATTATCATGATGGCAGGCCTGTGGTTTGCCAACCGATAGGCATTGAATTTGCGCCGGTGAATTCCCATATCGCGTTCCGATCGGAGGGAAACCATGTCTCAGACCTCAAATGAAACCACGGTTACCAGGGACTTCTGGCCAAAACTGAAGAAATCCCTGGCCAGCGTCCTTTTTGCCGAAGAGGTGGTCGCCAGCTATTACTGCGCCTTTGATCCAGCCACCCCTCTCAAGGTGAAGGGCATCCTGCTGGGTGCGCTCGCCTATTTCATCATGCCGATTGATGTGATCCCGGATTTTCTTCTGGGCCTTGGTTTCACCGATGACATGGCCGTGCTTTACACCGCCATCAGCATGATCCGCAGCCACATGACGCAAGCCCACCGCGACAAGGCGAAAGTGACCCTGGAAAAACTCAAGGCTGAAACCGTCTAGGCTTTTCGGGTGACGATGAACACCGCCCCTGCGCACACCGCCATGCCAAGAATTTGCAGGGGCACCAGGGTTTCGCCAAAAACCAAGTAGGTCGAGAGAGCGGCCACCGCGGGAACCAGATAGATCAATCCGGAAACCCGCGCCACATCGCCATGGCGGATTAGCAGCATCAGCAGCGTGATGGCGGCAAGCGACAGGACAATCACCGACCAGCCCAGCGCCAGCCACGCCTCGAAGCTGCCGTCGAAGCCAAAATTTTCGCCCAGCGCCGCGCCGGTGGAAACCACGAGCGACGCCCCCGCATATTGCCATACACCGCCACTCGCCAGATGCAGTCCCGTGGCAAAGCGCTTTTGGTAAACCGTGCCAAGCGAAACGCTGAACGCCCCAAATATGCACAGAGCCGTGGTGAGCGGTGTAATGCCTGACACCGCATCGAGCGTAAGCTTCGGCCACACGACAAGGCCAACGCCCGCAATCCCGACCATCAGCCCAAGCCAATGGCGCGGGGAAATCTTTTCTCCCACGATTGCTGCCGCGAGAAAGGCGGTCATCAGCGGTTGCAGTCCCACAATCAATGCCGAAACGCCGGCCGGCATGCCGTGCGCCACCGCCCAGTAGACTGGCCCCAGATAACCGCCGTGCAATAGCGCCCCGGCAACGGCCGCATGAAAGGCGTGAGTCCGGTCAGGCCAGGCCGCCCGTTGATACAGCGCAATGGCCACAAACAAGGCGCCGGCAATGGGAAAACGGATACTGAGAAAGGTGAGCGGCTCCACATGGCCGGCCGATAGCTTGGCCACCACAAATCCCGTGGCCCACAGCACCACAAAAAGCGCGGGTGCAAAGGCAATCCAGTTGGGTGCGGGCTTCATGGTCTTCCCATGCCAAGCTTTGCGGGCCCATGCGAGTGTTATCTTGAGAACCGTCGCGCATATCGGCTATGCCTAGGCCCATGGACCCAAAGCCGCCGACCATCATCAGTCTTGGCCTCGAGGCGCTATATCGCCTCTTCGCCGACGAGGCCGTCCCGCTGGCAGGCAACATCGCCTTCAGAACCTTATTCTCGGTTTTCCCATTCCTGATTTTTCTCACCGCCCTTGCCGGCTTCTTTGGCAACGCAGAATTGGCCGAGAAAGTCGTCACCTTTCTTCTGAGCGTTGCCCCCGAACAACTGGTGCATCCGCTGGCATCGGAAATCCGCTCCATCCTCACGGTGCCGCGCACTGGGCTGCTCAGCCTCGCCGCAGTGCTCACCATCTGGAGCGCCATGGGTGGCGTCGACAGTATCCGTGTCGGCTTGAACCGCGCCTATGATCTCAAGGAAAACCGCAATTTGTTTTGGCTTTATGGCCAAAGCGTTCTCTTCGTGATCGGCTCCGCCATCGGGCTTCTGGTGATCGCCTTGCTGATTGTCTTTGCCCCCGTGGGGCTTGCTGCCCTTGACCGCTTCGCCCCGGACCTGCGCCACAACTTCACCATCCTGAACCAGTTGCGCTACCCCATTGCCATTGTCATCCTCATTGCAGGCCTGCAACTCTGCCACCGCATTCTGCCTGCAAAGCGGCTCAAAACCCTGGACGTTTTGCCGGGAGTTCTGCTCACCGTCATCGTGTGGATTGCGCTTGCCAGCGCCTTCTCCGCCTATCTCGTGAACTTCAATTCCTTTGCCTCCACCTATGCCTCGCTCTCCGGCCTCTTCGCCGCGATGTTTTTTCTTTACCTCGCGGCATTGGTGTTGATCCTCGGCGGCGAAGTGAACCGCGTCCTGCAAGCGCACCGCACATTGCATTCAATCAAGAAAACCATGGACCCAACCAGCGACGATCCCAAATCATCCTGACCGGAAAATTATTTCACGGCCGCTTCAAGCACATCCTCAAATGTCTTTAATCCTGCGCGTGGCGCCGACACCAGAACCGCCATGTTCCCCGGCCGGTGCTCGTTCTTCCACATTTTCATGTGCGCTTTCGGAATTTCAAGCCAGCTATAGACGTCCGACATGCAAGGGTCGATGCGCTGCGCCATGACCAGGCGGTTGGCGTTCGACGCTTGCATGAGATTGGCAAAATGCGAACCCTGCACCCGCTTCTGGTGCATCCACAAATAACGCGCATCCATGGTGAGGTTGTAACCCGTGGTGCCGGCGCAGATCACCACCATGCCGCCGCGCTTCACCACCAGCACCGAAACCGGAAAGGTAGATTCGCCGGGATGCTCGAACACGATGTCCGGACTGTTGCCCTTGCCGGTGAAAGTCCAGATGGCCTTGCCGAACTCGCGCGCCGCCTTGAGCCAGTCATTATACTCCGGCGTACCGACTTTCGGCATCTGCCCCCAGCACTTGAAATTCTTGCGGTTGATCACGCCGCGCGCGCCCAACTGCATTACGAAATCGCGCTTGTCATCTTCCGAGATCACCCCGATTGCATTGCCGCCCGCCGTGGCGATGAGTTGGACGGCCATGGACCCGAGGCCCCCCGAAGCCCCCCACACCAGAACATTCTGCCCGGGCTTCAGCGTGTGCGGACGGTGGCCGAACAGCATGCGGTAAGCGGTGGCCAACGTCAGCGTGTAACAGGCCGAGGCCTCCCACGTCAGGTGCTGCGGACGTGGCAGAAGCTGGCGCGCCTGCACCCGGGCAAATTGCGCGAAGGAGCCATCGGGCGTCTCGTAGCCCCAGATCCGCTGCGAGTTGGAAAACATCGGATCGCCGCCATTGCATTCCTCGTCGTCGCCGTCATCCTGGTTGCAGTGAACCACAACCTCGTCGCCCACCTTCCAACGCTTCACTTTCTCACCCACCGCATAGACAATGCCAGAAGCATCGGAACCCGCCACGTGGAACGGATTCTTGTGGCCATCAATGGGGGAAATAGGCGTGCCAAGGGCAGCCCACACGCCATTGTAGTTAACCCCCGCCGCCATCACCAGGATAAGCACCTCGTCCTGGCCGATTTTCCAAGTGGGCACGACCTCGATTTGCATGGCGCTGTCCGGCGCCCCATGACGCTCCTGCCGAATGCACCATGCATACATGGTCTGCGGTACATGCCCCAGGGGCGGAATTTCACCGATTTCGTAGAGGTCCTTGAGCGGGGGAGAAACCGTCGTCGTCATGCTGCTGCTCCTAAAAATTAGGCAGCACCTTAACCATTTCCTGTTGCAGTGCAATATAGGGCGGCGACCGGCCCCCGGGTAAGAAATGGTTTACCCTGCCTTCCGGCGTTCATAGGATGACAACCATTTCCCGGTCATACTGACCAGAGCCTTAAAATATTGGGCAGAAAAAGATGCTAAGTAACATGCTGTATTCCAACTTCTATGACACCCTCGAACAGCTGGTCCGGCTTGATATGTCAAACGAGGCCTTCCTCGCCTCGCTGCTTTTCAGCGCCGCCGGAGCCTTTCTTTTGGCCCACTTCACCGGAGCGATCGGCAATCTGACGCTGCCTTTGAACTTTTCAGCCCTTTTCATCGGCACCGGCATGGCCAACATCCTGCTCGACGGCATTGATATTCCGGCCATCCAGTACGAACAGGAAGTGATGCTCTTCACCCTGATCGGTCTCGTCGTGGCCTCTTTCGCCATGCTTTGGTGCATCAGGCCCGAACACAGTTAGACACTGCCAAACGCCGGTAGGGTTGCACCACGAAAACAACCGTGCTTCCATATTGCATCGCAAAATGGAAGCCTGAATGCCGTCTCGCCCAACACCTGACAAACCCTGGCTGTTCCGCACCTATGCGGGCCATTCCACGGCCGCTGAAAGCAACCGGCTGTTTCGCTCAAATCTCGAAAAAGGCCAAACCGGCCTTTCCGTAGCCTTCGATCTGCCAACCCAGACCGGCTATGACCCTGACCATCCCTTGGCCCGCGGCGAAGTTGGCAAAGTCGGCGTTCCCGTCTCCCATATCGGCGACATGCGGGCCCTTTTTGAAAACATTCCGCTCGCCACCATGAATACCTCCATGACCATCAACGCCACCGCTGCCTGGCTCCTCGCCCTTTATGTGGCCGTGGCCGACGAGCAGGGCATTCCGCGCAACCAATTGTCCGGCACAACCCAAAACGACATCATCAAGGAATATCTTTCGCGCGGCACCCACGTGTTCCCGCCCCAGCCCTCGCTGAAACTCACCACCGACATGATTTCATTTTCAGCCAGCGACTTGCCGAAATGGAATCCCATGAATGTCTGCTCCTATCATCTGCAGGAAGCAGGGGCCACGCCCGTGCAGGAACTGGCTTATGCACTCGCCACCGCCATCGCCGTGCTAGACGCGGCAAAAGTTGAAGTCAGCGCCGCAGCCTTTCCGGAGGTGGTGGGGCGCATGTCCTTCTTTGTGAATGCCGGCATCCGCTTCATTACCGAAATGTGCAAGATGCGGGCCTTCACCGAACTCTGGGATGAAATCTGCCGCGAACGTTACGCCATTGCCGATGAGAAGCAGCGCCGCTTCCGCTATGGCGTGCAGGTGAATTCCCTGGGCCTCACCGAGCAGCAGCCGGAAAACAATGTTTACCGCATTCTCCTGGAAATGCTCGCCGTGGTTCTCTCAAAAAATGCCCGGGCCCGCGCCGTGCAATTGCCGGCGTGGAATGAAGCGCTTGGCCTGCCCCGCGCCTGGGACCAGCAATGGTCGCTCCGCATGCAGCAGATCGTGGCATACGAAACCGACCTGCTGGATTATGCCGATATTTTTGAAGGCTCGAAGGAAATCGAAAACAAAGTCGAGGGTTTGAAGGCCGAAGCCCGGGCCGAGCTGCAAAAAATTCTCGCCTTGGGCGGCGCCATTCCGGCAATTGAATCCGGCTACATGAAACAGGCCCTTGTTCACTCCAATACGGAACGCCTGAAAGCCATTGAACGCGGTGATACAAAGCTTGTTGGCGTCAACATCTTCACCACCGGCGAAACCTCGCCGCTCTCAACCGGTGATGACGAAAAAATTCTCACCGTGTCCGAGAACGTCGAATTCGCGCAAATCGAAAAACTGAAAGCCTGGCGCGCCGCACGCAATAGGAAGTCCGTGGCGACCACGCTTGCCGCGCTCCGCGATGCAGCCGCAGCAGGCCGCAACATCATGGAACCCTCCATTGCCTGCGCCAAGGCCGGCGTCACTACTGGCGAATGGGGTGAAGCCCTGCGCCAGGTTTTTGGTGAGTTCCGCGCCCCCACCGGGGTGCTGCTGGTGATGAATGAACACCCGCAGAAATCACTCGAAGCCATCCGCGCCCGCGTCAAAAAACTCGCCCTTGAACTCGGCATGACTCCCAAATTCCTCATGGCCAAGCCCGGCCTCGACGGCCATTCCAATGGCGCCGAGCAGATCGCCGTGCGCGCCGCCGATTGCGGGCTCGACGTTACCTATGACGGCATCCGCCTCACCCCGGAAAAAATCGTGGCCACCGCGCAGGAGAAAAAAATCACCCTTATCGGCCTCTCCGTTCTCTCCGGCAGCCACGTTCCCCTCGTCCGCGATGTCATGAACCGCCTGCGCCAGGCGGGGCTGGGGCACATTCCCGTTGTGGTAGGCGGCATCATCCCCAGGGAGGACACCCTCGTCCTGAAACAGCTCGGCGTGGCCCGCGTCTACACGCCCAAGGATTTCGATCTCAACATCATCATGAATGATCTCGTGGACCTCATGGAAAAAACCCAACTGGCGCGAGCCACATAAACAGGCGCGCCACCCCTTGGTCCGGTAGTGTATCAGTTTGAAATATGAAAGTTTTGGATATGCCATTATACCCGTGCGGTGGGGCAATATCAAAAGCTGGGTATTTAACGTTCCAACTTGTCTCCCAATTTTAAAACATCGAATGAGCCCCAACATTGAGTTGCGAGGTCCACGCCAATTGGCGGAAATCCTGCTTGTATAATTTTTTTGCCAAGAGTGTGGACAAATTCCACAGCCGGAACCATATCAGCATCGGAGCTGGCTAACACCGCCGCGTCGTAAGAGTTTCCTATAGCTAGACGGACGAGGTCGGTGACCAATAGGGTATCCACGCCCTTTTCAACTGTGGCAACAATGGGCTTGGCGCAATCACTGTGGGGGCAATGAGTGATTTCTCGGTGACAAATTGGGCACTTGGGAAGCGCTTTTGGCCTTCTCTCTCTTATCTGGACATTAATTCCAGGCTGGCGGTCTAGCCAAGTTGTCGTCCACGCTTTAAACTTTCTACCGTCCTCGGTTGCAGGGTTAAAGGACGTATAAATGTGGCAACCTTCGTAGGAATAGCCACCTTGGGCGGTGCCAAGGATGGCGCTAGCCTCTGCCGCCAGGGTTTGGCCTATGTTTTTCCAGTCTATTTTTGCCCTATAATCATCAACTTTATTGTTTATGGACATCTTTTGGTTGAGCGTTAACTGTAAGTTCCAGTAGTCTATAAATACAATAATTCGCATTTTTGCCTCCCAATTGGAACTTGACATTAACCTGTAGCGTTATAAATATTGCCGAATTGAAGCCCATCTAGCGTGCCTGTAAACAGGCTATTCAGCGCTAGATCATTGAACCCCCAGAAGCGCACCTAGTGCGCTTCTGTATTATTTTAGGCTAGTCCTTTTTTTTGTATTTGGAAGGCCTACCTGCTTTTGGCGCAATAGCGTCCATCCCGGCGACAATCTCTTCAAAATCCCAAAGCCTATCAGTCAGCCCAGAAGCCATTGCAGGGGTCACGCGCAAGGTTTTGTGAATGCGAACCCAGTTATACCAGACTGTCCAGATTGCCACCATGTGAACATGGCTTTCAAACTTCTTGGAGAAAGCATTCGTCAAGCGGGTGAAGCGCCGATTGTGCATTCTCATGGTCAAATTGCTGCGCTCAACAAAGCTTGTCGAAACGTGCTTCAAATCTGGGTCGCCTTCAATGCGGTGCTTCTGGGTTCCGATGCACTCAGCAGGGCTGTACTTTCCCTTAGAACTTTCAGGGGAAGCGCCATAAACCTTGTGCAGCACAGCGTAATCAACATCGCCGCCAAAGGCACCCTCAACAGCCTGCAAATAGGCCTTGTGGCCATCTGTGGTGAGTTGGACGCGGTTTTCAATGCGCGAACGCATATCGTCCATGAATGCAATTGCGTATTCGCTGTCCCGGCCACCCACTAGCCATGAAACGATCAATTTGGTATCGGCTTCAATGCCAGTCCAAGTCCAGGTATCGCCCGCGCCCTCCACTGGGGCCTTCATGTTGGGCACGTTCTTTTGCTTGGCTGCCGTGAAGCTCCAGATTTCGTCACATTGAATGCGCTGGGCCTTCACGCCGCGAACTTTCTCATCGTGAAAGGCGGCGCAGAACCGGCCCGCATCAATCAAGAGCTTGGCGACCGTGTTTATGGATACATCTGCCAACCGGGAAACCGACCGCATAGACGAACCTTCACACAGCATATTGAGCATTTGAGCACGGATTTTAGGGGTCAACTTGTTCATGCCCCTAATATATGAACTTAAATGCTTGTCGTCAAGCTAAAAAATCATCTTCATCTGCCTTCCCCGTTAGAGGGGGCGTGTTCTTAAGCAAGTCGGTATCGCGCTGCTTACGCCTCACCAATTCCTTTTGCTTCAATTCAATGACCGTAAGGGCCATTTCCAAGGCCTCTTCGGTATCCGTGTTCACGCCGGTGACAATGCTAACAAAACCGCCTCCCTCAAAGTTATATCTGCCTATTTCCCGTTGATTTACATTGGGTTGGGAGCTAGGCACAAAAGACTGGGGCAATGGCCCAGTCGCGGTGTTTCTTGGAATATCGACCATATCTGGGCCTCTTACAGGTGAAGTTACACCCGAATCATAGGGGCCTCCTTGCTCGTCTGCAAACAAAGATGTTTCACGGTAGGAAAGTACAACTGACGATACTGCGGCGGGTGCGAACCCGTTCCGAATGAGGTAGTTTCTAAGTAAATCATCGGTAGGCAGCTTTCCTGGAAACTTTTCAGCAAGCTCAGCGAACAATGGGGGGTCCATTGCGGCTTCTCTTATTGCGGCCTGCTTTTCAGCTTCATCATGGGGATGCAATATCTTTAAAGCCCGCTCACTTACCTTGATTTCATCACCTACCTTTTCAAGCAATCCATACTTATGAAGGGCTGAAATAGCGGTTGCAGAGGCTCCATTTAGTGAGTTGTAGCCCATGCCCTTGGCAATATCCTCTCTCGTCCCGGAATGCGTATGAAGGGTGCTGTAAAGTTGAGTTACGCGCTGGATAGCATCCGGCAGACTAAACGCCGGGTAGTTCGGTGATCTCGTTCTCTTGTCCATGGTGGTTCTCCTTTGCTAACGTCTACCGTGCGTATATACGCTCAGTTAGTACGGAACGCAAGAAGTACTGAGTTAGCCGGTTACCAGTCGGCGTTAGGTCTTGAAGTTTGCCCAAAGGTGTGTATGGTGGCGTGGTTAACGAAAGAGGAATCGCATGAAAAAAGCCTTAGCTCCGGCATCCCTGCCCACCGATGACCGGGGCCATAACAAAAAGGCCCACATCTGAAGCGCGAGAAACGATGCAGATGCAGGCCGTGGTGAGCTCCCTTATGGGGGCGTGGCAGAGTGGTTAATAGCAGCGGTCTTTAAAACCGCAGGGGAATGCCTCGACAGCGCCCCCGGGGGTTCGAATCCCTCCGCCTCCGCCAACAAACTCAACAGGCGCATTATATGCGCCTGTTCCTTTAGGGTCTATTGATTTTTCCAGCGACTTGCCGCCGCCTTCTTGGCTATCTCTTTCCTGCGCCTGGCTGTCATGGATTTGGCCCGCGCTGCTCCCCCCAGCTTCCCTAGCTCCTGCGCCGCCTTGTTCTTGCCGTTGTCCGGGGCGGCATCGCTATCCTCACCCGTGGCTATCCGCATTACCTTAACGGCGTTGCCTATGACATCTGCGGGGCGTTTTTCACCTTTAGGGCCTTTCGGCATTTGCTTTTTTCCGTTCTTCTAGGGTGCGATGCTCGGATATGACTTTCATCCAGTACTCTTTGTGAGCTTGGCGAAAATACAGGTAAGGGGCAATAAAACCCAAGGCAGCAGTTTCAATAAGTGCGACTGGAAAAGCCTCTGCGTCCATCCCCGCGAAAGCACTGAAAGTAACGGCGGCTGCTACCGCCGCCATAAGGCCAGTTATCCCGGCACTGAATGGCTCGAACTTTGGCTTTGGGTGCCTTGCGCCAATCCGTTCTTCAGCGTCATGATATATTGATTTGTGTTCTACCATTTTCCTACATGCTTTCCGGTAAGCATATAGGAATGCCGGGGCTAATGCGATAGGCTGTCAAGACTGGGAAATTTCAAACTGATACACTACCCTTGGTCCGCCTTCCTTGACATTTTCTCCCTCCTTGCCTAGAAACCGCCCATCGCTTCAGGGGGCAACCCCGGTGGGCGTCCATGCGCTGCCTCCGGCAACTCGAAAAAGCCTGTAATATCAGGTACTAAAGCCCGCTGTTTAATGAGTTTGCAGCGGCGCCAAAGGGCGCGGGGAATGAAAAAGGCTATAAAATGTACGCAGTCATCAAGACTGGCGGCAAACAATATCGTGTTGCTGCCAATGATAAAATCCTCATCGAAAAGCTCGACGGCGCCGCCGGCGACCAGGTGAATTTCACCGAGGTTCTCATGGTTTCCAATGGCGGAACCGTGGATATCGGCGCTCCCTTCCTGTCCGGTGCCACCGTTGTCGGTGAAATCGAAAAGCAGGCCCGCGGGCCCCACATTATCATTTTCAAGAAGCGCCGGCGCAAGCATTACCGCCGCCGCAATGGCCACCGCCAGGACTTGACCAGCGTGACCATTACTGAGATTCTGACCGGCGGCACCAAGCCATCGGCCAAGGCCAAGGCGAAACCGGAAGCCAAAGTTGAAGCCAAGCCCGCCGCTGCCGTTGAAGCAGCTCCAGTGGCTGAAGCCGAAGCAAAGCCCAAAAAGGCTCCCGCCAAGCCGCGGAAGCCCAAGACGGAAAAGGAGTAACACCCCATGGCCCATAAAAAAGCAGGCGGCTCATCCCGCAACGGCCGCGATACCGCAGGCAGGCGTCTTGGCGTGAAGGCTTTCGGCGGCGAAAACGTCATTGCCGGCAACATTATCATCCGCCAGCGCGGCACCACCTGGCACCCCGGAACCGGCGTCGGCATTGGCAAGGATCACACGATTTTTGCAACCATTCCCGGCACCGTCAATTTCCGCGGCACCAAGAAAAACAAGCAGATTGTATCGGTTATTCCGCTGCAGGCCGCTGAATAAGTAGCCCTTGGGTTCTAATGAAAAAGGAGAGGCAATGGCCTCTCCTTTTTGTTTTACGCATTACAAATAATGCTTAGAAAACCATTGCAACATAATGGTGAACCAGCTTCTTGCGGCCCAAACCGCCATTGTGCTTTGAGGCTGCCATCTTCAGGTTGCCGCCGCTCAGCTTCATGGCCATCGACAGGTGCTTCAAACCCACCCGGATGTTGGTGGAGGCATTGAGCAGTTCCGCGCAATTGCCTGCAAAACCGATGCCCTTGGCGGTCGCGCACTTCATTTGGTAAACGCCGTATTCGCCGGCAGCACCGCGGGAGTTGGGATTGTAACCCGACTCAACCTTGGCGATGCGCAGCGCAAACCAGGTCGGCACCCCATACTGCGGCGCCAGATCCTTTATCAGGCCCACGACCCGGTCGTTCGTTGCCGGTGTCACCTGTGCCTTGCGGCCCTTGTGGCGTTTCTTGGTTTCCGTATGATCCGTGGAAAGACTAATTTTGGATTTTGAGCCAGCTTCCGCCGTTCCCGAGAATATAGCCGCAGCAAATACAACGGCCGAAAGTCCTGCAATGAGTCTATTTTTCATTTTTATCCTTAAATTTTATAACCGCATCAAAAACTAAACTTGGATAGACTGGCTCCTCTATTTTAATGATCATCAATGTCTGGGGGTGAGGTGCGATAAACTGGGTAAATGTGACCATTATGTGGCACCGCACCAAGCAATGCTGCGCTGCGATATGCTCTAGGATTGGGGCTCACAAACGGTTACAAGGCCCCATGAAATTTCTTGATGAAGCAAAAATCTATGTGCGCTCCGGTGATGGCGGGGCCGGAGCCGTGTCTTTCCGGCGCGAAAAATTCATCGAAATGGGCGGCCCCGATGGCGGTGACGGCGGCAATGGCGGCGACGTGTGGGTGGAAGCCGTAGATGGCCTCAACACCCTGATCGACTACCGCTACCAGCAGCACTTCAAGGTCAGGACAGCGGGCCACGGCATGGGCCGCTTGCGCGCCGGCGCCAATTCCGATGACATCGTGCTCAAGGTGCCCACCGGCACCGAAGTCTACGAAGCCGATAATGAAACCCTGATCGCCGACTTGACCAAACTGGGAGACCGCGTGCGCATTGCCCGCGGCGGCAATGGCGGCTTCGGCAACCACTATTTCAAATCCGCCACCAACCGCGCGCCGCGCCATGCCAACCCCGGCATCGAGGGTGAGGAAAGATGGATCTGGCTGCGGCTGAAACTCATCGCCGATGCCGGGCTCCTGGGTCTGCCCAACGCCGGAAAATCAACGCTGCTCGCCGCCGTTTCCGCCGCTAGGCCGAAGATCGCCGATTATCCCTTCACCACCCTTCATCCCCAGCTTGGTGTGGTGAAAGCCGGCGGCAACAGTTTTGTGCTCGCCGATATTCCGGGCCTCATCGAAGGCGCCAATGACGGCGTCGGCCTCGGCACGCGCTTTCTTGGCCATGTCGAACGCTGTGCTGTTCTCTTGCATCTCATCGATGTGACCGGCGACGATCCGGTGAAAGCCTACCGCGTCATCCGCAAAGAGTTGAAAGATTACGGCCCCGAGATCGAAGGCAAGATGGAAATCATCGCCTTCAACAAGATTGACGCCATCAGCGACAAGGAGCTGGAGAAAAAACTTGCAGACTTCAAGAAGCGCCTGAAGAAAACCCCGATCCTGATTTCGGGCGCAACCCAGAAAAACGTCGATGCTACGATGAAGCGTTTGCTCACCGTCATTCAGGCTGATCGCAAGGCGGCAAGAAAGCAGGAGGACCATGGCGTTGAAATTGAGGATTGGCGTCCGTGAAGCAGCGCCTGCAAGCGGCCAAGCGCATTGTCGTCAAGATTGGTTCAGCCCTTCTGGTTGATGCCAAGACCGGCGAAGTGAAATCCGCCTGGCTTTCAACCCTTATCGATGATCTGGCCAAGGCCAAAGTGGGCGGCGCCGATATCATTGTCGTCTCGTCCGGCGCTATCGCACTCGGCAGGCGCTCGCTTGGCCTTCCAAAAGGCAAGCTGCGTCTGGAAGAAAGCCAGGCCGCAGCCGCGGTAGGCCAAATTGCCCTCGCCCAAGCCTGGTCAGAAGCGTTCCGCACAAAAAAAATCGTGGCAGCCCAGGTGCTGGTGACACTCACCGACACCGAAGAGCGCCGCCGCCACCTCAATGCCCGCGCTACCTTGACCACCTTGCTCGCTCAAGGCGCTGTTCCCGTGATCAATGAAAATGATACAGTGGCCACGTCCGAAATTCGTTACGGCGACAATGACCGGCTGGCGGCCCGTGTCGCCTCCATGATGTCCGCCGATTGCCTCGTGCTGCTTTCTGATATCGATGGCCTTTATTCCGCCCCGCCGGACAAGGCAGGTGCCGCCTTCATTCCGGAAGTAAAGGAAATCACGCCCGAGATCGAAGCCATGGCGGGAAAGCCTATCTCCGGCGTCGGTTCCGGTGGCATGGTCACCAAAATTGAAGCTGGGAAAATTGCCCTCGGCGCCGGCTGCAACATGGTCATCGCCTCCGGCCATGAGGCCCATCCCCTGCAACGCATTTCAGATGGCGAACGCTGCACCTGGTTTCTCGCCCCTATTTCAGCCCTGCAATCAAGGAAACGCTGGATTGCCGGAACCCTGCAGCCCGTGGGCCGTCTCATTGTCGACGACGGCGCCCGCACCGCCTTGGGCAAGGGCAAAAGCCTGCTTCCCGCCGGCGTCAAGCAGGTGAAGGGAAATTTTGCCCGCGGTGATACGGTGAGTGTGGTGACCCTTGAAGGCCTTGAGATCGCCCGTGGCCTTGTGGCCTATGATTCAGGCGATGCCGCTCGCATCGCCGGCTTAAAGTCCGCTGACATCGAACAAACCATTGGCTATAGAGGCCGTGATGAAATCATTCATCGCGATGATCTGGTGATGACCAATGGTGAGCGCTAGCGCCATGCAGGAGCTTGGCTGGAAAGCCCGCAAGGCGGCGGGCGTGCTGGCCCTTGCCTCAACCCAGCAAAAGAATGCCGCCCTGCAGGCCATGGCAAAAGCCATTCGCACCAACGCCAACAAGCTCATTGCCGTAAACGTCTCCGAAGTTGCAGCGGCAAAAACCAGGGACCTAAAGGACTCGTTCATTGACCGCCTCGTCCTCACAACCGAACGTGTTGAGGCCATGGCCAAGGGCCTTGAAGACATCGCCGGATTGCCTGATCCCGTGGGAACTACGCTCAGTGAATGGACCCGTCCCAACGGCATGAAAATTTCCCGCGTCCGCGTGCCCATCGGCGTCATCGGAATTATTTTTGAAAGCCGCCCGAATGTAGCCGCCGATGCGGGAGCACTTTGCATGAAATCCGGCAACGCCGCCATCCTGCGCGGCGGCTCCGATGGCTTTCAATCCTCAACCCTCATTGTCGAGGCGCTGCAGCAGGGACTTGGAGCGGCAGGCCTGCCCGCCGCCGCAATTCAGATGGCCCCCACAACCGACCGCGCCAGCGTCGGTGAAATGCTGTCGGGTCTCGGCGGCACCATCGATTTGATCGTGCCGCGCGGCGGCAAAAGCCTGGTGGCCCGGGTGCAGGCGGAAGCCCGCGTTCCCGTCTTCAGCCATCTCGAAGGCATCTGCCATGTCTATGTCGATAAATCCGCCAATCCCGCCATGGCCCGCGACATCGTGCTCAATGCCAAGATGCGCCGCACCGGCGTCTGCGGCTCCGCCGAAACCATTCTTATCGACCGTGCCGCCGCCAAAACAAATCTTGCACCGATCATCCGTGCACTGATCGACGCGGGCTGTGAGATTCGAGGCGACACTGAAGCGCAAGCCGCCGACTCCCGCGTGAAACCCGCAAGCGAAGAAGACTGGGCCACCGAATATCTGGACTCAATCGTCTCGCTTGGCGTTGTGAACGGCGTCGACGAAGCCATGGCCCATATTGCGAAATATGGTTCCCAGCACACCGATGCCATCATCGCCGATGATGAAAAAACCGCGCAAAAATTTCTGAGCGAAGTCGACAGCGCCATTGTCCTGCACAATGCCTCCACCCAGTTTGCCGATGGCGGCGAATTCGGCTTTGGCGCCGAGATCGGCATTGCCACCGGCAAGCTCCATGCCCGCGGGCCTGTAGGCTTGGAACAGCTCACCACCTTCAAGTATCAGGTGCGCGGGACAGGGCAGATCCGCCCATGATGAAACCGCCGCTCTTTGGCCGCGGCCAGCGTATCGGCCTGTTCGGCGGCTCCTTCAATCCGGCCCATTACGGCCACTACATGGTGGCGCTTTATGCCTTGAAGCGCCTGCAACTCGACTGGGTGTGGTGGTTGGTCTCGCCGCAAAATCCCCTGAAGGACCCAAGTGAAACCGGCGAGTATGACGAGCGCCTGAAATTAACCAAGCTTGTCGCCAGGCATCCCCGCTTTGTGGTGACCGATCTTGAGCGCCAAGCGAATTCCCATAACACCGCCGAAACCCTGTTGGCCCTCGGCCAGACCATGAAACAGGCAAATTTCGTCTGGATCATGGGGGCCGACAGTTTTGCCAATCTGCACAGATGGCACCATTGGACCGATATTGTCGAAGCCCTGCCCTTGGCTTTCCTCGCCCGCCCCGGCTATTCCATCCGGGCGCTGGGCGGCCGGGCGGCACTCCGCTATGCCGCGTCCCGCGTCAAAACCGGCGAGGCGGCAAAACTTGTCACGCAAAAGACGCCGTCCTGGGTTTTCCTCCCCATGCCCTTGCGCCCCGAAAGCTCAACGGCGATTCGAAACTTGAACCAGCCCCCGCAAAGCTCTAAACAGCGCGCCAGAACCCATAAAGGATAAGACACTGAAAAAGCCATCCAGGAAGCCTTCCGCCAAATCGAAATCGGCGAAAGCAGCAAAGCCCGCCTCCTCATCAAAGCGCCCGCCCAAGACCGCTGCCGAGCTCAAGACCATCATGATGGCCAAGGTCCGTTTCGCCGAAAAGGCCCGCGCCGGCTTGCGTGGCAAAACCACTTCAAAAGTGAAGCCCAAGGGCAAGGTGAAACCTTCCAAGAGGGTGAAGCCCGCGCCGAAGAAGAAGCCCGTTGTCAAAGCCAAGGCCGCAGTGAAGCCAAAGGTCGTGGTAAAACCAAAGACCGCGCCAAAGGCAAAGCCAGCCGTCAAGGCCGTGGCCCCGGTCAAGGTCGAAACACCAAAGCCGAAGGCCCACGGTGATCAATCGCTCTTGAACATCGTCATGGCCCAGTTGGAAGATGCCAAGGCCGAGGACATCATCGCCATCAATCTTGATGGCAAGACAGCCATTGCCGACAATATGGTTGTGGCGTCGGGCCGCTCAAACCGCCATGTCGGCGCCATCGCAGATCAATTGGTGGAAAAGCTTAAAGAAGCGGGCCACCGCCATATTCGGGTTGAAGGCATGGACCAGTGCGACTGGGTGCTGGTTGATGCGGTTGATGTTGTCGTCCATCTCTTCCGCCCGGAGGTGCGCAGCTTCTACAATCTGGAAAAGCTCTGGTCGGAACATTCCCCGCAAGAACCCCACGCCGAATAGGCCATGCGCCTCCAGGTTCTGGGCATCGGGAAATTAAAGGCGGGGCCTGAAAAAACCCTCAGCCTCGAATACCAGACCCGCCTTGAAGGCCTGGGCCGCAAGGCAGGGATTACAAAGCTAACGATTGCCGATTTCGCCGAATCCCAGGGCCAGACCGCAGGCCAACGCCAGACGGAGGAAGCCAAGCTTCTCGCCGCCGCACTGGCTCCCAAAGCCTTCACCCTGGTGCTTGATGAACGTGGAAAACCCTTCTCCAGCGAGGGTTTTTCCCAACTCCTGCAGCGCCATCTCGACCAGGGCACGCAAGACCTCGCCTTCCTCATCGGCGGCCCCGATGGTCACGGCGCCGAAACCCGCAAAACCGCTGGGCAACTCATCTCGTTAAGTGAAATGACCTGGCCCCATAGGCTGGTGCGCATTATGCTTCTCGAACAGATTTACCGGGCAGTCACCATTATGGTAAATCATCCCTATCACAGATCCTGAGCCGCAATTTGGACAAGCGTGGCTCTTAAAAAAGACGGCGATGTATTACGTGCAAGGATTTAGGAAAACGCTCTTCGTGGCCGCCGCCGCGCTGCACCTGCTTGCGCCCAATGCCGGGGCGCAAACCCCGCTGCCCCAGGAAAACGAGCTGGGCTCCGTCGAGCAGGAAATCACCTCATCGGCCGCAAGCCTTGAAAAAATAAGGGGCGAGATTGCCGCCGCCATCAAGGACCAGGAGCAGGTTTCCGACCGGCTCATCACCATCGCCAAGACCATCCAGTCCCAAGAGACGGCGATTACCGCCGCCGAAGAGCGCATCCTGAGCCTCCGCAAGGAAGAAATCATCCTGCGCGCCGATCTGGCTGAAAAGCAGGAAGTTTTGTCCGAACTCCTGGCCGGGCTTCTGCGGCTTGAACAAAACCCCCCGCCGGCCCTGGTGGTTGAACCCCATGACGTGCTGGCAGCGCTCCGTGGCGCCATGATGTTTGGCACCCTGGTGCCGGAGCTGCGCAGCGAGGCGGAAATCCTTGCAAAAAAACTCACCCGCCTGGACCGTATCCGCACCGCCGTTGAGAAGGAAAAATCCGTTCTCAGCGCCAGTGTCACCAACCTCAAAACCGCGCAGATCGATCTCGACCAGCTCATCGCCCAGAAAAAGCAATTGGTTTTTGACAATTCCGGAAAACTGGCTGGCGAAAAAAGGCGGGCCTCCGAACTTGCCGAAAAAGCCAAGTCCCTGAAGCAATTGATTGCCGATCTGGACGCTGCCAGGCTGAAGCAGGAAGCAAAGAAAACCCGGGAGGCCCTGGCCCTTGAAGCAGAGCGAAAGCGCCAGGAGGAATTCCTCCTCAGGCCTTCCGTGGCTTTTTCCAGCACCAAGGGCCGCCTTGAATATCCGGTCCAGGGTCAGATCCTGAAGCGTTTCGGTCAGGATGATGGCCTGGGCAGCGAACTCCGGGGCTTGGCTGTGGCAACCCGTGCCCAGGCCCAGATCATCGCCCCCGCTGACGGCAAGGTTGAATTTGCCGGCCCCTTCCGCTCCTACGGGCAGCTCTTGATTCTCAATGCCGGTGAGGGCTACCTTGTGCTCATGGCTGGCATGAAGGAAATTTCAGCCGATATCGGGCAATCCGTAAGGGCCGGTGAACCCGTAGGAATTATGGGAAAAGGCCCTTCTTCTGTCACTTTGTTGGGTGATCAGGTACAAGAGGCAAGGCCTGTGTTATATGTCGAGTTTAGAAAGAACGGCGAGGCTGTTGATTCGGCCCCTTGGTGGATTGGTGGAACGAAAGAGGCGTTTAAAAATGAAATTTCACAATAGTAATGGCATTCGGTCTTTCGGTCTGGTGCTGGTAGGGGCCGTTTCGGCCACCGTGCTGTGGCATGTCTTTGGCTCGGCAATAGCTGCCTCCAATGCCGATACCTACAAGCAGCTCAATCTTTTCGGCGACGTGTTCGACCGGGTGCGCGCCGATTACGTTGAGGATCCCGATGAATCCAAAATGATCGAAGCGGCCATCAATGGCATGCTTGCTTCGCTCGATCCCCATTCCAGCTACATGGACGCCAAGCGCTTTGAAGACATGAACGTCCAGACCACCGGCGAATTCGGCGGCCTCGGCATTGAAGTCACCATGGAAAACGGCTTTGTGAAAGTCGTGGCCCCCATTGACGATACCCCTGCTGCCAAGGCGGGTCTCATGGCCAATGACCTCATCACAAAAATTGATGGCATGGATATTCAGGGGCTGACCCTGAATGAGGCCGTCGATAAAATGCGCGGCGGCGTCAACACCCCCATCACGCTCACCATCCAGCGCAAGGACCAGGCGGCCATGGATGTGAAGCTCGTCCGTGACCGCATTCGCGTGCAGTCGGTGAAGTCAAATCTCGAAGGCGCCGCCGAAGACATCGGCTATGTGCGCATTAGCTCCTTCACCCAGCAAACTCAGGAAGGCCTCGAAAAGGCTTTCACCAGCCTGAAAACCAAGATGGGAGGCAAGGTCAAGGGCTACATCATCGACCTCCGGAACAATCCCGGCGGCCTTCTCGACCAGGCCGTTTCCGTCTCCGACAGCTTCCTCGACAAGGGCGAAGTTGTCTCGACCCGTGGCCGCCACGCCGAGGAAACCCAGCGCTTCAGCGCCCAGAAGGGCGATATCTCGGACGGCAAGACCGTAGTCATCCTGATCAACGGCGGCTCGGCCTCGGCCTCTGAAATCGTCGCCGGTGCCTTGCAGGATCACAAGCGCGCCACCATCATCGGCACGCGCTCATTCGGAAAAGGCTCCGTCCAGACCATTATTCCGCTGGGCAGCCAGGGTGCGCTGCGCCTCACAACGGCGCGTTATTATACGCCTGCCGGTCGTTCCATTCAGGCCAAGGGCATTGATGCCGATATCCTGATTGAACAACCCCTGCCACCCGAGCTTCAGGGCAAGAATGTCTCTACTGAGGGCGAAGCCAGCCTCAAGGGCCACCTCACCAATGAAGGCGGCGGCGATGAAGGCGGCGGTTCTTCCGCCTATGTGCCCGAGGACAAGACCAAGGACGTGCAGCTCAAAGCCGCCGTCGATTTCCTCCACGGCATCAAGGTGGTGAGCAACGTGAAACCGGAAGAAACAAAGACTGACGGCACCCCGGAAACCAAGTCGAACTAGCCAAACACCCCTCCATTCGTCACTCCGGCGAAAGCCGGAGTCTTTCTGGCTTTTGGGGATTCCGGCTTTCGCCGGAATGACGATTTCTGAGAACGCGGTTAATGAGACGTTAACGCTTGCCCGCCACAGTTGGCTCCAAACGAATCGACTGGATGGCACGAATTTCATGAGCCGTGATGAACTGCGACAGCCGCTAAGGAAACGGAGCCTGAAGGAGCGCCTGTGGGCCAAGCGCCCCAGCCCGCTGCTCTCAACCTCGCTTCTCGCCGCAGGCGGGTTTATTGCACTTTCGGCATGGGCCATTCACATTCCCTTTCCCTTTGCCGGAGAACCCATCGTCACCGCCGCCATTCCAGCCGTCGAGGAATTGAAAACCGCCTCCACCACCGAACCTGAAGAAGAGGTCGCCGCGGAAGAAACCCCTGCCGAAGAAGAGAACGGGAGCATCCAGATTGAGGCCCCGATTGAGCAGGACAGCTACCAGACGGAAGCTTCCATCATCCTGTCGCCGCGGCGGCCCCTGAAGCCCGCGCCGGTTGATGATCTCATCGAAATAACCACGATCGGCCAATTGCCGCGCATCGGCTCAAAAAACAAAAAGCCCTCCGATGTTTATGCCCGCAACACGCCAATGGGCGTGATCCATTCCGACCGTCCGAAGATTGCCATTCTGCTGGGCGGCATGGGCCTCAATGCCAAGCTCACTCAGCAGGCAATCAAGAACTTGCCGGGCGACGTAACCTTTGCCTTTGCTCCCTACGGCAATGACCTGCAAACCCAGGTGAACAAGGCCCGCGCCGATGGCCATGAGGTGCTCCTGCAGCTCCCCATGGAGCCCGTGGGCTATCCCGCCAGCAATCCCGGACCCAAAACCCTCTTGTCCAACGTCAGCGCCGCAGAAAACATGGATGCGCTGCATTGGCACATGAGCCGCTTCGCCGGCTACACCGGCATTACCAACTATATGGGCGGACGCCTGCTGGCCTCGCCCGAGGCCCTGAAACCGGTGATGGCTGAAATGCGCAAGCGCGGCCTCATCTATCTGGAAGATTCCTCGACCGCGCTCACGGTTTCAGAAACCGTGGCCGCCGAAACCAAGCTCCCCGAACGCCGTGCCCAAGTGGTGATTGATTCCGATCCCACCCCTCAGAGCATCGCCGCTGCCCTTGAACTCCTTGAAGGCGAGGCGAAAGCCAATGGCTTTGCCATCGGCACCGGTTCCGGCCTGGAAGTTACTGTTGACGCTGTGAAGCTTTGGGCCGAACAATTGCAGGACAGGGGCATTCTGCTGGTTCCCGTCAGCGCCATGTTCAAGGGCCGTTTGGGTTAAGTGAGTTAATGAACGAAGCAAAAGTGATTACGGCCTATAGGCCCTGCGTTGGTATAATGCTGCTCAATCCGCAAGGCCTTGTCTGGGTGGGCCGGCGTTTTCAAAAACAGAATGATGATGGCGTTGGCCACTGGTGGCAAATGCCCCAGGGCGGCATCGATGGCGACGAAGACCCAACAGCAGCTGCACTCCGCGAGCTGGAAGAGGAAACCGCCGTGCGCTCCGCCGAAATCATTGCCGAGGCGCCGGGCTGGTATAATTACGACCTGCCCGAACACCTCATCGGCCAGTCTTGGAAAGGCAAGTACCGCGGCCAGACGCAGAAATGGTTCGCCGCGCGCTTTACCGGCCAGGACAGCGAAATCAATCTGGCGCCGCCCGGCCACAAGCAGGAATTCGACCAGTGGCGCTGGGCTCCCATGAACGAGGTCATCGACGCCATCATACCGTTCAAGAAACCCGTCTATGAGCAAGTCATCGCGGCCTTCAGGCATCTCGGCAAGCCATGATCTCCCACGTCATTTTTGATTGCGATGGCGTTCTCATCGACAGTGAAAAAATATCGATGGCCGTCGATATGGCTTTGCTGGCGGAAAACGGCATTCATCTCACCGAAGCTGAAATGTACCTCCGCTTTATCGGCCCCACCTTTGAGGACATGGCTGCTGAGCTCGAGCGCGAATATAAGAAAACCTTGCCGCCTGATTTGGCCTCCCGCAAGGATGTCATGATGATGGAGCTCTACCGGCGCGACCTGAAACCCGTACCCGGCGTCCTTCCCATGCTGCGCGGGCTTGCCCTGCCCAAAAGCATCGGCACCAACGGCCCACGGGACCGCGCACTCGAAGCCCTGCGCATAACCGGGCTCGCGCCTTTCTTTGGCGACCGGTTAACCACCTATGAAGATGTCAAAAACCCCAAACCCGCCCCCGATGTTTACCAGCTTGCCGCCCAGCGCGCTGGTTTCAGCCCGGCCCACTGCCTGGTGGTGGAAGACAGCGTAACCGGGGCCACTGCGGCCCTTGCCGCAGGCTGCAAAGTTATCGGCTTTACCGGTGTTGCCCATGAACCCGAAACCAAGGCAAGGGAGCTTAAATCGCTCGGCGTTTTCCGTGTTATCCATGACATGGGCGAGCTTCTGGGGGCCATTTCCCCTATTGCGGCTTGACTTATTGCACTGCAACGTCCATATGCAGCCTTATCGACCTCGGCCATTAAAGAATAACATGAGGCGGCATTCTCGATGCCGCCGTTCCGGCCGAAGCGAAAAATCCGAACAATCCTTTCATGTGGGGTCTGTTTAAGCACAGGGCCAGTGCTGACTCCGCGATTGTCGCGTTGCAGCCCTCGGACATGTTCTGTGCTTTCCCACCATCTGTCCGAAACAGAAAGATATTTACACCGTGAATTCATTTTCAGAACTCAACCTCTCGGCCCCCATTCTCAAGGCCATCGCCGTTGAAGGTTACGACAAGCCAACCCCCATCCAGGCCCGCGCCATTCCCGAGCTCCTGAAGGGCCGCGATTTGCTTGGCATCGCCCAGACCGGCACCGGCAAAACCGCCGCCTTCGCGCTCCCCATCCTTGAGCGCCTGTCGCACGCCACCGAGCGTGTTGCAAAGAACTCCTGCAAGGTTCTCGTCCTTTCTCCCACCCGCGAGCTCGCCTCGCAGATCGGCGAAAGCTTCAAGACCTATGGCCGCAACCTGAAGGTCACCCGCGCCGTGGTTTTCGGCGGCGTCTCCATCGGCAAGCAGATTGATATCCTGCGTGGCGGCGTTGACGTCGTTGTCGCAACCCCGGGCCGCCTCGTTGACCTCATCGAGCGCCGCGCGCTCACATTGGCCAACGTCGAAGTCCTCGTCCTTGACGAAGTGGATCAGATGCTTGATCTCGGCTTCATCCACGCCATCCGAAAGATCACCGGCATGCTGCCGAAAGTTCGTCAGAACCTTTTCTTCTCGGCCACCATGCCGAAGGAAATTTCCAATCTCGCCAGCGGCCTGCTCACCAATCCGGTGCGCGTTGAAGTGGCTCCCGTTGCCACCACCGTGGACCGCGTGAACCAGAGCGTCATCCATGTCGATCAGGCCAACAAGCTCAAGGTGCTGGTTGATATTCTCAAAGACAACAACATGACCCGCACCCTGGTCTTCAGCCGCACCAAGCATGGCGCCGACAAGATCATGAAGGGCCTGACAGCGGCGGGCTACACCGCCTCCGCCATTCACGGCAACAAGAGCCAGGCCAACCGCGAGAAGGCGCTGGCCGGATTCAAGGCTGGCAAGATCCTCGTGCTGGTGGCAACCGATATCGCGGCGCGCGGCATTGACGTTGATGGTGTCAGCCACGTCATCAACTACGACCTGCCCCACGTGCCGGAATCCTACGTCCACCGCATCGGCCGCACCGCGCGTGCGGGCGCTGAAGGCGTGGCCATTGCCTTCTGTGCCGGTGACGAGCGTTCATTGTTGAAAGACATCGAACGCACCATCCGCCAGAGCATCCCGGTCGTGCAGCATGCGCTCGGCAAATCAAACCTGCCGCCCGCCGAGAACGAACAGCGCCGTCCCAACGGCAGGCCATCACAGCCCCAGGGCCAGAAGCGCCAGTGGAATCCCATGGGCAAGGATGGCGGCAAGCCAGCCAGAGACAATCGTTCGCATAAAGCGGGCGGTGCGCGCCCCAACGGCGGCAACAACCCGCCCAAGCGCCCCAACGGCGGCAAGCCCTCCTGGATGCAGGAAATCAGCGGCGCCAAAACCGACCGCCGCCCCGTAAGAATGGGCGAATAAGCCTAACTCCACCACCACACAATCATCATGCCCGCGCTAGGCGCGGGCATCTTCTTTTGGGGACTTCAAAATTCTCTCCATGGTAGGGCTTGACCCGACCACCCAGACTTCGAGCTTGTACATACAACTGGATCATCGGCTCACAGGCCGATGATGAGAGTTGGATTAAAAAAGCCCACGATCATCTCGGTGGCTTTTTCATTTCGCCGGATAGATTTCCTCCGGACGGTTCACGAGGCTAAAACCCCGACTGTTCCAGAATCTAAAACCAACTCGTCCAACAAAATTCGCTTCGGGAACATACCCAACGGCATCAAGAAACCGGCTATCCTCTGAGTTGTCCCGATTGTCGCCCATAGCAAAGTAATGGCCAGCCGGAACAACATATTCATTGGTGTTGTCTGCCATCCCGTCATCCAGGCTATTCGCTATCACATATGAACGTCCGTTTGGCAGTGTCTCACGGAAGAATTTAATGTCAGCGTCTTCATAGAATTCTTGCGCAAGTGTTATTTGTTCAAGTTTTACGGGCGTACCATTGATGTTGAGCACTCCACCAATCATTTGAATACGGTCCCCCGGTAATCCTACTACGCGCTTCACATAGTCAATGCTTGTATCGCTCGGTAACTTGAAGACGGCCATATCGCCGCGTTGGGGAGTTGCGCCTTTTGTATAGGCTGTCTTTGAAACAAAGAAATGGTCACCAATCATGAGGCTGGGAATGTTGCTGGCGGCCGGAGCATTGAACGGCTGATACAGGAAGGTAACGATAGTGAAAGCCAACAGAAATCCGATTGCAGTTGGAGCTACCAAAGCGATATACCACCTTGAATACCAAGGTCTATCAAGCGATTTTCCATTGATCATGATTACGTGAACAACACCAATTACAGAAACTGGAAGCCTTACCAGGCCAAACAGGCTGGTCGAGTCGACACCCTCTATGGTAAGTGGCCGGATCAGTCCAAAAATCGGCAAGAGATAAAATGAGGCTGCAACAATGGAGCCCAGAATTAGGTAAGCAAGTGCAAGCTTCCATCGCCCCAGCCACAACATGATTGGGACGGAGCCGAGAATCAATCCAGCTAACACGATGACAAGAATATTACGCCGATTTGTGGTGACTTCTGTCATGCTTCCCCCAAAACAAAAAGGCCAGCTCTTGGCTGGCCTTCTTAATTCAGTTTGAGGCTATCTCAAAGCGCGCCTTGCAGCGCCTTCAGGTGATCGAGATTTTCCTGCGCCTTGCGCTTTCCTTCCGCATCCACCGCGTCGGCGAAATCCTCTTCCGCGTTCTTGACCTGCTGGGCAATCGCTGCCGCGTCGAGTTCAGCCAAGGGAATCGCGGTCTCAGCCAGCAGCGTCAGCCCTTGCGGATTCACTTCCGCAAAGCCGCCGCGCACGAAAATGCGGTCGGTGGCGCCGCCTTCTTTTGTCACAACGACGACACCGGGCCGCAGCGTTGACAGCACCGGCGCATGGCCGGCGAAAATCCCCATGTCGCCTTCGGTTCCAGGCAGCGTGACGGAAGTCACTTCGCCGGAGAACAAAAGCCGCGCCGGGCTTACCAGTTCAAAATGAAGGCCAGCCATCTCCGTTAAGCTGCTTCCGCCGCGAGGCGCTGGGCCTTCTCGACGGCTTCTTCGATGCTGCCCACCATGTAGAAGGCCGACTCCGGCAGGTGGTCATAGGTGCCATCGCACAGACCCTTGAAGCCCTTGATGGTGTCGGCCAATGGCACGAGCTTGCCGGGGGTGCCGGTGAACACTTCGGCCACGAAGAACGGCTGCGACATGAAACGCTCGATCTTGCGGGCCCGGGCCACGGCGATCTTGTCGTCTTCCGAAAGTTCGTCCATGCCGAGAATGGCGATGATGTCCTGCAGCGCCTTGTAGCGTTGCAGAACCTGCTGCACCCGGCGTGCCGTCTGGTAATGCTCTTCGCCAATAATGCGGGCATCCATCATGCGCGACGTTGAATCCAGCGGATCCACCGCAGGATAAATGCCCTTTTCGGCAATGCCGCGCGACAGCGTCGTCGTGGCGTCCAAATGGGCAAACGATGTGGCAGGAGCCGGATCGGTCAAGTCGTCGGCAGGCACATAGATCGCCTGCACCGAGGTGATGGAGCCCTTCTGCGTGGTGGTGATGCGCTCCTGCATGGTGCCCATGTCGGTGGCCAGCGTCGGCTGATAACCCACCGCCGATGGAATGCGGCCGAGAAGTGCTGACACTTCCGAGCCGGCCTGCGTGAAGCGGAAGATGTTGTCCACGAAGAACAGCACGTCCTGGCCTTCGTCGCGGAAATGCTCGGCAACCGTGAGGCCGGAAAGGGCCACACGGGCGCGGGCGCCCGGCGGTTCATTCATCTGGCCGTAAACGAGGGCCGCCTTGGAACCTTCGCCGCCGCCCTTCTTGTTCACGCCCGATTCAATCATTTCGTGATAGAGGTCATTGCCTTCACGCGTCCGCTCGCCAACCCCGGCGAATACCGAATAGCCGCCGTGCGCCTTGGCCACGTTGTTGATGAGTTCCATGATCAGAACCGTCTTGCCCACGCCGGCGCCGCCGAACAGGCCGATCTTGCCGCCCTTGGCGTAAGGTGCAAGCAAATCCACAACCTTGATGCCAGTGACGAGGATTTCAGCTTCGGTTGATTGCTCAACGAAGGATGGTGCTTCTTGATGGATGGCGCGGGTGAGTTTTGCCTTGATCGGGCCAGCTTCATCAACCGGCTCGCCGATCACGTTCATGATCCGGCCCAGCGTTTCCGGGCCGACCGGAACCATGATCGGTGTGCCCGTATCAAAAACTTCCTGGCCGCGAACCAGGCCTTCGGATGAATCCATGGCGATGGTGCGCACGGTTTTTTCACCGAGATGCTGGGCCACTTCAAGCACCAGGCGGTTGCCGCCATTGGTGGTTTCCAGCGCGTTCAGGATTTGCGGCAGCTCGCCTTCAAACTGCACGTCGATAACGGCGCCCGTCACCTGGGTGATGCGGCCAACGAGCTGGCCCGAGGTCTTTGATGCGGCTTTCTTCGCCATGTCTGTGGTCCTTCTCTAAGCTCTTACAGCGCTTCCGCGCCCGAAATGATTTCAATGAGTTCTTTGGTAATCTGGGCCTGGCGCTGGCGGTTGTACTTGATCGACAGCTTGTTGATCATGTCGCCGGCATTGCGCGTCGCGTTGTCCATGGCGCTCATCCGTGCGCCCTGCTCCGAGGCGGCGTTCTCAAGCAGCGCCCGGAACACCTGGATTGAAATATTGCGCGGCAACAGGTCGGCGAGAATCTCGCCCTCATCCGGTTCCGCATCATAGATGGCGCCACCGAGATCGGGCGCCTTGCCGCCCTCGACTGCCGCAGGAATAAGCTGCAACGCAGTTGGCTTCTGCGAGATCACCGATTTGAATTCCGCGAAGAACAGCGTGCAGACATCAAACTGGCCTTCGTTGAACAGGCTGATGATCTTGGCGCCAACCGGCGTGGCGTTGAAAAACGCCAGTTGCTTGAGGCCGCGGAAATCCACCGCATCAATAATGTATTTGCCGTAGTTGCGCTTCAGCGCGTCATTGCCCTTTTTGCCGACGGTCATGATCTTCACCGTCTTGCCCTGGGCCAGAAGCCGTTCGGCGTGTTCGCGCGCCAAGCGCACGATGGAGGAATTGAAGCCGCCGCAGAGCCCGCGTTCCGCCGTTGCAATCACCAGCAGATGGGTCTGGTCCTTGCCCGTGCCGGCCAGAAGCGCCGGAGCCCCATCGCGCCCGGCAACAGCGCTTGCCAGATTGGCCAGCACCACCGCCATGCGCTCCGAATAGGGCCGCGCCGCAACCGCTGCTTCCTGGGCCCGGCGCAATTTCGCCGCCGCCACCATCTGCATGGCCTTGGTGATCTTGCGGGTCGCCTTGACCGAGGCGATGCGGTTCCGGAGGTCTTTGAGACTTGCCATTACCGACCCTTATGCGAATGCCTTGGCGTAAGCGTCAACGGCAGCCTTGAGCTTGGGAGCCATGGCATCCGTAATCTGCTTCTCGGTGCGGATGCTGTCGAGAATGTCCGTGTGCTTGTCGCGCATCAGGCGCAGCAGGCCATCTTCGAAATCGCGCACCTTGGTGACCGCAAGCGTATCGAGATAGCCGTTCACGCCGGCGTAAATCGCCACAACCTGCTCTTCCGTCTTGAGCGGCGAGAACTGCGGCTGCTTCAGCAATTCCGTGAGGCGCGCGCCGCGGTTGAGAAGCCGCTGCGTCGAGGCGTCAAGATCGGAACCGAACTGCGCGAAGGCGGCCATTTCGCGGTACTGCGCCAGCTCGCCCTTGATCTTGCCGGCTACCTGCTTCATCGCCTTGATCTGCGCCGCTGAACCCACGCGCGACACGGAAAGACCTACGTTCACTGCAGGACGGATGCCCTGGTAGAACAAATCCGTTTCAAGGAAGATCTGGCCGTCGGTGATCGAAATCACGTTGGTCGGAATATAGGCCGAAACGTCGTTGGCCTGGGTTTCAATAACCGGCAAGGCGGTGAGTGAACCAGCGCCCTTGGCGTCGGAGAGCTTCGCCGCGCGCTCCAAAAGGCGGGAATGCAGGTAGAACACGTCGCCCGGATAGGCTTCGCGGCCCGGTGGACGGCGCAAGAGCAAGGACATCTGGCGGTAAGCCACGGCCTGCTTGGAAAGATCGTCATAGGCGATCAGCGCATGCATGCCATTGTCGCGGAAATATTCGCCCATGGTGCAGCCGGTGAACGGAGCAAGGTATTGCATAGGTGCTGATTCAGAAGCGGTGGCCGCCACGATGATGGAATATTCCAGCGCGCCCGCATCTTCCAGAATCTTCACGAACTGGGCAACGGTCGAGCGCTTCTGTCCGCACGCAACGTAAACGCAATAAAGCTTTTCTTTTTCCGGGCCATTCTGGTGAATGGGCTTCTGGTTCAGAATGGCGTCGAGAATGATCGCTGTTTTGCCGGTTTGCCGGTCGCCAATGATCAATTCACGCTGGCCACGGCCAATCGGGATAAGAGCATCAACCGCCTTGAGGCCCGTTGACATTGGCTCATGCACCGACTTGCGCGGGATGATGCCGGGTGCCTTCACGTCAACGCGCGAACGGAGCTTCGACTTGATCGGGCCCTTGCCGTCGATGGGATTTCCGAGCGCGTCAACCACGCGGCCCAGCAATTCCTTGCCAACCGGCACTTCCACGATGGCACCGGTGCGCTTGACCGTATCGCCTTCCTTGATGTCGCGATCGTTACCGAAAATAACCACGCCGACATTGTCGGTTTCAAGGTTGAGCGCCATGCCGCGGATGCCGCCGGGGAATTCCACCATTTCGCCGGCCTGCACATTGTCGAGGCCGTAAACACGGGCAATGCCGTCGCCTACCGAAAGCACCTGGCCGATTTCGGATACTTCGGCTTCATTGCCGAAGTCCTTGATCTGTTTTTTAAGAATTGTCGAAATCTCAGCGGCGCGAATATCCATCAGCCGGTCCCCTTCATAGCGATCTTAAGGTTTTGCAATTTTGTCTTGAGTGAATTGTCCATCATCTTGGAGCCCACCTTTACGATGAGGCCGCCCAAAAGGGAGGAATCTATTTTGGCTGTAAGCTGCACCTCGCGTCCCATGGAGGATTTGAGCGCGGCTTTAATGTCTTTGATATGCTTCTCGGAAAGCTTTTCCGCCGAAGTCACTTCCGCCGCAACTTCGCCCTTTGATTCCGCCACCAGCGCCGCAAACGCGGTGATCGCATCGGAAAGCGCCGGTAGCCTGCGGTTCTTGGCCACAAGCTTGATGAAGTTAAGCGCCATGCCGTTTATACCAGCCTTGGCGCACAGGGCCTCAAGGGCCGCCAGCTGGTCTTCGCCGGAAAACACCGGTGAGCGCACCAGGCGCTGCAAATCCGTTGATCCCGCCAGCATCGTTTGAAACGTCGTAAGGCCATCGCTGATCTTGTCGATGGCTTTTGCCTCGGCCGCCAGCTCAAAGAGCGCTGCTGCGTATCGGCCCGGCACTCCGGAAATTGCCTGATCTGTGGCTGCCACGATTTCTCTTTCGAAACAGTCTCGTGTCGTGGCCACTGAACGCAACCCAAACACTTGATTTTTTTGATCAACCCCCTGCACAAGGCAAAGGCACGGAACAGAACCCCGCCCTGCCGCGGCGTCTCGGTAACACAGGCGTAAAAGACTCGCAACCGACTAAATCGCGCGGATTGCCGCAATTCAGTAATTAGTGGAAAAGAAAAGGCCCACCACCTCAATCAAGAGGGGGCGGGCCTGTGAAACCTGGGCTGAATCTAAGCTAAGCCCAGCACTTTTGCGTTTGCCGCCGCTTCAAGCTGGTAGCGCTTGATGCCCATGTCGGCGAGATCCGCATCGGAAATCATTTCCACTTCGCGGCGGGCCTGGCGATAGGCCTGCATCCGGTTTCTGCGGCTTAAAAATTTGAACAGTGGCATGAATGCCTCCATTGTAATCGGTTTATCGTGTCGCTTCGCGCGCCAAACGATGAATGTCGGTGCGCATGATGCCCAAATCCGCCAGCTCGCGGTTTGAAAGGCCCTCGAGCTCCGACTTGGTCCGGCTGAAACGCTGCCAGCGCGTGTAACGTGTCTTTACGAAATCAAACATGGTCATTCCCCTTGGATTGACTGAAGAGTGGGTTGCTTTAACAACCAGTATTTAGGTGCAATGCAGCAAAATGTGTATTGCAAATTTTGCATGGCAGCATTTACATGAGCAAAATCAAATATTTATAATTTGTTCATAATGCCGATTTATTTTGCTGCGATGCCACAAATTTGCACATTCCTGCCGCTTTAGGGGGCAGTTTAGGGCCCTTTGGTGATTGTGTAGACAGCCCCTGCATAATCATCGCTCACAAACAGGCGGCCATCCGGGGACTCCAGAATGTCCACCGGACGGCAAATAACCTCCCCATTGGCCTCGCAACCCGAGAGAAACACCTCTTCGCGGGCAGAATTCCCCTCGAAAATCAGCCGGATGATTCGGTATCCGGCCTTTTCCGACCGGTTCCATGATCCATGTTCGGCCACCAGGGCCGTGCCGTTCAGCGCCGCATCCGCCTGGTTCCGCAGAAACCGGATCGACAGGGGCGCCACATGCCCGCCGAGACCATGAAATTGGGTAACCGGCGAAAGCCCCGGCGGCATGGCGGCATAAAGGGTTGGATCCGGCACATCGGCGCCATGCAGATAGGGCCAGCCATAATGCTTTCCCGCCTCGATGCGGTTCACTTCGTCGTCGGGGATGTCGTCGCCTAGGTTGTCGCGGCCATTGTCCACGCCAAACAGCGCCCCCGTCCCCGGTTGCCAGTCAAACCCCACCGTATTGCGCAGGCCTGAGGCAAAAATTTCGGGAGCCGCACCTTCCTTGAAACGGAGGATTGCCGCCCGCCACGGATGGTCTTCGACGCAGGCATTGCAGCTTGAGCCAACTGACACATAGAGAAATCCGTCCGGGCCACGCCCGAGAGTGCGCGATGAATGCCCATCGCCCCCCGGAATGCCTTCCAGAATCACGCGCGCATTGGCAAGCGTCGCGCCATCGAAATCGTAACGCACCACCCGCTGCTCTTCGGCCACATAAAGTATGTTTCCCTCCAGCAGCAACCCATGGGGTTGGTTGAGGCCTTCAAGCATCGCCTGCTGCCCATCGCTGCGCCCGTCACCATCCCTATCCGCCTTCACCAGCAAAATGTTTCCGTCGCGATAACCCGAAACGATGAGGTCGCCATTTTCCGCCATCTGCATCAGGCGCAGCCGCCCGAGGTCGCGGGCATAAATCTCCAGCCGGTAACCCTCCGGCAATTTTATCCGTTCACGGAGCAATGTTTCCCATTGGTCCCGCGGCGGTGGCCGCGGCGGCCCGTTGAAGGGCCCAAGCTGGGAATAGGCATATCCCGCCGCAACGAGCAGCAGGATGGCAACAGAGATCAGGGCCTTGCGCATCCCAACCATCTAGGCGCAACGGAAAACCCGCGAAAGGGTTCCATCGTAACGCCGCCATCACGCTTTGGTGAGGGCCTAGAACAGCCCGGCGATCTGCCCTTTCGCATCAACGCCGATGACTTCCGCCGATGGCACTTTGGGAAGGCCCGGCATGGTCATGATGTCACCGCACACCACCACGATGAACTCAGCGCCCGCCGAAAGCCTTACCTCGCGGATGGGCACGATGTGGTTGATTGGGGCCCCCTTCAAATTGGGATCGGTCGAGAAGGAGTATTGCGTCTTGGCCATGCAGATCGGGAATTTGCCGTAGCCTTGCGACTCATAGGTCTTGAGCTGGTCGCGCACCGATTTGTCGGCCACGATGTCATCGGCCCGGTAGATTTCGCGGGCGATGGTTTTGATCTTTTCCCACAGCGGCAATTCATCGCCATAGATGGGCTTGAACTGCACCGAGCTCCGGTCGGCCAACTCCGCCACATGCTTGGCCAAGGCTTCCGTGCCCTTGCCGCCCTCGGCCCAATGCGTGCATTTGAAGGCCTCAACCCCATGCTCCTTGCAGAAGCTGCGCACCACTTCAACGTCAGCGTCCGTATCGGTCACGAAATGATTGATGGCAACGGCAATCGGCACGCCGAATTTTTTCATGTTCTCGATGTGGCGGCCAAGATTGACCATGCCCTTCTTGAGGGCCTCGGTGTTTTCCTTCTTCAACTCTTCCTTGGCCACCCCGCCATGCATCTTGAGCGCCCGGATCGTTGCGACGATCACCGTGGCCGCCGGCGTAAGCCCCGCCTTGCGGCACTTGATGTCGAAGAATTTTTCGGCGCCGAGATCAGCTCCGAAGCCTGCTTCCGTCACCACGTAATCAGCAAGCTTGAGGCCCGCCTTGGTCGCCATCACCGAATTGCAGCCATGGGCGATGTTGGCGAAAGGCCCGCCATGCACGAAGGCCGGATTGTTTTCCAGCGTCTGCACCAGGTTCGGCATCAGCGCATCTTTCAGCAGCACCGTCATGGCGCCCGGGGCCTTGATGTCCTTGGCCAGAACCTGTCCCTTGTCGCGCTTGGCTCCTACCACGATCTGCCCGATGCGCCGTTCCAGGTCTTCGATTGAAGTCGAAAGGCAAAGGATCGCCATGATCTCGGAAGCCACCGTAATGTCAAAGCCCGCTTCGCGTGGGAATCCGTTGGCAACGCCGCCCAGCGAGCAGACGATTTCGCGCAGCGCCCGGTCGTTCATGTCCATCACCCGCCGCCACGCCACGCGCCGCGTGTCGATGCCAAGCTCGTTGCCCCAATAGATGTGATTGTCGATCATCGCCGAGAGCAAGTTGTGGGCCGAGGTAATGGCGTGGAAATCGCCGGTAAAATGCAGGTTGATGTCTTCCATGGGAACGATCTGGGCATAGCCGCCGCCCGCCGCCCCGCCCTTCATGCCGAAACACGGGCCTAGCGAAGGTTCACGCAGGCACACCATCGCCTTCTTGCCGATGCGGTTGAGACCGTCGCCCAGGCCAACCGTCGTTGTCGTCTTGCCTTCGCCCGCCGGCGTCGGGCTGATCGCCGTCACCAGAATGAGCTTGCCGTCCTTCTTGGAGGAAAGGCTGTTGATATAATCGAGATGCACCTTCGCCTTGGTGTGGCCATAGGGAATGAGATCCTTCTCGGGGATTCCCAGGGCCTTGCCGATCTCCATGATCGGCTTCATTTTTGCTTCGCGGGCGATCTCGATGTCGCTCTTTACCGTGGCCATGGTAGGGTCATCCTTCCTTGAGAGAAAATATTATTCATAATGGGAAACAGCATATTTCGTCCCAATTGTCTACGCCTGTTGGCAGGGGTTCAAAATTACGGCAAGAGCGATTTTCGGCTTTCTTGCAATATCCATCATCACAATGCGATGCTGCTTGCGACATTTCTGAGACAATTACGAGGCTTTGACAGATGAGAAATTTCGACCAGCCGGGAAGATCCGTTGCCTTGGGCACAAACGGCATGGCGGCAACCTCCTCGCCGCTGGCAACCCTTGCCGCCATTGATGTGCTGCGCGCCGGCGGCAATGCGGTTGATGCGGCCGTCACCGCATCTGCGGTTCTCTGCCTCACCGAACCCCACATGACCGGCATCGGCGGCGATTGTTTCGCCCTCATCGGCAAGCCCAATGGCGCCGTGCTGGGCCTCAATGGCTCCGGGCGCTCCGGCGCCAAGGCCGATGCTGATTGGCTGAAAGCCTCCGGCCTCACAGAAATCGCCCCGCACAGTGTTCACGCCGTCACTGTGCCCGGCGCCATTGACGCTTGGGATCAATTGTTGAAACAGGAAGGCACCATGACGCTGGGCGAGGCGCTGAAACCCGCCATCAAGCTGGCGGAACAGGGTGTTCCCACCACGCCGCGCGTGGCAAGGGATTGGCCCGAGAGTGAGGCCATGCTCGCCGCCGATGAAGGGGGCTCCAAACATTATCTGAAAGATGGCCGTGCTCCCCGCGAAGGCGATGTCATGGCTTATCCCGCTTTGGCCAAATCCTTGAAGCAAATTGCCAAGAAGGGCCGCGCCGGATTCTACGAGGGCGAAATCGCCGATGAAATCGTCAGGCACTTGGCCGCCCGGGGCGGCCTTCTCACGGCCGAGGATTTCGCCGCAACCGAAGCAACCTGGGTAAAACCCATCGCCACCCGCTTTGCCGATCACGACATTCTGGAAATCCCGCCCAACGGCCAGGGCCTCACGGTTCTCATCGCCCTCAACATCCTGCAGCATTTCGGCCTCAAGCGCTTTGAACCCGAAAGCCCCGAGCGCCGCCATCTTGAAATCGAGGCGGTGAAGCTCGCCTGGATCCTGCGCAACCGCCACATCGCCGACCCCGGCTTCGCGGACATTCCCGTGGGCGATCTCTTGAGTGAAGAAACCTCACAACGGCTGGCAGGCCTCATCGACATGAACCACAGTAGCGATGGCGCCGTCTCGCTCCCCGCTTCCGATACGGTTTACCTGTCGGTTGTCGACAAGAACCGCTTGAGCGTCTCCTTCATCAATTCCGTCTACTGGGATTTTGGCTCCGGCATCGTCACGCCCAAGTCCGGCATCGCCCTGCAAAATCGCGGCAGGAATTTCGTTACGCAAGAAGGCCATCCCAATTGCATCGGCCCCTCCAAGCGCCCGCTCCACACCATCATTCCGGCCATGGTCAAGAAAGACGACAAGATCGACATGAGCTTTGGCGTCATGGGCGGTGACTTCCAACCCATGGGCCATGTCAATGTGCTGGTGAACCGCTACGTCTACGGCATGGACCCGCAAGCCGCCCTGGATTTCCCCCGCCTCATGCCGCAAGGCGAAGCCGTGCTGGCGGAAACCACCGTTCCAGCGGTGGTGCTCACCGCCCTCGCCGCCAAGGGCCACCGCATCATGCCGGCGAACGAACCCCTCGGCGGCGGCCAGGCGATTGCCATCGATCACGCAAGAGGCTTGTTGACCGGCGGCTCGGATCACCGCAAGGATGGCTTTGCCTTGAGTTACTAAACCCTTCTTTCCAATAGTTACCCGCAAATTAATCACAGATTTTTTGTATCTGTTTACGATTGCTCGGCTACTTTGCCCGCGTAATTCTTGCGTAAGCTCTTGGAGGCCTCTTGGGCACCGAAGACCAAACCGAAACGGCATTTTCCTTCCGGACTGAAGAGTTTACCGGTCCGCAAGCAGCGCCGGCGGAACCTCCTGCCCCCCGTTTCAGCGAGATCAGCGACAGCACGGTGCTGCAAAACATCCAGCGCGCCGTCGAGGCCGTGGGCGAGGCCACCTACCACTGGATCACCGAAACCGACGCCATCGCCTGGAGCCCGAACATGGAGGCGGTCATCGGCTGCAAGCCCGAGGCCGCAGTCTCCGGCCGGGCCTACGCCAATCTCCTCGATGGCGACAACATCACCAGCCGCTATGACACGGTCATGCGCAGCCACGCCGTCGATGAGGGTGACGGCGTTGCCTTCCAGATTGAATATCTGTTCCGCCCTGATGGCCGCACCGGCCGCCGCGCTGTTTGGCTGGAAGACCGCGGCAAGTGGTTTGTCGGCAAGAACGGCAGGCCAGCCGAAGTCTTCGGCACCATCCGCCGCATTGATGACCGCCACAGCCGTGACCAGCACCTGAGCTTCCTCGGCAATTGCGATCCCCTCACCGGCCTGATGAACCGTGGCCGCCTCGCCGAAGCCTTGGGCGAAACCCTGTCAACGGCCAACCGCGAACAGGGCAATTGCGCCTTCCTTATCGCCGCCGTGAACAACCTGCCCGTCGTCAACGAGGCCTATGGCTTTGAAGTTGCCGATGAAGTGATCGTGGCCTTGAGCAGGCGCCTGCGCCAGGTGGTGCGCACCGGTGATGCCATCGCCCGCTATTCCGGCAGCAAGTTCGGCATCATCCTGAACAATTGCCTGGAAGAGGAATTGCAGACCGCCATCGACCGCTTCATCAACACCGCCCGTGAAAGCGTCATTGAAACCGAACACGGCCCTGTCTGGGCCATGCTCTCCATCGGCGCCGTTGTGGTTCCCAAATATGCCCCCGATGCCAATATCGCCATGGCCCGCGCCGAAGAGGCGCTCGCCGAAGCAAGGCGCCTGCCCTCCGATGGCTCCGCCGTTTACCGCCCCTCGTCAAAGCGCGTGGCCGAACGCGGGCTTAACGCCAGGTGCGCCACCGAGATCGTGAAATGTTTGAAGGAAGACCAGTTCAAGCTGGGCTTCCAGCCCATCGTCAGCGCCGCCACCCGCGATGTGGTCATGCACGAAGCCCTGCTGCGCATGAATGATGCTGATGGCGGCCTGATTACCGCGGCCCATCTCATTCCGGTTGCCGAAAAACTTGGCCTGGTGCGCCTCATTGACCGCGCCGTGGCCCAGATGACCATTTCAACCCTGCACAATTATCCCCAGGCCCAGTTGGCCATGAATGTCTCGGGCTCGACCGCCACTGATCCGCGCTGGTTTAACCAGCTCACCGAGATCATTGCCGCCAACCAGTCTGTGGCCGACCGGCTCACCGTGGAAATTACCGAAACCATTGCCCTGGGCGATCTCAAGGAAACCTTCAGCTTCGTCGAGGCGCTGCGCGACATCGGTTGCAGTGTCGCCATCGATGATTTTGGCGCGGGCTTCACCTCGTTCCGCAACCTGCGCGACCTGCCCGTCAACATCGTCAAGCTCGATGGTTCTTTCTGCCGCGGCCTCAAGCATAATGCCGCCAACCAGTATCTGGTGCGCACCCTCATCGATCTCACACACAAGTTCGACCTGAAGACTATCGCCGAATGGGTGGAAACACCGGAGGACGCCGAGATTCTGAAGGATTGCAATGTCGATCTCATGCAGGGCAATCTTTTTGGCGAAGCAGCCATTGCGCTGCCCTGGGCCCGCAAGGAAGAACAGGGGTTTGCAAGTTCGGAGACGGTTGACCATTTCACCGCCGCCGTTGAAGAGACCAAGGTGTTCATCACGCCGATGGCGTCCATCGACACGGTCGAAGCGCCGGACAACGTTGAAATGGAAGAAGGCCTGTCACGCCTGAAGCTGGCCATCAAGGCTCTCGACGACCAGTTCCGCTCCGAGCAGGCGCTCGCCGAAGCGAGCTAGGGTCCGCAACTTTACAAACAAAATCTGTCATTCCGGCGAAAGCCGGAATCCCAATGACGTTAGAAAGATTCCGGCTTTCGCCGGAATGACAAAGCGAAGATTTGTTTTCACTGGACGGCCCCACTGATTCCTGAGAAAACTCGCGGCATCCCTTTGCAACCAGGAGCGCAGCCATGAACAAGCCCCATAATCCCGTTTCCGCCCAGAACGCGGCCTTCGCCAGGGCCCAGCAATTCATGTCGCCCTCGCCGGTGCCCTCAATTTCAACCGAGCTTCTCTCCACCGCCGATGGCGAGCTGAACCGCGAGCTCAACAATTTCCTTTTCAGCCCGGCGACAAACCCCACACTGCTCAAGGGCAAGAAGATCGCCATCTGCTGCACCAATGGCGTGGAGGAAGTTGAAATCCTCGGCTCCATGCGCTGGCTCACCGAGCATGGCGCTACGGTTCATATCGTGGCCCCGCGCGTCGGCGAATTTCCGCCAAGCCTCGGCCTCCGCTTTCCGGAAATTGCCAAAACCCATGTTCTGGCCATCCGCCTGATGGAAAATGCCGGCTGGCTGAAAATCGATTGCTATCTCGATGAGGCCAGGATTGCCGATTATGACGCGGTGATCCTGCCCGGCGGCTGCTGGAATCCGGATTTCCTCCGCGCCGACAAGGACGCGCAGAATTTCACCCGCGACATGCACGCGGCAGGCAAACCAACCTGCGGCATCTGCCACGGCCCCTGGGTCATGGTCAGCGCCAAGATGCTGAAAGGCAAAAAAGCCACCGCCGTTTGGAATATCCAGATCGACCTGGAAAACGCCGGGGCAACGGTGATCGACGAACCCTGCGTCGTCGACGGCAACCTTATTACCGCCAGATTCCCCTACGACCTCCCGCGCATGATCGACGCGCTGGTGAAGCAGTTGGTGGCGGCATAAACACTGCTGACACCATGCTGTCAGTGCGCGTGCTATTAAGCTTCTTTCCAAGGAGGAGCTTAAGCCATGAAGAAAACTTATTCCGGCAGTTGCCATTGCGGGCAGGTCAAATTCGAAGCGGATATCGATTTCGCCGAAGGCACGGGGAAATGCAATTGTTCGATCTGCGCCAAGTCGCGCTTTTGGGGCATCGTCATAAAGCCGGAAGCCTTCCGTCTTTTGCAGGGCAGGAACGAACTCACGGAATATCATTTCAAATCCGATAACCCTGAATTCACCTGGAAACGCGGGGCCTCGGAATTCTGCAGGCATTGCGGCATCAGGCCTTTTGGTCGCGGCGACGTTCCGGAAATCGGCGGCGCTTTCGTGTCAGTCAACATCGCGGCGTTGGATGATGTTGATGTTTCGGAATTTTTTCAGGGGCCTATAAGATACGCCGATGGCCGCCATGATAATTGGCAAAACGTCCCGGCCGAAACTCGTCATCTCTAGCGGCATAAAATTTCTTTCATCAACAGGAATATACCCCTTGACATGTATATTCCTATATACTAGGAATTATATGTCTATCCCGGAAGGGGTCTCGGTCGCGACGGTGGCTTTGATGGGGTGGATGTGGCGCCTGCGGTTAAGGGGAAACGTGCCCTTTAATCCCGGGGAGCTTCGAACGGGACAGCCGGGAGCATTACGACCCCGGTTCCTAGGAGGAAGGATTATGGTGTGGAGCCATCCACGTACAAAGCCCGAGTGTCCCTAACAGCGAAAATCGCCACGAAAGCGTGGGCGCAGTTTGCGTCAACCGCCGGACCACACGACCGGCATTTCGCGTAGGCTGCGCTCACGCAACCCTTCGCTTCTCTCACCTGTCCCGGAAACGGCATAACCGTTTTCACCCCCGGCGGAGCTGTGCCCAACGCTCATTGAAAATTGAATCAAATTAAAGTCATCGCAAATATTTTTGTTTGCGCGGGCAAGCCTGTTGAAATAGTGTCTGGCTTCCGAAAACCATCCACGCAAACCATGGAGCCCCACATGATCCGCAAGACCATTCTCGCTGCCGCAGCGCTGCTTGCAATTTCATCAATGGGCATCAGCCCCGCCAAGGCCGATATCGACATCGACATCAACATTGGTTACGGCGGTGGTTTTCTTGGCAAGGTTTCCTGCCGGACCGGAGAGAGAATCGTTGAGCGCCGCTTCAACCGGGTCAACGCCCGCGATTGCCGCGGCAGCCGTTATGAATATATCGGCCGCCGCAATGGCAAATGGTATTACATCACCCTGAACTCAAGAACCGCGCGCATCGTGGCCGTTCGCCGCTGGTGGCGCTAGGGTTTTGATCCGGCAGTCATTGAAATTGAGTCGGGATCCATAAGCCGTCATTCCGGCGAAAGCCGGAATCCCGTGCAGAACTAAATTGATAGAAACTCGAGTTGAAAGATTCCGGCGTTCGCCGGAATGACGGGGTCTGTTAATTTAACCCCGCGACAGCGTGTTGATCTTTTCCTGCATCGCCGTGAGCTGGTCCTTCATCGCCTGAAGGTCATCCTTAGAAGGAGCCTGCGCCGGCGCGGCATTTGTCTTCGGCGGTGGCGCAGCGGATCCGGCACCGGGATTCATCGCCATGGCCGCAAACGGGTTGAAAAGTTTCATCGCATCGCTGAACATCGCCATGTTGCGCTTGGCGTGTTCTTCCATGTTCTTGAACGGCTCGCCGGTAAAGGCTCCCAGCATCTGCTCGCGGATCTTGTCATGCTCCTTGGTGAGATTCTCCAGCGAGAATTCCAGGTATCCCGGAACCAGTGTCTGCATGCTGTCGCCGTAATAGCGGATGAGCTGGCGCAGGAAATTGATGGGCAGCAGGTTGGTGCCCTTGTTTTCTTCCTCGAAAATGATCTGGGTCAGCACCGAACGGGTGATTTCTTCGCCGGTCTTGGCGTCATAGACGACGAAATCCGTGCCGGCTTTCACCATGGCGGAGAGGTCATCAAGGGTCACATAGGTGCTTGTCGCGGTATTGTACAGTCGGCGGTTCGCGTATTTTTTGATCACGACCGCGGTCTTGGGCGCCGTTTTTTCGTCACTCACCGTTCACACTCCTCCAATGCGGGCCGTCATCGATTGTCCCCCAAAGATGCCTTGCCCGCAGTGCAAAAACTTGCTCCCCGCAATGCACAATTGCAAGTGCAAAAAACTATCGCCTCTTGTGTTTCAAATGCTATGACTAACGCAATATTCCCCATCCCGCCTTCAGGAGTAAGCCCATTGGCAGCCCCATCTTCCCAAGACATCGTCATCGTTTCCGCCGCCCGCACCCCGGTTGGCTCCTTCAATGGAGCCTTGAGTTCAGTGGCCGCCTCCTTCCTCGGAACCGTGGCCCTCAAAGCCGCCATGGAACGCGCCAAGGTTTCACCTGATGAGGTAAACGAGGTCATTTTGGGCCAGGTCCTGACCGCAGCCCAGGGCCAGAATCCCGCCAGGCAAGCCGCCATCCATGCCGGTATTCCAAATTCGGCCACCGCCTGGGGCCTGAACCAGGTCTGCGGTTCGGGGCTTCGCGCCGTGGCGCTCGGCATGCAGCAAATCCAGTCGGGAAGTGCAACAATCGTGGCCGCCGGCGGGCAGGAATCCATGAGCAAATCAACCCACGCCGCCCACCTGCGCGATGGCGTGAAAATGGGCGACTGGAACTTCATCGACACCATGATCAAGGATGGCCTGTGGGATGCCTTCAATGGCTACCACATGGGCAACACCGCCGAGAATGTTGCCAAGCAATGGCAGATCACCCGCGAAACCCAGGATGCTTTTGCCGTGGCCTCGCAGAACAAGGCGGAAGCCGCTCAGGCTGCTGGCAAGTTCAAGGATGAGATTTGCGCTGTGACGATTGCCGGCCGCAAAGGCGATGTGATTGTCTCCGACGATGAATATATCAAGAAGGGCGTGACGCTGGAAAGCGTTGCCAAATTGAAATCCGCCTTCATGAAGGATGGCACTGTAACTGCCGCCAATGCGTCGGGCATCAATGACGGTGCGGCCGTTCTTATCCTGATGAGTGCCGCTGAAGCGTCAAAGCGCGGGTTAACGCCGCTGGCCCGCATTGCCTCCTGGGCAACAGCCGGTGTTGACCCTGCCGTCATGGGTTCAGGCCCTATCCCCGCTTCGCAAGCCGCCTTGAAAAAAGCCGGCTGGAAAGCTTCGGAGCTCGATCTTGTTGAAGCCAATGAAGCCTTCGCAGCGCAAGCCTGCGCCGTGAACAAGGACATGGGCTGGAACCCGGACATCGTGAACGTCAATGGCGGCGCCATTGCCATCGGCCATCCCATCGGTGCCTCAGGCGCCCGCGTGCTCACCACACTGCTCCATGAAATGCAAAAGCGCAAAGCCAAGAAAGGCTTGACCACATTGTGCATTGGCGGCGGCATGGGCATTGCCATGTGTGTAGAAAACTAAGGGGGCGTTATGGGCAGGGTAGCAGTCGTCACCGGGGGCAGCCGCGGCATTGGGGCAGCGATTTCAAAGGCGCTGAAAGCAGCGGGTTATAAGGTCGCCGCCACCTACGCCGGCAATGACGAGGCCGCCAACGCCTTTAAAACCGAAACGGGAATCCCGGTTTACAAATGGGATGTCTCCAATACCGAGGCCTGCGCCGCGGGCCTGAAGAAAGTGGCGGAAGATCTTGGGCCCATCGAAGTGCTGGTGAACAATGCCGGCATCACGCGCGACACCATGTTCCACAAGATGACGATCCAGCAATGGAATGACGTCATCGGCACCAATCTCACCGCCCTCTTCAACATGACCCAGCCCATTTGGGGCGGCATGCGTGACCGCAATTTCGGCCGGGTGATTTGCATCTCCTCGATCAATGGGCAGAAGGGCCAGATGGGCCAAACCAATTATGCCGCCGCGAAAGCCGGCGAGATTGGTTTCGTGAAATCATTGGCCCAGGAAGGGGCCGCCAAGGGCATCACCGTCAATGCCATTTGCCCCGGCTATATCGGCACCGAAATGGTCCGCGCCATTCCGCAGGATTTTCTCGACAAGCGCATCCTGCCGCTCATCCCCGTTGGCCGCATCGGCGAGCCGGAGGAAATTGCCCGCTGCGTGGTCTTCCTCGCCGCCGATGAGGCAGGCTTCATCACCGGTTCAACCCTGTCCGCCAACGGCGGCCAGTACATGATGTAATCCTTGATGCTGCTTTCGGCCGAGAACCTGGCTTGCGAACGTGGCGGCAGGACAGTTTTCAGCAACCAGAATTTTTCTCTCGGCAGCGGCGAACTCCTGCAACTCACCGGAGCCAATGGCGCCGGCAAATCATCGCTGCTCCGCCTGCTTGCAAACTTGGGCGAACCAAGCCACGGCAAAATTTCACTCGAAGGCGGCGCAGCTGATTTAATCCCCGGCCAGCAGGCCCACTACATCGCCCACAGTGACGCCAGCAAATCCGCTCTCACGGTCACAGAGAATCTGATGTTCTGGCGCGACTTCTTGAGCGGCGGCGATCTCATGCGCGCCTTGCAGGCCGTCAATCTGTCGGCCCTCGCGGATTATCCCGTGGCCCTCCTTTCGGCTGGCCAAAAGCGTCGCTTGGCTATTGCAAGACTGGCCCTTGTCCCTCGTGCCATCTGGCTGCTCGATGAACCCAGCGTCGGCTTGGATGAAGCCTCACAAAAATTGCTGGTCGCCCTCATGAATGGGCATCTCAGAGAAGGCGGCCTCATTGTCGCCGCAACCCATGTTCCGCTTGGACTGGACCCCGACAAAAATCTCCACCTCGGGGGGCAGTCATGACATTACTCCTCGCCCTTCTCCGCCGCGATCTCATCCTTGCCGCCCGTCAGGGCGGAGGTGCGGGAACAGCATTGGGATTCTTTCTCGCGGTCCTTGTGCTGCTGCCCATCGGCATCGGCCCCGATCAGGCCACCTTGCAGCGTCTCGCCCCCGGCATCTTGTGGATCACTCTTCTGCTTTCCGTGCTGCTCTCCGCTGACCGCATCTTTCAGCAGGATTTTGAAGACGGCTCGCTGGAGATCATGGCCATGGCCCCGCCCTCCCTTGAACTCGTGGCACTCACCAAGGCCGTTGCCCACTGGCTGTCCACCAGCTTGCCATTGAGCATCGCAGCGCCCTTTCTCGGCATCCTGCTCAACCTGAGAACCGAAATCATCTGGCCCCTGACGCTCGCGATGGTTCTGGGCTCCTTCGCCCTTTCGCTGCTGGCCAGCATCGGCGCATCCCTCACCCTCAACATCCGCCGCGGCGGCTTGCTCATTTCGATCTTGGTTTTGCCGCTTTATGTGCCCATCCTCGTCTTCGGCATATCGGCCACAACCGGAAACCCTGAGATGATCATGCCGTCGCTTCTGATCTTGTCAGCCATCACTTTGGCAAGCCTCGTGCTCGCCCCCATCGCTGCCGCTGCGGCGCTACGGGCCTATCTCAAATGATCCAGTCTTCGTAGAATACGACATGCAGCAATTCGCCAACCCAACCCGTTTCTTGAGTCTTGCCAACAAGGCCCTGCCCACCATCTGGGCCGTGACCATCATCCTCCTTGCCGTTGGCCTCTATGGCGCGCTGGTCTCCGCCCCGCCCGATTACCAGCAGGGCGAAACCGTGCGCATCATGTTTGTCCACGTGCCCGCCGCCTGGCTCGCCATGCTTGTCTATACAGTCATGGCGCTGGCCAGTGCCGTGGCCATCATCTTCCGCCATCCCCTTGCTGACGTTGCCGCAAAGGCCGCCGCACCCATCGGCACCGTCTTCTGCTTTCTCGCTCTTGCCACCGGCTCCCTCTGGGGCAAGCCCATGTGGGGCGCCTGGTGGGTGTGGGATGCGCGGCTTACCTCCATGTTCGTGCTCTTTCTTCTCTACGTGGGTTACATCGCCATCTGGCAGGCCATCGAGGAACCAGGCCGCGCCGCGATGATTGCCCGCATTGTGGCCCTTGTCGGCTTCATCAACATTCCCATCATCAAGTTTTCCGTCGACTGGTGGAATACCCTGCATCAGCCAGCCAGCGTGCTCAGAATGGACGGCTCCACCATTGATTGGTCGATACGTTGGCCTCTCCTCGTTTTAGGCTTGGCCTACACGTTCCTTTTCCTCGCCCTCCATCTCACCTCCATGCGCAGCGAAATCACCGCGCGCAAATTGCGCAATCTGCAGATTGCCCGAAGCGGAGAGGCGTGATGGACTGGAACGCGGATCATGCGGGCTTCGTCATCTCTGCCTATGCCCTGAGCCTTGCCCTAATTGCAGGTCTCATCATTTACATATTCAATCGTGATGCTCGCGTCCAAAAGCGGCTCGCGCAATTTGAGAAAACAAAAAAGTGACGTCCGAATCACCACGGCGGCGGCTTGGCCTTGCCCTTCTGCCCATTGTGATTTTTGTGGGCCTTGCCTTGGTCTTCTGGAAAGGCCTGTCCGGCGATCCCTCGAACCTGCCCTCGGCTCTTATCGGCAAGCCTGCACCTGACTTTTCACTCCAGACACTCGAAGGTTCAAACATCCCCGGCCTGACCTCCGCTGATCTCAAAACCGGCGGCGTCTCCGTGGTCAATATCTGGGCCTCGTGGTGCGGGCCCTGCCGCCTCGAGCATCCCATTCTCATGGAGCTATCCAAAAGAACTGACATCCGCCTCTACGGCATCAACAACAAGGACAAGCCCGAAAACGCCAGGCGCTTCCTCGGCACCCTGGGCCAGCCCTTCGCCGCCATCGGCGCCGACACCAATGGACGCACCACAATTGACTGGGGGAGTTACGGCGTGCCAGAGACCTTCATCGTCGATGGCAAGGGCATGATCCGCTTCAAATGGATCGGCCCGCTATCGCCGGAAATCATGGCTGGCACTTTTGCAGGGGAAATTGAGAAGGCCAAACAGCCCCTTCCTTGATCAGCGGCCCTTGCGCGGCCGGATTTTCCGCGTGGGCTTCTCCGGTTCCTTGTCTTCCACCTTGTCCATTTCGGCGGCAAGGCCCGTGAGGCATTCCAGCAGCGTCTTGCGGTCCGAGGCAGGCAGGATGGCCAGAAGCTGGCGGTCAACTTCCTCCGCCCCCGATTGCGCCTGCTTAAGCATTTTCTTGCCGATTGGGGTAAGCCGGATGGCATTGGTGCGCGCATCGTCCTTGGTGCGGCGGCGCTGCACATAGCCCTGCGCCATGAGGCGGGCCACAAGATCGGCCAGCGTCGAACGGTCAATGCCGGTCATCTTCACAAGTTCCGTCTGGCTGCGGCCCTCATGGGCGTCGGCCGCCAACAATACCGTGAACTGACGATGTGTCAGGCCGGTCTTTCCCGTCTCGCTCATGTAAATATGGATGGAGTATTGCACCGCCCGCTTCAGCAGATGCGATAGTGATCGCGACAGTTGCTTGACGTCCCTGTTGCCGCTCATTGGCCCCTACTCCTGCGCCGGTGAATCAAACGGATTTTGATCCCCTGCTGTGTTGCTTGCCCCATTTGCTTTCCGCCCGCCGCGTCATCCCCCTGCCCCTGCAACGATGCCTGCGCCTTATATCCGGAAAGCCGGTGAGTCCTAGCGTTTCAACTCCGAAGCGGCAAGCAAAAAAGCACGCGCCCGCCACACTGCAAAGCACCTAAAATCATCCGGGCACGGATTACAACTCTTGACTTCTGAAAATCGCCTCGTCAAGCGGACGGCGCGTCCGGCTTTGAGGCCTCGTCCTCGATCATGTGCTTGGCCATATAGGGCGCGTTCGCAAGTGCGAATACGAGCGTCAGGCCGAGCAGCCCGAACACCTTGAAGTTGACCCACATGTCGGTGCTGACATTCCGCCAGATCAGTTCATTGAGGCCCGCCACCACCAGGAAGAAGACCCCCCAGCGCAGGGTGAGCACGCGCCAGGCCTCGTTTGGAAGATTGACCGCTTCGCCCACCAAATATTTTATGAACAGCTTCCCGTAATAGAGCCCGCCCAAAAGCAAGGCGCCAAAGAATACGTTGATCAGCGTCACCTTCACCTTGATGAAGGTGTCGTCATGCATCCAGATTGTGAGCCCGCCGAAGATGCCGACGAAGATGGCGCTGAACAGAGGAACCTTGGCAATCTTCCTGGTTAGGATCCACGATGCGGCAAGCGCCACGGCTGTCGCCACCATGAAAACGCCCGTGCCCCAGAACACCCCGCCCTTCCAGTTGCCGATGAAGAAGGCAAGCAGCGGGCCCATTTCAATGAGGAATTTGGGAAGTGGTTTCATGTCTGGGCTAATCCTGAAATGGCGCGGGCAAAGGCGTCCGCGTCGAAGGGTTGAAGGTCATCGATGGTTTCGCCAACGCCAATGGCATGGATGGGCAGGGCAAATTTTTCCGCGATCGCCACAAGGATACCACCGCGCGCCGTGCCATCAAGCTTGGTCATGATGAGGCCTGTGACCCCCGCCACCTTGGTGAAGATCTCGGCCTGCGAGATGGCATTCTGCCCGGTTGTGGCATCGAGAATCAGCAACACCGCATGGGGCGCCGTTTCGTCCTGTTTCTTGACCACCCGCACGATCTTGTCGAGCTCGTCCATGAGATAGGCCTTGTTCTGCAGGCGCCCCGCCGTGTCGATGAACAGGATGTCGGTGCCGTCTTCCCGCGCGGTTTGCATCGCATCATAGGCCAGCCCCGACGAATCAGAGCCCGTGGGCCGCGACAAGGTTTTAGCTCCGATACGTTCGCCCCAGATGGTGAGTTGCTCGATGGCCGCGGCGCGGAAGGTGTCGCAGGCGGCAAACATCACCTTGAAGCCTTCGCCCGTGGCGATGGCCCCGAGCTTGCCGATGGTCGTGGTCTTGCCGGCACCGTTAACGCCCACCACCAGAACGACGAAAGGCTTCTCACTGCCGAAATTGAACGGCACCTCGACAGGCTTCAGAACCTTGGCCACTTCTTCCGCCAGAATGCGCTTCACTTCCTCCGGCTCGATTTCCTTGTCATAGCGCCCGACCGACACCGCCTTGATGATGCGCTCCGAAACCGCAATGCCAAGGTCCGCCTGGATCAGCACATCTTCCAGCTCCTCAAGCGTGGTCGCATCCAGCTTGCGTTTGGTGAAGATCGAAGTGATCGATGTGGTGATCGATTTGGAAGACTTGGACAAGCCCTGCGTGAGCCGCGACAGCCAGCCCCTCGCTTGAACCGGCTCCGGTCCCGGTGCCACAGGAACAATGACAGGGACGGGCGCGGGAGCTTCTTCAACAACCGGCGGCGGAGCGGCAACTTCGATCTTCGGAGCCGGGGCTTCAACTTCAATCTTTTTCTGCGGAAAAGGCGGCGGAGGCGGAACAGTTTTTTTGGGTTCCGGCTTCTTCGCTTCAACTTTTTTGGGCTCAGGTTTTACCGGTTCAGGCTTCCTGGCCTCAACCTTCTTCGGTTCCGGTTTCTTTGGCTCCGGCTTTACCGGCTCGGGTTTCTTGGCTTCAACTTTTTTCGGTAACGGCTTTACAGGCTCAACCTTTTTGACTTCAACTTTTTTAGGTTCAGCCTTCTTCGGTTCAGGCTTCCTGGCCTCAATTTTTTTTGGCTCGGGCTTCGCCTTGGGTTTGGGTTCGGCCTTTTTCGGTTCAGGCGTGGCCTTTGCCTTGGGTTCGGACTTTGCTTCAACCTTAGGCTCAGGCTCAATGGGCTCCGGAACAGCTACCACAATGGCCGGCGCTTCAAGCTGCTCCAACGCAGGTGGGGGCGGTGGCGCTTCTTCAGTCTTGCCGACAATCCGGTTGAAAAGTTTCTTGAAGAACCCGCTCATGCGGCAAGCCTTGCTTCGAGATAGGTGCCAGCAGCACCAGTGACATGGGCTTTGACGATGGCGCCGGGTGAGAGGCTTTGCGCGAATTTTACCTGGGCGAATTGTTCATTGCGGCCCGAATTTTGGGTCTCAACCAGCACCCGCTGCGTGGCCCCGATGGAACTGTTGAGGAAGCGGAACAACCGCTCTTCGCCCTTCGCCCGCAAGCACTGGGCCCGCTCCTTGATGACCAGCCTGTCCAGTTGCGGCATGCGCGCCGCCGGCGTTTCGGGCCGCGGCGAGAACGGAAAAACATGCAAATAGGTAAGGCCGCACTCATCGACGATCTTCAGCGAGTTCTCGAACATCGCCTCCGTTTCCGTCGGAAAGCCCGCGATGATGTCAGCCCCAAACACCATGTCCGGCCGGCGCGATTTCAGCTCATGGCAGAACGCGATGGAATCTTCCCGCTCATGCCGCCGTTTCATCCGCTTCAGGATCATGTTGTCCCCGGACTGCAGTGACAGATGAATATGCGGCATCAGACGCATCTCGCCCGCCATGACTTCCATCAGTTCCGGATCAGTCTCAATGGAATCAATCGACGAGAGCCGCAGCCGCTTGAGATCAGGCACGTCTTTCAGAATGCGGCTGACCAGCGCGCCAAGCTTCGGCGCGCCCTCAAGATCAGCGCCCCAGGAGGTGATATCTACGCCGGACAAAACAACTTCCGCGTAGCCATTGGCCACCAGCCGCCGCACCTGCTCAACCGCTTCATGAATCTGCACCGAGCGTGAATTTCCCCGCCCAAATGGAATGATGCAGAAGGTGCAGCGATGGTCGCAGCCATTCTGCACTTGCACGAAAGCCCGCGTGCGCTCGGTCAGGCCTTCGATCATGTGCAGATGATTCTTGCGCGGGCTCATGATCTCGCTCACCCGCACCCGGTCATTGGCGCCGGGCAGCCAGTTCTGCGGCTGCAGTTTTTCTTCATTGCCGAGAACCATGGCAACTTCCGGCATTTCGGCAAACATCTCCGGCGTCGTCTGCGCCGCACAGCCTGTGACGATGATTTTTGCGTCCGGCCTGTCCTTGTGCGCCTTGCGGATGGCCTGCCGCGCCTGCCGCGTCGCTTCTGCCGTCACCGCGCAGGTGTTGAAGACAATCGCATCCCTAAGTCCGGCCTTCGCCGCATGGCTGCGCATCACTTCCGACTCGTAGGTATTGAGCCTGCAGCCGAAGGTGACGAATTCGCTTTCGCTCATGCGGCCAACTCGACCGGCAGCACGCCGTCAAATTCATAAGCCACCGGCCCGGTCATCAATACATGGCCATCGCTCTCACGCCATTCCATCATAAGATCGCCGCCCGGCAAGGTGATCCGGCATTTCCGGTCAATGATCTTGATCCGCGCCCCCGCCGCCATCACGGCGCAGGCCCCCGTGCCGCAAGCCTTGGTGAGGCCAGCGCCGCGCTCCCACACCTTCAGTGTCACATGATCCCTGGCATCGACCCGTGCCAGCGAGATGTTCGCCCGTTCCGGAAACAGGTGATAGTGCTCCAGCATGGGGCCAACCTTGGAAAGATCGACCACATCAAGATCATCAACCCAAAAAATGCAATGTGGATTTCCCACATTCACCACCGACGGCGAATGAATGAGCGGGTGATCAATGGGGCCTACCTGCAGCTCAATATGGCGTGTGTCGTGGAAGGGTTCCGAAAGCGGAATATCCTTCCAGTCAAAGCGCGGCACACCATTGTCAACCATCACAAGCTTGTCCCCCGCCTTCCGCACCACAAGGAAGCCACCCAGCGTATCAATGGTGGCGGATGTCGCCTTGTTTTCGTCAAACAGCATGTCGGCAATGCAACGAGAAGCATTGCCGCAGCTTTCAACCTGCCCGCCGCCGCTGTTCCACACCAGCATCCGCACATCGGCCACATTGGATTTCTGCAGCACGATGATCTGGTCGCAGCCGATGCCCGTCTTGCGGTCGGCGATGGCCCGGGCCCGCGCCTCATCCATGGAAATTGGGCGCGCCCGTCCGTCAAGCACGACAAAATCATTGCCGAGCCCGTTCATCTTGCGAAAGGGAAGTGCTGCAGTTGCGGTCATGGGCGCCTTATATGGGAAATTGCCCCCCAAAAGCTAGGGCGTGGCGCCAGGCCGCAAATCTAATACTAAAGGAATTACTTGACTATTGATCCCGGTTTGCATTAGTTAAGCAAATGCTTGAGTATTCAACCAGCCTCAACAACATTTTCCACGCCCTGGCAGACCCCACACGGCGCGCCATTGTCGAGCAATTGGGGGCAGGCCCGAAATCCGTGAGCGAGATCGCATTGCCTTTGGATATGACACTCGCCGCCGTTGTCCAGCATGTGCAGCTGCTGGAAAATTGCCAGCTCATCACCACGCAGAAACAGGGCCGTGTGCGCACCTGCCGGATCAGACCTGAAACCCTCAAAACCCTTGAGGGCTGGCTGAACCTGCGCCGCCGCCAGTGGGAACAGCATTTTGACCGCCTCGCGGCCGTGCTCGACGAACCATCACCGAAAAGGAAAAAGCCATGACGACCACCTCGCCCACTTCCGGGTCCTTCACCATCAACCGCAATTTTAATCATCCGGTGGAAAAGGTTTTCAAGGCCTTCAGCGATCCCGCCACCAAGTCAAAGTGGTTCACCGGACCAAAAGGCGGTGATAAATTGGAACGCGTCATCGAAGTGAAGACGGGGGGCGCGGAAATCCTCAGGTTCAAACATCCCTCCGGCATGATCACCCATTTCATCGCGAAATATCATGCGGTGGAGCAGGCCAAGCGCATCGTCTATTCCTATGACCTGATGATTGATGGCAAGCATCATTCCACCTCCCTGGCCGTGGTCGAATTTATGCCGGCTGGCAAAAACACCGCCATGATCTTCACCGAGCATGTCGCCTGGCATGACGGCACCGAACTTTCCAAGGGCCTCGTCTCACGCGAACACGGCACAAGCTGGCAGTTCGACAAGGTGGCGGAGGTGCTGGCATGACCGCCGCAAACAAGGAAATCATTAGAAAGATCAATCGGAGTTTTGAGGCCGATGACGTTGAAGCCATTCTCTCCTGCCTGGCGGACGATGTCCGCTGGGATGTGGCCGGCTACTTCACCGCCATCGGCAAGGAAGAGTTCCGCAAGCAGATCCACAATGAAGCGTTTACGGGCGCGCCGGTGATCACCATCATCAACGAAATCGCCGAAGGCGACTATGTGGCCGTCGAAGGCCGGGTCGAATCAAGAATGAAAACCGGGGTTCTGTTCAAGGCGGTGTTTCACAACACCTACCGGCTGCAGAACCAAAAGATGAAGGCCATGACCTCCTACGTGGTTCCAATCATGCAATGATGGCAGTACAGTTTTTATACTAGCCGACAACCCCCGGACCATGCTCAATATTGTCCATGACCACGAAACCCCGCATCAATCCCTGGATCATCGTGTGGCTGTGTTTTGCCACGCTTTCCATCGTCATGTCCGCCCGCCAGTCCGTTTCGGTCATGACCGACGAATGGAACACCACCCTGGGCTGGTCAAAAACCTTTATCAGCTCCGGCCAATCCGTGGCGCTGATCATGGTGGCGATTTTCTCGCCCATCGCCGGCAATCTGGCGGACCGCTTCGGGGCTCGCATCATGCTGGTGGCAGGCCTTCTGCTGGTGGGAACCGGGCTGCTGGCCTTCGCCACCGTGCCCGTCGCGGCCATTTTCATCATTGGCTACGGCCTCATCGCCGGGGTGGGCTTTGCCACCGCCAACATGCACCTCATCTCCACCGCCCTTGCCAAGCTCTTCAAGGAAAACCGCGGGCTGGCCACCGGCATCGCCAATTCCGGCGCAACGGCGGGGCAGTTCATCACCGTGCCGCTGCTGGCCATTGGCCTCAGCTATTTTTCCTGGCGCTGGAGCATCATCGCCGCCGCCGCGGCTTGTGCCCTCATGGCCCTCGTCATCTGGGTCATGCTGAAACCCACAGAGGAAGAGGCAGCGCAGAAATCCGAAACCATTTCGGATGAACCCTTGTGGACCCGCCTCAAATTCCTGCTCACCAATCCCACCTTCCACATTCTCTATTGGAGCTTCTTTATCTGCGGCATCACCACAACGGGGGCCATTGAAACCCACTTCCTGCCCTATGCCGCCTTCTGCGGCTTTCCGCCCGTGCCGGCTTCCGGCATTTACGGCCTCACCGCCGCCATCAATTTCGCCGCCATGTTCGCCTCCGGCTATCTCACCGACCGGGTGAACCGCCCGCTGCTGCTCGGCTCCATCTATCTCGTGCGCTCGCTCTCCTTCATCGTGCTGATGAACGTAGGCACCAGCTATGAAATGATGTTCCTCTTCGCCATCATCTACGGCATTTTCGATTATTCCACCGTACCGCCCACCGCCAGCCTCGTCGCCTCGCATCTCGGATTGAAAATCATGGGCCTCGCCATGGGATTGATCTCTGGCGGCCATGCTTTGGGTGGCGCGCTGGGCGCTTTCCTCGGCGGTTACCTCTTCGACCTCTTCGCCCGCTACACTGAAATGTGGTGGTTCGCCTTCGGCACAGCCATTCTGGCAGGCCTGATGGTGTTTATGTTGCGCGAGAAACGGGCGGCAAAGGACCTCATTCCCGCCGCCGCCCATTAGCTCTTACTTCTTAAGCGGCACCCAGATTTCAACCGTGCCGATGCCCTTCACGCCGTCGAAGTCTTCGCCATAAAGTTCAAACTCCGGCCCATCGGCAAGTTCATGGCCGGCCGCTGGTATCCACTCATTGAAAATCCCCATCCAGGTGCTGTGAATGGTCGAGATATGCTCGCGGTGCGGAAACACCGCGTAATATTGCGCCGGAATGCGCAAGCTCGAAAAGCCCGCCGGCAGATCGGAAAAATCCTTCACCTCCACGCCGCACATATAGTCGATATTGCCGCTGTCATCACCGTTGTAAAGAACGCCATAAGCCTTGCGCCCCACCTGGCCTTGGATATTGCCGAGATAAGGTAAAAAGCGCTGCCACTGGGCCGGCATGCCCTTGTTGTCGGAACAACGCTGGCTAAGGCCCGCCACCAGCAACGGCTTGCCCTCCACCATGCGCGGGGTTTCAAGTTTGGTTTTTTTGGCCGATTGAGACATGGGACTAGGCTCCACAAGTTCGAGGTTTTCGAGTGTGCCAAGGCTCCGCAAAGCTTCCGGCGTCACGCCGAATTGCAGGCCGAAGGCACGGGTGAACGCCTCGTGGGAATTGTAGCTGGCCTCAAGCGCCACCGATAAAATATCGGGAGCACCACTTGCCAGTTTCCGCGCCGCTTCGGTCAGCCTGCGGCCCCGGATATAAGCCAGGATCGACTGCCCCGTCGCCACGCTGAAAGCCCGCGACATGTGAAACCGCGAAACCCCCGCAACGCCCGCGATATCATCCAGCGATATCGCCTCGTCGAAATGGTTCTCGATATACCAAAGCGCTTTGCCAACCAGTGTCATGGTCAAATTCTCTCACAAGGACGTGGAGAGATGTAAGGGATTTTTGCGGAGGCGGTTTGATCGGGATTGCGCAGTTGGGCAGTCACTCATTGATATTATCGAGAGAAAACTGCATCGCGCTTCCTCTCCATCGGAGAGCCCACGGCAGTTGCGAGTAGTAAATGACTATTGATCTTTGTTGTGTTAGCGTAAGTTCGGCTATCAGTCCATTTGGAGGACGATAACATCATGCGTTCTGCACTCTATTATCCGCACACAGAAATTCGAAGCAAAAGACTTTTAAAAACGTCGATGCTGCTTTGGGACAACCTCCATTTCATCGTTCCCTACTCCAATTATTTGCCAAGTTATTCCAACAAACTGATGGCGGAAGCAATTGAGCTAATAGGAGTGCGACGAGCCCCCAACGCAGTCGAGAAACGCCAAACTCATGAAATCGTTGAAGAGTTTGCAACACGAAAGCTGCCAGAGCCGTTTTACTACCTTCCAACAACCGATGGTAGCTATGAAGACTATGAGATGTATCCTCAGAAGTTGCTCCATGAAACCTGGGATATGCTCCGGCGTTTACAATTGACAAGCGACCCTCGCGCCAATTCAGATTATCCACTTAGTCGCCCTACTGGGTTATCCATTATGTCAATCCTTGCCGATTGTTGCGCTGGCGAGACTCTAGCGCGCGTTACTGATCAGGGCCTCGCGTACGCTACGCTTACAAATTTGCAAGTCGATGACATGGCGAATGAAGGATCCGATACTTATGACACGCTTGTTCCGATGACGCTCGGCCTCTTGGATATTTCGGATATTCCACTTGAAAATCTCATTGCCTTTCGAAAGCGCGAAGAAAAAGAGGTGAATGGCCATACACTTACAGCGCTTCGTCACAATTATCTTAAACAAGTCGAAGACTATGCCATTGATCTTCCAAAATTCACGAAGAAGAAGGATAAAGAGGAACGGATGAGAACGTTCGAAACTGACATGCGAAAAGACCTGAAACATCTGGCAGAAGAACTTTGGCGATCAAAAGTCGATGTTACTTTCTCAAAAGAAGCTGTGGTTTCTGTTCTCGCAGCTGTAACTATGGCAGCCGGTGCTCTGCATGGTTTGCCTCTTGAAATTCCTGCTGCATTTACTTTTGCAGGATTGCCTATAACAGTGGGTGGAGGAATTTCAGCTACAAACAGATATGCGACCGCTCGTCATGCAACCTTGCAGAAGCACCCTATGGCTTATTTGTATGAACTCGACCGGTCAAGGTAGCCTGCCACGGCCAGCATCTGGCGATACTTATGTCCGCTAATCTGCGCTATTGTCACCCGATGAATCTGACATTTGAAACCGAACGGGAAGACGATGTCCGCTGGCTGGCCGAAGTGCCGGAAATTATCGGCGTCATACCCTATGGCACAACGGAAATGGATGCCATGGCAAAGGCGGAATCCTTGGCTTTTCGGGTTCTGGCTGAACAATTGAAACATGATGAGTTTCCACTCCAAATTTGACTTCTCCCCCCGTTTCCCCTATGTCCCCCCTCAATTCCGTCAGACGCCTTAACGATCTGGCGCCACTTTATGCGATGAAACCCTGGTGTTTCGGGACATAAGGCGGCCAACATCCGGCAACGAGTATCGTTTCCGGGTGTCATTTTCGTTTGAGCGGTTTGATACATATATATTGTCATCCCCGCACTTGTTGCGGGGACCCATGCCAAATCCAGGCGTAACGCCTGAGTTTCCGATGGTTTGCCGGAACAAGTCCGGCAATGACAAAATTTTAGAAATGTGACGCAGGACTTGGATGTTTGAAACCTTAAGCGATCGCCTGTCAGGCATATTCGACAAGCTCACCGGCCGTGGTGCGCTGTCGGAGGCTGATGTCGATGTGGCCATGCGCGAAGTGCGCCGCGCCCTGCTTGAGGCGGACGTTGCCCTCGAAGTGGTCCGCACCTTCATCGACAAGGTGAAGGAACGCGCCGTGGGCGCCGAGATCGTCAAGTCGATCAAGCCCGGCCAGATGGTGGTGAAGATCGTCCATGACGTGCTGGTGGAAACCCTGGGGAGCGACCAGTCCGCCCTCAACCTCCGCGCCGCGCCCCCCGTTGCCATTCTCATGGTGGGCCTGCAGGGCTCCGGCAAAACCACCACCACCGCCAAGATCGCCAAGCGCCTGCAGGAGCGCGAGAAGCGTAAAGTCCTGATGGCCTCCCTCGACACAAGCCGCCCCGCCGCCCAGGAACAGCTCGCCATCCTCGGCCAGCAGGTGAAGGTTGCCACCTTGGCAATCGTCAAGGGCGAGACACCGACGCAAATCGCCAAGCGGGCCATGTCGGAAGCCCGCATCAGCGGTTACGACGTGGTGATGCTCGATACCGCCGGCCGCCTTCACATCGATGAAGAGCTGCTCGCCGAGGCAGCCGCCGTCCGCGATATCTGCAAGCCCAATGAAACGCTTCTCGTCGCCGATGCCCTCACCGGTCAGGACGCGGTGAACCTCGCCCGCGCCTTCGATGAGAAGATCGGCATTTCCGGCATCGTGCTCACCCGTATCGATGGCGATGGCCGCGGCGGCGCCGCCCTTTCCATGCGTGCCGTCACCGGCAAGCCCATCAAGCTCATGGGCACCGGCGAAAAACTCGAAGGCCTTGAGGACTTCCACCCCTCGCGCATCGCCGGCCGCATTCTCGGCATGGGCGACGTGGTGAGCCTCGTCGAGCGCGCCAACCTCGACATCGACCATGAGAAGGCGCGCAAGATCGCCGAGCGCATGAAGAAGGGTGCGTTCGATCTTGATGACCTCGCCGACCAACTCAGGCAATTGCAGAAGATGGGTGGCATGGCGGGCATGATGAACATGCTGCCCGGCATGGGCAAGATCAAGAAACAGGTGGATGGCGCCAACCTCGACAACGGCATCCTGAAGCGCCAGGTCTCGATCATCTCGTCGATGACGCCTTATGAAAAGCGCAATCCCAAGATCATGAATGCCAGCCGCAAGAAGCGAGTGGCGGCGGGCTCCGGCACCAAGGTTGAGGAAATCAACCGCCTGCTCAAGATGCACATGCAGATGGCAACCATGATGAAGCAGATGGGCCAGGGCAAGGGCATGCTCGGCAAGCTGATGGGCGGCAAGGGTGCCCCCGATGCGGCTGAACTCGAAAAGATGCAAGCCGAATTGGCAGCGCTCGATCCCAACGCCATTCCAGCCGACCTGAAAGACATGATGTCCGGCGGCTCGCTTCCCGAAATGCCGAAGTCACTGCCGGGTCTTGGCGGCGGTGGCCTTCCCGGCCTCGGTGGCCTGCCGGGTCTCGGCGGCAAAGCACCAACATTCAAAGGATTCCCGGGTCTTCCGGGTAAGAAACGATGATCTCGAACATTAAGGAGTAATGAGACATGGCAATGAAAATCAGGCTTGCACGCGCCGGCACCAAGAAGCGCCCTTACTATCACATCGTGGTGGCAGACCATGCCGCCCCGCGTGATGGCAAGTTCATCGACGTGATCGGCGCCTTCAACCCGATGCTGGGCAAGACCGATGAAGCCCGCGTCAAGCTCGATGGCGCCAAAGCCGCCGAGTGGCTCAAGAAAGGCGCCCAGCCGACAGACCGCGTGCTGCGTTTCCTCGACAAGGCCGGCATCAAGAAGCGCGAAGCCCGCAACAATCCGCAGAAGGCCCTTCCCGGCAAGAAGCGTTTGGAACGTGAAAAGCTTCAGTCCGACGCCGCTGCAAAAGTTGCCGCTGCCGCCGCTGCTGCTGCCGAAGCGCCCGCCGCCGAGGCCCCACAGGCTTAAGCTAAGTTATGGGCACCCCGCGCGATCAGGTTCTCGTCGGCGTGATTGTGGGAGCCCACGGAATCAAGGGCGAGGTGAAACTGAAAAGCTTCACCTCCGATCCCTTGAGCATCGGCCGCTATGGCCCACTGCAATCATCACCCGGCAAACAGTTTGAAGTTATCAAACTCAAGGCCGCGAAGGATGATTTCATTGCGAGTCTTAAGGGCGTGAATGATCGCAATGAAGCGGAGACGCTGAAAGGCGTTGAACTCTTCGTCGCCCGCGAAAAACTTCCAAAACTCAAACCCCACGAAGCCTACGCCCACGACCTCATGGGCCTCGATGTGGTTTTGGAGAATGGCAGCAAATTGGGAAAACTTGTCGCCATGCCAAACTACGGTGCCGGCGATTTGCTGGAAGTCGCCGTTGACGGAAAAGCCGAAACTATTCTCATTCCCTTCACCAATGCCTTCGTGCCGCAGGAAGATTTCACCACCGGCAAGATCATTGTGAATCTGCCTGAAGGCTATTTGGATGCAGAATAGTTTCCCCACACAAAATCCGTCATTCCGGCGAAAGCCGGAATCCCATGGACGTCAGAAAGATTCCGGCTTTCGCCGGAATGACAAACTCGGGTGGATGAGGGAATAGAAACAGCATGACCTTCGCCGCCACCATCCTCACCCTTTTCCCCGAAATGTTTCCAGGCTCGCTGGGCATTTCACTCGCGGGCAAGGCCCTGAACGATGGCCTCTGGTCCCTCGAAGCCCGCGACATTCGCGCTTCCGCTACCGACAAGCACCGCACCGTGGATGACCACCCCGCCGGCGGCGGCGCCGGCATGGTGCTGAAACCCGATATTCTGGCAGCCGCGATCGATGCCGCCCCCCATGTGGGCCCGCGCCTGCTGATGAGCCCGCGTGGCATTCCCCTCACCCAGGGCTTCGTCCGCGAACTGGCGGCAGGGCCAGGCTGTCTCATCGTTTGCGGTCGTTTTGAAGGCATCGACGAGCGCGTCATCGAAAACCGACAGCTCATCGAGGTTTCCCTTGGCGATTTCGTCCTGTCGGGAGGTGAACCCGCTGCCCTTGCCCTTATGGATGCCGTGGTCCGCCTGCTCCCCGGCGTCATGGGAAAGCCTGAATCCGGCGACGAGGAAAGTTTCGAGGATGGCCTTCTGGAACACCCCCACTATACCAAACCCCGCACCTGGGAAGGTCTTGAAATCCCTCAGATTCTTCTCTCCGGCGACCACAAGGCCATTGTCAAATGGAAGCACGTGCAGCGCGAAGCCTTAACCAAGGCACGCCGGCCGGACCTGTGGGCTAAATATCTGCCCGATAAGAATTGATTTATTGAGCCGCACCCGCTATAGCCCGCCCAACTCTAAAGGATATCTGTCATGAACATCATTCAACAGCTCGAAAAAGAGCAGGTGGCCGCCGTTGCCGCCAAGCGCGGTGTGCCGGTATTTGGCGCCGGCGACACGGTCATCGTCAACGTGAAAGTCGTTGAAGGCGAGCGCACCCGCGTTCAGGCCTATGAAGGCGTTTGCATCGCCCGTTCCGGCGGCAGCATCAATGAAAACTTCACCGTACGCAAAATGTCCTACGGCGAAGGCGTTGAGCGCGTATTCCCCGTGTACTCCCCGCTGATCGACTCGATCAAGGTTGTGCGCCGTGGCGAAGTGCGGCGCGCCAAGCTCTATTACCTCCGTGACCGGACCGGCAAATCGGCCCGCATCATCGAACGCCGCGCCAGCGAATTTGAAGATCAGGTGGATATGGAAGTTGCTGCTTCCACCGCCGTCAGCGCCGCCGCCAGCGCGGAAATCAAAGCCAAGGCCAAGGCTGAAGCCAAGGCCAGCGGCAAGGGCAAGAAGAAGTAATTTTTCTGCTGTACAATCCAGAGGCCGGCAGCGATGCCGGCCTTTTTCTTTTGGGACGAAACCATGACCGATTATCTCAAAGTCAATCTCGCCAACTGGAATGACCGCGCCGCCATCCACATCAAGGATGAGGCGGGAGGCTACCGCGTCAAGGAATTCCTGGAGGGCGCCGACAATCTTCACGGCATCGAAGACCGCGAGATCGGGGATGTCCGGGGCAAGCGCATCGCTCATCTGCAATGCCACTTCGGCATTGACACGCTCTGCCTTGCAAGACGCGGCGCCTCCTGCGTGGGTCTCGATTTCTCTCCCGTGGCCATCGCCGCCGCGCGCGACTTGCAAAAACAAACCGGCCTTGATACCAGCTTCGTCGAAGGCACTGTCTATGACGCGCGCAAACTGATCAAAGGCCACTTCGACATGGTCTATGTCACCTGGGGCGCCATCGGCTGGCTGCCCGATATCGCGCGCTGGGCCAAGGTCGTTTCATCCCTGTTAAGGCCAGGCGGCACGCTTTATTTGTTGGAAGGCCACCCCTCGCTCATGGCGCTCAATGAAAAAACCCCAAACCTCGAACACGGCTTCGACTGGCGCACCCCGCAGAACGCTCCCATCGTTGAGGACGAAGCGACAACTTATACCGGCGACACAACTCCGGTCACCGCAACAACAACCAATTCCTGGATTCATCCCCTCAGCGACATCATCAACGCCGTGATCGGCTCCGGCTTGCGCCTTGATTATCTCAATGAACACGAAGAGCTGGCATGGGAGTTTGCGCCCATGATGGTGCCCATTGAAGACAAACGTCGCATGTGGGTTTTGCCGGAAGGTTTCCCAAAACTGCCATTGGCATTTTCGCTCAAAGCGACAAAGACTTAATTCCCTCTCCCCGATTTATCGGGGAGAGGGTTGGGGCCCATTGCAAAGCAATGGGAGGGTGAGGGGCCGCCGTCAAAGATTGAGCTGAATCTTCTCCAGCACCGCATCAAGATCTCCCATCAACTCCTCATTGCGAAAACGGATGACATGATACCCTTGTGCTTCCAGCCAAGCGGTACGGCGGATATCGCTGGCCAATTCCTCCGGCGTCTCGTGAGTTGCGCCGTCGATCTCGATCACGAGCTTTGCATCGCGGCAGCAGAAATCCGCAAAGAACGGTCCAATCGCTACCTGCCGCACAAATTTTACACCACCAACCTGCCGATTGCGCAGAAATGCCCAAAGTTTGGATTCAACCACTGTCTGCTCACGGCGAAGGGATCTTGCACGAGTGGTGCATTTCTGGTTTGGGCCTCGCATGGGGAATTCATAGCATAAGGCCCCTCATCCTCCCACGCCTGCGGCGCGGCCCCCAACCCTCTCCCCGCTAATGCGGGGAGAGGGAAAAGAAAGCCCGCAACCCCCGCAAAGCCCCATGCAGGAACAGGCATTTGACATGGGCGCGGCAAGGACTAAATAGCAGCCATAACCTTCATTTTGAGACTCTAAATGGCCAAGCTGCGCACACTTTATGACAAGATCTGGGATGATCATCTGGTCCACGAGGCCGATGACGGCACCTGCCTGCTCTATATCGACCGGCATCTCGTCCATGAAGTCACCTCCCCCCAGGCCTTCGAAGGCCTGCGCCTGACCGGCCGCACGGTGCGCCATCCAGAGCGCACCCTGGCCGTCGTCGACCACAATGTGCCCACCACCGACCGCAGCAAGGGCATTGCCGAGGAAGAAAGCCGCATTCAGGTTGAAACCCTGGCCCAGAACGCCAGGGACTTCGGCGTCGAGTATTTCCATGAGCGCGACAAGCGCCAGGGCATTGTCCACGTGGTAGGGCCCGAACAGGGCTTCACCCTGCCCGGCACTACCATTGTCTGCGGCGACAGCCATACCTCCACTCATGGCGCGTTCGGCGCCTTGGCCCACGGCATCGGCACCTCGGAAGTCGAGCATGTGCTGGCAACCCAGACGCTTATCCAGAAAAAAGCCAAGAACATGCTGGTGGATGTCACCGGCAAGCTGGCCGCCAGCGCCACCGCCAAGGACATCATCCTCGCCATCATCGGCGAAATCGGCACCGCCGGCGGCACCGGCTCGGTCATCGAATTCGCCGGCGAAGCCATCCGCGACCTCAGCATGGAAGGCCGCATGACCGTCTGCAACATGACCATCGAGGGCGGGGCCCGCGCCGGCATGATTGCCCCTGACCAGAAGGCCTATGAGTACCTCCATGGCCGCCCCAAGGCGCCCAAGGGCGAGGCTTGGGACAAGGCACGGGCCTACTGGGACAGTCTGCACACGGATGAAGGGGCTCATTTTGACCGCATCGTGAAGCTTGACGCGGCTTCCCTGCCGCCCATCGTCTCCTGGGGCACCTCGCCCGAGGACGTGATGTCGGTTGCCGGTGCCATCCCGAACCCCGATGACATTCCCGATGAAGGCAAGCGCCAGTCAAAATGGCGCGCCCTGGAATACATGGGCCTCAAGCCCGGTCAGAAAATGACCGATATTCCGCTCGACGTGGTCTGGATCGGCTCCTGCACCAATGGCCGCATCGAAGACCTGCGCAATGTGGCAAAGATCGTAGAAGGCAGGAAAATCGCGGGAAATCTGGCCTATGCCATGATTGTTCCGGGGTCCGGCCTGGTCAAGGAACAGGCCGAAGCCGAGGGCCTGGACACGATTTTCAAGGCAGCGGGCTTTGAATGGCGCGAACCCGGCTGTTCCATGTGCCTGGGCATGAATCCGGACCAGCTGAAGCCCGGCCAACGCTGCGCTTCCACGTCCAACCGCAACTTTGAAGGACGCCAGGGCTACCGTGGCCGCACCCATCTCGTCAGCCCACAGATGGCTGCCGCGGCGGCTTTGGCCGGACGGTTTGTTGATATTCGAAAATCTTGATTCGAACCACCCCGTTAACCATTGCCTCACCAAATTTTAAAGCTTATGACGAGCCGATATGGTAAGAGTGATTCACGTGCATGGTGAGTCGCGTTTTGGTGGGGAACTATTTTGAATAACGCTGTTCAGGCCGATACGAAATTTCTACGGCGTATTTTTGTGGCCCTTGTGTTGTTGACACTCGCCGCCGGCGGCATGGTTGGCCTGACTACCGCGAGAGCCACCACTGATGTCCCCGCCGCCTGCACCGGATCCTGCCAATAATTTTTTTCTAATCTGGAAGTTCTAGCGGCTTCAGCGATTCAAATTTATCGCCGGGCCCCGGATTGTCTGCGGGGCTTTCACCGCCCAGGTGATGCATGATGCCCCACACCGCGTTGAGCGCCGTTTGCACCGCGCCCTCAACCCAGCCCGGCGTCCATGACACATCATCGCCCGCAATGAAGATGCCGCGTTCCGCCGCCGGCATTCTATCCTGCATGAAATGGCAATACATCCGGTGGTTATAACGGTAGTGGCCGGGCAGCGCCCCCTTGAACGCCCCCATGAAATTGGGGTCTGATTCCCATGATACCGTGATGGGATCGCCGATGATGTGTTTCTCCAGCGCCAGGTCGGGATAAATTTTCTTCAGCGCATCCAACGCCAGCGTCACGCGCTTTTCCACCGGCAGCGGCAGCATCTTCATCGCATCGCTCATCCAGGAATAGGTGAGGCAGATAACGCCCGGCTTGTCATCGCCATTGTCGAACAGATAGGTGCCGCGCGTCAGCCGGTCGGTGAGCGTCATGCTCATCAGATCGCGTCCCGTGTGCGGATCCTTGTCTTTCCAGAACGGCCGATCCGTCATCACGAAAGTTTTTGAGGATTGCATGTAGCGTGTGCGGTCCAGCGCCATCCACATCTTGGGCGAAAACAAACTCTCCTCGCATTTCATGTAGGTGGTCAGCAACCAGCTCTGCAGCGCCACGAGCACCGCGTCATAAAGCTTGGTGTCGCCCCAGCGATCCGTCACCGCAATCTTGTCGCCATAGGCCCGGTCAATGCGGGTCACGCCGGGACGCGGCGCGCCGCGATGCAATAATTCCAGCGTCGTGCCCTTGGGCCAATGCACCATGTTAGGAGGCGACAACTTCCACAGGCCCCGTGGGACCTGCTCGACACCGCCTACAATGTAGTTTTGGTTTTCGTCGCAGTCCGTGGCCACCACGCGCAGGATTTCCAGCATGGAATTGGGATAATCCGAATCCCAGCCGCCCGTGCCAAAACCCACCTGGCCAAAAACCTCGCGGTATTGAAAAGGCCGGTCGGCAAAAGCGTAGGACGTCGCCACGAAATCATAGAAGCTGCGGTCATCCCAGATCGGAATGAGCCTGTCCCAGATTTCCTTCAGTGCTGCCACATCGCGCTCGCGAATGGCCTGCCGCAATCCGGAAAGTCCGGCTCCTTCCTCAAGCGCTTTGGCCCAGGCCGTGCCAATCTCCTTGAACATCGGCGGCAGGTCGGCGATCTTCTCCACGTAAAGCGTCTTGCCCTCAAGGTCGATGACGGTTGAAGGCGTGGCCGGCGACAGGGGATTTGGAAAAGGCTTGGACTTCAAGCCCAGCATGTCAACGTAATGATAAAAAGCTGTCGAGGATTCCGGAAAGCGCATGCCGCCCAATTCGGCGATAATCCCTTCCGCCCCTTCAAAGGCCTGGGAGCGCAGGCGCCCACCAATCCGTGAGGCCTCATAGACCACCGGCTTCAAGCCCATTTTCAGAAGCTCGAAAGCCGCCGTCATCCCCGCCATGCCGGCGCCTATAATGGCCACCTCTTCGCCATAACGATGCGCTGGAACCGCGCCGAGGCCTGCCGGGTGCTTGATCCAGTCATCAAAGGCAAAGGGGAAATCGGGCCCGAAATTCGTGACCGGCCGCGAAACATCCTCGTCGGGAGCAAAAAGATTGGTTGAGGCAGTCATGCGGCCAGTCTCCGTTTTTGCGACCTTGCCACATATAAAACAGCCCTGCCACGGGGAGATTGCGTTGACGAACCATGGCCTGTATGAGACCCCGCCATGACCACGATTTTCATAGATGGCGAAGCCGGAACCACCGGTTTGCAGATCCGCGACCGGCTCAAAACCCGCAAGGATATTGAGCTTGTCAGCATTGCGCCGGAAAAGCGCAAGGACGCCGCCGCACGCCGCGAACTGCTGAACAGTGTCGATGTGGCCATTCTCTGCCTGCCCGATGACGCCGCCCGGGAGGCTGTGGGCCTGATCGACGCCAAATCCAAAACCCGCGTCATCGATGCCTCAACCGCCTACCGGGTTGATCCCGCCTGGGCCTATGGTTTTCCGGAATTGAGCCCCGCCCAGGCCAAGAAGATTGCCGGCGCAACCCGCGTCTCAAACCCCGGTTGCTATCCACAGGGCTTCATCGCCGTGGTGAAGCCCCTGATTGATGCGGGCGTTTTGGGAGCCGATGCGCTCCTCACCTACAACGCCGTGTCGGGCTTCTCCGGCGGCGGCAAAAAGATGATCGAGGATTATGAAAAGGCAGGCCACCAGGCCAGCCCCTACATGCCCTATGGCCTGACCCTCAATCACAAGCACCTCGCCGAAATGAAACACTACGCGGGCCTCGCCCATGACGCCATTTTCCAGCCCGTGGTGGGCAATTATGCGCAAGGCATGCTGGGCACCGTTCCTCTCTTTTTCAGCATGCTGAAGAAAAAAATCAGCAGCGCCAACATTCAGGAAATCCTGGCCAAGGCCTATGCCGCCAGCACCTTCATCGAGGTGGCCCCTCTTGAGGCCATTGAGCGCTCCCCAGCGGTGAACCCGCAGGCCCTCAACAACACCAACCGCATGCGGCTATGTGTTTTTGGCAATGACGGGCGCGGCCAGGTCTTGCTAACCTCCATTTACGATAATCTCGGCAAGGGTGCCTCCGGTGCCGCCGTGCAAAATTTGAATCTGATGATTGGCGCCGGGGAAAGCCTTGGCGTTGATCTGCCTCTCGCAAACTGAAAGACCTGTGTCATGGAAAAATTTGAAACCTTGAATGGTGTTGCCGCTCCCCTCAACATCGTCAACATCGATACCGACATGATCATCCCCAAGCAGTTTCTGAAAACCATCAAGCGCACCGGCTTGGGCAAATCCCTGTTCTACGAAATGCGCTACACGCAGGATGGCAAGGAACAGCCCGGCTTCATCCTGAACAAGCAGGCCTACCGCAAGGCGCAGATCCTGGTGGCGGGCGACAATTTCGGCTGCGGCTCGTCGCGTGAGCACGCCCCCTGGGCGCTGCTTGATTTCGGCATCCGCTGCGTGATCTCAACGAGCTTCGCCGACATCTTCTACAATAACTGTTTCAAGAACGGAATCCTGCCCATCGTCGTGTCGCCGGAAAATTTGAAGAAGCTCTTGGATGATGCCGACCGCGGCAGCAATGCCACGATTTCCATTGATCTCCCCAAGCAGGAAATCCGCGGGCCCGATGGCGGCACGGTGAAATTCGATATCGATCCCTTCCGCAAGCATTGCCTGCTCAACGGCCTCGATGACATCGGCCTCAGCCTGGAAAAGGTGACGTCCATCGATGCTTTTGAAAAGAAGCAGGCAGCAAGCCAACCCTGGCTCTGAGCCGGGATTTGGAGTCTATCCTCACCACCGTACTCCCCGTCTTCGGCCTGATTGTCCTGGGTTTCGCCTTTGCGCGATTGAAGATTGTTGACCAGGCAACCGCCCGGGGCCTCACGCAATTTGTCTTCACCCTTGCCATTCCCGCCCTGCTATTCCGTACCGTGGCCGTCACCCAGCCGCAGGAAACAACGCCATTCGGCCTGTGGATTGCTTTCTTCGGCGGCCTTGCGCTGACCTGGACCATCACGGCTTTCATCGCCATGAAATTCGAAAGCCTGTCCGTCTCGGGAGGGGCTGCGGCAAGCATGGCCGCAGGCTTTGGCAATATCGCCCTGCTTGGAACCCCTCTTGTTCTTTCGCACTTCGGCGAGCGCGCCGCGGTGCCCGTTGGCCTTGTGCTCTCCATCCATGCGCCAATTCTCTGGTTTGCCGCGACCCTGCAGCGCGAACTGGCCCGCCATAGCGAGAGCTTTTCATACCAGCGTCTGGGCAACGAGCTTTTCAAGAGCCTCGCCGGCAATGCCATCGTGCTGGCGTTGCTGGCCGCGGCCATTTGGCGGCTGACCGGGCTTGGACTTCACCCGGTCGTTGACCGCATCCTGTCCATGCTTTCCGACGCCAGCGTCCCAACCGCACTTTTTGCCCTTGGCCTGTCACTCTCGGTCTATTCGCTCCGGGGCCAATGGAGCGGCATGATGGTGCTCATCGCCATGAAAATGGTGCTGATGCCACTCTTGGTTTTTCTCGCCCTGCGCTATGTCGTAACGGTGCCCCCCTTCTGGGCCCATGTGGCGCTGCTGCTGGCCGCCATGCCGACCGGCGCCAATGCCTTCCTCTTCGCCCACCGCAATGAGGAATCGGTTGCCGCCGTATCTGCATCCATCGCCCTGGGTACAGCACTTTCGGCCATCTCCGTTTCGCTGCTGCTCTATCTCATGGATACAGGTGCGATTTAGCGCGGCATCAAGGCCCAATAATCCAGTTCAAGAATAACGCCGGGCTTTTCCGCCGTTCCATCCCCAACCGGATAATCCGTACACGGCATATCGCGCGTTGCCCGCGTGACAATACGCAGCGCCCCCACATCTCCATGCGGTGCCTTTTCAATGATTTCCGACCAGGCAAATACCGTTCCGCCCGCAAACAGCGGCGCCACATGGCGGCCCCCGTTGATGCCGGCGATATGGAAAGCATTGGCCAAACCATTGAAGCTCAAGGCCCGCGCCAGTGAAATGACATGGCCGCCATAAACCAGGCGGCGGCCAAACCGTCCGCCCTGCTCTGCAAACTGGTTGAAATGTACTCGCGCCGTATTCTGGTAAAGCCGCGTGGCCAGTTGGTGCTCCGCTTCCTCCACCGTCATCCCGTCAAGATGATCGATTTTTTCACCCACCGCATAATCGTCAAAGCGCTGCGCCGAACCGGATAGGGCAAAATCCCATTTCATCAAATTCAGGCGCGGCATGCCAGCCTTGATGATGGCGGCGTTCGAAAGCGCCGGCACAGCAGCCGCGGGCGCCGCTGATTTTTCATCGCGCTTGCGCACCATCACCCAGCGCACGAAGCTCAGAACCTCCTCGCCTCTCTGGTTGAAGCCCTTGCTCCGCACATAGACCGTGCCTGTTTTCCCATTGGAATTTTCCTTGAGGCCGATAACCTCGGAGCGCGCCGACAGCGTATCCCCCGCATAGACGGGAGCGGAGAACACGCATTCCGCGTAACCCAGGTTGGCAATCGCGTTCAGCGATATGTCCGGCACCGTCTTTCCAAACACCGTGTTGAAAACCAGAAGGTCATCCATCGGCGACGAAGGGTGTCCAATCGCCCGGGCGAATTCATCGGAGCTTTGGAGCGCAAAGCGCGAGCCGTAAAGGGCCGTGTAAAGCGCCCGGTCGCCATCGCTCAGCGTGCGCGCTGTCGCATGGACAATTTTTTGCCCAAGGCTGAAATCTTCAAAGAAATTGCCGGCAACGGTCTTGCTCATCCCCACTGCTTAGCCATTGGGGTAAAATAAGTGAAGCCCGCTCCGTGCAGGCCCTTGTGAGCAGGTTCGGGATTGGGCAGAATGTTTTATCATGGAACATGTTGATGTAGCGATTGTGGGCGGCGGCGTTGTCGGAAGTGCCGCCGCCTACTACCTTAAAAAGCACGGGTTTTCAGGCTCAATTGCCATCATTGAAAAAGACACCACCTATCAGTTTGGCTGCACCGGCAGGTCTTTGGGGGGCTTGCGCCAGCAGTTTTCAACCCCGGAGAACATCGAGCTTTCAAAGTTCGGCCTCAGGCTCATGCGAAACCTCAAGCAGGAATTCGGGCCCGAGGCGGACGTAAGTTTCCACGAGAATGGTTACCTCATCATGGCTTCGCAGGAGGGCCTTCCCATCCTCGAGGAAAATCACCGCATCCAACTCGCCAATGGTGCTGACAACGTCATCCTCAAGGGGGCTGACCTTACCGCGCGTTTTTCCTGGCTGATGGGCGATGGCGTAGCCGGTGGCTGCTTCGGATTGTCCGGCGAGGGCTGGCTTGATCCCTATTCCCTCATGACGCTCCTGCGCAAGGCAGCGGTTTCCCAAGGCATCAAAATCATCCCCCATGAACTTAACGGAATAAACAGCGCCGCTGACAAGATAACTTCCATCACCCTGTCCAACGGCGAAACCCTCTCCTGTTCCACCTTGGTGAACGCCGCCGGAACCGGTGCCGGCCATGTGGCGGACCTTGCCAACATCGCCTTGCCCGTGGGCCCCCGTAAACGCTACGTCTATCTCCTGGATTGTCCCAATGCCAGCGAAGCGCTTCATGGCGCGCCCCTGACTGTCGAGCCTGGCGGCATTTATTTCAGGCCGGAAGGCCGCAATTTTCTCTGCGGCCTCTCGCCGGAAGAACACGAGGAGCCCACCGAGATGAATTGGGAGGTTGATTATTCCTGGTTCGAGGAGCGCATCTGGCCCCAGCTCGCCGAGCGTGTGCCGCAGTTTGAAACCATCAAGGTGATCAACGCCTGGGTTGGCCAGTATGATTACAATGCGCTGGATCAAAACGCGGTTATCGGACCCCATCCCCGCCTCGGAAATTTCTATTTTGCCAACGGCTTTTCCGGCCATGGCCTGCAGCAAGGCCCCGCGGCTGGAAACGCCATCGCCGAACTCATTGTCCACGGCGCTTATCATACCGTTGATCTTACACGCCTCGGATATGGCCGCGTGGCCCGCAACGAGCCCCTGTTTGAAAAAAACGTCATCTGATGCCACGCCAGGTTCTCAGCATCTCCTCGCAAGTGGCTTACGGACCCGTGGGAAACTCGGCGTCGGTTCCGGCACTCCAGGCTGCGGGCTTCACTGTATCGCAAATTCCGACGATCATTCTCTCCAATCATCCCGGCCTCGGCAAGCCGTCCGGCGTAAAACTGCCGCCCACGGAAATTGAAGCCATCCTGAAATCACTGGAAGCGCTAGGTGCTCTCGATACCTGCATTGGTGTGATGACCGGATATTTCGCCAGCGCCGATCAAATCACGGCGGTTGCTTCTTTCATTCACAAGATGAAAGATAAAAGTCCATCGCTTTACGTGCTTGTTGATCCCGTTCTGGGTGATGACGGCAGCCTCTACGTCTCAAGCGAAGTGGCCAATGCCATCCGCGATGAGTTGTTGCCTTTGGCCTCTTGCATCACTCCCAATTGTTTTGAACTGGGTTGGCTTTCCGGCAAACCCGTTTCCAATAAAGTGGAAGCCCTGCTTGCGGCGGCAACACTTCCTCAAAAGGAAATACTCGCAACCTCTATTCCGCTCGATGCCGACAATCTCGCAACTCTTGCGATCACGGGAAACGAATATGAGGAAACAATCAGTCCCATAAAACCATCCGTGCCCCACGGCACCGGTGATTTTCTGGCGGGCCTTTATTTCGCAGCCCGCCTCAATGGTTTTGAATCACGCGAAGCCCTGAAACTTTCCACAGGCATTCTGGATTCGGCGATTTCCCGCAGCCTCAGCCAGCCCTGTCTCGATATCATCGGAGCCCTGCATAACCCGTCATGACAATCACCCGCGCCATTATTACTGAAGCTGCAACGCGAACCGCGCCCTTCATTCGCCGCACCCCGGTCATGGATGTGGCCCTGCCCGGCCTTGAAAATCCGGTTTGCCTCAAGCTTGAGCTTTTCCAGCACACCGGAAGCTTCAAGCCGCGCGGCGCCTTCACCAACCTCGTCGGCGTGAAAATTCCCAAGGCCGGTGTTGCCGCCGCATCTGGCGGCAATCATGGCGCGGCTGTCGCCTACGCCGCCAAGGTTTTAGGAATTGCGGCGTGCATTTTCGTGCCAACCATTTCTTCCCCTGCAAAGGTCGCCCGCATTGCAAGTTATGGTGCCACCATCGTGCAGCAAGGCGCCAATTACCAAGCGGCCTTGGCGCTGTGCCAGGACTATGTCCGCGAAAGCGGCGCCATGAACATTCACGCCTATGACATGGAAACAACGCTTGCCGGCCAGGGCACCTTGGGCCGCGAGCTTGAGGAACAGGCTCCGAACCTGGATAAAATTCTTGTGGCCGTTGGCGGTGGCGGATTGATCGGCGGCATCGCCAGCTGGTATCAGTCGAAATCAAAAATCATCGGCGTCGAACCGGAGACCTGCAACTGCCTGCACGCAGCCTTGGCCGCAGGTACTGCTGTCACCATCAAGCCATCAGGGCTAGCCACCGACAGTCTGGGCGCAAGCTCCGCCGGCTCCCTCATGTTTCCCATCGCGCAAAAATTTGTGGACCATGTTGCGCTCGTCAGCGACAAAGACATCCGGAACGCCCAGCGCTGGCTCTGGACCCATGCGCAGATCGTAACCGAACCCGGCGGCGCCACAGCCCTCGCCGCCCTGCTATCGGGAAGCTACAAGCCGGAAAAGGGCGAGCGTGTTGGCGTCATCGTCTGTGGCGCCAACACGCCGCTTGCAACCTTCAATGAGCTCTTCGCCACGGCTTAAAAAATCCGGTTGCGGTGCATCACGCTCATGGCAAGCGCATGCTCGCGCGCCAGCCGGAGTTCGGAACGCATCCGGTTCAGCTCGCGCGGGTCCACCTCTAAATTAGGCGGGTGGCTGCGCCTGAGGTTGATCTTCCTGGCATAGTCTTTTGCTTCAACAAGCATGGAAGCAAACAGGTTTGATTTAAGCGAAAACATAGGATTCTCCGTAGCCAAACGCGAACGGGTCGCGGGCGAAAAATGAGTCACGGCTTCTATGACGCAAAGCAAATGCGCTTCAGAAAACCTGACAGTTAAGTGATGATTTGATTAAGCAGCGCCTCTGGCGCGGGTAACGCTATCAGCCGAGGCCCAAGCCTCGACAGCCCGGGGATCAGCCTCGCGAAGTAGTCCTTATCATGATGATCTCCCTTTCAGTTACTATCGGCGTCGCTATACGCGAGAATGCTGAATCTGAAAAGAACTTTTTCGAAAATAGTGAATACTGTGGCCGGGCAGACACATTACCTGGCGAAAGCCCGCGTCAAAACATTCGCCATGCGCCGTGAAAAGCCCGCCGGATCGCTTACCGGTTCGCCCTCGAGCACATGCGCCTGATCCAATAAAAGCTGCGCCGCATCGGCTAGTTCAGGCGAAGAAGCGCCAGAATCCGCTGCCGCCGAAAGCGCCGCGATAAGCGGATGGCCCGCGTTTATTTCCAAAACTGGAGCGCTCACATTCACGCCTGAATCCTTCTGCCGTGCTAGAAGCTTTTCCAGGGTGCGGTCCAATTCACCGTCGGCCACAAGGCAAACGGCACTGTCCGTCAACCGCGTCGAACTGCGCACATTCTTCACCTTGTCGCCCAGCGCTTCTTTCATGACGACAATCAGCTTTGCCGTTGCGGATTCCTTCGCTTCATTTTTTGGAGGCGCATCCTTCACCGCGATCAAATCAAGATCCGCCGTCCCTTGTGTCACCGATTTGAACGGCTTGCCGTCAAAGCCCATGGCGGTGCGCACCCAGAAAGAATCAACCGGATCAATGAAGAGCAGGACTTCAACATCCCTGGCTTTGTAACCTTCAAGCTGCGGGCTGGCCGCAGCCTTCACCGCATCCTCGCCGGCAAGATAATAAATTGCCGTCTGGTTTTCCTTCAGCCCCGCCAAATAGTCTTTCAAGGTAACCGAAGCATTCTTCGTCGACCTGAACCGCGCGAATTCAAACAACTGGTCACGGTGCTCCATGTCTTCGTAGAGCCCTTCCTTGATCACCGGGCCGAAGATCTCCCACATCCTGGTGAATTTTTCCGGCTCGCTTTCGGAAAATTTCTTGATCTCGCCCAGCACCTTGTTGGTGACCGCCTTGCGGATTGCTGCCACTTGCGGATTATGCTGCAGCATTTCGCGTGAAAGATTGAGCGGCATGTCTTCTGAATCAATCACGCCTCGCACGAAGCGCAGGTATGGCGGCAGAAGTTGCGCGTCATCAGCAATGTAAACCCGCTTCACATAAAGTTTCTGCCGGCCCCGGCGCTCCGGGTCATATAGATCGAAGGGACGCTCGGCCGGCACATAGAGAAGCACCGTGTATTCATGGCGTCCCTCGGCCCGGTAGTGAATGGTCATCGCCGGATCGGAATAGCTTCCCGAAACATGGCCGAAGAATTCCTTGTGCTGCTCCGCCGTGACCTCGGATTTGGACCGCGTCCAGATGGCATTGGCCGTGTTGATTTGCTTGGGCGCTTCGCTGCCCTCTGCCAGCATGATGGGATGGCCGATATGGTCGGAATAGGCCCGCACCACCTGTTCGATTTTCCAGCCCTCGAGGAATTCAAGCGCGTCATCCTTGAGATGCAGCACGATTGCTGTGCCACGGGGCCCTTTCTCCGCCGGAACCACCGTAAACGTGCCCAGCCCTTCCGAGGCCCAGGTGAATGATTCGTCGGTTCCAGCCTTGCGCGAGGTAACCTCAACCCGGTTTGCCACGATAAAGGCCGAATAGAAGCCGACGCCGAACTGGCCGATGAGGTTGACACCCTGGCCCGCCTTTTCCACAAAGGCCTGGGTGCCGGATTTGGCGATGGTGCCCAGATTGTCGATAAGCTCGTCCTCACTCATGCCAATGCCGCTGTCGGCAATGGTCAGCGTCTTTGTTGCGGCGTCGGCGGAGATGATGATGTTGAGCAGCGCCCCCTCTTCAAGAAGTGCTGGCGCGGCAATGGCCTCGTAGCGCAGCTTGTCCAGCGCATCGGCCGCATTGGAAATCAGCTCGCGCAGGAAAACATCCCAGTCGGAATAAACCGAATGCACCATGAGTTGCAGAAGCTTGGCCACTTCAGCCTGGAACTGGTGGGATTCTGTTTTAGGTTTTTCCGCCGTTTTTGCCATCATGCCCCTCGTTAAGCCAAACAGCGATATTGGCTAGCCCGCTCCTTTGGTCAAGCCCGGCCATAAAAAAAGCGGCCGGGGGGAACCGGCCGCGAATTACACTCTAACGCCTCACAAACAAACGCATGGATTGGGGGGCCCGGCCAGATCATAAGCTCCGGGGGGCTGGGGGGCTGAGATTCCGACGCTCAACTCCAGCCGGGCCTTAGAGGCAACAAGGGGAATATTGACCTCCATCTTGGCAAAGACTTGCCGTAATTGCGGCAAAACTGCGAATTCTAAACTCACAACAAACCTGCAGGGCTGCCCGTAAAACTGAACAGGTTTCCATAACGGGAGTGCGACACTTGCATGAAGAATGGTCCGGATTTTGTGCCTCAAAACCAGCAAAACGTGATATTTGCCAAGCATGAAGCAACATATCGCTGCGGTCACTCTGCTGGTTCCGGATTATGACAAAGCCATCGCCTACTACGTGGGAAAGCTCGGATTCAGGCTGGTCGAGGACACGGCCCTCTCCCCCACGAAACGCTGGGTCGTGGTCGCTCCGCCCGGAAACGGCGAAACCGGCCTCCTCCTAGCCCAGGCTGATTCGCCGGCACAGCGGGAAGCTATCGGCAACCAATCGGGTGGCCGCGTCTTCCTAATTCTGAAAACCGATGGTTTTGACCGGGACTTTGCCCGCTTCAAACAGGCCGGAATTGAGTTTCTGGAAGAGCCCCGCAAGGAGGCCTACGGCAAGGTCGTGGTGTTCCGCGATGCCTTCGGCAACAAGTGGGATTTGATCGAACCGCTTGCCAAGGAGGGCCTCTAGGTTCATCATCTTCTTCGACGCAAGACGGAGATACGACGTTTGAGTGACGGGGAACCCATAATTCCATTCCCTCGATCCACACCCGGACGAGGGACCCCAGGCCAGGGGACTAGTGGCCCAACCCAAATTGCCTTTGACCGCAAAGAGTTAAACCTCATTCTTAATCTCTACGGCATGCATGTCGCCGAGGGCGACTGGCGCGATTACGCCATGGATTTCGGCCGCGAAGTGGCAACCTTTTCCATCTTCCGCCGCACCAGCGAAGTGCCGCTCTACCGCATCGTGAAAAACCCGGCCCTGGCCCGCAAGCAGGGCCTCTATGCCGTCATTGCCCAGGGCGGGCTTATCCTGAAGCGCGGCCATGACCTGGCCCAGGTCCTGCGTGTCCTGATCAAGAAACCCCAGCTTGCCACCACATAAAAAACCCCGGGCGTTTCCACCCGGGGTTTTGAAGAAGATCAGAATGTTCTAGTTGCGGTTGCCGAAGAGGCGCAGCAGCGACAGGAACAGGTTGATGAAGTCGAGGTAGAGGCGCAGCGCCCCCATGATGGCCTTGCGGCCCATCACGGCCACATCATCGGCCTCGTAATACATTTCCTTGATCTGCTGTGTATCCCAGGCCGTGAGGCCCGTGAAAACCAGCACGCCAATGGCCGAAAGCATCAAGCTGAACATGCCGTTCTGGAAGTACAGGTTGACCAGCGAAGCGATAATAAGCCCGATAAGGCCCATGAACAGGAACGAGCCAAACCCGGAAAGATCACGTTTCGTGGTGTAGCCATAAAGGCTTACCGCACCAAATGTGCCGGCGGTGATGAAGAACACCTGCGCGATGCTGCCTGTCGTGTAGATCAGGCCGAGCGAGGCGAAGCTGACGCCCACCAGGGCCGCATAGGCCCAGAAGGTCAGTTGCGCCGCCGAAACGCTCATTTTTTCAATGCGGAATGACAGCAGGAAAACCATCGCCAGCGGGGCAAGGATGAGAACCCACTTCAGCGGGCTCACGAAAATCATCTGGCCGAAGGGCGTCAAGGCTCCCGAGGCGTCAACCGCCGCCTGGAATGTGCCATAGGCGGCAGCGCCGGTGATCGCCAGCCCGGCACCCATGTAATTATAGACCTTCAGCATATAACTGCGCAGGCCTTGGTCAATTTGGACCTCTGTGCCCGTGCGGGTTTGGGGTTGGTATTTCGTATCGGCCATTTATATCTCCTCCAGAAACAACTTGGGCCAAATATGGGGAGGCCATTCCCCTTCGTCAAGCTATTGGCTTGTAAATGAATTAACGGGCAAATGCATCCATTTTACGCGCCATTGCGATATCCTTCTCGGTGACGCCTCCCGCCGAATGGGTCGCAAGCGTCACGTCAACCCGGCCATAAACGTTAACCCATTCCGGGTGGTGATCCATTTTTTCCGCCAGAAGGGCCACCCGGCTCATCCATCCCCAGGCCTGGCTGAAGGACTTGAACTGGAAGGTTTTGACAATGGCATCCCGGCCCTTGGCTTCCGCCCAGCCGTCAAGCTCGCCCACGGTTTTAGCTCGCGGGGCGCCCGTCAGAACCTTGTCAGTCATTACGCCGCTTGCAGGTCATAGGATTCCTCAACCGCATAAGGCCCGCCGCCACGGCTTGGCCGCGACGAGAATAGCACGAAACGGTCAACCTCGAACATCCGGCTCCGGTAAAGATTGTGCGAGGCCACAAAGCGGTGCAGGCCGGGCAAATCCGGCTCCTTGAGCCGCGCCAGCGTCACATGCGGCACGAATTTCCGCTGTTCCGCCGGAAGCCCAAGCACCTGGGCAATCCGCTCGTGAATGGATTGCAGCCGCCGCAATTCGGCACTTTCCTCAATCCCGGCAAAAAGCGTATGGGGCTTGTTGCCGCCCATCACGTCAATGCCTTTGAGCCGGAGCGAAAAGGGCCGCGCCTCAACTCCGTCAAGCTCATAGGCAATCTCGCGGGCAAGGCCGCCCTCGATATCGCCGATAAACCGTAATGTGATGTGGAAGGATTCCCTGTCTATCCAGCGGGCGCCGATGATGCCCCCCTTCATGATTTCAAGATCAAAGGAAACATCGGTGGGAATTTCAACGCCGGTAAACAGTCTTGGCATGGCGGGCATCCTTCTGAAAATAAGGGTGACTCGGAACGCTCGGGGCATAAGCTAACGTGATTCGGGCTTTTGCCAAGTGCTATTTTACGGACACTTTTCCTATCAAATCCTCAACGCGGGGCATGACTTTCATTACAATTGCGTTAACACCTTCAGCATTGGGGTGGATGCCATCGGCCTGGTTGAGGCCCGCATTGGCGGCAACCCCATCCAGAAAAAACGGGTAAAGCAGCGCGCCGTGCTTTTCCGCCAGCCGTGGGAAAAGGCCATCAAACCGCGCCACATAGTCAGGCCCCATATTGGGCGGGGCTTTCATCCCCAGAACGAGAACCGGCAGGTTCCTTTGCTGGGCTTTCAGCATGATCCCATCCAGGGCCATTTCTGTCTGCGCCGCATCCAGTCCGCGCAGCGCGTCATTTGCGCCCAACCCGACAATGAGGCCGCCCACCTCATCGGTCAGCGCCCAGTCCAGCCGCGCCAAACCATCGGCGGCCGTATCACCGGAAACCCCGGCATTAATGATTGTGAGATCGGGAAAGCGGGGTTTAAGCACTGCCTCCAGCTTTGCCGGAAAGGCGTCCTGGGGCTCAAGCCCAAGGCCGGCAGTGAGGCTGTCGCCCAGCACCAGAAGCGTAACCGGCTTGGCGAAAGCCAGTTGAACTGAAAACAGAAGCATCACAACGAGGGACAGAATTCTAAGCATTGCCCTAGAGATAGGGGCTCGGCGTCCAAGTCTCAAGCTGAAGAAACTCGACAAATCGAAAGCCATCTCCCATTTGTAGGCCCATGACCCAATCCGCCGTTCTCCTGAAAAATGTTACTCTCACCCTTCCCAGCCGTGCCGGAAACGTTGAAATCCTGAGAAGCGTCGACCTCAGCGTCAACGCGGGCGAAGCCATCGGTATTGTTGGCCCTTCAGGATCTGGCAAAACCTCTCTGCTCATGCTCATCGCCGGTCTTGAACGCGCCACCTCCGGCACCCTTGAAGTGGTGGGCACGCCCCTCAAGGACAAGAATGAAGATGCCCTCGCCGCCTTCCGCCGCGATAACATCGGCATCATCTTTCAGTCCTTCCACCTCATTCCCACCATGACCGCGTTGGAAAATGTTTCCGTGCCACTTGAGTTCCGAGGTGTCGCCAATGCCATGCAGCTCGCCGAAGAAAAACTGAAGCGCGTGGGACTGGCTCATCGGCTTACGCATTATCCCGGCCAGTTGTCCGGCGGCGAACAGCAACGCGTCGCCATCGCCCGGGCCCTTGCTTCCGGTGCCCGTATCCTGCTGGCCGATGAACCCACCGGAAATCTCGATCAGGAAACCGGCGAGCAGATTATCAAGCTGCTCTTCGAACTTAAAAAACAGGAAGGCGCGTCGCTGTTGCTGATCACCCATGACCGCGCCCTGGCCAAGCGCTGCGACCGCATTGCAGAAGTGCGCGACGGCAAAATTATTTCCGGCAATCATCCATGAATGTTTCCCTGTGGCTCCGCTTCGCCGCCCGTGATTTGCGTTCCGGCCTGCAGGGTTTCTGGATTTTTCTCACCTGCCTCACACTAGGCACGGCAGCAATCGCCATAATCGGGTCCCTGTCAGCCTCCATCGCACGGGGACTCGACGAACAAGGGCAACCCCTGCTCGGTGGCGACGTGGAATTCTCTCTCATTCACCGTGAAGCAACTCCGAAGGAACTGAGCTTTATTGCAAGCAACGGCAATGTGAGCAAAGTAGCAACGCTCCGCGCCATGGCGGTTGCGCCCGAAACCACAACACTGGTTGAAATCAAGGCTGCGGACGCGGCCTATCCGCTTTACGGAAAGATCATTCTCGAAAACAACGATTCACTTCAAAACGTAATCGCCCTGCATGACGGCACCTACGGCGTGGCCGCCGATCCCCTGCTCTTGGGACGGCTCGGCGTAAAGCTTGGCGACAAGATCAAGGTCGGCACCCTTGACGTTGCTATACGCGGCATCATTACAACTGAGCCCGACCGCATTTCCGATGGATTCATTTTAGGTCCGCGCCTGCTGATGAGCGAAGACGCTTTGAAAGCGACCGGCCTCATCCAGCCCGGCAGCCTCATCACCTATCGCTACCGTGTGAAGCTTGAAAATGATCAAAGCCTCCAGGCCGCCCGTGATCTCGTCACCAAAGCAAAAGAGCAGTTTCCGGATTCAGGCTGGCAATTGCGCTCCCGCGACCGGGCCGCGCAAGGGGCCGAAAACTTTGTCGACCGCCTCTCCTATTTCCTCACTCTCGTTGGCCTGACTTCGCTCATTGTTGGCGGTGCCGGCATTGCCAATGCGGTGTCCGCCTTCGTTGATCGCCGTATCGGAACCATCGCAACCTTGAAATGTTTGGGCGCGCCAGCCCGTGATGTCTTCGCCATCTATCTCACGGAAATCTTGGCTGTGGCCTTTCTCGGCATCGCCATCGGCCTGGCGACCGGTGCGGCAACCCCCATTCTCGCCCACACGTTCCTGCAAAATCTTTTACCGCTGCCGCTGACAACGCAAATCGAACTTGCGCCCCTGGCTTTGACGGCAGCCCTTGGCCTGTTGGTGACGGTTGCCTTTTCGATCTGGCCCCTTGCCCGCACCCACCGGATCCCGGCCTCCGCCCTGTTCCGCCATCGCATTGTGCATCTCCATGGCTTTCCCCGCTGGCCCTATCTCGCAAGCATCGCGGCAGCACTCATCTGTATCGCCGCATTGATATTCCTGAGCTTCGAAAACCAGCGCGCCACCGCCTATTACCTCGGCGGCCTGCTGGCGAGTTTCGTGATCTTGCTGGGACTCGCCTTTGCCATCATCTGGCTTGCAGAAAAATCGCCCAAGCCCAAAGCTACAATTTGGCGCTACGCCATAGCCAATCTTTACCGCCCCGGCTCATCTGCGGTTTCCGTCATTCTCGCGCTCGGCCTTGGCCTCACACTCTTTGTCACCCTTGCCTTGACCGATCGAACCATCAGCCAGGAATTGCGCGCCGGCATTCCGGAAAAGGCCCCCGCCTTTTTCTTTCTCGATGTCCGCAATGAACAGCTTCCCGCCTTTGTTGCAGCGGCAAGGAAATTCGATGGCGTGCGCGAAGTTGCCAACGCCCCCATGCTGCGCGGCCGCATCGCCAGGATCGGTGACACGCCCGCCGAAAAGGTGAAAACCGGCGGCGACAGCAGTTGGGCCCTGCGCGGTGATCGCGGCCTCACCTATTCCGATGATTTGCCCGAAGGCTCAATCCTGACCGAGGGGCAGTGGTGGGAGAAAAATTACAACGGCCCGCCTCTTGTTTCCTTCGTTGACGATGTTGCCCATGACATAGGCTTGAAAATCGGTGACAGCGTCACCGTGAATGTGCTGGGCCGTGAGGTCACCGCACAGGTTGCCAATTTCCGTAAAGTGAATTGGCGCACCATGGGCATCAACTTCGTCATGGTGTTTTCGCCCAACACCTTGAAGTCCGCCCCCCACAGCCATGTCGTCACCATCGAGATGGAAGGTGGCGACGAAGCGAAGTTGCTGAACAGCATGGCCCGCGAATTTCCGTCGGTCACCGCCGTGCGCGTCAAGGAAGCCCTGGCGACCGTAAGCGATCTTCTCGGCAAAATGCTCGGTGCTATTCGCGGTGCCAATGCTTTGACATTGCTTACCGGAATCCTGGTGCTGGCCGGAGCGCTTGCCGCCGGGCTTTCAAATCGCATTTACGACGCGGTGGTCCTCAAAACCTATGGCGCCTCGCGGGCCCAGCTCATGGGCGCCTTTATTATCGAATATGCGGTGCTGGGTTTGGCCAGCGCCATCTTTGGAATTGCCGTGGGCTCGCTCGGCTCCTGGTACCTCGCCACCTGGATTTTGGACATGCAGTGGAGCTTCTCGCCAGCCGTGGCCGTCACCACGGCCCTCCTCGCCATGATCATTACAGTCGCCGCCGGACTCGTGGTCACGTGGCGGGCACTGGCCGCCAAGCCCGCGCCAATCCTAAGAAACGAGTAGAATTTCAGGGCGGTTCACGCTACTCAGAAGCCATGGTCGTACTCAACCGCATCTATACCCGCACCGGCGACAAGGGCGACACCGCCCTAGGCTCAGGCGCCCGCGTTTCCAAGGCCCATCTCCGCATCCAAGCCTATGGCACCGTGGATGAAACCAATGCGGTTCTGGGAATTGTCAGGCTCCATACCAGCACCGAAGCCTTCGCCAAGCTCGATGCCATGCTGGCCCGCATTCAGAACGAGCTTTTTGATCTCGGTGCCGATCTCTGCGTGCCCGACACGGGCGAGAAACTGCCCTACGAGCCCTTGCGAATTTTGCCGCAGCAGGTGGACCGCCTTGAAAGCGAAATCGACGACCTCAACCAAGACCTCGCCCCCTTACGTTCATTTGTGCTGCCCGGCGGCCACGTGGCAGCAGCTCATCTCCATCTCGCCCGCACCATCTGCCGCCGCGCCGAACGCCTGATCGTCGAACTCAAATCCCATCAAGGCGAGCATGTCAGCGAAGGTGCCTTGACCTACATCAACCGTCTCTCCGATTTCCTCTTCGTTGCCAGTCGCTGGGCCAATGCCAAGACTTCCGGCGACATCCTCTGGGTGCCGGGAAAGACCCGGTAGTGTTCGTTCCGCTCCACGACGACACGCCCCTGAAGGTCATCCGCTTTCAGTTCGTGACCCTCGCCATCATCGTGGGCAACCTGATCATCTTCCTGATGACCGGCGCCTTTCAGTCGGATCAAATGCTGGCGGGCATTGCCACCAATTTTGGCGTTGTGCCATCGGAATTCATTTTCGCTCCTTCGCAAAACATTCCCTATAGCCCCATCCCCGAACCCCTGACTTTCATCACCTACATGTTCCTCCATGCATCCTGGATGCACCTCATTTCCAACATGCTGTTCCTCTGGGTCTTCGCCGACAATATCGAAGATGCCTTTGGCTATTTCGCCTTTGCCCTGTTTTACCTTTTATGCGGCATCGCCGGGGCCCTTGCCCATGTGCTGATGACCCCCGAGTCAACCGCCCCGCTCATTGGCGCATCGGGCGCCGTCTCGGGTGTAATCGGCGCCTATGTGCTGCTCTATCCCAAGGCCCGCGTCTGGATTCTACTGTTTTTCCGCATTCCCCTGCGCATTTCAGCCATATGGGTTCTGGGCGGCTGGTTCTTGCTGCAGATCTACAGTGTGCTCACAGCCGAAAAGTCCGCCGAAATTGAGGTGGCCTGGTGGGCCCATATCGGCGGCTTCGTGGCGGGCCTTGCCATCACTTTTCTGCTGCGTTCACGGCTGCTTATCCGCACCTCCCGCTGAGGCAAGGCGTCGCAAGCAGATGGGGCATGTCGGTGGCAGAATTGACTTGGCTTGGGTGGTTCACTAGGTTCCGCCGCAAATTCTCAAGGGGATGCCAATGAAGGTTCTGGTCGCTGTCAAGCGGGTTGTCGATTACAACGTGAAAATCCGCGTTCGTGCCGATGGCTCCGGCGTCGAATTGGCCAACGTGAAAATGTCCATGAACCCCTTCGATGAAATCGGCGTTGAAGAGGCCGTGCGCTTGAAGGAGTCTGGCAAGGCAACGGAAGTCGTGGCCGTCACCATTGGCCCGGCCCAGGCCCAGGAAACGCTCCGCACCGCGCTGGCCATGGGGGCCGACCGCGCCATTCTGGTGAAGAACGATGACTATGTTGAACCCCTTGGCGTCGCCAAGATTTTGAAAGGCGTCGTCGAAGCCGAAAAACCCGATATCGTGATCCTCGGCAAGCAGGCCATTGACGATGACTGCAACCAGACCGGCCAGATGCTCTCGGCCCTTCTCGGCTGGGCCCAGGCCACCGCCTGCTCCAAGCTCGAGCCCGGTGCAGGCGAGGCCACCATCACCCGCGAAATCGATGGCGGCCTGCAAACCCTGAAAGTCAAAATGCCATTGATCGTCACCACCGACCTGCGCCTCAACCAGCCGCGATATGCTTCGCTGCCCAACATCATGAAGGCCAAGAAAAAGCCGCTCGAAGAAAAAACTCCCGCCGATTACGGCGCCGATGTGAAGCCACGGTTGAAAGTTGTGAAGACCGATGAGCCGCCGAAGCGCCTGGCTGGCGTCAAGGTCAAGTCCGTTGCCGAACTCGTTTCCAAACTCAAAGAAGCAGGAGCAATCTGATCATGGCCGTGCTTCTCATTGCCGAACACGATAACAAGTCCCTCAAGGATGCAACCCACAAGGCGCTCACTGCCGCTGCCCAAATGGGTGGCGACGTGCATGTGCTGGTGGCCGGCAACAATGCCGCTGCTGCCGCCGCCCAGGCCGCCAAGCTCACGGGCGTGAAAAAAGTTCTCCACGCCGAAAGCCCTTCGCTTGAACGGCCCCTCGCCGAACCCATGGCCGCGATGATCGTCTCTCTGGCTGGAAGCTATGATCACCTCGTGGCCGCCGCCACAACCAACGGCAAGAACTACATGCCGCGCGTTGCCGCACTTCTTGATGTCATGCAGATCTCCGATATTTCTGAAGTGAAATCCGCCGATACCTTTGTGCGCTTGATCTACGCCGGAAACGCCGTCCAAACCGTCCAATCCACCGATGCCAAGAAAGTCATCACCGTGCGCACCGCGAGCTTTGCCGCAACCGGCGAAACCGGTTCTGCCGCTATCGAAAAGGTAAACGCCGCCGCTGATCCCGGACTCTCGACCTACCAGAGCGAAAATCTCACCAAGTCAGATCGCCCCGAGCTCACCTCCGCCAAGGTCATCGTCTCCGGCGGCCGCGGCATGCAGAACGGTGAAAACTTCAAGATGCTCGAAGCCGTGGCCAAGAAACTCGGTGCCGCAGTCGGCGCCTCGCGCGCCGCCGTCGATGCGGGCTACGTGCCCAACGACTACCAGGTGGGCCAGACCGGCAAGGTCGTGGCACCCGATCTCTATATCGCCGTTGGCATTTCCGGCGCCATCCAGCACTTGGCCGGCATGAAGGATTCCAAGATCATCGTCGCCATCAACAAGGACGATGAAGCCCCAATCTTCCAGGTGGCGGATTTTGGCCTCGTCGCCGATCTCTTCCAGGCCGTGCCGGAACTCGAGGCCGAACTGGCCAAAGTTTTGAAGTGACACGCTGCTGACAAGTCCTGTCAGGGCGTAGCGTTAGAGGGCTGTCATGCTGCTTTATTCCGGCCCCCTCAGCCTGTTTTCGCGCAAGGTTGAAATCGTCCTTGCCGAAAAGAATCTTGCATTCGAGCGCGTGCTGGTGCCCTTCAGCCAGACCAAGGGTTACGCCCCAAAACATCCCGCCGTGCTCGCCGCCAACCCCAAGGCGCAAGTACCCGTATTGATTGATGGCGATGTCACCCTCTATGATTCAACTGTCATCGCCGAATATCTCGAAGACAAATACCCCAGTCCTTCGCTTTTTCCGCGCGATCCCGTCGCCCGCGCAAAATGTCGCCTTCTGGAACTTGAAGCCGATGAAATTCTCTTGGTGCCGGTCCGCGCCCTCATGTTCCGCAGCGAGCCGCCGGGTCCCGATACCGTGCGGCGTGAGGAACAGGAGCGGGCCGCGCTCAAGGCCGAAGATGTAATATTGGAAAACTATGCCGGGCTTGCCGCAAAACTTGGAACCCGGGATTATTTCTGCAACACCTTCTCCGTGGCTGACATCGCCACGTTCATGAATATCCATCACGGGCTGCGCCTCGGCGCTCCGCCTATTTCAGATCATCAAAATCTTTCCGCCTGGCACACAAGACTTGCGAAACGCCCAAGCTTTGCAACCGTGATCGCCGAGATGGCCGCAGCCGACCGGGAATTATCCCATCCGGTTCCCCGACGCTGACGACTTGCGCGCCGTAAGCCGCGTGGCGGTAATAGACAGAGTGACAGCCAGGACAAGAAAGCCAACCGCCATCCACGCGATGTTTGTGGAAATACCATCCTTGATCGCAAACCCGCCCGTAGCGGCCCCCACCGACTGCCCGAGATAAACGGCGGAGGTATTGAGCGCCACGGTTGCTGCGGCAAGCGTCGGCGCAATGACCACCAGCCGGCTTTGCTGCAATGAATTGGACGAGAATGTTCCCAGCCCCCAAATGAAACAAGCGATGCAGCCCAGGATATAATTGCCGAAGAACACCCCGAACATGCCAAGTCCCGCGATCAGGAAACACAGCGCCACAAGAATGGTACGGTCGACGCCAAACCGCCCGATGGCTTTTGTCGCCAGATAGTTTCCCGAAACCCCTGCCACCCCGAATATGCTAAACATCAAAGCAATGTTGTGCGGCGTGGCGGCAAACGCCTCACGCAAAATCGGCGCGAGATAGCTTACCACGGTGAACTGTCCGGACATGCTGAGAAGCGTCACAGCCATGATGCAAAGCAACGCGGGGTTTTTCAAAACCGCAACCCAGGATGAAAATTGTAAAGGCTGAACCCGCAAGCCCGGCTTGAGTGACAGCAGGACGCCGACGCAAGACACAGCCGCGAGAAGGGCCATGGCGAAGAATGTGGCGCGCCAGCCAAACTCGGTACCCAATATGCTGCCCAACGGAATGCCTACCACCGAGGCGAGCGACCAGCCGATGAAGATAAAAGCGATAGCTTCCGATCGCTTTTCAGTCGGCACAAGTAAACCTATCGTCGCCGCGGCCTGCGGCGTGAACAGCGCCGCCGCAACCATCGTCACAGTGCGGATGATAAGCAGCGACCAAAATTCCGGCGCAAGCGCTGCCAGGCCATGGCCCACCGCGTAGATCGCCGCCGACACCGCCAGCAACATGCGTCGGTCAAACCGGCTCGTAAGCCCCGCCAGCACCGGGGCGCCAATACCCACCACCAAACCACCTGCAAACAGCAGCAACCCCGCCGTGGCCGGCGGCACCTGGAGATCGGCTCCCAGAACATTCAACAGCCCGGCCGGGAGCAGAACCCCGGTTCCGATGACAAAATTGCCAAACAACAGGGACCAAAGCGCCAGGCGTTGGGAGTCCTGACCGGGAACGGATGTCATGGGTTCTGCCTTCACAAAACAAAACGAAAGCAGCCCATGCCAAACCTGTCCAGCGCCTGTTAAGCATGGGCCTGTGCATTTATGCTGCACCTGCGAAATAGGCTTGCTCTAAACCTTCACGCGTTATAGGCTTAACGCTGAAATCAAGCGAGTTGCGAACGGACATGAAGATCAGGAAAGTCGGCATCATTGGTGCTGGGCAAATGGGCAGTGGCATTGCGCATGTCTGCGCCCTCGCCGGATTTGACGTCGGCGTCAACGATGTCAGCAAGGACCGGATTGATGCGGGCCTTAACACCATCAGCGGAAACCTCGGGCGGCAACTGAAATCCGGCAAAATCACCGAAGCGGACCGCAACGCCGCGCTGAAGCGCATTACCCCGGTTGCGACTTTCGAGGGCTTTGCCGATTATGACCTGGTCATCGAGTCGGCAATTGAAGATGAGCAGATAAAGCGCAAGATTTTCCAGGCCCTGTGTCCCCACTTGCAGCCCCACACGCTTGTAGCCTCCAACACCTCGTCAATTTCCATCACAAGGCTTGCCGCGGTCACCGGCCGCCCCGAAAAATTCATGGGCATCCACTTCATGAATCCAGTGCCCGTCATGGAACTGGTGGAGCTCATCCGCGGTATCGCCACCGAAGAGGCAACCTTTGCCAGCGTCAAGGAATTCACCCTCGCCCTCCACAAGACCATCGCGGTCGCCGAGGATTTCCCCGCCTTCATCGTGAATCGCATCCTGCTCCCCATGATCAACGAGGCGATCTATACGCTGTATGAAGGCGTGGGCGGCGTGGAAGCCATCGACACGGCCATGAAGCTCGGTGCCCGGCATCCCATGGGCCCGCTTGAATTGGCGGACTTCATCGGCCTCGATACCTGCCTTTCAGTGATGCAGGTGCTCTACGAAGGCCTCGCCGATTCAAAATACCGCCCCTGTCCGCTTCTGGTGAAGTATGTCGAAGCCGGCTGGCTGGGCCGCAAGGCCAACCGCGGCTTCTATGACTACCGCGGCGAAAAGCCGGTTCCCACCCGCTAAATCTTCAGGGTTTTGGGCGCCACGTTGCGCCATGCGGTTTGCAAAGCACTTTTGAGCGTGATCTCATCGGCCTGCGCGAGAATGACTTTTGTCCAGCCCTTGCGGCCCCAGCCGCCTGCCAAGGGCTGAAACATCCGTGGCTCGGCCTCCGCCATCATCGCCTGCTGTTCAAGCGACAGCTTGATCACGCCCGTCGCGTCATCCTTCAGGGACGCAAAGATTTTGTTCCGCACCCGAAAATCCGCCTTGTCGAAATGCGATTTTTCTTCGGCCCCTGGAAGGGTCAGCGCCAAACGCCGGAGATCCTCCTTTGTCATGGTGCCTCCGCAAGTGCGGCCCTCATCAGGGCAATGGCTTCACTGCTGTTCCATTCGGCCGGCCCCAGCAGGCGTCCGATTTCGCGGCCCCGGCGGTCAATCAAAAGAGTTGCCGGCAGGCCCAAGGCCTGCAAGGCATTGAGTGATGTGGTTGTCTCGTCGATA
>CBDIHN010000003.1:0-1093069 GCA_965279345.1 Aestuariivirga sp.
GAAAAAGCCGCGGCCCATGCCAAAACCATCATGCCCGGATTCACCCATCTGCAGGTGGCCCAGCCCATCACCTTCGGGCACCACTGCCTCGCCTATGTGGAAATGCTGGCGCGTGATCGCTCAAGACTGGCCGATGCCAGGGTCCGCATGAATGAAAACCCCTTGGGCACGGCGGCACTTGCCGGCACGTCATTTCCCATTGACCGCACCATGACGGCCAAGGCCCTTGGCTTTGACCGGCCCATGCGCAATTCACTGGATGCCGTTGCCGATCGTGATTTTGTTCTGGAACTTCTCGCTGCCGCCGCCATTTGCGCCACGCATCTGTCGCGGCTCGCCGAAGAAATTGTCATCTGGTCCACCACGCAGTTCCGCTTCGTGAAACTGTCCGACAAGTTCACAACGGGTTCCTCCATTATGCCGCAAAAGCGCAATGCCGATGCAGCCGAACTGGTGCGCGCCAAGCCCGGGCGGATTCTAGGCGCCCTCACTTCTTTGCTCGTCATCATGAAGGGTCTGCCCCTTACCTATTCCAAGGACATGCAGGAAGACAAGGAACCGGCCTTTGACGCCATCGACAACCTGTCGCTGGCCATTGCGGCCACCGCCGGCATGGTGCGCGATCTTGTGCCCAACGCGGAGGTCATGCGCCTTGCCGCGGCAAGCGGATTTTCCACCGCCACCGATCTGGCCGACTGGCTCGTCCGTACACTGAAAATGCCGTTCCGCGAGGCTCACCATGTAGCGGGATCGCTTGTGGCGCTGGCGGAAAAGCAAGGCTGCGATTTGCCGGAGCTGAAACTGGAAGACATGCAAAAAATCGAAAAACGCATTACAAGGGATGTCTACAAGGTGCTCACCGTCGAAGCTTCCGTTGCCTCGCGCACCAGCTTTGGCGGAACTGCACCGGTAAATGTGGCGCGCGAAGCCAGGCGCTGGCTGAAACTGTTGAAGTAAGGGGAATCGCATGAAACTCATCATCACGTTGCTGCTCCTGGTGGGCATCACCACCACGCTGAATGCTTGTGGCCGGCGCGGCGATCCGGAAGCGCCGAAATTGCAGCAGGCCCAGTAATTCATGCATCACTTTGCCTATCGTGATGGCGTACTTCATGCGGAAGGTGTTGATCTCAACATCATCGCTGATGAAATCGGCACACCCTTCTACTGTTATTCCACCGCCACCCTGGAGCGCCACTACCGCGTCATGAGCGAAGCCTTCAAGGGAGCCGAACACGCCATCTGCTACGCCATGAAGGCCAATTCCAACCAGGCCGTAATTAAGACCATGGCCGATCTCGGCGCCGGCATGGATGTGGTCTCCGAAGGCGAGCTTCGCCGCGCCCTCGCCGCCGGCGTTCCCGGCCGCAAGATCGTCTTTTCCGGCGTCGGCAAAACCGCCCGCGAAATGGCCCTTGGCCTGAGGGAAGGCGTCTCCTGCTTCAATGTGGAATCAGAGCCGGAATTGGAACTGCTTTCGCAAGTGGCCCAGCGCACCGGCCAGCGCGCCACCATTTCCATCCGCGTCAATCCCGACGTCGATGCCAAAACCCATGCCAAGATAACCACCGGCAAGGCCGACAATAAATTTGGCATTTCCTTCACCCGCGCCTCGCAGGTCTATGCCCGGGCCGCCGCCCTTCCCGGGCTTGATGTGGCCGGCATCGACATGCATATCGGCAGCCAGATCACCGACATCGAGCCTTTCGAACAGGCTTTCAAGCTGATGGCAGAACTTACGACACGGCTGAAATCGGAAGGCCACAACATTCGCCATCTCGATTTGGGCGGCGGCCTTGGCGTGCCCTATCGCGGCACCAATGACGTGCCGCCCCACCCCGATGAATACGCCGCCATGGTGAAGCGCACGCTGGGCCACCTCGGCTTGAAGTATGTTCTCGAGCCCGGCCGCATGATTGTCGGCAATGCCGGCATTCTGGTATCCCGCGTGATCTACGTGAAGGAAAACGATGGCAACTATTTCGTCATTCAGGATGCGGCGATGAATGATCTCATCCGGCCCACCCTCTATGACGCCTATCACGATATTATCCCGGTGAAGAAGCCTGCCGACAAAGCGGCGGAGATCACCGCCGATGTTGTAGGCCCCGTTTGCGAAACCGGCGATTACCTCGCCAAGGCACGGCGTTTGCCCAAACCTGATCAGGGTGATCTTCTCGCCACCATGACCGCCGGGGCCTATGGCGCCGTGCAGTCCGGCACTTACAACACGCGCCCGCTCGTGGCCGAAGTTCTGGTGAAGGGCAACACCTGGTCATTGGTCAGGCCGCGCCAAACCTACGAGGATCTCATCGGGCTGGACCATCTCGCATTGTGGCAGGCGAAGTAGCATGGCGAAGCTCGTCTTCGGAATGAATGTGTCCCTGGACGGCTACGTCGATCACGAGGAATTTGCACCCGGTCCCTCGCTCTTTCGTCACTGGATCGAGCACGTGCGCGGCCTGACAGGCAGCGTGTACGGCCGGCGCATGTACGAGATCATGCGCTATTTTGACGAAGACCATCCCGAGTGGACCGCGGAGGTGCGCGAATTCGCAGAGGCGTGGCGCAACCAACCGAAGTGGGTCGTGTCGCGCTCGCTGAAGTCAGCCGGCCCCAACGCCACACTTGTTTCGGATGACATCGGGGCAGTCGTACGTGGCCTGAAGGCGGAGCTCGCAGGCGAGATTGCCGTTTCCGGGCCAGACCTGGCGCGAAGCCTGACCGATCTTGGTCTGATCGATGAGTACCGGCTCTATCTCCACCCCGTCGTGCTTGGCCGCGGCAAGCCCTTCTTCGCCGGCCCCCGGCCGCCGCTCCGCCTTGTCGCCAGCGATCGGATGGACGAGGACGTGATCAGGTTGACCTACGTTCCTGCTTGATCGTGCAGATTCACATTTCAATCAGCGTTGGGCATAGCTTCGCCGGGGATGAAAACGGTAATGCCGTTTCCGGGGCAGTGAGAAAGAAGCGAAGGGTTGCGTGGGCGCAAACTTCCGCAATATGCCGGTCGGTTAGTCCGGCTTCTGGGGCGTGAAGTCCACGCCAACGCTTTCGTGGCGGTTTCTGCTAGTCAGAACATCAGGCTGTAGTTGTGAATGGCTCCACACCCTAGCCCATCTCCTGGGCGCCGGGGTCGTAATGCTCCCGGGCGTTCCGTTTGAAGCTCCCCGGGATCAAAGGGCACGATACCCAACAACCGCAGGCGCCACATCCACCCCATCAAAGCCACCGTCATGACCGAGACCCCTTCCGGGAGGTAATTATATAGTTGTGTGACCCAATATTTTATGCCATAGTGGGGCATCAGATTTGGAGTGTCCCATGATTATGCAGTTTGAAAGCCTTATCCAGATGATGGACGCCTTCCCAGATGAACAGTCCTGCGTAGACCATTTGAAGGGCATTCTCTGGAAAAACACCGAATACTGCCCGTATTGCGGTTGTGACGAGATTTATCACTTCTCGGACAAGAAGACCCACAAGTGTGCCGAATGCCGCCAGCGGTTCTCTATCAAGGTAGGGACCATTTTTGAGGATACGAAACTGCCATTGCGCAAATGGTTCATTGCGATCTGGCTTCTGACCTCCCAGAAAAAGGGCATTGCCTCAACCGCACTGGCAAAACACTTGAAGGTCACTCAAAAGACCGCTTGGTTCATGCTTCACCGTCTTCGCCACGCCGCCCGCACCCGTTCATTCAATCGCCCGTTGGATGGCGAAGTCGAGGCCGATGAGTCATTTTTCGGCGGCAAGGAAGGCAACAAACACCGTGCCAAGCGCCTGCCTAAGTCTAGCGGGGGCGTAGGCAAGACCATAGTGTTTGGCGTCCTAGAGCGTGGCGGTGAACTCCGCACAAAGCCGCTTGATGATATTATGGATGCCCGCAAGGAAGTGACATTCTCGGTCAAGCCGGGAGCCACGCTGGTAACGGATGAACACTCGGTCTATCGCAACTTGAGCCGCCGCTATGATCACCACACCGTCAAGCACAGCAAGGGCGAATACGTCCGCGAAAAAACCATTCACACAAACTCAATTGAGGGCGTGTGGAGCCTCTTTAAGCGCCAAGTTTACGGCGTCCATCATTGGGTTTCAAAAAAGCATTTAGCCATGTATCTTGGCGAAATGACTTGGCGCTATAATCGCCGTGAAATTGAGGATGGTGTTCGGATGAATGAGTTTTTGACACGCGTTCCGGGCCGCCTGACATATAAGGCGCTCATCAAATGAACAAAAAACCGTATGAGGAAAAATTGTTTGTAGACATGAATTTTGGCGAGGCGCTGGAACGCTTTGCCAAGACTGACCCGGAGGAAGTGGCGGCAAGCATTGCCAAGTCCAAGAAGGCGAAACCGCCGGGCGGAAAACTACGCAAACCGCCCGACAGTCCCACTACGTCAAAGAATGTCGTGCGCCTAAGCAGTAAGCGTAAGCCTGACAATTCTTAGCTTGGCGTGGCCTGGAAGCCGCCGCCAATGACCGCGAACGGGCTGTAAGCGCCCGTCCTTTATGCGGTTGTATGTTTCGATCCATATTTTCATGGATGAAACTCCTCTAACGAGGGTGCCCCTTATGAGGTTTTGGGTGCGGGTATGCCCAAACCTTAGTCGTGCGGCGTATGAGGCCGACTTTTTGGGGAGTTTTTTAGCTTCGCAGGTATGAGCTACGAAGTGCGCGCCACTGGCACGATAGGGTTACTAGCGGGTATGAGCCCGACCCTTGTCTCGGAGCCCTTGTCGCCCTGCTAGGGCGGTGAGACGAGATGGGGTCCGAGTGAAGGCTGCTGGCCAACTTGCTCGGACACGTTCTTATTGCATGATTCGAAAACCCCTACAAGGGGTCACATATGTATATAGTTCCCTTCCGGGATGGACAGGAACATAGCTACAATATAGGAATATATTTGTCAAGGAATAAATTCTTGATTCTGCTCTTGAGAATTTGGCTTATGCGGTCGCTGTGCCAGTCATTGAGCGACACAAGGTTATCGTTGTCCCAATCGGGCGCATCATCATAAGCGGCCACAGCTTCTTTATCCTTGTCACCAGCAACAGTCATGGGCAAAACCTTGCCAAGCAAAGCCAGGAATGGCCCAGGATTTGGAGTGGCTTGGGAAGCCAGGTAGCCTTCTAAGCCTTCCTCCCCACCCGCAGTATCGGCAGCAGCAAGAATGGCGTCCTTGAGCAGCGCTGTGGTTTTGTGGAGTCTCCCCTTGGGTCTGCCGGGGCCTGCACCCGGCAAGTTATTTCCAGTTTGTTTATTCATGCTACCTCTCAGCCATTGATAGCTGAATGTGGTGGTGTTAGTTTCTAGCTGTGGGCAAATTCACACTCATAGTGACTTGCAAAGGCAGGCTTGATCACCTGAAGCAAACCCTGCCGCGCTTTGTACGGCTTGCTGATACGCAAGTGGTGTTGGTGGATTATTCATGCCCGGATAAAGCGGGCGATTGGGTCGAGGTGAATTTCCCTGACGTAAAGGTTGTCAGGGTTGAGGGCCAAAAATTCTTTAATCTCTCCGCTGCGCGGAACGCCGGTGCCGCAGTTGCGGATAGCCAGACGCTTGTGTTTTGCGATGCCGACACCGTGATCTCAGACGGCTTCGGCGTTGCGCTCGGCTCGCTCGCAGATGACAATTTTCTCACCTTCAAAGCCTCAGCCGGCAACTCCCTTGGCGGAACCTGTGCCGTTAACGCCAAGCACTTCGAAAAGGTTGAAGGCTTCGACGAAGTGATGAGCAATTACGGCGGTGAAGACGGCGATCTCTACTGGCGCTTGCGGCGTCTCGGTCTAAACAGGACTTATCTGAATAAAGAAGCCGCAAGTGCAATACCGCACGACACGGCACTTCGCGTTAAGAATTATCCGGGCAAGGATGCCGGAAGATCGTTCCTTCACAGCCGCGCTTACCGACTGGTCAAGGAGGCCATGCTTGGTGCCGTCTTTGTTGGCGAACTGCCCTTGGAGGTGCGCCGGAAGGTCTGGAATCAGGTTGGCCAAGCCGTCAGCGACGGGGATTTTAGCATTCGGCTCAAGCTGCCGGGAAAAAACAAGTCAAACTCCTTAGCCGCTTGGGAGTGGGAACAAGAACTCACTGTTTCCTTCAGACGGAAGGTTTAGGTATTCCCGCCAAACTGATGCGGACGCTGGTTTGTGAATGATCACTGGGGGGTTAGGCGTCGCCCGGAGGCGGGAATGGGGGAATGAAGTCGTTGCCGTAGCAGTTAAGGCCCTTCGCGTGATGCCGTAACCATCTGCTATTAGGTGGAGTTTCCCGAATAAATTCTGATTTATGCAGTTTATTTTTTACCGCTCGCAACAACGTGATCATTTTACCGGGCACAATTTCGCCGAGGTATGCTATTATTTTTCCGGCATGGCTGAACTCACACAGGCTCCTATTGAGCGTAAAATTGCGGCAGCGCGCTTGGCCCTTTTCTGGGAAAGCCTTTGGGATGCCCTGTGTTGGCCGCTGATACTTACGCTGGTGCTGGCCGCAGCGGCTCTTTCCGGCCTGCTGACCCAAGTCCATGACGCGCTGCGCTATTGCCTGCTGGGCCTTCTCGTCGCTGCGATCATCTGGTCACTCCGGCATGTGTTTAGAATCACCTGGCCCAGCGCCTATGCGGCCATGCGCCGGATCGAGGCCCATTCCGGCCTTTTCAACCGGCCGCTGTCCACAAGCAATGATACGCTTACGGTCGACGGCCTCGACGAAAGAAGTCTCGCCCTTTGGGAAGAGCACAAGCGCCGCCAATTGGCCAAGCTCAACGACCTGAAAGTTGGAACTCCGCAGTCCAACTGGCGTGACCTCGATCCCCGCTCCTTGCGGGTGCCGGCGAGCCTTGCCCTGCTCGCGGTTCTTTTCCTCGCCCAGGGCGACGGCGTCTCAAATCTCAAGAACACCTTTCAGGTGGGGCCGGCCGTTGCCCAAAAGCCCATAAGCCTTGATGCCTGGCTCAAGCCTCCGGCTTATACGGGAAAGCCGCCGCTGCTGCTCACCAGCCCGGCCCAGATCGAAAAGCTGAAAACCGACAGCAGCATTCTCATTCCCGAAAACAGCGGCCTCGTCCTGCGCCTCGACGGCGCCAAAAATCCGCGCCTCGCTTTCTTTGATTTGTCAAAACCGGATGAAGAACTGAAAAACCGGATGGCGACAACCAAATCAGCCAATGGCCTGTTCGAAGCCGAAGCCAAACTCGATGGGCCCGCTCTCATCAAGGTTTTCGACGGCAACACTGAACTTGCGGCCTGGCATGTTTCCCTCATTCCCGACAATCCGCCAAGCGTTTCCATCGTTGAAGAACCGAAATCTGAAAGCCTTGGCTCCCTCACCGTGAAATGGAAAGCCACGGATGACTACGGCTTGTCGAGCATCGCCTCGGAAATTGATTTGTCGGACAGCCAGCAGGATGGCGTTGGCTTCGCCAGCAATGGCGTGTTTCTGTTTGATCCGCCGAAATTCCCCGTGGGCCTGCGCAAATCATCGCCCCGCGAGGAACTGGGCACAACCAGTGCCGATCTCACCGCCCATCCCTGGGCCGGCCTTTTCGTGGATCTCACCCTTGAAGTCACCGATGCCGCCAAGCAGACTGCAAAAAGCGAAGTGAAATCCTTCAAGCTTCCCGAACGGTTTTTCACCAAGCCCCTGGCCCAAGCCCTGATCGAACAGCGCAAGACCCTCATCATGGATCCTGATGAAGCGGGCGCTGTGGCAAAATTGCTGGAAGCCCTGCTGATTTATCCCGCCGGCCTCATTGAAAACAGCGGAACGCAAATCGCCATCGCGGCAATCATTTCACGCATACAAAATGTGCGGGACCATAGTGATGTGGAAGAAGCCGTTGATCTCCTCTGGCAGACGGCGCTGAGCATTGAGGAAGGCGACCTCTCCGATGCCCGCGCTGAACTCGAGGCCGCCCGCAAGGCGCTTGAGCGCGCCCTGGCTGAGGGTGCTACACCCGAGCAATTGCAGGAGCTGATGAAGAACCTGCGCGGCGCCATGGACCGCTACATGCAATCCATGCAGAAGGAAGCCGAAAAGCGCCAGGCTCAAGGCCAGCAAAAAAACCGGCGCGCCCCCAACAGCAAGGTCATCACCCAGCAGGATTTGCAGGAGATGCTTGATACGATTGAAAAACTGACCCAGAACGGCGCCAATGAAGCGGCCCAGGAACTGCTTGCCCAGCTTGACGAGATTCTGAAAAACATGGAGCCCGGCATGGCCCAGCAGGGCGGCCCTCCCGGCGATTCGGCAACAACCGAAATGCTCAACGAGCTGTCCGAGCTCATGCGCCGCCAGCAGGAGTTGATGGATAAAACCCAGCGCGCCCAGCCCGGAGATGAAGGCGATCCCATGGACCAGGAAGGCGATGATCCCGGAAACCGCAGCGGCAACCAGGGTCAAGGCACCAATGGGCTTGCCGGTGAACAGGGCAGCCTTGGCCGCATGCTCGAGCAGTTCATGCAGCAGTTGGGCCGGAACGGCCTGCAAGCTCCGCCCTCCCTCGGCGAAGCCGGAAAGCAAATGGGTGAGGCCGAGCAATTTCTGAAGCAGCAGCAGCGCGATGAGGCCCTGGGCCAGCAGGGCCAGGCCCTCGACCAGTTACGCGCCGGAGCCCAAGAGATGGCCCGCCAAATTCAGCAGCAGGGCCAGTCCGGCCAGGACAATACCGGGCGCGATGGACAGGCGCGGGGCGAAACCCATGATCCCCTCGGCCGGCCCATGCCCAATAGTGGCGACACTTTCGGCCCCAAGGAAAACATGCTGCCGTCGGAACTCGCCATCCGCCGCGCCCGGGAAATTCTTGAAATGCTGCGCGCCCGCGCCAACACCCCAGACCTGCCGCGCGTCGACAAGGACTACATCGACCGCCTCCTGCGCGGATTGTACTAGAGCCTGATCAGTTTTGGTCGAACCGAATCCTTCGCCGTCATTCCGGCGCAAGCCGGAATCCCGTTCAGGAAGGAAACTGCCGCCAGATTCCGGCGGGCGCCGGAATGACGATTGTTTTTTGGGTTCGCTCTAAGCGGCGGTCAGCACATGTCCGACAAAGGGCAGTTCCCTGAACTGGTGTGCCATGTCCATGCCGTAGCCTACGACGAATTTGTCCGGGCATGAGAAGCCGCAGAAATCCGCCTTGATATTGGCCGCGAGATGCCCGGGCTTTTCCAGGAGCACCGCCGTCATCACACTCGATGCGCCGCGCGCCATCAGCAGGTCCTTGGCAAAGGCAAGCGTGCGGCCCGATTCGAGGATGTCATCAACCAGCATCACATCCCGGTTCTGGATCGGCGATTCGATATCGCGCAAAACTTCAACCTGCCCTGATGATACTTGGGCCGCCCGGTAGCTCGCCAGGATCATGAAATCCACTTCCGGTGAAAGCCCCGCATGATGCATCGCCCTAATCAAATCCGCTGCAAAGATGAAGCTGCCTTTCAAAACCGGAACCACCAAAAGGTTCTTTGGCTTTCGCGCCGCGATTTCGCGCGCAAGCACTTCGATGCGTTTTGCAATGTCCGCTTCCGAGAACAGGACCGAAATGCGGTGGCCGTCGATGGTAATGTCGCTCATGGAGAAGGGTTTGAGCCGATTTCATCCCTGTGTGCAAAGCGAATTTGCAGGTTTTTCGCTGTTTCCGGAGGCGAAGCGACGCGGGTCACAAAACTGGTGGATTCACCGGCCCGCAAGGGCCTTGCACCCGTATCCAGTGTCCAGGTGTAAACCTCCGCCGACCGCCCGTCATTCAAGGCAAAGCGCAGCCACGGGATCTTCTGGGTGCTGTTGGAAATATTGCTGATCTCGCCCTTGATGCTCAGCACCCGCACCCCGTCAACAAAGGCATGCTGCTGTTCAATGCGGCGAAGCTCGAGCCCATAGATATTGACGTTATAGCCCACGGCGTCATAGGCCCGCACCGTGACCGGTGCCACGCTGACCACAAATTCCGGGAACGACGCGGCAGCGGCCACCGGCATAAGCATTGAGGCGCCCAGAATGGCCCAGCCCCGCAAACGGCCCAGCCGCTGGCGTTTTTTCACCGCAAAGCCTTCCTTGGCCCGCCTCGACGCTTCAACCAGGCGCTTCACTTCGCTGTCCGGCTCAAAGCCGTGCTCGATGACGGCCGGCACCTTGCGCGGCGAAATATCGACGATTTCGATGGCCCGGCTCTCGATCCAGCTATGGCCGCAGGCCGAGCAGCTAATGGCCATGCCATCGCCCGAAAGCCGCTGGTCCGGAAAATTGTAGTGCGTTGCACAGGAAGGACAAGAAATTATCATCTGAAAATCATATCATCCATTGATTCGCCTGCGCCCTCCGCCTAAAGCCCAAGCACCCCTCATTTGTTAACAGCAAACAGGGTTAATGCGGCGTTAAGACCGGTCGTGGTGTGGCAGCTATTTCGACTTGGAGAGCGGTTTAGTGGTTCGTCTTGACAGTGTGGGCCTGCGTTACGGCGATGGGCCCGAAATTTTGAAGGATGTCAGCTTTCACCTGCAGCCCGGTTCCCTGTGCTTTCTCACCGGGCCCTCGGGAGCGGGGAAAACCTCCCTGCTCCGGCTCATGTTCCTTGCCTTGAAGCCGACGCGCGGCCTCATCAACATTTTTGAAAAGGATGTCACACAGATAAGCCGCTGGGAATTGCCGCTGCTCCGCCGCCGCATCGGCGTGGTGTTCCAGGAATTCCGCCTTCTCGACCATCTCACCACTTTTGATAACGTGGCGCTCCCCTTGCGCGTCATGGGCCAGCGCGAGGACAGCTACCGCGCCGATGTGATGGACCTGCTGAACTGGGTGGGGCTTGAAGATCAGGCCCAGGCCTATCCCCCCGTATTATCGGGCGGTGAAAAGCAGCGCGCCGCCATCGCCCGTGCCGTCATATCAAAACCGGAACTGCTGCTCGCCGACGAGCCCACCGGAAACGTCGATCCGGTTTTGGCCAAGCGGTTGCTTCATCTCTTCATGGAACTGAACCGCCTCGGCACCACGGTGTTCCTTGCAACCCATGATCTCAAATTGGTGTCGCAAGGCAAAGGCTCCGTGCTTCATCTGGAAAAAGGAATATTGAAAGCCGCATGACGCGCCCGAAAAAATTCCGCACCGGACCCATCATCCCGCCCGAAGCCGCTCCGCTGCGGGCCCTGACGGTGACGATGACGGTGATGTGCTATCTCGCCTGCCTCGCCATCGGCGCGTTGATCCTCATTGACCGCGCCGTTGAAAGTTGGACCAGCGGCCTGTCGCGCGAGGTCACCGTGCAAGTGCGGCTCATGCAGAATGCCGATATCGACAAGGAACTGGCCAAGGCGAAAGTTTTGCTTGAGACAACGGTTGGCGTCACCAATGTTGAAGTTCTTGAACGCGATGCCGGCGCAAAACTCCTCGAGCCCTGGCTTGGCACCGGCAATCTCGATGACCTGCCGATCCCGCGTCTCATCCGTGTGACCATCAACGAAACGGCGCCACCGGATTTTGTTGCCCTTGATAAACAGCTGAAAAAATCCGTGAGCGGTGCAAGCCTTGATACCCATAGGCGCTGGGAGGCAGAACTCACCCGCATGGCCACGGCGCTCTCAACCCTCTCATACGCCATCCTCGCCCTCATCGCCATATCAGCCATTGCCATGGTGATCTTCGCCACGCGCACCGTACTGGATGCCAACCGCCAGGTGATTGATGTGCTGCATCTCGTGGGCGCCAAGGACAGCTATATCGCCCACCAGATCGACAGCCGCTTCCTGCGCACCGGCTTCATGGCCGGATTGCTCGGCGTGGGTCTCGGCGTTTTAACTTTCTTTCTTCTCGGCCTGTCCGGAACCATAGGGGCCGGCGGCGTGGCCGATGCCAGCCGCGGACTTCTGTTTGCCCCGCCGGAAATTGCCGTGTGGAGCTATGGCATATTGTTCAGTGTACCGATCATTGCCACGGTGATCTGCCTCGTCACCTCGCGCATGGCGCTCATCCGCATGTTGAGAAGCGTGCTGTGATTGCCTTCCGCTCGCTGCTTTTCAATGTCGCCTTCTATGTGAACCTCACGCTCTTCCTGGTTCTGGGCGCCGGATTTTTTATAACCCCGCGCAAATGGTCGGTGCGTGCTCTTCAGGCCTGGGCCAGCACCTCGCTGTGGCTGCTCAAGGTGATCTGCGGCACGCATATCGACGTGCGCGGCAAAGAAAATATTCCAGAAGGCCCCATTCTGGTGGCGGGCAAGCATCAATCCGTGTGGGAAACCTTCGCCATCCTTCCCTGGCTCGATGATCCCTGCATGGTCCTGAAACGGGAGCTGTCGTGGATTCCGTTCTTCGGCTGGTTCATCTTCAAGTTCCGCATGATCCGGCTGGAACGCGGCGCCGGCTCGGCAGCACTGCGCAAGCTTTTGGCACGGGGCGTTGAGGAACTCGCCGCTGGCCGGCAGATCGTCATCATGCCGGAAGGCACCAGACAGGCCCCCGATGCGCTCCCCGCTTACAAGCCAGGGGCCGCTGCGCTTTACGGCACCCTGGGCTGCGCCTGCCTGCCCTTCGCCGTGAATTCCGGCCTGTTCTGGCCCCGCCGGAAATTCCTGCGCTATCCCGGCACCATCGTCCTGGAATTCCTGCCGCTCATCCCCGCAGGCCTTCCCCGCAAGGCCTTCCAGGAAAGACTGCAAACCGAGATCGAAACCGCCACGGCAAAGCTGGTGGCGGAAGGCCGTAAGAGATTGTCAGCAAGCGCTTGATCTGTCGAACGATTGGCTGATGGAAGTTATCTCTATGGCAAAAAAGCCGGGAAAAAACAAAGCAAAACCAAAAAAATGACTGCTAAAGAGCAGTCAGCGCGGTTTGTTGCCATGGTCAAAGAGGTTGAGGCGGACGATAGTGGCAAAACATTGGAAAGGGTTTTTGAAAAGTTGGTTCCAGCAAAATCAAAAGGAAATGCACAAAGTTAAGTTTCGGGCGGCGGGCACATGGCCGCCAATGCATATTTACTAACTCCTAAAAGCCCATATTTGTTTTGCGGGCGTAGATCCAGATCGTATCTCGCATCTGTAGCGGTTTGGGGGACCGACAAACCATACGTACTATAAACCACGCGGGGATCAATATGGTTTTTGATCCAAAAATCTGCCGAAATCTCTTGATTGAATTCTTCGAAAACCTGTTCATCTTCATGATATTGTCTGCCCCATATGGCCATTTGGTTTTCGTGCCCAAGTTCGCGAAGCTTATTGGCGGCAAATCTCCGTTTCTTTTCCCCATCAGCATCAACGGGAATTTGATCAGCTAAATTGCGTTGGATTAATTCCATTACCTCTTTAATCGGCAGCAAATGTCGCCCTGATCGATCATACGCATTCTCAAGCTCGCGCAGTCTTCGGCTCTGCATAACGCAAAAGTGGAGCAATCCGATGATGAAACTTATTGCCACGATTGCGACGGAGCCTATGAGCAAGAATGTCGTAGGTACGGCGCTCACCTCGGTAATCCCGTACTGGCTTGCGAGTGCAAGCGCCGCAGTAAGCAAACCAAAGACGATTCCTGGGATGCGTACCCAGTTCCAGCCCACGGCCTTATTAAAAATCCGCAGATACTCCATGCCCTAGTCATGGCATTTTTCCGTAGGGTACGGGAAGTGTAATATCCCGACCGCGCGGCGATATTATACTTTACGTACCCGGTGGGTACGTAAAGTATAACATCGCCGACCGCGCACAAGTACGAACCAAGAACATTTCTCGACTCTGACCCGACTTTGCGATACTATTGCCCCAGGAGTGGCCGAGGCCGTCATGGATCAAAACGTTGGTATTCTCGATCCCATCTCGCAAGAGATCTGGGACATGAAGTATCGGTTCAAGGAGGCCGACGGCGCCATCCATGACCAGACCATCGAGGATACCTGGTGGCGCGTGGCCCGCGCCGTGGCTGAGGCCGAAAAACCCTCCCTGCGCGAAACCTGGGCCTCTTCGTTCTACGAAGCGCTTTCGGATTTCAGGTTTTTGCCCGCCGGCCGCATTGTGGCGGGTGCCGGCACCAAGCGCAGCGTCACCATGTTCAACTGCTTTGTCATGGGCACTATCGATGATTCCATGCTCGGCATATTTGATGGCCTGAAGGAAGCGGCCCTCACCCTGCAGCAGGGCGGCGGCATCGGCCATGATTTCTCAACGCTGCGGCCCAAGGGCGCGCCCGTCAAAGGCGTGGGCGCCGATGCTTCGGGACCTTTGAGCTTCATGGATGTATGGGACTCCATGTGCCGCACCATCATGTCGGCGGGTGCCAGGCGCGGCGCCATGATGGCAACCATGCGCTGCGACCATCCCGACATCGAAGCCTTCATTGCCGCCAAGCGCGATCCGCTGCGCCTGCGCAATTTCAATTTGTCCGTGCTGGTGAGCGATGCCTTCATGGCCGCGGTGAAGGCAAATAGCCCCTGGACTCTGAGCTTTGCCGGCGAGGACTACCGCACCATTTCGGCGCGGGGCCTGTGGGACCAGATCATGCAGTCAACCTATGACTATGCCGAACCCGGCGTCATCTTCATTGACCGCATCAACGCGCAAAACAATTTGGGCTACTGCGAAACCATTCACTGCACCAACCCCTGCGGTGAACAGCCCCTGCCCAGCTACGGCGCCTGCTTGCTCGGCTCGATCAATCTCACGCGCTTTGTAAAATATCCGTTTGAGGCCAATGCGAGCATCGATGAAGCGGCTTTGAGCAAGACCGTGGGTGTTGCCATTCGCTTCCTCGATGATGTGGTTGACGTATCGAATTATCCGCTTGAACAGCAGGCGCAGGAAGCCCGCAACAAGCGCCGCCTTGGTTTGGGAATGACCGGCCTTGCCGATGCGCTGGCCATGTGCGGCCTGCGTTATGGTTCGGCCGCTGCCGCCGAAGCCGCAAACACCTGGGCGAAAATCATCGAGAACGCCGCCTATAAAATGAGTTCGAAGCTTGCCGCCGAGAAGGGCTCATTCCCGCTCTTCAATGCGGAGGCCTATTTGAAAGGTGGCCATGCCGCAACACTTCCCAAAGCCATTCGCCAGGACATTGCCGCATCGGGCCTGCGCAACGGCCTGCTTACCTCGATTGCACCCACCGGCACCATTTCGCTTTTCGCCGGAAATGTCTCAAGCGGCATCGAACCCATTTTCAGCGTGAGCTATGAGCGCAAGGTAAGGCTTGCCGACAACAGCCGCATGACCCTGCGCGTCGATGACTATGCCGCGCGGCTCTGGTGGCATCTCAAGGGCGCCGATGCGGCCCTACCGCCGGCTTTCGTCACCGCCGATGATCTCACACCGCACGAACATCTCGTCATGCAGGCGGCGGTCCAGAAACATATCGACAGCTCCATATCGAAAACCATCAATGTGCCCGAGGACTGCGACTTCGAAACCTTCAAGGATGTCTACAGCGAGGCTTATGGCCTGGGCCTCAAGGGCTGCACCACCTTCCGCCCCAATGACGTGACCGGCTCCGTGCTGTCAACCGCTTCGGTGACCGAGGACAAGGACGTGACCGTCATGGAGCGCGACCCGGCGCTGAATGGCATCACCTATAAGCTGAAGTGGCCCGAAACCGACCACGCCATCTACATCACCATGAATGACATCGTGAAAGACGGAAAGCGCCGCCCCTTCGAGATCTTCATCAATTCAAAAAACATGGAACACTTCGCCTGGACCGTGGCGCTCACCCGGATGATCTCGGCGGTGTTCCGGCGCGGCGGCGATGTGTCCTTTGTCGTGGAAGAGCTGAAGGCGGTGTTCGATCCGCGCGGCGGGCAATGGATGGAGGGCCACTATGTGCCAAGCCTGCTGGCGGCCATCGGCGGCGTCATCGAAAAACACATGATAGAAATCGGCTTCCTCGAGCCCCGGCAGAAGGCGGAATTCGTGGCCACGCCCAGCACCAAACGGGCTTCCTGCCCGCGCTGCGGCGAGTTGGCACTGGTCTTCCAGGAGGGCTGCGCCACCTGCCTCTCCTGCGGATTTTCGAAGTGCAGCTAAATAAGGCTTGCATTTAAATCAATTTTGTTCTATGTTTGTTCCTATGCTGATACAAGGTTCACCCATCTCCATAAATTTCCCCCTGGGCTCCAATGACAACGAGCGTTTTTGGTACTGGCGTGGGCGTTCCGGCAAGAAATACATCCACTCCATCTATGCGGGCGATGCCTGCCCGCCGCTTCCCGGCGCCATCTATGTGGCCGTCCGGCGCATCGGCCACTTGCGGACGGTTGTCGCCGTGGGCCGATTTTCGCCCTTCTGGGATGGCACCTCGTCCGAATTGGCCGGGGTAGATGCCGATGAGATTCATGTTCATCTGCTGGCCCGCGACAATGCGGCAGCCAACGCCGTGTTGAGCGATCTTCAGGCGGCCTTTGTTGAAACCCGTGAGGCCGTGAGCCTAGCCGCCTAGAAGGTTCAGTTCGGCGCCGATGGCCTCCAGCGTCTTGTCGTGAATGTTCATCTGCCGGAGGTGCACCAGCGTGTTCATGACATAGTCCCGGCAGTGGCCCATCTTCCCCTCGCCCTGCATGACATGCTTCATCAGGTCCGCATGCGAGAGCTTGCCCGCATACTGGTCATGGGCCCGGTCAACGATATAAACCACGGCCTCGACTTTCTCGTTGCCTCCCAGAAGTTCAACCGTCTGCGTCACTTCCAGATAGACTTGGCTCACCTGTTCGCGCTCGCGCAGGTAAGCCAGCGTCGCCTCCCACTTCGAAGGCTTGATCTGAAAGGCCACGCCCACGCACGAGCCGCCGCGATCCAGGCCCAGCACCAGTCCGGGCAGCGCTTCGGTGCCCCGGTGATGCAGCGAGTAAACGCAAAGGCTGCGGTGAAAGCCACGGATGCGCCCGTGCGCCTGCGACTCAAACTCAAACCCCGGCCGCCACATGAGGGAGCCATAGCCAAATATCCAGCGCTGTTGCATGTTCTTTCCGCTTCAATCCGGGAGAATCATTAAATCATATGGCTTCCAACGCAAAACGCCCATGGTACATGTTCTATCCGCTCGCCGGAATGCTCCTCTTGAGCATCCTCTGGTGCGGTTACTGGTTTATCGCTTTTTCCGGAGCCAAAGAACTGATACAGGCAAAGCGCCTGGAGTTTGCAGGCCAAGGCATGACGCTCGCCTGCGCCCGCGAAAACTGGGGCGGCTTTCCCTTTCGCTTTGAATTCCAGTGTGACATTGCCTCCCTGCAATTAACTCACAACGATGAAACGCACAAAATCGAGTCAATAAAAATCCTTGCCATCGCCCAGGCCTATAATCCCCTCCATGTCATTCTGCTCGTCGACGGCCCCACCGCAGTTGACCGAACAACAGTCATCCATGACCGCGCCCTGATCTCGGTGACGGTCGGCCTCGACAAGGACTGGGATGCAAGCCTGGAGGCAGCCAGCGTAAATGCCCATGACCTGTTTACGGCCGGCCAACTGAAACTCTTCGCCAGAAAAATAAACGGCAGGCTGGATCTCGCAGCCGACACCAAAGAGCTCACGGTAATCCAGCCGGACAATCCGCCCATCACCGTTTCAAGTGCGGAGTTCGTCGGCCAGACCGACGCTTCACTTCTCTCGCAACAGCGCCTGGTGGGGCACTCCCTCGAAATAAGCGCACTTAAAATTTCTCAAAACGCCGTTGATTTCGCGGCAACAGGCACGGCCTCACTCGACCCGCAACACCGATTAGCAGGCAAGCTCTCCAGCCAGACCAATGACATCAACGGCCTGATGAAATTCATTGAACCCATCTTCACCTTGAATGAGCAGGACAGCGCCACGATAAAAAATCTCGTCACCCTGACCGGCAGCGATCCCGCAACGAAGACAACAAAGGCGGATTTCACTGCAAAAGATGGCGCGCTTTATTGGGGATTGATCAAGCTCGCCGACCTCACGCCGCTTTATTAGCGGTGCTTGGGATCGCGCCCGAAATCCGGTGCTGCCGTTTCCTGGCCCGCCGCGATAATGTTCCGCCGCACTTCGCGGGCCCGCGTGAAGAGATTGAACAGTGTTTCGCCATCGCCCCAGCGGATGGCCCGCTGCAGCGCCGACAGGTCCTCCGAAAACCGCCCCAGCATTTCCAATACAGCTTCGCGGTTGTTCAGGAATACGTCGCGCCACATGGTGGGATCAGATGCCGCAATGCGGGTGAAATCGCGAAAGCCGCCGGCGGAATACTTGATCACTTCCGAATCGGTCACCTCTTCAAGGTCAGCCGCGGTGGCCACCGTGTTGTAGGCAATGAGATGCGGCAGATGGCTGGTGATCGCCAGCACAAGGTCATGATGCTCCGGCGTCATCTGGTCCACGTAGGAGCCGCAGGAATTCCAGAATTTTTCCAGCCGCGTGACGGCAGCGGCATCACTGTCGGGAAGCGGTGTCAAAATGCACCAGCGCTTGAGAAACAGGTCGGCAAAGCCGGAGGCCGGTCCCGATTGCTCCGTGCCCGCAATGGGATGTCCCGGAACGAAATGAACTCCTTGAGGCAAATGCGGCGCCACATCGCGCACCACCGCGGCCTTGACCGAACCCACATCCGTGACAATGCAGCCCGGCTTCAGCGCCGCGCCCATTTCCTGGGCAATTGCCCCGCAAGCGCCAACCGGCACGCAGAGAATAACCAGATCGGCATCCTTGACCGCCGAAGCGGCAGTGGCATGAATACTGTCCACCAAACCAAGCCGCACTGCCGCTTTCCGCGTTTCCTCGCTCTTTGCATAGCCCGCAATATGCGCCGCGATTTTTTCGCGCCGCATGATATGGGCCAGCGACGAGCCGATAAGCCCGATGCCGATAAGCGCCACGCGTTCAAACTGCACGCTCATTTCAAGAAATCCGACAGGGCCGAAACGACAGCGCGGTTGGCCTCTTCATCGCCAATGGTCATCCGCAGACATTGCGGCAGGCCGTAGGCCTCCATCCGTCGCAGAATGATTCCGTGCTCATTCAGATAAGCGTCCGCCATCGGTGCTGTCTTCTTTCCGCCGGAAGCAAAATGGATGAGCAGGAAATTTCCAACACTCGGCGTGACCTTGAGGCCCAGCGCCTGCAATTGCTCCGTGAGCAGGCCCAGCCACTTCTCGTTATGGGCCACCGCGGTTTCAATAAATTTCTGGTCGCCAATGGCAGCCACACCCGCAGCCATCGCCGCCGCACTCACATTGAATGGCCCGCGAATCCGGTTCAGCACGTCAGCCACATGGGCGGGGCAATAGGCCCAGCCCAGCCGAAGCCCCGCAAGGCCATAGATTTTCGAGAAGGTACGCGTCATCACCACATTGTCGGACGTTGCCACAAGCTCGAGGCCCGATTCATAATCATTGCGCCTGACATATTCCGCATAGGCCGCATCGAGAACCAGCAGGGTGGTTTTCGGCAGCCCCGCGTGCAGGCGCTTCACCTCGTTGAAGGGAAGATACGTGCCGGTGGGATTATTCGGATTGGCAAGAAACACCATCTTGGTCCGGGCATTCACACATTTCAGCATTTCATCAATGCTGGTCGTGTGATCGGCTTCCGGCGCAACAACAGCCTTGGCGCCGTTGGACGCGATCGCGATGGGATAAACCAGAAACCCATACTGCGAATAGACCGCCTCATCGCCGGGAGCCAGGTAGGCATGCGCCAGGAGCTGCAGCACTTCGTCGGAACCCGCGCCGCAAACGATGGACGCCGCATTCAATCCGTAACGCGCTGCTATCGCCTCGCGCAATTCCGTGGCAGAGCCATCGGGGTAAAGTGCCAACAGATTGCCCTTGGAAGCATAGGCCGCCATGGCTTTCGGTGACGCGCCAAACGGCGACTCGTTGGAGGAAAGCTTGTGAATCTTCGCGCCCTTGGCGGCACTCTTGCCCGGCACATAGGGCGAAATATCAAGAATGCCCGCCTTGGGAAGCGGGTGAATTGCGTCCGGCTTCAAGCTCATGATTTGATCTCAAAAGGGGAGGGATAGCGCCCGGCGACTTTCAGGCCAAGCAGCGCATTGGAACGGTTGAGACCCACAAGCGGGCTTTCATGATCGGACAGGAAACCCGGCAGGCACGACACGCGGCGCTGCCCAAGCTTGATCTGCCACAGCGGTGCCGGCGAAAAATCCCGGGGCAGTTTGCCGTCGCTGATAATCAAGGTTTCGTCATCACCCGTGGGCTCCGATGGCGCATGCCCGAAGACCAGGAGCTTGGGAACCGTGTCGTCGCGCAGAAAGGGCAGGCACGCAACCACCTTCGCCTGGCCGCCCTTGCCCTCGGCAAAGGCTTCAACCCAGGGCGATTCCGTTTCAACAATGCAGATGTCGCCCGGGCTCGTGTTGACCTGCATCAGGGCCTGGCCCTCATCGCGGTATTCCTCCACCGGAAGGGTGCCGAAATAATCCCGGATACGCAGCCTCGAGCCCATTGAAGCATTGAGTTTCTTGCTGATGTGAATGGTGACATCCACCTGGTTTTGGATGGAACGCGCCAGGATGTTTCGCCAAAGACGCACCAGAAGTTCCGGTGGCACAAGGCTTTCGGGCCGCGACAGGAGCCGGCGCAGGATGGCCGCTTCGCGTGCCGGCCGGAAGGCCGAGCCGCCAAGCCCGCCATTTTTTGACTTGATTGCGCGCACATGCGCGGTGGCGGCAAACCGCCGTTCAAGCAGGCTCAGGAGGCCATCATCAATGGCATCCATTTCGCGGCGGATGTCTTCAAGCTCAACGTCTGATCCAGCTGGTTCGCTCATGGTCTTCAATCTCTATCGTACTCCGGCAGCCCTACTGGCGCCGCTCCAACAGGATTGGACCTTCATACTTGGAGCCGTCACAAAAGCAAAGGCTTCCCGTTATTGCCCGCCGTCGAAGCGGACGGGGGAGGGCAGCAGGGCCGGCTTGAACCGTGGCATCAGGCGCCGCACCCTTTTGCCCGATGAAAAGGCATAAACCTGCTTCACCGCCTCGACGATAATGACGCCTGAGAACCGGGAATTAACCCAGTCGCCCACCCGTTCAATGGCGCTGGCTCCCGAGAGGACAAAGCCCCTTTTTGTCGGCGGCATTTGCAGCGCGTGGGACCAGGAAACCGCCGAAAACTGAGCCTCCTTGAGCAAGCCGCTAAGTTGGGTGCGCGAAAACGGCTGGCCATAGCCAAAGGGCGATGAATCGAAGGCGGCCCACAACCCCCTGCGGTTTGGCACCACCAGAACCAGCCGGCCCTGCGGAGCCATGACCCGCCAAACCTCCTGCAGCATTTCAATGGGACTGTCGGTCAGCTCCAGCCCGTGCACGACAAGGGCCAGATCCACCGTGCTCTCCAGCAGCGGTAGATCAAATTCATCAACCAGGGCCGATTGCACGGCACCTTCCCGTGGCCAGTGGATAACCCCCTGGCGGGCCATCATGAAGGCAATGCTGCGTTTGGTTTCGGAGGAGAGATCATCAAGATAGGGCGTGGCAAATCCCATGCCCATGACACAGGCATCGCTGAGCGAACCCAGCCTCGGCTTCAATTTCGCGGCAAGCAGGCGGCGAGTAGCATTTCCCAGAGGACTCGCGTAGAATTCGCGCAGTTCAACAACATCCATGATGGCAGGTTTTAACGTTTAACGCCTAATGGGTCATCAACGAAGAAAAACAGGGTTAGCAAATTATATGTCCCACCTCGATATGCGCCAATTCATGTGCCGCTCCGACAACTATGGCGTGATCATTCATGATTCCCAAACCGGGGCCACGGCTTCGGTTGACGCGCCCGATGCCGACGCGGTGGAAGCCGAGCTCAGGAAATTTGGCAGGCAGCTCACCCATATTTTCACCACCCATCACCATGAGGACCACGTCGCCGGAAACCTGAGGCTCAAGGAGCTTTTTGGCTGCAAGATCATCGGTCCAAAGAATGAAGCTGCAAGGATTCCAGGCATTGATATCACCGTGGCAGGCGGCGACACCTTCAGTTGGGCCGGCCGCGATGTGAAGGTCTTTGATTGTCCGGGCCATACAAAGGGCCATATCGCTTTCCACATTCCAAAGGAATATTCGCTCTTTGCCGGTGACACGGTTTTTGCCATGGGCTGCGGCCGCGTCAACGAGGGCACCATGGAGGAGATGTGGCATTCCGTTAATCAGTTCCGCACCCTGCCGCCCGTCACCTATGTCTATTGCGGCCATGAATATACGGAAGCCAATTGCCGCTTTGCGCTGGCCGTCGAACCGGCAAACCGTGACCTGCAGCAGCGTTCCATCATTGTTGCGGCCCAGCGCGCCAAGGGAGAAATGACCTGCCCTTCGACCATTGGCGATGAGCTGAGAACCAATCCCTTCATGCGTTGCGACAGCCCCGAGATCCGCCGTCATCTCAAGATGGAAACCGCGACCGACGCCGAAGTTTTTGCCGAGCTCCGCCACCAGAAAAACAGCTTCAAGTAAAACTCAGCTCTTCCGGAAAATCATGTCCTTGGCGGCAACTGCGGCCCCTGCGGTAATGAGCAGGCACGCCACGGCAATCGACCAATGAAACTCTGCATAGCCAAAGCATAGTAGGACCAATGTCGAAAGCAGGGGGGCGGCATAGGATGAAGCGCCAAGCACCATGATGTCGCCGTGCTTCAAGCCGTAGTCCCAGGTATAGAACGCGGCGCCCAAGGGCAGGAGGCCAAGGCCTGCAACGGCCAGCCATTGAGTGGCATTTTGCGGCCATACGGTTTGCTCAAACATGAGATGAGAACCCAGCGACAGCAGCGCCGCGGCAAGGCAAAATCCTGAAACCACATCGGTTGGCACATGGCCGAAGCGCCGGGCAAGGACCGAGTAGCCCGCCCAGATGATGGCGCAGGGAAGGGCAAGGATATGGCCCAGTTTGAGGCCTTCGCTCAAGCCGAAGCCTTGCCCCCGGGTGATCACCAGAATCGCACCGGTCAGCCCCAGCACAACACCCATTATGTGATGCGGCTTTAATTTTTCGCCGGGCAGGAATGCCGAAAAGACCACCAGGAAAAGCGGCCAGAGATAGGCGATAAGGCTGACCTCGACCGGCGGGGCATTTCTGATCGCAGTGAAATAAATGAAGTGGTAGCCAAAAAGGCTGGTAATACCCAAGGCCCAGAGCCGCCATTCCTGATGCCTGAGCGTGGCCAGTGCGGCAGGACGGACAACCCACGTCGCAGCCCCCATAAGCCCGCCAATGAAAAAACTCATGGCCGCAAGCTGGAACGGCGGAACGCTGCCGGAAGCCGACGTGAACAGGGCGAGGAACGCCCACATCAAAACCGCCGTGAAGCCGATCAGCGTTGCAGTTCTGCGTGACAAAGAAAATTCCTCAAATTGCGAAGCGCGCCGGAATATGGCCAAGCCGCTGGCTGCGATCAAGCTGGTTCTTCAACCGGGATGGGATTTGCAGCGGCTCTCGAATTGAGGAGCTTGCGCCAAAAAACGCTGATCAACACGGCTCCCACGATGATGCCGCCGCCCCAGAATGCGGCCTCTCTCGGTTGCTCGCCTACAAAAATCCACGGCCACAGCGGATTGATGACCGCATCGAGCATGGCGATGAGGGTGAGCGTCACGGCGGGAACCGAGTGGGCCCCCTTGATGTAAAAAACCAGGGGAATGGCGAGTTGAACGGTGGCCATGGCCGCCAGCAGGAGAACTTCGCGCAAGCCCACATCGAAACCGCCGCCCGCATGCCCCGCCGTAAACCCCAGAATTCCCGCAATGAAGAACGACATGATGCCGCCAAGGCAAATCGAAGGCACCATGTCCACATTGCGGTACCTCCGCAGCGCCAGGGTTTGCCCCGCAAAGGCCATGGGAACACAGATGGAAAGAAACAGGCCCAAGGTGGAGAGGTTGGCTTCAAGCCCGTCCCAGGCGATAATACCGACACCGAGAAGCGCCAGGGTTGCCGCAATCCACGCCTCAAAGCCGGGTTTTTCGCCCGTAACCCAAGGGCTGAGCAGTGCCGCAAACAAGGGCGAAGTGGCCCCGATGACGGAAACCGTGGCGGTGCTCACCAAGGTGAGGGAAGACACGTAAAGCGTTGATCCCAAGGCAAAGAAAAGCGCCGACGCGAACAAGGCCACCCGTGGTATGTCCAGAAATTTCCGGTAGGCGCCGCGGCCATAGACGGCGACAAGATAAACCATAAGGGCAACGGCCATCCAGTAGCCGCGCCAGCAATTGAGCTGCCAGCCGTCGAGCCCCGGCATGATGCGGACAAAAACCCCCGAGAGGCTCCATCCAATAGTGGCAAGAAATACAAAGAATACGCCCGTGCCGTAACTTTGTTCAGATGTCCCCAATATTGCCTCGCCGCCGTTAAACTCTAGCCAACGTCAGACCGCACACACCGAACACTAAAAATTACGGCTCAGAGAATCAGGCGCGCAACTTCAGATTGTCCGCATCATAAGGACTTTCCGCGATAACGCTAGCCTTGAACATTTTATCGAGGATTTTGATTTCAAGCTCAGTATCCAGAGTTGCAAACTCAGGCCTGACCATGCCGAGTGCCAGCGACTTGTTCACCCGCCAGCCGAAGCCGCCATTGGTGGCGCGGCCCACCAGCTTGCCCTTGGAATAAATTGGCTCGGAGCCCCGCGTATCCGAGTCCGCATCCGTGACGCCATGAACTTCCATGGTGACAAAATTCCAGTTCAAGCCCTTCTCGCGGCCCGCAACCAGCGCATCCCGGCCCAGGAACTGCCCCTTGTTGGGATGCACGAAACGGTCAAGGCCCGACTCGTAGGCCGAATATTCAATGGAGAGTTCGCGCGGCACCAGGCGGTAGCTCTTTTCGATTGATAACGCCGACATGGCCTTGATGCCATAGGGCCTGATGCCGAACTCGCGGCCCGCTTCCATCAGCAAGTCAAACAACGCAACCTGTTGCTCGATAGGGTGGTGGAATTCAAAACCCAGTTCGCCCACAAAATTTACACGCAGCGCATGGCAGCTTGTGTGACCCACGGAAATGGATTGGCCGGAAAGCCACGGGAAGGCTTCGTTGGAGAGATCAGTCGTCGTCAGCTTCTGCAAAACTTTCCGCGAATTTGGACCAGCCAGCACCAGCACACCAAGCCGCGTTGTGATCGGGTTGAGCTTTACCGATCCATCTTTGGGCAGCAGCTTGTAAAGCGTGTCATGGTCATGGCGTTCATAGGCGCCGGCGGAGACGAGATAGAAACGCCCCGGGGCCCATTCATAGACCGTGAATTCGGCCCGGACTCCGCCCAGTTTCGTCAGAAGATGGCACAGCGCAATGCGTCCCATCTTTTTTGGAATGCGGTTGGCGAGGATTGAATCCAGCCACTCCCGCGCCCCCGGCCCCGACACTTCCATCTTGGCAAAAGCCGACATGTCCTGAAGCGCCACATTCTCCATCACATTGCGGCATTCCTCGCCGACAAAGCGGAAAGCATTGGAGCGGCGGAACGACCACTTCTCAACAATACGCCCATCTTCCGTAGGGGCCGCATGATTGTGGTTAAGCAGCACATTTGGCCGGTTCAGATCCTTTTCTGAAAGCGAATAACCCTTCGGCGCAAACCAGCCCGGCCGTTCCCAGCCGTAAACCGAACCAAACACCGCGCCCAAATCCTTCATCCGGTCATAGCACGGCGTGCGCTTCAGGGGACGCGCCGCAGCGCGCTCCTCTTCCGGATAATGCATGGTGAAAACGTTGGCATAAGCCTCTTCGTTCTTCTCTTTCAGATAGCCCTTCGTGGCATAGGGGCCGAAGCGCCGCGGATCGACGCCCATCATGTCAATGGTGGGTTCGCCATCAACGATCCATTCCGCCAATTGCCAGCCCGCACCGCCGGCTGCCGTCACGCCAAAGGAATGGCCCTCGTTCAGCCAGAAATTCTTGCGGTCCCAGGCCGGGCCAATGATCGGCGAACCATCCGGCGTATAAGCGATGGCGCCGTTGTAAATTTTCTTGATGCCCAATTCGCCGAAGGCCGGAACCCGCGCAATGGTTGCTTCAATATAGGGCTCCAAGCGCTCAAGCTCGCCCTGGAACAATTCATATTCACTCTGCTCGGAAGGCCCGTCCACATAGCAGCAGGGCGCACCCTTCTCATAAATGCCGAGAACAAAGCCGCCGTTCTCCTCGCGCAAATACCAGGATGAATCGGCCTCGCGCAGCACACCCATTTCCGGCAGGCCCTTGGCCTGGCGCTCCTTGATCAGGGGCGAGGGTTCGGTGACGATATATTGGTGCTCGACCGGAATGACCGGAATATCAAGCCCCACCATGGCCCCCGTCTTGCGGGCGAAATTGCCGGAGCAAGACACGACATGCTCACAGGTGATGTCGCCCTTGTCGGTCTTCACCAGCCATTCGCCGGAAGGAAGCTGCTCGATGGCGGTCACTGTGGTGTTGCGGTAAATCTCCGCCCCCCGGCTGCGCGCCCCCTTGGCCAAGGCCTGGGTAAGATCAGCAGGCTGGATATAGCCGTCATCGGGATGCTGGATGGCGCCGAGGACACCATCAATCTCGCAGAGCGGCCAAATTTCCTTCAACTGCTTTGGCGTGAGCTTATTGACCTTGACGCCGATGGTTTCGGCGATGCCGGCGTAATACATGAACTCGTCCCAGCGGTCCTTGGTGCGTGCCACGCGGATGTTGGAGACTTTCCTGAAGCCCACATGCTGGCCCGTTTCCGCTTCAAGCTCGCCATAGAGCTTCACCGAATACTTGTGAATCTGGCCCACCGAATAGGACAGGTTGAACAGCGGCAGCAGGCCCGCCGCGTGCCAGGTGGAGCCAGAGGTGAGCTCCTTGCGCTCGACCAGGACAACATCGCTCCAGCCCTTCTTGGCAAGGTGGTACAGCGTCGAAACGCCAACCACGCCGCCACCGATAACAACCACCCGCGCCTGCGTTTTCATGGAAATTCCTCTGGACCTGGAAACTCGATTTTGGTCACATTAGTGAGAGAAATTCAACAGACGTGAAGTGGAGCGACAGGGGCAGGGCGGAATCCGACACGCGCGCTAGCTCTTCGCAAGTCCCATGTGGCTGACGATGAAGGAGCTCAGCGCGCTCACGTCATCCCGATCAAAAACCGGAACCGGAGCCCCGGCAATGACTGATGTGGCCGCAATGGCAATAATGGTGGGATCGTCGCCGGCGAGATGGGGGTGATCAAGCGCCAGATTTCGGACTTCAATCTTGTCGTGGCCGTCGCGCTTGTAGCCCTCGACAATAACGAGGTCACAAGGCTCCAGCTTTCGCAGGATGTCATCAAGGCTGGGTTCGGCCTCGTTGCGCAATTCATGAATGATCGCCCAGCGCCCGCTTGAGACAACCGCCACTTCCGTGGCACCCGCCTTGCGGTGGCGGAAACTGTCGCGGCCTTCATGGTCAATGTCAAAAGAGTGATGCGCATGTTTCACTGTTGAAATACGAAAGCCGCGGCCCGTGAGATCAGCAACCAGCTTTTCAACCAGCGTGGTTTTCCCGGCGTTCTTGAACCCGGCCACGCCGATGATTTTTTGGCTCATGCGGCACCAAAAATTTGTTCGGCAATCCGCAGGTCTTCCGGCGCATTCACATTGAAAAAAGGATCATAAGGCTCAACCGGCCACTCCACTTTTTGCGCCGATGTCCTGTGGGCCCAATCCTTGACCCGGAACAAATTATCTTGAGCTATGGCAGTCTCAAGATCGTCCAGCAGTTCCATTCTCCACGCGCCGACGATGTAATGTTCCTGATCACCGGAAGCTGCAATGGCCGCGCCTCTGACCAGAGCTTTTTCCAAGAGCTTTGCAACGAGATTAAATGGCAGGAACGGCGTGTCGGAAGGAACCGTCACCAGCACTTCCGCCTCAACACTTTTCGTGAACTTTAGAGCCGCATGCAAACCCGCCAGCGGAGTCGTCAAAGACGTTAGGACATCGGGAACAACGTCCAAACCAAACTCTGAAAATCTTGCAGGCTCCCCATTGGCATTGATAACAAGCTGGTCAACCTGCGGTTCAAACTGCTCGATCACATGCAAAATGACAGGCTTGGAAGCCAGTTCAAGAAAGGCCTTCTCGCGGCCTCCCATGCGGCTGGACTGGCCCCCCGCAATAATGGCACCAATGATCTTCATGATCCCATGTGGGCATAGAGCCGCTGCGGCGGTAGCCATAGGGTGATCTCATCGCCATTATTGATGATGCCTTCCCGTTCAACCCAGGCCGTAACGCCGCGCTTGTGCATGGCGGAAGCCACCAGCCCCGCCTTCGGTTCGGGATGATGCTGTGCCACCACATCAGCCACCTGGCGGCAGGGGAAATTTTCCATATCCACGACAATGGTGGCACCCGATGGAAACTGCAGGCGGGTGGAAGGTGTCAGCAGCGTCAGATCGGGAATGCCCGAGGTCACGACATTCGCTCCCAGCCATTCCGCTTTCATTTCCGGGATGCCCATGAGGCCGGCAATTTCAGCAAGCTCCTCTTCAGACACAATAGTGAGTTGCCTGACATTGCGGATATCCGTATCCCTTGCATATTGCTTGATCGTGCGGATATCGGACTTTCGCGTGAGCCCCGCGTGGAAATCGCCCTTGATCCCCGAAAACAGCAACTCAAGCCTGCCCACTTCCGCTTTTTCCAGCCCCGCCTCGCGGTCCCCGCTCAGAAGTAGTTTCCGGGTCCGCCCAATGAACGGCGCTTTTGACAAGAGTTGCGGCAAGGGTGGCTCCCATTCCTGTGATTTTGGCCTATACAAGTGCCATGTCTTACGCTGAATTTGAAGAGTTCATCGACCTTACGGGGCTTCTCTGCCCCCTGCCAGTGCTGAAAGCCCGGAAACGCCTGGAATCCATGCCGTCCGGCCATGTGCTGAAGGTCCTTGCCACTGACCCCGTGTCCGCCATAGACATGCCGCACTTCTGCAACGAACAGGGTCATGCCCTTCTCACAAATTCCAAAACCGGCGACGTGTTCACCTTCAGGATCAAGCGCAAATGACTTATGATTTCGGCAGTTTCAACAATTGGGGCGCCCTCAAGAAGGTGGCGCTGCGCACCCCCGCCGTGGCCTTTCACAGCGACAGCAGAATTGATGCCGAATGGGAAAAGCTCAACTACCATTCAAGGCCCGATCTCGCCGCGGCAAAGCAGGAATTCATTGAAGTTGAAGCAATCCTCGGCAAGACCGGCGCTGAGGTGATCCGGCTGCCCGATGGCGCTGGCCTGACGCTTGATTCCCTCTACACCCACGATGCGCTGGTTATCACACCGCGGGGCCTTGTGCGCCCGCATATGGGCAAGCCCGCCCGCCGTCTCGAACCCAAGGTCAATGGCGCCCATCTCGAATCCTTAGGGATTCCCGTCATCGGCGAAATCACAGCACCTGGCCAGTTGGAGGGTGGCGATCTCGTCTGGATCGACCGCCACACCTTGCTTGCCGGCGTCGGCTACCGCACCAATCAGGAGGGCATCCGCCAGCTTTCAAAGCTCGTCGGCCCCGATGTGGAAATCCTTGCCTTTGACATGCCGCACTACAAGGGCAGGTCCGACGTTTTCCATCTCATGTCATGCCTCAGTCCGCTCGATGCGAATTTGGCCGTTGTCTATCTGCCGCTCATGGCGGCGCGGTTGGTGGAATTTCTCGAGTCGCGCGGCATTGATTTCGTTCAGGTGCCTGACGATGAATTTGAAACCATGGGCTGCAATGTGCTGGCCCTTGGCCCCCGCCACGCCATGATGGTGGAAGGAAATCCCGAAACCGAAAGGCGCATGCGCGCCGCCGGGGTGAATGTCGAAGTGATCAAGGGCTATGATATTTGCCGCAAAGGCGAAGGCGGCCCTACCTGCATGACCAGGCCTCTCGTCAGGGCTTGAGCTGGCCGCGCACTTTTTCCGAAAATCCGACTGTCACCGATCCATTCGCATGTTCAATCAGGGGGCGGCGGATGAGCGAAGGGTTGCGCAGAACGAGAGCCACCGCTTTCTTTTCCGTAAGATTCTCTGTCTCGGATGAAGCAAGCCCGCGCCAGGTATAGCCCGCGCGGTTGATCATCTTCTCCCAGCCGCCCAGCGCGCTGGACCATTTGGAAACCTGTGCGGGATCCAAAGGCGATTCCTTCACGTCCGAGAAACTATGCTTGAGATCATTCTCGTCAAGCCACGCCACTGCCTTTTGGCAGGTCGAGCATTTTTTCAATCCAAAAATCTTCAGCTTCATCGCTCACCTGTTGAGAGAAAGTGTCTTGTCGGTAAATGCCTCGGCACCGCCGGTGAGTTGATCAGTAAAGGCTTTGAACAGGCCCTCGATCATGGCTTTCTCAATGTCCTTGACGATGAACACCATGCGCGTGGTGTCATCCCCGTCGGGCCAGTTGGGCAGGCGCACGGGGGGATGAAAGACATGCTGCACGCCGTGCAGCACGATGGGCTTGTCCGGCTCATCAGTCATTTTCACGATGGCTTTCATGCGCAGCATGTTGGCCCCGTGGTAGGATTTCAAAAGCTCCATGAAAAGCTCAAGCCCGGCCGGGCTGATGGCCTGCTTCTCGGTAAAGCTGAACGAGCGGATATGCGCGTCATGGCGCGACACATCATGGTGATGATGGCGGTGGCGTTTCTCCGCCGTCTCGTAGGCTTCCGCCGCCAGCCATTTCCGTACATCGACGGTTTTCTTTTCCGGATCAAACAGGCCCATGTTGAAAAGCCGTGGCGCCGTGGCTTCGTTGCGATGCGTCGTGAGCAGCCGCGCCGCCGGATTGAGCTTGCGCAGCCGGGCGATGATGGCAAACAGCATGTCCTCGCCCTCGCGGCCCGAGAGAAGATCAACCTTTGTCAGCACAATGCGGTCCGCAACCGAAACCTGCTTCACCGCTTCGGCGTGCGCATCAAGGGTGGCCCAGCCGTTGAAGGCATCGACGACCGTGACAACACCCTCGAGGCGGCAACGCTCAAGCAGGCTTGGTTCGCTCATCACCGAATGCAAAACAGGCGCAGGGTCCGCGAGGCCCGTTGTTTCAATGACGATCCGGTCAAAGGCTTTGACCTCGCCCCGGTCCCGCTTGCCCAACAGATCATTCATCGTATCGATGAGATCGCCGCGGATGGTGCAGCACAGGCAGCCCGAAGCGAGTTCGATGATGTTCTCGTCGGATTTTTCAACCAGCAGGTGATCCAGCGACACATCGCCGAACTCATTGATGATGACGGCGGCATTGGACAGCATCTCGTCCTTCAGCAGTGCATTGAGCAGCGAGGTTTTGCCCGAGCCGAGAAAGCCGGTGAGGATGGCAACGGGAAGGGGAAGGCCGTTCATGCCCTGTTTTCCCGCTTTCCCAGCAGGCTTGATACGACAAGAGCGGCAAGAACAATGCCGCCCCCGGCATATTGGTTGGCCGTCAGGACCTCTCCGAACAGCAGCCCGGCACAGGCCGTGGTGACAATCGGCTCCAGATTGTAAAACGGCGCAACGGCTGAAGCGGGCGCATAGCGCAGGGACGACATTTGCAGCATATAGGCCACCACGTAGACGGCGGCCACGCCCAAAAGAAAATAGAGCCCCGTTGCCGTGCCAGCCCCGCCCGGCATCATTTGCAAGGTACCGTTGCCCACGTAAAGCGCCACCAGCAGGGTTGCCGGCCATATGACGATATGCACCAGGCTTCCGAACACAGCGGGCGTGAGATAGCGCGAGATGGAGCGCCCGGAGAAAAACTGCACCACGCCGCCGAGTGAGGCAAGTGTTGCAAGCCCGATGCCGCGGATATCAAGCTCACCGAAGCTCGGGCCAATGGCCACCACCAATCCGCCAAAGGCAAAAATCGCAATGATGATCCGCAGGAAGCCGGGGAACTTTCCTTCCACCACGGGCGAGGCCAACATGATGAGAACCGGGAAGGTGAAAAAGATGATGACCGCAAGGCCGATGGGAATGAACTGAACCGATGCCAGATAGGATACCGAGATCACCAGTGTGGCGATAGCCTGCCCGGCAAATGCGGCCATTGCGGCGCGGGGAATTCGGAAGCTTTCACCCTGCGCCACGGCAATGAGCGCAAATGCAACTGCAAGAACCGAGGTCCGGAAGAATGTCGCTTCAACGGGCGGAATTCCATTTTCGTAAGCCCCCCGGACAAAATTGGGGACAAAGCCATAGATGCTGGCCGCCGCCAGGGCGCAACCAACTCCAAGCCTGACCCGACTGATCATTTTTTCAATGCTCAGTTGGCCGTTTTCTTGATTTTCTTCTTGCCTGGTTTCTGTCCGTCTGACCCTTGCGCCACTGGAGCCTCCGCCTTGGGTTTCGGCTCAGGATCTTTTGAAACGGCCGCGATCTGGGCAAAGGCCTCTGGCGTCACTACATCGCACGGCGCGTTCTGCGAGCGGTAGTCCGTGCACAAGGCCTGGCTGGTGGGCTGGTCGATGTTCCAGAGCATGGCGGCAAAGCCCTGCTTGTTGGGCATGCGGACGACGCCCGCCTTCCCCGGCGCATCCATGCCAACCGGGCTGATCAGCCGGCCGCGAAGCGCCATGTCGGCCTTCTGCAGGGTTTCATAATTGCCGAAGGAAATGCCCCATCCAGCAAGCTCCTTGGCGCGCACCGCAGTAACGGGCGGCTTCTTCTTGCACACCGCACTTGTTAAATCCGCAGGGACAATGGCGCCCAGCGGAGTGTCAGAAATCTGCGCCAGGCGCGGACGGCTTGGCAGGCTTCCCTTTGAAAATCCCTCGTCCAAAAGCGTGCGCGCAATTTCTGACCGGCTTCCCGAATTGGGTGCGCCGAGAACGACTGCGATCAGTTTGCGTCCGCCACGCGTCGCCGAGGCCACAAGATTGAATCCCGAATTGCAGACAAAGCCTGTCTTCATGCCGTCAGCTTCCGTCATCGTCCGGACCAGGCTGTTGCGGTTCATCAATTTCTTCTTGCCGATCGCCACATACTGTTGGGAAAAACGATGGCTGTGTTCTGGAAATTCCGAAAGAATCACCGCAGCCAGAACGCCGATGTCGCGCGCCGAAGTGAGCTGGCGCGGATCAAACAGCCCGTTGGGATTCACATAATGCGTGGCGTTCAATCCCAGTTTTTTTGCCGTCGCATTCATCTCCTGGACAAAATTGTAAACCGTGCCGCCCGCGCCTTCCGCCAGCACATAGGCCATGTCATTGGCCGAATAAACCAGCAGCGTTTGCAGCGCCAGGTCGACCGAGATGGTGCTGCCCGGCCGCATGCCGATCTTGCTGGGCTCCTGCGAGGATGCCAGCGGCGAGACTGTAATTTGCTGGTCAAGGCGCAGGGTCCCGGCTTTCAATTTTTTGAAAACAATATAGGCCGTCATCAGCTTGGTGAGCGATGCTGGATACCAGGGCTCGCCCGCCCGCTCATGGGAAATAACTTCGCCTGTCGCGGCGTCGAACAGGACCGAGGGACCGGCGTTCGCCGCAGGTGAAACAAGGAGACTGAACAGCCCCAACATAAGAAACGGTTTTCGAAAATGCCCAGCCAAACTATGTTCCCCGCCTGATTGCCATCATTACCGCCCCGGAATTGCTTCAGCTATTAACACCTGGATTGCGATAAAAGTGCGGCCACAGGTCTTGGTGCCCTTGGAGGGACTTGAACCCCCACCTCTTTCGAGAGCGGATTTTGAGTCCGCCGCGTCTACCATTCCACCACAAGGGCGCAACCAAGGCCTTCCTCTAAAGCGTCGAGGCTTGCGCCGTCAACCCGAAAGGCGCTTAAACCAAAAATCATGATCCGAATCTCGAATACCATAAGCATCGATGAGCGGGATATCTCCGAATCCTTCATCCGCGCCTCCGGGCCCGGTGGACAGAATGTGAACAAAGTCTCCACTGCGGTGGAGTTGCGTTATGACGTGGCCAATGCCGCACTCCCCTATGAGCTGAAGCAACGGCTGGAGGCCATGGCCGGCCGGCAACTGTCCCAGGATGGGATACTTATCGTGACCGCGCAGGAGCACCGCTCCCAGGAGCGCAACCGCGCCACTGCCCTTGAAAAACTTGTGGCGCTTCTGCGCAAGGCCTCGGTCCGTCCAAAACGACGCATTGCCACCAGGCCCACCAAGGCTTCAAAAACGCGGCGTCTTGATTCAAAATCAAAACGCTCCACCACCAAAAACCTGCGGCGCTCCAAGCCGTCTTTTGATTAGGCTTAAGGATGCTCCGCAAACTCTATGATTGGACCATTTCGCTCGCCGCCCGGAAAACCGCCGAGGTCTGGCTGGCGGTCATCGCATTTATTGAAAGTTCGTTTTTTCTCGTGCCCGCCGATGTGCTCTTCCTGCCCATGGCACTGGCGCGCCCGGACCGCGCCTATCGCTTGGCCCTTATTGCAACCCTGGCTTCCACCCTGGGCGGCATCGCCGGTTATTTTCTCGGCTACTTCGCTTATCATACCATCGCGCAACCCATTTTGGATTTTTACGGCAAGCTTGAGGCGTTCGAATCGCTGCGGGCCTGCACCGATGAAAACACCATCGCCCTGCTTCTGGTAACGTCAGGCCTCGCACATCTGCCGCCCATCAAGGTCGTGACCATTCTGGCAGGCGTCGTCCATGCAAGCTTCCTTGTTTTCGTTCTCTCTTGCATTCTGGCCCGTGGTGCACGGTTCTTTGCCTTGGCATGGGCCTTGAAAAAATATGGCGAACCCATCCGGATATTTATCGAGAAACGCCTGGGCCTTATTGCCGCAGCAGCGGCTGCGGCCCTTATCGGCCTTTATTTCATTCTAAAATATTTCAGTGCATCAGGACTAGGAACAACATGCTAGAAAAACTGGATCCGCAAAAAGCCTCGCTCGCCATCTTTGTTGTGGCAACGGCAACCATCGCAGGCGCATGGATGTTCCAGTTCGCCGGCTATGACCCCTGCCACCTCTGCCTGTTGCAGCGCTGGGCCTATTATTTTGCGGTTCCATTTTCGCTGCTGCTGTCCGTCAGTGCAGGCGCCAATCCAAAGGGCGCAAGGCGCGGGCTTTACATTCTGGCACTCGTCATGCTCGGCAGCGCCATTTTCGGCGCCTACCACGCGGGCGTCGAATGGAAGTGGTGGGAGGGTCCGGACACCTGCAGCGGCGACATTTCCGGCGGGCTTCCCGATCTCAGCAAGCCGGTCGTTGCTTGCAACGAAGCCGCGATCCGGATCATCGGAATTTCACTTGCCGGATGGAATGCCATAATTTCAGCGGTGCTCGCAGCAATTGCCCTGGCAGGGGCGCGCCATCAAGGATCGAGTTCCGTATCCCAGTAGAGATAATCCTGCCAACTCTGATGCAGGTAGTTTGGCGGGAAATGCCGACCATTGGTGTGAAGCTGGCTGACGGTGGGGCAATGCGGCTTGTGGGCCGGAAACATTTTGACCTCGTGGGGCAGATAGCCACCCTTGGCCAGATTGCATGGCGAGCAGGCCGCCACAACATTGTCCCATGTCGTATGGCCGCCCTTTGAGCGCGGCGTGACGTGATCAAAGGTCAGGTCATCATGGGCCCCGCAATACTGGCAGGTAAACCGGTCACGCAGAAAAACATTGAACCGGGTAAAGGCCGGCGTCCGCGATGGCTTCACATAGGTCTTGAGTGAAACGACACTGGGAAGCTTGAACTCAAATGACGGGCTGCGCACCACCCGGTCATATTCGGAAACGATATTGACGCGCTCAAGAAACACCGCCTTGATCGCATCCTGCCAGCTCCACAAAGACAAGGGATAGTAACTCAGCGGCCGGTAATCGGCGTTGAGGACCAGCGCAGGGCAGGCTTCCAGTGCGGCGGCTTCGTTGTACACCCTTAACCTCTTGAGGTTTGACGTGGGTGACATACTATATATCGGCAACAATCCTGTGAAGGGCTCAGTTAACCTGCTGGGAAAGGCCCTTTAACCCCCGGTAATGGCTCCACAGCAGCCGTGCCGCCACCGAGCGCCACGGCTTCCAGTTCTCGGCCCTTGCGAGAAACGCCTTGGGAGTGGGCCTGCCATCCATGGCGAACAAATCCTGTGCTGCCATCTGCAAAGCCAAGTCCCCGGCGGGGCAGGCATCGGCCCGTCCAAGGGCAGTTAATAAATAGATATCCGCCGTCCACGGCCCAATCCCCGGCAGCGCCATCAATTTGGCAAGCACGTCCTGATCCGGCACCTGATGAAGTGAGTCGAAATTCAACTCACCACAATGGATAGCATTCGCAATGGCCTGAAAGCTGCGGGCCTTGGCCCGGGTTAATCCCAGGCTTTGCAAATCTTCCACACTGAATTTCAGGATTTCATGGGGCTCGAAGGGATGGAGCCTGGTTTCAATGCGCCGCCAAATGGCATCCGCCGCTTTCAGTGAAATCAACTGCTCGGTGACAATTTTCAGGAGGCTGGCGAAATTGTTTTCCACCCGCCGCGACGACGGCAGTCCATGGACGGTGATAACTTTTGCAAAACATGGCTCACGCCCGACCAGGAACTCGGCCCCGGTAGCAATGTCCGCATCGGTTTCAATGACGAGAAATCTTTTGGCGTCAGAAGTCAGAGGCAATGCCCTTGCTTTCCCAATCGCCATAGCGTGTCGGCTCCGGCCCTTTGCGGCCATTGATCTCCTTGGGCCATTCCACCTCCAAGGCCGCCGCGCGACGTTCTTCCGCCTCGGCCAGGGCCCGGGCGGCGGCAGGGGGCAAATCACGTTTTTCCATCTTGTCGAAACTCCTGTGCCACACCATTTTATGCCCGAACAAAGGAAAAGTCTCGACCCATGAACACCTTTCGAACCGGACTTCTGCTGGCAGGCCTCACCGGCCTCTTCCTTGCCATCGGCTATCTTCTGGGCGGCCAAGGCGGCATGCTGCTGGCCTTCCTGTTCGCCGCCGGCACAAACCTTTTTGCCTATTGGAACGCCGACAAGATGGTTCTGCGGATGCAGGGTGCTCAAGAGGTGGATAGGGCCACGGCGCCTGAATACTATGGCATTGTGGAAACACTCGCCCAGCGGGCCAACCTTCCCATGCCTAAAGTCTATATAATGGACAATCCGCAACCCAACGCTTTTGCCACCGGCCGCAATCCGGAGAATGCCGCAGTGGCCGCCACAACCGGGCTTCTGCAAACACTCTCTCCTTCTGAAATCGCCGGCGTCATGGCCCATGAGCTGGCCCACATCAAACACCGCGACACGCTTGTCATGACCCTGACGGCAACCCTGGCCGGTGCCGTATCCATGCTGGCGAATTTTGGTTTTCTCTTTGGTGGCCGCGACCGCAACAGCCCCCTGGGTCCCCTGGGCGGCATCCTGCTGATCATCTTGGCGCCGCTTGCCGCCATGATCGTGCAATTGGCCGTGAGCCGCACCCGTGAATATGAGGCAGACCGTGGCGGTGCCGAAATATCAGGACAACCGATGTCACTGGCCTCAGCCCTGCACAAAATTTCTGGGGTTGCCCAGCGCATTCCCAATGAGGCCGCCGAGGCCAATCCCGCCATGGCCCACCTCTTCATCGTCAATCCTTTGTCTGGACAGCGCATGGACAATCTGTTCTCATCGCATCCCGCAACGGAAAACCGCGTTGCCGAACTTCAGAAAATGGCAGCAGAGATGGGCACTCCCGAAATCTTCCAGAACGCAGCACCAAGGGGCCCTTGGGGCTGATCTGTGTCAGCCGCAAAACCTGAAAAGCCCGGCCTGCAGGCCAGGCGCGCCGCCATAAGCCTGCTGCAAGGGGTGACTCTCGACCAGCAGCCGCTTGATCAGCTGCTCGAAACAAATGCTGAATTTCGCCTGCTTGAGGGCCGCGACCGCTCCTTTGCCCATGCCCTTGTGGCCTCGTCCCTGCGTCACGGCGGCGAAATCAAAACAGTGCTGGGCAAATTCCTGACAAAACCTTTGCCGCGCTCCTCTGGCATGGCGGTTGATATTCTCACCATTGCCGCGGCTCAGCTCCTGTTCATGGACGTAAGCCCGCACGCGGCCATTGACCTCTCCGTTGATCTGGCAAAGCAGGACAAGAAAGCCCAGCATTTTTCCGGATTGATCAACGCCGTGCTGCGCAAGGTTTCAACCGATGGAAAAGCGGCGCTGAAAAATCTCGACGGGGCAAGGCTCAACACGCCAGATTGGTTATGGGAGCAATGGGTCGCCGCTTATGGCGAAGAAGCAGCGCGTGACATTGCAGCGTCCCATCTCATCGAGGCGCCCCTCGACATTTCCGTCAAAGATAAGTCTGAGCAATGGGCCAAACAATTGAAGGGCGAACTTCTCCCGACCGGAACCATCCGTTTGCAATCCGGCGACAGCAATTTGCAGGAGCTGCCGGGGTTCAGCGAAGGAGAGTGGTGGGTGCAGGACGCCGCATCGGCCTTGCCCGTAAAACTTCTGGGCGACATAACGGGGAAATGGGTTCTCGATCTCTGTGCAGCACCCGGCGGGAAAACCGCGCAACTCGCGGCCGCCGGAGCAATAGTGACCGCCGTTGATGATTCTGTGACGCGCATGAACCGGCTGCGGGAGAATCTCGCGCGATTGAAGTTGCAGGTCACAACACTCCTTGCCGACGTCTTGTCCCTGCCAACCGGTACGCTCTACGACAATGTCCTGCTCGATGCCCCCTGTTCCGCCACCGGAACCATCAGGCGTCATCCCGATCTCGTCTATTTGAAATCGCCCCAGCAGCTAGCAGGGCTCGTGAGTCTGCAGCAGAAAATGCTTAGCCATGCGGCGCGCTTGGTAAAGCCCGGTGGAAAGCTGGTCTATTGCACCTGTTCATTGTCCCCCCTCGAAGGGGAGCGGCAGGTGTTCAATTTCCTGCGAGCCCATGAAGATTTTGCGCTTTCCACCATCGTTCCCGATGACCTTGCCAAGCAGGCGCAGTTCATTACGCCCGCAGGCCTTATGCGCTGCCTGCCCTCAATGACAATTGGCAAGTGTTCCGGCCTCGACGGCTTCTTTGCGGCCCGCCTGGAGCGGCGTTAGTAATTCGTTAACTATCTCGGCACCAGTGTAGGCCTTTGCATCATCACAGCGGTTTTTAACGCGGCAGAACATGCGCGATCATTGGGCTACGCAGCACTTCGACACTCCCACCTATTTTCAGGTGCTGTCGGGCCATGGCAATACGCTTAAACACTGGGCCGCCCATGGCTTTGGCCTCCGCCCGCCGCAGCGCATCAGCATTTCCGGCCTTGGAACAAGGCTTTTGGCCTTGAAACCAGGTGACCCAACCCTAGCCCAGGACATGGCCCGTGGAAAATTTAGTTTCGCTGGCGCAACGGTTGCGGGAAGGCCTGTCGACGTGTTTGACGCTGCCCCGCCCAGTCCCCAATGGGCCACAGCACTCCACAATCTCTCCTGGCTGCAGCATTTCGTGACAGGCGGTCACGAACTGCACCGCATCGTCGCCCGTTCGCTGGTTCTGAAATGGGGCGAGCAGCGGAATGTCTTCCGGACGCCAATGGTCTGTTTTCAGGCCCTGATCTCGCTCGCAAGTGCGGCGCATTTTCTGGTGGGGCCGTCGCCTTCCGCCTTTGAGAGATCATTTTATGAGCTCGCCGAAAAACTCGTCCATCGTGTTTTGGCAATGCGCCCATCTACACTTGGTGACTGTTTTTGGCAGGCCGTGGCATTGCAATATGCGAGCCTTGCTTTTCGCGGTTCGGAAACCCTGCGAGATCAAGCCAATGCCAAGCTCTGCGCCATCATCAATGAAGTCATCCTTCCCGACGGCGGCCACATTTCGCGCAATCCCCAGGCGCTGCTTGAAGTTCTCCTCGCTGTCATCCCCATCCGGGATGCGATGGTGGCAAAGCGTGAGGCGGTTCCGAAGGCGTTGGGCGCTGCCATTGAAAGAATGTTTCCCATGCTCCGCATGCTCAGCCATGGCGACCGGGGCCTTGGCAACTTTCAAGGGGCCGGGGCAACCGAGATGGCCGGCATCAAGACCCTTGTGGAACACGATACCATTGCCGGCCGACCGCTGCTCGCCGCACCTCATTCCGGCTATTGCCGGCTTTCACACCGGTCTGGCCTCCTGATCATGGACACGGGCGTTCCCGGCGAATGCAACAGTCCGCTGGCCATTGAATTTTCCGATGGGCCGCACCGCATTTTCAGTAATTGCGGCATGCCGGGCTCCGCCACGGAGGATTGGCGCAGGGCTGCAGCGGATATCGCTGCCCACAACACGGTTGAAATTGCCGCGTACGAATGCGGGGCAAAAAACCGTCCCGCTGCAGAAGTGATAACCTCTCCCCAAGGCTCTCTGATCAACAGCACCAACGAGATTTCCGGAAAGCCAGGCAAGATCTGCCACCATCGAAGCATCTTCCTGTCGCAGACCGGCAATGATCTTCGCGGCGAGGATAGGATTTCACCCGCAGGACCCCAGAATATAGTCTCAGGTCCGTTGGATTATACCATCAGGTTTCACCTTCATCCCGGTGTGAAGACAACCCTGACCCGCAAGGAATCGCGGATTGTCATTATGCTGCCCAATAAAACCGCCTGGCAGTTCAATGCCCGTGGCGGAACCATGTCCCTCGAGGACAGCGTGTTTTTAGGCGATGCCCTTGGCCCCCGGAAAACCCAGCAAATCGTCATCCGGGGTTCGACGGAAACGGCCGCCGGAGTAAACTGGGCCCTGCGCCGCGTCGAAAAATCAGCCGCCGCCCCGAGCGACCGGGTGGAAATGCCGCAACTTCCTTTCTAGTGGCCTAATGATCCCGGCATGCTATGTGCCTGATCAGCATCTAGTTCCGGGATACGCCCCATGACTCCATCGATCCGCCGCGCCCTCATTTCCGTTTCCGACAAGACCGGCCTCATCGAATTTGCCCGTGCCTTGGTAACCCTCAACATCGAAATCATTTCAACCGGCGGCACGGCGAAAAGCCTGCACGCCGCCGGCATTCCGGCTATCGATGTGGCGTCCGTCACCGGCTTTCCCGAAATCATGGATGGCCGCGTGAAAACCCTGCATCCCAAAATCCACGGCGGACTTCTGGCCGTGAGGAACGATGCGGCCCATGACAGCGCCAAGCAAGCCCACGCCATCGCTGATATCGATCTTCTCGTGGTCAATCTCTACCCGTTTGAAGAAACCGTCGCCAAGCAGGCCGACTGGAACACCACCATCGAGAACATCGATGTGGGCGGCCCCGCGATGATCCGGGCCGCTGCCAAAAATCATGACCGGGTGACAGTCGTTGTGAGCCCCGAAGATTACGCTACGGTGCTGTCGGAACTCAGTGCCCATAGCGGAAACACAACCGAGGCAACGCGCCGCCTGCTGGCGGCCAAGGCCTTCGCCCGAACCGCCGCCTATGACGCCGCAATCGCCCAGTGGTTTTCCAAAGAACTCGGCGACACCGCACCAGGCTTTTTCGCCATTGGCGGCAAGCGCCTGCAAACCCTGCGCTACGGTGAAAACCCCCACCAGGCCGCCGCCCTCTACAGCAGCCCGGATCAACGCAAAGGTGTCGCCAGTGCCAAACAGGTTCAGGGCAAGGAGCTTTCCTACAACAACATCAATGACACGGATGCCGCCCTCGATTGCCTTTCGGAATTCCGCAACGAGCCGGAGGCCGCCTGCGTGATTGTAAAGCACGCCAACCCTTGCGGCGTTGCTATCGGCCATTCGCTTTTCGAGGCCTATGGCAAAGCGCTTGCCTGCGATCCGGTCAGCGCCTTTGGCGGCATCGTGGCGTTCAACCGCAACCTGGATGAAGAAACCGCTTTTGAGATTTCAAAACTTTTCACCGAGGTTATTATTGCACCCGGCGCGGATGACGCCGCGCGCGCCATCATTGCTGCCAAGAAAAATCTGCGCCTCCTGCTTTTGGGTGAACTTCCCAATTCAAACGCCCCGGCAATTTCGGTGAAATCCATTATCGGCGGGCTTCTCGTGCAAACCCGTGATGGTTATTCAGTTGATGAGATGAATTTGCGGGTTGTCACCAAACGTGAACCCACCAAAGCCGAGTTCAAAGACCTGAAGTTCGCTTTCAGGATTGCCAAGCACGTAAAGTCCAATGCGATCATCTATGCCAAGAATGGCGCAACTGTCGGCATTGGTGCTGGTCAAATGTCGCGCGTCGATGCCGCCCGCATCGCCGTCCGCAAAAGCGAGGATGCGGCAAAGGCGGCGGGACACACGGTGCCACTTGTCCATGGTTCCGTTGTAGCCTCCGATGCGTTCTTCCCCTTTGCCGATGGCCTGCTGCAGGCTGCAGAGGCAGGCGCCACCGCCATCATCCAGCCCGGCGGTTCGATCAAGGACGATGACATCATCCGCGCCGCCGATAACGCCGGGCTCGCCATGATTTTCACTGGCATTCGGCATTTCCGCCATTAGATTAGGCCTTCAAAGAGGAGAGCATCATGCTGGTCACCACCACCCACAATGTCGAAGGCAAACGCATCTTGGAATACAAGGGGCTTGTTGCGGGGGAAGCCATTCTCGGCGCCAACCTGTTCCGCGATCTCTTTGCTTCCATCCGCGATATCGTCGGCGGCCGCTCCGGCTCCTATGAAAAGGTTTTGAACGACGCGCGCAAAACCGCAGTCAGTGAAATGACCGACAAGGCCGAGCAACTCGGCGCCAATGCCGTGATCGGCGTCGACATCGATTACGAAACCGTGGGCACCAACGGCAGCATGCTGATGGTGACGGCCGCCGGGACTGCCGTCAGAATTGAATAGCTGCAGTCAGTTCCCCGGGGCGAACGCCAAAAAAATTCAGAATTTCACTTTGGCATAGCTTGCGCGGTGATCCGAAGGCCAGGGTGTGACCACGATATCAGCCTCCGGGGTCTTTTCCCCGACAATGCCAGCGGCCACAACTTCAAGCGCCTTGGCGCGCGCTAAGGCAAAATCAATGCGGTCATGATGGTCGTCGGTTGCGGCAGGATCGCCCGTCGGTGTCCAGGTAAATGCTGGTTTTGCTGCGGGGTCGGGAAATATGGCGCGGAAAGTATCGACAAAACCTTTGTCTTCGATGGCCTTCACCGTTGGATAGGCAACGACCATGGGCTGGCGCCCGGTTTTAACCGCAGCTTCGGTCCAATCCCGGTGGGATGGTTCATTGAAATCGCCAAAAACGAATGTTGCATCTGCCTCGCCAGCCGATGCCATGTCATCGAACAGAAGTTTGAGGGCAGACCCTCGCGTTTCCGTAGCTGCCTTGATGGCCTCCTCGGCAGTCTTGAGGTAGGGAAATGGGCCATACTCAATGCCCAAGAGCTGATAGGGCTGATAAGGCGCATCATCAAGATGGATGTTGAACACCTGCACCTTGCGCCCGGCAACAGAAATGGTGACGCCGAGATCATTTGGCGTGGCTTGGCCGATGGGATAGCGGCTTAAAATTGCATTGGCCCAAAGCGCGTCATTGCTGGCTGTTTGGTCATAGGCGAAATAGCCAAGTGCATCCGCCAATTTCTTGGCAACACTTTCACCCGCCGCAGGGCAGACCTCGGCGGTGCAGGGATCGCTCTCAAGACGCGTTTCCTGCACGCCGATGATATCGGCATTCACCGCTTTGATGACGGCCACCGTCTCATCGATAGGCTTTTGCTCATTCGCGCCGCCACCCCAAATATTGAAAGTCATGACGGTGAGCGACGTTTGCTGGGCCCTCGCAGGCTCTGCGGCCATGGCCAACATTAGCGCTGCTGCCAGGAGAAGATGAATACGCATGATGGCCATTTCCTTTTATTGAATGAATATTCAATACCGTGTGCCGGAACCTAGACTTCTTCCCGCCGTCCTGTCAAGAAACAGGCATTTGCGTCAACCCCACGACGAATTGTTGAAGGATTGTTCGGTGCCAAGAAAATTATCGGCAATCGGACTGGATGCCGATGACACCCTTTGGCAGAGCGAACAGTTTTTCAAGCTCACCGAAGCCCGCTTCATTGAGCTTCTCGGGGGATACGCGGAAGGCACCGACCTGAGCGCCCGCCTGCTGCAAGCCGAAATACGAAACCTGCAATTCTATGGCTTCGGCACCAAGAGCTTTGTCCTCTCGATGATTGAAACCGCCATCGATGTCACCCATGGCGAGGTTCCGGCCTCGGTGATTCAGGAAATTCTGAGTGCCGGCCGCGAAATGCTGTCTCATCCCATCCTGCCCCTTCCGCACGTCCGCGAAACACTGGAAGAACTCGGCAACTCTTTCCGCCTTGTCCTCATCACCAAAGGCGATCTCTTCGATCAGGAAAGGAAACTCGCCCAGTCCGGCCTGGGTGAACTCTTCGACGGCATTGAAATAGTGAGCGACAAGACGCCCCAAACCTACAAACGCGTTTTTGACCGGCACGGGGAAGGGCCGGAGCGCGCTGCCATGGTGGGAAATTCCCTGAAATCGGACATTGTGCCGGCCATCGCCGCTGGCTGCTGGGGCGTTTTCATTCCCCATGAACTGACCTGGACGCTGGAGCACGTCGAGGCGCCCACCCAGCACCCGCGCTTCAAGCAATTAAACAGCTTCAATGAACTCCATGAATTCATTGCCAAAATTTCCTGATATGGGGATATTTGGAAAATTGGAGCGGGCGAAGGGATTATCCTGCTATATCATGACCTTCCTGTAGATACTCCGGGGAACGGATTTGGGGTCATAATGTCAAAACTCATCAACCCTATCCCATTCTCACGGCACTTTAGAGTGCCAATGGAGAGGTTAGCTGCATTTGGTGTTTTCGATCCGATCCTGAATGCCGACACAAAACTGTTCGTTGATCCGTTATTGCTGGAGCACTCAAAATCGGTGCCATTTGGTAAATCTGCCCGCAAGACATTCACCAGCTATTTTGAGACAATCATCAAGTTAATCGTCGGCTCTAAGGTGAAGAACGATGCGCCATGGAAGGCAGCTGAACGAAAGCTGCAATTCCCCGAAGTTCGCTACCAGTGTCTGGGCTATGGTGGTTCCTCTACGCGGGGAAGCGGCGGTGGAGAAGCGCAAACTGCCATGCTTGTGCAAACTGCATCAGAGATCATTGGACTTGGAATAACAGACCCCGATCTCTTTGTGGCCATGGCACTGTTTGAGGAAGGCATCGGCCCAGATCGCATTAGCGATATGACTTGCAAGATCATCATGGATGATTTGATCGCTTACACGCAGTCGATATGCCGAGAAGTTGGAGTGGGGATTCATCAGATAAAATTCAAACTGGTGAACGGTGATACGTTCTCTGGAGATTTACCCGCAAATCCATACGATCCAGAGGGAGGTCCTGTCATTTTGGTGCCTCAGGACGTGTTGCGTGATCTGCCCGTTGCCTCGGACTGGGAAAGCGTAGGGGATGCAGCATCAAAGAACGCCGCGCTTCGCAGCAGCGTGAACGAACAAGTTGCTGGAATTTGGGCGGGTAAGGCACGCAAGGATAAATCCACGTTGAGAGATTGGGCCTTGTCGAGTGATGCTAAGTTCCGGGACTTACTTGATGTCCTGAAAGGAATGCCAGCGAGCAGTTACGACTTCGCAGGTGACCCCGGTGGCGAGGTTTTTTGGGTAAGGCTCCAGCAGTTGCTGAAACCAGAAGACGTTCAGCATGTAGCGAAGCCCACCGCGTGGAACCATCGTACACTGGCAACTGTCGTCGAACAGATCATCGAGAACTTCCGTCATTTGATTGAGGATAGACGCTACTCTGAGGAATTGTATCATGATGGTAAGCCCCGTGCGGAAAAAGCTGCCCAGCGCATGTTCTTTCTAGTTGCGCAGGCGTTCTGCAAGGCAAACGACCTCGACCTGACCCCCGAGGCCGATACCGGGAACGGGCCAGTCGACTTCAAGATTTCGAGCGGCTTCTCCGGACGTGCATTGGTTGAGATTAAGCTGTCTACCAATGGGAAGCTTGTGGCAGGTTATACGCGCCAACTTGAAGCTTATGCCACTGCCGAGCAAGCCAAGCTGGCCTACTACCTAATCGTGGATGTGGGACAGATGGGCAGGAGATACGAAGCCCTTTTGGCCGAGAAAAACATTTTAGCCATGGAAGGCAAACCCGTGCGACCAATTGTTGTGGTGGACGCTTCGCGGAAGCTTTCTGCCAGCAAACTTTGATGGGCAGCTTCCGGAGGCTATTTCCCATTGAATCGGCCGTCATAAACTATTGTTTACATTATGAAACTGGAGCGGGCGAAGGGATTCGAACCCTCGACCCCGACCTTGGCAAGGTCGTGCTCTACCCCTGAGCTACGCCCGCTGAGCGTATAACGAAGCCGGAAAAACCGGCGAGGTGGCGCGTCTTATTGCCCAAGCCTAGCGTAAATGCAATAGCAAGCTCAACCTTCTTGTTTCCGGAGACGATTGACCGCCATGCCAGCCAGCCGCGATGAGCTTTTCCGGCGTTTTGCCGACCTTGGAATCAAAACCACGACAAAAAGCCATACGCCCGTGTTCACCGTGGAAGAAGCCCGGCTGGTCCATCCCGATATCCCCGGCGGCCACTGCAAAAACCTCTTTTGCAAGGACGAAAAGGGCGTCCTTTGGCTGATTGTCTGCCTTGAGGACTCCCGCGTGGATTTGAAGGCGGCGCCCGCAAAAATCAGTTCACGGCGGCTTTCCTTCGGCAAGCCCGAACTGCTGATGGAAGTTCTGGGCCTTGAGCCTGGCTCGGTGACGCCCTTTGGCCTCATCAATGATAAGACTGTACGCACCAACGTGATTCTCGACGCCCGCATGATGGAGCTGGAAATCCTGAACTATCATCCCTTGAAAAATGACGCGACAACGACGATCCGATCGGCCGATCTGTTAACCTTCATCAGATCCTGCGGCCACGAACCACGGGTTGTCGCAGTGGCCGATCCCGCATTGTAATTTGCCGCCAGAAGCGCCATTTTTAATGGAAAACACCAAACAGGCACAACATGAACGACATGATCATAGGACAAAATGGCGCTTCAGGGGTTCCCGCCGCTGAACTCATCAAGGATACCGATACCAAGGGCTTCATGGCTGATGTCATCGAGGTCTCAAAGAAGGTTCCGGTCCTCGTTGATTTCTGGGCTCCCTGGTGCGGCCCCTGCAAGCAGCTGACGCCGCTTCTTGAGAAGGTCGTGAAGCAGGCCAACGGAAAAGTGCGCCTCGTCAAAATCAATGTGGACGAAAACCAGCAGATTGCCGCCCAGATGCGCGTGCAATCCATTCCTGCCGTATTCGCCTTTGTGAATGGCCAGCCGATTGATGGCTTCATGGGAGCGCTTCCCGAGGGTCAGATCAGGCAATTCATCGACAAGCTTTCGAGCAAGGGCTCGCTGGCCGAGGAAATTGCCGCCGCCATGAAGGTGGCCGAAGAAGCCATGCAGCGCAAAGCCTTTGACGAGGCCCAGAGCATTCTGGAGCAAATTCTGGGCGTCGATCCCACACACGTCGCAGCCCTCGCCAATTTTGCAAAATGCCAGATCGAACTCGGAGATCTCGAGGGAGCTGCTGCAACCCTGGCTCAGGTTCCCCCTGACAAGGCGGCAAACCCCGATGTTGTCAGCGCCGCGGCCGCCCTTGATCTGGCGCTTCACCCCGTTGACACCGGTCTCCTCGATCAATTGCAAAAGGCCGTCGCGGCCGCTCCCGATGATTTTGCAAAACGCCTTGAGCTTGCCGTGGCTTTGAATGGCGCCGGCCAGAGGCCCGAGGCCACCGACCAGTTGCTTTATGTCATCCGCAAGAAGCGCGATTGGAATGAGGATGCGGCCCGCAAGCAGCTCGTTCAATTCTTCGAGGCGTGGGGGCCAAAAGATGAAGCCACCCTGCAAGGCCGCCGCAAACTGTCTGCAACTCTCTTTTCGTGAGGACGAATGAAATTCTTGAAAGACTATAACAAGCCCGCCGACCTGCCCCAGAAGCTTCCAGTGTTTCCGCTTCCCGGCGCGTTGCTCTTGCCGCGCGCCGACCTGCCGCTGAACATCTTTGAACCGCGCTATCTCGAGATGATCTCGGATGCGCTGTCGGGCGAGCGCATGATCGGAATCATCCAGCCCAAGGACGATAGCGATACGGCGGAACGGCCGGATCTGATGAAGGTGGGCTGTGCGGGACGCATCACCTCCTATGCGGAAACCCCCGATGGCCGGATGCTGGTGACGCTCACCGGCGTCAGCCGGTTTTCCATCAAGAGCGAATTGACTGTCGACACCGCCTATCGCCAGGTCGTGGCCAACTTCAAGCCCTTCGCCATTGACCTGGTGATGGATTTGGGTGCCGCTGACGTCAACCGCCCGGCTCTTCTCACCGCCTTCAAGGATTATCTGACGGCCAACAACATGAGTGCCGACTGGAGTGAAATCAACGCGGCCTCGACCGAGGTTCTGGTCAACACGCTGTCGCTTCTGGCTCCCTATCCCGCCAGCGAAAAGCAGGCGCTTCTCGAAGCACCGGATTTGAAAACTCGCGCCGATGTGCTGGTGGCGCTCACTGAAATGGCGCTGTCAAAATCCTTCTCCGGCAAGCGCCACAAGCTGCAGTAGGAATCGCCATGCCCGAAGCGCGCAAAGTGGATCCGAAATTGCTTGAGATCCTGGTTTGCCCGGTGACCAAAACCCGTCTTGAGTATGATGCAGAAAAGCAGGAGCTTATCTCAAAAGCTGCCGGCCTTGCCTATCCCATCCGCGACGGCATTCCCATCATGCTTCCCGATGAAGCCCGCGAACTCAAGGATGGCTGATCCCTGGCCCCTTGAACTCCTGTCGAAACAGCAGGGACGCATTCTCAACATTCGTTTTGATACGGGCGAGTCATTTGATCTCGATGCGGAATATCTCCGCGTCGAAAGTCCCAGCGCTGAAGTAAAGGGCCACGGTCCCGGACAGGAACAACTCGTGTTCGGCAAGCGAACTGTCTCCATGACCAAGCTTGAGCCCATCGGCACTTATGCCGTGCGTATCATTTTCAGCGATGGCCATTCCACCGGCCTGTTCACTTGGAATTACTTGGCCAAGCTCGGCCGCGAACACGCTACGATCTGGCCCGCCTATCTGGAAAAACTCGCCAAGGCAGGACAGGGCCGCGGCTAAACCGCCTCGCCACGCAATAGTCTTGGCAGCGAGCCCGTTTGGCCCGCCGCTTCCCGCGCGAACATCTGCTTTACCCCCGGCATTTGAGTGGTCGCGCGCAAGCCAAGATCACGCAGAATGCGCAGGAAAGAATTGTTGTTTGAAAAAAGCCGGTTGAGCCCGTCCATGCCTGCCGCTGTCGCCACCGTATCAAAGCGCCGCCAGGTGGAATATCTCTCGAGCACCGCCAGGCCGCCAATGTCCTGACCCAGCGCGTGGGCATCAGCCACACATTCCGCCAGCGCCGCCGCATCACGAAGGCCAAGATTGAGCCCAAGACCTGCAAGGGGATGAATGACATGGGCCGCATCGCCTACCAAGGCCAGGCGCGTTGCGTGAAACTCTTTCGCAAAAAACATCGACAGTGGATAGCCCTGCGGCTTGCCAAGCAAGACAATCTTGCCGAGATGCGAGCCAATCTCGTTCTGCAGCTCAGCTTCAAAATCCTGCGGCGGCAAGCCCAGAAGTCTTTTTGCTTCGGCGGTGCCCTTGGTCCAGACAACGGATGAGCGGTTTCCCGGCAGAGGCAGAATGGCAAAGGGGCCGACAGGCGTAAAATGTTCTTCCGCCCGGCCACCATGCGGATGCTCATGATCAAACGAGGCGACAATGCCCATCTGCTCATAGGACCAGCCGACAAGCTCTATCCCTGCCGCTTGGCGAAGCGGAGACTTTCCACCATCTGCGGCAATGACAAGACTGCAAGAGAGTTGCTCACCGTTCGCAAGCGTGAGCCTGGCAAGCCCCGGCGTGAAACTTTGCGTGGCCAGCGCATGGCCTGTCACCAGCGTGATGTTGGGTGATTTCTCAACCGCATCAAGAAGGCCGCGCAGTAAATGATGGTTCTCCACCATATGCGCCGACGAGGCCTGTCCCGCGCCCGTTTCGCCGAATTGCAGCAGCACCGGCCGGGCCTCGGGACCACGGCCATCGGTCACAATGATTTCGTTCATCGTCTGCATATACGGAGCCACATGCTCCCACACCCCAAGGGCCTCGAACATGCGTTTGGAACTGGCGGTAATCGCCGAGGCGCGGGCATCACTATCGACTGAAAGTGTTTGCCGCGGATCCCTGCGGTCAATGACGGCCACGGACAGTGGACGCCGGGCCCGCTGCCCGCCAAGGGCGAGGCCGGCAGTCAATCCATTCAGCGCCGCGCCGACGACAACGACATCAAAAGTCTTGCTCATGACGCCATCAAAAACGCCCATAACCCCAGCCAGTCAAGACAATCATTATTTGTGATGAAATTTTCAGCAGATTCAAAAGTTTGCACAACTAACAAGCAAAAATTTCCGTGCCCTTTCCCGTCGAAAATAGAAAGCCAAGCAATAACAAAGAGTTAAAATTGATTTCTAATTGGCACGTTTCTTGAGAATCACCTTCCGGTTATTGGAGGGAAAGTATCCATGAAATATATTATAGCGATCATAAAGCCTTTTAAGCTCGACGAGGTCCGCGAAGCGCTGGGCGCCATCGGGGTACAGGGCATTACTGTTACCGAAGTCAAAGGGCATGGCCGCCAGAAGGGCCATACAGAGTTCTACCGCGGCGCCGAATATGCCGTGAGCTTCATCCCCAAAGTCAAAATCGAAATTGCCGTCGAAAAGGCCATGGCTGACCGGGTTGTGGAAACCATCCAGGCGGCGGGCCAGACCGGCCAAATCGGTGACGGCAAAATTTTCGTCTTGCCGCTTGAGTCCGCCGTTCGCGTCCGCACCGGCGAAACAGGCTCTGCGGCCCTCTAACACGATCAACAAAGGACAGTGAAATGACACTTCGACCAAAATTGCGCCAACTCCTTGTCGGTTTGCCGGCCGGACTTGCGCTCACAGCTTTTCTAACCGCAACCCCGGCACTTGCCGCGGCAACCGTCAACAAGGGTGATACCACCTGGATGCTGATTGCCGCGATCCTCGTGATTCTCATGACTATTCCAGGCCTCGCACTTTTCTACGGCGGCCTGGTGCGCTCCAAGAACATGCTTTCCGTGCTCATGCAGGTATTTATCTGTTTTTGCATGATCTCGGTCCTGTGGTTCATTTACGGCTATTCACTGGCCTTCACCAACGGCAACGGCTTCATCGGCGGGTTCTCCAAGTTCATGCTTGCGGGCGTGGATTACAATACGCTGGCCGCAACCTTCTCCAAGGAAACCTACATACCGGAATTCACCTATATCGTGTTCCAGTTGACCTTTGCGGCCATTACCCCGGCCCTCATCGTCGGCGCCTTTGCCGAACGCATGAAATTCTCGGCCATTCTGCTGTTTCTGGCGATTTGGTTCACCTTCGCCTATCTGCCAATGGCCCACATGGTCTGGTGGTGGGCAGGCCCCGACGCCTACACCCTGAGCGCTGACAACCTCGACGCCGTCAAAGCAGCGGTGGGTGAAGCGGCAGCTACTGACTTCCTCGCCAAGCTCGCTGCGGCAACCGATGACGCGGCAAAAGCCCTGGTCCTTGGCGACTACGCCACGGCCGTCAATGCCTCCAATGGCTGGCTCTTCAACAAGGGCGCCATCGACTTTGCCGGCGGTTCCGTTGTGCATATCAACGCCGGTGTTGCAGGCCTTGTCTGCGCCATCGTCCTCGGCAAGCGCCTTGGCCTCGGCAAAGAAGTTCTGGCGCCCCACAACCTGCCGTTCGCGATGATCGGCGCCTGCCTCCTCTGGATTGGCTGGTTCGGCTTCAACGCCGGCTCCAACATGGAGGCCAACGGCCTAACTGCCCAGGTGATATTTAACACCATCCTGGCAGCCTCTGCGGCGGCTCTGGCATGGACCGCTGGCGAATGGGTGACCCGTGGCCATCCCAGCCTCCTCGGCGCCTTTACCGGCGCGGTTGCAGGCCTTGTGGCCATTACCCCGGCCTGCGGCTGGGTAAGCCCCACAGCCGCTTTGATCATTGGTATCCTGGCCGGCGTCATTTGCCTCTGGGCCGTGGTTTGGCTCAAGGCCAAGCTTGGCTATGACGATTCCCTTGACGTCTTTGGCGTCCACGGCATCGGCGGCATCGTCGGAGCCCTTCTGACCGGCTACTTCGTCAATCCGGGAATTGGCGGCGTGGGCGTGACCGACTATCTCGCCACCGACACCTCCGTGAAGGCGCTTGAGTATTCCTTCTCGGCGCAGATGACGGCGCAGATCTATGGCGTACTGACAGCAATCATTCTATCCGCCGTCGTCAGCTATGTGGCACTCATGATCTGCAAGCTCACGACGGGCCTGCGCGTTCCCGAGCAGGAAGAGCGTGAGGGCCTCGATATCGGCTCCCATGGCGAGCGGGCCTACTCCTAAGTTCGGCCATTCAAAACACGACGGAAAAGCGCCCCTCGCGGGGCGCTTTTTCATGCGGGGTTTAACCCTGCTTTAACCATGACCCTTCAGACTGCCATTAACCATTTGTTATGGGCCTGTGGGATGATCTCCGGGCCGGCGGAGAAATCCATGGCTTACAATCGTTCCTATGATACCGATGACGGCGCAATTCCGGCGGCGCTGCGTCGTTTCATACGCCATCGCCTCTTTGAAATTTCCGGCGTGGCACTTCTCGCCTCCCTCGCGGCCGTAGGCGTGGCCCTGGCCACCTGGTCGGCGGACGACCCGTCGTTCAATCATGCAACCGACCAGATCGCCAAAAATTACCTAGGTTATCCCGGTTCCGTCATTGCCGATGAGCTCATGCAGCTCTTGGGCCTGGGTGTTCTGCCGCTGATCGGCATTCCCATGGCCTGGGTTGTGAACCTGTTGAGCCACGAAAGGCCCGAGCGGCCGTTCATGGCTATGCTGGCCTGGCTTGCCGCCACCTTTCTCGCCTGCGGCGCCTTTGCGACTCTGCCCGCCCCCTCAAGCTGGTCACTCGCCGCCGGGCTTGGCGGCAATTCCGGGGACATCATCAGCGGCGGCATGCTTTCAATTCTCGCATTGGGCCTCAAAGGCGCTTTCGCTGAGGTCTTCACCGGAGCTCTCTGCGCGGGCACAGCCATCTGCGCAGCGCTGCGTGCCACCGGACTGACCAAATCCGAAACCACCGGCACCCTTGGAAATCTGGCCCGTGCTGTGGGTATCTTCTTGATTCGGCTCCTGCGTTTCCTGCAGGCCAGCTTTATGCATTGGCGGGCCTACAGGGCCCAGGAAAAATCCGCCCGGGCGCTCCGCACCGCGGAAGCAAATTCATCCCGCGATATCATTTCACGATTGGCGCCCGCCAAAAAACTGCGCATCGAACCTTCGCTGGGCCGGAACAGCAACGCCCAAGAGCCTCGCCTCGCCATGCCGGAAATGGAAGAGGAACTGGAGGAGGATGAAGTTTCCGAAGAAGATCCGGACGAGTCGGATGACGTTGCCGAAACACCTGCCGTGCGGGTGACGCGCGAAGCCAAGGAAATCAAGCTGGGTAAAAAAATCAAGAAGGATTCCCAGCTCAACCTGCGCTTTACCAAATCCAGCGAGTTTGAATTTCCGCCCCTCACCCTGCTGGCCGAACCCAAGCGCAGCAGCAAACAATCAATTGATCTTTCCGACGAAGTGCTTGAGCAGAACGCCCGCATGCTGGAAGGCGTGCTGGAGGATTTCGGCGTGCGCGGCCAGATCATCAATGTGAAGCCGGGCCCGGTTGTAACGCTGTACGAATTGGAACCCGCCCCCGGGATCAAGTCGTCACGCGTGATCAGCCTCGCCGATGATATCGCCCGCTCGATGAGCGCCGTGTCGGCCCGCGTGGCCGTTGTGCAGGGCCGCAACGTCATCGGCATCGAGCTTCCCAACAGCAAGCGCGAGACGGTTTACCTCCGCGAAATGCTGGCCTCCGAAGCTTTTGAGAAAACCGGCCAGAACCTGGCCTTCGCCCTTGGCAAGAACATTGGCGGCGAACCCATCTTCGCCGATCTCGCCCGCATGCCTCATCTGCTCATCGCCGGTACAACAGGCTCCGGCAAATCCGTCGGCATCAACACCATGATCCTCTCTCTGCTCTACAGGCTGTCGCCCGAACGCTGCAAGCTGATCATGATCGATCCCAAGATGCTGGAACTGTCGGTTTACGAAGGCATACCGCATCTCCTGTCACCGGTCGTGACCGATCCCCGAAAAGCCGTTGTCGCCCTGAAATGGGCGGTGCGTGAAATGGAAGACCGCTACCGCAAGATGTCAAAGCTCGGGGTGCGCAACATCGATGGCTACAACGCCAGGCTCAAGCAGACCCTGGCCAAGGGCGAGCAGATGTCGCGCACCGTGCAGACTGGCTTCAACGCCGAATCGGGCGAGCCCATTTTTGAGCAGGAGCAGATGGATATGACGTCCATGCCCTATATCGTCGTCATCATCGACGAAATGGCAGACCTCATGATGGTAGCCGGCAAGGACATTGAAGGCACCGTGCAGCGTTTGGCCCAAATGGCCCGTGCCGCCGGCATCCATGTGGTCATGGCCACCCAGCGGCCTTCGGTTGACGTCATCACCGGCACCATCAAGGCCAATTTTCCCACCCGCATTTCCTTCCAGGTCACTTCGAAAATCGACAGCCGCACCATTCTGGGAGAGCAGGGGGCTGAACAGCTCCTGGGCCAGGGCGACATGCTCTACATGGCGGGCGGCGGGCGCATTTCCCGCCTCCACGGACCCTTCGTAGCCGATGACGAGGTTGAAAAAATCGTAAGCTTCCTGAAGGCGCAAGGGGCGCCCGAATATGTTGATGCGGTAACCGAGGAAGTCGAGGATGAGTCCTATGGCGATCCCGGCGCCATGGCAGGTGCTGAGGGCGGTGGCTCGGGCGACGACCTCTATGACCAGGCGGTGGCCGTTGTGCTGCGTGACAAGAAGGTTTCCACCAGCTATGTGCAGCGGCGCCTCCAGGTGGGCTATAACAAGGCCGCAAGCCTGATTGAGCGCATGGAAAAAGAAGGCCTTATTTCATCGGCAAATGGCACGGGAAAACGCGAAATCCTGGTTCCCGGCGACAGCGCCCGGGTGTGATGGGCTGCCCCAAAATGGTCGGTTTTACAACTCATATGACGTATAGATAGAAGCACTGGAAATCTAAGGTTTGGAACATAAAATGATGCGGTCCCTTAAAATTGCGGCACTGGCCCTCTCGGTCTTTTTTGCCTCCGTCGTGGGCACGAGCGCCATCGCCGCGGCTGCCAAACCAATTTCACTCACCCCGGAGCAGGCTGAATCAATTAACAAGATTTCTGCCTATATGAATAGCTTCAAGACGCTTCAGGGCGAATTCACTCAAATCAGCCCCAAGGGAAACATCTCAAAGGGCGTGATGTTCATCAGCAAGCCTGGCAAGCTGCGCTTTGAATATTCTCCTCCCAACCCATTTCTTCTCGTTTCTGACGGGAAATGGGTGACCCTCAAAAACCGCGCCAAGGAAAAAGGCGATCAATTTCCTCTTGCCGCTACCCCCTTGCGCTTGGTCGTTTCGCCCAAGGTCGATCTTTTGCAGGAAGCCAATATTCTGGGTTTCGAGCAAGCCGATGGCATTACCTCGGTTGTTCTCGAAGACCGCAAGGGTACGATTGGCGGCCAACTCGTCTTGATCTTCGACGAAACGCAGAATCAATTGCAGCAATGGATCATCATCGACGGCAAGGGCCGCCGCACCACCGTGTCGCTTGCCAATCTTGAATCGGGCATGAAAATAGATCCCAAGCTTTTTGTGGTGAAGATCGATCGCAAGGAAAGAAGCAAATAGTACTGCTTGCGTTTTGACCCGGACCTATGCTCATTCTTGAGCCATGACACTCAAGATTGCCACTTGGAATATCAATTCGGTTCGCCTGCGCATTGGCCTGGTTGAACGGGTTCTGAACCAGCTCAAGCCCGATGTGCTTTGCCTTCAGGAAACGAAATGCCCGCAAGGGCAGTTTCCGTCCGGCCCCCTGCATGATCTGGGCTACACCCACATCGCCGAATTTGGCCAGAAGGGCTATCACGGCGTTGCCATTGTTTCGCGCCTGCCCTTCACAACCCAGAACAGCAAGGCTTTTTGCGGCAAGGAGGATTGCCGTCATGTTTCCATAAGCCTTACAGGCCCCAAACCCATCACCATCCATAATCTCTATGTGCCTTCCGGCGGTGACGAGCCCGATCCCAAGATCAATGAAAAATTTGCCCACAAGCTGCAGTTCATCGATGAACTGGAAAGCTGGTTTGCAAAGGGTTCGGTGCCCAAGGGGCAAGAGGGCATCGTCGTGGGCGATCTCAATGTTGCCCCTCTCGAACATGATGTCTGGTCCCACAAGGATCTGCTCAAGGTCGTCAGCCACACGCCCATTGAAACAGAGGGCCTCCTGCGGGTGATGAAGGCAGGCAAATGGGTGGATCTGATGCGTCAGCACACGCCAGCCAGCGAGAAACTTTATACGTGGTGGAGTTATCGGGCCAAGGATTGGGCCCTTGCCAACCGCGGCCGCAGGCTTGACCATATCTGGTCAACGCCGGGACTTTCACAGGCCTGCAAGGATATTACGATCCTGCGCGAGACAAGGGGCTGGACCCAAACCTCCGACCATGTGCCGGTCATGGCGACCTTCGCCCTATAGGTCGTGGAACGATTTGCTGCGGCTGAATTTCCCGCGCAAGCCTTCGAAGTCCTGCATTGAATTTTCGAGCCGCCGCGCCAGTACCCTGAATACGCTTTGGCCGAATTCTGGATATTCATTTGCAACGCGCAGGAAAAGCGCATGATCTATTCTGGCTGTCGAAACCGCACCCAAGGCGAGCGCGGTAATGGCGTAGGTTGTCTTTCCGATCATCGCGACTTCGCCAAGAAAGGCCCCGGGTTCCGCCGTGGCAACCGATTGGGTTTGCGAACCTGTGGTTTGCCGGATGTCGGCATTTCCGCTCAGCAGGAGAAAGGCCGATTTGGCTTTTTTCCCCTCGGAGATAATGGCTTCGCCTGAAACAAAGTGCTGGCGCTCGGCGGCAAAGGCCAGGAGCTGCAAATGCACAGGTTCGCATTCCGAGAAAATCGGAATTTGCCGCAAGGTCTCGGCATCTGCCCTGACACTCATCCCACAAGCCCTATGTGAGCCCAAAAGCCCATGATTCCCCCGGATTTCCCATTGCCAACGCCATACAACGATGGATAGTCCGCAAGATCAAGGGACGAGCTTGTAGCCACCGCCCTCGGTGACCAGTATTTCCGCTTGGCTCGGGTCACGTTCAATTTTTTGCCGCAGGCGGTAGATGTGGGTTTCCAGCGTATGGGTGGTGACCCCGGCATTATAGCCCCAGACATCGTGTAGCAGAACGTCGCGGCCAACGATCTGTTCGCCTGAACGGTATAGGAATTTGATGATCGCCGTTTCCTTTTCGGTGAGGCGCACTTTCTTGTTGTCATCCCTGACCAGGGTTTTGGAGGCGGGCTTGAACGTATAGGGGCCAACCTTGAACGTGGCGTCTTCGCTATGTTCGTGCTGCCGCAAATGCGCCCTGATGCGGGCAAGCAGCACGCCAAAGCGGAATGGCTTAGTGATGTAGTCATTGGCCCCTGAATCGAGGCCGAGGATCGTATCGGAATCGGAGCTCTGGCCGGTGAGCATGATGACCGGTCCCTTGTAGCCGTTGCGCCGCATCAGCTTGCAGGCTTCACGCCCGTCCATGTCCGGCAGGTTCACATCGAGGATCACCATATCCGCATGATCGGACTTGACGGCCTTGACACCGGCCGTTGCAGTGGCAACATCCGTAACGCTGTATTCGTCATGCAGGGAAAACTGGTCCTTCAGCGTTTCGCGCAGGGTATCGTCGTCGTCGACGATGAGAATTTTTTTGGTGTTGGTCATTGCCGTTCTTTCATCAAATTCAGGACATGGGACAATTCTAGAATGATCAATGGCCATTTGATAGCCCGGGAGCAAGACAACTGACCGTGAGAAAAACCGTCACTTATCTTCACATTCGCGCGATCAGCGCGCGCGCCACCCGTGGCGTTTTAACCTGCGGCTCTCTGACGGTGCCCTGCGCCCTGGGGCGGTCCGGCAGGAATTTCCTCAAAAAGGAAGGCGATGGCGCAAGTCCCGTCGGCTTTTGGTTCCTGCGCCGGATTTACTATCGCAATGATCGCCTCGTCCGGCCGCAGTCGAAATTGCCTGTTTCACCGATCCGGGGCGGCTGGGGCTGGTGTGAAACGGCCGGTGACCGAAACTACAATCGCCGGGTGGATTTGCCCTATGTCTCAGCCCACGAGGATCTGAAGCGTCCCGACCATCTCTATGACATCGTGGTGGAGACCAGCCACAACCAGCGGCCCCGCATCCAGGGCCGCGGCAGCGCTATCTTCTTTCATCTCGCCCGGGAGAATTTTACCCCAACTGCGGGCTGCATCGCGGTAACCCTGAAAGATATGCAAAAAGTGCTGCGCTGCTGTTCCAGCAAAACCCGCCTGGTGATCTGGCCGCCTAGTGGGGCTGCCCCTCACGTGCTCCGAAAATAGCCGAGCCAACCCTCACATGGGTTGCGCCAAATTTGATTGCCGTTTCGAAGTCTCCACTCATTCCCATGCTCAGGTTCGCAAGGTCATTGCGCCGGGCGATTTGGGCCAGAAGTTCAAAATGCCTGTCTGGCGCTTCATTGACCGGTGGAATGCACATGAGGCCCGAAATTTGCAGCCCATACTTGTTTCGGCACTCCGCAATAAAACTATCGGCGTTGCCGATGCTGACTCCGGCCTTCTGCTTTTCATCACCGGTATTGACCTGAATGAAGAGGTGCAGCTGGCGCGCCTGCTTTGCCATTTCCGCAGCAACCGCCTGGGCGATGCGTGGCCGGTCTATCGTGTGAATGGCATCAAACAGGCGAACCGCGTCCGCCGCCTTGTTGCTTTGCAGGGGGCCAATCAAATGCAGCTCCAGCCGGGATGCGGATGGCCTGAGGGCAGGCCACTTGCTCGCCGCTTCCTGCACCCGGTTTTCCCCAAAACCCGTTTGCCCAGCCTGCAACACCGGCAGGATATCTTCCGCGCCGAAGGTCTTGCTCACCGCGATCAGCGTGATCTCGCTGGCTTCACGGCCAACAGCTTTGGCGGCGGCTTCAATCCGTGCGCGGACATCCTGAAGGGCCCCGTGATGCGGTAAATTCATGCTGTGCTTATGGCCAAGCTTGCAGGCCATTTCAAGGACTGGTAGTCCCTTGCCCCATGAGTGAAGTTTGTTAGGGACCAAGCACTGTGACATCTGAAAGATATAATTCCCGCGAGGCAGAACCCCGCTGGCAAAAATTTTGGTCCGAGAAACGCTGCTTCGAGGCAAAGGAAGATACGTCCAGGCCCAAATATTATGTTCTGGAAATGTTTCCGTACCCTTCCGGGCGCATCCACATGGGCCACGTGCGCAATTACACGATGGGCGATGTCATTGCGCGATTCAAGCGGGCCTGCGGCTTCAACGTGCTTCACCCCATGGGCTGGGATGCCTTCGGCATGCCAGCTGAAAACGCCGCCATCGAGCGAGGCGTGCATCCCAAATCCTGGACCTATGAAAACATTGCTGCCATGCGCAGCCAGCTCAAATCCATGGGCCTGTCGCTGGATTGGAGCCGCGAGATCGCCACCTGCGATCCCTCCTACTATCGCCACGAACAGGCCATGTTCATTGACTTCATGCAAGCCGGCCTTGTGGAACGCAAGGTCTCCCTCGTCAACTGGGATCCCGTCGATCAAACGGTGCTGGCCAACGAACAGGTGATCGATGGGCGCGGCTGGCGTTCCGGAGCGATGGTTGAAAAGCGCGAACTCGCCCAGTGGTTTTTGAAGATCACTGATTTCTCCGAAGAGCTTTTGGAGGCCCTGGACCATCTCGAAAAATGGCCCGAAAAAGTCCGCCTCATGCAGCGCAACTGGATTGGCCGCTCCGAAGGCATGCGCTTTTCGTTTGTGCTGGAAGACGGGAAGGGCAATGAGCTGCCCGATAAATTGTGGGCCTACACAACCCGCCACGACACTATTTTTGGCGCCAGCTTCTGCGCAATTTCGGCCGACCATGAGCTTGCAAAAAAATATTCAGCTAAGGATCCAGGCCTCGCCGAATTTCGCCGCGAAGTTTCCGCTCTTGGCACCAGCGAGGAAACCATCGAGCGCGCCGAAAAGAAGGGCTATGCGCTGGGCATCTATGCGCGCCATCCCTTTCTGCCCAAGCTGAAGCTGCCGGTCTATGCCGCCAACTTTGTGCTCATGGGCTATGGCGAGGGAGCAATTTTCGGTTGCCCCGCCCATGACCAGCGCGATTTGGACTTCGCCCGAAAGTATGGCCTGCCGGTCATACCGGTGGTAGCGCCCAGAGACGTTGATCCGGCATCTGTTGTCATTGGTTCGGAAGCCTATCTGGAGAAAGACGGGGCCGAAAGCCAACTCATCAATTCCGAATTCCTCAATGGCCTGTCGGTGTCCGCAGCCAAGGAAGAAGTGGCGCGGCGTTTTGAAGCCTCAGGGACAGGCGAGAGGAAAGTAAATTTCCGTCTCCGCGATTGGGGTGTTTCGCGGCAAAGATATTGGGGCTGTCCGGTTCCTGTCATACATTGCCTTGCCTGCAAAATTGTTCCCGTGCCCAAGGCGGATTTGCCTGTGACTCTGCCGGAAGACGTGACTTTTGATAAGCCGGGAAATCCGCTGGTGCATCATCCCACCTGGAAACACGTGACGTGCCCGAAGTGCGGCGGTAGTGCCACGCGCGAAACCGACACCTTTGATACCTTCATCGATTCCTCCTGGTACTACGCGCGGTTTTGTTCGCCCAACGCCGACGTGCCGGTGGAGGCAGATGCGGCACGCTACTGGATGCCGGTCGACCAATATATCGGCGGCGTCGAGCATGCCATTTTGCATCTCCTCTATTCGCGTTTTTTTGCCCGGGCCATGGGCAAGACCCATCACCTCAATTGGGATGAACCTTTTGCCAGCCTGTTCACCCAAGGCATGGTTGTCCATGAGACCTTCAAGACCGGAAACGGCGAGTGGGTGTTTCCCGTTGATGCCACCTTGCGTGATGGCAAATGGTTCCATGCCAAGACGGGCGAAGAGCTCACCATCGGCGGCATCGAGAAAATGTCCAAATCCAAGCGCAATGTGGTTGACCCCGAATCAATCATTGAAAGCTATGGGGCGGATACGGCGCGCTGGTTCATGCTGTCTGATTCGCCTCCCGAGCGCGATATTGAATGGACCGAAGCCGGCGCCGAAGGAGCCTGGAAATTCACCCAAAGACTCTGGCGGATCGTGGGCGATGCAAGCTCCCGCGACACGGCCCCGTTCACCGGCGAATTTAGCCCGGTGGCTTTGGAGCTGCGCCGTATCGCCCACCGCACCCTTGCGACCGTTACCGATGATCTATCTTCGCTCCGCTTCAACCGGGCAATTGCGCGGATCTACGAACTTTCAAATGCCCTGGGCACGGCATTGGCAACCGCCAATCCCTCAGCCGATTTGGCCTTTGCGATCCGGGAAGCCGGTAATTTTCTGGTCCTGATGTTTGCGCCCATGATGCCGCATTTGGCCGAAGAATGCTGGATACTGCTGGGCCATAAGCAGCCCGTTGTCGAAACTCCGTGGCCTACCCCTATTTCGGCCCTCATTGTGGATGATGAAGTCACCATTGCGGTGCAGGTCAATGGCAAGCGCCGGGATGAAATAAAGCTGCAAAAGGGCATGGCGAAGGATCAGGTCGAAGCCGCCGTCATGAAGCTCGACGGCGTGAAACGTGCCCTGGACGGCAAGCCCGTGGTGAAGTTTATTGTTGTTCCGGACCGTATTGTGAATATCGTCGTAAGCGGATAAGAGTTTGCGGGTGAAAAAAGTCATTTATTGCCTGGTCGTTTTGCTCAGCCTCACGGGCTGCGGCTTCAAGCCGCTTTATTCATCGGACAGTGATGGCCGCGGCGTGGTCGCTTCACTGTCTTCGATTGCCATCCAGGAGACCGATACCAGGGCCGGCCAGCTGGTAAGAAACAGCCTGCTTTCATCGATACGGCCCGCCGGCACTGCGAGCGATAATCTCTACAAGCTTGTTTTGAATCCGGAAGTGACCCAGTCGACATTGGTTGACCGGTCGATTCCCGGCATCAAGCGCATAAGGCTGCGCCTTGCCGTCACCTATCAACTGATTGAGACGGGCTCCGGTGCGGAAGTGAATTCCGGAAAAACATTTTCCGCCGTATCCTACGACATCATTCGTGAACCGGTGGCCGACCTGCAGGCTGAAGCGAATGCCACGAGCCGCGCCGCCAAGGAAGTTGCCTCGGATATCCACACGCGCCTTGCGGCTTATATGGCAAGCCACGGAACCTGACGAGCTCTGCATTTGAGATGGGGAGATGAGATGGCGGTCGTAAAGGCAACGGAGCTGATCAGCCACCTTGCAAACCCAAAGAAGTCGCCACGCACCATTCTCGTTCATGGGGCGGACCGCAGCGCCGTGTATGAACTCTGCCAGCGCGTTACAAAGAAGATTATCGATGCAGGCGATGAGACACTGAATGTGTCCCGTTTGACCGAGGCGCAGGTCACGAGTTCTCCGGGGCGCCTCTTTGAGGAGTTTTCATCCATTTCCATGTTTGGCGGAAACCGCGTCATTTGGGTTTCTGCCGCCGGCGACAACCTAGCAAAATCACTTGATCTCATTCTGGCTAATGAGGCCGGGGGAAACCTGATTTTGATTGATGCCGAAGCGCTGACAAAAACCTCCCGCCTGCGCAAGCTCTTTGAATCGCATCCACTCGCAGCCAGCGTGGCGCTTTATGAAGAATCACCGCAGGAGTTGCGGTTCCGGCTGGAACGCCTGATCAAATCGTCCGGCCTGGCAATTGATGAAGAGGCCATGCTGAGGCTTCTCGAATTCATGTCCTTCGAGCGCGCGGTGGCCGAAAGCGAAACGCTCAAGCTCATCACCTATTGCCAGGGCCTGAGCACAATTTCAGTTGAGGATGTCCAGGCAATCTGCGGCGACACTTCGGATGCCTCCATGGATGATTTGCTGGATGCAGTTTTCGAAGGCAAGTTGAATGACGTGGACCGCTACGTGATGTCGGTGAGCGCTTCGGCGAACGCCGGGAGGGGAACCCTCAGCGCCGTGCTTCAGCACATTGTAAAACTGCAAGGTATGGCTTCTCAAATTACCCAGGGCTCAACCATCGACAGCGTGGTGCAGGCGCCGCGCTTCGGCATCTTTTTCAAACGCCGCGCTTCGATCTCCATGCAACTCAGAACTTGGGACATTGACGCACTTTTGAATGCCGAAGAAAAAATCTGCAGTGCAATCCTGCAGACACGCCAGCATCCCGATCTCGATGAAGCACTCGTAAGCCGCGCCCTGTTGGCCTTGGGCCGCAGCGCCCGCTTGCGGGATGCGCGAAACAATTAGCTAGTTCACTTCTTGCTCATCAGCCGGTGCGTAATTCCGTCAAGTTGATCCAGCGTCTTGTACTTGATCAAAAGCGTTCCGCCTTCACGGCCCTGCGCTTTGATTTCAATCCGCAGGCCGATGGCTTCCGCCAATTGTTTTTCCAGCGCCCGCGTATCGGCATCCTTCGCGGCTTTGGCCTTGCGCGTCGACGTCGCCGGGTTGCTTCTCGTGAGTGTTTCTGCCTCGCGGACTGAAAGGCCAAGGCTGATAATCTTGTTGGCAAGATCCGCTGGCGAATCAGTGGCGACCAGCGTCCTCGCATGGCCCGCCGTCAATTTTCCATCTTCGATATAGGCGCGCACTGATTCGGGCAGGGTGAGCAAACGCAAGGTGTTGGCAATGTGGCTGCGGCTTTTGCCAACTGAATCGGCGAGTTGCTGCTGGGTGTAGGAAAACTGCTCAAGCAGTTGTCCGTAAGCCCGCGCTTCCTCAAGCGGATTTAAATCGGAGCGCTGGATATTTTCGATGAGGGCGATTTCAAGCGTTTCGCCATCGCTGAGATCGCGAATGAGAACCGGCAGTTCGTGAAGGCCGGCCCGCTGCGAGGCCCGCCACCGGCGTTCGCCGGCCACGATTTCAAATTCGCCGTCGGCGCGCTGGCGAACTACGATTGGCTGCAGCAGGCCCTTTTCCCGGATGGATTTTGAAAGGTCCTCAAGCTCTTCTTCCTTGAATTGCTTGCGCGGATTATTCGGATTTGAATGCAGCAGCTCAATGGGAAGGTGGCGCAGGCCTCGGGATTCCTCGGGCGAGGCGGTCTCGATGACATCATCGCCGATTAGTGCGGCGAGCCCCCGGCCCAACCTGCGTTTTTGTGCCTGCATCATGGTTCTTTGCCCTCAAATACTGGTATGACTGCCCTGGCTCAGGGTAGTGCTGATTGTTTCGGATATGAATCGATCACGCCGCCCGCAGTTCGCGCTCACGGCGAATAACCTCCGATGCGAGTTTGATATAGGCCTGGGAACCGGAGCAGACATTGTCGTAGAGTAGGACTGGTTTCCCATAGGAGGGCGCCTCGGAGACGCGGACATTGCGCGGTATGACTGTCTGGTAAACCTTGTCGCCAAGCACACTGCGAACATCCTGTGCCACCTGGTCGGAAAGGCTGTTTCGCCGATCAAACATCGTAAGAACAACACCCTGAATGGTTAATTTTGGATTAAGAGTTGTCTTCACGCGCTCAACAGTTTTCAAAAGCTGGCTGAGCCCTTCCAAGGCAAAAAATTCACACTGCAGGGGCACCAGTATGGCGTCCGCCGCCGAGAGGGAATTGATCGTCAGGAGATTGAGCGACGGCGGGCAATCCACGAGAATATAGCTGTAGCTGCGCCCCTTGTTCTGCTGCCGCGAGAGCCGGGCAATGGCATCGGCCAGCCGGTAGGCCTTGCGGTCAAAATCAGCCAGCTCAAGTTCGGCACCAAGGAGATCGATTGTTGAGGGCACGCAGTGGAGCCGGGGTATGCCTGAATCGATGATAACCTGGTCCAGTTCTGCCTCGCCGATGAGCACATGGTAGGACGACTTTTGCTTGGACCCACGCACGATGCCAAGCCCCGTGCTGGCATTACCCTGCGGGTCAAGATCAACGATGAGGACGGTCTCGCCAACCGCGGCGAGCGCCGTTCCCAGGTTGATGGCGGTAGTGGTTTTACCCACCCCGCCCTTCTGGTTGGCGATGGCGAGGATCCGGGGGCTTTGGGACAGGTTCTGATTAAACACGGGTAATCTCCTTTACCTCAAGAATAGCACCGTCCGAATCGGTCATACTTGCATGCCTGATGATTGCGCCCATTTTCCAGAATTTGGTAGCCTTGTTAACCTCACTGTCCACATCTTGTCCCTTGTGGAACAGGCCAACAGCCCCCCGCTTCAGCAAGGGCTCCGCCCAAAGCAATAGCTTCTCAAGCGGCGCCAGGGCCCGCGCCGTCACATAGTCCGGCATGCGTTCCGGCAAATGCTCCTCAAGTGATTCCAGACGGATTTGATGAACCCGCACATTGGCCTTTGTCTGCCGTATGGCCTCGCGCAGAAAGGCAACCTTCTTGCCATTGCTCTCATAGAGATCGGCCCTGAGATTGCCGCCCAGCGCCAGAATCAGGCCCGGAATGCCGGCTCCCGAACCCAGGTCGGCGACAGATGCGGTATTGTTCTGCATCAACGGCAGCAGCTGCAGGGCATCCAGCACATGGCGCCGCCAGACCGTCTCAACCGTCGAAGGCCCTATCAGGTTTATTTTGCTCTGCCAGGTCAGAAGCAGATCGACATAGGCTTCGATTTTGAGGAGTGATTCACGTGAAACATTCAGCCGCGCCAGCACGTCATCGGGAATATACTGGGCATTCATCAGGCCGACCTGCGCAGGGCCTGGCGCTTGATGTGGCCCAACAGGCAGGCGAGCGCTGCAGGGGTCATACCCTCGATGCGCGAGGCCTGACCCAGAGTGCCCGGCTTGACCCGCATGAGCTTCTGCCGGATCTCAATCGAGAGGCTGGGCAGGGCCATATAGTCGGTATCATGGGGCAGGCTGACCTGGTCCTCCTTGCGGAGCGCCAGGATGTCCGCCGATTGCCGGGCGCTGTATCCGGCGTAAAGTGAATCCGCGAAGAGCCCGTCCTTGGCAAAGTCAGGCAGCGCCGCGATCTCCGGCCAGATCTCGCAAACCCGCTCAAGCCCTACCTCCGGCATGGCCATGAGATCGAGCGCCGAGCGCCGTTGTCCATCCTGATTGACCTTCAGGCCGAGCTTTGCGGCGGCGGCCGAAGTCATACCCAAGTGTTCCGCCAATGATCGCGCCGCGTTCAGGACGTTCATGCGCTCCGCAAAATGTTTCTGGCGGTGCGAGCCAACGAGGCCCAGGGAAATGCCCTTGGGGGTCAGCCTTTGATCCGCATTGTCGGCCCGCAGCGAAAGCCGGTATTCGGCCCGCGAGGTGAACATGCGGTAGGGCTCGGTCACGCCGCGAAGCACCAGGTCATCCACCATCACGCCGAGATAACCCTCGGCCCGGTCAAAGCTGATCTCCGTCTGGCCGCCCACTTTTCGCGCCGCGTTCAAGCCGGCGATCAGGCCCTGGGCGGCAGCTTCTTCATAGCCGGTCGTACCGTTGATTTGGCCCGCCAGAAACAGGCCGGGCATGGTTTTGACTTCCAGCCCGCCGGTCAGTTCGCGGGGGTCTACATAGTCATACTCAATGGCATACCCCGGCCGCAGGATCGCAACATTTTCCAGCCCGGGAATCGTCCGGATAAACTGTTCCTGAACATCCTCCGGCAGCGAGGTCGAAATGCCGTTGGGGTAAACCGTGTCATCATCCAGCCCTTCCGGCTCGAGGAATATCTGGTGCGATGACTTGTCCCTGAAGCGGTGAATCTTGTCCTCAATGGAGGGGCAGTAGCGCGGTCCCGTTCCTTCGATCTGCCCGGAGTAGAGTGGCGAGCGGTGAATGTTGTTGGCGATCAGCTCATGAGTCCGGGCCGTCGTTTGGGTGATGAAGCAGGATACCTGCGGCGTTGTGATGGAATCCGTGAGCGTGGAAAATGGCGCTGGAACCTCATCGCCCTTTTGCTCCTCGAGCACACTCCAATTGATGCTGCGGCCGTCGAGCCGCGCCGGCGTGCCGGTTTTCAGGCGCCCCAATTGCAGGCCCGCGGATCGCAACTGTTGCGAGATGCCATGGGCCGGCGGTTCGCCAACGCGACCTGCTGGAATCTTTTTCTCGCCGATATGAATGAGCCCGGCCAGAAATGTTCCCGTCGTAAGAACCACCGCACCCGCCAGCAGTTCTTCTCCGGCTTCCGTCGTAATTCCAACAACGCGGTTCTGATCGAAAACAAATCCGCACACGGCCGCTTCAACAACGCTGAGATTATTTTGCTCGCGAATTTCGTCTTGCATCGCTGCACGGTAAAGCTTGCGGTCCGCCTGGGCGCGGGGGCCGCGCACCGCGGGGCCCTTCGAACGATTGAGCAACCGGAACTGAATTCCGGCGCGATCGGCAACCCGGCCCATCAGGCCATCAAGCGCATCGATCTCGCGCACCAGATGGCCCTTGCCCAATCCGCCAATGGCAGGATTGCACGACATCTCGCCAATGGTTGAAAACTTATGCGTGACAAGAGCAGTGTTGGCACCTAGACGCGCCGATGCTGCTGCGGCCTCAACACCCGCATGGCCCCCACCGATCACAATGACATCGAACTTCCTGCTCATGGCGGTTCTCTAGTCCAAGCCCGATCAATGGTCAAAGCCGAAACAAGTTTCACGTGAAACAGGTTACTTGCCAATGCAGAATTCGCTGAAAATCTTCGCCAGCAGATCCTCGACATCGACGCGGCCCGTAACCCTACCGATGCTAAAACAGGCCCTACGCAAGCATTCCGCGGCAAGCTCGATATGTCCGGCATCATGCAGAAGGGAATCGTTGAGGAACCGAATCGATTCTTCAACCGCATCTCTGTGGCGTGCACGAATGACCGAGGCCTGCTCCATGCCGCTGAAGCGCGCTTTCACCAATTTTTTGAGTTCGGCAATCAGGTCCGCAATGCCTTCGCCGGTCTTGGCGGAAACTCGCAAATCTATTCCACGGGCATCACCCGGTAGGTCCGACTTGTTCAGAACTTTGAGTGCCGGCACTACCGCGTTTTCGATGTCCTCCGCCGCGTCAGCCGAAGTCACCCAAACAACAATATCGGCAGTGGCGGCTTCCGACCTGGCACGCTGCATGCCGATGACTTCGATCTCGTCACCGGCCTCGGCGCGAAGGCCCGCCGTGTCGGTCAGGATGACGGGAATGCCGCCAAGGACGATGGGGACTTCGATGACATCCCGGGTAGTGCCGGGGCGCGAAGAAACGATTGCCGCCTCCCGGGCCGCAACCAGATTCAACAAGGTGGATTTGCCGACATTCGGCGCGCCGGTAAAAACAACTTTGACGCCGGAGCGAAGCGCACCCGCCCGATCTGCTTCCGCCGCGGCCCTACTCAGGCGCGCTACCAAGTCAAGAGTCCTGGGTTTGATACCAGCAAGTGCGGCGGCGGCAACGCCATCCTCTTCGACAAAATCAATCGCCGCTTCAAGGCGCGCAAGAAGTGAAATCAATTCTGTTCGCCAGACCTCATACTGGGAACTGGCATGACCGAGCATGTGGTGCATGGCCATACGCCGCTGCGCCTCGGTGCGGGCCTGCAACAGATCGGCAAGTCCCTCCGCCTCGACCAAGTCCATCCGGTCATTGACAAAGGCCCTGCGGGTAAATTCACCGGGCTCCGCCAATCGCACGCCATCAACCGAGCGGAAGACTTCAAACATCGCCTCGATCACCGCGGCGCTACCATGCACATGGAACTCAGCCACGTCTTCACCGGTGGCACTCAACGGGCCGGGCATCCACAGGACGAGTCCTTGGTCGATGACCTCCTGGGATCGCGGACGCCGCAGTTGCCGGATGCTGGCCCGCCGGGGTAAGGGTAGGGAACCCGCAACGGAAGCAAGGACGCTTCCGGCCTTGACGCCGGACATACGGATAACGGCAATTCCGGCCATACCGGAGCCGCTGGAAACCGCGAAAATTGTCTCAGAATTATTCATTTCGGATTCGAATCGATACCATGTCACATAACCGTCTCAGCCTGGAAACCAGCCCCTATCTCCTTCAGCACAAGAATAATCCCGTACACTGGATGGGATGGAGTGAACAGGCGCTTCAGGAGGCCAAAACCCGCGACCAGCCCATACTGCTATCCGTCGGCTATGCCGCCTGCCACTGGTGCCATGTCATGGCCCACGAGAGTTTTGAAGACCCGGTCACCGCCGGTCTTATGAACCAGAACTTCATCAACATAAAGGTCGATCGCGAAGAACGCCCCGATATCGACCGCATCTACATGGCGGCCCTTCACAGCCTGGGCGAGCAGGGCGGCTGGCCCCTCACCATGTTCCTGACCCCCGATGCCCTTCCATTCTGGGGCGGCACCTATTTCCCGCCCGAGACAAAATACGGGAGGCCAAGCTTTCGCCATGTCCTGACCGAGATTTCGCGCATCTGGCAGCAGGAGCGAAGCAAAGTCACGCACAACGCCGAAGCCATATCGACCGCCATGCAACAACCGCGATATGCAGCAGGCCCGAACCAGCTTTCCGCCACCGACATCTTTCAGGCGGCAGATGTCATCATCAACGCCACCGATCCGCACTATGGTGGCCTCAAGGGCGCGCCGAAATTTCCGCAAGCGCCCATCTTCACGTTTCTCTGGGAAGTTTGTGTGCGCACCCAGAATGAAAAAGCCCGGGATGCGGTAATCACCACACTCACGCAAATCAGCAACGGCGGAATCTACGACCACCTCGCCGGCGGCATCGCGCGCTACTCCACCGACCATAAATGGCTGGCGCCCCATTTCGAAAAGATGCTCTATGACAACGCCCAGTATGTGAGCCTGCTCACGCGCGTCTGGCTCAAAACCGGAAACCCACTTTACGCCACGCGCATCGAACATACGATTGAATTTGTCCTGCGTGAAATGACTGGCGAAAGCCGCTGCTTTACCTCCAGCTATGATGCCGATTCAGAAGGAGAGGAAGGCAAGTATTATGTCTGGAGCCAGGCAGAGATAGAAAAGTTGCTGGCACCCAGTGAGTTCGAAATCTTCCAGGTCGCCTATGACGTCACGCCATCCGGCAACTGGGAAGACCGCACCATTCTCAACCGGACCCACGACACGACGCCTGACACACCGGAAAATGAAAAAATCCTGGCGAGCGCCCGCGCAAAATTATGGGCCGCGCGCAGCAAACGAATTCCGCCGCAGCATGATGACAAAATTCTTGCCGACTGGAACGGCCTCTTCATTACGGCTCTTGCCGAAGCATCGCTGATATTTGGCAACAAGGCCTGGGCCAATGCCGCAGCACGGGCCTTCTCCGAAGCCCTGAACCTGTTCTGGAAAGACAACAGGCTGCTGCACAGCCACCGCGCCGGCAGCACCCGTCATGAAGGTACCGCAGATGACTATGCAAGCCTCATTGCTGCAGCCCTCGCACTTCATGCCCTGACCGGCGACATCGCATATATCACCAGGGCACAGGAACTCGCTGCAGCACTCGAAGACAATCATTGGGATGCCACCGAAGGGGGTTTCTATCAGGCCTCACAGAAACACACGGCGCTGCCTATCAAAAGCCGCACCATCGAAGACGACGCAACGCCCAACGCCAATTCCGTCATGATCAAGAACTACAGCGATCTCTATCACCTCACCGGAAATGACAGTTACAAAATCAAAGCCGAGAAAATAGCCGAGGCCTTCTCCTCCGCGGCAAAATCAAATCCTTTCGCGGCGCCCGGCCTGTTGAAGAATGCGCTCTTACTTCAAGATACATTTCAACTCGTGCTCACCAACGGTGCAAATCCTGCACAGAACGAAATGCTGTTACTGGCGCTCAAATACACTGGGTTGGACGCAACAATCCATGTGACAGGGGCAAATTCAAACCTGCCTGAAAATCATCCCGCTTATAGAAAAACCACAAACCACAGCAAGCCCACACTCTATATTTGCCGCGGCATGACTTGCGCAAATCCCGCAACAAATGCGGCGGAAGCGCTAGCCGCGCTGCGTTTATTGGGAGTTGCGAACTAGCTTTATGCGTTCATGGAATCGAAGAAGTCGCTGTTGGATTTTGTCTGGCGCAATTTATCCAGTAGGAATTCGATGGCATCAATCGTTCCCATGGGATTGAGGATGCGGCGCAGCACATAGGTCTTCTTGAGAAGATCAGCCTTGACCAGCAATTCTTCCTTGCGCGTGCCCGAGCGAAGAATGTCGATCGCCGGAAATACCCGCTTGTCCGCAACCTTGCGGTCCAGAATGATTTCCGAATTGCCGGTTCCCTTGAACTCTTCGAAAATAACTTCGTCCATGCGGCTGCCCGTATCGATCAGGGCGGTCGCAATAATCGTCAACGATCCGCCTTCCTCGATATTGCGCGCCGCGCCAAAGAAGCGCTTTGGCCGCTGCAAGGCGTTGGCATCCACGCCACCGGTGAGAACCTTGCCTGAGGACGGCACAACCGTGTTGTAGGCACGGCCAAGGCGCGTAATCGAATCCAGCAGGATGATCACATCACGGCCATGTTCGACAAGGCGCTTGGCCTTTTCGATGACCATTTCAGCTACCTGAACGTGCCGCGTTGCCGGCTCATCAAAGGTGGAGCTGACAACTTCGCCCTTGACCGAGCGCTGCATGTCGGTGACTTCTTCCGGCCGCTCGTCGATCAGCAGCACGATCAAGAAACACTCCGGATGATTTGTGGCAATCGCATGGGCGATGTTTTGCAGCAGCACTGTTTTACCCGTGCGTGGCGGCGCCACAATCAGGCCGCGCTGGCCCTTGCCGAGCGGAGATACGATATCGATCACGCGAGCTGAAAAGTCCTTGCGCGTCGGATCGGCGATTTCCATTTCCAGGCGCTGGTCGGGGTAAAGTGGCGTGAGATTGTCGAAGTGGACCTTGTGCTTGGTTTTCTCCGGGTCTTCAAAATTGATGGTGTTCACTTTCACCAAGGCAAAATAGCGCTCGCCATCCTTGGGGCTGCGGATTTGCCCTTCGACCGTATCGCCGGTCCGCAAGGTGAATTTTCGGATCTGGCTGGGGCTAACATAAATGTCGTCGGGGCCTGCCAGGTAGTTTGCATCCGATGAGCGCAGGAAGCCAAAGCCATCCTGCAGAACCTCGACCACCCCTTCACCGATGATTTCGATATCACGCACCGCGAGGTTTTTGAGGATGGCAAACATCAGCTCCTGCTTGCGAAGTGCGCTGGCGTTTTCAACCTCGAGCTCCTCCGCTAGGGTCACCAGTTCAGCAGGCGTCTTCCGCTTAAGGTCCTTAAGCTTGATATCTTTCAATTCGGCTATATTTGTCATGTTTTGGGATCAGTACATTAGGGGTGAGAAATGAACCGCGAAGCGCCAGGGCAGATCGGGTAATTGGAGGCGGGGAAAGCAAACGGGACGAAAATCCCTTTGTTCGCTGCCTCTATAACAAACTTCGGGGAATGAACCAACAGAAATTATTGCAATGGTTTAATCACGATAAATACAACGATAATGATCAGCAGCAGGGTTGGAACTTCATTGAGAATACGGAAAAACCGGGCATCCCTCACCCGTTCGTCGCGGGCAAACCGGCGGAGGTAGCCTTCAAGCGTGCCGTGGTACACGCAGAGGAGGATAACCGCCACCAATTTGCCGAGAACCCAAACCTGCAAGAATTCAAATCCACCCGCAATAAAAAGCAAACCGCCCGATAACAGACTCGCCGCCGCTGCCGGCCTCATGATGGCGGCCATCAAACGACGCTCCATCACCTTGAACAGTTCGCTGGCTTCGCTGCCCGGCGCCACGCCACGGTGGTAGACGAAAAGCCGCGGCAGATAAAACAGCCCAGCCATCCAGGCCACAACCGAAACAATATGGATGACTTTCAGCCATAGAAACCACTCAGCCATGGTCATGGTCACGAATTGTCTCAATGACAGTTGTCAAAATGTCCGGATTCGTTTGCTGTTTAATTCCATGGCCCAGGTTAAATATATGGCGATCCCTTGGAATTGCGCTCACAAGTTTCAATGTTTCCTTCCGCACCACGGCCTCATCGCAAAGCAACAAGAGCGGATCAAGATTTCCCTGAATAGCCGCATCTGCAGGCAAGATAGACTTCAAAAATTCAAGCGAGCACTCTGCCTCTACACCGATGGCCTGGCACTTAGTTCTCGCGTAAACATCGCTATGCCGATGCCCGACACCTTTAGCAAAAACGATAACCGGAATAGCCGGAAATCTCGACTTCACACCAGCAATAATTTCCGCGATGGGCTCAATGCTATATTCCGTCAGCAAGTCACCCGGCAATTCTCCCGCCCAAGAGTCAAAGATCTGCACAACATCAGCGCCGGCTTCGATCTGAACGCATAAGTATTCTATGGAGTTTTCGACAAGGCGGGCGATTAGTTCCTTGAGCCAATCTTCCCTCTGATAAGCAATTTTCCTTGCAAGCTCGCGGTCCGAACTTCCACCTTCAATCATATAACTCGCCACAGTCCAAGGCGCGCCGCAGAACCCGATCAAAGAAATGGAAGAGCTCAAATCGCGGCGAACCCTGTTCACCGATTCAGCAACGCTTTCAAATTTTTTGGACTTCAACCCAGGCTTCAACCGCATTAAATCAGAACTGCTTCTCACAATCTCCAACTTCGGTCCTTCACCTTCCACAAATAACAGGCCATTTCCCATGGCATGAGGAACAACTAAAATATCCGCAAAAATGATCGCCGCATCAAGATCATAGCGCCCCAAGGGTTGCAACGTCACTTCAGCGGCAAGTTGCGGCGAATAACATAATTCCAGAAAAGAACCTGCTTGTTCTCTGACCTTGCGATACTCCGGCAGATAGCGGCCTGCCTGACGCATAAACCAGACTGGCCTTCGCTGTGATTCACGACCTGCCAATACGTTCATGAGCGGTTGTGTGGTGGATACAGGCATTCTTCTAAATAAAACTTTCTATAAATTGAATATGGTGTTGTAGGCCCAAGAGTGGGATCAAAAAGCAACCAGGTTCTTATGCTGGATCAGATGTCCTTGACCAATGTTTCTTTACCAGTAAAATGAACCAGTGGAATTATCTCAATAAATTCAAAATGTTACCTTGGGTGACAATGCAATGGGTGAAGTTATCCATCGTTATACACACCGAAGACTTATCCCCATAATGGAGAGTATATGAATTCCGGAGATTGCCTTGTTGATAACAATCTCACAATATTAACGAATTGTTAACCATTCCGCCGTGCGTAGAATTATCCACAATCCACTTGTTAAAACTCCACAGCTTTCAACGCGTGAATCCCTTGGACATCATACTCGCTTCAACCAGCAAAATTCGTGGAAGAATCCTGGGCGCAGCCGGGATAAAATTTTCCGTGCTCAATTCCGAGCTTGATGAAGAGAAGGCAAAAAGCTCATTCACGGAACTTTCGCCACGGAAAATTTCGCTGGAACTCGCCCGGCTGAAGTCAGAGAAAATATCTAGGCTGCATCCCAATGCGATGATCATCGGCGCGGACCAGGTGCTTGGATTTGAGAATAAGATTTTCAATAAGCCGGTGTCCCGCACCGATGCCGAAAAGCAGCTATCGTTGCTGCGGAACGCTACGCATACATTATATTCGGCGGTTTCTTGTGCAGTCGCGGGTGCCCAAGTGTGGAACCACTGCTCCGAGGCACGGCTGACCATGAGAGACTTTACCGCAGAATTTTTGGCGTCATACCTGGATGGCAGTCCGGCTGACTATTTGTCTTCAGTCGGCGCCTATAAGCTGGAGGAAACCGGAATTCAACTGTTTAAAAAAATTGAGGGTGACTATTTTACCATTCTTGGTTTGCCAATACTGCCGCTTCTCGAATTTTTGAGACAGCGCAAGATTATTCCATCATGAAGAAAGCCTGTGTCATTGGCTGGCCGATCGCGCATTCACGCTCGCCGCTCATCCATAGCTACTGGCTGAAAAAATACGGTATCGAGGCGGTCTATGAAAAAAAAGCAATCGAACCGGGAAACGCGGCGGACTTCATTGCAAATCTGGCTTCGTCGGAATTTACCGGCTGCAATGTAACAATTCCTCACAAGGAAACAGCATTTCAAGCCGTTGCCAAAACGGATGAAATTGCCCGCCGCATGGGCGCCGTAAACACGGTGTATCTCAAGAATGGCGCGGTCTGCGGAACCAATACGGATGGTGAAGGCTTTATAGCATCGCTCCGCCATTCCCATCCGGAGTTTAACTTAAGGAATAAAACGGCGATGATTGTTGGAGCCGGGGGAGCTGCAAAGGCAATCATTGGCGCGCTTCTGGATGAGGGCGTGACAAAGATAGGAATTATCAACCGCACGCGGGAACGTATTCTAGACCTCCAAGCGCAGTTTGGTTCCGGTATCTATGAAATCACCCAGACCAACTCCGATGATGCGTTGAAAAGCTGCGAGCTTCTGGTGAACACAACATCCCAGGGCATGGAAGGCCAGCCTCCATTGGAATTGGAAATTCAAAGCCTGAACCCCAACGCGCTTGTTGCCGATATTGTTTATACGCCCCAGGAAACGGCTTTCCTCGCAAAAGCGAGCCAGCAGGGAAATCCGGTTTTGGGTGGTCTAGGAATGCTGCTGCATCAGGCCGTGAGGGGTTTCGAGTTATGGTTCGGCGTGAGGCCGGAGGTTACGTCCGATCTCTATGAGTTGATAGCCGCAGACATTCAAAAAGTGCATAAACAATGATGTCCGTTGGTCTCACCGGCTCCATCGCCACAGGTAAAAGTGAAGTGGCCAAGCTGTTTTTTGCCGCCGGCATTCCCGTGTTTGATTCCGATTCCGAGGTGCATGGCCTTTACACTGAAAAAACAACCAGGGACTCGCTCAGCAAGGTGTTTCCGGACGTGATTATTGGTGGCGAAATTGACCGCCAGCGCCTGGGGAAACGGGTCTTGGGCTCTTCGGAAGATTTGCAAAAACTGGAATCCCTTATCCATCCCCTTGTCAGAAAAAGGCGGAAACGCTTCATTGCTCATTGGCAAAAGCAAGGCGCTCCTCTTGTTGTCCTTGATATTCCGCTTCTCTTCGAAACGGGCCAGGAGAAAGAGCTGGATTATGTTGTTGTTGTTTCCGCCGATGAAGACGTTCAGCAAAAGCGCGCAATGGCCCGACTCGGAATGACTGGGCAAAAATTGGCGGGTATCCTGGCAAGGCAGATGCCCGATGTGGAAAAGCGGAAGCGAGCTGATTTTGTCATTGAGAATTCCGGCAGCTTGGAGCATTTGCGATCCCAGGTTGATGCGTTAAGCATGAAGCTTGCGAAACTGGCCAGGAAGCAAAAGCCATGAGAGAAATTGTACTCGATACGGAAACCACCGGGCTTGATCCCCTGCAGGGCCATCGTCTCGTCGAAATCGGCGCCGTCGAATTGCTCAATCACATTCCAACCGGGAAAACCTTTCACACCTACATCAATCCGCAGCGCGACGTGCCGCGCGAAGCCGAAGCGGTTCATGGATTGAGCAGCGCGTTTCTAAAGGACAAGCCCGTATTCTCAAAAATTGCCGACGAACTCCTTCAGTTCATTGGGGATACAGTCTTGATCATTCACAACGCCAGCTTTGATGTTGGTTTTCTGAATGCCGAACTGGGATTTATCAAGCGCCCGCCAATTCTTTATGAGCGGATCATTGATACGCTGGCGCTCGCCAAGAAACGCCATCCCATGGGTCCCAACAGTCTTGACGCGCTCTGCAAGCGTTACGGGATCGATATTGCAAAACGCACAAAGCATGGCGCCCTGCTGGACTCGGAGCTTCTTGCGGGCGTCTATCTTGAGCTTATCGGCGGCCGCCAAATTACCCTGACACTGCCAAAAACCGACAATGTCCGTCATCTACAAACCAGCAATGCCCAAGCGCCAACCAAACGAAGCAATCCGCTTCCTGAACGGCTCACCGCTGAAGAACTGGCGCGCCATGAAGCTCTTGTCAAAAGCCTCGGCGCTTCAGCACTGTGGAAAGCGACTTGAATTAAGCCTGAGCGGAAGCCTTCTGCTGCTTCATGCGCTTCTGGTACATGCCGGCAAAATCAATGGGGTCCAGCATGAGCGGCGGAAACCCGCCATTGCGCGTCGCGTCCGCAAGGATCTGCCGCGCGAAGGGAAACAGCATCCGCGGGCATTCAATAAGAACTGCCGCATGAAGCATGTTTGCCGGAAAATTTTCCATGCGGAAAACCCCGGCATACAGAAGCTCCGAGGCAAATATGACCTTGCCTTCGGAGGTGGCCTTTGCATCGAGATGCAGCTCTACCTCAAAGTCCGTTGGCGCAATGTTGCGGGCGTTGACGTTGACCGCGATGTTGATGTCGGGCTGGCTTTGCTGGGGTGCCAGGGCTTGCGGCGCATTGGGGTTTTCAAAGCTCAGGTCTTTCAAATACTGACCAAGAATGCGCATGGACGGCTGGGTGCCGGGTTGGGGCGGCGGAACCTGCAGATTGACCGCTCCGGCAGCCTTGCCTTCGGAAATGCTCGGCGCTTTTTCTTCCGGGTTCTTGCCACCATTTGCTGCCTTTGCGGCGGTTTTGCGGGGAGCCGGTTTTGCTGCTTTTGCCATCTTCTATGCCTCTCATGCGCCGAAATAGTCGGGTCAAATCACACGTTGCAGTGGCTAACATGAAGGCAGCAGGGCCGCAAGCAGGGTCTTTAATCCTTGAGTGGAGAACTTGACTTCAGCTTTGGTGCTTCCTCAATTTCCACGGCCTCCATGTCGATGACAGGGCCACCCCGGTGAACCGTAAAATCCCCCGAAATATGGGTCTCGAAAAACCCGGCCACACGCTTGCGGACCCATGGCAGCAGCAGCGCCAAGGCAATGAAATCGCTGACGATCCCGGGAATGATGAGCAAGAGGCCGGCAACGGCCCCGAGCAGGCTCTTGGCCGCTCCGCCTGAGACGGTTTTCTTGTCGCTGGCAGGCGTATTGAGCATGGTGAATATGTTGGTGCCGCTGCGGCGGATAAGGGCGCTGCCCACAAAGATGCCCAGAATGACCAACGCCAGGACAGGCAATACGCCCCAAAATCCCCCAAGCCAGATAAGGGAGGCAAGGTCGGCAAACAGGAGGGCGAGAATGAGGATTGGCAAGTGGCGGCGCAAGCAAGACTCCAATAGAATGGTCCTTGGACCTATCCCAAAGTCTCCTATATAGGACTCAACATAAGACGAGTACAATGTGTGCCGCTCCGTGTGTAAGCTCAGAAGTGTGAGAATTTTGTAATGAACGAGCTCTTCGATCCCCTGAATCTGGTGCTGGCCGCCATAGCACTTATGGTCATTTGGCGCCTGCGTTCGGTTCTGGGACAGCGCACGGGAACTGAGCGCCCTCCGAGCGATCCCTACGCACCTCCCCGCCGGCCGAATGGCAGCGCCCCGGTTGAAACCGGCAGCGGAAAAATCCTGGAGTTCCCCTCAAGCAAGGAGGAGACAGCGAAAAAGGTTGAGGTTGATGCCGAACCAAAAGCCCCGGTTTGGACCGGCTTTGCGGCAGCCGCGTCGCCGCTTGCCGCGGGCTTTGAAAAACTGGTTCAGGCCGATCCGGCATTTTCGCCAAGGGATTTCCTCGAAGGCGCCAAGCTTGCCTATGAGATGATTGTCGAAGCCTTCGCCAAGGGCGACAAGCCGGCCCTCAAGAACCTACTGTCGAAGGAAGTGTTTGACGGCTTCGCCAAGGCCATCGATGGCCGCGGCCAGGCCGGCGAAAAGCTTGATTTCCAGTTCGTCGGTTTTGAGAAGGTTGATTTCACATCCGTGGCCTTGAGCGGCAAGCGCGCCAGCATCATTGTCAAGTTTGCCAGCCAGATGATTTCCGCCACCTTCGACAAGGCAGGCGCCCTGATTGACGGCAATCCCCGGGAAGTGCGGGACATCACCGATATCTGGACCTTTGAAAGGGACGTGGCGCAGAAGGATCCGAACTGGCGGGTTGTGGCCACCGAAACCCAAGCGTGATAGGACGCCTGGGACTTGCCTGCTTGTTTGCCATTTCCCTTGCCATGACCGCTGAAGCCAAACCGATATTTACCGCCGTGCCCTTCGCCCAGATTAAGGGCTGGACCGACGACGACCATGCGGCAGCGCTGGTAACCTTTCAAAGATCATGCGCGGAAATCCTGGCAAGCGGCCGCGGCTTTGAACGCGAGGTTCGTTTCGGCGGAAAGCGCGCGGATTGGCTGGAGATTTGCGAAAGCGCTGCTCAAGTAAAATCAGCGAAACAATTTTTCGAAGATAAGTTCACGGCTCTGAAAGTCGCCGATCCCGTCCGCCCGGAAGGCCTGTTCACCGGCTATTACGAACCGGAAGCCGAGGGCAGCCGAACACCGGGGAACGGCTATGATGTTCCCATTTACCGCAAGCCTGATGATCTCGTGAGCTTCGATGCGGCAACGGAGAAGCGGCTCAACCTGAAATATGGCCGCATGCTGGAAGGAAAGCCCACCGGATATTTGACGCGCCGTGAAATCGAGGAAGGCACCTTGCAGGGTCGGGGCCTTGAGATCGTCTGGCTCAAAAGCTGGGTTGATGGGTTTTTCATTCATGTCCAGGGTTCAGGCCGCATCCGCTTTGCCGACGGCAGCACCATGCGCCTCGCCTATGGCGCGAAATCCGGCCAGCCCTATACCGGCATTGGCGGCGTTCTGGTTGAGCGCGGCGTGCTCACCAAAGACAATATGTCGATGCAGGCCCTGCGCGCCTGGATGAAAGACAATCCCCATAAAGCGCGCGAGCTCATGTGGGAAAACAAGTCCTTCGTTTTCTTCCGCGAAGTGAAAGTCGACGATCCCTCACTCGGCGCGCCTGGAGCGCAACAGGTTTCACTGACGCCGCTTAGAAGCCTGGCTATTGACCGCAGCCTGTGGATGTTTGGCACGCCCATCTGGCTCAATGCGAAGGTACCATCCGGCCGTGCCGGCGCATTGCAGGATTTTCGCCACCTCATGGTGGCGCAGGATACGGGTACGGCAATCAAGGGCCATGTGCGCGGCGATGTCTATTGGGGTTGGGGCGGGAAAGCCGCGAGTGTGGCAGGCCAGATGAAAAGCCCCGGTGCCATGATTGTTTTGCTGCCGAAGAAATTGGCCGCCAGACTTCTGAACGGAAAATGAAAAAGAAATCTTTCGAAGTCCCTGACCGCAATCTCTGGGATGAGGTTACCCTTTCCATCAGGCCCTTGGGCAAACGCGCCCTCAAGATGAGCGCCGCATCGGTTTCCCTGCCGAAGCAAGCCATTCGGCTTCTTCCGCAGAAACCGTCCACGCCCAAAATTTCACTCAATAAGGGGCCGCCACCGATCACCGGCTTCGACCGGCGCACCGAACAGAAGCTGACGCGCGGCAACGTCGAGATTGAGAGCCGCCTCGATTTGCATGGCATGAATCTGGAAGAAGCCCGCATCCGCCTTCTGGATTTTATCTCCAGCCGCCGCATGCAGGGGCACCGCCTGGTGCTCGTCATTACCGGCAAGGGCGCTTCGCCGTTTTCCGGCCATACGCTTCATGGCCGGGATCATTTTTACGCCCCCGAACGCGAAGGGCGCCTGCGCCGGCAATTGCCCGAATGGTTGCACGAGGCGCAGTTTCGTGCCCATGTTTCCGGTTTCCAGCAGGCCCATCCCAAGCATGGCGGCGGCGGCGCCTTCTATGTGAAACTGCGCCGCACCAGGGAGAGTTGAGATGACGCCCTTTGGCGAAAAAATGCGGAAGCTCCGCGCCGACCGTGCCATCACGCTGAAACAGATGTCCAACGCCATCGGCGTTTCCAGCGCCTATCTTTCAGCTCTTGAGCACGGCAAGCGGGGCAGGCCGGGTTGGCATTTGATCCAGCGCATCATCGCCTATTTCAACATCATCTGGGACGAGGCCGAAGAGGTCACGCGCCTCGCCCGCATTTCCCATCCGCGCATCACTATTGATACATCCGGCCTTAATCCGCTGGCCACCGAACTCGCCAACCGGCTGGCCGACGACATCGGTAAGCTGGAACCGCAGACCTTGAATGAGTTGCTGACGGTGCTGTCGGCGAAAAAGCAGGGCCTGAAAGAAGGAAAATTCTGATGGATCTTTGCCCAAGAATATCGTTCGTGCCAAATGATGGTGCTAAAACTGCCTTGGCAAACTTGGGGCGCACCGAGGATGTTCAGTTCTCCCCTGACAACCGACGCCTGGCGATTGCCGGTTTTGACAGGAACAAAGTCCTCATACTCGATATCAAAATCAAAACGGTGAAAGGCAAAATTCTTGTTTTGGGCGAAGACTGGCTCGAAATAACCTCTTCAAGCCTCAATTATCCGCACGGCCTTTTCTGGATCGACAGCAATACCCTTATTATTGCCAATCGCAGCGCTGACGCGCCAATAATAAAAATTCCTTCGGAAAAGCCGGACAGCAGGACTGTCGAAATCATGCCCATCGAGACAATCAAGCGTAGCCGCGACTTGCTGCGTTCACCCGGATCGGTTTCAGCTTCGAAAATTGGCCAGGATTTGTATGACGTGGTAATTTGCAACAACTACACCCACAATGTTTCGCGGCATTTGCTTGATGCAAGAGACAGCTTTGCCTCCAATGGCAGCTGCCGTCTTTTGGCAAAAGGGCTTGATGTGCCGGACGGCATCAGCCACAGCCATTCTGGGGAGTGGCTCGCAGTAAGCAATCACAACAAGAACGCGGTTTTCATTTATAGAAACGACAATTCACTCGATGAAGAGAGTGAACCTGCGGGCAAATTGCGGGGGATGTTCTATCCGCATGGATTGCGGTTTTCACATGATGACATGTATATTTTTGTGGCGGACGCGGGTGCGCCGCTCGTTCATGTTTACAAAATGGATCACCGGCGGTGGTCCGGCAAGCATTTCCCTGCCTATGACGTACGCGTAATAGATCACGAAACTTTTATCCGTGGGCATGTAAATCCCCAGGAAGGTGGCCCAAAGGGAATTGATTTGACTAATGATGATCGCGTTCTCGTGGTAAGCTGCGAGGAAGAACCAATTGTTTTCTTTGACGTGCGGAAAATATCTGAAACGCTGTCCACCGGTCCAAATTTTGGCAACAAGCAGCCTGAAGGCATCGCGGAAGCTGAAAGAACCCGTCTTTCATTGTTGGGACACATCAATCTTATGGCAAAATCGAATGCCAAAGCGCGGGCGCAAATTGACGTGCTCAAGAAAATGATTGAGGCGGGCGCTCAGGAGCGGAGCGCGCTGCTTCAACAGATAGATGACATGAAAGCAAAAAATTCATGAGTCAAGCGTCACAAGAGATGGGCGCCAGCAGTCACTGATTCACTTTTCAATGAGTGCTGGGCAAAACCTCGCCGGGGTGAAAGCGGTTGTTCTGTTTCCGGGGGAGAGAAGTGAAGGGCTGCGTGGGCTTGAGATCTCGCAGAAGTGCCGGTCGTGTTACTACTCATGGATGACGCGCCTCGGAGAATCTCCTGCTACGCCACGGACCAGCCGCCGTCGACCAGGATATTGGCCCCCGTAATGAGCGAGGCCGCCGGGGAGGCGAGGAAGACGACCGTGCCTGCCACGTCGATTGGGCTGCCGATGCGCCCGAGGGGAATGTGCGAAAGCACCTGTTGACGAAACTGCGGATCGGCGAGCGACGGCGCGGTACCATCGGTTGTTATGAAGGTGGGCGAGACGCTGTTGACGGTAATTCCGCAAGACGCCCACTCAAAGGCGAGGCAGCGCGTCAGATGATTGATCGCCGCCTTTGACATGCAATAAATCGCCTCACCCTTCAGCACGACACTGCCGGCCTGGGACGAGATGTTGATGATGCGGCCGGATTTCTGCACCATCATCAGTTTCGCCACCGCTTGCGTGGTGAAGAACGTGCCCTTCAGGTTGATATTGACCGTCAGGTCGAAATCTTCCTCGCGCACATTCTCGGCTAGGTTCTCAGGCCCCAGCCCGACATTGTTGACCAGAATATCGATGCGGCCGAAATGCTTATGAGCCTCGGCAACGGCGGCGCGAACCCCCGGGAGGTCGGCAAGGTCCATCCGCACCGCTAGCGCGCGGCGGCCCAAGACCTTGATCTCATCCACAAGCTTTGCCCCATCATCCAGGTTTCGCACGCCCGCAATGACATCAGCGCCCGCTCCGGCACAGGCCAGCGCGCAGGCCCGTCCGATGCCGCGTGACGCTCCCGTGACAAGGACCACCCGCCCCGCAAGGCTGAAATCCGGTGTTGTTGTGTTGCCCATGCCTACCCTCCTTCAAGGTTGTTGCCTTGAACTAAAGCAAGCTTCCGCGCCGACTGTCCAGACATGCTGGGATTTAACGAATTTCCTTAAGCAGATCGGCCAGTCCATTCATGGCAAAGCCTGCTTCCTCCAGCGCCGCAAGAAGTGCTTTGCCGGCGTCCACATTCAATTCCTGAAGGGGCGGCCGCACCGTTGAAAAACTCGCGTATTTCCCGTGAACGGCGGTTGCCGCTTTCAGGGCGGCAATCATTTGGCGCGATTCAATAATGCTGCGCACCGGATTCACCGCCTTTTGCAAAGCCTCGGCCTGCGGCTGCTGCCAGTTTTTGAAAAGCGCGACGATGGCCGCCGGATTGAAATTGGCGCAAGCCGAAATGCATCCCGCCCCGCCGCTCTGCATCGTTTCGAGCAAAAGCGATTCACTGGCGCAGAAAACCCGGAGCTGTGGAAATTCCTTCAGTACGCTGAGCGTATAGGCCATCTCGCCGGAGGAATCCTTGAGTCCGGTGATGGTATTGGGATAACGAGCCAAGAGACGGTTGATTACGGCCAAACTGATCGGAACGCCGGTAAATTTCGGAATGTGGTAGAGGCAGATCTTGAGCTTCGTGTCGCCAATCCGTTCGATCACTTCGGCGTAGCTGGCAAACAAGCCGTCATCGCTTACATTCTTATAGAAGAAGGGCGGCAGCATCAGCACCGCCGCGGCCCCCACATCAAGGGCGGCGCGGGTGAGCGCAACCGAATCAGGAATGGCGCAGGCCCCGGTGCCGGGCATGAGGCTTGACCCCGGAATGCCGGTAGAGACGAGATTGTCGAGGAGTTCGAAACGTTCGCCCATGGACAGCGAATTGGCTTCCGAATTAGTGCCGAAGATCGCCAGCCCCACATCATTCGCCAGCAGCCATTTACAGAATTGCAGATGCGCGGCTTTGTCAATCGACAGGTCTTCCTTGAACGGCGTAAGGACGGGAGCATAGACTCCCGACAGTGTCTGGCTTTTCATCTCATCACGGCTCCCAAAAACGATGCGATATTTCTGGGCCACTATTCGGCAAGAATCAAATAGTTTATCATAATCGGCCAAACCAAGAGGAGCAGGCGTGGAACAGTCGGATGTTGTGGTGATCGGCGCCGGGGTTGTGGGGCTGGCCATTGCGCGGCACTTGAGTCTTGCTGGCCGCGAAGTCCTGGTGCTTGAATCGGCTGAAGCTATCGGCACCGGCGTAAGCTCGCGCAACAGCGAAGTGCTCCACGCCGGCCTCTATTACAACCAAAACTCCCTCAAGGCCCGCTTCTGCGTCTCGGGAAAATACCTGCTGCGTGCCTATTGCCGAGAGCGCGCCATCGGCCTCAACCAATGCGGAAAGCTCGTCGTGGCCGAAAAACCGGGGCAATTGCCGGAACTCACCCGCATAAAGGATCAGGGCGAACGCAACGGCGTTGACGACCTGCGCATTCTCACCGCCGCCGAGGCCCATGCCCTTGAACCTGAGCTTGCGTGTGTGGGAGCACTGCTCTCGCCCTCATCGGGCATTATCGACAGCCATCAGTACATGCTGGCGCTACAAGGCGAGGCGGAGGCAAAAAATTGCACCGTGGTGTTTCATGCGGAGGTCGCCAGTGGCCGCATTGCTGGTGACAGAGTTATTCTTGCCGCCGGCGACATCGAGATTGAATCCCGTCTGGTCATCAACAGCGCCGGTCTTTCCGCTCAACCAGTAGCTGCTTCAATTGCAGGTTTCGACAGGAAGTTCATTCCGCCGCTGCATTATGCCAAGGGAAATTATTTTTCCCTTTCCGGAAAATCGCCTTTCTCAAGACTGGTCTACCCCATGCCGGAACCGGGGGGCCTCGGCATTCATTTCACCCTTGATCTTGCGGGCGCCGGCCGCTTCGGCCCGGACGTGGAATGGATTGACAGCCCCGACTATGATGTCGATGGCACCCGCGCCGCGGTATTCGCCGACAGGATCAAGCGCTATTGGCCGAGGCTTAAGCCGGAAATGCTGCATGCGGCTTATGCGGGAATTCGCCCAAAGGTGGAAAGGCCCGGCGGCTCAAGCACCGACTTCATCATTCAGGGCCCGGTGCAGCATGGCTTCCCCGGGATTATCAATCTTTTTGGCATTGAATCGCCGGGACTCACCGCGTCCCTGGCCATTGCCGAATATGTAGGCGAAATGGCCGCTTCAATTAAATGACGTATTCAACTGGCACGAGCGTAAGGCGGCCCGGTTCTTTTGTTTGAACTCACCGGGCGAAACTCCGACGCGTTCGGTGAACGCCGAGGTGAACGAGCCAAGGCTGGAAAAGCCCACACTGTTGGCCACCGTTTCCACCGAGATGTCGCCGTTCACCAGCAACTCCATGGCCCGCATCATGCGGATTTCCGTGATCAGGGTTTTGAGCCCGAACGAGAACTCCTGTTGCGAGAGGCGCTGCAGGGTTCGCGGCGCCAGCTTGCAGGCCTTGCAGGCCGCAGCCACACTCACATCCGACAACCGGTCACGCACATAGGTGACGAACGTCCGCATCTCCTCGGACTTGGCGGCAGGCAGCCACAGGATTCGGGGGTTGGCAAACCAGTCCTGGCACAGGAATGCCAGCGTCCTGAACAATTGGCGCAGCGTTTCGGAAGTTTTGGATTCCGTGGCACTGGCCCGCAGAAGATGGGCAAAATATTCAAGCGCAAAGGTGTTGGCTTGCGTCACCCAGCAGCCGTGATGATGCCAGGGATGGTCATCGGGATGGAGATAGGCCACGATGACATGGGATTTGCGCGAGGCCCGCAGGTTGAAAGGCCGTCCGGCGGGGATGAAAATAAAATGGTTTGGAATGACCAGCCAGCCGCCCGAAGCCCCTTCCACGTCAACCTGGCCTGCCAGCACCAGGATGAGCTTGTGCATCTTGTCGCCCGTCGAAGACTCCTGCCAGCCATCGCAGGCGATTGACGAAATGCACGGCAGCATCGCGGCATTGGGTTCAAATTTGCGATCATTGTTGGCGACAAATTTGAACGGCCTGACAAGCCGCTCCAGTCTCGCTTTGGTTGTGACAGCCGTTGACAAGTGTCTCTCCAGTAATTGCAAAGAGGCCAAGACAGCCTCCTAGTGGTTTTTTTGCCCTGCAACAAGTACCACAGTTTGGCCGATAAAAGAATATTCTTGCAAAAATTCCGCTTTGTGGCCATTATTTTCGAAAAACAAATATGTGTGTATGGGAGACGAAGGTGGGAAAGTCAGGATTAGCGCCAGCGAGCGCGCCGCCGGTACAGGCGGCCCTGACCATCCGTGGCATGCACAAGTCTTTTGGCGCGACCCGGGCCGTCCGCAACGTTGATCTCGATCTGCCCCGCGGCGAAATCCTGGCCCTGCTCGGCCAGAACGGCGCCGGCAAATCCACCCTTGTTAAAATCCTGGCCGGCGTCTTCACCGCCGATGCGGGCGAAGTGCTGCTCCATGGCAAGCCCTATGATCTCTCCCGCGAGCGCCACGCCATTTCCTTCATCCACCAGGATTTGGGGCTTATCGAATGGATGACCGTGGCCGAGAACATCGCCATGGCCCAGGGCTATACCCGGCGCTTCGGCCTGATTGACTGGACCGCCATTGAAGCCAAGGCGCGTCAATCCCTGCAGCGCATTGCGCCCGGCATTGATCCCAGGCGGCGCATCAGCGATCTCACCCGGACCGAAAAATCCCTGGTGGCCATTGCCCGCGCCCTTGGCGTCAATGCCAGCGTACTGGTGCTTGATGAGCCCACCGCGAGCCTGCCGAAGGATGACGTGCAGGTTTTGTTTGGCGTGCTGCGCGGCCTGAAGAAAAGCGGTGTGAGCATGATCTACGTGTCGCACCGGCTTGATGAGGTCTTCGCCATTTCTGATTGCCTGCTGGTCCTGCGCGATGGCAGGGCCGTTGACCAGCGCCGCACCTCAGAAGTTGATCCGGAAAGCCTGGTGAGTTCGATTATCGGCCGTTCGCCGGAAAAAGTTTTTGTGCGCCCGCCGAAGCCCACCTCCGAGCCGGTTCTGGTCTGCACCGACTTGACCGGGCAATCCGTAGGCCCCGTCTCCTTCACCGTGCATCGCGGCGAAATCGTGGGGCTTGTCGGCCTGCGCGGGGCCGGCCATGAGGTGATCGGCCGGATGCTGATTGGCGATGAACCCAAAATTTCCGGCTCGACGGAAATCAACAAGCGCCAGATCGATGATTCCAGCCCCCATGCGGCTATTGCCGGAGGACTTGGCGTTATTGCCGCCGACCGCATCGCCGAATCGATCGCCCCCGGCCTTTCGATCCGCGAAAACATGTATCTCAACCCGCTGTCCATCGGACTGGGACTTCTGTCGCTGCGCAAGCCCGGAACCGAGATTGACGAATGCCGGACCGCCGGCAGCAAGATCGGCCTTGTGCCCAACCGGCCCGATGAAGCCATCGAAAGCCTTTCCGGCGGCAACCAGCAAAAGGTGGTGCTGGCCCGCTGGATGCGGATAGCCCCCGATGTTCTCATCCTTGAAGATCCGACCGCCGGTGTCGATGTTGGTGCCAAGGCTGAAATTTACCGGCTTCTGGCCGAGCAGCTCGCCAAGGGCCAGACGATTGTGTTGATCTCGACGGACTTTGAAGAGGTGGCTGCCATTTGCCACCGCGCCCTGGTCTTCCGGAATGGAAAAATCGTCAATGAACTCGGGGTGGATGAGATGAGCGTTGAAGCCGTGACACTCGCATCTTCCATGGCAAAGGCGGGCTAGAGCGATGCAATCCATCAAATCAACCGCCCTCGAGCCCACCGCTCCCGAACTTGAAAAAATGAGTACGGGTCAAAAAATCGCCCGGCTCGTGCCCGTTTATGGCCTGCCTATCTGCATGGTGCTGCTGATCGTGCTGTTTTCTATCCTGCTTCCCAACACCTTCCCGACCATGCTGAATTTCCGTTCCATCCTCGGCGACAAGGCGATCATTGCCATTCTCTCACTCGCCGCCATGATCCCGATGATGGCGGGCCGTATCGATCTCACCGTGGGTTATGGCATCGTGCTCTGGCACATTATGGCCATCGCATTGCAGACAAATCTGGGGCTCGACTGGCGTGTCGTTGTTGTCATCGTGCTTTTGTCGGGCTGCCTGCTCGGCTTGCTCAATGGGCTGCTCGTCGAAATCGCCCGTATTGATTCCTTCATCGCCACGCTTGGCACCGGCACAGTCCTTTATGCTGTGGCACTCTGGTACACTGAAGGCCGCCAGATTGTCGGTGTTCTGCCCAAGGGCTTTACCGAGCTCTATTCCTGGCAGCCCCTCGGCATTCCCGTCGTTGCCTATTATGTGCTGGCCCTCAGCCTCGTCTTGTGGGTGATCACCGAATACACGCCCATCGGCCGCTGCCTCTATGCCATCGGCGCCAATCCACGCGCCGCCGAATTGAACGGCATCCCCAACCGGCGCTTCATCATTGGCGCCTTCGTCGTCGCAGGCCTGCTCGGTGCCTTTGCCGGCTTGCTTTTGGCAGCGCGCCTGCGCATCGGCCAGGCCAGTGTTGGCCTTGAATATCTTTTGCCGGCCCTTGTCGGCGCGTTTCTGGGATCAACCACAATTCGCCCGGGACGCGTCAACGTCTGGGGAACCCTTGCCGGCGTCGGCATTCTGGCCGTCGGCATTTCCGGCATCCAGCAAATCGGCGGCGCCTTCTACATCGAGCCGATGTTCAACGGCGTAACCCTTCTCTTTGCCATTGGACTTGCCGGCTACGCGCAAAAACGCCGGGGCCGCACCACGGCAAAACCACCACAACCGAAAACCCATCCGCCAGAAGGCGGATGACAACAAGCTTCGCCAGTAAAGCGGAGATCATAACCCAGGGAGGAACTACCCATGAAACTACGCCGGAAAATTCTGTTCACGACCTTGATGCTGGGCGCATCGTTTTATGGCGTCACGGCGGCCTCTGCCGATGCCGTGTCCGACGCCAAGGAATTCGTAAAACTGGTCAGCACGCCGAACGCCCCCTGGGCCGGCCCGACAACGGGTCCGAAAGCCCAGGCCGGAAAAACTATCGTTTACGTGTCCACCGACCAGCGCAACGGCGGCGCCCGCGGCGCTGGCGAAGGCGTTGAAGCAGCAGCAGCCAAGATCGGCTGGACCTTCCGGGCCAGCGACGGCCAGGGCTCGGTTGCCGGCCGCTCATCGGCTCTCAACCAGGCCATTGCTTCAAAGCCTGACGTGATTGTGCTCGGTGGCATCGATGCCACCGAGCAGGCAACCGTGATCGAGGAAGCGGCAAAGCAGGGTATCATTATCGTCGGCTGGCATTCCTATGGAAAGTCCGGCCCCCATGACACGCTGCCGATCTTCACCAACATCACCACTGACCCAATGGAAGTGGCCCGCAGCGCCGCGTCGTTCCCCTGCGCCGAACTCGACGGCAAGGTGGGTGCGGTGATCTTCACCGACAGCACCTATGAAATCGCCGTCAAGAAATCCAACGCCATGGCCGAAGTGATCAAGGCCTGCGGCGAAAGCAAGGTTCTTGAAATCGTCGATACGCCGCTGGCGGACGCCTCAAACCGCATGCCGCCGCTCACCACAGCACTGCTGCAGCGCTATGGCGCGGCCTGGACCACCTCGCTCAGCATCAACGACCTGACCTTTGACTTCATGGCCCCGTCGCTTTCCGCCGCGGGCCTTGGCGGCAAGGACAACCCGCTGGCAATTTCCGCCGGTGACGGCAGCGAAGTTGCCTTCCAGCGCATTCGCAGCGGTGAATACCAGGCAGGCACCGTGGCCGAGCCGCTGCTGCTGCAGGGCTGGCAGATTGTTGACGAAGCCAATCGCGCTTTGGCCAAGGAGAAGGAAAGCGGCTTTGTCGCCCCTTCCCATCTTTTCCTGCCCTCCAACATCGACAGCGATGGCGGACCAAAGAATACCTATGATCCAAATAATGGCTATGCCGAAGCCTATGCCAAGATCTGGGGCGTAAACTAAGCAACTCCCAAGGGACGGCAGGAATTGCCGTCCCTTTCCATTCCCGAAAATTGAATCAGCCCAGTCGCAAGCAGGGGACCAGCCATGGCCAGCTCAAAATTACCGAAGCCCGATTTCGCCAAGAACATGACACTCATCGGCCACAGCGATCAGGGCGGCCGCCCCGATGGCGTGCAGCTCATGGTCAACAAGGGCTTTGCCTATGTGGGCCACATGTTCTCGAAAGGCTTCAGCGTCATCGACGTGCGCGACCCGCGCAATCCCAAGGCCACCGAATATGTCGACGCCCCGCACAATACCTGGAACATTCATCTCCAAACCTTTGGCGACCTGCTGCTCGTCATCAACGCCAAGGACATGTTCGCCGCCGCCGAATTCCAGGATGAAAAAGCCTATTACAAGGGCGCCATCGGCAAGAAGGTGGGCACCGCCGAAGGGGCAACCGCCCGCGACTGGACAGCCGGCATGGCGGTTTATGATATTTCCACCCCGGGCAAGCCGCGCCGGATCGGCTTCATGTCCGTACAGGGCGGCGGTATTCACCGCATCTGGTATACGGGCGGCCGCTGGGCCTATGCTTCGGCGCTGCTCGACGGCTTCACCGATTACATCTTCATCACCATCGACATGAAGGATCCGGCAAACCCGGTTGAAGCGGGCCGCTACTGGCTTCCCGGCATGAATCAGGCGGCGGGCGAGACGCCGTCATGGGAAGCCACGCGCCGCAACGGCCTGCACCATGCAACCGTCAATGGCGACACGGCCTATTGCGCCTGGCGCGATGCCGGTCTCGTCATGCTTGATGTGGCCGACCGCAGCAAGCCCAAGCTGATCGTTCACCGCAACTGGTCGCCACCCTTCAATGGCGGCACCCACAATTGCCTCGCCCTTCCCGATCGCAACCTGCTGGTCGTTGCCGACGAAGCGGTGCTCGACAATTATGAAGATGGCTTCAAGCCGATCTGGCTTTTCGATACGCGCGATGCCGCCAACCCCATCAGCATCTCCACCTTCCCCGAACCCAGCGAAGACGATTACAAATCGAAGGGCGGCCATTTCGGCCCGCACAATATTCACGAAAACCGGCCTGACGGGTTTGTCAGTTCCGAACTCATATTCGCCACCTATCAGAATGCCGGTGTGCGGGTTTTCGACATCCGCGACGAATATCATCCGGTGCAGGTCGGCGCCTTTGTTCCGCCTGAACCGGAAAAACTGGCGGACCGCCGCCCCAACCGCAAGAAGGTGATCCAGACCTGCGATGTCTTTGTCGACAAGGCGGGCCTCATTTATGCCAATGACTATAATGGCGGACTGTTTATTATTGAATACAAGGGTTGAAACGCTCATCGCCGAATGCCGGGCGGCCATAGGCCTGGCGAATGTGCTGACCGAGGCGGGCGACAAGGCCCGCTTCGAGCATGATTTCTGGAACCAGTACAAAGGCCGGGCCGCGGCGGTGCTGTTGCCCGCAACCACGGCGCAGGTGGCGGCCATCGTTTCGCTTGCGGCAAAACATGGCGTGGCCGTGGTGCCGCAGGCCGGCAACACCGGACTCGTGAATGGCGGCATTCCCGATGCAAGCGCTGAAGAGATTGTGCTCTCCGTCGAGAAACTGAACCGCATCCGCCATGTGGACCCCGCCGGTGACTATCTCATCGTTGAAGCCGGCTGCATCCTCGAAAATGTCCAGAAGGCCGCAACGGAGATGAACCGGCTGTTTCCGTTGTCCATGGGTTCAAGTGGATCTTGCCGGATTGGCGGCAACCTTGCCACCAACGCCGGCGGCCTCAATGTGCTGCGCTATGGTATGGCGCGCGATCTGGTTCTGGGTCTGGAAGTGGTGCTACCCGATGGCGAGGTGCTCGATGTGCTGAGGCCGCTGCGCAAGGACAACACCGGTTATGATCTGAAGCAGCTCTTCATCGGCTCGGAGGGAACCCTTGGCATCATCACCGCCGCCACGCTGCGCCTCGTGGCGCGTCCCAATGAACGGGTAACCATGTGGCTTGCAGTGAGCACGCCGGAAGATGCCATCGCCCTTTTTAAAAGTTTCCGCGAGGCCTTCGGCGAATTGATCTCGGCCTTCGAGCTGCTCTGTTCCGAAGGCGTTGAGATTGCCGTGCAAGGTCTTTCCGGCGTACGCCGGCCCGTGGCATCGCCCGCACCCTGGCATGTGCTGATCGATGTGGCCTGGACTTTCGATGATGGCTTGCGGCCGCGGGTTGAAACCGTCCTGGAGCAGGTGATCGAGCGCGGTCTTTGCGAGGACGGCACCATTGCCGAAACCGAGGAGCAGCGAGCCAACATGTGGCGGCTGCGCGAGGGGCAAAGCGAAAGCGCCCGGAAACATGGTTACATTTTGCGCAGCGACATCTCCGTGGCCATTGCCCGCATCCCGGAGCTTTTGCAATGGGCCCGGCACTGGCAGCAGTCATTGAATCCGCGCGGCATAAGGCTTCTGCCCTTCGGCCATGTCGGCGACGGCAACCTGCATTTCAATTTCCTGATTCCTGAAAATAGCCCCGGCAGCCTGCACCATGAACTTCTCGACAAGTTATATGACGAGGTTGACCGTCTTGATGGCTCAATCAGCGCCGAGCATGGCGTCGGCCGCGCAAAGCTCCAGGCGGTCACGGCCCGAAAATCCGTGGCCGCGCGCGAACTGTCGCAGCGCCTCAAGCGTGCCCTTGATCCCCGCAACATCATGAATCCCGGCGTTGGCCTGGATAAACCTGAGGAACATTAATGGCGACTTCCGCACGAACGGCCCTGCCCATCCAGCTCTATGCCCTCACGGCGGCGGCCTTTGCCATCGGCACCACGGAATTCGTGATCATGGGATTGCTGCCGGAAATCGCCACGGAATTGCACGTCACCATTCCGGCGGCGGGCCTGCTGGTGGCCGGCTATGCCATGGGCGTGGTCATCGGCGCGCCAATTCTCACCCTTGGCACGAGGCAGTTTGAGCGCAAGTCGCTTATGCTTTTCCTCATGAGCCTGTTCGTGGCGGGCAACGTGCTGGCGGCCATTGCCCCCACCTATGAAATTCTCATGGTGGCCCGGATTCTCGCTTCCCTCTGCCATGGCACGTTCTTCGGCGTCGGCGCCGTTGTGGCCACCAGCCTTGTGGCCGAAGACCGCCGCGCCAGCGCCATCGCCCTCATGTTCACCGGATTGGCGCTGGCCAATATCCTTGGCGTTCCCGGCGGCACGGCCATCGGCCAGATGTTCGGCTGGCGCGCCACCTTCTGGTGCGTGGCGGTGATCGGCCTTGCGGCTACCTTGGCCATAGCCCTTCTCACCAAGCGCCTTGCCGGCGAAAAGAGTGGCGGAATCCTTGCCGAGCTTGCCGCCATGCGCAATGCCCGCATGTGGACGGCGCTCTTCACCACGGTATTCGGTTTCGGCGGCGTGTTCGTCATCCTGACCTTCATCGCGCCGATCCTCCGCGATGTGACGGGATTTTCATCGCACGGCGTTACCATTACCCTGTTTATTTTTGGGGCGGGCCTCACCATCGGCAACACGCTGGGCGGCCGCCTCGCCGATTACAAGCTGATGCCCATGCTGATTGTCACGATGGCCTGCCTTGCAGCCATCCAGCTTCTCTTTGGCTGGGTGATGTTCAGCCAGACCGGCACTTATGTGCTGGCCTTTTTCTGGGGTGTCGCGGCCTTCGCCACGATTGCGCCGTTCCAGACGCGCGTCGTTCTCACCTCGCCCACCGCGCCGGCGCTGGCATCATCTCTCAACATTTCCGCCTTCAATCTGGGAAATGCCGGCGGGGCCTTCATCGGCGGACTCCTCATCAGCAACGGCTTTGCCCTTCCGGCCCTGGCGGTCGCCGGCGCAATCGTCAGTGCCATCGGCATTGTTCTGGCGGGGGCTGGCCTCATCCAGGATCGCTGGATCAGGGAACAGGCTGCGGAAAGTTCCGCCGCAGCCCTATAGGTGAATGGCGGCAGCGTTTACCTGTTCATCTCGGAAATCGAGTTGCTAGGAATGCTGATCAGCGCCTTATCGCCCGGTTGAAATACCTGCCGTCCCACCTTGTTGAGGGCATCCACCTTGATGGTGGTTTGATCGATGCGCACGAAGTGGCGCACCATCGCGCCGAGAACCTGCACCGATTTGATCGTGACTTCGGCCCGCATGTCTTTCGATTTTTCCGGAAGCTTCGCATCGGGCTTATGCAGGTCAATGGCCTCGGGCCGGATGGCCCAGGGAAATTTTGTTGACCGGTTGAATGTGTTTTTGACAAAGGCAGGTTCAAATATGTTGAAGTCCCCGATGAATTCCGCCACGGCAAGGCTGGCGGGCCTGTTGTAGATTTCGGCCGGCGGGCCGATCTGGCTGAATTGGCCGCTCTGCATGATGGCGACCACGTCGCCCAGCATCATCGCCTCTTCCTGGTCATGGGTCACGAAAATGGCGGTGAAGCTGAATTCCTGCTGCAAGCGCTTGAGTTCATCGCGCAAGCGCTTGCGGATTTGCGCATCAAGTGCTGACAGCGGCTCGTCAAGCAACAGCAGTTTGGGCTGCAGGACCAAAGCACGGGAAAGGGCCACGCGCTGCCGTTGCCCGCCCGAAAGCTCCGCCGGGCGCGCCTTGGCCCGCGGCTCGAGGCCCATGACCTTGATGATGGCTGCCACCCGCTCCGCGATCTCCGCCTTTGGCAGCTTTTTTTGCTGCAAGCCAAAGGCCAGGTTTTGTTCAACGGTCATGTTGGGAAACAGGGCATAGTGCTGGAACACCATGCCGACCCCGCGATGCTTGGCTTCCACCGCGGTCACGTCCCGGCCGTCAATGCTGATGGCGCCCTTGTCGGACGTCGCAAGTCCCGCCACGGCGCGCAGGAGCGTGGTCTTTCCGCAGCCCGAGGGCCCGACCAGCACGCAGATCTTTCCCTCATCGACATCCAGGTTGATGTTTTCAAACACCACGGTTTCACCGAAGCGCTTCGAAAGGCCGCGAATCTCCACATAGCTCATGCGTCACTTCTCCGGGACGAAACCCAAACAACAATGGCGGTAACCACGAAAATAACAACGAAATAGGCTGTAATGAGAACACTGAGCTTGCGGCCGCTGCCGCCATTCAGGACCCCCATGAAGATCTGGAGGGTCGGGAAATGTCCGCCGACGAGAAGGTTGGCGTAAACAAAATCGCTGATCGCTAGGGTGAAGTTCATCACCAGACCGATGATCAGGCCCTGCTTTACGCAAGGCAGCACAATGCGCCACATGATGGCGAGATCGGACGCGCCCAGCAGCCGTCCCGCCTCGAACAGGTCGGTCACGCGAAGCGCCCGGAGATTGCTCTTGATCGGCACATAGTAAAGCGGTGCGGCAAGCGGCATGTAGCCGAAAATGAGAACCCAGGGCGTGCCGTTGAGAACCACGCCGTAGTTGCCCGAGTAGAGACGCAGCAGCCCCAGCGCCAGGACAATGCCCGGCACCGCATAGGGCAGGATGACAAGCCCGGCCATCCATTTGTCGAGCATTGGAAAATAGCAATGGGCCACCAGAATTGCCGGCACGCAGATGAGCGGCGTGATGACCAGCGATCCCATGGCGACGATCAGGGAATTCACGATCGACTGGTTGAAGCGCGGATCGGAGGTGATGTTCCGGATGTGGTCCAGGGTATATCCATCGGGAAGGATTGTCCCGGCCCAGTCCACCGCAACGCTGTTGAGGAATACCGCGACAATGGGCAGGAGCTGCAGGAAAACCAGCAGCCCGATCCAGAACCAGTCGCGGAAAGTGCGTTCACGCATCCGGTTGCCGCTTCTTGAGGAAAACCTGTTCAATGACGATGGGAACGACGAGGCTTATGACAAGCAGCATCGCCAGGGCGTCCGCCAGGTTGGGATCGGAAAACACGTCGCCAGCAGTCAATTCACCGATGCGTATGGTCACCACATTGGCGCTGCCGCCAACCAGCGCCCAAGCCGTGGCATAGGTGCCCATGGCGTTGGCAAACAGCAGCAGGAATGCGCTCACCAGGTTTGGCGCGATAATGGGAAGGCCGATGCGCCGCCAAAACGAGAAGCGACTGGCGCCCATCAGGAACGCGGCCTCTTCGATTTCCGCCGTAATGGCCGAAAGCCCCGGCAGCAGCAGGAGAATGGCAAAGAGGATCTGGAAGTAGGAATAGACAATCACCAGCCCGGTGGTTGAGTAGATGGTAAAATCGTCGATCAATCCAGCGCGGGCGAGAAGCAGGGTGAACGAGCCGCTGACGCCCAGCATGATGACAAAGGCAAAAGCGAGCGGGAAACCGGTGAAATTGGCCCCTATGTTGGAGCAGACCAGCACAAACTGCTGCATTCTTCCGGGCATCCGCCGCAGAACAACCGCCGCCGGCAAGGCAACCACAAGGGCGATCATCGCGGTGGCGGTTGAAATCGAGAAGCTCACGCGGAAAGAACCCATAAAAAATTTGCTGAGCAAAATCTCGATATAATTTCCGAAGGAAAGCTCGTCCTCCCTGAAGGCGCTATTGGCCGCGACGGCAAGCAGTGGAAGGATCTCAAACAGGAAAATGACGATCAGGAAAGGAACGGCACTGAGCCATGCCAGGAGCCGGGTTTTCTTGCTGATGTCAATCATGCGGGTTTTGTTCTGCGCGTGAACGGGCCGCAGCGGCGGATGCTTTTGCGGCCCATTCCGGTCTCGTTACATCTTTGACAATACCTGCTCCTGCCATTGCCTGCCAAGCATCTTGGCGGTGTCCATCCAAAGCGTGGCATTCACCGGCCTTGCCTTTGCATATTGCTCGGCGGGAAGCACGTTTTCCGCGACATCGGCGGGCAAGGTGATGGAGTCAATCAGGATGGGCCGCGCAAATCCGCGGGCGAAGGTGATCTGCCCTTCTTCCGAGAAGATATGCTCGCGCACCATCTTGGCGATGTTTGGCCGCTTGGCGTAGGCATTGATGGTGGTTGTGTAGCCGCTGGTGACCGAGCCATCCGAAGGAATGAGGACATCGAACTTGTCTTTGCCGACAAGGTTGCGGTAGTTCAACGCGTTGAAGTCCCACACAATGCCGACTTCAATTTCACCCTTTTCCATGTTGCCGGGATTGGCGCCAATGGTCAGCAGGCGCTTTTGTTCGGCAAGCTTGGCAAAGAGATCAAGCGCCGGCTGCAAATTGTCTTCGCCGCCGCCCAATGCAATGGCGCCGGCCAGAACGAGCGCGTTGGATTGCGCTGCTTTGCCCACGTCACCAACGGCAACCTTGTAATCGCCGTTCAGCAAATCAGCCCAGCTCTTGGGAGGGTTCTTCACATTCTTGTTGATGATGAAGGAAATGGTCCCGGTGTAGCCCAGCATCCAGTGGCCTTCCTCATCCTTGGCCCAAGCCGGGATTTTGTCCCAGTTCGTAGGCTTGTAGGGCAGGCTGAGGCCCTTCTTGGCGGCAATCGGTCCGAACTCGAGGCCCACTTCTCCAATGTCCGCGCTGGCATTGGCCTTTTCCGCCTCAAACTTGGCGAGCTCCTCGGCGCTGCTCATGTCCGTGTCCGTGTGGGTCACGCCATATTTCTTCATGATGGCATCCCATTGTCCGCCCCAGTTGGCCCAGTCGTTCGGCAGTCCGAGGCTGACAATATCTCCTTCCTTGCGCGCTGCCGCTTCCATCTCCGCGAGCGTTTCGGCAAGCGCAAACGAAGGCGCGGCACTAAGGCCCGCAATGAACGTTCCGAATGAAAGGAGTGCGGTTCTGCGATTAATGATCATTTTGAATGCTCCGGTTGTTTGACGAGGGTGAGTTCTATTCAATTAACGGATATCAGCCATGTAAGGCCCGGGTGAAGATCGTGTGACATATCCATCAGGATTGCCGCGAACTGGGCGATAAAATGACCAAAAAGCCAAAATGTCAACGCAAAAATGACTATATGGTCATTCTGGATGCCGATTCAGTAGGTTTTCTAAATCTCGTCATCAGCCTCATCGGCGACGATGATTTCAACTCCGGCGCGCTTAAGCAGGCTGTCCAGCACGGCGTCGGGCTGCTTGTCGGTGATCAGGCGGTCAATTTTTTCCGCGCCGCAAATGTGGAACAGGGCGTTGCGATGCAGCTTCGAGGAATCCGCCAGAACCGTGACGCTTCGCGCGCACTCGATCATTGTGCGCGAGACATAGGCCTCGTCAACCGTGTAATCCATGAACGTGCCGGATTCGTTGATGGCCCCCACGCCGATCACCGCGTGGTCAGCGGAGATTTTCTGGATTTGCTCAACCAGTTGCGGCCCCAGTGTCTCAAACGCCTCGCCAAAATAATTGCCGCCTAAAAGGTGTATGGGCCCGCGAATTGGGGATTCCCACATCGCTTGCGCAACCAGCGTTGCGTTGGTGACAATGGTGAAGGTCCCCTGCTTCGCCAATTGCTCTGCAAAGAAAATTGTCGACGTTCCGCAGTTGATGAGCAGGCTGTCGCCCGGCTTGAAAAGCTTGGCCGCGGTCTTGCCCATCCTTATTTTTTCGGACCGCGCATTTGCCCTTCGCACCCCCAAGGGGCTTTCCTGGGCGGATTGGGCGGTCGTGGCGCCGCCATGTATTTTGCGCAAAAGCCCTTCTTGCGAAAGCAACGCCAGATCGCGCCTTACTGTTTCGCGGGAGGTATTGAGGCTTTCGGAGAGCTCATCAACCGTGACCCTGGCCGTCTGGTGCAGCAATTCAAGAATTCTGCCCCGCCTTTCCTTTGGCTTCATATAAGGACCCCGCCGCCTGTTTAGTCATCTGTTGCCTAAAAAATGACTATACGATCACTATGGCCATCCGAAAAGTGGCGGTTGGAACTCATTTATTCAGGGCAGGCGTCGCAGAAAGGCGGGCCTGAACACACGCGCCGAAGCGATAGCATCTCTGGGTGTGAGGGAAGTGGTGGAGCCAGACGGAATCGAACCGACGACCTCTTGCATGCCATGCAAGCGCTCTCCCAACTGAGCTATGACCCCACAGGTCTTCAAAATGAACCAGCATCTTCTGGTTCTGGAAGCGGGCGGAACCTAGTTCCGCGCTCCTCAACAATCAAGTAAAACTTCGCCGGGCGATAAAGGGGCGGTTAAACCTCTTCTTCGCCTTCCTTGCCGCCCGAGGGGCCGCTGTCCAGGAGGCCGGAGACATTGTCGCCTTCTTCCTCTTCAACAACGAGGAACGTATCATCCTCTTCTGCATCGGCGGGCTCGGCATCCTCGCCCAGATCGACATCTTCGATCCCGGCGGTTTCGTCATCGTCCTTGCCGTCCTCCTCAACATCCTCAAGGCTGATGAGTTCGACATCGGCGTTCTCGCCTTCCTCGACCTCTTCCTTCTCGCGGACCTTCGCAACCGGCGCTGGTGCTGCACCCGGGTAATCCCCTTTGGAAGGCAGGATTGGCGCCGCAATGAAGCTGACGCCGCACTTCGGGCAGACAATAGGATTCTTTAACAAGTCATAGAACCGGGACGCGCATGATGGGCACGTCCGCTTGGTTCCGAGTTCAGCTTTGACCACGGTTGATCCTTTCGAGATCGGAATAAGACGGTGAATTGAGGCTCCCATGCCACGGGTTTTGCCGAATGTCAAAGCCCGGGGTGGGAAGGGGGTGACAGCCCATTTCAACCCGTGTATCGAATTCGGCGAAATGACCCGCATGCCGCCCCCAATCCAGCCCCTGATATCGCGCAAAGCCACCGGTTTGAAGGGCCGGATCAGGGTTCCCGGCGATAAATCCATGTCGCACCGGGCCCTCATGTTTGGCGCCATTGCCATCGGCGAAACGCGCGTCAAAGGCCTTCTGGAAGCCGAGGACGTGGTGAATACGGCCAAGGCCATGGCGGCCCTGGGGGCGGGTACATCGCGCGATGACGCGGGCGTCTGGCATGTCCAGGGTGTGGGCGTGGCCGGCCTGCAATCCCCCGACCAACCCCTTGATTTCGGCAATTCCGGCACCGGTGTGCGCCTCGCCATGGGGCTTATGGCGACAACGCCCATCATTGCCCACTGCATTGGTGATGCCTCGCTTTCAAAACGCCCGATGGGCCGTGTGACCAAGCCCTTGCAGGAGATGGGCGTGCGTTTTGAAGCCGCCGAAGGCGGAAGGCTGCCGCTCACCATCTATGGCGCAAAACATGCGGTGCCCATCACCTACACCTTGCCCGTGGCCTCGGCCCAGGTGAAATCGGCCGTACTGCTGGCAGGCCTCAATGCGCCGGGGCGCACTACCGTCATTGAGCCCGTGGCAACCCGCGATCATACGGAGCGCATGCTGAAGGCCTTTGGCGCAAAGCTTTCAATTTTGGACATGGATGGGGCTCGCCACATTTCCGTCGAAGGCCAGCACGAATTGGCGTCCCAGGAAATTGATATTCCCGGCGATCCGTCATCGGCGGCCTTTCCTTTGGTTGCGGCCCTGTTGAGCGAGGGTTCGGATATTACCATCGAGAACATCATGCTCAATCCGACACGCACCGGATTGATCACTACGCTGCTCGAAATGGGCGCCCATATTGACATTGAAAACCGCAGAACCGCCGGTGGCGAGGAGGTCGGCGACCTCCACGTCAAATATTCGAAGCTGCATGGTGTCCGCGTGCCCGCCGCTCGCGCCCCTTCAATGATCGATGAATATCCCATCCTCTCGGTTGCCGCAGCTTTTGCCGAGGGCACCACCCGCATGGAAGGCCTGGAAGAATTGCGGGTGAAGGAAAGCGACCGTCTCGCGGCTGTAGAGGCGGGCCTGCAGGTGAATGGCGTGGTGACTCATTCGGGGCCGGACTGGCTGGAAGTCAGCGGTGGCGGTGCGCCCGGCGGCGGTAAGGTCATAACCCACATGGATCATCGCATCGCCATGGCGTTCCTCGTCATGGGGCTCACCTCGCGCATTCATGTGGGCATTGACGACGGAAGTTTCATAGCCACGAGCTTTCCCGATTTCGTTGGCTTGATGAATGGCATGGGCGCAAGGATTGCTGCCCTTCCACCCAAATGATTATCGCCGTTGACGGCCCGGCCGCCGCAGGCAAGGGCACCATTGCCCGCGCCCTCGCCCAGCATTTTGGTTATCATCATCTGGACACCGGAACCCTCTATCGCCGGGTTGGCCTGGAGCTCTTGAAATCCGACGGCAATATTCATGACAGCAAGGTGGCAACCGCCATTGCCCAGAACCTTCCTTCCCATGCCTGGCTCGATTACGAGTTACGCACCGAAGCGGTAGGGGCTGCGGCCTCCATCGTGGCCAGCATTCCTGAGGTACGCGCCGCACTCCTCGAGTTTCAGCGAAGCTTTGCCGAACAGAGGCCCGGCGCCGTATTGGATGGCCGCGATATCGGCACCGTGGTTTGCCCCAATGCCAGCGTGAAGCTGTTTGTCACCGCCTCGCCGGAGGTGCGGGCCATGCGCCGCCAGTCCGAATTGCAGGCGAGCGGGGCGGAAGTCACCTTTGAGGCGGTTTTGCAGGACATCAGACAGCGCGACGAGCGCGACAAGAACCGCACGATTGCACCCCTCGTTCCAGCCACAGATGCCGTGGTCATTGATACCTCGGACATGACGGCGCCAGAGGCAATTTCAGCAGCGATAAAGACCGCAAGCTCAGCTCGCTGAACTGTCCTTCCAGGAAATCAGCAGAATCCAGGTCGCGTAGACCAAAAGCGCCCCTGCCACCAGCATCCACAGAGGCTGCTGGGTAAAAAACACCTCAAAAGCGGTCCAGCCTGCGAGAACCCCCAGCAGGGCCAGCCGCCGCCACAGGGGCTTGTAGAAAGGATGGCTTTCATCGATGATTTTCATGGGCCTGATTTAAGCGAAAGAGGGGTCCAAGTCGAGGCTGAATCCAGCGGTTGCCCTCGTCTTTGGATTGAGCTATAGCCAGCCCCGTTGGAGGTCGCCTGCTCTCATGCGGGTGAACATGATCGGGGCGCTAAACTGTTTGACAGTGCGCGCCCTTAATTGTTTCAGAATCGGCACAACTGGCAAAGCCTCCAAGCTTATGTGTTGGCGCTGGAACGACGTAACGTGGAGCATCCCGAAGGGATGGGCCACATAACCCTTAGGACTACCTGACCCATGGCGAAATCTGTCGCTTCCATGAACCCCACCCGCGAAGACTTTGAAGCCCTCCTGACCGAGAGCTATCTCGATAACCCGGCCACCGAAGGCGTGGTCGTGAAGGGCCGCGTCGTGGCCGTTGAAAATGATTTTGTGATCATCGATGTCGGTTTGAAAACCGAAGGCCGTGTGGCGCTGAAGGAATTCTCCCAGCCCGGCAAGGACGTGGCCATCAAGGCCGGCGACACGGTCGAAGTTTATCTCGAGCGCATCGAGAATGCCCTCGGCGAAGCGGTTCTCTCGCGCGACAAGGCGCGCCGCGAAGAGGCCTGGACCCGGCTTGAGGAAATGAGCACCAAGAATGAGCGTGTCGATGGCGTGATCTTCGGCCGCGTCAAGGGTGGCTTCACCGTTGATCTCGGCGGCGCTGTGGCCTTCCTGCCTGGCTCACAGGTTGACATTCGCCCGATCCGTGACGTGGGCCCGCTCATGCATGTGAGCCAGCCCTTCCAGATTCTGAAGATGGACCGCCGCCGTGGCAACATCGTTGTCTCGCGCCGCGCCATCATGGAAGAAACCCGCGCCGAGCAGCGCTCCGAGCTCGTGCAAAATCTTGCCGAAGGCCAGGTGGTTGACGGCGTGGTCAAGAACATCACCGATTACGGCGCCTTCGTTGACCTGGGCGGCATCGACGGCCTGCTCCACGTCACCGACATTGCTTGGAAGCGCGTCAACCATCCCAGCGATGTGCTGACTGTTGGCCAGACCATGAAGGTGCAGATCGTCCGCATCAATCCGGAAACCCAGCGCATTTCGCTCGGCATGAAGCAGCTCGACAAGGATCCATGGGAACTCGTGTCCGGCAAGTATCCGATCGGTTCGAGGGTTCGCGGCAAGGTGACCAACATCACCGATTACGGCGCATTCATTGAGCTTGAGGATGGCATTGAAGGCCTGGTTCACGTCTCGGAAATGAGCTGGACCAAGAAGAACGTGCATCCCGGCAAGATCCTTTCAACCTCGGAAGAAGTTGAAGTGCAGGTTCTGGAAATCGATTCGGCCAAGCGCCGCATTTCGCTGGGCCTCAAGCAGGTTCAGGACAATCCTTGGGAAACCTTCTCGTCGAAATATCCCAATGGCACCCATGTCGAAGGCGAGATCAAGAACATCACCGAGTTTGGCCTGTTCATTGGCCTCGACGGCGATGTCGACGGCATGGTCCATCTTTCCGATCTCGATTGGAAGCGTCCCGGCGAAGAAGCTATCAAGGACTACAAGAAGGGCGACGTGGTCAAGGCCATCGTTCTCGATGTGGACCGTGAGAAGGAGCGCATCTCGCTCGGCATCAAGCAGCTTTCCGGCGACCAGCCGAAATCATCCGGTGGCGCGTCAGGCGGCATCAAGAAGGGCGACACCGTAACTTGCGAAGTGGTCAAGGTTGAAGATGCTGGCCTTGAAGTGAAGGTCGCAGGCTCCGACATGACCGCCTACATCAAGCGCGGCGATCTGGCCCGCGACCGTTCCGAGCAGCGCACCGAGCGCTTCGCGGTTGGCGAGAAGTTCGACGCCAAGGTCACCGTCTATGATGCCAAGGCACGCAAGATGAACGTCTCGATCAAGGCCCTTGAAATCTCCGATGAGAAGGAAGCCGTTGCCCAGTATGGCTCGTCTGATTCAGGCGCGTCCCTTGGCGACATCCTTGTGGCGGCCCTCAAGAAGAAAGACGCCGAAGGCAAGGAATAACCTTCAAGCGCGCGGCAATTATCTCCGTCCGGATGGGTTCATCCGGACGGAGTTTTTCTATATATGAACTGTCAGACCTTGGAGGATGCGTATGTCGATAAGCCAGGCTGAAGTGATTGTTGACCGGCGGCAACTGAAACGGCGCCTCACCCGCTGGCGCATTCTGGCCATTCTCGCGGTCCTCCTTGCGCTGGTCGCGCTCTTCTGGAGCGGCGGTGACTTCAAAAAGCATTTCGACCACATTGCCCGCATTCATATCGATGGCCTGATCACCGGAGACGAGGCAACTCTCAATCTTCTCGATGACCTTGCGAAATCAACTCGCGTCAAGGGTGTCATCATCCGCATCGACAGCCCCGGCGGCACTACCGCGGGCTCCGAGGCGATCTATGAGAAGATCCGGAAAATTGCCAAGGACAAGCCGGTTGTGGCCGTGATGGATACGGTGGCGGCCTCGGGCGGCTACATCACCGCCATTGCCGCCGACTACATCGTGGCGCGCGGCAACACCATCACCGGCTCCATCGGCGTGATCTTCTCATTCCCGGAAATCTCCAAGCTGCTTGATACGCTCGGCATCAAGATGGAGGAAATCAAGTCAGGCGAACTGAAAGCCGAGCCCACGCCCTACAAGCCGATGTCGGACCGGGTGCGCCAGGTTTCAAACGAGATGGTCCAGGAGTCCTTTGCCTGGTTTACCGGCCTTGTGGTCGAGCGCCGCAAGCTTTCCGCCGAACGGGTGAAGGTTCTGGCCGATGGCCGCGTCTATACCGGCCGCCAGGCTGTGACCGAAAAGCTCATCGATGCCCTGGGCGACGAAGAGGTGGCGCTGGACTGGCTGCAAACTGAGAAGAAGCTTCCGAAGAACCTTGAGGTTATCAATTGGTTCAACCCAGTGAACGCCGACCCGACAGGCCTGGGCTTTTCCGTGGTCAATACGGTGCTCAAGGCTCTGGGCTTTGAAGGCCTGAGACGGCAGGTCGAAAGCGCGAGGCTTGACGGTTTGCTCGTGCTTTGGCACCCTCAGCTTTGACTTCCAGAGAAGGCGGGCCAGAATCATGATTAAATCCGAACTCGTGCAAAAGATTGCCGATGGCAACACCCATCTTTATCACCGCGACGTCGAGCGCATTGTGAACAAGATCCTCGATGAAATCATCCGCGCCATGAAGGATGGCGAGCGCGTCGAGCTCCGGGGTTTTGGCGCTTTTTCAGTCAAGCAGAGAAGCGCCCGCACTGGCCGCAATCCGCGCACCGGCGGAGCCGTTGAAGTGACGCCAAAGCGCGTGCCCTTCTTCAAGACCGGCAAGGAATTGCGGGCGCGGTTGAACGGCAAGACGGAATGATGCTGCAGCGGATTTTGCGCTGGACCATAGGCCTGCCCATAGCCATTGTTGTCGTGTCTTTCGCCATTGCCAACCGGCAGTGGATTACCGTTTCATTTGATCCCTTCTCGCGCGACGCGCCCTTTGCAGCCATGGACATGCCCCTTTGGGTGCTGTTCGCCTGCGGCGTTTTTTTTGGCCTGATCGCCGGCTGGATTGCCTGCTGGTTTGCTCAGGGCAAGTGGCGCCGCGAAGCCAGGGACACGCGCCGGGAACTGGCCCGCACCCAATCGGAAGCAAGCGAACTGCGGCGTGAAACTCCGCCCGTGGACCACAGCTTCCTATGAAAGTCATATCGGCTGAAGCCCTGGAAAAAGTTGCAACCTATGGCGCAATCGTCGAAGCCCTGCGGGAAGGCTTCAAGGCGGAGATCGCAACGCCCGTCCGCCACCATCATGAGACGTCTGCGGTTTCAACCCTGTTGCTGATGCCTGCCTGGTCCAGGGAGTGGACCGGCTTGAAAACCGTTGTCGTCAAGACTGACAATGCCGCAAAAAACCTGCCCACGGTTCAGGCGAGCTACCTTCTCATCAGGAATGACACGGGCGAAACCGTGGCCATCATGGACGGCACGGAACTGACCCGCAGGCGGACTGCTGCCGCTTCCGCCTTGGCTGCCGATTATCTGGCGCGGCCCGATGCTTCAACCCTTGTGCTTGTTGGTGCCGGTGCTTTGGGGAGCCATTTTGTCAGGGCCCATGCAACGGTGCGGCCGATCAAGAAAGTTTTTATCTACAATCGCTCGCCTGAAAAGACAGCAGTCCTTGCCGCTGAACTGAAAGCTGAAGGATTTGAGGCAACGGCTGTCACCGATTTGGAGGCGGCAGTGCGTCAGGCCGATATCGTGTCCTGCGTGACGACGTCCACCAAACCAATCGTCAAAGGCGAATGGCTCAAACCCGGCACCCATGTGGACCTTGCCGGGGCCTTCAAGCCCGCCATGCGGGAAACCGATGGCAATGTGGTGGCCCGCGCCCGGGTTTTTGTGGATACCAGGGAAGGTGCCCAGTCCGAAGCCGGTGACCTGCTGCAGGCCCGCGACGAGGGAAAGTTTGATTTCTCCCATGTCCAGGGCGATCTCTTTGAGCTCTGCCGGGGCAGCGTGAAGGGGCGGAAAACCCCTGGGGAAATCACCCTGTTCAAGTCCTGCGGCACCGCTCTGGAGGACCTGGCAACGGCAATCATGGTCTATTTGCGCTCCTGACTATTTGCGGCTAACGAGTGCCCCATGAGCGAAGCGAACCCCATCTGCGTGGCCCTCGATACGCCGGATCTTGACCGGGCGCGGGCCCTTGCCAAGGCGTTGAGGCCCCATGTCGGTTACCTTAAAATCGGCATGGAGTTTTTCTATGCCCATGGCGCCAAAGGCTATGAGGCCGTGGCCGCCGAGGGCCTGCCGATTTTCCTCGATCTCAAACTCCACGACATTCCCAACACCGTGGCCGAGGGCATGCGCTCTCTCATGCGGCTCCAGCCAAGTCCCACGATCATCAATCTTCATGCCAGCGGCGGCATGGCCATGATGCAGGCGGCGGCGGAGGCGGTAGGCGGCCGCGCCAAACTCATTGCCGTGACCATTTTGACCAGCCTTTCCAACGACGATATCTGGGCCGCGGGTTTCAATGCGAAATTGGATACTGGCGCCCATGCTGCCGTGCTTGCAAAGCTAGCAAAAGCGGCGGGACTTGACGGTGTTGTCTGCAGCTCCCACGATTTGGCGGGCATCCGCGCCGCAACGGGCCCTGAGTTTTTGACTGTCGTGCCCGGCATCCGCCCGGCCGAGGACGCGTCCCATGACCAGAAGCGTGTCGCCACGCCAAAATCGGCCATGGCCGCAGGTGCTGATATTCTTGTAATTGGCCGGGCTATCACCAGTGCCGCTGATCCAGCCGCTGCCGCACAAAAAATTCTACACGAGTCGCGCCATGGTTGATGTCAAGATTTGCGGGCTCTCCACTTTGGATTCGGTTGATGCGGCTATCGATGCAGGCGCTGCGCTCGTCGGCTTCGTGTTTTATCCCCGAAGCCCACGCCATGTCTCCTTTCCGCTGGCAAAGAAGCTTGTCAATCACGCGCGGGGCCGGGCAAAAATCGTGGCCCTCATCGTCGATGCAGATAATGCGGCACTTCAGGAAATAGATAATATCGTGGCTCCTGACATGTATCAGGCCCACGGGGCGGAGACGCCGCAGCGCGTGCAGGAAATTGCAGCGCTGACGGGCAAGCCGGTGATCAAGGCCATCAAGGTTGGAGTCATTGCCGATGTCGCAAGGGCCGCCGCCTACGCGGGCAAAGCCAGCCTCATTCTCTATGATGCGAAAGCTCCCGAGACCTTGATTAACGCGCTGCCCGGCGGCAACGGAATTGCCTTTGACTGGAACCTGCTGGGCAGTTCTCAGCAATCCGAAGGTTTTATTCTCTCCGGCGGGCTCAATCCGGACAACGTGGCAAAGGCCATCCACGTCACCGGAGCCCCCATTGTCGATGTCTCCTCGGGCATCGAATCGGCCCCCGGCGTAAAGGATTTAAGCCTCATTCGGAAATTCATTGAGGCGGCGAAGGCGGCCCGCTAAAACGGCTTTGAAAGCGAGTTTTTATGACGACAGCACAGGTCAATTCCTACCGCACCGGGCCCGACGAAAAAGGCCTGTTCGGCATCTATGGCGGGCGTTTCGTGGCCGAAACATTGATGCCGCTCATCCTTGAGCTTGAGCAGGCCTACAAGGACGCCAAGGCCGATCCCAATTTTCAGGCTGAACTCGATTCATTTCTTGAGCATTACGTGGGAAGGCCGAGCCCGCTCTATTTCGCCGAGCGCCTGACCGAACACCTGGGCGGCGCAAAAATCTATTTCAAGCGCGATGAGCTGAATCACACCGGCGCCCACAAGATCAACAATGTCATGGGCCAGATTCTTCTTGCCCGCCGCATGGGCAAGAAGCGCATCATCGCCGAAACCGGCGCCGGCCAGCACGGTGTTGCAACGGCCACCGCCTGCGCCCGCTTTGGCCTGGAATGCATTGTCTACATGGGCTCGGTGGATATCGAACGCCAGAAACCCAATGTGTTTCGCATGAAGCTATTGGGCGCTGAAGTGGTGCCCGCCCTTTCCGGTTCGCGCACTTTGAAGGATGCCTTGAACGAAGCGCTGCGTGATTGGGTCGCCAATGTTGAAGATACCTTCTATTGCATCGGCACCGTGGCTGGCCCCCATCCCTATCCGGAAATGGTGCGCGATTTTCAGTCGGTGATCGGCGTTGAAACAAAGCGCCAGATGCTGGCCCGCGAAGGCCGCCTGCCGGATTCACTGGTAGCCGCCATCGGCGGCGGCTCAAATGCCATGGGCCTGTTCCATCCTTTCCTCGATGACAAGGATGTGGAGATCATCGGCGTGGAAGCCGCGGGCCTCGGCCTCCGCACCAAGAAACATGCGGCTTCCATCACCGGCGGCAAGCCCGGCATTCTCCATGGCAACCGCACCTATCTGCTGATGGATGATGATGGCCAGATCACCGAGGGTCATTCCATTTCCGCCGGCCTCGATTATCCCGGCATCGGCCCCGAACATTCCTGGCTCCATGACATGAAGCGCGTGCAATATGTGGCGGCCACCGACAAGGAAGCGCTCGCCGCGTTTCAGCTCTGCTGCAGACTGGAGGGCATCATTCCGGCCCTTGAACCTTCCCATGCGCTGGCCCATGTGATGAAGGTGGCGCCCACCAAGCCCAAGGACCATTTGATGGTGATGAACATGTGCGGCCGCGGTGACAAGGATATTTTCACTGTCGCCGATATCCTCGGAGTGAAACTGTGACCGGCCGCATCGAACGCCGTTTCGCCGAACTGAAACAAAAGGGTCGCGCCGCGCTGGTGACTTTTGTGACCGCCGGGGATCCCGACTACGAGACGTCGCTGAAGATCATCAAGGGCCTGCCCAAGGCCGGGGCCGACATCATTGAATTCGGCATGCCCTTTACCGATCCCATGGCCGATGGCCCCGCCATCCAGGCCGCGGGTCTGCGCGCATTGCATGGCGGGCAGACGCTGAAAAAGACCCTGAAGCTCGTGAAGGAATTCCGGGCGGGAGACAAGGAAACGCCCGTCGTGCTGATGGGCTACTACAATCCCATCTATGTCCATGGCGTTGAAAAATTCCTCACCGATGCCAAGGCTGCGGGCGTTGATGGCCTGATCGTTGTTGATCTGCCACCCGAGGAAGACGACGAGCTTTGCCTTCCCGCCATCGCCGCCGATATCAATTTCATCCGTCTGGCAACACCCACCACCGATGACAAGCGCGCGCCTGCCGTGTTCAGGAACACCAGCGGCTTTGTCTATTATGTTTCGGTTCTCGGCATTACCGGCACCAAGGCCCCCGATCTCAAAAGCGTTGAGAAGAATGTGAACCGCCTGCGCAAGCACACGAGCCTGCCGATTGCCGTGGGCTTCGGCGTGAAAACAGCGGTTCAGGCCCGCGCCATTGCCAAAAGTGCTGATGGCGTTGTGGTGGGGTCCGCCCTCGTCAGCGCCATTAAGGACAGCCTGACGAAAGCCGGAAAGCCTTCACCAAAAACCGTAAAAGCGGTACACTCGCTGGTGAGCAATATTGCCCGTGGCGTGAGGAGCTAGATCAGGTGAACTGGATCAAGAATTTTGTCCGGCCGAAAATCCGCTCCATTCTTGGCGTCAAGCGCGACGTGCCGGAGAACATGTGGATCAAGGACCCGGATTCCGGCCAGATGGTTTTCTACCGCGACCTTGAAGCCAACCAGTTTGTCTTTCCGGGCTCCGATCATCACCACCGCCTGGCCCCGGACCTGCGGCTGAAATCCATGTTCGATGACGGGGTCTACGAGACTCTAGAATTTCCGGCGGTGCCTCCCGATCCGCTGAAATTCCGGGACGAGCGCAAATATGTCGACCGCTTGAAAGAGGCGCGCCAGAAATCCAGCAGCGAAGACGCCATTCATGCGGGCTTCGGCACGCTTGACCAGCTTCCCATCGTCATTGCCGTCCAGGACATGGGTTTTATTGCAGGCTCGCTGGGGACGGCCGCCGGGGAAGCCATCATCACTGCCATGCACTTTGCCGTTTCCAAGAAATGCCCCTTTGTATTTTTTGTGGCTTCCGGCGGTGCCCGCATGCAGGAAGGCATCCTGTCGCTCATGCAGATGCCGCGCACCACCGTGATGGTGCAGGAACTGCGCGCCCATAAATTGCCCTATATCGTTGTCCTCACCAATCCAACAACCGGCGGCGTCACCGCCTCTTACGCCATGCTCGGTGATTTCCACATCGCCGAGCCCAAAGCCCAGATCGGTTTTGCCGGCACCCGTGTCATTGAGCAAACCATCCGCGAGAAACTGCCGGAGGGTTTCCAGCGCGCTGAATATCTCCAGGATCACGGCATGGTGGATCTGGTGGTCCACCGCCACCAGATGCGCGAGACCGTCAGCCGGGTTGCCCGCATCCTGATGAAGTCAGTGGAGTTGCCGGGTTCCAACAGCGGGGCATTGGTTCCGATCAGCGTTGAATAATACTGTGCCGCGCAGTGATGCCATATTGAACCGGCTGCTCTCCCTGCATCCTAAGATCATTGATCTCAGCCTTGAACGTATGGAGCAGATTCTGGCGCGGCTGGGGCATCCGGAAGAAAAACTGCCGCCGATCATCCATGTGGCGGGAACCAACGGCAAGGGCTCCACTGTTGCCTATATCAGATCCATCCTCGAACAGGCAGGCCTCAAGGTTCATTGTTACACCTCGCCCCACCTCGTAAAATTTCATGAACGCATTTACGTGGCCGGTGAAACCATAGCCGAGGAGAAGTTGTCGGCCCTGTTGGAAGAATGCGAAGCCGCCAATGGCGACGCTCCCATCACGTTTTTTGAAATCACCACGGCGGCGGCGTTTCTCGCTTTCGCGCGAACCCCGGCTGACTATCTCATTCTTGAAGTAGGCCTCGGCGGCAGGCTTGATGCAACTAATGTCGTTGCAAAGCCCGCGCTCTCAGTGATTACGACTATTGACTATGATCACCAGCAATATCTCGGGAACACATTGACCGCCATCGCCCATGAGAAAGCGGGCATCCTGAAGAAGGGCGTTCCCGCAATCGTCGGCGTGCAGCCCGACGAGGCACGGGCCGAAATTGAACGCGTGGCTGAGCGAACCGGCGCCCCGGTCTTCATTGCCAATCAGGACTGGCAATCCTTTGAGCAACATGGGCGCTTGGTTTTTCAGGATGAAAATGGCTTGCTTGATTTAAGCCTTCCACAACTCAAGGGCCGCCACCAGGTCGACAATGCCGGCAATGCCATTGCGGCCATCCGCATGCTTGATGATAAGCATGTAACTGAATTGCATATTGAGCAGGGGCTGAAGTCGGTGGTCTGGCCGGCGCGCATGCAAAGGCTGGGGGCCGGCGCGCTTACCAGCTTCCTGCCGAAAGATGCCGAGCTTTGGCTTGATGGCGGCCACAACCCGTCGGCGGGCCGCGTCATCGCCCGGGCATTCTCTGACATCAACGACCGCCATTCGCGCCCGCTGGTTCTTATCTGGGGCATGCTGAACACGAAAGACGCCGCCAGCTTCATCGAACCCTTTGAAGGCCTGGCGCAGCGCGTGGTGACGATCACGATTCCCGACGAGCCAAATGCCGTTCCCGCCGACAATCTCGCCGAAATTGCCCGCAGCCAGAATCTCTCGGCCGAAACCGCAACCACTCTTGAAAAAGCTTTGGGGCAGGCATCCCAAACGACGCCTGCCCCAAGAATACTGATTTGCGGTTCACTTTATCTGGCCGGCCACGTCCTCAGCGTCCATGAAAACAAGACGATGTCGGGCGTATCGGGTGCGGCCAGGCGTTAGTTAGATCGACTGCTCAATCCAGGATTGCAGCTGGCCCTTGGGCGCCGCCCCAACTTTGGTTGAGGAAACCGCCCCGCCCTTGAACACCATAAGGGTGGGAATGCCCCGGACCCCATATTTCGAAGGCGTTTGCGGATTTTCATCAATGTTGATCTTGACGATCTTGACCTTGGGACCAAGCGTCTGGGCAATTTCTTCCAGTGCTGGACCGATCATCTTGCAGGGTCCACACCATTCCGCCCAAAAATCAACAACGACCGGAGTCGTGGATTTGAGGACATCCGCATCAAATGAGGCGTCAGATACTTTATGGGTGGACACGATTGATTCTCCGCTATTCCTTGAGTTGCTAATGAAGGTAGGTATCGCCAGCCCCCCGGTCAAGGTCGGTCACGTTCACGTGATGGCTGCCATGCTCTTCTGGAGCGTTTCATCGGCAATCCAGTCCAAACGGGGCAGACTCGTCCAGAGAATGGCAGCGCGGACGGATTTGCCGTCATAGACTTGCCCGAGGGTTCGGGCATAGCCAGCCAACTGCCGGACATGAGGATTGTCCGCCTCTAGCCTGTCCGGCACGTTCCAGTCGGTTTTATAGTCGAGCACCAAAATGTCTTTGTCGCGCACCGCAAGCCGATCGATCCGTTCGGTGATGCGCTGGCCATTCTGCGAGATTGATCCGATGCTGACTTCCGCCTGGCTTTCCGGACCGAAAAAATCGTGGTGATCCGGATGCGCAATGAGGCCGCGGATTTTTTCAGCCAGCCTCTCATCCAGCCCGCTCCTCCCGAGAATGCGCCTGGCGAAATTCAATCCGGCGTCCGGCGTCATGCCAGGCAGTTCCTGCAGGATTTTGTGGATGGCGCGGCCGCGGGCCACGGCCGCGCTTGAGCCAAGATCACGTCGCGTACGCGCGGGCGTCCAGCCTTGACGAGCAATAACCGGATTTTTGAACAGCCACGCAGGAGCCTCTTGGGCCGCCTTTGGCAAAACCGAGCTTATGGCGTTCCAGCTAGGGTCCGGACCAAGGCGCCAGAATGAAATTTCGCCGGAGGATTCGACGGGCCGCAGAATGCCTTGGCCCTGCACCGCTTCCTCCACCAGGCTGTACCAACTGTCCTCCGGCCTGTCCTTGTGGATTTTATAGCCGCAGACATAGAGCTCATCGCGCGCCCGCGTCATCGCCACATAGAGCAGGCGCCTGTATTCCTCCAGACCGATTTCCTTGTCCTCGTCTTTCCATCCTTCAATAATGGGGGATTGCGCCAGCCCTGACAGCCGCCAGAAAGGCAGTATCGGCCTGCCCGGCTCAGGTGCCACAAACATCAACGCTGATGCGGCGTTGCTGCGCGGCGTCGACGTGGTGTCGGGCAGGATCACAATGCTGGATTCGAGACCTTTCGCGCCATGCACTGTCATCAAACGGACTTCTCCGCCGCCCTGATCCATGTTGCGTTTGATCTCCGTGTCTTCGGAGGCAAACCAGGTTGCAAATCCCGCCAGTGAGGATGAATGGTTTTCCTCAAAGGACAACGAAACCTCGAGCAGCGCATCAAGCGCATCCCCCGCCTCGCTTCCCAATCGCGCCAGAAACGCTTTTCGGGTTTTGATCAAAACCATCGACAAGAATTCAAAGGGCCGCAGGCTTTCCGAAGCCTTGAGCCATTCTTCCAGAACCTTGTGCGCTTCCACGCAGCTTGCATCATCCGAAGCACCCAGCCGTGCCCACAGGGGCGTAGCATCGCGCTTATGGGCCAGATTGAAAAGTTGGTCTTCCGTCAACGCTGTTGGCACAAGCGGGCTCTTGAGCACGCAGGCCAGCGAATAATCATCATCGGGCAGGAGCACGAATTGCACCAGGGCCATCGCGTCCAAGATGGCAATGTTCTCCGAAAGCTTCAGGCGGTCCGCCCCCGCAACCGGAATTCCGGCCTTGCGCAATTCGCTGATCAGGATGTTGAAAAGTGAGTTTCGGCTGCGGAACAGGATCAGGATGTCGCCCGCCTCGACCACCCGGTTAAGCGCCGTGATGTGGCGTTTTCCAATCCAGGACTCGATCGTTTCAGCAAGCTTTCGCGCCAGTTTACGCAAGCCGGAGCGGGGCGGGTATTGGTCAACCGGGGTCTGCCAGGGCTCCCGTTCGGCCATATCATCGGGATCCATGAGCGGCCAGAGCTCAAACAATCCTGCCTCGCCCTTGCGGGTGGATTGATGCACCAATTTCTGCGGCTGGGGACCGTCGAGTCCGGCCCGGGCCCGCGTTCCTTCGGCAAAAACCACATCCACCACCTTCAATACTTCCGCGGTGGAGCGGTAGGAAACCGTGAGGTCCACGGGTTTGAAGGTTTGCCCCACGTCAGTGATCTTCTTTCGGAAGAACTCCCGCGATTCTTCAAATGCGGCTGGATTGGCACCCTGGAAGCTGAAGATCGATTGTTTGGGATCGCCGACCACAAACAGCGTGCGGCCCGGAACCTCGCGGCTGCCGGTTCCGGAAAAGAACTCCTCCGTCAGCGCGCCAAGGATCTGCCACTGGGCCAGGCTTGTATCCTGCGCTTCGTCCACAAGGACATGCTCGATTCCGCGGTCAAGCTTGAAGAGGACCCATTGCGCCGTTGCTTTATGGACAAGCAGTTCCTGGGTCTTGAGAATGAGGTCATCAAAGTCATAGGCGCCTCGGCGCTGCTTCTCCGATTCAAACCTTGAAATCACCCTGTTCGCCAGCGTCAACAGCGCGAATGTGGCGTCAATGCGAGCCAGATTGTCATGCTTCACCACCAAATCGACACGGCGTTCATATTCACCCGATAGCCAGCCGCCTATCCACGGATTGGCGCTGCGCACCGGCTTCGTCACAAGGCGATCCAACTTTTTTGGCGTCCTCATGTTACCGGACGTGAAATAGATATCGCGAAAGACTTCAGCGGCATCGTCACCTTCCGTCATCCCGGAGAGTGTGAAAAAATGCTGCGCCAGAGCTTGGTCGTTGCTGCTTGATGCGGCTAATATGGATGCCAGATTTGCGGCAGTCACCCGGTCAAAATCCAGAAGTTCTTTCCTGACATTTTCAAGGTTTGCGCTTGCTTCGAGCCCCAGATACTGCTTGAGCTCCAAAACCAGCTTTTCCAGGGTTTTATAGTGACCCAGCAGGGTTTTCAGGTGCTGTCGCTTCCCTATCAACGCTTGCAATAAATCATCAAGCGTTTCGGATTGTGCGCGGCTTGCAATTTTCGAGAAAGCCTTGGCCAGATCTGTGGCTTCGTCCAATTGCGCTTCACGCAACACATGATCACGGGCGCCCCGCAGGATTTGCTCGGTTTCATTGGACTCCAGAACTTCAAATCCCGGTGCAAGCCCCGCCTCGACCGGAAAGAGCTGCAGAATTCTCTCGCAAAAGGCATGGATCGTTTGAATCTTGAGGCCGCCGGGCGTTTCCAGCGCCGCCGTGAACAGCCGCCGCGCCCGGGTAAGCATCTGATGGCTGACTTCATCCTGTCCCATCGATGTAAGCCGCTCGGAGAGTTCGGCATTGGAAAGGCCAACCCAAGCGCCGAGCCGTTCATGCAGGCGGTTGGCCATCTCCTTGGCCGCAGCCTTGGTATAGGTGAGGCAGAGAATTGACATGGGGTCAACGCCCGCAAGCATGAGGCGCGTCACCCTGTCCACCAGCACATGGGTTTTCCCCGAACCCGCATTGGCCCCCACCCAGGCGGAAGCCGCCGGATCGGAGGCAGTTTTTTGTTCAGGCGTGGCGCTTTTGGATTTGGCCATCAGCTGTCACCCGCCAATATCCATTCGCGGTAGCGCGAGAGATGGTCATAGCCATATTCAGCACTCTCGCGATTGACCAGATAGCGCGGAAGAAAAGCTTGCTCGGTCTTTTGATAGTTTTCCAGGAGCCCGATGAGGCTTGCGAGATGCGCCTGCGCGATATCCATTGAAAACCCTTCTACTGACTTCATCCTGCCGGGGGGAATGCCGCCGGTAATCTTGACGTAGATAAGGTCCCGCGTTTCAAGAGTTTTCAAACCTTTAAACGCACCACCCTTCAGCATTGCTGCTTCAAGAGTGAGCTGGGGAGAAAAATTTGCATTGACCTGCTTTATGCTGGGTGGGTTACCCGTCTTGAAATCAATAATGCGCGCCCTGCCATCTGCGAGGACATCAATGCGGTCAGCGCGCGCACTGAGCTTGAAATCCGTAGCTCCAATTTTAAGATCAAGGAGCCCCTCCACTTCGGCGAACACCTGAACGGCATCGCTGCGCAAGGATGCCTCGTTCTCGATTATCCATGCGGCGAGTCGCTGGAACCTGGCCCACCAGAAGCCCATGATTTCCGGATCATTGCGGAAAGGCCGGAATATCTCTTCACCGAGGGTGATGAATTTTTCCACTGCATCGCTCGGCAGGGCTTTCGGATAGAGCGTGAAAAAGTCGCCGATCGCCTTGTGGAAAAGCGTGCCGCGCAGCGCCGCATCGGGAGCCGCTGCAATGTTGGGCAGCGGCTTGAGTTTCAACACGGCATCGGCGTAGATCGCATAAGGGTCGCGGATCAGTGTTTCAACCCGGCTCACGCTGATTCGCTTTGGTCTCGCGTCGACCGGAGGCCGCGGCTGGGGTTTGCCATGAGGCGTAAGCCGGCCAGTGCCGGCCTGATCAAGCCGCGCCACCCACGCCTGCCAAGGTTCGGAGGGCCTGTCCTCGAGCTTGTGGCCCGCCGCTTTCAGAATTGTCTGCAGACGCAAAATCCAGCGCGAGGGAATGGCAGGATCCATACCGTCGCGCCGCGCCCAAGTGAGAAAAACCTGCGGCGCCCCAAAGGCCTGGACAAAATCATGGGCCTCCTGGCCAATGCTGCGTTCCGGCTGCTGCATTCCAAAGGTATCGCGCATCTGGCGATTGAGCCACGGGCCAGGGTCCGGCAGCCGTGGCCATGTTCCCTCGTTTAACCCGCCAAGAATAACCGTTTGTGGATGCACCAGGCGGGCTTCCAGCAAGCCAAGGATGGAAAGCCGTGCGTCGGCGTTTCTGACGTTCCGGACCGGAATTCTTTGCAGATGCCGGCGGATCGTGGCGCTCGCGCGGGCGAAATCGCAAACGGGAAGTCGCGGGGAATCCTGCCGCAAATTTTCGACGAGCGTTTCAAGCTCCTCCGCTTCAGGACCATCCCAGAATGCGCCGCCGGAAATCTTTTCCGCTACCGATATCAAGCCATCAAGATGTTCCTTGAACATTGTGGCGGAACGCGGCGAAAGCGGGCTCAATATCTCCACAACGCACGTAAGACATTCGCGCATCTCCCGCCAGTCATTCTCTTTGAGATGGGCGACAGTGGGATGAGGGTGGGAATCGACTTTCGATCCCTTAAGGGCCAGGTCGAACGACGGCAGCAAACCCTCCAACCCATGAATCATGGGCAGGGATCGGAACAGGGCAACCTCAATATGCCGTGCCGAGGCGTTGAAACGCGCTCTTTCGAAACCAAACGTCGCAAGCGGATGGCTGAACAGGCTTTGCAGGGAGGAGGCCGAAAAATTTTTTTCCGCTACATCCATGAGAAGCACGAGCAGGGAGGCAGCACCAAAACGGCCCAGCGGTTCACCGGCGGAATCATTAACCCCGATATTCCAGCGCGAAAGATTTGCTTTCACCCGCCGTGCCAGGTCGCGGTCCGGCGTGACTAGGGCCATATCGCCCGTTGGCTTCTCCAAAGCCTGCCGCATCATCAGCGCAATGATCGAGGCCTCGTCATTTTTATCGCGCGCTTCGACGAGCGATATATTTTCAAGCGCCCGTTCGATCCTGCCGTCCTGGCCGGCCAGCGCCTGTTGCCAGTCATCGGAAACATCCGAGGGGCGCATGAGTTCGCTGGCAAGCCAGGCCCGGTCCCCGGAAGCCGTTCCAAGAGTGATGATATTTTCGCGCTCAACGCCGATAGCCTCAATAAGCTGCTTGATGGCAAATTGTGGATGCTGCGGCGAAACCGCTTCCCAGCTTTTTGCATCCATCTCCTCATCAAGAGCGGGCAGGATCACGGCTCCGTTTTCCAAATTGGAAATTGCTTTCAGTAATTCCCGGGTGGCCGGAATGGTGCCGGTGGAACCCGCGGCAATAACGGGGCCAGTGGGAGGATTTTCACTGAGCCTTTTGGCTTCCAGGCGAATGAGCCGGCTGCGCCGCTCCTTCGAACCCATGAGCTTTTCATCGTAAAGTTGCGCCGGGAGTTTTTTGCTCACCAGACCGAACAGGCTGAGGATCGCCTCCCGGTGGCCCGCAAGATCAATCAGATAGGCTTCTGGAAGGCGGTCAAAAGAAATCTCCTCGGTTTCCATGACGTCAATCAGATCGGCGAGGCTCACCGCCAGGGATTGGGTTTGCTGCGGTGCCTGCGCCAGTTCCTGCGCCAGGAGAAGTTGCGGGTTTTCGGCGGCCCACGTATCAATGAGAGCCATGAGGGAAAATTCGCGGCCGATATCGCTTATCGCATCGGGCAAACTGATATGGGGGCGCTGTGCTTCAAGAATATCTTCATCAAGGTCGCCGATGGGCCTGATCTGCGGCAGCACAAGCGCCAGCTTGCCGCTTTCGATAAGCAGCTTGTCCTGAAGCGCGCGCGCCGCACGCCGGGTGGGCACAAGGATGGTCCAGGCCGCAAGCGAGGGACGTGGATGCCCCTCCGCATAGGGAAAGCCCCGTAGAACCGCCTTCGCCAGAATGTCCAGAAACGACGCATCGCTGGCTATGGTATAGACGCGCTGCGGCCTCTCGCTCACGGACTAGGTCTTGGCAAGTTCGGCCTCGGCCAAACCGATGGCGTCGGGCGTTCCCACATGAAACCACTTTCCGCTATGCGCCATGCCGTGCAGGCGGCCCTTGGAAATTGCTTTGTCCCACAAAACATTCATCGAGAATTTTTCTACAGCAACACCGGCAAAAAGGCGAGGATGCACGAGATAGCCGCCGATATAGGCAAGCGCTCCTGATCCCTGCTGGCGGGTGAGGCGTCCGTCGTGCTCCAGGCGGAAATCCCCCCGGCCATCGTAACCAATGGTGCGGTCAACGTGACATAACAGAAGCAGGCAATCCATCGTCGCATCATCCCACGCGGCGCGCATGCGGCTGAGGGCCGGAACCCTTCCATCTATCCAGAAACTGTCACTGTTAAGCACGAAAAATGGCTGGCGGCCAAGAAGCGGAAGGGTCTTCGCGATGCCGCCGCCCGTATCAAGAATCTCTGCCTGCTCATCGGAGAAAACAACTTCGGGCACTATTTTCTGCTGTGACCACTGCAATATTTGCTCGGCCCTGTAGTGGCCGTTGACCACCGCCTTTTGAACACCTGCTTCGCGCAGTCGGTCAAAGCCGTAGTCAATGAGCGGCTTTCCGGCGACTTCAACGAGCGGCTTGGGACGATCATTGGTCAAGGGCCGCATGCGCACGCCAAAGCCCGCGGCGAGGATCATGGCGTGGCTGCCGATGGCTTCGCTCATAGCGGCAGATTCCTGTCATACCAGCTCTTGAGCATCGCAAGATCAGGGTGTTCCAGATTGCGCTTGAGATAACGCGAAACGCGGGGAATGTGATTGAGATAGATGGGCTTGCCGTCGCGCTTCGAAAGGCGCGCGAAAATTCCCAGTATTTTTGTGGCGCGCTGGGCGCCTAAAATTGCAAATACGCGCGAAAATTCACGGGCGTCGAATTGACCCTGAGCAGAACGCAGCCGGCAATAATGGTCAAAGAGGTCATCGGCGCGCTTGAAATCAATATCAACGCGCGCATCCTGCAGCATGGAGACAAGATCATAGGCAGGATGCCCCATGACGCAATCCTGCGTGTCAATGATTCCGACACGGCGCAGCCCCTTGCGCTCCGGCAGCCAGAGCAAATTGGGGGAGTGATAATCCCGCAAGGTCCAGACCGGCTTGTGCGTGCCAATGCTGGTGAGGAGCGTTTGCCAGATCGTAGAAAACTCTGCTTTCACATCATCGCCAGGCGCAGATTTTTTTTGCAAAGGCCAGAACCATGATGGCAGAAGATCAACCTCGATCAGCATGGCATCAAGATCATAACGGGCAATGTGATGCTCCGTCCCGCCCCGCACTGGCACTGTGCTGGGCCACTCCCGTGCGGCCATGTCAGCAAGGACTTCAACCGCCGTCTTCATGGGCTCTCCCATGTCCTCGCCCTGCGCTATCATTCGGCTGAAAACCTTGTCGCCAAGCGGTTCGATAAGCGCGAGGCCTTGTTTGATGTCTGCCGCATAAATCCGGGGAACGCTGTAATCAAGATTGAAAAGATATTCATTGATGCCCACCACCGCAGCTATGCCTTCGGCCAAATGGGCAATGGCGCTGTAGGGCTTGCCGTTTTTAACCACCGGACCGTCCGGCCTGCTGGGCATGTCCATCAGCAATTGCGTGGCGGCTTTGCCCGTAACCCGTTCATAGCGCCGGGCCGAAGCATCACCCTCGAAATGAGAGCGTGTGCTGCCAGCCACCTGCGATTGGCCCACGAATCCCTTGATTGTTTCATCCCGCTTGAGAATTTCAATCCACTTTCCGGCCGCCTCAAGTTTTAGGTCGCGGGTATCGCCTGATCCCGCGAACGAAATTTTCAGGTGATCCGGAGAGATGTTTTCCGGCAGCTTTTCCGGCCATTCAATGATCATCAGAGACTTGGCCAAAAATTCCTCAAACCCCAGTTCGGTCACTTCCGCAGCCGAGTTGATCCGGTAGAGATCGACATGCACCACCGGCACCCTTAGGGCGTCGTAGGATTGAACCAGCGAAAAGGACGGGCTTGGAATATCGAAATCCCTGTCGTCCAGCGCCAGCCCCCGGATAAAAGCCCGCGCAAAAGCGGATTTTCCGGCCCCCAGATCGCCCGAGAGGTGGATGGCGAGGCCCCGCCGCGCCCACAGTGAAAGTTCGCGCGCAAGGGCCTCCATGGCGGCAAGTGTGGTAGAGCGGCGTTCAGTGATCATGGGTTATGGGCTTAGGCAACCCGTTGCGGGCTGATGCGTTCAGCCGGGCTGTTCCTGAGGTTTTGTCTCGCGGGTCCATCAACCGGGAAGCTACACACAACAGTTGTGCCGCGGTCAAGCTTGGAAATAAGGGAAACATTGCCGCCATGAAGCTCGGTGAAGCTCTTGACGATGGCGAGGCCCAGCCCCGGCCCGCGGTGGCTGCCCGGCAGGGGTTTGGACTGAAACCTCTCGAAGGCTTTTTTCTGGAATTCCGGGTCAATGCCCCGGCCCGAGTCGGCAATCCAGATCTGGACACTTGCGCCGGAACGCCGGGCCCCCATGCGAACCTGGCTGCCCCTGGCCGAAAATCCGATGGCATTTGACAGCAGGTTTGAAATGATCTGCTCCACCCGCGCTGTATCCCCGACAAATGCGAGCGAGTCTTCCGCCAGCTCTATGCTCAGAGTCTGGTCGCGCCGGATCATGGTGGGAGACAGTTTTTCGGCAACCGCTTGCAGGATGCTGGCGACATCCAGTTTGCCCAGTTTCAGTTCCATGGCGCCCGCATCAATCGCCGACAGGTCGATGATGGCGTCAATGATGGCCTTCAATTCCTCCGATGACCGCTTGATGTCGAGAACATATTCCCGCTGCTTCGGCGAAAGCTCGCCCACCAGCCCGAGGTCCAGGGTTTCGGCAAAGCCCAGGATGCTCGTAAGCGGCGTGCGCACTTCATAGGAGACATTGCTGAGGAAGGCGTTCTTGAGGCGGTCAGCCGCTTCCAGGGCCTCGGTGCGATCGCGGAGCGCCCGTTCCATTTTTGCCGGATCGGAAATATCCGAGAAAGTCAGGAGCGTGTTGCCATCGGGCAGCGGAACCGAACTGTACTGCAGAATGCGGTCGCTTGCCGTCATCCGGCCGCGCAGCGCCCGGCGCTCTGACTCCATGCCGGTGACGCCGAATTTGATCTCCTGCCATGCCGCACCCGCTTCCCTTATCACCACCGCATCGCTGGCGAGCTGGTCAACATGGGGTTCCCTCTGGAGAAAGGCGCCATCAAAATTCCAGAATTTTGAAAAGGCCGGATTGAAAAGTTTCAAACGGCCATCGGAACCGAACAGCGCAATGGCTTCTTCGAGATTGTCGAGAGTTTCACGCTGCACCCCGATGAGCTCGTTGTAACGGCTCTCAAGCTGGATTTCCTTGGTGACGTTTTCATACAGGTAGGTAACGCCACCGAACGGGTGCTGTTCACACACCACATGCAGCGAGCGCCCATCTGGCAGGTACCACCAGCTTTCGCGCATTTCGAGTGTTGTATAGGAGGAAAGCTGCTTGGCTCGCCATTCGCGGTAATTGGCCTGTTCCGGAATGCACCGCTGGGTCCGCAGGCGGTCGAGTATTTCGCCGTCGGTGGGATGCATGTCGAGCCATTTCCCGTCGAGCGGCCAAAGCTGGGCAAAAGCCATGTTGTGAAAGCGCAGGCGCTGGTCCGGCCCAAAAATGGCAATCGCCGTATCAAGCTTGTTGAGCGTCGAGGCATGGGCCTTGATATGCCGGTCAAGCTCCTTTTCGATTTCTTCCAGTTCCGAAACATCCACCGCAAAACCGGCCCGCCCCTCCGCCAGCGCCACTTCATGGATATTGAGGGCCCGCATGGCGCCGGCAAAAACCGCGTGGGTTCTTCCCAAAAGTCCGGTCTTGGGGTCGGCCTTTGTTGCGTCGATCCGCTCCGGCGAAGCAACCTCAATCAGCGAGCGCAGAACCGAAGCGCTGTCGGGCAGTTCCACCGCCTTGACATAGGCCTGGTTGACCCAACTCAGCCTGCCGTCAACGTCGCGTAGCCAGATCGGGAGAGGAGCTGAATCGAGCACCGCACTGAGGCGCTCGACTTGCATGCCCAGTTTCCGCGCATCGTAATTCAGCTCGGTGATCTGCCGCCGCTCGCCGGAGAGCGGGCGAAATCGCAATGTCGCCATGCCGCCTGCGGCGCGCCCATCGGCTTCAAGCAATTCATTGTTGAGCGTCTTGACGCCAATGTTGAAGGGTTTTCCCATTTCCCGCAGGGTTCTGATGCAGTCTTCAATGACATTGCTGGAATCAGCTTCCAGCCAGGCAAAGAAATTCAGCATCTCTGCAACACTCGTTGGAACCTTGGCGCTGCCATACATGCTGCCGATGATGCGGCTGGGGAACTCCTCTTTTCCGCGCCAGACCACCATGACATGGGCCTCGGCGGCAAAGGCCGTCTCTGCCTCATTGAGCCTGATCTCCAGTTCATTGATACGCTGGCGCGCCTTGTTTTCACCCAGGCTCAGCTTCCTGACCACGAGAAAAGCCCAGATAAAAACCGCCACCGCGGCCATCGTGAGGAAACTCATAAGGGGGTCGACGTCGGGGATTTGGAAAGGCGCCGCATGGGCGCTGCCGCACTGCAGAAATGCGAAACCGGCAACCGCGATATGACGCATAAACGCGTTCATTGTGCTGTTGCCTTCCCGCATTTTTTCTCCGGCCACCTGCGAGATGCGGGCCCGAATCAGGCCGCATCTGTCCCATCCGGAGATATAGACTCAAAAATTGCGTGTCGGAACTACTTCATGGGTGGCGGGGCGAGCCCCCAATGGCTTGTCTAGTAGCGGTAATAATCAGGCTTGAACGGGCCTTTTGGGGTGACCCCGATATAGGCCGCCTGGTCATCGCTAAGCCGTGTCAGCTTGACGCCAAGCTTTTCCAGATGGAGGCTTGCCACCTTTTCATCGAGATGCTTCGGCAGCACATAAACCTCGTTCTTGTACTTGCCCGTCTTGGCATTGGTGAAGAGCTCGATTTGCGCCAGCGTCTGGTTGGTGAACGAGGCCGACATGACAAAGCTTGGATGGCCCGTGGCGTTGCCAAGATTGACGAGGCGTCCCTGCGAGAGAAGCACAATCCGGTTGCCCTTGGGGAAATGCACCAGGTCAACCTGCGGCTTGATATTGGTCCACTGGAAATTCTTCAATTCGGCAACCTGGATTTCATTGTCGAAATGCCCGATGTTGCAGACGATGGCCATGTCCTTCATCTGCTTCATGTCATCAACCGTGATGACATCCTTGTTGCCGGTCGCCGTCACAAAAATATCGGCGCTGGCCACCACATCGGAAAGGGTTTGCACGGAGTAGCCATCCATTGCCGCCTGCAGCGCGCAGATGGGATCAACTTCGGTCACCACCACGCGGGCTCCGGCACCCCGGAGCGAAAGTGCTGAGCCCTTGCCCACATCGCCATAGCCGAGGACAACTGCAACCTTGCCGGCCATCATCACATCCGTGCCACGCCGGATGGCATCCACCAGCGATTCCCGGCAGCCATACTTGTTGTCGAATTTCGACTTGGTGACGCTGTCGTTCACGTTGATGGCGGGGAAGGGAAGCTCGCCCTTCTTCTGCAGTTCATAAAGGCGGTGAACACCGGTTGTGGTTTCCTCTGAAACGCCAATGATCGAGGCGCGCACCTTGCTGAACCAGCCGGGGCTGGCCTTCAGGCGCTTGGCGATCTCCGCATAGAGGCATTCCTCTTCCTCGCTCTTGGGGTAGGCAATGAGCTTCGGATCCGTTTCGGCTTTGGCACCCAGCAGGATGTAGAGCGTTGCATCGCCGCCATCATCAAGGATCATGTTGGTCGTCTGGCCGTCGGCCCAGTCGAAAATCTTTGCGGTGTACTGCCAGTATTCCTTGAGCGTCTCGCCCTTGAAGGCAAAAACCGGAATGCCTGCGGCGGCGATTGCCGCGGCCGCATGGTCCTGGGTTGAATAGATGTTGCACGAGGCCCAGCGGATATCAGCGCCGAGCGCCTTCAGGGTTTCGATCAGAACCGCGGTCTGGATCGTCATGTGGAGCGAGCCTGAAATGCGCGCCCCCTTCAGGGGCTGGGCCTTGGCATATTCTTCCCGGGTGGACATCAGGCCCGGCATTTCAACCTCGGCCATGTCGAGCTCCTTGCGCCCCCAATCGGCAAGCTTGATGTCGGCAACATGGTAATCAGTGAAAGCGGCCATGGGTGTGCTCCAAACAGGGAAATTAACGATTGAAGCCGTGCCTATAGCAGGCGCAGCACGGCCTTGCAATAAGGACATAAAGATTTCTTTATATTCTCAAATGTAGGTCTGGGATTGCAGCGAGGTGATCGTGGGCTTGCGACCGGTGAGGGGATTTTCCGGGTTCCATGACAGTCTGGTTTCATAAAACCGGGTTGCCAGCGCATCATACATGACCAAGCGGCCAGCCAGGCTGTCGCCGATCCCCAGGATTTCCTTGATCACTTCCATGGCCTGCATGGAGCCCACGATGCCCGGAAGCGCCCCCAGAATGCCCACCTCTTCGCAGGCCGGGAAAAGCCCGCGTTCGGGGAGATCGCCGATGAAGCAGCGATAAGTAGGCCACGGCTCGCCCAAGGGCGTCTTTTCATAGGGTTTGAAGGTTGAAATCTGCCCGTCGAACTGGCCCACGGCGGCGGAGACCAAGGGTTTTTTGGCAAAGTAACAGGCATCGCTGACCAGAAACCGTGTGGGGAAATTATCGCAGCCATCGGCAACGATGTCATACTGCCGGATAATGTCGAGTGCATTCGCAGCATCAAGGCGCAGGCGATGCTCAATAATTTTGGGATGCGGATTGATGGCTTGCAAAGTCGCCTTGGCGCTTTTTGTTTTGAATTCTCCTACCGCCGCAGTTGTATGGACAACCTGCCGCTGGAGGTTTGAAAGGCTCACCGTATCATTGTCGCAAATGCCGATGGTGCCAACGCCTGCGGCTGCGAGATAGAGCAATGCTGGTGCTCCAAGGCCACCGGCCCCAATGACCAGAACCTTCGCGTTAATGAGCTTGGCCTGCCCCGGCCCGCCCACCTCGGGCATTACGATATGCCTGGCGTAGCGTTCAAGTTCTTCCGGCGACAATGCCATCAGCGGACTCCTGACGAGCCAAAGCCATTGTTGCCCCGCGCCGTATCATCGAGTGCCGCAACCTCTTGCAATGTTGCGCGGGCAACGGCGGCTACAATCATCTGGGCAATCCTGTCGCCGCGCTTGATGACAAAATCTGCCGTGCCATGATTGATCAAAGGCACTTTGATCTCGCCGCGATAGTCACTGTCGATCGTGCCCGGTGCATTCAGAACCGTGACGCCATGCTTGACCACAAGCCCGGACCGGGGCCGCACTTGCGCCTCGTGGGTGTCGGGAAGCGCGATGGCAAAACCCGTAGGCATCAAAAAGCGCCCGCCGGGTTTCAGGACCGTATCTTCAGCGGCACGAAGATCCATGCCGGCGGCACCCGGTGATTCATAGGCGGGTAGCGGCAAGTCCTCGCCATTGGCCAGCCGCATGATCCGTAACGGAATCATGCTGATAGTTGCTTTGCAAGTTGCGCCATCAAACGCTGCGCCACATCCTGCTTGGACATAAGCCCCCAACTTTCAACGCCAGATGCTGAAACGAGTTGCACAGTGTTTTTGTCGCCACCGAAAACCCCGCTTTCCCGGCTCACATCATTGGCAACGATAAGATCGCAGCCCTTCTTTTTCAGTTTGTCGCGGGCATTCTCAACGAGATTTTCCGTCTCAGCCGCAAAGCCCACAACCAGTTTTGGTCGCTTTGACGCGCGCTTGGCGATGGTGTGCAGGATGTCGGGATTTTCCACAAACTTGAGATCAGGAATACCACTCTTGTCCTTCTTGATCTTCTGGCCTCTTTCCTCCGTCACACGCCAGTCGGCAACGGCGGCGGTGAAGATCGCAATGTCGGATGGAAGTTCCCGCTCGCTGGCCGCCAGCATTTCAACAGCACTTGTCACGGGGATCATCTGCACGCCGGGAGGAATTGGCAAATCGACAGGCCCCGACACCAGAACCGTTTCAGCCCCGAGTGCGACTGCCGCAGCGGCAATGGCGTAGCCCTGCTTGCCGGAAGAATAGTTGGAAATGTAACGCACCGGGTCAATGGCCTCACGCGTGGGGCCCGCGGTGATCAGCACCTTCTTGCCCTTAAGCGACTGGGCTTTTGGAGCCAGCGCCGCTTCGATGGCTGCAACAATCTCGGCGGGCTCCGCCATGCGCCCCAGCCCATATTCACCGCAGGCCATGTCGCCCTCATTGGGGCCAACAAAGAGAATGCCATCGCGCTTCAATTGCTGGAGATTGCGCTGGGTTGCCGCATGATGCCACATCCGCACATTCATGGCGGGTGCGATCAGCACAGGCTTGTCCGTGGCAAGCAGTGTAGTGGAGGCAAGGTCGTTGGCGTTGCCATGGGCCATCTTGGCCATGAGGTCCGCCGTGGCGGGTGCCACGACCAGCAGGTCCGCCGCGCGCGACAATTCAATATGGCCCATCTCAACTTCGTCGGTGAGATTGAACAGCGCCGTGTGAACCTTTTGCTTGGTGAGGCTGGCAACCGACAGGGGCGTCACGAATTCTTCCGCCGCCTTGGTCATGATGGTGCGCACGCCCACCCCCTTGCCCGTCAAAAGGCGGATCAATTCAAGGGATTTATAGGCGGCAATTCCGCCCCCAATGATGAGAAGTATGGTTTTTCCGGAGACAGCGGTCATGATGTCAATGTAGCGATTAAACGCTCTTTCTTAAAGGACGAGTTTGAGGGCAATTGCCACCAGCGCAGCCGCCCCTGCCATCAGAGCATAGCGCTGGAAGCGGTTGGCATGGTGGTGGGCGATGGCAATGCGGTTTGTCGTGTCGGCGTCGAGCTTGATGCTGCCGGATTGCACGATTTCGGTCACCACGCCCGGCAGCATGGAAGCGAGGCGGCCAAGCGAAGCCGCACTTTGCACGGCCCCTTCCAGCTTGCCGATAGGCCCCAGCTTTCGCTCAATCCAGCTCCGCACCACAGGTTCGGCGGTAACCCACATGTTGAGCTCCGGATTAAGGGTGCGGGCGACGCCTTCAACCACAACCATGGTTTTTTGCAGCAGCAGGAGCTGCGGCTGGGTCACCATGTTGAACTGCCCGGTCACTTCAAAAAGCTGGGTCAAAAGCCGCGCCATGGAAATTTCGTTTGCCGCAAGGCCCATGATGGGTTCGCCAATGGCGCGCAGCGCCTGGGCGAAATCGGCCACGTCCTGGTCACGGGGCACATAGCCCGCGTCGAAATGCACTTGCGAAACCCGCGTGTAGTCCCGCGTGATGAAGCCGAAAAGAATTTCGGCAAGAAACAGGCGGTCGCCTTCGCTCAACCTGCCCATGATGCCGAAGTCGACCACTACCAGATGGCCGTTGGCATCGACGAAAAGATTTCCCTGATGCATGTCCGCATGGAAGAAGCCATCGCGGATGGCATGGCGGAGGAAGCTCTGGATGATGTTGTCGCCCAAGGCCTTGAGATCGAATCCCTTCGCACGCAGGGTTGCGATATCTGAAATGGGCGTGCCCTCAATCCATTCCGTCGTCAGAACCTGGCGGGCGGTGAGCGGCCAGTTGACGCCTGGCAGGCGGAAGTTCGGATCATCTGTGGTGGCCTTGGCCATTTCCGAAATAGCCGACGCCTCCATGCGCAGGTCAAGTTCGAGCTTCATCGAATGCTCGAGCATTTCAACGGCTGCCACGGGGCGCAAGCGTCGTGCCTCGCGTGAGAACCGCTCCATCATCCGCGCCGCAAAAAAGAAACTTGCGAGATCATCGGCAAAGCGCTTCTCAACCCCGGGGCGCAAAATTTTGACGGCGACCAACTCTCCGTCCCTTGTTGTTGCCTTGTGAACCTGCGCAATCGATGCGGCGGCAACCGGTTCGCCAAATTCCGTGAACAGCTCTTCAACGCCCTGGCCAAGATTGGCACGGATGATGTCGCGCGCTTCCGCCATGCTGAAGGGCGGCAGGCGGTCCTGCAGGGATTTCAGTTCAAAGGCCCGCTTGGCACCGATCACGTCCGGGCGGGTGGAAAGAAATTGCCCAAGCTTGATGTAGCTCGGCCCAAGCGATGAAAGCGCTGCGGTCACACGGCTGCCGGAATCAACTGTGGGGGCGGTGGTGCCGAATTTGGCGATCTTGAGAAGCGCTCTTGCAAACCATGGCAGATCGGAAACCTGTTCCGGCTGCAGGAAAAAATCATAGCGCGCCATGGTCCGTCCGGCGCGGGCCAGCCGCCAGATGTTTTTCACCGTTGAAATCATCAGATCCGCCAACCCGAATGAACGGCAACAATTCCGCCGGAAAGATTGCGGTAGCTCGTGCGGGCAAAGCCCGCCGCGTCGATCATGGCCTTGAAGTCATCTTGCTTGGGAAATTTGCGGATGCTTTCGACGAGGTAGCGATAGGGCTGGCCATCGCCGGTAACGACCTTACCGACCGCCGGAATGACCGTGAAGGAAAAGGTGTCATAGGCCTTCTCAAGGAGCGCCATGTCAACATGGGAAAATTCCAGGCAGAGAAAATGCCCGCCCGGCTTCAGCACCCGGTGCGCTTCCGCCAGGGCCCGGTCAATATGAGTGACATTGCGAATGCCAAAGGCAATCGTATAGGCATCAAAGCTCCGGTCGGGAAAAGCAAGGCTCTCGGCATTGCCCACGGTGAAGTCGCAGCGCTCGAGCAGACCTTCGCGCTCCGCCCGCTTCTTGCCCTCCTGCACCATCTCGGGCGAGATATCGGCAACCGTCACATGGGTTCCTGAACCGCCGGACCGGGCAATGCGAAAGGCGATGTCGCCCGTGCCGCCCGCCACATCGAGCACCTTGAAGGGAGTGGTTTTTCGCGGCGGATTGAGCAAGGTGACCAGATCGTCTTTCCAGAACCGGTGGAGCCCGCCCGACATCAGGTCATTCATCTGGTCATAGCGTTCGGCGGCCTTGGAGAAGACCTCGTTTACCAGGCCTTGCTTCTCGTTTTCGCCCACCCGGCGAAAGCCGAAGTCCACGTCATTTTCAACCGGTTCAACCATGGAGCCATCATAAACCAAAGGTTTCATGAGTTCTATTGCCAGTGTGGCGACTTAACGCTTATTGCTTAATAATCATGCCGGAACTTCCCGAAGTTGAAACTGTTATGCGTGGGCTTAGCCCGGTCCTTACGGGGCGTTCCATTGCCGGCGTGGAACTTCGCCGTGCCGGCCTTCGCTTTCCCTTTCCGGCGGGCTTCGCCGGCCGATTGAAGGGCAGGCAGGTCGTGGGCCTCCAGCGCCGGGCCAAGTATATTCTGGTTAACCTTGACGACGGCCATTGCCTTTTGGTGCATCTCGGCATGACCGGGCGTTTCACCGTTCTGGATGAAAATGCCCGGCCGAACAATCTGGGCGAATTTTACTTTGAACAGGGCACCGATGGCGCCGGTTCCGGGCCCCACGACCATGTGGTCTTCCTGCTCGATAATGGCGTGCAGATTGTCTACACCGATCACCGACGCTTCGGCGTCATGGACCTTCTGCATGAAAACGAAATGGCAAGCCACAAGCTGCTGAAGGATATCGGCGTGGAGCCCCTCGGCAATGAGTTCAGTGCTGATTTTCTGGCAGGCCAGTTCAGGAAAAAATCTGCCCCCTTGAAGGCCGCCTTGTTGGATCAGCGGATCATTGCAGGGCTAGGCAACATCTATGTGAGCGAGGTTCTGCATCGCAGCCGCCTTTCGCCCCGGCGCAAGGCAGGAACCCTGGTTCGGAAAAGCACCCACGACGCCCGCCTGAATGATGTTGTCCGCCATGTCCGCGATATCCTAAACGAAGCCATTGCGGCAGGTGGTTCCACCTTGCGGGATTTTTCCTCAACCGATGGCAGCGAAGGCGCTTTTCAGCAGCGCTTCGCGGTTTATGACCGGGCCGGTGAAAAATGCCAAACCCCGGGTTGTCGTGGTACCATCCGTCGTATAGTGCAATCCGGACGCTCGACCTTTTACTGCCCGTCCTGCCAGAAATAGGAAATGCCAATGGCCTATGAAAATATCATCAGCGAAACCAGGGATGCGGTGGGGATCATCACCCTCAACCGGCCTAAGGCGCTGAATGCCCTGAACGCCCAGCTCATTGATGAACTCAACCAGGCCCTTTCAGGCTTTCAGGAAGATGCCGCCATTGGCTGCGTGATTATTACAGGAAGCGACAAGGCCTTTGCCGCCGGCGCCGACATCCGCGAGATGAAGGACAATAGTTTTACCGATGTCTATCTCGGCAATTTTCTGTCGACCTGGGACAAGGTTTCGGAGTTCCGCAAGCCCATGATCGCTGCCGTTTCCGGCTATTGCCTGGGCGGCGGCTGCGAATTGGCTCTCATGTGCGATTTCATCATTGCTGCGGACACTGCGAAATTTGGCCTGCCGGAAATTACGTTGGGAATTATTCCGGGGTCCGGCGGCACGCAGAGGCTGGCCCGCTCCATCGGCAAGGCGAAGGCCATGGAAATGATCCTGACGGGTCGCTTGATGGAAGCCGCCGAGGCCGAGAGCTGCGGGCTGGTGTCGCGCATCGTTGCGCCCGACAAGTTGCTGGATGAAGCCGTGGTGGCAGCCGCTAAGATTGCAACATTCTCCCAGCCTGTTGTCATGATGGCGAAGGAAGCGGTGAACCGCGCCTTTGAAACCAGCCTCACCGAAGGCCTGCGCTTTGAGCGCCGCCTCATGCATTCAATGTTTGCACTCGAAGATCAAAAAGAAGGCATGTCTGCCTTCGTTGAAAAGCGGAAGCCTGTCTTCAAGAATAGATAAATTTAAACTGGACGGACCTCGGTGACTTCCGGAACGAAGTGCCGCAACAGGTTCTCGATGCCATGCTTGAGCGTGGCGGTTGAGCTCGGGCAGCCCGCGCACGAACCCTTCATGTTGAGAAAGACAACGCCTTCCTTGAAGCCATGAAAGGTGATGTCGCCGCCATCCTGCGCCACCGCAGGCCGGACGCGGGTTTCCAGCAGCTCCTTGATAGTGCCGACAATGGCCTTATCGGACTCTTCATAGAACTCGCCGCTGTCGGTCATGGCCAAGGGCTTTTCGCCCCTCAGCATGGGCGCGCTCGACAGGTAGTGGTCCATGATATGGCCGAGGATGGCGGGCTTCAGGTGCTGCCATTCGCCGTCGCTTTTGCTGACCGTGATGAAGTCCTGGCCCAGGAACACGCCGGAAACGCCGGACACCGTGAACAGCTGCTGGGCCAAGGCGCAATCGTCGGCCTCGTCCGCCGCGCGGTATTCACGCGTTCCGCCGGGTAGCACGGGCTTTCCCGGCATGAACTTCAGGGTGGCGGGGTTTGGGGTGGCTTCGGTCTGAATAAACATGGCTTGTCCTCTGGACCTCTATATAGGCTACTTTGGAATCATTTCAAACTGTTGCTTCGTCTCAGGAGACGACAAAACCGACAATTTTACGCACTTCCCTTAAGATTGGTGCTGCAATGGCCCTGGCTCTTGCCGAGCCATCGGCCAAAATGCCCTCAACATGGCCGGGATCCGCCTGCAAACGCTTGGTTTCACTGCCAATTGGCCCCAGTTTGGCAACCGCCAGTTCGGCCAAGGCTTCTTTCAGCCGGGAAAACTGCCCGCCGCCGAATTGCCCCAGAACCTGGTCGACCGAGCTTCCCGAAAGGGCCGCATAAATGCCGGTCAGGTTATCGGCCTCCGGCCGCCCCTTAAGCCCCGCCGCTTCCGATGGCAGGCCGTCCGTATCGGTCTTGGCCTTGCGGATTTTACGGGCAATCGTTTCGGCGTCATCGGACAAGTTAATGCGCGAGAGGTCCGAAGGATCCGACTTCGACATTTTCTTTGCCCCGTCGCGCAGCGACATGACGCGGGTGGCAGGCCCGATGATGAAGGGCTCCGGCTGCGGGAAGAAATCGCCATTATAGCCGGCGGCGCTGATGGCATCGCCGAAATCAAGATTAAATTTGCCGGCGATATCGCGCGCCAGTTCCAGATGCTGCTTCTGGTCTTCGCCCACCGGCACATGGGTTGCCTTGTAGGCCAGGATATCCGCCGCCATGAGGTTGGGATAAACATAGAGCCCCACCGAGGCCTGCTCCTTGTCCTTGCCGGCCTTTTCCTTGAACTGGGTCATCCGGTTGAGCCAGCCCATGCGCGCCACGCAGTTGAAGATCCAGGCCAGTTCCGCGTGTTCCTGCACCTGGCTCTGGTTGAAAATGATCGAGCGTTTCGGATCAAGCCCGCAGGCAAGATAGGCTGCCGTGACGTCAAGAATGGCCTTGTGCAGCTCTTTCGGCTCCTGCCACAGTGTGATTGCATGCATGTCCACCACGCAATAGATGCATTCCTGGGTCTCCTGCAGTTTGATCCAGTTCAGCATGGCGCCCAAGTAATTGCCGAGGTGCAAATTGCCCGTGGGCTGCATGCCGGAGAAAACCCGTGGGGTGAAAGTGGTCATCAAAGAAATCCTGTGGACTGATCTGGGCCGCCTTATGCCCGCAATTCTATGGCTTGAAAAGAGTTAGCGTTTTAAGGCGGCGCGCATCTCGGCCAAGGTCATGGCGCCTGAAACATGCGCCAGGGCAAAGTAGCTGGCGATACCGCCAGCCACCAGGACAACCAGTCCCCAGAGGGAGCTGATGAAGCTTGCCGTTGCCATGAAATTTTCCGCTAGGAACCAGAGACCGAGAAGCAGCAGCAGCCCCATCAGCAGGCCGGAAACAAGGATGCGGGGCAGCCTGGCCTTCAAGCGGCTATCCATCTGGTAGTGCCCGCGCTGTGTGAGCAAAATGGCAAGCAATATGGCATTGGCCCAGGCCGCAAGGGAGGTGGCCATGGCAATTCCCACATGGCCATACCAGCGCGAAAGCAGCAGGCTGGCCGCTATGTTGATCACCACTGAAATGATGGCAAAGCGCATCGGCGTCTTGGTGTCCTCCCGGGCATAGAAGCCGGGCTGGAAAACCTTGGTCATGGCAAAGGCGGGAAGCCCCGCGGCAAAGGCCAGCACCGTGGGCGCCACGGCAAGCGTATCGGCAGCGGTGAAGGCCCCATGCTCGAACACCGTGTGCAGGATGGGCGCCGGGATCGCCATCAGGGCAACAGCCGCCGGGATAGTCAGAAACATTGAAAGCTCAAGCGCCCGGTTCTGGCTGTTCAAAGCGGCCTGATTGTCACCAGCCCGAAGCTTCCGCGAAAGATCGGGCAGCAACACAACGCCAATGGCTACACCTATGACGCCAAGGGGCAACTGATAAAGCCGGTCCGCGTAGTAGAGATAGGCCACCGCCCGGTCGAGGCTCGTGGCGATGATGGTGGCGATGAGCAGGTTGATCTGCATGATTCCGCCGGAGATTATCCCGGGAACGGAAAGGGCGAGCACCTTTTTGACATCTGGTGAAAATGCCGGCCACTTTGGAAAAAGCGGCATCCCCGCTCGCTTGCAGGCAGTTGCCAAAAGCAGGAATTGCGCAACCCCTGCCAGTGAAACACCCCATGCAAAGATATAACCCGTAGCGGCGCTGTCACTCGTGTTGAAAAACCACGCAATCACGTTAGAGGCGATCATGACGATGTTGAGTAGAATGGGTGCGGCCGCTGCCGCCGTAAACCGGTTGAGGCTGTTGAGAACGCCCGACTGCAATGCGGTGAGCGACATGAAGAGCAAATAGGGAAAGCAGATCCGCGTGAGGTCAATGGTCAGTTGAAGCTTCTGCGCTTCTTCCGAAAACCCCGGTGCTATCACAAAGATCAGCCACGGCATGGCAATCATCGAAAGGGCGGTGAACACCAGAAGCCAGGCCAGCAGGGCGGAGAAAATTTCCACGGCAAATTTATGGGCGGTACTTTGCCCCTCGCCTTCGATGCGCCTGGCAAACTGCGGCACGAAGGCTGAGTTAAACGCCCCCTCGGCAAAAAGCGCGCGAAACAGGTTGGGAAATCTCTGGGCGACGAAAAAAGCCTCAGCCACCGGTCCCGTTCCCAGCGTGAAGGCGATAAGCTGGTCGCGCAGAAACCCGAGCAGCCGGCTTACCAAGGTAAGCCCGCCCACGGTTGCTGCCGATTTCAGGAGCGACATGTCTCAGGTCCCAAGTTCAGGCTTCTCCTTCCACTGATTCATGCGGAGTTTGCAAGTCTTTCCGGCACGGGAGCCAGAACCTTCATCAGTTCCCGTTCAATTTGCGCATGCCGCGCCGGATTGAGAATCTTGTCGCCAGTGAGGTCCGTGACATAGAAAACGTCAATAGCCTTTTCGCCAAAGGTGGTGATGTGGGCCGAAGCAATATTCAGGCTGAGGTGAAACAGTGCCTCGGTGAGGTTGTAAAGCAACCCTATCCGGTCAAGCCCGTTGATCTCGATCACCGTGAAACGGTTTGACGACTGGTTGTCGACGATGACCCGGGGTGCAACCGAGAAGGCCTTGAGGCGCGACCGCTGCTGGGTTGCGCTGGCAACCGCATCCCTGAGCCGCAGTTTTCCCTGTAAAGCCATGCGGATGATTTCCGTGACCCGCTCGGCCCGACGCTGTTCATCATCCTCCGTGGAAAACTCCCGCTGAATGAGAATGGTATCAAGCGCCATCCCGTCCGTGGTCGTGAAGATCTGGGCCCCCATGATGTTGGCGTTCGCCGCCGCACAGGCGCCCGTGATAAGCGCCAGCAGGCGCGGATGGTCCGGCGCATAGATTGTGAGCTCAGTAATGGCCGTGAAGGCATCGGTATGAACTTCGGTCACGATGTCGCGCGGCGATGACCTGTCGATCAGCGCCTGGTGGGTAATCTGTTTCTCAAGCCCGACATTCAGCCAATAGGCATCATAGTGGCGGGATGTGGCGGCCCTGACCTGGCTTTCCGACCACCGCGGGAAATGTGCGAGGAAAGCCGCTTGCGCTTCTTTGATCCTTTCCTGGCGCGAGCTCCCCGTATGGCCTCCGGTAAGCACCGGTTCCGCTTCCGCATAGAGCGTGCGCAGGAGTTGGCCCTTCCAGCCGTTCCAGACGCCGGGTCCGACGGCGCGGATGTCAACGACCGTCAGGATCAGCAGAAGCTTCAGCCGTTCCGGGCTTTGCACAATCGCGGTGAAATCCAGAATGGTCTTGAAGTCATTGAGATCGCGCATCTGCGCCGTCTCGCTCATCAGCAGATGATGGCGGACTAGCCATGCTGTTGTTTCGGTCTCTTCCGGCGTGAGGCCAAGGCGTGGGCCAAGCGCCCGTGCAATGCGTTCCCCGGCGATGGAATGATCCTCTTCGCGGCCCTTGGCGATGTCGTGCAGAAGCGTTGCCACATAGAGGGAGCGTCGGCTCTTGAGCGTTGGAAAAAGCACCGCCGAAAGCGGGTGATCCTCCGACAAGCGCCCTTTCTCCAGCGCCGCGAGGATGCCCACCGCACGGATGAGATGCTCATCCACCGTAAAGTGGTGATACATGTTGAACTGCGTCATCGCCACAACCTTGCCGAATTCCGGAATGAAGCGGCCCAGGACTCCCGCTTCGTTCATCATGCGCAGCAGGGTTTCCGAAGAATCGCTGTTGATCAGCATGTCAAGGAACAGGGCATTGGCTTCCGGATTGTTGCAAAGCCCCTTGTCGATCAGGGAAAGTGACTTCCGCACTGTCTTGAGGGCATCGGGATGAATCTCGGCGCTATAGGTGCTGGCCACTGAAAAGAGGCGCAGGAGGTTCACCGGATCATCGTGGAATACCGTTGGTTTTAGGAGATTTAGGCGCCCGCTTTCAATCTGGAAATTCTTGTTTTGCGGAATCTTGACGACGGGCTTCGATCTGAACCGCCCCATGAGGCGGCTCAAAACCGGAATATCCTTCACCTGTTGCGCTTCCAGGCTCGCGCAGAAAATGCGCGTGAGATCGCCCACTTCCTTGGCGATCAGAAAATAATGCTTCATGAAGCGTTCAACATTTTTCAGGCCCGCATGGGACTGATATCCAAGGCGGCTTGCAAGCTCCGATTGGCGGTCAAAACTCAGGCGGTCCTCGCCGCGGCCCGCAATGAAATGCAAATGGCAGCGCACCGCCCAGAGAAAGTCCTCGCATTTCTGGAATCGCGACAACTCCTCGTGGGTAAACGCCCCCTTGTCGGCAAGCTCTTCTGGGGAATTGGTGTCGTAGAGAAATTTCGCAATCCAGAACAGCGTGTGGAGATCGCGCAGGCCCCCCTTGCCGTCCTTCAAATCAGGTTCGACGAGGTAACGGCTTTCGCCGCTCTTGGCCAGGCGAACATCCCGTTCGGCAAGCTTGTCGGCCACGAATTTCCGGGCGCCTGCCTGCACAATGTCGCGGCGGAAATGAAACTGCATGCTCTTGCTGAGCCGCTCATTCCCGCAAATGAACCGCGCCTCGAGAATGGAAGTAAGGATGGTATTGTCGGTCTTGGCCAGCCGGATGCATTCATCCGTGCTGCGTGTCGCGTGACCAACCTTCAGGCGCATGTCCCACAGCGTGTAGAGAATGAACTCAATCAGCCGCCCGCTGTTTTCGTCCTGCTTTCCAGGCAGCAGGAACAGGAGATCGATATCGGAGCCGGGAGCCAGCGTGCCGCGCCCATAGCCGCCCGTGGCGATGATGGCCACTTCCTGCAGCTCGCTGGCGTTTGCCCGGGGATAAATTTTCTCCCTGGCAAGTTCATAGAGCGTGTGAATGATTTCATCCTGGACATAGGCAAGGTTTTTCGCGCACTGCGTGCCTTTACCGTCAACGCACAGCAGGTTTTCCGCCTCTGCCCTTGCGGACTTCATAACTGCCTTGAGGACATCAACAATTGCCGGGCGGATTTTCACAATGTCGAAGGGGCGCGCGGCAACAAGCCCGTTCAGCGTGTCGCGCAATACCGCAACATCAATCAGCCGCTCCGGATGTTGAATGGCTTTGGATTTCATTGCGCTTCGGCTGCTTTCGCCTTCAGGGCATAGAGGAATGCCAAGGCATCGCGCGGGCTCAATTCGTCCGGCCTGGCAGACGCCAGCATGTCATGGATTTCATCGGTCTTGGGTTGTGAAGACGTGTTGGACGATGTTTGCAAGGCGGAAAACAGCGGCAAGTCGTCAACAAGCGTCTTGCGTTTGAAGGCCTGCTCGCTTTTTTCAAGCTGTGCCAGGATGGTTGCAGCCCGTTCCGTAACCGCCTGCGGCAGTCCCGCCAGCTTTGCAACCTGAATGCCGTAGGACCGGTCCGCCACCCCGCTTGTGACCTCATGGAGAAATATCACATCGCCTTTCCATTCGCGCACTTTCACCGTCGCGTTATGAAGGCCGTCAAGCCGTGCCGCAAGGGTCGTCAGTTCGTGGTAGTGCGTGGCAAACAGGGCCCGGCAGCGGTTGGTTTCATGCAGGTGCTCAACCGTGGCCCAGGCAATCGACAACCCGTCAAAGGTCGAGGTGCCGCGGCCAATTTCGTCCAGGATAACCAGGGAATGTTCCGTTGCCTGATTGAGGATTGCCGCCGTTTCCACCATTTCAACCATGAATGTCGAGCGCCCCCGCGCCAGGTCATCAGCAGCGCCCACGCGGCTGAAAAGGCGGTCAACGACGCCAATATGAGCACTTCTTGCAGGCACATAGGAGCCCATCTGCGCCAGAATCGCAATGAGCGCATTCTGCCGCAGAAACGTGGATTTACCGGCCATATTGGGGCCCGTCAGCAGCCACAGCCGGTGGTTTTGGGCAGAGAGGTCGCAGTCGTTGGCAATGAAGGCACTTTCACCGCGCTTTTGCAGAACTCGCTCCACTACCGGATGCCGGCCGCCATCGATCTTGAAGCTCCGCGAGTGATCAACAATGGGTCGCACATAGCGGCTGCTCTGGGCCAGCTCACACAACGATGAGGCCACATCAAGTGCTGCAAGGGCCGCAGCGATATTTGAAATATTCTCTCTCTCGGCCCCGGTGTTTTCAACAAATCCGTTGAACGCTTCAAGCTCAATGGCGAGCGCCCGCTCGGCGGCCGAGGCGATGCGCTGTTCGAGCTGCGAAAGCTCAAGCGTGGTGAACCGGGTGGTGTTGGCAATCGTTTGGCGGTGGATGAATTGAGCCTCAAATTTTTCATCGCTCAGTGCCGCCGCGTTCGGCGTGGTCACTTCGATGAAATAGCCGATCATGTTGTTGTGTCGGATCTTCAGGTTCTTGATGCCAACCGTTTCCGAGTAACGCGCTTGCAAGTCGGCAATGACCTGCCGCGTATCGTCGCGCAAGGTGCGGGCACTGTCGAGGTCCGGGCTAAAGCCCCGCCTGACGAAATTGCCGTCCCGCGCCAGCATGGGCAGCGTGTCGGAAAGCCCTTCCTCCAGGCGCTGCACCAAATGATGCGGCAGATTCTTGATGACGTGTCTCGCCGCCGCAAGATTTGCCGGAAGCTGGTTCAGCGGATTGTTGATATCGAGCAGATCGCCAATGGCCTCGGCGCATTTCAAGCCATCGCGGATGGCGGCAAGGTCGCGCGGGCCGCCGCGGCCAAGGGTCAGGCGTCCCAGGGCGCGCTCAAGGTCCGGCATTGATTCAAGCCTGCGCCGCAAATTGTCCTTGAGCTCGGGCATCGCTTCAAAGTGGCTCACTTCATCAAGCCGCGCCTCAATTGCCGCTACCTTGTTAAGGGGTTGCCCAAGCCGGTTTGCCAGCAAACGTGCGCCTGCCGCCGTAACCGTGAAGTCAATGACCGACAGAAGGCTACCCTCTTTTTCTCCAGAAAGCTTGCGGGTGAGCTCCAGGTTTGCCCGCGTCGCCGCATCGATCTGCAGTCCCGCCTGTCCCTCTTCCTTGCGGGGAATGCGAAGGTGGGGAACTTTTCCGACCTGTGTCAGCAATATATAATCCAGAAGGCCTCCGAGACTGGCAATCTCCGCCCGCGAAAAAGCCCCGAAGCCGTCAAAAGCCAAAACACCGAAATGGTCCCTCAGACGTTTTTCCGCAGCCGTACTGTCAAAGCGCGAGGAGGGCTGCGGGCTCAAGGCAATGCCGCTTGCCTCCAAAATCCCCTCAATGGCCTTATCGCTCCGCAGGCTGTCGCTGAAAACAATCTCGCGTGGTTCCAGCCGCGCCAATTCCGCCGCCAGCCGCTTGTGGTCCGTAAGCAAGACCGAAAATTCACCGGAAGAAATCTCGGCCCAGGAAAGCGCCATCTCCTGCGTGCCTTTGGTGACGGCAAGGGCTGCAACATAATTGCTGGTCCGCGATTCAAGCAGCGTATCTTCCGTAAGCGTTCCCGGCGTGACAAGCCTGATGACGCTTCGGCGGACAACTGATTTGCCGCCACGCCGCTTTGCCTCCTGCGGGTCTTCCATCTGCTCGCAGACGGCCACCCGGTGTTCAAGGCGGATAAGCTTCTGCAAATATTGCTCCGCCGCATGGACCGGCACGCCGCACATGGGAATATCAGCGCCGAGATGCTTGCCGCGCTTGGTGAGCGCGATCCCCAGGGCCCGCGATGCCGTTTCCGCGTCTTCGAAGAACATTTCATAAAAATCGCCCATGCGGTAAAACAGCAGGAAGTCGGGATGGGCCGCCTTGATTTCAAGGAACTGGGCCATCATCGGCGTTGGTCGCTCCACCTCGCCGGTTGTCCCTTTCATCGTCGCCATCTCGTTCATGGCGGTTTTATAACAGATACCGGGGCAAGACTGTCACCCCCAATATTTGCTGAAATTTAGAGGCTTGAGCATTGCTGGCACTCCCTCTAGTCTCGCCCCGCAGCAGGGTATGCATGAAATGAGTATCAATGAGCAGCGATAAAAAAGCCAGCCGGAGGCCGTCCATTACCGATGAAGAAGCCCTTGAATTCCATCGCATGGGAAAGCCCGGAAAGCTTGAAATCAATCCAACAAAACCCATGGCCACCCAGCGTGACCTGTCGCTGGCCTATAGCCCGGGCGTTGCGGTGCCGGTTCGCGCCATCGCTGAAAACCCCGATGCCGCCTATGATTACACGGCCAAGGGCAATCTCGTCGCCGTCATCACCAACGGCACCGCCATTCTGGGTCTTGGCGATCTGGGGGCGCTTGCCTCGAAACCGGTCATGGAAGGCAAGGCTGTTCTGTTCAAGCGCTTCGCCGATGTCGATTCCATTGATCTCGAGATTGACACCAAGGATGTCGACGAATTTATCGGCGCCGTGCGCTACCTCGGCCCCTCGTTTGGCGGCATAAATCTGGAGGACATCAAGGCCCCTGAATGTTTCATGATCGAGCAGCGCCTGCGCGAGATCATGGATATTCCGGTCTTTCACGATGATCAGCACGGAACCGCCATCATTGCCACGGCAGCGCTGATCAATGCGCTCCACATCACCAAGCGCGACATCAAGAATTTCAAGCTCGTTTGCAATGGCGCAGGCGCAGCGGCCATCGCCTGCGTCGAGCTGATAAAATCCATGGGCGTTCCGGCGGGAAACGTCATCCTGGCGGATTCAAAAGGCGTGGTTTACCAGGGCCGCACCGAAGGCATGAACCAGTGGAAATCCGCCCATGCAACGGAAACCAAGGCCAGGAGCCTGGCCGATGCCATGGACGGAGCCGACGTTTTCTTTGGCCTGTCGGTTGCAGGCGCCCTGACCCCCGCGATGGTCAAGAGCATGGCAAAAAATCCGATCATCTTTGCTATGGCCAATCCTGATCCGGAAATTCTTCCCGAAGACGTGGCCAAGATCAGGTCCGACGCCATCATGGCAACCGGCCGCTCCGACTATCCCAACCAGGTGAACAATGTCCTGGGCTTCCCCTACATATTCCGCGGCGCCCTTGATGTGCGGGCCCGCACCATCAATGAGGAAATGAAGATTGCCGCCGCCCAGGCCCTCGCCAGCCTGGCGCGTGAGGATGTTCCTGACGAAGTATCGGCTGCCTATCACGGCTCGCGCCTGACCTTTGGCCCGCAATATCTGATTCCGGTTCCCTTTGACCCCCGGCTGATTTCAAGAGTTCCGGTCGCCGTAGCCAAGGCCGCCATGGATTCAGGCGTGGCGCGCAAGCACTTGGCCGACATTGACGAGTACACCGCGCAACTTTCCGCCAGGCTTGATCCCATCGCCGGCACGCTTCAAACCGTTTATGATCAGGTGAGATCCAAGCCAAAACGGGTTGTGTTTGCCGAAGGCGAAGAGGACCGGATGATCCGTGCCGCCAACAGCTTCGCAACAGCGGGGCTGGGCACCGCCATTTTGATTGGCCGGGAATCAGAGGTCGAAAAGACCCTTGTCGCCAGTGGCCTCGAGTTGCATGAGGACGTTCAAATTCTAAACGCCCGGGTGACCGACAGAAACGTCGATTATGCAAATTTCCTCTACGAACGCCTGCAGCGCAACGGCTTCCTGTTTCGCGATTGCCAGCGTTTTGTGAACCAGGACCGCAACGTCTTCGCCTCCTGCATGGTGGCCCTCGGTGATGCCGACGCGCTTGTCACCGGCCTCACGCGGAACTTTTCCGTGGCCCTCGACAACGTGCGCCGCGCTATTGACAACCGCCCGGGTCACCGTCCTATTGGCGTGTCCATGGCGCTCGTCCGTGGCCGGACGGTATTCATTGCCGATACGTCAATCCATGAATTGCCGACTGCGGAGGAGCTGGCCGATATCGCGCAGGAGGCCGCAGGCGTGGCCCGGCGCTTCGGCTATGAGCCGCGCGTGGCTTTCCTCTCCTATTCCACCTTTGGTTACCCCCGCGGCGAGCGCGCCGAATATGTGCGGAATGCCGTGGCGGTGCTCGACAAGCGCAACGTTGATTTTGAATATGATGGCGAAATGTCAGCCGATGTTGCGCTCTCCCGCGATGCCATGGCGCTCTATCCGTTTTGCCGCCTGACCGCGCCGGCAAATGTATTGGTGATGCCAGCGGCCCATTCCGCTTCAATTTCAACCAAGATGCTCCAGCAGCTCGGCGGCATCACGGTTGTGGGGCCTTTGCTCACCGGTCTCGCAAAACCGGTGCAAATTGCCTCCATGTCGGCAACCACCACCGACATCGTCAATCTGGCAGCGATCGCCGCATTCGATATCAATAGGTGATGGCTTCGTCGGGCTGGCCGAAATGCGCGAAGTAGCGCGGATTGATGTTTGAAACCGGCAGGATAATGAGCACATCGATGGTGTTGAACTGCCGGTCGATCACCGCACCTTCGCCGATGTAGCAGCCCAGGCGCAGATATCCCTTGATCAACGGCGGCAAAGCCTTCAGCGCTGCCTTGGCATCAAGGGAATTCCCGGCATCCGATTTCATTTCTACATAGCGTTCGGGCACGGCACGCACCCGCCACTCCAGGGGAGCAGCGCAGTTCCGGGCAAGGAAATTCAAAGTCGGCGCGTGAACCTTGTGATCAACGCCCTCAAGGCTGGCACAGCCCAGCATGACGTCCAGTCCGTAATGTCTCACATAGTTCCAGATGCCCTGCCAGAGAAGCTCAACCACCGGCTTTGTCCGGTATTGTTTCAGGACACAGGATCTCCCGAGCTCCAGAAATTTTAATGCAGGTTTTGCCGCAAGCAGCGGCGCAATGTCGAATTCGCTTTGGGTGTAAAACCCGCCGTTCTGTTCAGCCACCGATTGGCGCAGCAGGCGGTAGGTGCCAACCATCTCGCCATCGTCAACACCAAACTGCCCCACCTCATTTTTTGCCATCCTGCGAACCACAATCAGATGGTCGCAAAATGCATCGAAGCGGTCCGCATCCCGGCGCGATTGTAACGAGGCCGCATCCGGGTTTGCCTTCAACTCCTCATAGAAAACGCTGAACCGCAATTCCTGCGCTATCGCAATTTCCTGCCCGTTGCGCGCCAGGCGAACGCACAGGCCGTTGCGTGTTCCAAGGGATTCATGCGCAGGCGAAAGGCGGTCCAAGGGCGGCTCCGGTGTCATTACGGCAAACTGCCATAATCAGGACTATTATGAAAGTTTGGTGACAGGCTCAGGCGGCGGACTTTAAGCTCAGTATCTTGGCTATTGCCTCTTCCATGTCCTGTCGGTCAAAGGGCTTGGACAGGTGCCCGTCCATGCCCGCCGCCATGCATTCCCGGTAGTTTTCCGGGCGTGCGTTGGCGGTAAGCGCCAGGATTGGCAGGTGCGAAGCCGAGCCTGATTTCCGTTCCATGGCGCGCACCCGCCGGGTTGTTTCCAGCCCGTCAAGCTCAGGCATCTCGACATCCATGACCGCCAGGTCAAACTTCTTCTTGCTGCCCAGCAGCGAAAGCAACTGCAATCCGGAGGTGACATGATGAACCGCGTGGCCTGCTTTTTCCAGCATGGTCTTGGCCAGCAGGGCGTTTACCGGATTGTCTTCAGCCAGAATGACATTAAGCGGCCTTTCCGGCTTGGCTCTCTTGACGAGCTGGCGAAGTTCCTTGACGGCTCCGCTTATCATCTGGGCGTCACGCGATATCAGTTGCCGTGCAACGGTGATTTTCCGGAACGGCTTCAGCAGATAGCCGGCGAAGGGTTGCACCAAAAACTCGCGCAAGGCGCGGCGCTGCTCGGCCTGCATCAGCACCCAGACCTGCTTGGAATCGCCGGGTTTCCGGTTCTGCTGCGCCCATTTGCGCAGCTCGGTTGCAAAGGACGAGTCGCATATCAGAATTGCCGACCTGTCCCCGTTCCTGGACGAAAGCGCCTCCCGCACCTCTTGGGCGCTTGAAAGGATGCGCACCGCTGCCCCGAGTTCCACGAGGAGGGCCTCAAGATGCTGCCGGATGGGCCCCTGAGGCGCAGCAAGTTCGTAGGTTCTGCCGAGAAGTGGCTTTGCCTGCAATTCGCCGTCGTCTTCCTTGGCATAGGGAAGGACGATGGAGAATTTTGAACCGCGCCCCGCCTTGCTCGACACGGTGATCTTGCCTCCCATGCCTTCGACGAGTTTTTTGCTGATTGAAAGTCCCAACCCCGTCCCGCCAAACCGGCGCGTCGTATTGCTGTTGGCCTGCGCATATTCATCAAAAATATGGGTGGTTTCGCTGGGCGACAATCCAATGCCCGTGTCGGCAACATCCAGCGCCAGCGCTTTGGCCTTACTGTCATAGTCAATGAACAGCGCCACGCCGCCCTGTTCGGTAAACTTGATTGCGTTGCCGCAGATGTTGAACAGGATTTGCCGGGTCCGGGTTTCGTCGCCGATGATGATGGAAGGAACATTGCTGGTGACGCGGCAGGAAATTTCAATTCCCTTTGCATGGGCGCGCGGCGCCAGAAGTTCGGTCACGCTTTCGGCAAGCGTGGAAAGGTCAAAAGGGCTGCGCTCGAGGTCAAGCCGCCCCGATTCGATTTTTGACGTATCAAGAATTTCATCAATGATAGACATGAGCGTTCGGCCCGAAGCATCGGCGGCCTGTGCATAACTTTCCTGCTCGGATGTCAGCTCGGTTTCACGCAGGAGCCCGATCATCCCGAGAATGCCGTTCATCGGGGTGCGTATTTCATGGCTCATCGTCGCGAGGAATCTTGACTTGGCGCGGTTTGATGTTTCCGCCTGGGCCCGGGCCTGCTGCAGGGCGGCGATTGTCGTCGTAAGCGCCATGATCCTGCGGTCCGTGGCGCGCCGCCGCGCCGCGGCCACAAACAGGGCGCCAAGGGTGAGTGCCAAGGCCGTAATGGCAAGATAACCCAGCAATTCCCTGAGCCGGAGATCCTGTTCGCTGACAAAAATGGAAACTGACAGGAAAAGCCCGGCAAGGCCTGCGGCCCACAGGATGTTCTGCACCGTATGAGGCATTGAAGGACGCGCCAAGCGGTTGATTTCCTCAAGCACGCCCTTCTCGCGCTGATCTATCGCATCGCTGTCGCGGTCACTCATATGCACTGCCTGTCATGATGTCTTGGTGTATTGCCCGAACATGACAGTGCAGTCTTTCAAAATAATTACACGACGCGAAGAGGGTAAACGCAGCTTGAAAAAATTAGCTAAAATTTTAAACGTCAGAAACGCGCCGCTGAAAGCATTTTCCTGAAGCTTTGCATCTCACCCTTTGCAATGGCCACTTCATGACGCGGCTCCGGATAGGCGCCGGTCTTCACATCCCGGGAAAATTCCGCAAATGCCGCAACGCGCTCCCGTTGCAGGCGGGCATTTTCTGCAATGAAATCGCGGTAGCGCTTCGCGTGCCGTGGATAATGTCCGGTGTTGCTGCCAAGCACATCTTCGGCAAAAAGATACTGCGCATCACAGCCCGTTCCCGCTCCCATGGAGACCATGAACAGCGTCGTGCGCTTTGAAATTTCGGCTGCAACATCGCTTGGTACAACTTCAATCTCCGCGCCAAAGGCGCCGGCGCTTTCATAAGTCTTGACCGCATTGAAAATCTGCATAGCGCTGTCGGCTGTCTTGCCAACCGCCTTGAAGCCGCCGGTCCACGTGCGCTTTGAAGGAATGAGTCCCACGTGGCCAATCACCGGAACGGCTTCTTCGCTCAGGCGCTGCACCGTCTGCAGGCTGGCGCTGCAGTAAATGGCATCGGCGCTAGCCTTGACCATCTGGAAAGCCCAGCGGACGAAATCATCGGCGGTGCCTACATCGAAATAATCCAGGCCCGGAACCGCAAATAGGCCGGGCGCCGCATCGCGGAACTGCGGATTGCAGATGAGTTCCGGAGAAACCGAAGCCATGTCGATGCCGGCCTGCTCTGCGGCTTCCGCCTCTTCCATGCTTTCAACCCGCAGCATCGTATATTGATACTTGCCCTTCATCGCGCGGACATCGGCTACGGTGGGTCTCTTGCGGGTCATCGCTGGTTCCTCAGGGTTTGAGCAGGGATTTCAACGGAAACGCCGGATCGGCAAGCACCACCGGATCGAGTGTGGCCTTCTTTCCAATCAGCATTTCAAGCAGGCGAATGTCGCGGGCAATGGAATTACCCGGCCCGATGCCGCTGGCCCCAACGAGGCGGCCATCGCCATCCAGATGGCAAAGGATCAAGGCATCTTCCTTCGGCACGCGCTGGACGATTGAAACGCCCCGCTGCGGCAGCCCGGCGATTTGCAGGTTGAGTTCGAATTGGTCGGTCCAGAACCATGGCACCGCTTCATAGGGCCTTTGCCCGCCAAGCATGTTTTCCACGGCGACAATCGCCTGATCGCTGGCATTTCGCCACGCTTCAAGGCGCAACCGTTCATTGCCGAACACCGGATGGGGAAAGGAGCAGCAATCGCCAACCGCGAAAACATAGGGGTCCGATGTCTGGAGGTAAGTATTGCAGGCAATGCCGTTGTCCAGGGCAAGGCCCGCCTGTTCCGCCAGCTTGATGCGCGGCGCCGCTCCGATTCCGGCAATAAGGATATCGGCGGGAATCTCGCGCCCGTCTGACAAAAGAATCTTGTCAGAGCCAATATGTGCAATCCCGGCATTTGTGAGAATTGCAACGCCAGCTTCCGCATGGCGCGCTGCAATGCGCGCTGCAATGTCCAGCGGGACACCCCGCATCAGAACGCGTGGCTGTGCCTCAATGACGGTTACGCGGCAGCCGCGCTTGGCAGCACTTGCGGCAAGTTCCAGCCCGATAAATCCGCCGCCGATGATGGCAACGCTTTTTCCGCCAATGAATTCACGACGTATCTCGATGGAATCGGCGAGATCGCGCAGCAGTAGGGCGCGCTCGGCACCCGTTTGCGAAAGCCGCCGGGGCTCTGCACCCGTTGCAATCAGCAGGCGGTCGTAGAAAATTTTGTTGCCGTCGGAGAGCGACACGGTTTTTGCCGTCCGGTCTATTGCCGTGGCCGCACTGCCGCGCAGAAAATTGACCTCAAGCGAGGCCATCATGCCCTCATCAAGCAAGTAGACGGGCTGCGGCTCTGCCTCGTCCATGATGGCGGCCTTGGAAAGCGGCGGCCTATCGTAAGGGGCAAGCACCTCATCGCTGATGAGCGTAACCGGGCCCTTCCAGGCGTTTTCCCGGAAAGCAACGGCAGCACGCGCCCCCGCCTTGCCGCCGCCCACAATCACCATGCTGGCTTCCGTCATTCTATGCGCCTGTATCGATCAGGACTTTTCCAGCTTCGACTTTAACCGGATAGGTTTTGAGATTGACGCAAGCAGGTGCTCCCTTTGCGGCACCATTGCGGTAGTCAAACCGGCCATTGTGCTTGGGGCATTCAATGATGTTGTCCATCACCAGCCCGTCGGCGAGATGCACTTTTTCATGGGTGCAAAGACCATCGGTGGCATAGAACCTGTCGTCGGGCGAGCGGTAGATGGCAAAGGTTTGCCCGCCGTGGTCAAAGCGCATCACGTCTTCCTCGTCGATGTCTCCAGTCGCACACACTTCAATCCACTGGCCCATTGGCTGTCCTTCATTCAATCGCAGCTGTAACAGGGGAAACTCCCGCTGGCAATTTGGGCTGGATGTGCCAATCCGGTTCTTTGCGCTGGCGCCACAGGGCCGGAATGATTTCGCGGTAGGCATCGATGATGCCGGAGCTTGGCCGTGGCATGTAGGGCTGCAAGTCCTTGTGCAGTTCCGGAAGCGCATGGTAAGGCACCATGGGAAACATGTGATGCTCGATATGGTAATTCATGTTCCAGTAAATGAACCGCAAAACCGGATTCATGTAAACCGTGCGGCTATTGAGGCGGTGGTCCAGCACGTTCTCCGCCAGCCCGCCATGCTGGGTAAGGCCCGTGAGGACATGGACCCAGGCTCCGTACATGGTTGGCAGCGGCCCCACCAATAGCATTGGCAGAATGGACCCCGAATAAAACGCGAAGGCGATGACAGCGCCATGAATCAGCAGCCAAATGCGGGCCACCATATACATCCTGCTCCGCTCCATTTCAGGAATGAAGGTTGCCTCCTCATCGCCTATTTTTCCCAAGGCATGGCGGACCAGGCTTTTGACCGAATTCCAGGTTTGCGGGATGGCGAAAAACGCCGCGATGATTTTGAGGATCATGACCGGGCGCATGACGGCGATTTCCGGATCGCGGCCCACGATGATGGTATCCGTGTGGTGGCGCGTATGGCTCCAGCGCCAGACCGTGGGCTCGCGCATGATCATGAAACAGGCAATGTGATAAATGGCATCATTCATCCAGCGGGTCTTGAAGGCGGTGCCATGGCCGCATTCATGCCAGCGCGAATCCGAGGATGAGCCGTAAAGCACGCCGTAGATGAAAAAAAATGGCAGGGCCGCCCATGTGGGCCAGAAATAACAGGCAAGTCCGCCGCTGGCGAGGAACGACGCAAACCAGATGAGGCTGTCGCGGATGGCCGGCCCATCCCGGCGCTGCATCAACTCTTTGAGCCGCTTGCGGGGAATTGGGCTTTGATACCACTGGGCCGACGCCAGCCCCATTTCCTCGGCAAGCCTAGAGTCACGGCCGAGAAGGCCATAGTCACGCGGCGCGGCAATCACAGTCATGGGTTACTCCGAAACCTGCTGGTTCCCATAATTGAGGATTCTCCAGGGGGCAAATGGATTCTGATATATTCTATCAAATTGCATCAGAAACTATCATGTAGTAGGGATCGTGCCTGAAGGAACTGGCAATGGGAAAGCGGGCAACGATTAGCGATTTGGCGCGTGAGGCGGGGGTAAGCATTGCCACCGTGGACCGTGTCCTGAACCAGCGTCTGCCCGTGCGCGAGGATACGGCTCTGCGCGTTGTGGCCGCCGCCGAAGCCATTGGCTACCACGCCACGGGCCTCCTCAAGCAGCGCATGACCGAGGTCAGGCCCTGCACCATGGGGTTCCTGCTGCAGAAGCGCGGCGATGATTTCTACCAGGCGCTTGCCAATGAACTTCTCAATGCCATCAAGGCAATCCCTTCCATTCGCGGCAAAGCCGTCATCGAGTTTGTGGATGAACTCACTCCCTCGATCATTGCCGCAAAAATCCGCGACATCGGTGCGCGGGTTGAAGTGCTGGCGATAGTCGCCGTTGACCATCCGCTGGTGAGCGAAGCCGTCGAGGAAATTGTTGCCAAGGGCAAACCGGTGTTCACGCTGCTGAGCGATCTCACCACGCCGGCACGGGCCGGATATATTGCCGTGGATGCAAGAAAAGCTGGCCGCACCGCCGCCTGGACCATATCCCGGTTGGCACGGAAGCCGGGGAAAATCGGCATCCTTCTCGGCAGCCACCGCTACCTCAGCCAGGAAACGGCCGAGATGAGTTTCAGGAGTTACATGCGCGAGAATGCGCCCCAGTTCCAGGTACTGGAGCCTCTGGTAAATCTGGATGACCAGCGCATTGCCTATGAAGCCGTCGAAGACATGATTTCAAGCAACGCGGACCTCGTCGGAATCTACATGTCGGGCGGCGGTATGGCAGGACTGGTGCGGGCCCTGCGCGACGAAAAGGCCGGGGACCGCATCATTGCCGTGTGCAACGAGCTGATCCCGGTCACCCGCAGCGCCCTGATCGATGGAACCATTGACCTGGTTCTGGCAACGCCGGTTGCGGCGATAGCCTCTCACGCCGTGGCGGCCATGGCGCAAGCCGTGACATCCGGCCATCACGACGGTGGAACCCTGATCCAGCTTCCCGCCGAAATATTCATCAGTGAAAATATCTGAAAGCTCTATCAACGGAGCGCGGATCAAATGATGGAATTTGATAGATTCTCAGGCCGCCACCTGAAACGCCGCCAGCTTCTGGCGATAGCTCAACGCCTCGGCGATATGCAGGCGCGCGATTTGCTCGCGGCCGTCGAGATCGGCAAGGGTGCGGGCCACGCGCAATACGCGGTGATAGCCCCGCGCTGACAGGCCCATGGCATCGGCTGCATCGCGCATGAGTTTGAGTCCGGCCTGATCGGGCTGGGCGATTTCTTCGAGCAGCGCGCCGTCGGCCTGCGCATTGATGCGGAGATGCGCCATGCCGAGTTTTTCAAAACGCTGCTTCTGCCTGAGGCGCGCCGCGGCAACGCGAGTGGCGACATCGGCGCTGGTTTCCTTGGGCGGCGGCAAGGTGAGATCGGCAATGCGGACGGCGGGCAACTCGATCTGGATATCCATCCGGTCCAGCAGCGGCCCGGAAATGCGCCCCTGATAATCCGTGGCGCAGCGCGGGCCTTTTTTGCAAGTGTGCCCCGGTTCGCCCGCCATGCCGCATTTGCACGGGTTCATCGCGGCCACGAGTTGAAACTGTGCGGGATAAGTCACGTGATAATTGGCGCGGGCCACAACCGTCTCGCCCGTCTCAAGCGGCTGGCGCAAACTTTCGAGGACGCGGGGCTGGAATTCGGGGAGTTCATCGAGAAACAACACGCCGTGATGGGCCAGCGCCATTTCACCGGGTTTGGCGCGCAAGCCTCCACCAACGAGAGCGGGCATCGACGCAGAATGATGCGGGCTGCGGAAGGGCCTGCGCCGCGAGAGCCGGCCATCCTTCAATTCGCCACCGAGCGAGGCCACCATGCTGACGTCGAGCATTTCGCGGGGATCCATGGGCGGCAAAATCGAGGGCAAGCGCTGTGCCAGCATCGACTTGCCCGCACCGGGCGGACCCACCATCAACAGATGATGCCCGCCGGCCGCAGCAACCTCTAACGCACGCTTGCCACTTTCTTGTCCCTTGATGTCGCGCAAGTCTGGCAACACGCCAAGCTCGGGCGCCAGCGCCGGCTTGGGAGCCGAGAGCACCTGCGTGCCCTTTACTTGATTGATGAGCTGGATGAGATTGTCGGGCGCTAGGATATCAATGTCCTCGCCGGCCCAGGCCGCCTCCGCGCCGGAGGCCTTGGGGCAGATCAGCCCCATCCCCCGGCCATTGGCGGCAATCGCGGCAGGGAGCGCTCCCGCCACCGCCATCAGCGAACCATCAAGGGCCAACTCGCCCAGCACCACATAGCGGTTGAGGAAATCCGGTGGAATGACGCCCAGTGCCGAGAGCACCGCGAGTGCGATGGGCAGATCGAAATGGCTGCCTTCCTTGGGGAGATCGGCGGGCGAAAGATTGATGGCCAGCCGCTTGCCCGGCAGGCCGAGGCCAATGGCATAGAGGGCGGCGCGCACCCGCTCGCGGCTTTCCGCTACCGCCTTGTCGGGTAGGCCCACGATATGAAATTGCACCTGGCCCGAAAGAAACTGCGCCTGCACATCGACCGCCACGGCCTCAATGCCCTGAAACGCCACCGTTGCCACCCGTGAGGTCATCGCCCTTTTCCTGCCCAATAGAAACAGGACGCTAGCCCACTTCATTTTCCGGCGCAAGAACATTTAGTGAACATCTGGCTCTTTGACGCGCCGTTCGTCAATGCGCCGGCAAAGAGCGTGAAACATCGCATCGCTATTCCACGACTCTTCCTCGGTGAGCTCTCCAAGGGCGTCGGTGAACCGGTCCAAATCGTGCATGCGAGCGGCCATGAATTGCTCCCAGTCGCGGTGTGTTGCGAAGTGGGTTTTTAGGCAGGCATTTCCGGCGGCCAGTTTCCGGCAGGCCTTGTTGCCGCGGGCACAGGAGGCATGCGGGCATGTGCCGAGTGGTTTCACGCGGGCGTAACTTTCTGTCATGTGACATCTCCAGAATTTGGCGGGGGTTGAGGGAGGGAAGGAAATGGAGGGGAATGCCGGAGCCTGGCTCCACGCCGGGGTAGGGTAGTGTTATGCGCGGAGCCTCGGCTCGCGAACGCTGCGATTTTAACTTCCGGATCGCACTTCGGCCCTGTCCTGAGCGGACTGCCTAACTGCCTTGCGGCGCGCGGGTCATAGTGCCCGCCGGGCTTGCCGGAAACTCCCGGGACTTCTGGTGCGTTAAACCATAGGCCGCGGGCGCTGCAAACTGTTCCGCAATTTCGAGACGCTGTCGACATCGTCCCCTCCTTTGGACAGTTCGAAGAGGGTTATAATCCTATAATAGGAACGTGTCAAGAGATATAGGAAAATAAATCTTACCCGGCTTCCAGGTGACCCTCACGACTCCCGAGGGAGTCGAAACATGGACGACGGCCCCGACAGAGGAAGCATTGAAGTTGCAACGGTCATTGCCGGATGGCAGTCTGAAGATCGTGGCGCGTGGCACGAAGAAAGATGGTGGGGAATATGACCCTCAAAGATTTCTACAGGAAGGAAAAATATATCGCCCTGCATGCGCAGTCGCGCAGGTTTCGCATTGTCAAATATAGTGTTCTGCTTGTCGTTGCAGCAGGGGTATATGCGTGGAACGGCTGGGGTGCGGTAGGCCTCTTGTTCCTTCTGCTTTTTCTCGCGGGAATTTCTGCGCATTTCTTTTTTCGATGGAAAACTGAAGCATGGACAAAGTCCTGGGGGCTTTACAAGCGGATCCCTTTCGAAGGGGAATAATTTGGCTCGAATGCCGCCGCCTTTCCACCGCACGGGACTTCATGTATTGAATCCTCCAGGGAAAAACCATCGGCAAGGGGATTGGACATGAATGAAGCACTGCTGTTTCTGCATTTTGTCGGCCTCATGCTCGGCGCTGCCGGCGGCTTTGCCAGCGCCGTCATCATGCGCAGGGCGCTTGTTCTTCCCGCCGATGAGGCGAAAGTGGTGCGGGGGCTTGGGCCGATCCTCGCGAATGTCTCGCTCATCAGCCTTATCGTGATGTGGGCCACCGGCCTCATCATGGTGTGGAGCAAATGGGGCGGCTTGGGCAGCCTGCCGGACATGTTCTGGGTGAAAGCCATCTTCATCCTGTCGCTCACCGTGATGACCGCCCTCATCCAGTTGACCTATGCGGAAATCCGCAAGGGCAACCCGGCCGCAGCCGCGCGGCTTCCCAGGTTCGGGCCGATGGCCGGCGTATCAGCTTTGCTTGCCGTGCTTTTCGCCGTGCTGGCCTTCAACTAGGCCGCCCGGCCCACGCACTTTCAGAACTTTATCAGAATTCACTCGGGACTTCGCGCGGGGGAAGGAGCATTTGCATGGCCATTGGCGGGGACAAACCCCGCGCAAACCAGACAATCAGGCAGCCGCTTACGTCGCATTGCATGCAATGTCGCCGGTGCTGCCGCTTCAAAGGACTACGCCCATGCCCGAATTTCTCAGTACCTTGCTTTTTCAGAACCACCCCGCCCTTGTCTTTATCGCCGCAGGGCTGGCCGCCATGGCCTACATGCCATGGGCCAGAATTGCCAATCTCCTGCGCAAGTACCCGCTCACCTCGTTCTTCACCCTGACGTTAATGGTGACTTGGCTTGCCTTCATTCCCTACTACTATTCAACCGACGGCATTCCCTGGTTCACCTTCGGGCCCATGGTAGCGGGCTTCACCATGGCCGCCGTGACCGGCGGCTTTACCCACGTCAAATCGCTTCTGGCCGCAACCTTCCGCTGGAAGGTCAACCCCATCTGGTATGTGGCGGCGATAGGCCTTCCCTTTGCCACGCAGCTCGTTTCCGTATTGCTTAATCCTTTGTTCGGTTCCGCTTTACCCGCCTGGGGCAACATTCCGCCTATCATGGAGATCTTGCCGATGGTTGCTCTCTTCGCAATCTTCAGCGGCCCCCTGGGTGAAGAAATCGGCTGGCGTGGTTTTGCCCTTCCGAAGCTTCTTGAAACCCATTCGGCCCTGGCCGCCAGCCTGATTCTCGGCTCCGTTTGGGCAGTTTGGCATCTGCCGCTGATCCTGGTGGGTGACTTCACCGCCTATGGCTCAATAATGCCGGTGATCGCCGCCATCGTGTTCACCTGGGTGTTCCAGAACAGCAGGGGCAGTGTTCTGCTCGCCATCCTGATGCACGCCTCCTACCAGAACAGTGTGCGCTATCTCGGCAAGGTGTTCACCGACGCCGATCACGTGCAGCAGCAATGGCTTGGTGACGGTCTCTGGGTAATCGCAATCGCCGTCATACTGCTGGTTTATGGAACCAGGAGCTTCATGAACCGCACGCCAAAGCGCGTTGAACTCATTGCGCAGATGTAACGTGAAAATTTCCTGCAACATGGGGCGGCGTCCCGGTGGACGCCGCTTTTACCGTGCCCGCTTCCGGGACATTGACCCGGCCTGCAACTCGTTGTTGAGTGCCGCCGTGGTCATGTCAGACCGGGAGAACAGGCCCCGATGCAAACCGAAACGGCCAATCAGGTTTTCACTTTCGGCGGATTCACCCTCGACCTGCGAAAAGGCCTGTTGCAGCGCGGCGATGAGCCGGCCTTCCTGCGCCCCAAGGCCCAGGCCCTTCTCACCCACCTGGCGCAGAACATTGGGCGCGTCGTGCCCAAGGCCGAACTCATGGATTCCGTCTGGCCCGGCATCTACGTCACGGAAGATTCGCTTACCCAGTCCATCCGCGAAATCCGCAAAGTTCTCGGCGATGACAAGCAAGACATCATCCGCACCATTTCCAGGCGGGGCTACATGCTGGCGGTGAATGCGGAACCCGTAGCCGAGGCCCGCATCCAGCCCATTGTGGCGGTGCTGCGCTTCCGCCACGAAACCGGAGATTCCTCCCAGGTGCCGCTCGTTGATGGTTTTGCCGAAGACATCATCAACGGCCTGGCGCGCTTTGGCACCGTGACCGTGCTGGCACGCAACTCAAGCTTCTCGCTGGCCTCCGAATCGAAATCCGACTGGTCGCTGGCCCGCGTCAGGATCGGCGCCGACTACCTGGTGGAAGGCGCCATCCGCCGCCATGGCAAAAATTTGCGGGTCTCGGTCAGCCTCGTTGACGCGGCGAGCCTAGTGCAGCTCTGGGGCGAGCGCTACGACGCCGATGGCGAGGAAATATTTTCCATCCAGGAAGACATCATCGAACGGATCGTCAGCCGCCTGGTGACGCGGCTGGAGGACGCGGGCGTCACCCGCGCCGCGCAAAAACCGGTGACCAGCCTTGCGGCTTACGAATTGACGCTGCGCGGCGTCGCCATGCTGCGGCGGAACGATCCCGACGACATCGAAGCAGCGCGCGAACTTTTCGAGCGGGCCATTTCCAAGGATCCGTTCTACGGCCTGGCCCATGCCCATCTGGCCTTTGCCCATGTGATGCTGGGCGGCTATGGCTGGGCTTCGCTTGAGGTTCTGACCAAGGCGCAAGGGCTTGCCACCAAGGCCATCATGCTGGCGCGCGACCAGCCCACCGGGCACCGGGTGCTGTCGTTCATCCAGATGTATCTGCGCGATTATGCCGGGGCCGAGCATAGCCTGAGGCGCGCCACTGAACTCAATCCCTATGATGCGGAAAGCGTTGACCAGATGGGATATCTGCTGACGCTGCGCGGAAGGCCCGTCGAGGCGCTGGCCTGGCTCGACCGCGCCGTCAGGCTCGATCCCATGCATCCGCCCTGGTATAATTATGACCGCTCGCTGGCCCTTTATTCCATGGGTGATTATCTCGGTGCGGCGGCAGCCATCGAGCCAAGCCCGGCGCTGCCGCCCTGGATGCGTACCAGGCTTGCCGCTTGCCTCGCCCAGCAGGGCGACATTGGTCAGGCGCGCTTTCATGCGGCAAAAATCAATGAGCTGGATCCCGCGTTCTCAGCTGTGACCTACGCCAAAAAGGGCGTGGCGTTCGAGCATCCCGCCGATATCCAGCATTTCGCCGAAGGCGTTTTTTTGGCGCTGGGCTTGCCGCTGGAGAGATGACCATGGAAAATTCGCGCAAGGCATTTGTCTTTTACGCAATCACGCTGGCGCTTGCCGTGGCGGTGGCGTTCACGGTGCCGTGGATCGGTGAAGCAAGCCTTCCCGTGACCATGCTCACGCCAACCATCGCAACGCTGATCATGCTGACAGTGATCGCGCCCGAAGGCGGCTTCCGCAAAGCTCTGTCGCTGCTCGGCCTTGACCGCGCCGGGCTCAGGGGCTGGCCGCTCGCCATCGTCGGACCCGCCGCCATCCATCTTGCAGGCCTTGCAATTCTATCTTTCGCGGGCCTTGCTGTTTTTGTGGCACCGCAGATTGCCGGCTCGGCGGGATTTGCAATTTTCAAAATACTGTCAGGACTTTTCATCGGCACGCTCTTTGCGCTGGGTGAGGAAATCGGCTGGCGCGGCTACATGCTGCCGCGCTTGCTTGGACGTGGTGTTGTGCCCGCCATGCTGCTGGTGGGTTTCCTGCATGGCGTCTGGCATCTGCCGCTCATGCTCACCACCGACTACTACCACAACACCGGCAATCCGCTGCTCGTGGTGCCGCTGTTTTTGGTGACACTCACCCTGGCCGGCGTTTTCTTTGGTTTCCTGAGGCTCTGGACCGGAAGCGTCTGGCCCGTTGCCATCGCCCATGCGGCGGCCAACATGGCCTGGGAAGTGATGACCGAAATGACCCAGACCAAATCCGCTGTCGTGCTCGAATACGTGGGCGGTGAAAGCGGCGTGATCATGATCGCAGGGCTGGCGGTCTTCAGCTTCTTTATTATCCGCTACATGAACAGCGGAAAATTCACAGCCGCGGTGGGCTCACCCTAGCATCCGCTCCTCGATCGCGTCCCAGAGCAGCGCCGCGATATCAGTCCCGCCAAAACGTTTCACTTCGCGGATGCCGGTGGGCGAGGTGACGTTGATTTCGGTCACGTAATCGCCGATCACGTCTATCCCTACAAAAATAAAGCCGCGTTTTTTCAGTTCCGGCCCCATAGCCTCGCAGATCTCGCGCTCGCGCTTGGTGATCGTGGTGGGCTCGGGCTTGCCGCCCACATGCATGTTGGAGCGGCTTTCATGGGCGGCGGGCACCCGGTTGATGGCGCCGGCGAATTTCCCGTCAACCAGAATGATGCGCTTGTCGCCCTTCCGCACATCCGGCAAATATTTCTGCGCCATGTAGGGCTGGTGCGGAAAGGTGAGGCCGAAGAGTTCAAGCAGCGATGAAAAATTCTGGTCGCTGCCGCGGATGCGGAAGACCCCTGCGCCGCCATTGCCGTAAAGCGGCTTGAGGATAATGTCCTCATGCTCCATGCGGAAGGCTGCGAGTTCCGAGGCGTCGCGCGTCACCAGTGTGGGCGGCATGAACTCCTTGTAGTTCAGGACGAAAAGTTTTTCCGGCGCATTGCGCACTTCCGTTGGATCATTCACCACCAGCGTCTTGGGATGGATATGGTCCAGCATGTGGGTGGCGGTGATGTAGCCCATATCGAAGGGCGGATCCTGGCGCATGAGCACCACGTCGAACTCGCTGAGGCTGACGCGCTCTTCCTCGCCAAGCGAAAAATAATTCGGCAGTTCGTCGCGCACCCTTATCGCATGGCCCGTGGCCGAGAGAATGCCCGACGCCAGCGCCAGGGTCCGCGTCTGGTAATAGAACAGCGTGTGGCCGCGTTGCTGCGCCTCCAGCATCATCGCAAAGGTGGAGTCACCTTTGATATTGATGCTTTGGATCGGGTCCATCTGGACGGCGACATTGAGCGACATGGTTCACGCGTCTCCCGGAAAGGCGTTCTCGATATGGTGCGGCAAAAGGTAGGGGCTCACAACCACGATGTCAAAACGGCAGAAATTCCGGTTGGATATCTTGTCGCGTGCCATCCAGAAACGCGCCGCAGCCGAGATGCGTTTGGACTGGATGGTGGTGACCGCTTCTACTCCGTGATCGCGTGAGCCGCGTGCCTTCACCTCGATGAAGGCGGTGACGTCGCGCCGCCGCATGATGAGGTCCACCTCGCCCTGCGGCGTCTTGAACCGCTGGGCCAGCAGGCGGTAGCCCTTGAGGCGCAGATAGGTGAGCGCCACGAACTCGGCGACATGGCCGCGCTTCTCGGCCTGCTCGCGTTTTCCGCTCATCCCTTGCGCGCCAGGATGCGGGCGTAAATATCCTTCTTCGTCAGATCGAAGCGCTTGGCGATATCCGCTGCCGCCTTTGCCGCCGGCATGGTTTCAAGCGCTGCATCAATAGCAGATTCAATATCTTTCTCACTCGCCTGCACCGCACCTTGTTCCGGCGGCGAAATGACCAGCGTGATCTCGCCTTTCACCGAGGCCCTCGCCGCAAGGGTGGCTTGAACCTCCGTCGCCGTTCCGCGCAACACCTCTTCATGCAGCTTCGTCAACTCGCGCGACACCGCAACCCGGCGGTTGTTCAACACGCCCGCCACATCACCCAGCGCGTCAACAATCCGGTGCGGGCTTTCAAAGGCAATCAGCGTTGCCCTCACGCCCATGAACTCAGTAAGCAGTTTCTTGCGCTCGCCGGATTTGGTGGGAAGAAAGCCGAGGAAAGCAAAGCGGTCCGTGGGCAGGCCCGAGAGCGCCAGCGCCGTGAGAACAGCCGAGGCCCCGGGAATTGCAGTGACCGGAATGGCATGGGCTACGCAATCCGCCACCAGCCGGTAGCCCGGATCAGACACGAGAGGCATGCCCGCATCGCTCACCAATGCTATGGCCTGCCCCTCACTTAAGGAGCGCAGGATGGCGGGCCGCACTTTTGAAGCATTGTGTTCGTGGTAGGCCATGAGCCGGGTACGGATGCCGTAACGCTCCAAAAGCTTGGCCGTGGTGCGTGTATCCTCGCACAAGAGAACATCAACGGCGGCCATGGTGGTTAATGCCCGCAGCGTAATATCGCCCAAGTGCCCGATGGGCGTAGCTGTAATGTAAAGCCCGCCCGGCAATTTTTCCGCCTCGAATTGGCCCGCACCTATGCTATAGCGTCGGGGGTGGGTTAAAGTCTGTGGCTTCATGGGATACCGTTGGGGTGGCGAGGTGAGTAAATCGAGTGTAGCGCAAACCGTGTGGGCGCGGCAGTGCAGAAATCTGCTCGCCGTTTTCTGCGTGCTTTTGCTCGCGGGCTGCGGCGGCATGTCGAAAGTGGGCGACCTGTTCAGCGATGATCCCGCCCCCAGCCAGGTGGCCCCGCCGCTCAAGAACACCAGCATAGCCCTGCTTCTGCCGCTGACTGCTCCCGGCGAAACCCAGAACATTGCCCGCGCCCTGCAGCAGGCAGCCGAACTCGCCGTCAAGGATGTGGGCGGCGGCACGTTGATCATAAAAGATACCGGCGGCACGGCGGACAAGGCCCGCAGCGCGGCGGAAGCGGCCCTCAACGAAGGCGCCGGCATCATTCTGGGGCCCTTGCTTTCCACCGAAGTGCAGGCCGTATCGCCCGTGGCCCGGGCCCGCAATGTGAATGTCATCGCCTTTTCATCGGTAAGCTCCGTGGCTGCCCAGGGCACCTTCTTGATGAGCTTCCTGCCCGACGAGGAAGTCTCCAACGTGGTGCGCTATGCGGCAGGCAAGGGCTACCGCAACATCTCGCTGCTCTACCCCGCCTCGCAATATGGCGCGGCCATCGAGCAGGCCCTTTCCCGCTCGGCCCTCAGCGAAGGCAGCACCGTTGTGGCGGTAAAAAGCTACGCCCGCGAAGCCGCCGCCGTAACCCAGCCCGCCGCAAGCATCGCCGCTTCGCTTTCCGGGCAAGGCAGCGCCCTTCTCCTGCCCGAGGGCGGCCAGATGCTGCGCACCGTCAGCGGAGCGCTGGAAGGAAACGGGATCAGCCCGCGCAGCACAAAAATTCTCGGCACCGGCCTGTGGGATGACGGGCTCACCCGCTCCACCCCCATTGCCCAGGGCGGCTGGTATGCGGGTGTTGCCCCGCAACTGGTGCAGGCCTTTGAACAGAAATATGTGGCAAGCTACGGCGCCAAGCCGCCGCGCATTGCGAGCCTCGCCTATGACGCCGTGGCCTTTGCCGTGAACCTGCAGAAAACCGGCGATGTCTCGGAAGTGGGCATTGCAAGCCCCACGGGCTTCCAGGGCTCGAACGGCCTGTTCCGCTTTCGCGAGAACGGCCTGATCGAGCGTGGCCTTGCCATCCTGCAGATGGGCCCCGGCGGTCCTGACGTCATCCAGCAGGCGCCGACGAGCTTCGCCCAGCCGGCCCAGTAATCATCTCAGCTTGTGCCAGCGCAGCGGCTTGCTGGCTTCCCGCGCCACGCCACCTTTTGCTTCCAGGTCGAGCTGCACCGCCTTCATCCACCAGCCTGCCTTGCTGCCTCCCGGAAACAAACCCTCCGGCAGATGGGGGAGGATGGCCGCCCCGATTTCCGCCGCCGTCAGGCCCGGCGGTTTTTTCGGAAGCACCTTCAGAAAGGCCCGTTTCATCGCTTCGTACTTGTCCGCATCGACACGGACGATATGCTTGGGGCTCAGCACATTCTGGATTTCGATCTTGCGGGGTTTCGTCACGGCCATGTCAGGTGTCCTTTTTCTGGGTAAACGCCCGGTGCAAAGTTTCGGCGAAGGCTTCGGCATGGACTTCAAAGCCCATGTGATCGCCGGGAAAGCGGATAGGCGCGATACCAAGCTTGTCCGCAAGAGCCATAGCCATGCGTGCGATTGACTGCCCGGCAGACCCTTCGCCGATGCCCACCTTGATACGGGGCTTTCCGCCATGCAGTGCCTTGACGTCGGGACGGTAGAGCGAGAGCGGCATCATGCCATGGGCAAGCCAGTACTCGAAATTGCCGCTGACCCTCGCAAAGGTCTCGGCCGCCTCGGGAGGCATGGCAAACTCCGGTGGCGCCCCGTCCTGCTCTGTCAGGTCGTTGCTGGAAAAGAATTTTTGCATTGCGGCGTCGACACCTTCGCGCCGATAGGTTTCGTAGAGACCAAGCGCGGAATCTATCTCCTCCGACGGGTCCGGCAGCAGCATCATGCTCGGCGGTTCATGCGCAACCAGCGCACGCACCCGCTGTGGATGACGCGCCGCAAGATTGAGTCCGATCTGGCCCCCGCCGCTGGTGCCAAACACATAGGCCTCGCCACCGCCAAGCTCTTTGATCAGCGCCGCCGCGTCATCGGCCTGCACATCAAGTTGCAAATCTTCCGGCGCGCCGTCGAAGCTGCTGCGCGAATTTCCGCGCGGGTCATAGGCAACGACGGTGTAGTGGCGGGCGAGATGCCGCGAAACATCGGTAAAAACCCCGGCATCCTGCGGCCCGCCGGGGATGATCAGCAGGGTGGGGCCGGACCCCTGAATCTCATAATAGAGGCTGGCGCCCGGCACTTTCAGCGTGGACGAGGTGGTGGCCATTGCGGCTTCTCCTGATGACTCAAATTTAGTGAACTAGACCGTCCAGTACTGTATTTGCATTAAACTGGACTGTCCAGTACTAAGGTGTCAACGGGTTTTTGGTTCTGACGGATGGCTCCATGGCGAAATCGGTTTCAGCAAAAAAGAAAGACGGGCGGGATAACTCACCCCGATCTGCGCTCAAGCGCCAGGCCATTCTCGACGCCGCCACGGAAATTTTCCTGAAAGGCGGCTATCTCGGCACCAACATGGACGAGATCGCCGCCCTCTCGGAAGTCTCGAAGCAGACCGTCTACAAGCATTTCGCCAGCAAGGAAGCATTGTTCATCGCGGTTGTGGGCGGCATGACCGACGATACCGGCAACCTCGTGCGAAATGCGGTGGCCGAACTGGACGACGGCGGCGATGTGGCCGAGTATCTCCGCAACTATGCCTACCGCCAGCTCACCGCCGTGCTGACGCCGCACGTCATGCAGTTGCGCCGCCTGGTCATCGGCGAGGTCAGCCGCTTCCCGGATTTGGCGAAGGTGCTCTACGAACGCGGACCCATGCGCGCCGTGGCGGCCCTTGCGGCCCTGTTCGAGCATCTCGCCGACCGCCGCGTGCTGGTGATCGAAGACCCCTGGGCAGCAGCCTCCCATTTCAACTGGCTGATCATGGCGGACCCCTTGAACCGGGCCATGTTGCTGGGAGACGCCGCCATTCCAAAGCAGGCCGAGCTGCGCCGCCATGCGGCGGAAGGGGTGCGCATATTTCTTGCCGCCTATGGCCGGAAATAATTTTAGTTCGAGAGCTCGGTGATCAAGGCGTTGAGCAACCGGCGGCCCTGCGTTGTCGCCATCAGGCGTGAGCCCTCGCGCTTGACGAGGCCTAGCGATTTCAACCCGGCGATCTTGTTGGGGTCCATGGACTGGCCGCGCAATTTTTCATAGCGCGTGAGATCAATGCCGTCGCTGACGCGCAGCCCCATGATGAGATATTCCGAGGCTTGGTCCACCGGCAGGACGATGTTGTCTTCAACAATGCCATGGCCTTTTTCGGTGACCAGCTTGCGCCAGGCCTCCGGATATTTTTCCATGACGATGGCCCGGCGGTTTTCCCCTTCTGCGATGCGCGCATGGGCGCCCGGGCCAACGCCCACATATTCGCCGTAGCGCCAATAGAGCAAATTGTGCCGCGACTCCTGGCCCTCGCGGGCATGGTTTGAAACCTCGTAAGCCGAAAGCCCATGCTTTTCGGTGAGGGTCTGCGTGAGCTCAAACAGGTCCGTGGCGCTGTCTTCATCGGGAACAACGAGCGAGCCCCGTGCCTGCAAATCGAAATAGGCGGTGCCAGGCTCGATGGTGAGCTGGTAGAGCGACATATGGCCTTCCTGTTCACCGAGGGCCCGCGTCAGCTCGTCTTTCCATTGCGCCGTTGTCTGCTGCGGCCTTGCATAAATCATGTCGAAGGACACACGTGGGAAAATCTTTGCTGCCAAACGGAAAGCCTTCAGTGCTTCATCGGGCGTATGCTGGCGGCCCAAGGCCTTCAAATCATTTTCATTGAGCGCCTGTACGCCAACGGAGACGCGGTTCACCCCCGCCGTGCGGTAGCCCCGGAAATTTTCCACCTCGACACTGGTGGGATTGGCTTCAAGGGTGATCTCAACCGTATCGGCAACGGGCCAGAGCTGGGCGATCTGGTCGATGACTTCTGCAACCGCAGCAGGCGGCATCAGCGATGGCGTGCCGCCGCCAAAGAAAATGCTGCTCACGATGCGCCCCGGCGTGATCCCGGCAAACCAGCGCAGCTCAGCGGTCAGTGCTTTCGCAAATGACATCGTATCCACGTCCTGGTGGCGCACATGCGAATTGAAATCGCAATAGGGGCACTTGGCCTTGCAGAACGGCCAATGCACATAGATGCCGAAGGCTTCACTAGAGGAGGGCATCGACCAGCTTTCCAAAGGCGCGGCCGCGGTGCGACATGAGGGTTTTCCTGGCCGGGCCCATTTCACCAAAACTTTGCGTTTCGCCATCGGGCACAAACATGGGATCATAGCCAAAGCCGCGCGTGCCCCGTGGCGGCCAGGTCAGGTGGCCATAAACCCGGCCTTCAAAAAATTGCACCTCGCCATGGGGCCAGGCCACGCAGAGCGTGCAATTAAAATTGGCCCGGCGTTTTTCCGGCGTGGCAGCACCTAGCGCCTGCAGCTTTTCCTCAACCAGGCGCATGGCCATGGACCAATCCCGCTCCGGCCCCGCCCAGTTCGCCGTGTAGACCCCGGGATCGCCATTCAGCGCGTCAACGCAAAGACCGGAATCATCGGCCAGCGCCACAAGGCCGGAACGCTCCGCCGCGTAGACGGCTTTCAGCTTGGCATTGCCGGTGAAGGTGGATTCGGTTTCTTCCGGTTCATCAAAGCCGAGTGAACCGGCGGACACCGCCGTCACCCCATGAGGCGACAGCAGCTCATTGATCTCGCGCAGCTTGCCCTGATTATGGGTGGCCACGACAAGTTTTTGGTTCCTGAGAGTCTTCAACTCCGGCAAATGCCAGATCCGGCTTTCCGCAAACTCTACCGAGTTTCCGGCGGGATCGCGGATATAAAGTGACCGTCCGCCATCGGGCCAATCCACGATGCGCTCGATGGCTATCCCTTGCGCCTCGAAATGTTTTTGCCAGACTTTCAGTTCTTCAACCGTGCTGCGAAAGCAGACATGCCCGTTGCCCCTTGTGCCATGGGCCGGCGGGCCCTTGTCGGAACTTTGGCTGCCCGACAGTTTTGGATTGAACAGCAGAAGCATCTGCGCCGCACAGCGGAAGAAAACCAATCGCCCTTCCACCTCTTGATAGATGGGAAGCCCTAGCGCCTCGCCATAGAAACGCCGGGCCGCAGACAAGTCCTCCGCATAGAGAACCGTTTCAAGAATATGCCGGGCCGCAATCAAGCAATCGCCGCCTTCTGCAAGCCGACCAGCTCGTCAATGCCCTTGCGGGCCAGCGCCATCAATTCAAGGAAGCGCGCTTCCGAAAACGGTTCGCCTTCCGCCGTGCCCTGGACTTCCACAATGCCGCCGGAGCCCGTCATCACGAAATTTGAATCCGTGGCGGCGTTCGAATCCTCTTCGTAATCCAGATCGAGCACAACCGCATCGCCATGGATGCCACAGGAAATCGCAGCCACATGGTCCTTCAGCGGCCAGGTCTTGAACATCGAACGCGCCTCCATCCACTTGAGGCAATCATGCAGCGCAATCCAGCTCCCCGTGATGGCGGCGGTGCGCGTGCCGCCATCGGCCTGGATGACATCGCAATCCAGGGTGATCTGCTTTTCACCCAGCGCCACAAGATCAACCACGGCGCGGAGTGAGCGGCCCACCAGCCGCTGGATTTCTTGGGTACGGCCCGATTGCTTGCCAGCCGAGGCCTCGCGCCGCATCCGGTCGCCCGTCGAGCGCGGCAGCATGCCGTATTCGGCGGTGACCCAGCCCTTGCCCAGCCCCTTCATCCACGGCGGCACCCGCTCCTCGAGGCTCGCCGTGCACAGCACATGGGTGTCGCCAAAGCGCACCAGGCAGGAGCCCTCCGCATGCTTGATGTAGTTCCGTTCAAAACTGACGGCACGGAGTTGGTCGGGCTTACGGCCTGAGGGGCGCATGGGTCATTCCTTTTGTGATTTCGGGAGGCTTCTAGCGTGGTTTTCCCCGAAGTGGAAACATTCAGTTGGCCGGTCCCGTTCTCCCTGCACAGAGGAAAACCGGTGTTGACGTCTGTAGCGCTACAAGATACATTGCGCGGGTGATTGGTTCGGTCAAGCACAAGGCGCTCCGCCGGTACATTGAAACAGGTGACCGTCAGGGTCTGCCGCCGGATTGTGTCGCAAGGCTCAAGCGCCTCGTTTCTGCATTGGCGGCGGCTGAAAGCCCGGATGAACTGGGAACGGTTCCGGGTTGGAGGCTGCATCCCCTGAAGGGCGAACTAAAGGGGTTCTGGAGCCTTTCCGTAACCGGCAATTGGCGGCTGATTTTTTCCTGGTCAAATGGCCGTGCGGAGGATCTGGATTTGGTCGATTATCATTGAGGTGCAGCATGCAGGTTTTCAGTCCCTCTCATCCCGGCGAAATCATTCGCGAGGATGTGATCGGCGATCTCGGCCTTTCGGTGACCGATGCGGCGCGCCTGCTTGGGGTGGGGCGCCCGGCCCTCAGCGCCGTTTTGAATGAGCGTGCCAGCCTTTCGCCGGAAATGGCCTTGCGGCTTGAGAAGGCCTTCGGCGTCTCGATGGATTTGCTGCTCAAGATGCAATTGCAGTTTGACATCGCCCATGTCCGCAAGGCGGCGAAAGCCATGAAAGTGCGGAAGTATGAGCCCGCGGCCTGAAACGCCCAACTTTCCTCTCCCCATATTCATGGAGGAGAGGTTGGGGATGCCGATGGAATTCGCCTTTTATTAACCAAAGCGTCGAAGTCAGCCGTTTCGGGCTTACCGTTAACAGGTAATAAAATTTTCTGAGTCAGTGTCGGGCCGAGGGAGCTGGCTCGGGGAGGCCGTGTTGCCGGGGACGGAGAAAACCTATGCACAGCGATCCTGCCGAACAGGAAAGACTCCGGCGTCTTGAGCGGTACCGGATATCGCGGACGCCGCCGGAAGCGGCATTTGATGACATCACCAGATTGCTGGCGGACCTGCTCAACACGCCGATAGCCTTCCTTTGCACGACGGAAGCGGCGTGCAACTGGTTCAAGTCCCGCATCGGAATTGACCTCGACGAAGTTCCCCGTTCCATCAGTTTTTGCGATCACACCGTGAAGCACGAAGGCGTCATGGTCGTTCAAGACGCAACCCGCGACGAGAGATTCGCGGCCAGCCCCATGGTGACCGGACCGTATCATATCCGCTTCTACGCTGGCATCACCCTTCGCGATGCCGATGGCTTTGCCCTGGGAACGCTGGCTGTGGCCGACACCATGCCGCGTGGAATCACCGGGCAGCAAAAGGATTCGCTCGAAAGGCTGGCGGGTATTGCGCTTGATCGCATGGAGTTGCGGAAGGCGCAGTTTGAGCTCCGCGAAACTGTAGCGGCGGTTGAGATTGCGCGGCAACATGCGGTGTCCGACAATGCCGAGCTCCGCCAGGTGATAAATTGCCTGCCGCAGGGCATTGCCCTGCTGGACGATGAGAACCGGCTCATTCTCTGGAATGGAAATTACGAGAAGATGTTTCCCGAAACGGCGCGGCATTTCGAGCCGGGCGTCAGCATAGAATTCATCTACCGCAAATATCTTGAAACCATACGCCATGATCCAAAGATGAAGGACGTGGATGAAGAGCAATGGCTGAAAGGCTGGCTGACCCGGCTCAACCAGAATGGCTCCATTGTCCAGCAGAGTGTCAGGGATTCGCGCTGGATTCGCTATGACCAGCACCACGCTGAGGATGGGAAAAAGATTTATGTAAGGACCGATATCACCGACGAGAGGAATGCCACGGAATCTTTCCGCCTGCTCTTCGAGAACAATCCGGTTCCCATGTGGGTCGTTGAAAAGGAAGGCCTGAAATTCATCGACATCAACGCCGCCGCTGTTGAACTCTATGGCTATACGCGCGAGCAGTTCCTGAACATGACCTCGCTCGAGATACGCCCGCCAAGCGAATACCAGAGGGCGCTGGACGATGCCAAAACCAACTTCTGCTTCGACAGCGGCGAAAAGGATTGGGTGCACATCAAAGCCGACGGAACCGAGATTCTGGTCAGCAGTTATGCCAAGCCCATCAAATACAGCGGTACGGACGCCGCCATTGTTGCTGTCTTTGACGTCACCGGGCGCCGAAAGCAAGACGCGCGCATCCAGTACCTGGCGGAACACGACGCGCTGACCGGCCTTCCCAACCGCAGGCTTTTCCTCGACCTGCTCGTGGGCCAGCTTTCTAAAACCCCACAGAACCAAACCTACACGGCGATCATCCTCATCGATATCGACGACTTCAAAGGCGTCAATGACACCCTGGGGCATCAGGTAGGCGACGAACTCATCATTGCGGTGGGTAACCGGCTGGAAGAGCTTGTAGGCGACCGGGGCGTTGCCGCCCGGCTGGGCGGCGACGAGTTCGCCATCCTGCTTCCCATGCTGACCGGGCTCGGGGCCGCCGAAGCTGTTGCGGCTGAATTGGTGAATGCCTTTGGTGATCCGCTCAAGGTCGGCGATTACGACCTGCAAGTCGGTGTGAGCGCCGGGGTCAGTTTCAGCCTGGACGATTCGGTTGAATCCTCGGGCCTGCTGAGGAATGCCGATCTGGCGCTCTACAAGGCAAAAACCGATGGCCGCGGCGTAAGCAGGGTTTATGAACCGCAGATGTCGCTGCAGATCATGCTGCGCCGCGAGGTGGAACGGGACCTCCGCCAAGCCCTGGCCAAGGATCAGCTCGTCATCCACTATCAGCCGCTGATGGAGCTCGAACGCGGCATTGAAACTGGTTTCGAAGCCCTCCTGCGCTGGAATCATCCGCAAAAGGGCATGGTTTCACCGGCCGACTTCATTCCGATCGCGGAATCAAGCGGGATGATCGTGCCCATTGGAAATTGGGTGCTGGAACAGTCCTGCAAGCTGGCAGCCACCTTGCAGAAGAAGCTCTCCGTCGCGGTGAACATATCTCCCGCCCAGTTCAAGTCCGGCAAGCTGGTTGATGTGGTCTCCGCCGCGCTTAAAAAATATGATCTTGCCCCCCACCGGCTGGAGCTCGAGATCACCGAGTCGCTCCTGCTGGAAAAATCCTCTGAAACGCTCGATGTCTTGAAGAGCCTGAAAGAGCTTGGCGTGGTGATTGCCCTCGATGACTTCGGCACCGGATATTCAGGCCTCGGCTATCTCAACAGTTTTCCAATCGACAAGATCAAGATTGACCGTTCCTTCGTCAAGAACCTCGGGATTGAACAGAGGTCAAGGGAACTTGTGCGGGCCGCAATTAATATGGGGCACAGCCTGGGCCTGATGACGCTCGCCGAGGGCATCGAGACCAATGAACAGCTCGCCATCCTGCGCGCCCTGGGATGCCAGCAGGGCCAGGGGTTCCTGTTCAGCCCGGCAATCCCGGCGGGCCGGATCAGCGATGCTCTGCTGCTCAATGGGAGTCCCAATCACCGGGCCATTGCCTGACGGCACAAACGTAACTGCATCCGCCCCAATTCCACCCATGACAACCGCCCCGCCACCCCCTACATTATCCCCATGAGCATCATTCCGCCCCGCCCCCTGTTTGACGACAGGCCATCCAGCCTTGCCGATCTTGACCAGCGCTCGCGCAATATTTTTAGGCGGCTGGTCGATACCTATCTGGAGACCGGCGAACCCGTGGGCTCGCGCACTATCTCGCGCATCTTGCCAGCGAGCCTCTCGTCTGCATCCGTCCGCAATGTGATGATGGACCTGGAGGATTCAGGCCTCATCTATTCGCCGCATACCAGTGCGGGCCGCGTACCCACCGAGGCGGGCCTGCGGTTTTTTGTCGATGCGCTGATGGAAGTGGGGGCCGTCACCCCCGATGAGCGGGCCCGCATTGACGCCGAGATCGCCGCCTCCAACCGCCCGCGCCGCCTGGAAGATGTGCTGGGCGAAGCTTCGACGCTTTTGTCGGGCCTGTCACACTGCGCCGGCGTAGTGATGTCGCCCAAAATGAATGCGCGGCTGAAGCATATTGAATTCGTAAACCTGGCCCCGGGCCGGGCCCTGGTCATTCTGGTGGGCGAGGATGGCGCCGTTGAAAACCGCATCATCGACGTGCCGCCGGGCCTGCCGCCGTCAACCTTTACCCGGGCTTCCAATTATCTTTCCACCCGCTTCCAGGGAAAAACCATTGCCGAGGTCCAGCTTTTCATGAAGCTGGAAATGGATACGCTGCGCCGCGAGCTCGATGAGGTCTCCGCCAGGATCGTGGAAACCGGCATTGCCGTCTGGTCCGGCGAAAGCGATGCCGATTCGAAGACCCTGATCGTCCGGGGCCAGGCCAACCTGCTTGAAAACACCAAGGCCTCCGACGAACTTGAGAAAATCCGGAAACTCTTCGAAGATATTGAAAACAAACGCGAATTGGTCCAGCTCCTGGGCGCTGCCGAGGGTGGCGAAGGGGTCCGCATCTTCATCGGCTCGGAAAACAAGCTGTTTTCCATGTCCGGCTCCTCCCTGATCGTGGCCCCTTACAAGAACAGCGACGAAAAAATTGTGGGCGTTCTGGGCATTATCGGGCCCACCCGGATGAACTACGCCCGGATCATTCCCATGGTGGATTACACCGCGAGGGCCGTGAGCCGTCTCCTCACTTGATTTTTTGAACTTTCAGGCCGATATCCCCGCTATCCCGCCCATGAATTGAGTATGCCATGAACGACGAAACACCACTGTCAGAGCAAAGTTTGGAAGGCGTCGAAATGGAATCGCCCATGGAGGCGGCTCCCCTTGACGAGCGCGATGAGGAAATCATCGTCCTGAAGGAGGAGGCAGCAGCCCTCAAGGACCGGCTGCTCCGCATGGCGGCCGAGATGGAAAATCTGAGAAAGCGCACCGAGCGCGAGAAGGCCGAAGCCACCCTTTATGCCGCCTCGAATTTCGCCCGCGATCTTCTGAGCGTGGCCGACAATCTGGGCCGCGCCCTGCAGGCCCTGCCGGAAGAGGAGCGCGAACGCGCCGGCGAAGTTGAAAAGAATTTGATCGCCGGTGTCGAAGTCACCGAGCGCGAATTGCTGAACGTGTTCCAGCGCCACGGCATCCGCCGCATCGAGGCGGTGGGCCAGAAGTTCGATCCCAATTTCCACCAGGCCATGTTCGAAGTGCCAACCAGCGAAAAGCCGCCGGGCACCGTGATGCAGGAACTGCAATCGGGCTACGCCGTGGGCGAGCGCTGCTTGAGGCCTTCGCTGGTAGGCGTTGCAAAAGCCGAAGGCTGATTCAAATTTTAAGAAGTTTTTTTAGCCTGCTCTGGACAAGCCGCCGGAGATGAAACAGTCTGTTCTCTTGGGCGGGGGCTCAAAGCCGGGTTAAGAGAAGGGTTCAAAAATGGCTGATAGCACGACGGTAACTTACAAAGACAAGCGCGGCGAATTCCGCTGGCGCCGCACTGCTGCGAATGGCGAAATTGTTGGCGCATCCTCGGAAAGCTACAAGGCCAAGAAGGATTGCGACGCCAACGCCAGCCGCGATACGGCAAAAGACAACTGGGAATTCTACAAGGACAAGGGCGGCAAATTCCGCTGGCGCGCCCTCTCCACCGCCAACGGCAAGCAGGTGGGCAAGGCCACCGAAGGCTTCAGCTCAAAGAAAAACGCCGAACACAACGCCACGCTGAACGGCTGGAAGGGCTGAGGCCAAATCCCTCACCCACCAAAACGTCATTCCGGCGAAAGCCGGAATCCCATTAGCGTTAAAAAGATTCCGGCTTTCGCCGGAATGACGGACTTAGGATTTAAGGCCGCGTCACCCGTCTCAATGTGAGATTGATGCGGCCGCCGTCTTTCAGCAACGTCGAGCTTCCACCGATCACCCGGTCAATTCCGTGGAAGGCAAGGCGTGATGGGCCTTCCAGAATCAGCACATCGCCCGACGCCAGTTTCAGCGATTGCGTCTTGCCGCCGCGCGTCGTGCCGCCCACGCGGAAGAGGGCCGTGTCGCCCAGCGAAATGGAAACCACCGGGGCTTCGAAATCCTCTTCATCCCGGTCCTGGTGCAGCCCCATTTTGGCGTCGGCTCCATAGAAATTGACCAGGCAGGCTTCAGGCCCATGGGCATAGTTTGAAATCTTGTTCCACACCGCCAGAATGCTTGCAGGGATTGCCGGCCACGGGGTGGCAAGCTCCGGATGGCTGGCCTGATAGCGGTAGCCGGATTTATCGGAAACCCAGCCCAGAGGCCCCATATTGCTCATGCGCACCGAAAACGGCTTGGCGGTTCTGGGCATCACCGGGGTAAACAGCGGGGCAACTGCGACCGCTTCACGCAAATCCCGTAAAACCTGCTCCTGGGCGCTGCGGTCAAGGAATTCCGGGAGGTATCGCATGGGGTGGTTTTACGCGCCTATTCTCTTGCTGCCAAAGAAACATCCCACTATATACCGCCCGAATGATTTTTCCCTTGGAATCAGGGAAAGACAAACCATATGCGGGTGACAGAGGAGGCAGCGGGACTGTAAGCGCCTGATGGGGCTTTTCGCGCGCTGCCTGCCTAAAGGAGAGAATACATGGCTAAAGTTATTGGTATTGACCTTGGAACGACAAACTCTTGCGTCGCCGTCATGGAAGGCAAGACCCCCAAGGTTATCGAAAATGCTGAAGGGGCCCGCACCACCCCCTCGATCGTCGCTTTCAACACGGAAGGCGAAACCCTTGTCGGCCAGCCCGCCAAACGGCAGGGCGTGACCAACCCCGAAAACACATTCTTTGCAATCAAGCGCCTCATTGGCCGCCGCATGGAAGACCCCATGGTGGCCAAGGACAAGAAGCTTGTGCCCTACAATATCGTCAAGGCCGACAATGGCGATGCCTGGGTTGAAAGCCGGGGCACGAAATATGCGCCTTCGCAGATCTCGGCCTTTACCCTCACCAAAATGAAAGAGACGGCGGAACGCTATCTGGGCGAGCCCGTTACCCAGGCCGTGATCACCGTGCCGGCTTACTTCAACGACAGCCAGCGCCAGGCCACCAAGGATGCAGGCCGGATTGCCGGCCTTGAAGTGCTCCGCATCATCAACGAGCCGACGGCTGCTGCCTTGGCCTATGGCCTCGACAAGCACGAGCCCGGCCTCATTGCGGTTTACGATTTGGGCGGCGGCACCTTCGACGTCTCGGTTCTCGAAATCGGTGACGGCGTTTTCGAAGTGAAATCCACCAACGGTGACACCTTCTTGGGCGGTGAAGACTTCGACATGCGCATCGTCGATTACCTCGCCGATGAATTCAAGAAAGAGCAGTCAATCGATCTGCGCAAGGACAAGCTGGCCCTCCAGCGCCTGCGCGAAGCGGCCGAAAAGGCCAAGATCGAACTGTCGTCCGCGACCCAGACCGAAATCAACCTGCCCTTCATCACGGCGGATGCGAGCGGTCCGAAGCATCTCACCCTGAAGCTGACGCGCTCCAAGCTCGAGGCCCTTGTGGATGATCTCATCCAGAAGACCGTTGAGCCCTGCCGCCAGGCCCTGAAGGATGCGGGCGTCACCGCAGGCCAGATCAAGGAAGTTGTTCTGGTGGGCGGCATGACGCGCATGCCCAAGGTCATTGAAGTCGTAAAGCAGTTCTTCGGCAAGGAGCCCCACAAGGGCGTGAACCCGGACGAAGTGGTGGCCATCGGTGCCGCCATTCAGGCGGGCGTGCTGCAGGGCGAAGTGAAGGATGTTCTCCTTCTCGACGTAACGCCTCTGTCATTGGGTATAGAAACCTTGGGCGGCGTGTTCACCCGTTTGATCGACCGCAACACCACGATTCCCACCAAGAAGAGCCAGGTGTTCTCAACCGCTGATGACAATCAGACGGCTGTCACCATCCGCGTCTTCCAGGGCGAGCGTGAAATGGCGGCCGACAACAAGATGCTGGGCCAGTTCGATTTGATGGGCCTGCCCCCGGCGCCGCGCGGCATTCCACAGGTGGAAGTGACCTTCGACATCGATGCCAACGGCATCGTGAATGTTTCCGCCAAGGACAAGGCCACCAACAAGGAACAGCAGATCCGCATCCAGGCCTCCGGCGGCCTCTCCGAAGGCGAGATCGACAAGATGGTGAAGGAGGCGGAAGCCAATGCCGCCGAGGACAAGAAGCGCAAGGATGTGGTGGAAGCCAAGAACCACGCCGAAAGCCTCATGCACTCGACGCAGAAATCCGTGGTTGAATTGGGCGACAAGATCTCGCCTGCCGACAAGGCAGCGGTGGAAGCGGCCGTTGCTGACCTCAAGTCAGCCCTTGAAGGCGACGATGCCGACCTGATCAAGGAAAAAACCAATGTTCTGGCCCAGGCGGCCATGAAATTGGGCGAGGCCCTGTACAAGCAATCCAGCGGCGGCGCATCCACCGATGGCGAAGTGCCGAACATGGAAAAGGACGATGCCGACGATGACATCGTTGATGCCGACTTCACGGAAGTCGGTGACGACGACAAGAAAACGTCCTAACAGAGATAAGCCCCCCAGCTCAGGCGCGTTGGGGGGCCTTCCGATTCGAGGGCGTGGAGATAGATGGCTAAACGTGATTTTTACGAAGTTCTCGGGGTCCAAAAAGGGGCCGACGAAAAGGCGCTGAAGGCCGCCTACCGCAATCACGCCAAAAAATTTCACCCCGATGCCAACCCGGGCGACAAGGCCTCTGAAGCCAAATTCAAGGAAATCAGCGAAGCCTACGAAATCCTGAAGGACCCCCAGAAAAAGGCCGCCTATGACCGCTTCGGCCACCAGGCCTTTGAAAACGGCGCGGGCGGCGGGCGCGGGCCCGGCGGCGCAGGCTTCGGCCCCGAATTCAATTCCTCCATGTCGGATATTTTCGAAGATCTCTTCGGCGACTTCATGGGTGGCGGCGGCGGCCAGCGCACCAGCCAGCGCGGCCGGGGCGGCGGCGGAGCGGCGCGTGGTGCCGATCTCCGCTACAACATGGAAATCTCCCTGACCGAGGCCTATTCCGGCAAGACAGCGCAAATCCGCGTGCCTACCTCGGTCTCCTGCGACACCTGCAAAGGCTCCGGCGCCAAGCCCGGCACCAGCCCGAAAACTTGCACCACCTGCAAGGGCGCAGGCGCTGTACGTTCGCAATCCGGCTTCTTCACAGTGGAGCGCGCCTGCCCCACCTGCCAGGGCCGTGGGCAAGTTATCTCCGATCCTTGCGGCACCTGCGGCGGCCAGGGCCGCGTCACCAAGGAACGCAACCTCTCGGTCAATATTCCGCAAGGTGTTGAAGACGGCACCCGCATCAGGCTTGCCAATGAGGGCGAGGCCGGCTTGCGCGGCGGCCCCACCGGCGATCTCTATATCTTCCTCACCGTCCGCCCTCATGAATTTTTCCAAAGGGATGGCGCTGATCTGTTCTGCAAGGTGCCGATCTCCATGGCGGTGGCAACGCTTGGCGGCGAAATCGAAGTGCCGACCATTGACGGCAAGAAAGCCCGCGTCACCATTGCCGAGGGGGCGCAATCCGGCAAGCAGTACCGCCTGAAGGGCAAGGGCATGCCGGTGCTGCGCTCGACGCAAGCCGGTGACATGTATATCCAGGTGAATGTTGAAACCCCGGTCAACCTCTCGCGCCGCCAGCGCGAGATTTTGAAAGAGTTCAACGAAGAAGCCCGCAACAATTCCCCCGAATCCGAAGGCTTCTTCGCCAAGGCCAAGGCCTTCTGGGATGGTTTCGGGAGCTAGCCCTCGGCCAGCGCCGATGGAATGCCATCCGCAAAAGGATCGTCGGGATCAAAGTGCAAGGTGGATTGTCCGCAGACGAAGGCGCGTCCGGCAATGCTTGGGATTACCTGGCCATTTTCGCCCCACTCGTAGTGCGCGCTGAACCTGCTGCCGATAATGCTTTCCTGAATCCAAACCTCGCCCGGCAGCAAGTCGCCCGCCGCCGCGAGGCAGGCAAGCTTCGCGCTGGTTCCGGTGCCGCACGGCGAGCGGTCATAGGCCCCGCCGGGACAGAGCACAAAATTCCGCCCATGTGCCCCTGCGGATGAGGCCGGTCCAAAAAACTCGATGTGATCAATGGCTGCACCTTCGTCTCCGGTAATTCCCTGCGCGCCAAGCGCGTGCCTGATGGCCGAAGCAGCACTGCTCAATGCAGGAATATTCCGGCTCTCCAGCGCGCAAGGCAAGTCGGCGCTGAGAAAAAACCAGTTGCCGCCCCACGCCACGTCGCCGCTGACCAGCCCCAGCCCCGGCACAGCAAGACTGATGCCGTCATGCAGGCGGTAGCTCGCGACATTTTCAATCGTCGCCGTATGGGGATCGGAGAGCATGACCGAGACAATGCCGACCGGCGTTTCAAACCGGTGCAAGCCGAGGCCGATGCGTCCGAGATGATGCAGGCTCACGGCCGCTCCGATGCTGGCATGGCCGCACATGCCGAGATAGCCTGCATTGTTGAAGAAAATCAGCCCCGCCGCGCATGTGGCATCCGTTGCATCGCAGAGCAGGGCTCCCACCATGGCATCCGAACCCCGGGGTTCACAGATGGAGGCGGTGCGGAACCGGTCGTGATCCCCGGCAAAAATTTTGCGCCGCGCCGCTAGGGAGCCGCCGCCGAGATCAGGACCGCCGCTGAGGATCAGGCGTGTGGGCTCGCCTTCCGTATGGGAGTCAATGACCTGCATCTCCGTTAGATCACCGCCTGCCATTCCCGGTACCAGTTCTTGAACAGCGCGAGCTGCCGGGTGGCATAGGTTTTCTGGCTCGCCGAGAGCCCATCCGTTTCATTGAAGTGCAGCGCATATTCGGGGCTGCCTTCAAGCACCATCAAATGCTTGTAGTAGAGAACGAGATCGGCCCCTTCATCAAAGGATGAGAGCACCGCAAGAGCCTGCTCAAGTTCAAGGGCAAGACGCCGGGCCTTGCCATCGCCTTTTGCCGCGGCTTCGCAAAGCGCAACAAGTTGCAGGATTTCTTTTGGCAGCACATTGCCGATTCCGGTTATGGCGCCCGCCGCCCCGCAATTGACAAAGCCATGGAACACCTGCGTGTCCACGCCCACCATGAGGGTGAGCGAGGGATCACGGTTGGTGATGTTTTCAGCCGCATAGCGAAGTGCCGCCGCCCCGCCGAATTCCTTGAAGCCCGCGAGATGCGGAAACTGCCCTTGCAGGTCGAAGAACAAATCCGCTTTTGTTTCGAAGCCATAATAGGGGCTGTTGTAAATGACACTGGGAAGATCGACGGCAGCTTCGAGCACCTGTGAAAAATGCGCCCGCTGGGCGGCAGGCGAAGAGCCGCGCGACAGAACCCGCGGGATCACCATCAGGCCCTTGGCGCCCACCCATTTGGCTTGGGCCGCATGCGACGCGGCAAGCGCCGTGTTCTGTGCGCCGGTTCCGACGATGACCGGAATTCCCGCCCGCACCAGTTGGGCAACGCCCTCCTGGCGTTGCGCATCCGTCAGCAACGGCCAGTCTCCCATGGAGCCGCAATAGACAACGGCCGACATGCCGTGGGCGATGAGCTCTTTGCCCTTGCGCACCAGGCCAGTGAAATCCGGGGAACGGTCCGGATTGCACGGCGTCATCAAAGCCGGAATGCAGCCGGTGAAAATTGATTGGGCAGTCATTGAGAGCTCCTCCCGCAGGCAAGTGTGAGCGCGGAAATTAGTCCGGTGAAAGCCCGGGATATTGTGAAAAACACTGGCTGGGGCTGAAATTTTGGCACAAATTGCCGGAATGAAACGAAATCCTCCGACAGCCCAAGGCTTGGCTGGTGAAGTGGAACGGTCCAGCGCCCTGGAAGCGCTGTTTGACCGGCTGTCCGATACGGTTTTCTTCACCAAGGATGCTGCCGGTCGCTACGTCTCGGTCAATCAGACCCTGGTGCAGCGCCTCGGCAAGTCCCGGAAGCACGACGTGATCGGCCAGACGGCGGCGGCACTTTTCCCGCCTTCCCTTGCCGCCCGCATCACAGCGCAGGATAAGGCCGTGATCGGCGAAGGCCTGTCGATCCAGGGCGAACTTGAATTGCATCTTTATCCCGATGGCCATCAGGATTGGTGCCTGACCTGGAAGGAGCCGCTGCGCGCCGGGGATGGCAGGATTATCGGACTCTCCGGCTTGTCGCGTGATCTCAAAACCCTTCCCGGCCCGCAGCCCGACATGAAAGCCCTGTCGAATGCCCTCGATCATATCCGCCACAATCTTGACCGCCCCCTGCTGCTGGCCGATCTGGCCAGGAGGGCGGCACTCTCCACCTACCAGCTCGACCAGCGCATCCGCAGCCTCTTCGGCCTTTCCGCTGGGCAGTACATCGCCCGGGCCCGCATTGAGCTCGCCTGCAACCGCCTGCGCCAGACCGCCACGGCCATCAGCCGCGTGGCGCTGGATTGCGGTTATGCCGATCAGGCAGCCTTTGCCCGGCAGTTCAAGAAATATGTGGGCCTGACGCCCAAGGCCTATCGTGATCAGGCTTCGGGCATGGCAAAACATGACCGATAATGCTTTTATGGCAATGAAAAATTGTGGAGATGCAGAACGTGAGCAAAGCCTATTGGATCGCCCATGTCACCGTGACCGACCCGGACCAGTACAAACACTATGCCGGTGACGCGCCGGTTGCCTTCAAGAAATACGGCGCTGTTTTTCTGGCGCGCGGCGGCGCCTCCGAGCAGATGGAAGGCAAGGGCCGCCCGAGGAATGTGGTGGTGGAATTCCCGTCGCTGCAAGCCGCCCGCGATTGCTACAACTCCGCCGAATACCAGGCCGCAAAAGCCAAGCGCTTGGGCGCCGGTGAAGCCGACATCGTGATTGTCGAAGGCGTTTAGCTCAGCCCTTTCCATACTCCAAACCCGTTGCTAAGAACGGTTCCATGACAATGAAACTGGCAATAGCGGGCGCTGGCGGGCGCATGGGGCGGGTGCTGGCCCGCATCATTGAGGAAACTCCGGGCTGCAGCGTAGCGGGCGGGCTTGAGCCCAAGGGCTCAGCCCTTGTGGGCAGCGCCATGGGGTCGACGGGCATCAAGATTTCCGATGATCCCGCGGCGCTGTTCAAGACCATCGATGGCATTATTGATTTCACCGTGCCTGCAGCGACGCTCTCGCTGGTGGAATTTTCCGCCAAGGCGGGCATCGTCCACGTCATCGGCACCACCGGCATTGATGCGGCGGGCGAGGAAAAAATCCGCGCCGCCGGAAAATCGGCGCGCATTGTGAAGTCGGGCAATATGAGCCTCGGCGTGAACATCCTTGCCTCCCTCGTGCGCAAGGCGGCCGCAGCGCTTGGCGAGGACTTCGACATCGAAGTGCTGGAAATGCACCATCGCCACAAGATCGACGCGCCGTCCGGCACCGCCCTGCTGCTGGGCAAGGCCGCGGCCGAAGGCCGCCGGATTGATTTGGGCAAAAGATCGGTGCGTTCGCGCGATGGCCATACGGGCGCAAGGCCCGCCGGCGACATCGGTTTTGCAACACTGCGGGGCGGCTCCGTGGTGGGCGAACACACGGTGATTTTTGCCGGCGCTTCCGAGCGCATCGAATTTTCCCACCGGGCCGAGAACCGTGATATTTTTGCCCATGGCGCAGTGAAGGCGGCCCTGTGGGCGAAGGGCCAGAAGCCCGGCTTCTATTCAATGACCGATGTTTTAGGATTGGAATGATGAGCGGAACTCTCGTGCTGGTGCGTCACGGCCAAAGCGAATGGAATTTGAAGAACTGGTTTACCGGCTGGAAGGACCCCGATCTTTCCCCACAAGGCGTGAAGGAAGCCCATGCGGCGGGAAAGCGCCTGAAAGCCAAGGGTTATGCATTTGATGTGTGCTTTACCAGCGTTCTCACCCGGGCCCAGCACACGCTGAAAATCATGCTGGAGGAACTGGGCCAGACCGGCCTGCCGGAAACCCGCGACCAGGCTTTGAACGAACGCGACTATGGCGAGCTCACCGGCCTCAACAAGGATGACGCCCGCAAGAAATGGGGCGAGGAGCAGGTGCTGATCTGGCGCCGCTCCTATGATGTGCCGCCGCCCGGCGGCGAAAGCCTGAAAGATACGCTGGCCCGCGCGCTGCCCTATTACATGGTGCATATCCAGCCGCTGGTGCTCTCCGGCAAGCGCGTTCTCGTCTCGGCCCATGGCAATTCGCTCCGCGCCCTTATCATGGCAATTGAGGGCCTGACGCCCGAGCAAATTCTCAAGCGCGAATTGGAAACCGGCGTTCCGGTTTGCTACAAAATCGGCGCAGACTCGCGGCCGCTTTCGGTTGAGACGCTCTCCGCATGATCATCCGTGAACTGACAAGTTCGGAATATGACGCCGCCGTGCCGAGGCTGGCCGGGATTCTGGTTGATGCGGTGGATTCCGGCGCCGGGGTCACTTTCATGCACCCCTTGCCGCAGGATGTGGCGGAAGCCTACTGGATGAAACAGAAGGCGGACGTGGATTCCGGCCAGACCACGCTCTTCGTCGCCGATGAAAACGGCGTGATCGGGGGAACCGTCATGTTGCAAAAAGTCTGGCCGCCCAACCAGCCGCACCGCTGCGAAGTGGCAAAGCTCCTGGTGCACCGTGACTTCCGCCGGCGGGGACTTGCCACACTGCTCATGCAGGCGCTGGAAGCAAAAGCCCGGGCCTCGGGGTTTAAGCTGATTACTTTTGATACGGTGGCCCAAAGCCCGGCCGAAACTTTTTACCGGCAAGTGGGCTTCACCTGCGCCGGCTACATTCCGAATTATGCCTATGCCAAAGGCAAGCTGGACGGCACGGCGCTGTTTTACAAAGAGCTGTAATCACTCCGCCATAAGCTTGCGGCGGGCGCGGATTTCATCATTCATCGCAAGGATTGCTTCCGATGCCGTGGTCTCGCAGACCCCAGGCACAAAACCATGGGCAAAAGCGGCAAAGCCCGCCCGGAATAGCCGCCCCGAAAACCTGAATGCAAACGCCATGTGCTCGAAATAGCTTTCACCGACAGCAGCGGGATGGGCGATGAAGAATTTGGACAGTGTTGACATGGCTTGGTATCTCCCCGGTTGATCGGGTAAATATGTATCGCCAGAGCCAAGAATTTCTCCCAAATATGAGGTGAATATGCCATGGTATTGGGATATTGTCCCAATTTGGGAGCAGGATGCAATGATCGACCTCAAGGACCGCGGCATACTCCGCGAACTGCAGCGTGATGCCGGGCAATCCATTGAGGCGCTTTCGGACAAGGTGCACCTCTCGCGCAATGCCTGCTGGCGCCGGGTAAAAGCCCTGGAAGATGAGGGGGTCATTCGCGCCCGCGTGGTGTTGCTTGATGCCGCGAAACTCAATCTCGGCCTTACCGCATTCATCGCCGTGAAAACCGCCCAGCACGATCCCAAATGGCTGGAGAAATTTGCCGCCGCGGTGCAGAGCTTCCCGGAAATCATCGGCGTCTACCGCACCACCGGTGACACGGACTACCTGCTGCAGGCGGTGGTTTCCGATATCGCGGGCTATGACCGCCTTTACAAGCGGCTCATCGCAAAAATTCCGCTCACCGATGTCTCCTCAAGCTTCGTCATGGAGAAGATCAAGGAGACAACCGCACTGCCTCTTGAGTCCCTGGGATGAAACTCACGCCGCCATGGCGCCGGCTTCCCAGCCCAGTATCGCGCGCTTGCGGGTGAGGCCCCAGTGATAGCCGCCGAGCCCGCCGGATTTTTCCAAAACGCGGTGGCACGGCACCACAAAGGAAATCGGATTCTTGCCCACCGCCGATCCGACAGCTCTTGCAGCCTTTGGTTTGCCGATGTGGGAGGCGATATCTGAATAGGATGTGGCCTTGCCGAAGGGGATGCGGAGGATTGTTTCCCACACCCGGATTTCAAAATCCGAACCGATGAAGACAATCTTTAACGGCTGATCCGGTTTCCAGCGCGCCGATTCAAAAATGCGCTTGGCGTAGGCGGCGGTCGCCTGCCGGTTTTCCACGTAAGTAGCCTCCGGCCAGCGCGCCGTCATGTCGGCAAGCGCCGATTTTTCCTTGCCATGATCGGCAAAGGCAAGGCCAGCCAAGCCTTCACTGGTAATCAGGATTAGCGCCCGGCCAAAGGGGCAATCGTGAAAACCGTAACTAATGTTGAGGCCCCGGCCATGGGCCTTGTAGATGCCGGGCGACATGCCTTCGTGGGTCACAAAGAGATCATGCAGGCGACCCGGGCCGGAAAGGCCGAGTTCGTAGGAGGCATCCAGAATGGAGGCCGAATCCCTGAGCAGCCCGCGGGCATGGTCAAGGGTGACCGCCTGCAGAAAGGCCTTGGGGCTCAAGCCCGCCCAGCGCGTGAACAGGCGCTGCAGATGGGTGGGGCTGAGACCCGCCTGGTCTGCCAGGGTATCGAGCGAGGGTTGGTCGCGCCAGTTCTCGGAAATGAAAGCCAGCGTGTGTTTGACCAGATCGTAATCGTGCGTTTGCTTTTCCATGCTCCAAACTTAGTGCCGCCCAGGCCCCGGAACCACCCGATTCTTGCTCAGAAATGAGGATTTATCAGCGCCGCTTTCAATGCGTTGGCGAAGGAAAGCCGCTCCTGGGCCCCCAGAAAACTGGCGATTTCCGTGCGTTTTCCGCCAAAACGTAAATATAATGGCCCAACCAGCTCCCGCTCCCGGTCCTCTTCCAGTTCAACCCGCACCCCGCGCCTGGCAAAGCGCTGTTCCTGGGCAGGCCTGTCTTCGGCAAGGCGTCTCAGCACCAGCTCATCGGAGGTGATTTCAATATGCTCGGCCCGCCGTGCGTCGGCAAAATTGGCGCGGAAGGCCCACCAGACGAGCGCCACATCAAGCCCCATGAAACCCACCACCGGCCAGGCCCCGATCACATAAAAAAACAGGCCAACGATGAAATTGAACCCCGCGATGACCGACATCAGGATCACGAACCCTTTGGGCGAAAGGGAGCGGTGCGGCGTGAGCGTGGCCCGCCAGGTTTTCGGCTTGGTGTCGTCCATGCTATGAGCCTATGAATCTTTATCTATTGAGCAGGGAATTCATGGCAAAGGCAAGGCGCTTGAGGCCACAGGAAATCGAAGAGATTTTCCGGCGCTTCCACGACATAGAACCGGAGCCAAAGGGCGAACTCAAATCCGTTAATGACTTTACCTTTCTGGTGGCCGTGGTGCTCTCGGCGCAGGCCACCGACGTGGGCGTCAACCGTGCCACCGCAGCACTTTTCAAAGCCGTGGATACACCGGAAAAAATGCTGGCGCTCGGCGAAGAGGGCCTGCGCGAATATATCAAATCCATCGGCCTTTACCGCGCCAAGGCCAAGAACGTGATCGCCCTTTCGAAAATCCTTGTCGAGAAACATCACAGCAAGGTTCCGGGCGAACGCGAAGCCCTCGAGGCGCTTCCCGGCGTGGGGCGCAAAACCGCCAATGTGGTTTTGAATATCATTTTTGGCGAACCGACCATCGCGGTCGATACCCATCTCTTCCGCGTGGGAAACCGCACAGGATTGGCGCCGGGGAAATCTCCCTACGAGGTGGAGAAAGGCTTACTGAAAGTCATTCCCAAACAATACCTGCGCCATGCCCATCATTGGCTGATCCTCCATGGCCGCTATATCTGCAAGGCGCGCAAACCCGAATGCTGGCGCTGCCATATCGCCGACCTCTGCCAGTTCAGGGAGAAGACGCCCGCACCTGCTTGAAGATGTGGGTGAAGTAGGACGTGGCAAACAGCGGCACCACCAAGTTCACCACAGGGATAACCGACAACACGGCGGGTACAAATCCTGCCGCGAATATCCGCGGGGTATTTTCCCGGCGCAGCAGGCGCGCCTCGTCAACCGCCATGTGCCGCATGGCAATCATCTCGAAAAATTCGCGAGACAGGAGATAGGCGTTGGCAACGATCAGTGCCAGCGCACCGATACCGGTGAAGACGAGAGGCAGCACCGCAATGTTCACCACCAGAATAAGCAGGGCAAATTGCAACGAGGTCTGCACCGCACGAAATCCCGAAAGCGGCGTGCCGGCGGGATCGCGCGCGTAATGCCGCGCTTCCACCCGTCCGGCAATATCATCGAGAAAGAGGCCAGCGAAAATGGCGGTCACTGGCGCCATCATGAAAAAAAACGCCACGAGCAAAACCAGTCCGGCGCCGATCGCTGCCAATGTCTCGGCCCAGGGCCATGAAAGGACCATCAGATAGGACAGCAGAACCTCAACACCAATCAAAATGGCGATGAAAAGGGCCAGCGTCAGGCCGATGGCCTTGAACAATACGGAGCGGAAGTCCCGTGACAGGAGATCGCCCAGGGCTTTGAAAGCGGCTGTTATCATGGCCGCGTAGGTAAGGCTTCGGGCTTGCCTCTGCAAGTGGCTTCCGCTACGGCCTGTGCTGAATTCGGGAGATTGTAGCGTGCAGGCTGGGATTGATGTTCTGACAATTGGCAACGCCATTGTCGATGTGATTGCCAAGGTGGATGACGCTTTCGTGCAGGAAAACGGCCTGGTGAAAGGCTCGATGAACCTCATCGACGAGGCGCGCGCCGAAGCGCTCTACGCCAGCATGGGGCCGGCCATAGAAATCTCCGGCGGCTCGGCTGGAAATACCGCGGCAGGTGTGGCCTCTTTCGGTGGCAAGGCCGCCTACTTCGGCAAGGTGAAGGCCGATCAACTCGGCAAAATCTACGCCCACGACATGCGCGCCCAGGGCGTGCTGTTTGAATCCAAACCCGCCACCGATGGCCCCGCCACGGCGCGCTCCTTCATTCTGGTAACGCCCGAGGGTGAACGCACCATGAATACCTATTTGGGCGCCTGCGTGCATTTGACCGTGGCCGATGTCGACGAAAAAATCGTCTCCGCCGCCAAGGTCACCTACATGGAGGGCTATCTCTGGGACAAGCCGGAAGCCAAGGAAGCCTTCAAGTTGGCTGCGAAAATTGCCCGCAAGGCGGGCAGGCTCACCTCGATCACGCTCTCCGATTCTTTTTGCGTCGAGCGCCACCGCGAAAGCTTTCTCGATCTCATCCGCAAAGACATTGATATCGTCTTTGCCAATGAAACCGAAATCAAGTCGCTCTACCTGACGCAGAATTTTGACGGCGCCCTGCAGGCGCTGCGCAAGGATTGTGAGATCGCCGTGGTCACCCGCTCATCCATGGGCAGTGTTGTGGCCCATGGCGATGACGTTATTGTTGCACCCGCAATTGCCGTTTCCCAAGTCGTGGATGTGACGGGCGCCGGAGACCTCTACGCCGCCGGTTTTCTCTTCGGCTACACGCAAGGCTTTGGCAACGCCCGCTCGGCGCAGCTGGGCAGCCTCGCCGCCGCCGAAATCATTTCCCACGTAGGTGCGCGGCCTGAAGTCAATCTCAGGGATTATGCGAAAGAAGCAGGCCTGCTTTAACCGCTCGACTCTTCGGCAGTATCTTCGGAGTTTGGTTTTTTCTTCACATGGATGCGGATGCGTTTGACCCGCCTTGCATCCGATTGCAGGATTTCGAATTCCAGGCCGCTGTCGTGCGTGATGATTTCTCCGCGTGTCGGAACCTTGCCCGCCATTTCAAAAATCAGCCCGCCCAGCGTGTCGGCCTCGTCCTCTTCCTCATCCGAGAGGAGATCAACGCCGAGCAGCTTGTCAACGACGGAAATATGCACACGCGCATCGGCCACATAGATATTGTCATCCTGACGCTTGATCAGTTGCTCGTCGTCGGTGTCGTGCTCATCGGAAATGTCGCCGACAATTTCCTCAACCAGGTCTTCGATCGAAATGAGCCCGTCGCTGCCGCCATATTCGTCAATGACGATGCCCATGTGAATGTGGCTGGCCTGCATCTTGAGCAGCAGGTCGGCGGCGGGCATGGAAGGCGGTACAAACAGCACCTCGCGGTAGATGCCCGATTGCTTGACCGGCAATGCCAGGTCTTTTGCTGAGATGTTGATGCCCGGATTCTTTGCCTTGGTCTTCGATTTTGCCCCCCGGCCTGACATCCAGCGCATGAAATCCTTCACATGGATCATGCCCGCGACATCATCAAGGGTTTCGCGGTAAACCGGAAGCCTTGAGTGGTTGGCTTCGTTGAATTTGGCGAGCAGATCGCGCATCGTGGCGCTGTCTTCGATGGCGATGATATCAGCCCGTGGCACCATCACGTCATCAACGCGGAGGTCTGAAAACTTGATCAGGTTCCGCATCATCGAGGTGGTTTCCTGGCCGGGACCGTCCTGCGGGTTCTGCGCCTGGTGGGTTTCGATGACGTTTTCCAGGTCCTCGCGCAGGCCCTTGTCCCGCGAGACCGAAAATTTGCTCAGGAATTTACGGAGGAATCCCTCTCCGACCGGGACGGGTGGCGGTGTCGTTTCGCTGCTCATGATGCGTAGGGATTTTCCATTCCCAGTTCTGCAAGGATCATAGTTTCACGGGCCTCCATGGCTCCGGCTTCATCATCGTTTTCATGGTCGTATCCTAGCAGATGCAAAACCCCGTGTACGATCAAATGCGTGACATGGTGAGCGAAGGGCTTTTTCTGCGCCATGGCCTCCCGGGAAATGACGCCGTAGGCCATGACAATATCACCCAGCGGGCGGGGCTCGCCCTCCGGCACCGGCGTGGCGGCGGAAACCGGAAATGACAGGACATTGGTGGCAATGGCCTTGCCGCGCCACTGCCCGTTGATCTCGGCAATCCGCGCATCCGAGGTAAAGAGTAGGCCGATGGCCACATCATCATCCGGCAGCACGGCCAAAACGGCAGTCCGGGCAAGCTTGCGAAGATTGGGAACCACGCGCCATTCCCTGTCGTCAATACTGATATCGAGGTTCATCGCGGTTGGGAGAGACTTTTAACCTTGGCTCCCAGCTTGTCATAGGCCGCAACAATCCGCCCGACCAGCGCATGCCTGACGATATCGCTGGTGGAGAACTTGATTTGCTCCGTACCCTGAACACCTTTCAGGACGCGAAGCGCGTCATCGAGGCCGGAACTGGCACCCGTTGGCAAGTCGACCTGGCTGGGATCGCCGGTGATCACCATGCGGCTGCCTTCACCAAGCCGCGTCAGAAACATTTTCATCTGCTGCGGCGTGGTGTTCTGCGCTTCGTCGAGAATGATGAAGGCGGACGCCAGCGTGCGCCCGCGCATGAAAGCGAGCGGCGCGATTTCAATCTGGTTTTCGGCGAGACCCTTGGTGACAAGGGCCGCCGGCATCATATCGTAGAGCGCGTCATAGAGCGGGCGCAGGTAGGGATCGACCTTGTCCTTCATGTCGCCCGGCAAAAATCCCAGGCGTTCGCCCGCTTCAACCGCGGGGCGCGACAGGATGATTCGGTCCACCTCGCCGTTCATCAGGGCTTCGGCGGCACAGGCGACCGCCAGATAGGTTTTGCCCGTGCCCGCCGGGCCAATGCCGAACACCAGTTCGTTTTTGCGAATGGCTTCCACATAATTTTTTTGCATGGGGGTGCGTGGCATCACCAGCTTGCGCCGGGTGCGCACCGTGCCTTCCTTGACCTCCTTGTCATGAACCGATTGATTCATGCGGATTGCCCCTTCAACTTCGCCGCGGTTGATTTCAAGGCCGCGCCGCGCCCGCTGGTAAAGCTGCGATAGCACATTCTTGGCGCCATCGCGCGCCGGGCCCATGCCGCGGATGGACACGCGGTTGCCGCGCGGCGTGATCGCCACGCCCATGCGGTGCTCGATCAGGGCAATGTGTTCGTCGTGTTCGCCGAATAAAAGCGAGAGCAGGCGGTTGTCGTCAAAAGCGAGGGTGAGTGTGTCATGATCGTCCGCACTGGGGCTGGACTTGAGGGTTGCGAGCTGGGCGGCACTGGCTTGCGAATTCAACTGTGACTTTCTCCTGTTGTTGCTTCCGACCTCAGAATCATGCTTCGACCAATTCAATATGGCCCGAAAGGCTGTTCGTGCCAACACTATCTATTTTGACCTCCAATATAGCCCCAATTTGGGCCTTTTGGCCATTCACATGGACTGGCTGGAGATAGGGTGAACGCCCCATTAACTGGCTTTGTTCCCGGCCCGGCTTTTCCAGGAGAACGGGCAAGGTCTTGCCCACGCAGGAGCAGTTGAAAGCGGTTTGCTGGGCATGGATCAGGGCCTGAATGCGGGCCAGACGCTCGGTCACCACGGCGTCCGGCACCTGGTCCGGGTCCTCGGCGGCTGGCGTTCCCGGGCGCGGCGAATATTTGAAGGAATAGGCGCTGGCGTAACCCACCGCTTCAATGAGATTCAAGGTGTCTTCAAAGTCCGCGTCCGTTTCACCGGGGAAGCCCACGATGAAATCACCGGAAAGCGCCATGTCGGGCCGCGCCCCGCGAACTTTTGAGACAATATCCATGTAATAGGCAACACCGTGGCCCCGGTTCATGGCTTTCAGGATACGGTCGCTGCCGCTTTGAACCGGCAGATGCAGGAAGGGCATAAGCTTCGGGTTGCTGGCATGGGCCTCGATCAACGCTTCGTCCATATCCCTCGGGTGGCTTGTGGTGTAACGCAAGCGCTTGATACCAGAAATGTGTGACAGCTTTGCGATGAGCCGCGCCAGCGACAGGCCCTCGCCGTGATAGGCATTGACGTTCTGCCCCAGCAGCGTGATCTCGCGCACCCCCGCATCGGCAAGTTGGCGGGCTTCGCGCTCGATCTGCGACGGCGGGCGGGAAAATTCGGCGCCCCGCGTATAGGGCACCACGCAGAAACTGCAGAACTTGTCGCAACCTTCCTGCACCGTGAGAAAGGCCGAGACATTCCGGTTCAGAACCCGATGGCTATTCTGCTGTTCCAGCGCTTCGAACTTATCTTCCGCCGGAAATTCAGTTTCGACAATCGCGTCTCCGGTCTTGAGACGCCGCGCAATGAGGTCCGGCAGGCGGTGATAGGTCTGCGGACCAAAGACGAGATCGACGGTTTTCGCCCGGCGGATGATTTCCGCACCTTCGGCCTGGGCTACGCAGCCCGCCACCGCCACCAGCATCTCGCCGCCTGACTCTTCCTTGGCTTTCTTCAAGCGCTTCATCCGGCCGAGTTCCGAATAGACTTTTTCCGCCGCATGTTCGCGGATGTGGCAGGTGTTGAAAATCACCAGGTCGGCATTGTCGGGAACCGGCGTTTCCGCATAGCCCATGGCCTTCAGCGTATCGCGCATGCGCTCGCTGTCATAGACATTCATCTGGCAGCCATAGGTTTTAACGTAAACCGACTTGGGGACGGTGGTCATGGCCGTGTGCTAGCTCATTTTTGCTTGGCCGTGAAGCGTATCCACCAGCCCCTGCCGCACCGCCGCTTCCGCCTTTTTTGCCAGGGTTTTCCGGTCCCCATGATCGGCAATCGAAAGCGGCGCATGGCAAATGATCTTCACCTCGATAGGCCCGTGGCCCATGGCCGCCCAGAGATGCGGCGGCATTTCCATATCGCCATACCAGGCATAAAACGGGCGCAGATGCCGCGGCATCGGCAGGTTGCGGTGGCCTGTATAGACAACACTCAACGGCTGAACCGCGACACCGGAATTTTCTACGGCGGCAAAGAAGGTCGATTTGAAGGGCAGCACGCGCATGCCATCGCCTGAAGTGCCTTCGGCAAACAGCACCAGCATGTCGCCCGCTTTCAGCCGTTCGCGCATTTCATCGCGTGAAGCGCCACTCGTGAGACGGCGCGCCCGGTCGACAAACACCGTGCGCTGCAGCCGCGCCAGCGCACCGAAGAAAGGCCAGGTATTTACATCGTGCCGGGCAATGAAAGACACCGGCGCCAGCGAACTGAGGATCACGATATCGAGCCACGACACATGATTGGCTGCGAAGATCGCCGGCCCCTGTTTCAGCGCTTCGCCCTCGATGCTCACCCGGACACCGATGATGTGCAAGACGAGGCGGTGGTAATACATGGGGAACACGCGGGCCATGCGCGGCCAGAACCAGACAAAGAGCTGCTGCATCGGCATCAGGGGAAGCGTGACACCAGCGAAGGTCAGCAGCACCAGCGTGGCGCGGAGCCGGCTCACCGTCGCAGACGCTTGCGCATGATCAGGGCATCCTCGTGCGCGCCGCCGCTGCGTTCGTAATAATTTTTTCGCGTGCCGGCTTTTTCAAATCTGCTGGATGCATACAGCGCAAGTGCGGCGTTATTTGAAATGGCGACTTCAATAAACAGGGATTTCACGCCTTCCTTCCTGAGAAGGCTTTCGAGATGCTGCACCAGCAGCTTGCCGTGCCCCTTCTGGCGGAAGGCCGGGCGGGTGCAGATCGTGAGAATTTCTGCCTCATCGGCAGCCCGCCGAAACAGCACAAATCCCAGCGGATTATTCTGGCTTGAAACAAAAATCGCTGATGTGCCGGGAACAGCAAGCATCCCGCTGAAATCCGTTTCACTCCACCGCGTCGCAAAACTTTCACCATGAAGTTCCGCCAATAGTTTTGCCGCCGCTGGCCCCGCCGTGCTGAAGGAAATTTTCGCCGCCTGCGGCTTTACGTCGGGCTGGCGCAGGTAAAGCGGTTCCGGTGGCAAGGTGGGTGCTGGCGTGCTGGTTGCTAACTTCATAAAGTTTGCGGCAATCGGCAGGTCACCGGCATCACTGCGCACATGCTGCTTGTCCAGCAACAAGTCCGCCGCTGTCCCAAGAATCTTCACGGGATGGCCTGGCATAAACTTGTGCGCTTCTTCCAAGTTCACAATGGCAGGTGCCGTCAGTTCATGCCCCAATGCGTCGTAGGAGGCGAAATAAATTTCATTGGCTCGCGCATCAACGGCAACCACAATGGGGAGATCCCGCGCCGTCTCATTGCAGGCAATGGCTGCTAACGAATTGATACCAGTGACGGGAATGTTGAGTGCGACGCCCAGCCCCCGCGCCATCGCCAAACCAATGCGCACTCCGGTGAATGTGCCGGGGCCCGTCGTGACCGCGATGCGGGCAAGGTCGCTGAAAGCAACGCCCGCCAACGCCATGGTGTCCTGAACCATCGGAGCCAGGGCTTCCGCCTGCCCCCGGTCCATGAATTCATGGCGGGAGGCGAGCATAAGCCCGGAGCCCGCGTCATAAACGCAGGCCGAGCAGGCCGCCATTGAAGTGTCCAAAGCGAGAATAAGCATTACGCAGCTTGATAGGCCGCAATGGTGAAAAGATGCAAGTTCACGGGCTAGGGATGAATAACGCCCTTGCGCAGGATCAGGTTGCCGTAGAGCCGGCGCTCGCCCGAGGCCACGATGGCGTAGCAGGCCTTCACCCGGGTGTAGAAATCGGAACCCGCCAGCACCGTGATCTTCTGTTTGGGCTCGTATTTTCCAAGGGCTTTTTCAAAGTCCGCAAACACCGGCTCCATGCGCTTGGCATCGCCTCCTGCGGCGGGCCTGAACACGGCTTGGGGCACAAATTCATCCACCGGCATTACTGAGAGAATGGCCTCGACAAGGCGCGGCGCATCATGGCCATCCAGGCGCACCAATCTTTTGGCGTCCGTTTCAGCCGGATAATTGCCGTCCACAACGGCAATCTCGTCGCCGTGCCCCATGCCGCGCAGGATCGCCAGCAGCTCAGGTCCCAACAGGGGATCAATGCCCTTGAGCATCTAGAAGGCCTCCTTGAACAACACGTCGCGGTCGATAATGTAATTGGCAAAGAGCGAAAGGCTGGCGGCTCCCATGGCCCGCGCATCGGCCCCAATGCTGCCCTCTTGAATGCTGAATTTGGGCAAGCCCCGCAAATCCTGGCGCGAAAGCGCGGCACGGGTTTTCTCCACGAGTTCGGTCCTGACATGGGCGGGCATGGCGCCATCGATGATGATGGCATCAAAATCAATGATAGACATCGTTGCAACCGTCGCAAAGGCGAGGCTCCTGGCGGTTTGTTCCAGCCAGAGATCAAGGGCCGGGCCGATTTCACCCCAATCCTCGGGCGAGCGTGCAAGCAGCATGGGATCTCGCCCCTCCGCCTGCAAGCTGTTCTCCAGGACATAGAGACTGGCATTGTGGGTGAGTTGTTGGGGGTTGCCGTCGGGCGTCATAATCGGAAACGAACCCAGGGCCCCCGCATAGCCCGCCTTCCCAGGAAAAATATGTCCGTTGATGACGATGCCGCCGCCAACAAAATAGCCCACGAAAAAATAGGCATAGCTGTTGAAGCGGCTTCCCGTGCCAAACAACAGCTCCGCCGCGCAGGCTGCCGTGGCGTCGTTGCTCAAATGCACCGGCCAGTCGCCCAGCTTGGCAATCTCGCCGGCAATGTCGAAATCGCGCCAGGCCTCGAGAACCTCGTGCGAAGCGCCAACTTCTTCTTCCCAGTTCCAAAGTTCGAAAGGCGTGGCAATGCCGAGGCCGCTAATTCTGCTTCTCTCTACAGGCGAGAGGCCCGACAGCAGGCCTTCAAGTTCAACCGCCACAAAATCCATGATCTTTTGCGGGGTGGGAAAAACATAGGGCTGGTGCACCTTGCGCCGCACGTTTCCGGTGAGATCAAGCAGCATGAGGTCGCCGGAACGCCGGCCCACTTTCAGGCCAATGGAAAATGCCCCTTCCGGATTGAGCGAAAAGGGAACAAGCGGCTGGCCCACCTTGCCGCGCTGTGGCGTTTCCTTCAGCAGCAGATTGTCTTTTTCAAGCTGCCGGACAATCACCGAAACGGTCTGCGCCGAAAGCCCTGTGAGCCGGGCGATTTCGGCCTTGGGCAGGCTGCCATGCCGGCGGATGAGCGAAAGGGCCAGGCGTTCATTATAAAGGCGCACGCCGTTTTGCGTGGTGCCACGGGCGAGCGTTGGGCCCTTGCCCAAAACCTGCCCGCCAATCGCCCAATCCATCGTCACGCCTGTCCGCCTGTGTAGAATTTATGCAATTGCCCGCGGGGGCTGCTTAAATTTTGACTTTCCTGTAGGGGCCATGCCTTGTCAATCAATAAATCATGCGGATTTATTTATTGACTCTTGGAATGGAATTCGCTCAATTCCATCAAGGGTTCAAGATTCACGGCGATGAATCTGGTCTCTGCGAGAGAAGTAACTAGACTTGAACAGCCGACGAAGTTAGACTAAACTTTACATAAGTAATAAGACTTATGTATGTTATTTTACTTAACTAAGCCCAAAAAATGGGCGTGTTCCATGGGAGAATCATCGTGAAGACAATTCTGAAATCTGCTGCCGCAGCCGCTGTTTTGCTCAGCTTCGCCAGCATTGCCCCCGCGCAAGCCGCAGGCATTGGCGCTTGCCTCATCACCAAGACCGACACCAATCCCTTCTTCGTCAAGATGAAGGAAGGTGCGACCGCCAAAGCCGCCGAACTCGGCGTTGACCTCAAGGCTTACGCCGGCAAGGATGACGGCGACAATGAAGGCCAGGTAGCCGCTGTTGAAACCTGCATCGCCGATGGCGCCAAGGGCATTCTCATTACGCCCTCCGACACCAAGGCCATCGTGCCGACCATCAAGAAGGCCCGCGATGCCGGCATTCTGGTGATCGCCCTTGATACGCCGCTCGATCCGATCGATGCCGCTGACCAGACCATGGCCACCGACAACTTCCAGGCCGGCTTCCTGATTGGCGCCTATGCCAAGGCCAAGCTCGGTGATGCCGCCAAGGATGCCAAGATCGGCTTCCTCGACATCAACACCAAGCAGGTCACCGTTGACGTGCTGCGCGACCAGGGCTTCATGAAGGGTTTCGGCATCGACGTGAAGGACGTGAACGTGATCGGTGACGAAGATGATCCACGCATCGTGGGCCACGACTACACCGACGGCAACCCTGCCGGCGGGCGCAAGGCCATGGAGAACCTTCTCCAGATCAATCCGGACATCAACGTGATCCACACCATCAATGAACCAGCCGCCGCCGGTGCTTATGAAGCGCTGAAGGCCGTTGGCAAGGAAGGCCAAGTGCTGATCATGTCGGTTGACGGCGGCTGCCCGGGCGTGAAGGACGTGGCTGCCGGAGTGATCGGCGGCACCTCGCAGCAGTATCCGCTGCTCATGGCCGCGATGGGCGTTGAAGCCATCAAGAAGTTCGCCGACACGGGCGAGAAGCCAGGCGTCACCGAAGGCAAGAACTTCTTTGACACCGGCGTTGCATTGATTACCGACGCGCCGGTTGAAGGTGTTCCTTCGATCACCACGAAGGAAGGTCTCGACAAGTGCTGGGGTTGATCTCGGGCAACTTTCAGTGAATGATAACTGAAACACGGAAGGGCGGCCCTCGTGGCCGCCTTTTTTGTAATAAGCAGAGGCGTTGAAAAAACGCAGGGGCAGGGAGTTGGGAATGTCGAAAGCGCAGGAATTTGAAAAAGTTCTCGAACACAGCGACACGTCGGCCGTGTCCTTCGAGTCGCACATAAAATCGCCGATCGAGAAATTCCAGCATTTCCTTCATTCAAGCCAGGCGGCGGTGCCGCTCATCGTGCTCATTCTCTCGATTGCCGTGTTCGGCATTCTGGTCGGCGGCAAATTCTTCAATCCGTTTTCGCTGACCCTCATCCTGCAGCAGGTCGCCATTGTCGGCATTGTCGGCGCGGCCCAGACGCTGATCATTCTCACCGCCGGCATCGACCTGTCGGTGGGCGCCGTCATGGTGCTCTCGTCCGTCGTCATGGGGCAGTTTACCTTCCGCTATGGCATTCCGGTTCCCATTTCGATCCTCTGCGGTCTTGCTTGTGGCGCGCTGTGCGGCTTCATCAACGGCTGGCTGGTGGCCAAGGTGAAACTGCCGCCCTTCATCGTGACGCTGGGCACCTGGCAGGTCTACAACGCCACCAAATATCTCTACTCGAAGAATGAAACGATCCGCGGCCAGGACATTGAAGCCCAGGCGCCGCTGCTGCAATTGTTCGGCATCCAGATTAAATTTCATGGCGCGGTATTTACCCTCGGCGTCATCTTCATGGTGCTGCTCGTGGTCTTCCTCTGGTACGTCCTCAATTACACCGCCTGGGGCCGCAGGCTCTATGCGGTGGGCGATGATCCTGAAGCAGCCCAGCTCTCCGGTATCCGCGTCGACCGCATGCTGATCACCGTCTATACCCTTTCGGGCCTCATTTGCGGGCTTGGCGGCTGGGTGCTCATCGGCCGCATCGGTTCCGTCTCGCCCACCACCGGTGAATTCACCAACATCGAGTCCATCACTGCCGTGGTGATCGGCGGCATCTCGCTCTTCGGCGGGCGCGGCTCCATTTTGGGCATGATCTTCGGCGGCCTCATCGTCGGTGTCTTCTCCCTGGGCTTGCGCCTTCTCGGAACCGACCCGCAATGGACTTACTTCCTGATCGGCGTTCTCATCATTGGCGCCGTTGCAATCGACCAGTGGATCAGAAAGGTTTCGGGTTAAGCATCATGGCCAAGAAAGCAAAAGCAGACGAACCCGTTCCTCTTCTCACCGCCCGCGGCCTGGTCAAGCGCTATGGCCGCGTGACGGCTTTGGACAATGCAGATTTCGATCTCTACCCCGGTGAAATCCTCGCCGTGATTGGCGACAACGGGGCGGGAAAGTCATCGCTCATCAAGGTAATCTGCGGCGCCGTGCTGCCTGACGAGGGTGAAATCAAGCTCAACGGCAAGACGCTGAATTTCAAGTCGCCCATCGAGGCCCGCGATGCCGGCATCGAAACGGTTTACCAGAACTTGGCCCTGTCGCCGGCGCTCTCCATTGCCGACAACATGTTCCTTGGCCGTGAAATCCGCAAACCCGGCATCTTGGGAAGCCTCTTCCGCATGCTTGACCGCTCCACCATGGAAAGGCGCTCCCGTGACAAGCTGACGGAACTCGGCCTTCTGACCATTCAGAACATCAGCCAGGCGGTTGAAACCCTCTCCGGCGGCCAGCGCCAGGGCGTGGCCGTGGCCCGCGCCGCGGCCTTTGGTTCAAAGGTCATCATCATGGATGAACCCACGGCCGCTCTCGGCGTGAAGGAATCACGCCGCGTACTGGAATTGATTCTCGACGTGAAGCGCCGGGGCCTGCCCATTGTGCTGATCTCCCACAACATGCCGCAGGTCTTCGAAGTCGCCGACCGCATTCACATTCACCGCCTGGGCAAGCGTCTCTGCGTCATCGATCCCAAGAAATACACCATGTCCGATGCGGTGGCCTTCATGACCGGAGCCAAGGCTCCGCCCAAGGAACTTCTCGCGGCCTCATAGGGTGCGGGCTTCGTAGGCCAGTTCGGCAAACTTCTTGCGCAGCGCCTCCGCGGTGAAAACCGGCGTGTGAAATTCCATCCGCAGGCTCTGCTCATGCAGGCCAAGGTCCGCGCCATCGGGATCAATCGCCAGAACCTGCCAGGGGCCGGGCTGCGCCTTTAAAATCTTCGTGGCATAAAGATGAACCGCCTCCGCATGGTCATGGTTCATGTGTGCGACGGCTGAATTCTCCAGCGCCTCAATTTCCGCTGCAGGCGGAAACACCTCATCGGGAGTCAGCGTTTCGATCCGTCCGAACCCCGCAACCCCATGAATGCTTAAGGGCGTCAACCGCCAAAATGAGAAATCCGGAAAATCCGCATAAAGCCCGGCCTGCGGATGCCGCGCCAGATAGCGCCAGCGAAGGGCGGCATCGTCAACCGGTTCAAAACGCCCCAGAACCGTGACGCGCGGCCCCACCAGGGCATCGCCCGTGGCCGGAAGTTCGCCCACCAGCACGCTGGCCCGGGCATCCGCCAAAAGATTTTGCGTATGCCAGGCCAGCTTGGAAACCAGGATCAACGGCCTGCCTGTTATGTCGGTGGCAATATTGGCCAGGGAGCCATAGGGCGTGCCCTCGCCGCGCGTCAGGGTTGAGAGCGAGCAGGTTCTTGCCCGCCTGAGTATCTGGCGCATGGATATTCCGGAAAAGCTTGGTTTTTCAGTCATTTAAGAAACATTACTCATTTGTCATGCGGCACTTCTTTGCGGTTTGCCACAATTTGTTCTAGTTTCATCCATAGAGGCGGCCGGCAGGAATAACAACGGATGAACAAGAAAATGGCGATGATCGCATTGGTCGATGACGACCGCAATATTCTAACCTCGGTGGGCATGGCGCTCGAAGCCGAGGGCTATGCCGTTCAGAAATACAATGACGGGGCCGCAGCCCTCCAGGGCCTGCAGGACCAGCCGCCGGACATGGCCATCTTCGATATCAAGATGCCGCGCATGGACGGCATGGAGCTGCTCCGCCGCATCCGCCAGAAGACCGATCTTCCGGTGATTTTCCTCACCTCCAAGGACGACGAGATCGACGAGCTCTTCGGCCTCAAGATGGGCGCCGATGATTTTATCAAGAAGCCCTTTTCCCAGCGCCTGCTGGTCGAGCGGGTGAAGGCCGTCCTGCGCCGCGCCGGGAACAAGGACGGCACCGCCCCGGTCATTGACGCGGCCAAGGTCATTGAGCGCGGCAAGCTCGCCATGGACCCGGACCGCCATTCCTGCACCTGGGACACCAGGCCCGTGACCCTCACGGTCACCGAATTCCTCATCCTGCAATCGCTGGCCCAGAGGCCGGGTATCGTGAAAAGCCGCGACGCCCTGATGGATGCGGCCTATGACGACCAGGTCTATGTGGATGACCGCACCATCGACAGCCACATCAAGCGCCTGCGCAAAAAATTCAATCAGGTCGATGAGGCCTTTGATGGTATTGAAACACTCTATGGTGTTGGCTATCGTTTCAAGGAACAATAGAATTTCCCCCCATGTGAGGGTGCGAAATGCTTGACAAGACTGCGGCGCCTGAGGCCCTTGAACGCACCGAAAGCGACGAGGGCCAGGAGGTTGAGAGTTTCGACCTGCCCGCCGAAGGCCGCCGCGGCCTTTTGCACCGCTTTGCCCCGCAACGCCTGGTCAGCCGCATTGTTCTGCTCAATCTCCTGGGCCTCGTTGTTCTGGTGACAGGCATTCTCTATTTCAACCAGTTCCGCCAGGGGCTGATTGATGCGCGTGTGCAGAGCCTCACCACCCAGGCCCAGATCATTGCCGCCGCCATTGCGGGATCAGCCACCGCCGATACGGGCTCCATCGTCATCAACCCGGATTCACTTGAAGACAATTCCGACCCCTACGCGCCTGACGCCGACCAGTTCGACAATCTTGATTTTCCGATCAATCCCGAAACCACCGGCCCCGTGCTGCGCCGCCTGCTTGCCAATTCAACCATCCGTGGACGGATTATCGACCCGGAAGGAAATCTCGTCGTTGACAGCCGGTTCCTCTATGGCGGCGGCGACATCATCCAGTCTGATCTTCCGCCCCACAATGCTGCGGCGCCCAACTTCCTCGTCCGCTGGTGGAATGCGGGCTATGATTGGTTCTTTGCCTATGACTATCCGCAGCAGAAGGAATACAGCCTCGACAACGGCAAGGACTTTCCGGAAGTAGCCGCCGCCCTCAATGGCGCCGTGGTGAGCGTGGTTCGCCTTGACGAAAAGCGCGACATCATCGTTCTGGTTTCCGTTCCGGTGCAGCGCTTCCGGGCGGTTCTCGGTGCCCTGGTGCTCTCAACCTCCGGCGGCGAGATCGACAATGTCTTGCGCGCCGAACGCCGTGTCGTGCTCCTCACCTTCGGCTTTGTGGCTTTGGTGACCATCCTTCTCTCGGTGTTTTTGGCGGGCACCATCGCCGAACCCATCCGCCGCCTTTCCGCTGCCGCCGAGCGGGTGCGCCGCGGCATCAACAAGCGCGTGGAGATTCCGGACTTCACCGCAAGGAGCGACGAGATCGGCCATCTCTCGGGTGCACTGCGCGACATGACCGGCGCCCTCTACAACCGCATCGATGCCATCGAGGCCTTCGCCGCCGACGTGAGTCACGAACTCAAGAATCCGCTGACCTCGCTGCGCAGCGCCGTTGAAACCCTGGCCATGGTCAAGACCGACGAGCAGCGCGCCAGGCTCGTCGAGATCGTCAAGCATGACGTGCGCCGCCTTGACCGCCTCATCACCGATATCGCCGATGCCTCGCGCCTCGATGCAGAATTGGCCCGCGCCGAAACCAATCCGGTTGACGTGGCGCGGCACCTCGGCGCCATCACCACCCTTGCCAATGAAACCCGGAAAGAACATCAAGCCGAAATTGTCCTGCAGGTTCTCCCAGCCGGCAGTCCCTTTGACCCATTCCTGGCCTTTGTCGTCCTTGGCCATGAATCACGGCTGAGCCAGGTTTTCCGCAATCTTCTCGACAATGCCCGCTCCTTTACGGCGGAGAACACCAAGATCTATGTGCGGGTGCGCCGTTCCGGCCGCGATGTGGAAATCCGCGTTGACGATTATGGTCCCGGTATCCGGCCCGACAATCTCGATCGCATCTTCGAACGGTTCTATACCGATCGCCCCGAGGGCTCCTTCGGCAAGAACTCCGGCCTTGGCCTTTCCATTTCCAAGCAGATCGTCGAGGCCCACAAGGGCCGCATCTGGGCCGAGAACCGTTATGGCCGGGCCCCGGAAGGCATGGAGAAGCCGGTGCTGGGAGCAAGGTTCGTGGTGCGCCTGCCCGCTGTTGCCGAAGACTGGCCGCCGCCCGGGGCAAAGGGATGAAACACTCCCCAATCTTTCTGCATGGAACCTGTGTCAGTGTTGGCGGCGCGGGCGTGCTCATTCTGGGCGAGCCCGGAAGCGGAAAATCCGCTCTGGCTCTTCGGCTGATTGACGAGCCGGGCTATGGAATTTCCGGCGTTCTTCTGCACAGTGAGCTTGTGGCTGACGATCAGGTTATTGTGACCCGCGACCGGGACAGGCTCATGGCCTCAGCGCCCGCAACCCTGCGCGGAAAACTCGAAATCCGCGGCCTAGGGATTGTCAAACTGGCAACCCCGCCCTCGGTTCCCCTGCTGCTTGTCGTGAAATTGCAGGACCATCCCACCATCGAACGCCTTCCTGATCTTGCCACCTTTGATATTCTGGGGATGGCCCTTCCTTTGGTGGAAATTGATGCAAAAACGCCCTCGGCCCCGGCCCGGCTGCGCGCCGCGCTGACCTGGCTGAAGCAGCCCGGTGAGGCCCGTGAGCCTGTTGCGCAGCGGCGCGGATAAGGGCAATGTGCGCGGCTCAAAACGGGAAATGAGACAAGACCTGACAATGTGTGATGTCGTAGATTTCAAATGATTGGCCTCGTTCTGGTAACCCACGGGCGTCTTGCCGATGAATTTGTTTATGCCCTGGAGCATATCGTCGGCCACCAGGACATGGTGGTGGCCGTGGCCATCGGCCCCGACGACAAGATGGAAATCCGCCGCGCCGATATTGCAGCGGCGGTGAAATCCGTCGACAGCGGCGAGGGCGTGATAATCCTGACCGACATGTTTGGCGGCACGCCATCGAACCTCGCCATCTCGCTTCTCGAAGAGGGCCGCGTTGAGGTCGTTGCCGGATTGAACCTGCCTATGCTGGTGAAGCTGGTACGGGTGCGCAAGGAATCCAACCTTCACAAATGCGCCGCCGCCGCCCAGGATGCGGGCCGCAAATACATCAACATTGCCAGCCAGATATTGGGGGATTGATGACAGCGCTGGTTCGGGAGCTGGAAATCGTCAACGAGCGCGGCCTGCACGCCCGCGCCTCGGCGAAATTCGTGAAATGCGCCGAGGGTTTTGACGCCAACATCACGGTGAGCCGCGATGGCCATTCAGTTCCGGCAACCTCCATCATGGGATTGATGATGCTCGCCGCCGCCATGGGAACCTCCATCAGCGTCGAAGCCTCCGGCCCCGAAGCCGATGCGGCCATCGCAGCCCTTGCTGCTCTGGTGGAATCCAGGTTCGACGAGGACTGATCATCTATTCGTCATTCCGGCGAAAGCCGGAATCCCGTTCAGGACTGGAACACTATATGGCCAGGAGATCCCGGCGTTCGCCGGAATGACAAAACTGAAAAAAATTTGTGAACGCCGATAAGTTCTAAATAATCTTCTTGTAAGCTGGCAGCGTCAGGAACGATTCGAAGTTCTTGGAAGTCGACATGGTTTTGAAAATGCCGATGGCTTCCTTGAAGCGGCCTTCCTGATAGGCTTCCGCCCCCACTTCATTCTTCACCCGCTTCATTTCCTCGCGCATGCACTTGTCGAAGAACTTGCGCGTGACCTTGGCGCCCGTATCGAGCGTGGCGCCAAACTTCAGCCACTGCCAGATTTGCGACCGTGAAATTTCAGCCGTCGCCGCATCCTCCATCAGATTATAAATCGGCACGGCCCCGCGCCCCCGCAACCAGGCCTCAAGATAGAGAACCCCCACCCGGATGTTCTCGCGGAACCCGGCTTCGGTCTTGGTTCCCTTGTGAACCTCGAGAAGTTCCTTCTGGCCGATCTTGACGTCATCGCGCTTCACATAGAGCTGGTTCGGCGTCGGCATCAGGGCGTTGAAAACTTCCATGGCCACGGGTACCAGATCGGGATGGGCTACCCAGGTGCCGTCATGGCCGTTGCGCGCCTCGCGCTCCTTGTCATCTCTCACCTTGGCAAAAGCCAGCTCATTGGCTTCCGGATCCTTGCGGTTGGGAATCTGCGCCGCCATGCCGCCCATGGCGAAGGCGGCGCGGTTATGGCAGGTTTTGATCAGCAGCGCCGAATAGGCGGCGAGAAAAGCCTTGGACATCACCACCTGCGAGCGATCCGGCAGGACATATTTCTTGTTGGTGGCCAGCGTCTTGATAAACGAGAAGATATAATCCCAGCGCCCGCAATTAAGCCCAGCCATATGCTCGCGGAGTTCATAAAGTATCTCATCCATCTCAAAGGCGGCGGGCAGCGTTTCGATGAGGACGGTGGCCTTGATGGTGCCGAGTGGCAATGCGAGCGCACTTTGCGCATAGGTGAAAACACTGTTCCACAGCCGCGCCTCCAGGTGGCTCTCCATCTTGGGCAGGTAGAAATAGGGGCCCGAGTTCTGGCGCAGCGCCGCCTTGGCATTGTGGAAAAAATAGAGGCCGAAATCGAAGAGCGCGCCGGACATGATCTGGCCGTCGATCCTCACGTGGTTTTCTGGCAGGTGCCAGCCGCGCGGCCGCACCATGAGCACCGCAGGCCGCTTGCCCAAAACATAATGTTTGGCAGACTCCGGGTCGCGGTAATCCATGGCGCCGCTCCAGCGGTCGCGCAGGTTGATCTGCCCACGGACGAGATTGTCGAGGGTCGGCGAATTCGAATCCTCGAAATCCGTCATGAAGACCTTGGCGCCGGAATTGAGCGCATTGATCACCATCTTGCGGTCCGTAGGACCGGTGATTTCAACCCGCCGGTCCTGTAAATCCGGAGGAATCGGCGCCACCCGCCATGTGCCCTCGCGGATGGCGCGGGTCTCGGGCAGGAAATCCGGCAGCTCACCCTTGCTGAACCGCTTGGCCCGTGCGGCGCGAAGGCCCAGCAGCCTTTGCCGTTCGCCGTCAAACCTGCGGTGCAACTCCGCCAGGAAAGCCAAGGCCTCCGGTGTCAGAATGGAGCGGTACTCCGGCAGCATTTTTCCGCGAAGTGTGACGCCGGCTGGCATTCTGGCCATGTCTTAAGCCCCCCCAGTGAGATGTTTCAGTTTCTCAGGCTTAGGCCCTCCATAGACCCAATCGAGAAGCTCGACCGTATGCAGAATGGGTGTTTCCAGGCCCGTTGCAAGCTGGGTGATGCAGCCGATGTTGCCGGTGGCTATCACCTGCGGATTGGTTGTCTTTATGTTTTTTATCTTCCGGTCGCGGAGTTGCGTGGCAATCTCGGGCTGCATGATGTTGTAAGTGCCAGCCGAGCCGCAGCATAGATGGCCTTCCGGAATATCCTGAACCGCAAATCCCGCATTGCGCAAAAGCGCTTGGGCCTTCGTTCCCATCTGCTGGCCATGCTGCATGGAACAGGCGGAATGATAGGTGACGCGCAGGGCCTGCGAAGCGGTGGGCAGCTCAATGCCCGACAGGAATTCGACAATGTCCTTTGCCTTGGCGCTCACAACCGCCGCCCGTGCCGCATAAACCGGGTCAAGGCGCAGCATGAAGCCATAATCCTTGATCGTCGTACCGCAGCCCGAAGCGGTGACGATGACCGCATCAACCCGGGCATTGGCCCAGTGATGCACATTGCGCCGGGCCCGCCAAATGGCATCGGCCTCCTTGCCCATGTGATGGGTGAGTGAACCGCAACAGGTTTCGCCTCCGGTAACCACCACTTCGTAACCCAACCGCGTCAAAAGGCGGATGGTGGCGGCGTTGATGGAAGGTTCAATGACACTTTGTACGCATCCCATGAGCAGCGCCACCCGGCCGCGCTGCTCGCCTTCCGCCGGATAGGTGCCGGGTGCCCCGAGATTTTCCGAAGGGATTGGCGTTTTGGGAACCAGCGCCAGCATGGCCTCAACCCGCTTGAGGCCCAGCCTGGAAAACATTCTTGAAAATGGCCGGACAAGCTTTGCCGCTTCCAGCGCCAGCCGGAATACGTGGGGCCGCGGCATGGTGAAGCCCAGCACGGCACGCAGCATTTTCTCAAATATGGGCCGCCGGTAGGTTTTTTCCACATGCACGCGGGCCTGGTCGATGAGATGCATGTAGTTGACGCCCGAAGGGCAGGTGGTCATGCAAGACAGGCACGACAGGCAGCGGTCGATATGCTTGACGGTTTCCGTCGTTGCCGGCTCATTTTTCTCCAGCATGTTCTTGATCAGGTAAATGCGCCCGCGTGGACTGTCGAGCTCGTCGCCTAGCAGTACATAGGTGGGGCAGGTGGCGGTGCAGAAACCGCAATGCACGCAAGACCGTAGGATCTTGTTGGCCTCCGCCGTGTGCGGGTCTTTCAGTTGCGCTGCCGTGAAATTTGTTTGCATTCAGATGTCTTTATACATGCGGCCGTGATTGAAAACACCATTGGGATCAAAAGAGGCTTTGACCCGCCTGGTGAGCCCCGCAAGTGCGGGAAGCTGCGGCTGGAAAACCTCGATGCGTTCGCGCACGTCATCCTCGGCCCGGAAAAGTGTTGCGTGGCCATCGTCAATGCAATTGCGGATGATGTAGGCATAGGCCTGGTTGCTGCGCGGCACCCCAAGCCAGACGAGACCGCCCGCCCAATCATAGAAATACTGGATATCAAGCTGCTTTGAAATCCGGGCCACGGTTTCGGCGGCCTTCGACGGCGTCAGCGACAGTTTCCAGACAAAGCGCGCGTCATCGGCACTCAGCCGCTCAACATCGCGGATGGCCTTCCATTCCGCAAGCGAGTCCTTCTCGTCGAGATGGTCGCTGGCCCCGAAAATCTTAAGATGGCTGGCAAGCTTCTGGCGGCGGTAGACAACCGAAGGCTGAATGCCTTCCAGGCGAAACAGGGTTTGCGATGGCGTTCCCGGAAGATGCGCCGCCCCTGAAACCTCGCAGGCCGACCGCATGGCAAGGCTCATGGCCTGGATCGCCTTGGCATCACTGAGGCCGCTGAAAGCCAGGGTTTCCTGCGTGGCGGCGGCAGGCAGCACCTTGACCGTGATGCTGGTAAGTGCCGCCAGCGTGCCATAGGAACCCACCATGAGCTTGGCCACATCAAAACCCGTGACATTTTTTACGACCCGTCCGCCCGCCTTGAAAATTTCCCCGCGCCCGGAAACCCCGGCAATGCCCAGGATGTGGTCGCGCGCCGCGCCCGCCTTGATGCGCCGTGGCCCCGAAAGCCCGCAGGCCATCATGCCCCCCAGCGTGCCCTTGTGTTTGCCTCCCAGCAATTGCGAATAATCCGGCGGCTCGAAGGCGAGCTGCTGGTGGTTTTTGGCCAGTGCCTTCTCAATCTCGCTGAGCGGCGTGCCGGCCCCCGCCTCAAGCACCAGTTCTTCCGGCTCATAGAGCGAAATGCCCTTGAAGACCGACATGTCGATGGCGGTTTCTGGTTGCAAAGGCCTGCCAAGCCCGCGCTTTGTGCCGCTGCCCACGACCTCAAGCTTGCCGCCGAGCGCCACATAGTCCGCAAGCTCCGGTACCGACTGTGGTTTGAAGGTCGGCGTCATCAGAATCTCGGAATCTCCGGGAAGGGCAGCTTGCCCGCCTTCACATGCATGCGGCCCAGCTCGGCGCAGGCATGAAGCGTTGGAAACACTTTCCCGGGATTGAGCAGGCCCCGGTCATCAAAAGCGCATTTCAAGCGCTGCTGCTGCGCCAGATCGGCCTCGGTAAACATGACCGGCATGAGATCGCGTTTCTCGATGCCGACTCCATGCTCGCCCGTGAGCACGCCGCCGACTTTCACGCAGAGCCGAAGGATATCCGCGCCGAATTCCTCGGCCCGCGCCAGCTCATCGCCCACATTGGCATCATAGAGAATGAGCGGATGCAGATTGCCGTCACCCGCATGGAAAACATTGGCGACCCGCAGCCCATGCTTTTTTGAAAGCTCGGCCATGCTGGTGAGAACTTCCGACAGGCGCTTGCGGGGAATGGTGCCGTCCATGCAGAGGTAGTCCGGCGAGATGCGCCCCACCGCCGGAAAGGCCGCCTTGCGCCCGGCCCAGAACAGCAGGCGCTCCGCTTCCGAAGTTGAAATGCGCGATGTGCTGCATTTGTTTTTCCGGGCAATCGCCGAAACTTCTTCAATCAGGTGGTCCACCTCAATGGCAGGCCCGTCAAGCTCGATGATGAGCAGCGCCTCCACATCAAGCGGATAATCCGCATGGACAAATTCTTCCACCGCATGAATGGCGGGCTTGTCCATCATTTCCATGCCGCCCGGAATGATTCCTGCCGAAATGATATCGGCCACGCAATTGCCCGCATGCTCGCTGGAAGGAAAGCCCACAAGAATGACGCGAGCCGTTTCCGGTTTTTGCAGGAGCCGCACCGTAACCTCGGTGATCACGCCGAGCAGGCCTTCCGAACCCGTAAGCACACCAAGCAAATCGAGCCCGTCGCTGTCCAGATGCTTGCCGCCAAGCCGGATGACCTCGCCGCTGATCAGGACCATTTCAAGGCCAAGGATGTTGTTGGCGGTGAGGCCGTATTTCAGGCAATGCACCCCGCCGGAATTTTCCGCCACATTGCCGCCGATGGTGCAGGCAATCTGCGAGGAGGGGTCCGGCGCATAATAGAAGCCCTTATGCTGCACCGCCTGGGTTATGGCGAGATTGGTCACCCCCGGCTGCACCCGCGCGCAGCGATTGTCATAGTCGATTTCCAGGATCTGGTTGAATTTCGAAAGCCCCAGCACGATGCCGTCCGCCAGCGGCAGGGCCCCGCCGGACAGCGAAGTGCCGGCCCCGCGCGGCACAACCTTGATCTTGTTTTCGAAGGCATAGCGCAGCACCTTTGCCACTTGTGCGGTGGTTTTGGGCAGCACCACCACAAGCGGCAACTGCCGGTAGGCGGTGAGCCCGTCCGACTCGTAAACGCTCATTTCGCTGCGCGTTTCGATAACCCCTTCACCCGGAACAATACGGCGCAGCGCGGCGGCAATCGAGGCGCGCTTCTTGAGTGTCTGGGGGTCTGCTTCGGGCATTTTCAGCATGGCGCGAAACTACCCTGCAATGGGATGATTTAACAAGAGAAACTACCTTGCAGTGAACAGCCAAGGCGGGCAAAAGAGGGGCCTTCCATCCAACTTTGAGAAACGCGCCGAAATGAATCCCGCCAAAACCACCTGTATTGAAGACCTGCGCCAGATCTACGAAAGCCGCGTGCCCCGCATGTTTTACGATTACTGCGACACCGGGTCCTATACCACCAGCACCTATGTCGATAACACCAGGGCCTTCGAGAAATACAAGCTCCGCCAGCGTGTGGCCCGCAATATCGACAACCGCTCGCTGAAAACCAAAATGGTGGGCCAGGACGTGTCCATGCCCGTGGCTCTGGCTCCCATCGGGCTTGGCGGCATGCAGCATGCCGACGGTGAAATCAAAGCCTGCCGCGCCGCGCAGAAATTTGGCCTGCCTTATACGCTCACCACCATGAGCATCTGTTCGATTGAAGAAGTGGCCAAGCACAATGACAAGCCCTTCTGGTTCCAGCTCTATGTGATGCGTGACCGGGGTTTCGCCTCGGACCTCGTGGCCCGCGCCCGGGCCGCCAAGTGTTCGGCCCTTGTGCTCACCCTTGACCTTCAAGTTCTCGGCCAGCGCCACAAGGACATCAAGAACGGCCTTTCGGCCCCGCCCAAGCTCACCATCCCCAACATCCTCAACATGATGACCAAGCCCGCCTGGTGCGCCGGCATGCTGGGCACCAAAAACCGCACCTTCGGAAACATTGTGGGCCACGTCAAAGGTGTCACCGACATGGGTTCGCTTGCCGAATGGACCAACCACCAGTTTGACCCGACGCTGGATTGGTCGTCGGTGGAATTCATCCGCAAGCAGTGGCACGGCAAGCTCATCCTCAAGGGCATCAATGATGTGGACGATGCCCTGATTGCCGCGCAGACCGGAGCCGATGCCATCGTCGTGTCAAACCATGGCGGCCGCCAGCTTGATGGCGGCCCCGCCTCAATTGACATGCTCGGCGCCATTGTCGATGCGGTAGGCGACAAGATTGAAGTCTACTTCGACGGCGGCATCCGGACCGGCATCGATATCATGAAGGCCATGGCCATGGGCGCTAAGGGCACCATGGTGGGCCGCGCTTATGTCTATGGCCTCGGTGCCGGGGGCGAAGAGGGCGTCACTCGGGCCCTTGAAATCCTGAAAGCCGAGCTCGATGTGACCATGGGGCTGTGCGGCGAGAAGGACATCACCAAGGTGGGCCGCCACAACCTCATGCTGCCAACCCCTCCCTTCGCAATTCCGGCTCCCACGCGCGCCCCCGCAAAGCCGCGTTCAGCCAAGCGGTAATTCGTCTCGTGTGGAAGCCCATTGACCAGATTGTTGCCCGCTGGAAGCCAGCAGAAGGCGCCGGGCTTGAACACCTGGTGCTTCAGGCGAAGGCCAACGGTTACCAGGTCAAAAGCCAGGTCGTCGGCGAAGACGAGGGAACGCGCTACGCCTTCGCCTACGAAATCCACACTGATCAGAACTGGCGGGTGTTATCCTTCAGGATTGACGCGATCGACGGCCAAACCCTGACATGCACTTCGCCATCTCCGGGGATTTGGCACGACGCGGGCGGCACTCATCTCAAGGAACTGGATGGCTGCATCGATGTCGATTTCACCTTCACCTGTTTCACCAATACGCTGCCGGTGCGCCGCACCAGTTTTGAAAAAGGCCAGGCCCGGACTTTCCAGATGCTCTATGTTTACTTCGACAGGCTGGTTCCCGTGGCGGATGGCCAGAGATATACCTGCCTCGAACCGGGCCGGCGTTTTCTTTTTGAGGCCACCGATGGCGGCTTTACCCGCGAAACAGAGTTCGACGATTACGGCCTCGTGCAAAACTATCCCGGCCTCTATCACCGCGTCGATTAGCCATGACCCTGCAAAACCGCGTAAACCCGTGGGGGCAAATTGAGGCCAACCCGGCCCGTGGGCTCATGATGGGCAACCGCGGCGGCAAATTCCACCGCGATAACAAGACGCTTGGCAAGCGCCGCTGGGCCAGCCGGCACTGGATTTGCTGCGACATGCACTACAAAAACATGAAGCACGAGGCCATGGGGAAGGGCTACACTTCATTGTTCTTTCTGGACGAGGTAACAGCCCTGGCGGCGGGCCACAGGCCATGTTTCTTTTGCCGCAGGGCGGATGCCAAAAGCTTTATCGGCGGCCGCAAGGTCAATGACTTTGACCGGGAACTCCATGCCCAGCGCCTTGCAAGGCACGAAACCGCGGTTAAGGATTTGCCCGATGGCACGATGATCGAGCAGGAAGGCTTAGCCTTCGCGGTCAAAGGCCAGCACCTCCTGCAATGGTCTCATTCCCAATATGGGCTGGCAATTCCCCGGGCTTCGCTTATGAAGGCCAGGCTTTTGACACCACCGCTCATCGTGAGCATTCTGGCGAAAGGCTATCAACCGCGCTGGCATCCGTCAGCCACCACAGGGGAACGGGCATGAAACTTCTGCGTTATGGACCAAAGGGCAAGGAAAAGCCCGGTATCTTGGACAAGGCCGGCAAGATCCGGGACCTGTCGAAGGTGATCCCGGACATCACCGGCGAAACCATTTCTCCCAAGGGCCTGGCCAAGCTCAAGAAGCTCAAGCTCGAATCCCTGCCGCTCGTGCGCGGCACCCCGCGCATCGGCGCCTGCGTGGCAAATTCGCAGAAATTCGTGGCCATTGGCCTCAACTATTCCGACCATGCGGAAGAATCGGGCCTGAAAGTGCCGCCGGAACCCATCATATTCACCAAGCACACCAGCTGCATCTCCGGCCCCAATGACGATGTGACCATCCCGCCGAAATCCAAGAAGTCCGACTGGGAAGTGGAGCTCGGCGTGATCATCGGCACAAGGGCCAAGAACATCAAGAAGGCCGACGCCATGAAGCATGTGGCGGGTTACTGCACCATCAATGATCTCTCGGAGCGCGAATTCCAGGTCGAGCGCTCCGGGCAATGGACCAAGGGCAAGTCCTACGACACCTTCGGCCCCATCGGCCCCTGGCTGGTGACCGCCGACGAGGTGAAGGACCCGCAGAACCTCCGCCTCTGGCTGGAGCTTAACGGCAAGCGGGTGCAGGATGGCTCCACCGCAACCATGGTTTACGGCGTGGCCCATATCGTGGCCTATCTCTCGGAATTCTTCACCCTGATGCCGGGCGACATCATCACCACCGGCACCCCTCCCGGCGTCGGCATGGGCATGAAGCCGCCGCAATACCTCAAACCCGGCGATAAAATGCGCATCGGCATTGATGGCCTGGGCGTGCAGAACCAGAAGGTTGTGCGCGATAAGTAAGGGCGCTAGAAGCCCTCAACAAACGGGTTGGGATCATGGCTTCCAGTGACAAGCAAAACCGCCCCAAGGCACGCCTTGCCAAGGGTTTCCGCGATGTGGACGCGAATGAAATTCGCGGCCTCAAGCGCATGCTGCGCATCATTGAAGGGGTGTATGAAAACTACGGCTTCGAACCCGTGGAACAGCCCTTCATTGAATATACCGAAGCGCTTGGGAAGTTCCTTCCCGATCAGGATCGCCCGAACGAGGGCGTGTTTTCCTTTCAGGATGATGATGAGCAGTGGTTGTCTCTGCGCTATGACCTGACTGCGCCGCTCGCCCGCTATGTCGCCGAGAACCAGCAGTTCCTGCCAACTCCGTTTCGCAGCTACCGCCAGGGCTGGGTCTTCCGCAACGAAAAACCCGGCCCCGGCCGCTACCGCCAGTTCATGCAGTTCGATGCCGACACCGTAGGCAGCGGCTCACCGGCGGCCGACGCCGAAGTCTGCATGATGGCGGCGGATACGATGGAGGCGTTGGGGATTGAGCGTGGGCAGTACGTCGTGAAGTTCAACAGCCGCAAGCTGCTCGATGGCTTCACCGAAACATTTTCCATCGGGGATGACGTGAAATTGGTCTGGCTGCGCGCATTGGACAAGCTGGATCGTCTTGGCAAGCAAGGTGTGGCACTTCTGCTTGGTGCCGGACGCAAGGATGAAAGTGGCGACTTCACCAAGGGTGCGGGGCTTACTCAAAAACAGATTGAAGCAAGCCTTGCGTTCGCTACGGCAACAACTCTTGATCCCGCCTTTGTGGCAGGGAGCAGGAATGGTGAAGAGGGCCTGCGTGACCTCGAAGCCATGCAAGCTTTATTTACGGCCGCAGGTTATGGCGCGGATCGCATTCGCTACGATTCTTCCGTTGTTCGCGGACTTGAATACTACACTGGTCCCGTTTTTGAATGCGAACTTCTCATGGAAACGAAGGATGAGGATGGACGTCCTGTACGGTTTGGTTCCGTCGGTGGTGGTGGGCGTTATGATGATCTCGTGGCGCGCTTCACCGGGCAATCGGTTCCTGCAACTGGATTTTCGATTGGCGTATCACGGCTCTATTCCGCGCTGAAGCTTCTCGGCAAAACCGAAGACAAGGAAACTACGGCTCCCGTAGTCGTTCTTGTCATGGATAAAGACCGCCAGGGAGATTATCAGAAAATGGTGCAGCAATTGCGTGGCAGCGGCATCCGCGCCGAAATGTATGTCGGCACCTCGGGCATGAAGGCCCAGATGAAATATGCCGACAAGCGCGGCAGTCCGCTTGTTGTCATTCAGGGCGGCGATGAAAAGGCCAAAGGCGAAGTGACATTGAAGGATTTGGCGCTCGGCAGCCAGCTAGCCAGCGGCGTTGAATCCCGCAAGGAATATGCGAGCCAGCGCCTGGCCCAGGTTTCGGTTCCCGAAGCCGATATGGTGAAGGCCGTCAAAGAAATGTTGGCCCGTGGCCGGTAAATCCAAGCTTGAGCGCGAAGCACTGGAACGGCAGAATGCCGCTGTCATGGCGGTGTTCGAACGCGCCGGATTTGACTACATCGCCCCCGACATCATCCAGCCCGCCGATATTTTCCTTGAGCGCTCTGGCGAAGATATCCGCGCCCGGACCTTTGTGTTTACCGATCCCGCGGGCGCTGAAATGTGCTTGCGGCCCGACCTCACGGTGCCCGCCTGCCGCTACCACCTGAGCAATGCGGAAAAACCCGGTGAGGAAGCGAAGTATTGCTATCTCGGTTCTGTCTTCCGTTTTCCCAATGAGCATCTGAGTCCGCAGGAATTTCTCCAGGCCGGCCTCGAATGGTTTGCCGCCCCCGATGCGGCAGCTGCCGAAGCCCGGGTTCTGAAACTGGCGATCAGTGCTCTCGAAGCCGCAGGCCTCACAAAATTCCGCGTGACGCTGGGCGACCTCGGCCTCTTCTCCGCGCTGCTCGAAGATACGCCCATGCCCACGCGCTGGCGCAACCGCCTGAAGCATCACTTCTGGCGGCCCCATGCCTTTCGCGAGGTGCTGGAAAGCTTCACGACAAATCGTGGCGCAAAGCGCACCAGCATTTCAGCCCTCATTGACCGCCTGGCAACGGAGCCGGTGGCGGAGGTTGTGGCGCGGGAAATTGAAAGCAAGAATCTGCCCCTCGTTGGTGGACGTTCGCTCGATGAAATCGCCGCGCGCCTTGCCGACAAATCCGCCGACCGCTCGGAGGCAGCACTCGATCAGGCCAAGGCCGATGCCATCACCGCCTATCTCAATATCGTCGAGCGCGCCGACAATCTCGAAGGTGTCCTGAACCGCACCGAACCGGGCCGCAACTTCAATGAGGCGCGGAAATATTTTCAAAAGCGACTTGCCGAAATGGAAGAGCTTGGCCTCAACGCCAAGCGCTTCGAGTTCAAGGCCACTTTCGGCCGCGAGCTTGAATACTACACCGGCTTTGTCTTCCAGATTGAAGTTGAAACACCGGATGGCTTCGTCGCCGTGGCAGGCGGCGGACGTTACGACAATCTCCTCACCGATATGGGTTCACCTGTGCCTGTGTCTGCCGTGGGCTGCGCCATTCATACCGAGCGCCTGAAGGCGGTGCTGGCATGAGTAGCTTGACTTTAGCCATTCCCTCCAAGGGCCGCCTGATGGAACAGGCCGCTAAAGCTTTGGAAGCGGCAGGCCTCAGCATTGAGCGTTCTGGAACGGAGCGCGGCTACCGTGGCCAGTTGAAGGGCATCGACGGCATTGAAGTCGCCTTCCTCTCGGCCGCGGAAATTGCCCGGAACCTGCGCGAAGGGAAGATTGATTTCGGCATCACCGGTGCGGACCTGCTCTGGGAGAAATCCGCTGGCCAGGAAAATCTTGTGTCGGTTCTGGCGCCGCTCGATTTCGGCTTTGCCAATGTTGTGGTGGCCGTACCGGAATGCTGGCTTGATGTGGCCTCCATGGCCGATCTCGATGAAGTGTCGGAAAGCTTCTATGTACGCCATGGCCGCAGGCTCAGGGTCGCCACCAAATATCTCAACCTCACCCGGAGGTTCTTTGCCGATAAGGGTGTGACCGGATACCGCATCGTGGAAAGCCTGGGCGCAACCGAGGGCGCGCCCGCGGCCGGAACCGCGGAAGTTATCGTTGACATCACCACCACCGGCTCAACCCTTGCCGCCAATCATCTCAAAGTCCTTGATGACGGCGTAATCCTGCGCTCCACGGCGGTTTTAGCCGCGAGCCCCGCCGGTTTGAACGACCCCCGCGCCGCGCTGTTGCAGAAAAGCCTCGGGAAATCTGGGTAACTGCGGCAATTGAGCAGCCCGTAATTTGCAACCGTGCCCTGTGAAATATTTGTTCCAATACCGTTCAATTCAGGTCGAAACTGGTTATATTGCGCCCCATTATTCAGGGCTAGGGTGGGTCATGCACCTGAAATCCGTGCTTGCGAGAGTCTGGTATCGCCCCCGGTTCAGATTTTCGTGATTGAGTGCGTATTAGGGATTATGGCCCTTTAACCCGAGCGAGGGGTCGTACTTTGTACGGCCCCTCGTGATCTTGGGGCCCGCATCCGGTTTTCTTCTTTGGGGACACACCGTGTCAGAAACCCTGCAGCCGATAAAACCTTCGAAAGATGAATTCACCCCAAAACTCGTGACCTCCCTGCGCGAGGGTTACACCCTTGATGGGCTCCGCCGCGATGCCGTAGCCGGCCTGACGGTTGCGATTGTTGCGCTTCCGCTTTCCATGGCTATTGCCATCGCCTCCCACGCCAGCCCCGAGAAGGGCCTCTACACCGCCATCGTCGCGGGCTTCGTGATCTCGGCTTTTGGCGGCAGCCGCTTCCAGATCGGCGGCCCCGCCGGAGCTTTTATCGTTTTGCTGGCCTCCATCATCGACCGCCACGGTTTTGACGGCCTGCTGCTGGTGACTCTGATGGCAGGCTTCATCCTGCTGGGCGTGGGCCTGCTCCGGCTCGGCACCTACATCAAATATGTCCCCCATCCCGTCACCGTGGGGTTCACCGCCGGCATTGCCGTTATTATTTTCGCCAGCCAGATCAAGGAACTTCTGGGCCTGCAATTGCCGGGCGCCGAACCGGCTGAACTTGTGCCGAAACTGGAGGCCCTGTGGCAGTCCCTTCCCAGCTTGAATAGCGGTGCCACCGCCATCGCTCTCCTCAGCATCGCCGTCATTGTAGCTTTAAGAAAATTCCGGCCCCACTGGCCGGGGTTTTTGATCGCCGTGGCAATCGCAAGCCTTCTCGCCTTTGCCTTGCAGCTCAACGTTGAAACCATCACAACGCGCTTTGGCGGCATTCCCCGCACCCTGCCTTTCCCTGCCTTGCCAACCATCACCTTCGATAAAATAATTCTGCTCCTGCCCGATGCGCTGGCCGTTGCCCTGCTTGGCGGCATTGAATCACTTCTTTCAGCAGTGGTGGCCGATTCCATGTCGGGCCGCAGGCACCGCTCCAACATGGAACTGGTGGCCCAGGGCCTTGCCAATATTGCCTCAAGCGTTTTTGGCGGCATCACCGCCACCGGCACCATTGCCCGCACCGCCACCAACGTGCGCGCCGGGGCCCATGGCCCGGTCGCCGGCATGCTGCATGCGGGCTTCATCTTGCTCTTCATGCTCGTGGCCGCCCCCCTTGCGGGCTACATTCCATTGAGCGCCCTTGCGGCCATTCTGGTTGTCGTGGCCTGGAACATGGCGGAGCGGGCCGAGTTCAAACTCCTGCTTATGAATTCCAAGGCCGATGCGGTCGTTCTCCTCGCAACCTTCCTGTTGGTGATCTTTGTCGACCTGCCAACCGGGATCGTGGTGGGCGTGGTGCTGGGCTGTCTCATGTTCATGCACCGCATGGCTGAAGCCATCGACGTCGAGACCCATCTCCATGCGGGTGAAGAGCCGGAGACTGAATACAAGACCGAACCCGGCATCATCATCCACCGCATCTCCGGGGCCTTTTTCTTCGGCGCGGCCAGCGCCGTGGCGGCAACCCTTGAGCGAATCAATGAAGTGCCCAAGGCGTTCATTCTGGACTTTACCCAGGTGCCCTTCGTCGATTCCTCCGCCGCCCATGCCCTGCATGGCTTCCTGAACAAGGTGGCCAAACACGGCGTACCGGTTTATTTTACCGGGGCATCGCTCCATGTCCGCCGCGAACTTATTCGCAATGGCATCAAGAAGCCGGATGTGCGATATGGACAGTCGATTGAAAGCTGCATCGCAGCGATAAAACAGGGCCTTGATTTTGACTCAAGCGATGAATAATCAGGCAAAAAAACAGGGAGTCTCGGAATGTTGAAATCGACGCTTTTGCGTGCTGCAGCAGGTGTGGTGTTCCTCATGGCGGGATCTCAGGCCCAGGCCGCGGACTGCGGAAACAATGGCTCAGGCTTTTCAGGCTTCATCAAGGCTTTTCACAAGGAGGCAGCGGCGCAAGGAATAGGCCGCGAAGCGCTGTCCGCTCTCGATAGCATCACCTACGATCCCGGCATCATCAAGAAGGACCGGGCCCAGAATGTCTTTTCCCAGAGTTTTCTTGAATTCCAGGCCCGAATGATCACCGATTACCGCATAAAGCACGGTGCGGAACTGATCCAGAAACACAAGGCAATCTTTGCCCGTGTCGAAAAAGAATTTGGCGTTCCGGCTCCGGTGATTGTTGCCTTCTGGGCCCTTGAAACCGATTTCGGCGGCAATATCGGCGACCTGCCGACAGTGCAGTCCCTTGCCACGCTCGCCTGGGATTGCCGGCGGCCAGAAAAGTTCCGCCCGCAATTGATGGCGGCCCTTGAGCTTATCAATCGCGGCGACTTGCGCCCCGATGAAATGCGCGGTGCTTGGGCCGGCGAAATCGGCCAGACGCAGTTCCTGCCCTACGACTACAATGAAAGTGCGGTCGACTTTGACGGCGACGGCAGGCGCGATCTGCGCGGCAGCATTCCCGATGTTATGGCCTCATCCGCCAATCTCCTGCGCAAGCATGGCTGGCAGCCCGGCCAGCCCTGGATGCAGGAAGTGCGCGTGCCGCGCGATATGCCGTGGGAGGAAGCCGATATCGCCATCCAGCATCCTCGCTCGCAATGGGCCAAGTGGGGCGTGAAAATGGCAAACGGAAAGCCTGTAAAGGCCGATAACTTCCCCGCCTCCCTGCTCTTGCCCATGGGCAAGGATGGCCCGGCCTTCCTTGTCTATGAGAATTTCACTACCGCCTATCTCAAGTGGAATGAATCGCTGGTCTATTCCACCACCGCCTCCTATCTCGCCACCCGCATCGCCGGCGCTCCAAAGGTGAGCCGCGGGAATGCCGAGGTGACGCATCTCACCTATCCGCAGATCGTGGCGCTCCAGAAAAAGCTGGATGCAAGGGGCCACGATGTGGGCAAGCTGGATGGGAAGATTGGCGCCGGAACCCGCGCTGCCGTCAAGGCAATGCAGATAGAGCTTGGAATGCCCGCCGATTCCTATCCAACCCTGGAACTTCTCGAACGGCTTTAAGGGATCGCTGCTACTCGTGGCGGAGCGCCTCGATGGGATCGAGGCGCGCCGCGCGCCGCGCCGGGAAATAGCCAAAAACCACGCCGATCAACCCTGAAAACACAAAGGCCAGGGCAACGATGCTAGGATTTACAGCGAACGGAACCACCATCACATAGGTCGCCCATCCGGCAATGGCGAGACCCAGAAGAATTCCCACAAATCCGCCGAAAACCGCAAGAACAATAGCTTCAACGAGAAACTGGGTGAGCACCTGTTTCTCCAAAGCCCCGATGGCAAGGCGAATGCCAATCTCGCGTGTGCGCTCGGTGACTGATACCAGCATGATGTTCATGATGCCGATGCCGCCCACCAGCAGGCTTACCGCCGCAACGGCGCTGAGAAGCCCGGTCATGGCCGTTGTCGTAGCCGTCAGTGTACTGACCATTTGCGTCATGTCGCGCACCGAGAAATCACTTTCCTCGTCCGGCGCCACCCGGCGCTGCTCGCGCAGGATGTCTTCGGCCGCCGCCTGTACGGTGGGGATGGCATCGGTGGATGCCGCCGCTATGTAGATCGTCGAGATGCGTGTGTTTCCCGCAATGCGCCGTTGAAAGGTTCGCAGCGGCATGACAACCGTGTTGTCCTGGTCCGAGCCAAAGGCCGATTGCCCCTTGCCGTTGAGAACGCCAATGACTTCGCAGGACAACCCCCCGAGACGCAGGCGCAAGCCCAAAGGATCGGCCTGGCCGAACAGAACTGTCTTGACTGTTTGCCCGATGACACAGACGGAACTGGCCGAGCGGATGTCGCCATCCGTGAAGGGCCGCCCGCTTTCAAAAGTCCAGTCTTGCACCACAAAGTAATCCGATTCGGTGCCTGTGACCGTCGTGTCGAAGTTCTCTGCCCCATAGACAACCCGAGCGGCTCGCGTGGCGGTTGGCGCAATGCCGCGCACATCGGCAAGCTCGCTCCGCAGCGTCGCTACATTGCGCTCGGTAAAGCTGCGGACATCGCCGCCGCCGCCGAATGTCTCCCGTCCCGGGCGGGCCACAAGCATGTTGCTGCCGAGCTTGGACAGATCGTCGGTCACTTTCTGCGTGGTGCCATTGCCAATTGTCACCATGGCGATGACCGCGCTCACCCCAATGACAATGCCGAGAAGTGTAAGGATCGAGCGCAGTACATTGCGGCGCACCGACTGGTTGGCAAGCTTGATGGCTTCCCACAGCATCAGGCCGCATCCCGCAGGGTTTCGGATTTGATCTTGCCGTCGACAAAATGCAGCGTGCGGTTGGCGAATTCCGCCATGTCAGCCTCATGGGTCACCATGATCACGGTGAGGCCCCGCGTCTGGTTCAACCCCACCAGAAGCTCCATGATTTCATGGGCCCGCGCCGTATCGAGATTGCCCGTGGGCTCGTCCGCCAGCAGCACCAGAGGGTCCGTGACAATGGCCCGCGCAATGGCCACGCGCTGCTGCTGCCCGCCGGAAAGTTCCGAAGGCGTGTGATGTTCGCGGCCTTTCAGGCCAACCAGATGCAGGGCCGCCACGGCGCGCTCCCGACGCTCGGCCTTTGCGGTGCCGCGATAGATCAGCGGCAGCTCGACATTTTCAATGGCCGTGGTGCGGTTCAAAAGATTGTAGCCCTGAAACACGAAGCCGAGGAAATGCCGCCGCAGCAAGGCGCGGCCGTCCCTGGGCAGCTTCGTCACATCAACATTATTGAACAGGAATTTTCCCTCGCTGGGTGAATCAAGGCAGCCCAGAATGTTCATGGCGGTGGATTTGCCGGAACCCGAAGGCCCCATGATGGCTACGAACTCGCCGCGTTCAATGCTGAGGTCAACGCCGTGCAGGGCCCGCACCATGCCGCCGCCTTCGCCATAGGTCTTGCTCACCCGGTCAAAGGCCAGAAGCGCGCCCATGTTTAGTTCCTGCCTTTTCTTGAGGCGGTGATCAGCGGCGTATCCGTATCAAGGTCGCCCGCCGTCACCTCGGTAAGCTTGCCATCCGAGGCGCCGGTCTTGATGCTGAGTGATACGGGAACCTTGTCCTTCAAGGCCCACACAGTTCGTTCGCCCGTCGCGGGTTCTTTCTGCGCGGGCCTGCCGCCGCCCCGTGGCATGCGTGGCATGAACAGCCTTGAGAGGCTGAAACCTTCCTGCCTTGCCTGAACCGGCGGCGAATAGCGCAGCGCCGCATTGGGAACCAGCAAGGCGTTGGAAATTTCCTGCACCGTTATCTGCGCCGTTGCCGTCATGCCGGGCCGAAGCGCTAGGTCAGAATTGTCGACGCTCAGCACCGCCTTGTAGGTGACGACGCCATCAGTGGTGAGCGGCGAGAACTCGATTGTCTCAATCCGCGCGGGAAAACTGCGGCCGGAAAACGCATCAACCGTAAAGGTGGCCTTTTGACCGGTTGCTACCGTGCCAATGTCGGCCTCATCGATATTGGCTTCAAGCTGCATGTGCTTCAGGTCTTCCGCCAAGGTAAAGAGAACCGGCGCCTGCAGGGAAGAAGCAACAGTCTGGCCCGGTTCAACCGCGCGCTTGAGCACAATGCCGTCAACCGGCGAGAGGATTTTCGACTTGTCGATATCCAGTTGCTTCAGGTCAAGATTGGCATCGGCGATCTCGATATCGGCTTGTGCCACCGCTATGGCCGCCGCGGCGCGGGCCTGCGCCGCCCGGGCCGCTTCGAGATCCTGGGTGATGACCAGTCCCCGTTTCTGCAACGCCACCTGCCGGGCAAGGGTCAGGTCGCTGGCTTTCAGGGTGGCCTGCGCATCGATAAGCTTTGCCTTGGCGCTTGCAACGCTGGCATGCAGGCTTTGCAACTGCGCCTGATATCTTTCCGAATCCAGCTCGGCCAGCACGTCGCCCTTTTTAATCAAATCATTGTTGTCGACATTGACGCTGCGCACCACGCCGGACATTTCGCTGGAAATATCGGTTTGCGTGGTGGGCTGGATGGTGCCCGTCGCCGTCACGCTGACCGTGAGGTTGGAACGCGTGGGCTTTACGGTTTCGTAAGAGACCGCATTGGCGGCATTCTGCGAGCTTTGATACCACCAGGCGCCGGCAAACACGATGGCAACAGCAACGGCAAGCCAAAGCAAACGCCGAAAGCCACGCTTCGCCCGCGCTCCCCGGCCAAGGCCGAGAATGCTTTCTATTTCATGCTGGTCCGGTAGATTCTGAATATTCATGGGCTCGCGCGTTTCGGTGGGTTTGACCTATATAGGACCAAGACGTCTGAGCTCCAAATTTCCGGCGTTAAGCCACTTGCCGCTTTAGCGCACCGTGCCGGTTCCGCCAGATTACAAATCCGCAAGGAATGAGGCCCACAAGCGCCACAATGACAGCGGGCCGGAGCCCGAAAGAGACCATCAGATTGGCCTGCGCAATGCGCCAGGGATCAACCCCGGTGGCCAGCGCATACCAGGCAAATTCCGTCAGCGCCGTAAGCAGCCCGGCAAGCCCGGCGCTGATGGCCAGCACCAGAGGCGTCAAGGCCATCCGTTGGCTGATGAAGATGCGGTAGATCATCAAGAGAATGAAGAACCCGGCCATCAGCGTGGCGGGGCTCACGTCAATTTTCGATTGAATGAAGTAATGCAGAAGGCCCAGCACCGCGATGCCATAGACGAGGCGATGGATCATCTTCCATTTCTTGCCCAGCCTGCGGATGGCGGAATCAAACGACGTGGCCGCCAGCAGACTCAACCCAAGCAGCGCCACAAAGCCAATGGTGAGATAGATGCGCAAAACGATTTCGGTGGCAACGAAGACCAGGTCGAATTTCGACTGCACGATGTAAAGCGTGAAATGCGTGAGCGCATAGGCAAAGGTGGTCACTCCCAGCATGCGCCGGATGAGCGAAATTTTCGGGTAGTTGAGCACGCGTTGCAAAGGTGTGAACGCCAGTGTGATCACCAGCAGGCGGATGGTCCAATCGCCAATCAGGCGCAAGGCGGCCTTGATCGGCAACGGCCCCAACTGATGGGTGAAGAACCAATAGGCGATGACCAGGGCGGGCAGCAGCGCCAAAGCCAGCGTTGCGGCCTTGAGCGGCGAGAAACGGCCCTGCCTGTCGGTTAAAGGTGTCATGGCGGCTCTCTACCAGCCCTTTCGCGGCCTGTCTTTACACAGGCTTTCACCTTTTGGGGAGAAGTGGTGACTTGAGAGAAAGCAGAACCCTCAGTTCCACCAGCCCTTGGGATCGCGTTTTTTCTGGCGTAACACGCCATCTTCGCCAGGGGGCTCGATCTCCAGGAGATAGCGGTGCACCGGGCTCATCCGGTCATAAAGTCCCTGGGTCAGGTGATCGAGTTGCACAAGCTGCTGCGGCAGGTCGCGCCGCGTATAGGTGAGATGCAGCATGCGCCGGTGGGTCGAACTCTTTTTCAAGGTTCCGCTGTGCCACATCGATGAATTGCAGATGATCGCAGAGCCCGCCGGCGCCGTCACATAAATTTCGCCGGGATAGGGCGCATCGAGATCCGCAGGAATGCGCTTTTGCTCTTCGGCGGAAATGGGTTCCGGCTCCCAGTCGGCCTGATTGGTGTAAGGCACGTTGATAGGCGCCCACCACTGCGAAGTGGGCACAACCCGGGTGGGGCCGTTCTCCAGCGTCATATCATCAAACATGAGCATGGCATTCAATACCCACCAGTCATCCTTGAACCGTTTCGGCACATCCACATGCAGCGCCTGGTGGCCATAACCCTGGTTGGGATCGCGCAGATTGGCGCCGTGAACCTTGATCTCGCCCAGCAGGTAATGGGCCGCGGCAAGCACCGGTGGCAGATTCAGGCAAACATCAAATGCCGTGGTCTTGTTGAAAATATTGGAAATGCGCCGCGCCCCCGGTTCCACATGAACCTCATGCCCACCCGTCTCGGCCTCCTTGGCATGGATACGCTCGAATTCCTCGCATAGTGTTTTGACGTCACTTTTCGACAGGGCGTTTTCGACAATGAAAAAGCCTTGCGCGTCGAGCTGCTGTTTTTGCTCGTCCGTGATGGCGCTGGAATGGACTCCCAATTCATGCAGGGCTTGCTTCGTGTACATGGCATAGCTCCTCCCGATGGGGAGAAGCTAACACACTATTCTGGTGATGCAATAGGATGCGGCCTGGCGCCAGAAATTCGTTTGCCCTTGAGGGCATTGAGCACCGGCACTTCAATGGCCAGATGGATGCGCCAGCCGAAAAAGGCGCTGGCAGCCATGCTGATCACAATCATCAGATCGGTTGGCAGAGGGATCACTTTCCAGATAACAAAGAACACCGGCATGAAAAGCGCATGCGTGAGATAGAGCGCATAGGAGGCATCGCCTTGCTCGGTCCAGAAATTTTTACGGCCCTTGAATTGCATGGCGCCCCAGACGATCAGGGCTGCAGGCAGGCCGTAGACTGCCACGCGCTGGAAGGCCCCTTCGCCGCGCAGATATTCCAGCGAGTTACCGAAGGGCGCAAGGTCGAAGAAGCCGGCCCCGATGAGCAAGGTCGCACCCAGCGGAATGCCCCACCTGGCGGGTTGAAAGGCGGGCGCATAGGCGATGGCAACACCAAAGAGGAATTCAATGATCAGGGGATTGCCCAGAAACTGGAACACGGCGCCATGCAACCGGAGTGCCATAGCGGCAACGAAAAGGCCGAGCACAGGATACAGCCAGCGCCGGTCGGCAAGGACGAATGTGGCCGCCACATAAAACAGGGCTTCATAGCAGAGGGTCCACGCCACGGGCAGGAGGGGCAGCGTCATTATATCCGTCGCAGGCCAGAGAAAGAATGAGGCGAGCAGGTCGCGGCCTGTGATGGCGGTGCCGGAACGGGCAACAATCAGCAGCGCGAAGATGCAGACGAGAAAGTAGAAGGGAATGATGCGGCGGAAGCGTTTCCAGGCAAATTCCTGCCATGACAGCCCCACCGCGGTTCTGGCGATAATGACGCCTGAAATGACGAAAAAGATATCAACCCCGGCCTGGCCCGCCAGCGGGAGTTCGCGTGGAAAAAAACCATAGGAACCGGTCTGTTCGACAGCGAGCTGCGCCGCATGGACATAGACGACCATGAGGGCAGCAACAAAACGCAAGCTTTGCAGGGGCCATATCACCGCCGCAACCTATTACCCAATGGTTACCAAAGAATTTCGGGAGTAGCGGCCTCTGGCCAACAAAAAACCCCGGTGTTTCCACCGGGGTTTCGTATGTTGTGAGGGGTGTTTGGACTTAGAAGTCCATGCCGCCCATGCCGCCGCCCATGCCGCCGCCGCCCATGCCGCCTGGCATGCCGCCGCCGGACTTGTCCTTGGGCTTCTCGGCGATCATGGCTTCCGTGGTGATCAGGATCGAGGCAACCGAGGCCGCATCCTGAAGCGCTACACGCACAACCTTGGTCGGATCGATGATGCCCGCGGCAACCATGTCCACATATTCCTCGTTCTGCGCGTCAAAGCCGAAGTTGCCTGATTTCTCAAGCAGCTTGCCGACTACGATCGAGCCTTCAACACCGGCGTTCTCAACGATCTGGCGGATCGGCGCTTCCAGCGCCTTCGACACGATGTTGATGCCTGCCTGCACGTCAGGGTTCTTCGACGTCACCGAATCAAGCGCCTTCTTGGCGCGCAAGAGGGCAACACCGCCGCCTGGAACGATGCCTTCTTCAACGGCAGCGCGTGTGGCGTTCAAAGCGTCGTCAACGCGGTCCTTGCGTTCCTTCACTTCAACTTCGGTGGAACCGCCGACGCGGATAACCGCAACACCGCCGGCGAGCTTCGCCAGACGTTCCTGCAGCTTTTCACGGTCATAGTCAGAGGTCGTGTCTTCGATCTGCGCCTTGATCTGCGCAACGCGTCCGGCGATGTCGGCCTTCTTGCCGGCACCGTCGATGATCGTGGTGTTTTCCTTGTCGATGCGAACCCGCTTGGCGCGGCCCAGCATCTCGAGGCCAACATTCTCAAGCTTGATGCCGAGGTCTTCGGAAATGACCTGGCCGCCCGAGAGCGTTGCGATGTCTTCGAGCATGGCCTTGCGGCGGTCGCCGAAGCCCGGAGCCTTCACGGCAGCAACCTTGAGGCCGCCGCGCAGCTTGTTCACGACAAGCGTTGCAAGGGCTTCGCCTTCAATGTCTTCCGCAATGATGAGCAAAGGCTTGGACGACTGAACCACGGCTTCCAAAATCGGCAGCATGGCCTGGAGCGACGAAAGCTTCTTCTCGTGGAGAAGAATGTAAACATCTTCCAGTTCAGCCAGCATCTTGTCGGCATTGGTGATGAAGTATGGCGAGAGGTAGCCACGGTCAAACTGCATGCCTTCAACAACTTCAAGCTCGGTTTCGGCGGTCTTGGCTTCTTCAACCGTGATTACGCCTTCATTGCCGACCTTCTGCATCGCCTTGGCGATCATGTCGCCAATCGACTTTTCGCCATTGGCTGAAATCGTGCCGACCTGGCCGACTTCTTCCGAGGACTTGATCTTCTTCGAACGCTTCTTGAGGTCTTCGACCACGGCGATGACCGCAAGGTCGATGCCGCGGCGAAGGTCCATCGGGTTCATGCCGGCGGCAACGTTCTTGGCACCTTCACGGACGATGGCCTGGGCCAGAACTGTTGCGGTGGTGGTTCCGTCGCCTGCGATGTCATTGGTCTTGGAGGCAACTTCGCGCACCATCTGGGCGCCCATGTTTTCGAACTTGTCTTCGAGTTCGATTTCCTTCGCAACGGTAACGCCGTCCTTCGTTGTGCGAGGCGCACCGAACGACTTGTCGATAACCACGTTGCGGCCCTTGGGGCCGAGGGTGACCTTCACCGCGTTAGCGAGAATGTCAACGCCGCGGAGCATTCGCTCGCGGGCTTCGCCGCCGAAACGGACTTCTTTTGCAGCCATGTGAATATTCCTTTGATTACTGAAATTGGTTGGGGCCGAACTTACTTGTCGAGAACGCCCATGATGTCGGACTCTTTCATGATCAAAAGCTCGTCGCCGTCGATCTTGACTTCGGTGCCTGACCATTTGCCGAAGAGCACGGTGTCGCCCTTCTTCACATCGAGTGGAACCAGCTTGCCGCTTTCATCGCGGGCTCCTGGGCCGACGGCGATGATTTTGCCCTGCATCGGCTTCTCTTGCGCCGTTTCGGGGATGATGATGCCACCCTTGGTCTTGGTGTCTTCATCTACCCGCTTCACCACGACCCGGTCGTGCAAAGGACGGAATTTCATGCGGTAACTCCTCATAACATATTGATTTTATTTGCATTTAAAGTCGAAACAGGAACCCGTCCCGACCTCTGTTAGCAGTCACGCAACAGGAGTGCTAACAGCTGCGCCTGACATAGGAGGGAGGACCGGCAAGGTCAAGGGCAAACCGAGTGCCCCGCCACAATTCCGCAGTCTTGCCCTGCCAAAAGCCGTGGAGGTTAATATTAGGGACGGCGGGTGCGATTGCGGGTCTTATATTTTGTTTTTGCGCTCATCTGCCTGGTCACGGCCACACCGCTAGAGGCCCAAACCCTCAACACCACGGATTTCCAGATCGAGTGGAAGGTCACCAACCGCTTCCGGCTTTTCAATGATGCGAGCTTTTTCAAGCTCCATGAAAATGCCTGGCGGCAATATCTCATCCACGTGAAAGAGCAGCCGGTCCCCGAAGAACAGAAAGCCCTTCTCGTCAACAGCGCCTCGGTGCTGGGCAGCGAGCATGTGCTCAATGACCGTTACATCGCCTTCTCGCGCCTCGAGCGCACAAAATTTGATTGGCGCGGCTGGGCCGCTCAGGGCCAGGGCAGGCTGTGCTGGAATCCGAAATCCCGGCAGCATGATCTCTGCGGCGATGTTGATGGCTATGTCAATCCGAAGGCTCACGAAATTGAAATCAGCCTCCGCTCCCTCAAGAAAAATGCCCTGATCACCGAATATAATTGTGAATGGCGCGTCGGCAACGCGCCCGTCCAGACCGCACCCTGCGATGGCAGCGTCAATGCCTTGCTGCCCTATCCCAATGGCGCCGACATTTCCGTGGCCGTCGTGGGCGAACAGCCCATCACCCTGAAGGCAAAAGTTCGCGACCTGCTGATTGTCGGCATGGGCGACAGCTTTGCCTCCGGCGAAGGCAATCCCGACATGCCGGCCGAGTTCAGCGAAGCCCAGCGCTTTAAAAATCTTTATCCCCGGCGCAAGAACAATGATGTCAGCGGTTCCGCCCAATGGACCGACGAGCTTTGCCACCGCTCGCTCTACGGCCACCAATTGCGCGCCGCCCTGCAAATCGCCATTGAGAATCCCCAGTCGGCGGTAACGTTTTTGGGGTATGCGTGTTCCGGCGCAGGCATCAAAGCGGGCATTCTGGGCCCCCAGGAATATGTCGAGAGCGTCAGCACAACCAGTGCCGCCTCATCGGACGCTACAGCAGCCCCATCAACACGCTTTCTTTCAGGTGACTCCAAGGATGCCCAGATGCGCTGGCTGCTGCGCGAACTTTGCGCGGTGAAGCCAAAAGAGGATGACGGCCTGTGGGTCTGCCCCGATAACCAGTTTCGCAGGCCCGTCGATTATCTTTTCCTTTCCGTTGGCGGCAATGATATTGGCTTCCGGAACGTTGTTGCCTGGGCAACGTTGCGCAGCGGAACCTCCGCTACACTGGCAAAATTCCTTGGCGCCACCGTTTCGGCAAAAGACTTTGCCAGCAACATGAAGGACACGCTTCCCGGCGCCTATGCCCGCCTCGCCAAAGCTATCGAGCGCGCCGTGCCGCTCTATTCCGATGAGCCGGTCTTCGATGCCTCCCGCGTCATCCTTACTGCCTATCCCGACATGCTTGTCGATGAAACCGGTGAGGTCTGCCCGGCCGGCGGCAATGAAGGCAGCGAGGAGGACCGCTACCCTGCCAACCAGTCCCTCGATGCGTTTTCATCGTGGCTTGCGACAACCAGTGGACGGCTGAAATCTGTTCATGAGCAACTCGCAGAGCTTGACCGGCGCATGAAGGATTTGAGCGGCGATCATGGCTGGACCTACGCCGGTCGGGTTTACAATGACCGCGTATTCCGGGGCCATGGCTTTTGCGCCCAGCGCACCAAATTTGCCAATGATCCGGCTGAGGTTCTGATGATCCCCTGCTGGGGCAAGGCCGACAGGCCCACGCAAACCTGCCAATCCTCTTGGTCCGGCAAGGCCAGGGAATGGCGGCCCTACAATCCAGTCACCCAGAACTATCCCTATGCGCTGCGCCAGCGCTGGGTGCGCACCTTCAATGATGCCTACATGGCGGTGAACCAGAAGGTCATGGACAAGGCCGGCAAGGTTGATGAAAAGGCGTCGAGCCAGACCTTTTCCGAAACCACCGGCGCCATGCATCCCAACGCCGAAGGCCAGGCCGCCATGGCCGACGCCATCCTCATGGATATCCGCGAAGAAATTTCAAAAATCCTGGGCGGCGAACTCTATTAAGCGACAGGCGTGAAGTCGTCCTCGGGATCCTGTTCCGTCAGGTCGCGGATTTTCAGCAGGGCGTTTTTCAATTCTTGCGCTGTTGCGGGCTGGCCAAAGCAAATGCGCACCGCATGGTCGCTTGACCCGGGCCCAAAAGAAAACGCAGGTCCGGGCGTGACCTTGATATTTTGCGCAAGCGCCGCCGACGCAAAGCGCAGCGGGCTCCAATGGTTAGGCAAGCTCAGCCAGGCATAGGGTGCGCCCGGCTCGCAGCTGAATGTGTGGCGGGCAAACACTTCGCGGAAGATGTTGCGCCGCGTTGCCATTTCCGCAATGACCCGCTTCATCAGGTGTTCGGCAATATCCGTTTCCAGCCAATAGCGCGCAACCTCGGCGGTAAGCCCCGTGACGCGGGCCCCGGCCGTCCGTTGCCGCAGGCGCAGGAATTGCGCGCGGCCCGGCGGGGTTGCCACAAAGCCGATGCGCAGGCCCGGAGCAAGAGTCTTGGACAGGCTGGTGATATGATAGGTGCGCTCCGGCGCAAGGCTGTAGAATGTTGGCGGCTGCACCCTGTCGTCCAGCAAGCGGAAAATATCATCCTCGACAATGGTGAGGTTGTAGCGCCGCGCAATGTCGACAATTGCATCCCGGCGCTCGCGCGGCATGGTGATGGTCGTGGGATTCTGCAGGGTGGGAACCAGATAGAGTATTTTTGACTCGCCCGTCTTGCAGGCGCGCTCTAGATCCTCGAGATCAAGCCCCGTCCCGTTCATGGCAATCGGCACGGGCTTCAGGTTGAGACCATAGATCAGCGAACCAAGTGAAGCGTAATTAAGATTTTCCGCCATCACCGCATCGCCGGGCTGCGCCAAAACCGAAAGGCAGGCCATGACGCCGAGATGCGCGCCAGAGGTGACGATGACATTGGATTCCGCAATGTCGATACCGCTGCGCGCCAGCCACTTGGCCCCCATGGCGCGGTAATGCGCGTGGCCTTCCGGCGGCATGTAATCAAGCAGCGCCATGCGCGATGGTTCGCGCATCACATGGGCCAGCGCCGCATCGAATTCATCGGTGGAATAAACCGGTGGTGGTGCTGCCACGCTGAGATCGGACATTTGCGAGGTAACATCGAGGCGCTCCGGCAAAGCCGTGGAGCCGCTAATCTCGCGCACATAGCTTCCCCGTCCCACTTCGCCGGAGAGCAGCCCGCGGATTTCGGCCTCGCGGTAGGCCCGCGTCACCGTGCCAACCGTCACCTTGAGCCGCCAGGCCAAATCCCGGTGCGGCGGCAATTTATCCCCGACATTCAACTTGCCGGACATGATGTCGCCCGCCATCGCATCGGCGATTGCGAGGTAAATTGGTTTGCCTTGGGTGAGCTGCGGAGTCCAAATTGTCATGGATACAATATCCTCTTTGACAGGTACAATAAACTTATTGTATCTATATATCAAGTGATATTTCAGCAAAAATCACGAATACATAGGTACAATAGATACAATTTTGAAAGGATTTCCGAGGAGATTGCCATGCGCGAATATGTAGCCCACGAAGCCCGGTCCCGGTTAAGCACCTTCAGCTTTTCAACCCTGCGCCAGCTCGTCCGCAATTGGCGCTGCCGGAAACAACTTCTCAAACTCCGGGGCCTCGACGACTACCAATTGAAGGATATTGGCCTAACCCGCGGCCAGTTGCACCATCTCTCCGGCCTGCCCCTTTCGGTTGACCCCATTTGGGAAGCCGAACGCCTGAGGCTTGTGGCGTCACATCAGAAGGTGGAGCGCCGCTAAGTCGGGACTTACCTACACACTCACATCTTCATCATGCCCGCATTTGATGCGGGCATCTTCTTTGTGGCGATGGCCGTGTCGAGCAAGGCCAGATGAGAAGGGGGAGAGTGTTGTTAAGAGAATCAATCCGACAGGAAATAAGTAATCGTGGTGACGACGCGCACTTTCTTGTCGATCTGCCGCTCCGGCCGGTCATTGGGAATGGCGACCGACGGGTTGATTTCGATAATGCCCTGATTGGCGTTCTGGATATCGCCGACCTTGGCGCCCGACTCCTGGGCAAACTTGTCCGCCGCTTCGCGCGCCCGCTTGGTGGCTTCCGTGAGCATGTCACCCTTCAGCTCGTTCACGTCGGTGAAAATGAATGAGGGCCCGGCATTATAGGCGTCCGACGAAAACACCACCCCGGATTTCAGCAGGTCGCCGATCATCCGCGAGGCATCGGCGAGCTTCTGCACTTCCGATGATTTGACCAGAATATCCTCCGTCAGAACAAAGCGGATTTCAGGTGTTACCCCCTGATTATTGTAACCAGCCAGCCGGTCTTCAACCTGGATGTTCTGCACCTGCATGTCCTGCTCGGTGAAGCCATGCGACATGAGAAAGGCCTTGACCGCCGCCTGTGAAACTTCAAGGGAAGAACGCGCCTCTTCAAGCGTGGGCCCGGTAGCCACAAAGCGGACCGGCCAGAAGCCGAGATTGGCCTTCACCTCGCGCTCCGACAGGCCCTTGACCGTGACGGTGCGAAAGCCCAGCCGGCTTTTCACCAGCGATTCACCGGCAAGAAAGCCGCCGCAGGCCACGCCAAGGCCAATCAGCCCTCCGGCGATGATATTTGAAACTGATGACATGAAAATTCCCTGAGTGTCGCCCCTCTATTTTTACGATGGACAGCCATTGTGGTGGTTTTTTGTCAAATCTGGTGTGGGGCAATGATTGAGTCTGGTTGTTTCCTTTGTTGGTCCAGTTCTGCTAGTTTGGCCGGGAATTATCAGCCGGAGTCTTTTCAATGAACAAGCCGCAGATCCACAGTGATGCCAAAACCTGGGAAGCCTCGCCCAACAATCTTGAACCCTTCTGGATGGGCTTCACCCCCAACCGGGCCTTCAAGCAGCGTCCGCGGATGATCGCCAGGGCCAAGGACATGCATTATTATGACATGTCGGGCCGCGCCATTCTCGATGGCAGTGCCGGCCTCTGGTGTTCAAACGCCGGCCATTGCAGGGATCCCATCGTGGCGGCCATCCAGAAATCCGCCGCCGAGCTCGATTTCGCGCCAACCTTCCAGTACGGCCATCCCAAGGTGTTTGAGCTCGCCTCGCGCCTTGCCACCATGGCGCCCGGCGATTTGAACTACGCCTTCTTCTGCAACTCCGGTTCGGAAGCAGCCGACTCCGCCCTGAAAATTGCGCTGGCCTATCAGCGCGTCAAGGGCCAGGCCAGCCGCACCCGCCTGATCGGCCGCGAGCGCGGCTATCACGGCGTGAATTTCGGCGGCATTTCGGTGGGCGGCATGGTGGGCAACCGCAAGATGTTCGGCACCATGCTGGCCGGCGTTGACCACATTCCCCACACCTACAACCGCAAGGAACAGGCCTATACCAAGGGCGAGCCCGATTACGGCGTGCATTATGCCGATGAGCTGGAACGCCTCGTGGCGCTGCATGATGCCTCAACCATTGCCGCCGTCATTGTTGAACCCATGGCGGGCTCAACCGGCGTGCTGCCGCCGCCCAAGGGCTATCTCAAGCGCCTGCGCGAAATCTGCGACAAGCATGGCATCCTGCTCATATTCGATGAAGTCATCACCGGCTTTGGCCGCTTGGGCTATGCCTTTGCCGCCGAGCGTTTCGGCGTCATCCCCGACATGATCACCTTTGCCAAGGGTGTGACCTCCGGCACCGTGCCTATGGGCGGCGTCATGGTGCGCCAGGGCATCTATGATGCCTTCATGAACGGGCCGGACCACGCCATTGAATTGTTCCATGGTTATACCTATTCGGGCCACCCAATAGCGGCGGCTGCCGGCGTTGCCACCATGGATCTCTACCGCGATGAGAAGCTTTTCGAAAATGCCAAGAAGCTTGAAGGCGTCTGGGCCGATGCGGCCATGTCCCTCAAGGGCAATCCGCTGATTGAAGACATCCGCACCCTTGGCCTTGTGGCCGCCTTTGACCTCAAGGCGGTTGAAGGTTCGCCAGGGCTTCGCGCCTACAAGGCCATGGAAAACGCCTTCCATGATTTTGGCTTCCTGGTCCGCATCACCGCCGACACCATTGCGTTGTCGCCGCCGCTGATGATCACGGAAAACCAGATTGATGAAATTTTCAGCGACAAGATGCCGAAAGTTCTGAAGTCCGTCGCCTGATTAACCACGTTGCCATTTGTCGAATCTTAGGGCCATGGACTCATTTCGTTTTTGGCCCTAATGATTCAGGTTAACGGGGATAATTAGCGGTAATAAGCAAGTGCGTGGTTGGCCAAGCGTTCTGGTTCTTGCAGTTTTTTCCTGCTTTGCAGTTGCATGCGGGATTTTTGTTTTGGTGGCAAAGACCCAACAGGCCCAGGCCGTTGTCGCCGCCATATTCCTTCTCGCCATCGGGCAGCTCTTCGTCATTGGCTTGGGCTGGGCCCGGGGCCTCACCCTTCAGGATGCCATTCGCAGCCTTGCCCGTGAGCGCCGCACGGCGGATGAAAAATACAACAAGTCTTTCGTCACCGCCAAGCTCTTTGAAAACGAGATTGCCGACCTGAAGCGCCGCATGGGACTTTCCGAAAAGGAAATCCAGGAAGAGATGGCTGCCATGCGAGCCCAGTTCAACGAACTGGCGGAACGCTACGCGGCCGACGCCGCAAACGCCCGAATGGTGCAACAGCAGATGCAGCAACAGCAGATGCACCAACCGCCGAATCCGGCTGAATTCCCGATCACGCTGCAGGGCGCGCCCGTCCGCGAGCATTTCAATTTCCTGCTGGAACCCATCATTGACCTGACAACCAACCGCACCGCCCACTACCGGGTGCGCTTCAGCATCACCGCAGCGAACGGCATTGAAATCGATTATTCGAAACTGACTGTGAATGCTGATCGCGGCGAACTGCGTCCGACCCTCGATGTCCATGTCATCAACCAGGCCATTCCGCTGCTCCGCCGCCTGCGCGCCAAGCATCCCGCCATGCGCATGTTCATTCCCATGGGGGCAGCAACACTGGTGAGCCAACACACCATAGCCATGGTCACGCAAATGCTGTCAGAAGCCGACAATGTGGCGCAAGGCGTGGTCTTTGAACTCACTCATGAATCCTTGGCCGGCCTGAGCGAAGCAGGCATTTCCGGCCTTGCTGCCATTGCCCGCATGGGTGCCACACTGGCCCTGACCGAGGCCTCCATTGCCGGTCTCGATCTACCGGCGCTTCGCCACCTCGGTGTAAAATTCATCGGCGTCGAAGCGCGTTCCATTGAGCCCGGCTCTGGCACCACGCAAAGCTGGCTTGATTTCGTGCAAGTGGCCCGCGGCATGCAGTTCCAGTTGCTCATGACGAACGTGGAAAATTCGGCACAGGCCGCCACCGCCTCGCAGATCGCGCGCCTCGTGGCAGGCCATTTCTTTGCCCCGCCGCGCCGGGTTAAAATCAATGCCGGCATGAACGCCGCCAATGATCTCAGCGTGGCCGCATAAGCCTGATGAAAAGTCTGTCTGCTGACTACCCGGTCTGGCTCTGCGATATCTGGGGCGTGGTTCACAATGGCCTCAAGGGTTACGAAGCCGCGGCCCTGGCGTTATCCCAGCACCGGAAACAGGGCGGCATTGTTATTCTCGTCACCAACGCGCCGCGCACCTCGCGCGATGTGATCTGGCACCTGAACAATCTCAAGATTCCACCGCAAAGCTATGACCGGGTCGTGACCTCCGGTGACGTCACCCAGACGCTGCTCAAGGATCACGCCAAGGGCAAGGCCTATTACCTCGGCCCGGCCCGTGATCTTTCCCTGTTTGAAGGGCAAATGGTGAAAGCGGTTCCCTTGGGCGAAGCCCATGCCGTGCTGTGTACGGGCCTTGTAAATGACACTGTGGAAACGCCCGACGATTACGGCGACCTGCTGTCCCACATGAAACAATTGAACCTCCCGATGATTTGCGCCAATCCCGACAAGATCGTGCGCAAGGGTGATCGCCTGCTCTATTGCGCCGGTTCTCTCGCTGAAAAATATTCTGATATGGGCGGCACGGTCCTGATGGCGGGCAAACCCTATGAACCCATTTATGATTTGGCGCTGCAAACGGCGGGAACTATTGCCGGAAAGAAAATCGAAAAATCCAAGGTGCTAGCCATCGGCGATGGCCCGGAAACCGATATCAAGGGAGCCGCCGACTTTGGCATCTCCGTCGTCCTGATCGCCGATGGGGTGACTGATGCCTCTGACGGCCTAGAGGCCACCCTTGCCCGCGTTGAAGCCAAGGTTCCCCATGCCAAAATCGTTAAAATCCTTCACCACCTGGTGTGGGAATAGGCCTTAAGTTGCATTTGTGTTGCAGCGCGACATAATCTAGCATGCTGCAACGCAACAACGGCTAAAAAACAGGCACCCATGTCATCCTATTTCATTGAAGATCTCGAGCTTGGCATGGAAGCCAGCCATGAGAAGACCGTGTCCGAGGGCGATATCAAGAGCTTTGCCGATGTCTCCGGCGACTACAATCCTGTCCACATGGATGAAGAATATGCCTCCGGCACATTTTTCAAATCCCGCATTGCCCATGGCATGCTGACCGCCAGTTTCATATCAACCGTTCTCGGCACCAGGCTTCCCGGCCCCGGCTGCATCTATTTGTCGCAAAATCTCAGGTTTCTGGCACCCGTCCGCATTGGCGACACGGTGAAGGCCTTGGCCCGCGTGGCAAGTCTTGATATGGCTAAGCGCCGCGCCCAGTTTGCCTGCCATTGCGAAGTGAATGGCAAGATTGTGGTTGAAGGCGAAGCAACGGTATTTGTGCCGTCGCGTGGCTGAAGTGAGAATGAATGCGTTTGCTTGGGGCCCATGAGCCCGTTCCCCTGGAATTTCATCATGCCGTGGTGGCGATCGGAAACTTTGATGGCCTGCACCGCGGCCACCAGGAACTGCTTCTCATTGCCAAGGAACAGGCCGAGCGTTTGGGCAAATCCTGGGGCATCGTAACCTTCGAGCCCCATCCCCGGAGTTTTTTCAAGCCCGATGAACCGGTGTTCCGGCTGACGCCGCTTCCCCTGAAAGCCCGCCTGGCCGCAGCCCTTGGCGCTTCATTTGTCCTGAGCCTGACTTTTGACAAGGCGCTTTCCATGCTGGAGCCGCAGGAGTTCATCCGGCAATATGTGGTTGAAAAAATGAAAGCGGCCCATGTCGTCACCGGCTATGATTTTCATTTTGGCCGTGGCCGCAAGGGCAATCCGTCGGTTCTCAAGGAACTCGGCCAGCAACTGGGATTTGATGTCACCGTCGTTGACCAAGTGGCCGACGAGGGCGACAGCCACTCGCCGTTTTCTTCAAGCTCGATCCGTTCTGCGTTGCGCCGTGGCCACATGGCCGCCGCCGCCCGCGAGCTTGGTTACTACTGGACCGTGATGGGCGAGGTTGTGAAGGGCGATCAGCGCGGCCGCGCCATTGGCTTTCCCACGGCAAACATCACGCTGGAAGAAGGGGCCGAACCCATTCGTGGCATCTATACGGTCCGCGTGCGCGACGGCGCGCAGAAAAATTCAAAGGCATGGGGTGGTGCCGGATATTTCGGCAATCGCCCGACCTTTGAAACAAACCGGACCTTTCTTGAAGTCCACCTCTTCGACATGAACGAAGATTTGTATGGACGGACCCTGCTGGTGGAATTCATTGATCTCATCCGCCCCGACCAGAAATTCAATTCGGTGGAAGACCTGGTCCAGCAGATGAAGCAGGATTGCGTCAATGCGAAAACCCGCCTTCAAATCCTGTCGCGAGATAATCCCTGCACTGCCTATCCTCTCGGCCGTGCCCAGGAAGACGGAACGGTTTAAGAGAACGAAACTCGCCAAGACTTTCGTGCCACTATCCCACTCGTCATTCCGGCGAAAGCCGGAATCCCATTGACGTTAAAAAGATTCCGGCTTTCGCCGGAATGACGGCAAAGGGGCTGTTGGAGAATGACCTAGGTTTTCTTGCGCGTGGCTTTTTCCGTTGCGGGATCAAGCAGGCGGTGCAGGTGCACGATGAAGTAGCGCATCTGGGCGTTGTCGATGGTTTCACGCGCCTTGCCAAGCCAGGCTCTGTGCGCTTCCGCGTAGTTCGGAAAAAATCCGACTACGTCAAGCTTCGAGAGATCCTTGAAATCAACATTCTTGACGTCATGGAGCTCGCCGCCAAAGACGAGGTGCACCAGTTGTTTCGGAGGGGCAGGTTTTTTCTCAGGGCTTTTCATGGTTTCGCTCCTAGCTCAGGTGCCGGCAATGGTCAATCCTTCCACCCGGCAGGCCGGCGCATTCGCCGATGATTTGAAAATGAGATCATTGGCCGGTTCAAGCGTCATGAACATGTCGCTCAGATTTCCGGCAATGGTGATTTCACTGACCGGAAAAGCCAGCTGCCCATTTTCAATCCAGAAGCCCGATGCACCCCGGCTGTAGTCGCCGGTCACCATGTTGACGCTGTTGCCGATAAGCTCGGTAATGTAGAGCCCCTGTTTGAGGGAACCGATCATCTGCTCCGGGCTTAGCTGTCCCGGTTCCAGATGAAGGTTTGAAGTAAACGGGCCGGGCGGCCCGCCGAGGCCCCGCGAACCATTGCCCGTGGGAGCAAGTCCAAGCTGCCGGGCCGAACGCAGGTCGAGTACCCAACCTGTAAGAACACCATCGGCAATCAATTCTCTCTTGCTGCTGGGAAGCCCTTCACCGTCGAAGGGCCGTGAAGCCAACCCCCGCAAGCGCAAAGGATCGTCAACAACGGAAATGCCCTTAGCGAAAATCTGCTGGCCCATCTTGCTCTTGAGAAAGCTCGTGCCCCGGGCGACTGCTGCGCCATTGATGGCTGAAGACAAATGCCCAAGCAGGCTTGAAGCAACCCGCTTGTCATAGACCACGGTCACCGCCTGCGAAGCGATCTTCCGCGCCTGGAGCCGCTTGACCGCCCGCTCGCCCGCACTTTTCCCCACCTCCTGCGGCGTTTTCAAATCCTCGAAATGGCAGGCGGCGGAATAATCATAGTCACGCTCCATGCCTGTGCCTTCACCGGCGATTGCCGACACGCTGAGTGACACACCAGTGCGCTGATAGGCCTGGCCAAAGCCTGCGCTCGTCACCAAGGCGATTTTCCGCTGCGAGGCGGAAGCACTTGCCCCTCCCGACTTGCTCACACCCGGCACCGCCAGGGCAGCGCCTTCAACCGCCAGCGCGAGGGCTTTGAGTTCGTCAGACTCCGGCAGGTAGGCGGAAACCAGATCAAGCTGCGGCAGGTTTCGTGCAAGAAGTTCCGGAGCGGCAAGACCGGCAAGCGGATCAGGCGGCGTGGCCCGCGCCATGGCAACTGCTGTCTCAGCCAAGCGGTTGAGCGACTCCGGCGTAAACACACTTCCCGAAATCAGTGCCGAGGACTGGCCGACAAAAACTCTTAAGCCCACGCCCCGCGATTCCGTGCGTTCAAACTTTTCAATTTCGCCCTGGCGCATTTCAATGTCGGTGCCCTGTGCATCAACCGCAAGGGCATCGCCGGAATCGGCGCCAAGTCTTCTGGCGCGCGATAAAACATCTTCGGCGAGGTTGAGAAGGTCGTCAGTCATGGGATGAGGCAATCCAGAAAAAGAAAGGCAGCAATGATAAGTCCAAAATCGCGGTTGGATTTGAACAGGCGGAGGCAAAGGGCGGAATTCTTTGTTTCAAAGCGTTTGATCTGCCAACCGGCGTGAAGTGCGGCAAACCCCACTCCCATATGGGCAATGAACGATGCGCCCGCAAGCCAGAGTGCGGCGTCTATTGAAATGAGGGCGAAAACAAAAAAGCCGCCAATCCAGCCCTTGGTGTTTTCGCCGAAATGCACTGCTGTTGATTTCACCCCGATCAGCACATCGTCTTCCCGGTCTTGATGCGCATAGATTGTGTCATAGGCCAGCGTCCAGAAAACCCCGCCGAGATAAATTAGGACCGGCGGCCAGGAGAGCGTGCCCTGAACCGCGCTCCAGCCCACCAGCGCACCCCAGTTGAAGGCAAGGCCGAGGACAAGCTGCGGCCAGTTGGTGATGCGCTTCATGAAGGGATAGATCGCAACGATGAGCAGTGACGCCACGGCCAGCACGACCGTATGGAAGTTGAACTGCAGCAGAACCGCAAGGCCTAGCAGCGACTGCGCTGCGAGAAAGATGAAAGCCTGTTTCACGCTCACCCGGCCCGAAGGAATGGGCCTGCCTTTCGTGCGCGCGACCCGCCCGTCATAATTCCGGTCGATAATATCATTGAGCGTGCAGCCCGCGCCCCGCATGATGATGGCCCCCAACAAAAACAGGAAGGCGAACCACAAGTTGGGCACGCCCCCACCCTGCGAGACCTGCGCCAGGAACAATCCCCACCAGCACGGCAGCAGCAAGAGCCACCAGCCGATGGGCCGGTCCAGCCGCATGAGCTGGGCATAGGGCTGTGTGGCCAAAGGCAACAGGCGCTCCACCCAATTGTCGCGGCCCGCATCGGCAATGTGATGGCTGGTCTCCGTCATGGGCCTCGTGTTACATCAGCCGGATCATGAAAACCACACCCCGCCTGCACCTAGAAGCACCCCTCTCGGCCGGAGGCGAAATCATCCTCAGCCGCGAACAGGGGCATTATCTGACCGGCGTGCTGCGGCTGTCATCGGGCGATGCGGTGCGCGCCTTCAATGGCCGCGATGGCGAATGGCTCGCCTATCTGGCAACCGTCAGCAAGAAAACCGTGTCGCTCCGCTGCGAGAGGCTTGTGGCCGAGGCAAAATTGCCGCCCGACATCGACTATGTCTTCGCGCCTCTCAAACATGCGCGGCTGGATTACGTCGTGCAGAAGGCCACGGAACTGGGTGCCCGCCGTTTGCGCCCCGTCATGACCAGCCGCACCGTGGCCGAGCGCGTCAATCTCGATCGCATGCGCGCCAACGTGGTAGAGGCTGCCGAGCAGTGCAACCTGGTTCATGTCCCCGAAGTGCTGGAACCGGAAAAGCTGGAGAAGATCCTCGCCAGTTGGGAGAAGGGCAGGTCACTGGTCTATTGCGATGAAACCATGGTCGACCAAAATCCCTTGGAAAATCTCAAAACCCTGCGGTCACCCACCGCCGTTCTGGTAGGCCCCGAAGGCGGCTTTACCGATGAGGAAAAAGCCCTGCTGAAATCGCGAGATTTTGTCATTCCCATCTCCCTGGGCCCGCGCGTCATGCGGGCCGATACGGCGGCCATCGCGGCTTTGACCCTTGTTCAGGCCCTGGCCGGGGATTGGGGAACCCATGATAAATCCTGATGGATGGTCGCTTAATCTTTGGCTTGCCGGAACATGGCGCACCGCCTAAATCCTAGGCAAAACGGCAACAAGGATGGATACAGTGAGCGGACCAAGTCCCGATAACCAGGAAGCGCGCGAGCCGCTTGAAAACAAGGCCCAGCTCATCGGGGCCTTGAGCAGGGGATGCAAACCAAAGGAAGACTGGCGCATCGGCACCGAGCACGAAAAATTCCCCTTCCTCACCGATACCTTGAGACCCGTGCCCTATGATGGCGCCCGCTCCATCCGCGCCCTTCTCGAAGGCCTGCGTGACCGCTTCGGCTGGCAAGGTGTCTATGAAAATGACAATATCATCGCCCTGAGCGATCCCCATGGCATGGGCAATGTCTCGCTCGAACCCGGCGGCCAGTTCGAATTGTCCGGCGCGCCTCTCGCCACCATCCATGACACCTGCGAAGAGGTGAATGAGCATTTGGTCCAGGTCAGGGAAATCGGCGATGCGCTGGGCATCGGATTTCTGGGCCTTGGCGCTTCGCCCACCTGGACGCGGGCCGAAGTACCGGTGATGCCCAAGGGCCGCTACAAGATCATGGCTCCTTATATGGACAAGGTTGGCCGTTATGGCCGCGACATGATGTTCCGGACCTGCACCGTGCAGGTCAATCTGGATTTCGGCGGGGAAGCCGACATGGTGAAGAAGCTTCGCGTTTCCTTGGCCTTGCAGCCCGTCGCCACGGCGCTCTTTGCCAACTCACCCTTCCTTGAAGGCAAGCCCAATGGCTTCCTCTCCTTCCGCTCGGAAGTTTGGACCGATACGGACAAGGCCCGCTCCGGCATGCTGCCCTTCGCCTTCGAGCCGGGCATGAGCTTTGAACGCTACGTAGACTACGCCCTCGATGTCCCCATGTATTTTGTCATGCGTGAGGGGAAGTACATCAACACGGCAGGCGAAAGCTTCCGCAAATTCCTCGAGGGGAAACTGCCGCAACTGCCCGGCGAAAAACCTGTGGCGAAGGACTGGGCCGATCACATCACTACAATCTTCCCGGAAGTGCGCCTGAAGCAATACATGGAAATGCGTGGCACCGATTCCGGGCCGTGGCGCAGGCTCTGCGCCTTGCCGGCCCTGTGGACCGGCGTGCTCTATGAGAGTGGACCACTCGATGCGGCCTGGGACTTGGTCAAGGACTGGACAGCGGCGGAGCGCCAGGCCCTGCGTGACGCGGTTCCCCGCGAAGGCTTGAAGGCAGTAATCCGTGGGCGGACGGTTCAGGACATTGCCAGGGACATGCTGAAGCTCTCCCGCGCCGGGCTGGAGCAGCGCAACCAGCAGGGCTGCAAGGGCAAGACCGAAGCCTCGTTCCTCGACGTGCTGGATGAGACCGTGGCGACCGGAAAAACCGCCGCCGAAAATTTGCTCGATCTTTACCATGGCGCGTGGAATGGCAATATTGAGCGGGTTTTCCGTGATTTTGCCTATTGAGGGCAATAAAAACCTTGCAAGTTACAGAATGAATTCCTATCTATGGGGTAGTCGCTAGAACCTGAAGGAGACTGACGATGTTTGAAGGCCCGGGCATATTTGTTTTGGTAATCCTTGCCGTCGTTGTGTTCTACCTCCTGCGGGCCATCCGCATGGTGCCCCAAGGCTATAATTACACGGTTGAACGGTTTGGCCGCTATGTCCGCACCCTCGGCCCCGGCCTCGGCCTGATTGTTCCCTTCATTGACCGCATCGGCGCCAAGATGAACATGATGGAGCGCGTCATCCAGGTTCCTTCCCAGGAAGTGATCACCAAGGACAACGCCATGGTGACCGTGGATGGTGTGGCTTTCTATCAGGTGATGGATGCTCCCAAGGCTACTTACGAAGTGGTCGAACTTGAGAATGCAATCATCAACATGGTGATGACAAATATCCGCACCGTGATGGGCTCCATGGAACTCGACAGCCTCTTGTCGCAGCGCGACGACATCAATCACAGGCTCCTCGGCGTTGTTGACCAAGCCACCAATCCGTGGGGCGTGAAGATGACCCGCATAGAGATCAAGGATATCAACCCGCCGCGCGACCTCGTGGATTCCATGGGCCGCCAGATGAAGGCCGAGCGCGAAAAACGCGCCTCGATTCTTGAAGCGGAAGGCTTGCGCCAGGCCGCCATTCTCAAGGCCGAGGGTGAAAAGCAAGCGGTTGTCCTGCAGGCGGAGGGACGCCGGGAAGCAGCCTTCCGGGATGCGGAAGCCCGCGAACGCTCTGCCGAGGCTGAGGCCAAGGCAACCGAGTTGGTCAGCACCGCCATCGCCAACGGCAACGTCCAGGCGATCAATTATTTTGTCGCCAACAATTATGTAAAAGCGCTGGAAGCCATCGCCCAATCGCCGAATCAGAAAATCCTGATGATGCCGCTGGATGCAACGTCAATCCTCGGTTCCATCGGCGGCATCGCCGAAATCGCCCGGGAAGCCTTTGGCGGCGGTTCAACCGAAACGCCACGGCGCAAGGGCGCATCGCCGGTTCCGGGCGTAACTCAAAAAACATAGGGGCATCACGCCATGCAAGACTTCTTTCCCTTTGTTGGAGTTTGGTTCTGGTGGATTGTGGCCGGCATCTTGCTGTTCATGGAACTTCTGGCACCCGGTGTTTTCCTCATGTGGCTGGCCTTTGCCGCGGCCTCGGTTGGCATTGTCGATTACTTCATCGACCTGTCTTGGCAGCTTGAACTGCTGGCCTTTGCCGCTTTCGCGCTTGTTTACGTTTTTCTTGCTCGGCCCTGGTATTCGAAAGGCAACTTGCAGAACAGCGATCAGCCCAATCTCAACCAGCGCATCTATGCCTTTGTCGGCAAGTCGTTTGTACTGTCGGAGCCCATCGTTAATGGCCAGGGCAAGCTCGATATTGAGGGAACCCGCTGGGATGTGCTGGGGCCAAATCTCGCCAAGGGCGCAACGGTGAAGGTAACGGCGGTTGAAGGCATGAAACTGCGGGTCGCCCAAGACTAGGCCCCGTCAACTCCCTATTAACCATAACTTCGCTATTTTCCCTGGTTTGAGGAGTATGGCGACGTGGCTTTGGGTCTGCGGCTGGTGTCTATGTGCGTTGTGGCAGGCTTTTATGGCGCAGCTACTGCCGCACATGGCGAAACCACAGGTTTGCTTCGCCCGGCGATCACCGAAGACGAAGTTCCCGCGGAAGAACCAGCAGTCATCCCTTCACTCACCATAGCGCCGGAAGAAGAACAGGCGCCGCTGAAAGCAACGCGGACAACACTTGATCCCTATGCCGCCCCGGGCCTGAAACTGGGCGGAATAGCTCTTTATCCCGAGCTTGAAACGGGAACGGTTTACACCAGCAATGTTGCAAGCTCGGCCACTGATGCCAGGTCTGATGTTGGCCTGTCGCTGAGGCCTTCCCTGCGCTTTGAAAGTGACTGGGTTCGCCATTCCTGGACAGGCCAAGCTACCGGTGATTTCACTACCTATCTGGAAAATGATGATTTCGATTCAACGCAGATCGATGCCGCCAGCAAATTCCGCCTCGACATCCGCCACACCACGCGCGCCGAATTCGACGCAAGCTATGCGCTTGGCCAGGAAAGTTCCGCCGATAGCGAAGTGCCGGATACGGCTATAGGCAATCGTACTGACCATGTGCTGGCGGCCAATGCCGCCATCATCCATGATTTTGGCGAACTCGAAGGCCGCGCAAAACTGGGCATCGAGCGGCAGATATTTGAAGACGTAAAACTTTCAGGCGGCCTCACCGAAGATAATTCTGACCGCAACAATTACACGCCGTCCCTTGCCCTAAGGCTTTCCTATACGGACCCGCCGGCGCTGAAGCCCTTCGTTGAGCTTGCCTATGCGCCGCGCTTCCATGACGAAAAATTTGACCGCAATGGCCTGCGCCGCGACTCGCAGGGGATGACGGCAGCCGTGGGCTTAACCGTTGATCATGGCCCCCTCTGGCTGGGTGAGATGGCGCTGGTCTATGCCGTGCGCGATTATGAGGATTCCGCCTTGGATACTATCGATGCAATCGGCATCAACGGCAATCTCACCTGGAGCCCGACGGACCTGACCTCCGTGGTGATGACGCTTGCGACAAGCCTGGACGAATCCTCATCAGCCATCTCTTCGGGAACCAAAACCTGGTCGGGCCGCATTGATGCCGCCCATGAATTGCGCGAAAACGTGACCCTGCTTGGCGGCTTCGGCGTGGAATTTGAAAAGTTTTCCGGCGGGACCGACACGACATTCTCGTCAAATTTAGGCATCGAATGGCAGCTCAATCCAAATTTTGCATGGACCGCAGGCTACGATGGCACCTGGCTTGAGGCGGCAGCCTCAGGCGGAAACTATAACGAGCAGCGCCTGATGACCGGAATTGTCTTGCGCCGCTAGCGGCGTCACTCGGCCTTCCAGGTCACCCGGCCGCCGTGCTCGGCAATAATTTTCTGCAGCACCTGGCGAAACCCCGAGCCGAGATCGTCGCGCTCCAGGCCATAGGCAACATTGGCGGCCAGAAAGCCCAGCTTGTCGCCGCAGTCATAGGTGGTGCCTTCATAGGCAAGGCCGTGGAAGGGTTGCCGTGCCATCAGCCGTATCATGGCATCGGTAATCTGAATTTCGCCGCCGGCCCCCGGCGTCTGCGATGAAATTTCATCAAAGATTTCCGGCTGCAGAATGTAGCGCCCGGAAATGATAAGGTTTGACGGCGCTTCCTCGGCCCGTGGTTTTTCCACCATCCTGTCAATGGTGAAGCCATTGCCGCGCCAGTCTTTGGCGCCCACCACGCCGTAACGGTGCACCTGGTCGAGGCCCACCTTTTCAACGGCGATGACATTGCCGCCGCCGCGCTCATTGTAGGTGGCAATCATCTGGCTGAGGCATCCGGGCTTCGCATGCATGATCATGTCCGGCAGCAGAACGGCGAATGGCTCATCGCCCACCATGTTGCGCGCGCACCAGATGGCATGGCCCAGGCCCAGCGGTTCCTGCTGGCGGGTAAAGCTGGTTTGCCCTGCCGCCGGCAAATCCTGCTCGAGAATATCAAGCTCAACCGATTTGCCGCGTTTGCGCAGCGTTGCTTCAAGTTCATACTGCTTATCAAAATGGTCTTCGATCACGCTTTTGTTGCGCCCGGTGACGAAGATGAGATGTTCAATGCCGGCTTCGCGCGCCTCGTCCACGGCAATCTGGATAAGCGGCCGGTCAACAACCGTGAGCATTTCCTTGGGCATGGCCTTGGTGGCGGGCAGGAACCGCGTGCCTAATCCGGCGACGGGGAAAATTGCCTTTTTGATCGGGCGTTGCATGTTAACGTGCTCTTAACCAAAAATTGAAGGGGAGAGGGGCGGCAGTACAGTTTTCGTAAAATTCAATCTAGCATAGGATGTGACAAGTTAAGGGATATTTGAACGTGACAATTTTGGTAACGGGCGGCGCGGGCTACATCGGCAGCCACATGGTTCTGGCTCTCGCTGATGCCGGCGAAGAGGTTGTGGTGATCGACAATCTGACGACTGGTTTCTGGTGGGCCGTGGCCCCCCAGGCAAAACTGGTCGAAGGCGATATTGGCAATGCGGAATTTCTCGCCCGCCTGATGGCCGAACATAAATTCGATGCCGTCGTTCATTTTGCCGGGTCAATTGTTGTGCCCGATTCAGTCAGCGATCCCCTAGGCTACTATCTTAACAATACGGTGAAATCGCGGACCCTGATGGATTGCGCGGTGAAGGCGGGAATTCCGCGCTTCATCTTCTCCTCAACCGCTGCCGTTTATGGCAATACCTCGGCCCAGCCCGTGTTCGAGACGGTGGCGCCGGCGCCAATTTCGCCTTACGGCACTTCAAAGCTGATGACCGAATGGATGCTGCGCGACACCCAAGCCGCCCATGATTTGAATTATGTGGCCCTGCGCTACTTCAATGTGGCGGGAGCCGATCCCAAGGGCCGCTCTGGCCAGTCAACGCCGCGCGCCACCCACCTGATCAAGGTCGCCTGCCAAACCGCTCTTGGCCAGCGCCCCTCCATGGATGTTTTCGGCACCGACTATGACACCCCTGATGGCACCTGCCTGCGCGACTACATTCACGTGAGCGACCTGATCGCCGCGCACATGGATGCGCTCTCCCATCTGCGCCGCGGCGGTGAAAGTGGCGTGTTCAACTGCGGCTATGGCACGGGCTATTCGGTTCTCGAAGTGATCAACGCCGTAGAAAAGGCCCATGGCGGGCCGGTCAAGGCCAACCGGGTGGCAAGGCGCGCCGGCGACCCCGTTGCCATCATTGCCGGTGCCGACCGGGTGAAGGCCATTCTGGGCTGGAAACCCAAATACAATGACCTGGATGCCATTGTCGCATCGGCCCTGGCCTGGGAAAATCATCTTCTCCGCCGCAACGCAGCCTGAATCACGCCGCATTTGGCAGCTTTTCTCCTGCCCTGCTAAAGACATGGGTTGGCGGCGAATCGCCGGGATGGATCAGGGACGGTTCAGATGCTGAAAAGACTAATCGCTGCGTTGCTCATTGCCACGCCATTGTTCACCACAATGGCCCAGGCGGATGCAAAATTTGAAAGCTTCATCCAGTCGCTCTGGCCGAAAGTGAAAGCAGCCGGCATTTCCCGCCCTCTCTTTGATGCGGCTTTTGCCGGCGTGACCGATCCGGACCCCGCAGTCCTGAAGCTGGCTTCCACCCAGCCGGAATTTACCTCGACCACCTCAGCCTATCTTGCCAAGGCAGTGACACCCATCCGCATTGAGACGGGCCAGCAGATGAAAGGCAGCGATGCCGCCCTGCTATCGGCTATTGAAAAGAAATACGGTGTCGACCGGCACATTCTTTTGGGCATCTGGGGCATGGAGTCGAACTTCGGCAAGGACAAGGGCTCCATGGGTGTCATGCGCTCGCTTGCAACACTCATTTACGCCGGGCGGAAAAAACAGTATGCCCGCGAACAGCTTATCGCCGCCTTCAAGATACTGAAGAGTGGCAACAGGCAGCCCACGGATTTTACCGGGTCCTGGGCCGCAGCCATGGGCCATACGCAATTTATCCCCACTTCCTATCTGGCCTATGCGGTGGATTGGACCGGCGATGGCAAGAAGGATATCTGGGGCTCCAAGGAAGACGCCCTTGCCTCAACCGCCAATTATCTCGCCAAGGCCGGCTGGAAATCCGACAGGCCCTGGGGCTGGGAAGTTTCCCTGCCGGCCAAATTCAACAAGGCCCTCATCGGTCGCAGCAAATGGCGCCCCGTTTCCGAATGGGTGAAACTTGGCGTGACGCCGGCTGCTGGTGGCAAATTCAACGCGCCGCAAGCCGATGCCTTCGTGATGATCCCGCAGGGCATTGATGGCCCGGCCTTTCTGGTGACGCGGAATTTCCTCTCCATCATGGATTACAATTTTTCCCACTCCTATGCCTTGGCCGTGGGCCATTTGGCTGACCGTATTCGCGGCGGCGGGCCTATTGTCGGCACCTGGCCCGATCTTGATTTCGATTTGAGCTTTGCCCAGCGGGTGGACCTGCAACGGCGCCTGTCGCGCCTGGGTTTTGAAACCGGTGGCAGCGATGGCCGTTTCGGCGCCAGAACCTATGAGGCCATCATCGCCTACCAGAAAAGCGTCGGCCTGCCGCTCGATGGCAAGCCCAGCGCCAAGCTGCTTGAGCGCCTGCAAAACGCGGGCTAGGATGGCCCCATGTTGTCACGCCTCGCCATCGCATCATTAAGCCTGCTTCTTGCCAGCACATCGCTGCACGCTCAGGCCGTTGAAAATGCTCCCATCATGGGCTCGCAATCCACTGAGGAAGTGGTGGCCCAACCGGTTGATGATACCTACCGCATATTGGTGATCGGTGACGCCTTGGGAGGCGGCCTCGGCGCCGGCCTCAGCCGCATGGCTGAGCCTGAACCCCGCTTTGAAATCGTCAACCGCTTTCAGGAAACCTCAGGCATTGCCCGCCCGGAAGTCTATGACTGGGCCGCGAGCCTTCCCAAGATCATGGAAGGCAAGGAGTTCAATGCCGTCGTGGTTCTTCTTGGTGCCAATGACCGCCAGGCCATCCGTGAAGGGGATTTCCGGCTTGTCTTCAATACACCGGAATGGAAAGCCGCCTATGAGGCCAGGATTGATGAACTTCTCGATGTTCTCAAAGCCGCCGGCGTGAAGGTTTTCTGGGTTGCCATTCCGCCCATGGGCGACGCAAAATATGAAGCCGACATGAAGATCGTGGCCGCCCTGCAAAAGCAGGAAGTGCTGGGCAAGGGCCAGGTCTACGTGGATTTGCGCTCTTATTTTCTGACGCCGGACGGCGAATATACCGACAAGGGCCCTGACGATACGGGCGAAGTCCGCAAGCTGCGCTCCCGCGATGGCATCGCTTTTTTCAAGCAGGGCAACAATCGCTTCGGCCAGCTTCTACTGGCTGAAATCAACCGGGTTATCGGCACAGGTGAGATTGAAACCACGCCAACGCCAACGGTTACACCAAAAGTAGATCTGCCATCGCCTGAAATTGCCGTGGTTCCCCTGTTCGGCCAGGACAATGGCGACGGAACCTTCGTGGCCTTCCAGCCCGATGAGAAACTCATCTCCGAACTGGCGAAAGTTGTTGCCGGAGACATCATCGTCAAGGCAATTTCGCGCTCCGATATCGTGCCCGGCAGCGAAGCCGAAAAACTCTTCATTCTCGGCCAGGCTCAGCCCGCACCCGCCGGACGCTTTGATGATTTCAGCTACGTCAAGCCAACGCCCAACTAGCGCGGCAGCGTCGTCTCGCCCATGAGGAATTCATCCACGGCGCGCGCCGCCTGGCGGCCTTCGCGGATGGCCCACACCACCAGCGATTGCCCGCGCCGCATATCACCCGCTGAAAAAATCTTTGGAATGCTGGATTTGTAGTTCACCACATTGGCTTCCACATTGCCGCGGCCATCCAGCTTGACGCCGAGTGAAGCCAGCATGCCTTCCTGCACCGGGCCGAGAAAGCCCATGGCAAGCAGCACGAGATCGGCCTTGAGCTCGAACTCGGTGCCGGCAATGGGCTGCATCTTTCCATCAACCCGCACGCAATGCAGCTTCTTCACTTCGCCATTTTCACCGGAGAAGGATTTGGTGACCACCGAGAAATCCCGTTCAGCGCCTTCCTGCTGGCTGGAAGAGGTGCGGAACTTCAAAGGCCAGTCAGGCCAGACTAGCGGCTTGTTTTCCTTCTCCGGCGGCTGCGGCATGATTTCAAGTTGAGTTACCGACAGCGCGCCTTGGCGGTGCGACGTGCCGATGCAGTCGGAGCCCGTATCGCCACCACCGATGACAATCACATGCTTGCCGCCGGCCAGAATGGGCTTGTTGTCCAGCGGTGATTCCTTTGAGACGCGGCGGTTCTGCTGCGGCAGGAAATCCATGGCGGGATGAATTCCGGCAAGCTCGCGGCCCGGGATAGCAAGATCGCGCGGCTTTTCAGCCCCGCCCGTCATCAGCACCACATCAAAACTGTCGACCAGTTGCTGGGCATCCTGGGTGACGCCGATATGCGCCCCGTAATGGAAGGTAACCCCTTCCGCCTCCATCTGTGTCACGCGGCGGTCGATGTGGTGCTTTTCCATTTTGAAATCAGGAATGCCGTAGCGCATCAGGCCGCCCACCTTGCGGTTCTTCTCGAAGAGATGAACGTTGTGCCCGGCCCGCGCCAACTGCTGTGCGGCAGCCAGGCCTGCGGGACCACCGCCGACGACGGCAATTTTCTTTCCCGTCTTTTCCGCTGCGATTTCAGGCTTCAACCAGCCCTCGGCCCAGGCGCGGTCGACGATGGCGCATTCGATGGATTTGATGGTGACCGGATTGTCATCAATGTTAAGCGTGCACGATGCCTCGCACGGCGCGGGGCAAATGCGCCCGGTGAATTCCGGGAAATTATTGGTGGAGTGCAGGTTGCGCGAAGCCTCTTCCCACCGGTTGTTGTAGACGAGATCATTCCAGTCCGGGATCTGGTTGTTTACCGGGCAGCCATTGTGGCAATAGGGAATGCCGCAATCCATGCAGCGCGCCGCCTGGTTGCGCGTGCCCTCATCGGACAAGGGAATAATGAATTCATTGTAGTGGCGCACCCGGTCGGCGGCGGGCGCGTATTTCCGCTCCTGCCGGTCTATCTCCAGAAAGCCGGTGACCTTCCCCATTATGCGCTCCTCTTGACGCCGATGGTCATGCCATCGCTTGTTTCCTGGGCCTTTTCCAGTTCCGAAAGGGCGCGGGCATATTCAACCGGCATGATCTTCACGAACTTCGGCAGGTATTGCGCCCAGTTGTCGATGATGGCCTTGGCCCTTGACGACTGTGTGTACTTGTAGTGACGCGACAGAAGTTCCCAGATGCGCTCGCCGTCATGCTTGTCCATGGCCGCCGTCACATCAACCAGCCCGTGATGCTCCAGATCGCCGCCATGATGATGTAGGCGCTCAATCGTTGCATCCTCGGAAGGAATGGGAGCCAGATCGACCATGGCGAGATTGCAGCGCTGGGCGAAGTCGCCAACTTCATCGAGAACGTAAGCTACGCCGCCCGACATGCCGGCGGCAAAGTTCCGCCCCGTGTCGCCGATGACCAGCACGCAGCCGCCCGTCATGTATTCGCAGCCATGATCGCCAACCCCTTCGACAACCGCAACGGCGCCGGAATTGCGCACCGCGAAGCGCTCGCCCGCCACGCCACGGAAATAGCATTCGCCGGTGATGGCGCCATACAAAACTGTGTTGCCGACAATGATGGATTTTTCCGGAATGAAGCCGATCTTCTCCTGCGGCTTTACGATAAGCTTGCCGCCGGACAGTCCCTTGCCGACATAGTCATTGGCCTCGCCCGTAAGTTCAAGCGTAACACCATGCGCTGCCCAGGCCCCAAAGCTTTGCCCCGCCACACCATTGAGCTTCACTGTGATCGTGTCTTCAGGCAACCCCGTATGGCCATAGCGCTTGGCCACTTCGCCCGAAAGCATGGCACCCGTCGTGCGGTCCGCGTTCCTGATCTTCGAGATGATTTCAACCGGCGCTCCCTTTTCCAGGGCGGGCATCGCCTGCTCGATAAGCTTGCGGTCCAGAATATGCTCGATGCCATGGTTCTGCGCCGAGACCTTCTTCGTCGCAACCGGCCCCTGTACATCGGCCTTGGCAAACACCCTCGAGAAGTCGAGCCCCTTGGCCTTCCAGTGGCTGATCGCTTCTTGTTGATCGAGCCACTCGGTAGCCCCGATCAACTCGCTGAACGTCTTGATGCCCATGGAAGCCATAAGCTCGCGCAGCTCTTCGGCCACAAAGAAGAAATAATTGATGACGTGTTCCGGCTGCCCCTTGAAGCGCTTGCGCAATTCCGGATCTTGCGTGGCAACGCCTACCGGGCAAGTATTCAGATGACACTTGCGCATCATGATGCAGCCCGCCGCAATCAATGGCGCCGTGGCAAAGCCAATTTCATCGGCGCCAAGAAGCGCTGCAATCAGCACATCGCGCCCCGTGCGAATGCCGCCATCGGCTTGCACCGCGATGCGGCCGCGCAAATCATTGGCCACCAGCGTCTGCTGGGTTTCAGCCAAGCCGATTTCCCATGGCGACCCCGCATGCTTGATGGAGGTCAAAGGCGAAGCGCCCGTGCCGCCCTCATAGCCGGAAATCGTCACATGATCCGCATGGGCCTTTGAAACACCCGCCGCAACAGTTCCCACGCCCACTTCAGAGACAAGCTTCACCGAAACAAGCCCGGTGGGATTCACGTTCTTCAAATCAAAAATCAACTGGGCGAGGTCTTCGATGGAATAAATATCATGGTGCGGTGGCGGCGAGATAAGTCCCACGCCCGGCGTGGAATGGCGCACCCGGGCGATGACACTGTCCACCTTGTGGCCGGGCAACTGCCCGCCTTCGCCGGGCTTGGCGCCCTGCGCCATCTTGATCTGCATCATGTCGGAATTGACCAGATACTCCGCTGTGACGCCAAAGCGCCCCGAGGCCACCTGCTTGATCGCCGAGCGCATGGAATCTCCATTGGGCAGCGGCACGAAACGGTCCGACTCTTCGCCGCCTTCGCCCGTGTTGGACTTGCCGCCAATGCGGTTCATGGCGATGGCCAGCGTCGTATGCGCCTCGCGGCTGATCGAGCCGAAGGACATGGCCCCAGTGGAGAAGCGCCTGACGATGACCTTCGCGGTTTCCACCTCTTCAATGTCGATGGGCTTGCGGCCCATGTCTTCCGCCGTCTTGATCCTGAACAGCCCGCGCATGGTCTTCAGCCGTTCGGACTGCTGGTTGATATGCTTGGCGAAGGCCCGGTACTTCTCAACCGAATTGCCGCGCACCGCATGCTGCAGGTTTGAAACCGTATCCGCCGTCCACACATGGGCCTCGCCCCTGATGCGCATGGCATAGTCGCCGCCCACATCAAGCGAGGACTTCAGAACCGGATTGATGCCGAAGGCGTCCTCATGCCGGCGGAAAGTCTCCCCGGCGATTTCCACCAGCCCCACACCTTCGATCTGCGTGGCCGTGCCGGTGAAATACTTGTCGACGAATTCCGTTGAAAGGCCGATGGCGTCAAAAATCTGCGCCCCGCAATAGGACTGGTAGGTCGAGATGCCCATCTTGGACATGACCTTCATGATGCCCTTGTCCACCGCCTTGATGTAGCGCTTCACCGCCTCGTAAGGCGTGACCTCTTCTTCGAGTTCGGAAACCATGCTTTCCAGTGTTTCAAACGCCAGATAGGGGTTGATTGCTTCCGCGCCATAGCCCGCCAGCGTGCAGAACTGGTGCACTTCGCGGGGTTCGCCCGATTCGACCACCAGGCCCACCGAGGTGCGAAGCCCCCGGCGGATGAGATAATGATGCGTGGCAGAGGTGGCGAGAAGGGCGGGCAACGGCACGCGTTCACCAGACACGGCACGGTCCGACAGGATAATGATGTTGTAGCCGTCTTTCACGGCCCGTTCCGCAAGCCGGCACACGCTGTCGAGTGCCGCTTCCATGTATTCCGGCCCGTTGGCCACGTCATAGGTGATGTCGATGGTGGCCGTGCGGAAGGGATTCTCGCTCACCTTGCCGATGGTGCGGATGCGCTCGAGGTCTTCGTTGGTGAGGATGGGCTGCGAAACTTCGAGCCGCATATGCGTCGAAGTGCCCGCGAGGTCCAAAAGATTTGGCCGCGGACCAATGAAGGAGACGAGCGACATCACCAGCTCTTCGCGGATGGGATCAATGGGCGGGTTGGTCACCTGCGCGAAGTTTTGCTTGAAGTAGGTATCCAGCATCTTGGCCCGGTCCGAGAGAACCGAGATGGGCGCGTCATTGCCCATGGAACCCACCGCCTCCTGGCCCGTCTGCGCCATGGGCGCCATGAGGATTTTCAGGTCTTCCTGCGAGTAGCCAAAGGCCTGCTGCCTGTCGAGCAAAGGCACCAGGATCTTCGGCCGCTTGGTCTTGGCCTTGGGCAAATCACGCAGCACAACCTGGGTGCGCTTCAGCCATTCCTTGTAAGGATGTGCGGTGGAAAGTGTCTTCTTCAATTCCTCGTCGGAAATGATGCGCTTCTGTTCAAGGTCGATAAGCAGCATCTTGCCAGGCTGCAGCCGCCACTTGTGGGTGACATGCTCTTCGGCAAATTGCAGGCAGCCCATTTCTGAAGCGAGCAATACGAAACCATCATCGGTGGTGAGATAGCGTGCCGGGCGCAAGCCGTTGCGGTCAAGCGTTGCGCCGATCAAACGTCCATCGGTGAAGGTCATGGCGGCAGGGCCGTCCCATGGCTCCATGAGCGCCGCGTGGTGTTCATAAAAAGCCCGGCGGTCCTCATCCATCAGTGGATTGCCGGCCCAGGCCTCGGGGATCAGCATCATCATGGCATGGGGCAGCGAATAGCCGCCCATGGTGAGAAATTCGAGCGCGTTGTCAAAGCACGCCGTGTCCGATTGCCCTTCATAGGAAATGGGCCAGAGCTTCGACAGGTCCTCGCCCAGCACCGTGGACTTCATGTTGGCCTGGCGCGCTGCCATCCAGTTGTAATTGCCGCGCACCGTGTTGATCTCGCCATTGTGGCAGACAAAGCGGTAGGGATGCGACAGCGGCCAGCTCGGAAACGTGTTGGTGGAAAAGCGCTGGTGCACGAGGGCAAGTGCCGATTCAATGCGCGGGTCCGTCAGGTCTTTGTAATACGCGCCCAAGTCCTTGCCGAGCACCAGCCCTTTGTAGACAATGGTGCGGCAGGAAACCGACACCGGATAATAGGTCCGGGCCTTGGCGCCCAGAACTTCCAGCACGCGGTTTGAAACCACCTTGCGGCAGACAAAAAGCTTGCGCTCAAAATGCGCTTCATCCCGGATCGTCGGACCACGCCCGATAAACACTTGCCGGTGAAAAGGCTCCGTGCCCTTCACCGAATAGCCAAGCACCGCGGAATCAACCGGCACATCGCGCCAGCCCAGAACCTTCAGGCCTTCCTCGCGCGAGGTTTCCCACCAGATGCGCTCGATATCCTGCCGGTAAACCGTTTCGCGCGGCATGAAGAGATAGGCCACGCCATAGGTGTGGGGTGCGGGCAACTCAAAGCCAAGGCGCTTGGCTTCCTCAGAAAAGAATCCATGCGGAATTTGAATCATGATGCCGGCCCCGTCGCCGGCCTTGGGGTCGGCACCGACGGCGCCCCGGTGCTCGAGGTTCTTCAGAATGCTCAAGCCGTCATCAACGGTGCGGTGGCTCTTGATATTGTTGATGTTGGCAATGAGGCCAATGCCGCAGGCATCATGTTCGTTGCGGGGATGATACAGCCCATGGGGTTCACGCACCCCCTCCGGCAGCATCTGAAGTGACTGGCTCATGGCTATCGTCCTCTTCCAACATTCCCATTCAGTCCCAAGGGGACCGTTATTCATTCCTTGCCTCTGGGTTTGATCTCTTGAGGGGGGCATTTTGGAGCCACCGGAGCCTCGCGTAAGGGATCAAACTCTGAGAGCGTCTTTCGCCCGAGCCGACCCTTATGTGCGTTTAGTGGTCTGGGCGCGGGCCATGCAAACGGCATCGGCGGCTGTTTTTGCCGTCGCTTTCAGATGTGTTGTGGTCGTATTCCGGTTCATCCGGGCTCACAAGTCCAAAATTGCCATTTATAAAGGACAGCTATACTGTCCTTTCTTCAAAATACACGATCCAGAGTTTTGCGCAAGGAAGGAATCGTTTGGAGGAAAAATACGCAATAAAATTACGCTAAAATTCTAAGGCCCTCGACCATCCCGTTTCAAAACGGTAGGGAAGACCTCCCCTTTGGAGCTTCCCCATGAATTTCGCATCTGACAATCATTACGGTGTTCATCCCCGCATTCTCGAAAGCCTGGTGGAGGCGAATGCCGGCTCGGCTCCGGCCTATGGCGGCGATGACTGGACGAAAAAAGCCGAAGAACAGCTTTCCCTGGTCTTTGAAAAAGACGTGCGTTCCTTTCTGGTGATGACCGGCACAGCAGCGAACGGATTGGCCTTGTCAGCCCTCACGCCGCCCTATGGCGCGGTGATCTGCCATGGCGAGGCCCACATCAGCGTTGATGAATGCAATTCCCCGGAAATGTTTACCGGCGGAGCCAAGATACTCGGCCTTCATGGACCCGCCGGAAAAATCACCCCGGCCATGGTTGAGAAAACCCTCAAGAGTTTCATTCGCGGCGAGCATGATCCAAAGCCCGCCGCAGTTTCGCTGACCAACTCCACCGAACTGGGCACCACCTATTCTCCAACTGACGTGAAAGCGATCTCAAATCTCATCAAGCCGCGCGGCATGAAGCTGCATATGGATGGCGCACGCTTTGCCAATGCGGTTGCGGGCTTGAATGTCAGCCCCGCCGAGCTCACCTGGAAATCCGGTGTCGATGTTTTGTCCTTCGGTGCCACCAAGAACGGCACCATGATGCTGGAAGCGGTGATTTTCTTCGATACGAAATTGGCCGATGATTTCATCTATCGCCGCATGAGGGGCGGCCAGCTCGTTTCAAAGGGCCGCTATTTGGGCGCGCAAATGCTGGCTTATCTCAAGAATGGCCTTTGGCTGGAAAACGCCAAGCTCGCCAATGGCCTTGCCGCACAGCTTGCCGAAGGGCTTGGCAAATTCAAAAAGATCCGCATTCCGAATCCGGTACAAGCCAACGAAGTCTTTGCCGTCATGCCGCGGGCCTTGAACGACAAGCTCCTGGCGTCAGGTGCAAAATTCTATGACTGGATGCCTGACAGCCTTGGCAAGACCATTGCCGATGACGAAATTTTCGTCCGCTTCGTGCTGTCCTATGCCACGCCTGAAGCCGATGTTCGGAAATTCCTGGATCTGATCAAGGAACTCCACGCCTGATAGGCGAAAACAAAAAAGGGGCGCTTGCTGCAAGCGCCCCTCGCGTTCAGGATCAGGCGGCCTTTTTGGCCTCAAGCACTTTCTGCTCATTCGCGCTGCGAATGGCAATCGTGCGCGGCTTCAGGGCTTCCGGAATTTCGCGTTTCAGCGAAATATGCAAGAGGCCATGGTTCAAATCAGCGCCCGTCACTTCAACGTGATCGGCAAGCTGGAAGCGGCGCTCAAAATTGCGGGCCGCAATGCCCTGGTGCAGGTATTCGGTCTTTTCGGCTGATTTTTCAGCCTTTTTGCCGGTAACCGTGAGAGCGTTGCCCTTCACTTCGAGGTTGATGTCGGAGGCAGCAAAGCCGGCAATGGCAATGGTAATGCGGTATTCGTCTTCGCCAACGCGCTCGATGTTATAGGGCGGATAGGCCGGAGCCTCGAAACTTGCGGCATCATCAAGCATGCGGGCAAGATGGTCAAAACCGATGCTGGAACGGTAAAGCGGAGTAAAATCAAACATTTACATTCTCCTGAAGCAATGCATTTGGTGCGGACCCACAATTGGCATCCGCTGTAGGAGAGGTAATTTTCGTTTCCCCGATTACAAGGGGGAGGGGCTTAAAAATGAACTGAAAATGAATGTTGGGTTCTGATTGCGTTCAAGTTCAGGGGGCTAGTTTCGGTGTCATGGATGGCCAAGGTGGCCGTCAAAACAAAATGAAACTTAAACCCTGGAGAACCCAAATGATTACCAAGTCCCTCATTGCTGCAGCCGCTGTTGCTGTTTCCCTTACCGCCCTTGCCCCTGTTCAGCAGGCTCAGGCAAAAGTTCACGTAGACCTCAACGTTGGCCTTGGCCTCGGTGGTGGTTTTTATCCTGGCTATGGTTACGGCTACGGCGAATACTATCCAGTAGCTCAGCCCTACTACGGTGGCATCAGCTGCAACAAGGGCCGCAAAATCGTAAAGTGGTCAGGCTTCAACAACGTTAACCCAATCGATTGCAGCGCCCCGGTTTACCAGTACAAGGCCTGGAAATTCGGCAATCCTTACAAGGTTAAAGTCAACATGGACGGCGACATCATTGGTGTAAAGAAGCTGTTCTAATCCACCCCCTATTCCGGAACGCCGAAAGGCGTTCCGGCCCTTTTGCCTTGTTTCTGCCACGAAGTTGAACGGCAGATGAACAGGGTTATTAGCTTTTGTTCAGCAAGATTCTGCCATGATCTCGTTCGATAAGCTGGGGAGCTTGCGATTTTGGAGGGCGGAACAATGTTCAAGAAAATTTTGATAGCGGCGGCCATTGCGGCAGCCTTTTCAGTTTCTGCACAGGTTGCGGAAGCCAAGGTGAAAGTCACGATCGGCATCGGCCAGCCCGGCGGATATTGCTACTACAATTACGATCCCTTCCGCTGCGGTGACTATGGTTATTATCCCCGTCCAGGATACTTTGTCCCGCATCCGGGTTACGGTTATGGAGACGGTTACGGTTATGGGGATCGCGTATCCTGCCGTGAGGCCCGTGGAATTGTCCGGGATCGTGGTTTCCGCGACGTGCAGCCAGCCAACTGTGGCGGCAAGTTTCACACCTTCATTGCCAGGAAAAGAGGCGAAGTTTTCCGGATTAAAGTTTATTCGAGAAATGGCCAGATTCAATCCATTCGGCGAATTTGACGCGAAAATTTAAGAGGGAGAGTTCCATGTTGTCCCGTATCATCAGTGCAGCGGCCTTCGCATTGGTAGCCAGCACGTTGGTTGTGCCAACTACTGCCGAAGCGGGCTCCCGCTGGCGTTTTTTGAACCCCGGCTATTATTTCTACGACCCGCCGCCCCGCGATTTTTATGCGGATGATTATGACGACGAAGAATACTATCAAGACGATGAACGGCCGCTTGCCTATTATGATCCGGACGACGGCTATTACGAGCCCCGGTATCAGGGCGAAGAGCCCGTCTACATAGCCCCGAAGAAGAAGCAGAAAAAAACTGTCAAGGCGGTTCCTCCGCCTAAGCCTGTTGTCAAGAAATCCGTGGCTTCGGTTGAAAAGAAGACTGTGACGTCATCGGTTGCTTCGCTTGAGAAGAAGGCCGTGACGCCGGCTGAAAAGAAAACCGCCAGCGCAGCACCCGGCATGTCCTGCGACAAGGCCGGACAGATTGTCTCGGGCTACGGCTTTACCAGCGTGAAGCCCGCCACCTGCACCGGCCAGGTCTTCGCCTTCAATGCCACCCGCAGCGGCAAGGCCTATGTGATCAAGCTCAGTTCCGCCAGCGGCGAACTGACCGAGGTCAAGAAGGTTCAGTAAGTCTTGTTCTTGCCCAGAATGAACCTCTGCTTTAGAGCAGGGGTTCATGGAACTGATTTCAACGCCTGAGAATCCCGTGCCGCGCGGCGCCGATTGCACCCGTGTGGTGACAAGCGATGGCTATCACCTGCGCGCCATGTCGGCGCGCGTCAGCAATGCCAAGGGAACCGTGGTTATTTTGGGCGGCCGCGCCGATTTCATGGAGCGCTATTTCGAGACCGCGCGCGATTTGATGGCCAAAGGCTATTGCGTGGCCTCGGTTGATTTGCGCGGGCAAGGCGGCTCTCAGCGGCTCACCGAAAAGCGCCTGCGCGGCCACGTCGACAGCTTCGAGGAATATGACGAAGACATCAGGGCTTTCATGACCCAGGTGGTCCTGCCGGATTGCCCGCCGCCCTACTATGTGCTGGCCCATTCAACCGGCGGAAATATTATTCTGCGCCTCATCCGCACCCGCAACTGGTTCAAGAAATGCGTGCTCATCGCCCCGCTCATTGACCTGAATTACGGGGCCTGGCCGGTTCCGGTGGTGCGCCTGCTGACCGGCATTGCGATGACCCTGCGCCTGGGCTGGGTCTATTTGCCCGGCAAAAAACAGGCCCCTCTGGGACGCAAGGATTTTGCCGGCAACCCCCTGACCCAGGATCAAAGGCGATGGAACCGCGATAGCGCCGTGCTGGAAAAAGCCCCGCAGCTTGGCTCCGGCGGGCCAACCTATGGCTGGCTGTCAGCCGCCCTGCATTCCATTGCCACCGTGCGCGGCATGAAGAGCGCCAAAGGCTTGAAATGCCCGGTCCTGATCGTGGCGGCGGGCCTCGACAGCGTGGTGGACAATGATGCCATACGGCGGTTTTCCGAGCGCGTGGCGGGCGTCTCGATCATCACGATCCGTGAAGCCCTGCATGAAATTCTCCTGGAAAAGGACGAAATCCGCCAGCAGTTCCTGGCCGCCTTCGACGTCTTTGTGGCGGAAGAGGCGTAAAGCCCCAATCGCGCCCATTTTTCGGGCATATCGGTGAATTGCCTTTGCTAATGAGCCATGCTATTGGCCGCCCAACTCCAGACAATAGAGAAAGTTCCGGCGCCCCATGAATTTGCGCAACATTGCGATTATTGCCCACGTTGACCATGGCAAGACCACCATGATCGACCGCCTCCTGTCCCAGTCCGGATCCTTCCGCGACAACCAGAAGGTGGCCGAGCGCGCCATGGATTCCAACGACCTTGAGCGCGAACGCGGCATTACCATTCTGGCCAAGGTCACCTCGCTGGTCTGGAAGGACACCCGCATCAATATCGTGGACACGCCGGGCCACGCCGATTTCGGCGGCGAAGTCGAGCGCATTCTCAACATGGTGGATGGCGCCGTGCTGCTGGTTGACGCCGCCGAAGGCCCCATGCCGCAAACCAAATTCGTGCTGCAGAAAGCCCTGAAGATCGGCCTCAAGCCCATCGTCTGCATCAACAAGATTGACCGCCCGGACGAGCGCCACAATGAAGTGGTGAACGAAGTCTTCGATCTCTTCGCGGCCCTCGAAGCCAGCGAAGAGCAACTCGATTTTCCGATTATCTACGGTTCGGCGAAACATGGCTGGATGTCCAAGACCCCGGCCCAGACCGAAGACACCATGGCGCCGCTGTTCGATCTCATCGTCTCGCACTTCAATCCGCCGGTGATTGAGGAAGGCCCGTTCCGCATGCTGGTGACCACCATTGAAGCCAACCCTTTTCTGGGCCGGGTTCTGACGGGCCGGGTTCGCTCCGGTTCGGTGAAAGCCAATCAGCAGGTGCGGGCCCTTTCGCAGGATGGCAAGGTTGTCGAGCAGGGCCGCATTTCCAAGGTGCTGGCCTTCCGCGGCCTTGAGCGCGTGCCGGTGGACGAATGCTTTGCCGGCGACATCGTTGCCATCTCCGGGCTTACGACCTCGACGGTGGCCGATACGATCTGCGATCCAGCGGTTGCCGAGCCCATCAAGGCCCAGCCTATTGATCCGCCGACGCTGACCATGACCTTCCGCATCAATGACGGCCCGCTGGCCGGCAAGGAAGGCGACAAGGTGCAGAGCCGCGTCATCCGCGAGCGCCTGCTGCGCGAAGCCGAAGGCAATGTGGCGCTGAAAGTCACCGCGTCATCAAATGAAACCGATGCTTTCGAAGTGGCGGGCCGCGGCGAATTGCAATTGGGCATTCTCATTGAAACCATGCGCCGCGAAGGCTTTGAACTCACCGTGGGCCGCCCCCGCGTGGTGTTCCGCACCGATGAAGAGGGCCAAAGGCTGGAACCCATTGAAGAAGTCATTGTTGACGTCGATGAAGCCTATTCCGGCATCGTGGTGCAGAAGCTCTCCGAGCGCCGCGCCGAAATGCGCGACATGCGCCCCTCCGGCTCGGGCCGCCAGCGCCTGGTGTTCCATGCGCCGACCCGTGGCCTGATCGGCTACCAGGGCGAACTCATGTCCGACAGCCGCGGCACCGCCATCATGAACCGCCTGTTCCATGCCTATGCCCCCTATGTCGGCGATATTCCGGGCCGCCATACGGGAGCCCTGCTTTCCAACGGCGATGGCGAGGCCGTGGCCTATGCCATTTTCAACCTGCAGGACCGCGGCCCCATGTTCATCGAGCACGGCACCAAGGTCTATGCCGGCATGATCATTGGCGAACATACGCGCGGCAATGACCTTGAACTCAATGTCATCAAGGGCAAGAAACTCACCAACGTCCGCGCCTCCGGCAAGGACGAAGCGGTGGTACTCACCCCGCCGATCAAGATGTCGCTGGAAAAGGCTCTCGCCTATGTGGGCGATGATGAGCTGGTGGAAATCACCCCGAAGTCCATCCGGCTCCGCAAAATCTATCTCGACGCCAATGAGCGCAAGCGCATGAGCCGCGCCAAGGAAGCAGCCGACGTCGCGTAGAGCCAGATCAGTTTTAGTCCGACCGAGTCCTCTCCGCCGTCATTCCGGCGAAAGCCGGAATCCCGTTCGGGAAGGAAACTGCCGCCAGATTCCGGCGTGCGCCGGAATGACGATTGTTTTTTGGATTCAAGGTAAACTGATCACGCTCTAAACCAGCCTATTCCTCGCGGTAGGGCCCGCCCGGACAGGGAGCGCCCGACATGATTCCATTGGCGGCAAGGGCGCGCTGGGAAACCACGTCCGGCACATCCTTTTCGCAATTGAACGTATGGGCCTTGCCATCGGCTTTGGCCCGCGCGATGGAATTGGCATCCGGATATTTCGTGTCGATCAGCGCCACGCGGCAGGAATCTTTGCCATTAAGCTTGCTGACCGCCAGCCAGTTCTGCTTGGCATTTGCTTCGCCCGAACCATTGTCAGTGAACCAACGGAGAATGGTGGCAATGGGCTTGCCGTTTTCCATGCGCCATTCAATTTTGGGGCCGGGCGAATTGAAGGCTCCGAAGGTCTGCGCCGAGCTGCATTGGCTGCGCGCCTCCGGGCCGAAAGCCACATAGCCGCGAAGGTCGCCCTCAAGATAAAGGACGTCAAATCCTGCAATGCCCTTGCACTCCCACACGCCGCCTTCGCCATTGTCTTCGCCGTTGTAGAGTTCGAGGGCCTTGCATTTTTTAAGATCGAGGTCGGAGTAGACGCTGGTTATCTCGCCAGCCTGAGCGGCATTGGCAGAAAGGCCTAAGACAATTAGCGCTGCGAATTTTCCCATGGCCCATAGTATGCTACGGGATATCATTCAAAGGAAAGCCCCATGCGTATCGATGCCATTGCCATAGGCCGGAACCCGCCCAAGGAAGTCAACGTGATTGTCGAGGTGCCGGTGGGCGGCGAGCCCATCAAGTATGAAATGGACAAGGAAGCCGGAACCCTGGTGGTGGACCGGTTCCTCTATACGTCCATGCGCTATCCCGGAAACTACGGCTTCATTCCGCACACCCTGTCGGGCGATGGCGACCCGGTGGACGTGCTGATTGCCAACCAGCGCGGCATCATTCCCGGCGCCGTCGTGGCCTGCCGACCGGTGGGCGTTTTGAAAATGCAGGACGAGGCGGGCGGCGACGAAAAAATCATCGCCGTGCCGGTGCCCCGGCTGACCCGGCGCTACGAAAATGTGTTCAACTACCTCGACCTGCCGGAAATCACCGTGCAGCAGATCGAGCATTTCTTCACCCACTACAAGGACCTGGAACCCAGCAAATGGGTCAAGGTTCTGGGCTGGGGCAATGCGGTTGAGGCAGAAGAGATGATCGTTGAGGGCATCGCCCGGGCGAAAGCGGCGAAGAAATAATTCACCCAGCTTGTCATTTCTCACCCAATTCGTCATTCCGGCGCAAGCCGGAATCCCATCAATGTTAGAAAGATTCCGGCTTTCGCAGGAATGACGGTGGTGGGAGTATTAATCCGTATACAGATGATTTTTGCCTCAGCTTGTGTCGGGCTTCTCGGCCTCCCAGGCAAGCCAGTGGCATTCGGTGAGGATTTCATCGACTTCGTGATCCGGTTTCTTCCGGTGGCCGGGAGCACGGCCGGACCGGAGCGGTGATTTGAACTTCGGGTTTGGCATGGCCTCCCGCCTCACCTGCCAGCGGGCCAGTCGCTTGGCCTGATGGGGAAGGTTTTCAAGGGCCAACTTCAGGGCCTGAAGCCTGCGAACGATGCGCGCCGCGCTGACAAACCCATCGGACGGTGGGGGAACGGTTGCGTGCTGGGGTCTTGGCCATAGGTCGTCCAGCCTTGAATCAGGACCCAGGAAAAGGACGCGCGGCGGATACTTCGCGTATCGCACCCGGTGCAGGCGCAGTTCGGGGAAATCTTTCCGTGTATCGAAGAGCTTGAAGGCGGGAAGCCTGCTCCCGCCACCCTTTGAAATGATCTGCCCCTTGAGCATGGGACGGGAGGGTGCAACTTTCACCACAAGGCCCCGCGCCGCGATCACCACAAGGCGCCGCACTGCGGACTCGGCGGGACGAAGGACGCGCAGCACGGCCCGGTGGAGGGGATGTGGAATCCGCGAAACCGTGGCATCCAGCATAGCGAAAAGGGTCGCAACTATGCCCTTGAGCGCTTCGCTATTGCGTTTGATGGCCAAGTCCCAGTCCGTCTTCCAGTCCATGGTGCCTTCTTACCGTTCATAAAGAACAAAACAGGAACACAAATGACATAATAGGAATATAGTGTCAAGGGGGATTGATGGCGCTTCCGGATATTTTGATCTTATTTTTAGGGGACATTGTAATCAGGCTTTTGCCGGAAAAGAGCCATGATGCGTCACTAGGAGCCGGGCCATGCTTCCCCATGCGATGGAACAATAGCGCGGCGAGGCCGTTAAAACCCGAATGTCTGAATGAAAGTATCACCCATGAAATATATTTTTCTCGCTGCGGCGCTTGCCAGTGCCCTGTTGATCCCGGCGGCCCAGGCAGCCCCCAACAAGTTTTTCGACAATCTGTCCGGAAGCTGGTCCGGCTCGGGCCGGGCCTATGTAACCAAATATGGCGAAATATCCGCCAATTGCCGGGTCGCCATTACCGGGGCTGAAAGCAAGGTTGCCATGAAAGGCAGTTGCGGCATGCTGGTGTTCCGCCAGGCGCTGGGGCTTTCCATCCGCAATGTTGGCGGCAACAATTATGTCGGCACCTATACCGGCTCCAAGACCGGCCCCGCGAAGCTTGAGGGAACCCTGCGCGGCGAACGCCTGGTGATGACCATCAGATGGGGCGGGCTGGTGAACGGCGACCGCACCGCTCAGATGGTGCTTGAGCGCACCGGGCCAAACTCCTTCGCGCAAACCGTGAATGATACAGTTGAAGGAAAAAATCGCAGCACTTCCAACTTCGCCTTCGTGCGCGCCAACACCCAGGCTTCAGTCTCCGGCGAATAACCCCGAGGGTTCGTTCTATCGGGGTCGATATCCGCTCGGTGGTTGCAGGCTGGCAATCCAAAGACCTGTCGTCAAAATGTTATGATGGGCCGCTACAGGCGAAAGGCCCATGTCACTCCTGAAACGCATTTTTCTAACCGCGGCACTCTTCAGCAGCCTGCTGATACCAGCGGCCCATGCAGCCCCCAACAAATTTTTCGACAATCTTTCCGGAAGCTGGTCCGGTTCTGGCAAGGCCTATACTTCCAAGTACGGCGAAATTTCAGCCAGTTGCCGGGTTGCAATTACCGGCGCTGAATCCAAGATTGCCATGAAAGGCAGTTGCGGCTTGCTTGTGTTCCACCGGGCGATGAGGCTTTCCATCAGGAGCGCAGGGGGCAACAGGTATGTCGGCACCTATACCGGATCGACGACCGGCCCCGCAAAGCTTGACGGAACCCTGCGCGGCGACCGCCTGGTGATGACCATAAAATGGGGCGGGCTGGTGAATGGCGATTGGACGGCCCAGATGGTGCTCGAGCGCACCGGGCCAAATTCATTTGTCCAGACAGTCAATGACAGGGTTGAAGGAAAAAGCCGCAACACCTCCAGCTTTGTCTTCAACCGCCGTTAAAACACCGCCTACCAATACATCATCAGCACCGAGAGGGCCAAGGCCAGCGCCATGACTGTGTTGAATATCCGCGCCGACCGCTCATCGCGAAGCAGCCCCTGCATGGAAGCGCCGAGCACCAGCCAGACGAAGCCGCTGGGAAGCGCCACGCTGAAAAACAATACGGCAAACATTATGGCCTGCAATAGTTCGGTGTGCGTTACGGGCTGCAGATAAGTTCCGGCCGCACCGACGGCCACCAGCCACCCCTTCGGATTCACCCATTGGAAAAGCGCCGCGCCGAAAGATCCCACCGGCTGTACCACCCCGGCCTCACTCGCGCGCCCGGCAGTGGCAATCTTCCAGGCAAGCCACAGCAGGAAAGCTGCCCCGCACCAGTTCATCACCCGCAGGATATACGGATTGCCGAGGTTAAGCTGGCCAAAACCAAGTGCCGCCGTGAACAGGAGCGCCGCCATGCCCGCGGCAGCGCCCACCACGCAGGGCAATCCCTGCACAATCGCCGCCGTCGAACCGGTCGCCGTGATCATCACATTGCTCGGCCCCGGCGTAATCGCCGCAACCAGCGAGAAGATGAGAAAGGGGAGAGTTTGTTCGAGAGTCATGGGATGAGCATATCTATTGTCTTAGCGGTTTGGTAGAGAGACTCGAAGTCATTGCAGAAAAGCGATTCATCGGGCGCTTGAACTCACTAAGTTTTTGGTCATGCCGTGACCTGACGCTCAGTCGTCAGATGATGGATCTGTGGACACCACGGTTACGGTCCAAAATGGAGCAGGGCTTTCATCATGTGCTCCAGAGTCCGCTCGATGCCTTGCGATCCGGTTTCTCACTTCTGACGGTATGGTCTTACAAACGGGCGGAACATCTGAAGTTTTTGTTCCAGCCGCCGCTGCCGTTCTGCTAAGCGCTTTTACAAGCCGATCCCGTATATCCTCGGGGCGTGGTGGCAGAAGATATCCTGCCTCCCACCTTCCATTTACAGCGCGAAAAATAGTTGGGCGCCCCGCATCCGGTCCTGGCCGATAAGCCATAATCCCTTGTGTGACGAACACTCCTGGGCAAAGTAGGTCCGCTATTGGAAAATGGAGCGGTTGAAGAGCGCCAAGGCTGCTTGTCATCCTTCGCATCGGCCCTGTCGTCGCCGCCATCACCCGCCGTTCAATTTCATAACCATCAGCGAACGTCATACCCCGAACATTCTTGACTCCGTCCGCACGAGCAAGTCTGCAACTTCTTCCCGGGTTGTAAAATGCGTAGAGCGGAAAGGTAAATAATTCGCCGCGCGTATAATCGCAGAGAACCTGCGCTTGGAAATCTCCTGTCGAGCCCGTTAAGTGAAAAAGCTCGTTATAGCCATGATCGCGCCAACTGGATGCGCGATCGTAGAGTTTTTTCGCCTGAATAAATAGACTGAAGATTGTATCCCTGTGCTGGTTGACGAAGTCCCAACGCATGTCGGCGCCGGTGGTGGTTTCATTTGGATAATCTACAAAAATCGCCTGCGACCCTGTCGATATGAGCCCACCCATCAAGATATCGGTTACAGTCTCTTCACGAAACCGCCGGCTCAAACGACTGCCTTGTTGCAAAAAGCTTTCTACAAAGGTTGGAAATTGGCGCGCGAACGAACAGAGCATTCTACTACCTTTTCAATTCCTTATTGCTGTTGTCGACCACGACTTCGATTTTTGCGAGCCCACCCTTACACCCCGCGCCTGAGGCGCCTTGCCTTCATCGCCTCATTGGCTTCCGGCGTGCCGTCGTGGAAGGAGCCGAACCATTTATCCAACGGCACCATGCCGTCGGAATAATTCACTTCGAAATATTTATGGTGCAGGTAATGGGCGAAGTAGGACGCGTCCATGCTCGTCTCCTCGCCCACCACCACCCTATCAAATCCCGTATGGCCCTGCGCCGGGGCCAATCCCAGCCGTGAGGCAAGGTTGATCATGTGGATGGGATGCGCCGGGATGAGGAAGAACAGCGCGATGGTGGAGAAATAGATCACATGCTCGATGGGATGCATGGAAAGGCCCGACCACGGGCCGGGATTGGTGTTGCGGTGATGCAGCTTGTGCGCCACCGCATAAAGCGGCGGCCAGTGCAGCAGGCGGTGGGCGCAGTAAAACCCCACCTCGTGGATAAAGGGCACCAGAAAAAACAACGCGATGAAGCCCACCGGGTGTTCCGCAAAGCTGATCATCGGTGCCACGTTGTTGGCGTAGGCCCAGAGCAGCAGCACTTCATAGGCGGTCCAGATCGGCACGCCGCTCGCCAGCGTGTAAAACATGTTGTCGTAGGTCTGGTTTTTGAACAGGAAGGCGGAAGATTCCTTCGGCCATTGCCGGTTGTATTTGAAGCTGGTGCCCTGCTTGCGCCAGACATAGAGCCACAGGTGCCAGGCCCCGAAAACCAGGATGGCCAGCACGATATTGCGGAGCAGGATCAGGCCGGCCCAGCCGAACGAAAATGCCTGGAATTTTTCCAGGGGCGGCGTCAGGTACATCCAGATCAGGACAGCCGCTGCGGCATATAAAACATTCCACGGCCAGAGATAGCCGGGAAAGCCGAAAAACCATTTGATAAGCGCCTTGGGGCGCGGCGGCCAGTCAAAGGCGGGGCCGTAGCTCACTGGCTCTTTTGGCGTCCAGAATCCTTTGGCGTCTTCTTTTCCAAACCGAGAATCGTCCATGGCCAACTCCCGCTGCTGATTTTGGCGGCTACTTTTCGCCTTCGCCAGGTGCTGGCGAATAGATGGTCGAGAGGATGCGCGTGAGCAGCCCTTGCTCATTCTTGCCCTTGTTGTGCTTGGCGAGTTCAACCAGCAAGGCCGAGGTGGCATCAAGCCGGCCCGCGACCAGTGCGGCCACGCGGCGCGCCAGGCCCGGTTCACTGTCCAGGAGCGTGTTGGCATCGCGGATCACCCGCACCTTGGTTTCACGCTCGGCGCGCACCGTGGCGCTGTTCCGGATGCCGAGCAGCACCGACAGCTCCCCTATAAGGGTGCCCGGTTGGGAGATGGAGGCAATGTTGACCCCGTCGCGGACCACATTGAGCTTGCCGCTGAGGAGAATGAAAAGATCGCCACCCCCCTCGCCCTGGACAAGAAGCACCTCATCATCGGCAAGGGTGCGGGTTGGCCGGGTTGCAGTCAACGCCAGAAGGCTTGTCATGATGGGCTCCACTCTTTGAAGAAAGGGAGCGTAACCGCTTGCATTCGCCCTGTCCAGAACCCAGGGGAATCTTCACTAACCCTGCGAATAGAAGATGTGGCGCCCGATCTTGGTCACCCGGTGCATCGATTTGGACCAGTACGGATCGACATAATCCGCGTGATAAAAGGTGGCATTTGCTACAACCTGCATCTGCTGGTCGGGTGTTTCCTCATCGCTGGTGAGCGCCAACGTGGTGACATTCAGCGCAGTATTCCACGCGGCCATATCATCCGGGACGTCCGGTTTGCCATCACAGGCGAAGGAAAACTGGCAGGCGTTCAGGCGATCGGCACCTTTGTAGACCACGCCGCAGATAGAAGAGGAATTATCCGACGCCTTGACCCGGTTAAGGATGACCGTGGCCACTGCCAACTGTCCAAGTGTCGATTCCGAGCGGGCTTCGAAGTAAACCGCTCTTGCAAGACAGCTTTCCGACATTGTGTGAGGGTAGAACATGGCTCTGAGAGTGTGCGCCCAGGCAGTTAGCTTGGGACGGACTTTGACGTAAGCGGCAACCGGTGGCAGGGCCCCATTGTTTTGGGCCTCTGCCACCGTCTCTGCCGACGCTCTAAACTTGGAATCATTGCGGGCCTCTGCGGCGCTTGTGAGCGCAACACTCAACATCAAAGCAAGGATCTTCATTTTCATGACAATCTCCCTTTTCGTCGCTGTCCCGGGGAGGAGATTCGCGCTCTTCGGCTTGCAAACCGCTTAAGCCGCTTGCTTAGAATTTTATGAAAGGCATGCAAAATTTGTTAACCATGAACAAAGCCTTGCGGCGCGCTGCTGGTGGTAAATGAACTGCGCAGGACAAAAAATAATCTGCTCCGCCCGCCCTGCGCGGCTCGTTGATGCTTTATTCAAATTTATCCTGTATAGCTGCTGCACTTCCCCAGCCATCCCGCAGAAATATCCCATTGAGGAATCTGTTGTGCATTGGGGAATTATTCTTCATTTTAAAAACGCGTTGTGGGCAGAGTCTACCGATCCCCGCAAGTTAACTTTCATTCCGGCCTCCTAGGTTTGCTGCATGATCCATTCTCAATGGAGCAGAATAACCGGGAGTACGGCGATGAAGTCATGCCTTTCAAATTTCAGGAATTTTGCCCGTGGCGAAGGCGGCGCCTCGGCCGTTGAGTTCGCCGTTGTCGCCCCGGTCTTTGTCCTCATCACTTTCGGCATGATCGCCTACGCCGTTTATTTCGGCACGGCCCATTCGGTTCAGCAGATTGCCGCCGATGCGGCGCGCACCGCCATTGCGGGCATGGATGAAACCGAACGGCAGGCTTTGGTGACACAGTTCGTTGCGGCAAATGCCTCGTCCTATACCTTCATTGAACCGGCGAAGGTGAGCTTCAACGTGGCCGACAGCGTGCTTGACGTCAACCAGCTCGCCGTTTCGATTTCCTATGACGCCTCGAACCTTCCCATCTGGAGCCTGCTTCCGCCCGCCCTGATGCCGAGCCAGACAATTACGCGGAAAATGGAAATCCGGGTTGGGGGTTTGTAAATGATTTCCCGGTTTTTAAGGAACACCCGCGGCAACATTGCCGTGGCGTCGGCGGTGATCCTGCCCGTCATGGTGATGTTTGCGGCCTTCGGCGTCGATGAGGGGGCACTTTATTATGAGCGGCGCAATCTCCAGGGCGCCACCGACATTGCCGCCATCGTCGCCGCGGCAAATATCGGGAAGGCCGAGCTCGCCGCCCACATGGCCTTGGCCGACAATGGCGTGCCGGCAAGCGAGCAGCGCAAGGTCATCGTGGAAACCGGTTTCTACAAGGCTGATAAAACGGTCCTGCCGCTGGAACGCTTCACCCCCGGCGGCCTCACCCGGAACGCGGTTCGCGTCAGTGTTGAAAAGCCCGGCACCCTGTATTTCGCCGGCACCTTCGCCTCGCCGCCCAATATGAGCACTGTCGCCGTGGCAACGGCGGAAGCGCAAGCCGTCTTTGCCGTTGGCTCACGCCTTGCCAGCCTCAATGGCGGCATTGTGAACCAGTTGCTCACCGGCTTGCTCGGCACCAGCATATCGCTGAGTGTCATGGATTATAATGCCCTGCTGGCCTCGCGCATCAATGTCCTGTCATTTTTCGATGCCCTGGCGACCGATCTCGACATCACCGCCGGAACCTACAATGACGTTCTGAACGCCGATGCCAAAGTTGGCCAGATCGCCGACGCCCTCGTGGCGACCACGCCTGCCGGCTCGGACGGCAACAAGGCCCTTAAAGTCTTCGCCAATGATGCGAAGTTCTCAACCGTCAGCGTTCCGCTCAGCGGCATCATCAATCTCGGTTCCTTGGGGAACCTGAAGCTCGGGCAAACCCCGTCGGCCTACGGCGCCACAGTGAGCGCCATGGATATCATTTCGGCTGCTGCCGCCGTTGGCGATGGCACAAACCAGGTGAAGCTCAATCTGGGCGCCACGGTGCCGGGCCTTGCGGCCCTGACCGTTGATCTCGCCATCGGCGAGCCGCCGCAGCATTCGACCTGGCTTGCCATCGGCCCGGCCGGGCAGGTTGTCCGCACCGCGCAAACCCGGCTGCGCGTTACAGCGCAGGTGGGCGGCACCGGAATCCTCTCCGGCATCTCGGTAAAATTGCCGATCTACCTTGACCTTGCCTATGCCGAGGCGAAGCTTAAATCCGTCTCGTGCCCCTCCGGCCATCCCGACAGCGCCACCGCCAAAATTGATGCAACGCCGGGCATCGTTGATATGTGGCTTGGTGACGTTGCGCCAGCCCAGTTCGGCAATTTTTCGTCAGCACCCGTCGCCACTGCGGCAAGCATTATCAACGTGCCGCTGATAAAAGCCACGGGCCTTGCCCACATCAAGGTTGGCAACCTGCAGGCGGAGACACTGACATTCTCGAGCAGCGACATCGCGGCGCGCAAGGTCAAGAATGTCTCCACCCACAATTTCACCGAATCGCTCACCAAAAACCTGATCAAGGATCTCGACTTGAAAGTTCAGGTGGGTCCCTTGAGCCTCATTCCGCCGGCCCTGATCAAGCCCGCCGTGGTGAACCTGCTCGGCACCGTCACCCCCGCCGTCGACAGCGTGATCAACGCCGTGCTTCAACTCGCAGGCGTCAAGCTGGGCGAAGCCGATGTCTGGGTCGAAGGCGTCCTGTGCCAGCGCTCGGTGCTGGTGCAATAGTCAGTGGAACCGGCATGGAGAATTTCACGCCGACCTCCGCCACGGAATGATCATCGACACGCGGGCCTTGTAGCGGCGGTAGTCGTCGCCGAAGAAATCGATCAGGTCGCGCTCTTCGAGGAAAATGCCCACGAAGATGTAGGCCGTGGTGACGGCTGCAAACAGCAGGTGCCCCACGGTCATCACCGGTGCGGCCCAGAAGGCGATGATGAAGCCGAGATAAAGCGGATGGCGCACGAACTTGTAAAACAGCGGCGTGCGGAAACGCTGGACGGGCATTGGCTTGCCCACAAGGTTGTTGGCGACCTGGTGCAACCCGAATAGCTCGAAGTGGTTGATCAGAAAGGTGCTCGCAAACAGGAGCAGCCAGCCCGCGAATGACAGCCCCATGAGCGCCATGGCAACCTGCGGATGATCAACCTGCCAAACCACGGCGGGCAGCGGGCGCCACTGCCAGAACAGCAAGACAAGCAGGAGGCTGGCCAGCGTCACATAGGTGCTGCGCTCAACCGATTTCGGCACATACTGCGTGAACCATTTCTTGAAGGGCTGGCGCGCCATGACGCTGTGCTGGATGGCAAAGGCGGACATCAGGAGGAGATTGATGATGATGGCCTGGGCGGCGGGAACCACGGTTCCCGTATCGATGGTCTTCGGCACCACGAGGCCCTCGACGAAGCCGATGGCATAGAGGATGGTTGCGAAAAACAGGGCATAGGCGGCGAGCCCGTAAAGAAATGCAATGAAACGGCCCATGGAAGTCTCCGTGATTAAGAGTGAAGCGATTGGCCGGCCGCACGCCTGGCGATGGCCCGCATCCGGAAGGTCCTGTGGCGGCAAGATTGCCCGCCTCCCGGCAAAAAGACTTTGCCGCCACCTTGAAAATACCTTCAATATTCGTCCAAACCGGCATAAACGTCCTCCCGCCCGACCCTCTTTTGGAGAACCTGCGTGCTCATGCGCTTCGACAGGTATGGCCTTGACACTGATAAGCGCGAGCTCCGGCGCGGGGCTGGGCTTGTTTCATTAGGCCCGCAGGTTTTTGATCTTCTTGTCTTTCTGGTGCGCAACCGCGAGCGCGTTGTCAGCAAGGATGACCTCATCGCCAATGTCTGGGGCGGGCGCATGGTTTCGGATTCCACCCTGACCAGCCATATCAATGCGGCGCGCAAGGCGGTGGGCGACAGCGGCGAGGAACAGCGCCTGATCCGCACCATTGCCCGCAAGGGCATAAGGTTTGTGGGAGAACTGTTGGATGAGGCGCCGCGCGCTGAAACCCGGGCGCCCGCGCAAGACTTGCGGCAGGAGATTCATTTCTGCACCGCAGGCGACGGCGCGCGCCTTGCCTATGCAACGATGGGACACGGTCCGCCGCTGGTCAAAACCGCCAACTGGCTCAACCATCTCGAGTTCGACTGGGAAAGCCCGATCTGGCGCCACATGCTTCATGCACTCGCCGCCGAACATCAGCTCGTCAGGTATGATGCGCGCGGCAACGGCCTGTCTGATTGGGACGTGGGCGAGTTTTCGCTTCCGGCCTTTGTTGCCGATCTCGAATGCGTGGTCGAGGCCACCGGCCTAAAACGCTTTGCTCTCTACGGGATGTCGCAGGGCTGCGCCGTCGCCATCGCCTATAGCCTGCTGCATCCGGAAAAGGTTTCGCATCTCGTCCTCTACGGCGGCTTCATAAAGGGAAAGCGCCAGCGCGGTTCACCCGATGACATCGCGCAGGCCGACGCACTTCTCACCCTCATGCGCCAGGGCTGGGGCCAGGACAATCCCGCCTTCCGGCAAATCTTTACCTCACTGTTCATTCCGGACGGAACCGCCGAGCAAATGCAATGGTGGAATGACCTGCAGCGCAAAACCACCACGCCTGAAAACGCCGCGCGCCTGCGCCGCGCTGTCGATGACATTGATATTTCCAGCCTGCTGCCGCAGGTGAGCGTCCCAACCCTGGTGATGCATTGCCGCAATGATGCGGTGCAGCCCTTCGAGGAAGGCAGGCGCCTCGCCGCGGGAATTCCCGGCGCCCGGTTCGTGGCCCTTGAAGGGCGCAATCACGTTATTCTGGAAGGCGATCCTTCCTGGGGCCGGTTCCTTGCGGAGATAAGGAATTTTCTGGCGCAGTGACGCCGTGCAGGACCATCAATGCGTGCCAACCGCCAGGCGCCGTTCCAGCCCGCGTGACCACTTGGTCAGCGGAAAGCAGATGGCAAAATAAATGAGCGCCACGAGCCCGTAGATCACGAAGGGCTGGAAGGTGGCGTTGGTCAGGATCTGCGCCGTCTTGGTCAGTTCGTGATAGCCGACGATTGAGGCAAGGGCCGTGCTTTTCACCAGTTGTACGAGAAAGCCCACGGTGGGCGGAATGGCCATGCGCGCGGCTTGGGGAAGGATCACCAAACGCAATTGCGAGAGATAATGCAGCCCGAGACTGGCGCTGCCGTCCCATTGGCCGCGCGGGATGGCTTCCACGCTGCCGCGCCAGATGTCGGTGAGGAAGGCGCTGGAATAGAGCGTGAAGCAGACGGCGGCGGCAAGCCAGGCCGAAACATCAAGCCCCAGCTTGGGCAGGCCGAAATAGACCAGGAACAATTGCAGCAGCAGCGGCGTGCTCTGGAAAAGTTCGACATAGAGCATCACCGCTTTTTGCCCCCATTTGTTGCGGCCAATGCGGACCAGCAGCAGGGCGAGGCCGACAATGCCGCCGCCGGCAAAGGCGATGGCCGACAGCAGCAGGGTCCAGCGGCTTGCCAGCAGCAGGTTTCGCACCAGATCCCACAGGGTGAAATCGGTCATCGCACGCGGCCTGCGAAAAGCTGCCGCCCGGCAAGCGCCAGCATGCGGCGCATCAGAACCGCCAGCACCAGATAGATGAGCGTGATCACCAGATAGGTTTCAAAGGAACGGAAATTGCGCGACTGGATATAGTCAGCGACGTGCGTGAGATCGACCACGGCAATCTGAGAAACCACGGCGGACTCAAGCATCGTGATGGTGATTTGCCCTACCAGCGCCGGATAGACATTGGCCAGCGCCTGCGGCAGGACGATGAGGCCGAACACCAGCAACGGCCTCAGGCCCATGCTGCGGCCCGCCTCGCTCTGCCCCGGCGGCACCGCTTCCAACCCGGCGCGCAAAATTTCGATGGCATAGGCCGTGAGGTTGATGGTCATCGCCAGGGCTGCCGCCTGCAGCGCGCTGAGGCGGAGCCCGATGCTGGGCAGGCCGAAGAACAGGAAAAACATCTGCACGATAAAGGGCGTGTTGCGGATCAGTTCGACATAGCCCGCAACCGCCCGCCGCAGCCACAGGTGCTTGCTCCGGAAAGCGCAAGCCCCGGCGATGCCGAGGGCAATTCCAAACAACGAGGCAACGGCGGTCAAGCCAAGCGTGACCGCCGTACCCTCGAGAAACAAACCCAGATATTGGAGCAGGGCTCCAAAATCGAGCTCATAACCCATGATGGGCTCAGAGTTCCGGCGGCAGCGGAATGAACAGCCACTTCTTCGAAATGGCGTCGAGCGTTCCGTCCTTCTTCATTGCCGCCAGCGCCTCGTCGATCTTGGCCAGCAGCCGGTCTTCACCCTTGTTGATCGCCATGGCGGAGGGGGAATTGAGGAGCTGGAACTTCGATTCCGGTTCGATGTCGGGTTGCTTGGCGAGAACCGCGGCACCCACGTCATTGCCAACCACCATCAACTGCACCTGTCCCGACAGGAACGCCGAGATCACGCCATTGTAGTCGTTGAAGCGCTGGATGTCGGTGCCGGCCGGGGCCACTTCGGTAACCGAGGTGTCTTCCAGCGTGCCGCGGTTGACCGCAACCGATTTGCCCGCCAGATCCGCAGGCCCCTTCACGGCCAGCGCCTTGGGACCCATCACGTCAATGGAATAGGGCGCGTAAGGGGCGGTGAACGCCACCACCTTCTTGCGTTCGTCGCTCACGCCCACGCTCACCAGCAGGTTGAGCTTGTGTTCGGTGAGAGACGGAATGCGGTTCTGCCCGGTGATGCCGGTCAGTTCCGGCGTGACGTTGAGCGCCTTGGCCAGGGCATTGATCACATCGATGTCATAGCCTTGCGACTTGAGATCGGTGCCGGCCGAGGAGAAGGGCGGAAAGTCTTCAAAAATGCCGACCTTGATCACCCCCGCCTTGGTGATGTCATCGAGTTCGTCGGCCTGAACGGCGTTAGCACCCATGAAGCCAAGGGCCAGGGCCAGGCCTGACACCAGCGCCAGGCGCCGGGTTGAAACTGCGTACATGTGTTCCTCCACTATTTTTTTGCGTCGTAGAGCTGAATGAAACGACGATGCTCTTTTGTAGGCCGAGCGCCGGGGAAGTCAATTTTTATGCGGGAACACGCGTTCAGAACTCACAGGCCTTGCGATGTCCCGCGATCCATCCGCCTTTTGGAGCCCAGTCTGCTTAACCGGCCCGGTTCGGAAATTCAGGGGAATGCCCCAGCTTTCTCCGGCGGTTTCCGCCGAGTGTTTTCCAGAATTCGACGCCCGCTTTGATGTCGTCAATTGCATCGTGAAGAACTGCCGACAGTAAAGGTCCATCGGCACGGTCATGCTGCGGTTTGGCGCGCCTACGGGCTGCGGGTTTTGTTCTTGCTCTTGGGTCTCTTAAACCGGTCATGCTCATCTCTGCCTCTTTTCAATACACCCCTTCCCCTACTTAAGCGTTTGGCGGGAATTTGGTTCCGAAAGTCAGATGCCAATGCAAAATCGAACAAATTGGCGGGGGCGGAACTTTCCTCCGTCCAAAGCGTTTTCAACCACGCAAACCATGTGCCGCAGTTGGTCGCCTGTTAAACCGTCAAGGGAGTTCGTCATGTCCGTGTCCAAAATTCTTGAAACCCGCAACACCGATATCGATACCAAGGACCGCCGCAAGATCGCGGGGTTGCTTGGCGGCGTCTTGACGTCCACCTACGAACTCCTCCTCACCACCCAGCTTGTGCATTGGAACGTGAAGGGAGAAACCTTCTTTTCCGTCCATAAGCTCACGGACGAGCATTATAACGAGCTGTTCAAGAGCCTCGATATCATCGCCGAACGGATGCGGGCCCTCGGCTCGGAAGTGCCGGTTGATGGCGTCAACAAGGAATTTGCCCTGCACGCCAAGGTGACAGGCGGCGACATTCCGCACATGGTGGAACAGCTTGCGGTATTGAATGAAAAGGCCGCCGCCCATGCCCGTGAAGTGGCATCTGAAAGCGAAAAGGCCGAAGACATCGTGACCACCGACATGCTGGTGGATTGCATGAAGTTCCACGAGAAGGCCGTGTGGATGCTCCGCGCCATTATCGCAAAATAGCGGCGCTCACATCTCCGGAATGGCAATGCCCTTTTGCGCGCAAGCCGCGCGCACCGTGTTGCGCAGGAGGCAGGCGATGGTCATGGGACCGACGCCGCCGGGAACCGGGGTGATCGAGCCCGCCACTTTTTCGCAAGAGGCGAAATCGCAGTCGCCCACCAGCTTGCCCTTGCCGTCGCGCTCGATGCGGTTGATGCCGACATCGATGACGCAGGCGCCGGGCTTCAGCCAGTCGCCCTTCACCATTTCGGCACGGCCCACTGCGGCGATGACCAGATCGGCGCGGCGCACCACCGCCGGCAAATCCTTGGTCTTGGAATGCGCGATGGTAACCGTGCAGTTTTCCGCCAGCAGCAATTGCGCCACGGGCTTGCCCACAATGTTGGAACGCCCAATGACCACCGCTTCAAGCCCGGCCAGCGAACCCAGCGCATCCTTCGCCAGCATCACCGAGCCCACCGGAGTACAGGGCACGAGTGACTCCTGCCCCGTCGAAAGCCGGCCCACATTCACCACGTGAAAGCCATCCACATCCTTGTCCGGGTTGATGGCGCCCAGAACCTTGTCGGAATCAATATGCTTGGGCAGCGGCAACTGCACCAGAATGCCGTGGCAGGCCGGGTCCGTGTTCAGTTTTTCAACCAGCGCCAGAAGTGTCGCCTCCGGCGTTGCCGCATCAAGCTTGTGTTCCCAGCTATTCATGCCGACCTCGACGGTCTGCTTGGCCTTGTTGGCCACATAGACCTTGCTGGCCGGATCTTCGCCCACCAGCACCACTGCCAGCCCCGGTGTCAACCCGTGTTTGGATTTGAGTTCGGCCACGGTTTTCGCCATGCGGCCGCGCAAACCTTCCGCATAGACTTTGCCGTCAATGATCTTCGCCATCTTGATGTCCTTCTTGCTGCCTGCCAGGCCTTTGCCTTGGCCGTGATAACCGCCGCATTGGCTTGGCCCTTGTCAGGTGCCGCCGTTACTTTGACGCTGAGCGACATGGCCCGCTCACAGCAGCAGGGGCGCTGCGTAATAAACGATGAGATAGCGCAGGAATTGCAGGGCGAGCAGCAGCACGATGGGCGAAATATCAATCCCGCCGAGATCGGGCAGCATTCGCCGGATCGGCCCCAGAAATGGCTCCGTCAGCCGGTGCAGGGCATAGCTGATCTGCCGCACGTAAGGGTTGGAGCCATTGATCACATTGAAGCCGATCAGCCAGCTCATGATCACCATGGCCAGGATCACGTAGAAATAGAGATCGAGGAGATTGAGAATAAGCCAGAGGAACGGATTTACCATGATGCCCGCGTGGTTGTTTGAGACGCCGGCCACATGTAAGGCGGAAGGGTCCGGAGCGCAAGCTGTTGCCTTGACGGGGTTTCCGCCTGTCTCTAGAACAGCACCCGGCCGGGGCGGTAGCTCAGTTGGGAGAGCGCGGCGTTCGCAATGCCGAGGTCAGGGGTTCGATCCCCCTTCGCTCCACCATCAATTCCTGCCACTCTATGAACCTCCCGCATCTGGCGGGTTTTTTAAAATCTAAACGATGTAAACGAAAGTTTCCCGCCTGATGAATGCCCGCACCCCGGCAGCGCCCGTCCTTGTATGCTCATTCGCCATACTCATTTTTTCCGGGATGGATGCGGCAATGAAGACGTTGGTCATTGCCATAGGCGTTTATAATGTCGTGCTGTGGCGAAGCCTGCTGGCCACCATCGTCTCGGGTTCCGTTTGGTTTTCGGGAGCTTGGGTCTGGCCGCAACGCTCCGTCCTCAAGCTCCATGTCCTGCGCTCCGTCCTGATTGCCATAATAATGCTGACATTCTTCTGGGGCCTTGCGAAGCTGCCGCTCGCCGATGCCATCGGCCTCAGTTTCATTGCCCCCCTGATCGCGCTCATTCTTGCTGCCGTTCTCCTGGGCGAGCGCATCGGGCGCCCGGCCATCTGGGCATCCCTCGCAGGCCTGGTGGGCGTGGCCTTCATCCTGGGCGGCCAGTTTGAGCTCGTGGAGTATTCCCAAGAGGTCATGCACGGCACGATAGCAGTTCTTCTCTCGACCCTGTTCTATGCCTTCAGTTTGATTCTGGGCAGGAAGCAGGCCCAGCTGGCAAAGCCCACCGAAATCATGTTCTTTCAAAGCCTGTTTCTGGCCCTGATTTTCCTGCTGCCCGCGCCCTGGCTTGCCGTTGCCTTGGCCAAGGAGCACTGGCTTGCGCTGGTGGGCGTGACCGCGCTGTCGCTGAGCGGCCAGTTTCTCATGAGCTGGTCTTACGCCCGCGCCGAAGCGCAGTACCTGATTCCCACCGAATATTCCGCCTTCGTCTGGGCAATTCTGTTTGGCTGGTTCTTCTTTGCTGAAGGCGTGGTGTGGACCACCCTGGTTGGCGCCGTGCTGATTATCGCCGGTTGCCTGATTGCCGCGCGCTCAAACGCCAAGCTTTCGGAACCGATTGAAGCGACGATCTAGATTCCGCCCGCTCTCAGTCCCCGTCCGTCCAGTCCGGGGCCCAGGAGCCGCCGCCGATAAAGCGTTGGTTGGCTTTGCTGAGCGGTGAAATGGCATCCATCTCCACTTCGCTGAGGGTGAAATCCAGCGCCGTGAGATTACCTTCGGCATTCCGGCGCTTGGTGGTTTGCACCAGCGGAATGACACCCTTCTGCATCACCCAGCGCAGGATGACGGCGGCCTCGCTCAGGCCCCGCCGCGCGGCAATCTGCTGGATGGCGGGCTGGCCCAGTACCTTGCCGCGGCCCAGCACGCAATAGGCTTCCAGCGTGAGGGAAAGTTCCTTGGCCGCCGCCAGAAGTTTTGCCTGGTCAATGAGCGGATGGAATTCAACCTGGTTGGCGATAAGCGGAACCGTCGCGCGCTTGACGGCGCGGCGCAAAAGTTTTGGCGTGAAGTTGCTCACGCCGACATGCTTTGCGAGTCCAAGGCTCTGTGCTTCGCAGAGCGCGTCAATGGCGGGATCAAACAGCGCGTCATCGCGCGGCGGCCAGTGAATGAGCAGCAGGTCAACCCGGTCAAGCTTGAGTTGTTCAAGGCTGGCGCGCACCGATGGCAGGAATGCTGCTTTCGCCAGATTGTCGAATTGCACTTTGGTCACGAGGAAAATATCCTCGCGCCTGATACCCGAGGCGCGCATCCCTTCGCCCACGGCTTTTTCATTGCCGTAGTACTGCGCCGTGTCGACGTGGCAGAACCCGCAGTCGAGCGCCATGGCGACACTGTCGCGCGCCACTTCATCCTTGAGCGGCCACGTGCCAAAGCCAATGGGTGGAATGATCGAAGGGGCCATTGCGTTATTCAGCGGCAATCAATTGGCCTTGCAGGGTCGACAGGCTCTCAGTGACATGGCGCGCCAGAGCTTCAATCGCCTTGTTGGCCTTGCCGGCCTTCCGAACTAGGCCGATGTCAAAGGTACCGAGTGATGGGAAACCATCCTTCTCCGTGAGAATGCGCATGCCGGGGCGCAAGCACAATTCCGGGATGGCGCCAACGGCCAAGCCTTGCAGCACCGCCGCATTCACCGCGTTTGAATTGGGCGTGGAATAAGCCACGCGGAATTTTCTTTGCTGCTGGTCAAGGGCGCGGAGTACCATGCTGCGCCAGCCGCAGCCCGCATGCGAAACCGCAAGCGGCAGGACTTCGGCCATATGCGCATGGTGGCGCGTCGAGGTGACCCACACCAGTTTTTCGCGCCGCACCGGCTCGTCGGTGACAATGTCGCAGCCGTGGGTGACAAGTGACAGGTCAATTTCGCCGCGCTTGCAGCGCTCGAGCAATTCGCCGCTGCCCAGGCATTCGACATCCACCGTCACCAGGGGATGGGTGCGGGCAAAGCGCGCCAGGATTTCCGGCAGGAATCTTTCGGCATAATCATCGGGCGTGCCGAATTTTATGGTGCCCGTGAGATCGGGCTTGGCGAAGGCGTAAATCGCCTCGTCATTGATCGCCACGATGCGCCGGGCATAATCCACCAGCCGCTCGCCATCCGGGGTAAAGCGGCTCATCCGGCCATCCCTCGCAAACAGCGGGGTGCCCACCAGTTCCTCCAGCCGCTTCATCTGCATGGACACCGCCGACTGGGTTTTGTGAACCTCCTCGGCCGCCCGCGTGAAACTGCCGTTATCGGCAATGGCCAGAAACGTCTTCAACAAATCGACATCAAGATTTGGGATCATGGCATATCTCGTATCATCAACATTACTGATGGATACTATAAGATACATTCGTTGGACTAATCAATAGAAATCTTCGATAAAGGGTCATCACAAACGTGATTTTAGGCCGCTTTCGGGTGGCTTTGCCTAGGAAAAATGACTTTTCTGGGGTTCTGGAGGATTGTGCCATGAGAGACTATGTTCTGAACCAAGCCATTTCCCAAGAAGAATTCGGTCTTGTTCCGTTCCTGCGCCGCACGGCGCGGAACTGGAAGGCCAAGCGCCGGATTGCCGCTCTTACCAATTTCGACGACTACATGCTGCGCGATATCGGCGTTACCCGTGACGAAGTGCAGTGGGCCGCGGGCCTGCCGCTGACGGTGAATGCCGCCGTGGCCCTCGAGGAGCGCGCCTTCCGCCGCCGCCAGGCGGGCCCTTTAAATTGAAGGCCTTCAACAAAGTAGCCACAGCCGCACGAAAACATCTGCGGGTCGGGACGTGATTTCCATGATCCGCAGAACCAAATACGCCGCCGCCGCGCCGCGAATGACCCTCTGGACAAAATAGTCCGCGCCATCCAGTTTGACCTCCACACCTTGGGGGCCTGGAACTGCATGCAGCGTTTTCACAATGATTGATGGCCTGTTCGCCAGCGAAAACATCGTGCATGTGGGCGCGCTGCTTTATCTTGCAGGTTTCCTGTTTCGCAATCAGTTGATTCTGCGCACGCTCATCATCGCCGGGGACTTTGTCTATATCCTCTATTTTTATTTCGCCCCCGATGTGCCGCTCTGGGGCGGCATATTCTGGAGCGTCATGTTCACCGTGGTGAACCTCGCCATGATCGGCCTGATTGTTGCCGACACGATGCATTTCAACCTCACGGCAAACGAGAAAAAACTTTTTGGCCTGCTGGAAAACCTGACCCCCGGCGAATTCCGCCAGCTTCTGCGCGCAGGCAGGGAAGAACTGGCGGCGGTTCCAGCCGTCATCACCCGCGAGGGCCAGGTTCTCGACAAGCTCTACTTCGTTCTTGATGGCACCATGACCATCGAAAAGGGCAGCCAGCGCTGGCCCTCGGAATCACAAACCTTCATCGGCGAAATCGCCTTTCTCCTGGCGCGCCCGGCAACCGCAACCGTAACGCTGGAGGCGGGTGCGGTGTATTTCGTCTGGGACGCGGAAGCCTTGCACCGCCTGCTCAGGGGAAGCCCCGCGCTTAACACCGCCTTGAGTGCCATCATGAACAAGAAGCTGGCGCAAAAGGTTGCAAGTGCAGGCGTGCTGGTGAATACCATAGGCTTGGATTACCAGGCGCCCAAAGCCTGACCACGGAACCTTTTGCCAAGTCTCCGCGTTAGTCCGCAAGTTCATTCAATCAAAGGACACTGCCATGATGGTTGATCCAAAAGGTTCAAGGCCGGAAGCGCTTGCGAAGTTTGCCGAGGTTGCCCGCAATGATGATGGCCAGCCGGTGCGCGACGGCGTTAAGGCCACAAAAGAAACAGCAGCAATTCCGACCGATCCCAAACTGAAACAGGACGCCGCCACCAAGGTCTTGCGTGAAGGGGTTCTGCATCGCAATCAGGGCGCCAAAAAAGCCATCCAGAAATTGCCTGACCGGACTGCAAAAAGTGGTAAAGGACGCAGCGGTTCCCGTTCCCGTTAATGAGCGTCGGATCCTGGAGCGTATACGGTGTTCAAATATTCTGCTGTAGCGGCGTTCGCAACCTTGCTCGCAACGGCGCCGGCCATTGCCGGATCATTGTTTGATACGCGGGGGTCAAACCCCGCAACCAACCGCTGCGACTTGTACGATCCGAATTGCCGGCCCCGGCAGTTATTTGTGAGGCCACCTGAGCAGCGCTTCAGAAATCCATTGGAGAAGCAAACTCCGAAATTGATTTTGCCGCGTGACCTGAATGACCAATCAAACACCCTGCTTTTGCCACCTAGCCAGGCGGGCAGCACACTGACCTGCAGCGATGCCCGCCGGGTCATTCGTTATGAGGGATACCGCAATATCCGCACCATAAAATGCGGTGGCAAGTATCATCAGTTCACCGCCCGGAAGCAGAGTGCCAAGTACACTGTAAATCTGAAGGTGCGGACAACTACGGGGAAGATTGTCGTGATTGGTCGCATCAAGTGATTGGAAATTCAGCGCGAGAGGCGGCGCGCGTTGGCTCTCACTTTTTTCCGGTACCGTTTGACCACGCTGTCGCCAGATGCGCCCAAAGCCATGCGGCCGCTTTCGATGCCCGCCGCCACCACCTTTTCCTGAACCATCCGGCGGGCTTCGGTCTTGGCCTTCGCACCGCCCGCCGCAAGCCGCATCGTCCGCAGCCAGATCACCTGCTGGGATTCCGCCGCGAGCATCATCAAGTTGATCCATGGACGGTACATTGGGTTCCCCCTTCCTCACTAACTTAAGCGTTAACCTCTCCAGTTGTTCCATGGATGACGCGCTGAGGTTTCGGGAAGGGCTTGAAGGTCATGGCAATCAGGAAGGCGCCGATGCCGATGCCAAAGGAGCCGATAAAGAGCCAGCCGTAACTGGCGAAGCTGTCGAAGATCAAGCCTCCAGCCACCGGGCCGGTTGCCATGCCCAAACCGCCGGCCATTCCCATTCCGCCGATGACCGTGCCCATCATCCGCAGCGGGAAATTCTCACGCGCCAGCACTGCGTAAAGCGGCATCACGCCGGCATAGATAAAGCCAAACAGCGCCGCCACCGCGTAAAACGCGCCAAGGTCACGCACGAAGAAATAGGCGAGCGCCCCGAAGGCCTGGAGCAGCAGCCCAGCGACCAGAATGTGCTTGGCGCCGAAGCGGTCTCCAAGGATGCCGAAGGCGACACGGCCGCCCATGCCCGCCAGCCCTTCCACGCTGTAGATCGAAACCGCGGCAATCAACGGGATGCCGCAGCTTATGGCATAGCTCACTGTATGAAAAATCGGGCCCGAATGCGTGGCGCAGCAAAAGAAATTCGTCAGCATCAAGATGATGAACTGCGGCGATCGGATGACCTGCTGCAAGGTCATGGCGGATTGCGGCCCTTCATCTGGCGACGTACCGGAATTTTCAGCCGCCAAGGCCGGCGGAGTTCGCACCAGCAACGAAGCCGGGATCATCACGGCTGCGACAAGGATTGCGATGATTTGGAGCGAGGTTCGCCAATCATAGACGGAAACAAGCCACGCCGCCAAGGGCGACATGGTGAGCGGCGCCATGCCCATGCCGGCCGATACGAGCGAAACCGCGAGGCTCCGATGCGTGTCGAACCAGCCCGTCACGCAGGCCATCAGCGGCGCAAAGATGGCGGCGACCGCCCCTCCGACGGCCAGGCCGAAGATGAGCTGGAAAACAAGAAGCGATGTGGCCAGGCTCGCCAGAAACAAGCTTGCAGCCAAAATCGCCGATCCGATCAACACTATCATCCGGGCTCCCAGGCGATCCGACAGGTTGCCCCAGGCGATGCTTGCAAAGGCCATGGCGAGAAATCCGATGGTCATGGCGCTCGACACGCCGGTGACGGACCAGCCCGTATCGCGCGAGATGGGCAGCAGAAAAACCGGCAGTGAAAACATGGCGCCAAACGCCATGCAGCCCAAAAGGCCCCCGGCAGCGACAATCACCCAGCGATAGGAAGAGTTGGTCATGTCATGTCTCCGTTAGACGATTCCGTAAATCAAACTGAGACGCCCGCCTTGCAGCTTCTCAACCTTCCGAAGTTCAAGCCCGCAACGTTCCGCCATCGTGAAGAGTGTCTTCCCTCCGCCCGAGATCAGCGGATAAACGATAAGCCGCAGTTCATCAACCAGGCCGGCATCGATAAAGCTCGCCGTCGTGCGGGCCCCGCCCACGAGAAAAATATCCTTGCCCGGCTGCTGCTTGAGGGCGGCGACGTCTGCGAGTTCCCGGACAAAACGCGTCTTCGGCCACTGTGTCGAAGTGAGGGTGCTCGACAGCACATAATGCGGGGTCTCCGCCGCAAAGCGGGCCCATGCGACTTCAGCTGGTGTCGGCGCGCTGCCCGTGATCCAAGCGGGCGTGCTGGGCTCGTTCTGTATCCCGGTCCAGTACTGCTCGTAGCCGGGGTACATGCCGCCGCCAAGCACGCAAGCGTCGATTTGCGGCATCAGGCCGTAGTCGTCCGACCACGCCTCGACCCAATCCGCGTGCCCCTCGGATCCCTCGATCTTCCCATCGAGGGAAAGCTTCATTCCGGCAATCAACTTACGCATATCAACTCCCATTCGCTTGCGGCACTTCGCCAAAATTATTTAAAGAGCGAGTTCCCGCTCGTGGTCGGTCATGGGTTCCCCCACGTTGGGCTGCCCTTTGCCCTTCGCAATCAGGTCCCGCAGGCTGCCGTTGATGTAAGTGCCCCATCCGTCAGTGCAGGCGTCATAGCATTCATATTCGGGAACCAGGCCCACGTGCGTAAAGCGCACTTCGGTTTTGTCGCCCTTCCTGGAGATATCAAAAACAATATCCGTGCCCGTCCACTCGGTCTCGTCGTTGGTAAAATTGAAGTAGTTGTCCAGAACGCGCCAAACGACTTTTTTGTCGGGAACCAGTTCTGTTATCTTCATCTTGCAGCGATGGATATCGCGGAAGCGGTACTTGAATTCCGCTCCGAGCTTGTCGGTGCGGCCTTCAATGTCTTCCGACCACCAGCCGCGGACATTGGTGATGGCGGCAAAGGCTGCTTCCGGCGTTTGGCTGACCGTAAAGGCCGTGGTGAAGTTGTGATCTTTCATCGCTATCTCCTGTTTCGTTTTTTGAGGTGGGTTCGGTCAGGTCGGCAGGCGCTGGTCGTATTCCTGTTGCAGACGGCTCCAGCCTTCCCAGAACGCCGCGGGCTCCTTGCCTGCCGTGCGCGCAACGAGGACGTCGAGGTGCATGTGCCAGCCGGCGCTGACCATCAGCAAGGTTTTGCGGTCAGGCAGGCGGCGATGGATCAGGGTGAGCAGCACCTTGTTTCCTCTTGGCTCAAGTTCGAAGGAGACGCCGCCGCTGCTTCCCCAGGCAATGGCGAGCTTGCGCGGCGGATCAAGCTCGGTGATCCGGCTCTCCAAACTATGCTCTTCGGGAAAACTGTCCGGCCGCTTGGTAGGCGCGGTGCTGAGTTCGGCATTGCGCCAAGTGAATGTGAAGGTGGAACCCACCTTCATGTCCATCTCGCCTGCGGCCAGCCACTGGCGGCGGAGCTCGCTCTCCGTCAGGTAGGCCCAGACACGCTCGATGGGGCCGGGCAGAAGGCGCTGGATCTTCAGTGTGGTGGGTTCCGTCAGCACGCCATAGGCGTCGAGCGTTGCGGCGTCGTTCATTGGTCGTCTCCTTTTTTGGATTTGGGGGATTGGCGCGCGTCCTCTTCGCGCAGCAGGCGGTCGAGGGCATCCAGCCGGTTGGTCCAGAAGCGCTCGTAGAAGTTCAGCCATTCATGGGCGCTGGCGAGCGGCCCGGGATCGAGGCTGCACACATGGGTGCGGCCGCGCACCTCGCGGCGGATCAGCCCGGCGTGTTCCAGCGCCTTGATGTGCTTCGAGGCGGCGGCAAGCGAGATCGAAAAGGGTTCCGCAAGCTGGCCCACCGTGCGCTCGCCGCCGGCCAGCTCGCGCAGCATCCGCCGCCGCGTCGCATCGCCCAGGGCGTGGAAGACAGAATTCATCTGAAGTGACTGTAATTCAACCATGTGGTTGAATATAGGTGAGGGCTTTTAGATTGTCAACCATTTGGTTGAATGAATTATTGGCGCGCTATCAGACCTTTGCAGCGCCTTGGTTTGGACAGCCGCCTTCCCTTGGCAATGACCGGCCCTTTCTGGACCTTTTGTCCCCGGCCAAGTAAGACAGGGCCGAATGACAGACGGCTGCCAAGTTCCGGACCATTCCGGCCCTTATCAATACCGGACAGACAACGCCAAGCTCATCCTCATCCTCCTGATGGTGACTGACCTGATTTTCATTGCGCTCCACGCGCTGCGGTGGTGGTTCGACTCGCCGAACCTTGCCCTCAGGGTTGATATCGAAGGCGGTTACGGCGAAGTCTTCCAATACACGAAGTACCTCTGGGCGGCGATCCTGATCGGCTGGTTCGCAGCGCAGAACCGGGCCTGGCGCTTCGCTTCCTGGAGCATCATGTTTCTCTATTTCCTGGCGGATGATTGCCTTGCCATTCACGAATCCTTGGGCGCTTTAGTTGCCGCACGCGTCAATTTCGAACTTCCGCTGGGCCTGGAGCCTGTGGATTTTGGTGACTTTGTGATTCTCGTTTCGGCCGCCGCCGCACTCGCCATTCTCGTGTTTGCAGCGCAGCTGGGAGCAGGCCGGAACGTCAAGCACGCCTTCATGCAGCTCGCCGCACTTGCGGCGTTTCTTGGCCTATTCAGTGTGGCTGTCGATCTGCTCCATGGCCTTCTCAAGGCGGACCCGCTGCTGGATTTTATGTTGGCTACGCTTGAGGATGGTGGTGAGATGATCGCGGCAAGCCTGCTCGTCTGGTACTGCTTCAAGCTCCAGAACCGCTGCCCGGTATTTTTCTGGCGTAACTAGAAATGCCGCACCGCCGCCACAGAAAGCCCTGCGGTGCATTTAACGATGCATTAATCATTCAGCAGAAATGACCAGCAAACTGGAACTTTTCCTTTAGGTCTTCTTTCTAGGTTGCCGGACGTCGGGTTCTAGTCCCTGACCAGAGGGGATGCTTGTGGCAAGCGCAGATAAATCAGCGGCAATCGAGGAAAGTGCGATTGAGGTCCTGGGAATCCGCCGTATCACGGCAGACGGGCTGGGCATAAAGCGCTCAAGGAAAGGCGCAAACTTTTCTTTTGTTGACGATGCCAAACGCGTCATTTCACGAACCCATCTAAAAAGAATCAGTGATCTCGTCATTCCGCCAGCCTGGCATGATGTCCGCATTGCGACGGAAAAGGATGCCCATTTGCAAGCCGTGGGACGGGATGCGGCGGGACGTTTGCAATACATATACCATCCGGAATGGGTGGAGGTGCGGGCTGCCGCGAAAGCCTTCCGGCTCTCCCAAATCGGGAGCGTGCTGGGCCGGCTGCGCGTATGCATAAGGCGGGATTTGACAGACGGCACGGCGAATATGCCTTTGGCGGCTGCGGCCCGCATCGTCGACCTCCTGCATCTGCGTGCTGGCCATGAGGCCTATGCGGGTGACGAAGGGGGAAGAGGGGTCTCGACCCTGCTGAAGCGCCACCTGAAAATGGATGGCGATGGTTTTCATCTCGCGTTCCGCGGCAAGGGGGGAAAACACATCGAGAAAAGCTGTGACGATGCTTTGCTTTTGACTGCCTTGAAAGAACTCCGCTCTTATCCCGGCGCAAGGCTCTTTAAACTCAAAACCAGCGACGGTTTCCGTCCAATGACAGCCGGCGACCTCAATAATTATCTCGCTCAAAGCTCCGGCAAACCCATCACGGCAAAAGACTTTCGAACCTTGTTCGCATCGGCAACGGCACTGGATGAACTCCAGGGCTTTGGCCCCCCCGGCACAACTGCCATTGCAAGACGCGCTGTCGCGGCCACCGCGCGGAAAATCAGCGCAGAGCTTGCCAACACGCCTGCTGTGACAAGAAAGAGCTACATCCATCCCCGGATTGTGGAGAGTTTCGAAAGGGGAGAACTTGCAACCGCCGGAGACGCTCCAAGAAAGCGCGGTTTAAGTTCGGCAGAGTCAAAGCTCGTGAAGTTTCTGCAAATATCCTGACCCCTATTTTTCGGATCATCCCTGCGCCGGTCTACAACGCTCATCAACAATGCGCTGCACCATCGGTGCAAAATGCGCGAATCCCGGCGTGGCCATTCCGGCGATCTTGCCGGCATCATCGAAACGGCGGACCCGGACGATGTCCCTCACATTAGGGTTGGTCTCAAATTCCGCCACCTCCCTGGCATTCATCGGCCCGCCCTGCAGCTTCAGCGAGTGGATTGACGCGGCCGAGAGTTCCCCGAAATAGGCGGGTTCGGTGGCGCAGATGTAACGCTTGGCGGCAACATGCTCGCGCACACAATCGATGACCAGGCTTGGGAAGAAGCGTTCCAGCACCTGGGCGCCTGCCTCCTCGTGATGCTTGTCATGCGTATCATCCATTGAAAACGTGCCGAACTCGCTGGTGAAATGCCCGATGTCGTGCAGCAGCGTGGCAACGATGATGATCTCGGGTTCGTGCTGCTGTTCGGCCAGGAATGCGCCTTGCAGCATGTGCTCGGCCATCGTCACCGGTTCGCCAAGATATTCCTCGCCGCCGCGGCGCTCGAAGATATCGGCAAGGAAAGCGACGATGGTCGCAGGCGAAAGATCCTTATGCGATGGCTTGCCTGTCATGCCGCCCTCCCGTTCTGCATCTGGATTGCGGCCAGCGTCGAGAGCAGGCCGTCCTTGTCGGCGTAACAGCCCTGCAGCCAGCGCGAGCCGGCGCCCGAATAACCCTTGCGTGCATGCAGGACACGCGTGTTGTCAACGATGAAGGACTCGCCCGGCGTGAGCTTGAAGGTCACTTCCATCGAAGTGTCGTCGATCAGTTCACCAAAGCGCCGATAAGCCGCATAGTAATCGGTCATGTCTTCATAGGGCACATCGGTGATGGCCGCCGCCGAGCGGTTGTTGAAACGGATTGCGATCAGTTCACCATCCGGCGCAAGCTCGATCATCGGCCGGCGCGAACGAAGGCAGACGCCGGCGCTGCCGGCATATTCGAACCTGGCGCAATGGCGGCTCAGCAATTCGAAACCCCGTGGATTTTCCTGGCGCAGCCGCTCCGCCGCGCGAAAGCCGTCAACCACCATGTTCTCTCCGCCCTGCGCCGAGTTCTCCAGGCAGTAGAGGATTTGCAGCGTAGGCACGGGATCACGGTAGGGGTTGTCGGTGTGGGCTTGCAGGCCGAGGCCCGTGTACGCCAGGTTCGATGGATTGACCTCGGTGCGCACCTCGAAATGCCTGCCGTAATTCGTCTCCCGGATATAGCCAAACAGTGCCGCGACCTTGAACAGCGCGCCGCTCTCGACCGGCCCCCCGGTGAGCTTGCCGAAACCGTAACGGCTGACGCCGTGCAGCCAGTCTGCGAGGGCTGATTGGTCGCGGCTGACCGCGCCGAAATCGCCCACAGGGATTCGAGATTGCAACGCCGCGTCCCACGTTTCGATATCGGACGAGGTCCAGCCCGCCGCACGATGCGCGGCACCGTCATAGGCATGATCGGCAAGCCAGTTCAGATCGAAGGCAATGGTCCGCCGTTCCGGCAGGAACGTCACGTGCACTTGGCCGGCTTCGGATCGGGCCGCCGCAATCCGTGTATCGGCCGGAATATCGCCGAGCGTAATCAGCCGCTGCCCGTTGCCGGGCGCCCGAGTCGTCTCGTCCCAGGCATTGTCGCGCAGCCACACCGCGTGAAAGCGCGACCGGGAGCCATTCGGCAAGGTGGCGGCGATGGCCCGGCCATCATCGAGAATTTCAACTGCGGCTGGCTTCGGCATGTGCGGGCTCCCGTGGCTTTGCGATATGATCTCGACACCTGACACCGGGCAGGGCATAAGCACAAACAACAAATATTGAGGATATGGCCTAAAATCCGTTATGGCTGAGTTCAACCCTTCGCTGCCGCCGCTTGAATGGATTCGCGTGTTTGAAGCCGCCGCCAGGCTTGGCAGCTTCACCGCCGCGGCCGATGAACTCGGCATTACCCAGGCGGCGGTAAGCCAGCGGATCAAGAAACTCGAACAGCGGCTCGGTGCCCAACTCTTCAACCGGCAGGCCCGCGGGGTGAGCCTCTCGACCCAGGGCGAGTCCTGGCAGCCCCATGTCCAGGGCGCCCTTGCGCAGCTCCTGCACAGCACCGCCAATTTGTTTGAAGCGCCCCGCCGCAAGGTGACGATCGCCGCGTCCTCGTCGGTCATCGAGCTTTGGATTGTTCCGCGGCTGGCCGGCATCGCCCGCAGCCTGCCGCATGTTCAACTGTCGTTTGAGACAATCCAGCACCTGCCCGACTATGCGCGCTCGGACGCCGATTTCGAGATACGCTTTGGCGAAGGCAATTGGCCCGGGCGCGAGGCGCGCCGGCTTTTCCTCGAAGAACTGGTGCCGGTGGCAGCGCCGGCCCTGTTGAAAAACCCTTCGGCGAATTGGCACAGGCTTCCGCGCATCGCCACCACCGGGCCAAGAGTGGGCTGGCGTGACTGGTCCAATGCCATGGGCGAACCGCCACCACCCGTACCGCTGCTGCGCTTCGACACATTCGTGCAGGCGCTGAGGGCGGCAGAAGCAGGTGCGGGTGTTTTGCTGGCCTCTGTGGCGTTATGCCGTGAACCGCTCGAAACCGGCAGGCTCGTGCGCTTGACCGATAAAACGCTGCGCATGGATGCGAGCTACTGGATGACCTGGCCGCGCAGCAAACCAGCCTTCGCCGAACGCCAGCCCTTGATCGACTGTCTCGCTCCGCAAGTCTCATAGATGCAAACGATTTGCCCTCAATAGGAACTCGACTTCGACCAAAGGTTTATGTCGCTATCAACTGCATGCTTGTCGATCTCCTTGAGCTCCTTGTCTTCAAAATGAAGATTGGCAAGGGCTCCGGCGCAGTCCTCAACCTGTTCCGGCCGGCTGGCGCCGATGAGGACCGTGGTCATGCGCGGATCGCGCAAGGCCCAGGCAAGAGCCATTTGCGCCAGTGACTGCCCGCGGCGCTTGGCAATGGCCGAGAGCGCCTTGACGCGCGTGAGCGTTTGCTCGTTGATGAACTGGGGAAGCAATGACTTGTTGGCCGTGGCCCGGCTGCCGGTGGGAACGCCGGAGAGATATTTGTTTGTCAGCATGCCTTGCGCCAAAGGCGAGAAGGCGATGCAGCCCATGCCTTCCGCCTCTAGGCGATCAAGCAGCTTGTCGTGTTCGATCCAACGGTTGAGCATGGAATAGCTTGGCTGGTGGATAAGGGGCGCTATGCCCATCTTGCGCAGGATGGCCGCCGCCTCGGCGGTTTTCGCCGCACTGTAGGACGACAAGCCGACATAAAGCGCCTTGCCCTGCTGAACCGCCGTGGCAAGCGCCCCCATGGTTTCCTCCAGTGGTGTCGCCGGATCAAAGCGGTGCGAGTAAAAAATATCGACGTAATCAAGGCCAAGCCGCTTCAGGGACTGGTCGAGGCTGGCCAACACGTATTTGCGGCTGCCCCACTCGCCGTAGGGACCGGGCCACATCAGGTATCCGGCCTTCGAAGAAATGACCAATTCATCCCGGTGGCCGGAAAAATCCGACGTCAGGATCTTCGCGAAATTCGTTTCAGCCGAACCGGGCGGCGGGCCGTAATTATTGGCAAGATCAAAATGGGTAATGCCGAGATCAAAAGCCCGGCGGCAAATCGCCCGGCTCGTGTCAAACGGAACATCATCGCCAAAATTGTGCCAGAGGCCCAGCGACAGGGCCGGCAGTTTAAGCCCGCTGCGTCCGCATTGGCGGTAAGTCATCTGGTCATAGCGAGTGCTGGCAGGGGCGTAATTCATCAGTCAATTCCTTGCTCTGGTGGCGGCGCGAAGGAGAGTAATGCCACGCGCCGTGACTTGATAGAAGGCCGGAACAGTCATAACTCTCATGCCATTATTGCGGCCGATTACGAAGCACGAGAGAGCAACCAATTCCGTGATTCTGGACGAACTCGCGCGGAATTAGTTGCTTATTCTGTTCGAGGTAGTCCTGATAAACTGGTTCCGGCTCTCTATGATCAAGAAGTTCAAGATATGCTTTTCGCAATTCGTCAGAGTTCGGCATCAATCCTCCCAGTCATCTTTGTTAAGACTTCCCATCACTTACTGGATGATCGCGCGAGCATTTGACCAAGTGCTTTGGTCACACGTTGGCCTCTAAGAGTGTAATCTCGACCGGGTTCAGATCAAACAGGGTGTAAACTATCCTATCGATTTCAACCTCAGCCTTGGCTATCTCAGCCGAAAGTCGTGCGATTTCTGCTCGGTCCCGGGTGATCCAGTTTTCCCAGGCAGAACGCTCTGTCAGAGGAATATCGACCTTGAATGCCTTCTTCACCTCGCTCCGGAAGGCGGCGAAGTCTGGCAGCGTCCACCATTCCTGAAGTCGGGTCGTGAGCTTCGGATCGCGGCCAGAGGGGCATAGATCGTTAATCCTGCGCGTCAGGCCAGTTTGAATCGTCTGCCTGCAATCCGCTAGCTCATGGCAGCGGTCGCCAAGTTTAGACAGTTGAAATTTGTCAGTATCTGATATGTCAGGAATTGGCAAAGATTCCATATAATGTGACCTTAACTCACGAGAGCCACCAATTACTTGTGGAGCGAGGTCAGAAATGATGAACCACAGAGCCTTTGAAATTAAAAGAGGGCATAGGTGTCGGTCGTTTGTAGGTATCACGTAGCCTTTGTCATTAGGCAAGTATGTCCCATCTGTATAGAAAAAGTATCGTCTGTTAAAGTGAGCGTAAAACACGCGAGGAGCCGCGAAACCATTCGCGTATGCTTCCTGAGCTTGTTGCAATTCAAACCACTCCTGCTTGGTTGCGCGAGCTTCCAGAGCGGTCTTGAAGGGCAATAGCCAGTCTCGAACGGCAGGATAGTTGTTTATGTCGATCCGGCTTTTGGGAGTGTAGACCAACCAAAGGCCACGCGATTCAGCCCTCCAGCGCTTCACGTCCTTGCCTTCGAGGAAAGGCTTCAACAGCTCAGAAGAACTTGGATCTTGCGCGCAAAGCTGTTCCTTGGTGGCCGTGTCGATCACAAAAGCCCTATTCAGTCCGGTCTTGATACCGTAGAGGGGTGATCCGTAAACTTCTCTCAGAGTCTTCCTGCCCGCCTTGATCTTCTCGCGCAGTGCCAGCAACTCACCCCCTTCGAAGTGCCACGGCGCTGCGGAAAGTGCTGATTGCGGATAGGATCTACACCCTTTTAGATAGGCAGATTGAAAGTTGCCTGATGGTAGCTCTTCAGGGATCCAATACCGAAGGCTTACTTTTTCTGGATTGTCTACCCGCTTCAACGTAACAATCATTGGAAGGGTCGCGACGCCTTCAAATATTTGAATATCGCCAAAATTGACTAAGTTTTCGATTTGGCTGTTATCCAAAATAAATGTTCGAAGCTTAACAGCGGCTTTTGTGTTCAGAAAAGTTGAGTTGCAGATAAACCCCAATCGTCCACCGTTCTTAATCAGCCTGATTCCACGTTCAAAAAAATAGAAATATAGGTCAGCGCGCCCTGCGACTACTTCGTAGCGACGCTCAAGATATGGTTTTATCTGCTTCAAGCGCTCCATGCGCACATAGGGCGGGTTGCCGAGAACAACGTCAAATCCGCCTTCGGCAAACACTTGGGGAAATGCATCGGCCCAGGTGAAGGCGTGATCCAGATACGCGTAATTGCTGTCTTCGATCAGGCTGTCACCAACCCGCAGATTGCCCGACAGGCTGTCAAGCACTTTGCCGCGACGTGCGGTCTTGATCCAGAGCGACAGCTTGGCGATTTCAATGCTTTCCGAATTTACATCCACCCCGAACAGGTTGTTCGTCAAGATTTCACTATCGGGGTCCAGAAGGTCCTGGATATGCCGATCCATACCTTCCAGCTCGGCAATCTTGTCGTTCACGCGGGACAGCTCGGCCTTCAGGAAGTCAAAGGCCATGATGAGAAACACGCCCGATCCGCAGGCGGGATCGACAATGCGCAAGGTTTTCAGACGGTTGCGATAGGCTCGCCAAGCTTCCTGCTCGGCCGATTTTCTGCGCCAGCGGATGGCGGCATAATCGGACAGATCGGTACCGGCTTTGGCGTGTGCGCGAAGGATATCAGTGAAGGCTTCTTCTAGGTGCGCGCCTAGTGTTTCGGCCACGATGAAGCGCGCGATGTAGTCGGGGGTGTAAACCACCCCGTCACGCTTGCGCCGTCCGGCGGTGCCGGTGGCCAGATCTTCTATGGTTTCTTCACCTCGTGCCTGTGCTTGAAGGCGCTCAACGTCAGTGATGGATTGTTCGAAGATATGGCCTAGGACGGTGACAGACACTTCGGACGCGAAGTCATAGTCGCCCATGGTCTTGAAGCCCTCACAGACGTCATCAGGCAGGGTCAGGGCGTTGATCGTATCGTCCTGGCGGAACAGGCCCCCGTTGTAGTGCGGAATTTTAAGTGCATCACTGCCCTTATCGATGGCGTTGAACAGGCCCCGGAAATTGTCCCATACCGGTCGGGGGTTGTAGGGGTCGCGGGTGATGAAGGCGTGCGACAGGGTATTGTCGGGCAGAAGGCCCGTATCTTCGGCAAAGGCGATGAACAGCACTCGGTCGAGGATCTTCTGTGCGACGGCGATAGCGTCTAGCGGTGCGACACTGGCGTCTGCCGCTTGCACGGCCCCAATCAGCTTCAGGCGCAGCGCCTTGTAGTCCTGATAGAGGCTGTCGGTGATGTCGCGGTCTTCGGCGCGACTTTGCTTCAGGAGATCGAGGGTGCGGCCCGACAGCAGGCTTTCAGCTGATAGCAGCAGCATGAACCGGGCATATTCGTCGGGATCGGTAAGGCGGTCGAGTTGGAAGACTTCATAGGCGGTGGTGCCTTCACCAAAACCATAGAGGCGCACCTCTATCATGTTCGAAACAAGCACCCATTTCACGCCCCGCGTGTTCATGGCGTATTCCCACGCCTGTTGAACCGGGGTCTTGTTCCGCCCCGGCATTATCGCGTCGAGGTCACGGGTATTAGCCCCTTTCAGCTCGAATGGGGCGAGTATTTCGGGCGTCTTCCCGCCGAACTGGCCAAGGGCCAGATCGACACTACCCCGCAAGATCGCCTGTTCAGTTGCAACGGTATAATCAGCGCCGCCCGCAGGTCCAGTATAGCCAAGGATACCTTCGATGATTTTCGAGGCGAACTGACCGTGAAGGGCGGTTTCCTTCAGGCCGTAAATACGGCCAGAGCGAACCATCTCGGCCCATGCTTCCAGCGCGCCCAAGTGATCTACGGGAACTGGGGCGGGCTTTATATGCCGTTTCAGGGTCTTGCGGTTAAATAGATTCATGGTTCTGTGCTTAAGCCATTAAGCTCATCGCCACTACTGATAAAGCCATCGAACCATAAAAAACGCTAGCGCCATCCATTCTCAAACGACGGTGGCGACCTGCACGATGATAATTCTACAACGATCACTACGTTGTTTGCAAATTATTGATATTTTTTAAAAGCTTGGCGCGCCCTAAGAGATTCGAACTCCTGACCCCCAGATTCGTAGTCTGGTGCTCTATCCAGCTGAGCTAAGGGCGCGCAAAATTGCAGGAAGTGGCGCTTCCTTAATACGGCTGCGCAGGCAACGCAAGCCTTACCCGCCGGACCCCGCCACCGGCCAATGCCGCCCCCACCATGCTTCAGAACACCGAAGAACTATTGAAGCCTCGCCTCAGTAAAACTCAATTGTCCCCATGCCTGGCTGGCCGCACTCTCCGGCAGTCACATTCAAATGGAGAACAACATGCCGAACAAACCAACCGAAACGCAATTGACGCTGCTGGCGTCGCGCCGTTTCAACCGCCGCAATTTCCTGAAAACCTCAACCGGGGCTGCCGCCGTCGTGCTGGCCGGGCCCGCCTATGTACGCAATGCCAGGTCGTCGTCCGGCGAGCTCAACCTGCTCAACTGGTCCGATGAGTTTCCCGGCGACGTGATCCCGAATTTCGAGAAGGCCTCCGGGATCAAGGTTAATTCAACCCCGTTCTCGCAGAATGAAGAGCAGATCAACAAACTGCAGGCAACCGCGGGCGAAGGCTTCGACCTGGTGCAGCCGACGCGCGACCGGGCTCCGCAATTCCAGGACTTGGGCGTGCTCGCGCCGATTGACACCGGCAAGCTGAAGAATTTTTCGGCCGTCATTCCAAGCTTCGTGGAAAGTTCGCAAAGCCTGTGGACCTGGGATGGCGGTCTCTACCACATTCCTCATCTCTGGGGCACCGAGGCCATTTCCTGGCGCACCGACCTGTGGAAGGGCGATCCCGCCAAACTGTCCTATGGCGACCTGTGGGCCGAAGAGGTGAAGGGCCGCGTGCAGGGCCGGCCGCACTCCTTGCTCGCCGGCATCGGCCTCTGGCTCGACGGAAACGGCAAGCTGCCGTCCAACCGCCTGCTCGACGCCTACAAGGATCCGGACTCCTTCAAGAAGATCTACGATGAAATTCTGAAAGTGGCGATTGAGCACAAGCCGTGGATCAAGCAGTTCTGGGATTCGGCTGATAACACCAAGTCCGGCCTGCTGGAGAACGACGTGATCATTGGCCTGACCTGGGATGGCCCGGCACTGAGCCTCAAGAAGGACGGCAAGCCTGTCAATTACCAGGCACCGGTTGAAGGGGCCATAACCTGGCTGGATGGCCTTGCCATTACCAAAGCTTCCAAGAACGTGGATCAGGCCTATGCCTTTATTGATTATCTCTACACGCCTGAAGTCTCAGCCGCCCTTGCCGAAGGCTCTGGCTACAACCCGGTGGTTGCCGGTGCCGATGCCAAGCTCTCGGATGCTGCCAAGAAAAATTTCCAGGAAGCCTTTCCCGGCGATGCGCTGACCAAGCTTTGGCACAGGCCGGCGGAACCCTCATGGTTTGCCGAGTTGCGCACCCAATATGCCGACAAGTTTAAATCGGCATAAGAACGAAGCTCTCAAAATGACCGGCTCCAGAATTTGGAGCCGGTTTATTTTTGGCTGATGCGGTTTGCCAACAGCGTGTGCAGCGCCGAGCGGATGCACAGGATGGCATCTTCCGCCTGGGGCAGAACCGCCCCCATGTTGATGAAACCGTGGATCATGTCCGTGAAGGCAATCTCCTTCACCGGCACCTTGGCGCGGCGCAGCTTTGCGGCATAGGCAATCGCCTCATCGCGCAAGGGATCAAAGCCCGCATGCAAAATGACCGCCGGCGCGAGGCCCGTGACGTCCGTTGCAAAGAGCGGCGAAACATGGGCATCGCGAGCCTCATGGCGGCCCAGATAGTTGCTGACATACCAGGCGTAGAGCTCACGGGTGAGCAGAAAGCCCTCGGCGAATTCCCTGTGCGACGGATGCTGCCGGGTCAGATCGAGACAGGGATAGACGAGAATCTGCGCAACGAATTTTTCACCCAGAGTGCCGTCACTGTTGAACAGCGCCGCCGCGGCGGCAAGATTGGCGCCCGCACTGTCGCCCATGATGCCAACGCGCGCCGGATTGATGCCGAGGCGGAAGGCATTGGCGAATATCCAGCGGCTTGCCGCAAGCGTGTCATCAAGCGGCGCGGGGAACGGGTGCTCCGGGGCCAGCCGGTAATCGATCCAGATGATGTTGGCATAGAGCAGATTGCTGAGTCGCCGGCAGAGGGGTTCATAGGTTGCGATGTCGCCAACCGTCCAGCCGCCGCCATGCAGGAACAGATAGGTTGCGGGCAGGCCGCGCGCCTGATTCTCCATCGGGCGAAACAGCAGCATGGAAGGTGCCGCACCTCTGGTATCCAGGTCCTCGATGCTCGCCACATCATCCATGGGCCACAGGTATGGCTTGCGCGAATTCCGGTAAGCCTCCCGCATGACATTGACGGGCAGCTCTTTAAAAGGCTGATCACTGGAAAGCGCCGCGACAATGCGTTTGGCTTTTGGATCCAGCCCCGGTGTTTCGTTGTTACGCAAGCTTTGCAGCATTCCAAAATTCCATCTCAAATTGCGTTTGGGCCTATTATCCCGCAGGGGCAGGCAGGCGGACAATTGAGACTTCCTTGGGGGATGGCTTAGAAATTTTGGGCACCCACGAAACTTAATCGAAACCCAGATATTCCTCACATGTCCTTCGCCGCCGGACCTGTTAGGACTCTGGCCGTTCAGGTGTTTTGACTTCATGCGGGATGCCTGGATATTTCCTCCCTAGACTTGGGCCGTCGTTCATTGGAACGGCGGCCTCTTTTCTTTCAGGGGCCTCTTGTTCTTTTTAAAGAACGATGCTATTGAATACTCTATTAAACAAGTAGAGTATTAATCCAGGCAGGAAAACCTACGATGCGACGCCCTATGCCGCCCTTGAATTCCCTTCGGGCCTTTGAATCCGCCGCTCGCCATCTCAGCATTTCGCTGGCGGCGGGTGAGTTGAACGTGACCCCGGCGGCCATCAGCCACCAAGTGCGCCTGCTGGAGGACCATATTGGCCTGCCGGTGTTCGAGCGTAATGGCCGGGGCCTTGCCCTGACAGACGCCGGAGCTGCGGGCCTGCGCGAATTGCGCGAAGGCTTTGCCAGCCTCGCAGCGGCCATGGATGCCATCGAATCCCTGGGCGAGGCGGGTGTGCTCAGCGTCAGCGTGGCGCCGTCCTTTGCCGCGAAATGGCTGCTGCCGCGCCTTGACTCCTTCCAGAACAAGCATCCTGAAATTGATGTGCATGTTTCGGCCTCCATGCAGCTTGCCGACTTTGCCAAGGACGGCGTCGATATCGCCATCCGTTACGGGGCAGGCGGCTACCCCGATGTCATGTTTGAAAAACTGCTGACTGAAACCCTGATCCCGGTGTGCAGCCCGGAATTCCTGCGCAGCAGCCAGCCCCTGCAATCGGCCCATGATCTGGTAGGCGTGACACTTCTCCATGACGACAGCCCGGACAATGATCCGTCCTGCCCGAATTGGGAAATGTGGCTGCGGGCAGCCGGCGTGAACGACATTGATGCGGCCCGCGGCCCGCGTTTCAACCAGGCAAGCCTGGTGATTGAATCAGCAATTCTGGGCCGCGGCATTGCGCTGGCCAAATCCGCCCTTGCCGCCGAGGATATCAAGGCCGGGCGGCTGGTCCGCCCCTTTGCGACCGCGCTGCCCGTCGACTTTGCCTATTACTTCGTGGCCCCCAAGGCCAAGCTCAATCTTCCAAAAGTTGTGTTCTTCCGCGATTGGCTGCGCGCCCAGACCAGCGGCGAAGCGAATTTGCAGGCCGTGGCATGAACCATGTTTCCTCAACCCTCGCCTCAACATCTCTCAATTGTCGAAGGGCGCGAACTCACCCATCATCATATGATGCGGAGACCATTTGACATGACACCAGCTTCTCACTCCGGCGAATCCTTTGCGGGCACTTCCTATGGCTTCAGGGAGTTGACCTTGGCGGACATGCTGCGCGATCCGATCGTCCAGGATCTCATGCGCAGCGACGGTGTCTCATGTTCCGACGTGCGGCGGGTCTTTAGCTTGAGGCGGCTGCAAAATCTGGTTTTGGCAGCCTAGAATCCGGGGGAATGTGAGGAGGCAACACGATGGACTTCCACTGGCTTTCGTCTCTTTGGGCAAAAAACGCCGACCTTAAACCCGCAGCAAGTGACGGGGATGCCCCGGCATTTGGCAACACCCGCCATGAGTTCATGTTTGACAGTCTCATGGATGTTCCCGCTGAACGCATCAACAGGCGGAACCTTCGCGCCTTTGAATAGTGCTGAAGCCGGATTGCAAGAACTAAGCCTTGAAGGAAACCTTGTGGTCAGCCACCCGCCCGGCCCGCAGTTGCGTGACCCGGTCCGGAATGGTGATGACAAAGCAGGTTCCGGCATCGCTGGAGCTTTGCAAATGAATGTCGCCGCCGTGAGCCCGCACCAGTTCCGCGGCAATGGCAAGGCCCAGCCCCGTGCCTCCCTGCCGCGCGGCACTTTGGAAGGCCTGGAACAGGCTCTCGCGGACCTGCGCAGGGATACCCGGGCCATTGTCACGGATCTCGATCACCGCGACGCTGCCCTCGCGCCGGGCCTCCAGCATGATGGCGCCATCGGGCGCATCGCTGCGTTCGGCCTGCAGGAATTCCAGGGCCTGGATGGCATTGCGCGCCAGATTGGTCAGCACACGGATTAAATGCTCCCGGTCGGCGTCAACCAGCACGCCAGGCTTCACCGTGTTGAAAATCCGGATGCGGCTCGGGGCTTTTATGACCGCCGTTTCGATCACTTCATCGGCCAGCGCGCGCAATTCCAGTTTCTCGCGTTGCGGCGGCAATTCCTGGGCCCGGCCAAATTTCAATGTCTGGCTGAGGAATTCAATGGCGCGGTCCAGCGAGCTGATGAGTTTCGGCGCAAAACGCTTGACCGTCGGGTCTTCCACATTGGAAAGGCGGTCGGAAATAAGTTGGGCCGAGGTGAGCATGTTGCGCAAGTCATGGCTGACCTTGCTGACCGCCAGGCCAACGGCCGCGAGATGGTTCTTTTGTTGCAGCATGGTGGCAAGCTCGCTCTGCATGTCGTGCAACTCATGCTCGGCAATGCCGATTTCATCACGCCGCGCCCCGGGCTTTATGATGCGCGAAAAATCTTCCGGATTCTGGCCGAATTCCACCATGTTGCGGGTGAGCCGCTGCATGGGCTTCACCAGCACCCAGTTCAGCGCCGCGAAAATCATCCCCGCCACCAGCAGGGAGAGGAAAATTGAAAGCAGGAGAATGTTGATGCCGTAGCGGAACATGGCTTCCCGCAGGGGTTCTTCATAAAGGGCGATTTCAATCAGGTCGCCGGACATGTTGGGCGGTTTGTCCATCACCCCGATCACCCGGTTTTCGCCGGCCCACATGGCGCCAAAGGCATCCGTGATGGCCTCGTACCACATGGTGCTGCGAAGATCGAAGCTGGCATCGATCATGAAATCGCCGTCGCTGCGCAGCGCCAGTTTGCGGCTTTCGCCTTTTTCCAGGGACACGACGAGTACGCCCGCCCCCATCAGGATCTCGCTGCGGAGATCGCTGGAGAGGATCTGGTCAGGTGCGGCTTCGGCGGCCAGCGCCGCGATTTCCGCCTGGGCGATGCGCCCCTTCAGCCACTGGATGCGGAAGTTGGCGATGGAGGGCAGGAAGATGAGGACTTCGCCCAGCATGACGAAGATGATGGTTAACAGCAGAACCTTGCCGGAAAGGCCGCGCAAGGCCCCGGGCTGTTTTGATCGAATGGGTTCCTGCTCCTGCATCCGTCCCTAGCTCAATAATCTTATTACGCGCCGCACCCACCTGTTGGATGCAAGCCCCGAGAAATAATTCACCGCCACCCGGCGGTTGCTTTCGCCAAGCGTCGGATAGGGCGCCACCATACCGGCAATTGCGCGGATTTTGAGGCCCTCCGTCATCGCCAGAATCCACGGCTGGATGAGCTCGCCGGCGCTTGCACCCACGATGCCGACCCCCAAAATCTTGCCCCTTCTGCCAATAATGACCTTGATCAGGCCTGTGGTTTTTCCCTCGGTCTGGGCTCGGTCATTGTCATGGAACGGCCAGCGGACAACCGTGGCGGACGCGCCAAATTCTTTCTGCGCTTCCGCTTCCGTGAGACCCACCTGGGCCAGTTCCGGATCGGTGAAAGTGACATGCGGAATGATGTCGGTGCGGTTCCTGACCGGCAGGCGAAACAGGGCATTCCGGATGACGAGCCCCGCGTGATAATTGGCAACATGGGTAAACTGCAATCCACCGGCCACATCGCCAATCGCGTAGATGTGTTTCTGCGATGATCTCAGGCCCTTGTCGACCGTCACGCCCTTGGTTGTATAGACGACTCCTGCCGCCTCCAGATCAAGCCCCTCGACATTGGCGGCGCGGCCTGTGGCAACCAGCAAATGACTGCCAGTGATTTTTCCATGCCCTTCAGTCTCAATAATCATGTCAGTTTTTGATTTGGATATTTTTTTAATAGAAGTTTGTGAGAGAACTTTGACTCCATCGCGCCGCAGGCTTTCGAATACAATTGCCGTTAGCTCGGGATCATCCTTGTTCAATGGTGCAAAAGCTTCAATCACCGTAACTTCGGACCCAAGACGCCGGTAGGCCTGCGCCAATTCTATGCCGATGGCCCCGCCGCCGATGATGATGAGATGCTCGGGCAACACCGTGTTTTCGAAAATTGTTTCGTTGGTGAAATAGGGAACCGTTTCAAGCCCGGGTATCGCGGGAACAGCAGGGCGGGAGCCGGTGGCAATCACAAAGCGCTTGGCGGAAAATATGCCGTCCTTGCATTCAAGAGTTTTTGCATCACGGAATTTCGCAGCACTCAATACAACCTTGACGCCAAGCTTTTCAAAGCGTGCGGCGGAGTCATTGGGTTCAATTGCGGCAATCACTTTCCGGATATGGGCATGAACCTTCTTGAAATCCACCTTCGACTCTGCGCTTGAAATTCCATAGGGGCTAGAGGTGCGAAAAACATGCGCCTGTTTTGCAGTGGCGATCAGCGCCTTGGAGGGAACGCAGCCATAGTTCAGGCAATCGCCGCCCATCCTGCCCTTTTCGAACAGGATAACCTTCTGGCCGAATTGCGCAGCAGCTGCCGCAACCGAAAGCCCGCCGGAGCCAGCGCCTATAATCGCCAGGTCATAGATCATGGCTTGGCCCGCAAGCGCTTCGCCAGCACCGGGATCAGCGCCGCAAACCCAAGGGCCGCAAGAGCCAGAAGGATTTGCGGCGTGATGATCCGCGAAACCGAAAGATCAAAGCTGCAGGACGTGGCAGGGTTTTGCGCCAGGCAGGCGTCATAGGCGCGCATCTGGGAATCAATCAGGCTGTCGAGGCCCGAGCCCACAAAGCTCAAGGCAAAGCCTGCCGGGATTATTCCCAGAATTGTTGCGGTGACAAATGTCTTGAGCCGGACCTGGGCAAGGGCAGCGGCAATGTTGACAAGCCAGAAGGGAAACACCGGCGTGAGCCGCAAAAAGAGGAGATAGTTGAAGGCATCTTTGGCGAAGCCATCCCGTATCTTGTTCACAAGACTGCCAGCCTTGCGCGTCAATGCTTCTTCAAGTGATGTCCTGGCTGCCAGAAAGATAAGTGTGGCTCCTGCTGTTGCCGCCACGATAGCGGCAATGGCGCCGGTGAGCCAGCCGAACAAAAGCCCCCCGATAATGGTGAGAAGCGTCGCCCCTGGAATGGAAAGGGCCACGGCGCAGGCATAAACCAGCCCGTAAATGAGCAGCGCCAGAAGCCAGTTGTTCGCAATGAAGTGGCGCAACTCTTCGCGGTTGGCGGCAATGCTTTGCAGGCTGATCTGCTCGTGGGCGCCGAAGCCATAGGCAGCCACCATGAGGCAGATGATCACGACCAAGGGAAGCCAGCGTTTGGCGATGGTAAAACGGGCAGGACTGGCCATGCGGGATGTCATGCCGCATTGGCTTCCCCATGAAAAGCCCTCCTCACGGCGAGTTGAGAACAAGTCAGGGGCCGTGTAGGGTCTGTGAAGCCGCCTTGGCGTTGACTTTCCCGGCGCTTTCCCCCTATAACCCGGCCCAATTCCTGACAGTGAGACATTCCCTCCTCGAAGGCACCGCTCCCGCTTCGTAATATGGCGTGATATGTATTTGAAAATACAGGTGTTTTGAGGTTGTGGCCAGCAGATACGGAGACTTATCGTGAAGCGCACCTACCAACCGTCCAAACTCGTTCGCAAGCGCCGGCATGGCTTTCGCAGCCGCATGGCGACCGTTGGTGGCCGCAATGTGATTACCCGCCGCCGCGCCAAGGGCCGCAAGCGGCTCTCGGCCTAACCCTCACGACGATGGAACATCTCAAGCGCCGGCAGGACTTTGTTGCCGCCGCGAGAGCGCCATCAGCCGCCATGCCCGGAATGGTGGTCCAGGCCCTGAATCGCCAGGATTCCAAGCTTCCCCGCCTGGGCTTCACCTGCAGCAAGAAAGTCGGCAATGCGGTCATCCGCAACCGGTCCAAGCGCCGCCTGCGCGAAGCAGCCCGGCTTGTTCTGCCCGGAACTGCGCAAAACGGTTTTGATTATGTGCTGATTGGGCGTATGGCCACGGCCAAAAGAAATTTCGCTGATTTGCAGAAAGATTTAACGGCGGCCTTGAAGAGGCTGCACGCCACGCCAAATGAAGTGGCTGACAAGGGTAAAAGATGATCGACCACAACAACAAGAACTTCATCCTGGCCATTGTGCTGTCCATGGCGATCATTTTCGGCTGGCAGTATTTCTACGCAATCCCCATTGCCGAAAAGGCAAAGCAGGAAGCGGCCATCACCCAGCCAACCACGACAACAACCACAACAACGGCGGCGCAGGTGCCGGGTGCGGCCACGACCGCAACGGCGGTGACCCGCGACCAGGCCTTGGCCAGTTCGCCGCGCCTCAAGATTGAGACGCCGGAATTGCAGGGCTCGATCAATCTGACGGGCGCCCAGCTTGATGATCTTCATCTCACCGGTTACCGCGAGACGATTGATCCCAAGAGCCCGACCATTGTTTTGCTGTCGCCCGCCGGAACCCCCAACGCGTTTTTTGCTGAACAGGGTTTTGTGGGTGCCACCGGAACAACCGCCAAGCTGCCTGATTCCAAAACCCCGTGGCAGGCCCCTGCCGATGCGGTGCTGGGCGTGGGCAAGCCCGTGACGCTCACTTGGGACAATGGCGCCGGCCTGGTTTTCACCCGCCAGATTTCCATTGACGACAAATATGTGTTCTCCGTTACCCAAGGCGTTCAAAACAATACGGCAGCTCCCGTGGCGCTCATTCCCTATGGCCGCGTGCAGCGCCAGGACACGCCAAAAACTGCGGGCTACTGGGTGTTCTTCGAAGGCATGCTGGGCTATGTCGGCGATAAATTGCAGGAAGTGCATTACAAGGATGTTGTTGGCGCCACCGAGCCGATGAAGATTGACAGCCAGGGTGGCTGGCTCGGCTTCACCGACAAGTACTGGGCCGCAACCATGATCCCCGACCAGACGCGGGCCATCACCTCAACCTTCCAGCATCAGTTGCAGAACAGCCGCGACGTCTACCAGACGGATTATCTGGCCAAGGATGCCATCATCATTCAGCCCGGTGCGACCGGGCTTTATCAGGACCAGCTTTTTGCCGGTGCGAAGGTTGTCAAAACCATCCAGGCCATTGGCGAGAAATACAAGATCCCCAAGTTCGATCTCATGATCGATTGGGGCTGGTTCGAATTCATCACCAAGCCGATGTTCTATCTTCTCGAATTCATCAAGGGCATCGTCGGCAATTTCGGCATCGCCATCCTCATTGCAACGGTTCTCGTCAAGCTCGCGGTGTTCCCGCTGGCCAACAAGTCTTATGCCTCGATGAGCAAGATGAAGAAGCTGCAGCCCGAGATGGCCAAGCTCAAGGAGCTTTACCCTGACGACAGGACAAAGCAGCAGCAAGGCATGATGGAGCTGTACAAGAAGGAAAAAGTCTCGCCCATTTCCGGCTGCCTGCCGGTGGTGGTGCAGATTCCGGTTTTCTTCTCGCTCTACAAGGTGATCCTCACCTCCATCGAATTGCGCCACGCCCCGTTCTTTGGCTGGGTCCACGATCTTTCCGCCGCTGACCCGACCAATTTCTTTAATTTGTTTGGCCTCATTCCCTGGTCGCCACCGCACTTCCTGATCCTCGGCGTCTGGCCGATCCTCATGGGCATCACCATGTGGGTGCAGATGCGTCTCAACCCGACGCCGCCCGATCCGGTGCAGGCCAGCCTGTTCAACTGGATGCCGATCATGTTCACCTTCATGCTGGGAAGCTTCCCGGCGGGGCTGGTGATCTACTGGGCCTGGAGCAATTTCCTCTCGATCCTCCAGCAGTCCTACATCATGAAGCGCCATGGGGTTGAACTCGATCTCCTCGGCAATATCCGCGAAAGTCTGCCCTTCCTGAAAAAGAAACCAGCGGCCACGACTTGACCGCGCGCTTCACCAGCGACCAGCTCCTCGCGGGACGCAGGCTGTTTTCGGCCCCCTCGACGTTCATAATGGGGGTGGCGGCCCTTCACCAGTTGCCGCCGGAGAAGGGCGTCGAAATCGCTTTTGCCGGCCGTTCCAATGTGGGCAAGTCGTCGCTCATCAATGCCCTGACCGGAGTCCGGGAACTGGCCCGGGCTTCCAACACGCCGGGGCGCACCCGCGAGCTTAACTTTTTCAACATCGCCGATGCCCTCACTCTCATCGATATGCCGGGCTACGGCTACGCCAAGGCGCCGAAGAAAGAAGTCAAGAAATGGCAATCCATGCTGCGCGGCTACTTGCGCGGAAGGCCAGGATTGACGAGGGCGTTCGTGCTGATTGACGCGCGCCACGGCGTGCTGGCCGCCGACGAAGAGATGTTCGGCCTCCTCGATGAATCGGCCGTGACCTATCAACTGGTTCTCACCAAGATCGACAAGCTGAAGCCCGCCGAGGTCGAGAAAGTCTATGCGGAAACCGAGGTTGCCGCGAAAAAGCGTTCCGCCGCCTTTCCCCTGATCCATGCCACCTCAAGCGAGAAATTTACCGGCCTGGAAGAGCTCCGCGCCGAAATCGCGGGCCTTCTTTAACCCCGGTAAACTTCAATCTTGGCAAGCCCGGCAATTGCCCTATAAGGCCTTGGCCATAACTGCTGGAATCCTTGCCATGACCGACATTCCTGTTCCCGAAACGGCCCGCATCCTCTCGGAAGCCTTGCCCTTTCTGCAGCGCTATGACGACCAGGTCATCGTGGTGAAATATGGCGGCCATGCCATGGTTGACCGCAAGCTGTCCCAGCAATTTGCCCGCGACATGGTGATGCTGAAGGTCTGCGGTCTTAACCCCATCGTGGTCCATGGTGGCGGCCCCCAGATCAACAAGATGCTGGACAAGCTCGCGGTGAAACCGGAGTTCCGCGAGGGCCTGCGCGTCACCGACCAGGAAACCATGGACGTGGTGGAAATGGTGCTGGCGGGCTCCATCAATAAATCCATCGTCGCCTCCATCCAGCAGGCCGGCGGCCGCGCCGTCGGCATTTCCGGCAAGGACGGCAGCCTGATGATTGCCGAACGCTATGTGAAGCAGAAGACCGACGCGAAAACCGGGCGGGTCGAAACCATTGATTTTGGCTTTGTCGGTGAACCGGCGCGCATCAACATTGAAATTCTTGAAACCATCATGAAGAGCGACGCCATCCCGGTGATCGCTCCCATCGGCGTGGGCTGGGATGGCGATACCTATAACGTGAACGCCGATACGGCGGCGGGCGCCATTGCTACCGCCACCCAGGCCAAGCGACTTCTCATGCTGACGGACGTGGCCGGTGTCTTGAACAAGAACAAGGAACTCATCAGCGAATTGAAAATCGGCGATGTGCCGGGCCTCATCGCCGATGGCACAATCACCGCCGGCATGATTCCAAAAATTGAAAGTGCCGTGGCCGTGGTTGAATCGGGCGTTGAAGGCGTGATTATTCTCGACGGCCGTGTGCCTCATTCAGTGCTGCTCGAATTGCTCACCCCGCACGGCGTGGGCACCCGCGTTTCACGGACCGGTGTATGAGAGGTTTCGACCATATCGAGACCTGGGTGTTTGATCTCGACAACACACTCTACCCCGCCTCATGCCGCCTCTTCGACCAGATCGACAAGAAGATGACCGGGCTTGTCTCCGAGATCCTGAAAATAGCACCAGCGGAAGCCCGCACCATCCAGAAAGGCCTGTTCCATAAATATGGCACGACACTGCGCGGCCTCATGGTGGAGCATGAGGTAGATCCCACTTACTTTTTGCGCCATGCCCATGACATTGATTACGCGCCGGTTCCCCAAAACATTCCTCTGGATGAAGCGCTCCACGCGCTGCCCGGCCGCAAGCTGATTTTCACCAATGGCACCGTGTCCCATGCCGAAAGCGTGCTGGGGCGTCTCGGCATCACCCGCCATTTCAACGATATCTTTGACATCGTGCATTCCGATTACATTCCAAAGCCCGAGCGCGGGCCCTATGAAAAATTCATCCGGCAAACCAACATCAAGCCCGAAACCTCCGCCATGTTTGAAGACATCGCACGCAACTTGCAGGCGCCGCACGACATGGGCATGACTACGGTTCTGGTCACCTCCGATGACAATGCCGACGCCAATATCCTGAACGGCATTGGGCGGGCCGACTATGTTCACCACGTGACCAGCGATCTCGCCGAGTTTTTGAAATCCATATCCACAAAATTATCGCATGACCAAAAAGGAACATCCCATGAAAAACATTCAAACCATCATTGAACAGGCCTGGGAGGCGCGCGACAAGATAACCCTGAAAACTAAGGGGCCAATCCGCAAGGCCGTTGCAACCGCGATGAACATGCTCGATTCCGGCGAGGTCCGCGTATGCGAGAAGGTGGCTGGCGCCAATGATACGCAATGGGTGACCAACCAGTGGCTCAAGAAGGCTGTGCTTCTATCTTTCCGCTTGAATGATATGGAACTTATCGGTGGCGGCTCCGGCAAATCAAAATGGTGGGACAAGGTGCCGTCAAAATTCGATGGCTGGACCGCCAAGGATTTCCGCGCAGGGGGATTCCGCGCCGTACCAAACTGCGTCGTGCGCCATTCCGCCTACATCGCACAGGGAGTCATCCTCATGCCGTCCTTCGTCAATTTGGGCGCCTATGTTGACAAGGGCACCATGGTTGATACCTGGGTGGCTGTCGGCTCCTGCGCCCAGATCGGCAAGAATGTCCATCTCTCCGGCGGCGTCGGCATCGGCGGCGTTTTGGAGCCCATGCAGGTAGGCCCTACCATCATCGAAGACAATTGCTTCATCGGGGCGCGTTCGGAAGTTGTCGAAGGCGTTGTCGTCGGCGAAGGTTCGGTCCTCTCCATGGGCGTATACATCGGCCAGTCCACCAAGATCATCGACCGCGCCACGGGCGAAGTCTTCATGGGCCGCGTGCCGCCCTATTCCGTCGTGGTGCCGGGCTCCCTGCCGCAGAAGCCCTATGCCGATGGCTCGCCCAGCCCCTCGCTTTACTGTGCCGTGATTATAAAGCGCGTCGATGAAAAAACCCGTTCCAAGACCGCCATCAATGATTTGTTGCGGGACTGAAACTTCCCCTTCCGATTTGGGTGATTCTCGGGGATAAAACTCTCGGGACCCCAATGGCGCCGCGCTCGGAGGAAAGCATGGACTGGAGAAATCTGTTTCTAAGCTACGAGGGCCGGATTAACCGCAAACCTTACTGGCTTGCAAACATTGCCTTTGGTGTGGTCTATTTTTCAGTCACCCTAATCATCATAGGAATGGCCGGAATATTCAACGTTGATCCTACCAATCCGGATGCGATCAATGCCGTGTTCTCTTCGGTCAATCTACCGCTGGGCATCTTCAATCTTTTATGCATCTGGCCAGCTTACGCGATTCTCGCCAAACGCTGGCATGACCTCGGCAAGTCAGGTTGGTGGTCGCTTATCATTTTTGTGCCCATCATTGGCGCGATCTGGATGCTGGTTGAGTGTGGTTTCCTGCGGGGTACCGAAGGGCCAAACCAGTACGGCAACGACCCGCTGGCTTGATTTTAAACATCGTTAACACCGCGTCCGGCCATTCTGGCCGGAAGTATTTTTTACCGCTATGCTGGCTCCCATGAAAAATGCCCCCACCGATTCCGTAGTCATCCTGCAAGACCTGATCCGCTGCCGCTCCGTCACCCCCCATGAGGGCGGGGCGTTGAAACTGCTTGAAAACCTGTTGAGCAGCCATGGCTTTGTCTGCCAGCGCCTGATCTTCAAGGACCAGGACACGCCCGACGTTGAAAATCTTTTCGCCCGTATCGGCACGGCCCAGCCGCATTTGTGTTTTGCCGGCCACACCGACGTGGTGCCGGTGGGCGACGAGGCCAACTGGAAGCACGAGCCCTTTGCCGCCGAAATCAGGGACGGTCTGCTCTATGGCCGGGGCGCCACCGACATGAAAGGTTCCGTTGCAGCCTTCGCCGCCGCCGCCATCGACTATCTGAAGCACAGCGGCAAGCCTGCCGGCTCCATTTCGTTCCTCGTTACCGGCGACGAGGAAGGCCCCGCCATCAACGGCACGATAAAGGTATTGGAGTGGATGAAGGCCAATGGCCACATTCCGGACCATTGCCTGGTGGGCGAGCCCACCTGTGTGGCCAAGCTGGGCGACACCATCAAGATCGGCCGCCGGGGTTCCTTGAGTTTCATTGTAAGCGTCGCAGGCATCCAGGGCCACGTGGCTTATCCGCAGAATACCGACAATCCCATCCCAAAACTGTCACGCCTGCTGGACCGGATTTCATTCGCAAAAATCGATGACGGCAATGATCACTTCGATCCGTCAAGCCTGGCGGTTACCACCGTCGATGTGGGCAATACGGCGGGCAATGTCGTGCCCGCCCGCGCCACGGCCAAATTCAATATCCGCTATAGCACCGAGCATGACTTCCAATCATTGCGCGACTGGGTCGACGCCCAGGTGGCAAGCGTCAGGGAGGAGCTTGGCGGAACCTGGAGTGTCACTTCTAATGAGGGTGCGGAAGCTTTCATCACCGAGCCCGGCGCCTTTGTCGGCCTCGTGCAGGATGCGGTGGAACAGGAAACCGGGCTGGTGCCCAAGCTTTCAACCTCCGGCGGCACATCGGACGCCCGCTTCATCAAGAACTATTGCCCGGTTCTGGAATTCGGCCCCACCAATGCAACCTCACACAAGGTGGATGAACATATATCGGTTGAAGAATTGCGCGCTACGCAAGTGATCTACAGCCGGGTCATCGCCGCCTATTTCAATAATCAACCCTGATGAGATAAAGCCCTTCCGGCGGGGCAACGGCACCACAGGCCGTGCGATCCTTCGCCTCGAGGGCTGCTTTCATGTCCGCAACTTTCCATTTGCCGTCGCCGACAAGTTTCAGGGAACCCACCATGGAACGCACCTGGGAATGCAGGAACGAACGCGACTCCGTGCGGATTTCGATGAATTCGCCGAAGCGGGCGACATCGAGCCGGTCCAGCGTGCGCATCGGCGATTGCGCCTGGCACTGGCTGTCGCGGAAGGTCGAAAAATCATGGTGCCCGACCAGCGCCTGTGCCGCCTCATGCATGGCGCCCGCATCAAGCTCCACCGGCACAAACCACACCTGACCCAAGTCAAGCGTTGGCGGGGCGCGGCGGTTGAGTATGCGGTAGAGATAATGCCGTTTAGTGCCGGAAAACCGGGCATTGAACGTATCCGGCACAAGTTCCGCCTCGAGAACACTCACCTTGTACGGCCTGACGCCCGCATTGATCGCATTGCGCAGGACAAAGGGATCCCATTTGCGCAGCAAGTCGACATGCGCCACTTGCCCCAGCGCATGAACCCCGGCATCGGTGCGGCCCGCACCCTGTACCATGGCGGGCTCACCATTGATCTGCGCGATGGCCGCAGTGAGCACGCCTTGAACGGTTTTATCGCTGAGTTGAATCTGCCAGCCATAAAATTCAGCGCCGTTATATTCGAGAGTGAGCTTGTAGCGCGGCATCAGGCGGGCTTCGTGTCGGGTTCGAAGGGAAACCCGCGTAAAAATGTAGCCGCATCCATTACGCCTTTACCCTCACGTTGCAGTGATATGAACTCCAACCATCCATCTCCGCACTTTTGCACAAAAGTGCCATCATTGGGGTTTTCAGCAATCCGAGCTCTTAAAATCTTCAGCCGAGTTCCATTCATCATGATGTACCACGCGCCAGGAAACGGCGAGAGCCCGTGAATTTGTCTTAAGACCTCTTGCGGAGATTTCGAAAGATCCATCTTCGCTTCGGCCTTATCAATCTTCTTCGCGTAGGTGACACCTTCTGCAGGTTGCGGCATTCCAACATTTTCAGGATGCTGCAAAACTTCAACCATCAGCTTCGCACCCAGCGCCGCCAACTCATCATGCAAGGAGGACGCGGTGGTTTCGGGGGTAATCGGAACACGGCCCACGTTCATCATTGGCCCCGTGTCCAGCCCCAACTCCATCCGCATAATGGTAACGCCTGACTCCGCATCGCCCGCCATGATGGCGCGTTGTATGGGCGCAGCGCCCCGCCAGCGCGGCAGCAGCGACGCATGAACATTGAAACAGCCAAACCGCGGCGCATCCAAAATCGCCTGCGGCAGGAGCAAACCATAGGCGACCACAACTGCCGCATCGGCCTTCAGATCAGCAAGGGATTTTTGCTCGTCGGCGGATTTCAGCGACTGCGGTGTTCTGACTTGAATGCCCTGTGCTGCTGCATAATTCTGCACGGGCGATGGCCGCAAGCTCTGTCCCCGCCCGGCCGGCCGTGGCGGCTGCGAATAGACGGCGGCAATCTCATGCCCCGCCGTAATGAGCGCTTTCAGCGTGACCACCGCGAAATCGGGCGTGCCCATGAACACGAGCTTCATCGGCTCAAAGCTTTCCCAGCTTCTGCGCCTTCACGAATTTCTTCACTACCCGGTCGCGCTTCAGCTTGGAAATATAGTCGATGAACAGCACCCCGTTCAGGTGATCGATTTCATGCTGCACGCAAGTGGCGAGAACCCCGTTTGCTACAATTACTTGCGGCTCACCCTGCCGGTCGAGGTAGCGCACCTTCACCTCGGAGGGCCGGGAAACCATTTCATAGAATTCCGGAATGGAAAGGCAACCCTCTTCGTAATCGCTCAACGCCTCGCTGGCCGACATGATTTCCGGGTTCGCCATGAACAGGGGCTGGCGCTCCTCGCCATCCTTGGAAATATCGATCACCACCAGCCGCTGGGGCACGCCGATCTGCACGGCGGCAAGGCCAATGCCCGGCGCGTCATACATGGTTTCCAGCATGTCATCGAACAGCTTGCGGGTACCCTTGTCCACGCCAGGAACGGGCTTGGAGGTTTGCCGCAGAAGCGGATCGGGCAGGGTGATGATGTCGCGCAGGCTCATGGCCCTCAGATAAGCGAGCGGGCCTTATAGGTCAATCAGGGCAGGCCCGGCGCATCGCCAAACCCGCAAAAACCTGCTATTGTCGCCCTGTTTCGCCGGAGAGGCGGATAACCGCCCCCTTGTGCGAAAAGCAAATGGGAGGACCACATGGCCAGATACATTCTGCTTATGAACTGGACCGATCAGGGCGTTAAGAACGTCCGGGAAAGCCCGTCCCGCCTCGACGGCGCCAAGGCGCTTGCCAAGAAAATGGGCTGCGAAATCCGGGAATTCTATTTGACCACCGGGGTCAATGACATGGTGACGATTCTGGAAGCCCCCGACGACGCCACGCTGGCGAAATTCAACCTGACGCTGGCCATGGGCGGCAATGTCCGCACCACAACCCTCAAGGCTTTCCCCGAGGACGCCTACCGCAAGATCATTGGCAGCCTGTGACAGCAGCGGCAAAGGTGGCTGAATCCCACCCTTGCCTTTTCAGCCCAAAACTCCGATATACCCCCCGGGAGGTTGGCGGCGGACGTACCGCTCGCCAACCGGGTCAGGTCCGGAAGGAAGCAGCCCCAACGAGATCGGAACGGGTTGCCCGTCCAGCCTCCCACCTCTAGTATTCTGAGCCATCATGACGGAAACACCAGACACCATGAGCGCTCAAGGCTACCGCGTCCTCGCCCGTAAATACCGTCCGCAGAATTTCGCTGACCTGATCGGCCAGGAAGCCATGGTGCGCACTCTCACCAATGCCGTGGTCACCGGGCGGATCGCCCAGGCCTATATGCTGACAGGCGTGCGCGGCATCGGCAAAACCACCACCGCCCGCCTCATTGCCCGCGCCCTGAATTATCCCGGTGCGCCCTCGATCGAAATGCCGGAACTCACCCCCCAGTGTGAAGCCATTCTCGAATCACGCCACATGGACGTGATCGAGATGGACGCGGCATCCAACACCGGCGTCGACAACATGCGCGAGATCATCGACAGCGTGCGCTATGCACCCGTGTCGCTGCGCTACAAGATTTACATCATCGACGAAGTCCACATGCTCTCCAAGAGCGCCTTCAATGCCCTGCTTAAAACCCTGGAAGAGCCGCCGCCGCACATCAAGTTCATCTTTGCCACCACCGAAATTCGTAAAGTTCCCGTCACCATCCTGTCGCGCTGCCAGCGCTTTGACTTGAAGCGGCTTGATGCGGCCCTGCTCATGCAGCACTACGCCCGCATTGCCGCCCTCGAGAATGTCACCATCGACGGGGAATCGCTGCGCATGATTGCCCGGGCTTCCGAAGGCTCCGTGCGCGACGGGCTGTCGCTGCTTGACCAGGCCATTGCCTATGGCGAAGGAAAGGTGAAGGCCGCCGACGTTGCCGGCATGATGGGCCTCATCGACCGCTCGCGCATCATCGATTTGTTTGACGCGGTGATGACCGGTGACACGGCAAAAGCCATTCACGAGATTGAAGCCCAGCATGAAGGCGGCGGCGATCCGGAAACCATCTTGGGTGACCTTGCCGATTTCGTCCATTGGGTGACGCGGCTGAAAGTGGTGAAGGATTCAGCCCTGACCGATCCGTCGCGCACCGAAGCGGAAAAATCACGAGGGAGCGATTACGCGGCGCGTCTCGGCATGGCGCATTTGACGCGCGCCTGGCAGATGCTGCTGAAAGGCATCACTGAGGTCAGTTATGCCGGCCAGCCCCTGCTTGCCGCTGAAATGGTGCTCATCCGCCTGGCCCATGCGGCTGACCTGCCCTCCGGTGAAGACCTGTTGAAATTGGTGAAGCAGGCTCCACCCGCTGAAAAATCCGCCCCCATTGTCATGGCCCAGCCCGCAAAACGTGAGCTGCCAATGGCCGAATCCGTGGGCTCCCTGGCACTGAAGCCGGAGGCTGCGGCCCCGCAGGCCTCGACTGAAACCCGGGCCTTCTCAAATTTCGCCGATATTATCGCCCTTGTTGTGGAAAAGCGCGATGTGAAACTGAAGGGCGACCTCGAGCGTTTTGTCAGGCCCATTCGCGTGGCGCCGGGCCAGATTGAACTGGCCATGGAGCAGGGCGCTTCTCCGGGCCTGCCCGGCGAGCTGTCACGCAAGCTTGAAGCCTGGACCAGCCGCCGCTGGATGGTGCTGGTGGCCAAGGAGGGGGGCGACAAGCCGCTGGCGCTCCAGAAAAAAGATGCGAGGGAATCGGCCTTCCGCGAAGCCCGCGAGGAGCCTTCCGTGCAGGCCATCCTCAAGCGCTTTCCCGGCAGCACGGTGACCGATGTGCGCGATCCCGAAACCTTGAAACCAGTGGAAGAGAGTGATGAAGAATCTCGGTGACATGATGAAGCAGGTCCAGGCCATGCAATCCAAAATGGCTGACATGCAGACCAAGCTGGAAACAGCAACCGTAACCGGCCAGTCCGGCGGCGGGCTGGTAAAGGTGACGCTCACCGGCAAGGGCGCCATGTCGGCCATTCACGTGGACTCTTCACTCATGAAAGAAGACGAGAAGGAAATTCTCGAAGACCTCATCGTGGCGGCCCACGCCGATGCCAAGGCCAAGAGTGAATCGCTGATGGCCGAGGAAATGAAATCGGTGACCGGCGGCCTGGCGCTTCCGCCCGGCATGAAGCTGCCCTTCTGACATGAAGCGCACTGCAGGCGTTGAAATCGAGCGGCTCATCCAGTTGCTGGCAAAATTGCCGGGGCTTGGCCCCCGATCGGCCCGCCGCGCCGCCCTCTACCTGATCAAGAACCGCGAAAAGCTTCTCTCTCCCCTGTCGCTTGCCATGGCCGACGCGCAGGACAAGGTAACGGTGTGCGGCACCTGCGGCAATGTCGATACGATTGACCCCTGCACCATTTGCAGCGACCCGCGCCGTGACCGCGCCCTTCTCTGCGTGGTGGAGGAAGTGGGCGACCTCTGGGCCCTCGAACGCGCCGGCGCCTGGACCGGCCTTTACCATGTCTTGGGCGGCACGCTGTCGGCCATGGAAGGCATCAGGCCGGAAGACTTGGCCATTAACCACCTGATCGAACGCGCCGCCGCCTCTGGCATGCGCGAAGTCGTGCTGGCCACCAATGCCACGGTGGAAGGCCAGACCACCGCCCACTATATCACCGAGCGCTTGAAGGGATTGGGCCTGAGCACCTCGCGCCTCGCCCATGGCGTGCCGGTTGGCGGCGAGCTGGATTATCTCGACGAAGGCACCCTGACGGCGGCCATGCGGGCGAGACGGCCGTTTTAATTAAGAGTCTATAAACCCTGTTTTAACATGGGTTCTTCACCAAACCCCTTTGGACCGGGGCTTGCTCCTTTGCCTCCATACCCCCCGGAATAGCGTTCCGGATTGAGACAAAGGAGCGAAAAGATGCAAATCTGTTCAAAATTGCAACGTTTTGTAAAGAACTTCGGCGCCAGCCAGAAGGGCTCCATTGCGGTTATGTATGCCGTTTCGGCCATTCCCATTTTTGTCGCCGCCGGTTCTGCCATCGATTATGTCCGCTATCTCGCCAACACCACCGAATTGCAGGCGGCCCTCGATTCCGCCGCCCTCGCCGCAGCGGCTACCCCAGAAGCAAGCGATGCCCAGCGCCTTGCCCTGGCCGAGGCGACCTTTGCCCGGAACCTGGAAGGCGGCGACCTTGCAGGCGCTGCAATCGTCCGCAGCTTTGATATTCAAGACGATGCGGTGATAGCCACCGCCGACATGGACATGGCAACATCGCTCATGCAGTTAGCCAACATAGATTCCATGAAGCTTTCGGTTGGTTCGCAAATCTCGGTTCCTGAAAGCAAGAACGCCGAGATTGCCCTGGTTCTGGATTACTCCGATTCCATGACAGAGAAAATTGCCGGCGGCGTGAAATATGTGGCCATGAGGAATGCCGCCAAAGACCTGATCAGCGATCTTGAAGCCGCCAACCCCGACAAGGTGAAATTCGCCCTCGTGCCGTTTTCCCATCATGTTTATGGTACCCTGCCCAAGTCTTACATTCTGGGGGCGACGGGTTCGGGCAACTGGACAGGCTGCACCCAGGACCGCAAGTATCCCTATAACCTGACCGATGCAACGCCAACCTCAGACAATAATACGAAGTGGGGCCAGCCTCAGGCGCCCGAACATATGGCCTGGGGCTGCAGCGGCTATGTCAGCAACAACCTCGTGATGAAGCCATTGACCAATGATTTCACCGCCCTGAAATCACGGCTTGACATCATGAAGCCCTACATGTGGACCCATATTGCAGTTGGGGTGGAGTTCGGTTTTCACATGCTTTCTGACAATGCGCCGTTCGAGGAGGGCGTAAGCTACGATGACGATGAAACCCAAAAATTCATGGTGGTTCTGACTGATGGCGCCCAAAAGGAGCCTGCCTTTGGCCCGGGCGGCATTCGGACCCTGGCCCAGGGCGAGAAAAATCTTGAAGCCCTCTGCACCAACGCCAAGGCCAAGGGCATTACGATGATTACCATTGCCTATGATCTTGACGACAATGACACCGTTACCCGCCTGAAGAAGTGCGCGACCGATCCCGACAAGAATTTCTTCGTGGCAACAAACGCGGCAGCGGTGGCCGGGGCTTTCGAGAGCATCAAGACCCTCATCACCGCCCAGGTCTTCGTCAGCAGATAAATCTTTTGTAAACGAATCATTGTAGGTTCCGGGTTCATTTCCGGGACCTCTTATTTTGCTTGAAACCGAACTCTATCTGCCCGTGAAGCGCTTTCTCGAAGCGCAGGGCTATGTCGTCAAAGCCGAAATCGGCGGTTGCGATGTGCTGGCCGTCCGGGGCGATGAGCCGCCGCTCATTGTCGAATTGAAAACCTCATTCAATCTCCAGCTTCTTCTGCAAGGCATTGACCGCCAGGGCGTGACTGACACGGTCTATCTCGCCATTCCGGAACCGAAGCGCTCCCTTCCGCAAGATATCCTGCGATTGTGCAAGCGTTTGGGCCTGGGCTTTCTGGTGGTGAATGGCCAATGGGTCGAAGCCTATCTCGATCCCGCCCCTTACCAGCCGCGCAAGGCGCAGCGCCGCAAAACCCTGCTCCTGCGCGAGTTTCAGCGCCGGGTGGGCGATCCCAATTCCGGCGGCAGCAGCAAGCGCCCCCTGGTCACCGCCTACCGGCAGGATGCCTTGCGCTGCGTGAAATTTCTCAAAAACACCGGCGCTTCGAAAGTGTCCGACATTGTCGCGCAAACCAAAGTCGAGCGCGCCGCTTCAATCCTCAGGCGTGATGCCTATGGCTGGTTCGTCAAGGAAGCGCGCGGCATCTATTTCCTCTCGCCCAAGGGCGAAGCGGCGGTCACCACTTTTGGCGATGTGCTGGCGGTGGTCTGAGCCGCTGGATAGGATTTCCGGATGCGCCGCTTGAGCCGCCGGATGCCCCACCAGACACACAGGAATATGACGGGCACGAGGGCCCAGTCGGGAAAGGCAGCAGCTTCACCGAAGAAATGCTTTGCAGCACCATTCGCAAATATGGCGACAATGTTGAACAGGTAATAGCTGATGGCGACAACCGAGATGCCTTCAACCGTTTCCTGCAACATCAATTGCTGCCGTGTACGCGCTTCCATCGAGCGCAGCAACTGCTGGTTCTGGCCTTCCAGCGCAATGTCAACACGGGTGCGGAGCAAGTTGCTGGCCCGCTCGCTGCGCCGTGCCAGGTCGGCAATGCGTTCGGCCACGGCAAAACATGTGGTCATCGCCGGACTGAAGCGGCGGTCAAGAAACACCCCGATGCGCTGGTAGTTGATGGCCCGCTCCTCGCCAAGCTCGGCCACGCGCTTGGTGACCAGCGCGCTATAGGCCCGCGCCGCCGCAAAGCGGAAGCTGCTGCGGTTGGACATCTCTTCCACATCGCGCGCCGTGGTGCTGAGGCTGGTGAGCAGCCGGGCATCTTCGTCTATACCTTGCGTCGACAGCATGCCTTCAATGGTTTCAGCCAGTGATTTTTCCAAAGGCCCCAGCCGGCGCTGCAGCTCCAGCGCCAGGGGAAAGGCCAGAAGCGCCATCATCCGGTATGTTTCAATTTCATGGATGCGGCGCGAGACGCGGCCAAGAGACAGGGGCGTCAGGCCCTGATCCTGAATCAGCATCCGTGTATAACCGTCATCGCCGATCTTGAAATCGGTCCAGACCGTGGCGCGGCCATGGCTCACCCGCGATCCCGCCAGATCCTCATGGCCGAAATATTTTTTGAGAACCGCTGAAGTGGGCGGTTTCATGTCCCCGGACATGACTTCCGTGTGGATGGCAACCAGCCGCTTGCCCGGCAGTTCATCGATCCAGCCCAGCGGCAGGAGTGCAATGGCCTCCTGCTTTTTCCGCGTATTTTGCGCCGTCACGCTGACTCGGTAAAACTCCCCGTGGCGCTCATACTTGAACAGGCCCGAGGCGAGTTCGGCGCTGTGGTGGCGGGCCCCTTCAACGGGAGGCTTCACGCCGAAGGCGTCACAGAGTTTCGTCACCTGCAAAAACGGATCGCTGTCCTCTTTCGTCAAGGTGAAGGCTAGATGGGTGATGCGAGCAGGGGCCGTGACCGTAAGTCCCGGCCGCCCATGGATTTCGTCGTTAAGGATATGGCGAAATTCGTGATCCTGCATTATTTTCCAGTGTTATGGGCCGGTTCCTGGGCGGTCAATGCGGCGCAAGCGCCGTGAGAGGGATTGACGCAGGCTGTATTCCCGCTAGCTTTACTGAAGTTGAATTCAATGTGAGGCGCGTGTGACGGCAACCATCGAAACGACACCACCAACAAGCCGCAAGGCCTCAAGGCCGGTCCGGCGGCAGCAGCTCATTGACGCCACCATCGTGGTTCTGGCGCGTAAAGGCTATTCCGCCCTGACCGTGGCCGACGTGGCCAAAACTGCGGGGCTTTCCGTCGGCATCATCAATTTCCATTTTGAGAGCAAGGAAAAGCTTCTCGCCTCCTGCCTCACACATTTGGCCGAGGAATATTACCGCAACTGGCTGGCAGCCCTTGCCGTACCAGGCGCCAGCGTGGCCGAGAAGCTGCAATTGATTGTCCTTGGCGATTTCAACGACAAGATTTTTACCCCCGACAAGCTCGCCGCTTGGATTGCCTTCTGGGGCGAAACCCAGGGCCGGCCCACCTACGTGGAAATATGTTCGGGCTACGACGAAGAGCGCGCCAAGACGGTTGGCAGCCTGTGTGAAAAAATCATCAAGGATGGCGGCTACAAGTTGGTGCCAGGCACCGTGATGCGGGCGCTGGAATCTTTGGGCGATGGCCTGTGGCTTGGCGTGGCGGCGGGAAATTCTCCCGCGAAACTCACCATCAATGCCAGCCAGGCGCGCCAGGCGCTGCAGGCCATGCTCGTCTCGTTCTTTCCAAAGCATTTCCCGTCATGAGTTATGAATTGCCAGCCGAGACGCTGCAATGGCGCAGGAAAGTGCGGGCCTTTGTCGATAGCGAGTTGCAGCCGCTGGAACTGCAGGCGGAAATGAACGAGGGCCGCATTCCGGCCGAGCTCCGCAAGCGCCATGAAAAATTTGCCATTGATGCCGGCATCACGCTCATGGATACGCCGAAAGCATTGGGAGGATTGGCGCTGCCGCTGCTGACCCAAGTGGCCATTGTCGAGCAGTTCGGCCGGGTGACCAATGCGCTGGGCTGGTGTTACGGCGAAGTCCAGAGCTGGATGTTTGAAGCCTGCAACGCCGATCAGGTGCAGCGCTATATTTTGCCGACGACGCGCGGCGAGGTTCACCTGTGCTACGCCATCACCGAGGAAGACGCAGGCTCTGATCCCGGCGCCATCAAGACCACGGCCATCCGCCAAGGCGATCACTATCTCGTCTCCGGCGAGAAATGGCATGTCACCAGCTACAACCTGGCCAACACCATGGTGGTGCAGGCCAAGTTGCAGAGCAGTGAGCACTGCCTGTTTTTTTGCCCCGTCAATGTGCCTGGCGTCAGCGTTGTGCGCACCCCGCTCTATGCCCATACGTACGATCACCATCATCCCATCGTCTCGTTCACCGATGTGAAGATCCCCGTGGCTGACCGCATTGGCGAGGAAGGGGCGGGCATGGATTTCACCCACGCCTGGTTCCGCCGCGAGCGCCTGATGATCGCGGCGCGCTGCTGCGGCGCCATGGCCCGGCTGATCGAGGAAGCAACCGGATTTGCCAAGTCCCGCGTTGTCTCCGGCGAAGCCATTGCCAATTACCAGCTCATCCAGGCCATGCTCGCCGACAGCGTGGTTGATTTGCAGGCGGCCCGGCTGATGACCTACGAAGCCGCCGCCGCCCATGACCGGGGTGACGATCTGAAGGCGCTACATGCCCGCTGTTCCATGACCAAGCTCTTTGCCTCGGAAGCGGCCTTTCGCGTGGCCGACCGGGCCGTACAGATTTTCGGCGGCCGCGGCTATATGCGTGAAAACGTCGCTGAGCGTTTCTTGCGGGAAATCCGCGTCGACCGCATTTGGGAAGGAACTTCGGAAATCCAGCGGCTCATCATCGCCCGGTCACTTTTGAAAAGAGGGCTTGAGGCCACCGCCGGAAACAACTAGGATTTGAACAGGTATTCAGTATCGAGGCCAACAAGAGCCAAAAAGGGAGCAGAAAATGAAACTTACGCGCAGATCATCTTTAGGCCTGATGGCAGGTGCCGCTCTGGCCATGCCCTATATAAGCCGGGCCCACGCTCAGGAAGAAGCCGTCCTCAACGTCTTTAACTGGACCGATTATATCGGCGAGACGACGGTTGAGGATTTTCAATCGGCCACGGGCATTCAGGTGACCTACGACCTCTATGACTCAACCGAAGCCATGGAAGCCAAGATGCTGGCCGGCAGCACCGGTTTCGATGTTGTGCTCCAGTCAGGAGGCACCTTGGAACGTTTTGTGCAAGCCAAAGTATACCAAGCCGTGGATCACTCCAAGCTGTCGAATTGGGGCAATCTTGATCCCGTTATCTTGAAAACCAATGAAGGCTGGGATCCGGGAAATAAGTACGGTGTGCCTTATATGTGGGGTACGGCAGGAATAACTTACAATCTCGACATGGTAAAAGAACGTCTTCCCAATGCGGATTTGACCAGTCTCGATATCCTTTTTAAACCTGAAAATGCCGCAAAACTTGCCGATTGCGGCATCTCCATTTTGGAAAGCCCTACTGACGTTATCCCGATGACCCTGGCCTATCTCGGCAAGGATCCCAATAGCACCAACCCGGCGGACCTGGAGCTGGTGGTCAAGGCCTTTGCCCCTATTCGCCAATATATCCGGGCCTTCGACGCCTCCAACTACCTGAATGCCATTCCCAACAAGGAATTGTGCATGATCAACAACTGGTCGGGCGACTATGCAACGGCCAATGCCCGCGCCAAGGAAGCCGGCATTGCCCTTAACCTCGCTTACTATGTTCCCCAAACCGGTTCGCAAGCCTGGTTTGACCTTTGGTGTATTCCGGCTGATGCCAAGCATGTTGATAATGCCCATAAATTTATCAACTATCTGCTGGAGCCCGAAGTTATCGCAAAGTGCACGAACTACACCAACTATGCGAATGGAAATCTTGCGGCCAACAAGTTTGTCGATCCGGCAATTCTCGCCGATCCCGCTGTCTATCCCAATGACGAATTGAAGAAACGGCTTTGGACCGCAAAAACCTTCAGCTCGGAAGATGAACGTGCCCGAACGAGGGCCTGGAGCACAATCAAGACAGGCTCACCATCCTGACACAAGAGAAGCCCGGCACCTTGCCGGGCTGAATTTTTTGGGGACGCATAATGGGCATCGAAAATACCGGCAAGGCCTGGGAAAACCCGGTGACCGGGCCATTTATCCGGATAGAAAACGTCACCAAGAAATTCAGTGACTTCATAGCCGTCAACAATGTGAGCCTGGATATCTACAAAGGCGAATTGTTTTCCCTCCTCGGCGGCTCCGGCTGCGGCAAGACCACCCTGCTGCGCATGCTCTCCGGATTTGAATCGCCAACTGAAGGCCGCGTCTGGATCGATGGCCAGGATATGACCAGCGTTCCGCCCTACGAGCGCCCGGTGAACATGATGTTCCAGTCCTACGCCCTGTTCCCCCACATGACCGTCGAACAGAATGTCGGCTACGGCCTTAAGCACGATAAACTGACCGATGCCCAGCGCAAGGACCGGGTGAAGCAGATGCTTGATCTGGTCCAGCTCTCGCAGTTTGCCGGGCGCAAGCCTCATCAATTGTCCGGCGGCCAGCGCCAGCGCGTGGCCCTTGCCCGCGCCCTGTCCAAGCAGCCCAAGGTTCTGCTGCTGGATGAGCCGCTCGGCGCCCTCGACAAGAAACTGCGCGAGCACACCCAGTTTGAAATCATGAACATCCAGGAGAAGACCGGCATCACTTTTGTCGTCGTCACCCACGACCAGGAAGAGGCGATGACGCTCTCCACCCGCATCGCCGTCATGGACAGGGGCGTCATCCGCCAGACCGGCACGCCCACCGAAATCTATGAATTTCCCAAGACCAAATTTGTCGCCGACTTCATTGGCTCGATCAACCAGTTTGCCGGCACCGTCAAGTCCGTGACCAAGGATATGGCGGCCATCGCCTGTGCAGATTGGGCGGGCGAGATAATTGTTAACCGCGATGCCTCGATTGATGTGGGCCAAAACGTCTCCGTGGCTGTCCGCCCGGAGAAAATCTCGATCAACAAGAAGGCCCCGGCCAAGGGCCTCAATGCGGTCGAAGGCAAGGTCATTGATCTCGGCTACTTCGGCAAGGATTCGCTCTACCGCGTGAAACTTCCTTCGTCGGCGCTGGTCCGCGTCAACCGGGTGAATGACCAGCGCGGCCGCGAAACCGAACGCGTTGCCCAATGGGAAGACAAGGTTTGGCTTTCCTTTGAACCGTCAGCCGCAATTCTGTTGAAGGACTAGCCCATGGCCGGTGCCGCGCCGCAGAAATCCGGGCCCCCGCCGCAGGAACTTGAATTGCCCGGCGGCAAGAGCGGCTTTCGCAACTGGCTTGACCGCAATGCCTGGCGCGACATCATTATCGCTGTGCCCTATGTCTGGCTTGTTCTGTTCTTCGTGGTGCCGTTCTTCATCATCATCGCCATGAGCCTGGCGCATTCGGTGATCGCCCAGCCGCCCTTCAGGTTTGACGAAACCTGGCCCTATGTCACCTTTGAAAATTTTGACCGGCTTTTTTCCGATTACGTTTATCTCCGGGGCTATCTCACGTCGCTGCGCAATGCGCTGATCGCAACGGCCCTCTGCCTGCTTTTGGGTTATCCTATGGCCTTGGGGATAGCGCGCGCCCAGGGCGTCTGGCGCAATATCCTGTTGCTGCTCGTCATCCTGCCGTTCTGGACTTCATTTCTGCTGCGTGTCTATGCCTGGATCGGCATGATGGGAAGCAATAGCTGGTTCAACCGGGGGCTCACCTCCTTCATCAACGTGTTCCTGCCCGCGGCTTCTGAAATCAATTCAGTCCCGATGATGAATTCAAATTTCGCCGTCATTCTTGTCGTGGTCTATTCCTACCTGCCCTTCATGATCCTGCCGCTCTTTGCCAATCTTGAAAAACTTGATTACACCCTGAACGAGGCGGCGATGGACCTGGGATCCAGGCCCATGCAGGTGTTCCGGGATGTGACGCTGCCCCTCTCCATGCCGGGAATTATCGCCGGCTGCCTTCTGGTTTTCATTCCGGCAACCGGCGAGCTGGTCATTCCAAGCCTCGTGGGCAATGCCGGCGACCCGATGATTGGCCGCGTGATCAATGACGAGTTCTCGCTCAACCGCCACTGGCCCATGGCTTCCACCATTGCTGTCGCCCTGCTCATGCTCCTGGTCGTGCCCATCATGCTTTACAACAGGATGCAGGAGAAAGCCGCCGAGGGGGTAAAGTAATGCGCCAGCGCTCCACCTTCCTCTTTTCCGTCCTGTGCTTTGGCTTTGCCTTTTTCTATATCCCGATCATCTCAATGATCATCTTCTCCTTCAACAAGTCCAGGCTTGCAACCGTCTGGGGCGGCTTCTCGGTTGAATGGTATTTCAAGCTTTTCAAGAACGCCCAAGTCATCAAGGCGGCAACCCTGTCGCTGGAGATCGCCGTCATCAGTGCCACCTTTGCGACAATCCTCGGCACCATGGCCGGCATGGCTTTGGCGCGGTTCTCCAGATTCCGCGGCCGCACGTTTTTTTCAGGGCTGGTTTCAGCACCTCTCATCATGCCGGAGGTTATCACCGGCGTTTCCCTGCTCCTGCTGTTTGTGTTCATGGAGCGCTACTTCGGCTGGCCGGCAAAGCGCGGCTTCACCACCGTTACCATCGCCCATACGACCTTTGCGTTGTCCTATGTGGCCGTGATCATTCAATCGCGCCTGCAGTCGATGGATGTGTCGCTTGAGGAAGCCGCAATGGACCTGGGCTCCAAGCCCTGGCAAGTGCTGTTTGATGTGACCCTGCCGATCATCGCCCCCGCCATGATTTCCGGCTGGCTGCTGGCTTTCACCATTTCGCTGGATGACGTGGTCATCACCAACTTCACCACCGGGCCGGGAGCCACGACACTGCCGATCCTGATCTGGGGCAAGGTGAAACTGGGCGTCACACCGGACATCAACGCGCTGGCAACCCTGATTGTCCTTGTGGTCAGTATCGGTGTCGGGCTCGCCGGCTATATCATGTACCGCAGCGAGAAAAAGCGCGACCGCGACATCCAGATGGCCCTTGCCGCCAATAAGTAAGCACTCGAAAAATCACCGTCACTCCGGCGAACGCCGGAGTCTCAATGACGTTATGGGGATTCCGGCGTGCGCCGGAATGACGAAACGGGGTACATAAGCTCAGAGCAGACTGAACTTAGTCGTTGCTGCTGACAAGTTTCGGCTTCGCCTCCGCCAGCTTGGCGGGCTCTTCAACCTCAAGGCTTTCGATGCGAAGCCCGCGCTTGACGATTTTTTCCGCCGAGAGCGAAAGCTTTTCCAGATCCGAATTGGCATTGCCGAAATGCTTTTGCAGGTCGCCGACGCGCTCCTTGAGCCGCCCCACGTCTTCCAGCAAACGCATGACTTCAATCTTGATCACATGGGCCTGCTCGCGCATGGCCGAGTCCTTGAAAATCGCCTGCATGGTCTGGATGAGCAGCATCAGCACATTGGGTGAAGCGATGATGACGCGCGCCCGGTGGGCTTTCTGAATCACGTCCTCGAATTTTTCATGGAGGTCCGCATAGATGGATTCGGACGGCACGAACATGATGGCCGTCTCATGGGTCTCGCCGGTGATCAGGTATTTTTCGGCAATGTCCTTGACGTGCTTGCTGACGTCGCCCCGCAGCCGCACCTCGGCGGTGCGCAGGTCGCCTTCGCCCTTGGCCTCGCGCAGCGCATTGAACGCCTCAAGCGGAAACTTGGCGTCGATCACCAGCTTGAGCTCCGAATCCGGCAGGCTGATCAGGCAATCCGGCCGCATGCCGTTGGTGAGCGTCGGCTGGAAGGCATAGGCCCGGGCGTGAAGCCCGTCGCGCACAATGGCCTCCATGCGCCCCTGGCCGTAGGCGCCGCGCGCCTGCTTGTTGGAGAGAATATCTTTGAGCGAGATCATCTCGGTTGAAAGCGAAGTGAGGTTCTTCTGGGCCGCGTCAATGACCGCCAGACGTTCATAGAGATGGGTAAGGGACTGCGTGGTGCGTTCCGCCTGGTCAGTGAGGCCAAGGCCGATGCGCTGGCCCACATGGTCCAGCCGCTCATCAAGGGTGCGTGTGAGATGGGCCTGCGCGCCCTGCGACTGGTCGGCAAAATTGCGCAGCGACCCCGCCATCTCGGCCAAGCGGTATTCCAGCTCCGAGGCGCGGCGCATGGCTTCAAGGGTTTCGCTTTTCCGGTTGTGCTGGGCCCGCCAGGTGACGATCAGGGTGGCGAGGATAAGGACCAGGGCCAGGGCCGAACCCGCCAGCAAAACATCAAGCAGGGTGAAGGCTTGAGACCCGATTTGAAGAATGACTTGATCAAGTTGCATGAAGGACTTCTAGCGCGATTCGCGCCAGGCAATAAAAGAAGCGTGGCCCGTCCACACTCAACTAAGCGTGGACGGGCCCTTGACCCGCACAACTCGGGACGGCGACAGGAGCCGCACAGGTCAACTCGCTCACAAACAGGGGTAGCGTATTAGGTTCCCGAAACTTTTCCCTCTCAAGAACCAGCTTCTTAGGCTGGCTAATCCCCGCTGGATTGAGTGTGAGAGTGGCTTTCGATCGTGGCCTGATCACGGGCAGAACTAGGCAATGCGCAGGCAACATTGCGGCGGGATCAAGATAAGATCACTGCCGAATGGCTTGATAGCGAAACAATAGTAATTCGGAACAACCGCTTAGCGGCGCTTCTTCAACGGGCGGCCCGGTGTCATGACCGAGTCGATAAATTCGTTGCGCTGGGAAAAATAAATCCCGAATCCGCGGCCCAGGCCGAATACGAGTTCCTTGAATACACCGGTCATAACGACCTCCTAACATAAAGTTTCATTGATTCAACATGCTATGCCATTGAAATATGAACGAAATATAGAGATTCAAGGTAAATTGGCGGATTTCAGCTATGTGCCGCCTGCATGGCGAATCGGTCTGTCGCCCGAATCAGCGCGTCGGTGATTCCCGGTTCCGTGGCCGTATGGCCTGCATCGGGAATAATTTCGAAGGCGGCTTCAGGCCAGGCCCGGTGCAGGGCCCAGGCAGTTTCCATGGGCGTCACCACATCGTAGCGGCCTTGAATGATCACGCCGGGAATGGCCCGGAGCTTGGGAGCGTCAGCCAGCAGCTGGTCGTCCCTGTCAAAGAAGCCCTTGTTGACGAAGTAGTGGCATTCGATGCGGGCAAAGGCCAGGGCAAAGGCATCCGCAGTGAAGGTGTTCACAAGCTCTGCATTGGGGAGAAGCGAAATTGTGCTTGCCTCCCATCGGCTCCAGGCCTTGGCGCAGGCCATCTGCTCTTGTGCGTTGTCACCGGTCAGCCGCTTGTAATAGGCGGCAACCAGATCGCCGCGTTCAGCGGCCGGGATGGGTGCCAGATAGGTTTCCCAGACATCGGGAAACAGCATGCCCGCTCCCTCCTGATAGAACCAGTCGATCTCGCGCTTGCGGATGGCAAAAATGCCGCGCAGGATAAGCTCGGTCACCCGCTCCCCATGCTTTTGTGCATAGGCCAGAGCCAGCGTCGAGCCCCACGAACCGCCCAGCACCTGCCATGTCTCAATGCCGAGATGAACGCGCAAGACCTCCATGTCGGCCACCAGATGCCAGGTGGTGTTGTCGCGTAGCTCCGCATTGGGCGTCGATTGCCCGCAGCCCCGCTGGTCAAAGAGAATGATGCGGTAAAGCTTGGGATCATGCAGGCGGCGCAGGAACGGCGTAATCCCGCCGCCGGGTCCGCCATGCAGGACGACCACCGGCTTGCCCTTCGGGTTGCCGCATTCCTCGTAATAGATCTCATGGAGTTCCGAGACGCGAAGCCGGCCGCGTGTGTAGGGCTGCAATTCCGGATAAAATTCCCGCATCTCAGAGCGTCTGGTATCGCGCGATGGCCGAGCGCTCAAGCGCTGCCGTCACCAGCTTGTCGAGGCCCAGCGTGTCACGCAGGATCGCCAGAAAGCGCAATTCTTCTTTCCCCACAGCCAAATCTGCCGCCGCCACTTCAACCGCAAGGGCATAAGCCGTTTCGCGCAGCTTGGGCGAAAGCTGGTCGCGCGCCAGCCCCAGCACGGTCGTGAGGCCTTCCGGTTCCTGCAGCATCTCGCCGCATTCCTGGGCCACGGTGGTCAATCTTGCGCCGTCAAAATTCTTGAAAATCGGCAGGCTTTTCACCACCCGGCCAATCTCTTTCAATTCCGTCGCGTTAATCTTTCCTTCAACGCCCGACATGGTGACCATGACATAGATAAGCGCCTGTTCCGTACTGATTGTGCCGGGCATGTAGTTCTCCAAATGTTGGACGCTGGCTAGCGCTTGGGCGGGCTTTTGTCGAGTGAAACTGCGGTAAACTCTTTCACCCGCTCAATCGCCTCAACCAGCCCCACCCGCTCCACCGCCACCCCCGGCGGGAACGCCGTGGTAAAGCGCGTGGCGAGCCGCGGATCGAGAATGACAAAGCAGCCCCGGTCATTTTCGCTGCGGATCAACCGGCCAAAGGCCTGCCGCAGGCGCAGGCGCACCACCATGTCCGTATAGGCATTGCCACCGAAGGTTTCCCGGCGCGCCCGCTCGAGGATTGTCGGCGTTCCCCACGGCACCCGGTCCAGCACGATAAGCCGCAGCGAGTCGCCGGGGACATCAACACCGTCGCGCACCGCATCGGTTCCCAGCAAACAGGCATCCCGTTCGGCCCGGAACATGTCCACCAGGGTTCCCGTGTCCATGGGATCCACATGCTGCGCGTAGAGCGACAGGCCCTTTTGTGCGAGAGCAATGCTCAGGCGCTTGTGCACGGCGCGCAACCGCGAAATCGCCGTGAACAGCCCCAGCGCCCCGCCGCAGCTGGCCATGAACAATTCACGGTATGCGGCCGCCACCTGGTCCATGTCCTCGCGGTTCACATCATTCACCACCAGCAGGCGGCATTTGGTGGCGTAATCAAAGGGCGAGTCATAGCTCACCCGTTTCACCGGATAGGGCAGATGCACCGCTCCGGTGCGCATTTCCGCGTTGGCCCAATCGTCGGGCACATCAGGTGGGCGGTCCTTGAGCGTTGCCGAGGTGATGATGACGCCATCGGCATTCTTCAGCACCGCCAGCGCCAATGGCTCCGTCGGATCAACCCAGTGCGAATGCAGCCCTACATCCGCCTCGCGGCCATAGATCTGGTCAATGGCGAACCATTCGATGAACAGCGGGTTCTTCGTTTCCAGCAGCCGCCCCAGCATGTCGATCCAGCCGCCCACCATCAATTCGCCGCGCTTCTTGAGCGAGCGCGATACCGCTTCAATGCGGCCCCGGTCGTAGGTTGAAAGTTCCTGCGCTTCGTCATCAAGCTTCTTGGCCAGAGCTTCCGCCAATTTGGTCATCGGGCGCTTGAGGTCATGCAGCGCCGTGGCCAACTCTTCCGCCGCCTCCGCCAGCCCATCAATGAGCGGCACGCAATCCGTTTCAATGGAATTGCCGGCATTCTGTTCGGCCCGCGCCAGAACCTGCTGGCGCACCACGGACAGAAAATGCTCGGCCACACCCTCCGGCGTTCCGGCTTGCACCCGTCTGGTCCAGCCCGGCCCCGGCAAGGCATAGGCTGCGTGCAGAACCTTCTGCACCAGTTGTTCCGCCGTTTCATTGTCCGCCACCAAGTCGCCGATGCGGTCCACCAGCCCACGCCCGCGCCGCCGTTCCGTTTCAGGCCCGCGCAGCCAGCGCCGAAGCTCCGCCGTTTCAAGTGCCGTGAGATGCCCGGAAAAGGCCGAGTCCGCCGCATCGAAAAGATGGTGACCCTCATCGAACACAATCCGCCGCAAGCCACCGGGGGCTGCTTCCTCTTCTTCTGTTTCAGCAACGCCCAGGGCGTAATCAACCGCAGCCTGATTCAAGACCAGCGCGTGATTGGCAATCACGATGTCAGCCTTACGGGCGGCTCGCGCACTGCGCTCGATAAAACATTTCTTGAAATGCGGACAGGCCGAGTAAATGCATTCGCCGCGCCGGTCCGTAAGGCCAAGCGAAGAGGGCGACAGCGCGCGCGCTTCCGAATCAAGCGCCACATCGGAAAACAGCGAGAGCAGCCATGACGGAAAATCACCGCCCACCATGTCGCCATCGCGGGTGAAGCGGGCCCAACGCGCAATGAGCGCCCCAAGCAACGCACCGCGCGCATTGCTGGCGCCCAGCCGTCCAAAAGTTTCCTGCATGTTGAGCAGGCAGAGATAATTCTCGCGCCCCTTGCGGATCACGATGCGGCTGCGCCGTTCCTCCGGGTCGCCCACCAACCGCGCGGTTTCCTGATCAAGCTGCCGCTGCAGGTTTTTCGTGTAAGTTGAAATCCACACCGGGGCATTGTTCTTCCGGGCCCAGAGCCACGCCGGCGCGAGATAGCCCAGCGTCTTGCCTAGGCCCGTGCCGGCCTCCGCCAGCAGAATACTGTTTTCGCTTTTCTTCTGCCGTGGCTCAAAGGCATAGGTGGCCGTGCCTGCATAATTTTTCTGCTGCGGGCGCGGCTCGGAAAATTTCCCCAAGACCTCATCCAGAAACTGCGTGGCTTCCTCAGGCGTCACCCCTTCCTGCCGCCCCGGCGGCCGCACCCCGTCATCTTCCCATTCGTCGATCCGGTCCCACACATTGAGGCCTGTTGCAAAGGTGCCGACATCGAGCTTGGGATTGGCCTTGAGCAGGGCGGCCATCACCGGCTTGGCCCACGGCCAGTTGCTCCGCGCCAGATACGTTGCAATCTCCGCCGCTTCGCGCGGCGCCGGATAGTGGCGGTTGCTCAGGCGCAGCAAAAGTTCATCGGCCACAAGCTGCAAGGTTTCAAGCTCGTCGGGCAGGGGATCAAGCGCCAGCGAGCGGGCAAAGCCGGCGGGCGTTGGCGTGGCCATGCGCGCCGGGCAGACGAAAGCGAAAAGCTCCGCCACGTCCAAATGCTTTTGCTCCCTGGCCACCCGCGCCGCAGGCTTGGGAGCACTGGCCGCAAAGGCCAGCCGGTCAATCAGGAATGTGGCGTGGCAAATCAGATGCGGTTTTTTCCCCAGCAGGGTGAGCCCATCGGCAGCCGTCAATCGCCCCGTGGGCGTTGCCAGTTCAACGCCCACAAGCACGGCCCGATGCGTGCCGTCGATCACACGATTTTGATTATGGGAATCGTCATTCATCCCTACCCTTTAAGCAGGGAAAAGGAGCCGCGTCATGGACCAGAAATATATCAGCCTTTTTGATCGTTTCACCCACGGCGGCATGAACCGCCGCGATTTCATGGAAAAGCTGGCCCTGCTTGCGGGCAGCACTACGGCGGCAACCGCCCTGCTGCCGCTTCTGGAAAACAATTATGCCCGTGCCGACATTTTGCCGGAGGGCGATCCGCGCATTGTCACCCAGGCCCTGGAGTTTGCTGGCGGCGGCGGGTACTTCGCCAAACCAAGCGCTGAAGGCAAATATCCCGGCGTCATCGTCATCCACGAAAATCGCGGCCTCAATCCGCATATCAAGGATGTGGCGCGGCGCATGGGGGCGGAAGGCTTTGCCGCCCTGGCTGTCGACTATTTGCATGGCTTGGGTGGCACGCCTGAAGATGCCGACAAGGCCCGCGACATGATTGGCACCCTGAAGCCGGAAGACATCAAGGCCACGTCGTCGGCAGCCCTTGCCGCCGTGAAAGCCAATGCTGCCTCCACTGGAAAATCAGGCGCCGTGGGCTTTTGCTGGGGCGGCGGCGCGGTGAATGACTTGGCCGTGAACGATCCGGGCCTCAGTGCCGGGGTTGCCTATTATGGCAGCCAGCCCGACGCTGCCGACGTGCCGAAGATAACCGCTCCCCTGCTTCTGCAATACGGCGGCCTTGATGAGCGCATCAACGCCGGCATTCCGGCTTTTGAGGCGGCCCTCAAGGCCAACAACAAGGTCTACGAGCTTTTCGTGTATGAGGGTGCCAACCACGCTTTCAATACCGACACCAATGCAGCGCGCTACAACAAGGATGTCGCCGAGCTGGCATGGAGCAGGACGGTGGCCTTCCTCAAGAAATATGTTGCGTGAGGAATTGCCCGGAGATTGACGAAGCTGGGAGACATGCCTAACACCGCTCACGCGCATGCCATGTGCGTGTTGGCAAAAGAGGTTGGACATGACTCCTGAAACCCTGCGTTACGCATCTGTCATGCTGGCTGCGGGCATCGGCATTCCGGTTCTTGCCGCCCTCAATGCCCAGCTTGGAAACCGCATCGGCTCGCCCGCTGCGGCCGCCACAGTCCTGTTCATTGTTGCGCTGTGCGTCGCAACCGTGGCGATGCTTGTGACCTCGGGGGCCGCATCGCTGGCCCAGGTTCCCGCCCAGCCGAAACACCTGTTGCTGGGAGGCTTCTTTGTGGCGTTCTACGTGCTGTCTGTGACCTGGATCGCGCCGCGTTTCGGCGTGGGCAATGCGGTATTCTGCGTTCTGCTGGGTCAAATGCTGGCGGCCTCAACCATTGATCATTTCGGCCTGTTTGGCGCGGTGGTCAGGCCTTTGAGTCTCATGCGCGCCTCAGGCATCGGGCTGATGGCCTTGGGCGTCCTCCTCATCCAGCGCGCCTGACAAAATCACTGCAAAGATTGACGAAGCCTTGAGACATGCCTAACAACGCCGGGCATTTGCCTGAACAGCTTCGAGAGACCCCATGATTGACCCCGTCCTTTCCGCTGCCGCCCTTGAAAGCCGCGCCTGGCCTTTCGAGGAAGCGCGGAAACTTCTGGCGCGGATCAAGAAGAGCAAGACGCCCAGGACCGAAATCCTCTTTGAAACCGGCTACGGCCCCTCAGGCCTTCCCCACATCGGCACCTTTGGTGAAGTGGCCCGCACCACCATGGTGCGCCGCGCCTTTGAAACCATGTCGGATATTCCAACCCGGCTCCTCTGCTTTTCCGATGACATGGACGGCATGCGCAAGATTCCCGACAATGTTCCGGACCGGAGCTTTTTGGAACCGCACCTCCACAAGCCGCTCACTACCGTGCCCAATCCCTTTGGCGGCGACTATCGGAGTTTCGGCGACCACAACAACACGATGCTGCGCCGTTTCCTCGACACCTTCGGCTTCGACTATGAATTCGCCAGCGCCACGGAATATTACAAGGTAGGCAAGTTCGATGCCATGCTGCGCCGCGCCGCCGAGCGCTATGACGCCATCATGGCCGTGATGCTGCCGACACTTGGCGAGGAACGCCAGGCAACCTACAGCCCCTTCCTGCCAATCTCACCCACCACGGGCCGCGTGCTCTACGTGCCCATGAAGGAAGTGGATGCCAAAAATGGCACAATCACTTTTGCCGATGAGGACGGGCGCGATACGACGCTCCCCGTAACCGGCGGCCACGTGAAGCTCCAATGGAAGCCGGACTTCGGCATGCGCTGGGCCGCCCTTGGCGTTGATTTCGAAATGTTCGGCAAGGACCATCAGACCAACGCCGCGGTCTACGACAAGATTTGCGAAATTCTCGGCGGCCTTCCGCCGGAGCATTATGTCTATGAGCTGTTCCTCGATGACAAGGGCCAGAAGATTTCCAAATCCAAGGGCAACGGCCTCACCATTGATGAATGGCTGACCTATGCCGACACGGAGTCGCTTTCGCTCTACATGTATAACCGCCCGCGTGAGGCCAAGAAGCTTTACTTCGATGTGATCCCCCGCGCCGTTGACGAATACGCCCAGTTCCAGAATGCTTATGGCAAGCAGGAGCTCAAGGACCGCCTGATGAATCCGCTCTGGCATATCCACGGCGGAAATCCGCCGCCGTCCGAGGAAGGCTCCGTCTCTTTTTCACTGCTGTTGAATCTCGTGGACGTGGCCAACACGGAAGATAAATCCGTGCTCTGGGCTTTCCTCAAGCGCTACGCCCCGCAGGTTTCACAAGCAACCCATCCGCGCCTTGATAGCCTGGTAGGTTATGCCATCCGCTACTTCACCGATTTCGTGAAGCCCAACAAGAAATACCGGGCGGCCACGGATGAAGAGCGCAAGGCGCTTGAAGATTTGTCAGCAGCCCTGGCGCAATTACCGGAGGGTTCCACGCCGGAAGCCATTCAGCAAAAGGTCTATGACATCGGCAGGCGCGAACCCTACACCACCATACAGAAGGATGGCTCCGTCGGCGTGGCCCAGACCTGGTTCAACATGCTCTACCAGGTTTTGCTCGGCGAAGAACGCGGGCCCCGCTTCGGCTCCTTCGCCGCATTATATGGCATTGAGAATACTCGGGCTCTGATTGGAAAAGCGCTGAAGGGTGAACTGGTCAAAGGCTGATCAGCGCGGTGCCTCTGGTAGGATCATGGCAAAACCTCCTTGCAGGGTTTTATCAAGCCTGCCTTTCAGCGCCGCATAGATCGGGTGCCCTTCGGCAATTGTGCCAAAGGGCGGCTTTTCTGCGAAAGCATCCATCGGAACCAGAACGATGGGCATGGCAACCGGCAGGAGCTGTGCACCGCGGCCCTGCTGCAATGTGAGCAGTAATCCGTAGAGCTCCCCTGTTATGCCCTGGCGCGAGAGCATGGCCATGCGGTGCTGGCCGTGCTTGTTCGTCACCAGATAGATATGGCCCGATTGATGCGGCATGGAAACGGAACCCTGTTGGGCATAGGCCTTGTCGGCGCGGCCCGCCTCACGAAAGATCAGATGTCCTTGATCGGGATCCCAGGAGATCAGTGTTTCATAGGTGTAAAGCGCGTTCCCATGGCCCGTTGCCGGGCGCAACGTGAGATAGGAGCCTTCCAGCCAATTTACGGCGGCGCGCGCATATGAGCCCAGTGTTTCAGGCGCATGACGCTGCGCTGGTTCCTCTGCTTTTCTGAACTTGAGGCCCAGGGCGGTTTCGATCCGCACCAAGGCTTGGTCGGTGAAGGGCCGCTGGCCGGAGAGTGATTTTTCCAATGACGAAAGGCTGATCTTCGCATGGTCCGCAAGGCTCGCCCGCGACATGCGCCGCCGCGCCAGCTCCTCCCTCAAGCGCATGATGATTTTGCCTTGATTAGTGGGTTTTTCCCGCTGCGCCATGGGACAACTATTCCAGATTCCAACAGTTGCAGCAAGAACCGCATGCTGTTTCTCATGTGCCGCTCGCTTTGGAATCAATCCATTGGTTACGGAACGTCCAAGTCTTCCAATCCATCTGCGACCATCTTAGGCGAGATTTAAGATTGCCTTTGATTTGGTGTGCGGTTCGCGAGAGATCTCCAGATGTTGTCCAAATACTGCCATCTGATGGCAGCGCAGCAATGAGATGGGAGAGTGCTGGAATTGCCGATGGCCCCAATTTTACGAGATAAGAGGTATCGAGATCCAAGGTTTGGATTGTTGATGCGGGGCTGATCTGTTGAAGGGCTCGTGACACATTCCAGTCTGCGACAATCGCTCGAAAATCAATCAGGCCGCATGTCAGGAGTACTGCAAAAGCTGCACCGAGATTCACATTCGTCAGCCAAAGATTGCTGCGCTTCGTGACTACGCGGGCCACAATGAAAATCAGCCCGGCCGCAACGAGCCCCATCCAGATCAGGCCAGACAGGCGCCACAGCGTCATGCCATAGGCATCGATATAGCTCAGCGTGCGCTTGGCCGATGAGGCCACGAGAAACACGTTCTGTGCGGTCCATAGGTAAACCAGCCAGCGCACCGGTGCCGATGCCTCGCTCTGCGATCCCGGTTGCAAGGCGAAGATCATCAGCATGCCTGCCAGTATCGCTGTTGCGATCAGCGTGTAGGAACCGCGATGCACATACTCCGCATAACTCATGCCCGCCGGCAAGACAGTGCCTGACCAGACATATTGAAGGTCGAGGATATTCTCGGCAAGGAACATGCCGTTGAGTGCGAGCAAAGTGATGATAACCGGAACTGGCATGAAATACTGGGCGCGCCAGATAACAGCATCTTCTAAGGCAGGTTTATTTTTCAAAGGCCTTATGCCGAGGATCGCGCGTGAAAGCAGAAATGCGATGAGTGTTGCAAACGGCATCCAGGTCAGAAGAAAATCAAGGCTGTTGCCCCATGAGATTTGTGTAATGGCGGATTCAATCAGCGGGTTTGCAGTGATCAACAGCAGGCCAAACACACTGATCGCCGCAAGCGGCAACAGGACATTGGCGAGTGTCATAAGGCGGGGACGAAGACGGCCCCGGCTGCGGATGGCGCGGATAATTTTCATTTCCCGAATGAAGCCCAAAGGCGCATTGAGCAATATACGAAGCGCGGTTTTTGCAAGGAACACAATGTTCGATGGCAAAGCGCCTTGTTGCACCAGGGCAAAGCCGGCCAATGAAAACCACATCACGCTCAGGTTAAGCGGCCCCGGTTCAAGGGCCACCGCGAGCAGGGCCGCGCCATTGATGGCTGCTGCCAGGAGAGTTGACCGTGTCCATCCCCGCTTGAATTGTGCGGCTGCCAGTGTTGTGAAAACTACGCCAATTCCGGCCACCACCACGCTGCCGGGCAATCCCCGCTGGAAAACATATCCGGTGAAGAGGGCTATCACGCCCGCCAGGGCCAACTGGGCTTCACGGTTGGAAATGCGCAGATATCTTGTACTTGCTTCCAGAATTGCGGTGGTCAATTTCCTGTCCCCGTTACCTAACAGGGATAGTTTCCCATGAAGGGGCAGGCAAATCTATCGGCAGTCCTTGCACACTATTGCCAGCCCCTGTGCGGAATCTGGTAAGTCTTTACTGGCTCGCCCAGATAATCCGCGCCATCCAGTCAACGTCCTTCATGTCGAGGGTCTTGGTGTCATGATCCTTGTTAAACGAGGCGAGCTCGACGTTTTTGGCGGTCTGGCGCTGCATGACCTTGGCCATCACCTGGCCGTCGGTGGTTTTCACCACCACCCGGTCGCCCTTGCGCACCGTGGCGCTGGGCGAAACGATGATCGTGTCGCCCTCGCGGTAAACCGGCAGCATGGAGTCGCCGGTGATTTCGAGCGCGTAGGCCGTATTGTCGGTAACGCCGGGAACGTCGATCTCATCCCAGCCGTTGCCCTGCGGGAACCCCGAATCATCAAAGAACCCGCCCTTGCCGGCCCGCGCCAGCCCGAGCAACGGTATTTGCTTGAGCTTGGGTGGCTGGCCCTTGCGGCCCGAGAGAAGATCGGCGAATTCCTCAACCGAGGCTCCCGCCGCATCGAGCAGATTGGCGATGCTTTCGGTGGTGGGCCAGCGCGGCCTGCCGTCAGGCCCGTTGCGCTTGGATGGATTGAACGAGGTGGGGTCCAAGCCAGACTTCTTGGCCAGTCCCGACGCTGAAAAGCCGTAGCGCTCCGCGATTGTGTCAATCGCGGCCCAAACCTGCTTGTGGCTGAACATTTTTGCCATATCCCGTACCTGATATTTAATCCTCTAATCTAGGAACTAATACCTCAAGCTCCGTTGGTTGTCCAGAGGCAATTGCATGGCTATGGTGCGGCGCAAATCAGCGGGGTCGAAGGTGCCTGTTCTCTACAAAATCATGTCGCGGCAGGAGTGGGAGGCGGCACAAGTAAATGGCCTTTATGAGGGATCCGAGGTGGACCGGCGCGATGGCTTCATCCATCTCTCGGCCAGCCACCAGGTTCGCGCCACGGCGCAGAAACATTTTTCCGGAAAAGCCGATTTGCTGCTGGTGTCGGTGACGGAAGAGGCGCTGGGCCAAAGCCTGAAGTGGGAAGTCTCGCGCGGCGATGACTTGTTTCCCCATATCTATGGAGCCCTGCCGCTCAGTGCCGTCACGGAAGTCATCCAGCTGCCGCTCGTGAACGGTGTTCACCAGTTTCCCGAAAGGCTTCCGTCATGAGCCTGATCAATTTTGGCTTCAGGACACTGCGTCCGCTGCTCCACTGCATGGATGCGGAAACAGCCCATGGCCTGACTATCACGGCCTTGAAAACCGGTCTTGGTGGGAACGCAAAAATCAGCTCTTCTCCAAATCTTGCCACTTCGTGTTTTGGTTTGAATTTCCAAAATCCTTTGGGCCTTGCCGCCGGTTTCGATAAAAATGCTGAAGTGCCGGACGCCATACTGGCTATGGGCTTTGGATTTGTCGAAGCGGGAACCGTGACCCCGCGCCCGCAGGAGGGAAATCCCCGTCCCCGCCTGTTTCGCCTGAGTGAAGACCGGGCCGTGATCAATCGCTTGGGCTTCAACAATGAGGGCCATGCCGCTGTTCTGGAAAGATTGCGCCGCCGCAAACACAAACCGGGACTCGTGGGCGTCAATATCGGAGCCAACAAAGATTCGACAGACCGCATCTCTGACTATGTTGCAGGGATCAAGGCCTTCTCCGATGTTGCCAGTTACTTCACCATCAACATTTCATCGCCCAATACGCCGGGCCTGCGCAATTTGCAGTCTGCCGCGGAATTGCCCGTTCTGCTGAACCGTTTGAATGAAGCGCGGCAAACCCGGCAACGACAGGTGCCGATGCTCCTCAAGATTGCGCCGGACCTTGACGCAGATGAGATGCAGGCAATCACCGAATGCTGCATGAATTCCGCGGTGGATGGCGTCGTCATTTCCAACACCACGCTTTCACGGCCTGCGCTGCAATCGCAACACGCTAGGGAAACAGGCGGGCTTTCCGGCGCGCCGCTCTTTGATCTTTCAACCCGGCAACTCGCGCATTTCTATCTTCTCACGGGCGGAAAAATCCCGCTGGTCGGCGTCGGCGGCATTGCAAATGCGGAACATGCCTGGAGCAAGATCTGTGCCGGAGCTTCGCTCCTTCAGCTTTATTCCGCCCTGGTTTTCCAGGGCCCGGAACTGGTGCAGGAAATCCTGTCTGGCCTCTCGCGCAAGCTTGCCGGAAAAAAATTTGCAACGCTCAGCGATGCCGTCGGAAGCTCAGCCGAAGAAATCGCTCACCACAGCCCGCTCGGCAAGTAACGCGCAAAAATTTCCGCCGAGGTTTTCTTTTCCTGCAGCCGGTCAAGCGCATAATCAAAGGCCATCACCGTGTCCCGGTCGTCGCGCCGGGTCAGGAAGGACAGGTTGTTGCTGAAAAACTGCCGGTCCACGAAAGCCCCGTCTAGCGGCTTGCAGCAGCCCCGCGAGGAACTGCCGGCCAGCCAGTAGATCAGCCGCAAGCCGTCACCGAAGGAAACATCAAGTGCGCCCGTGCGCAGCGCCTCATTCATTTCGGCCTCGCTCGGGAAAGCCGTGAGGGATGAGCGCGAATAATATTTTTCCAGCCAGGCGCCATGGCTTGAATTGGCGACATAGCCGATGCGCCGTCCCGCAAGGCTGCGGATGTCGCTGCCGCGCAACTGGCTGCCGACGCGCACCGCGAAACGCCCAAGCGACCAGAAATAGGCCCGCGTCATCGCCGCCTTTTTCAAAACCGCCTCGTCGATCCGCAGGCCCGAGATGATGACATCGCCTTCATTGTTGAGGAGTGCCGGAAGCAGCGCGCCGAAAGGCTTGGCTACGACCGTGCAATTGGCCTTCAGTTCCGCGCAGGCCGCAAGCGCCAAGTCAACCGAGACACCGGCGGCCTTGCCTTCCGGCGTTTCATAGCTGAAGGGTGGAAAATCCCGGTCGGTCAGGAGGCGGATATTGCGCTGGGCAAAGCCGTTGGGAGGCTTGGCAACACTGTCAATGTGACGGAACAGGGGAAACCCCGGCGTGGCAGCATCCTGAGCAAACGAGGGGCCAGCCGCAACCAAAGCCGACGCGAATAAAATAAAAAGCATCGCGCGGGTTGCAATTTGCTTTGTAACTCGCTTTATTAAAAATGTTGGAGAAGTCATTTTCCATCCAGGGGCGTTCGGTGCGGGGTCAGCAAGTAGAGTGGCGTAGCGTTGCTACATCGCCAGCCAGTGGCGGTGCAACAAGCGATTCCAAATTAGCTTCAGACGCGCCCGATGTCTTGCCCCTTTTATCACGCGATATCCTGGAAGATATCCTGCGGCGCCTGCCGCCCCAAGCCATTCGGCGGGTTTTGCGCCATGGCGTAGTGCCTGTCGCATGGCAGCCGGGTCATGTGCATTACGCCATCTGCGGCCCGAAGGGAGCAGATTATGCCAAGCGTCATGGCCTGCAGGTTGTTGCCCGCATGGCCTCGTCCGACTTTCACCACGGCGTGCGCCGGGTCTGGGGCCGGAAGATTCTGGCCAAAGCCACCCACGGTCTGGCAACAACCCGCCCGCAATTCTCGGCGCGAAAGCGGATAACCCAGGCCCAAGGGGCCGCTTTTATCATTTTGGCTCTCTGCCTTGCGTTGAGCTCAACCTATTTGACGGCCAGCGCGCTTTGGGTTGCGGCCAGCGCCGCACTTGGCTTGTTTTTTCTCTCCGTCATCGCCTTGCGCCTGTGTTGCTTGCTTTCGGTTCCAGCAGCGAAAGCTCACAACCTGGGATATCCAGGCGACGCGGACCTGCCGACTTATTCCATCCTCGTGCCGGTGTTCCGGGAAACTTCGGTTCTCAGCCAGCTTCTGCGCGGATTGTCTTGCTTGAATTATCCGGTCTTATGCAGCAAGCGCAGGAAGATGCGCTATGAGGTGGGGTTTATGGAAATTCCTCATCATAGTAGGCGTCTGCTGTCTTTGGCTTGAGCGAAGCAACGTAGCATCCGCGACGCCACCCGCGAGTAACCTTTCTGAATTTGCCTATCCCAAAGTATACCCCGCGAGTGTGGGTAACCCCAAAGATACTAGTCCATTCCACCGTGCTGAACACCCGAAGCCCTTTGTGCTTCTCGTAAATGTGGCGCACATGGTCGTAAGGGATGTGATTCAGCAAAACGTGGGCGGACAGGCCCGTAAATCTTTTTTGGGCAAGCACATTAAGCCCCGGATAAGCTCCTTCACCATTTGCGTGCCAGTCACGATTTCTCCTGTGGTCGGTTACGCCGGGGGGAATATAACCAACCTTTGCCCGAAGTCTCAGACCTGTCGCGGGAGTACGACCTGTATTTCGTCCGACAAGTTCAACGCTGACACTTTCAACGTCAATCTCAATCATTCCGCCAGTAATCTCAATGTCAGCACCAAACTCTGCATCTGCGGCTCTTTGGCTAGCGGTGTGGCTTTCATTAGCCGCCCGCAAAGCGTCTTTACTGATCTCTCTTTGCTTCGCCATTTCATTGAGGCTACTCCAAACAAAGAAAATACCAGCGAGAGTCAAGGGTATCGATATAAGTCCCGATACACCTACAGCGACGGCCCATACGGCCATCTGCCTCTGGGCGTAAAGATCGGCCTCAGTTTGCTCCTGATTGTGTGCGGTCTTTTCAGCATCGGCTATGCACTGTGGTCTGGCAGCAAGATTCAATCGCAAGCAGCGATCACTTACATAGCGGTTGGTTTCGGCCTGTATTTGAGCGGCGTTTTGATTGCGGTCATCCCGGTTTTCTAAAGACGTTGTGGCGACGTACCAGATTGTCGGTGCGAGAATGGCAGTTATAAAAACTAGCGTCAGACCTATAAGCCAAGGTCCAAGTTTTTCGCCCCAATCGCTTCTAGACATTGGATGAAAAATACCGCGCTGAAAGTCCCCCGAGACAGCTTGTTTCGGATATTGGGCTCCGACTCCGCCACCCCTAATTCGGCTAGCTTCTCGCTTACCTGTTTATAGGTCAAGCTACGCTTGGCCATTTCCACCTTAAGTAGCGTTTGGACCTTCTTTTCCCATTCCGGCAAGTCTTTCATGTGTAACCTTTCGAGGGTTAAAGTATCATATTTGATGCTTTTACCCCTTGACAGTTACAATGTCTAGTATCATATTAGTTACATAAGTAACGGATATGATGCAATGCAACACTTTCTCCTTTCAGCCGCTTCTCGCACCCTCTCCCTAAAGGGCATTTACCAGATGGGAGAAGCCAAGGCTTATGAGACGTTCTGCCAAATGCGTTGGGATGACGGTCAAGCCGTTTGCCCGCGTTGTGGAAGTCTGGATAGCTACCACCTGGCTACCCGCCGCAAGTTCGAGTGCAAGGGCTGCAAGCATCATTATTCGGTTACGTCCGGCACCATCTTTGCCAGCCGCAAAATGTCCTACACTGACTTGCTTGCTGCCATCTGCCTGATCGTGAACTGTGCCAAGGGCATCTCAATGATACAGATGAGCCGTGATCTGAATTGCCAATATCGGACAGCATTTGTGCTTGCTCACAAAATCCGTGAAGCAATGGCTTCTGATCGCCCTGCGAAGCCTCTTGAAGGTGAAGTCGAGGTTGATGGCATGCATCATGGCGGGCACATTCGCCCTGCCAACTTGAAGGAAAACCGCGTTGACCGCCGCCTTGCTGAAAACCAGACTGGCAAGCGCCGAGTGGTAGTGGCCTTCCGCCAGCGCAAGGGCCGCACCCTGCCTTTCGTAGTTCGCTCAGAAGCCGAAGGCGTAGAGCTTGCCATGCAGCATGTAAGCCGGATGGCCGTCATGCATGCCGATGAAGCAAGCCATTGGGACCGCCTGCATGAAGGCTGGCAAGTTGGCCGCATCAACCACAGTGAAGCCTACGCGACTCTGGAAAGCTGCACCAATCAGGTTGAGAGCTACTTTAGCCGCCTGCGCCGGATGATACGTGGCCAGCACCATCATGTTTCAGCCCGCTATCTCCACCAGTACGCCAATCATGCAGCATGGCTGGAAGATCATCGCGGCATGCCAAACGGCGAATTAGCTGGACGTGTTGGCGGCCTCACCTTGTCGCATCCGGTAAGCCGCAATTGGAAGGGCTACTGGCAAAAGAACACATAAAGAACTCTTTATGTGAAAAGCATTGCTTTACAAAGACTTATGCTTGACAAAACCCTTGACCGGATTCGACAGGAAATGGAAAATTAAGTATATTGGATTCGGGTGATTCCCACCCAAAAAGGAACCGGCCCCTGTTTGCGCAGGAGCCGGTTAATTTCAACCGCTTTGCAACGGTTTTTTTGTGATCACGCGTATTTTTTGGCAGGATTTTTATTCACAGTCAAGATTTTAATGGTCACACCCCTGTTGCACGGCACAACAGAGAAAGGCCATTTATTATGGCAAACTACATTATATCTTACGATCTCAACGGTCCTAATCCGTCTCATAAACGGATGGACGAACATCTGGCGACGCTGGCGGCAAAACGCGGCCGAGTCCTAGAAACCGTATGGTGGGTGGATTACCCGGGTACGGCTGCGGAGCTTCGTGATCAGGTGAAAACCATTCTCGGGTCTGAGGACCTTCTAATGGTGATCGAAGGTAAGAGTGCTGCATGGACCAAACTCCTTGTAGACAGTGCCGAGTTAAAGGCAGCTTGGAAGCTGGCTGCTTAACATAACGCTAAAGGTGGCGGTTGGTTCACGCTGACCGCCACACTATCGCCGTTCCCGCCTTCTCAACCCGCTCAACCTTCCGCATCTTTTCCCACCGCCGCATGACTTGGACGCACCTGTAGGTGATTGCCTTTCGGACGTACTTGTCGGCGGCTGGCAGCTTCTTCTCCGCAATGACGTATGCCGCAATGTCTTTGGTTGAGATCGGGCTGGTAGCGGCCATTGCGGCGATGCAGAGCTTCGGCAGTTCATGCCGGGGAAACATGGCCGAGAGGTTCATATAGGCCGTCACCTTCGGCCCGCGAGACTGGAACACCCTCTCGGTGCCTATGATGTGTGAAAGGTCACGGCGGGCCTGCTCCAGGTCGCGCTCTAGGCTTCCGATGTAGGCTTGGATTTGCTTGCGCTTGTCGGCCAGATTCTTGTGAATGAGGGCTTCGGCCATGGGAACAATCGCTCCACTATTTTGTTAAAGCCATGACTGTCTAACAATCAGACAGTCACCAAAGCTATGGCCTCGGAGCATTGCCCCTTCTACTGTTCTGGGGCCATAGCGCCGTGGATTCACAGCCAGCCCTTCATATGCTAAATGTTGCAGATGATCTTCCTGCGCTTGCTACATAAGGCCGGAATTATCCCCCTGAAAAGCTTGAAATCAAAATCATCGTCGAAGAGTTCGATACCAATCTCCGCCGGGCGCTGGAGAAATTTGCTCTGCCGCCCCACATCGAAATCATCGTGGTGCCGCAAGGCTCGCCCCAGACAAAACCCCGGGCCCTGAACTATGCCTTGCAATTCTGCCATGGCAGCCTGCTCACGATTTATGACGCCGAGGATGTGCCGGAACCCAATCAATTGCGCGAAGTTGCGCGGGAATTCCTGCGCGCCGACGAGAGGCTGGCCTGCCTGCAGGCTCAGCTTACCGCCTATAACCCCAATGAAAACTGGCTGACCCGCCAGTTCACCACCGAATACGCCACGCTCTTCGGCCTCATACTGCCGGCCCTTGCGGCACTCAACTTGCCGCTTACGCTAGGCGGAACTTCAAATCATTTTCGCACGCGTATCCTGCGGGAAATAGGTGGTTGGGATGCCCACAATGTGACCGAGGACGCGGATTTGGGCCTGCGCCTGGCGCGGCTCGGCTTTCGCACCGGTGTGGTGCAAAGCCTCACCTATGAGGAGGCCAATACCCGGCTCGGCAATTGGCTGGGCCAGCGGGCCCGCTGGCTCAAGGGTTTCATGCAAACCTGGCTGGTGCATATGCGCAATCCGGTGAAAACGGCGAGGGAGCTCGGCCCAACGGGTTTCTGGACCCTGCAGGCCCTGACCGCCGGAATTTTTTTCTCGGCCCTGTTCCATCCCTTTCTCGTAGCGCTCACGATCTGGTTCTTCGCTCAAAATCCACTCCATGTGTCAGTAACGACCATGCTGAACCTGGAAGTTTTTGTGCTGGGTTATGGCGTGGCCATGCTGGCAGGCGCCAAGGCCTTGCGTCAGCGCGGGTTGAAAGGCTGGTGGTTCACCATTGCAACAATGCCGCTCTATTGGCTTCTCATGTCAGTCGCCGCCTGGATGGCCCTGTGGGAGCTGGTTTTCGCGCCTTTCAAATGGAACAAGACCGAACACGGATTGTCGAAGCTTCAGGCCTAGTGGCCGCTGCCGCCCGTGCCAGCCGAAGGCTTGCGCATCAGCGGAAGCAGCAGGATGATGCCGAAGAACAGCATGGTGAGCAGCAGGAACACATCGGCAATGGCCATGGTCATGGCCTGGCGGCGAACCATGCCGGCGAGCCGTGATAGGGCCGCAGCCCCCGCATCCGAACCCAAAGGCGCTAACGCTGCCGTCATGTTGTCGAGCGTGCTTTCGGCAATGGGCTTACCCCAGGAAATCGCGTCGCGCAGCCGGGCCAGATGAAGGTCCATGCGGTCGTTCATCACCGTGTTGATAAGGGCAAGGCCGACAGCACCTCCCAGATTGCGGGTGAGGTTGAACAGGCCCGAAGCGCCGCGAATCTGCAGGGGTGAAAGGGTACCGAGCGAGACATTGGTGATTGTCACCATGCACAGCATCAGCGAAACGCCGCGCAGGATTTGCGGGACGAGCAATTCCGAATAGCTCCAGTCCACCGTGATGGCAGACGCCATCCAGGTACCAATGCCGAAGCCTACAAAGCCAAGGCCAATCATCAGGCGCGGATCAAGCTTGGCTGACAGCCGCCCGGCGATGGGCGCGGTAAGAAACATTGCAACTCCGGTCACGAACAATGTCTCTCCGATCTGCAGGGCGGAATAATTGTGCACCCGCGCCAGATAGACGGGATAAAGATAGGTAAGGCCATAAAGCCCGATGCCCATGGTGAAGGAAAAGATCGAGCCGGAAACGAAGTTGCGGTTCTTGAAGGCGGTGAAATCCACCAGCGGATGCTTCGAGGTGAGAACCCGCCAGAAGAAAACCCCTCCTGAAACAATGCAGGTGAGCGTGAGGAAAAATATCAGGCGGCTCTCAAACCAGTTTTCAGCCGGCCCTTCTTCCAGCGCATATTCCAGCGTGCCGAGAAACACGGCAAGAAGTGCCAGCGCTGCCCAGTCAAAAGTTTTCGCCAGCTTGAAATCCGGCTTGTCGAAATCAATGAGAAGCCACGCGCCGATGGCCACTGCTATTCCCGGAATGACATTGATCAGGAACAGCCAGTGCCATGAGAAAAGCTCGGTGAGGTAGCCGCCAACGGTGGGCCCGATGGTGGGCGCCAGCGTGGCAATGAGGCCGATGACTGGCGTAATGATCACCCGCTTGTCCGCCGGAAACACCGTGAAGGTGACGGCAAAGACCGTGGGGATCATGGCTCCGCCGACAAAACCCTGCAGCGCCCGCCAGACGATCATCTCGTTGATTGAGCCGGACATGGCGCACATGAAGCTCATGGCGGTGAAGCCGATGGCCGATGCGGTGAACAGGATGCGGGTGGAAAGAATGCGCGACAGCATGCCCGAAAGCGGGATCATCACCACTTCGGCGATGAGATAGGCCGTCTGCACCCAGGAAATTTCATCGGCGCTGGCGGAAATGCCGGCCTGGATTTCAGCCAGCGATGACGAGACGATCTGGATATCGAGGATCGCCATGAACATGCCGAACACCATGAACAGGAACGCCGCGAGGTGGCGTTTGTTGAAGCCGGTCTTTGCAGGGGGCTGCAAAGCGCCGGATATGGTAGCGGTGGCGGCCATAATGTTATTGCGCTACCACGCGCGTATCGACGCTGACCGTCACGGAAAGCCCGGGCCGCAGTTTTGCCGCAAGTTCCGCCGGAACCGAAACCTTCACCGGCACGCGCTGCGTGATCTTGGTGAAATTGCCTGTGGCGTTTTCAGGCGGCAGCAGGGAAAATTCCGAACCCGAGGCGGGCGCCAGGCTCATGACGTGGCCTTCAAACACTTCGCCGTCCAAGGCATCAATACTGATTTCAGCCTTTTGGCCTGCATGCAGATCGGCTAACTGGGTTTCCTTGAAATTGGCTTCGATATAGGCGCCATCAGCCGGCACAAGCGCCATCAGGCGCGTGCCGCCCTGCACGAACTGGCCGGGTTCCACCGCGCGGTTTGCCACGGTGCCATCGAAGGGGGCGCGAACGCTTGTGAAGGAGAGATCACGCTCCGCCTTGGCCAGCGTTGTGTTGAGTTCGGTGAGCGTCCGCTCGGCCTCGACACGGTTTGCCGCGATCACATCTATTTGCGCGCGTGCCGCCAGAATATTGGCCTGCGCCTCGTTGACCGAAGCCTCCGACGAATCATGTTTCAGGGTCGAGTCGTCCAATGTCTGCTGGCTCACAACCTTTGCTTTGATCAAGGCCGTGGCGCGATTGAGGGTGGCCAATGTATTGCCTTCCTCGGCCTCGGCGCTGGCGAGCCTCGCTTCAGCCGCTGCGATCTGGGCTTTCTGGGCCTCGGTCTGGCTGGCAAATCCATCAATCACGGCCTTCTGCGTTTCGATACGGGCCTTGGCGGCATCAACTGCCAGCTTGTAGTCGCCGTCATCAAGCTTGAGAATCACATCGCCAGCCTTGACTGCGGCATTTTCTACCGCCGGAATTTCCGTGACATAGCCTGCGACCTTGGCGCCGAGTTGCGCCATATCGGTTTTCACATAGGCATCATCGGTGGAAACCTGGAAGCGGCCCAGCACATACCAGTGGTGGCCATAATAGGCAGCGCCCGAAAGGGCGGCCAGAATGACCGCCCCGATGATGGCACGCCGCATGATGGGGGGGCGCTTCTTGGTTTCGACCGGTGCTGCGGCAGGCTGGGGCGCCTCGGCCGTGGGGGCAAGGGCGAGCTTTGGCAGGGGGCGTTGGGCTCCTTCAAGGGGGAGGGCAACGGCGGATTGTGCTGAATTTGACATCTTTACCTACAAAACTGCTTAAAAATTGAACTGAACCGTTCGGTTCTACTTGTATTTAGCGCAGATCTGGATTATGTCAAGACTAAACCGTTCGGTACAGTCTTGCTGCTGCCACATATCTAAGAGGCCAAAATGTCTGAAATTGCCGTTTCCATCCCCGTCAGTGAAACTGACACCGCCAAGCGCCAGCAGATTCTGGACGGCGCGCGCCGTTGTTTTCTGGCCCAGGGCTTCGATGGCGCCAGCATGAATGACATCGTCATCTCGGCCGGCGTGTCAAAAGGCACGGTCTATGCCTATTTCCCCTCCAAGGAAAAACTCTTCGCCGCCATGGTCTTTGAGGACAAGCGCCACCATGCGGAGCGCACTGTGGTGCTCGGTGATGAAACACGTCCCGTGGACGAGGTGCTGCGCGATCTGGCGCTCCGCCTGGTGAGCCTGTTCAGGACGCCGGAGTCGCTCGCCTATTTCAGGATGGTTATCGCTGCCTCGGCCAAGTTTCCGGAAATCGGCCGCAGCTTCTATGAAGCAGGTCCCGCCTACGCCAATGAAAAGATTGCCGCCTATCTCGAACGCAAAATGAATGACGGCACCCTGAAGCGCCGTGACCCGCGCCTCACCGCCATGCAGTTCGCCGATGTCGTGCAATCCGGCGTGACCAAGCCCTGCCTCTTCGGCATCGAAAGCATGGCCGACAAGATCGGCTATGAGGCCCTTGTCGATAGCGCTATCTCGCTTTTCCTGGATGGGATGAAGGCGTAGTTCACCCAATTCGTTATTCCGGCGAAAACCGCAATCTGGCCGACGTCGATTAAAACTCAGATTCAATTTTCAATGAGCATCGGGCATAGCTCCGCCGGGGGTGAAAACGGTTATGCCGTTTCCGGGGCAGGTGAGAGAAGCGAAGGGTTGCGTGAGCGCAGCCTACGCGAAATGCCGGTCGTGTGGTCCGGCGGTTGACGCAAACTGCGCCCACGCTTTCGTGGCGATTTTCGCTGTTAGGGACACTCGGGCTTTGTACGTGGATGGCTCCACACCATAATCCTTCCTCCTAGGAACCGGGGTCGTAATGCTCCCGGCTGTCCCGTTCGAAGCTCCCCGGGAATGAAGTGTTCGTCTCACCCCACCCGCAGGCGCCACATCCACCCCATCAAAGCCACCGTCGCGACCGAGACCCCTTCCGGGATGGACAGGAACATAAATGGCATAATAGGAATACAGTGTCAACAAGTTTTTATTCATAGGTTGACGGCTGTTGAACAAGATGGCCGTCAACCATCGAGCATATTGCCTTGGACTGGATGGACTTGTCATTCCGAACCAAGCTACTGTGCCGGGAATTTCGTGCAATGGCGCGAAAGCGAAGTCCGGTTGCCAATCTGCTGGTGTTTTTCATTTCCTGTATAATGGTTCTGCCTGGGTCGAACTTCCAATTTCAAGGAAACGGACGCATAAAATGGGCCTGTTAGTTGCCGTAGTTGTATTATTAGCGATCATTTATCTTGCAGCGGTTTCATCCGGCTTTCGCATTTTTCTCCTTGTCGCGTTGGCTGCTGCTCTTCCATTGGGCTACTTGTGGTATCTCCAGTCAGTGAAGGAAAGTGCCGATCAGGAACGAAGGCTCAGCATTGCCAGGAGCCTGGTGAAGCCGACCGATCTGGAAGTGACTGATTCCAAGCTGACTCCGCCTTCCTACCCGGGGCTTACTTTGTGGAACTTCTATGGAGTTATCAAGAATAACTCCAGTTATGAGGTTGAAAGCTTGGCCCTCACAATCGAAGTCACAAACTGCAATGCGGACGATAGCAATTGCGTCGTCGTCGGCAGCGGAATTGCGCGCAGGGACTTTCTGAGAATACCGAAAGGCCAAGCCAGGGCATTTAACGTGAATTTTCCTTTGGAGAATTTGCCCAAGCTGGAAAAATGGAATTGGCGCATCTCTGATTGGCTGATTGAGGCAGGAAATCCGGAATAAGGAAAGAATGCTGGAACAGGCTGTGGCAGGAATGCGCCCAACTTGGGCAGCCGAATGGATTATGGAGCGGGCGATGGGAATCGAACCCACGACATGCAGCTTGGGAAGCTACCGTTCTGCCACTGAACTACGCCCGCGTGGATATGATGCTAGTCGGAGCCGTTGCTCCAGTCCAGCCCCTTACCGCTTGCTCGGATCATACGGCCTGAAATGCTTCGACAGCTTTAGCCCCTGCCGTTGGTAGTTTGACCCAATGCCTTGCCCATAAACCTGTGACGGCACTTCCGTCAGCGGTTCATAGACCAGCCGCCCGATGATCTGGCCGTCTTCCAGAATGAACGGCACTTCATGCGAGCGCACTTCGAGAACGGCGCGCGCCCCTTCGCCGTGGCCGGAACTATGGCCGAAGCCGGGGTCGAAAAATCCGGCGTAATGCACGCGGAATTCGCCCACCAGCGGATTGAACGGAACCATCTCCGCTGCGTGCGTCGGCGGCACCCGTACCGCTTCCTTGGAAGCGAGGATATAAAATTGGTCGGGGTCAAGCACGAGCGAGCCGCGCTGCCAGATGGGTTCCCAGAAATCGGACGCCTCAAGTCCCGCCTTCTTGTCCACATCAACCAGGCCCGAATGGCGCTTGGCGCGAAAGCCGACCGGATTGTCCGCATCGGCCCCCGAGAGATCAATGGTGAGCGCCAGGCCATTGTCGATATTGACCTGTCCTTCCGAGATCAGGCCTTCGTTGGCGTGGAGCGCCCGGATGATGTCATCGGACGCCAGCGAAGCCCCGGCGCGAAAACGGATCTGCGAAAGCCTGGACCCCGTGCGCGCCAGAATGGAAAACGTACGAGGACTGATTTCCGCATAGAGCGGCCCTTCATAGGCCTCCGGCACCTTGTCGAATTCCTGGGCGTAATCGGCGATCACCCGGGTAAAGATATCAAGCCGCCCCGTGGAGCTCTTGGGATTGGCCGCCGCCGAAACCCCCTTGGGCAGCTTCAGCGATTCCAGCAGGGGCACGATATAAACGCAGCCCGTTTCCAGCACTGCTCCTTCGCTCAAGTTCACCTTGTGAAGGACAAGCGATTGCAGCCGCTGCTCCACCGTTGACTTGGGGCCGGGCAGGAACGAGGCGCGCACCCTGTAGGCCCATTCGCCCAAGCGGAGATCAAGGCTGGCCGGCTGAATCTGATCATCATCAAGGGGCCGGCCCGGACTGATCAGGCCTTTGCTGCAGTAATCGGCGATAAGACGGGCAGGCAGGATGCCCTGTGGGGTGGTTAATGTGCGTGTCATGGGTCTATTGGCGGATTTCCATCATATTTCGCAAGGGGGGTAACTCATATAGTGGAAAACTGCCCGCAGTAAGCTACATTGTGGCCTATGTATAACCGCACGACCCGCAATATCCGCATTCACGTGCAGCCGCAATTTCTCGAAGGCCAGTCGCGGCCCGACGAAGCCAAATTCGTCTGGGCCTATACCATCACCGTTGAAAACCAGGGGGCGGAAATCGTAACGCTATTGTCACGCTATTGGAAAATCACCGATGCCTTCGGGCGCATCCAGGAAGTGCGCGGCGACGGTGTGGTGGGCGAGCAGCCCACCCTCAAGCCCGGCGAGAATTTCCAGTATACCTCGGGTTGCCCGCTTTCCACCCCCAACGGCTTCATGGTAGGCAGCTACCACATGAAAAACCAGCACGGCGAAACCTTCGAGGTCGATGTGCCGGCCTTCTCCCTCGACAGCCCCTATGGCGAACACAGCGTAAATTGAGAAAAATGAAAAAAGATTATTCGGCGCAGGCCATGCTGGCGGAGCTCGTGCGCTTTGACACCACCAGCCGCGATGGCAACATCCCCCTGATCAAATTTGTTGAGGACTATCTCGATAGCTGGGGCATCCCGCATTTCCGCGTGGACTATGAAGCGGGCAAGAAAACCAATCTCTTCGCCACCATTGGCCCCGATATCGCCGGCGGCATTGTGCTGTCCGGCCATACGGATGTGGTGCCGGTTGACGGGCAGAAGTGGGCGAGCAATCCCTTTGAACTCAGCGAGCGCGATGGCAGGCTCTACGGCCGCGGCACCTGTGACATGAAGGGTTTCATCGCCGTCGCTTTGGCCCTTGTGCCGCAGTTCAAATCGGCCAATTTGAAAACGCCAATCCATCTGGCGCTGTCCTGCGATGAAGAAGTGGGCTGCAAGGGCGTGCGCCCGCTGGTGGCCCATATCCGCGACCACATGAAGAAACCCAGGGCGGTGATCGTGGGAGAGCCCACCTCCATGCAGGTGGTGAATGCCCACAAAAGTGCTGTCACGTTTTCAACCGAAGTGACGGGCCATGAGGCTCACTCAAGCCTCACCGACCAGGGCGTGAACGCCATCATGGTGGCAGGCGAGCTGCTGGGCGAGATCAGCCGCATCCGTGAAGATTTGACCGAACGCGGCGATCCCTCACACCGCTTCAATCCACCCTATTCAACCATCCATGTCGGCGTCATCGAGGGCGGCACCGCCAAGAATATCATCCCGCGCAAATGTTCCTTTCAATGGGAAACCCGATTGCTGCCGCTGGCTGATCCCGCTGAAGTGCCCGCCCGTTTTGAAAAATTTGCGAGCAGCCTTGAGCCTGCGATGAAAAAAATCGCCGGCGATACGGGCATCAACAACCAGCAAACCAACATCGTGCCGGGCCTGGCGCCCGAGGAAAATTCACCCGCCGAGCATCTGGCGCTCCATCTCGCCGGGGCCAATGGCACCCATGCGGTGTCCTATTGCACCGAGGCAGGCCTGTTCCAGCAGATCGGCATTCCCGCCATCATCTGCGGGCCCGGCTCCATCGAACAGGCCCACAAGCCCGATGAATACATCGACATCTCGGAAATGCAGAAATGCGAGGTGTTTATGAAGCGACTGTTGGAGCACTGCCGCTAGCCAGCGGCTCCAAAGTTTCCGGGTCAAAGCGATAGGCCGTTGAGCAGAACTCGCAAATGACCTTGATCTCGCCATGCTCGATCATGTCCTTGCGGTCCTCATCGGAAAAACCCTTGAGCATCTTCTGCACCGCATCGGGTGAACAGGTGCAATGGCGGATGATGGCGCTGGCCGGATAAACCGTAACGCCATCTTCGTGATACAGCCGGTACAGCAATTCTTCCGTCGTCAGCGTGGGATCAAGCAGTTCATGGTCCTCCACCGTATCGAGCAGCAGCTTGGCTTTCACCCAGTTGTCGTCCTCCGGAACCTGCTCTTCACCTTCCGGATTGTCGCCCGATGAAAACGGAATGGGGCTTATGCCGCCTTCGGCCGGCAGGTGCTGCACCATGATGGCCCCGGCCCGCCAATGGGTGGTCTTTTCGCCCCGCGCCAGTAGCGGTCCGGAGACCAGCCGAAGCCGCGTGGGGATCTGCTCCGATTGCTTGAAATAGGTGTCCGCCGCCGAAGCAAGTGTTGTCCCGTCAAGCGGCACGATGCCCTGGTAGCGCTCCATGTCCGACCCCTGGTCCACCGTCATCGCCAGATAGCCCGTGCCCAGCAAATCCTGCTGGGTAGGTGCGGTGAGCGCCTCCAGTTTCTTCTTGTTGAAGCGGGCGTAGCCGCGCACCCCGTCGGGCGACAGGAAATCCGCCACGATCATGTCAACCGGGCCATCGGTCTTGGTCTGCAGGATAAATTTGCCTTCGAATTTCAGCGTGGCGCCGAGCATGGCGGTGAGTGCTATGGCCTCGGCGAGAAGGGCGGAAACCACCGGCGGATAGTCATGGCGCTGCACGATGTCGTCAATCACCGCACCGAGCCTGACAACGCGCCCGCGAACCCCAAGAGGCTTGATCTCGAAGGGCATGACCGTGTCCTGCGCCCGCGTCATGTCAGGCCGAAACAATGGAGCAGAATGGCTTTCTGCGCATGCAGGCGGTTCTCGGCCTCGTCGAACACAACCGACTGCGGCCCGTCCATGACGTCGGAAGTCACTTCTTCGCCGCGGTGCGCCGGCAGGCAGTGCATGAAGACGGCATTTTCGGCAGCCTTCTTCATCAGGGCTGCATTGACCTGATAGGGCTTCAGTAGATTGTGGCGGTTAACGGCATCGGCATCATGCATGGAAACCCAGGCATCGGTCACCACGCAGGTAGCCCCGGCAACTGCAACATCAGCGGACGTTGTGACCGTAATATCCGCGCCATTGGTCCGGGCCCATTTCAAAAGATCAGGGCTCAGCGAAAGCGAGCTCGGCGTGGCCACGCGCAACTTGCCGCCAAGTTTTGTCACTGCGTGAACAAATGAGGTTGCAACATTATTGCCATCGCCAACCCAGGCAATGGTTTGCTCCGCCAGCGGCCCCACATGTTCTTCCAGGGTGAGAATGTCAGCCATGATCTGGCAGGGATGGGATTTGTTGGTAAGGCCGTTGATCACAGGAACGGTGGCATGCTTCGCCAGTTCCATGAGGTCATCATGGCTCTTGGCCCGGATCATGATGGCATCAACAAAGCGCGAAAGAACCTTCGCCGTATCGGCAATGGTTTCACCCCGGCCCAATTGCATGTCGCCAGAAGAAATGAGCAGGGATTCACCACCAAGTTGGCGGATGCCAACCTCAAAGGAAACCCGGGTGCGGGTCGAGGGCTGCTGGAAGATCAAGGCGACAATTTTTCCGGCAAGCGGCGCGGCTGTCTCATGCGTGCCCTTGCTCAGGCCGGCCCGCGCCTCTTTCAAGTCCTTCGCGTCTTCGAGAATGGCGCGCAGGTCCGCGCCCTCGAAATCCGAGAGGTCGAGAAAGTGTCTTGGCGCGTTGCTCATCTCTTCGCTTCAAGGCTGCGGCAGGTCATTTCAAGCTTGTTGACGGCCTCGGTGATATCATCATCGGTGGCGATCAGCGGCGGCAGGAGGCGGATCACATTGTCGCCCGCCGCAATGGTGAGAAGCTTGTGTTCCAGAGCCTTGGCCTGGAAGTCCGCATTGGGAACCTTGCACTTGATCCCCATCATCAGGCCGGACCCGCGGATATCTTCAATGACGCTGGGATGCTCATCCTTGAGCCGCGCCAGCTTTTGCTTCAGGCCCAGCGAGCGCTGCAGCACATTGTCCAGGAAACCTTTTTCCAGAACCACATCAAGCACCGCATTGCCAACCGCCGTGGCCAGCGGATTGCCGCCATAGGTGGAACCATGGGTGCCGGCCGTCATGCCCTGCGCCGCATTTTCCGTTGCCAGACAGGCGCCAAGCGGAAAGCCGCCGCCGATGCCCTTGGCCACCGCCATGATATCCGGCGTGACGCCGGCCCATTCATGGGCAAACAGTTTCCCCGTGCGGCCAATGCCACACTGCACTTCATCAAGGACCAGCAGAATGCCATGCTCATCGCAGAGCGCCCGCATGGCCCGCAGGTCTTCCGGCGGCACTGGGCGAACTCCGCCTTCGCCTTGGATGGGTTCAATCAATATGCCCGCAGTCTCAGGCCCGATGGCCGCCTTCAACGCTTCAAAGTCACCGAAGGCAATTTGATCAAAGCCTTCAACTTTTGGCCCAAAGCCTTCCAGATATTTCGCTTGGCCGCCCGCCGCGATGGTTGCCAGCGTGCGCCCATGAAAGGCGCCTTCGAACGTAATGAGGCGATAGCGTTCCGGATGCCCCTTGGCCGCATGATATTTCCGCGCCATCTTGATCGAGCATTCCAGCGCCTCGGCGCCGGAGTTGGTGAAGAACACCGTGTCGGCAAAGGTTGCATCGATGAGCCGCTGGGCCAGTTTCTCCTGCCCCGGCATCTGGTAGATGTTCGATGTGTGCCAGATCTTCTGCGCCTGATCGGTCAATGCCTTGACGAGATGCGGATGCGCATGGCCGCAGCTTGTGACCGCAACGCCGCCGCCGAAATCCAGATAGGCTTCACCCTCGGGCGTGAAAACGCGCATGCCTTCGCCCCGCTCAAAACTGATTTTGGCGCGATTATAGGTGGGAAGGACGGCTGCAATCATCGAAAGAGTCCTTGGTGCAAAGCAAAATGCGCCGCTCGGGGAACGGCGCAAGTAATTTTTTCCGATTATAAGTGCATGATTGCGCTCGGTCAATTGCGTGGTGTGCGGCGCACTTATCAACCTGAGTCAAAACAGCGCATGGACCTCTGATTCCCGATGGCAGTAAGGTCTTGTTAACCAAGCGGCGGCGCGTGATTAGCTGGGGAAAACATAAAAAACACAGCGCCGGATTCTTGTAGTCGAGTCACCGCGTATAGTAGTGTCCGCTCATTAGAGCTACGATATGTAGCGTTCCAAAGTCACTTATAGCGTCAACGCGCTGAAACATCATTTCAGCGCTAGATGGGGGATTCAAAATTGAACGAGATGCCAACACAAGTTATCGGCAACGAAAAAATGCCCTGGACGGATGAGCGTGTGGAGCTTCTCAAGAAGCTCTGGACCGAGGGCCACAGCGCCAGCCAGATTGCTGCCCGCCTTGGCATGGGGGTCACGCGCAATGCCGTTATCGGCAAGGTGCACCGGCTGAATCTGTCGGGCCGTGTCACCCAGCCGCGTTCCACCGAACCGCGCGCCCCGCGCAAAACCCGCGAACCCAGCCATCCCGGCAGGCCCGTAGGCTCGCCCTCCATGCCGAGCACCGGAAACACGGCGCTCAAGACCTTTGTGCGGGTTGAGCCCATTCAACGCCAAATCGCCCTGCCCGAACCGCAGCCATTGCGCCTGGTGGACCTGCCCAAGGGCGGCCGTGTCACCATCCTTCATCTCTCCGACAAAACCTGCAAATGGCCCATCGGCGATCCAGGCTCGGAAGATTTCTGCTTCTGCGGCCACTCCCCACGCGATAAGTCGCCCTACTGCGAATATCACGCAAGAGCCGCCTATCAGCCCATGCAGGACCGCCGGCACCGGAAGTTCGGGTAATCCTTTTTTCATTTTTTCTCATCATGCCCGCGCTTGCCGCGGGCATCTTTTTTTCGGCAGTGGAGGAAATAGCTGTTCAAATCCTCCTGTGATAATTGACTTCCAATAGGTCGCATGAAACTCATGGGTTGTATTTCGTGAGGTAGACTCATGCACTGGTTGTCCAGGTTTTTGATCGCAACGTTGTTATGGGTCGGGCCTGCCGCAGCAGGCCTTCCCGTTTTGGATCGTGCAACATTGGCCGAAAAGGTTGAGCTCCTGTTTGCGCCGGGCCGCGATCTTGCTGATGTGAAACTTTCCGTTGACGCGCTGGCGAACCCGGCAACGGATGTTGCCGCAGAGCTCAGAGCCATCGATGAGTTGACTTCGGCTTTACAGCAGTTGGCGGCTGGTTCCCGCACCAGCCTTGAAAAGCTGACTGTACTCAGGCGCTTTGTTTATGAAAGCGGCCAGTGGAACAACTATCGCCCCTTTGCCTACGACATGGCTGATCCCTTGGGCAAGAATCCTGTCAACAAGCAAATGGCCAAGTATCTCAATTCGCGGCTGGGCAATTGCGTGACGATGCCACAATTGTTCATGATCCTGGGTCAGCGTATCGGTCTTGAGGTGACCTTGAGCCTTGCTCCGCTTCATAGCTTTGTAAAGTTCACGGACGATGCGGGAATACAATGGAATCTTGAGGCAACTAGCGGTGCGGACTTCACCCGTGACCTCTGGTACCGCAAGAACCTGCCGATGACCGACAAGGCGGTGAACAGCGGCCTTTATCTCCGTGCCCTGTCGCGCGAGGAAACCGTGGCCGCCATGGCTTCAACCCTGGTTGGAGAGTTCGTGCGCAATGGCAGTCCGGAGGATGCAATCGCGGTGTCGCAAGTGATCCTGCGCCACTTCCCAGATTTTGCGATGGTAAAGGTGCAAATGGGTTCGGCCTATTCGTTGATCCTGAACCGCGACATCATCTCGCGCTACGCGAGACTGAGCGACATGCCGCCGGAGATCAGGGCCTATGCGGATGCACTTTACTACCAGAATCAAATTGCCTTTGCCCAAGCCGAGGCATTGGGCTGGACCGAGAGGGACGGACTCAATGACGGGGAGTGAGATGAGCGACAAGTGTTTCAAGGGGTTCCTTCGGGTGTTCAATCTGTTTCTGATCTGCATTATGCTGGCTCTATCCTCGACCACTACTGCCCATGCCCGTTTCCTCACTCCCGACACCTGGGACCCGATCCTCGCAGGTGTCGATTTCAATCGTTATGCCTACTCCGGAAATGATCCCGTCAACCAGAGTGATCCCAACGGGCACGCATGGCCGGAAGCCTTTATGTCGCCAGAGGCGCGAGACGCAATGTACGCCAGAAATGCCGAGATTCATGACAATTTGGCTGACCAGTTCGAAGAGCAGGAGCAAACGGATATTGCCGCCGAACATCGCCGGATGGCGGATGAGTTCAGGGAAAAGATCGGAACTCCCACGAGTGGCGTTGCGGTTCAGGAAGGCCTGAACATCCTTGGATCGGCAACCGCCGTGCCAGCGGGAAAAGGCTTGGCGATGGGACCTGGATTTTTACGTGGTCTTGGAAATCCTCTTCGTGGCGGTATCGGCTACAATTCCTTCAATTCGTTGAAGAGTGCATTAGGGTCTCCAGGTCCTGGGAAGGTCTGGCATCACATTGTCGAGCAGTGCCAAGGGAAATGCACACGCTCCACTTTTCCATCAAAAATGGTAAACAATACCAAGAATGTTGTTGCCGTACCCAAAGAAGTGAATCAAAGAATAGCGGATTTTTATTCAAGAACTATACCAGGAACTAAAATGACTCTTCGAGATTGGTTGAGTAAGAAGTCATTCAAGGAACAACACGAGTATGGGAAAAAGCTACTCGACAAAACGATGAAAGAGCATGAAAAAATTGACGGAAAGCCCTGAAAAAGAATTCATCGTATTTGCTGCGCTGCATCATGATCTGTCAGCAACTGGAGACGTAAAGGGCTCTGATGATGCACATTCAAAGGTAACGTCTGCTATTAAAAAAATTAGAAACTCCAGAGACAGTGGACAAGCCTACTTAGAGAAAACCGTACAACATGAGAATCCAAGTGTCCGACTTTGGGCGGCAACGTACCTTCTGCCCTTGAATACGGGGATGGCTCTAAAGGTCCTTCACCAGTTGGAAAGGGGAAACTGTCCTTGGCAGTTACAAGCAACAGCCGAAGTCGTACTTGATCAGTGGAAAACAGGTAAGCTAAAGCTTGATTAGATTTTTGGATTTGTGCGTGCTTCTCGTAGAGATCATCTCAGTTTGGATTCGATTTCTCAATCAACTCGAGCTTCCATTTTCGCCGTTAATGCTTGAGTGTCGTTTCTCGCTGAATTGCATCCGCCAACAAGTCATAAGTCTCATCCCAAACGAGATGTTTGACACCATATTTCTTGGTAAAGGCCGAACCGCTTCCGTTGCGATTGGCATGGACTCGGGCTGACAGATCAGTCGTCACGCCAATGTACAGCGTTCCATTTCTCTGCTGGCGAGAATGTAAACATGATCTTGAGGCATGGTTCATGTTGCTAAGTCTGGGTGGTCGGGTCAAGCCCGACCATGGAGAGAATTTAAAATGCTTCGAGAGGTCGGTGATCAATTTAAGCCGCGCCAAATCTTTCATCGAAGGCATAACCCATGCTGCGCACCGTGCGGATGGGGTCGCTTTCGCGGCCGCGCTGCAGGGATTTCCGCAAGCGGCCCACGTGCACGTCAACGGTGCGTTCATCCACATAGATGTCGCGGCCCCATACGGCATCGAGCAGTTGCGAGCGTGAATAGACCCGGCCCGGATTCTGCATCAGGTGCTCGAGCAGGCGGAATTCCGTTGGCGAAAGTTCAATGTCGCGCTTGGAGCGCGTCACCCGCCGTGCCCGCCGGTCGAGCGCAATGTCGCCCGCCTTCAAGACTTCGGCCACCGCATCGGGATTGGCGCGGCGCAAAATGGTGCGCACCCGGGCCAGAAGCTCCGGCACTGAGAAAGGTTTCACCAGATAATCATCAGCACCTGTTGCCAAGCCACGCACCCGTTCATTTTCCTCGCCACGCGCCGTCAGCATGATGATGGGAATGTCGCGGGTTTCGGGCCGCGTGCGCAGCAGGCGGCAAACTTCAATGCCGGAAATGCCAGGCAGCATCCAATCCAGCACGATAAGGTCAGGCCGCTCCTCACTCACCAGGCGGGCCACCTCTTCGCCCTGTGCCGTGGCGCGAACCCGGTAGCCCTCAGCTTCAAAATTATAGCTGAGAAGAATCTGGATGGGTTCTTCGTCTTCAACAATCAGGATCGAAGCGGACATTGCCCTCGTCTCACGTGGTCAGGTTGTAGTTGGTGGTGCTGGTCGAATCCTTCTTCGGCCGTTCCTCGGTGATGGCCTTGCCATGCACGAGGAAATAGATGTTCTCGGCGATATTGGTGGTGTGGTCGCCGATGCGCTCCATGTTCTTGGTGCCAAACAGCAGGTGGGTGCAAGGGCCGATCATCCGCGGGTCTTCCATCATGTAGGTGAGGAGCTCGCGGAATATGGAGTTGTAGAGCGCGTCGATATCCTCATCCGAACGCCACACCAGAATGGCTTTCTTGGCGTCGTTCTGGGCATAGGCATCGAGAATGTTCTTGAGCTGCTCCTGGGCCAGGTTTCCCATGCGCGTGAGCCCCGATACAAGCTTGCGCGGCATTTGCTCGGAGATGGCATGGGTGCGCTTGGCCGTGTTCTTGGCCAGGTCGCCGATGCGCTCCAGGTCCGACGAAATGCGGATGGCGACAATGATCTGCCGCAAGTCCTGCGCCATGGGCTGGCGCTTGGCGATGGTGAGAATGGATTTTTCCTCGATCTGCTGTTCGAGGACATCAATCTTTTCATCCCCGGCAATCACCCGGTCTGCCAGCTTGGTGTCGCGCTTGGCAACGGCGTCAATGGCATTGGCAAGCTGTTCTTCCGCCAGGCCGCCCATCTGTGCCAGCATCTGCTTGAGGCTGGCCAGATCGTCGTCGTAGGATTTAACTGTATGATCGGACATGAAGGTCTCCGTTATGGGCTCAGCCGAAGCGGCCGGTGATGTAATCTTGTGTACGCTTGTCCTGCGGCGTGGTGAACATGTCGTCCGTATCGCCAAACTCAACCAGGTCGCCGAGGTGGAAGAACGCCGTGAGCTGTGAAACACGCGCCGCCTGCTGCATGGAATGCGTCACGATGATGATGCAGTAGTTTTGCCGGATCTCGTCAATAAGCTCTTCAATGCGCGCCGATGCAATGGGGTCAAGGGCCGAGCAGGGCTCGTCCATCAGGATGATTTCGGGGTTCACTGCAATGGCGCGCGCAATGCACAGGCGCTGCTGCTGGCCGCCGGAAAGGCCCGTTCCGGGATGCTCGAGCCGGTCTTTTACTTCTTCGAAGAGGCTGGCTTTCTTCAGGCTGTTGACCACGATCTCTTCCAGGTCGGTCTTAGATTTGGCAATGCCGTGAATGCGTGGGCCATAGGCCACGTTCTCAAAGATGGACTTGGGAAAGGGGTTCGGTTTCTGGAACACCATGCCGACCCGGGCCCGGAGCTGCACCACGTCGAGATCGCGATCATAGATGTTCTTGCCGTCAACCAGAATGTCTCCTTCAACCCGGCAGCCGTCAATCGTGTCGTTCATCCGGTTGATCGAGCGCAGGAAGGTGGACTTGCCGCAGCCCGAGGGGCCGATGAAAGCCGAAACCGCGCGGTCTGGAATGTCGATGGACAGATGCTTGATGGCATGCTTCTCGCCATAATAGACGTTCACATCGCTGGCCACGATTTTGGTGTCGCGGGCCGCAAGAATGCGGGGGTTGTTGGACAGGGTGGATTTTTGGGGTGAGGCGTCCATGATTTTTCCTTGTTTCTTACCAGCGCCGCTCGAAGCGCTTGCGCATGTAGATGGCGACGGCATTGAGGCAAAAGAGAATGACGAGAAGAACAATGATGGCCGCCGCCGTGCGCGATTGGAAGGCGACTTCCGGCAGGTCCGACCAGAGATAGATCTGCACCGGCAAGACGGTGGCGGCTTCCGTGAAGCCTTTGGGAACATCAACGATGAAGGCCACCATGCCGATCATCAGCAGCGGCGCCGTTTCGCCAAGGGCGCGGGCCACGCCAAGAATTGTGCCGGTGAGAATGCCGGGCACCGCCAGGGGAAGCACGTGGTGGAACACGGCCTGCTGGTGTGAGGCGCCAACTCCGAGCGCCGCTTCCTTGATGGAGGGCGGCACCGCTTTCATGGCGGCACGCGAGGCGATGATGATGGTTGGCAAAACCAGAAGCGCCAGCACCAGCCCGCCCACCAGCGGAGCCGAACGGGGCAGGCCCATGAAATTGATGAACACCGCAAGCCCCAGCAAGCCGAAGATAATGGAAGGAACGGCGGCCAGATTGTTGATGTTGACTTCGATGACTTCCGTCCATTTGTTCTTGGGCGCGAATTCTTCCAGGTAGACGGCAGCCGCGATGCCAAGTGGCACACTGAGCGAAAGGGTCATGATGAGGGTGAGAAGCGAGCCGACAATGGCGCCGCGCATCCCTGCAAGTTCCGGCTCGCGGGAATCTCCGTTGGTGAAGAAGCGCCAGGCAAAATGTTTTTCGATGGCGCCCTTGTCGCGCAGGGATTCGAGCCACACCACCTGCCGGTCATCAATGCGCCGGTCGGCCTCCGCATGGGAAAATGACAGAATATCCCAGGTGCCGGGGGCCAAGGTATTGAGGGTTGCGGGCGGCATGATGGCCTCCGCCTTGGCAAGTCCAGCCTCGACACTTGCGATGCGGAGCGCCCCGGCATTGGCCCGCACAATTTGCCCGGCGGCCAATTGCGAAAGATCGCCCGTAAGTATGAACTCGTCGCCCGTCTGCGCCAGCTGCAGGTTGGTTGTTCCCGGTGTTTTGACCGTGTCGGTCAGCATCCCTTTGAGATAGAGATCCGCATCATCGGCAAGCAAGACGCCTGCCTTCACTGTGGTGCCAATGCTGGCCGGGTTTGCAACGGTTTGCTGCCGGAGATCATCGGCAGCGCCCGCTGACAGGAGGAAGGTAAGGCTCTTCAGGTCGCTCCGTGTCGTAACACCCGGAAAATCGCCGCGGAAAGCCGTTCTCACAACGCCTTCAAAATCGCCCGTCTGCACGTTGCTGGCGGGAATTTTACTGGCATCAAGATTGACCTCAAGAACCGCGCGGTGCTCAAAGAAACTCGGCCAGGCCCTGATGCCGATATCGGCGATCAGGTAAACCAGAAACAGGACCGAAATCGCCAGTGCCGCGGCACCATAGGCCCGGAAGCGCCGCTCGCTTGAATAGCGTTTGGCAATGAAGGCCGCATTTCCCTTGTCGAATGTATCAGTCATATTGTTCACGGTATCTCTGCACAATGCGAAGTGCGATGTAGTTCAAAACCAGGGTGAAGCAGAACAGCACGAAGCCAAGCGCAAAGGCCGAAAGTGTTTTTGCCGAGTCAAATTCCTGGTCACCGACCAGCAGCGTGGCGATTTGCACGGTGATGGTGGTAACCGCCGCCAGCGGATTGAAACTCAGGTTCGCTGCAAGGCCCGCAGCCATGACCACAATCATCGTCTCGCCGATGGCCCGTGAAATTGCCAGCATGAAAGCCGAAACAATTCCTGGCAGGGCGGCAGGCAGCACCACCCGCTTGATGGTTTCGGATTTTGTGGCGCCCATCGCATAGGAGCCATCGCGCAATGATTGCGGAACCGCATTGATGATATCATCGGAAAGCGAGGAGATCAGAGGCACAATCATCATGCCCATCACAAGGCCGGCAGCAAGTGCCGATTCCGAGGCGACGATCAGGCCAAAGCTCTCGCCCGTGTTGCGGATAAGTGGAGCAACGGTGAGGGCTGCGAAAAAGCCAAGCACCACGGTTGGTACGCCGGCGAGGATTTCAAGCAAGGGCTTCAGCACGCCGCGCATTTTCCGGCTCGAATACTCCGCCATGTAGATTGCCGACAAAAGCCCAAGGGGGCCGGCAACCAGGACGGCAATGAAGGTGATCAGCAGCGTGCCGACGAGCAGCGGGATGAGGCCAAAGGAGGCGGGCGTGGAGGTTGGCGACCAATGGGTGCCAAACAGGAATTCGATGGGCGACACCTCACCGAAGAAAGCCAGCGTTTCAAACAGGACCGAAAAAACAATGCCGATGGTGGTGAGAACGGCAACACCCGAACAGGCAATGAGCACCAGTTTGACAAAATACTCAAACCGGTTGCGGGCCCGGAAATCTTTTGTAATGAGCCGGTGCGAGGCGGCAATGGCCGCGGTGCCCAAGAGTGCTGCGGCGGCCGGCATGATCATCGAATCGGAACCGGCAACAAGGGCAACGACAAGCGTTGTGAGGCCCGCTGCGGCAAGGGCCATGGAGGCCATCAGAAGCCCGTGATAGGCGGGAAGCGAATGGAGACTGGCGGTGCCGGCATTGCGCAAGCCCTGCGCCCGTGCCAGGCCGACAAAGAACCCGATGGCCGTCAACGCGGCAATGATCAACAACGTCCAGGCGGTCATGAACTCTTTGGTCCCTGTCTTGTTTTCTTCAATCGCGTCTGGTGCGCGAATTATGATCGAATGGGGCGGCTTGGTACATCCGCAAGGACCACCCCATTCGCCTAATCAGGTCCTAATTACTTAAGACCGTCAATCGTGAGAACCGCCATGGCTGTCGCATCGGCACGCGACTTTTCAGCATCAGCACCGGGGAGCGTGATAAGGCCCTTGGCGCCAAGGTAGCCATCGGCACCCAGGGCTTTTTCCGAAACATATTCGGCCACGAATTCAGCAATGCCGGGAACAACCCCAACGTGCTGTTTCTTGACGTAGATGTAGAGCGGGCGTGACATCTTGTAATCGCCGCTGGCAATCGTTTCGTAGGTTGCCGCAACGCCGTCAATTTCAACATCCTTGATGGTGCTGGAGTTTTCCTCGAGGAACGAGAAACCAAAGATGCCGACAGCAGCCGGATTGGCCTGTAGCTTCTGCACGATGAGATTGTCGTTTTCGCCAGCTTCAACAAAGGCGCCATCTTCGCGCATGGACTTCCATACGGCGTCATAGGCCTTTACGTCTGCCTTCTTGAGGTCTGCCAGCGACTTGATCTTTGCCGCACCTGGTTCCATCGCCAGTTCCGCAAATGAATCGCGGGTGCCGGATGTGGGCGGCGGTCCAAGAACTTCAATCTTTTCCTTGGGCAATGAAGCATCGATGTCGCTCCACAGCTTGTTGGGATTGTCCACAAGCTTGCCATCCTTGTCAGGAATCTGCTTGGCCAGCGCCAGGAAAATCTGTTCCTTCGTCAGCTTCATCGGCGCTGCTTCCTTCGAAGCGGCAATGGACAGGCCATCGAAGCCAACCTTGATTTCAACGATTTCGCTCACGCCATTCTTGGCGCAATCCTCGAATTCGCTCTTCTTGATGCGGCGCGAGGCATTGGTCATGTCTGGCGTATCTTCGCCAGCACCCGAGCAGAACAGCTTCATGCCGCCGCCGGTTCCGGTTGATTCAACAACCGGCGTCTTCATGCCGGAGGTCTTGCCGAAGTTTTCGGCAACCGTTGTCGTAAAGGGATAAACCGTTGAAGAACCAACGATACGGATTTGATCACGGGCCAATGCGGGGCCAGCGAAGAGGGCAAGTGCACTCACGGCCAATAGAACTTTTTTCATCACTGATGTCTCCTTGTGAATAGAACAGGCCGGAACCTAGAAACCATTAATGATGCTTATGCGACGGTTATATCACACTTTTATGACAGCATAACATATTGTTATATAAGGGGTTTTAAAGGGATGGGAGACGGATAGTGAATTGACTCCCATGGCCCAGCTTGGAGGTCACCAGCAGGCGGCCACGGTGCCGGTTGAGGATGTGTTTGACAATCGCCAGGCCAAGCCCGGTTCCGCCGCGCGACCGGCTCTCCTGCACGCTGATGCGGTAGAAACGTTCCGTGAGGCGGGGAATATGCTCTTCGGCAATGCCGCGCCCCTGGTCGATTATCGACAGGGTAACGAACCCGGCTTTGGCTTCGCCTTCAACCCTGACGGTTTTTCCGGGCTCCGAATACTTGATCGCGTTCTCGACGAGATTGACCACCACCTGCACCAGTTCATCCCATTCGCCCGCCACTTCCAGTTTCGAATCCAGATTGATTTGCAAGGCAACTCTTTCTTCCTGCGCCATGCTGGAAAGGAGATCGCAGACGTGGCGGGCCACTTGCGCCAGGTCAACCTTCGCCGATGGGCGCAGGTGAACGTTCATCTCAATGCGCGATAGCGAAAGCAGGTCGTCAATAAGCCGCTTCATGCGCTCGGCCTGGCTGCGCATGAGGTTCAGGAATTTTTCGCGCGCCGTCTCGTCATTGCGGGCCGCACCCTGAAGTGTTTCAATGAACCCGGAAAGCGAGGCAAGGGGCGTGCGCAGTTCATGGCTGGCATTGGCCACAAAATCCGAGCGCATGCGTTCGATCTGCTGTTCGCGCGTCAGGTCCTTGAGAACCAGCAGAACCGCCGGGCTGTCCGATTGGGCCGACATGATCGGCGAGACATAAACTTCAAAATTCCGCGCAAGGGGGCCGCGCACCTCGTAGTCGACGCTGGCGCTGCTACCCTGCGATACCGCGCGTGTTACGGCTTCAAGTACGGCGGGAGCGCGAATGGCCTGGCTGAGGTGCAGGCCCACCGGCATCATCTCCAGCATCTCCTCCGCATTGGCATTCGCCTTGATGACAATGCCGTTGCTGTCGAGGATCAGGATGGGATCGGGAAGCGCATCAACCAGATGATCCACGGCATCAACCACCGCAGATTTCTGTTCCGGCGCTTCGGTGAGTTCCGGGTTTTTTCTGTTCCACGGCCATTCCATAGTTGCAAATAGACTTCTTGGGGTCATTCATGCAAGTCTGGCCGAAAATAATTACAGCAGTGCAACCGTGATGACCCAAGCAATCGATGAAGGCATGCTCACCTTCTATAAGGAGCTGTCCAGGCATTCCCCGCCGGAAAGCGCCAATTGGCCTCTGCCGGAGCAGCGCAAGGCCTGGGATGACGTCTGCCGCCTGTTTCGCGCACCGCGTCCACAACGCCTGTTTGTCGAGGATATTGATGTGGACGGGGTTCACATCCGCGTTTTCCGCCCTCCGGGCGAGGCGCCCAAGCCCGCGGTGATTTACTTTCATGGCGGCGGCTGGGTTTTGGGTTCCTGCGAAACTCACGACGACATGTGCGCCGAGATGGCCGATGGGGCCGATTGCGTGGTGGTGCTGGTTGATTACCGCCTGGCGCCCGAACATCCCCACCCCGCTCAGTTGGAAGATTCCCTGAAGGTTTTGCTCTGGATGCGGAGTTCCGGCCGGGCCTTCGGCATCGATCCCGACCGCATTGTTGGCGCAGGCGACAGCGCCGGCGGGCAAATGACCGTTGGCTTGGCGCTGGTTCTGCGCGACCATGGCGCGCCGCAGCTCCGGGGCCAGGTCCTGATCTATCCGGTTCTGGGGGCCGATGTGAATACGCCCTCCTATATCCGCAATGCCCACGCTCCATGCCTCACTAAACCGGAGATGATATTCTATCTCGATTGCTTCTTGGGGCCGAAGGGCAATCCCAACTGGTTTGATCCCCGGGCTATTCCCAATCTGGCCTATGATGTCAAAGGCCTGCCGCCCGCCTATATTTCCGTGGCCGCCCATGACCCGCTTTATGATGATGGAATTATTTTTTATGAAAAACTGCGGGCTGCCGGAATTCCGGCAATCCTGAAAGAAGAGCCAGCTCTGGCCCATTCCTTCATGCGCGCCAGGCACGTGAGTGAACCCGCAAAAAAAGGCTTCAACGGGATCGTTGAAGCCTTAAGAAGCCTGGGTCACAGGGAAGCTCTGCCGGATTAACCCGCTGTAGCCTGACCCCCGCTCGCCAGCCATCTGGCGCAATCAGGCCCCAGTTCGGCCAATGCCTTGGAGTCGTAATCGGCGATTTCACCGGCCGTAAGCACGTCGCGCCAGCGGCCGTTGGTGCCTTTGTTGATAAAGGTTTTGGCGCCGCCTTTCCACATGCCGCCGCCACGTGGTGCCATCCGTTCAGCATTGACTTTCATGTAATCAAATGAACAGTGCTCGGTAATTACCGGAAGAATCTCCTGTCGAACCGGGATATTCAGAAAATCGGCAATGCAGCAAATTGCGCTGGGCAGGTCCGCCTTCATGTCATTGAAGTGCATCAGCATGACATTGGGCAGGTTGCGGACATTCCACCATGACCGGACGTGTTCCCAGAAGGGCCAGTAGGGATAGCCATTGCCATTTATCCAGCCGGTGTAAAAATCATGAACATTGCCAGAGCCCCGTTCGAGCGGTGGGCCACCATGGATGGCACCGGTATTGAACACTTTGAAATAGTCGTCCGAGGCATTGTAATGATGATGGAAAAAACTCCACGCCGCGTCTCGGCCATCCCTGCCAATATAGATGTATTTGGCCTTGGGCGAAAACACGAGGGCATCGACGGGCAGATGGGTTTTTACGCAGCGCCGGTGGGTTTGTGCTTCAAGTCTTGCGAAGGCTTCAGGCGGCGTAATCCGAAGATCGACCCAGGGCGACAGCAGATGCATGCTGACATTATCGGCGCCACCAAAAATCAGCTGCGTAACAATTTGCTGCAGCCAGGTCGTCCCGGATTTTGCATAGGTTGCGATCACCACATCGCCCTCGCGGAACTTGAAGTCATTCCACGCTGTTGAGTTCATGTGCGAATTATGCATTTCGCGCGTCTTGACGGGCCAAGCCGACGTGGCTGCTTCAGGCATCGCTACCTCCCAAGTCTTGTTTCAGTCTAGCCCCGCCTGCAGATCTTGCACATGAAAAAATGGGCCTCGTTCAGGGGCCCAGTTTTGTAGGGTCGTTGGGAGGATGAATCAGAGGACGGTAACCGTGGCACCCTGCTTCACGAACTGGTAGAGCTCGGACACATCTTCGTTCAGCATGCGGATGCAACCCGAAGAGGCCGACTTGCCAATGGAAGTTGGCTCGTTGGTGCCGTGAATGCGATAGATCGACGAGCCGAGATAGATGGCGCGGGCGCCCAAAGGATTTTTTACGCCGCCTTCCATGAAAGCCGGCAGTTCCGGGTGACGGGCGCGCATTTCTGTCGGCGGACGCCAATCCGGCCATTCCGTCTTGAAGCTCACCTTGTTGGTGCCGGACCATTCAAAACCCTTGCGGGCCGTGGCGACGCGGTACTTGACGGCCTTGCCGTTGCCGAGAACGTAGAACAACACATTCTGCTTGCTGTGAACGACGATTGAGCCGGGGGCCATGGCGGTCGAATACTTGACGATCTGGCCGCGCTTGAACTTGGGCTTGGCGTATTCGCGCAGGGCCCTTGGCTGGATTTCATCCATTGGAACGGCGGCAACCAGGACAACGCCTTCAAAAGGCTTCTTTGATTGGGCCTGGACGGAGGTGGCCAGCAAACCGGCAAACAGTGCGGCGGCGGCGATTTTTGTGATCAGGTTGGACATTTGGGTTTCCCTCTCGAATTCATTTGATGGTGACGGTTTACGGGAAGCCGGCTGAACTCATCCTGAGCGCGGCATTTAGCTGCCGTTCATTTTCAGGGCTTTGCATAGGGCTAAGGGGAAGGTAGTCTGCCGCCCTATGCCAAACTCTTCTAAAATCAAGCATTTTCGGCAAAAAACCCCGAAACGTGGGCTTTTGGAGGCTTACCGATTGACCGCCCGAGGATCCCATGACCATCAAAACCGTTAAGAAATTTCCACACAAAATTAAGGAAGTGGAAAATTTCTGGATTCCCCTCTCCGATGGCGTGAAGCTTGCGGCCCGCATGTGGATTCCGGTCGACGCCGAAAAGAAGCCCGTGCCCGCCGTGCTTGAATATCTCCCCTACCGCAAGCGCGACGGCACCATAGTCCGCGATGCGCTTACCCATCCCTATCTTGCAGGCCACGGCTATGCGGCAATCCGCGTCGACATGCGCGGCAATGGCGACAGCGACGGCGTCATGCTCGATGAATACGCCAGGCAGGAGCAGGACGATGCGCTCGAGGTGATCGCCTGGATCGCCCGGCAGAAATGGTCAACGGGAAAAGTCGGCATGTTCGGCATTTCCTGGGGCGGCTTCAACGCCCTTCAGGTTGCCGCGCGGAAGCCTCCGGCCCTGAAGGCCATCGTCACCCTGTGTTCCACCGATGACCGCTATGAGGATGACATTCATTACAAAGGCGGGTGCCTGCTCAATGAAAACCTGGGCTGGGCCGCAACCATGCTCGCCTATTCCTCGCGCCCGCCCGATCCCAAGATCGTTGGCACCAAATGGCGCAAGCTGTGGATGGAACGCTTGAAGGCGGAACCTTTCCTGCTCATTCCCTGGCTGCAGCATCCGCACCGCGATGCCTATTGGAAGCATGGCTCGGTGTGTGAAAATTTCTCTGCCATCGACACGCCCGCCTTGATTGTCGGCGGCTGGAATGACGCCTACTCCAATGCCATCCCGCGCCTGATGAAAGGTCTGCGCAGCACGCGCAAGGCTATCATTGGGCCATGGTCCCATAAATATCCGCATTTCGCCGTCCCCGAACCCCGCATTGGTTTCCTTCAGGAAATGCTGCGCTGGTGGGATCAGTGGCTGAAGAATGAGGAAACCGGCGTTTCGCGTGATCCGGATTACCGCGTCTATGTCATGGATGCCGACAAGCCCGGCACCTCCAAGGCCCGCTTGCCGGGCCGCTGGATTGGCGATGGCTTTTGGGGTTACGGTAATACGGAAACGAAGAAATGGTTTTTGACCGAGAAAGGCATTTCGGGAGCGCCCGGGACAGAAAAGGCGCTGACGATTTCATCGCCGCAAACAACCGGTGGCGATGGCGGCGAATACTGCATCATCTGGCTCGGCCCTGAATTTCCCGGCGACCAGGGAAACGACGATACGCACTCCATCACTTTCGATTCTCCTGCGCTCCAAACCGCCATGGATATCGTGGGCCAGCCCCAGGTTGAAATCGAATTCTCGGTGGACAAGCCCGTCGCCTCCGTAGCGGTTCGCTTGAATGATGTGTGGCCGAGTGGCGAAGTGTCCCGCATCACCTATCACCTGCAAAACCTCTGCATGCGCGACAGCCGCGAAACCCCCACCGCCCTTGTTCCCGGCAAACGCTATACGATGAAAATCAAGCTTGATGACATTGCCTGGCGCGTGCCCAGGGACCACAAGATCCGGGTTGCGATTTCAACAAGCTATTTCCCCATGATGTGGCCGGCCCCTGAGCCGGTAACCCTCACGGTCTATGCCGGCAAGTCGGCGCTGCATCTGCCGGTGCGCAAGGTCGTCGAGAATGAAACCCCCGTCGTGTGGAAGCACGAAGAGGCCGCCGAGCCCGTCAAATTGAAGGAACTCAAAAAACCCTGGCACAAGCGCGAAGCAACGGTTGATCCCAAGACTGGGGAGTGGCGTCTGGCAATTGTCGATGACTTCGGTTCCAATGAAATTCAGCCCCACAAGCTCGTCACTTATTCGGTGGGCCGCGAAAATTATTCCATCCTTCCCGATGATCCGCTTTCAGCCAGAATGGAAACCCATTGGACCGAAGAACTAAAGCGCGGAAAATGGCATGCCCGCACCGAAACCTATGGCCGGCTCACCGCCACCAAGACCCATTGGCTGGTCTGGGGAAAAATCGATGCCTTCGAGGGCAAAAAGAAAGTCTTTACCAAAGAATGGAACGAGCAAATTGAGCGGAAGCTGCAGTGATCCGAAAGCCACTGGCTTGCGTATATGCAGGCGTAGGTCCGTCGGACTCCCTGTATGATTGCCGTGTTGCTGCGAATGGCTGAGAAGACCCATATTCCTCTCCCATCTGCCAAGCAGAATGATTTTGCTGCTTTGCTGTTTCGCGTGGCCAACGCCCGTGATCGCGCCGCCTTCGCCATAATTTTCGATCACTTTGCCCCCCGGGTCAAAAGCTTCATGATGCGCAAAGGCGCTTCCGCCGAAGCGGCCGAAGATCTGGTTCAGGAAACCATGATCGCGGTCTGGTCAAAGGCCGCTCTCTATGTGCCTGAAAGGGGTGCAGCCTCGACCTGGATATTTACCATAGCGCGCAACCTGCGCATTGACCGTCTGCGCCGTGAATCCTCGGCGCATTTTACCGATCTCGAGGATTTTGATGCCCCATCCGACGATGTGCCCGGCGACGAAGCGCTGAACCGCAGCCAGGAAGACAGTCAGGTGGCCCGGGCCTTGGCGCAAATTCCGCCCGAACAGCGCGAGCTACTGATCCTTTCCTACGTGGAAGACGTACCACAGAGTATGATTGCCGAAAGATTGAACCTGCCCCTTGGCACCGTGAAGTCCCGCATGCGCCTGGCCTACAGGCGCATGCGCAAGTTATTGGAGGTGGTGAATTGACCATTGTTCACCATCTCGATGATGCCACCATCCTCAGCTACGCGGCGGGAACCCTGGGCGAAGCCCTGAGCGTTGCGGCGGCTTGCCACATCAGCATGTGCGTGGAATGCCGGACCGCAGTTCGCAACGCCGAAGCATTGGGCGGTGAAATGCTGGATGATATGGAAGCAACCGCCGTATCAGATACGCGTCGGGCCGCAACCCTTGCCAGTCTCGATGACCGGCGCGCCGCCAGGCCGGCGCTGGTAAAGAGTGATATGCCCGCACCCCTTCAGCGCCTTCTCGGAGGGCAGGGCTTTGATCAATTGCGCTGGCGGAAAAAGGCCCCCGGTGTTTCCGTTTATGAATTGCCCCTGTCAAAGGGGGCGAAGGGCTCCTTGAAGCTCCTCTCCATTGCCTCCGGCATGACCATGCTGGAGCACGGCCATGGCGGCGAGGAACTCACGCTGGTTCTGCAAGGCGCCTTCAAGGACAAGGTCGGCAGGTTTGCCCGCGGCGATATCGCTGATCTCGATGAAGACACCGAGCATTGCCCAATCATCGAGAAAGGCGAAACCTGCATTTGCCTCTACGCAACGGAAGCGCCATCGCATTACAAGACACTTTTGGGCCGCCTGTTGCAGCCGTTTCTGAAAATTTAGGAACCTTACGCCACTTCGTCATTCCGGCGGAAGCCGGAATCCCATAGACGTTAGAAAGATTCCGGCTTTCACCGGAATGACGAAATGAGGGGAGTTACGCCGGCTTCCGCAGCTTGTAGATTCCGACATCAACCACAGACTCGGCAAAGCCCGCTTCGCAATAGGCCAGGTAAAGCTTCCACAGCCTCCGGAATTTTTCATCGAAGCCCAGCTTGGCCACTTCCGGCCACACGGCTTCAAAACGGTCATGCCACAGCCGCAGCGTGGTGGCATAACTTTGCCCAAAGGTTTCAACCCGCTCAAGCACAAGGCCGGCCTTGGCCGCCTGTTCCTTCAAAATGGTTTTGGTGAGCAGCATGCCGCCCGGAAAAACATAGCGCTGGATAAAATCCACGCCCGAGCGGTAAGCCTCATAATTGGCCTCCGAAATCGTGATGCCCTGGATCGCCGCAACGCCGCCAGGCTTCAGCCGTTCATAAAGCGTGCGGAAATAAACCGGCCAATGGGGCTCGCCCACCGCTTCGATCATTTCAATGGAAGCAATGCCGTTAAAACTGCCCTTGGTATCGCGGTAGTCCTCGAAATGGAAACTGGCATGGGTCTCAAGCCCGGCCTTGGCGATGCGCTCCTCGGCATAGGTCAATTGTTCGCGTGACAGGGTTATGCCCTTGACCGTGGCTTTCTTCCTGGCGGCTTCTTCCGCAAACCCGCCCCAGCCCGAACCGATTTCAAGAATGCGGTCGCCTTTCTTCAGTTCCAGGGCTTCCATGACCTTGGCGTATTTGCGGCGCTGGGCGGCCTCCAGGCTGTTTCCCGTCCGGTCAAAAACCGCCGATGAATAGGTCATCGTCTCGTCAAGCCAGAGCTTGTAAAAATTGTTGCCGAGATCGTAATGGACTGAAATATTCTCCTTCGACCCTTCGGTGCTGTTGTCCCGGGCCCGGTGCCACAGCTTGTCAAACCAGCTTGCGGAAAAAATGCCGGTGGCCGCCTTGTCCAGAGCTGCCCGGTTGTTCAGATAGAACTGGAAAAACTTGGTTGGGTCTTTGCTTTCAATATCGCCTGCCATGTAGCTTTCGAAAAAGCCGAGCTGGGCCCGCCTGACGCTGGCCCAGATGACCTTGAAATTACGCAGCGTCAGATCGGCGGCAAAACCATTCCCGGGTGTTCCGAGCACGACCTGTTTTCCGGAGGGAAGGGTAAGTTCGAGGGAGCCCTTAAGGGTTTTGGGCAAAAGCCGTTTGCCGATCCGGACAATCAGGTTGCCAATGACCCCTTCATTTACGCGAATGGCGCTTTCCTGAACCACGGCTGCAGCCTCCCCTGTCTGTCCGGGCTCGGAGCTTAAATCCGATAGGAGAAACTGTGAAGAGGCAAAGGGCTAAGGCGCTCTTCTCGGGTTTTTGGTCGCTTTTGCGCATTGCGTGAAGCGGCTTTGGTTCAATCAATTCACCTGTTCGTGCGCCCATAAGCCATTGACGTATTTGTATTTGCGTGAGAGGTTAGTAATTCTAAAGGGACAATCAAAAATCCCTATTGAATAATAAGAAGACGGGGAACGGCTAAGTTAATGTGCGGCACAGGGTTCGCCGCAAGGCTGCTAAAGCCCAGCTTTCCTTCTTCTCCGGTCCAAGCGCTATCTGGTCACCAAGGAGAAAACACATGACCGAATTTGAAATGAAACTGAAGCAGGTTACCAAGGCTGTAAGCCGGGGCAAGCTGTCACGCCGCGACTTTATGAGCTATGCCATGTCCATCGGCATTACCGCCGCGGCCGCCAACACCATGTTTGCAACCGCCGCCCGCGCCGAACCCAAGAAGGGCGGCATCTTCAAATACGGCTCCGGACACGGCTCAACCACCGACTCGCTGGATCCAGCCACCTGGACCAATGGATTTAACTTCCAGTTCGGCAAGTCTGTCATGGGCGCGCCGCTCACCCAGCTTAATCCCAAGGGCGAAGTGACCATGCATGTGGCCGAGTCATTCGAACCATCGGATGGCGGCAAGAAATGGGTCATCAAGCTGCGCAAGGGCATTACCTTCCACAACGGCAAGTCGCTGACCGCAGACGACGTGGTGGCCACCATCAACTATCACATCGGGCCGGATTCGAAATCGCCGGCAAAGGAGTATCTCCCGGGCGTAACCAGCGTCAAGGCTGATGGCCCCGATACCGTGGTTATCGAACTGGCTTCCGGCAACGTCGATCTTCCCTACGGCTTCACCGATTATCACCTCTCGATCTATCCCGCCACGGATGGCAAGATCGAATGGGAAAAGGGTGTGGGCGCTGGACCCTATATCGTCAAATCCTACGAGCCCGGCGTGAAGCTTGTTGGCGAACGCAACCCGAACTTCTTCAAGGATACCTGGTTCGACGGCATCGAAATGATCACCATTTCCGACGTTGCAGCCCGCACCAACGCCTATCTTTCCGGCGAAGTGCACTTCATCGACCGCGCCGATCTCAAGACCATCGACATGCTGAAGAGCGCGCCGAATACGGAAATCTATAACCAAAGCGGCCCGACGCCCTATACTGCGCCGATGCTCTGCGATACGGCGCCTTTCGACAATCCCGCCGTGCGCAAGGCCCTCAAATACTCCATCAACCGCCAGGAACTTGTGGACAAGGTGCTGTATGGCTATGGCAAGGTAGGCAACGACAATCCTATCGGCTCGACAATGAAATATGCCATCGATCCGCAGCCGCAGCATACCTACGATCCGGAAAAGGCCAAGGCGATCTTGAAGGAAGCCGGCATTGAGAATCTCAAGGTCGACTTCTCGGTTCCGCCAAACGCCGCTTACCCCGGCGCATTGGATGCAGCCCTCTTGATGCAGGAAAGCGCCAAGGCGGCTGGCATTGACATCAACGTGATCCGCGAGCCCGATGACGGCTATTGGTCCAACGTCTGGCTCAAGAAGCCATGGAGCATGTGCTACTGGGGCGGCCGTCCTACGGTGGACACGATGTTGTCCATCTCGCTTGCAGCCGATGCGCCATGGAACGACACGCACTTCAAGAGCCCGCGCTTCAATGAACTTCTGGTTCAGGCCCGCAGCGAGTTGGATGAAACAAAGCGCGCGGCCATGTATGCCGAATGCCAGCAGATTGTTCATGATGACGGCGGCCAGGTTGTGCTGATGTTCTACAACTTCGTCGGTGCCCTGAACACCGCCGTGGCCCACGGCGAGCTGAACTCCGACCAGGACAGCGATGGCGGCTATATGGTTGAACGCTGGTGGATGGCGTAATCCGCAAGCGGCTGAATTGATCACGGGCCTCGCCGGAAATCCGGCGGGGCCTTTTTGTTTTCGTCGTTCGTCTGTCGCAATGAGTCGCATAGTGTCGTACGGTTTTTTTGTGGCGGTGATTTACCGTTCTGCTAGGGTTAAAAAAACGGGGCCGAAAAAGAAGCCCAAAAAGGGGGTCGAATGCATCCAGTTCTGAGAACTGTTCTGCAACGTTTGGGTTTGGGCATCATCACGCTGCTTGCTGTGTCGGTGATCATCTTCTCGTCACTTGAAATGCTGCCTGGCGGCTACGCTGAAAATATTCTGGGTCAGAGCGCCACGCCTGAAACCGTGAAGGCTTTCAAGCACGAACTCGGCCTCGACCGGCCCGCTACGGTCCGATATTTCGAATGGATCGGCAAAGCCGTGCAGGGCGATTTTGGCTCGTCCTATTCCGGCCTGAGCGGCAGCATGAAGCGCGATGTGTCCGCCACGATTGCGCCCCGCCTTTACAACACGTTCTTCCTGGCGTCCATGGCGGCCCTTATCGCCGTTCCCCTCTCTCTCCTGCTCGGGGCCATGGCGGCGCTTTACCGCAATTCCTGGTTTGACCGCATCGTCAATTCCGTCACCTTGACGACAATTGCCATGCCGGAATTTTTTATTGCCTACATCCTGGTTTACGTTTTCGCCGTGAAGCTGAAGCTGTTTTATCCCAACTCGACGGTCAGCATCGGAACTCCGTTCGTCGAGCATCTCTACCGCGCTGCGCTGCCAGCCATCACCATGACGCTGGTGATCATTGCCCACATGATGCGCATGACACGGGCCGCGATCATCAATCTGCTGGCGAGTCCCTACATTGAAATGGCGCAGCTCAAGGGTGTTTCAAAGTCCGATGTCATCAGGCATCACGCCCTTCCCAACGCCTGGGCCCCCATCGCCACGGTTATTGCCTTTAACCTGGCCTATCTCGTGGTGGGCGTGGTGGTGGTTGAGGTGGTCTTCGTCTACCCCGGCATTGGCCAGCTCATGGTTGATGCCGTGTCCAGCCGCGACATGCCGGTGGTCCAGGCCTGCGCCCTGATCTTCGCTGCGACCTACATTCTGCTGAACCTGTTGGCCGATATCGTCTCAATTGTAACCAATCCAAGATTGTTGCATCCAAAATGAATACAGCCACAACGCCTGCCCGCACCATCAAGGCCCGCCGCTCCGTCTGGGAGAATATCAGACGCAACCTGAAAACCGCGCCCTTGACCGCCTGGTTCGGCATGATCGTCATTCTGCTATACGCAATATGCGCGATCTTCGCTCCCCTCCTTGCGCCTTACGGCGAGTCGGAAATCGTCGGTAAGGCTTACCAGCTTTCAAGCCCGGAAAATTGGCTGGGAACCGACCAGATTGGCCGTGACACGCTTTCGCGGCTGATTTACGGCGCCCGCAACACCATCGGCATTGCCCTCATCACCACTCTCCTGTCTTTTGTTATCGGGGGGTCGCTGGGTGTGCTCGCCGCCCTGAAGCGCGGCGTTCTTGACCAGGGCATTTCACGCGTCGTGGATGCCTTCCTCGCCATTCCCGTGCTGATCTTCGCTCTCATGATGCTGGCCGTCGTTGGCAAAAGCCTCATCAACCTCATCATCATTCTGGCGCTGCTCGATGCCACCCGCGTCTTCCGCCTTTCCCGCGCCGTGGCTCTGAACTCCGTGGTGATGGATTATGTAGAATCCGCCAGGCTGCGCGGCGAAGGCATGGGCTGGATCGTTTTCAGGGAAATCATCCCCAACATCCTGCCACCGCTGATTACCGAATTTGGCCTGCGCTTCTGTTTCGTATTTCTCACCATTTCCGCCCTCTCATTCCTCGGTGTCGGCATTCAGCCGCCCACCGCCGATTGGGGTTCCATGGTGGCTGAAAGCAAGTCGCTGATCAGCTTCGGCAGGCCGGCACCGCTCTATCCCGCCGCGGCAATCGCGCTTCTCACCGTTGCGGTGAATTTCGTAGTTGATTGGTTCCTCCATAAAACAAGTGGGCTTCGTGATGGTCACTGATAAGAAACGCGTCAAGGGCGAAACCCTTCTCGACATCAAGGGCCTCAAGATTGATGGCTATAGCGATGACGTGTGGAACCCCATCGTCAAGGGTATTGATCTGACCCTGAAGCGCGGCGAGGTTCTGGGCCTCATTGGCGAGTCCGGTGCGGGAAAATCCACCCTCGGGCTAGCGGCCATGGGCTTTGCCCGTCCCGGCTGCCGCATCAGCGCCGGCAGTATAATGTTTGACGGCATGGATCTTATAGCGGCCAGCGAAGAACAGCGCCGTGCCCTGTGGGGGTCGCGCATTGCCTATGTGGCGCAAAGTGCCGCCGCCTCGTTTAATCCGGCCCATCATATCATCGACCAGACCGTTGAAACCGCTGTCGGCCACAATATCATGACCCGCGAAAAGGCTGAGGCCGATGCCCGCGATCTTTACAAGCGTTTGCAATTGCCCAATCCGAATACAATTGGCGATCGCTTCCCCCATCAGGTTTCAGGCGGCCAGTTGCAGCGCGCCATGACGGCGATGGCCATGTCCTGCCGTCCCGACCTGATCATATTTGACGAACCCACCACCGCACTAGATGTGACCACCCAGGTGGAAGTGCTCGCCGCCATGCGTGATATCGTGGAGCAGTTCGACACCGCAGCGATCTACATCACCCACGATCTCGCCGTTGTGGCCCAGATGGCTCATCGCATTATGGTTCTGCGCTATGGCAATCTGGTTGAAGAGGCCACCACGCGCGCCATGCTAAAATCCCCGACCCAGGAATATACCCGCTCGCTCTGGGCCGTGCGCAAATTGCAGAAACCGGAATCCATCAGCGACGATATTGCGCTCCGCATTCACAATGTCGACGCAAGCTACAGCGGCTCGCTCAAGGTTTTGGATAATGTCACGGTTCAGGTTCCCCGCGGCCGCACCGTAGCCGTAGTGGGTGAATCGGGTTCGGGAAAATCAACCCTGGCTCGCGCCATCACCGGGCTTCTGCCGCCGTCGCGCGGCGAAATCTACTTCAACGGCAAGCCCCTGCCGCGTGCCTTGCACGAACGCGACAAGGATACGCTGCGCCGCATCCAGATGATTTACCAGTCGGCTGACACCGCCCTGAACCCGCGCCAGAAGGTGCGCGATATCATCGGGAGGCCGCTTGAATTCTATCTTGGGCTGAAAGGCGCCGACCGGGACCGCCGTGTTGTCGAACTGCTCGAGTCCATCGAACTCAACGAAAGCTATATCGACCGGCTTCCCAGCGAAATGTCCGGCGGCCAGAAGCAGCGCATTTCCATCGCCCGGGCGCTGGCGGCTGAACCGGAAATCATCATTTGCGATGAAGTCACCTCCGCCCTTGACCAGATTGTGCAGGAGGAAATCCTCTCGCTGCTCATGCGCCTGCAGAAGCAAACCAACGTCTCCTACCTCTTCATCACCCATGACATTGCCACCGTGCGGGCCATTTCCGATGAAATCGTTGTCATGCACCAGGGCAAGGTAGTCCAGCAGGGGCCGAAGTCAAAGGTCCTCTCGCCGCCATTCCCGGCCTACACGGAATTGCTCCTGTCATCCGTGCCTGAAATGGATCCGGACTGGCTGACCGGCCTTCTGGAAAAGCGTTCAAAGAAGGCAAAAGTCAGCGCCTGATTTGCAGCCATGACGCGGCCTGCGATCATCTGGTTCCGGCAGGATTTGCGAACCCGTGATCATGCCGCGTTGAATGCCGCCGCTGCGGCGGGGGAAGTTATCTGCCTTTTCGTTCTTGATGATGAAACCCCGGGCCAATGGCGCTGGGGTGGTGCCAGCCGTTGGTGGCTGCACCGGAGTTTGCAAAGCCTTTCAAAAAACCTGAAGCTTGTTTTGCGGCGGGGCAGGGCCGACGCGGCAATCGCCGACCTGATTCAGGAAACCGGAGCGGGCGCTGTCTATTTCACCCGTGACTATGCGCCTTGGTCGCCGGCTTTGGAGCGCCGGGTGAAGGATATTTGTGAAAGCGCCGGAGCCACCTGCCACCGCTTTGGCGGTTATCTCCTCCATGAACCTGAATCAATCCGCAATGGCAGCGGGGAGCCCTACAAGGTCTATACGCCATTTTCGCGCACCTGTTTTGCGGCGGGTGAGCCGCGCCCACCCGCCGCCGCCGCGAAACCCGTGATGTGGCAGGGCAATGTAAGCAGCGAGAATTTGCAGGATTGGAATCTGCTGCCCAAACACCCGGATTGGTTCAAGGGTTTTGAATCTGAATGGCAGCCGGGCGAGGAGGGCGCAAGAACCCGGCTTTCCAGTTTTATTGAGGACGGTCTCGCGCAATATGCCGAAGGCCGCGACCGTCCGGACCAGTCTTTCACCTCGCGGCTCTCGCCGCATCTCCACTGGGGCGAAATAAGTCCCGCCCAGTGCTGGGGTGCGGTGCGCGGCGCCATGGCGCAGGCGCAAGGCAAACTGGATGTTGCGGGCGAAAAATACCTCAAGGAAATTCTCTGGCGGGAATTCTCCTGCCACATCCTCCACCACTGGCCTGGCTTGCCGGAGGCCCCGTTTCGGGCGGAATTTGCAGCGTTCCCATGGCGCAATGATCCGGATGCCCTGAAAAAATGGCAGCAGGGCATGACCGGCTACCCCATTGTTGATGCTGGAATGCGGGAGCTTTGGGCAACCGGCACCATGCACAACCGTGTCCGCATGATTGCCGCTTCATTCCTCACCAAGGATCTGCTGGTGTCATGGACGGAAGGAGCAAAATGGTTCTGGGACACGCTGGTTGATGCGGATATCGCCAGCAATTCCGCGAGCTGGCAGTGGGTGGCGGGTTCCGGGGCCGACGCGGCGCCTTATTTCCGCATATTCAATCCAGCCCTTCAGGGAGAGAAATTCGATCCCGATGGCGCTTATGTGCGGAGATGGGTGCCTGAACTGCGGGATATGCCTGCGAACGTGATCCATCGTCCGTGGGAAGCGCAATCTGCGTTTAGGAACAATTATCCTGCGCCAATGATTGATCACAGTTTCGCCCGCAACAGGGCCCTGCTTGCATTAAAACAACTCAAAATCGCAAGCGCTTAAAACGGGATTCAAGAAACTGCTGGAAAAGCCGGGACGAATTTGTTTCTGATCGTTGCGGAGATGTGGCAGTAACAAAATTAAATGGTTTCGGCTCGAATCCATCTAGCAATTGCACCAGCTCGTTACGCGCAATTTCGCTGCGAACAAGGAAGAGAGGCAGCAGCGCAATACCTTGCCCGGCCAGGCACAGGGTTTTTAAAGCCTCCAGCCGGTTCGAGCAAAACTGCAGTTTCGGTTTTTCGCTGAGGCCCCCGCGCAGGTTCCAGCCCTGCTGGTTTGCCAGATAAAGCGCCCGGTGCGTGCCCAAGTCGGCTGGCCCGCGCGGCCTGCCATGTCGGGCGAGATAGGCAGGCGAACTGAACAGCCCCATTTCCATCTGCCCCAAGCTTCGCAAATAGGGCGTGGATTCAAGGGTTTCATCGATCCGCAGGGCCATATCATAGTCCTCCTCCAGAAGGTCTATGGCCCGGTCGAGGAGATCAAGCTGGATCACGACATGTGGCTGCGCCGCCATGAAATCCGCGATGGCGGGAGCGATAAGAGAAAGACCAAACGCCGTGGGTGCTGCGATGCGGAACCTTCCCGCCGCGGGGGTGTTGGGCTGCCTGAGGCCTTTGTTGGTTTCTTCAAGTTCCGTCAGAAGGCTGCGCACCCGTGTGAGATAGAGCGAACCCGCTTCCGTAAGTTCAACCCGCCGGGTTGACCGCTTGAGCAGGCGGATGCCAAGCTCCGCTTCAAGGGCTGCAATCCCGCGGCTGACCACGGAGGTGGAAATGCCGAGCAGCTCCGCTGCCGCCGAAAAACTGCCCGTGTCGACCACCGAAATAAACAGCCGAAGCGCCGAAAACCGTTCCATATCGCTTTATTGTTGCAAATTTAGCAAAAATAAAGAAGAAAAATAGAAATTATTGCTGAAAGTAGAATAATATGAAGATTCTCGCCATTTCCGGTGCCCTGCGCAAGGCCTCCACCAACACCGGCCTTCTACGCGCCCTTCAGGAACTTGCCCCGCCCAACGTGGAAATCGAGATCGTTACCCTGCACGGCATCCCCCTCTATGATGGCGATGTTGAAGAGGCGCAGGGCAAGCCGCAAGCCGTGAAGGACCTGGACGCCCGCATCCGCGCCGCCGACGGTGTGATCTTCGCAACTCCCGAATACAATTTCTCAATTCCCGGCGTGCTCAAAAACGCCACCGACTGGCTATCGCGCGGTTCGACTTTCCTCAAATGGAAGCGCACCGGCATTCTGGGCGCAGGCGATGGCGTTTACCTTGGCACTGGTCGTTCACAATACCATTTTCGCCAAAACCTCCAGGCGCTTCAGGCGATCGTGATGCCGAAGCCGGAGATTTTCGTGAATCACAACAGGGACAAATTCGATGCCAATGGCAACCTGACCGATGCAGAAACCAGAAAATACCTCGCCAAATGGCTGGAGGCCTTTATCGAGTGGGTGGAAAAGAAGCCCTAAGCCACAACACTTGTGGCAGCCCCGCGCAGCGCCTTGATATTGGCGGCGTGGTCCGTACCCTTGAAGATGGCCGAGCCAGCAACCAGCACATTGGCCCCGGCCTTGACTACAAGCGGCGCGGTTTCCGCCGTGATCCCGCCATCCACTTCAATATCGATATCGCGGCCGCGGGTCATCTCCTGAACTTCGGAAATCTTGGCCAGCATCGCCTTGATGAAAGCCTGCCCGCCAAAGCCCGGATTGACCGTCATCACGAGAATCAGATCGAGCCGGTCCAACACATGGGCAATGGCCGAAGCCGGGGTTGCCGGATTGAGCGCCACGCCGGCGCGCTTTCCCAGAGCCCGGATGCTTTGCAGCGAACGGTCGAGATGCGGGCCTGCTTCCGCATGAACCGTTATGATGTCAGCTCCCGCCTTGGCGAATTGCTCGAGATAGGGGTCGGCAGGCGCAATCATCAGATGCACATCGAACAACCGTTTCGTCACCGGCCGGATGCTCGCCATGACCGGCGCGCCGAAGGTGATGTTGGGCACGAAATGCCCGTCCATCACATCGACATGCACCCATTCGGCCCCGCCCTTGTCGATGGCCCGCACCTCGTCGCCCAGCTTGGAAAAATCCGCCGCCAGAATGGAAGGCGCTATGATCAGGGGCCGCGCCATCCTTAGAGCAGTTTGCCCATAGCCGCAGCCGTGTCGCTCATCCGGTTCGAGAAGCCCCACTCATTGTCATACCAGGTGAGGATGCGAACCAGGGTTCCTTCGATCACCTTGGTCTGGTCCATGTGGAAAGTCGACGAATTGGGGTTGTGGTTGAAATCGATGGACACATTGGGTTCCAGCGTGAAGCCAAGGATGCCCTTGAGCTTGCCTTCCGCCGCAGCCTTGATCGCCGCGTTGATTTCCTCAACCGTCGTCGTGCGCTTGGCGACAAACTTGAAATCCACGCATGAAACATTGGGCGTCGGCACGCGGATAGAAGTTCCGTCAAGACGGCCCTTGAGCTCCGGAATAACCAGGCCAATCGCCTTTGCCGCACCGGTTGATGTGGGGATCATCGACATGGCCGCGGCGCGGGCCCGGTACAGGTCCTTGTGCATGGTATCAAGGGTCGGCTGGTCGCCCGTATAGGCATGGATCGTGGTCATGAAGCCCTTGTCGATGCCGATGGCGTCATGCAAAACCTTCGCAACCGGCGCCAGGCAGTTCGTGGTGCAGGAGGCGTTGGAGACAATGATGTGATCCTTGGTCAGCTTGTCATGGTTCACGCCATAGACAACCGTGAGATCGGAATTTTCGCCCGGCGCTGAAATCAGCACGCGCTTGGCGCCAGCCGTGAGATGGGCCGAAGCCTTGTCTTTGGCAGTGAAAATGCCGGTGCATTCCAGCGCGATATCGATGCCCAATTCCTTCCACGGCAACTGCGAGGGATCCTTGACCGCGGTGACCTTGAATTTCTCCGCGCCGATGTTGATCATGTCGCCGGCAACCTTCACCTCATGGGGAAAGCGGCCATGCACGGAATCATAGCGCAGGAGATGAGCGTTGGTTTCCACCGGGCCAAGGTCGTTGATCGCCACCACATCAATATCCTTGCGGCCTGATTCAAAAATGGCGCGCACGATATTGCGCCCGATACGACCGAAACCATTCACCGCAACACGAACCTTGGCCATTACTGTCTCCGTTACCTAAATTTGGGATCGCGGGTCTTATAGGCTATTTATCGTTGAGGGGAAGAGGTACGCACATCAAAAAATAGCCGCCGTGCTGATATGCAAGGCGGCCATAAGTTTCCGGGAGAATAAAGGGAAAAATTATTTCTTCTTGGGAGTTTTTGCAGCGGCGGCTTTCTTCTTTGCTGGAGCCTTGGGAACCATCTCGTCGACCAGCACCACGGCCCGCAGCCAATGGGCTTCGGCCCGGCCCTCGGGGCGTCCGTCTTCTTCCCACATGCGGTAGGCAAGATCGGCAATGCGCTGGTCACGGCCTGCAATCACATTGTTCACAAGTGTCATGGTCACCACCATCGGGCTAAAATTGAGCAGATGGGGCCTTATGCCACAAAATGGTGCAGCGCACAATAGTTCAATCTGCGATGTTGCGTCGCAATATCAGACTTTGGTCCACTTCCCGTTCTTGGCCGAAGATTTCACGCAGGCCTCGATGAAGGCCATGCCGGCCACGCCGTCTTCGATGCCTGGGAACTGCACGTCCTTGTCCGGCTTTTTGCCCGCGCGCCTGGTTTTGATGGCGCGCGCCACTTCCGTGTAGATATTGGCAAAGCCTTCGAGATAGCCCTCCGGATGCCCCGGCGGCACGCGCGTGACCCGCGCCGCCGCGGCGTTTGAGCCGGCGCCGCCCCGGGTGATCAGCCGCTTCGGTTCGCCGAACGGCGAATACCAGAGATAGTTTGGATCGGCCTGCACCCATTCCAGCCCGCCCTTGGTGCCATAGACCCGGATTTTCAAACCATTCTCATGGCCCGGCGCTACCTGGCTGGCCCAGATCATGCCCTTGGCCCCGCCCTTGTAGCGCATCATCACATGCACATTGTCGTCAACCCGGCGGCCCTTCACGAATGTGGTGAGGTCGGCGGAAAGTTCATCGAGCTTCAGGCCCGACACAAAACAGCCGAGCTGATAGGTGTGCGTGCCGATGTCGCCAACGCATCCGCCGGCACCCGTCCGTGCCGGATCGGTGCGCCAGGCCGCCTGCTTCTGCCCGGATTTTTCCAGATCGGTGGTGAGCCAGTCCTGCGGATATTCGCCCTGCACCACGCGGATGTCGCCGAGTTCCCCGGCGGCCACCATGGCCCGCGCCTGGCGGATCATCGGATAGCCGGAATAATTATGGGTGAGGGCGAAAATCACGTGTCTGTTTTTGGTCAGAAGCTTTTCAAGCGCCAGAGCCTCTTTCAGATTGAGTGACAGGGGCTTGTCGCAGACCACATGAATGCCCGCTTCGATGAAGGCCTTTGCCGCTGGGAAATGCATGTGGTTCGGCGTGACGATGGAAACCGCCTCAATGCCGTCTTTGCGTTTGGACTCGGCCTTCGCCATCTCGCGGAAATCCCCATAGATGCGGTCAGCCGCCAGGCCCAATTCCTCGCCCGAGGCTTTTGAACGCGCCGCATCGGAGGAAAGCGCCCCGGCGACAAATTCATAATGATCATCCATGCGCGCCGCGAGGCGATGCACCGCACCGATAAAAGCGCCTTGCCCGCCGCCCACCATGCCCAGACGAATGCGGCCCGAATTCTTTTCACTTGTTCCCGTGATTGACATGCCTTCTCCCATTTATTGCCCCTCCCCCTTGTGGGGAGGGGTTGGGGTGGGGGTCTGATGGTCTTACAGCGGAGCGACCCCCGCCCGGTTCGCTTCGCTCACCACCCTCCCCACAAGGGGGAGGGTTATTCTTTCTAAAGTCCGAGTAACCGATTGACCTGCGCCTGATCGGTTTTGCCGCCGGCAAAATCATCGAAGGCTTTTTCCGTGACGCGGATGAGATGGCTGTCGATGAAGGGCGCACCTTCCGCCGCACCCTGTTCCGGATGCTTGATGCAGCATTCCCACTCCAGCACCGCCCAAGAATCATATCCGTATTGCGAGAGCTTGGAGAAGATCGCGCCGAAATCAACCTGCCCGTCGCCCAGCGAACGGAACCGTCCGGCCCGGTTGATCCATGGCTGATAGCCCGAATAAACTCCCTGCCGTCCCGTGGGGTTCAGTTCCGCATCCTTCACATGGAAGGCGCAGATGCGCTCGTGATAGATATCGATGAACGACAGATAGTCGAGGTGCATCAGCACGAAATGCGAGGGATCATAATTGATCTGGCAGCGCTTGTGGCCCTTGAGGGCGTCCAAAAACATTTCAAAGGTCGCGCCATCGAACACGTCCTCACCGGGATGGATTTCATAGCCCACGTCAACGCCCGCCTCGTCATAGGCATCAAGAATGGGCTTCCAGCGCTTGGCAAGTTCACTGAAGGTTGTTTCGATCAGGCCCTGCGGGCGCTGCGGCCAGGGATAAACATAGGGCCAGGCCAGCGCCCCGGAGAATGTCACCGACGCCGCCAGCCCAAGATTTTTGGAAGCCTTGGCGGCCAGCATCAATTGCTCGACCGCCCATTTCTGCCGTTCCTTGGGCTTGCCGTGCACCGCCGCCGGCGCGAAGGCATCAAAGGCCTCGTCATAGGCCGGATTGACCGCCACAAGCTGGCCCTGCAAATGCGTTGAGAGCTCGGTGATCTCCACGCCATTGGCGTGGGCCACGCCCTTCACCTCATCGCAATAGGTTTTGGATTCCGCCGCCTTCTTGAGATCGAAAAGCCTGCCATCCCAGGTCGGAATCTGCACGCCCTTGTAGCCCAGCGAAGCAGCCCACTTCGTAATGCTGTCGAAGGAATTATAGGGCGCGGCATCGCCTGCAAACTGCGCCAGAAAAATCGCCGGGCCCTTGATGTTCGTTGCCATGTAACAGCTTCCCCTAGATGTAAGAGTTCAATACGCCTTCGAGATATTCCTGGCGGCCGGACTTGGGCTGTGGATCAAGGCCGGACTTGTGCACCCGTGCCGCGATCTTATCCAAACTTTCCTTGCCCGCAAGCATCGCCTGGTTGGCAGGCTCTTCCCATTTGCCATAGCGCTTGGCCACCGCCTTTTCCATCTTGCCATCCTTCATCATCTGCCCCGCGATGAGAAGCCCACGGGCGCAGGCATCCATGGATGTTACATGGGCATGCAACAGGTCATCCGGATCAATCGATTGCCGCCTGATCTTGGCATCGAAATTCATGCCACCAGTGGTGAAGCCGCCGGCTTTCAGGATTTCGAACATGGTGAGCGCCACTTCCGGAATGTTCATGGCGAACTGGTCCGTGTCCCAGCCCAGCAGATAATCGCCGCGATTAATGTCGAGCGAGCCGAATACGCCAAGCGCCGCAGCCAGGGCAATTTCATGTTCAAAGCTATGGCCCGCCAGAATGGCATGGTTCTGCTCAAGATTGAGCTTCACATCGTTTTCGAGTCCGTAGGATTTGAGCAGGCCATAGATCGAGGCCGTGTCGTAATCATACTGGTGCTTGGTCGGCTCCTTCGGCTTGGGCTCGATGAGGATAGGACCCTTGAAGCCGATCTTGTGCTTGTATTCGACCACCAGCGAGAGGAAGCGCCCCGCCTGTTTCAGTTCCTGCCCGATGTTGGTGTTGATCAGCGTTTCATAGCCTTCGCGCCCGCCCCACATCACATAGTTCTCGCCGCCCAGGCCCTTGGTCACATCAAGGCAATGCTTCACCTGCGCCGCGCAATAGGCGAAGACGTCCGGATCCGGATTGGTGGCAGCGCCCGCCATGAAGCGCCGGTTGGAAAACATGTTGGCCGTGCCCCAGAGCAATTTCTTGTTCGCCTTGGCCATCTTGCCTTCGAGGATATTGGCAATGGCCGTGACATTGCTGTTGAACTCCTTCAGCGACTTGCCTTCCGGTGCGATGTCGAGATCATGGAAGGTGAAGTAGTCGATGCCGAGCAGCCGCAGCGTTTCAAACATCACATCGGCTTTCATCGCCGCCGCTGCCATCGGGTCCGCCATATGATGCCACTGGCGGTTGAAGGTCTCGCCGCCAAACGGGTCCGTGCCCGGCCAGCACAGCGTGTGCCAGTAGCAAACCGCAAAGCGCAGATGCTCCGCCATGCTCTTGCCCAGCACCTTCTGTTTCGGATTGTACCAGCGATAGGCCAGGGCATTCTTGGACTCCGGTCCCTCATACTTGATGGGATCGGTGATCGAATAAAACTTCGTCATGAGCGGTTGATCTCCTTGATCGCTGGATAAATTTTCTGGTAGCGCCCGTAGGCATCCTCATAGGCGGCCCGCGCCTTGGCTTCGGGCTGAATGGTTCTGGCAATTTTAGGCGGCGTGCAGACCGACCTGTAGGAAGCGCCTGTGGCCGCCATCAGTCCCAGGCGGGCAGCGCCAAACGCCCCGCCCACATCGCCGGATGCCGGCAGATCGACCGGGACACCCAGCGCCGTCGCAATGATCCTGAGCCAGAGCTCGGACTTCGTGCCGCCGCCCACCGCCATCACCCGCTTTACGCTCGTGCCTGCGTCCTGCAGGGCAACAAGACTGTCGCGGAAGGCAAAGGCCACGCCATCAAGCACCGCATGGGTCATGGTCTTGGCATCCGTTTCATGGCCAAGCCCCATCATCAGCCCGCGCACCTGTGCATCGCCCACCGGTGTGCGCTCGCCCGAAAGATAGGGCAGGAACAGCGCCGATGAAGGCCCGGAAAGTTTTGTACCCAAGGCCTTGGTGAGTAGGGGCGCGGGCGTTTTCAGGACGCTTGCCAGCCATTCCAGGCTGGCCGTTGCCGAAAGAATGACCCCCATCTGGTGCCATGTGTTCGGAACCGCATGGCAAAACGCATGAACCGCCCGGGCTGCATTGGGGCTGAATTTGTCGTTGGAAACGAACATGACACCCGACGTGCCGATCGACACAAACGCCGCCCCGTCAGTGACCGCACCAATGCCGCAGGCCGAAGCCGCGTTGTCGCCGCCGCCACCCGCCACCACCGGGCGCTTCGGCATGCCCCAGGCCTTGGCCACCGCCGCTGTGAGCCTGCCCGTCGCGTCAGTGCCTTCGCACAGGCGGGGCATCTGGTCCCGCCGCATGTCCGTCGCCCGCAGTAGGTCATCCGACCATTGCCGCTTGGCAACATCGAGCCAATAGGTGCCCGACGAGTCCGACATGTCGGAGGCAAATTCGCCCGTCATGCGGTAGCGGATATAGTCCTTGGGCAGCAGAACCTTGTCGACCGCATCAAAAATCCTGGGCTCATGTTTCTTGACCCACACCAGCTTGGGCGCGGTGAAGCCCGCCAGCGGAATGTTGCCGGAAATCGCAAGAGCCCTGGGCTCCCGCGCCAAAATATCCTTGCACTCCTGGAACGAGCGCGCGTCATTCCACAGGATGCAGGGGCGAAGCACATGGCCAGCCTTGTCAATCAGCGTGGCGCCATGCTGCTGGCCGGACAGGCCAATGCCATCGACGGCGGCAATGGCCTTCGGCTTTTTCTTGCCCAGTGTTTTCACCACCGCGTTGGCCGCCTTCCACCAGTCCTCCGGCTTCTGCTCGGACCAGCCGTCATGCGGCCGCGAAACCTTGAGGGGCGAACTTGCCGTGCCGATAATCTTCTGCCTGTCGTCAATCAGCACGCCTTTGACGGAAGAGGTTCCAAAATCAAGACCGAGGTACATGGGGGTTGCTTTCTAAGGAAGATTGTCGCGCACGAAAATGTCGATGCGGATGTGCTCCATCGCTTCGATGAGGGGAGTCCGGTCGGCCTTGGCCATCAGCACGCGCACCGCGCTGCGAACCTCATGGCCCGCATTCTGGTTGATGATCACATCGATGGTGCCGTCAACCAGGGCGCGCCGCGTGTGGTCCGTGAGTTCATGGGCAATATAGGTGACCTGTTTTTGCCGCCCGGTGTTTTCCAGCGCGGTGACAATGCCGCGCGCCCCCGCGCCGACATTGTAGATGCCGATGAGGTCCGGATGGGCGGTGAGCATTTCCGCCGTGACTTTCTCAACCCGCTGCCAGTCATCGCGCGATTCCAGCACCGGCAGAATGGCGAGATGCGGAAACTCCTGGGCCAGCACCTGCTCAAAGCCGAAGCGCCGTTCGATGTGATCGCGCAGCGAGAGCGATCCGGCGATTAACCCAACTTTGCCGTTCTTGTTGCCGAGATAACGCCCCATCAGGGTCGCCGCGGTCCGGCCAGCGCTCGAATTATCTATCCCTGCATAATGGGAACGCTTTGAACTGGGTACATCAGACACCAGCGTCACCACCGAAACGCCACGCTCCACCAATCCATTGATGGCTTCCCGCACCCGGGGATGATCAAGGGCAACCACGGCGACGCCGTCATAGATATCGCCGATGCTGTCCAGTGTCGTGGCAAGTGTTGCTGCATCAAACACATCGGTGAGCCGGAGATCAATGTGGACGCGTTCCGAAACCATGCGGGAGGCGTTGGCGCGCACCTCCTCGCCAAGTTCGATCATGAAGCTGTTGTTGCCTTCCGGCAGCACGAAGCAGAAGCGGTATTCCTGGCCCTTGGCCAGGCGCGCTGCCATCCGGTCGGGTTGATAGTTGAGTTGGCGGATGGCTTTTTCAACCCGGAGCGCGGTTTGCGGCCGCACCGCCGCGCGCCCGTTCAGCACCCGGTCAACCGTGGCAACACTGAGGCCCGCCTCGAGGGCTACGTCTTCAATGGTAATCCTAGCCATGGCCCATATGGACTCCGCGCCGGAATTTTGTCAATTCCTGATAGGCGTCTATCAAGGCCTGTCTAGCAGGGTGGAGTGCCGTTGACGGCGAGGAATGCCGAGTAAAGTGAGGTGGTCCCGCAGATGAAGAGGCGGTTCAGTTTGGCCCCCCCGAAACAGACATTGGCCACCAGTTCGGGAATGAGAATTTTGCCGATCAAGGTGCCGTCGGGAAGATAGCAGTGAACCCCGTCCGCGGCGCTGGTCCAGATGCGCCCATCCCGGTCCACCCGGAAACCATCAAACAGTCCCGCCGTGCTCTCGGCAAATACTTTGGACTTGCCCAGGGCCTGGCCGCTGTCTTTTACGTCAAAGCGGCGGATATGCTTGTTGCCATTGCGCTTGTGGCTGGCGCCCGTATCGGCGATGTAGAGATATTTTTCGTCCGGTGAAAATGCGAGGCCGTTTGGCTTGTCGAAATCGACGCAAACCGGGGTCACTTCGCCGCTCATCGGATCGACACGGTAAACATTGTTGTTGCCGATTTCACTTTCCCCAAGCTCGCCTTCATAGTCGATGAGATGGCCATAGGGCGGATCCGAGAACCAGATCGAGCCATCCGATTTCACCACCACGTCATTGGGTGAATTGAAACGCTTGCCTTCATAGTTGTCGGTAATGATGGTGATGGAGCCATTATGCTCCGTGCGGGTCACGCGCCGCGCATAATGCTCGCAGGAAACCAGGCGGCCTTCCCGGTCCACCGTATTGCCGTTGGAATAATTGGAAACGTTGCGGAAAACCGAAACCGAGCCATCGGTTTCATCGTAGCGCAGCATGCGGTTGTTCGGAATGTCGGACCACACAAGATAGCGCCCCGCCGCAAACCAGGCCGGCCCTTCCGACCAGCGCGCCCCCGTCCACAGCCGTTCCACCCGCGCATGCCCGATCAGGCAGTCATTGAAGCGTGGATCAAGAACCTCAAAACCCGTACCCTCGATTGCGCCGTAGAACATTTGCAACTCCCATTTATTTTTTTAAGTCATTTATACGTCATTGATAACAAACTAATTTCGGAAGTGAAAGTGCCGGAACTAGAAGGCGATTTGAACCTTCATGGCGCACGACCTGTCGCCGGCAAGCTGAAAGGCTTTCTCGGCCTGGTCGAGGGACAGTACTTCTGTAAGCAACGGTTTGAGGTCAACCCGGCGCCGGTTGATGAGATCAACCGCCAGGGCAAATTCCTCATGAAAACGGAAGGAGCCCCGGATCTCGATTTCTTTCGAAACGACGAGAGTTTGAGGGACAACGATGTTGCCTCCAAGTCCGAGTTGAACCAGAATGCCGCGTGGCTTCAGCACGTCCAGCCCCGTCAGTATCGCCTGCTCATTTCCCGAGGCCTCAATCATCACATCAAATGCGCCCTTGTTGGCTTTCAGTGGCGTCAGGTCCTGGGCCTGCGTTGCAACGTTGATGGTGCGATCCGCGCCAACGCGCCGCGCCAGCCCTAGCGTATAGTCGGAAACATCGGTGGCCATGATCTCCCGCGCCCCATGGGTCCGCGCGGCGACGATGGCCAAGGCCCCGATGGGCCCGCAACCCGTCACCAGAATCCGCTTGTTCGTCAACGCCCCGGCACGGGCAATGGCATGCAGGGTGACCGCAAAGGGTTCGGCGAAAGCCGCCTCTTCCAGCGAAACATCGGTTGCAATTTTGTGGCACTGGCTTTCCAGCGCCACAAGCGATTGCCGGAAGGCCCCCTGCACATGCGGCATGCGCATGGCGCTGCCATAAAACAGCATATCAAGGCAGTGGTTTTGCAGCCCCGCCTGGCAATAGGCGCAAATCCGGCAGGGGCGGCTGGGATTGACCGCAACCCTGTCACCAATTTTCAGCGTGGTGACATTGGCCCCCACCGCTGCAATCTCGCCGGCAATCTCGTGGCCGGGAATCATCGGTTCTTTCAGCCGGATCGTGCCAAAACCGCCGTGCTGGTAATAGTGCAGGTCAGAGCCGCAAATGCCCCCGCGCCGGATGGCAATGGAAACCTGGTCCGTCCCCGGCAGCGAAGGCTCTCGCTCCTCGATGCGAAGGTCGAGCGCCCCGTGAATGACGATAGCTTTCATACTTGTTTTATAGCCTCTGCTAATCCCAGTGTTCTTACCCAGTCTGCCTCCGTGCTGCCCATGGCGCCAGTGTAAAAGTTATGGCAACTAACCAAACGGACTGAAAGTCAGGGAGTATCAAGGCCAGTGTTCAAAGGCGCGGTCATTGTCATGGGAGTGACGAGTTGTGGCAAGACCAGCGTGGGCGAAGGCCTGGCTGCGGCATTGAACTGTCCCTTCATCGAGGGGGACAAGCTTCATCCCGCCTCCAACATTGCAAAAATGTCCGCCGGAACGCCGCTGACCGACACTGACCGCTGGCCCTGGCTGGACATCATTGGCAAGGCCATGAAAACCGAATGCGACAAGGGGAACGGCGTTGTCGCCTCCTGCTCGGCGCTGAAGAAAGTCTATCGGCAAAAACTCGCTGAGGCCGTGGAACGGCCGATTGCCTTCATCCATTTATATGGCAGCCGCGATCTGCTGGCGGCACGCATGGCCGACCGTAAGGGCCATTTCATGCCGACATCATTGCTCGACAGCCAGCTTGCAACCATTGAAGTTCCAGGCTCCGATGAGACAGCACTTCGTCTCGACGTGATCCTGCCAGTTGACGAGTTGGTGAGACGCTCTAAAGCCTATTTGACCAATAACAAGGATTGAGGACCTAAACATGTCACAAGCTGAAATCGGCCTCATTGGCCTTGGCGTCATGGGCTCCAACCTTGCGCTTAACATTGCGGAAAAGGGAAACCGCATCGCGGTGTTCAACCGTACCACCGCGCGGACCGATGCATTCGTGGCATCTGCCGGAAAACTGGCAGCCGGCCTCATTCCGGCAAAGACCATGGACGAGTTCATTGCCAGCATCCGCCCGCCGCGCCCGGTGATTATCATGGTGAAGGCTGGCGAGGCTGTTGATGAACAGATTGCCGCCCTGAAAAAACTCATGGCCAAAAATGACATCATCATCGACGCGGGCAACGCCAATTTCAGGGATACCATGCGCCGCTTCCAGGAGCTTGAAGGCAGCGGCCTGACTTTCATCGGCATGGGTGTATCGGGCGGCGAAGAGGGTGCCCGCCATGGCCCCTCGATCATGGTTGGTGGCACGCCCGAGTCCTATGCGCGGGTTGAAAAAGTTCTCACCGCCATCGCCGCAAAGTTCAAGGGTGATCCATGCTGCGCTTGGCTCGGCCCCAATGGCGCCGGCCATTTTGTCAAAACCATCCACAACGGCATTGAATATGCCGACATGCAGATGATTGCCGAAATCTATGGCGTATTGCGCGACGGGTTGGGCATGAAACCCAAAGCCATCGGCGAGGTCTTTGCCAAATGGAACAAGGGCAGGCTCAATTCCTATCTCATCGAAATCACCGCCGCCGTTCTGGCTGCCAATGATCCCAAAACCGGTGCGCCGATTGTCGATGTGATCCTGGATTCCGCCGGCCAGAAAGGCACCGGCCGCTGGGCCGTGATCGAGGCGCAGATGATGGGCGTTCCGGCAATCGCCATTGAAGCGGCCGTTGCGGCGCGCAGCCTCTCCGCCATGAAAAAGGAACGCGTGGCCGCCTCTGGCGTGTTTTCCAAGGCCAGCTCGAATTCATTGGGCGATCCCAACTCACTGATCGACAAATTGGAGCTTGCGCTCTTTGCCGGAAAAATCGCCGCCTATGCCCAGGGCTTTGCGGTTATGGAAGCGGCCTCAAAGGAATTTTCGTGGAACTTGCCCATGGCCACCATTGCCCGCATCTGGCGCGCCGGTTGCATCATCCGTTCGCAATTCCTGGATACGATCGCCTCGGCCTTCGAACAGAACAAGGGCCTCAGCAATCTTCTGCTCGCCCCCGATTTCGTCACCATGATGCAGGGTGCCACCCCGGCACTCCGCCATATCGTGGCCCGCGGCGCCCAGGAAGGCCTGCCGCTTCCAGCTCTTTCCTCGGCACTGGCCTATTTCGACAGCTACCGCCAGGCCCGCGGTACCGCCAATCTCATCCAGGCCCAGCGCGATTTCTTCGGCGCCCACGGCTTCAAGCGCCTTGACGCGGAGGGCGACTTCCATGGCCCCTGGGGCAGTGGCGCTTAGCATTTTCTTCCGTCATCCCGGCGAACGCCGGGACCCAGAATTTCGTCGGGGTGACAGATTATGTTTGGGCTGGTGATTGACTCATAAATCCACTTCCCTCAAGACATGACTTATATCCCGGAGTGATCAATGTCCCTGCCAAAACGGCTTCTCGATGGCTATGCGAATTTCCGCAAAGGACGTTACGCGTCCGAATCCGAACGCTACCGCAAGCTCGGCGAGGGCCAGCAGAAGCCCACGATCATGATGATCGCCTGCTGCGACTCCCGCGCCGCGCCTGAAACCATCTTTGATGCCGGACCCGGCGAAATGTTCGTGGTGCGCAATGTCGCCAATCTCGTGCCGCCGTATACGCCTGATGGCGGCCACCATTCCACCAGCGCGGCGCTGGAATTTGCCGTTCTCTCACTCGGCGTTCAGCATCTCGTGGTCATGGGCCATGGCCGCTGCGGCGGCATCCGCGCCACCATCGGAGATGGCGGGCCTTTGAGCCATACGGACTTCATCGGAAGCTGGATGCGCCCGATCAAGGACGTGGCCCGCGCCGTTCCCCACTCCGACGATGCAGCCCTGCACGAACGCAATATCGAGCGCGCCTCCATCGAACATTCCATCGCCAATCTCCGCACCTTTCCATGGATCCGCACGAAGGAAACCCGCAAGGAGCTTTCGCTGCATGGCAGCTGGTTTGACGTGAGCCTGGGCGAGCTTCACGCCTATGACCAGAACGAGGCGACCTGGCAATTGATCGAGGTGCCTACCTGATCATGTAAACCTTGCGGATGGTTTCATGCACCTTGCAGGTGCCGCGCCAGTCCTTCGGGAAGAAGGCAACGGTGTCGGGCACAATCTCGATCACCTCGCCGGACTCGTAGCGGTAAGTGCAGCGGCCCAGCAGGAAATGGCAGAATTCGTCGCTGGTCACATGGCAGTTCCAGAAGCCCGGTGTGCAAATCCAGATGCCGCTTTCGCTTTGGCCATTCGGGCCCTTGAAGATCACCACGCCGCTGGTGCGCGATTCACCCTCAATCATGGTGGGGATCACGCCCCAGTCCTTGAACGGACCTTCATAGGTTGCAGGATTTTTTAAATGCGGTGCGGAAGATGTCAGGTTCATTTTATCTCAACATGTAAACATTGCGCATGGTTTGGTGAACGGTGCAAACGCCTTTCCATCCCGCGGGGAACAGCACCATGGTCCCGGCAGTCACTTCGATGACGTCGCCGCTTTCATGGGTATAAGTAGCGCGGCCTGAAACAAAGTGGCACAATTCATCACGTGGAATCTCCAGCGGCCACGAACCTTCCGTGCATTGCCAGAGGCCCACTTCCGGCTGGCCGTCCGGCCCCTTGTACAACAGCACGCCATCATTCTTTGAGTTTCCGGTGATGGGATTGGGCTGATGGCCCCAATCTTTCAGCGGCCCTGCAAAAGTAGCAGGCCGTTCAAGATGAGGCGCGGAACTGTCGAGCTTTGTCGGCATCATGCGATCTTCCGGCGGGTGAGACCATCGATGATCTTGGCCGCTTTCGTTGGCCCATGCTCGGCCCGCATGGTTTTCGAGGTCTTCTGCAGCTTCGCTTTCATCTTCTTGTCCGTCAGCATGGTCATGATCTTGGCGGCCAGTTCATCATCGGTCCAAGTATAGCGGTCAACTTTGAAGCCATGGCCGGTTTCTTCAACCCGCGTGGCATTATCATGGCCATCCCAGACATAGGGCATGATGATGGCGGGCTTGCCGAAATAGAGGCACTCCGTGAAGGAGTTGTTGCCGCCATGGTGGATCACGCCATCGACCTTGGGGATCACCGAGGGCTGCGGATACCATTTATCGATAAGAACATTGGGCGGAATATCCGTGTACTGGTCAAGATAGTCGCCGACATTCACCAGCGCCCGCACCGGCATTTTCCCGATGACCTTGATCACCCGCTTCAGCAATTCCGTGTCGCCCGAACCCAGCGAGCCATAGCTCACATAGAGCAGGGGCTTGTCATTATGCGCCTGGAATTGCGGCACCTTGTAAGGCGCGTCTTTCCGAACACAGCCTTCGAGATACTGGAACTGCTTGGCCGAAAGCTTGTACCGCCGCTTGAATTTCGCCGCCGTAGGATAAAGCAGGATATTCATGTGCGGGCTGGCTTCGAAAAATTGCCCCAGCGGATATTTCTTCTCGCCCACGGATTTCAGGAAGGCATTGAACGCCTCGTGGATCGGTTTGATCGTGGCGTTGAAATGCTTGCGGTATTTGGCAAAGCCTTTTTTGTCTTTCTCGCCGCAGCCCGAGAGATGCGGCGGAATATCCGGATCCTCGATCTCGTTCTCCGAGCACGAAATGACCCGTACCCACGGTTTTTTGTTATCGCGCCCGTAGCGCTTGATCGCCGGAAAAAGGATCACGTTATCAACGCAGATGACATCGGGTTTCACCTTCGCGAGAACGCCAGGCAAATCCTTCTCCGCCCATTTCGCCGTCTCGACGATCATCTCCCAGCAGCCCTTCACATAATTGTCGATCTGGTCGTAAGGGCTCTTGCGGAAATTCGGAATGTGGCCATTGATGAAATCCACCCAGAACTTGGCCATTTCTTCGGGCGGCATGGGCGCCGAAAGATTAACCGCATGGGCTTCAAAACCATAGCCCTTGTAAACATGGAGAAAGCCGGGGTCCGACAGGAACACCACCTTGTGGCCAAGCTTCTTCAGTGCCTGGCCGATGCCCACCGAATTCAGCGCCGGCCCGAAGGCGGCCTCGGGGAAAAGCGCTATCACTTTTTTGGCTTTTTTCCCTGCTACGGGTTTTTTGGCGGGTTTTTTAAGTTTCGGCGTTTTCGCCATTGCAGTCTCCCTTGAATCCCAACACTTCTAGCCCCCCGTCTCTTGGCTTGACAAGCCACAAGCTAAAAAGCGAACTTGGCCACCGAACAAGAATTGAGCGCCTCATGCTGGAACTTTTTTCCCTGACTGATCTGACCGGCACGCTGTCCTATGCCATCATTGCGCTGTCTTATCTGATGACCAGGATTTTCTGGCTGCGCGTTGCCGCCGTAATCGGCCTGTTTCTTGAGATCGCCTATTTCCGCCTGTCCGGCGGCGATCTGAAAGTCGGCATTGGCTGGGACCTGATTTTCGTCGCCATCAACCTCGTCATGATATTCCTGCTGGTGCGCGAGCGCGCCAGCCTCACGCTGCCGGAAAAAGATGCCCCGATGCTGCGCCAGTCTTTTGCGGGCCTTGATGATGTGCAGATCGCCAGGCTGCTCAAGGCCGCCGACTGGCGCGACGCCCAGCCCGGCGAGACGCTGACCAAGCAGGACCATGCGGTAGACTCGCTGTTTTTCCTCTGTTCGGGCCGCGCCAGCGTCGAGGTGAACGGCTCGTTCGAAACCTATCTCGAAAAAGGCTCGTTCATCGGCGAGATCGCCTATCTCACCGGTAATCTTGCAACCGCCACCGTGATGATTGACGAGCCGAGCCGCGTTCTTGCCTTCTCGAAACAGCGCATGGCGAAGATCACCAGCAGGGATAGCCAGATTGCCGGCATCATCTACGAGCTTCTGGGCCGCGACCTCGCCCAGAAAATGCGCCGCTCCAACACCCGCCGCGTCCTCCTGCAGGACGAATCCGACGTGCTTTGAGCGCGCGGTAATTCAGCGAGCTTTTGGCGCGCTCCGTCCAAACACATAGAGGCCCGCGCTGACGATCAGGGCGATGCCGACGAATGTCCACATGTCCGGGATGTCGCCAAAAACCAGAAAACCGAAGACCAGCGCTGACAGGATCTGGAAATAGGTGAAGGGCGTCAGCAGGTTTGCCGGGGCCAGCGAAAAGGCTTTTGCCATTAACAATTGCGCGAAGCCAAAAATGACGCCCAGGAAAAAACTCAAAATCCATGTCTCCAGCGTCTGCGGCGTCCAGCTTGCAATCGCCAGCGGCAGCCCGACGATGATTCCAACCAGCAAAGTCCAGGCAAGGGTTGTCGTTGGTGGTTCGCCCGCCGTGCCGAGGTGGCGCGTCAGCAGTTGAAATCCTGCGTAGAACACGGCGGCAATCAACGGAAATATCGTGTACTGCGAAAGTTCGGAAAAGCCCGGCCGGGCGACGATCAAAACCGCGATGAAGCCGACCACGACGCCCACCCAGCTTGCGGCTCCCACCCTTTCGCCCAGCAGCCAGCCCGAAAGCGCCAGCACCAGGAACGGACCCGCAAAAAGAATGACCGTGGCTTCGGCAAGCGGCAGGTACCACACGGCGATCACCATTGACCCCCCGATGACCACCGGAAATATGCCCCGGACAATTTGCAGGAATACCAGTTTGGTATGAAACAGGTTTTTCCACTGGCTGGGAGCTGTCGCCAGAAGCAGGATGGGGAGCGCCAGCACGTAGCGCGCCAGCACAACCTGGCCGAAGGACTGGGTTTCGATAAGCATCTTGCTGATGCCGTCGACCACGCCAAAACAGGTGACCGAGGCGACCAGAAGCAGGATGCCCCACATGTTGTCCGTCAGGCCGGCCGGTTTTTTCATTGAAAATTCTGTCCCTTAAATGAGATGCCCGGCATCATTTACTTTTGCCCGGGCATTGTGCAAAACCTAGCCTCATTCATCAGCCAAATGTCAGAAAAAATGAATTCATACAAAGATTTTATCGCCTTGAGTCCCGAAACGCTGCCCGCAAGGCTGGGTGGCCTTGCCGCCGTGAAGGAGCGGATTGGCGCTGACGCACACGCTTGGAAAGTGCGCGAAGTCGGCGATGGCAATCTCAATCTGGTCTTCATCGTCGAAGGCCCCAAGGGCGCCGTGGTCGTCAAGCAGGCGCTTCCATACGTGCGCCTCGTGGGCGATAGCTGGCCCCTGCCGTTGAAGCGCTCCTTCTTTGAGTATCATGCCCTGTCTAGACAGGCTGAGCGCGATCCCGGAATGGTGCCGGAGATTTTCCATTTCGATGCGGGCCAGGCGATCATCGTCATGGAATTCCTCTCGCCCCATATCATTTTGCGCCGCGCCCTGATCGCCGGGCAGGAACTGCCGAAAATAGCCAAGGACCTGGGACTGTTTCTGGCGCGCACCCTGTTCCGCGGTTCCGACCTGTGCCTCGATACCAAGCTGCGCAAGGCTGACCTCGCGCTCTTTGCCGATAACGTGGCGCTCTGCGACATCACCGAAAGCCTGGTCTTCAGCGATCCCTATTATGAGGCGAAGCTCAACCGCCATACCGCGCCACAGCTCGACGGCATCGTGAAGGAGCTGCGCGCCGACCGCGATTTGAAAGTGGCGGCCCAGCGCCTGAAACATATTTTCGCCGCCACGCCGGAAACCCTTCTGCATGGCGATTTCCACACGGGCTCGGTGATGGTGACGGCGGAGCAGACCCGCGTCATCGATCCCGAATTCGCCTTCTATGGCCCCATGGCCTTTGATGTCGGCATGCTGCTGGCTAATTTCTGGATGAGCTACTTTTCGCAATCCGGCCATGAAACTTCGGGCAACCGGGCCAGCATGCGGCGCTATCTGCTCAACGTGACGGTGGATATCTGGGAAACTTTCCGCGCCGAATTTTCCAGGCTTTGGCACAGCGAACGGAACGGCATCCTCTACCAGCGCTCACTGTTCGAGGATCAGGGCGATATGCTGGCCTCGGAGCAGGCGCTTGACCTTGTGCTGCATGGAATTTGGTTGGATATGCTGGGCTTTGCGGGTGTTGAAATGCACCGCCGCATTCTGGGCCTGGCTCACAATGCGGATTTTGAAACCATTGAAAACCAAGATATTCGCGCCCGTTGTGAAACCAAGGCCTTGAAACTGGGGCGCCATCTCGCGGTGAACCGCGGTCACATTCATAGCATAGTGGAAGTCAATAATCTGGCCGAACGGCTTGAGAAGGAAATCGTCACGTGAAAGTCGGCACCCGCCATTACCACACTATCTGGCTCAATCCCGATGGCCGTTCCGTCGATATTATCGACCAGCGCTGGCTGCCCCATGAGTTCCGCGTTGTCACGTTAAAGACTGTTGAAGATGTCGCCACCGCCATTCGCGACATGTGGGTCAGGGGCGCACCCCTCATCGGCGTCACCGCCGCTTACGGCGTGGCCATTGCCATGGCGGGCGATGCCAGTAACGCGGCCCTCGACAGGGTTTGGGAAAAACTGCACGAAACCCGTCCCACCGCCATCAATTTGAAATGGGCCTTGGATGACATGCGCGGCCTCCTGCGCGGCCTGCCGGAAGCGCAACGGCGCGAGGTTGCCTATGCGCGCGCTTCGGCAATCGCCGAGGAGGACGTACTGCTCAACCGCGCCATCGGCGGGCATGGCCTTTCGATCATCAAGCAGATCGCCGCCCGCAAAAAGCCTGGTGAGCCGGTGAATGTGCTCACCCACTGCAATGCCGGCTGGCTCGCCACCGTGGATTACGGCACCGCGACGGCGCCGATCTATCTGGCCAGCGAAGAAAGCATTCCAGTCCATGTCTATGTCGATGAAACGCGGCCGCGCAATCAGGGGGCCCAGCTCACCGCCTGGGAACTTAACAATCACGGCGTTCCCCACACCCTGATCGTTGACAATGCTGGCGGCCATCTCATGCAGCACGGCCAGGTGGACATGGTGATTGTCGGCACCGACCGCACCACCGCCGACGGCGATGTCTGCAACAAGATCGGCACCTACCTGAAGGCGCTGGCGGCGAAGGACAACAATGTTCCCTTCTACGTGGCCCTGCCGTCACCCACTATCGACTGGACGGTCCATGACGGCGTTAAAGAAATTCCGATCGAGGAGCGCAACGCCGAAGAAGTCACCTTCGTTCAGGGCCGAGGAACCGATGGCACAACGGTGCGGGTGCGCATTTCGCCCGAGGGCAGCCCCGCTGCAAACCCCGCCTTCGATGTAACGCCCGCCCGCCTCATCACCGGCCTGATCACCGAGCGCGGCATTGCCAAGGCCTCCGCCGATGGCCTGAAGGCGCTCTTTCCCGAACGGAAATAGAGTCCGGTCAATTTACATCGAATCCAAAAAACAATCGTCATTCCGGCGTAAGCCGGAATCTGGCGGCAGTTTCCATCCTGAATGGGATTCCGGCTTGCGCCGGAATGACGGCGGAGTGGGCAGGCTCTAGATGTCCTATTCGGATTCCTTCAGCTTCTGGGCGTAGACGTTGATGATGAGCGCGCTGAGCAGGATCAACCCGCGGATCAATATCTTGAGGAAGCTGTCGATCTGCACATGGTCGAGGCCATTGTTCAAAACGCCCAGCACCAGAAGCCCGATGATCGTATTGCCGATGCCGCCGCGCCCGCCGAACAGGCTTGTGCCGCCCACCACTACGGCGGCGATGGCATCCAGCAAGTAGCTGTCAAACTGGTTCTGCTGGGCCGAGCCGAAATAGGCCACCGCCAGCATGCCGGCGATGCCGGAGCACACGGCGGAAATCACCATGACCGAGCCGATGATGAACTTCACGTTGACGCCGGAATATTCCGCCGCCTCGCGGTTGCCGCCCGTCATGTAGATGTAGCGGCCAAAGCGCGTATAGGTCAGCACCAGATGGCCGATGCCGAGGAAGAGAATGGCGACAATGATGGTCCAGCGGATGCCGAAAACCGAACCCGAGCCTAGCATGGTGATCAGTTCCGGATAGGAATAGGCGATCTGCCCGCGCACCAGCAGCGCCGATACGCCATTGGCGATCTGCATGATGGCCAGCGTCATGATGAAGGAAGGAATGCCGATCCAGGTGACGCCAAAGGCCGTGATAAGGCCGAAAGCGAGCGCCGTAAGCAAAGTCAGCACGATGGCGATGATGCCGGGCAGCGGCAGGTTGGCGATGTTCACATAGTCGGGCTGCAGCGTGAAAAAGGCAATCGTGATGCCCACCGCATTGGCAACGGCGGCGACCGAAAGGTCAATCTCGGCGGTTAAAATCACATAGGTCAGCCCCACCGCAATGATCGAGGTGATCGAAATCTGCGACAGGATGTTCATGAAATTGACGACGGTGAAGAAGGAAGAGCTCGCCACCCCGAAGAAAACCACCAGCGCCAGCAGCGTGAACACCGGCGCGATATTGCGGAGCTGGTCCTTGAGAAAGCTCTTGAGCCGGCCCGTTGTTTGTATGTCAGTCATGCTCATGTCTGCTATCCCTATGCCGCCGCCAGAAGGTCGGCCTTGTGGATTGTCCCACTATTGAATTCTTTTGCAACCCTGCCTTTGCGCAAAACGCTCACCCGGTCTGCGAGCGTCAGGATGGTTTCCGGTTCGGTTGAGAGCACCAGGATGGCAACACCCCTGTCACGCAGGTCCTTGACGATGCGGATCACGTCCTCCTTGGCCCCCACATCCATGCCGCGCGTCGGCTCCGAAAGGATAAGCACCTTGGGAAGATGCGTCAGCCATTTGGCCAGCGCCACCTTCTGCTGGTTGCCGCCCGAGAGCGAGCCCAGCATCATGTTGGGATTGGGCGGCCTGATCTGCAAATCCTTGGCCCGCGTGCCGGCGATGGTGCGTTCCGATTTCGGCTTAAGTAACCACTGATGAATGCGATCCAGAATGGCAATCGAGATGTTCTTGTAAACCGGTTCCGTACGGAACAGCATCATGCGCCGGCTCTCGGAAACGAAGGCAATGCCTTCGCCCCGTGCCGCCGCCGTTGATTTGAATGATTTTTGCGACCCGTCGAGCAGGAAGCGGCCCTGCTTGATCGGGATTTTTCCGAACAGGGCGCGGGCCAGCTCGATCTGGCCGCAGCCCATGAAACCGTAAACACCGGTGATTTCTCCGGCGCGCAGCTTGAGCGAAACATCGCGCAGTTGCCTGCCGTCGCCGATGGCTTCTGCCGCCAGCACCACAGGCTTTGAGTCATCGCCCGTGAGATCGGCACTTTCACCCATATGCATGTCAATGGAGCCGCGCCCGATCATGTGGGAAATGACCGCATCCTTGGTGAGCGTCGCAGCGGATTCGGTGACAACCTTCTTGCCGTTGCGGAAAACCGTCACCGTATCGGAAATTTCCAGCACATCGTCGAGGAAGTGCGAAATGAAAATAATGCCGCGGCCATCCGCCTTGATCTTGCGAAGTACGTCAAACAGCCGTTTCACCTCCGGCGGCGACAGCGCCGAGGTGGGCTCGTCCAGGATAATGATACGCGCCCCTGAAAACAGAACGCGCGAAAGCTCCACAAGCTGTTGCAGGCCCACGGGCAGCGAACCCATCCGGGTCTTGGGATCAATATCAAGGCCGAGGCTGGCAATGAGCCGTTTTGCCTCCTTGTTGATCCGCGCCCAGTCCACCGTGCCCATTTTGGTCAAGGGCTGGTGGCCCAGAAAAACATTCTCGGCAACGGTGAGGTCGGGGATGGTGGAAAGCTCCTGGTGCACCATGCCGATGCCCGCAGCCAAAGCCTCGCGGGCCGAGCGGAAATGCACTTTCGTGCCGTCAATCCGCATTTCGCCGTCATAATCGTGATAGACGCCGGCAATGATTTTCATCGTGGTGGATTTGCCGGCCCCGTTTTCACCGACGAGGCCGTGAATCTCGCCGGCCTGCAGCGTCATATCAACATCCTTCAGCGCCGCGATGCCGCCGAATGATTTCGAGACGTTTGATAATTCAAGCAGGGGCGGCAAGCCGCCCCCGCTGTCAGTTTGAGCCGTCATGGACAGGTCAGATCAGGAAGTTCTTCTGCAGCCAGAGATGGCCAGGTGCAGTTTCCTTGGTGATGACCGGTCCGTCCGCCAGGATATAGTTTGGAATATCCGTGCCGGCTTTTTCGCCACCCTGAACTGCCGCAACACCCGCCGCCACCGACCAGCCGTGAATACGGCAGGATGGGTTGCGCACGGTTGCCAGCATGGTGCCGTCAAGCACTGCCTGCACCGCAGGAGGCATGGCGTCCACGCCGCCGATGATGATGCCTTCGCGGCCCTTCTGCTTCATGACCTGATGCGCGGCAAGCGCCATGTCGTCATTGTGGAAGAAGGCGCCGGCGATATCGGCGTTCTGTGTCAGGATCGAATCCCAGATGCGGGCGACCTTGGTCACATCCCAGTCGGCTGGCTCTTCATTGATCACTTTCACATCCGGGAAGTTGGCCACGACTGACTTGAAGCCCTTGGCGCGGCCCTGGGCGCCGGAATGGCCGAGCGCGCCTTGGGTCATCACAACATTGCCCTTGCCGCCGATGGCGGCCATGAGCTGTGACGTCACCGCAGAACCCATCATCTCGTTGTCGGGTGCTATGAAGGTGTGGATGGCGATGGTTCCCGGAGGGGCAACCAGCGTGTCCATGGCGATAACCGGGGTTCCAGCATCAATCATTTTCTGGATAGGATCGGTGAGCGTGCCGATGCCAAAGGTCTGGATGGCAACGAAATCCCACTTCTGGGTGGCCATGTTGTCGATGGCCGCGCGCTGCTTGGTGGCTGCGAGCTCGCCGTCAAACCAGGTGATCTCGACATTCATCAGCTTGGCCCAAGCTTCAGCAGCCTGCTTGCCCTGCGCGCACCAAGAGGCCTGAAGGCCGGCGTTCGAGAAGGCAGCCTTCATTGGTTTGCCAGATGGCGCCAGGGCTTGCGCCATGGCTGGATCAAATCCCGCATCGGCCAGAAGGGCGCCGGCAAGGGCTGCACCACCGATAGCCTTGAACACATCGCGGCGGTTTCTTGCTTCTTTGATAAGGTCGTCGAGCATTTTAAGATCTCCCATGTGAAATTTATTAGGCAGGAGTGTTTTCTGAGTCCCGTGCTGTTTAAATTTCGGTTTTTTGCACGAGTCTGCTGAACACCCTCCGCCGCAAATCTTGCCGCCATCTCCACAGACTGTCAAATCCAATCGTCATACAAATGAAAACTGCCGTGCCCGAGATTCAGGTAGGAAATCGATATTGCATTGCACCTAACTCGCCAGATTGAGGAGAGTCGCGAGTTCATCGGCCTCTGCCGCCGGTTTATCCCACCTGATTCTGGAAATACGGGGAAACCGCATGGCCAGTCCCGCCTTGTGGCGCTTCGAAACATTGATCGCGTCAAAGGCAACTTCAAACACCAACTCGGGTGCAACCGAGCGCACCGGTCCGAAGCGCTGAATGGTGTTTTCGCGGATGAACTTGTCTATCCGCAGCAGTTCCGCATCGGTGAAACCGCTATAGGCCTTGCCCACCGGCACCAGAGCGCGCCCGTCCTTTTCCTGCTTCCAGACTCCAAAAGTATAGTCCGAATAGAACGACGAGCGTTTTCCTGAACCTCGTTGGGCATACATCAAGACACAGTCCGCAGTGAGCGGGGTTCTCTTCCATTTCCACCATTTGCCCTGCGGACGCCCCGCGATGTAAGGGCTTTCCCGTAATTTGATCATCAGGCCTTCAATGCCGGCGTCCCGCGTTGTTTCCCAAATTTTCCGCAAATCCTCTTTGTTTGCGGGATAGACCAGGGGCGACAGGTCCGTGTGGTGGGGCCGTTTTTCGCCATGCCAGAGCTCAAGGCGCTTACGCCGTTCATCAAAAGAAAAGGGACGCAGATCTTCGCCATCCAGTTCCAGCGCATCATAGAGCCGAATGTGGGCCGGGTATTTTGCGAGCAAAGCCGGGGTTACCGACTTGCGGTTGAGCCGTTGCTGCAGGTCGGAGAAGGACGCAATCGATTCCCCGTGCTTGACGAGAAGCTCTCCATCCAAAATCCCTTTGAAATTCTGGTTGCCCACGATTTCCGGAAATGCCGCGCCGATATTGTCGCCGTTGCGCGAGAACAGCGAAACCACATTTCCCTTGCTTGCAAACTGGATGCGGATGCCGTCCCACTTCCATTCAACCGCCGTGTCCTTGAGGTCCAGTGCCTCCCAGTCCTTGTCGTCCAGGGGATTGGAAAGCATCAGCGGCTTGAATGTCGGCACATCGGCGCTCACGGGGCGTGGGGCTTTGCCTTCGAGCCACTGAAACAGTTCCACATAGGGTGGTCGGAGCCCGTGCCACAACTCTTCAATCTCTTCCGGATTGTGGCCAAAGGCCTTGGCGAGCGAAAGCTTTGCCAGCCGTGCCGAGACGCCGACTCGGAGAGCCCCGGACAGAAACTTGAGCAGGGCCCAGCGCTCGTTCGTATCCATGCCATCAAGCCAGCTCGCAATTTGTTCCGCAAGGCGCGGCCCCGATGTTATTTTGACTACGTCGACAATTTCACCCAGGCGGAGAGGTGTACCGCCTCTGCCCGTGTCAGGCCACATAAGCGAAAGCGTCTCCGCCGTGTCACCCACGTAGTCGCGTGAATATTTAAAGAGCACCGGATCGAAGCGCGAGGCGGAGAGTTCGGTCAGAACCCGTCGAAGCGGAATGGTGACCGGCATTTCGTCGGTCAGTGCCGCAAGCGCAAAGCCCCGGTCAGGATCAGGTGACGCACGGAAATAGTTGCTGAGCAACGTCAGCTTGCCGTTGCGCGCTGGCGTATTGGAAAGAGCGTCGAGAAGTATCGCGAAGTCCTTCATTCCAAATCTTCTTCCAATCCAATGATCGACAGCGCTTTGGCCTTGAGGCCGAGGCGCGTCAATTCGTGAACCAGCGCTTCTTCCCGCCCGTGCGTTATCCAGACCTCTCCGGCCTTGGTCTCGGCAACGGTGGCGAGAAGGTTTGGCCAATCCGCGTGGTCGGAAATCACCAGTGGAAGTTCCGCTCCCCTTTGCCGGGCCCGGGCCCGCACCCGCATCCAGCCTGAAGCCAGGGCATGAATGGGCTCGGTGAAACGCCGCGACCACCGGTCGCCAAGTGCGGAGGGCGGGCAAAGCACGATTTCCCCGCCCAGGATTTCCGTGGCATCGGCCACTAGGCGCACGTCGCCAAAGTTCATGCCACAGCGCGCATAATAGTCGGTGGTGGCCTTCAAGGCACCGTGCAGCCAGATCGGTTTTTCATAACCGACCTCGCGCAGCAGGGAGATCACCCGTTGACATTTGCCCAATCCATACACGCCAACCTGATGGGTCTGATCGGGGAATGCTTCCAGCGACGCCAGGAGTTTTTTGATTTCAATGTCGGGCGAGTCAAACTTGAAAACCGGCAAGCCAAAGGTCGCCTCGGTAATGAACAGATCGCAGGTGACCGGTTCGAAGGCCGGACAGGTGGGGTCTGCTTGGCGCTTGTAGTCGCCCGAAATCACCGCGCGCTGGCCCTTGTACTCGATGACCACCTGCGCGCTGCCGAGAATATGACCCGCCGGCACCAAATGCACAGCCACGTCCCCAAGCTGGATGGCCTCATGGTACTTGAGAGCTTGTGTGGTTTTCCCCGCGCCATCGCCCAATCGGATTTTCATGATGTCCAGCGTTTCACCCGTCGCCAAAACGGCCTGGTGGCCCGGTCTCGCATGATCGGAGTGGCCATGCGTGACAATGGCGCGATCAACCGGGAACAGGGGGTCAATGTAGAAATCGCCGGGTTCGCAATAGAGGCCGGATGCCTCCGGCCGCAGCCAGGTTTCGAATTTCCGAGGCAATGCCATGATTGAAATATTTGGGGAATTCCCGGCCAATCACAAGGGTTTTCTCGATGCAAACCGCCGGTGATCCGGGCTGTCATGCAATTGTGATGTTCATGCCCGAGGGGGTTATTCCCGAAACATTTCAAGGGGCAATGATGCGAATCCTGATCGTGACCGATGCCTGGCCGCCGCAAGTCAATGGCGTTGTCCGCACACTCCAGACGGTAGGCCGTGAACTCGGCAAGCGCGGCCACGAAGTTCACTACATCACCCCGGAAGGCCATAGGACCTGGGCCATTCCATCCTACCCGGAAATAAAGCTGAGCCTGGTGGGGGCAGCAACCATCGGCCGCGAGATTGATGCGCTCAACCCGCAAGCCATTCACATTGCAACCGAAGGCCCGCTTGGCTGGGCCGCGCGGCGCGCCTGCCTCCGCCGCGGCCTGCCTTTCACCACAAGTTTTCACACGCGTTTTGCCGAATACATTGAAACACGCCTTCCGATTCCTGGAATTGGCGGCCTGATGTGGGGCCTGCTGCGCCGCTTTCACAGCCCAAGCCGCACCGTGATGACGCCGACCGCGACGATTGCACAAGAACTTGAAACGCGGAAGTTCGTGAACGTGAAGGTGTGGACACGCGGCGTCGATCACCGGAAATTCAACGATCTACCGCGCGATTATTTCTCTTTGCCACGCCCGATCATCCTTTATGCGGGCCGCGTCGTGAAGGAAAAGAACATGGAAGCCTTCCTGGGGCTCGAAAACCCCGGCACCAAAGTTGTGGTGGGCGACGGGCCGGAGCGAAAGCTTTATGAAGACAAGCATCCGGCTGTGGTATTCACCGGCTATCTGCGTGAGGACACCTATGCCCGCGCCATGTCGTCCGCCGATGTCTTCGTTTTTCCAAGCCTCACCGACACCTTTGGCCTTGTGATGATCGAGGCCATGGCCTGCGGCACGCCGGTTGCCGCCTTCAATGTGGCAAGCCCCATCGATGTGGTGGAAAGCGGTGTCACAGGTGAACTGGACAGGAACCTCTCCATCGCCGTTGCCAGCGCCCTCAAGCTCGACCGCGACGATGTGCGCCAAGGCGCGGCGAAGTTTACTTGGGAACGGGTGGCGGAAATGTTTGAGTCCTGGCTGGTGCCGCTTGACGTCGAGGCCCAGAAATTTACGCCTGATGCGCCCGCCATTCGCGCATGACAAAAATTGTGCGGGTAGTGGCAACGCCTTTGACCGCCTGCACCTTGGTCAGCATCAGGTCGGCGAAGTTTTGCAGATCCCGCGCGAAAACTTCGAGGAAAATGTCCTGTTCGCCGGTGACGACATAGCTGACGTTGACTCCGTCAATGGTCGAAAGCCGCTTTCCAAGCTCTTCCGCCGAGAGTGACGGATCGCGCGTCACAGCCACAAAGGCCCGGACGGTGAGCCCCACCTTGGCTTGATTGATGCGCGCTCCATAGCCTTCGATGACGCCTGCCGTTTCAAGCCGGGTGATCCGCCGCGAAATGGCGGAATGGGATAATTTTACTTCCGCTTCCAACTCCAGATTGCTGGCCCGCGCATTCCGGGTAAGCGCTGTGATGATGCGGCGGTCAAACTCGTCGAGGTCCGGGGTTTGCATGGATTTGGTCCATCTCGGATAGATTTGCAAAATATTTGCACAAAATGCCGCTGCCATGACAGCAATGCAAGGTGTTTGATATTTTTACGTCAGCCTCTCTGCGTTCCCCCGGCGTGATATTCAGTGACCATGAATCAACTGCGCCTTTCATCCCTCCACGATCTGGAGCGCCGCGCGCTCTGGCTTGCGACATGGCTGATCCACCATGCCAACCACATCCGGGCCGCCGGTGAAGTCAAGGTTGGCGGCCACCAGGCGTCATCAGCTTCGCTCGCCACGATCATGACGGTGCTTTATTTTGATATTCTCCGCCCGGAGGACCGTGTGGCGGTGAAGCCCCATGCCTCGCCCATCTTTCATGCGATCCAGTATCTCGCCGGAAACCAGACCCGAGAGAAACTGGAAAACTTCCGCGGCTTCAAGGGCGCGCAGAGTTATCCCTCGCGCACCAAGGACATTGACGATGTGGATTTTTCGACCGGCTCTGTCGGCCTCGGCGTGGCGCAGACTCTCTTTTCCTCGCTGGTGCAGGATTATGTGAAGGCCCATGGCTGGATGAAGCAGCGGCCCGAGGGCCGCATGGTCTCGCTCATCGGCGATGCGGAGATGGATGAAGGAAATATTTACGAAGCTCTCATCGAGGGCTGGAAGCATGGGCTGCGCAATACCTGGTGGATCGTCGACTACAACCGCCAGTCCCTTGATGCGGTCATCCGCGAAGGGCTTTGGGAAAAATTCGAATCCATGTTCCGCAATTTCGGCTGGGACGTGGTGATCCTGAAACACGGAGCGCTGCAGGAAGCGGCGTTCAAGGAGCCCGGGGGCGCTGCGCTACGCGACTGGATCGGCCGCTGCCCGAACCAGCTCTATTCGGCGCTGACGTTTCAGGGTGGCGCTGCCTGGCGCAAGCGCCTGGCTGATGAAATTGGCGATCAAGGGGCCGTCACGCAATTGATCGATAGGCGTTCTGACGAAGAACTTGCCCAACTCATGGGAAATCTCGGCGGCCATGATACGCCGTCTTTGCTCGCGGCATTCGGAGAAGCAAGTAAACACGACAGGCCAACGCTGTTCATTTGCTATACCATCAAGGGCTTCGGCCTGCCGCTGGCCGGCCATAAGGATAATCATGCAGGGCTGATGACGCCCACCCAGATGGAGGGCTTCCGCAAGGCCATGAAGGTGCGCGAAGGCCATGAGTGGGACAAGTGGGAAGGCGCAACGCTTCCCGAAAAAGATCTGCAGAAATTTATTGGCAAGGCCGCGTTTTTTTCCAAGGGCACGCGAAGGCTCTCGAGTCCCACCATCCCCGTGCCCGCGTCACTCAGCTATCCCACACCGGGAGCCAAGCCGATTTCCACCCAGATGGGTTTCGGCCAGATCCTCAATGAAATCGCCCGTGACGATACTGTGTTTGCCAGCCGCATCGTCACTGTGGCGCCGGACGTCACCGTCTCGACCAATCTCGGGCCTTGGGTAAACCGCCGGGGATTGTTCGCCCGCGAAAGCATGGTCGATACCTTCAAGGCCGAGCGCATCCCCTCGACCTACACCTGGGAATTCTCGCCCGCAGGCCAGCATCTCGAACTCGGCATCGCTGAATCAAACCTGTTTCTGGCGCTTTCCGCGTTCGGTCTTTCCCATTCCATCAACGGCGAGCGCCTGCTGCCCATCGGCACCGTCTATGATCCCTTCATCTACCGAGGCGCTGATCAACTGAACTACGCCTGTTATCAGGATGCCCGCTTTCTTCTGGTGGCAACACCTTCCGGCATGACCCTTGCGCCGGAAGGCGGCGCGCATCAATCGATCGGCACGCCGCTGGTCGGCATGGCGCAGGACGGGCTCTGCGCTTTTGAGCCAGCCTTTCTCGATGAACTCGCCGTCATCATGCGCTTTGCTTTTGATTACATGCAGCGCGATGGCGAAGGCGATCCCGACGAGCGAACCTGGCTGCGCGACCAGACCGGTGGCTCGGTTTACCTGCGCCTCTCAACCCGCCCGCTGGACCAGCAGAGCCGCGCCATGACGCCGGAACTCGCCCAGAATATCGTCGATGGCGGCTACTGGATGCGGAAGCCCGGTCCAAACGCCGAGCTTGTCATTGCTTACACCGGCGCTCTCGCCCCCGAAGCCATCGAGGCCATAGGCCTGATGGGCGAAGACCGCCGCGATATCGGCCTTCTCGCCATTACTTCAACCGACCGGCTCAATGCCGGCTGGACGGCGGCGCAGCGGGCTCGTGAACGTGGAACCAAAACCGCGCTCTCTCATATCGAACGCCTCTTTGAGAGTGTTCCGTCAGGTTGTCCATTGATAACCATTATCGATGGCCATCCGACAACACTGGCCTGGCTGGGTGCCGTCCATGGTCACCGAACGCGATCACTCGGCGTTGAGCATTTCGGCCAGACCGGCAGCATCGCCGAGCTCTACCGCCATTACGGCATCGATGCCGAAGGCATCATGCGCGCCGCCCAGACACTGACGCCCGGCAAACGCATCCGCCACGTGAGTTGAACCTCTAACGTTCGCCTGCCTGCGGTGTTCCAAGCTGGAAAGTCTCGGCCACCGTGCGGTTTGCGGCGAGGCTGGCTTGCCATTCGGCTTCCTTGGCGAGCTTTGCTTCCGCATCGGCGATGAATTTTACAAGCGATTTTGGATCAAGGGATGCAAGGCCATCATCGTCGCCGATGATCAGGTCACCGGGACTGATCAGTCTCCCGCCCACGACAACGCTGCAGTTGACCCGGCCGCGGTCAGCCGAAGTTGGCCCCCGGGGCGTGATGGCGCGGCTGAACACCGGAAGATCATTCCACTTGGCAAGCTCCGCCACATCGCGGATCGCGCCATCGCAAACCAATCCGCAAGCCCCCAGGCGTCTTAGGTGCCCGCCAAGGATTTCCCCGATCATGGCGGTTTCCCTATGCCCGCCGGCGGCGATGACCAGCACATCGCCCGGCCTTATCTTGTCCAAAGCATAGAGCACCGCGCCAAAATCCGGCGGCTCGCACAGGGCGGTCACGGCGCGGCCAAAAAGCCTCGGCTGCTGACCCGGCGCGCAGAGCGGGCGGATGGAACGGTCGATCTGGCATTCCGCGTGGCTCACATCCACCGCAACCGCCACCGGCACCTGCCGCCAGCGTTCGATTGCAGCAGCAGAGGAGGCATCAGGCTTACGATCTTCAACAATTACCGGCATGGCAGCTATCCCTCGTGAAGCTTAATGGAGCTGGCTTTTCAACAATTGCCCCAAGGCCGTAATGCCCTTGACGATTGTTTCGTCCGGTTGAGTCGAATAGCTCACCCGGGCGTGGTTTGTTTCCTGTTTCAAGGGAAAGAAAGTGGCGCCCGGAACATAGGCAACCCCGGCCTTCGGCAGGCTTTGCTCCAGCATGAATTTTGCCGAGTCAAAGCCTTCCGGAAACGTGAGCCAGGTGAACAGCCCGCCGCTGGGGTCGGTAAACCGCACGTCCTGCGGAAAAGTCTGGCGGATTGTATCCAGCATCAGCTCTTTCTTGCGGAGATAAGTCTGCCTGATAAGGCGGATGTGCTGCTCAATGTCGTAGCGCTCGAGAAAAAGCGAAACCGCCGTCATGTTGAGCGTGCTGCATTGCGTATCGACGGCAAGCTTGAGCAAGCCGAGCTTCTGAATCAAGTCAGGCGAGGCAACGGCCCAGCCCAGCCTGAGGCCCGGCGCCAGAATTTTGGAAAAGCTGCCCACGAAGATGACGCGGCCTTCCGTATCGAGGCTCTTCAAAGTCGGCAGCGAGTTCCCCTGATAACGGATTTCACGGTAGGGCGTATCTTCAAGGATGATGAGATTGAAGCGGTTCACCAGCTCGATCAGGCGCCTGCGGCGGCTCTCGCTCATGGTGACGCCGGTGGGGTTTTGAAAATCGGGAACCGTGTAGAGAAGCTTGGCGTTTTTCGTGGCCAGCAAGACGCGTTCGAGATCCTCCATATCCATGCCGTTCTCGTCAATGCGCACCGTGGCATAGCGCGGCTCGTAAGGGTTGAAAGCGATGAGCCCGCCAAGGAATGTGGGGTTCTCGGTGATGATGATGTCGCCGCGGTCGATCAGCAGTTTCGCCGTGAGGTCGAGCCCCTGCTGGCCGCCCTGAAGAATCAAAACCTCTTCTGCCGTGCAGGTGACGCCATCAAGCCCCATCCGCCGGGCAATCTGCTCACGGAGCTTGGGGATGCCATTTGAAACCGTGTATTGCAGGGATATCTGGCCATTGCGCGCAATGGCCTCCTCATAAACCGCGTTCAAATGCTCGAGCGGGAAAATCGACGCATCCGGATAGCCGCCGCCGAATGAAATGATGCTGGGATCGGCCCCCAATCGCAGAAGCTCGCGGATGGCCGAAGGTTGGACGTTCTCCATCCGCCTTGCAAATTGTACATTCATGTCGGGAAATTCCATCTGAAGAGACTGGTTAGGGCGATTGCAGTTTTTGGCTTGCAGGATTCAATCCGGCTCTTCCATGGTATATGCTGTAAAAAAGCGATGCAAGCGCCCGCGCCGCGCATGGCTGGTGCGCGGGAAACGAGGGTGATCAAAATTAATCTGTATACGGATGATTTTCGCTTCAGCTTGTGTCGGGCTTCTCGGCCTCCCAGGCAAGCCAGTGGCACTCGATGAGGATTTCATCAACTTCGTGAGTGGGCTGCCTCCGGGAGCCCGGAGCACGGCCGGGCCTCAGCGGGGATTTGAACGTCGGAGTTTTTATGGCCTCCCGCCTCACTCGCCAGCGGGCCATGCGCCGGGCCTGGCGCGGCAGGTCTTCAAGTGCCAGCTTGAGGGCCTGGAGCCTGCGAGTAATGCGTTGGGCGTTAACAAACCCATCGGACGGTAGGGGAGCAGCCTTGGGAGGGGGTCTTGGCCACAGGTCGTCCAGCTTTGAATCAGGACCCAGGAAAAGGACCCGTGGCGGATACTTCGCGTATCGGACCCGGTGCAGGCGCAGCTCCGGGAAATCCTTCCGCATGTCGAAGAGCTTGAAGGAGGGAAGCCTGCTTCCACCGCCCTTTCCCATGATCTGCCCCTTGGGCATGGGGCGGGACGGCACGACCTTCACCACCAAGCCCCTTGCCGCAATGACGATAAGCCGCCGCACGGCGGATTCGGCGGGACGCAGCACCCGCAGCACGGCGCGATGGAGGGGCAGCGGAATCCGGGAAACCGAGGCGTCCAGCATGGCAAACAGGGCCGCAATGATCCCCGTCAGCGCTTCGCTGTTGCGCTTGATCGCCCCGGCCCAGTCAAACTCCCTCTTCCAGTTCATGTGGTTACTGTCCCGCACAAAGAACAAAGCAGGAACATACATGACATAGTAGGAATATACGTGTCAAGAGAGTATGTGAGAATAAACCCATGGCTGCGTTAAATGGTTGGCCGCCCTCTAGAAATGGTTCAATCGAACGATTGCTGTGCTGCCAATTGGACTGGAGACGAACGATGGGAAAAGCAAAACTATTCATCGCATGTTATCTCATCCTAGGTACTTGCACATTATTTTCCCCAATTGCTCGCGCGGATGCTGAGTCACAAAACTTTCTTGATTGCTTCGAAAAATCAGCTGACAAACGGATCAAAGGCTGCACGGCCTTCATCAAGACAAGCTCATTCTTGGCGCAATATGAGGTTAAAATTTACGAGAGTCGCGGTAATGCTTACTCCGACAAAAAACAGTTTGATCTGGCCTTGAAAGACTACAATCACGCACTCGATCTGGATCCAATAAATTCCGAGATTCTCAACAGTCGAGGCGTCATTTACCAGCTCAAGCGGAAGTTCGTTAGCGCCATCAAGGACTATGACCGCGCCATACTGAGTTCACCCTCGCTTGCAAAGGCCTACTATAACAGAGGCACCGTATTCCATTTGCAAGGTAAATATAATCAGGCGATTAAGGACTTTGATATCGCTATTTCCCTTGTTCCTACGCACGCCAATTACTTTGGCAATCGTGGAAACTCATATGAGCAGTTGGGCAAGGGAAAAGAGGCCATTGCAGACTACCAAATGGCACTCAAGCTAGATCCGGGCCATGGCGTGGCTATTCGCGGATTGAAGCGCCTAAAAAGTAAGGGACTGCAGTAGCTCTTATAGACTCTCATAAAATCATGAGGCTCGGGCACAATCTCCAAAGGTTTTGCCTTCTCACGTTCGCCTAATGGAAGAAGATGGCCGAAGGCCGGATGAGGGCTTGTTCGCAAGATTATGACTGATCACAGGCGGCCCTACCCTCCCTTCCTGCTTCTCTGCGCTGCGCCGGATGGGCCCTTTCCGACTGCGGCGCGGCGCTCGCAAGAGCTCGCCCCTCTTCCCGATAAATCGGGAAGAGGGAGAGTTAAGCGTTCGGAGACTTTCACGCGCAACCGCAAGGCTATTGAAATTTTTCCCGAAGCGTCTAGGTTCGCCTCTGCCTGACGGACAGAGAAGCCGTAGGCCCGGTTCGGGAGGTCAGTTGATGGCGTTGCTGCAGGTTAACGCAGTATCAAAAAGCTTTGGCGCTATTCATGCGTTGACGGATGTCAGCTTTTCGCTCGACGCCGGCGAAGTCGTGGGCTTCATGGGCGACAATGGCGCGGGCAAATCCACCATGGTCAAGCTCATTGCCGGAAATTTTCCGCCCACCGGTGGCGAAGTCGTGGTCGAGGGCCAGGTCTGCCATTTCCACAAGCCCATAGAAGCCCGAGCCAAAGGGATTGAGGTCGTCTATCAGGACCTGGCGCTTGCCGACAACCTGACCGCTGCGGAAAATGTTTTTCTCGGCCGTGAAATCAAAAAGGGTGTCTGGCCCTTCAGGATTCTCGATAAGGAAGCCATGATCAAGCGCGCTGCCGCGCTCTTCAGCGAGCTCAAGTCGGAAACCCGCCCGCGCGATCTGGTGAAGAAAATGTCGGGCGGCCAACGCCAGGCGGTTGCCATCGCCCGCACCCGGCTTTCCAATGCCAAGCTGGTGCTGATGGATGAACCCACCGCGGCAATCTCGGTGCGCCAGGTGGCAGAAGTTCTTGAACTTATCCGCCGCCTCAAGGCGCAAGGGGTGGCCATCATGCTGATCAGCCACCGCATGCCCGATGTTTTCGCCGTGTGCGACCGCATCATGGTGCTGCGCCGCGGCTCATTGGTTGCCGACAAGGCAACGGCCAAAACAAGTCCCGAAGAAATAACCGGGCTGATTACGGGAGCGATCCGTGCCGCCTAAAGCCACAGCAGCAGCACCCGCGGAAAATCACGCCATTCTCTCCGACGTTTCGGAGATCAAGGAGCAGACGACGCTGCAGCGGATTTTTTCCAGCCAGCCATTCTGGGTGACGGTGGCACTCGCCATTCTTGTCATCGTAATGGCTGCTCAGGAGCCGAGTTTCGGCACTTCGGACAATGCCGCCAACGTGACCCGCAATTTCGCGCCCTTCGCCATCATGGCATTGGGCATGACGATGGTGATCATCACGGGCGGTATCGACCTCTCGGTAGGCTCGGTCATGGGGCTCGTTGCCATTGTGGCGGGCCTGTTCCTCACCTGGGAATATCCCTGGTACGTGGCCTTTTTCATGGGACTTCTGACGGGGCTTATCTGCGGAGCGGTCAACGGTTTTTTCGTGGCCTATGTCGGCATGCCGTCCTTTGTCGTAACCCTCGGCATGCTGTCGATCGCGCGGTCGCTTGCAGTGGTGTTCTCGGCCAACCAGATGCTTTACAAATTCGGCCCCGATGCGCCGATCGTCAAGGCCATCGGCCAGGCGAAATGGCCCCTGCACGCGCCGGCGGGCTGGGCGCCGCACTGGATACCCCAATTGTCGTCGCATTTCTGGGTCATGGTGGCGCTCGGCCTGTTCGTCGGCTTCGTTTTCAAGTTCACTGCTTGGGCCCGCCATCTCTATGCCATCGGCGGCAATGAGCAGGCAGCACGCCTCACCGGTGTTCCGGTCAACTGGATCATATTCCAGTCCTATGTGTTCTGCGCCTTCACGGCGTCCATCGCCTCGCTTTTGCTGCTCGGCTATAATGGCTCGGCGATCAACGCAATGGGGCAGGGCTATGAGCTTCGCGTCATCGCGGCAACCGTCATCGGCGGCGCCAGCCTGATGGGCGGGGCCGGCACGGCCTTCGGCGCCATTGTCGGCTCGGCCTTTCTCGAGGTCATCCGCAACGCCTTGCTGATGGCCGGCATCGATTCCAATTGGCAAGGCGCCTTCGTTGGCGGCTTCATCATTCTCGCAGTTCTTCTCGGCATGCAGACCGGTGGCAAGTCCATCATCACCGCTACGGTGGAAAGGTTTTTGCCGAGGAAGCGCCGCTAGAACCGGATTCACTGCGGGATAATCAGTGAGCGTAAAAATGGAGGAAAGACTATGAAGAAATTTCTGTTGACTGCGGCGGTGGCCCTTGGCGCACTGACCGTGTCGATGTCGGCGGCCCAGGCGAAATATGTCTTCGCCCTGGTGCCAAAGAACATGAACAACCCGTTCTTCGACCAGGCACGCGACGGCTGCAAGAAAGCTGAAGCGGAATCCAACGGCGCTTTCGAGTGCATGTATATCGGCCCCGGCGAGCATGGCGGCGGTGACGAGCAGGTGACGATCGTGCAGGACCTGGTGGCCAAGAAGGTTGACGGCATTGCCGTATCGCCTTCCAACGCCGCAGCGATGGCCGTGGCGGCACAGGCCGCCAAGGACGCCGGCATTCCGGTACTAACCTGGGACTCCGACCTGTTGCCAGAGAACAAGGACCTGCGCGTTGCCTATATCGGCACGCACAACTATGAGATCGGCACCAACCTCGCCAAGCTCGTCAAGGCGATCAAGCCAAACGGCGGCACCGTCTGCATCCAGTCGGGCGGCGCGGCTGCTGCCAATCACAACGAGCGCATGCAAGGCATCCGTGATGAACTGTCTGGCGCCAAATCCGCTGCCTCACCGGGCGACAAGCTGACCGGCCAAGGTGGCTGGACGGAAGCCGAAGGCTGCCCTCTCTACACTGATGACGATTTCCCCAAATCGGTTCAGCAGTTCGAAGACTTCATGGCAAAAAACCCCACTGTCGACGCGTTTATTCCGACCGGCGGCTTCCCGCAGTTCATTCCGGATGCAAACCGCGCCGCGGTTGGCAAATACAAGGACCAGATCGCCTCCAAGGCATTGGCTCTTGTCGTAGCCGACACGCTGCCCGTGCAGATCGACCAGATGAAGGAAGGCCTGTCGCTTGGCCAGGTTGGACAGCGTCCGTTTGAAATGGGCTACAAGACCATGATGGCCTTGAAGGACATGAAGGACGGCAAGGCAGCTCCAGCCGACCCGACTTATACGGGCCTCGATGTTTGCACGCCGGAAACGGCTGACACTTGCATCGCGAAGTAAAGTATTTAACAGATTGTTTGGAAAGGCGGGGAGCTTCCCCGCCTTTTTATTGGAGGAAGTCATGTCGAAAATGTTCTCGCTGGAAAATCGCGTTGCCCTGGTCACCGGCGCCTCGCGCGGGCTGGGCCTGGCCATGGCCAAAGCCCTGAAGGAAAATGGCGCGCATGTCATTATCAACGCCCGCGATGCGGCAGCCCTTGCCGCGGCCGCAAAATCCATCGGCGCGCAACCCCTGGCCTTTGATGTGAGCGATGCCGCCGTCGCGCGAAAAGCGCTCGAAGGCATTGTCAAGGAACACGGCCATCTCGACATATTGGTCAACAATGCCGGCATTCAGCACCGCAAGCCTCTGGTGGAATGGGAAGATGTTGATTTCGACCGCGTTATCAGTGTCAATCTCACCTCCTGCTTTCGCCTGGCGAGGGATGCCGCCCGTCTCATGCTGCCGCAGAAATTCGGGCGCATCATCAACACCGGATCAGTGGCCGCCATTCTTGGCCGCCCCACCATTCACGCCTATGTGGCGGCCAAAGCGGGGCTGCACGGATTGACCCGTTCAATGGCAGCGGAGCTGGGCCGCCACGGCATTACCATCAATGCTCTGGCCCCTGGCTATTTTGCAACGGAACTCAACACCGCCCTGCTCGATGACAAGGCTTTCACCGCATGGGTTGAAGCGCGGACCCCGGCGGGACGTTGGGCGAAGCCGGAAGAACTTGGAGGGGCCGTGGTTTTCCTCGCCTCCGACGCCGCGTCCTACGTCAATGGCCATGTGCTGGCGGTCGATGGCGGCCTGTCCGTGTCGCTGTGAGGGGAGTAGCCTTGGAAACGATGCGGCTTACCAGCGGATCTGCTCGATCTCGGTGAAGTTCACCTGGGTTCCGTCCGAATGCTGAACATAACCCGCCGAGTCATTGCTCAGGGTCAGGCTTTCCGTGCCCGTTGAGACGATTGATCCGGTCGTAAGGACCAATGTCCAGTCCGTCGGGAAGGCGCCGGCATATGAATTGCCGGAAGCATCATGAAGATCGAGGGCATCAATCCAGCTTCCGCCTGCGCCGCCTGCAACCGTGTCATTGCCCAAGCCAGCCTGGAGGAAGAAGACATCGGCGCCAGCCTCGCCATACATGGTGTCATTGCCGGCCCCGCCGTAAAGCGTGTCATTGCCGGCCCCGCCGAGAATCGTGTCGTTGCCGAGCCCGCCCCAAATTGAGTTGTCTCCGGAATTGCCCGTAAGTGTATCCGCGAAATCGGAGCCATAGAGATTTTCAATTGTGGCCAGGGTATCCGTGCCGGCTCCCCCGGTATTCTGCGCCCCGGTTATCGCCAGGCTCACGGTAACGGCTGAGGTGGCGTCGCTGTAGAAAGCGGTATCAATTCCGCCTTCGCCATAAAGCATGTCGTCACCGGCGCCGCCGTAAAGCGAATCATTGCCTTCGCCGGTCCACATGGTGTCGTTGCCATCGCCGCCGTAAACGACGTCGGCAACCGTGAAGGAAGCATTGGTGTCGAAAATGTCGTTGCCGCCGCCAAGGTAGAACGTCATATCGGTGGAGCCGCCACCAACCGTGTCCGCAAAGGCTGACCCGATGAAGGCCTCGATGCCCGAGAAAGAATCTCCACTGGCGTCGCCCGAAATGCCGCCCGCCGCCAGGTTCGCATACTGGCTGCCGATTCCGTTTCCGTCGGTGGCCGAGAACGACAGGACAACACCAGCCGTCGCGTTGGCATAGGTTACCGTGTCGTAGCCGTTGCCGCCATTCAGCACGTCGCTTCCAGTGCCGCCTTCGAGGAGGTCGTTGCCGTCGCCGCCATTCAATGTGTCATTGCCGGCGCCGCCAGACATGGTGTCTTCTTCAGACGTGCCGGTGGCCGTATTGTTTCCGTTGTTTCCTGTATAGGTTCCAGCGTAATTGGTGATGGAGATGTTCACCACTTGGTCAAAAGTCATGCCGGTTGAATCCGTAGCGCGGACAGTAAGAGCATATGACGGCGTGGTTTCGTAATCGAAGGTTGCACCGGAAGCTACCTGGATCTGGTTGCCATTGATGATGAACAGGCCGGCGGGAGCGCCCACCAGCGAATAGGTCATGGTGCCGCCCTCAGGGTCACTGGCTGAAAGCGTCGCGATGACGGGTTGAACCGTGCCGGGATCATAGGCGGTGCCAATTGTTCCACCCGAAACAACGGTTTCCTGAAGCGATTGCGGGCCGGTGACGGTAATGCCTGTCGGCGCTTCGTTGACGTTGGTGACGGTGATCGCCACGGCCTTTGTGGAACTGTTGGTGCCATCGGAAGCACCAACTGTAATGTTGTAAACGTTGTTGCCGCCAGCATCGGTTGGCGCTTCGTAGTTTGGCGACGACTTGAAGGTCACAACACCGGTTGTAGCATTGATGTTGAACAGGGCAGCGTCTGCTCCCGTGAGCGAATAGGTGAGCGTTGTCCCGGCATCCGGATCGGTTGCCGCAATCGTGTAGACAGTGCCGGTTCCATTCTCGGCAAAGCTCGCCGTTGCTGCAGACGTGACCGTCGGCGCTTCGTTGACGTTGGTAACCGAGATGGCCACAGCCTTGGTCGTGTTGTTGGTGCCGTCGGAAGCCCCTACTGTAATGTCATAGACGTTGTTGCCGCCGGCATCGGTTGGCGCTTCGTAGTTAGGCGAAGACTTGAACGTTACAACACCGGTTGTGGAATTGATGTTGAACAGGGCAGCGTCGGCCCCCGTGAGCGAATAGGTCAGCGTAGCGCCGGCATCCGGGTCCGTCGCGGCAACCGTATAGACTGTTCCACTGGCATTCTCGGCAAAGCTCGCCGTTGCGGCGGACGTGACCGTCGGCGCTTCGTTGACATTGGTGACGGTGACCGCAACAGCCTTTGTGGTGGAATTCGTGCCATCGGAGGCAGTGACATTGATATCGTAGACGTTGTTGCCGCCGGCATCACCAGGCGCCTCGTAGTTCGGTGACGACTTGAAGGTTATGGCACCGGTTGTGGCATTGATGTTGAACAGCGAAGCGTCGGCTCCCGAGATCGAATAGGTCAGGGTTGTACCGGCATCCGGATCGGTTGCAGCGACAGTGTAGACCGTTCCGCTGGCGTTCTCGGCAAAACTTGCCGTCGCAGCGGATGTGACCGTCGGCGCTTCATTGACGTTCGTGACCGATATGGCAACAGCCTTGGTGGCACTGTTGGTGCCGTCGGACGCTGTAACGCTGACGTCATAGACGTTGTTGCCGCCAGCATCGCCAGGAGCCTCGTAGTTTGGCGATGATTTGAACGTGACTACACCGGTCGTGGCATTGATATTGAACAGGGCCGCATCGGCACCGGAGATCGAGTAGGTCAGCGTAGATCCGGCATCCGGATCGGTAGCCGCAGCGGTATAGACGGTTCCGGCGCCATTCTCGGCAAAGCTTGCGGTTGCAGCCGAAGTGAACGTCGGCGCCTCATTGACGTTGGTGACGGTGATGGCAACGGCCTTGGTGGAACTGTTGGTGCCATCGGAAGCTGTAACGCTGACGTCGTAGACGTTATTGCCGCCCGCATCGCCAGGAGCCTCGTAGTTCGGTGAAGATTTGAACGTGACTACGCCGGTCGTGGCATTGATATTGAACAGGGAGGCGTCGGCCCCTGTAAGCGAATAAGTGAGCGTTGCACCTGCATCCGGATCGGTTGCAGTAGCGGTATAGACGGTTCCGGAAGCATTCTCGGCAAAGTTTGCCGTGGCACCCGAGGTGACCGTTGGCGCTTCATTCACGTTCGTGACCGAGATGGCTACGGCCTGCGTGGTTGCATTTGTTCCGTCGGACGCCGTGACATTGACGTTATAAACATTGTTGCCGCCGACATCGCCAGGAGCCTCGTAGTTTGGCGAGGATTTGAAGGTGACAACGCCGGTTGTGGCATTGATATCGAACAGGGAGGCATCAGCTCCTGTAAGTGAATAGGTCAGTGTTGCGCCGGCATCCGGATCGGTGGCGGCAGCGGTATATACAGTTCCAGAACCATTCTCGGCAAAGCTGGCGGTAGCGGCCGAGGTGATCGTGGGCGCCTCATTGACGTTTGTGACGGTGATGGCAACAGCCTTGGTCGTGGAGTTGCTGCCATCAGACGCCGTAACGTTGACATCATAGACGTTGTTGCCACCCGTATCGCCAGGGGCTTCGTAGTTGGGGGTGGATTTGAAGGTGACAACACCGGTTGTTGCATTGATATTAAACAGCGACGCGTCGGCCCCCGTAAGAGAATAGGTCAGCGTTGTACCGGCATCCGGATCGGTCGCGGCAGCGGTATAGACGGTACCCGTTGCATTCTCGGCAAAGCTGGCCGTTGCACTTGAGGTGACAGTCGGTGCCTCATTGACATTCGTCACGGTAATGGCAACGGCTTTGCTGGTCGTCAGGCCGCCGTCGGAGGCGCTGACTGTAACGTCATAGACATTGTTGCCGCCCGCATCAGTTGGCGCTTCGTAGTTCGGTGACGATTTGAATGTGACCGCACCGGTTACGGAGTCAATGTTGAACAGGGACGCGTCAGCACCGGAGATCGAGTAGGTCAATGTGGTTCCGGCATCCGGATCGGTCGCGGCGGCGGTATAAACCGTGCCAGAACCATTCTCAGCAAAGCTCGCCGTTCCAGCCGAGGTGACTGTTGGCGCTTCATTGACGTTTGTGACGGTGATCGCCACATCCTTGGTAGTCGTGACAGCGCCGTCGGAAGCCCCAACCGTGATGTCATAAACATTGTTGCCGCCGGTATCGGTTGGCGCTTCGTAGTTGGGTGACGATTTGAAGGTGACCGCACCCGTTACGGAGTCGATGTTGAACAGGGCTGCATCGGTTCCCGAGATGGAGTAGGTCAGCGTTGTTCCAGCATCCGGATCAGTGGCTGCAGCGGTGTACACTGTGCCCGTAGCATTCTCAGCAAAGCTGGTCGCAGCACCGGATGTAATTGTCGGCGCTTCGTTCACGTTGGTGACGGTAACCGCAACAGCCTTGGTCGTGGAATTCGTGCCATCGGAGGCTGTAACATTGATATCGTAAATGTTATTGCCGCCGGAATCGCCCGGAGCCTCATAATTCGGTGAGGATTTGAACGTGACCACGCCGGTCGTGGCATTGATGTTGAACAGGGAAGCGTCTGCACCGGAGATCGAGTAGGTCAGCGTTGTTCCGGCATCTGGATCGGTTGCGGTGGCGGTGTAAACGGTGCCAGTGCCATTTTCGGCAAAACTTGCCGTTCCAGCCGAAGTAACCGTTGGCGCTTCATTGACGTTCGTGACCGAAATGGCGACGGCCTTGGTGGTGGAATTGGTGCCATCAGACGCCGTAACATTGACGTCATAGACGTTGTTGCTGCCCGCATCACCAGGAGCTTCATAGTTTGGCGAGGATTTGAAGGTGACCGCACCGGTTACGGAGTCAATGTTGAACAGCGCCGCATCGGCACCGGAGATGGAATAAGTCAGCGTCGAGCCTGCATCCGGATCAGTCGCAGCAACGGTATAGACGGTTCCTGTGGCATTCTCGGCAAAGCTCGCCGCAGCACCTGACGTAATGGTTGGTGCCTCATTGGTATTTGTGACGGTGATGGCGACAGCCTTGGTGGCACTGTTGGCGCCATCCGACGCTGTAACGATGACGTCGTAGACATTGTTGCCGCCGGCATCGCCAGGCGCTTCATAGTTTGGCGACGACTTGAACGTGACAGCGCCGGTCGTGGCATTGATATTAAAGAGTGCGGCGTCGGCGCCCGAAATCGAGTAGGTGAGCGTTGCGCCCGCGTCCGGGTCGGTCGCGGCGGCGGTGTAAACGGTACCCGTGGCATTCTCGGCAAAGCTCGCCGCAGCACCTGACGTAAATGTTGGCGCTTCATTGACATTGGTGACCGAGATGGCCACCGCCTGTGTGGTGGCGTTTGTACCGTCGGAAGCTACGACATTGATATCATAGACATTATTTCCACCCGTATCGCCAGGAGCCTCGTAGTTCGGTGAGGATTTGAAGGTGACGGCGCCAGTCGTGGCGTTGATATTGAAGAGCGCAGCATCAGCACCTGAAATCGAATAGGTGAGCGTCGTCCCGGCGTCAGGATCTGTCGCAGCGGCAGTGTAAACCGTGCCCGAGCCGTTCTCGGCAAAGCTGGCCGTGGCCGCCGAGGTAATGGTCGGAGCCTCGTTGACATTGGTTACGGTGATGGCGACAGCCTTGCTGGTTGTCAGAGTGCCATCAGAAGCGCTGACCGTAACGTCATAGACGTTGTTGCTACCCGCATCGCCGGGAGCTTCATAGTTTGGCGGGGATTTGAAAGTGACGGCGCCAGTCGTCGCGTTGATATTGAACAGGGAAGCGTCGGCCCCCGAGATCGAATACGTCAGCGTGGTTCCGGCGTCAGGATCTGTCGCAGCGGCAGTGTAAACCGTGCCAGTTCCGTTCTCGGCAAAGCTGGCGGTTGCCGCCGAGCTGATGGTCGGAGCCTCGTTGACATTCGTGACAGTGATGGCGACATCCTTGGTGGATGAAAGGGTTCCATCGGAAGCCGTGACTTTTACGTCATAGACGTTGTTGCCGCCAGCATCGCCAGGAGCCTCGTAATTAGGCGAAGATTTGAAGGTGACGGCGCCAGTCGTGGCATTGATATTGAACAGGGTCGCATCAGCACCCGAGATCGAGTAGGTGAGCGTAGTTCCGGCATCCGGATCATTGGCGGCAGCCGTATAGACGGTACTCGTTGCATTCTCGGCAAAGCTTGCGGTTCCAGCCGAAGTGACCGTTGGACCTTCGTTGACATTGGTGACGGTGATGGCAACGGCTTTGGTCGTCGTGATGGAGCCATCGGAAGCACCGACCGTGACATTATAAACATTGTCGCCGCCGGTATCGCCAGGAGCTTCATAGTTCGGTGACGATTTGAACGTGATCGCACCAGTTACCGAGTCAATATTGAACAGGGCGGCATCGGTGCCCGAGATCGAATAGGTCAGCGTTGTGCCAGCATCCGGATCGGTGGCCGCAGCGGTATAGACAGTTCCGGTGGTATTCTCGGCAAAGTTCGCCGTTGCAGCCGAAGTAACCGTCGGTGCCTCATTGACGTTTGTAACGGAAATGGCCACGGCCTTTGTGGCGCTGTTGGTGCCATCAGACGCCGTGACGTTGACGTCATAGACGTTATTGCCGCCCGCATCGCCAGGCGCTTCGTAATTCGGCGACGATTTGAAGGTGACCGCGCCGGTTACGGAGTCAATATTGAACAGGGCCGCATCGGCGCCGGAGATCGAATAGGTCAGCGTGGTTCCGGCATCCGGGTCAGTCGCGGTAGCAGTATAAACCGTGCCAGAACCATTCTCCGCGAAGCTCGCAGTCGCAGCCGACGTGACCGTTGGGGCTTCATTGACGTTCGTGACCGAGATCGCCACATCCTTGGTTGTGATGTTGGTGCCATCGGAGGCAACCACCGTGACATCATAGACGTTGTTGCCGCCCACATCGCCAGGGGCCTCGTAATTCGGTGAGGATTTGAAGGTGACAGCGCCAGTCGTGGCATTGATGTCGAAGAGAGCCGCGTCCGTTCCCGTAAGCGAATAGGTAAGGGTCGCTCCGGCGTCAGCATCAGTTGCAACGGCAGTATAGACCGTGCCGGTGGCATTCTCGGCAACGCTGGCCGCGGCACCCGATGTAAAGGTCGGTGCTTCATCGATATCGCTGACAGTGATGGCCACAGCCTGAGTTGACGCATTTGTACCGTCAGACGCCGTGACATTGATGTCATAGACGTTGTCGCCGCCCGCATCGCCAGGCGTTTCGTAGCTGGGCGAGGACTTAAAGGTTACAACGCCCGTTGTGGGATTGATGTCGAACAGGGCCGCGTCGGCTCCCGAGATGGAATAGGTAATGGTCGATCCGGCATCCGGGTCGGTAGCGGCGGCGGCATAGACGGTTCCCGTGGCATTCTCGGCAACGCTGGCCGCGGCACCGGATGTAAAGCTTGGCGCTTCATTGACGTTTGTAACGGTGATGGCCACGGCCTGCGTGGTGGTGTTCGTGCCATCAGACACCGAGACGTTGACGTCGTAAACATTGTTGCCGCCCGCATCGCCGGGAGCTTCATAGTTCGGTGACGATTTGAAGGTGACTGCACCGGTTACGGAGTCAATGTTGAACAGGATAGCATCTGCGCCGGAGAGCGAATAGGTCAGCGTGGTTCCGGCATCCGGATCGGTGGCGGAAGCCGTATAGACCGTACCCGTTCCATTTTCGGCGAAATTGGACGCAACGCCCGACGTAATCGTGGGCCCTTCATTGACATTCGTAACCGAGATGGCCACGGCCTGCGTGGTAGCGTTTGTACCGTCAGATACCGTGACATTGATATCGTAGATGTTGTCGGCACCGGCATCGGCAGGCGCTTCGTAGTTGGGCGAGGACTTGAAGGTGACTGCACCTGTCGTCGCATTGATATCGAACAGAGCGGCATCGGCTCCGGAGATCGAGTAGGTCAGCGTTGCGCCAGCGTCCGGATCGGTCGCGGCAGCCGTATAAACCGTACCAGAACCATTCTCGGCAAAATTTGCCGTTGCGGCCGAGGTCACCGTTGGCGCCTCGTTTACATTTGTGACGGTGATGGCAACGGCATTGGTCGTGGTATTGGTGCCATCGGAAACGCTTACGGTGACGTCGTAGACGTTATCATTGCCGGCATCACCGGGCGCTTCGTAATTAGGCGATGATTTGAAGGTGATAGCACCAGTCGTCGCATTGATATCGAACAGAGCCGCATCAGCGCCGGAAAGCGAATAGGTCAGCGTGGTTCCAGCATCCGGGTCGGTGGCGGAAGCGGTATAGACAGTTCCCGTGGCATTCTCGGCAAAGCTGGCCGCAGCACCGGATGTAATGGTTGACGCTTCATTGACATTGGTGACCGTGATGGCAACGGCCTGTGTGGTGGCGTTTGTTCCGTCAGACGCCGTAACATTGACGTCATAAACATTGTCGCCGCCCGCATCGCCAGGCGCTTCATAGTTGGGCGAGGACTTGAACGTAATCACGCCAGTCGTCGCGTCGATATTGAACAGAGCCGCATCGGCGCCGGAGATGGAATAGGTCAGAGTCGTTCCGGCATCCGGATCGGTCGCGGAAGCGGTATAAACCGTGCCCGTTGCGTTTTCGGCAAAGCTGGCAGCGCCACCGGATGTAAAGGTTGGCGCTTCATTGACATTTGTTACGGTGACAGCCACCGCCTGTGTGGTGCTGTTTGTACCATCAGAGGCCGTGACGTTGACGTCATAAACATTGTCGCCGCCTACATCGCCAGGCGCTTCGTAATTTGGTGCAGACTTGAAAGTAACCGCACCCGTTACGGAGTCAATGTTGAAGAGTGCTGCATCAGCACCTGAGATGGAATAGGTCAGTGTTGTTCCGGCATCCGGGTCGGTAGCCGCAGCAGTATAAACGGTTCCCGAAGCATTCTCGGCAAAACTGGCTGTCGCAGCGGACGTAACCGTGGGCGCTTCATTGACGTTTGTGACGGTGATGGCAACGGCTTTCGTTGTCGAACTGGTGCCATCCGACGCCGTAACGTTGACATCGTACACATTGTTATTGCCCACATCGCCAGGCGCTTCATAGTTGGGCGAGGACTTGAACGTAATCATGCCAGTCGTCGCGTCGATATTAAACAAAGCCGCATCAGCACCAGAGATCGAATAGGTGAGCGTGGTTCCGACATCAGGATCTGTCGCAGCAGCATTATACGCCGCGCCAGTGCCATTTTCGGCATAGCTGGCCGTGGCGGCCGAGGTGAAGGTCGGAGCTTCATTAACATTTGTTACGGTGATAGCGACGTCTTTTGTCGATGAAAGGGTTCCATCGGAGGCCGTGACCTTCACGTCATACACGTTATCGCCGCCGGCATCGCCAGGGGCCTCGTAGTTGGGCGAAGATTTGAAAGTAACTGCACCGGTCGTGGCATTGATGTTGAACAGGGCTGCATCAGCGCCTGAGATGGAATAGGTCAGCGTGGTTCCAGCATCCGGGTCGGTGCCGGCAGCCGTGTAAACAGTTCCGCTGGCATTCTCCGCAAAGCTTGCCGTTCCGGATGAAGTCACGGTTGGAGCTTCATTGACATTGGTGACGGTGATGGCGACATCCTTGGTGGATGAAAGCGTTCCGTCGGATGCAGTGACCTTAACGTCATAAACATTGTTGCCGCCGGCATCGGTCGGCGCTTCATAATTGGGCGCCGATTTGAACGTGATAGCACCCGTCGTGGCATTGATATCGAACAGGGCCGCATCGGTTCCCGAGAGCGAATAGGTGAGCGTTGTTCCGGCATCCGGGTCGGTGGCGGCGACGGTATAAACCGTGCCCGCGGTATTCTCGCCCACGCTCGCCGCTGCAGCGGAAGTAACAGTCGGTGCTTCGTTGACATTCGTGACCGAGATGGCCACTGCCTGTGTGCTGCTGTTGGTGCCATCGAATGCCTTGACATTGATGTCATAGACATTGTTGCCGCCGGCATCGCCTGGCGCTTCGTAGTTGGGTGACGACTTGAAGGTCACAACGCCGGTCGCGGCATTGATGTTGAACAGGGCAGCATCGGCCCCCGTGAGCGAATAGGTCAATGATTTGCCGGATTCCGGGATGGCGGAGGCCGTATAAACTGTGCCCGTTGCATTCTCGGCAAAGCTGGCAGTGCCACCCGAGGTGAAGGCTGGCGCCTCGCCGGCCACATTGGTGACGGTGACCGCAACAGCTTTGGTTGTCGTGATTGTGCCATCAGAAGCGCCGACCGTGATGTCATAGACATTGTTCTTGCCTGAATCGGTTGGCGCTTCGTAATTGGGCGCCGACTTGAAGGTGACAACACCGGTCGTGGCATTAATGTCGAACAGGGCCGCGTCGGTGCCCGAGAGCGAATAGGTGAGTGTTGTGCCTGCATCCGGGTCGGTGGCGACAGCGGTATAGACCGTTCCGGTGCCATTTTCGGCAAAGTTCGCCGTTGCTGCCGAGGAGATGGTTGGCGCTTCATTGACGTTTGTGACTGTAATGGCCACGGCCTTGGTCGTGATATTGGTGCCATCGGAGGCACGAACCGTGACATCATAAACATTGTTGGCGCCGGCATCGGTCGGCGCTTCGTAGTTTGGTGATGATTTGAATGTGATCGCGCCGGTCGTGGCATTGATGTTGAACCGGGCCGCATCGGCGCCCGTGAGCGAATAGGTGAGCGTCGCGCCGGCATCCTGGTCGGTGGCGGCAACCGTGTAGACGGTTCCCGTGGCATTTTCGGCAAAGCTTGCGGCAGCGCCGGAGGTGATGACTGGCGCTTCATTGACGTTGGTGACAGTGACTGCCACGGCCTTGGTGGTAGTATTTGTGCCGTCGGAAGCGCCGACCGTGATGTCGTAGACATTGTTGGCCCCGGCATCGGCCGGTGCCTCGAAGTTCGGTGAGGATTTGAAGGTGACGACACCGGTTGTGGCGTTGATATTGAACAAGGCGGCATCAGCGCCGGAGATGGAATAGGTCAGCGTTGTGCCTGCATCCGGATCGGTCGCGGTAGCGGTATAAACTGTGCCTGTGCCGTTCTCGGCAAAGTTGACGGTCGCAGCCGAAGTGACAGTTGGCGCTTCATTGACGTTTGTAACAGTGATGGCAACCGCCTTGGTGGTGATATTTGTGCCATCGGACGCGCGCACCGTGACATCATAGATGTTGTTCGCGCCTGCGTCGGTCGGCGCTTCGTAATTGGGCGTGGACTTGAAGGTGATTGCACCGGTCGTCGCGTCGATGTTGAACCGGGCCGCATCGGTGCCGGTGAGCGAATAAGTGAGCGTTGCACCGGCATCCTGGTCGGTCGCGGCGACCGTGTAGACAGTTCCGGTTGCATTCTCGGCAAAGCTGGCCGTTGCGCCGGACGTAATGATCGGCGCTTCATTGACGTTGGTGACTGTGATGGCCACATCCTTGGTGGCACTGTTGGTGCCGTCAGACGCCGTGACCTTGACGTCGTAGACGTTGTTGCCGCCGGCATCGGCAGGCGCTTCATAGTTTGGCGAGGACTTGAACGTAACAACACCGGTTGTGGCATTGATATTGAACAGGGATGCATCGGCTCCCGAGATGGAATAGGTCAGCGTTGTTCCGGCATCCGGCGTGGCAGCAGCGGTATAAACGGTTCCGGCGGCATTCTCCGCAAAGCTTGCAGTTCCAGCCGAAGTGAAAACTGGTGCCTCACTGGTATTGGTGACAGTGATGGCCACGGCCTTGGTGGTCGTGATCGCGCCATCGGAAGCGCCGACAGTAATGTTGTAAACATTGTTGGCACCAGAGTCAGTTGGCGCTTCGTAGTCGGGTGATGACTTGAAGGTTACAACGCCGGTGGTGGCATTGATATCAAACCGGGCAGCATCGGTCCCCGTGAGTGAATAGGTCAGAGTTGTTCCGGCGTCGACATCGGTTGCAGCGGCCGTATAAGCGGTGCCTGTGCCGTTCTCGGCAAAGCTTGCGGTTGCGGCCGAGGTGATGACTGGGGCTTCGTTGACGTTGGTGACGGTGATGGCAACAGCCTGGGTCGTGATATTGGTGCCGTCGGACGCACGCACCGTGACATCATAGACGTTATTGGCGCCTGCGTCGGTCGGCGCTTCGTAATTGGGCGACGACTTGAAGGTTATGGCGCCAGTCGTCGAATTGATATTGAAGCGCGCCGCGTCGGTGCCGGTGAGCGAATAAGTCAACGTTGTTCCGGCGTCCGGATCGGCTGCGGCAACTGTATAGACGGTTCCGGTCGCATTCTCGGCAAAGCTGGCTGTTGCACCGGAGGTAATAGTCGGCGCTTCATTGACGTTGGTGACCGAGATCGCCACGTCCTTGGTCGTCGTCAGCGTGCCATCGGATGCGCCGACTGTGATGTCATAGACATTGTTGCCGCCGGCATCGGCTGGTGCTTCGTAATTCGGTGCGGACTTGAAGGTGACAGCGCCGGTCGTCGCATTGATGTTGAACAGGGCCGCGTCGGTACCTGAAATCGAATAGGTCAGCGTGGTTCCGGCGTCAGGATCTGTCGCAGCGGCAGTGTAAACCGTTCCGGTGCCATTCTCGGCAAAGCTTGCCGTTGCAGCCGAGGTGACAACTGGCGCTTCATTGACGTTGGTAACGGTGATCGCCACGTTCTTGGTCGTTGTGACCATACCGTCAGAAGCACCGATCGTAACGTCATAGACGTTGTTGCCGCCTACATCGCCAGGAGCCTCGTAGTTCGGCGAGGATTTGAAGGTCACGGCACCAGTTACGGAGTTAATGTTGAACAGGGCCGCATCGGTGCCCGAAATCGAGTAGGTCAGCGTTGTCCCTACGTCCACATCGGTCGCAGCGGCCGTATAGACCGTGCCGGCGGCGTTCTCGGCAAAGCTGGCCGCGTTTGAAGAGGTAATGACCGGGGCGTCATTGGTATTGTTGACGGTAACGGTGAAATCCTGCGTAGCAGAAGCCCCGGAGGTATCGGTCGCTGTAACGCGAATATTGAGCGAACCCACATCCTCATTCAGAGGCGTACCGAAGAAACTGTTGGTGCCCGGATCGAAGCTGAGCCAGGCCGGTAGCGGACTGCCATCGGCAAGCGTCGCCGACAGGGTGAGCGTGTCGCCCACATCAACATCCGTAAAGCTGCTGGCCGGTACGGTGAAGTTGAAGCCCGCGTCTTCATTGGCGGACTGATTGGCAATCGTGACGGAAGCAACCGGGGCATCATTGGTATTGTTGACGGTAACCGTGAAATCCTGTGTTGCGGTAGCTCCGGAGGTATCAGTTGCGGTGACGCGGATGTTGAGCGCCCCGACATCATTGTTCAGCGGCGTACCCGAGAAGCTGTTGGTTCCCGGATCGAAGCTGAGCCAGGCGGGCAGCGGGCTGCCATCGGCAAGTGTGGCAGACAAGGTGAACGTATCGCCCACGTCCACATCGGCAAAGCTGCCGGGCGTAACCGTAAAGCTGAAGACTGCATCTTCATTGGTGGATTGATTGATGATTGTGACGGCAGCGACGGGGGCGTCATTGGTGTTGTTGACCGTGACGGTGAAATTTTGAGTTGCGGTCGCGCCTGCGGTGTCCGTGGCGGTGACGCGGATTGAGAGCGAACCTACATCATCGTTAAGTGGTGTGCCGGAAAACGTCTGTGTTGCTGGGTTGAAGCTGAGCCAGGCGGGCAGCGGACTGCCATCGGCAAGTGTGGCAGACAGGGTGAGCGTATCGCCCACATCAACGTCGGTAAAGCTGGCTGGCGGAACCGTGAAGCTGAAGCCTGCGTCTTCATTGGTGGATTGATTTGCAATGACGGCGGAGGCAACGGGTCCATCGTTGGTATTACTGACCGTAACCTGGAAGTCCTGTGTTGCGTTGGCGCCAGAGGTGTCAGTCGCGGTAACGCGGATGGTGAGCGCTCCGACATCGTCGTTGAGCGGTACACCCGAAAAAGTCTGGGTTGCCGGATCGAAGCTGAGCCAGGTGGGCAGCGGGCTGCCGTCGGCAAGTGAGGCTGACAGGGTGAGCGTGTCGCCTGCATCCACATCAATGAAGCTGTTGGCCGCAACCGTAAAGCTGAAACCGGCATCCTCATTGGTAGACTGGTCTGCAATAACTGCCGAGGCGACGGGTCCATCATTGGTATTATTGACGGTAACCGTGAAGTCCTGCGTTGCGCTTGCATCTGCCGTGTCGGTCGCGGTGACGCGGATAGTGAGCGCCCCAACATCATCGTTCAGAGGCGTTCCTGAGAAACTGTTGGTTCCCGGATCGAAGTTGAGCCAGGCGGGCAGCGGGCTGCCATCGGCAAGTGTGGCCGACAAAGTGAGCGTGTCGCCCACATCCACATCTGTAAAGCTGGCTGGTGGAACCGTGAAACTGAAGCCAGCGTCTTCGTTGGTAGACTGGTCTGTAATAACTGCCGAAGCGACAGGACCATCGTTGGTATTATTAACTGCAACATGGAAGTCCTGCGTCGCGCTGGCGCCTGCGGTGTCCGTCGCGGTGACCCGGATGGTGAGCGAGCCCACATCATCGTTCAACGGTGTGCCGGAGAAAGTCTGCGTTGCCGGATCGAAGCTGAGCCAGGCGGGCAGCGGGCTGCCATCGGCAAGCGTTGCCGACAGAGTGAGCGTGTCGCCCACGTCCACATCGCTAAAGCTATTGGGCGCAACCGTGAAGTTGAAGCCCGCATCTTCATTGGTGGACTGGTCGGGGATCAGTACAGAAGCGACAGGGCCATCGTTGGTATTGTTGACCGTAACCTGGAAATCCTGCGTTGCGGTCGCGCCTGCTGTGTCAGTTGCGGTGACGCGGATGGTCAAGGCGCCTATATCACCGTTCAGCGGTGTGCCGGAGAAAGTCTGGGTTGCCGGATCGAAGCTGAGCCACGCGGGCAGCGGGCTGCCGTCGGCAAGCGTGGCAGACAGGGTGAGCGCGTCGCCTACGTCCACATCGGTGAAGCTGTTGGCCGCAACCGTAAAGTTGAAACCGGCATCCTCATTGGTCGTCTGATCGGCAATGACTGCCGAGGCGACAGGTCCGTCATTGGTATTATTGACCGTAACCTGGAAGTCCTGCGTTGCAGAGGCACCTGCGGTATCGGTTGCGGTAACGCGGATGGAGAGCGAGCCCACATCATCATTCAGTGGGGTACCCGAGAAAGTCTGGGTTGCCGGATCGAAGTTGAGCCACGCGGGCAGCGGGCTGCCGTCAGCCAGAGTTGCGGACAGGCTGAGCGTGTCGCCTACGTCCACATCGGTAAAGCTGCCGGGCGCAACCGTAAAGCTGAAGCCCGCGTCCTCATCGGTTGCCTGGTCGGCAATAATGGCCGAGGCAACTGGGCCATCGTTGACATTGGTTACGGTAACGGTGAAGTCCTGCGTAGCTGTAGCGCCTGCTGTATCAGTTGCTGTAACCCGGACGCTGAGCGAACCCACATCACCGTTGAGCGGCGTGCCGGAGAAGGTCTGCGTTGCCGGATCGAAACTGAGCCATGCAGGCAACGGGCTGCCATCGGCAAGAGTCGCCGACAGGGTGAGGCTGTCGCCCACATCCACATCGCTGAAGCTGTTGGGAGCAACCGTGAAGCTGAAGCCCGCGTCCTCATTGGCGGACTGGTCGGCGATAGTGGCAGAGGCGACGGGCCCATCATTGGTATTGTTGACGGTAACGTGGAAATCCTGTGTGGCCGAGGCCCCGGACGTATCGGTCGCGGTGACGCGGATGGTGAGCGAGCCCACATCATCGTTCAGCGGCGTGCCGGAGAAAATCTGGGTGACCGGATCGAATACAAGCCAGGCGGGAAGCGGGCTGCCGTCGGCAAGCGTGGCAGAAAAGGTGAGGCTGTCGCCTACGTCCACATCGATAAAGCTGGTGGGAGGCACGGTGAAGCTGAAACCCGCATCCTCGTTGGTCGTCTGATCGGCGATTGGAACGACGGCGACCGGAGGATCGTTGGCATCTACAATAGTTGTGGTTGTCTGTGGCTCTCCACGAGAAAACTGTTCTGCCTGCGACTGAGGCATAGCCGACGGCTGAGCCGCTTGAGCCAGATGAATATCAGGAGTCAGGATTTGCCCGTTGAAGAGGGCCTGACTGTGGTAATTGACGAAATCTGACCCGGCAGAAATCTGATCCAGCGCGGAAGTTGCGGGGGGCGTCTGGGCATCAGGGGAAACATTGTGGTCCGTGCCGTTTTTGAAGTTTGAAACGGGATTGAATGCAGCTGCTTTCGCCACACCCGAGCTTCCTTTTTCCAAGTCTTCCGGCGGCGCGATTTGCCCGGCTTCCTCGCCAGTGAGCATAATGTTGGAAAGCACGCTTTGGTGGTGATGCCCCACCTCGGATGCCACTTGAGCGTCGCTGGCCGAAGCCAATTGGCGGCGCAATTCCTCCAGCACTCCAGAGAGCTCGGAAAGAGGGGGCACTGCGGCGCTGTTAGAAGCCATGATATTCCCGACGCACGTAATGGTGCAGTTATTAGAGACTGCAACATATCGGGAAGGTTGTAGTAATTTGGTAAATGCTGTTTTCCAGTCAAGCATTTCTCCCAGCGAAGTTAAGGAATTGGCAAGAGATTAGGAATGATTTTCTGCAACTGGGGGTAAAGGATCCCCTCTTTTTTATGGTCCATTAACTATGAAAACGTAACTGTTAGGGTCTGGGGAAGTTCACTTGACGGATGTGACAGGTAAACCACGTGAGTTTGTGAAGGGCGGAGTACGGCAGGGGCTGCTCCCGCTCCTCGCGACTGCCTGCCTTGATCTGCCGGCTGCGATCGTCGTTTCTTCAATCCTTATTAACCTTCTCGCGCTGTTCATGCCGCTGGCGATCATGCAGGTCTACGACCGCGTCATTCCGCGCCAGGCGGTGGAAACGCTCACCGTGCTTGTTATTGTAATCGCACTTACGGTAGTGGCAGAGGCCATATTCAGGATTGCAAGAAATCATGTCGTCAGCTGGTCCGCGACAACCCTGGCCTGGCGCACCCATCACGAAGTTCTCAAGCGGGTAATGGCCGCACCTTCATCGCTCATGGAAACCGAATCCGCCAGCCGGAATCTTGACCGCATTCAGGCGCTAACTTCCTATGCCGAATGGCACGGCAGCCCCTCACGCCTCGTCTTGGCGGATCTTCCATTTGTGGCCCTTTATGTGGGGCTGATGATTATTGTCGGCGGGCAGCTCGCCGCCATTCCGCTGATCCTGTTTTTAATTCTGGGCGTGGCTGCGCACCGGCGGAGCGCGGGTTTGCGCAAAACCAATGAAAACCGGGCAATCGAAGACATGAAGACGCGCGATTTCCTGATTGAGGCAATCAACGGATTGCCCACAATCAAGGCCAGCGCCATGGAAAGCCAGATGCAACGGCGTTTCGAAAGGTTGCAGGAAACGCTGGCTGCCCATTCGTTCTCATCCATCAGGCTGGCTGAAGAAACCCAGGCGTTTGGCAACCTCCTGTCCGGCCTTACGCAAATGATGACGGTGACAGTGGGTGCCGTATTTGTAATTGATGGCACACTGTCAATCGGTGCGCTGGCCTGCTGTGTCATGCTGGCTGGCCGCGCGGTGCAGCCGCTCCTGCGCTGTGTTGCGGTCTGGAATGAACTGCAATCGGTCATCGTTGGTCTTGAAAAGGCAGGTCCCCTGCTCAAGCTTCCACCCGTACAGGAAGGCTCGCATCCCGCTTGGACGAAGGGGCCCATGGACATCCGCTTTGCCGGAGTCTCATTCCATCATGGCCAGGAAAGCCGCAAGATTCTCGACAGAGTCTCTATTACCGTGCCCGCCGGCAGTATTCTTGCCATCACCGGCCGCGATGGCGTGGGAAAATCGACCTTCGCGGATTTGATCTGCGGCTACCTGCCCGATTACAGCGGCGAAATCCGCGTCGGTGGCTTCGATCCGCGTACCGATGGCGCAACCCTTAAACAATATTTGGCGATTGTCCGTCCTGGGGCCTCGATGATGCGCGGCACCATCATGGACAATCTCATCATGTTCAGAAAGGGCGACGAAATCGAACTCGCCATTCATGCCGCCAAGCTCATCGGGCTTGATGCCCAAATTTCCAAGCTGCCGCTCGGTTACCAGACGGTGATGTCCGAAGGCCCCTCGGCCGAACTGCCAGCGGGCTTGGTGCAGAGAATTGCAATTGCCCGCGCCATTGCTAGACGCCCCGCGGTGTTGATCCTTGATGAGGCAAACGGTGCGCTCGACATGAGCAGCGACCAATTGCTGACCAGCGGCTTGCGCCGGCTGAAAGGCTTTACGACAACCGTAATCATCACCAATCGCCCGTCTTTTGCGGCTATTGCCGACCAGATATTGCGCCTTGAGGCCGGAAAGCTCGAATTGGTTCCGCCAGTTCAGGCAGCGCCTGCCGCACCGCTTTCAACCCAGGCAATGCCATGACCGAGATCCCCTTCAGCGACGACGGACAACATCCGATCCGGGTTGCACACCGCAAGATCGCCGAGGCTTTTGCCCGTGGCGCCTCGCTTCCCGGTTCAGAACCAGAACCTGGGCTTTTGTCCTGTATTGTCCCCATTGCCGAGGCGGTGGGCTGGCGGGGAACGCCCCGGCTGATTGCCGAAGCCATGCCGCACGAGACGCCGGTCACTGATGTGGGCATGTTCCGGACGGTATTGCTCCGCCTTGGCATTGAAACGGAAAAAGTCAGTGTTCCGGCCAACCGGATTCGCAATGAGTATTGTCCATGCATCGTCGTCAACGCGCCGGGCAGCCTGGTTTTCATCCAGTCCATAGACGCCGAAGGCACGGCGGAGATCTTTGATTCACAAACTGCTGCGTGGCAGACCGTGAACAGGCAGCGGCTACTTGGCGAAGTCTACATTTTGCGCCTGCTTGATCCCTTCCTGCAACAGGAACAAGTGCAGCGCGACGGCTTTATTTGGCCGCTTCTCCGCAGGTTCAGCGACAGTTTGAAGATGGTGTTCTGGCAAAGCCTGGCAATCAATCTGCTTGGGCTCGCCGTTTCATTTTATGTCATGTATGTCTATGACAAGGCGATTGGCGGAAAATCGGTAGACACGCTGGCCCTCCTCTTCATCGGCGGGCTGGCAGCGGTTGGCATGGAGTTGCGGCTGCGTCACCATCGTGCGGCAGCCATTGCGCGGCTTGGTGCACGCTTTGACGCATTGGCGACAACGGGAGCCTTCCGGACAGTCCTGGGCCTGCCGCTCGGCATGAGTGAAAACGCGCCGCTTTCAGCTCAGCTTACTCGTTTCAAGCAGTTGGAAGTGGGGCGCGAACTGTTTGGCGGCAGCCTCGCAACATCGCTGATTGATCTCCCCTTCACGATCATCTTTTTCATCATGATATTCGCCTTGGGCGGAGCACTTGGCTTTGTTCCGGTGGCCTTCGGGGCCGTTCTTTTGCTGGCCGGCCTGTGTACAACGCCCGGCTTGTCCAAACAAATACGGGACATGGGTGACTGGAAGGCAAAATCGGATTCGCTGCTCATTGAAATCTGCACGAGGCTCAAACTCATCCGGGCCGACAATGCGGAAGATGTCTGGCTCCAGAGAACCTCGGAATCCTATCGTAATTACCTTGTCAGCAAATTCCGCAGCCAGCAGTACAACAACACACTGCAGGTCCTGGCCCAGGCTGGGGTCACAATTTCCGGGGCGGCGATGCTTTGGCTCGGCACTCTTGAGGTCATGCAAGGCAAGCTTTCCATCGGTGCCCTCATTGCCATCATGGCTGTTACGTGGAGGGTTCTGGGACCGATCCAGACCGTTTTCCTCTCGATGCACCGGATCAAGACAATCATTGCAACCATCCGGCAATTGGACAGGCTGGTCAAGATAAGGCCCGAGCGGGAGCCGGGCCGCATTACTGGTACAGCACTTGTGCTTTCCGGCCAGATGTCATTGGCCGGCGTTTGCTTCCGCTATGCCAACCGCTCTGATCTTACGATCAAAAGCATTTCACTCGATATCAAGGCGGGCGAGTTCATAACGATCACCGGGCCGAGTGGTGCTGGCAAGTCGACGCTGCTGAAGATCATGCTGGGCCTTTACCAGTCGCAAAGCGGCAGCGTCCGCCTCGACGACCTTGACCTCCGCCAGATCGACCCGCGGGAACTCCGGCAAAGGTTGAGTTTTCTTGGCCAGGATCCAGCATTCTTCTACGGCACCGTGGCCCAGAACCTCCGGCTTGCGGCAGCCGATTCCTCCGATATTGAACTGGTAGCTGCCCTCGTGAACGTTGGCATAAGTGTTGCCGATCCGATTTTGGTGGAAGGCCTGGAAACGCGTCTGAACGCGGTGAACCGCCGGGCCATGTCGATGTCTTTCCTGCAACGCCTTGCGATTGCGCGCAGCTTCTTGAGCGAGGCGCCGATCATCCTGCTCGACGAACCGGCAAACCACCTCGACCGCGAAGGCGACGAGGCGATGATGCGCCTGATCGAGCGAGCCCGGGGCCGCAGCACGATTATCATGACAACGGCAAGACCCAGCCACATGCGCGCCTCCGACCGGGTAGTTGTGCTGCAAGAGGGCATTGTTGTGGCGCAGGGCAAACCGGAACAGATTGTGCCGGTTCTTATGGCGCAGAATGCCAGGGCCGCCGGATGATCAATAGAACATATTCAAAGCTAGGGGCAACACGATGAAGCTTTCAAACTGGCTAAAAGCTGACGGTACGGCAGCCGGATCAAACTCCTTCGTTCTGCCGCTTGAACTTGAAGATGCGCGGCCCGTCAAGATTCAGCGCACCATCCTGCGCACCGGCAGCATCATCCTGCTGGCGGCAACGCTCTGGGCAGGTGTCACGCCGATCCGGGAACTGGCCATTGCCCCGGGACAGATTGTTCCGCGCGGCGATATCCGTGCCGTCCAGCACCTTGAGGGCGGAATTATTGCTGAAATCTATGTGACTCCTGGTGCCGTGGTGAAGGCGGGCGATCCCCTGCTGCGCCTTGCCCCTGACCAGGCGGGCGGCGACCTCGGGCAGTTACAGGCCCGTTCCGACGACCTGCGGCAGCAGAAGAACCAGCTCGAACAATTGATACTGTCACAGAAGAGCGGCGCGCCCCTCAGGCTTGAGGGGATTGATCTCGGAACTGAACAGCAGGCTGTATTGGATACGCGCTTGAATGACCGCAATTCCGAGCACCGCACCCTGCAATCGCGCATCGAGCAGCGGAATGTCGAGATTGCCAACCTGGAGAAGGAAACCAAGGCGCTCGAAGGCATGGTGGTCATCCGCCAGCAGGTTTTCGATGACAAGGCCAACCTGCTCAAGCAGGGCCTTGCCACCCGGCGCGATTACTACAATGACCAATCCACCCTTGAACAGGCCAAGACGCAGTTGCTGAATTCCAGGGGCAAGCTCGCATCCGCCCGCGAAGCGCTTGATGAGGCAAACAGCCTGCTGGCGGCATCGGACGCGAAGGCAAGCCGTTCCTGGACCGAGGAACTTTCGAAAGTCACCGCCGATCTCAAGGAAACCGACGAGGCGCTGGCCAAGCAGCAGGACAGGTTCAGCCGGCTCATTGTCCGCGCCCCCGTAAGCGGCGTCGTGCAGGTGCTGACCGTAAAATCCCCGGGCGAGGTCATCATGCCGGGCGACACCTTTGCCAGGATAGTGCCGGAAGATGTGCCGCTCGTGGCCGAAGTGCAAGTGCGGCCCGACGACATCGGAAATGTCAAAATCGGCGACCGGACCGAACTGCGGATCACGGCCTTCGATTCCTCGATCTACGGCAAGATTCACGGCAAGGTCGAAAGCATTTCGCCGTCCTCGTTCCAGCGCGAAAACGGTGATTTCTATTTCAAGGCAGCGGTCAGTCTCGACGAGATGGAACTTCCCGGCCACGCGAGGGTCTCTCCGGGCATGGTTGTCTCCGCCGAAATCGTGATCGGCGCCAAATCATTCCTGCGCTATATCCTCAAGCCGGTTTTCAAGGTTTACGGGCCAGCCTTCAGCGAACGGTGATTGTAAACTGAAAAATCGGCAAAGCTGTCTCCACCGAAGAATGTTACAAGCCAACAATGCTTTCAACCCGCGCTCCGGCAAAAGTGCCAAGCATTAAGCTGTTAGAACAATAGTACAGCTGGGGAACGATGGTGCCCAGGGGCGGAATTGAACCACCGACACGCGGATTTTCAGTCCGCTGCTCTACCAACTGAGCTACCTGGGCACGTCACGTGCGCCGCGTTGTAGAGGATTGGATTTGCGCTTGCAAGAAGGAAAGCCCAAACGCTCTACGCCCTGAAAATCCGGCCTTTTAGGGGTTTCCCGCGAGGAGCAGGCAAGCTTCCGTCCTCTGGCGGGAACCCGGGGCGGCCGAGGCGGCCCGCTTGCGGCTGATCCCGCCATGCCGCTAGCCGAGCGGACTCAGAACGGAGTATGATTCGGAACGGTAAGCTATCGCGCGAAGGAATGAGCTGGGTGAAATGACTGCCAAGTTCTTGTTGATGTTGCTCTTGATGTCTCTTCATCTTCCAGCTGTTTCCTGGGTTGGGAAGTACGAGGAAGGCTATGTGGCATTTCATAAAGGCGATTATGCAACGGCCCTGCAGAAGTGGAAGCCGTTGGCCGAGGAGGGAAATGCTGATGCCCAGCTCTCCCTCGGTGCGATGTACGATAAAGCCCAAGGGGTGCCGCAGGATTATGCCGAGGCGGTGAAGTGGTACCGCAAGGCCGCAGATCAGGGCGAAGCCCTGGCCCAGCATAATCTCGGAAAAATGTACCAGGCCGGCAAGGGCGTGCCGCAGGATTTTGCCGAAGCCGCAAAGTGGTATCTCAAGGCCGCTGACCAGGGCCATGTCGAAGCCCAGCAAAATCTCGCCTTGATGTACGAGAGTGGCCAGGGGGTGCCGAAAGACCCGGCCGAGGCCTTCAAGCTGTACCAGAGGGCTGCCGCGCATGGAAACGCGACAGCCCGATATAATCTCGGCGCCAGTTATGAGAATGGCCTGGGCGTGGCGCAGAACTCCGCCGAAGCTGCCAAGTGGTTTCGTTTGGCCGCCGAGCAGGGACATCCCAAAGCCCAGTACAGCCTCGGCATCAGTTACGATCTCGGAAAAGGCGTGCCGCAGGACTATGCCGAAGCCTTCAAATGGTACCGCGAGTCCCTCCGGCAGGGATATGCCCCGGCGCAATATAAATTCGGCGCCTTATATGCCGATGGAAAAGGCGTCGCGCAAAGCCAGGCGCAGGCACTCAAATGGTATCTGCGGTCGGCCAAGCAGGGATATGTTCTGGCTCAGCACGATGTGGCGGTGATCTACGGCAGCGGGCAAGGCGTGCCGCAGGATTTTGTTGAAGCCGGCAAATGGTATCGCAGGGCCGCCTTGCAGGGCCACGGGCCATCGCAATACACGCTGGGCCTGATGTATTATAATGGCCAGGGCGTGCGCCAGGACAATGTGCAGGCCCATTTTTGGTTCAGCATAAGGGCGGATGAAGGCGATTCCGAAGCCGTCCGGTATCGTGATATGGTGGCAAAGCTGATGACCCCCGAGCAAATGGCCAAAGCCGAAGAACTCGCCGCCAAATGGCGGGCCGCCCATCCAAAGCCTTAACCTCTGCTGGCCGCAACAATTGCTGTTGCAATACGGGATTCCGTTACCCATTTAGGCTCGGGATAATGATATGGAGGAAGCAGTGTTCGATCCGCAGAAAATTTTGCAGCAGGTTCTCGGTAATGGCGGCAATTCCGAAACCCCGGATGGCGCGAAGCGCGGCATCTCGACAGATACATTGAAGGGCGCTGCAATGGGCGGGCTTGCCGGATTGCTTCTGGGTTCAAAGCAGGGCCGCAAGCTCGGTGGTTCGGCGCTGCAAATAGGCGGCATAGCTGTTCTGGGCGGGCTCGCTTACAAGGCCTGGCAGAACTGGGAGCAGCAAAAGGCAGGCAACTCCACCGCAAATGGCGCTGAAGCTACGGCCTTCCTGCCCAGCCAGGAGGACGCGCGCAACGAGCTCAGCATCACACTTCTTTCCGCGATGATTTCGGCCGCCAAGTCCGATGGCCATATCGATGCCACCGAACAGGAGCGCATTTTTGCGAAGATTGATGACGGCGACCTGTCAGCGAGTGAAAAAGGCTTCCTGATGGACCAGATACGAAAACCCCTGGACCTTGATGCCATCGCCGCAAAAGCCACAACGCCGGAACTTGCGGCCGAGATTTACGCCGCCTCGCTGCTGGCCATCGACCCGGATGATCCCAAAGAAACAGCTTATCTCAATGCGCTTGCCAGCCGCCTCAAGCTCGACAACAGGTTGCGGGCCAGCCTGGAAACCGAAATCAAGGCTGCAGTGATGCGGGCTTCAGCGAACCTCAACGCGTAGTCTTCGCTAGCCCCGATATTGCTTCTTGCCGCCTGCCGCATTAAAAAAGCGCCTTGAATAGAGAGCAGGGATATCGATGCCGATTACACGCCGCGCGCTGCTGACCTCCGCTTTTTTTGCCGGGTTTGCTCCCGTTTCCCGAGCGCTTGCCCAGTCCGGCGAGCCCTTTCCGGTTCCCGAATCCGAAGCGAAGAAGGTCCCCTACAAGTTCCAGCGGCGCGAGATGGCCTATAAGACCCAGGAGCCTCCGGGAACCATCGTCGTTGATACCAAGCGCTGCTTTCTCTACCATGTGATGGAAGGCGGCCAGGCGATGCGTTACGGCGTTGCCGTCGGCAAATCGAGCAAGGCGTGGACCGGCGAGGCGGTGATCAAGCGCATGGCGAAATGGCCCGTATGGGTTCCGGCCCCCTATCATCTTGAGCAAATCCCCTCGCTCGCCAAACACATCAACGGCATGCCCGGAGGCCTCGACAATCCCATGGGTGCCCGCGCCATGTATCTCTATCAAGGCGAGGTTGACACGATCAACCGAATCCATGGCGCCGCCAAGCCATCCGAAATCGGCAGCAAAAAAACTGCGGGCTGCTTCGGCATGCTGAACATCGACATCATCCACCTCTATGACCGGGTAGCGATCGGAACCCGCGTCGTGGTGTTGGGTTAGAACCAGTGGATATTATCCGTGCCTGAGGAATACTCAAAGATCGGGTCAGTATTTCTAAACTGTGGAAGAGGTGCTTTCGGGATAAATCCAGTTTCCCTTTAAGAATCAAGGCGACCCGTGACCGCGACTGTTGAGATACTGAATTTTAACAAGCCAAACGACACCGCGCTTGATTTGCAGGAGCTTGTGGTCGCCCTGCGCCACTCGCGCGAGCATTCACATAACATCCGGCACCAGGGCCGCGTCCGCGAATTGCCCTCACGCCAGACCGTATCCGCCATTGTTGAGGGCCTGACCGCCGCACTGTTTCCAACCCACTTCGGCCCCACCATCCACACCGATGAAAATATCGATTTCTTTGTCGGCAACAGCCTTAACGCGGCGATCCTTCAGCTCATCGAGCAAGTCCGGCGCAGCCTTCAATTCGACTTGCAGGGCAACGAATCCGCCGATTTCCTGAAGCAGAAAGCGGAAAAAATCACCCTTGCCTTTGCCAAGACGCTGCCTGACTTGCGCGCCCTCCTGGTCAGCGATTTGCAAGCCGCCTACCGCGGCGATCCCGCCGCCACCAGCTATTCGGAAATTCTCCTGTGCTATCGCGGCATGACGGCAGTCATTCACTACCGCCTGGCCCATGCCCTGCACCGCCTGGGGGTACGGTTTCTGGCGCGCCTCATTGCCGATGTCGCCCACGCCGCAACGGGCATTGACATTCATCCCGGTGCGGAAATTGGCGAGAGCTTCTTCATTGACCACGGCACCGGTGTTGTCATCGGTGAAACGGCCGTCATTGGAAAGAATGTCCGGCTTTATCAGGCCGTGACATTAGGGGCCGTCCGCTTTCCGGCCGAAGAGAATGGTGTCCTCAAAAAGGGAATTCCGCGCCATCCCATCATCGAAGACAATGTGGTGATCTATGCGGGCGCCACAATTCTTGGACGTGTCACGGTTGGGCAGGGCTCGGTTGTCGGCGGAAATGTCTGGCTTACGCATTCAGTGGCGCCGGGCAGCAACGTGACGCAAGCCCGCAATCAGAATATCTGAATCCATTTCAGCAACCAGGTAAGCGCAGCATCCTCTTTCCAAAGCGAAACTATCGCCGAAACCAGTTCGACAAAGGCATCGAACCAAGCCATTGCAAGAAAATACTCACGCTTGCAGTCTTTTCCTTATGCCTTTGATGCTCTCGATTACCGAACCGATCACACCGGCGCCATTCGTGTATTCGCCGTCAGGATCGTAATAACCGTCGCGGAACACTTCAAGCTTGGCCACGGTGTCTTCCCAGTATCGTTGCGCTGATCCGCTCACCGGAAACGTCTTGAACTCGTCTTGGGCTCTTGCCACTGCGAGCACACAGACTTTGACATCATACGCGCTTCTGTTTTCCAGTGCCAAGTGTTCCATGAAAATATCTGTGATCACCGCTTGGCACTCTTCTGCCGTCTGTATTTTATTCATGGAATTTCTCCCTGTCTAGAGAAGTTAGTCGGAGTGGTCACATCACACTATTTCAACCGCCCGGTCTGGAACAACAGCACGTTCAACCCGCCGTGGGACACGGAGCGGCCCGGCGGCGCGAAGGGCAGGCCGGTTGCCTTGGCGAGAGAAGTGTCGGTTGTGATCAGGCCCACGCGCCAGCCGGAAAACCGCGTCAAAAGCATTTTCCCAAGCACGGCATAAAGTGTGACGAGCGGTTTCTTGTCACCGATGCGGGTGCCATAGGGCGGATTGACGATCACCAGCCCCGGCGGCCCCGGCGGCGGCGTGATATTGCTCACCGCATGATGCTGGAACACCGTGAAGTCGGTCACCCCCGCCCGCTCCGCATTGGCACGGCTCATCCGGATCGCGCCCTCGTCACGGTCGCTGCCGAAGAAGTGCAGGGCGGGCTTTACGCCCTGTGATGAATCGCGCAGCCGCTTCCACACGCCTTCGTCGAAGCTTGTGAGCTGTTCGAAAGCAAAGCGCCGCGCCCGGCCCGGGTTGAGTTTCGCTGCAATTTCCGCCGCTTCAATGACGAAGGTACCGGAGCCGCACATGGGATCGACCACGGTTTCGTGGCCGTCATATCCGCATTGCCGCAGGAAGAGCGACGCCATGGTTTCCCGCATGGGCGCCTTGGCGACGGCTTCCTTGTAGCCCCGCTTGTGCAGGGACTCGCCCGAGGTATCGATGCTGATGGTGCAGAGATTATCTTCGAAGCGCGCCATGATGCTCACCTCCGCATCGGAAGAAATTGGCGCGCCCAGTTCTTCGCGGATTGCAGTTTCAATCCGCTGTGCTGCCGCCCCCGCATGGTAGATGCGGGACTTTTTGCTGGTCACCTCGACTTTGACCGGCACATCGGGGCGTAAGGTTTCGCCCCAGGGAAATTTGCGCGCAAGCTTGTCGAGCTGTGCCAGGTGACCCGCGTGGAACGCGCCGACGCGGGCGAGCACGCGCGTGGCGCCGCGGATTTCGAGATTGGCCCGCCAGACCTCCGGCCAGCCGCCCCGCAGCACGACGCCGCCGGTCACGGGCTTGGGGCCTATAAAGCTTTTCGCTGATACCTCGTCGCAAAGCACCGCCTCAAGGCCGGGCGGCGACACCAGGAATATCTCGAAATCAGCGGCGGTGGTCATCGCGCCCGAATACCCCGAAAACCCGCGCCAATCGACAACTTTCCGCCGCCCCTTCGGCACATGATGCTGGCAATTCAAAGAAACGTGCTTAGGTAAGGAACTGAATAATCCGCCAAGGTCAGGAGAATCCCGTGAACAAGGTCATTTACAAGATCGTCGAACATGCCGAAGGCTGGGCCTATCAGGTCCAGGGCACCTATTCCGAGACCTTCCCCAGCGCTGACGCGGCGCGCGCCGCAGCGCGGATTGCAGCACTTGAACAGGCCCAGCCCGGCAAGGATGTGGGCATTACCTTTGAAGATGCATCCGGCCATTGGCATGAAGAATTATCCCATGGCGACGACCGGCCGGACGCCACAGTCGAGGGTTAGCCAAGTCCGCAGGGATCGAAGTTCAGTCGGTGGCCCGGACGGGGCCATGGCAGGCTCACGACTTTGCCCGTGCTCGACAAGGTAATATAGGCCGTCTTCAGGTCCGGCCCGCCGAAGCAGATGTTGGTGCAGATAGGATCCGGCATGGCGACGAACTCGATAAACCTGCCGTCCGGCGCAATCACGTTGATGCCGCCGAGGACCAGTGAGGCCACGCAGATATTGCCGTCCCGTTCCACCGCCAGTGAATCAAATGACGTGTAGCCGCTGGGGCCTGCCAGATGGCGGCCGCCGTTCTCATGCGGCGGCTGCTTGCGGATAACGCCCGGCGAAACAATCTCGAAGCCCCACAGGTGGCCGGTGCGCGTCTCGGCCACATAAACCGTTTTCTCGTCGGGCGACAGGCCAACGCCATTCGCCATGATCATGGGCTGCACCAGTTCGCTGATCAGGCTGCCGTCGATTTTGGCGTAATAAAGTCCGCCCAAGTCCACGTCGCGCGGACGCCGCTTGCCGTGATCGGTGAAATAGAAGCCGCCGTGCCGGTCGAAGACAATATCGTTCGGGCCTTTCAGCGGAAAGGCCCCGCAGTGGGTGTAGAGCACCTCCACCTTGCCCGTGTCGATGTCGATACGCTCGATCCGCCCGCCGCTGTAGTCATCCGGCTGGCCCGTGGGGATCAATCCTCCATCTACCGTTTTCCAGGAAAATCCGCCATTGTTGCAGATGTAGAGAAGGCCGTCCGGCCCGAAGGCGGCACCATTGGGCCCGCCACCCGGCGTTGCAATTATGCTCTTGCGCCCGTTTGCGTCGATGCGCGTGACACAGCCCTTGGCTATTTCCACCACCAGCATGGCGCCGTCCGGCAGCATGACCGGCCCCTCCGGAAAAGCGAGGCCCGAAGCAATTTCCGTCAAATTGGATGTCATGATCTATTCTTAACCAATGATGTGTTGGGCCCGACATTGGCGCAGTGCCGGGCTGCATTCAACATCGAAAACCTGGAGCAGGATGGCGATTTCCTATGATTCTTGTCGCAAGGTATGGAAATCTTCGCCACCTCTGCCTTATAGCTTCCAAAATGACCAATTCAAACTCGCCTGATACAGCATCGAAAAGGGACTGGCACTTCCGTCTCTTTGCCCCCATTCTCGCTGGCGCCACCCTTAAAGACAGGATGCTGGCCTGCCTGGGAGCCATAGTGGGAATTTCGCTGACCGGCATGATCAGCGGCTATATTTTTGAATCCGATTTTCACCTGCCCCTGATTATCGCGCCTCTCGGTGCGTCAGCCGTGCTTTTGTTTGCCGTTCCCGCCAGTCCCCTGGCCCAGCCATGGCCGATTATCGGCGGCAATACCTTATCGGCCTTCATTGGCGTGACGGTCGCATATTTTGTGCATGATCCGATGATCGCAACGGGCTTGAGTGTTTCGCTCGCCATCATGGCCATGTCATTTGCGCGCTGCCTTCATCCGCCCGGCGGTGCCGCGGCATTGACCGCCGTGGTCGGTGGTTCAACAGTGACCTCCATGGGCTTCCTGTTTCCCCTTGTTCCCGTGGCCCTGAATTCAATTATCCTGGTCGCATTGGGGGTAGGCTTTCATGCCTTGTTTCGGAAGTCCTATCCGCACCGTCATCCGCCCGCTGCTGCTCCGGGAAATGACGCAAAGCGTGAAGGCCCGTTGGACCTGGGCGGAGGTGTAACAAGCGACGATGTTGATGCCGCGCTGACGGAACTGGGCGAGACTTTCGATATTGATAGGGAAGACCTGAACGAACTGCTGCAACTTGCGGAAAGCAAGGCGCTGGCGCGAAGGCAAAAAAGGAAAACCCCGCCGGGATAGGTCCAGGCGGGGTTTTTTGTAATCAAAGAGAGAATTAGCGCCAACGCGAAAGATGGCTGTGGTCTACGCCCTCGTCCCGATGTTCTCCGCCGATAGTGGCTGCCCACCAAGCCGCCAGGCCGCTTACGAGCAGGGAAGCAGCTGTCAGGAATGCGAACAATACCGCATACCGGCGGGCCGTCTCCGCCTGAGTCTTCAACGTGGCCACAGTGTCATCCAAACGCTTTTGGGCGTCGGCCTCGGCCAAGCCGGTGCGTGACGATATTTCACGAACCACGTACGCCTTGTCCGTTTCATCAAAAGTGCGTGCGGCAAGGTTTTTGGCGAGGATACGGCCAATTTGCGCGTTGTACTGCGTGTCCGCCGATACTGCCGTTGTGCCTGCCACAACATCGCTGCGCATGATCTTGTCAGTGTAATAGTCCATCGCACCCGCGTTGGAGGTCGTGCCGATGGCGCCGCTTACGCCGGCAAGCGTGAGCCAGGTCGCTAGGGCAGCGCCAATCACAATATTGACCGCCCAAACAATCAGGCCATGGGCTCCGTCGCGCATTTCGACTTCATGGGCTTTGGCATCGCCGATGCGCCGCCGCATGCGGCCGGCCACATAGCCGCCGCCAATGAAGCTCGAAATCTGCACCCATAGAAGCCAAAGACCGGCGGCAATAACAAGGCCGACAACCGGCGCGGACGCGGATGGGCGGAACGACGTTACCGACAAGCCGATTGCCGATCCGAAAGCCAGAAAAACTGAAGACACCGCAAGGGAAATAAAGACGCCCGCAGCGATAGCGCCCCAGTCAACATAGTGCGTGGGATTGCCAGGCTCGACTGAAATGCCGCTCGTGGCATCGGAAAATACATTGGCCATTGAGGTTGCTCCAACAATCAAAAAAGGGTTTAGCGGATTTCAGACTCGAATAATCGCCTTAGCGCAGGCCCAGGAGGGAAAGCACAAAGAGAACCACGACCACGAGTCCGACCAGATAGATAATTGAGTTCATAATTCGAGCTCCAAATTGAGTTGAGGTTGCAAAGGCCGTTTCGGAAACCCAAAGCTCTAGAACACTTCAACTCCCCTTCAACGGATGAGGCGAAAATGTGTTCCATCGCGGCAAAAATTTGTTCGGGGGTGCCGGAACCAAAACCTGCAGCTAAGGGTTTACTCCACGTGATTTCAAAACAAGGAGCGCATCATGCGTGGAGTTCTGCTGTGGCTTGTGGGGATTCCAATCCCCATCATCATTCTGCTTTATCTTTTCAACGTCGTTTAACCATCTTTCACCAGCCAAGAAAAACCCCGCCTGGATGCGCTCCAGACAGGGTTCATTTGTGTTCAACTAGGCTTTATCTAGTCGGCGATATTCACGTCCTTGGTTTCCTTCAGGAAGAGGAAGCCGACCACTGCCGTGATGAGGGCAACGACGATCGGATACCAAAGGCCTGCGTAGATATTGCCGTAGGACGCGACGATCGCTGTTGCCAGCAAGGGCAGCATGCCGCCGAACCAGCCGTTGCCGATGTGATAGGGCAGCGACATGGAGGTGTAGCGGATGCGGGTCGGGAACAGCTCGACCAGGAACGCGGCAATCGGCCCGTAAACCATGGTGACGTAAATCATCATGATGAACAGGATGCCAATGGCCATGGGCCAGTTGATCTTGGCCTTGTCGGCGTTGCCGGCGGCAATTTCGGTGACAGTCGCCGTGGCGCCTGAGCCATCGGCTGCCACCGCAACGCCATCGACATTGGCAATCGCCGCAATCTTTTTGGCTGCAGGATCGGTGGCGATGCGTGCATCACTCAAGATCTTGATGACGTCCGCCGTTTTCTTTTCAGCCTGAAGGGCCGCAACCTGATCCGACTGTTCCTTTGTCAGGGCAATCGTCGAGGACGCAGACTTGAGCAGGGGATAGCCCGCATCAACCAGCGCCTGGGACCAGGTGAAGGGGCTGAAGCCTTCAATGGTTTTTGCACCGATGGTAAGTGTGGCAGGCGAACCCGCCGCACCCTTTGCCGTGGTGAAGGAAAGGCCCGACTTGGTCAGGAAGTCATTGGCCTTGTCGCAATCGCCGAAAGTTGACCACGGTCCAACGAAAATGTTGAAGTGGCAATTGGCTGGATCGCTGGCAACGGTGATCTGTGCCGTTGACTGGAACGCCGCAAGGTCCGGATTGACGGCCTTCGCCAGCATTCCAAACAGCGGGAAGTAGGTGAGCGCTGCAATCACGCAGCCCGCCAGGATGATCTTCAGCCGGCCAATCCTGTCGGAAAGGGAGCCGAAGAAAACAAAGAATGGCGTGCCGAGCAGCAGCGCAATGCCCACCAGCCAATAGGCCGTGAGGTAATCCACCTTCTGCGTGATGGTGAGGAAGAACAGGGCGTAGAATTGCCCCGTGTACCAGACAACACCCTGTCCGGCAGTGGCGCCGAGGAGGGCCAGTAGAACCAGCTTGTTGTTGGGTGCGCGCAGGAATGAATCCGTCAGCGGCGACTTGGAAGCCTTGCCTTCGGATTTCATTTTCTGGAAGACCGGTGATTCATTCAATTTCAGCCGGATCCAGATTGAGAAGATCAACAGGAAGGCGGAAATCAGGAACGGAATGCGCCAGCCCCATTCGGCGAAGTCGGCAGCCGTCATGTAATAACGGGCCAAGCCAATCACCAGCAGTGACAGGAAGAAGCCGAGGGTTGCCGTGGTCTGAATCCAGCTTGTGGAATAACCGCGCCGGTTGCTTGGCGCGTGTTCAGCCACGTAAGTGGCGGCACCGCCATATTCACCGCCAAGTGCCAGGCCCTGCAGGAGGCGCAAGGAAACGAGCAGGAACGGCGCAAGCCAGCCGATTGTCGCAAAGGTCGGCAACAGGCCAACCGCGAAGGTCGCGATGCCCATCACCATCATGGTGACGAGGAAGGTGTATTTCCGGCCGATCATGTCGCCAAGGCGGCCAAACACCAGGGCGCCGAAGGGGCGCACCAGGAAGCCGGCGGCATAGGTAGCGAAAGCCGAGAGAAGTGCTGCCGTATCGTTCCCGGGCGGGAAGAACAGGGCGGCGAAAAACGGTGCCAAAGTGGCGTAGAGATAGAAATCATACCATTCGAAGACGGTACCGGTGGATGAGGCGAAGATGACGAATCTTTCGTCCTTGCTCATCCCTTGCCCCTTCGCGGCGGGCGCATTCATAGTCAAGTCAGTCATCGTGTTTTCTCCCCTTTGCCTGTTTTGGTCCCGAGCCTTGTTTGACTCCACAAGGCTCAAAGCCCCCATGCGGAATGATTCTCACTCCGTGGTTCACCCGGCAACTTAGGGGGCAATTTTTTGAGCGTATATTAGACGTTTGTTCTATGTGGACTGCTGCCGGGGGTGTTTCCCACCGGGCAAAAAGCGCGCTAGGTTCAGGCCATGCTGCAGAGCTGGATGATCATCTTCGTCGGATTGGCCTATTTGGGCGGCCTTTTTGCCGTTGCAACCTGGGGTGACCGGCCCGAGAACCGGCGCAAACCAGGCTCGGCCCGCCCCTTTATCTATGCCCTCTCGCTTGGTGTTTACTGCACCTCCTGGACCTATTTCGGCAGTGTCGGCATCGCCTCGCGCTCAGGCTTTGATTTCCTGCCGATCTATATCGGGCCCATCCTGGTATTTGCCCTCGGCTGGCCGCTGCTGCAGCGCATTGCCGAAATCGCAAAGCGCCAGAACATTGCCTCCATCGCCGACTTCATCTCGGCCCGCTATGGCAAGAGCGAGGCGCTTGGCGCCCTTGTGGCAGTTGTAGCGACCATTGGCATCGTGCCCTACATTTCCATTCAGTTGAAGGCCGTGTCGCAGTCGCTGCAGACCATGATCACCGATCCGCTGTTTCCCGAAGCCATCATGCCGGCCATGCAGCGCGCCGATGGCCTGTCCATTCTGGTGGCCGTCACCATGGGCGTCTTTGCCATTCTCTTCGGCACCCGCCACATTGATACCACCGAACATCAGGACGGGATGATCCTTGCCATCTCGGTTGAATCCATCGTCAAGCTCGTGGCCTTCGTGGCGGTGGGGCTGTTCGTCACCCTTTCCATGCTGGGCGGCTTTGAAAAGCTTGCGGTCCATGTAACCTCGGATCAGGTCCAGGCCGTGCTGGCAAAAGGTTCAAGCGGCACCCGCTGGGTGACCCTCACCCTTCTTGCGGCATTCGCCATCATCCTCCTGCCCCGCCAGTTTCATGTGGGCGTGGTCGAAAATGCCAGCCCTTCGGATATCCGCCGTGCCGCCTGGCTGTTTCCCATTTACCTCGTCGCCATCAATATCTTCGTGATCCCCATCGCCATTGCCGGCCTCACCCTTCTTCCGCCAAGTGCCGATGGCGACATGTTCGTGCTGGCCCTGCCGGTCAGCGCCCAGAGCAGCTACTTTGCCATGGTTGCCTTCATCGGCGGGTTGTCGGCGTCCACCGCCATGGTGGTGGTTGAAACCATCGCGCTCTCCATCATGATCTGCAACAACCTCGTCGTGCCCCTGCTGCTCCGCCAGCACACCGAGCGGCCGGAACTCCTCCATGACATGGGAAAAACCCTGATCACCATCAGGCGGCTGGCCATCGGCCTCGTGCTGGTGCTGGCCTATGGCTACTACCGGATGATCGGCTCGACAGCGGCCTTGGCCCAGGTCGGCCTGATTTCCTTTGCCGCCGTCGCTCAATTTGCCCCTGCCTTCTTTGGCGCCCTGATATGGAAACGCGCCACGGCGCGGGGCGCCATGGCGGGCCTTGCGGCAGGCGCTTCCGTTTGGATCTATACGCTTCTGCTTCCGTCCTTTGCCGATGCCGGCTGGATGGGCAAGGGCCTGATTGAACAAGGTCCGTTTGGCCTGGGTTTTCTTAGGCCGCGGATGCTGTTCGGCATGGAGATGGATGCTTTAAGCCACGGCGTGCTGTGGAGCCTTGCCGCAAACCTCTGCGCCTATGTTGGATTTTCCCTGAGCCGCCTGCCCACCCCCATTGAACGCATTCAGGCCGCAAGCTTTGTGACTCGCGAATTGACCGTGGGAACCGGCACGGGCTTTCGCCTCTGGCGCACCACGGTCACCGTTGAAAAGCTTGAGCAGACAGTGGCGCGCTATTTGGGCGAGGCCCGGGCGAAATCAGCCTTTGCCGAATTCTTCGTCCAGCGCGGCGTTCCGCAAAAGCCGGCGCTCGAAGCCGATGTGCGCATGCTGCGCTTTGCCGAACATCTTCTGGCCCGCGCCGTGGGCGTGGCCTCGTCGCGTCTTGTCATGGCGCTGCTGCTCGAGCGCCATTCGGCCCATCCCCGCGGCGCCATGCGGCTGCTCGATGATGCCTCCGCCGCCATCCAGCACAACCGCGACCTGCTGCAATCGGCCATCGACAATGTCGAGCAGGGCATCGCCGTGTTTGATTCCGAAATGAATCTGAGCTGCTGGAATGCCAGCTTCCAGGAGCATCTCAAGCTCAGCAATGAATTGGGGCGTGTGGGCGCCCCCATGCGCGAGATCGTTCTGGAATTCTTGCGCACCACCGAAGGCGGCGAGGCAAGCCTTGAAGACCGGCTGCGCAAGATGGCCATCTCCCACGAACATTTCCGCGAACGCCTGAGCGACAGCGGCCAGGTTTTGGAAGTGCGCTCAAATGCCATTCCCGATGGCGGCGTGGTCGTCACCTTCAACGATGCCACCGAAAGCGTGCGCGCCGCCGAATCCCTGCAGAAATCCAATGAGGAGCTTGAGCGCCGCGTTGTCCAGCGCACCATGGAGCTGACACGGCTGAATGATGAACTGGCCGTGGCCAAGGCCGCCGCCGAATCCGCCAATCTCGGCAAGACAAGGTTCATCGCCGCCGCGAGCCATGACATCCTGCAGCCGCTCAATGCGGCGCGCCTTTTCACCTCAAGCCTTGTGGAGCGCCTCAAGCGTTCCAACGATGGTTCCCTGGCACGCAATGTTGATTCCTCGCTCGAAGCGGTGGAGGAAATCCTGACCGCGCTCCTTGATATTTCGCGCCTCGATGCGGGCGCCATGCCGCCGGAACTGTCGATCTTCCGCATTGACGATCTCATGGAAACCCTGAGTACTGAGTATGCCCCGGCGGCCTCCAAGAAAAACCTGGTGCTCAAGGCCATGCCCTGTGGCGCAACGGTGGAAACCGACCGCAAGCTGCTGCGCCGCGTCATGCAGAACTTTATTTCCAACGCGGTCAAATATACCAAGTCGGGCCGCATTCTCATGGGCTGCCGCCGCAAGGGGCGCACCTTGCGCATTGAAATCCACGACACCGGCATCGGCATTCCGGATTCGAAGCGCGAACTGGTGTTCCAGGAATTCCAGCGTCTGGGTGACGATGGCGGTTCCGCCGCGGGCCTCGGCCTCGGGCTTTCGATTGTCGAGCGCGTGGCCCGCGTCCTTGGCAGCGACATCACGCTCCGCACCACGCCCGGCAAAGGCAGCATGTTCGCCATCACCGTGCCCCTGTCGCACGTCACCATTCCCCGCGTCCGCAGCAAGAACACGGCGCGCCAGCGGCTGGGGCTGGGCATCACGGCATCAGTGCTGGTGATCGACGATGAACCGGCCATCCTCGACGGCATGAAACATCTTCTGGGCGGCTGGGGCTGCACGGCGCATGTGGCGCTGGGTGGTGCCGAGGCGCTGCGCGCCTATGACATTGCCGATGGCAAGATCGACATGATCCTCGCCGATTTCCATCTCAACAAGGAAGACGGCATTTCACTGATCAATGAATTGCGCCGCAAGGCCAGACGTCCCATTCCGGCAATCCTCATCACCGCTGACAGGTCGCTGGCAGTGGCGGATCAGGCGACGGTCCATGACATTCATGTGTTGCGCAAACCCGTGAAGCCGGCGGCCCTGCGCGCCGCCATGTCCCACCTTGAAATCAAGGCTGTCGCCGGGGAGTGACCGGAGTTTCGCCTCAGATTGAGGCAGGTGAGTCCAGGGCGTCCAATTTATTCTTGAGCACGGCCCTGAATGCGGTCGCGGGCACCTGAAGGATTGTCCGCCGCGACGGAAAGTTTCCGGCGCCCACCACGCAGGTGAGATTCAAATTGGGGAAGTTGGTCAGCAGATGCTCGCTTCCCGGCTCAAATTCCAGGCTGCCGCCAAAGGCGGATTTGTATCTGAGCTTGATGGTGCAGCACTGGGTCAGCGCGCCGGCATCAAGTGTCACGGAGGCAAACGGCGTAAACCGCTGCATTTTCCGGATGATCGTGATCTCTTCCTCGGCCCAGCCGAACGCCGGGAGCGTGTTGAGGCCAAGGACCGTCAGGCAGAGAAAGGGAAAATTGGCGGGAATCCTGCCGTTGTTTTTCAGGAATATGTCAACAAGGCAGAAGCCGCGCCCGGGGCTCGACTGCGAACCTTCAAACCGCAGTTTGTACTGGGGTTGAATCTCGTCGGCGTGGTCTTCCGGAGTGCCTGCCAGTGCGCGGTTGGTCGTGAGGGTCATGGGAACCTGGTTGATTGATCTGGATGAGGCGCAATTCTAGGATCAATGCGTCACTGGGCTCTTAAAATATTAAGTGAATTTTTGCTGATCCCCACGGCCCGGCTGCGATTAACAATCGTTAATTTATAATCCCTCAAGCTTGCTCGCCGCGATCACCGCCTGGGTGCGGCTGGCCACGCCGAGCTTCAGCAGGATGGCCGAGACATGGGCTTTGACTGTTGCTTCGGAAACATTGAGCGCGTGGGCGATCTGCTTGTTGAGCAGGCCCTCCTTCAGCATCATCAGCACGCGGATTTGCTGCGCCGTGAGCGAGGCCACGCGCCGCGCGATATCAGCCGTTTCAGGATCGGCGGGCAACTCCTGCTGGGCCCAGGGGGGCGTCCAGACGCCGCCGGCGAGAACCGTTTCGACCGCCTCGATGATCGTCGCCGTCCCTGAGGATTTCGGGATGAATCCGGAGGCCCCGAGATCAAGCGACTTCTGCACGATGCCCGCCTCCTCGCTGGCCGAGACGATGACCACCGGGATATTGGGATATTGCGAGCGGAGATAGATCAGGCCCGAAAGCCCCTGCACCCCGGGCATGCGCAAATCAAGCAGAACCAGGTCGCAAGCGTCGTCCTTGGTCAGATGGGCAATCAAGGTGTTCAGCGAACCCGCCTCGGAAATGTCGAGCCGGGACTTGGCCGTGCCCAGGGCATTGCGGAGCGCCTCGCGGAACAGGGGATGATCATCGACGATCAATATCCGCGCGTCGGCCATTACTGCTCCCCGTTGCCTCTTTTGAAGACAATGCTAGTCCAGTTACGGCTCGTTGTCCAAATCGCCCTCGGCGGATTCTTCGTTCTCAACGGCGGGGATGGCGTAGTTCCCGCCCAGCCAGCGATTGAGGTCAATCTGTGAACAGCGTGCCGAACAGAAGGGATGGAATTTCTGCAGCGAGGGCTTGCCGCAAATGGCGCAGGGCCGGCGTGGCCTAAAACGGACAGGCTCGGCCATCAGACACTCGCGGAAGCAGTCGTCATCCAGGAATGAAGCACCGGATAGCCCGCACCTTCCAGCAAATGTACGGTTTCGTAGAGTGGAAGCCCCATCACGCTCGAATACGAGCCCGTCAGATAGCGCACGAAGGCCTCGGCCCGGCCCTGGATGGCATAGCCACCCGCCTTGCCGCGCCACTCGTCGGACTTGAGATAGCTTTCGATGTCTTCGCGCGACAGGCGCTTGAACCTGACCTTGGTTTCACAGCAGCGCGTGGTTTTCTGCCCATTGGGCGCAATGATGCAAACCGTGGAATAAACCCAGTGCGAACGGCCCGAAAGCAGGGTGAGGCAGGCATAGGCGTCCTTGCGGGTTTCGGCTTTCGGCAGGATGCGGCGTCCCAGCCCCACAACCGTGTCGGCCGCAAGAATGAACACGCCCGAGCCCAGCGCCTGCACCTGCGGCGCGTGTATTGCGGCCTTGGCTTTTTCTTCGGCCAGCCTTATCGAAAGCCGGCGTGGCGTTTCGCGGCGTTTCGGCGTTTCATCGAGGTCGGTAGGATTGAGCAGATCAGGCGCCAAGCCCATGCGCTCCAAAAGCATCAAGCGCCGCGGCGAAGCGCTGGCCAGCACAAGCTTTACGGGTTGACCTGCCATGCCAGCGTTACTTGAAACGATAGTTGATGCGGCCCTTGGTCAAGTCGTAGGGCGTCATTTCAACCATCACGCGGTCACCAGCGAGAACCCGGATACGATTCTTGCGCATCTTGCCCGCCGTGTGGGCAATAATTTCATGATTGTTATTGTCGAGCAAAACGCGAAACGTCGCGTTGGGCAAAAGCTCGGAAACCGTGCCCTCAAATTCCAATAGTTCTTCTTTCGCCATGAATCTTTCCGGTTGTTAAAGGAAGCGGCGCGATAAATGGACCTCTTGGCGCTCAAATGCAAGGGATTGCCGAAAAACCCTTGTTTTATACGCCTCTAGCCCCCTGCGCCCCGAATCTTGCCCGGATCCGTTTTTCCAGCCCGTCACGCACCATCCGGTAGCTGTCGAGAATTTGTTCGCGGCTGCCAGCCGTGGCGGAGGGGTCCATGGTCGGCCAGTATTCCGTGTGAATCGCCATGGTGCGGGTCAGCTCCAAAGCCCAGTGATGGGCCTCCGGCGACAGCGAGATGGCGAGATCAAAACTGGAGTCTTCGAGATCAGCGAAATTATGCGGGCGGTGCTTGCCAAGCTCGATGCCGATTTCATCAAGGACGGTGGCGATAAAGGGATCAGACTCTCCGGGCTTGACGCCTGCCGAGGCCACATAAACCTTGTGCCCATACAAATGTTTCATGATGGCCGCCGCCATCGGCGAACGGATGACATTTTGCGTGCAGGCAAAAAGCACGGCATTTGGCAGGTCCCCCGGCACCGGCAAATCCTATCCGCGCCAATGCAGGACACAGACCAGCGTGAACAGCCGCCGCGCCGTGTCAAAATCAATATCGACTTTGCCGTTGAGCCTTTCCTTGAGAATCTCGCTGCCCTCATTGTGCAGGCCGCGCCGCGCCATGTCGATGGTCTCGATCTGTGACGGCGTGGAATGCCTGATGGCCTCGTAATAGCTTTCGCAGATCTGAAAATAGTCTTTGACGATGACGCGGAACGGCGACATGGAGAGCCCGATGATCGACAGGGCCTCTTCGCCTTCGCTGTAGATTTCAAAAAGCAGCCGCCCGTCCTGGGTCGAAAGTTGCAGGCGGTAAGGCCCTTCCTTGCCATTCAAAAGGCCGAAGGAATTTTCTTCCAGAAGGTCATAGATGGCAACGCGCCGCTCATGCTCGGCCTCCGCCGAGGGGCCGGGGCCAATGCTGGCATCGAGATCGACAGCAATGAGGCGGTTTTTTTGGGAACTTGTCATGAAACGAGATTAGACGGAAAGCCCGCAAAGGCGCTAGTCACCGTGATGGGGCTTGAGATCGGTGGCCCAGGCTCCGCCCAAATCCTGCAGGTGCAGATCAAGATACTCAACATTGAGCCTGATGGTGCAGTTCGCTGAAAACGTAAGAACCACCGTGCCCGAAGGCTCGGGGCCCGTTTCAAAGGTAATCGCAAGGAGCGACAGAACCGCGTCTTTCGCCTGGGCCGCAATGCCATGCTGCTTCACGCTGAGGACGTGGTCAAAATGCAGGCCGCTGCGGCGGCGTTCGGATTTTGGCTGCTGTTCCCAGGCAAAACGGTTGGACACCAGGGCAAACTGGCGCGGCTTGGCCAGATAGCGGATGTCGGCAAGCCGCACCAGGGCATCCTGCATGTGGGCAGAGATGACCTTCAAATCTTCAGCGTCTTTCGCCGTAAGTTTCAGCACCAATCAGTTTCCCGCAAGCCTTTCGACATCAGCACCGCAGGCCTGCAGCTTTTCTTCCAGCGCTTCAAAGCCGCGGTCAAGATGGTAGACGCGGTGGATCATCGTGTCGCCTTCCGCCACAAGGCCGGCAATCACCAGCGAAACCGAAGCGCGCAAATCCGTGGCCATCACATCCGCACCCATGAGCTTCTGCACGCCGCGCACTTCCGCCGTGTCGCCATGCAGATGAATGTCGGCGCCCAGCCGCGCCAGCTCCTGCACATGCATGAAGCGGTTTTCAAAAATCGTTTCGCGGATCATCGCCGTGCCCTTGGCCTTGGTCATCAGCGCCATGAGCTGCGCCTGAAGATCGGTGGGAAAGCCGGGATAGGGATCGGTATCGACATTGACCGGTTCAATGCCCTGGCCATTGCGGGCGATGCGTAGCCCTTCATTGCTGCGCTGGACCGAAACCCCGGCCCGCGTCAGAACATCAATCATTGATTCAAGATTGCTGGCCTTGGCCCCTTTCAACAGGACATCGCCGCCGGTCATCGCGGCGGCCATGGCATAGGTGCCGGTTTCGATGCGGTCGGCAATCACCTCATGCTCGGCCCCATGCAGGCTGGTGACACCGGTGATTTTTAGTGTCGATGTGTGAATGCCTTCGATCTTGGCGCCCATCGCTACCAGGCATTCCGCTACGTCGCCGATTTCCGGCTCCTGCGCGGCATTCTCGATGATGGTATCGCCCTTCGCCAGAACCGCCGCCATCAGGGCCGCATGCGTGGCGCCCACAGTGACTTTCGGGAAATTGATGTGGGCTCCCTTCAGCCCGTTCTTGGCCTTAGCAATAACATAGCCCGCGTCAATCTCGACCTCCGCGCCGAGCTTTTCCATGGCCATGATGTGGAGGTCCACCGGCCGCGTGCCGATGGCACAGCCGCCGGGGAGCGAGACCTTGGCTTCGCCGCAGCGCGCCAGCAGGGGCCCAAGCACCCAGAAGCTGGCCCGCATTTTGGAAACCAGGTCGTAAGGTGCGGTGGTGTCCACAATGCTCTTGGCCGAAATGCGGAGCGTTTCGCCCGCCGTGGCACTCTGCCCCGGGCGCTTGCCCGAGACTGTGATGTCAACCCCGTGGTTTTGCAGGATCCGCTGCAGGCGGAGCGCATCCACCAGGCGCGGAACATTGCGCAGCGTCAGCGTTTCGGGGGTGAGCAATGCCGCGATCATCAGGGGCAGGGCGGCGTTTTTGGCGCCCGAGATATTAATGGTGCCGTTCAGTTTGTTGCCGCCGCGAATACGGATCCGATCCATTCAACACGTTCCCTTCAAAAGAATCAGCAAAGCCGTCCCGGAAGGCCGCCGAAACGCCGTAACAAGCATAGATGGCGCCTTTGGGGCAAGGCTTAATCCGAAGCCTTTTTTTCGGCCTTGGCAATGGTCTTTTTGAGCCTGGCGAGGGATTTTCGCTTCAGGAGGTTAATCCGCAAAGCCTCCGCCAGCCGCTTGGTTTCGGCAGTGGAGCGCGGGGTACGGGGTTTGTTGGCCATGGCCAAAAGATGGAAAAACGAGCGGATTCTGTCAAGCCATGAGGGTTGCGCCAAAGCAAGGCCTGTGGCATGTGTCCCCCATTCTGGTGCGCTGCTGTAGCTCAGTGGTAGAGCACTCCATTGGTAATGGAGAGGTCGACAGTTCAATCCTGTCTAGCAGCACCATTCCTCCACAGGCGATTCAGCGGCTTGCTGGCTTTGAAGAAAGCCTCCGTGGCGCATTTATCAGGCTGCATCTGCCGCAGCAAAATGGGCCATCTGGTCTGCGTGGGCCTTCACAAAGGATGGGCGGGCTGTGGCGCGCGCGATGTAGTCGCGGCAAGCGGGATATTTCGCCAGCCCGTCGAATCGATCAACAAGGCGCAGCACATCCGCCATGAGGATGTCGGCGACCGAAAAGGTTCCGGCCAACCATTCACGTTGTGCCAGTACGGGTTCCATGTGCCCGAGTCGGTGCTTGTTTAGGAACTCGTCAAAAAACTTCCACATCGGCGTTTCTCCGGTATCACCGGAGAACTTGAAGAAAGACCAAGGCTGGCTCGCCGCCTCGACCGATGCGAGTGCGGCGAACAGCCATTCCTTGACATCGCTGCGACCGTGCGGTTCGGCAGGCATCAGCGCCTCACTCCGCTCGCCCAGGTGAAGCAGGATCGCGCCACTCTCGAAAATAGATAAGTCTCCATCCGTCAACCACGGCACCTGGCCGAAGGGCTGATGTGAGAAGTGCACAGGCTGCCGATCACGAAACGGGGTGCTCCTGACGCGGTAGGGCAACCCGGCCTCTTCCAGCGCCCAACGCACCCGTATGTCACGCACATAGCCACGCGGCATATCGGGAACCCAATCGTAGGTGGTAAGAATCAAGTCGGTCATTCGGCAACTCCAAGGAAAATTGGCAGTTTGTCGAGGAAGCCATTCCAGCCGTCCTCGTGGCTTTTGCGCGCCGCTTCGTCGGGCAGATGTTCGTGGATCAATGTCAGTTCGGTGCCGCCGTCAAACGGCTTCAGCAGAAACGTGACCAGCGACTCCCGTTCCTCCATTCCGGCCCATTCCCAGGTGAAAACAAGCTTCTTATCGGGAACCACTTCCTGATAAACCCCGGTGGGATTGTGCTCATCGCCGTTCAGCAGCCGGAACACGATGCTGAAGCGGCCTCCCGGCCGGACATCCGCTTCGGCGCTCAGCGTCGGCCCCGCATCAGGACTCCACCACTGGACCATCAATTTGGGTTCTGTAAGCGCCGCGTAAATCTTGGCGGGCGGGGCCTTGATTCTACGCACGATGGTGACACTCGGGAGGCTCTTGGTCATCAATTGTCATCCTCTTCCACGAACGCCGCAAGCCGGTCGAGGCTTGCCGTCCAGAAGCGTTCATACCGTTGCAGCCACGCCATTGCCTCCCGCATCGGCCCTGGCGAAAGGTGAACCGATACGGTGCGGCCGGTTTTGCTCCGCGTGATCAATCCCGCATCGGAGAGGACATCGAGGTGCTTCATCATGCCGGGAAGCTTCAGCGAAAGCGGCCGGGCGAGCTCACTCACCGAAAGCCCGGGTTCCTCCTTCAGCCGCAGCAGGAGATTCCGCCGGGTAGGGTCGGCGAGCGCGGAGAACGTGCGGTCAATAGCTGATGCCTGATACTTCACCATATAGCGAAGTATTGCTGATGTCGCCGACGGAGTCAAGCAGTGGGCATCCCTTAATCCGGCGCAACCCCGTCTCCTAAATTGCCCTGAACCAGATGCTGGCGGGCGCGGTAATCCTCGGGCGGCTCAAAGCTTCCCGCCCAAATCCCCCGCTTGGCCCGCCGCGCCTCGGCTTCCAGGCGCACATAGGACAGGCTGTGGCGGGAATAGGCAACGGCCCAGCCCAGCCGCACCATTTCCCCGTTGATTTCAAGATCGCCCCGTTTGCAAAGCGCAACGGCGCGGCCATAGCGGTCCGTTTCAATCGAGGTGCAGGAAACTTCCCCCGCCCGCACCAGGCTCCGCAAGGCATTCGCCGCCTGCTTGCCACAAGGGTATTCGGCCCCGTGCTTGTCCCGGCAGCTCTGTCGGTATTCCGGCGCATCAATGCCGTGCAGGCGGATATCCGTATCGCCCCGGCGCAGCGAGTCGCCATCAACCACCTGAAGCGATCCCGTGCCCAGGTCGATCATGCCGAACTGCTTCATGGCGGCCAGCACAATGGTGAGAACGATGAGAAAGAAGGCAGCATCGATGACGCTGCGATAGAACGGACGCGGCTGCCGCCAGTAACGGCTCACGAAGGCTTCTTGTCCCAGCGCGTGGCGCTTTCATCGTCGGATGATTTCGCCGCAACCCAGGTGTCGCCCTTAGCACCGCTTTCCAGTTTCCAGAACGGCGCCTTGGTCTTGAGCCAGTCGATCAGGAAATGGCAGGCCTCGAAAGCCGCCTCGCGGTGACTGGAGGTGGTGATGACCAGAACAATGTCATCTCCCGGCAGCAGCTTGCCGTAGCGATGGACAATGAGCGTATCGAGAAGCGGCCAGCGACGCTGCGCTTCCGCATCAATTTCTTCGAGCGCCTTCTCCGTCATACCGGGATAATGCTCAAGCGTCATGGCGGAAACCGCCGCACCGTCGCTGAGATCGCGCATGGTGCCGACAAAGACCACGCTGCCGCCAATATCCGTCCGGCCCTGCTTGAGATTGGCAAGTTCGGCGGCGGTATCGAAGGCGAAGGGTTGGACACGGATCATGGGCTGATAATGCTCTTGGGCGCGGCGGACATCAATTGCCGAACAGGTCCTTGAAAAGTTTCTTGCCCGACTTGCCGATTTGCTTGAAGGTTTTTTCGGAAACCCCAAGGTCGCGCAAGGTGTCGTAGGCGGCCTTCGGATCATCAAAAATCCCTTCCACATCGGGATATATTCTGGGCCCCTGCCATGGCCCCTTAACCGCGACCTGAACTGGAAGGCCGGTGGTCTCATTGGTGCCGGTAACCACTTTGGGATCGAATTTGAAATCCAGCGCCCGGCGCAGCATGTCAATCTCGCCGCCTCCCGTGACTGCAAAGGCCGGGCCTGCAACCCTCACATCCGTGGTTTTCGCGATGCCATCGCCGATCACGAAGGAGGCCTTGGCCGTATCAAATGACGTGAGGTTTTCCGGCCCTTCGCCCCAGCCGTCGCTCAAGGCGTGGCTCACCGTTGAAACCATGTCTACAATGTTGAGGCCGGTGATCTCGCCATCGGAAACATCAATGCTGAATTTGCCGGTCAAAGTGGACATCATTTCCCGCTGGTTGTGCCCCGTGGCGGTCAGCGATGCTTGCAGCCCGGTGTTTCCGGCCAGCCAATCTACGCCCGCAAATTCGCTGAGAAAGGTTTCGCCCTTGATCCCCTGCGCATCAACATCCAATCGCAGAGCCGGCAAGTCCTGCGTGCCATCAAGCGTGATTTTCGCCGTTGCCTTGCCGCCGTAGAGGGTGGCGTCCTGAACTCCCGTTTCCAGTTTCCCGTCCTTCAGCGTGCCGGACAATTCGGCCGGGCCAATTTCCGCGCCGTTCCATTTGACCTGAAAGGCCGAGAGCTTCAGGCTGCCGTCAACGCCCTTGAGCCTGTCGAACGCAACGGGTGATATGTCCCAGCCCGCGTCTTCCTTGCCCGCGCTCACGATGCCGTCCTTCTTGGCCGGGAGATAAGGATCAAGCGAGAAAACATCTGTTGAAAGCGCGGCACTGACATTTGGTGTTTTTTTTGTGAGATCAAGCGTCATGTCGCCAGTGGCAACCATGCCGTCCAGCGCAACGCTCGCCTTGCTCAGATTGAAAACCGCGCCCTTTGAATCCAACGCGCCGGCCAGCGAAAAATTCTTGAGCCCGGCATTCCCGGTAACGTCCGAGCCCAGCCATTTTGCCAAGTGGCGGAGATCGGGCGCCGTGGCGTCAATGGCGCCCGCAAGATTGAGCCCGTCATGCGTCGCCAGCCTGCCGGTGAAATTCACCGTGAGCGCCGGCGCTGTGATCGTAAGGTCAAGCGGCGAGCCATCCTCGCCCAGCCGCTTCACGGATTTCACCTGTGCTTCAATGCGGGCAAACTGCTTGTTGAGCGAGGCCGTCCCTTCCACGTCAAGCCCGCCTTCATCGCTGATGGCGATGTTTGCCGAGGCATCCTCAAGCGCGAAGGCTTGCCCGTTGCGCTCGTCAAGGAAACTGGCCGAGCCATTTTCCACGAGCAATGTCAGGGGTTCCTTGGCGTTGGCGGTGTTGCCGGGCTTCGCCTGCGCGCCGCCTTTCCCTTCGCTCACCCAACTGCTATGGCCGTCCCGGTCAACCAGAAAACTGAAAACCGGCTGTTCCAGCGCAATGCTCCTGATCTTGAGCTTGCGCCGGAAGAGATCGCTGAGTTGCAATGGTAAATGCGCACTCGCCGCCCGGGCAAAATTGCCCGTCATGCCTTGGGGGTTGGACAGGAAAACATCATCAAGGCGCACACTGAGCTGGGGGGAAAACTCCAGCCTGGCCCCGCCATTGACCAGAAGGGTGCGGCCCGTCTTGCGCATGACATAGTCCTGCAACGCGGCCACGGCAAAACCCGGCTGGATAAAGGCCCAGGCCCCAGCGGCAAAAAGCCCAAGGACAATGGCCACACCAATCCAGACAAGTCGCTTTTTCATCCTTCCACCTTTCGAAGCGGGATATATTATGAACCAAATTCCAAACGGAGATAAGTAATGCCCGGCCAACCCCTGTGGACACCATCGGAAAAGAGGAAGTCGGGCTCAAATCTTCGCCGGTTTATGGATGAACTGGAAAACGCCGATGGTGCTGGCCTGCAATCCTATGCGGATATTCTGGGATTCTCTACGGCAAGGCCTGAAGTTTTCTGGTTAAAACTCTGGGAATTCTGCGGTGTCGTGGCGAAAACCCGTGGAAAACCCGTCCTCGTTGACGGGGACAAGATGCCGGGAGGCCGCTTTTTCCCCGACGCCAGGCTGAACTACGCCGAAAACCTCCTGCGCCGGAACGATGATGGCCCCGCCCTGATTTTCTGGGGCGAAGACAAGATCAAGACGACCGTGACCTGGCGCGAGCTCAATGCGCGCGTGGCGCAAACCCATCGCGCCCTTGCCAAAGCGGGTATCAAGCCGGGTGACAGGGTTTGCGCCGTGGTGCCCAATCATCCCGAAACCATCGTGGCCTTTCTGGCGGTGGCTTCGCTGGGGGCCATCTGGTCATCCTGCTCGCCGGATTTCGGCGAGCGCGGCATTCTCGACCGCTTCGGCCAGATTGCACCAAAACTCCTGTTCACTTGTGACGCTTATTTTTATGCAGGCAAAACCCACAGCCTCGCCGAGAAGATTGCCAAGGTTCTGACCCAACTGCCAAGTGTCGAAAAGACCATCGTAATCGACTACACCGGGCAGGCCGAAGCGATGGCGGCGCAATTGCCCAAGGCAAAAACCCTCGACGCCTTCCGTGCCCGTGAAAGCGAAGCCGCGATCAGGTTCGCCCAGATGCCTTTCGATCATCCGCTCTACATTCTTTATTCCTCCGGAACCACTGGCATTCCCAAATGCATCGTGCACCGCGCCGGCGGCATTCTGCTGAAGCACCTCTGCGAGATTGTCCTGAACAGCGATGTGAAGCCCGGCGACCGGCTCTTTTACTTCACCACCTGCGGCTGGATGATGTGGAACTGGTTGGTGAGCGGCTTGGCCGCGGGCGCCACCCTTCTGCTCTATGATGGTTCGCCGTTTCATCCGAATGAGCGTGCGCTCTTTGATTTTGCCGAAGCGGCCGAGATGGCGGTTTTCGGCACCTCCGCCAAGTATATCGATTCCGTCCGCAAGACCGGCTGGCGCGCCCGCGACACCCACAAGCTCACCAGCCTTCGAACCATGATGTCCACCGGCTCGCCGTTGAGTGCTGAGAATTTCGATTTTGTTTATGACGCGGTAAAGCCCGATATCCACCTCGCCTCGGTTTCCGGCGGCACCGATATCTGCGGCTGTTTTGTTGGCGGCAACCCGCTGGACAGCGTCTGGCGCGGCGAAATTCAGGGGCCGATGCTTGGCATGGCCATGGATGTGCTGGATGACACTGCGCATTCGCTAAAAGAAGAAAAAGGCGAACTGGTGTGCACCAAGCCGTTTCCCTCCATGCCCGTGATGTTCTGGAATGACCCCGATGGGCAGAAGTATCACAATGCCTATTTCGCCCGCTTTGACAATATCTGGTGCCACGGCGATTTCGCCGAAATCACCGCCCATGGCGGCCTCATCATCCATGGCCGTTCCGATGCAACGCTGAATCCCGGCGGCGTGCGCATCGGCACCGCTGAAATCTATGCCCAGGTGGAGCGTATCCCCGAGGTGCTTGAAGCCCTGGCCATTGGACAGGACTGGGACAATGACGTGCGCGTTGTTCTTTTTGTGCGATTGGCGCCGGGTGTCACCCTGGATGACAGGTTGATTGCCCTGATCAAAAAGCAGGTGCGTGACGGGGCCTCGCCCCGCCACGTGCCCGCCGTCATTCTCGCGGTGCGTGATATTCCGCGCACCAAATCGGGGAAGATCACTGAGCTGGCCGTGCGCGAAATCGTCCATGGCCGCGAAGTGAAGAACCAGGAAGCACTCGCCAATCCCGAAGCCCTCGACCTGTTCCGGAATCTCGCGGCCCTTACCTGAAGCTCTCGCGGGTGCGGAGATTGCGCGTGAGCAGGATGATCGGGATAAGGCCAGCCGCGACAATGGTGAGCGCCGGTGCCGCACTTTCTTCCAGTTGGCCCAGCGAAGCCAGCAGGAACACCTGGGTCGCCAGCGTCTCGAAATCAAAGGGCCGGAGAATGAGCGTGGCCGGCAGTTCCTTCATGCAGTCGACAAAGACCAAAAGCGTCGCCGTGATGAGGGCGGGGCGCAGAATGGGCAGGTGGATTTCCACAACGGTGCGCAAGGGCGTGCGGCCCAGCGTGCGCGCCGCAAAGGTCAGATTGGGCGTCACTTTCTCAAGCCCGCTTTCCAGCGAGCCGAATGAGATAGCGAGAAAGCGGATTGCGTAGGCAAAGATGATTGCGGTGATCGTGCCCGACAGCAGGAGACCGGTGGAAACGCCAAACATGCTGCGCATGAAGGCATCAACGCTGTTGTCGAAATAGGCTAGCGGAATAAGCGCGCCGATGCCAAGCACCGTTCCCGGCATCGCATAGCCGACACTGGCAAGTCTGAGAAACAGATTCAGCCGCGCGCCACGCTGTGAACGGTGGGCATAGGCAAGGACAAGGCCGAGAGCCACGACCACCAGGCTCGCGACCAGCGAGAGAACCAGCGAATGCCACATGGACTCGAAATAGCTCGCAGAGAAGAGATCTTCCACATGCCGTGTTGCGAAGCGCAGGAGAATGAGCGCCGGCAGGATAAACCCGAGGAACACCGGCAGGAAGCAGGCAAGCATGGCCAAGATTCCGCGCCAGCCCGTGAGCAGCGTGCGCCGTGGCGCCATGGGATGGCGCGATCCCGGCATGTAGGATTGCTGTTTGCGTGCATGGCGCTCAACCCACAGCAATGCGAAGACGAAGATCAGAAGGACAACGGCCAATTGCGCCGCCCCACCCAGGTTTCCCTCGCCCAGCCAGGTTGTGTAGATGCCGAGAGTCAATGTGTTGACACCAAAGAAGCCGACCGCCGCGATGTCGTTTAGGCATTCCATAAGTGCGAGGCTGACGCCGACCACGATGGCCGGCCTTGCCTGCGGCAGGGCCACGGAAAGAAAGGCCCCCCATGGCGTTTTGCCAAGGGTGCGCGCCACATCGAGCTGGCTCATGGGCTGGCGCAGGAAGCTCGCCTGCGCCGTCATGTAAACATAGGGGTAGAGAACCAGGGCCAGCACAAGGACCGCGCCGGGAAGCGAGCGGATTTCCGGAAACATGTAGTCTTCAGGGCGGCTCCATCCCATGATGCCGCGCAGCCAGGTTTGCAGGGCGCCCGCATAGTTGAGGAAATCCACATAGGTGTAGGACACAATATAGGTGGGCATGGCCAGCGGCATGAGGCAGGCCCATTGCAGGATTCGCCGCAACGGAAAGTCATGCAGGCTCACCAGCCAGGCCGTGGCCGTGCCGATGACGAAGGTCAGGAATCCAACGCCCACCATCAGGCCAAGGGTGCGCCAGACATAGCCCGGCAGAACCGTGCCCAGCAAATGCGGCCAGATATTTTCGCTGGAGGCGAAGGAGAGAAGAACAATTGTCAGAATGGGCAGGGCCACAAGCACCGCAATGAGGCCCGCGCCGATCATAAGCCATGTCTCGGCAGGGGAAGCCCTGAACTTCGCGCGTGTGGACATCACTGCCATCCCGCGTGACGGCTATTCCGCGAGGACACGCGTTGTCGGGAATGTAAGCTCAATGAGTGTGCCCTTGCGGGGTTCGCTCGAAATTTCGAATTTCGTGCGGTTGGCTTCCGCCAGCGCCTTGGTGAGCGGTAATCCAAGGCCCGTGCCCTGCACCTCGCGGCCCTCGGTGACCACCCGCTTGAAAGGTTCAAGGGCATCGCGCAATTGCTCTTCATTCATTCCGATGCCCGTGTCCTTGACGCGGAGTTTGAGCTCGCCTGATTTGTTCATCTGGGCCGAGACTATAACCTGTCCTCCCGGATCGGTAAACTTGATGGCGTTCGACAGGATGTTGAGCATGATCTGGCGCATGGAGCGCTGATCGGCAACAACATTGGGAAGATCGCCGGGCATCGCCTTGCGGATGACAACGCGGGCTCCCGTTGCCGCCTCCTGCAGCATCTTGATGGCATTGTCCGCCGTGTCGCTGAGATCAACCGCGGTGAAATTGAGCTCAAGCTGCCCGGCTTCGACTTTTGAAAGATCAAGCAAATCGTTGATCAGCGAGAGCAGCAGCCCGCCGCTGGAATGAATGTCATTCACATAGCCGCGGTACTTGTCGTTCTTGATTTCGCCAAAGCGTTCAAGCCGCATGACTTCCGAGAAGCCCATGATGGCATTGAGCGGCGTGCGCAGTTCATGGCTGATGCGGGCCAGGAATTCCGACTTCTGCTTGCTGGTGGCCTCGGCCACTTCCTTGGCCTCGCGCAATTCCGATTCCGTCCGTTTCCACTGGGTGATGTCGCGCACTACGGCGCAGAAGGCGGCGCGCGAAGAGAGCGATTGCAGCGCGCCTATGGTCAGGAAAAGTGGAACCGATCCGCCCTGCTTCACAATGGCATTCACCTCGCGCCCGTCGTTGAACACGCTGGCCAGCCCCGGACCCTGCAAGGCTGAGAGATAGTCACGCAGCACTTTCCGGCTGTCGGGCGCCAGCAAGTCGCCAAACGGCTTGTCCGCCACCTCAGCAATGCGGTAACCAAAAATGGCTTCGGCCCCGGCGCTGAAGGTGTGGATCTTGCCGTCGCGGTCAAGCGTGATGATCCCGTCCGTTGCCGTATCGAGAATGGCCCGCAGTTCTTCATCGGCCACCGGTTGGGTGTTTTGACGGCTCTCCTGCGGATGGACGATCTCTTTGGCGGCAGGAGCCGCCTGCGACTCCACAGGCGCTGCAATGACCGGCGGTGGCGGCGCTTTCACTTCGCTAGGTTTGGCGACAGGCGCCGCAACCGGCTTCAAAATAAACTGGCGGGCCGGGCCGCTCTGCCACGCAACCTCGGACATTTGCGCCGCGAAACTGACACTCACGCCGCTTTCAAGCGCTAGTGTGGCCGACGGAACCGATTGGCCAAGCGTCGAAAAATATGCCCACACCGCATCATCATTGATCAGGTCATCAACCGACCCATAACCGAAAGTCTCAAGCGCCTTCGGATTGGCGTGCAGCACCTGCTCACCCTTGCTGATCAAAACCGCATGGGCAAGACTGTCGATGGCGGTGGTGACGGGGCGCGGGATAACCGCTGGTTTGCGCCGCGGTTTTTGCAGCACCGGCTTTTGCTCGGCAGCGGACTCGTTAAGCGCTTTGCCAAGCTGGTGAAACGCTTCCGCCTCGGCGGGGGCGAGTTGCGGCCTTGTATCTTGCGGGCGGTTTGAAATGGTCCGCTCCAGGGCGCGCCGTTCGGTGATGTCATCGAGAAGCACCATGGCAAAAGCCACCGGGTCCGCCGCCGTGTCCAGCTTTTGCAGGGTGAGCCTGATGTCACGCTGGCCGATTTTGGTGCGCAGGCGCCGGACATCGCTGACCGTTCCGGTCGAGGCCAGCCGCGTCAGCAAATCATCGGCAAGCGATGAATCCTCTATAAGGGCGCCGAGGCTGGCGCGCTGGTCCGCCCCCAGAAGCAGCCGTGCTGCCGCATTCAACCGGTGCAGCGAGCCCTCCCGCCCCATGAACGCCGCCGCCTCAGGCAAGAGGTCAAAGGCCAGCGCCAGTTTTTCCGTTGGAATCTCGCTTGCCGCATCGCTGGGGCTTGCGGCGATGACCAGAAGCCCGGCCCGCCCATCGGCCAGGGCATGAATGGTGCAGCGGCAGGGCAGCGGCACCGTTCGGCCTGACGACGGGAAGTGGAGCAGGGCGGATTCAACCTGGCCCCGGCTCAGTTTTTTGGAAAGTGACGTGATTTGTTCAACCCCCGGCTCGGCCAGGTCAAAAGGGCGGTCGATCAGGTCAAAAAGCGATTCGCCGTTGAAAAAGGCAACTCCCGCCGGGTTCGCCCATACGATGCGCCCCCGCGCCCCGTCCCACAGCCAGGCGGGGCTGGCAAGGGTGCGCAAATCTTCAAGGGTTGGCGCCTCTAATCTGGTCAATATACCCGCAGCCGGGGTTTACCCGGCCGATCCCCACGCAATTACGAACATTTGAGCCGGCCATTTGCACGTGGCCCACCCCTAGGCAAACTAAATCAATTTTTTAAGATTGCGTCCACCTTTGGTTAACCAAAGGTCATAAAAATGTACAACTGGTTAACGTAAGGTCTCAATTCCGCACAAAATGCTGCGATGCGAGATTTATGTTGCAATGCAGCATTTTTGTTCTTATATGTGATTCAAGCGACAGATCGCGCCGTTAATCTAATTGGAGATGATCCATGAATAAGAAATCAAAATTTGAAGCCAGTTCCGAAATGCCAACCGAGGCTCTTGAAATGCCAAAGGAAGCTCTCGAATTCGCCCAGAAGTCCGTGGACCAGGCCCAGGTAGCCTTTGAGAAGGTGAAGGACGTGGCCCAAGACAATGCCCAGGTTTTTGAAGCCGTGGCTTCCGCCTACAAGTCAGGCGTTGTCGATTTCCAGAAGAAGGCCATGGAATTCACTCAGAAGAACATGGAAGAGGCCTTTGCCTTCAGCCGCAAGCTGTTTTCGACCAAGGAATTCGGCGAAGTCGTGTCCCTCCAGCAGAGCTTCGTCAAGGACCAGGCTGAAGCCTTCAAGGCCCAGGCCGGCGAATTGAATGAAATTGCCGTGCGCCTGACCACTGAGACGGTCCAGCCGCTCAAGAGCGGCTTTGAAAAATCCGTCAAGGACTTCAGCAAGTCCTTTGCCGCTTAAGCCAGTTTAACCTTTTGACTGAAGGCCCGCGATTGTCGCGGGCCTTTTTGTTTGCTTGAATTTGCAGGCGCACCTCGCTAGTTTGCGCCGCACTTGAAGATGCAGCTGTAGCTCAGTTGGTTAGAGCGCCGGATTGTGGATCCGGAGGTCGGAGGTTCGAGACCCCCCAGCTGTACCACTTTTTTGCCTGATTGGCCGCCCGCAAAGATTGGGGCTATGTGCCAGATGGAATTCACCCCGCTGCTTTTAAATCCAATAAAACAAGCCCTTTTAGGGGGCGTCCCGTTGACCATTAATGTTCCCGTATGGAAGGGGTATTTGATTTGGGAATAACACATGATTGACGGGATTTTTTTTGGTACTGAGGGATATGGGTGAATGCCGAACTGCAGGTGCGTTCTCGCGTAAATATCTGGGCATGGAATCTAACTATTTCCGTGGGCTTAAATGGCGCGGCCAGCAGGCGAGCTGGATGCAGAAATTAGCATAATTGCAAACGAGCGAGTGCCAAAGAAGAAATTGAAGGCAGCTCAAGTTTGCGATTAGAGGCACATCCAAACGGGGGGTGCCTTTCCTTCTGAGCAGACATTTTGTGGATTGGAAACGGCTTCGGCATTTCATCCAGGGCGAACAGTTCGGCGCACCTTATCTTTATGAAATCCTTATGACTGGATTCAACAATCCACATCGCAAACTTATGCCGGCATGGGCATTCTGCGGCGTGAAATTTCCAATTGGAGTGAGCCATGCTTGACGTCATCTACCTGGCACTTGGTACGGGCCTGTTTTTCGGCGCCGCCGCCTATGTGCGCTTCTGCGAACGGCTGTGAGGCGGTCATGGCAGAAGCATTCATTGGCCTGATCGTGGCTTTGGGGCTTGGCGCCTATCTGGTCCACGCCTTGCTGCACCCCGAAAAATACTGACATCTCAATTATAAAGGTGACACCATGACCCTTCCTGGCTGGTTTCAAATTCTCCTTGTTCTGGCCCTTGTGACAGGTTCCGCCTGGCTGCTGGGCAGCTTCATGGCGGCGGTCTTCACGGGCAAGCGCACCTGGCTTAGTCCCGTGCTGGCGCCCGTTGAAGGGGCCATCAGCCGGCTCACAGGCACTTCGCCCAAGGAACAGTCCTGGCAATCCTACGCCCTGGCCATGCTGGCTTTCAATGCGGTGGGCTTCATCACGCTCTATGGCCTGCAGCGTCTGCAAGGAATTTTGCCACTGAACCCGCAAGGCTTTGCCGGGGTTCCCGAAGCCCTGTCGTTCAATACGGCCATGAGTTTTGTCACCAACACCAACTGGCAATCCTATGGCGGTGAAACCACCATGGGCCATCTCGTGCAGATGGCGGGGCTCACCGTTCATAACTTTGTCTCGGCGGCAACCGGCATTGCCCTTGGGGTGGCGTTCACGCGTGCCTTCGCCCGCAGCTCGACGGCAACCCTTGGCAATTTCTGGGACGACCTCGTCAAGGCCACACTCTATGTGCTGCTGCCGCTCGCCATCGTGGTGGCCATTGCCTTCATGCTGCTTGGCATGCCGCAAACGCTTCTGGGCGCGGTTGATGCAACAACGCTGGAAGGCGTCAAGCAAACCATCGCAATGGGGCCGATCGCCAGCCAGGAAGCCATCAAGCAGCTCGGCACCAATGGCGGCGGCTTCCTCAATGCCAATGCCGCCCACCCCTTTGAAAATCCATCGGCCTGGTCGAATTATCTTTCGATCTTCGCCATGCTGGTTGTGTCCGCCGCCATGCCCTTCATGTTCGGGCGCATGGTGGGCGATCAGCGCCAGGGCCGCGCCCTGTTCATCACCATGTTCCTCTTCATCATCGTGGGAACCGGCATCGTCTATTGGGCCGAAGCATCGGGCAACCCGATCATTCAGGCCCTTGGCATCGATCCCGGCCAAGGCAATATGGAAGGCAAGGAAATGCGCTTTGGCCTCGCCATGACCGCCCTCTTTGTTGTTGCCACCACCGGGCTTTCCTGCGGTGCGGTGAATGCCATGCATTCCTCACTCACCCCCTTGGGCGGGCTCATCCCCCTGTTCTTCATCCAACTCGGTGAAGTTTTGCCCGGCGGTGTCGGTTCCGGCCTCTATGGCATCCTTGTCATCGCCATTGTCACGGTCTTCATCGCCGGCCTCATGGTTGGGCGCACCCCTGATTATCTCGGCAAGAAGATCGAGGCCAGGGAAATGAAACTCGCCATGCTGGCGCTGCTGGTGCTGCCCTTTGCCATCCTCGGCTTCACCGCTGTTTCAGCCATGATCCCGGTCGGCCTGTCGAGCCTTGCCAATGCCGGTCCCCATGGCCTGAGCGAAATCCTCTATGCCTATTCATCGGCCGCCGGCAACAACGGCTCTGCCTTCGCCGGGCTCAACGCCAACACCACCTGGTACAACACCACGCTTGGCATCACGATGTTTCTCGGGCGCTTTGCATACATCGTGCCGATGCTGGCCATTGCCGGTTCCCTTGCGGCCAAGACCAAAATTCCTGCCTCGGCCGGCAGCTTCCCCACCCATGGGACGATGTTCGTGGCCCTTTTGGCAGGCGTGATCCTGATCCTTGGCGGCCTGCAATATTTCCCGTCGCTGGCGCTTACCCCCATCGTTGAGAAGTTCCTGATGCTCGCCGGCACGACATTCTGATCGGAGTTGTTCCCATGACCAATAGAACCCAAGCCTTGGCACTCTTTGACGGCGCCATTCTCCTCCGCGCGGTTGCCGATTCCTTCCGCAAGCTCAACCCGCGCGCCCTTGCCCGCAATCCGGTGATCTTTGTCACCGAAGTGGTGGCAGCGCTGGTGACGGCCTTGTGGCTGCGTGATCTTTTCACCGGCAATGGCACCGCCTTGTTTTCCGGGCAGATTGCCGCCTGGCTATGGTTCACGGTGCTGTTTGCCAACTTTGCCGAAGCGGTTGCCGAGGGCCGTGGCAAGGCCCAGGCCGATGCGCTACGCCGCACCCGCACCGACACCCTGGCCAAACGGCTGATCATTCCCGAAACCAATGACCGGGTTTTCGAGAAGGTATCCGCGCTTAAGTTGAATCCCGGAGATCTGGTTTTGGTCGAGGCCGGCGACCTCATTCCCGCTGACGGCGAAATCGTCGAAGGCATTGCCTCGGTCAACGAGTCGGCGATCACCGGCGAATCCGCCCCCGTCATCCGCGAATCCGGCGGTGACCGTTCGGCTGTGACCGGCGGCACAACCGTTCTCTCTGACTGGGTGAAGGTGAAAATCACCGTGGCTCCCGGCAACACCTTCATTGACCGCATGATTGCGCTGGTGGAAGGAGCAGAGCGCAAGAAGTCGCCAAACGAATTGGCGCTCTCAATCCTGCTCGCCGGCATGACCCTGATCTTCCTGATTGCCGTGGTGACCCTGTGGGGGCTTGCGGGATATTCCGGCACCATGCTCTCGGTCACCGTATTGGTTGCCCTGCTGGTGACACTTATCCCCACAACCATCGGCGGCCTGCTGTCGGCCATCGGCATTGCCGGCATGGACCGGCTGATCCGCTTCAACGTCATCGCCACATCGGGCCGTGCCGTGGAAGCCGCAGGCGATGTTGATACGCTTCTTCTCGACAAGACCGGAACCATTACCTACGGCAACCGCCTCGCAACCGCTCTCGTAGCCATTCCCGGCGTCACCGAGAAGCAGCTCGCCGAAGTGGCGCTGCTTGCCTCGCTTTCCGATGAAACGCCGGAAGGCCGCTCCATCGTCGCCCTGTGCAAGGGGAATTACGGCCAGGCCGAGCCCAAAATGGCGGGCAAGAAACCAGAAGTCATTGCCTTCTCGGCGACGACGCGCATTTCCGGCATCAATATCGATGACCGCAAGCTCCGCAAAGGCGCCGTCGATGCCATTCTCAAACATGTGGGAACCAAGCTCGAGTCTGCCCCGGCCGCCTTCCGTGAAGCCGTTGACCGCATTTCGCGCACCGGCGGCACGCCGCTCGGCGTGGCCGAAAACGGCCAGCTTGTCGGCGTCATTCATCTGAAGGACGTGGTGAAGCCCGACATCAAGCAGCGCTTTAGCGCGCTGCGCGCCATGGGCATCCGCACCGTGATGGTAACTGGCGACAATCCGGTGACCGCGGCAACAATCGCGTCCGAGGCGGGCGTTGATGATTTCATTGCCGAAGCCACGCCCGAAGACAAGTTGAGCTACATCCGCTCGGAACAGAAAAAGGGCCGCATGATCGCCATGTGCGGCGACGGCACCAATGATGCGCCAGCCCTTGCCCAGGCCGATGTCGGTGTCACCATGCAGTCCGGCACGCAGGCCGCACGCGAAGCGGGAAACATGGTCGATCTCGACTCCAATCCCACCAAGCTCATTGAGATCGTCGAAATCGGCAAGCAACTGCTGATGACGCGGGGTTCCCTCACCACCTTCTCGATAGCCAATGACGTGGCCAAGTATTTCGCCATCATCCCGGCGCTCTTTGTGGTGACCTATCCGGAGCTTGGCGCCCTCAATGTGATGCAGCTTGCCTCGCCGCAAAGCGCCATTCTGTCGGCCATCATCTTTAACGCCCTTATCATCATCGCGCTGATCCCGCTCGCCCTGAAAGGCATTGCCTATCGCCCTGTCGGCGCTTCGGCGGTGCTGCGCCGCAATCTGCTGGTCTATGGGCTCGGCGGACTCATCGTTCCCTTCATCGGCATCAAGATCATCGATCTCATCGTTGCCGCCCTGCACCTTGCCTGAGGAGAAAACCCATGCTTGCTCATCTTCGCCCCGCCATTCTGATGCTCGCCATCCTGACACTCCTGACCGGCGTTGCCTATCCCTTCGCCATGACGGGCTTGGGCCAACTGCTCGTGCCGGGTGCCGCCAATGGCAGCCTCGCAGTTAAGGATAACACGGTCATAGGCTCGACCCTGATTGGCCAGGCCTGGACGTCCGACAAATATTTCTGGGGCAGGCCGTCTGCTGCCGGTGATGGCTACAATGCCGCCGCATCGTCGGGTTCGAACCTGGGGCCGACCTCGCAGAAGCTCATGGACCGGATCGAGGCCGACGCCGATAGATTGCGCGGACCCGCATCAACGGCAGTGTTGCCGGCCGATGCCGTGACCGCCTCCGGCAGCGGGCTTGATCCCGACATTTCACCGGAATTCGCGCAGCTTCAGGTGGCCCGTGTGGCTAAGGCGCGTGGGCTTGGCGAAGATCAGGTGAAGGCGCTCGTCGATGCCCATGTCAATTGGCCTGTGGCGGGCCTGTTCGGCGAACCCCGCGTCAATGTTTTGCTACTCAATATAGCGCTCGATGGGTTAAGCTCGACGCCCAATGGCTGAACCCGGCGATAGGCGTCCCTCACCGGACGCCCTTCTGGAGCTTGCCGCGAAAGAGAAGCGCGGCAAGCTGAAAATTTTTATCGGTGCGGCACCCGGCGTAGGCAAGACCTACGCCATGCTCTCGGGTGCCCAGCGCCTCAAGGGTGAGGGCAGGGATGTCGTCATAGGTGTAGTGGAAACCCATGGGCGTTCCGAAACCGCAGCGCTGCTCCCCGATCTCGAAGTCCTGCCGCGCAAGACGATGACCTATCGCGGCCACGCGCTGCTGGAGTTCGATATTGATGCAGCACTGGCCCGCAAGCCGCAGCTCATCATCGTCGACGAACTGGCTCATACCAATGCGCCGGACTCCCGCCATCCCAAACGTTATCAGGACGTCGAGGAACTTCTCGATGCCGGTATCAATGTTTGGACCGCACTCAACATCCAGCACATCGAAAGCCTGTCCGATGTTGTGTCCACAATTACCGGCGTCAAGGTGCGTGAACTTGTTCCGGATACGGTGGTGGAAGAAGCAGCTGATGTGGTGGTGGTGGACATTACCCCCGATGAGATGATCCAGCGCCTCAAGGAAGGCAAGGTTTATCTTCCCGACAATGCCCGAAGGGCCGCCGACAATTTCCTCCAGGCTGGGAATCTCACCGCCCTGCGTGAACTGGCGCTGCGCCGCACGGCGGAGCGGGTTGACGACCAGATGGTTGATTATCTGCGCCAGCATGCCATCGAAGGGCCGTGGCCAACGACGGACCGCATTCTCGTTTGTGTCGGCAGTGATGATTTCTCCGAACGCGTGGTGCGCCAGACGGCGCGGATCGCCGGGGCATTGAATGCCACCTGGGTTGCCGTCCATGCCTCGCGGCCTGCCGAAGGCGCCCTTGATACGGAAAAAATGCAGCGCGTTGACAGCAATCTTGCCCTGGCGGCGCGGCTTGGCGCGGAAGTATCGCGCCTCACGGCCAAGGACCTGCCAACCGAAGTGCTGCGCTTTGCCGCCCAGGAAAACATTACCCAGATCATCATGGGCCGCTCAAGGACAGGGTTTCTGAAGCGATTCCTGGGACGCTCTCTTTCCGACGAAATCCTGCGCCAGGCCCATGGTGTTTCGGTTCACATCATTACCGATGACCAGCCGGCATCACTGCCGATCCGGCTTCGCCGCCCCCGCATTGAGCTGGGCGGCCTGGCGGCAGCACCGATTGCGGTGTCAGGCGCCATTCTGCTGGGCCTTGTCGCCAATCATTTCTTGAAACTCCCCAATCTCTCCATGATTTTTCTGGCCGCCGTGCTCTTCTGCGCGATCACCTTTGGCACCTGGAGCGCGGTGATCGCGGCGGGCCTGTCATTTCTGGCTTACAATTTTTTCTTTATCAGCCCGCTTCATACCTTCACCATCGCCAGCCCCCATGAATTGCTGGCGCTGTTTATTTTTCTTCTGGTGGCCATCCTGACGGGAGGCCTCGCGGGCCGGGTTCGCGAACAGTCAATCACCGCGCTTACACGCGTCAAACAGGTTGAAACGCTCTTTGATCTTTCGCGCAAGCTCTCGGCAAGTGTGAAGATCGACGACCTCATGTGGATTGTCGCAACCCAGGCGGCGGCTACCGCCAGGGGGCAATCCATTGTCCTGCTTCAAAAGGAGGGCGAACTTGCGATCATGGCAGGCATGCCACCCGAGGACAATTTGGGGCCAGCCGACTGGACTGCCGCGCGCTGGTCATTCAATCACGGCGAGATCGCGGGGTGGAACTCCGAAACCTTGCCCAACGCGCGGTTTCAGTATCATCCGTTGAAAACTCCGCACGGTATTGCCGGGGTCGTCGGCATCAGGCCGGGCGAAGCCAAGTTTTCAGCCGAGGCCCAGCGCATGATGGAAGCCCTGATGGATCAGGTGTCCACCGCCCTGGAACGCACTGTTCTGGCGGATGAGGCCGCCGACGCCCGCGCCAGCGCCGAAGGCGAGAAGCTGCGCTCGGCCTTGCTCTCGTCAATTTCGCACGATCTTAGAACGCCCTTGTCATCAATCGTAGGTTCGGTCACCACCTTGCGCAGTCTTGACAGCAAGATGACCAAGCCGGTGCGCGATGATCTCCTCGCCAATATCGAAGAGGAGGCCAGCCGCCTTTCCCGCTTCGTGGCAAATCTTCTCGACATGACAAAAATTGAAGGCGGGGCGGTAAAGCTCGGCAAGGAACCGGTCGATGTGGCCGATGTGGTTGCAGCGGCCATAAGGCGCGCCCGCCAGACCTGGCCACAGCGGGAAATTGTCACCAGGATTGCGCCAGCTATTCCATCGGTGGCAGGCGATGCGGCATTGCTTGAACAGCTTGTCTTCAATCTTCTCGACAATGCCCACAAGTATTCGCCTGCGGAAAGTCCCACGGCGGTTTCCGTTGCCGAGGAGGAAGGCCAGATCGTTTTGCGCATTGAGGATGAGGGGCCTGGTATCGCACCGGATGAACTGGAAAGGGTCTTCGAAAAATTCTACCGGGTCAAAGGCGTTGACGGGCGCTCTCCTGGCACCGGGCTAGGGCTTGCCATCTGTCGCGGCATTGCCACCGCGATGGGTGGCAGCATCCAGGCCGAAAGCCCCGTTTCCAAGGGACATGGCACACGCATTGTTGTGCGCTTTCCAAAGGTGGCATCGCCATGAAAAAACCGCGCGTGCTCGTTGTTGATGATGAACCGCAGATTTTGCGTTTCTTGCGGCCGGGCCTGACGGCAGGTGATTTTGAGGTCATCACCGCCGCCACCGGGGCCGAAGCCGTCAAGCAGGCGGCCACCATGGCGCCGGATGTCATTGTCCTCGACTTGGGATTGCCGGACAAGGACGGGAAGGACGTCATTCGTGAAATCCGTGCCTGGTCGAAAGTGCCCATCATTGTCCTTTCGGCCCGCGACCGGGAATCCGAGAAGATCGATTCACTTGATCTTGGCGCCGATGATTACGTCAACAAGCCCTTCGGCATCGGCGAACTGATGGCCCGCATCCGCGCCAGCCTGCGCAACCGTCAGCAGGCTGAAAGCGTGGCAAGCGTCTTCGATGCTGGGGGAATTCTTATCGATACACTTAGGCACATGGTAGAAAAGAATGGCGGTCCGGTTCACCTCACTCCAAAAGAATTCGATCTGTTATCTCTCCTGGTCAAAAATTCAGATCGTGTGCTGACTCACCGACAAATCCTGACTGCGGTATGGGGCCCGGCCCATACCCATGATGTCCAGTATCTGCGCGTCTTCATCGGCCAGTTGCGCCACAAGATTGAGTCTGATCCGGCTGATCCCACACTTATCCTTACTGAACCTGGCATCGGTTATAGATTCAAAGGTGAAACTAATTCATAGCAGATCCAATTTTAAAAAATGGCCTGCCCTTTGAAATCATGCGATAAAGTGTCGTCGGCGAAACTTACCTGTTACACTTGATTTGCACCGATGAAATAAGCAAGAAAAACTGGGGTTTATTTTGTCCAGCACACGGATTGTGGATCCGGAGGTCGGAGGTCGGAGGTTAGAGACCCCCAACCGCGCCTCCGCAAAGTCTATCTACGAATCCCCAATAGATTGTCCGTCATAAACGCCTCCGCAAGCTGTGCTTCCGTCATCACGCCTTCGCTCAGGGCAACCTCGCGGATCGTGCGCCGGGTCTTCAGGGCGATTTTCGCCACCCGCGCCGCCTCGTCATAGCCGATATAGGGGTTGAGCGCCGTCACCGTGACAAGCGAGCCATCCAGCAATTCGCGGCAGCGCTCTTCATCGGCCTCGATGCCCAGCACGCATTTTTCGCGCAAGGTCACCATGCCGCGCATCAGCATCCGCATGGATTGCAGGATGTTGAAAACGATGACGGGTTCCATGGCATTCAATTGCAATTGCCCGGCCTCCGCCGCAAGCGTCACCGTAAGGTCGTTGCCGATCACTTGGTAGGCAATCTGGTTCACCACTTCCGGCACCACCGGATTGACCTTGCCCGGCATGATCGAGGAGCCGGCCTGCACCGAGGGCAGGCGGATTTCGCCAAACCCCGCCCGCGGTCCGCTGTTTAGAAGCCGCAAGTCATTGCAGATTTTTGAAAGCTTCACCGCAATGCGCTTCAGCACGCCTGAAAAGGTGACAAAGGCCCCCATGTCGGAGGTGGCCTCGATGAGATCGCCGGCGGTGACAAGATCAATGCCCGATACTTTTGAGAGATGGGCAATGACCGTGGCCGGATAATCCTCCGGCGTATTGATCCCCGTGCCGATGGCCGTGCCGCCAAGATTGACCTCGCGCAGCAGGTTGGCAAATTCCTTCAGGCGGTCAATGTCCTCGCCAACCGTGACCGCAAAGGCGCGGAACTCGGACCCCAGCCGCATCGGCACCGCATCCATCAGCTGGGTGCGCCCAACCTTGATGATGTGATCAAACTCCACGGCTTTCTCTAGAAACGCCGCCTTCAGCGCAATCTGGCTGTCGAGCAATGATGGGCAGTCCCGCAGAATAGTGAGGCGCACCGCCGTGGGATAAACGTCATTGGTGGATTGCGAGAGATTGACGTGATCATTGGGATTGATGCTGGCATAATCGCCGCGCGGTTTCCCGATGTGGCGCAGCGCCATGTTGGCAATGACTTCATTGGCGTTCATGTTGGTGGAGGTGCCGGCACCGCCTTGCAGCATGTCGACGACAAAGAATTCATGGCCTTCGCCCGCAATGATTTGATCGCAAGCCGCCATAATGGCATCGGCAATTTTAGGGCTGAGCGCGCCGAGCTGAAGATTGGCAAGGGCGCCTGCCTTCTTCACCATGGCGAGCGACTGCACCAGTTCCGGATAGTGATTGAGCAAAACCCCGGTGATCGGAAAATTCTCAACGGCGCGCGCCGTATGGATGCCATAATCAGCCGTATCAGGTATTTTCATTTCACCGAGAGAATCTTTTTCAATGCGGAAGGAGGCCATGATTTGAAACTTTCTGATTTGCCGGGCCTATCCATAGGCCTTGCAAAAAAATTAAGCAAAGTTGATAATTCGCCCGGTTTGAAAGGCTTTTTGTGTGACAATTGAACTGAGGCCCGATGGCCGCCAATCGGAAACGGCACTTGCCGTGCAGCGCGGTGTCGGTCGCCTGATGCGCAGCCTTGGCTTTGCAATCCTCAACGAGTTCACCCTTGCCACCGGCCGCCGCGCCGATGTAATCGCCCTGGGTGACAGCGGCGCCATCTGGATTATTGAAATCAAATCCTCGCTTGAGGATTTTCGCGTCGACCAGAAATGGCCTGAGTACCGCGAGTTCTGCGACCGCTTTTTCTTCGCCATCCCGCAAACCCTTGATCCCGAGATCATTCCCTACGAGGCGGGCCTCATCGTGGCTGACAATTGGGGCGCGGAAATTCTGCGCCAGTCCGGCGAAACTACGCTGCACGCCTCACGGCGCAAGGCCGTGACCCTGGCCTTCGCCCGCGTCTCCAGCCAGCGCCTGCACAGCCTTTACGATCCGTGATTATTTGGGCGCGCGTTTTGCCAAGATGCGCTGCAGGGTGCGGCGGTGCATGTTGAGACGGCGCGCCGTTTCCGAAACATTGCGGCTGCACAGTTCATAGACGCGCTGGATATGCTCCCAGCGCACCCGGTCGGCCGACATGGGATTTTCCGGCAGCGCCGAGCGGCTGTCCTTGTCGGAAATGAGCGCCCCGTAGACCGCATCGGCGTCGGCGGGCTTGGCCAGATAGTCGATCGCGCCGAGCTTCACGGCAGTCACGGCGGTGGCGATATTGCCGTAGCCCGTGAGCACCACAACCCGGGCCTCAGGCCTGCTGGCATGCAAGGCTTCGATCACGTCAAGTCCGTTGCCGTCGCCCAGGCGCAGATCGACAACCGCATAGCCCGGCGCTGATTTCTTCACCTGCTGAATGCCCTCGGCCACCGATTCCGCCATGCGCACTTCAAAGCCGCGTGTTTCCATGGCCCGCGCCAGCCGGGTCAAAAAGGGTTTGTCGTCATCAACAAGCAGCAGCGTCTTGTCGGCTGGGAGATTGATTACTGTCATGTCGGTCCTCTTATTGACACTCTTATACGAGTCAAGAGCCCCCTTGGACACCTCCTTATGGCGAGCCCAAATCCACCATGCTCCGGGGCCAATTCAACTGGATAACGGCGCCATGTTCAGGAAGCGGGCGGTTGGCCAGCGAAACCGTGGCGCCCGAGCGCTCCAGCAGGGTCTTGGCGATAAAAAAGCCCAATCCCATGCCCTCGTGGCGCCCCTTTTCCCCCTCGTCATCCACACCATAACCCGGCCGTGTGGTCACGAAGGGATCGCCGAGACGGTCAAAAATCGTCTGGTCAAACCCCGGCCCGTCATCGGAAATCAGCAGCGATACTTTAGCCGACGACCATTGCGCAACGATGCTTACTTTTTTCTCGGCAAAATCGACAGCATTTTCCAAAAGATTCGCCAGGCCATAGGCAATGGCCGGATTCCGCCGGAACACTGGTTCGGGCGTTTGCGCCGCCGTCCCGTCGCCTGAAACCGTGATGTCGATGGTCACATCCGGCCCGCGGATGGGCGCCACCAGGTCTTCGATCATCACCGAGAGCTTGACCCGGGCATACATGTCGTCAGCCTGCGTATCCCGGTTGGCAAGCCGCGACAGGATTTCCCGGCACCTCCCTGTCTGGCTGATGAGGAGGTCGATATCCTCCGTATGCGGACCTTTGTCCGGCAACTCCCGTTTCAGCTCCTTGGCCACAAGGGCGATAGTGGCCAGCGGCGTTCCCAACTCGTGGGCCGCTGCAGCAGCAAGCCCGTCAAGCGCCGAAAGCCGCTGCTCGCGCGCCAGCACCAGTTCGGCAGCGGTCAGCGCTGATGACATCTGCCGGGCTTCCTCCGCGATGCGCCGCGCGTAAATCGAGGAAAACACCACGCCGCACATGATGGCCGCCCACATGCCGCCGATATAGGCCTTGGGCAGAACCAGCGGTGCAGCAGTGTTCCACGGCAGCGGCTGGTGGAAAATTGCCAACACGCTCGCACAAACGAAAGCAATCGTGCTGAGCCACAGCGTCCATTTCAACGGCAAGGACGTTGCCGACACGGTGACTGGCACCAGAAACAGGAAGGCGAAGGGATTTTCCAGCCCGCCCGTGAGATAGAGCAGCAGCGCCAATTGAATGACATCATAACCCAGCAGCAGGCCGGCCTGCGTTGGCGCAAGCCTTAAGCTGGAACGCCAGCGCAGGGTAAGAAAGATATTGAGCCAGGCACTGAGCGCTATAACGCCAAGGCAGGCCCCTAGCGGCAACGGAAAATCCAGAATGAAATGGACGCCCAGTACCGCCAGCGATTGACCAAAAACCGCAAGCCAGCGCAGCCGCACCAAGGTCCGCAGCCGGAGAAGCCCGGCGGTTGTGGTAAAAGTTTCCGGTCCCTCCGGAGCGGCCGCAAGAAGTGACATTTAGCCCTTGCCTTAAGATTTACTCAGGCCTGACTTTAGGATAAAGCCCCGCAAATGCCAAAACCGCATTATGCGCCTTCGCGCTTTCAACTCATTTTCGCAACCCTTGCCCTGCTTGCCGCACTCCTTGTTGCGGGCACGGCCTATTATTTTGCGGGTCCACTTCAAACCGCCACAGGAGCCGGCACGGCCCTCATTGGCGGCCCCTTCACGCTCACCGATCAGGACGGGCGCAAGGTGACGGAAAAGGACTTTCTTGGCAAATACACGCTGGTGTTTTTCGGCTACACCTATTGCCCTGATCTCTGCCCCACCGAATTGCAGGTGATGTCAGCAGCCCTCGACAGTTTGGGTGCAAAGGCCGATGCCATACAGCCCATCTTCATCAGTTTCGATCCGGAGCGCGACACACCGGAAGTCTTGAAGCAGTATGTTTCAAACTTCCATCCCCGCCTCGTGGGCCTGACCGGCACGCCGGAGGAAATTGCCATCGCCGCCAAGGCCTACCGGGTCTATTACGCCAAGGTTCCGAACAGTTCCGCCCCCGACACCTATCTGATGGATCATTCCACCATCACCTACCTGATGGATCCCCAAGGCAAGTTCCTCAAGCATTTCAGCTATTCCACTGATTCGGCGGCCCTGGCCAAGGCCCTTGAACAGGCCTTGGCGCCTTAATTTACTGTAATAATAGTATAATAGACCGTTGCGGGAATCCTAAGGAGTTGTTAGGTTGCATTGCAGCATGATGCGATCACGCGCTCCTGAAGGGACATTTTCTGAATGCTCTATAATCTCTACGAGATGAACCACGCTGCCCTCGTGCCGTGGCGTGCGGCGGCGGATATGGGCCTGAATTTTTGGCAGAACCCGGTCAACCCATGGAGCTCCACCAGCACCGCCCGGGCCGTAAGCGCTTCGCTCGAACTCTTTGAGCGCGCCACCCGCCGCTTTGCAAAGCCCTCCTTCGAACTGAAGGAAACAACCGTGGGCGGCGTCACCGTCGGCCTCAGCGAACAAATTCTTCTGCACAAGCCCTTCGTCTCGCTCCTGCATTTCAGCAAGGTCTGGCCTGAAAAGATTAAGGTGAAGTCCCAGCCGAAGCTTCTGATCGTGGCGCCGATGTCCGGCCACTATGCCACCCTGCTGCGCGGCACCGTCGAAGCCCTGCTGCCCCACTTCGATGTTTACATTACCGACTGGGCCGATGCCCGCACCGTTCCCGTGTCGATGGGAAAATTCGATCTCGAGGATTACGTCGATCACGTCATCGAAATGCTCCAGGTCCTGGGCGGCAATATCAATGTCATGGCCGTGTGCCAGCCTTCGGTTCCGGTCATGGCCGCCGTGGCCCTGATGAATGCTCGGGATGACAAGAATACGCCGAAAAGCATGATCCTCACGGGCGGTCCCATCGATACGCGCCGCAATCCCACCGCCGTCAACAAGCTGGCGAAGGAAAAGGGTTCCGATTGGTTCCGCCAGAATGTGATCATGAAGGTGCCGTTTCCCCATGCGGGCTTCATGCGTGATGTCTATCCCGGCTTCCTGCAATTGACCGGATTCATGACGATGAATCTCGACCGTCACATGGATGCCCACCGCCAGCTCTTCTGGCACCTCGTTGAGGGCGATGATGAGAGCGCCGAAAAGCAGGAAGTTTTCTACGATGAATACATGTCGGTCATGGACCTCACGGCAGAGTTCTATTTGCAGACCGTGGACCGTGTCTTCGTCAACCATGATCTGCCGAACGGTTCCTACATGCATCGCGGAATCCTGGTTGATCCGTCAAAAATCACCAAGACAGCGCTGCTGACAGTTGAAGGCGAGCGTGATGACATTTCCGGCGTCGGCCAGACCGAAGCCGCCCATGACCTGTGTTCAAACCTGCCGCAGGAAAAGAAACGCCACCACCTGCAGCTCGGTGTCGGCCACTATGGCGTGTTCAGCGGCTCGCGCTTCCGCAAGGATGTTGTGCCAATGATGGTGGATTTTGTGAGCGCCAGCGCCTGATGGCCGGCCTGCTTCGCAAATTTGTGAAAGCATGGTCAGAAACTCCGGTCGAACCCTACGCGATCATTATTGACGGCCAGCCCGTCATCGTGAATTTCCGCCGCAACAGCCGGGCCAAGCGTATTATTCTGCGCCTCACGCGCGACGCCACTGGTATCGCCGTGACAATCCCGAAAAACATGAACGCTGCCCGGGCCCAGGCTTTTGTCGAGAAGTCGGTTCCGTGGATTTCAAAACATCTCAAGCAGCGCGCCCCAAAAACAGTTCTAGGTCCCGGCTCTGTTATTCCGCTGCGCGGCATTCCCCACGAGGTCCACGCCACCACGGCGCGCCGCGGCCTCATCACCCTTGATCCCGATACGCGCCGCATTCTTGTGCCCGGCGATCCCCGCCATTTGAGCCGCCGCCTGCAGGATTGGCTGAAGGCCCAGGCCAAGGCCGACCTCACCGAAGCTTCCGCCCGCTACGCAAAATCCATGGCCGTTGATTTCAAGCGGATTTCGATCCGTGACCAGAAAAGCCGCTGGGGCTCGTGCTCCGCAGCAGGCGACCTCTCCTACAATTGGCGCCTGATCCTGGCTCCAAGCCATATCCTGGACTATGTCGCAGCCCACGAAGTGGCCCATCGTCAGCACATGAATCACGGGCCAAGGTTCTGGCGCCTCGTGCTGAAGCATTGCCCGCATGCTTCAACCGCCAAGCATTGGTTCAAATCCAACGGCGCCGAACTGCACCGCTTTACGGCCAATTAATAAATCGAATTATTGTCGTTCTTGGACTGGCGCTTTCTCCGTTTCTCCGCCCGCGACTCATCGCTGCTGCCGAAAATGCGCTCAAAAAACCCCTTCTTGCGCGTTGGAGTCGCAAACTCCTCATCGCTTTCGTAGTCCATGCTCTCATCCTGAGAAACCAGATAGGGGTCAAGGTCTCCCGGTTGTTCTTCATTATAACCGGGCAGCGGCGCAGGCGACAGGTCGGCATGGGCCACCTCCATCACATCTTTCCAGATGGCAGCCGGGACTGAACCGCCCGTCACGGTTTTGGTGGGTGAATTATCATCATTGCCAAGCCAGACACCGGCCACCAGATAGCTTGAATAGCCGACAAACCAGGCATCCCGGTAATCCTGGCCGGTGCCGGTTTTGCCCGCGATATCGAAGCCGGGAATTTGCGCCTTCTTGGCCGTGCCTTCATTAACCACGGCGCGCATCATGGAGTTCATCGAACCCAGGTCGCGATTTGACATGGCCTGTCCCAAGCCATCGCCGCTGCGCTCATAAATCACTTGGCCGTCGCGCGTCACGATGCGGCGCACCGAAAAGGGCACAATGCTGTAGCCACCATTGGCAAAGGGCGTGAAAGCCGAGGTGAGCTCCAGAAGTGTGACTTCCGAAGTTCCCAGCGCAATCGAAGCGTCATTGCCAAGATGCGAGGTAATGCCAAGGCGGTGCGCCACGGCAACAACATTTTCCGGCCCTACACTGTTGGCCAGTTGGGCCGCAACACTATTGAGCGAAAGGGCCATCGCTGTCCGCAGCGTCACTTCGCCAAGATATTTTTGGTTGTAGTTTCCGGGCTCCCAGTTGCCGATGCGAATGGGCCGGTCATTGGCCAAGGACTCCGGCGTATAGCCCTGTTCCATTGCCGCCAGATAAACGAAGGGCTTGAAGGTTGAACCCGGCTGGCGCATGGCCTTGGTCACCCGGTTATATTGGCTGCGCTGGTAGGACTTGCCGCCGACCATGGCCTTGACTGCGCCAAATGTGTCCATGACCACCATGGCCCCTTGCGAAACCCTGAGCTTCTTGCCTTCTTCATTCAAATGCTTGCGCAGCGACCTTTCGGCGATGAGTTGAAGCTGCGGGTCGATGGTGGTTTCAACAATGATGGATTGACCATAATCTTTCACCAGCAACGGCAACTGCTCATTGACCCAGTCCACTACATACTGTGTGGCCGGAACATAATCCGATGCCACGACGGTTGCCGGCGCATTGACGGCCTGGTCCGCCTCGCCTTGGCTGATGAAGTCCGCATCGACCATGGCATCAAGTACCAGGCTGGTGCGCGCCGCCGCCGCATCGGGATGCGCGATCGGACTGTAATTTGATGGCGCCTTGAGCACGCCCGCCAGCGTGGCCGCCTCGGTCAGGTTAAGGTCGGTGGCGGACTTGTGGTAGAAAACCTGTGCCGCCTTTTCGATGCCCGTGGCCCCCGAGCCATAATAGACGCGGTTGAGATAGAGCTGGAGGATATCATCCTTGGAAAATTTTGTTTCCAGCCAAAGCGCCAGCACCAGTTCCTGCGCCTTGCGGCTGTAGGTGCGCTCGGGCTTGAGAAAAAGATTCTTGGCAAGCTGCTGGGTAATGGTTGAGCCGCCTTGCACCACGCGGCCTGCGGTGAAATTTTCGTAAGCGGCACGCATCAGGCTTACCGGATCAACCCCGAAGTGCGAGCGGAAGCGGTGGTCTTCAATGGCGATCAGGGCATTGGGCACATAGTCCGGAAGTTCCGAGACGCGCACCTGGTCGCCGAAGAATGCGCCCTGTTCCGAAAGCACCGTACCGTCTTCCGCCAGCAGCATGATGCCGGGTTGCAGTTCGGGTATCTGCAGAAGCCCCTTCTGGTTCAGCGAGAACCAGACATAGCCAAACATCGCCGCAAGGGCGATTGATCCGAGAACCGCGGACTTGAAGGCGAAGGAAAATAGCCAGCGGAGGAATGAGCGCCGCCGTCTTGGCTGCGGCTCTGAATCTTTTGCCCCGCGGCGTTTCTTGCGGTCAAAAAGCTGCGGCTCCCGCCGTTCACTGGGGGAGTGCCTTTTTCTGCCACCGAATAGTCCCATCGTCGTCCCTTGCCCCAAGAGGCTCTATGCCTTTGATGGAGCTTATCATTTAACCCTTGGTTAAGGGTTAAACTCGGCGCGAAACATGGTCCAATAATGACGGCGGCGGGATTACATCACCGCGCCCACCTGCCAGGGCACATACTCATTGTCGCCATAGCCCAGCTCCTCGGACTTGGACTTTTCCCCGGAGGCGACTTTCAGGACCTTCTTGAAGATTTCCTGGCCCTTGTCGGCAATTGAAACGCCTTCGACGACATCCCCGCAATTGATGTCCATGTCCTCGATCATGCGGTTGTAAACATCGGTATTTGTCGCGAGTTTGATGGATGGAACCGGTTTGCAGCCATAGGCCGAGCCGCGCCCCGTGGTGAAGCACAGCATGTTAGCCCCACCTGCCACCTGGCCGGTGGCGGATACCGGGTCATAGCCCGGCGTATCCATGAACACGAAGCCCTTGGCGGTCACCTGTTCGGCGTAGCGGTAAACTGCTTCCAGCGTCGTGGTGCCGCCCTTTGCGGCCGCACCCAGGGACTTTTCCAAAATGGTGGAAAGCCCGCCCAGCTTGTTGCCGGGTGAGGGATTATTGTTCATTTCCATCAGGTTACGTTTGGTATAGTCCTCCCACCAGTGAATGATGTCGACCAGTTTCTCGCCCACTTCGCGCGATGCAGCGCGGCGCGTCAGCAGGTGCTCCGCCCCATAGATTTCCGGTGTTTCGGAAAGAATGGCCGTGCCGCCCTGCCGGACCAAAAGGTCAACCGCCGCACCGAGCGCCGGATTGGCCGTAATGCCGGAATAGCCATCCGAGCCGCCGCATTGAAGCGCCAGGATTAGTTCCGAAGCATAGCATTTTTCGCGCTTCACATCGTTGACGTAGGGCAGCATGGCCTTAACCGCTTCGACCCCGGCGGCCACCGTCTTGCGGGTTCCCCCCGTTTCCTGAATGGTCATCGTGCGGAAGGTGTTTCCTTCGACGATTCCATAGGCTTCCTTGAAGCGCGGGATTTGGAACCCTTCGCAGCCCAAGCCCACCATCATGACGCCGCCCATGTTCGGATTGGTGGCATAGCCCCAGGAGGTGCGTTTCAGCACATCGAAGATGGCCCCCCGGAAATCAATGACGCAGCCGTTGTCCATCTTGAGGGCGACAACCCCGTCGATATTTTTATAATCCTTGAGGATGCCGGAGCGGTTGACCTCCTCGGCGATGAATTTGGCAACCGTGGCCGAGCAATTCACGCTCGTCATGATGCCGATGTAATTGCGCGTCCCCACCTTGCCGTTGGCTCGCCTGAAACCTTGAAATGTTTCCTGTTTCTCAAGCGGCAAAACGTCGGTTTGGAAGGCCCCCTGGGCAAATGCATAGTCATGCGATAGCTCACCCATGCCGATGTTGTGCTCATGGATCCACGCGCCCGCCGGAATATCAATCTTGGCGAAGCCGATGATTTGCCCGAATTTTTTGACCGGAGCGCCGGCCTTGACGTTGGCTGCCGCCATCTTGTGGCCTTTGCCGATACGCTCGGAAGCAACAATATCTTCGCTGGTCAACGCTCCTTTTTCCACCGTGGTGATTGCCACAACGACGTTATCAACAGCGTTGAGACGCAACATGTGCTGCTTTTGTAGTGGTTTATCGAGCATTTCTCACGACCTCTGGATGCAATTCACATAAAACTTGCGTTGCCTATTATTCATACTAACATGTTAGTATGAATAATACAGCGGTGAGTTTCGACATACCTACCCCGCCCCGGAAGGGTACCCGCGGCGGCGCTGGCGATCATGTTTATCTGGTGTTACGGGAAGCCATTATTTCCCTTGAGCTCAAGCCTGGCCAGAGTCTCGACAAGCAGGTCTTCGTCGAGCGCTTCGGGGTTTCGCGCGCCCCCATCTATGATGCCTTCAACAGGCTTCAGGCCGAAGCCCTGGTTGATGTGGTTCCCCAGCGCGGAACCACGGTCAGCCTGATCAGGATTTCCGATGCCCGCGAGAACATGTTCCTGCGCCGGGCCATTGAGGTGGAAGCGGTGCGGGCAGTTACTCGTAATTTCTCCGGCGGCCATCTTGAGGCGCTGAAACAAAACCTGCGTTATCAATCGGCCGCGGTCGCATCCGGTGACAAGATCGGCTTCCACCGTTTTGACCTGGAGTTTCATGCGGTGCTGTTTGAAGCCTTGGGCTTCGAACGGGTGAAGGCCTTTGCCGAAACCGCCAGACTTGGTCTCGACCGGGTGCGTCGCCTGCTCAATTCAAGACGCCGGCAGGAATTCACCCTGCAGGAACATCAGGCCATCCTTGATGAAATCCAGCAGCGCAACGCCAACTCTGCCGCCAATGCCATGGGCGCCCATCTTGATGCCGTGATGAAGGAACTCGAAACTTTTGCGGCGGCAAATCCTGAGCTTTTTGCCGACCTCCAAACTAAATCAGACGGACAACAATGAAAAAGAATGTATTCAAGGCGCCTTCCGGGGCTTCCATACCGCTCACCGAAATGGGCATGGGCACCGCCCCCCTCGGCAATCTCTATCGCCCGCTTTCCGAGAAAGATGCGCAAGATACCCTTGCAGCCGCCTGGAAAGCCGGCATCCGCTATTTTGATACGGCCCCGTTTTATGGCCTGGGCATTGCGGAAAACCGCCTCAATCCGTTTTTCCGCGCCCACAAGCGCAGCGATTATGTGGTTTCAACGAAGGTCGGGCGGCTGCTGCAACTGAGCGCACCAAGCGAGCGGGCCGGCATTGGCAAATTTTTCGATACGCCGTCACGCAAGGAAATTTTCGACTACACCTATGACGGCATCATGCGGTCGCTGGATAATTCGCTGGAGCGTCTCGGTCTTGACCACATCGACATTCTCTATGTCCATGACGTGGATGTCTTCACCCACGGCTCTGAGGCAGTCCGCGATGTCCATGTGAAAACCCTGATGGGCAGCGGCTACAAGGCGCTGCAAAAATTGCGCGACGAGAAAGTCATCAAGGCCTTCGGCGCCGGCATCAACGAGTGGCAGGTCTGTGAAATCCTGCTGGCGCAGGGCGACTTCGATATTTTCCTGCTTGCCGGCCGCTATACCCTGCTGGAGCAGGAGGCCTTGAATTCATTTCTGCCGCTCTGCGAAAAACGCGGCATCGGCATTGTCCTTGGCGGACCCTACAATTCCGGCATCCTTGCCACTGGTGCAAAGCCCGGGGCCTTGTATAATTACGATCCTGCGCCAAGGAATATTCTGAACCGGGTGAGCAAAATCGAAGCGGTGTGCAAGGCCCATAAAGTGAAGCTGCCTGAGGCGGCGTTGCGCTTTCCGGTAAAGCACCCCTCCGTCGTGTCGGTCATTCCCGGCATGGTGAACCCGAAGCAAGTGGCGTTGAATGTAAAAACCCTGGGAGCAAAGATTCCAAAGGCATTCTGGAAAGATTTGAAAGCCCAGGGCCTGCTGCATGAGGGAGCGCCCGTGTGATCAGTTATTTTTCCAGCGAAAGTGAAAGAAAGGAGATGCTTGGCGGCAGGGCAGCCCGCTCATATAGAATCACCTGACATAAAAATATCAATCTGTACGCTTTAAAGTCAGGCTTTTGGCCTGAGGCATAAACAAATTGAAACGAGCCCAGAATGGGCCGTAAAAATGGGAGAGAATAAAATGTCTTTTAGAAAAATGATGACGAGTGTGCTGGCGGCAGGCGTTGCCGTGAGCGGACTGAGCGCAGTTGCATTTGCCGGTGAGTTCGATGGCGTGACGGTGAATATTCTGACGCGCCCAGGCTATGTGATTGCCGGCCGTCTTGCCGAGCGTGGCAAGGAGTTTGAAGCAGCCACCGGCGGCAAGATCGTGGTGACGGAAGTTCCCTTTGCGGAAATCTTCCCGAAGATCCAGGCCGACTGGTCAACTGGTACCAACTCCATCGACGTGGGTGTCTTTGCCGCGGGCTGGGGCGTGGAACTTGACGCTGCCGGTCTCCTCGAAGACTTGGACCCTTACATCGCCAAGGACACAAAGATCGACCTCGCCGACGTTGCGCCTTACTTCCGCGAATTCGGCCAGAAGGTTGGCGGCAAGACCAAGCTCCTGATGGTCGATGGCGATTTCCAGATGGTCTACTATCGCAAGGATGTTCTGGAAAAAGCCGGCTTGCAGCCGCCCAAGACTTGGGAAGAGTATCTTGACGTGGCGTCCAAGATCCACGGCCAGGACATGAATGGCGACGGCCAGGCTGACTATGGTTCCTGCATCTTCAAGAAGCGCAACGCCCAGTCCTACATGGCGATCCAGACGGTTGCTGCCTCTTTCGTGCAGACCCAGGGCACGGCCCAGGGCTTCTATTTCGACAACGCCACGATGAAGCCCGTGGTCAACAACGATGCCTGGAAGAAGGCCTTCGAACTCTACAAGGAAACCGGTAAGTATGGTCCGCCTGAAGAGCTCAACATGGACATCGGCGACACCCGCGCCATTTTCAAGGCTGGCCGTTGCGGCCTGCTTATTGAGTGGGGCGATCCCGGCACGCTGCAGCTTGATCCTGATGCTGCCGCTGTGAAGGGCCTGATCTTCGCCGTGGGTGCTGTCGGTACCAAGGAAGTTTTGGACCGCGCCACCGGCAAGCTCGTGCCGGTGACGAAGGAAAATGCACCTTACTCGGTTGACGGCATTAACTACGCCCCATTCGCCGCCTTCGGTGGCTGGGCTGGCGCCATCAACTCCAAGATCGACCAGAAGAAAAAGGATGCGGCCTATGCCTTCCTCTCCTACATGAACCAGGCGGCGCAATCGAACGTCGACGTGACGATCGGCGCCACGGGCTACAACCCGTACCGCAACTCACAGCTCGCCAGTACCGATCTCTGGGTAAAGGCCGGCATGCCGGCGGATCTTGCCGAGAATTATCTGGGCGCCATCAACGGCGCTCTGAACAACCTCAACATGGCTTCCGACATGAAAATCCCCGGTGCGCAGAAGTACACCGGCGTTGTTCTTGACACCGAGCTTGCCCGCTATCTCGCTGGCGAAATCACGGTGGATGAAGCCCTGAAGAACATCGAAGCGGGCTGGGAAGAAATCACGGAAGATTTCGGCCGTGACTCCCAGATCAAGGCGCAGGCCTTGGCATCGGGCACGGGCGGCTAGTACACCTGCCTATGGCCGAAGCCCGCAACAATTCCAGCCAGCCGGGGATCTCCCCGGCTGGCAACTCTCTAGGGGAGAGCTGGGGTGAGTGGTTTGACCGCCATTCCAGAACGTTTTTTATTGCGCCTGCCGTAACCCTGATTCTGATCTTCGCGATCTTCCCGACCTTCTATTCCATTGTTTTCGCCCTGAGCCGCGTGCGGTTCACCGCCGATGGGCTGCATTTCCGCTTCGTCGGGTTGCAGAATTTTTTCAAGCAGTTTTTCGGCAACGACCAGGTGCATTTCCTCGGCAAGACCGATTCCATGGGGCCTTTCGGCACCGTGTTCCTTGTTGTCGTGGCCGCCGCAGTGCTCTGGTGGCTCTACCGCTCCCTGAAGGTCACAAGCTGGATAGGCATGCTGGGCCGTATCATCTCGGCCGCCATGGCCATTTTCATTGCCTGGGTCGTGGCCGCCTCGCTGCTTTCCGGCAACACCATCGGGACGCTTCTCACAACCCTGTTTTATGTATTTGCTGGCTGTGCCCTGCAATTCGTGATCGGAACCGGCCTTGCCTTTCTCTGCTCGCAGCCGATTCTGGGAAAGAATTTCTTCCGCGTCATCTTCTTCATTCCGCTGATGGTGACGCCGCTCGGTGTGGGCTACGCCATGAAGATGGTGGCCGATGTCACGAAGGGTCCCTTCGAACCGTTACTCAGGGGCTTTGGCATCGAGAACTGGGTTTGGTCCGCCGACCCCTGGGCCGCGCGCTTTGTCATGATGATCTGCGATTCCTGGCAATGGATTCCCTTCATCTTCATCTGCATGCTGGCAGCCCTTGAGAACGTGCCGCGCGACCACGTGGAGGCAGCCGAGGTGGACGGCGCCTCAACCATCCAGATTTTCCGCGAAGTCACCTGGCCGCAGATCGTTCCGGTTGCCGTGACCGTGCTCTTGATCCGCATGATCGAGGCTTTCAAGATCGTGGACCTGCCGAACATCATGACGGGCGGCGGGCCCGGCTCCTCCACCGAATCCATGACGCTGCACTCCCTTTATATTTGGCGCTCCAATGACATCGGCACCTCGGCGGCGGTCGCCTATCTTCTGCTCATCCTCACGGTTGTCGTCTGCGCCTCCTTCTTCAATTATGTGGTGCTCGGGCAGTTGCGGAGGGCGCGCGCATGAGCGGGGCATCATTCAAGCTTGAAAAGGCCAACCGCAGCCTCATGGAACGGCTGTTCGAGCCGCCCGCCGTTGGCAAGATGTCGCCGGTTGCTAACCTGGTGGCCTATTTTCTTCTCGCCGTCTGGTCAATCTTCGTGCTGTTTCCGCTCTATTGGGTGATCATCACATCCTTCAAGGATGCAGCCGCGGTAAATCAGGGTCCCTTCTATATTCCGTTTGTGGATTTTCAGCCGAACCTGAATGCCTGGCGCGCCCAATTCAACACCGATCCATTCTGTGATCTGTCATCAATACTCCGGCAGGTCGGCCTCCTGTTCCATAACACTTTTGCCTTCCTGGTATCGCCTGTCGTGGAAATCCAGCCGATGGAACCCCAGATCTGCAAAATCTACTTGGCCTTCACGAATTCCATCGTGGTCAGCGTGGCGGCCACCATCGTCTGTGTCACCATTGGCTCCATGGCGGCCTATGCGCTGGCCCGTGTGCAGTACAAGCCCAAGTTCGGCAACATCATGATGTTTGTGGCCCTGACCTTGCTGGTCATCGCCGCCACCAGCTATGCCGGCGTTCCCTGGTGGGCCTCCTCCACCGTGGCCCTTGCCCTGTTCTTCTTCCTCGCCCGCGCCTTTGGCAAATATTTCACGCGCACCTTGGCCAATGGCGACATCCTGTTCTGGATCATCTCGCAGCGTATTCTGCCGCCCATCGTGGTGATAATTCCGATTTACGTGATGTTCCAGGCCGTAGGGCTGCTGGATACCCACCTGGCGCTCATAACAGTCTATGCGGTGGCAAATTTACCCATCGTCGTCTGGCTCATGTATGATTTCTTCTCCAGCCTCCCCATCGAACTCGAGGAATCGGCCCAGTTGGACGGGGCCACGCGGTTTGGAATCTTCTGGGAAATCGTGCTACCACTTACCCGGCCAGGCCTAGCGGCAACAACGCTTCTCACGCTTATCCTGAGCTGGAACGAATACCTGTTCGCGGTTTTCCTCTCCACTGCCAAGGTCCAGACCATGCCCATTATGGTGCAGGCCAAGAACGCCGGTGAAAAGGGCGTCTTCTGGTGGGAGATGTGCGCCATCATCGTGGTGATGATCATCCCCGTCATTATCATGGCCATCATCCTGCAACGCTTCATTGCCAGGGGCGTGCTCCTTGGCGCAGTCAAAGGTTAGAGAGTAACAGAGATGGCAAGCGGCAAGGCCGGGGTTCCGGTTACATTCGACAAGATACAGAAATCCTTCGGCCCCGTGCGCGTGCTTGAGGAATTGGACTTGCAGGTCGCGCCCGGCGAATTCCTGGTTCTTCTCGGGGCCTCGGGTTCTGGCAAAACAACGGCACTTCGCATTCTCTCCGGTCTCGAGACTGCGAGCGCCGGCCGGGTGCTGATCGGCGACCGGGACGTCTCCGACATCCTGCCGAAATACCGTGACATCTCCATGGTGTTCCAGTCCTACGCGCTCTATCCGCACAAGACCGTTGCCGAGAATATCGGCTTCCCCTTGAAGGTGCGCAAGGTTTCCCAGGCAGAGCAGGAGGTGCAAATCCGTGACGCCGCGGCCCAGGTGCAGCTTGGTGAATTGCTGCATCGCTACCCGCGCGAACTCTCGGGCGGTCAGAAGCAGCGCGTGGCGCTTGCTCGCGCCATTATCCGCAGGCCTTCGGTTTTTCTGATGGACGAACCGCTGTCCAATCTTGACGCGAAACTGCGCGGCCACATGCGCGCCGAGTTGAAGCACATGCAGGAAAAATTCGGCATCACCACAATCTACGTGACCCATGACCAGATCGAGGCCATGACGCTCGCCCGCCGCGTGGCCATTCTTGAGCGCGGCGTGCTGCAGCAGCTTGCAACGCCCGCCGAGATCTACAACAACCCGGCCAATCTCTTCGTGGCGCAATTCATCGGCTCGCCGCCCATGAATGTGGTGAAAGGCGCGCTTGACGGAAAGAATTTCGTGAACAACGGCGCTAAAATCGCGACCCCGGTGGGCGGCAGGATTGCCAAAGCCGTATTGGGTGTGCGGCCCGAGGATTGCAGCGTGGTGGCCCCGGCCAAGGGCGCCATCAAGGGCGAAATCTACGCCACCGAACTGATCGGCGACCATACGCTGGTGACCCTGAAGGCGGGAAGCGACATGCTCACCGTGAAGGCGGCCAAGGATTTCACCGCCAAGCTCGGTGAAAAGGCAGGCGTGGCCTTCAGCACCGGCCGCCTGTTCGTGTTCGATGAAAGCAATGGCCTGCGGGTTCGCTAAAGCGCCGCCTCAGCAGGAATAGCGCAATCTTTCAAAAGCTTGATCTTAATCCTCAAGGAGAACAACGATCAGTTTTTGTTAATAAATGATGTAAATACATCATTAAATGACTTTCGATACCGCAAATAATTGACGATAACACATCATTTTTGTTGATCAGGTCACGGCTTTTTGTTAGCGATGAGTCGTCCACTTCAGGGGAATGACCATGCAGATTGACAGCACCACGCGCTCCCAGCTCCTCAGCCTCGGCCTCGGCTCGTCCGATGGCATGTCCTGGAATGCCAGCACCTCTGAACTCTACGAACTCGCCATCATGCGGGGCGAAGCCCAAGTGGCCGAAGGCGGCAGCCTCGTGGTCACCACCGGCAGCCACACCGGCCGCAGCCCCCAGGACAAGTTCATCGTCCGCGATGGCGCCACCGAAAACACCATCTGGTGGGACAACAACCGTTCCATGACCCGGGCTCATTTTCAGGCCCTGAAGCAGGATTTTCTCGTCCACGCCAGAAACAGCAACCTGTTCATCCAGGATCTCATTGCCGGCGCCGACCCGCTCCATGAATTGCCAACCCGCGTCATCTGCGAAAATGCCTGGCATGCCCTGTTCATCCAGCACCTGCTGATCGCCCCCGAGAGCGGCAAGAGTTTCGCCCCCGGCCTCACCATCATTGATCTGCCATCCTTCAAGGCCGATCCGCAGCGCCATGGTACCCGTGGGCAAACAGTGATTGCCTTTGATCTCACCAATGGCCTCGTTCTCATTGGTGGCACGCAATATGCGGGCGAGATCAAGAAATCCGTCTTTACCGTTTTGAACTACCTGCTGCCCGAGAAGGGCGTGATGCCCATGCATTGCTCGGCCAACATGGGTTCCGCCAATGACACCACGATTTTTTTCGGCCTTTCCGGCACCGGCAAGACAACTCTTTCGGCTGATGCCTCGCGCACATTGATCGGCGATGACGAGCATGGCTGGTCGGAAACGGGCGTCTTCAATTTCGAAGGCGGCTGCTACGCCAAGGTGATCAATCTTTCCGCCGAGGCGGAACCGGAAATTTTCGCAACGACGAAGCGCTGGGGCACCGTGCTTGAAAATGTCGTGATGGACCAGAAAACCCGCAAGCTCGATCTCGACGATAACGCGCTTACCGAAAACACGAGGGCCGCCTATCCGCTGAACTACATTCCCAACGCCAGCCCCTCGGGCCAGGCCAGCGTGCCAAGAAACATCGTGATGCTCACCGCCGATGCCTTCGGTGTGCTGCCGCCCCTCGCCAAGCTCACGCCGCAGCAAGCCATGTACCACTATCTCTCCGGCTACACCGCCAAGGTGGCGGGAACCGAGCAGGGCGTTGTGGAACCCATCGCCACCTTCTCCACCTGCTTCGGCGCGCCCTTCATTCCGCGCCATCCCAGCGTTTATGGCAATTTGCTGCGCGACCTCATCGCCACGCACAACGTCACCTGCTGGCTGGTGAACACCGGCTGGACTGGCGGGGCCTATGGCGAGGGTCACCGCATGCCGATCCACGCAACCCGCGCCCTGCTTGCCGCCGCCATGAGCGGTGAACTTGACGATGCGGACTTCCGCACCGACCCGCATTTCGGCTTTGCCGTTCCGGAAGCCGTTGAAGGCGTGGACGCAAAAGTCCTGAACCCGCGCGATACCTGGGCCGACACAAAAGCCTATGACGCCCAGGCCCGGAAACTCGTGTGCATGTTCGTGAAAAACTTCGACACCTTCAAAGACCACGTCGGCGCCGATATCATGGACGCCAGCCCGCAAATGGCCCTGGCGGCGGAGTAGGGCTGCACCGCACCTTGAATTATGCTTTCAAGAGACTACATGTCAGGACATGCGTAGTTCATTGTCATATCTTGTGATCGAAACCCGCCTCGCTTTTGGCTAGACAGCCTCGGCGCGCCTGTGGGCGTTCGCCCGAGGCTTAACCCCGCATCTCTCCATCAAATTCCCAGAAACTGCCCCGGAGCCGCTTTGCCGCGCGGGGCCACATCATTTTATTGGAAACGCATCATGACCACAGTTGACACAAGACCCCCCATCCTCATTGCTGAAGAAGACCGGCAACAGCTTCACAAGCTCGCCCAATCCGCCTTGAATCACATTCCCGAGGTGGCGGATGAGCTGCTCTTCGAGCTTGAGCGCGCCGAAATCCGCCCCAGTCCTGACCTGTCTGCGGGTATTGTGCGGATGAATTCAACCGTTGAGTTCGAAACCGACAAGGGAACCAGGCTCGTCCTCCAGCTTGTCTATCCGGAGAAAGCCGATATCGCTGCCGGGCGCATCTCCATCCTGACGCCTATCGGCACCGCGCTCATCGGGCTGTCCGTTGGCCAGACCATGACCTGGGTCGACCGGGACAGCCAGCCGCGCCAGCTCAAGATCGTCGCAGTGACAGGCCATCGCTGAACGGCCACTTTTCCTGCCATCCCGGCTCGCGCTGGGATGGCAAGGTACTGGACAAATGCGGCAACGAAACTAGCTGTGCTCAACGCAGATAAGTTGAGACTCCGCCCCCGACAGGCCCACGTCAAAATACATGCAGCTGTGCGGGCCGCCATCATCGTCTTCACGGCCTTTCTCGCGGAAATGGCGGCACGAGGAGCAAATGCCGAAGCTGGGCTGCTCGCGGCGCTTCAAATCCGTTTCAAGCAGGTCGGCCAGGCCTTTCGCCAGCCGCCGCCGGTTTTTCCCACTCAAATCATCCAGCGATTTGGAAAATTTTGCCAGCGGATCATTTTTTAGCGCCTCGCTGCCCTTGGGCGTGAGACTGAGATTGATCGAGCGCCCTTCATTTTCGCGCGGGCCTTTTGAGATAAAGCCCTTGCGCTCCAGTGCCTTGATGGTCTGCGAAATCGTGCCCTTGGTGGAGCCAAGAAAACGCGTGAGCGCGATGGGCGAATTGGAAAAGCGGTTGGCCCGCGAGAGATAGCGCAACGCCTCCCACTGCGCCGGATTCAAGCCGCCCTCATGCTCGCCCGCCCGCATCAAACGCGTGAGCCGTTCGAGAGGCCAGGCAATGCTTGAATTTTCTATCTTGTCCTTGGCCATCGCTTGCTCAATGCGCCTCATCCCAGTTCATCGCGGCCCGTGCATCGACCTGCAGGGGCACAGTAAGCTTCACCGCCGGCTCCGGCGCCTTTTCCATCACGTGCTTGACCACCTTCATCGTCGCCTCGATTTCCGCATCGCGGGTTTCGAAAATCAATTCGTCATGCACCTGCAACAGCATCTTGGCCGAAAGCTTCGCCGCATCAAGGGCCTCCTGCATGCGGATCATGGCGCGGCGGATAATGTCGGCGGCAGCCCCCTGGATTGGCGCGTTGATGGCGGCGCGCTCCATGAAAGCGCGCTCCGAAGCATTGGGCGAATTGATCCGGGCGAAGTGGCAGCGCCGGCCGAAAATGGTTTCCACATAGCCCTTGTCGCGGGCAAATTTCTTGGTTTCATCCATGTAGGTTTTGATGCCGGGGAAGCGGCTGAAATAGGTCTTGATGTAGTCGCCCGCTTCTTCGCGGCTGATCGACAATTGGTTGGCCAGCCCGAAGGCCGAAATGCCATAGATGATGCCGAAATTGATGGCCTTGGCCCTGCGGCGCACCGCGCTGTCCATGCCCTTGATCGGCACGCCGAACATTTCGCTCGCCGTCATCGCATGGATATCAAGCCCATCGGCAAAAGCCTTCTTGAGCTGCGGAATATCGGCCACATGGGCCAGCACGCGAAGCTCGATCTGGCTGTAGTCGGCGCTGAGAAGCTTGGTGCCCGGCGGGGCAATGAAGGCGGTGCGGATGCGGCGGCCTTCCTCGGTACGCACCGGAATATTTTGCAAATTGGGATCGGACGAGGACAGGCGGCCCGTGGAGGTGGCGGCCATCGCATAGCTGGTGTGCACCCGCCCCGTGGTGGGGTTGATATAGTTTGGAAGCGCATCTGTGTAGGTGGAGCGCAGCTTTGAAAGCTGCCGCCAATCCACCACGCGCCGCGCCAGGTCGATGCCCTGCGCCGCCAGATCTTCCAGCGCATCAGAATCCGTGCTCCACGCCCCCGTGGCCGTCTTGCGCCCGCCGGGCAGTGCCATCTTGCCAAACAATATATCGCCCAACTGCTTCGGCGAGCCGATGTTGAAGCGCTCGCCGGCGAGCTCATGAATCTGCGCCTCGATCTTGCCTTGGCCATTAGCAAACTCGTTGGAGAGCTTAGCCAGCACCGCCCGGTCCACCAGAATGCCCTCATGCTCCATCGCTTCAAGCACCGGAATGAGCGGCCGCTCCAGCGTTTCATAAACTGTAACCTTGCGTTTTTTCAGCAGGCGCGGCTTCAGCAGCTTCCACAGGCGCAGCGTCACATCGGCATCTTCCGCCGCATAGGCCGTTGCCTTGTCGAGCGGCACCTGGGCGAATGAGATCGCGGATTTGCCAGTGCCCGCGACTTCCTTGAAGCTGATCGGTTTGTGGCCCAAATGCTTCAGCGACATTTCATCCATGCCATGGCCGTTCTCGCCGGATTCGATGGCATAGGAAATCAGCATCGTGTCATCGATGGGCCGGATATCAGTGCCGTAGCGCCGCAAAACCTGCAGGTCATATTTCAGGTTCTGCCCGATTTTCAGAACGCCCGGATTTTCAAGGAGCGGCTTGAGATGAGCGATGGCTTCTTCGAGCTTTATTTGCCCCGCGATCTTTTCCGAGCCAAACAGCCCGCCACCTTCCGCCACATGAGCCAGCGGAATGTAACAGGCCTTGCCCGGCAGAGTTGAAAGCGAAACGCCGACAAGCCCGGCCTGCATCGAATCAAGCGAATCCGTTTCCGTATCGACAGCCACAACCCCGAGCTCCGTCGCCTCGGCAATCCAGCGGTCCAAATCCTTCAATGTGCTGACTGTCTCGTAATTGGCGTGGACAAAGGGAATGGCGAGAAGCGCCTTCTCCGCATCCTCATCCGCTTCAACCATCTTCTTCTCATCATGCCCGCGCTCGACGCGGGCATCTCCGTCGGGCACCTCGCTTGGAGAAGATGGCCGGGTCGAAGCCCGGTCATGATGAGGAGTGGGGGGCTGTGCTTCTTGCCCCTCCGGCGGCCAGAACTTGATCTCGATTGTTGCAGGCTCAATAGCCGAACTATCCGCCTCAAGCTCACCGGAAATCTTCTTGGTGAAGCTCGTGAATTCCAGCGCTTTCAGGAAACTTATAAGGTCTGAGGCGCGCGGCGTATCCACCGCAAAGGAACCTACGGCATGGTCCACCGGAACCTTGTCATCGAGCGTGACCAGCCGTTTTGACAGCCGCGCCTGTTCGGCAAACTCGATCAGGTTTTCCCGGCGCTTCTGCTGCTTGATTTCCGGAGCCCGTGCCAGCAGCGTTTCGAGATCGCCATATTCGGTGATGAGCTGCGCCCCCGTCTTGACGCCGATGCCAGGAACCCCGGGGACATTGTCAACACTGTCGCCCGCCAGCGCCTGCACATCGACAACTTTGTCAGGTTTCACCCCGAATTTTTCGAAAACCGCTTCTTCGCCAAGCTCCTTGTCCTTCATCGTGTCCAGCAGGGTAACGCCCTTGCGCACGAGCTGCATCAAATCCTTGTCCGATGACACGATGCGGCACGTTGCCCCCGCCTCAACTGCCTGCCGCGCATAGGTGGCGATGAGATCGTCTGCTTCGTAATTGGCCTGCTCGACGCAAGCCACATTGAAGGCCTTTGTCGCCTGCCGAATCAGTCCGAATTGCGGGCGGAGATCGGCCGGCGGCTCCGGCCGGTGCGCCTTGTATTCCGGATAGATGTCATTGCGGAAGGTCTTGGAGGATTCGTCGAAAATAACCGCCAGATGCGTAGGCTTCTCATTGGCCCGCGTTTCCTTGAGCAGCTTCCACAGCATGTTGCAAAAGCCCTGCACGGCGCCCACCGGCAGGCCGTCGCTCTTGCGGGTTAAGGGCGGAAGCGCGTGGTAGGCGCGGAAAATATAGCCGGAACCATCAACGAGATAGAGATGGTCCCCGGGCTTCAGGCTGGTTGAATGTGACATGGCCGTCACTATGCCATTGGGCAGGCTTCGATGCCAGTCTTGCCCACGCGGGCCTGCGGAAAAGCAGGGATAACTTCGTCTGCCGCGTGGCCCAGAACAAAAGAATAGGGCCCACCACCCCGGCAGCAGTTGTCAGCAGCGCCACGCTGCCGAGATCGGCTACCACATTGTATTTGAGCAGCACGCTGCGCGTCGCCGCCATGAATAGGAAGAAGGCGAGATAAATGACAATGGAATTTTCACCGAAATAACGCAAAGGCATCGCCAGCCGGGTTTTTGAGAGCAGCACGCCCATTGCAATCACCGCCGAAGCGCCGACGAATCCAAGTGCCAGACCCAAACCCGGCACTTCAGCCAGACCCGTGCGCACCATGGCCGTATTGACGACGGCCCAGATGAAGAGCCCCGAAATGATGACGGGAAACGACTTGAAATTTACGCCCTCAGCGAATTTGAACACATGGCCCGCGAGCCAATAGCCCACAAAGAAATAGACAAAGCGCGAGGCAAATTCATCGATCACCATGTGACCCGTTTCAATGGGGGCCATTTCGAGAAGGGCGCCCGCCAGAAACACATAAAGCGGCGGCACAAACCGCGTGGCTTTGACGACGACGAAGAACACCGCCAGCATGTAAATGAACCACAGGGTGCCAAAAGGCTCCACAAATCCCAGGGCATAATCCTTGAGCAAGCCCTCCATGCCGTTCGCCTGGTACAAGCCATAGCCCTTGGTGGCGAACTGGATAGTCATCCACAGGACGTAGAAATAGGCAAAATGCAGTACCTTGCTGTCGAGATATTCCCGCCACGGCCGGTTGATGCGGGACGCCAGGAAAAGGCCCGAAATCAGGAAGAAGTCCGGCATGCGGAAGGGTTTGGCCCAGTTGATGAAGTCATGCAGCCAGGACAGTTCGCCTGCGGCTTTTTGCACCCCCAGGGTGGAATGCATGAGAACCACCAGAACGATGCAGATTCCCTTGGAATAATCGACCCAACTGATGCGGCTTTGGCTTGCAGGCATGGAAATATCCTTAACGTCCCGGCATGGGACACTTAAGGTTTCCAGTCGCAAAAACCCTGCCATTGCGAAACGCAGCAGGGCTGGGCTATAGCTGGCCCGTTAACGGTCAAAGCACCCGTAGCTCAGATGGATAGAGCGCTGCCCTCCGAAGGCAGAGGCCAGGGGTTCGAATCCCTTCGGGTGCGCCAATTTTCAATTAAATAAAAACGAATTTTATATATTGAAATCAGCCGGTTACCACGTTGCAATAATTCCTGTTACTTGCTTGCTGTTGCTTGCGTTGGCTCCTAAAAAAGTAAGTCTGTTCCACCATAAGTTGGGAGCTGCCCGGATTGAACGTCCGGCAGGCAATGACAATGGAGAAATCAAGCGAAGCGGCAGCCACCTGGTTTGTTATTGTCGGCGGTGCCGAAGCCGGGCCATACACCAATTCTGTCATTCAGTTATATCTGGAGATTGGTGAACTAAGCTTGGATGACATGTGCTGGCGTGAGGGCTTTCCGGAATGGATTTCCCTGGGCCGGACTGTTGAATTTGCGCCCCACCAATCATCTGAACCTTCCATTGAAACACCTGCTGAACCCGCTTCGCCATCGGAGGCAGCGGAAGTAATCCTGCCATCAAGTCCTGTTCTCCAGAACGAGCGGAACAAGCAGCCGCAAAGCGAAAATTACCTGGCGCGGCTCTGGCGTGGCGAAATTTCCCTTCCCGATAGTCACTGGGTAAGGGTCTATAGCCTCACGGCTCTTCCAATTGTTTTGGGTATCGGCTTGTGGCAGGCCGATTTTACCTCGCAGCCATCGCGCACGTCGCCAGTGGTTGTCAATGAAGGCATTGCGCAACCCATCGGCCCGCCTGAAGTAAAAACTGCTGTGGCAATCGCAATAAAAAAGCCGTCGGATATTCTAGAAACCAGGCGATCGGATGTTGAGCCGCCGGCTATCAAGCTGGCAGCTATCCAGCCATTGGCCATCAAGCCATTGGATATCAGGCCCCTCGATGTTGCTGAGGGCATGCGGGCAATATCGGCCGTACCGATCTATGCGGCCATCAAGGAAAAATATCCAGCCGAATATCCAAAAATGGAAGGGGTTCTGAGAGACGGTTTTTTGAAGGGATGGTCAGCCCATGACCATCGTGCCAAGATTTTGCCGTTCCTTACGGCTTATTATCAGAGATCGCTTCCAACCGCCTCACCCGCCACCATTGAAAAGTTCCTGAGAATAGTGGCTGCCGAACAGGAAGCTATCCTGCAGGCGAATGCCGCAAGCTGCACGGCCTACATGAAAGGCGACGCAAGCGGCTACAGCACCTCGGATATCCCGCCGGAACTAACGGCAAGGGAACTGGAAATCGGCGCGGAGATCATCAGGTCATCCGGCGAATACAAAGGACCAGCCATCAAGGAATCAGAGATTCAAACATCGATGTCACGTGTCGTATCGGGCGCCAGCAGGTCGCTTGGCATGCCCGTGGCTGAATACGTCAAAGGCTTGAATTTCATGCTGGATGGCACGGCAAATTGCGAGGTCTTTATCGCGTTCTACAAACACCTTGCCGATGTCACGTCGGCGGAAAAGCCGAAACTGCTTCGCTTCATTGTTCAAAGTATCATGTTGCCCAAAGCCTGAGATTATTGCCACACGAGTTGACAGGAGCCCCCGGCGCGGCTGAAAACTACTGGCCGCAACTGGAGTCCCCCATGAAAACCCGTCCCCTTGGCCGCACCGGAATCAATATTGCCCCGCTTGTCCTGGGCGGCAATGTGTTTGGCTGGACCGCAGATGAAGCCGCATCCTTCGCCATTCTCGACCGTTTCGCCGCGGCCGGCTTCAATGCCATCGACACCGCCGACGTCTATTCCTCTTGGGCTTCCGGCAACCAGGGCGGCGAATCTGAAACGATCATCGGCAAATGGATGAAGTCGCGGGCCAACCGCAACCGCATGGTGATCATCACCAAGGTGGGCTCGGACATGGGCCCCGGAAAAAAAGGCCTCGGTGCGAAATACATTGAGCAGGCCGTGGATGCGTCCCTGCGCCGGCTTGGCGTTGATGCCATTGATCTCTACCTCTCTCATTGGCCCGATCCGGCAACCCCCTATGAGGAAACCCTTGGCGCCTATCAGCAATTGCGCAACAAGGGCAAGGTGCGTGCGGTGGGCGCCTCCAATCTCGACGCGGGCCAGATGCGGACTGCGCTTGACGTGGCCCGCAGCCACAATCTGCCGCGCTATGACGTTCTGCAGCCCGAATACAATCTCCATGACCGCTCGGGCTATGAAGGCGCACTGCGCGATATCTGCGTGGCCGAAGGCATTGGCGTCATCACCTATTTCGGCCTGGCCAAAGGCTTTCTGACTGGAAAATACCGCACGCCGGCCGATCTCGGGAAAAGCCAGCGCGGCGAAGACATTACCGATTACCTGACACCTCGCGGCATGCGCATTCTCGATGTGCTCGACCAGGTTGCGCGGCGCAACAACGCGAAGCTGGCCGAAGTGGCCCTTGCCTGGGTCATGGCCCAGCCCGGCGTCACGGCGCCGATCGCCTCGGCCACCTCGGTTGAGCAGGTGGAATCCTTGGTCCGCGCCGCAAGCCTCAATTTGCCCGCCGCCGATCTGGCCCTGCTGAACGGCACTGGCCCTTGAGTCTCATGCCGGGCGGCGGCTTGTCTTTGCAACAGGCAGAAATTTGAATTGCTTCGAATGCAGTGCCTTGATGGATTGCACGGCAGCGGGGATTTCAGCAGCGGAAACGGGTTTGCTGTAAACATAGCCTTGGACCTGTTCGGCTCCCATCTCCCTGAGCACCTTGACCTCATCCTGGGTTTCGGCACCTTCCGCAATGACTGACAGATCCAGCGCATGGCTGAGCTCAATCATGCCCTTGAGAAGGCGGTGCTTGCTGGCGTTGCTGCCAATGCCGCTGATGAAGGCCCGGTCAATCTTCAGTTCATCAAAGGGCAAGCCGTTGAGATAGGACAGGGAGGAATAGCCCGTGCCAAAATCATCAATCGCCAGTTTCACACCAACGCCTTTCAGGCTTTCCAGAACGGTCTGGACCCGCACGAGCGATGTGTCGGCGAACAGGCTTTCGGTAATCTCAAGGCACAGAACCGACGGTGCCAGGCGCGTTTCCAGCAGGATTTCCTCAACTTCCAGCTCAAACCGCGCCTGCCTGATCTGGGCGATGGAAACATTGACCGACATCTTCCTGATACTCAGGCCCTCATCAATCCAGGCCTTCGCCTGCCTGCAGCTTTCGCGCAGGATCCAATGCCCGAGACTGCAGATGAGCCCGTTGCTTTCCGCAATTGGGATAAATTTGGCGGGCGAAACATCGCCATGAACCGGATGGTTCCAGCGCAGGAGACTCTCAAACCCGTCGGCCTCACCGGTTTGAATGTTGACCTGCGGCTGGTAATTGGCTTCGAGCTGGCCGAGTTCAATGGCCTGCCGGAGGTCCAGCGCAAGCAATGAGCGGAGCTGCATGTCCTCGTCAAGCCAGGGGCGGTAGAACACCACACGCCCGCGGCCCTCGCGTTTTGCGTGGTAAAGCGCCAGATCGGCCCGGCGCAGCAGGTCGGCCGTGCTGTTGCCGTCGCGTGGAATCATTGCAACCCCGGCACTCGCCCCGATGAGGATTTCGCGGCCAAAAATATCGACCGGCCGGAGCAATGAGGCAATCAACGGCGCCAGCGCGGTCTGGGCATCGCTTTCAGTGGCAACGCCTGTTGCCACAACGGCGAACTCGTCGCCGCCGAGCCGCACCAGAAAGAGGTTGTCGGGGCATTCCGCCTTGAAGCGTGCTGCCACATCCATGAGCAGGCTGTCGCCTGCGGAGTGGCCGTAGGAATCATTGACGCTTTTGAACTGGTCCAGGTCGAGCAGGAAAAGTGCGGCATCGCTGCCGGCAGACAGGACCGTTTCAAAATGCCGTTGGAACGCCCCGCGGTTGGCAAGGCCCGTAAGGGGATCGAAATGGGCAAGCCGCCGCATCGACTCGTCGCGGTAGCCGATTTCTGAAATCATGCCGTTGAAGGCATCAACCAGAATGCCGGTCTCGTCGTCGGATTCATGTTCAACCTTGAGTGAATAATCCCGCGCGCTGCGGATGCGGGTCATGGCGCGGGTGAGCGAGGCAATGGGCCCGGATATCCTGCGTTGCAGCCGGACCGCGGCGGCAACCCCAAGCCCGCCTGCCGCAAGTGCGGCAAACAGCGTCAGGATGGCGGCTTGCGCAACCTGGTTGCGAAAGCTCCTGATGTCGGCGACGATCAGCAGCCGCCCAACAGGTTTGCCGGCCTTGACGATCTCGGTCACCACCGGAAACCATCCACGTGTTAGAAGGGAATACCAGCCGGTTTTTTCGCCGACAATGTCGCTTTGCAGCATCGATGCCGCCCCGAGCGAAGCGATCTCGCGGCCCGCGCTGTCGATTGCAATGACCTGGCGCACATCGGGCACACGGCTTATCGAGCGCAGGGCATTGAGAATGGCCTGCTGATTGCCTACCTCAACTTCATCGGCAATGGCCGAGGCAAACACGTAGCCTGTTCCTTGAATGGCCGCCCGCCGTGCCGCAATGCTGTCGCGGAGCTGCAGCCAGAGAAAACTGCCGGTCAGCGTGAAGGTTGAAAGAGTGACAGAGACGAGCACAAGCGCAACAATCCGCCGCCCGATCCTGCTCATCTCAAAAATGCCCATAACCTGCCGCGTTCCCTGCGTAAATGCTTGCCATTGCTTAGAAGTGACAGGTTAAGGATTGACTAGGAGAGGGTAATTAACCAAGTCCGGGCCCGCTAAAATTTTAGATAATTTGCTGAACAATTGTAAACGTGGGTCCGTCTATTTCTGGCGTTCAACGAACGACAACAAGAACGCCCGGAGCTTCATGTTCAAACTTATCCGCAAGTTCGCCGGAAGCCACCGTGGCTCCATTGCCGTCTCCGTGGCCCTCAGCGCACCCTTGGTGTTTGCCATCGTGGGGGTGGCCATTGATTATTTCATGATGGTTCACATCAAGGGCCAGTTGCAGATTGCCGCCGATTCCGCCGCCATCGCCGGGGTCAAGGAATTGAGCCTGTCTGGAGTTACCGATAAACAGATCAAGGCTGTTGCCGAGAGCTTCGTGTATACCAATCTTGGCGAGCTGTCCGAAGAGGATATCAAAGAGGGAACTCTCGGCATCGATGTCAAAATTGCAAAGGAGAAGCGCATCGTCGAAGTAGACGTCAAGCAGGAGTGGACGCCATTCTTCATGCAGTTTGTGAACTCCAGTGTCACGCCCATCAGGGCGAAGGCCCAGGCCACGACCATAGGCCAGAGGCTTGCCTGTGTGCTCGGCCTCTCGGAACTCGTGCCGCCGGGCGTCCAGCTCTGGTCCAAGGCCAGTCTTGTGGCCGATGGCTGTGATGTCTACAGCAATACCAGCCTCCCCCTCGGCCTTGTTGTCAATGATGATGCAACCCTCAAGGCCGATCTTATCTGCGTAAGCGGAGGTTATGTTGCCTTAAGTCCCGGCGCCGTGGTCCCCAAGCCGCTGACCGACTGCCCGAAATTCGAGGATCCCCTGGCCTCGCGCCCGGCCCCGAAAGTGGGCGGCTGCGATCATCTTGCGATGATCATCATCAACCAGAAGAAGACGCTTAATCCAGGAGTCTATTGCGGCGGGCTCACCATTCTCGGAAACTCCAAGGTCAAGCTCAATCCGGGTGTTTACATCATCCACAACGGCCTGCTGAAAGTTTCCGGTACCGCTTCAATGACCGGTGAAAATGTCGGCTTCTATCTCAGTGGTGTGCTCACCCTGATGTTTTTCGACAGCGGCACCACCATTGATCTCACCGCCCCCAAGGATGGGCCGCTCGCCGGCATCCTGTTCTTCGAGGACCGCAAGGCCCTGCCGCTGCGCATCCACCGCATTGGCAGCAACAACGCCCGGAATCTTGTGGGCACAATCTATCTGCCGCTCGGCATTCTCTTCGTTGACGCAAACGCGCCTGTTGCAGATAACTCCGCCTACACGGCCCTGGTGGTGCGCAGCCTGCAGCTCAGCGAAGGGCCAAAGCTCGTCCTGCACAGCGATTACCAGAGCACCAACATTCCGGTGCCTGACGGACTCATTGGCGGGCAGGCCGTTCTGATCAAGTAAGGTCAGTTTATCGCTTGATGCAGTTCTCGGCCGGAGGCGTTGCCTGGCACATTGCTCTGCTGGCATCGCTGGCAACGAATGGGCGTTCGGTCATCAATCTAAATGCCTCAAGTTCGGCATGGCTTAGAATTCGGATTAACCCGCCAGACACCTTTTCCATTGTTGCAAGGAACTCACTGCTGACCCCCATCTCGTCGAGATATTTGCCAAGATCGCGCTGAAATTCATCGTCGGAATTCTTTGCCAGGGCTGTTTTTAGAATCTTTGCGTCAGCGAGCGTCTGACCCGGGCCCAACTTCTGAACCTTGATAGTGGACCACAACGACACCAGCCGGTTCCGGCCCGCCGCCAGAACAAGTGTGCAGGCAGAATTGCAAGTATTCTTGTTGCCAACAAGGGCGCCACGGTATCGGCCAAATCTATCCGGTTCGGACCCGCAGTCATTCTTGGTAACCGCGCACTCGGTAAAAAGCGTTGTGGCGACAATCACGTCGAGTTTCCGGGCCCGGATCAGGCGGCCCACGGCCATGGCCGCAACGGCATCGCCGCCACCGGAGTGGATGACAACCGGCAATCGCCGTTTGCCTGCCGTCGCCACAACTTTCTTGAAAAGCGCTGGCGTCTCCGCGGTGATATTGCCATAGGCGAAAATCCATTCGGAGCACAGGGGTTCGCAGCCCACTTGACTGCTGCGCACAATGGCAAAGGTCATCGGCGAACCGTAAGAGGGGACCGAAGCAGGCATTTTGGCGGGCGCAGTAGCCGGCACCGGCGCCACAACAAAATTCTTCTCAATCTTGCAGTTGTCTGCAGGCGTTGCCGTCTTGCACAGGCTGTTGGATACCAGATCCGCCGCATTCCCCCACGCCGTCACCAGATTGGTGGATTTCATTTCCTCCGTGGTGAGGGTGTGGATATCCGATGGTGGGGCCAGACGCAGGAGATCAAGCATGGCGGGGCTCACGCCCATGGTGCTCAGGTAAGCCTTCAGTTTTCGGTCGAACGGCTTGCTCAGTTTCGTCGTCGGCTTGCCGACGATGTTTTTCCGGCTCACCACCTTGCGGCTCAGCACTTTTTTCTTGCCGTTCACAATCCGGTAGGTCTCGTTGTAGCGGATGCGCTGGGTGATGGGCTGGGTGGTGATCTCATGTACGCCCAGAATTGCGCCGGCCCCGAGGATACGCTTTTGGCCGGCAGCGACAATGAAGGGGCAGGCTGAAAGGCAATAGCCCCGGCTGGTCATGGCAATTCCGGCATAAACGCCCTTCTGCGCCTTCGGCAGCTTGCAGGTTTTGACCGTGGGGTTGCACCCGGTGAAAAGCGTCCAGCCCACCAAAATGTCAAGCTTGCGCTGGCGGATCATCTGGCCGATTGCCAAGGCCGCCTCCACATCGCCGCCCTGTGAGGTGATCACCACCGGCAGGCGCAGTTTTCCGGCCTGCTTGAGAATCTTGCGGAACTGATTTGCCGAACCCGGCATGATCTGACCTTCGGCCGAAATCCATTGTGGGCAATTGGGCTCGCAGCCCGCAATCCCGCTGCGCACGATGGCAAAAACCATGGTCGGCGAAACCGGCGCCTTTTCGATGGGTTTCTTCTTGGTCGTGGCGGTTTCAACCGTGACGGCCTGAACCAGCAATAACGCCAGCACCAGGGCAAGACTCAAAACCTGCCGAAACCCAGGCACCCCAACCTTCCCCTGTTGGCCACCAACCATGTCACGGCAGGGTTGCACGGTGCCAGCAAGGCTTCAACAGGAAACTGAAAAGTCTATAAAACTGTCTCCCAAGCGCCATAACTGAGCTAATGTAGGCCCATGAAGATGCCGTCTGGACATTCAGGAATCGGGCGAAGGGCGCTGATAGAGAATGCGGGATTTCTATTAGCGCTCTTGTTTGCAGGCGGCGCTAAAAGTTATGCGCAGGGAGAGCCAGGAATGCTGCTGATCGAGGCCGTGCAAGCGGGAAATGCAGGCAAGGCCTTGGAGCTTGTGGCCATGAACGCGCCGCTCGAAGCACGCAATGCGGAAAGCCGGACACCGTTGTTGCTGGCCACCCGCGCCAATTTGGTCGAGATCGCAACTGCTCTGATCAAAGCCGGTGCGGACGTCAATGCCAAGGACAGCATTCACGACACGCCGTTTTTATATGCCGGCGCCGAGGGCCGAAACGAAATCTTGAAATTGATTCTGGCAACGGGAAAAGCCAATCTGCGCGATACCAACCGCTATGGCGGCACGGCCCTCATTCCTGCTGCTCACCATGGCCATCCGGAAACGGTGCGCCTTCTGCTGAACACCGCCATTGATGTAGATCATGTGAACAATCTTGGTTGGACCGCACTTCTTGAGGCTGTGATCCTCGGTGATGGCGGCCCGATCTATCAGGAGATCGTCGAGCTGTTGCTTTCAGGCGGTGCAGACGCGATGATCGCCGACAAAGATGGCGTAACGCCTCTGGCCCACGCAAAATCACGCGGCTTCGCAGAAATCGCCCGATTGATCGAAAAGCGCTGAAAACTGCCGGACCTTCTTAAGACTTGTGATGCACCGCAGCCTTCCCGTAAACCGGCGTGGCGATACCTTCCTTCCGCGCCTTGAGTTGCAGCGCCAGGAAATGCGAATACTGCCGCGACTGGGCCAGGTTGCCGCCGTGGAACCACAGCGCATCCTGCTGGGTGGGCTTCCACATGTTGCGCGGCTCGCCTTCCCAGGGGCCGGGGTCCTTCGTGGTGTTTGAGCCGAGGCCCCAGACCTTGCCGACCTTGTCGGCCACTTCCTGGCTGATCAGCTCCGCCGCCCAGCCATTCATCGAGCCATAGCCCGTGGCATAGACAATGAGATCGGCCGGCAGCTCGCTGCCGTCGCTGAACACCACGGAGTGCTCCTTGATTTCCTTCACGCTCACGCGCGTCTTGAGCTTGATGCTGCCATTGCAGATGAGCTCGGAGGCGCCGACGTCGATGTAATAGCCGGAGCCGCGCCGCATGTATTTGGTGCCAAGCCCCGAGCCGTCGTCACCCCAGTCATGCATGAAGCCCGCCTTCTCAAGCCGCGCGTAAAAATCCGCGTCGCGCTTGGCGATTTCCTTGAACACCTGGATTTGCTGTGGGGGTTTAAGCTTGTAAGGCACCGAGGCAACCAGCATGTCCGCCGTATCGACATCGATGCCCCGCGCCACCGCCTGTTCCGAATAGACCGGCCCGAGATCAAGCTCCATCAGGGAATCGGACCGTGCCACATGGGTGGACGAGCGCTGGATCATGGTAACGTCAGCGCCAGCCTCCCACAGGGAGGCGCAAATATCATGGGAGGAATTGTTGGAGCCGATCACCACGCATTTCTTGCCCGTATAGGCATCAGGGCCGGGATGCTTACTGGAATGATGCTGGTCGCCCTTGAATTTTTCCATGCCGGGGAATTTTGGCATATTGGCAACCGACGCCATGCCCGTGGCCAGCACTAGCTGCTTGGGCTTGAGCGTGACGGGCTTGCCATTGCGCACCACCTTCACCGTCCATTCCTGCTTGGCCGCGTCATAGGTGGCACTCTCGCACGCCGTCGAGCCCCAGTAATTCAGCTCCATGACTTTCGTGTACATTTCCAGCCAGTCGCCGATCTTGTCCTTGGGCGAAAAAACCGGCCAGTCATCCGGGAAGGGAATATAGGGCATGTGGTCATACCAGACCGGATCATGCAGGCAGAGCGACTTGTAGCGTTTGCGCCAGCTGTCGCCGGGTCGCTCGTTCTTTTCCACAATGATGGTGGGCACGCCCAGCCGCTTCATGCGCGCACCGAGCGCAATGCCGCCCTGGCCGCCGCCGATGATCAGGCAATACGGCTGCTCGCTGACCCCAAGCCGCGCTTCTTCTTCCTGTTTGAGCTGCAGCCAGTTCTTGCGGTTTTTCGCAACGCCGTGCTCGGCCCCCATGATGCGCTTCGGGCCCTTGCGCTCCTCATGGCCTTTCAGTTCCACCATTGTGGTGAGCAGGGTCCAGCATTTGCCGTCCTTCAGCCGGAGGATTCCGCGCCCACGTGACACCGCCGTTTCAAAGGTGAACCAGCCCTCGACGACGCCATCAGTTGCTTTCGCTTCGCCCTCGATCTTCCAGTTGGAAGGCTTCACCTTGGCGAGCGTCTCCTTCAGCATCGCCTCGATTGCCGGCTGGCCTTCAAGCGTGATGATGTTCCAGCTGAAGGACACGAGATCGCGCCAGTAGCATTCATCGGCAAACAGCGCTGCGGCTGCCTTGGCATCGGATTTGGAAAGGGCGGCCCCGAACTTCGAGAGCCAGGTAGACACGGCGGCAGATTCGGCAGCACTCACGTTGTTTTCTCCCATTAAAAACAAGAGTGTGAGATATTTTTTGCGGTCCGGCAATGGCACTGTGAGCAACGATGGGTTGCAATAATATCTGACAGGCCCGGAGCGTAGGTTCCGGCGGCCTGTAAAATCCTGGAACAATTCTGCCCGCCTGCGCGTTTGAAGCTCTGTTATCAACCCTGCAAGGAGTAACCATCATGGCAGCCCCCCAACAGAAGCCCAGGATCGTGCCCGAACTTGAATCTGAATACCGGGAAGATGATCCTGCATACCGGCCAACGATTGCCGATCCCGTCCCTCCCAATGTTTATGTCGACCAGACGGCCCGGCAATCGGGCAGCTCGACAAGCCTTATCATTGCGGCCCTGGTCGTGGTGCTTGGCATTCTTTTTGCGCTCTCGTTCGATTGGAGCGGAACATCCACCACACCAGCTGTAACGGATAACTCCGCCCCTGCAACATCGGATCCTTTGGCCCCGGCTCCGGCAACCCCGCCAGCCGCCGAGGCTCCAACACCGCCTGCAGCCGAAGCCCCGTCAGCACCAGCCACACAGCCTCCGGCGACTACCACGCAGTAGCGGTTCTGGAACAAAACGACGATCAAGAAACACTTGAAGTCCCTCCTTGCGGGGGGCTTCTTGTTTTGTCCGGAACCAAATCAGCGGCCAAACGTTTCACTTCAGCCGTTCAAAGCAACTTCAGCCGTTCAAAGCATAGGACAGGACATGCAACAGCCTCTGCGCAGCAGTGATGTGGAAGATTTGGAATCTGAAACCGTGGTGACAACGGACCAGGCGCGCCAAGGCGTAATCGGGCATGGCGTGTGCTATGTCCTGGCCTTTGGCCTGCTGGGAATCATTTTCGCTTTCACTATGACGCTGGTGATTTTTGCAAGCTGACCCCCGGTTTTTTAGGGAACCTCTCGGATGCTCACCCGTTCAGTAGGTACCCCAACTACGAAAGGAGACTACCCGATGAACAATTTCAGAAACACTGTTGCCGTGCTGGCGCTGCTCTGCGCTTCAGGCGTGGCCTATGCCCAAGAGGCGACGCCAACCGTTCCGGCGCCGGAAGTTCAAAACAAGGTTTCTTGCCCAGCGGCAGGAACAGTACCTGAGGCCGACATTCCTGCCGAGTGCAAGGCTGCGGGCGATGTAACGAACGCCCAGCCACCGGCAACGTCTGCTGATCCCGTGACGACCGGCGCGACCGAAGTTCCGAAGCAGGACAACACGGCTGCAACGCCAGCCGCACCTGCGCCTGACAACGCAACAACGACTGTCGGCAATACGGAAGTTCCGGCCAATGCCGTGCTTGCTTCCCAGTTCATGGGCCAAGCAGTCTACACCGCCGCCAACGAGAACATTGGCGAGATCAATGATCTCATCATGAACAAGGAACTTGACAATATCGTGGCCATTGTCGGCGTCGGCGGCTTTCTCGGAATCGGTGAAAAGGATGTCGCCATTCCCATCGGCGACATCACCGCCGTCAAGGATGAGAGCAACACGCTCCGCCTGACGATCAGCGCCTCCAAGGAGCAACTGGAAGCGTTGCCGGTCTTTGACAGAACGGCGATGAAGTAGGTTGCGTTGGTACTTCCGCGGCGCTTTCACCTGGCGCTGCGGAAGATTTCCATGACGGCCAAGTTATGAGGAGTAAATAATGGATACTGCACATCCCAATCATGCCTTCATTTCCAGCGAAGATGTGGAAGGCACCAAGGTTTATGACTGCAAGGGAACCCGCATCGGCGAGATCGACCACCTGATGATCGACAAGGTTTCAGGCCGGGTCGTCTATGCCGTGCTGAGTTTTGGCGGCTTCATCGGCATCGGGCACAACCATTACCCGCTGCCTTGGGCCAGACTGAGCTATGACACGAAGCTCGACGGCTTCCGCACCGATGTGGACGAAAAACAACTCCGCGATTCACCGGAATTCAGCGATGACTCCTGGCAAAGCCGCGACTGGGAAACCCGCGTCCATGAACACTACAACGTTCCCCCCTATTGGGGACTTTGAGCTCATTCATCGCTGATTGAGGTTTTACATGGAATTGGCGCCGTGGCCCGTGGCGACGCCAATTCTTGCCGAGTTACCCAAATAATGCCAACATAAGTTGCGCTGGCAGCGTGTTTGCTGGAGTTTGGGGATGCCAAAACAGTTTCTGAGGCGGGAAGCACTCGCTCTTTTTTTGGCAGCGGCCTTGGTCGCCCCGGCATTTGCCGATGATTGGGAGGATTGTGCGGGCAAGGACAGCGCGAAATCGGTGAAGGCGTGTTCGACCCTCATCGACGGGGGAGAGCAATCCAAGGAAAATCTCGCCATAGCCTATTTCGACCGGGCAATTTCCCACAGCAATCTTGGCAGGATAGATGAAGCGGTTGCTGATTACGGCGAGGCTATCTCCCTCGATCCCAAAAATGCCAAGGCCTATTCCTTGCGCGGTGGTCTTTACCGGGACCGGAAGGAGTACGAACTTTCACTGGCCGACTATGGCAAAGCCCTGGAGCTTGATCCGGAACTCGTTGCCGCCTACCGCGGACGCGGTTTTACCTATAATGAAAAATACCAATACAGGGAAGCCATCGCGGATTTTACCAAGGCACTGGCGCTGGATACCGGCGACGACAATTCCTATGCTGGCCGCGGCGCGGCAAAAAACAACCTCGGTGAGTACGATCTTGCCATAGCAGACTATGACGTGGCAATCGCGCTGGCGCCAAATGACGCCATTAATTATGTGAACCGTGGAATTTCCCTGTCCAACAAGGATGAGCTTGATCGCGCCATTGCCGATCACGAGAAGGCCATGACCCTCGAGCCGGATCTTGCGATGGCCTATAAGGGCCGGGGTGATTGCTATGACAGGCAACAGAAGCACGATCTTGCCATAGCCGACTATGACAAGGCCGTTGCCCTGGATCCTGGTTATGCCGCCGCCTATCAGAACCGCGCCATGGTCTATGACGCCATGGAGAATTATCCCGCAGCGATTGCAAGTCTGGAAAAAGTGGTCGAACTCCGCCCCGACCTGACCGCGGTTTACGACGAGCGCAGCAACTTTCACCGGATCTGGAACAGGAATGATGCGGCAATTATTTATGCGAACAAGGCCATTGAAGTCGTTCCAATTCCTGTCGAAGGCTATGTAAACCGCGGCAAGGCCTACGCGAACAAGGAAGACTTCCAAAGCGCCTTCGCCGATTTTGACAGGGCGATAGCTTTGGCTCCCGCAGACAAGCGCGGCTATGTCGGAAGGGCCGATATACTTGTAAAAAAGGGCGATTTCGATGGCGCTTTGGCGGATTTTGGAAAAGCCATCGCCATTGATTCAAAAGACGTGGAAAATTACTACAACCGCGGGCAGCTCTATTTCAAGAAAGGCGACATTGACAGCGCGTTCCGTGATTATGACCTGGTCCTTGCCCTTGATCCCAAATACCTGATGGCCTATCTCGGCCGCGCCGAGGCTTATGATGCCAAGGGCCGTTACGAAGATGCGATCGGGGATGTGGTAAAAGCGGCTGAAATTGAGCCAGGCTGGAGCAGCAAATTCTATGATCTCGGCCGCGGCCAGAATGAAAAGGGCAATTACGAAATTGCCATCAGGTATTTTGACAAGGGCATTGCCCACAACGAAAAAGATGCCTTTTCATATCGCGAAAGGGGAATAGCTTACGACAAGCTGGGAAATTTTGAGCAGGCCGTAAGTGATATCAACAAGGCGGCGGAACTTGATCCGGATGGCATTCTGGGCGGAAGTTTCCGGGACAGCGCGTTTTCCCGCATGATTGATCAGCACAGCGAAGCAGGCGAATTTGCCATGGCGTTGCGTTACGTCGACATGCTGGTCGCGCTGACCCCGAAGTTTGCCAAGGTATATATGGATCGGAGCAGGCTTCACGAACGGCAGGGCGATTTCGCCCACGCACGGGAAGACTTGAACACGTCGATTGCCATGAATCCGAATGACGGAAACTACTATGGCATGCGGGCGGCATTCACTTTGAGCCACCTGCCCAAGCCTGATTTCATGGGCAGTCTGGCAAGGGTACTGACGCTCTGCAGAACAGTTGTTCATTTGGTCGGCGCAGTCAAAGACTTCAATACGGGAAGTTCGCTGAATCCGAGTTCCAATGTATTCGGAACGCTGGAGATTTTTGATGAAACCAGCCACACTGCGGCCCAGCACAATTCGCTGGGCAACGCGAGCTACAACGCCGGCGATTTCAAAGGAGCTTTCGAACACTTCCGGAAATCCGTCGAGATTGAGCCGGGCCAGGCGCAGTGGTTTTTGGCGCTGGCCTCAGCCCAGGAAATGCAGGGAATTCCCGGGGAAGCGATTGCCAATTACCACAAGGCGCTGGAGTCGAAGCCTGACCGAATAGTATTTCAATTTGCCACATCGGGCCTCAAGAGGCTCGGCAATTGATGCAGAGGCAGCTGCTTCTGCCCTACGGATTCAACAGCTTTGCGACGGATTGCTTCCAGCCAGCCAATTTGAAAACGCGGGTCTCTTCATCCATCTTTGGCGTGAAGCGCTTCTGCCGCTTCCATGTCTTGGCGAATACCTCAGGCTTCGGCAGCAGGCCCGCCTGCAGGCCCGCCAGATAGGCCGCACCCAAAGCCGTCGTCTCGAGCACCACGGGCCGGTCAACCGGCGCGCCCAGAATGTCGGCGAGGAATTGCATGGTCCAGTCGGAGGCCGTCATGCCGCCATCCACCCGCAAGATTGTTTGCCCCGTGGCCCCCCAATCCTTTTTCATCGCCTCAAGAAGATCATTGGTCTGGTAGCACACCGCTTCCAGTGCCGCCCGCGCCAGTTCCTTGTTTGTGGTAGCCCGAGTGAGGCCGAAAAGGGCGCCGCGCACTTCGGCGTTCCAATAGGGCGCACCCAATCCAACAAATGCCGGAACCAGATAAACGCTTTGGTTTTTGTCGGCGGCCCTGGCCAGTGCCCCCGTATCAGCGGCTTTCTTCACCACCTTCAATCCATCGCGCAGCCATTGCACCGCCGCCCCCGCAATGAAGATCGCCCCCTCCAGTGCATAGGTGCGTTTGCCATCAAGCTGATAGGCCACCGTGGTGAGCAGCCGGTTGCGGGAGGCAACCGCCGTGTCCCCCGTATTGAGCAGGGCAAAGCAGCCCGTGCCATAGGTTGATTTCATCATGCCGGGTTCAAAGCAGGCTTGGCCGATTGTGGCTGCCTGTTGGTCGCCGGCCACGCCGAGAATGGGAATGGCCGCGCCGAAAAACCTGGCTTCGCAGACACCGAAGTCCGCCGCGCAGTCCTTGACTTCCGGCAGCATGGCGCGGGGCACCCGGAGGATGCCGAGCAACTCATCATCCCACGCGCCCGTATGAATATTGTAGAGCAGGGTGCGCGACGCGTTGGTAGCATCCGTCACATGAGATTTGCCGCCTGTCAGCCGCCAGATCAGAAACGAGTCGATCGTGCCGAAGCACAATTCGCCGCGCTCGGCCCGCTCGCGCGCGCCTTTAACGTGATCGAGAATCCACGACACCTTCGTGCCGGAGAAATAGGGATCAAGCAGCAGCCCGGTCTTGGCCGTAAAAAGTCTTTCATATCCCCGGCCTTTGAGGTCGGCGCAAATCTCTGCCGTGCGCCGGTCCTGCCAGACAATGGCCTTGTGGATCGCCTTGCCCGTCTTGCGCTCCCACACCACCGTGGTTTCGCGTTGGTTGGTAATGCCGAGGCAGCGGATATTTTTGGGCGCGGTCTTGGCATTGGCTGTAGCAGCCTTGCAAGTCACCAGCACCGATTTCCAGATTTCCTCCGGCTCATGCTCAACCCAGCCCGAGTCTGGAAAATACTGTTTGAATTCTTTCTGGGCCGAGGCCTTGGGCCTGAGCTTTGCGTCAAAGACAATGGCGCGTGACGAGGTTGTGCCCTGATCAATGGCCAGAATGAAATCAGGCATTGCCTTACCCCTTCGCGCGCTTGGAACTCTTTTCTTTTACAGCAGGCTTCATATGCTCGCGCAACGCCTTCTGCTCGTCTGCTGAAAGATGCAGGCCCAGCTTTGACCGGCGCCACAGGATGTCGTCGGGTTCGCGCGCAAATTCCTCGGCGATGAGGTAATTGATCTCGCGCTCGCTCAAGGGGCCGAAGCTCTTGCCCATGTCCGTGGCAAAGCGCGCGTTATCGAACATCTTTTCTGCCTTGGTGCCATAGGCGCGGAAAATGCGCCTGACATTCTGCGGCGAGAAAAACGAATACTTGCGCTGCAATTCGGCAATGCGGGTTTCCACTTCATCGAAGGGAAAGTCGCCGCCGGGCAGCGCCGCCCCCGCCGTCCATGGTTTCTTGGCCTTGGGGAAAAATGGCGCGAGCTTTTCCAGAACCGATTCCGCCAGTTTGCGGAAGGTGGTGATCTTGCCGCCAAATACCGAGAGCAGCGGTGCCTGGCCGCTTGGCGCATCGAGCTTCAGCACATAATCGCGCGTTGCTTCCTGCGCCTTGCTGGCTCCGTCGTCGTAAAGCGGCCTGATTCCCGCGTAGGTCCAGCGTACCTGTTCGCGCGTGATAGGCAGCTTGAAATATTCGCTGGTGGATGACAGCAGATAGTCAATCTCGCTGTCGGTGATCTGCGGGTTGCCCGGCTCGCCCTTATGGTCCTCGTCCGTCGTCCCGATCAGGGTGAAATTCTGCTCATAGGGAATGGCAAAGCAAATGCGGCCATCGGCATTCTGGAAAATATAGCAGCGGTCGTGATCATAGAGCCGGTCAACCACGATGTGGCTGCCCTTGACCATGCGGATCTTGTCCGGATTGTTGCGGCCCACGATGCGGCCCAGAACCTCGCTCACCCAAGGGCCCGCCGCATTGACCAGCGCCTTGGCCTGGATTGTCTCTTCCTTCCCGCCATCGGGCTGAATCTTGATTTCCCAGTTTCCATTCACCCGCCGGGCACTGGTGCATTTTGTCCGGGTATGGATTTCAGCGCCGCGGTTGGCCGCGTCCCGTGCATTGAGCGCCACAAGGCGCGCGTCTTCCACCCAGCAATCGGAATACTCATAGGCATGGGAAAATTCCGGCTTGAGCGGCTCGCCGGTGATGTCGCTGTGCAGGTCAATGCTGCGCGTCGGCGGCAAAATCTTGCGTCCGCCGAGATGATCATAGAGGAAAAGCCCGAGGCGGATGAGCGGTCGCGGCCGCAAGCCCTTGTGGTGCGGCAGCACGAAGCGCAGGGGCCAGATGATATGCGGCGCTGCTTTGAGCAACACTTCACGCTCAATCAAAGCCTCGCGCACCAGGCGGAATTCATAATGCTCGAGATAGCGCAGGCCGCCGTGAATCAGTTTGGTTGAAGCCGAAGAGGTGCCCGAGGCAAGGTCGCCCTGTTCGGCGAGGAACACCTTCAGGCCCCGGCCCGCTGCATCACGCGCAATGCCGCAGCCATTGACGCCGCCGCCGATAACAAACACATCATAAATCATTCTGCGGCCTGTATTGTCGAATCGTAACCCTGTCCGGCATCGGTAATCTCTAGTTCAACCCCGCTGTGCTGGCACAGCTCAACGATGGCATCGGGCGGTGTACGGTCTGTCACAAATACGTCAACTTGCGAAAGATGACCGATGCGCACAGGCGCCGAACGCGTGAACTTCATCGCGTCTGCAACCAGGATGATGTTGCGTGCATTGTTGAGGATGGCCTGTGCCACGCGCACTTCACGGTAATCAAAGTCAAGCATCGCGCCGTCATCATCAATGGCCGAGGCGCCGATCACCGCGTGGTCAACCTTGAACTGCGCAATCAGATCCACCGCCTGTTCGCCCACGATGCCGCCATCACTGCGGCGTACAGCGCCACCGGCAATGATCACATCGATCTTCGGGCAGGGCATGAGAATGATGGCTACATGAATGTTGTTGGTGATGACCAGCAGCCCTTCGTGATGCACCAGGGCCTGGGCAACCTCTTCCGTCGTCGTCCCGATATTGATGAAGAGCGAGCAGTTGTTGGGAATGAGGCTGGCGGTGCGCTGGCCAATCACCCGCTTTTCAATGGTGGCAAGCTGGCGGCGTGATTCATAGGCGACGTTTTCAACGCCCGACGTCAGCATAGCCCCGCCATGGGTGCGCGCCAACAATCTTCCGTCACAAAGTTCGTTCAAGTCCTTCCGGATGGTTTGCGGAGTGACATCAAAGCGCTCCGCCAGATCATCCACCTGGACGGTGCCCGTGGCCCGCGCAAGGGTAAGGATTTGGTGCTGGCGCGGGCTCAGTTGGGTCATGGCAGGGTCCAGGAAATTCTTTTCATTTCCCTTTTTTCATTTTTTTTCACTTTAAGCAATACTGCAACGCAATATCTTTCAGCGCGCCGCACAATGCTTTCGCTAACATTTCTATTGACGTTCATTTTTTTTCGTTTGATATTGCGGCAAGGCTCCAACAAAGGCGCCACATTACTTTAATGGGAGGATTATCGATGAAAATGAAGCTTCTAGCGACGGTTGCTGCCTTGACGCTCTGCGCCTTCGCCAGCCCAAGCTATGCCGACGAAGCCGCTGCCCAGAAGTGGATCGACGCAGAATTCCAGCCTTCGAGCCTCTCGAAAGAGGATCAGTTGAAGGAAATGCAATGGTTCATCAAGGCTGCCGAGCCCTTCAAGGGCATGGAAATCAACGCCCTGTCGGAAGGCATTCCGACCCACACCTATGAATCAACCGTGCTGACCAAGGCCTTCGAGGAAATCACCGGCATCAAGGTGAACCACCAGATCCTTGGCGAAGGCGAAGTTGTGCAGGCTGTGCAGACCCAGATGCAGACCAACCGGAACCTCTATGACATTTACGTCAACGACTCCGATCTGATCGGCACCCACTCGCGCCTGCAGCAGTCAGTAAACCTGACCGATTGGATGGCTGGCGAAGGCAAGGATGTGACCAACCCTGGTCTCGACCTCGCCGACTTCATCGGCACCCAGTTCACCACCGGCCCCGATGGCAAGCTCTATCAATTGCCCGACCAGCAGTTCGCCAACCTCTACTGGTTCCGCAAGGACTGGTTTGATCGCGCCGACCTGAAGGAAAAGTTCAAGGCCAAATACGGCTATGAACTCGGCGTTCCGGTCAACTGGTCAGCCTATGAGGACATCGCCCAGTTCTTCACCGAAGATGTGAAGGAGATCGACGGTGTGAAAATCTATGGCCACATGGACTACGGCAAGCGCGCCCCTGACTTGGGCTGGCGCATGACGGACGCCTGGCTCTCTATGGCCGGTGCCGGTTCGAAGGGCGAGCCAAACGGTATCCCGATCGACGAATGGGGCATCCGCATGGAAAAGGGCTCCTGCAATCCGCAGGGCGCGTCCATCTCGCGCGGTGGTGAAACCAATGGCCCGGCCTCGGTTTATGCCATTGCCAAGTGGGATGAATGGCTCCGCAAATACGCCCCTCCGGGTGCGGCTGACTATGACTTCTACCAGTCACTGCCGGCGCTCTCTTCGGGTAACGTGGCCCAGCAGATCTTCTGGTACACCGCCTTTACCGCCTCGATGGTTGCCCCAAAGAGCGAAGGCAACAACACGGTCGATGATGCCGGAAAGCCCTTGTGGCGCATGGCTCCATCGCCCCACGGCGTCTACTATAAAGATGGCCAGAAGGTCGGCTATCAGGACGTGGGCTCGTGGACGATCCTGAAATCAACGCCAACCGATCGCGCCAAGGCAGCCTGGCTCTATGCCCAGTTTGCCGTGTCCAAGACAGTTGACGTGAAGAAGAGCCAGGTCGGTTTGACCTTCATCCGGGACTCAACGGCCCGCCATGAATCATTCACCGAACGCGCTCCTAATCTTGGCGGTCTCGTCGAGTTCTACCGCTCGAAGGACCGTGTGCGCTGGTCGCCAACCGGCATCAACGTGCCTGACTATCCAAAGCTGGCACAGCTCTGGTGGCAGCAGATTGGTGACGTGAACTCCGGCGCCTTCACGCCTCAACAGGCCATGGACCGTCTTGCCAGTGAAATGGACCAGATCATGGGCCGCATGCAGGCCGCCGACGAAGCCAACAAGACCTATGGTGGTTGCGGCCCGCGTCTGAATGCCGAGAAGGATCCGTCCGAGTGGCTTGGCAAGGAAGACGGGCCGAAAGCCAAAATCGAAAACGAAAAAGAGCAGGGCGTCACCATCGCCTATGATGAAATCATCAAGCAGTGGACTCAGTAGTCTACTGCTAACCTCCCGCGGTGGGCCGGGCACTTCATGTGTCCGGCCCATTCGTGCTACACTTGATTTCGATGGACATAGTGATCGCTCCCGATGACACTTGAACTGAAAAATGTGTCCAAGCGCGTGGGCGCCGACATGCATATCCATGATACGAGCCTGGTCTTCAATGACAACTCGTTCAATATCCTTTTGGGCGCAACGCGCGCCGGCAAGACCACTCTCATGCAGCTCATGGCGGGCATCCAGAAGCCGACGACCGGGGCAATCTGGCACCGGGGCAAGGACGTAACCCATGTGCCGGTGCAGCGGCGCAATGTCTCCATGGTCTACCAGCAATTCATCAACTATCCCATGCTCTCGGTTTTTGAGAACATCGCCTCACCGCTCCGCGTCACCGGCATGGCGGAAAGCGAAGTCAAATCCCGCGTCGGCAAAGCAGCGGAAATTCTGCGGCTCACGCCCATGCTGGGCCGCAAGCCCGCCGAGCTTTCCGGCGGCCAGCAGCAGCGCACCGCCATCGCCCGCGCCATCGTGAAGGACAGCGATCTCATTTTCCTCGATGAGCCCCTGGCCAATCTCGACTACAAGCTGCGCGAGGAACTGCGCGACGAATTGCCCAAGCTTTTTTCGGGCCGCAACGCCATCGTCTTCTATGCCACGACAGAGCCCCATGAGGCGCTGCTGTTCGGCAACCAGACGCTCACTATGCACGAAGGCTGCATCACCCAGTTCGGCCCCACGGCGGAAATTTACCGCAAGCCGAATTCGCTTGTCTCGGCCCGGGTGTTTTCCGATCCGCCAATCAACATCACCAGGGTCACGAAGAAGGGCAAGAAGCTGCAGTTGTCCCATGGCGAAGTGTCCTGGCCGGTGGCCGCCGGCGCCGCACAGCTTCCTGACGGCGATTACAGCATCGGCCTGCAGCCGCATTACGTCCTGCCGCAGAAGTCCTCGGAAACCAGTGGCGCCCTTTCGGGCCGGGTGCTGGTGACCGAGATTTCGGGCTCCGAGAGCGTGGTGCATATCGATGTAGGCGGCCAGACCTGGGTGTCCCAATCCCACGGCGTGCATCCCCACCGGGTCGGTGAAACAGCGACATTCCACGCCGATGTCTCGCGCGCCCTGTTTTTTGACGCTGCCGGAAAGCTGGTGTCCTGATGGCCAAGATCACAATCGATAATCTGCGCCATTCCTATCTGCCGGAACCCAAGCGCGACGAAGACTTTGCCTTGAAGCGCGTGCATCTCGATTGGGCCGATGGCGGCGCCTATGCGCTTTTGGGCCCCTCCGGCTGCGGCAAGACCACGCTGCTTAACCTGATTTCCGGCCTGCTTCACCCCAGTGAAGGCCGCATCCTGTTTGATGGCCGCGATGTCAGCAATGAAACGCCGGAACGCCGCAACATTGCCCAGGTATTCCAGTTCCCGGTGATCTACGACACCATGACGGTTTACGACAATCTGGCCTTTCCCCTGCGCAACCGGAAGGTCGATGAGGCGGAGATCAAGAAACGGGTGACCGCCATTGCCGAAATGCTGGAACTGACGGCAACCCTTTCAAAACGCGCCTCCGGCCTCACCGCCGACGGCAAGCAGAAGATTTCCCTGGGCCGCGGCCTTGTCCGCTCCGACGTCAACGTCATCATGTTCGATGAACCGCTCACTGTCATCGATCCCCATCTCAAATGGCAGCTGCGCTCCAAGCTCAAGGAGCTGCAGCACCGTATCAAGCGCACCATGATCTATGTGACCCACGACCAGACCGAGGCCCTCACCTTTGCCGACCAGGTTGTGGTGATGAACAACGGCGAAGTGGTGCAGACCGGAACCCCCATCGAGCTCTTCGAAAAGCCCAAGCACATTTTCGTGGGCCATTTCATCGGCTCGCCCGGCATGAATGTGATGCCCTGCCAGGTCAAGGGCGGCAAAGCCTTTGTGAACGGCCATGAAATTGCCGCCGACAACGCCGCGTCTTCCAACGGCTCAAGCCGCCTCGAACTGGGTGTCAGGCCGGAATTTGTGACTTTTGCCAACAAGGGCCTGCCGGTGAATGTCGTGAAAGTGTCCGACATCGGCCGCTACCGCGTGGTTGATACAAGGCTTGGCGAGAATTCCGTCAAACTGATTGTGCCGGAGGGTGCCGCCATCCCCGAAGGCAAGGCGCATCTGGCTTTCGACAAGGCCCATACGCAAATCTACAACGACGGCTGGCTCGCGGGGGAAGCCCGATGAACAAGACCTTCAACAACAAGGCCTGGTGGATGGTGCTCCCCGTCTTCCTCGTCGTTGCCTTCAACGCCCTCGTGCCCTTGATGACCGTTGTAAATTATTCGGTCCAGGAAACCTTCGGCAACAATGAATTCTTCTGGTCGGGCACCATCTGGTTCCAGCAGTTGCTTGAGAACGACCAGATCCGGGATTCGCTTGGGCGCCAGATTGCCTTCACCGCGTTGGTATTGTTCATTCAGGTCCCGCTGGGCCTTGCAATCGCGCTCTGCATGCCGCGCAAAGGCCCCTGGGTCTCCGTATGCCTCGTGCTGATGGCCTTGCCTTTGCTGGTGCCGTGGAACGTCGTGGGCTCCATGTGGAACATCATGGCGCTTCCCGATATTGGCCTCCTCGGCCGGGGCATCAATGCCTTGGGGATTCCCTACAACTACACGCGCGATCCCGTTGCCGCCTGGTTCACCGTTGTCCTGATGGATGTCTGGCATTGGACCTCGCTTGTCGTACTCTTGTGCTATGCTGGCCTCGTCTCCATTCCCGATGCCTATTATCAGGCCGCCAAGATCGATGGCGCCCGGCCCTGGGCGGTGTTCCGCTACATTCAATTGCCGAAACTCAAGCATGTGCTGACCATCGCCATCCTGCTCCGCTTCATGGACAGTTTCATGATCTATACGGAGGTCATCGTGCTGACCGGCGGCGGACCCGGCAGCGCCACAAAATTCCTCTCCATCGATCTTGTGCAAAAGGCACTGGGCGGATTCGACCTGGGGCCGGCGGCGGCGTTCTCGATCGTCTACTTCTTGATCATCCTGCTCGCCAGCTGGTTGTTCTACACCCTCATGATGCGAAACGAGGCAAACTGATGTCGAAGCGCTATCTCGTTCCCATTGCCTATATCATTTTCCTGATGCTGCCGATCTATTGGCTGGTCAACATGTCGTTCAAGACCACCAACGAGATCATCAACCGTTTTTCGCTTTACCCCCATGAGTTCACCCTCGCCAGCTACCGGACGATCTTCACCGATCCAAGCTGGTATGGCGCCTACATCAATTCCATCACATATGTGGCGTTGAACACGGTTATCTCCGTGGCCTTGGCGCTGCCTGCGGCCTATGCCTTCTCGCGCTACCGCTTCCTCGGCGACAAGCATCTGTTCTTCTGGCTCCTGTCGAACCGCATGGCGCCGCCCGCCGTGTTCGTGTTGCCCTTCATCCAGCTCTATTCATCGGTCGGTCTTTTTGACACCCCTCTCGCCGTGGCTTTCGCCCACATGCTGTTCAACATTCCCCTGGCCGTGTGGATTCTCGAAGGCTTTATGTCGGGCGTTCCCAAGGAGCTTGACGAAACCGCCTATGTCGACGGCTATTCCTTCCCGAAATTTTTTGTGAAGATTTTCATTCCGACGATTTCGGCGGGAATTGGTGTGGCGGCCTTCTTCTGTTTCATGTTCTCCTGGGTGGAAATGCTGCTGGCCAAGAACCTTACGTCCGTGGCCGCCAAGCCCATCGTGGCGGCCATGACAAAAACCTCGAGCGCCTCGGGCTATGAACTGGGCCTGCTGGCGGCGGCGGGTGTCTTGACCCTCATCCCCGGCGCCATCGTCGTCTATTTCGTCCGCAACTATATAGCCAAGGGCTTTGCCCTGGGCCGCGTGTAAGGAGGCTCCCAAATGGGCATTTCATGGATGGCCTGGACCTGGCCCACGGCTTTTTTCTTCCTCTATATCTTCGGTTCCATCGCGGCTATGGGCGTCTGGGAATACTATTCGCCCGGCGGCAATCCGCGCCGCGGCATTTTTGCCCTCGACACCACGCGCGGCGACCGGCTCTTCATCACCCATCTCGGCACCTGCTTTATCTTCCTTGCCTGGCTCGGGCTCTACGGCGACCCTCTCTGGGGCGGCCTCGTGCTGTCCCTGATCTGGGGCTTTGTGGTTTTCAAGTGGGTGTGATTCAACCACTCTCCATGGTCGGGCTTGACCCGACCACCCAGACTTAACTCCTTAACGTCCCGCCCGTAGCCTTCTGCACAGCCGCGATGATTTTCTGCGATACCGCTTCGATATCCTCATCGGTCAGCGTCTTGTCGCGCGGCTGCAGCGTCACCTCGATGGCGTAAGACTTCTTCGCGCCGTCCAGCTTGAACACGTCAAACACCGCCGCATCGGAAATCAGCGCTTTGTCCGCGCCTTTCGCCGCCTTGATCAGCTTGTCGGCCTCGACCCCGTCATCAATCACAAAGGCAAAATCGCGCGACACTGGCAGGAGATCGAACGCATTGAGCGCCGCCCGTGTGGCATTTTTTGCTTTCGGCACCGGAATGGCATTCAGCACCACTTCGAAAGCAACCAAAGGCCCCTTCACATCCATGGCGACCAGCACCCGGGGATGAATCTCGCCGAAATGCGCCAGCTTGTTCTGCGGCCCCATCTGGATGGTGCCGGAACGGCCGGGATGATACCAGGCGGGCGCTCCCGCCACGATTTGCAAGCTTGCCGTGGCCGCCCCCGCAGCCTCAAGCACCGCAAGCGCATCAGCCTTGGCATCAAACGCACCGACTAGACGTGCCCCGCCCTGCCAGTTGCGCGCAACCGCATTCCCCCCGCGAACTCCTGCCGCCCGCAAGGTCTCGTCCTCCGGACGGTCACCCGCATAGACATGGCCCACTTCACAAATCGAGAGATCGGCAAAGCCGCGCTTTCCATTGCGCCCTGCGGCCGCAATAAGATTGGGAATGAGCGAGGGCCGCATATCCGTGAGTTCCGAGGAAATGGCATTGGCAAGCTTCAGTTCCGCCTGCCCGCCGCCGAAGAGCTTCGCATGCGTCTCCGGAATGAACGACCAGGTCACCGCCTCATTGAAGCCCCGCGAAGCAAGCCCGCGCCGCGCCGCCAGCATCCGCTTCTGCAAGGGATTGAGAACCGGCGTGGCAATCGGATGATCGCGCTCCATGGCAACCGCTGGAATCCTGTCGAGGCCATGAATGCGGCAAACCTCTTCAACAAGGTCAGCTTCGCCATTCACATCAGGCCGCCACGAGGGTGGCGCACACTCAAGCCCCGCCGCTGTTTCCTTCACGCCGAAGCCGAGGTCCAAAAGAATGCGCCTTTGCTCGGCAAGCGGCAGATCAAGCCCGCCGAGCGATTTCACCCGTGTGGGCCGCAAGACATAGGTTCGCAGCTTCAGCGGAGCCTTGCCCGCAATCACCAGATGCGAGGCCGTGCCGCCGCAGAGCTCAAGGATCATCTGCGTGGCAATCTCGGCGCCCACCTGCGTGAAGGCCGGGTCAACCCCGCGCTCGAAGCGGTAGCGCGCGTCGGAAATAACGCCGAGCTTCCGCCCCGTGGCGGCGGTGCGAAGCGGATCGAAATAAGCCGCTTCCATGAAAACATTTGTTGTGGTCTCCGAGCAGCCCGAATGCTCGCCGCCGATAATGCCGGCAATGCCCTCGGCTGATTTGTCATCGGCGATCACCGTCATCTCCGCCGTGAGCGCATAGGTCTTGCCGTCTAGGGCTGCAACTTCTTCGCCGTCCCGGGCCATGCGCGCCCGGATATTGCCCTTCACCTTGTCCGCATCGAACACATGCAGTGGCCGGCCATAGGCAAAGGTGATGTAATTGGTGATGTCGACCAATGTGGAAATCGGCCTGAGCCCAATGGCCTTCAAGCGCCGCTGCAGCCATTCAGGCGAGGGTCCGTTTTTAACACCCTTGAAATAGCGCCCGACAAAAAGCGGGCAGGGCTTTGTATCTTCGAAGTCCAGTGACACCTTGATGGGCGATTCGAACGTGCCGGCCACGGGCTTGGCGTTCAGCGGCTTCAGCTTGCCAAGTCCCTTCGCCGCAAGATCACGCGCAATCCCGTAAATCCCCAGCGCATCAGGCCGGTTCGCCGTCACCTTTACATAGATCATCGGATCATCAAGGCCGAGCGCCTTCACGGCCGACGTGCCAATGGGCCAGTCACCCTTGAGATCGATGATGCCATCATGCTCCTGGCTGATCAGCAGCTCGCGCTCCGAACACAGCATGCCCTGGCTTTCCTGGCCGCGGATCACGCCCTTTTCCAGCGTAATCCCGGTGCCCGGAATGAAGGCCCCCGGCAACGCCATGATGCCCTTCATGCCGCTGCGTGCGTTGGGCGCGCCGCAGACCACTTGATAGATGCCCGTGTCCGTCTCGACCTTGCACAGCCGCAGCTTGTCCGCATTGGGATGCTTCACCGCTTCGATGACATAGGCCACCTTGAACGGCGCCAGCAGCTTCGTCTTGTCCTCAACCTGCTCAACCTCAAGGCCAACGCCCACAAGCCCGTCCACGATCTGCTCAAGCGAAGCCAGCGTGTCGAGATAATCCTTCAGCCAGGAAAGAGTGAATTTCATGATAGGCCTCCCGGCAGGGTAGGCACATTCAATGCCTTGAATCCGTAATGCCGGAGCCAGCGCAGGTCAGCCTCGAAGAAGGCGCGCAAGTCGGGAATGCCGTATTTCAGCATGGCGATGCGGTCGAGCCCCATACCGAAGGCATAGCCCTGGTATTTATCCGGATCGAGGCCGCCCGCCTTGATCACATTGGGGTGCACCATGCCGCTGCCGAGAATTTCCAGCCACGACGTGCCCTGGCCGATTTTCACCTGTCCGCCTTCCCACGAGCAGTTGATGTCCACTTCCATGGATGGCTCCGTGAACGGGAAATGCGAGGCACGGAACCGCATCTTCACATCGTCCACTTCAAAGAAGCTCTTGCAGAACTCGGCGAGAATCCATTTGAGATGGCCCATATGGGTCGTCTCGTCGATCACCAGGCCTTCGATCTGGTTGAACATCGGCGTATGCGTCATGTCGCTGTCATTGCGGAAGGTGCGCCCCGGCGCGATGATGCGGATGGGTGGCTTCTGCGTCAGCATGGTACGGATTTGCACAGGGCTCGTATGCGTGCGCAATACCATGCGGCTGCCGTCCGGCTTCTCGCTGAAATAGAAGGTGTCGTGCTCCTGCCGCGCCGGATGCTCCGGCGGAATATTGAGCGCCGTGAAATTATGGAAATCATCCTCGATATGCGGGCCTTCGGCCACGGCAAATCCGAGATCGCCGAAAATCTGCACCACCTCTTCCCACACTTGGGATACGGGATGCACCGTGCCGCGCGGCTCGGCGCGGGAAGGCAAGGTCACATCGATCTTTTCGGAAGCGAGGCGCTGCTCAAGCTGCGCTTCCTGCAGCACCGCTTTGCGCGCCGCAATGGCCTCGGTCACTTTGTCTTTCAAAACATTGAGCGCCGCACCTGCCGTCTTGCGCTCCTCTGGCCCCATGGCGCCAAGAGATTTCATCTGCTCGGAGATCGAGCCCTTCTTGCCAAGTGTTGCCACGCGTACAGCTTCGAGCGCTGCTTCATCGGAAGCGCTGGCCACCTGCTGCAGGATATCCTGTTCGAGACTCATGGGAATTTTGGTCCTTGAAACGAATTGGCCGGACCCCACAGTGTGTACACACTTAACGGCCCGGCCAAGGAATTCTAAAGTAAAATAGTGAGCGTTTGCTTATTGAGCAGCCTTGGCCTTCTCAACCAGCGCGGCAAAACCAGCGGGATCATGGATCGCAAGATCGGAAAGAACCTTGCGGTCGACTTCGATGCCGGCCTTGTCGAGCCCGTAAATAAATCGGCCATAGGTGAGGCCCAATTCGCGGGTGGCCGCATTGATGCGCTGGATCCACAACGCGCGGAAATTGCGCTTCTTGGTGCGGCGGTCACGGTAGGCATATTGTCCGGCCTTTTCGACGGCCTGCACGGCTACGCGGAAAACATTTTTGCGACGGCTGAAATAGCCCTTCGCCTGGCTCATGACTTTCTTGTGGGATTTGCGGGCGACGGTGCCGCCTTTTGAACGTGGCATGTGAGCTCTCCTTAACGGGCGTAGGGCATATGAATTTTGACCAATCCGGTATCACCGGGGGACAAAATCATGGTGCCGCGCTGGTTGCGGATCTGCTTGTTGGTGCGCTTGATCATGCCGTGGCGCTTGCCAGCTCCGGCGGCACGAATCTTCCCGGAAGCGGTCATTTTGAAGCGCTTTTTGGCCGAGGATTTCGTTTTCATCTTGGGCATTTGGCTTAAGTCCTTTCAAAGCGATAAGAAGCCGCCATGGCATGCCCTTTACATGGCCAGGCGGCTTAATGGGGGGTGTTAAGCAGAAATTGAGGGGCGATGCAACCCATCGGATTGCACCCCCTGATGGCCTATTTCGGCGCGATAATCATCACGATCTGGCGGCCTTCAAAGCGCGCGTCGGATTCAACCTTGGCGATCTCGGCCGTATCGGCCTTGACCCGGTTCAAAAGCCGGTGGCCAAGCTCCTGGTGGGCCATTTCGCGGCCCCGGAAACGCAGCGTCACCTTGACCTTGTCGCCCTCTTCGAAGAAGCGCTTGATGGCCTTCATCTTGACCTCATAGTCATGGTCATCGATCATCGGGCGCATCTTGATCTCCTTGATCTCAATGACCTTTTGCTTCTTGCGGGCCTCGGCGGCCTTTTTCTGTTCCTGGAATTTGAATTTGCCGTAATCAAGAATCTTGGCAACGGGGGGAACCGCATCCGGCGAGATTTCGACCAGATCGAGATTGGCTTCCTCGGCCATTGCCAGCGCCTGGCGGGTTGGCACAACGCCGACATTCTGTCCGTCGGCTCCGATGAGACGCACTTCGCGCGCATCAATGCGGTGGTTAATCTTGTTACCTTCTTCTTTTTGCGGGGGGGCGGCACCGCGTACAATCGTTGGCCTCCGGGGGGGTATACTCAAGCTCTATGCTTCTCCATGTTTTGGCCGTAGCGATTCCGCCACGGGCCGGTTAAGAACCCCGCTATAGACCTTGAAGCGAGGCCGCCGTCAAGGAGGGCTGAAAGGATTGGATAATTTAGATGGCGGGTGTGGATTTTGAGCAAGGCCCGGGCGGCGTAAAACTGGCCTTTCTGCAGGATGGCGCTGCCGATGATCTGGGCCGCTGCGGCTTCTTCTGGCTCGGCGGATTCATGTCGAATATGCTGGGCACCAAGGCGGAGGCGCTGGCAGCCCTAGCCCGCGAAACCCGAAGGCCCGGCCTGCGCTTTGACTATTCCGGCCATGGCCAGTCCGAAGGCCTGTTCACCGACGGCACTATTTCCGAATGGCTTGAACAGTCCATTCACATGTTCATCGAAAAAACCCGCTCCAAACGCATCATCGTCGGCTCCAGCATGGGCGGCTGGCTGGCGCTTCTGCTGGCCAAGGTGCTGCTGCGCGATGACCCCCGCGCCGCGCGGCGCATGGCCGGCATCGTGCTGATCGCGCCCGCCGCCGACATGACCAACGACTTGATGTGGGATGCATTTTCGCCCGAAGCCCGCCAGCAACTGGAAATCCGCGGCTTATATCAGCGTCCCTCGGAATATGGCGACCCCATGCCGATCACCCTCAAGCTGCTGGAGGACGGCGCCAAACACCTGCTGCTGAAAACCGGGCTGGAATTGCCCTGCCCAGTGCGAATCCTGCAGGGCAGCAGCGACCCGGACGTGCCGCCCTCCCACGCGCTGAAAGTTTTCGAAGCCCTGTCGGGTCCCGACATCACCATGATCCTGATCAAGGGCGGCGACCACCGCCTGTCAACGCCGGGCCAATTGACGCTCATCCGCGAAACCGCGTTGCAACTGGCTGAACGGGCGGACGGCATTACGCCGTAAGTGTCGACTTGAGGGCGCGCAAGCCGTCGCGATAATTCGGATAGATCAGCTTATAGCCTAACTCGGTCTTGATGCGCCGATTAGAAACCCGCTTCGAGTCCGCATAAAAACTTTTGGCCATGGGCGAAAGCTCTGCCTCCCCAAACGGAATTTCCGTCGGAACAGGCAGGCCCAGCAAATCAGCCGCAAATTCCACAACATCCTGCGGCGGACAGGGCTCATCATCACAGACATTATAGGCCCGTCCCGGATTTGGCTTTGCAATTGAGGCTGCAAGCACCCCCGCAATATCCTCCACATGGATGCGACTAAAAATCTGCCCCGGCTTGATAATGCGCTTGGCGCTGCCATCCCTCACATTGAGGAGCGTGTTCCGCCCCGGCCCATAAATCCCGGCGAGGCGAAACACATGCACCGGCAGTCCAAAATCACTGTGGAGTCTCAGCCAGCTCCGCTCCGCTTCCAATCGCCTCTGGCCCCGCACTGTAGTGTGTTCCAGCGGGCTCTCTTCATCAACCCACTCACCGCCCCGGTCACCATAAACTCCCGTGGTCGAAAGATAGCCCACCCACTGCAACTGCTTTGAAAACCTCTGCAGTTGTTCTTCGAATAATTGTAAAACCGGATCCCCATTTTCACCGGGAGGTGCCGAAATCAAGAGATGCGTTACGTCGGTTGTAATCCACAATTTGCTGTCAAATGGTAGCCCGTGAAATCCCTGCGCATTGATCTCTGAAATTCCTTCCGCATCACGGCTGGTGGCTGAAACTTTCCACTCCCGTCTGTCCAATCGCGCCGCAAATGCTCGCGCCGAAAAGCCGAAGCCGAAACAGAGCAGGTGATTCACGGTGAACTCCATTCGGCCTTCACCGCCAAATCGGGTTCAGTTATTGCGTGCAGATCGCGTGCATGCTGAAAATCTTCGTGAGGCATGAGTTGCGCCAGGGCCCACACCGCCATGGCGCGTACCAGTGGAGAAGCATCGTCCAAAAGATGTTCCGCAATCGGAATGAAATCCGGATTGCCGCTGTTGCCAATCGCAATCAGCACATTGCGCACGAAACGGTCCCGCCCAACCCGTTTCACCGGTGAGCCCACAAACAATTTCCGAAACCCCGCATCATCTAATGCAGCCAAATCATCCAGCCCCGGCGCAACCAGATCCTCCCGCGCCTGCAGCTTCGCCTCGCTCGCTTCACTGGCAAACTTGTTCCACGGACACACCGCAAGACAGTCATCGCAACCATAAATGCGATTGCCCATGGGCTTGCGGAATTCACGGTCGATATGGCCCTTATGCTCGATGGTGAGATAGGAAATGCAGCGCCGCGCATCCAACTGGTAGGGCGCCGGAAACGCCTTGGTCGGGCAGATATCGAGGCAGGCATGGCAAGTGCCGCAATGATCAATCTCCGGTTCATCCGGGGGAAGGGGTTTGTCAGTCAGGATCGTGCCGATGAAGAACCATGATCCCAATTCGCGTGACACCAGATTTGTGTGCTTGCCCTGCCAGCCAAGCCCCGCGGCATGGGCCAAAGGCTTTTCCATCAGCGGCGCCGTATCCACAAAAACTTTCACCTCCGCCTTGGCTGTACTTGCAAACCACGTGGCGATTTTCTTGAGCTTGCCCTTCACCACATCATGATAGTCGCGGTTCAGCGAATAGGTTGAAATAACCCCCTCGGATGTCCGTCCCAGCCTTTCAAAGGCATCAAGCCCCTGCCCATAGCTCATGGCCAGCACGATGGCTGATTGCGCTTCCGGCCACAGGGCCTTGGGCGCGACGCGGCGCTCCGCCGTCGTGGCAAGCCACTCCATGTCGCCCTGATAATTCTGTCCGATAAAGCTACGCAATCTTTCCGCCTGCTCAGGCGCGGCGTCGGCTGAGGTAATCCTGATCCCGCTGAAGCCTTCCTGCGTGGCCCTTGCGCGCAGGCGTTCAGAAATCGAGGTCGGCATAGGAAGCAGACGCCGGCATGCCGCGCAGCGTGTCGCCGAGCAGCGGCCGGAAAGACGGGCGCGACTTGATCCTCTGATACCAGAGCTTGGCCACCGGAAAGTCCGTCCACGGAATATCGCCGAGATAGTCGATGACCGAAAGATGCGACGCCGCCGAAAGATCGGCGATGGAAAGCTCATCGCCCGCCAGCCACGAGCGGTGGTCCGCCAGCGTCCCCATGTAATCAAGATGGTCCCTGAGCCGCGAAAGCCCGTAGCGCACCCGCGCCATATCCGGCGCGCCGCCCCCGGTTTCGCGCGTCATGAAACGCCGGATGATTTTTTCTGTGATGATAGGCTCCGAAACCTCCGCATAGAATTTCGTGTCAAACCAGCCCGTGAGCCGCCGCACCTCGGCGCGGCCCCCGGCCTGTCCCGGAATAAGCTTTGTCTTTCCGGCGCGCGTTTCTTCCAGATATTCGGTGATCGCCTCAATGCCGCTGACCGCAGCCCCGCCGTCCTCCACAAAAACCGGTACGATGCCCGCCGGATTAAGGTTGAAAAGCGTCTCGCTCGGTGTCCAGGGCCGTTCTTCGGAGAGCTCAAAGGCCACGCCATATTCCGCCAAAGCCAGGCGCAGCCTGCGGCTGAGTGGATCGAGCGGAAAGTGAAGCAATTTTGGCATGGGATGAAGGGGCCGCCAGTGAAAGTCAGTGTCGTTGCTGCGTTTAAACTAACCCTATAAGACCCAATTGTCTAACCGCAAGCGATTCGCGCCGCGCGGTTTTCAAGGGTTTTCCGGAATGTCACTTGAGCAGATTGTTGTGCTTGCCCTCATTCAGGGGATCACCGAATTTCTCCCCATTTCCTCGTCCGGCCATTTGATTCTGGTTCCCGCCCTCACCGGCTGGCCCGATCAGGGCGTGGTCACCGACATGGTAACCAATCTCGGAACTCTTGCCGCTGTGATCATCTATTTCTGGCGTGATGTCATCCACATGTTCTGGGGTGCACTTGATCTCGTCAGGCGCCGCACCTCGCACAATGCCGACCTCGCCTTTCATGTCCTCATCGGCACGATCCCCATCATCGTCGTTGGCCTGCTGCTGAAGCTCACCCATCTCGATGATCACATCCGCAGCGCCACGCTGGTGGCCGTCAACGCCATTGTGTTCGGCGTCCTGCTCTATGCCGCCGATACCTATGGCCTGCTGCGCCGCACCGTTCTCGACATGAACTGGAAATCATCCCTGATCATTGGCGGAGCCCAGGCCCTGTCGCTCAGTCCCGGCACCAGCCGTTCCGGCATCACCATGACCGCCGCCCGCGGCCTTGGATTCACGAGAACGGAGGCCGCGCGCTTTTCCTTCCTGCTCTCCATTCCGGCCAATGGCGCTGCCTCGCTGCTGATAATCGGCAACGCGTTGGAAAGCGGTGAAACCATTTCTGGCCCGGTGATGATCACCGGCATCCTTACCTTCTTCATCGCCTTGGGCACGATCACCGTGCTCATGCGCATGATCCGGACCATAAGCTTCCTGCCCTTTGTGATTTATAGGGTGCTGCTCGGCGTCATCCTGCTCGGGCTGATCTACTCAGGAATTCCCTTGGGCACCGTGAACTGACCGGCCTTGCGGTAACGGTAGAGATAGCTCGGCACAATGCCCTGAATGCTGTGAGCCGTGATGCCAAGCCCGGCCAGATCGCGGCCCTCGCGCGTAGCGACTTCGCTCACCACATTATCGGTTTTCAGCAACTCAACCTGATCGGCCGTGAGCGGCGCAAAGGGTAATAGTCCCATGACACTTCCCATCACCTTGGCGATGGGCCACGGCACCGGAACCAGCAGGCGCTTGCGCCCGATCGTCTCAAGCGTGAATTCCAGGAGCTGCTTGAAAGTGAAAACTTCCGGCCCGCCAAATTCAAACGTCTTTCCGCTGGCCTCGCTCGAGTCAATGAGACGGGCAATGGCCTCTGCCAGATCGCCCACGAAGAGCGGCGTGAACTTTGTATGCCCGCCGCCGATCAGCGGCAGGGCAGGGGCCAGGCGGCTGAGCCCCGCAAACTGGTTGAAGAAATTGTCTTCCGGCCCGAACACGATGGAAGGCCGCAGCACAATGGCGCCGGGAAACGCCGCCCTGGCCTTTGCCTCGCCCGCAGCCTTGCTGCGCGCATAGTCGCTGGCTGACTCCACATCAGCACCAAGCGCCGACATCTGGATGAAAACTTGGGCCTTGGCCGCTTTTGCGGCCTTGGCCGAAGCCTCGGCCCCGAAAACATGGATCGCATCAAAACTCTGGGCCCCGCGGCTGGCAAGTATCCCGGTGAGATTGATTACGGTATAGGCCCCGTCACAAACGGCGGCCAGCGAGGCAGGAAAACGCACATTGGCCTGCACCGGCATGACCTGCCCGGTGGTCCCTAAGGGCTGCACATGGCCCGCCAGATCAGGCCTGCGGCAGGCCACTCGGATGCGGTAACCGCGCTTGGCCAGGGCCCGCACAATATGGCGGCCAATAAAGCCCGAGCCGCCGATGAGGGTTACGATCTTCTCTGAATTTTCCGCAGTCACGAAGCCACATCCAGTTGTTTCAGGGGTCCGGACGGCTTTTAGCCCCGGCGGGCAGCGTTTGCAAAGAGCCTTGCATTGACATTATATCGCGGCTCCCGTTAAGAGACGCCCCATTGCCCTGATGGCGGAATTGGTAGACGCACTAGTTTCAGGTACTAGCGATGAAAGTCGTGGAGGTTCGAGTCCTCTTCAGGGCACCATTTTCTCCCACCACCTGCGCAATCCTACGCCGCGCGCACCACGACCTGGGTTCCGATCTCCACCGCATCGAAAAGGTCTGCGACATCCTCATTCAGCATGCGGATGCAGCCCGAAGAAACTGATTTTCCGATGGTGCCTGGCTCGTTGGTGCCGTGAATGCGGTAGAGCGTGTCCTTGCCATCGGCAAACAAATAGAGGGCCCGCGCCCCCAGGGGATTTTCCGGCCCGCCGGGCTGCCCATTGACCCACTTCTTCGCCCGTTTGTCCCGGTCCACCATTTCCCGGGGCGGCACCCAGCGCGGCCAGCGGCGCTTCATCCGGATCTCCGCATCGCCGGACCACGCGAAACCGGCCCGCCCGACGCCGACGCCATAGCGCGTGGCCTGGCCGTCATCGCGCACATGGTAGAGAAAATGTGCTTTGGGATCGACAACAATGGTTCCAGGCTCCTCATCGTTATCGAATTCGACCACTTGCCGACGGTAGAGGCTCTTGATCAGCGACGGGTCAACCGGTTCGACGGCATAGTCAATTTCCGATTCAGGAGGCGGCAGCAACTCAGGGTCGAAATATTCTGCCTCGGCGGCATCTGGATCACTGAGTGACTCATCGCTACCCGCGGTTTCATCAGCATCGGGAGTTTTCTCCTTGCGCCGGCGGAATGATTCTCTCAGCACTTTGAACAGGTTTTCACCGTCTGCAGCAGCAGCAACTGAGGAACTTGCAATAAAGAAAAGGCCGCTCACCAGCAGCTTGCGGCGCGAAACAAGGTTTGGCACTTAAAAATCCTGCATCTGGCTGCAATTGCAGCGCTATATTCTGTAACCCGGCCAGTTATCATACATGCCAGGGTTTTTCAAACTCACGATGCGGTGAACCTATGCGTTAGAAGCAGGGCACGCCTCGCCTCTTATGTGAGTAAGGAGCTGACGGCAGGAATACGCCGTTTCGGCCAAGCCTTGAGTATTTTCCCCCAGTCTTGTAAGCCTCGGCCCCTGTCAAACACACGAGGTCAAGACTGCGGAATGGCGATTAAACTCTACAAGGGCGATCTGCCCGCCGGATTGGATTTTGGCGCTTCTGTTGCCATTGATACGGAAACCTTGGGGCTGCTGCCGCGCCGCGACAAGCTCTGCCTCGTGCAGTTGTCCTCCGGCGATGGCAATGCCCATCTCGTGCAGCTTGACCGCGCCACCTATGACGCGCCCAACCTCAAGGCGCTGTTGACCGATCCAAAAATCACCAAGATTTTCCACTTCGCCCGCTTTGATGTGGCGGTGCTTAAATATTACCTCGCTGTCGACACATTCCCCCTCTACTGCACCAAGCTGGCTTCAAGGCTGACCCGCACCTACACGGATCGCCACGGCCTCAAGGATCTGGTGAAGGAATTGCTTGGCATTGAACTGAACAAGCAGCAGCAAAGCTCCGACTGGGGGGCCCATGTGCTGAGCGATGCGCAAAAGCAATATGCGGCCCAGGATGTGCTTTATCTCCATGAGCTGAAAGCCCGCCTCGACCAGATGCTGGAGCGTGAAGGCCGTGGCACCCTTGCCAAAGCCTGTTTTGACTTTGTCCCCACCCGGGCCTCGCTCGATCTGGCGGGCTGGACCGAAGAAGATGTCTTCGCGCACTGAAATCCAGCCTGACAACACCGATGAACTGTTGCTGGCCGCAGCCCGCCGGGCGCGCCTCGCCCCCCTGTTGAGCTGGGCCGCCCTGGCTTTTGGCCTTGGGCTGGTCATCGTGTTTCTCGTCCAGGCCGGTTTTTTTTCGATCCTGCTTCCCAAATCCAAACCGGCTCCCCTGACGGTTGAAATGCCCGACCAGATTGCCGGCGCCTTTGCCCGCATCGCCGGTTTTGACCGCGAAAATCAGCCCTATGTAATCACCGCTAAAAAAGGCTATCAAGACAAGGAAACGGCGGAGCTGGTCCACCTGGAAGACCTGACCGGCTCGTTTCAAAGAAAATCACGCCAGCCTTTTGAGCTGTTTTCAAAGACCGGCCTGTATCATGCGAAGGCAAGAGAGATGGATCTGGAAGGCAATGTAAGGATCGTCGAGAAGGGCCGCTTTACCGTAACCATGGCCAAGGCCCATGTGGAGCTTGAGAAGAAAAATCTGGTGTCCGATGTGCCGGTTGTGGTTGAACTGGATTTCGGAACAATCAATGCGAACGGCTTGCAAGTCAGCAATGACGGAAACAACATAAAATTCCTGAATGGGGTAAAAGCCCGTTTCAATCAGACAATGACCAAGGGAGACACGACCCCATGATCCGGACGTTAGCGGCTTCAGCCTTCATTCTCGGCCTCATCGCGGCCCCTCTGCATGCCGCCGAAAAAATCTCGACGCCCGTCGAGGTGGAAGCCAATGAAATGGAAATCGTCGATGCCGACAAGCAGGCCATTTTCCGGGGCAACGTCGATGCGGTGCGCGGCAGCCAGAAAATCCGCAGCGATGTCATGACGGTCTTCTATGCCGACGTGAAACAGCCCGATGGCACCAGCAAATCGCAAGCCAGCAAGCTGGACGCCAAGGGCAATGTCACCATCACCACCAGCAAGCAGGTGATCACCGGCGATTGGGCAAAAATGGATATTCTGGCCAACACCCTGCAGGTGGGCGGCAAGGTAAAGCTCACCGAGGGGAAAACCACCCTTCAGGGCGAAAAGCTCACTGTTGACCTCAATACGGAGAGAACGCTCATGTCCGGTGGCCGCGTTAAGGGCAGTTTTGTTCCGAAATAACGGGCTTCATTTTATATTAACACAAATAGGCGGTAATCAGGTGGCGCAGAACGGTGAAGTTGGGCGGATTCGGCGTCCGGGTGTGGCGATAGATGCGCCAGCCAGGGCAAAGAACACGCGCTCCATGGGCAAGTCGCCCGGTCGAGACGCGGGATTCCGCGGCCAGCCTGCGCGCGAAGGGATTGTCGCCCGTTTGCTCGCCAAGAGCTACAAGCGCCGTCCCGTCGTGCGCGGAGTGACCCTCACCGTAAGGCGTGGCGAAGCCGTAGGTCTTCTCGGACCCAATGGCGCCGGCAAAACGACGGTGTTCTACATGATCACCGGCCTGATTGCCGCCGACCAGGGCACGATCAGTCTTGACGGGGCGGATATAACCCATCTGCCGATGTACCAGCGCGCAAGGCTGGGAATCGGCTACCTGCCCCAGGAAAGCTCGATCTTCCGCGGACTGTCGGTTGAAGACAATATCCGCGCTGTACTCGAGCTCGTCGAGCCCGAGAAATCCAGCCGCGAGCGTGTGTTGCGTGAGTTGCTAGATGAGTTCTCTATTACCCATATCCGGCATTCGCCGGCTGTTGCACTCTCTGGCGGAGAGCGTCGCCGCGTGGAAATCGCCCGCGCCCTTGCCGCAAAGCCAAAATTCATGCTCCTCGACGAGCCCTTCGCCGGAATTGACCCGATTGCGATCGGTGATATTCGCAACATGGTGCGACAGCTCACCGCTCGGGGAATCGGGGTGCTTATTACGGATCACAACGTTCGAGAAACCCTCGAGCTCATCGACCGGGCGCTCATCATCCATGAGGGCCAAGTCCTGACCGAAGGCACGCCCAATGAGATTGTTAACAATCCCGACGTGCGGCGCTATTATCTCGGCGAAGAATTTTCGCTCTAGGATTGGTGGCTAGCCATGGCATTGACGCAGCGGATGGATTTGCGCCAGGGCCAGTCCCTGGTCATGACCCCGCAGTTGCAGCAGGCCATCAAGCTGCTGCAGATGTCCAATCTCGAATTGCAGGCCTATGTCGAAGGCGAGCTTGAACGCAACCCGCTGCTTGAGCGCGACGAGCGCGGCAGCGACGTGCAGAAATCCGAAACCCGCGAACTTGATACGGACACCGTCTCGGCGCTGAATTCCAGCACCTCGCAGGAAGACAAGCTGCGTACCCTCGATACGGACCTGGAAAACGTCTACACCCATGAAGCCCGCGCCGACGCGAGTAGCCGCGAAAGCCAGGCGCCCGCCGAATCCGGCTGGGCCTCGCTCCGCCCCACCGGCGGCATTTCACTCGACAGCGACGAATATGATTTCAGCGCCTCGCTCACCAAGGCGCAAACCCTGGCCGAGCATCTCACCGGCCAGCTCAATCTCAATATCTCGGCCCCCACCGATCGCATCATCGGCCAAAACCTCATCGGCATGGTGAATGAGGCGGGCTATCTCACCGGCGATATTTCCGACATTGCAAACACGCTCGGCACCAGCCGCGATCATGTGGCGCGCGTTCTTGAAACGCTCAAGACCTTTGATCCCGTCGGCGTCTTCGCCGCCGACTTGCAGGACTGCCTCGGCCTGCAGTTGCGCGAGCGCAATCGCCTCGATCCGGCCATGGCAACCCTGATTGCCAATCTCAACCTCGTCGCCAAGCGTGATTTCTCCGCTCTGAAAGCACTCTGCAAAGTGGATCTTGAAGACATCAAGGAAATGATTGCCGAACTGAAGGACCTCAATCCCAAGCCAGGCCATGCCTTTGGCTCCGAGCCGGTTCAGCCCGTGGTGCCCGATGTCTATGTGCGTGCCGCCCAGGATGGCTCATGGCTGGTGGAGCTCAACAGTGACACCCTACCGCGCGTGCTGTTCAGCAACCAGTATCTGAGCAAGGTCTCGCGCACCGCCTCGCGCGAAGCCGACAAGAATTATCTCAACGAATGCCAGGCCAATGCCACATGGCTGATCAAGAGCCTTGATCAGCGGGCAAAGACCATTCTGAAAGTAGCGCGCGAAATCGTTCGCCAGCAGGATGCGTTCCTGGTTCTGGGGGTTCAGCACCTGCGGCCCATCAATCTCAAGACCGTGGCTGAGGCCATAGAGATGCACGAGTCGACGGTGAGCCGTGTGACCTCGAACAAGTATATGGCAACCCCGCGCGGTACATATGAATTAAAATATTTCTTTACAACCGCCATTGCCTCTTCAACGGCGGGCGGTGACAGCCACTCGGCAGAATCAGTGCGCCAACGCATCAAGGACATGATCGCCACAGAAGCCCCGAAAAGCATCCTGTCCGATGACACGATTGTCGAAAATCTCCGCGCCGAAGGCATTGAAATTGCCCGGCGGACTGTTGCTAAATACAGGGAATCACTGAATATTCCTTCATCTATCCAACGCCGCCGGATGGCCCAGTCGGAAGCCCGCTAGGCAATTGACTTGGAGAGCCCGCGCGGCTAGTTTCCGCCCCGTTTTGAGGGCCGGACCCTGTGTCCCGATGTGGAGCAAGGCTGGCCTTAATTTCCACAAGGAACATTTTCAAATTAGTTGACGTTAGCATTTCGCGCGCCCATGTCTTATAAGAAGAGGTGGCGGAGAAGGATTTTCGAAAGCCATGCAGATTAAGGTCACCGGCAAGAACCTCGATATCGGTGAGGCACTCAGGATCCACGTGGACGGGCGCCTGCAACAGTTCCGCCAGAAATATTTTGAAGGCACCGTGCATGCCCACGTGACCATTGAAAAGCAGCGCTCGAGTTTCCAGACGGATTGCAGTTTGCATTTGGCCACCGGCCTCGTCCTGCAGTCGCACGGCACGGCGGCGGATGCGTTTCCGAGTTTTGACGCGGCCGCCCAGCATCTTGAAAAGCAGTTGAAGCGCTACAAGCAGCGCCTGAAGGATCATCACAAGGAGCGCCGCGAACCGGTGCGCCAGTCCGAGGCCGCAAGCTATGTCATCCAGTCAGGCGATGACGAGGGCGAAGAGCCCGCAAGCCTCAATCCCGTGGTCATTGCCGAATCATCCACCAGCGTACCGGAACTTTCTGTCGGAGAAGCCGTCATGCAGCTTGAAATTTCCAGTGTTTCCTTTGTTCTTTTCCGGAACAGCAAGGGCGGCCAGACCAATGTGGTTTACCGGCGCAGCGATGGCAACATCGGCTGGGTTGATCCCCGGCCTGCCGCGTAAGTGGAAAAGAAAAAAATGACAGATCTCGCAGATATTATTGACGCGCGCGCCGTATTGCCGAGTGTTAAGGCGCAAGGCAAGAAGCAGCTCCTCGCCGATCTCTCGCAGGCCATCGCAAAATTCGTGGCGGTTGATCACCGCATCATTTTTGAAACCCTGCTCACCCGTGAAAAACTCGGCTCAACCGGAATCGGCCAGGGCATCGCCATTCCCCACGGAAAGCTTGCCGCCATCAACCGCGTCTATGGATTGTTCGCCCGGTTGAGCACGCCCATTGCCTATGATTCGCTCGATGGCCAGCCGGTGGATTTAGTGTTTGTTTTGCTGGCCCCCGATCACGCCGGCGCCGATCATCTCAAAGCGCTCGCCCGCATTTCAAGATTGCTGCGCGAAAATGACACCATCGCAAAGCTGCGCGGCACCGACACGGCAGAGGGCCTCTATTCGATCCTCACCGAGCCTTCCGCCGCCGCCTCGGCTGCTTAATCGCCATCTCATCATGACCGCGCTTGACGCGGTCATCTGCCCCCATGAAAAGAGATGGCCGTGTCGAGCACGGCCATGATGAAAAGTGAAATGGGCTTGGTTTCTTTTAGTGCAAGCTGATGGCTACCAGCTCATGCTCAACGGCGCTGTCGGCGGCGGCCTCGCGGGTTCCCGAAATCGAGATCGGCGAACCATTGGCGTTGAACAGGCAGAAGAGCTTGGCGTCGGGTGCCACCCGCGCCTGCGGGCCCACCAGGCGGATCACCTCACGGCCCTCAATCTCGCGGATATAGGACAGCGCACCATTGCCGAGCTGGGCCAGCTCTTCCGGGCTCAACTCAAAGGCTTCTTTATTGTTGCTGATGTTCATGGTGCTACTCCTTAATCTCAATACGCCGGATAACACTGCTAGGTTCCGGTCTCCTTAAGTTAATAATTAAAAGTCCGTTTACAAGGGTGGCATCGATCACATCCATGCCGTCGGCCAGCACGAAAGCCCGGGCAAACTGCCGCCCGGCAATGCCGCGATGCAGATAGTCGCGGGGTCCCTCGTCTTTTATCCGTCCCCGGATGTTCAGCTGGTTGTCCTCTATGGTGATTTCCAGGTCCTGCCGCCGGAATCCGGCAACCGCGATGATGATGCGCAAAACTTCGCCGCCGCCTTCCGTCAACCGTTCGATATTGTAGGGCGGATAGCCTTCACCGGAGGTCTTGAGGGCCCGCTCGAGCAGGCGTTCCAGATCGTCAAACCCCAGCAAAAGGGGCGAGGAAAACAAGGATATTTTGCCCATCGGACTTTTGCCCTCGCTAAAGCGGCTTCAGGAATGCTACGGCCCATCTGGCACCGCAGCCTGTTTGCTAATATGAGAGTGCCGGAAACTGTTTTCAAGGGATGGTCATGGCAGGGGTTTTGGATCGTGTCGCACTGGTAACCGGTGCCGGAAGTGCCGAAGGCATCGGTTTTGCCACGGCAAAAGCTTTGGCGGCAGCGGGCGCGAAGGTGGCACTCACCTCGACCACCAAGCGCATCTTCGAGCGCCTAGAAACCTTGGGTGAAAGCCATGCGGCTTTTACTGCCGACCTGACCGTGGTCGCGGATGTCGACGGCCTCATCAGCGCCGTGAACCAAAAATTTGGCCGCATCGATATTGTCGTGAACAATGCCGGCATGGTCCAGCAGGGCACGAACTTCAAGAGTTCCAGAATCGAGAAAATCACCGATGAGGAATGGCAGCGCCATTTGGCGCTCAATGTCACAACCGCATTCAATGTCACCCGCGCCGTCTTGCCGCTTATGCAGGAACGACAATATGGAAGGATTGTAAATGTCTCCTCGGTGACAGGCCCGCTTGTCACCAACCCCAAAGCCGCCGGCTATTCCTCGGCCAAGGCCGCCATGACTGGCCTCACCCGGGTAACGGCCATCGAAAACGCCAGCCGCAACATCACCTGCAATGCGGTGCTGCCGGGCTGGATCGAAACCGCCTCGTCAAGCAAGGAGGAAATTCTGGCAGGCAAGGCCACGCCATCCAGAAGGCCGGGCTCGGCTTCCGAAGTGGCCGCCGCTTGCCTGTTCCTGGCCAGCGAGGAGGCCAGCTACGTCAATGGCACCATGCTGGTGGTGGATGGCGCAAATTCCATCGTCGAGTTCAAGGGGGCAGGCGATGACTGGTATTGATGACTGGTCAAGCAAAACCGTTCTCATTGTCGGCGGCAGCGGCGGCATGGGCCGCGCCACGGCGCAGGAATTTGCCGACGCCGGCGCAAACCTCGCCATTGCCGATATCAGTATCGAAAATCTCCCGCCGCAATTTCTCGCCATCAAGGGCGATGTGACCAAAGTCTCCGATTGTGCTGAAATGATTTCCAAAACCGTAGCGCGTTTTGGCCGGCTCGATCTCCTCGTCAATGCGGCGGGCGTCTGGGTGGAAGGCGAAAGTTCGGCCATGTCCGAGGCCCAGTGGGACCGCACCATCGGCATCAATTTGAAAGGCACCTTCTTCACCTGCCGCTACGCTATTCCGGAACTGGAAAAAACCGGCGGCCAGATCATTAACATCGCTTCTGACGCAGGCCTCATGGGCGGCGCGGAAGCGGCAATTTACTGTGCCTCCAAGGGCGGCGTTGTCTTGCTCACCAAGGCCCTGGCCCTCGAACTTGCGCCAAAAGGCGTGCGGGTGAATGCCATTTGCCCCTGCGATGTAGAGACCCCCATGCTGGAATTCCAGGCGCAAGTCTTTGGCGGCGGTGATCCGGCTGCCTACATCGCCAAATTGCGTTCCATCTATCCGCAAGGCCCCCGCCAGCGCTTCGCAAAAGCCCATGAAATAGCGGCTTTTATCTTCGCCATCGCCTCGCCGCGATTGGCCCCGATAACCGGTGCCGCACTGCCAGTCGACTTCGGAACCACTGCCGGAAGATGATGGTTCGCCACTTGCAAATGACAGGAATTTGGCGTCAATTGCCCGCAAGGCTTGATCAGCCGGTCAAAAAAATCAGGGAGATGTTTATGATCAGGAAATTACTCGCGACCGCTGCATTGACAGCAATGATGGCGGCCTCCGCCTTCGCCGCCGACGACAAGCCCGCCATCGTTTTCGACATCGGCGGCAAGTTCGACAAGTCCTTCAATGAAAGCATGTATAACGGCTCGGAAAAGTTCAAGGCTGAATCGGGCACTGCCTACGGCGAATTCGAAATCGCCAATGAAGCCCAGCGCGAGCAGGCCATCCGTAACTTCGCTGACCAGGGTTACAGCCCGATCATCGCCGCGGGCTTCGCCCAGGCCGCCGCTGTTGAAAAAGTTGCCAAGGAATATCCCGATCTGAAGTTTGCCATTGTTGACATGGTCGTTGAACTGCCAAACGTGCAGTCCATCGTATTCAAGGAGCAGGAAGGCTCCTACCTCGTTGGCATGCTGGCCGCCATGGCCTCCAAGTCCGGCAAGGTCGGCTTCGTGGGCGGCATGGATATTCCGCTCATCCATAAATTTGCCTGTGGCTATGTCCAGGGCGTGAAGGCCGCCAAGGCTGATGCCACGGTTTTCCAGAACATGACCGGTGACACCGGTGCTGCCTGGAACGATCCGGTGAAGGGCGGCGAAATCACCAAGGGCCAGATGGCTCAGGGTGCTGACGTGGTTTATGCCGCAGCCGGCGCCACGGGCCTCGGTGTATTGCAGGCCGCAGCGGATGGTGGAGCTCTCTCCATCGGCGTTGATGCCAACCAGAACTACCTGCATCCCGGCAAGGTTTTGACCTCCATGCTGAAGCGCGTGGACGTTGCCGTTTACAACGTGATGAAGTCCGGCAAGGACGGCACCTTTAAGGCCGGCATTCAGGAACTTGGCCTGGCCGAGGATGGCGTTGGCTATTCCGTTGACGACAACAACAAGGCCCTCATTACCGCTGACATGGCCGCCGCCGCCGAAAAGGCCAAGGCTGACATCATCGCCGGCACCGTGAAGGTCCACGACTACATGACAGACAACAAGTGCCCGGTTGAATAATCGGCCAGTCTTGTGACAGTTGACCCTCTCCCTTCGAGGGAGAGGGTTTCATTGAAATAACCATGACCCCAGCCATTGAACTCATCGGTATCGACAAACGCTTTGGCGCCGTTCACGCCAACAAGGACGTGGCCTTGTCGATCGCCCAGGGTTCAATTCACGGCATTATCGGCGAGAATGGCGCAGGAAAATCCACCCTGATGTCGATCCTTTTCGGTTTTTATCATGCCGACAAGGGCGAGATTAAAATCAAGGGCCAGCCCGTAAAAATCAGCTCATCGGCGGACGCCATCGGCCACGGCATCGGCATGGTGCACCAGCACTTCATGCTGGTTGATCCCTTCACCGTTCTTGAAAATATTGTTCTCGGTGCTGAAGGCGGAAGGCTGATTGGCCCCGCCCTATCGAAAGCACGGAAGGAACTCACGCGGCTGGCGCGCGACTATGAGCTTGAAGTTGACCCCGATGCCATCGTCGGTGAATTGCCCGTGGGGCTCCAGCAGCGCGTCGAAATTCTCAAAGCCCTGTTCAAGGGTGCTGAAACCCTGATCCTTGATGAACCGACCGGCGTCCTCACCCCCGATGAAGCCGATCATCTCTTTCGCATTCTGGGCCAGCTCCGCGACCAGGGCAAAACCGTGATCCTCATCACCCACAAGCTGCGTGAGATCATGGCCATCACCGACCGCGTGTCGGTCATGCGCCGCGGCGAACTGGTGGCCACCAAGGAAACCAAGGACACTTCCGTTGAAGAACTGGCCGAGCTGATGGTGGGCCGCCGCGTGTTGCTGCGCGTGGAAAAAGGCCCCACCAAAGCCGGCAATGTGGTGCTGGAGGTGAAGAACCTCACCTGGAAAGACCGCAAGGGCACGCCCCGCGTTGACAACGTATCCTTCAATGTCCGCAGCGGTGAAATCGTCGGCATCGCCGGGGTTTCCGGCAACGGCCAGTCGGAACTCCTCGAACTGATCAGCGGCATTTCAAAACCCTCATCGGGCCAGATCATTTTTGAAGGCAAGGATATCGGCATTCTCGGCGATCCGCGTCATGTCCGCGAGGAAGGCCTTGCCCATGTGCCGGAGGACCGCCAGCACCGCGGCCTCATCTCGTCGTTTGACGCATCGGAGTCCGGTATCCTTGGCTGGCACTATGACGAGTCCCTTGGCCGCGGTTTCCGCCTTGACCGTGAAGCGGTTGTGGCCCGCAGCAGAAAGGAAATGCTGGAATTCGACGTGCGCCCCGCCGACCCGCTGCTCAAGAGCGGAAAATTTTCCGGCGGCAACCAGCAGAAAATCATTCTCGCCCGCGAGATCGGCCGTGATCCGGATTTGCTGATTGTCGGCCAGCCCACCCGCGGCGTCGATATCGGCGCCATCGAATTCATCCACAAGCGCCTCATTGCCCTGCGTGACCAGGGCAAGGCCATTCTGCTGGTCTCGGTGGAGCTTGATGAAGTCCGCTCCCTGTCAGATCGCATTCTTGTGATGTTTGCTGGCCGCATCATGGGCGAGCGCGGCTCCGAAGCCGATGAGCGCGAGCTTGGTCTGCTCATGGCCGGCGTTTCAAAGGATGCGGCGTAATGGCGGGCGGGCGCGGCGAACTTCCAACCTGGGTGGATGTGGCCCTGATCCCGCTCCTTAACTTGACCGTGGCGCTTCTTGTGGCGGGTCTCGTCGTCATCATCATCGGTGAGAATCCGTTTGAGGCGCTGGGCATCATGCTCAATGGTGCATTGGGGTCCATCAAGGGCTGGAGCTATCTGCTCTACTACGCCACCAACTTTGTCTTCACTGGCTTGGCCGTAGCCGTTGCCTTTCACGCCGGCCTGTTCAACATCGGCTGTGAAGGCCAGGCCTATATCGCCGGTCTTGGTGCTGCCATCATCGGCCTCGGGCTGGAATTCTTGCCCTGGCCCATCGTGATCCCGCTTGCCATTCTGGCAAGCGCCATCTTTGGCGCGGCCTGGGCCTGGGTTCCGGGTTACCTGCAGGCCAAGCGCGGCAGCCACATTGTGATCACCACCATCATGTTCAATTTCATCGCCGCCAGCCTGATGGTCTATCTGATCAACAATGTTTTCCGCCCCGTCACCCGCATGGCGGTTGAGAGCCGTGAGATCACCGGGGCCTATATCCTGAGCTTCCGTGAAATCGCCATGCAGTTTTTTGATCTGCGCCTGCCGTCAACGCCACTGAACCTCACGGTCTTCCTGGCCGGACTTGCCGCTTGGGCCGTCTGGTATCTTCTCTGGCGCACTGAGCTGGGTTACGAAATCCGCGCCGTCGGCGCCAATCCCGCCGCCGCCATCTATGCCGGCATCAAGACCGACCGCATCATCATGATCACCATGGCGATTTCGGGCGGGCTCGCCGGATTGATGGCCGTCAATGAAGTCCTCGGCGTGCAGCACCGCCTGCTGTTGGAATTTGTCGGCGGCGCCGGCTTCGTTGGCATCGCGGTGGCCCTCATGGGGCGCTCGCATCCCCTTGGAATAGTTTTGTCCGCCATGCTCTTTGGCCTGCTCTATCAGGGCGGCACCGAGCTTTCCTTCGCCAAGCCCCTGATCTCGCGCGACATGATCGTGGTGATCCAGGGCCTCGTCATCCTCTTCATGGGGGCTCTTGAATACGCCTTCCGTCCGGCTCTTGCCCGGATCTTTGTCCGGGTGGAGGATTAGGCATGGACTTCTCGTTGCTCCCGGAAATCCTTGCTTCCACCATCAGGCTCTCCGTGCCCTTGGTCCTCGCTTGTCTTGCAGGCCTGTGGTCGGAAAAATCCGGCATTGTCGATATTGGCCTTGAAGGAAAAATGCTGGCGGCGGCTTTTGCCGCGGCAGCCTCCGCCGCCTACTTCCAGTCCGCCTGGCTCGGACTGCTCATTGCCATCTTCGTCTCGCTCGGTTTTTCCCTGGTCCATGGCTATGCCGCCATCAACCAGCGCGGCAACCAGGTGGTCTCGGGCGTTGCCATCAACATGCTCGCCGCGGGCCTGGCCGTGGTGCTGGGCAATACCTGGTTCAAAGAAGGCGGCCGCACCCCGGCCTTGCCGGTAGACGCCCGCTTCATGCCGATTGAACTTCCGGGTGCTGCAGCGCTCGCCAACGTGCCGCTTCTCGGTGACATCGCCAAAATCATTTCCGGCCATTCGATCCTCACCTATCTCACCATCCTGCTCGTGCCGCTCACCGCCTGGGCACTCGCTAAAACGCGCTTTGGCCTGCGGCTGCGCGCCGTGGGTGAAAATCCCCAGGCGGTGGATACGGCCGGCATTTCCGTGGCCCTTCTCCGCTATCAGGCGGTGATCATTGCAGGCATCCTCTGCGGCATCGCCGGCGCTTTCATTTCCAGCTCCCTGTCGGCCAGCTTCGTGCGCGACATGACGGCGGGCCGCGGCTTCATGGCGCTCGCCGCCCTGATCTTCGCCAACTGGCGGGCCTGGCCGGCACTTTATGCCTGCCTGCTGTTTGGCTTCCTCCAGGCGGGCGGCAATTACATGCAGGGCGCCCATATCGGCAGCTTCGAGGTGCCCGTGCAATTCATCATCATGGCCCCCTATGTGCTCACCGTTGTCCTGCTCGCGGGGTTCATCGGCAAATCCATTCCCCCCAAGGCCAGCGGCATCCCCTATACCAAGGACAGGTGACATGAATGATTTGATCGCCGCGGCGAAATCCGCCCGCCTCAAGGCCTATGCCCCCTATTCGAAATTCCTGGTGGGTGCCGCTGTGCGCGACGAGACTGGAAAAATCCACGGCGGCTGCAACATCGAAAACGCCGCTTACCCGCAGGGCTGGTGCGCCGAAACCTCCGCCATCGCCGCCATGATCATGTCCGGCGGCAAGGCAATCGCCGAAATGGCGGTGATCGGCACCGGCGATTTGCTCTGCACCCCCTGCGGCGGCTGCCGCCAGAAAATCCGCGAATTCGCCAAGGGCAACGTAAAAATCCACATGTGCGGCGAAGACGGAAACCTGAAGCAGACCATGACGCTCGATGAATTGCTGCCGGCTTCATTTGGCCCGGAGAATCTAGCATGAGCGAACTCCTCAAACGCCTTGAAGGCCGTGCGCCGAAAATCGCCATCATCTTGGGATCAAGCCTTGGCTCCTTCGCCGATGCGGTGAAGGAGCCGCTCCGCATTCCCTATGGCGATCTCAAGGGCTTCCCTGTTCCGAAAATCTCCGGCCATGCGGGAGAACTCGTGGTCGGCAAAGTGGGCGGCAAGGAAATCGCCGTGCTGGCGGGCAGGGCCCACGCCTATGAAAGCGGAAATCCCGCCGTCATGCGCCCCGTCATCGAGGCCTTGAAAGCAGCTGGCATTGAAATACTCATTCTCACCAACGCCGCCGGTTCGCTCACGCCGAAAATGCGCCCCGGTTCCATCATGATGCTCACCGATCACATCAACCAGGCCGGTATGAATCCGCTGATCGGCAGCCACGGCGATGAAAATTTCGTGCCCATGACCGATGCCTATGATCCCAAATTGCAAAAGGCTCTCAAGGCCGCGGCCAAGAAGGAAAAACTGAAACTGCATCAGGGCGTCTATGTCTGGTATTCCGGCCCGTCCTTCGAAACCCCCGCCGAAATAAAAATGTTCCGTCTTGTTGGCGGCACCGCCGTTGGCATGTCCACCGTGCCCGAAACAATTCTGGCGCGGCGCTTCGGCCTGCGCGTGGCGGCCCTCTCGGTCATCACCAATCTGGCCGCCGGCATTGAAGGCGCCTCGCCCTCTCACGAGGAAACCAAGCGCGAAGGCGCCAAGGCGGCAGAACGCATGAAAACCCTGCTCGCCCGCTTTTTCAAAGACCTGAAATAATGTTGCCCCAGGAACTCATCCGCAAGAAGCGCGATGGCCAGTCGCTCACCCGCGATGAGGTGAAGGATTTTATCGCAGGGCTTACCACAGGCGAAATTTCCGAAGGCCAGGTGGCGGCCTTCGCCATGGCGGTGTTCTTCAACGGCATGGAACCGCAGGAAGCCGTAGGCCTCACCCTCGCCATGCGCGATTCCGGCACGGTGCTGCAATGGGATATGCCCGGCCCTGTGGTGGACAAGCATTCAACCGGTGGCATCGGCGACAATGTCTCTTTGATGCTGGCCCCCATGCTGGCCGCCTGCGGCTGCTACGTGCCGATGATTTCCGGGCGCGGTTTGGGCCACACCGGCGGCACCCTGGACAAGCTCGATTCCATTCCGGGCTACAACACCACACCGGATATTGATCTGTTTGGGAAGGTCACGCGGGATGCGGGCTGCGCCATCATCGGCCAGACGGCGGATCTCGCGCCGGCGGACAAGCGCCTCTACGGCATTCGTGACGTGACGGCGACGGTCGAATCCGTGCCGCTCATCACCGCCTCCATTCTTTCGAAAAAGCTGGCGGCGGGATTGCAGCATCTTGTAATGGATGTGAAGTGCGGCTCCGGCGCTTTCATGGCGAAGAAAAAGGATGCGGTAACTCTTGCCAACAGCCTGGTGAAAGTCGCCAATGGTGCCGGCCTAAAAACCTCTGCCCTCATCACCGATATGGATGAACCCTTGGCCTCCGCCGCGGGCAATGCCGTGGAAATCAAAAACGCTGTGGATTACCTGACCGGAATCCACCGCGATCCGCGCCTGCACGAAGTCACATTGGCACTTGGCGCAGAACTTCTCGTGCTGGCAAAAATCGCCACCACCAAAACCGCTCGCGCCCAATTGGAAAAAACCCTGAGCACAGGCGAAGCCGCCGAACGCTTCCAGCGCATGGTCTCCGCCCTCGGCGGCCCCCATGACTTCGTGGAAAACGCCGATAAACATTTGCCAAAAGCCCCCATCATCCGTGCTGTCCACGCCGCAAAATCGGGCAAGGTCGCATCCATCGATACGCGCGCCCTGGGCCTCGCCGTCATTGAATTGGGCGGGGGCAGGCGCGTGGCCAGCGATAAAATCGATCACGCCGTTGGCCTCACCGCACTCGCAGGCAAAGCTGCCGCCGTCGACAAGTCAAAACCTCTCGCCATTATTCACGCGCGCGACGAGGCGAGTTTCGAGCGCGCCCAGAAAATCATCCGCTCCGCTTACAAATTGGGAAAACCCAAGCGCCCAACCCCTTGCGTCATCGAACGCATTGCCAAATGAGCCGCGTCTTCCTCTTCGTCCTTGATTCAGTCGGCATCGGTGGTGCGCCGGATGCCGCCAAGTTCGGTGACGATGGCGCCAACACGCTGGGCCATATCGCCGATCACAGGAAACTCAAGATTCCCAATCTGGTTTCCTTGGGCGCGGCCGGGGCGCTTGAGGCGGCCAGCGGTTCGGCCCATGGCTTGGACGTTGCAGCGCCGGTGAAGGGCAGTTGGGGATTTGCCACCGAAGTCTCCCATGGCAAGGATACGATCACCGGCCATTGGGAAATTGCCGGCGTGCCTTTGAAATTCGCATGGGGCTATTTCCCCGATACTGTTCCGGCATTCCCGAAGTCCTTCACGGAAGAATTAATCCGGCAGGCAAAACTTCCCGGCATGCTGGGTGACAAGCACGCTTCCGGCACGGTGATCATTGAAGAGTTGGGCATAGAACACATGCAGTCGGGGAAACCGATTGTCTATACAAGCGCTGATAGCGTCATCCAGATCGCCGCCCACGAAGAAATTTTTGGCCTGCAGCATCTTTATAATATCTGCAGAATTGCCCGCGAGCTTACCTATGAATTGAACATCGGCCGTGTCATTGCGCGTCCCTTCGTGGGCACGGCGCCTGAAAATTTCAAGCGCACTGGCAACCGGAAAGATTTTGCCGTGCTGCCGCCGTCGCCCACGCTTCTCGATGTTCTGACGAAAGCCGGCCGCGATGTCGTCTCCATCGGCAAGATCGGCGATATCTATGCCCATTCCGGCACCGGCCGCGAAATCAAGGTGGCGGGCAATGATCTTCTGTTCCAGACCACTTTGGAAAACACGGATGGCCTGAAGGACGGTGGTTTCCTCATAACCAATTTTGTCGATTTTGACATGGAATATGGTCATCGCCGCGATGTGCAGGGCTATGGCGCCGCCCTTGAACGTTTCGACGCGCTATTGCCCCAGATATTTTCAAAATTGCGCCAGGGCGATCTTCTCATCATCACCGCGGACCACGGCAACGATCCCACCTGGAAAGGCACCGACCACACCCGCGAACGCATCCCGGTCCTCACCTACGCGATCGACATGAAACCCGCTTCAATCGGTCACCGCGAAACTTTCGCTGACATTGGACAGACTATCGCCAGCCATCTCGCCATTCCGCCTCTCGGCAGTGGTAAAAGCTGGCTACTCCGCCCGTCTTAACACCGCCTGCAGCACATCCCTTACCCCGATGGCGCCTGCGAAGGTGTTGTCGTCATTGAACAGGGCCACTGGCGCCGTGTCGGCCCGGTGCATGGCGAGCATCACGGTTTTGAGCGAGGTGCCGGGCGTCGCCCAGAACACCGGGTGGTCCTTCTTCCCAAGTTCCTTGTGGGCCTCGGCGCAGGAAACCCAGGTGGCCACCGCGCCATTCCGTTCGACCTCGGTCACCTTGTTGTCCTTGTCCAACTTGAAGCGCGTCGTCTTGCGGCGATCCAGCCAGGTCCAGCCGCGCCCGGCCGATTCCAGCTCGCTCTTCCCGCGCATCACATTCCACGCCGTCAGCACGCTCAACGGATTTACGTTCGCGATGAACTCGCTGACGTAGTCGTTGGCCGGCCGCAGCACGATATCTTCCGGCCGCCCGGTCTGCACGATGCGCCCGCCCTCCATGATGGTGATGTGATTGCCGATCTTGAGGGCCTCCTCAAGATCATGGCTCACGAAGATGATGGTTTTCTTCAGCGTCTTCTGCAGTTGCAAAAGCTCGTCCTGCAATTTGGTGCGGATCAGCGGGTCAAGCGCCGAGAACGGCTCGTCCATCAGCAAAATCGGCGCTTCCGTGGCAAAGGCCCGCGCCAGGCCCACGCGCTGCTGCATGCCGCCGGAAAGTTCATGCACATATTTGCCGGACCACTGGTCAAGCCCCACCAGCTTCAACTGCTTGTCGACTTTCTCCTTGCGTGTCCCCTCCGGCATGCCCGCAAGCTCCAGGCCAAAGCCCACATTTTCCGCCACCGTGCGCCACGGCAGCAAAGCAAATTGCTGGAACACCATGGCCACCTGGCCCTGCCGCACATGGCGCAGCGTGGCTTCGTCGCAGGTGACCACATCAACCATCTTGTTGCCGTCGCGCACGAAAACATTTCCGCGCGACACCTTGTTGAGGCCGTTCACGGCCCGCAGCAGCGTGGATTTGCCGGAGCCGGAAAGCCCCATGAGCACGCTGATTTCGCCCTGCTTCACCACCAGGCTGGCGCCCGCCGAACCCAGCACCGCGCCGGTTTTTTCAAGTATCTCGGCCCGGCTCTTGCCCGCATCAAGCATGCCCAACGCTTCGCGGATGTCCTTGCCAAAAAGAATATCGACGTTCTTGAATTCGACAGCCGTGGTCATTTCTTTGCTCCCGCTTTCACCGCAAGAACCCGGTCGAGAATGATCGCGAGAATGACGAGTGCCAGGCCCGCTTCAATGCCAAGCGGAATGTTGCGGTTGGCCAGCGCCTTGTTCACCGGATTGCCAAGGCTGGGCGCTCCGATAAGGGTTGCGAACACCACCATCGAGAGCGACAGCATGATGCATTGGGTAAGGCCCGCCATGATCGACGGCAGTGCCGCCGGCAGCTCCACCTTCCACAGCAATTGCCATTTCGTGGCGCCGAAACTTTCGCCCGCCTCCAGCATGGGCTTCGGGATTGAGGTGAGCCCCAGATAGGTCATGCGCACCGGCGCCGGCATTGCAAAAATGACCGTCACGATGAGGGCAGGGGCTGCACCCAAGCCAAACAGGATGAGAATGGGAATGAGATAAACGAAGGTCGGCATGGTCTGCATCAGGTCGAGAACCGGCTGCGTCACCCGCCAGACGCGCGGCTTGTGCGCCGCCCAAATGCCAAGCGGCACGCCAATCGCCATGGAAAGCGCCGTGGCGAAGACGACAAGAACCAGCGTTTGTACCGTTTCTTTCCAAAGGCCCTGGTTGATGATGAAGAGGAACCCGATGAGTACCGCGACTGCAAGCACCCGCGATTTTTGCAGCCAGTAGGCGAGCCCCGCAAGGGCAATGGCGAGAATGACGGGCGGCGATTGCAGGAGAAGAAAGGTCGTGCCCTCGACGCCCCATTCGAGCACCGCCGACAGCGCATCGAAAAACCACTGGAAATAGGTGACGATGAAATCGATGAACGCCTTGCCCCATTGGCCCACCGGAATCTTGTAGGTGGCGATCAGCTTTGAAACCGGATCCATCGTGCCTTCCCCCTCGCAAAGATGCGCGACTGTCAGATCACCGTCTGCTTCTTGGACGTATGTCGCGAGATCAAGCTAACCTAATTTCCGGCGAAGGCAAACTGCTTCGCCGGAAAGATGCCGTGAACTCAAAATCCGTGTGGATTACTTGGCAAGTGCCGCCGAGACAGCCGCTGCCGCATCGCCGCCGTCAAAGGTGGTCACACCTTCAAGCCAGGGCTTCACTGTGTCAGGATTGTCCTTGAGCCAGGCAAGCGCTGTGGCCTTCGGGTCAGCGCCATCCTTGAGCACGGGGCCCATCATCGCGCCTTCCATGCCAAGGCTGAACTTGAGATTGCCGAGGAGCTTGCCCACATTCGGGCATTCCGTTGTATAGCCCGCCCGCACGTTGGTGAGAACCGTAGCGGCACCAAAACCGGAATCGCCCATGCCGTCGAGATAGGTGATTTTCATGTCGCCCATGACCGGATGCGGCGTCCAGCCGAGGAAGATGATCCATTCATTGTTCTTCATCGCCTTTTCGGCCTGGGTCAACATGCCCGCTTCCGAACTTTCCACCAGTTCAAAGCCGCCGAGGTTGTTTTTGGCATCGGCAATCATCGTGCCGATGATGCGGTTGCCGTCATTGCCCGCTTCGATGCCGTAGATTTTGCCATCGAACTTGTCCTTTTGGGCGCCCACATCGGCAAGGCTCTTCACCCCTGCATCGGCCACATACTGCGGAACCACCAAGCCGTAACCAGCACCTTCCAGGTTGGTGCCGATGGTCTCCACCGACTTGTCATCCGTATAGGCCTTGATGTCGGCGGTCATGCTCGGCATCCAGTTGCCGAGGAACACATCGATGTCCTTGTTCTTCAAAGACGCATAGGTCACCGGAACCGAAAGGGTCTTCACGTCCGGCGCGTAACCCAAGGCTTCGAGCACCACTTGCGTGGCCCCGGTGGTCACCTGGATGTCGGTCCAGCCCACATCCGCAAAGCGCACCGCCTTGCAGCTTTCGGCATCACCGGCCGAGGCTGAAGTAGCCATGGCAAACAGGCTCACGCCCAGCGCAGCGGCGCCCAAAAAACTGGTTAATACTGATTTCATTTACGTTCTCCCTTGTGAATCCGCCGTTTTGTGAAGTGAATATGCGCGGATGATGGCGTTAAACTAACGCGAAATACCCTCAGTCCGTCAAGTTATGGTTTTCGCCGCCATGGGTTAAAAGCGACATTTCATGTACTTATCGGAACGGCCCCCGTATAGTCATACAAAACAGCCAAGAGGAACGCCATGAAGCCTGTAAAATGGGGAATAATCTCAACTGCCAATATCGGCGTCGAAAAAGTCCTTCCCGGCATGCTGAAAAGCCGGGATATCGAGATCGTCGCCATCTCGTCGCGGAAGCTCAAATCCGCCCAGGCTGCAGCCAGCAAGCTCGGCATTCCCAAGGCCTATGGCTCCTATGAGGCCATGCTGGCCGACCCGGAAATCGAGGCGGTTTACAACCCGCTGCCCAACCATCTGCATGTGCCTTTAACTCTCGCCGCCGCCAAGGCCGGCAAGCATGTGCTCTGCGAAAAACCCATCGCCATGTCAGCTAAGGAAGCGGCCAAGCTCCGCAAAATTCCCAAGGGAATTTATGTGGCCGAAGCCTTCATGGTGCGCCACAGCCTGCAGTGGCTGGCCGCCCGTGCCCACGCCAAGAAAGGCGATATCGGCGAGGTGCGCGCCGTCCAAGTTTACTTCACCTACTTCAACCGTGATCCCAAGAACGTTCGCAACATGGCCGATATCGGCGGCGGAGGGCTTTATGACATCGGCTGCTATCCCATCACCGTGTCGCGCTTCATGTTCGGCGCCGAGCCCAAGCGTGTCATCGCCACCTTCGACTGGGATCCCAAATTCAAGACCGACCGTATGGCCGGCGGCCTCGCGGATTTCGGCAATGGCCGCCATCTCAGCTTCACCATCTCCACCCAGCTCGCCCCGTGGCAGCGCGCCCAGATCGGCGGCACCAAGGGCCGCATCGAAGTTGAAATCCCCTTCAACGCCCCGCCGGACAAGCCCAATCGCTACTTCGTCCAGGGCATGGAAATGAACGAAGGCAAATGGCACGAGCTGCCCGTCTCCGATCAATACCAGTTGCAGGCCGAAGCCTTCGGCCGCGTCATCCGGAAAGAGGAGAAACCCGTCTGGGGCGTCGAAGACGCCATCCAGAACATGAAAATTATCGACGCCTTCTTCCGCTCCGAAAAAAGCGGCAAGTGGGAGAAGCCTTAACCAAGAGCCCTCATCCGGCCTTTGGCCACCTTCTCCCATCCTTCGGACGGGAGAAGGCCAAACTTTGTGAGATTATCGCCTTCTCCCGTGCTCTTGCATGGGAGAAGGTGCCCGACAGGGCGGATGAGGGCCCTTTCACCAATTGCTTCAACTAGAACCAAAGCACTCTAATCCCGGCATCACGCAAGCTCCAGCCTTTCACGCGCCGCGCTGGCGAGGAAGGCGGATCTTGTCAGGCCGCGCCGTGAAGCTTCAGCATCAATGGCTTCAAGCAGGCCCGCATCGAAGGTAAGATTGGCGCGAACCGTGCGGCCCGCGTCCAGCACAACAGGCACCATGACGGCGGCTTCATTCCGCTTTGCGTCGATTTCGCCGGCTTTCAGGATTTGCACCATGCTGCGCGCTTTGGGCAGCACCTCGCCTTTGGTTTCACGCTGGGCAACCCATTCCCGCGCGGCGGACATGGCGTCGGCAATGGCCGCTTCCGGAGTCGCCCCGCCGCCATAGCAGCCGGGAAGATCCGGAATGCGCACCCCATAGGTCTTTCCGCTGCCGTCGAGAATGCCGATATACTGGGTCATCAAATCCATCCTGCTTTCTTGGCGATGTCACGCGCCACGCCGGGCGAAAGCTCCCGGTGGCGCGGCACAATCAACGTGAGTCCCGGGTGGGAAGGATGCTCGAATTTGTCATGGCGCCCGCCATGCACTTTTAACCAGCCATCACGCTCCAGGCGGGCAATGACTTTTCGCGTGTTTGTTTCATTGCCCATGAGGGCCTAGTTACGGCAGTAAGTATAAAAAGTCAATAGTTGATGCGCATTATAATGCACCTAAAAACTTCCTAATTCCACAGCCTCGCGGCCCCGCGCACGCCGCTTTTTTCGCCGTGTTTGGCGCGAACCACCTTGGCGACTGCCGTCCCTGAAAAACTGTAACGCGAAATCAGCGGCGGCAGTTGCTCGACGAGTTCCGGCAATTCATTGAGCCCGCCGCCGATCACAAACACATCGGGGTCAACCACGCAGGCAATATTCGCCGCCACCCGCGCAAAGCGGTCCTGCAGGCGGTGCAGCGAAGCCTGCGCCTGCGCATCGCCACGCCGCGCCCGCGCCACGATCTCCTTGCTTGCGATGTCTTCGCCCGTGACGAGGGAGTGATCGCGTTGCAGGCCCGTGCCCGAAACATATTGCTCGGCGCAGCCCGTCTTCCCGCAGAAACAGGGCAGCAGCGGCCACTCGCTGTCATTGGGCCAGGGCAGGGCCGTGTGGCCGAATTCACCCGCCTCGCCATTGGCTCCGACTACCAATTTACCATTCACCACCAGCCCGCCGCCAAGTGCCGTGCCCACCGTGAAGAAGGCCACCACAGCGTAGCCCTGGCCCGCCCCGTCGATGGCCTCCGACAGCGCAAAGCAGTTCGCGTCATTCTCCATTTTCACCGGCCGCCCGATGGCCGCTTCAAGGTCATGCTGAAACGGCTTGCCATTGCAAAAAAGGATATTGGCGTTGCGCCACAATCCGGTGAGGCGCGAACTTGATCCCGGCGAACCAATGCCAACGCTGCCCGCCCCCGCTTCCCGCACAAGACCGGCAATCGCTGCAACCACACCCTCATAGGTCTTGGGCGTCGCCACGCGTTTCTCAAACAAAGTTTCGCCGTCAGCGGAAAGTGTGATGGCATCAATCTTCGTGCCGCCGAGATCAATGCCGATGCGGCGGCTCATGTCCGGTTGTAAACATCATCATAGCGGATGATGTCATCTTCGCCGAGATAGTCGCCGAACTGCACCTCAATGATTTCCACCAGGCTGTCCGTATGGTTTTCCAGCCGGTGCTTGTCGCCCTTTGGGATATCGATGTGCTGCGACCGCGAAAGATCCTGCACCGTGTCGCCGACCGTTACCGTGGCAACCCCGGTCACCACCGTCCAATGCTCAGCCCTATGCTTGTGGCTTTGCAGCGAAAGCCGGCCACCCGGATTGACCGCAATGCGCTTCACCTTGAAGCCCGCGCCTTCATCCAGGATATGGAATGTGCCCCAGGGCCGCGTTTCGCTATACATTGCTCAATCCTTTCAATGCGCCGTAAAGCGCGCGGAAATCTCCTAGCCGATCCGCATAGGCTTTGGAAAGTTTTTGATCGGGCTCCAGATGCATGAGCGCCTTGGGCTTGCTGCACACCGCGGCAACGGCCTCTCCGGTAACCGCAAGCCGCGCCAGCCGCGCCGCCCCATAAGCCGCGCCCACGTCCGATCCCTTAGGGATAGTAATCCGCCGGTTGAGAACATTGGCAAGCATCTGCATCCAGAAGGCGCTCCGCGTGCCGCCGCCCGCCACCAGCAATTCCGCAACGCGCGTGCCCCCCTGCTCCAGAACATCCTGGCAATCCGCCAGCGACAGGGCAACACCTTCAAGAACCGCCAGCGCCAGGTCCTCCTGCGTTGTCCCCGCATGCAGGCCGTGAAACGCCGCCCGCGCCGCAGGGTCATTATGCGGTGTGCGCTCGCCATTGAGATAGGGCAAAAACAGAAGGCGCCCCGGCCCGTCATAGCGCCGCTGCATGCGCCGCAAAAGAATTTGAATGGTGCCGCCCTGCAAAACCCCGTTCAGCCAGCTCAACGGGCTCGCGCCATTCAAGAGCGCCGCTACCTGATACCAGAGATCAGGCAGGCCATGGCCCAGGGCCTGGATCATCTGCTGCGGCCTTGGCCGAAAACTCTTGGTGGTCACAAAATACTGCGCCGAGGTTCCCAGCGAAATAAAGCCGTCGCCATCATTGATGGCGCCAATGCCAATGGCGGAAGCCGCAGCATCCCCGGCCCCTGCCGCAATGGGAAGCCCCGGCGGCAATCCAAGAAAGTCTGCTGCGGACTTGTGAAGATGAGCCGAAGCGTTTGGCCCCTCATCAATGCGCGGAAGGTTCTCAAGCCTGATGCCTGCCGCCTCTACGAGGGCAGGCGACCATTTTCTTTGCCCCACATCAAGAAGCGACATGCCCGTGGCATCGCAAGGATCGGTGATGAAGTCACCGCTCATCCGGAAGCGCAGAAAATCCTTGGGCGCCAGAACCATGGCAAGCTGTTTGAAAACCTTGGGCTCATGGGCCTGGAGCCAGAGAAGTTTCGGCGCGGTGAAACCCGCCACCGCCGGCCCCCCGGCGATCTGTCCGATATCGGAAAACCTCCCGTTGAAGAGTGCCGCTTCCCGTCCGGCCCGCCCGTCATTCCACAGAATGGCGGGGCGAAGAACTTGGCCCGCCGCACCCAGAACAACAGCCCCATGCATCTGCCCAGAAAGCCCGATGGCCGCAATGCGTGCCCATTCCTTGCGGCTCCGGGAGCGCAGGATTTTGCAGGCCTTCTGCAGGGCCAGCCACCAGTCCTGCGGATTCTGCTCCGACCAACCCGATCGTGGCCGCAAGGTCGGCAAGGCAACTTCGGCAAGCCCCACAACACGTTGTTTATGATCGGTGATCAGGCATTTAAGCGCCGTCGTCCCGAGGTCGATGCCAAGATAGGTTGAGGTGCTGAAAGTCATGGTTACTGATATGTAAACAGGTGGTTTTAGCCCGTGTCCACTGGGCAATTGACGGCCAAGCCCGGCCCCGATATAAGCCGCCCAATTCAATTGGGATTGCTGGGCTATCGGCGCGTCGCTGATGGCTTTTATGTTATCCTAGGTTGTTAAATCCCGTTTAAGTGATCAGGAAAGTTCAATGGCCAATACAAAATCGGCAAAGAAGGCAACGCGCGTTTCGGCGCGCCGCGCAACCATCAACAAGAACCGCACCAGCCGCGTCCGCAGCACCATCCGCAAGGTTGAAGAAGCAATCGTCGCCGGCAACAAGGAAGAAGCAGTTATTGCAATGAAGGCCGCCGAGCCTGAGCTGATGCGCGGTGCCCAGAAGGGCATTCTTCATAAAAATACCGCGTCGCGCAAGATTTCGCGGCTTACCAGCCGCATCCGGGCCCTTTTCGCCTGAGAGTTATCCACATAACTATTTGAAAACGCGCCGGGATCATCTCCGGCGCGTTTTTGTTTGTCAGATGACGGACGGTATTTGGCAAACTTAATTTAAATATTTCAATGCCTTGGCGAATTTGTCAGACATTCCGTTAAAACCTCCATCCCGCCGCGTGGCCTGCCGCAATAAAAATTTAGGACGCCATGGAGCCGGGTGGAATTGACTGCCGCGCCAAGCTTGCCTGATTCACAATGTCACATCATAGAGTTAGCGAAAGTCAATGGGGTTTGCCAAAAAACCCGCGGTTCACCGGCGCGCTCCGTGTACGGAACAATGCCGGATTCATCTTGCAGTGTGTCACTCTGCCTTTGTAGGTTCCGCCTTAACGCTGCTGGGACAAGGCACGAAGACAGCGAATACTAACACGAAGGGTGCGTAAAATGACATGTCAGAATGAGGGGCAAGTGTCTGGCATGGAATTAAACTGGGCGTTTAAGGGCGGATAGTTCTCCAAGTTGTAGGTTTGAGGCGTCGGATAGGCGTGGATTGTTCTTTATCGACAGGAACGATGCCGAGTTTCTGTGTCTGCAGCGTCCTTGGAATTCCGGGTTGAAACAATGCAACGAGAGAGTGCACGGAAAAATGACTGAATTAGCGGTGGCAGTTGATCTAAAACAGAAATGGCAGCGGGTTTCACACAGGCTCCGCGCCGAATTGGGGGACGATCTTTTTACAAGCTGGTTTGGCCGCATGGATGCGGAGGATTGCTGCAACCTGAAACTCATCGTTTCAGTGCCAACCCGCTTCCTGAAAAGCTGGATTGAAAACCACTATGTCGCAAAGCTGCAAAAAATCGCCGAAACCGAATTTGGCCGGCTTGACGCCGTGCAGGTCCGCGTGCGCGGCCAGGTGACGCCGCCCCGCGCCGTCGAAATGGCCGAGCGCCCCGCCGAAAAGCCCCGCGCCTCGTTTGAGGAGCATCGCGCAAATGCCGCGCCAAGCACCAATTTCCTCCAGCAGGGTGAGCGCAACACCCAGCTTGATTCCGCCCAGACCTTTGACAGTTTCGTGGTGGGAACTTCCAATCAGCTGGCCCATGCGGCCGCCTGCCGGGTGACCGACGCCAATGTCGGCGCTCCCGTCACCTTCAACCCCCTGTTCATCCACTCTGCCGCGGGGCTCGGCAAAACCCATTTGCTCAATGCCATCGGCCACCGCATCCGTGACATTCACCCCGAGCGCAAGGTGCTGTTCCTCACCGCCGAGCGCTTCATGTACAGCTTCATCCAGGCGCTGCGAAGCCGCGACACCATTTCCTTCAAGGACCAGTTCCAGTCGGTTGACGTGCTGCTCATTGACGATTTCCAGTTCCTGCAGGGCAAAACCATGCAGCAGGAATTCTGCCACACGTTTAATTCCCTGGTGGATTCGAGGAGGCAAGTAATTGTGGCGGCGGACGTTCCGCCGTCACAACTCGATACCATCGACCAGCGCATGCGCTCCAGGCTCATGGGCGGCCTGGTGATTGACATCGAACTGCCCGATCTCGAACTGCGCCGCAAAATCGTGTTGGGCCGCTATGTCGCCATGAACAGCCGGGATCATTCGGTGGTGATCCCCGATGAAGTCCTGGAATTCGTCGCCAACCGCATCACCGGCGGTGGCCGCGAACTGGAAGGGGCGCTGAACCGCATCGTCGCCTATCAGCAGTTCAACAAATCCCCCATCACCCTGGACCTCGCCGCCATGGTCCTGCGGGACATGTCGGCCAATCCGGACCAGTGCCGCATCAAGATTGACGACATCCTGAAAATCGTCGGCCGCCATTTCAATGTGGCGCGCACCGATCTGCTTTCGCCGCGCCGGGCCCGCTCCATCGTCGTGCCGCGCCAGGTGGGCATGTATCTCGCCAAGAAAATGACCTCGCGCTCGCTCCCCGAGATTGGCCGCAGGTTTGGAGGCCGCGATCATTCCACCGTGCTCCATGCGGTGCGCAAGATCGATGACCAGATCAAGACCGATGACCGGCTGGCCAAGGAAGTGGCCCTGCTGATCCGCCTGGTCGAACAACAGTAGCTTATCCACAAGGGAAGTCTTGAACCCCGGCCGCTTTCGGGCCATTGTTTACGGCCCACTAAGGGGTCAAGGACAGGGGTATTTCCGTTATGCGTGTGACGATTGAACGATCTTCGTTTCTCAGGGCGCTCAATCATGTGCAAAGTGTGGTGGAGCGGCGCAACACCATTCCGATCCTCTCCAATGTCCTCATCCAGGCGGCGGGCGCCAACCTGCGTTTGACCGCAACCGACCTCGATATCGAGATTGTCGAAACCGTCACCGCCGAAGTGGGCAAGGAAGGTTCGGCCACGGTGCCGGCCCACATGCTTTATGATATCGTCCGCAAGCTCCCCGAAGGGGCCCAACTTCAGCTTGAACAAGGGCCCGATGCAGGACGCATTTCGGTTTTCGCCGGAAAGTCGCGCTTTGCCCTGCAGGCCCTGCCGCCGGAAGACTTCCCCGATCTCGCCAGCGGCGATCTCGCCAATACATTTTCGATTGCCGCTTCCGATCTCAAGGGTCTCATCGAAAAAACCCGCTTTGCCATCTCGACCGAAGAAACCCGCTATTACCTGAACGGCATCTATCTCCATGAGGTTGCGGCGGGAGCGCTTCTCCGCGCCGTGGCAACCGATGGCCATAGGCTGGCCCAGGCCCAGATCGCGCTTCCAAAAGGCGCCAAGGGCATGCCCGGCATTATCGTCCCGCGCAAAACCGTGCTTGATGTGGTGAAGCTGCTCGAGGGCGAAGACGGCGATGTTGAAATCGCCCTGTCGTCCTCCAAGATCCGCTTCACCGTCGGCAATCTGGTGCTCACCTCGAAGCTCATCGACGGCACCTTCCCCGATTACGAGCGCGTCATCCCGCGCAACAACGACAAGGTTTTGGACGTCGACACCAAAACCTTCGCCGATGCGGTGGACCGCGTTTCCACCATTTCCATGGAAAAGGGCCGCGCCGTGAAGCTCAACATCGCCGAGGGCAAGCTGACCCTCACCGTCAACAATCCGGACTCCGGTTCCGCCGAAGAGGAAATGCCGGTGGAATACGCCCATGACCCCATCGATATCGGCTTCAACGCCCGCTACTTGCTTGATGTGGCAAGCCAGGTGAAGTCCGACCACATCAGCTTTCTCCTCGCCGATGCGGGCTCGCCCACCATCGTGAAAGACCCAAGTGATGATCAGGCCCTCTATGTTTTGATGCCCATGCGGGTATAAACTCGAAAGCACTGTGACTGATTCAACCGGCCTTGCTCTCACCCGCCTGACCCTGACCAATTTCCGCAACTATTCCGGCCTCCGGCTGGACGTATCTTCGCGCCTTATCGCCCTCTCCGGCCCCAATGGCGCGGGCAAGACCAACCTGCTGGAAGCGATCTCGTTGCTCACCCCGGGCAGGGGCTTGCGCGGTGCCAGTTTTGATGAACTGGCTAATCTGCAAAATGCCTCCTCCTGGGCCATCGCCGCCGAAGTGGCCACCCCCAACCATGAAGTGAAACTGGGAACCGGCTGGAGCCTGGCGGCGGGCGAAGCCGATGGCCCTTCTGCCGGTCGCCTCGTGCTGATCGACGGCCACCTGCAGAAGGGCTCAGGAGCGCTCGGCGAACACATGCGCATGCTCTGGCTCACCCCCGCCATGGACCGCCTCTTTGCCGGGCCTGCGGGCGATAGACGGCGCTTTCTCGACCGCTTGGTCGCTACCTTCGATCCCGAACATTCCTCCCGTGTGGCCGTGTTCGAAAAAGTCATGCGGGAACGCAACCTCCTGCTCCAGGAACCCCGCGCCGACTCCGTTTGGCTTTCCAGCCTCGAGGCCCATATGGCGGAAGCCTCCGTGGCCATCGCCGCCGCCCGGCTTGCCGCCGTCGAGGCCCTGCAAAAACACATCCACGAGACCCGCTCGTCCAGCGCCTTCCCCTGGGGGGAGATCAGCATTGATGGCGAGATCGAAACCCTGGTGTCCGCCATGCCGGCAGTGCGCGCCGAGGACGAATATCGTAGGATGCTGGCTGATTCGCGCTTCCCCGACCGGGCCGCCGGAAGGGCCCTCAAAGGCACCCACAGGAGTGATTTTATCGTCGTCCACGGACCCAAATCCATGCCCGCCGCCCAATGCTCAACGGGCGAGCAAAAAGCCCTGTTGATAGGGCTTATTTTGGCGCAGGCCCGTGCAGTAAAAGCTGTGGCAAACGTGGCGCCTGTGCTATTGTTGGACGAGGTCGCAGCCCACCTGGACAGGCAGCGCCGGGAGGGGCTTTTTGCCACTCTCGAGGCGCTCGGCTGCCAGGCCTGGATGACAGGAACGGACGGCCATTTGTTTGAAGGTTTGGGGGCCAGGGCCCAGTGCTTCCATGTGGAAGCGGGAACCCTGGCGGAGATGAAGAGAAAAGATGCCACAAGGTAACGAAGCAAAATTGCCGGCCTATGACGCCGATTCCATCAAGGTTCTGAAAGGCCTCGATGCGGTCAGGAAGCGCCCCGGCATGTATATCGGCGACACCGACGATGGCTCGGGCCTCCATCACATGGTCTATGAAGTCGTCGACAACGCCATCGATGAAACCCTCGCCGGCCACGCTGACCGCATTGTCGTCACGCTCAACGCCGATGGTTCCGTCACCGTCACCGACAATGGTCGCGGCATTCCCGTTGACATTCACAAGTCGGAAGGTGTCTCCGCCGCCGAAGTGATCATGACCCAGCTGCATGCCGGCGGAAAATTCGACCAGAATTCCTACAAGGTGTCCGGCGGCCTGCACGGCGTCGGCGTCTCCGTGGTGAACGCGCTTTCCATCTGGCTCAAGCTCACCATCTACCGCAACAACAAGCTCCACAGCATCAACTTCACCAATGGCGATGCCGATGGCCCGTTGCAGACGTTGGGATCAGCCGAAGGCAAGCGCGGCACCGAAGTCACCTTCCTGCCGAGCCCCGCCACCTTCACCAAAACCGAATTTGATTTCGCCACCATCGAGCACCGCCTGCGCGAACTCGCCTTCCTCAATTCCGGCGTGCGCATTTTGCTGAGCGACCATCGCGGCGTTGAGCCCAGGGATGTGGAGCTCTATTACGAGGGCGGCATCCAGGCCTTCGTCCGCTACCTCGACCGCACCAAGCAGGCGGCAATCAAGGATCCCATCATGATCCGCGGTGAGAAGGACGGCCTCACGGTGGAATGTTCCCTCTGGTGGAACGACAGCTACCACGAGAACGTCCTGTGCTTCACCAACAACATTCCCCAGCGCGACGGCGGCACCCATTTGGCCGGCTTCCGCGGCGCCCTCACCCGCGTCATCAACACCTATGCCGCCTCCTCCGGCATCGCCAAAAAGGAAAAAGTTGCCATCACCGGCGATGATGCCCGCGAAGGCCTGACCTGCGTTCTCTCCGTAAAAGTCCCCGATCCGAAATTTTCCTCCCAGACAAAAGACAAGCTCGTCTCCTCGGAAGTGCGGCCAGTGGTCGAAAGTCTCGTCAACGAACAATTGGGCGCCTGGTTCGAGGAACATCCCCAGGATGCGAAGACCATTGTAAACAAGGTGGCTGAAGCCGCCGCCGCCCGCGAAGCCGCCCGGAAAGCCCGTGATCTCACCCGCCGCAAGGGTGCCCTTGATATGGCGGGCCTCCCCGGCAAGCTGGCGGAATGCCAGAACCGCGATCCGGCGCAGACCGAAATCTTCATCGTCGAGGGTGACTCGGCCGGCGGCTCCGCCAAGCAGGCGAGGAATCGCGAGAACCAGGCCGTGCTGCCCTTGCGCGGAAAAATCCTCAATGTCGAGCGCGCCCGCTTTGACAAGATGCTCTCGTCCGCCGAAATCGGCACGCTGATCACCGCACTCGGCACCGGCATTGGCCGCGACGAGAATGGCGATGGCTTCAACATCGAGAAGCTGCGCTACCACAAGATCATCATCATGACCGACGCCGACGTGGACGGCGCCCACATCAGAACCCTGCTGCTCACCTTCTTCTACCGCCAGATGCCCGAGGTGATTGACCGCGGCTATCTCTATATCGCCCAGCCGCCGCTTTATAAGGTCAAGCGCGGCTCCTCCGAGCAATATCTGAAGGACAACAAGGCGCTCGAGGATTACCTCGTCGATACGGGTCTTGATGGCACGGCACTCGCTCTGGCCGATGGCAGCGAACGCGCCGGCAGCGATCTCCGCGCCATTGTGGAGGAGGCGCTTCAGGTGCGCAGCGCCCTGGACGCGCTGCATTCCCGCTATCCCCGCAACGTGGTGGAGCAGACGGCCATTGCCGGCGCGCTGAACCCAGAAGCCATTTCAAACCATGAACATGCCCTCGCCGCTGCCCTCTATATCAGCAAGCGCCTCGATGTGATTTCGGAAGAAACCGAGCGCGGCTGGATAGGCACTGTTTCCGAAGATGGCGGCCTCGCCTTCAGCCGCGAAGTGCGCGGCGTCAAGGAAAGCTGGAACATCGACGCCAAGCTCATCGGCTCGTCCGACGTGCTGCGCCTCGACAAGAAGGCGGCGCATTTGCAGGAAATCTACGCCAGGCCCGCAAAACTCCGCCGCAAGGATTCAGACACGGTGATCCACGGCCCGCTCGACCTGCTGGAAGCCATCTTCGCCGCGGCCCGCAAAGGCATCTCCATGCAGCGCTACAAGGGCCTCGGCGAGATGAACCCCGAACAGCTCTGGGAAACCACCCTCGATTCCAACGTCCGCTCGCTCCTCCGCGTAAAAGTCTCCGAACTCGACGAAGCCGACGACATCTTCACCAAACTCATGGGCGACGTGGTGGAGCCAAGACGTGACTTCATCCGGGAGAACGCCCTCAACGTGGCGAACTTGGACGTCTAGCTAGAGCCTGATCAGTTTTAATTGGATCGAGTCCCTCCGCCGTCATTCCGGCGCACGCCGGAATCCCGTTCAGGAAGGAAACTGCCGTCAGATTCCGGCGTGCGCCGGAATGACGATCATTTTTTGGATTCAAAGTATCAAGAGTCGGCTGGCCTAGAATTTGTAATTAAGCGACGCCCGCACTGTTTGGACGGTCAGATCGAGTTCGTTTTTAAACAATGTGTTGAGCACAGGGACGCCAATAACGCTGACGCGATTGGTCTCGGAGATGCTGCCAAAATCCATATAGAGATATTCTGCGCCAAACGACAGGTTGTCGTTGATGGCATACTCCGTGCCGGCGCCCGCAACCCAACCCCACTGAGTATTTGTCTCAGAAAAACTCTCAGTTGTACTGTTGTTGGACGTAATTGCATTGTAGTCGTGACTAAATTTTATGCTCGTTACCGCAACACCGCCGGTGGCGTAGATCAGGAGATTATCGGATGCCAGCATGCCGATTCTTGGTTTGACTGTTAAGATCCAGTCGGTGTCGAAAGAATCTTCGACTGCATAGCTTACAGGAAATGTGTTGATTACTGAATTGCCCGAAGCATCGCCAGAATCGCCAAAATTGAGCCCTCCAAAATCGGCCTGGATGCCAAACACAAGATTATCCGATTGCAAGTTGTAACCGGCCTGCAATCCATAAGTGCCAATTGAGTCCGAGAACGAAAAATCGGCAATGGCGTTCACCGCTTCCAGCAAAGCCGGGTTATGGGCCGGCGTCCCACCGTCATTGTATATTGTCCCGTCAATGTCCGCGTCACCCCAGGCAACGCCCCCATAGGCGCCGAGATAAAAACCCGTCCAATCATGCGCGGAATTATCCCCCGCCATGGCGCTCGTCGAAAATGCTGCTGCCCCAATCATCGTCGCCGCCAACAAAATGCACTTCACAAACCGACCCTCCAGAGCTTGTCAGTTGGTGTATCATGCCGTTGGCGATGGACAAGAGAGAAAATTCCTTGGTTGAGTGATGGCTCTCGGACTCAACCGTTCACCCGGATTGGATTGAGTTCTTCATTCCTGGTATAAGTTATGAATAAAAGCCCTTGACATGTATATTCCTAGTATGCCATTTATGTTCCTGTTTTGTTTTAGATAGGAACCACATGGACTGGGACTTGGCCATCAAACGCAACAGCGAGGCGCTCAAGGGCATCATTGAAACCTTGTTCGCCATGCTGGGGCTTGACGGCAAAGCCACGGTGGGACGGATTCCGCACCCCCCTACATCGCGTCGTGCTGCGGGTACTGCGGCCGGCTGAATCCGCCGTGCGCCGCCTTATTGTCATTGCAGCAAGGGGCCTAGTGGTAAAGGTTGCTCCCTCGCGTCCCATGGCCAAGGGGCAGATCATTTCAAAGGGTAGCGGGAGCAGGATCCCCTCCTTCAAGCTCTTCGATACGCGCAAATACTTCGCCGAACTGAGCCAGCGCCGGGTCAAATACGCGAAGTATCCGCCACGTGTACTTTTCCTGGGGCCTGATTCCAAAGTGGACGACCTGTGGCCAGGGCGCCCGCCCAAAGCCGCTCTCCCTCCACCCGATGGCCTGGTCAACGCCGAACGCATCAGCCGGAGGCTCCAGGCCCTCAAGTTGGCGCTCGATGATCTACCGCGCCAAGCCCGGCGTATGGCCCGCTGGCGGGTGAGGCGGGAGAACTCAAAAGCTCCGACGTTCAAATCGCCGCTCCGGCCCGGCCGTGCCCCCGGCTCCCGGAAGAAACCCACTCACGAAGTCGACGAGGTTCTCGCCAACTGCCACTGGCTTGCCTGGGAGGCCGAGAGGCTCGACACAAGCTGAGGCAAAAATCATCAGTCTACGGACTAACTGACTTCTGCGAAGGCGGAGCCGTGCCCGATGCTCATGGAAAAGTGAATTTCCAAAGGCATTCCAGGCTGCAAAACGGGTACAGCTCGACTATGGGTTGCAGGTGCGTTAATCTGGTGTGCAGTGTTCGAGCGGAGATCATGTGATGGACAGAGCGAACTGGTTATCCAAGTCCTGCAAAATCATGCTGGTTGCAGCAGTGATTTTACCTTCAGTTGAGTTGTCTCTAACCCCAGCTCAGGCGCAGGGTCTGGATATGTGGAACAGGAATTGTCTGAAAGCTTTCAAGAAGTGGAAAACCCTTGGCCGTCATAAGGCATTTGCAGTTTCAAACAGCGGCTCTGGCGGGGGAAATGCGCAAGCCTGTGGTTATACCTGGTCGGCTCCGTCAAAGAGCGCCGCTGAAAAAGGTGCGATCACATCCTGCCAAGGAGAAAGGGTCGGCAAATGCTACGTCACCAAATCCGAGTAGCGGTTTCCTCAAAATTTTGAAGATTAGGGCTTAACCATTTTCAACCCTTTCTTTCGTCATTCCGGCTTCTGCCGGAATGACGCCAAGGAACCTTTTCGCCGCTCCCGCGTTTCTGTGCAGCGACACTCGCAACAGGAGCGCACCATGGACAACACCACACTCCTCATCATTATCATCATACTGTTTTTTGTCTTTGGCGGCGACTATTATGGCCGCGGACGCTGGTACTGAATTTTAACATCAAAAGGAATCCAGCATGGATAATCTTTCAGCAATTAAGGAACACGCCGAAGTCATCGGCGCCGATGGCGTCCATGTAGGCACCGTTGACCGCGTTGAAGGAAACCGGATCAAGCTCACCAAGGCCGATAGCGGTGAAGGCAGCCACATGGGCCATCATCACTTTGTCTCCCAGGCCCTGGTCGCAGGCATCGAGGGCGGCAAGGTCCGCCTCTCAGCCAATGCGGACGTGGCCGTCACCTTCGAAGAAGAGCAATAGGCGCAATTCCGGGGCATGGCGGCCAAGGTTAACAGCCCTTCCGGCATGTCCCCCGCACAACCCCTGGCCGATGAAACTAGCCTTTCGCTGAAGCCCGCTCTCCTTTAACTAGGAGGTCCCAAACGGCGTTTCAGCGAGCACTCCAGTCCCATGCCTCCATATCGTTCGAGAACTTCCACCCATGGCCGCAACATGGCAGGGGCCCGCGGGCTTTGGCGCGCCACCGGCATGAAAGATGCCGACTTCGGCAAGCCCATCATCGCCGTGGTCAATTCCTTCACCCAGTTTGTCCCGGGCCATGTCCATCTGAAGGATCTCGGCCAGATGGTGGCGCGCGAGATCGAGGCGGCCGGCGGCATTGCCAAGGAGTTCAACACCATCGCCATCGATGACGGCATCGCCATGGGCCATGACGGCATGCTCTATTCGCTGCCCTCGCGCGAAATCATCGCCGACAGCGTGGAATACATGGTCAATGGCCATTGCGCCGATGCCATGGTCTGCATTTCCAATTGCGACAAGATCACCCCGGGCATGCTCATGGCCTCGCTGCGTTTGAACATTCCCACCGTCTTCGTTTCCGGCGGCCCGATGGAAGCGGGCAAGGTTATTCTGAACGGCGTCACCAAGGCGCTGGACCTGGTGGACGCCATGGTCGCCGCCGCCGACGACAAAATCTCCGACGAAGATGTAAAAACCATCGAGCGTTCGGCCTGCCCGACCTGCGGCTCCTGCTCCGGCATGTTCACCGCAAATTCCATGAACTGCCTCACCGAGGCGCTGGGCCTTTCGCTCCCCGGCAACGGCTCGGTCCTCGCCACCCATGCGGACCGCAAGCAGCTTTTCCTTGAGGCGGGCCGCCGCATCGTCGATATCACCAGGCGCCACTACGAGAAGAACGACGAAACCGTTCTGCCCCGCGCCATCGCCAGTTTCGGCGCTTTTGAAAACGCCATGACGCTGGATATCGCCATGGGCGGCTCCACCAACACGGTGCTGCATATCCTCGCCGCCGCCCATGAAGCCCAGCTTGATTTCACCATGACCGATATTGACCGGCTGTCGCGCAAGGTTCCGGTGTTGAGCAAGGTGGCGCCCGCCAAGTCCGATGTGCATATGGAAGATGTGCACCGCGCCGGCGGCATCATGGCCATTCTCGGCCAGCTTGATAAGGCCGGCCTCATCAACCGCGATCTGCCCACTGTCCATTCGGCAACGCTCGGGAGCGCCATTGAGGAATGGGATATCAGCCGCACCGCCGATGAAAAAGTCCGCCACTTCTATATGGCCGCCCCCGGCGGCGTTCCCACCCAGGTGGCCTTCAGCCAGGACCGGCGCTGGGAAAGCCTCGATCTTGATCGCGAGAAAGGCGTTATCCGCAGCGCCGAACATGCCTTTTCCAAGGACGGTGGCCTGGCCGTTCTCAGCGGCAACATCGCCGTTGATGGCTGCATCGTAAAAACCGCGGGCGTCGATGAATCGATCCTGAAATTCTCCGGCCCCGCCGTTGTCTTTGAAAGCCAGGACACGGCGGTAAGCGGCATTCTCACCGGCAAGGTCAAGGCCGGTGATGTTGTGGTCATTCGCTATGAAGGCCCGCGCGGCGGCCCCGGCATGCAGGAAATGCTCTATCCGACGAGCTACATCAAATCCAAGGGCCTCGGCAAGGCTTGCGCCCTTGTCACCGATGGCCGTTTCTCTGGCGGCACCTCGGGCCTGTCCATCGGCCATGTTTCCCCGGAAGCCGAAGAGGGCGGCCTCATCGGCCTCGTCCACACCGGCGACACGATCAACATTGATATTCCCAATCGCTCCATCCAACTCGCGGTCAGCGATGCCGAACTAGCCAAACGCCGCGCTGAAATGGAAAGCCGCGGGGCCAAGGCCTGGAAACCCGTCGAATCCCGCCCGCGCAAGGTGACAACAGCGCTTCGCGCCTATGCCGCCTTCGCCAGCAGCGCCGCCAAGGGCGCCGTGCGCAACGTGCCTTAGGCGCCAACTCCGGTGCCGATCGCGCACACCACGCCCGTGCCGCCAATCCCGCAATAGCCATGCGGATTCTTGGCGAGATATTGCTGGTGATAGGTCTCGGCGAAATAAAATGGCCCGGCCTCGGCAATTTCCGTGGTGATAGCGCCGTAACCCTGCGCCGTCAGCGCCTTCTGGTAGGCCGCCTTCGAAGCCAGCACCGCATCGCGTTGCGCCGGAGAGTTCCAGTAAATCGCCGAACGGTACTGCGTTCCCGTATCATTGCCCTGGCGCATCCCCTGGGTAGGGTCGTGGGCTTCCCAGAACACCTTCAAAACATCATTGAGGCTCACCTTGCCGGGCTCAAACACCACCAGCACCGATTCCGTATGCCCCGTGAGCCCGGAGCAAACCTCCTCATAAGTGGGGTTCGGCGTAAATCCTCCGGCATTGCCCACCGCCGTCACCCAGACGCCGGGCAGTTCCCAGAACTTGCGCTCCGCCCCCCAGTAACAGCCCATGGCCACCACGATCTGCTCGGAACCCTTGGGGTATGGCCCCTTCAGCGGGTTTCCGTTGACGAAATGGGTGCTGGCCGTGGCAATGGCGCTGTTCCGGCCGGGCAGGGCCCGGGCCGCATCGGTCATTTCGGCTTTTTTGCGGGCAAAAATCATGGGGTTCGGTCTCCTTTTGTCTCGAGACCTATGTAGTGTGGCAGATTGATAACTTCCATTCAACAAAGCTTGAATGGCAAAGTTTCATCGCTATAGTGCGGCGCAATTCCAAGGGGCCAACCCCCTTATCTATTGCGGAGAGGTGGCCGAGTGGTTGATGGCGCCCGCCTGGAAAGCGTGTTTACGTTAATAGCGTAACGGGGGTTCGAATCCCCCTCTCTCCGCCAGCCCTGCGGCCCAAAGCTCGAAATTATCCTTCATCCAACGGGAACTAATCTTTCAAATCAGCGTTTTAACTAGTCATGCACTGCCGGCGCTGGGAGGGAATCTATGGATCAAGTTAAGGCGGAAGTTGCTGCCGACAGCGACTTGGCCATGAGGCGTGAAGCTGAGCTCGCAGCGCTGTTTCGGCTGACCGATCGCCTGTACCGGGCCCGCGATGCATCGGACGTCTATGAAGCGTCCTTATCCGCGATAACCACCTCGCTGGGATGCAAGAGAGCATCCATCCTGCTTTTTGATGCTGCTGGCGTTATGAGATTTGTCGCCCAGAAGGGATTGTCGGCGGCCTACATTGCCGCCGTGGAGGGGCATACGCCATGGCAGCCGGGCCAGTTACAGCCCGATCCGATCTTTGTGGAAAACATTGATGACACGGATGAGTTCGCTCACATCAAGGAAACGATAAGGAAGGAAAACATCTGTGGCCTGGCTTTTCTTCCCCTGATCTCTAACGGCGGCGTCATCGGGAAGTTCATGACCTATTATGAGCAGGCCCATAAGTTTACACGCGCCGAGATTGAACTCGCCGTTACGATTGCCCGGCAACTTGGTTTTGCCGTCGAAGCGCTCCGGGCCGAAGCGGCAGGAAAAAAGGCCGCCGAAGAACTGCACGAATCCGAAGAACGCTTCCGGCTGATGTCTGAGAACGCTCCCGTCATGATCTGGATGAGTAACCCCCAAGGCGGATGCTTGCACCTGAACCGCATGCAAAGGGAGTTTTGGAATGTCGAGGAAGGCGCACTTGCCGATTTTGACTGGCGTAGCACCATGCACCCCGAAGACATGCCAGATATAGTGAAAAGCGTTTCAGAAGCTCTTGCAAACAAAACCAGCGTATCACTTGAAGGCCGTTACCGGAACGCGCAGGGAATATACCGCACATTGCAAACCAATGCCCAGCCGAGGATTTCCCCAGATGGAGAATTGCTCGGCATGATAGGGGTCAATGTCGATATTACCGAACGAAAAGAGGCGGAGCAATTGCGCCGCGAGATGGTTGACGCTGACCGGTACCGTATTTTGGTTGAGGCAATAACCGACTACGCGGTCTATTTGCTGGACCCGAATGGAAAAGTCTCCAGTTGGAACCCGGGCGCTCAGAGGTTCAAGGGATTCAGCTCCTCGGAAATTATCGGCCAGAATTTTTCTGTCTTCTATACCCCCGAGGATCAGGCGACCAATCTTCCCAAATCAGCCCTCTCAATCGCCGCGAAAGAAGGCAAGTTTGAAACTGAAGGCTGGCGGGTTCGCAAGGATGGAAGCCGGATTTGGACCCATGTGGTTATCGATCCCATTCGCAATTCGTCGGGAGCCCTGCTGGGATTTGCTAAAATCACGCGCGACCTTACCGAGCGCAAACAAGCCGAAGACGAAAAAAGAAAAAACGAACAAGCGCTCGAAGGGGCCCGCGATGCTTTGTTTCAGTCCCAGAAGCTGGAAGCGATAGGCCAGCTCACCGGGGGGCTCGCCCATGACTTCAACAATCTCCTGATGGTCATTCAAAGCAGCATGGAACTTCTGCGAAAGCGCCTGCCCTATGACGAGCGTCTGCTGACCCTCGTGGACAATGCCACAGAAGGTGTAAAGCGCGGAATGTCCCTCACCAATAGAATGCTCTCTTTCGCGCGACGGCAGGACATGGATCAACGGCCTGTCAATGTTCATGAGCTTGTTTTTGAAATGAGCGATCTGATGCAACGGTCTTTGGGCCCAGAGGTCCTGATTGAGTTGCGCTTCCCAATGGGACTGCCAAAAGTCCGTGCTGATTCTAACCAGTTGGAATCGGCGCTTCTCAACCTGGCGGTCAATGCCCGCGATGCCATGCCCAATGGCGGCCCCCTGATCATTTCCGCCCGCGAGGAAAACCTTCAGAAGGATAATAGTTTACGCCTGCATCCCGGCAAATATGTATGCCTCGCCGTCGAGGATAAGGGCGAAGGAATGTCCGATGCCACAATCAATCGCGCTACGGAGCCCTTCTTTACGACGAAAGGTGTTGGCAAGGGAACCGGTCTGGGCCTGTCGATGGTTCAGGGTTTTGCCGAGCAATCCGGTGGTTGCTTGCGTCTTAAAAGTAAAAAGGATGTGGGCACGACGGCCGAAATCTGGCTTCCGATAGCCGCCGACTCCGAAACGCAGAAGTTCCCGGACGCAGTCCTCCGGGAAGTGCCAGAACCGGTTGGACAGAAGGAACTTGTTGTTCTCGCCGTTGATGATGATGTTCTGGTCCGGATGGGCACGGTTGCAATGCTTGAAGACCTTGGACACACGGTCATCGAAGCGAATTCGGGCCACGAAGCGTTGAAGATTCTAACGCAGGGGGCAAAAATTGATTTGATTGTCACTGATCAGGCGATGCCGCGCATGACAGGCGTGCAGCTTGCCGAAGAAATCCTGGCAGATAAGCCGGGGATGCCAATAATTCTCGCTACAGGTTATGCGGAATTGCCCGCGGGAATTGGCGCAAAGCTGCCACGGCTTTCGAAGCCTTTTAGTCAGACGCAACTTTCTGATGCCATGAGTGCGGTCCTCGGACCCAGGCAAAACAGCTAAGCTCCGCCTAGACTCCTTCCAAATAATTGATATATAACGGATTTAATAATCTGGTGATATCCATGCCACGGGTTCACGAGGGGTTCATGTGCTTCGTGAGAAACCATTAAGCATGAGACGCTAAAACTTGAACGGGATTGAAACAATCAAAGCTGTCCAGGGGTTATTGTATTCGTGAACAGGATTTGACTCAAGAGAGATGATGATGACTGAGAAAATCGCAGTGCTGGTCGTGGAAGATGAGCCGATTACCCGCATGGATGTGGTCGATCAGCTTGAGGAGGGCGGCTTTAAGGTTTTCGAGGCCCCCGACGCCGATAGGGCCATCAAAATTCTCGAAGCCAATCCCGCCATCCGTGTGCTTTTCACCGATGTCGATATGCCGGGCAGCATGGATGGCTTGAAGCTTGCCGCTGCCGTGCGTGACCGCTGGCCGCCGATCAAGATTGTCATCGCTTCGGGCCTCCGGAAAATCAACATGGATGCCCTGCCTGATGATTCCCGCTTCTTCTCCAAGCCCTATAGTGTGAATGAAATTGCCGCCACCATGCGCCACATGGTGCAAATGCCGCTAGGCTGAGGATTTGGGCAAGGGAAAACGCATCTCGAATTTTGTGCCTTGCTCGAAGTGATAGCCGGTCTCGCCGTGGATTTGCGCCACCAGCCCGTTGATAAGTTTGCTTCCCGTGCCTCTTGACGATGTTTCGGGATCAAATCCAACACCATTGTCATGGATTGTTAGAATGCCGGTCCGCCCGTCGTCGGTTTTCTTCAGGGTAATTCTTAGCTCGCCGTCCCTGTTGCCCGGGAACGCATATTTCATCGCATTGGAAACCACTTCATTTGCCACAAGCCCGAGGGGCAGGGCATGTTCGCGGTCAACTTCGATGGCCTCCATGTCACAATTCAGTTTCACCTCGCGCCCATAGGATTCAACAAGTTTGCTGATAATGGCGGGGATATAGGCCGAGGCATCGACAAGCCCGAACTGGTCATTCCGGTAGATCTGCTCATGCACCGCAACCATCGCCTGGATGCGGTGGCTCATTTCCTGCTTCGCGCCGGGATCAATTTTTTGCAGATTGATAAGCGAGTTCACCGCCTGCAGGTTGTTTTTAACCCGGTGATGAATCTCCCGGAACAGCATCTGGTTGGATTCAAGGGCCGCGGCCAATTGGTCCCTTTGCCGTGTTTCCCGTGCCAGCCAGCGGAAGGTGATCCAGGAGAGAAAAGCCAGAAACAGGGCAAGGGGCAGCGCCACTGCGAGACTCAGGACGGAGAATTTATAGAAAGGCGCAAAAGCAGTATCGTGCCCTATGGAGGCAATTGCAATGAGCCGTGATCCATCAACACGGCGGTAGGCCACGATGCGTTGCACGCCATCCGCCACCGAAAAGGCTTCATAAGTTCCGGTGGGCGTCTGCGGCAGGTAAGTCGTGAAGAGCACCGAACTGCTGATATCCATCGGGCCGTCCAGCCGGGGATAGCGCGCAACAATCTGGCCATCGTCGCGTACCACTGAAACCGTTGAAGTCGGATCAAAGCGCAGCGAATTCCACACTTTCTCGATGAGGTCTGAATTGAATGAAACAATAGCCGCGCCCACGAAAATTCCATTTCGCTCAACCCTTTTGCTGATGACGAATATCTGTTCGCCATTGAGCCGGCTCACCAGCATGGGCGAGATGTAGGTCGCGGCCCCATTCGCCACGGCCTTGAAATAATCCCGGTCACGGATGTCGATAGGCTTGAAATCAGGATCGGTCGTAAGCCGCGTGCCGCCATCGGCACCCACGAGATAGATACGTGGCGAGCCGGGTAGAGTCGACACCGCTTCCTTGAGAAAGCCCAAGGCGTTTGCGGGTAGGGCATCTAGGTTCGGCCCCACAAAATCATCAACCCGCTGCAACAACTGATGCGAAGTCTCGCCCACCCACTCGAAATTTGCAGCAACGACCTCAGCGGAAGAAATGGCCCGGATGCGGGCAATTTCAGTGGCCGCTTGATAGGCATTTCTCAGGACAAATGCCGTGCCGCCGAGCAGGAAAACTAGAAAAGCAAGGATAAGCGCCGTTGCCAGGGTTTCGGAGCGAAACAGTGAGCGACGCGGTGGTGATGCCATTAGGTCACATTATTTCCCGAAACTTAAGTCCCCCGGTGGTCCGGTAACGTACAAAACGCTGCCACATCGACGTGCCGATTTACGCAGCATTTGCAAGTTTAAGCAAGCGCCCGCAAGGGCCGGGAATGTCAGGCTTTAAACATACTTCGTGCGCCGCAGGACAATCGGCACAATGATCACCGCCGCCGCAAGCGCAAGCAAAACGGCGGAAAGTGGATGGGTGACAAAAACCGAAGGGTCACCCTGGCTGATTGACAGGGCGCGGCGGAACTGGGCTTCCGCGAGAGGCCCGAGGATGAGGCCGATGATGCAGGGCGCCACCGGAAATTCATGGCGCCGCATCAGGAATCCGATGATGCCCACGATGAACAGCAAAACCAGGTCGAAGGTCGAATTGTTGAGTGAGTAAACCCCAAGTGTCGAGAACACCAGAATGCCGCCATAGAGCAGCGGCTGCGGAATGGAGAGCAGGCGCACCCACAGGCCCACCAGCGGCAGGTTGAGCACCAGCAGCATGACGTTGCCGATGTAGAGGCTGGCAATCAGGCCCCACACCAAAGTTGAAGAGCCCGAAAAAAGCAGCGGCCCCGGCTGGAGATTATATTGCTCAAAGGCTGCCAGCAGAATTGCCGCCGTGGCCGAAGTCGGCAGTCCCAACGCAAGCAGCGGCACCAGCACGCCGGCAACCGCCGCATTATTGGCCGCTTCCGGGCCGGCCACGCCTTCAATGGCCCCATGGCCAAATTCCTCCGGATGCTTGGTCAGTTTTTTCTCAAGGAAGTAGGACAAGAAAGTTGGAATCTCCGTGCCGCCAGCCGGCAGCGCCCCAAACGGAAAGCCCAGTGCCGTGCCACGCAGCCACGGCTTCCAGGACCGCCGCCATTCCTCCCGTGTCATGAACAGCGAACCCTTGATCGGCAGGATTTCCGCCGTGCGCAGGTGCGTTTGCGAGGCCATGAACAACGCCTCGCCCACCGCAAACAAGCCAACCGCTACCACCACGATATCAATCCCGCGCAGCAGGCTTAGAAAGCCGAAGGTCAGGCGCGGCTGGCCCGTCAGAATGTCGGTTCCCACAAGCCCGAAAGCCAGGCCCAGAAGCAGGCTGGCAACCCCCCGGCTTATCGAAGCGCCGAGCAGGGCTGATACCGTTGTGAAGGCCAGAACCATCAAAGCAAAATATTCCGCCGGGCCAAACAGCAGCGCCAGCTTGACAAAGAGTGGCGCCAGAAATGTCAGCGCCAGGGTGCCCAGGGTGCCTGCCACGAAGGAGCCGATGGCCGCCGTCGAAAGCGCCGCCGCGCCCCGGCCTTGCCGCGCCATCAAGTTTCCTTCCACCGCGGTCATGATCGAGCCGGATTCACCCGGCGTGTTGAGCAGGATGCTGGTGGTGGAGCTGCCATACATGGCGCCGTAATAGAGCCCGGCAAACATGATGAAGGCGCCGGTGGGATCAAGGTTTCGCGTGACCGGAAGGAGAAGTGCGATAGTCAGTGCCGGGCCAATGCCGGGCAATATGCCGATGAGCGTGCCAAGTGTCACGCCGATCAGCGACCACATGAGATTGATGGGCGTGATTGCAGTAGCAAAGCCATCCATCAGGGCAAGGAAGGATTCCATCTCAGAGCAAGCCCTTCAATAAGCCCGGCGGCAGTTGCAGGCCCAGGCCGTAGGTAAATCCGACATAGGCGAAAAGCACTAAAAGCAGCCCGACAAGGATGTCGCGCCCGTAGCGCCTGCTGCCAAAGGCGAAAGCCACGCTCCAAAACAGGATGACTCCCGCAGGCACAAAACCCAAAGGCTTCAACAGGTTCATGTGCGCAATGAGGCCCGCAGCGATGATGGCAACGCTTTTCCAATCTGTCGGCCCTGCATCGCTTTCCTCAGCAATCTCGTCTACGCCGCGATAGCTTTTCCAGGCGATATGCGCGCCGGTGATCGCCATGCCGATGGCAATGATGTAGGGGAAAATCTGCGGGCCGACCCGGGCATAGCTCGGCGGCACCTGCATCTGCATGGTTTCAAAACCAATGACCGATGCGATGGCAATAAGGCCGAGGCCGATCGCAAGACCGGCCCCGGATATCGTCTGCTTTGTGTTCATGGCCCCTCGTTATTGAACGAGGCCGATGCCCTTGAGAATTTCCGTTGTGCGGACATTTTCAGCAGCAACCAGCTTGCCGAAATCATCGCCCGGAAGGTAGAGGTCTGTCCAGTTCTTTTCCACCAGAAGCTTTTTCCAGGCATCGCTCTTCACCGCGGCGTCTACTGAATCGAGCAGCGCCTTCTTCTGGCCGTCATCAAGGCCTGGCGGGGCAACGATGGCGCGCCAGTTGGCAAGCTCCACATCAACGCCCTGTTCTTTAAGGGTTGCGATGTCGATGCCGGGCTGGCGCTCCGGAGCCGAAATCGCAAGGGCGCGAAGTTCGCCTGACTTGATCTGGCCCGCCCATTCGCCGTAGCCGCTGATGCCAGCCACCACATGGCCACCCATGACGGCAGCAAGCGCTTCACCGCCGCCGGAGAAGGGCACATAGTTCAGTTTTGCCACATCCGCGCCGGCAGCCTTGGCAACAAGGCCTGCGAGAATGTGATCGGTGCCGCCGGCGGATCCGCCGCCAAAGGCAACGGCACCTGGGTCAGCTTTCAGTTTGGCCACGAGATCGGCCGCTGTCTTGAGCTCCGAGGCGGCAGGAACGACGATGACTTCATATTCGCCGGTCAGGCGTGCAATCGGCGTGGTCATGTCGAGGGTAACCGCCGACTTGTTGGTGAGAAGCGCGCCCAGCATGACAAGGCCGTTCACCATCATGACATTGCCGTTGCCCTTTTCCTGGTCAACCAGTTGGGCAAGCCCAACCGCACCGCCAGCACCGGGAACATTTTCAACCGTGCCGCCCTTGGCGCCAAGGCCAGCCATCACTTCCGAAAGGGAACGCGCCGTCTGGTCCCAGCCGCCGCCGGGCTTTGCCGGGGCGATGATCCGCAGATTGTCAACGGCCAGTGCCGGAGCGGCAAAACCAGCCGTCAGCGCCAGAGCTAACAAGCTTGCAAAAATTGTGCGTCTTTTCATGATAGTCTCCCATTACAGTGTTAATCTGTTGAACAGCCGTCTTGCGCGGCCTGGCCTTGCCCTTGGCAGGTGTTTGGACCATCCATATACTTCAAACCTGTCATTTTGCTGTCATCGGGAGCGCGCCATGCGCATACTGGTCGTCGAAGATACCCAGGACGTCGGCGAGGCCATTGTCGCCTGCCTCGAGCGGCTGGGCTATGCCGTCGATTGGCAGAAAACCGGGACTGGCGCCGAAGATGCTCTCAAGGTCCAGCGTTATGATCTTGTCGTGCTTGATGTCATCTTGCCGGGGAAAGATGGCTTTGCTGTGCTCGATGGCATGCGGTCGGAAAAAATAACTTCGCCGGTTCTGGTGCTCACTGCAAGGTCCCAGGTGGATGACCGGGTCAGCGCCCTTGATCATGGCGCTGATGACTATCTAGTAAAGCCATTTGATTTTCGTGAGCTTGAGGCGCGGGTAAGGGCCCTTCTCCGGCGCTCCGGCGGCACCACCACGGCGCAATTGCAGTTGGGTGATGTCATTCTCGATCAGGTCTCGCGCAGCGCCACCGTCGCCGGCCGCCGCGCCGAACTCACACGGCGCGAAATCGCCCTTCTCGAAATTCTCATGTCGCGGCCGCAGAAAGTCTTCAACAAGGCTGAATTGCTTGAACAGCTTTTCAGCTTTGAAGAGGACGCAGGCCAGAACGCCATCGAACTTTACGTGGCAAGGCTCCGGCGCAAGCTTCAGCCGGCCCAAATGGAAATCCGCACCTTGCGCGGCATTGGCTACCAGGCCGTGGCCCATGGCGGGTAAAACGCCATCCCTGTTTTGGCGGCTCACCACGGCGATTTCTCTCGGGCTTTTGCTGGGTGCCGGAATCCTGGCCTATGCCGCCTATAATTATGCCCATACTGCAGCCGACGACGCCTACGACCGCCTGCTTCTGGGTGCCGCCTCGCAAATCGGCGAAACCATCCGCGTTGAAGACCAGGCCATCACCACGGATATTCCGGTCTCGGCCTTCGAGACACTTTCGGTTTCGCGGCAGGAGAGGGTTTATTACCGGGTTGTCGGGCCCGACGGTGCCTCCCTGACTGGCTATGACGATCTGCAGGTTCCGCAGAGCCTGTTAAGGACGGGCTCGGGCCCGAAAGTTTGGGATGCGACATTCAAAGGCTATCCCGTGCGCATTGCAGCCGTCTCCCATTATGTGTCAGATCCCGCGGCCACCGGATGGGCGACAATTCTCGTGGCCCAGACGCGCGACGCGAGAAACGCCTTGGCGCGTGAATTGACGCTGCGCGCCATGGCGCTGGTGGGCATTATGAGTGTCATCGCCCTAGTGGGCGTCGTGCTCGCCACGCGCTATGCCCTGCGCCCACTGCACCGCATCGAGCAGGCCTTGGGTTCGCGCGATCCCAATGACCTCACCCCGCTCGACATAAGCGCACCCGTCGAAATTGAAGGCCTCACCCAATCAATCAATCATTTCATGGAGCGCCTTTCAGGGCGGATGGACAGCCTGCAGAGCATGATTGCCGATGCGGCCCACCAGATCAGGACGCCGATTACCGCCCTGACCGCCCAGGTCGAATTGTTGAAACGCGAAACCGTTCCGGCAAAGCGCAAGCATCATTTGACGCGCGTTGTCGCCCGCACCGCGCAGATTGGCCGCCTGGTCAGCCAGCTTCTCAGCCATGCGATGGTGAGCCATCGCGCCCAAAGCATCACCGCCTCGCCCATTGATTTGGTGGACCTCGTCAACAAGGCCGTGGCCGATGCCATCCCCGCCGCCATGGACCGCGACATCTCGGTTGAGATGAATGCCGGACCAGCGCCGGTTTTTATTGAAGGCGACCCCGTCAGCCTGCGCGAGGCCATTCGCAACATCATAGAAAACGCCGTGCACCATGGCGCCAAAACCAAAATCACCATCGGTATTGAGGCAAAGGAGTATCATGTGGTTCTGGTGATTGGCGACGACGGGCCAGGCATTCCGGCCGGGCAGTGGCCTGATGTGACCAGGCGTTTCTTTCGTGCGTCCACCGAAGGCGTGGGCTCCGGGCTGGGCCTGGCGATTGCTGCCGATGTTGCCAAAAATCACGGGGCGCAACTTGAGTTCGCACAAGAGGGTAATGGCATGTTTCTCGTGCGGATGATTTTCCCCCGGGCGAGCGGTGTTTCATCATGAGTCGCGGAATTCTCACCTGCCTCCTCATCCTGATTTCCCTGCCTGCCATGGCTGGCACAAGCTATGAGTTTAAAGCTCTCGGCACCGAGGCGGGGCATCTCAGAATTGAAGGCTCTGGCGATATTGAAGCCATAGAGCCACTCATCAGGGACTTTCAGGAATTGGAGCCGGCCCTGTCGGTCACCTATGTCGACAGCCTGACCAATGATCTCTACGGCATGATGCAGGAAGCCTGCGCCAGGGGTGCTACCGTCGCTGATCTGATTTTCTCATCATCGGCTGATCACATGGTGAAACTGGCAAATGACGGTTGCGCCCAGCCGCACACCTCACCGGAAACCACCCGTGCTCCACCTTTTGCCAACTGGCACGATGAGGTATTCGGCTTTTCCTTTGAACCGGCGGTCATTGTCTATAACCGCAATCTCGTCCCGCCCGCCGATGTCCCGCGCTCGCGCGATCAGATGGTTGATCTCCTGAGAAACAAGGCGGCAACCTACGACAGCCGCATCGGCACCTATGATATCGCGCGCTCAGGCATAGGTTACCTGTTCGGCTTTTTCGATGCCCAGCAATCCAGTGCCTTCGGGCGGATGATGGAAGGCTTTGGCCGCGCCCATGCCGGGCTTTACTGTTGCACGGGCGAACTTTTGCGTGACATTGAGAGCGGCAAAATTCTCATTGGCTATAATCTCCTCGGTTCCTATGCCTATGGCCGCTACAAGGCAGGCGCCCCCATAGGAATTGTCCTGCCCCGTGACTATACCTTGGTCCTCAGCCGGGCCGCCTTTGTGCCGGCCCATGCCGCCAATCCGCAAGCCGGCAAGAAATTTCTGGATTACCTCCTGTCGCCGCGCGGCCAGGAGATGGCGGCGGAGAAATCTTTCTTCTTTGCCTACGGGCAGGCAGCGCCCGAAGGTGTTGATGCCGCCGAACCCGACCTGCAGTCAGGCATCTATCGGCCGATCCCCCTGGGCCCGGCGCTGCTGGCGGTCACCGACCGGCAGAAGAAGGCCCGGTTGCTGAAGGAATGGAACCAGTCCTTTCAGGCGCAATAGGCTTGGGGAGGTTATTGGAGTTTTGCGCGTCCGGACAATTGGTTTGCCTGAGCTCCTGCTTGAACCAACCCCTCGTGATAAGGCAGTGGGCAGACGATGACTTGCGCTGTTTCGGGGTCCGTCGCCTTGGGGAGCATCCCCGGTGGATAAGTTATCTCTATTCGACTCATACTCACAAACTCTATACAAGGAACTCTTCACGGATTCGGACGGAGTCCTCATGGCCGCTGAACAGTACTTTATCATACTTCACAACAATGAATGGAAGATTAGCTTCAAGGACAAGCACTACGGCCCCTATGCCACCCAGGCTGAGGCAATTGAGGCGGCAGTAGATGCAGCCTATGCCATGGGTGAAATAGGGATCGACGCCCAGGTCCTTGTTGAGGAAGCAAACCACCAGCTCCGAACTGAGTGGTCCTATGGCCAGAACTTTAACACCTTTAGGTGATGAGGGCGGCGGCCTCAGGCACTGCCGATAAATATGCCGGTGAGGAATACCAGGAAGCCGCCCACCGCAATCTGGAAAGCCGCCTTCAGGAAGGGCGTGTCCATGTATTTGTAGCGGATCCACGAAATGGCCCAGAGTTCGATAAATACGATGATGATGGCAAGGCCAGTAGCGGTTTTGAAATCGCTGATGAGATAGGGCAGCGTGTGGCCAATGCCGCCAACCGCGGTCATGATGCCGGAGGCTAGGCCCCGGATCAGCGGTTGCCCCCGGCCCGTCAGCTTGCCATCGTCGGAAAGGCCCTCGGCCAGCCCCATCGAAATGCCTGCTCCCACCGAGGCCGCTATTCCCACCAGAAACGTTGCCCAGTTGTTTCCCGTGGCAAAAGCCGCAGCAAACAGGGGCGCCAGCGTCGAAACCGAGCCGTCCATGAGGCCCACAAGGCCCGGCTGGATGACTTGCAGAAGAAACAGGCGGCGCTTGGTTTCAGCCTCGTCGAGCTTCACGTCTGCGGTCAGGTGCTTGTCGCCAAGGCGCGCCGCCAGCGACTCATGGGTCTTTTCGGCTTCCGCCAGTTGGGCGAGAAGCTTTGCAATCTGCGGGTCTTTGCTGTGCGCTGCGGCCTGCTTGTAAAAGCGGTAGTTTTCCAGCTCAATGACCTCGGCGCGCTGGCGCATCGCCTCAATATTGAGCTTGCCGATCATCCAGCCCGGCTTGTGCTTCGCAAATCCGTAGATGTCGCTGCGCCGGATCAGCGGAATGAAATCACCAAATTTCTTCTGGTAGAGGTCGGTCAGCCAGCGCCGGTGTTCGTGCTCCTCTTCCGACATTTCCATGAAAACCTTGGCGGAAGCCGGATAGGCCTCCATCAGCGCATTGGCAAAGCCCGAATAGAGGCGCGCATCGTCGTCCTCACTTGAAATGGCAAGGGCGATGATTTCCTGCTCGGCCAGATCGGAGAAACGTTTCAAAATTGGACCTCTAAAGACAAATTAGAATAATTCTAATCTATAGTCCAGCCCGAAACACCTTCTTAACTACGGGCTTGATAGGTTCACCCCTTTAACGGGACCCCCGCCGCCATGAGTGAAGCCTCGGCCTTGCCGCTGCACAATCGTCTTTCCGAAACGGCTGTGCACATCGTTCGCGGCATACGCGCCCATGCGGTGCTATATATATTCGCGGCCTTTGTCACCGCCGTATCGATAGCGGAATCTATCTGGCTCGGTCTTCCCATCGATCTCCAGATGGTGATGATATTTTCCGGCCCCGTATTGATGCTTCTCGGCGTCATGATTTTTTTCGGGCTTGTCCTTGAACTCGTTCGGCTGAACCGGTCCAATTATCCCGGTAGCGCCCTCGATGGCCTGTGGATCAAGATACGCGACGATTATCTGTCGCCCCAGCGCGTCTCCAATTCCATTCACGCTTTCCTTTTCATGACGCTCTACATGGTGGGCTTTTCCTTTATCAAAAAGGCAATCCCGCTGGCCGTTCCCTTTTCCTGGGATGAAACCTTCATGCAGTGGGACCAGGTGCTGCATTTCGGCCGGCACCCCTATGAATGGTTGGCCCCTCTGCTAAACGTGCCGTGGGTCACCTTCCTGATCAACGTCAACTACAACGTCTGGTTCTTTGTGATGTTCACCTGCTGGTATTGGCAGGGCTTTGCAGCCAAGGACACAGCGCTGCGCATGCGCTTTCTGCTGGGCTTCACCCTCACATGGTTCATCGGCACCAGCGTATTGGGCACAATCTTTTCCTCGGTGGGCCCCTGTTTCTATGGCAGGCTTTTGCCCGGCGTTGATCCCTACGCCCCGCTCATGGCCTGGCTGAATGAGGTGAATCAAAACCACACCATCTTTGCCCTCACCGCCATGGATGAGCTGTGGAAAAATTATGAAACCGGAACCGGCCTGATCAACGGCATTTCCGCCATGCCGTCGATGCATGTGGGAACGTCCCTATTGTTTGCATTCCTCGGCTTCGCCTCCGGCAAGAAATGGCTGGGCTATCTGATGTCAGCCTTCGCCTTCCTGATTTTCATCGGCTCCATTCACCTGGGCTGGCACTATGCCATTGATGGCTACGCCGGCGCTGCCGTCGCTATTGTCTGCTGGTGGGTGGCGGGCAAAGTTGTCGATTGGGATCGGCGCAAGCGCGGGCTGGAAGTATCGCCCTAGGTTCCGGGTTTCCTTTCCCGTCCATTTCAGCGTGGCGCAGAATCCGGCTTTACCGGGTGCATAAAAGTGCTAAAGAATTCATCTATAAGTTGCGCTGTCACCAATTTGCAACAAATTTGAACAACAAGAACGTCATGCGCAGATGAAACTCTAGATTTGGAGGTATCATATGACGGGGCTTTTGAGAGTTAACGGAACAATCGACCTTACACAGTTTTGGCCAACGGGTTCCTCGGATGCCGACACCACAAAAATCAAGGTCACAGTTGACGCCAACTCATTTCAGTTTGCCCCCGACAGGATACACTTCAAGACAACCCACGCATTTGATGCCGCCTTTGTGAAAGGCACCAGCCGGAAAAAGCTCATTGATGCCCAGAACCGCATTACCGTGCGCCTGCAAGGGATCGATGCTCCGGAACTGCACTATCGGGCAGGAGCGTTGAGACAGGGCAACCCGGCGGTCACGCCTGCGAAACGCGAGGCTTACAACAAATTCAACCGCGAGGAGCGGCGCCAGTATCTTGCCGAAACCGCAACTGTTGCCCTTGCCGGAAAACTCAAAAATTTTGGCCCGCAAACCGTTGAGTGCCACATGCTGTCCATTGTCGATCACCCTTTTGAAGTGGTGGATACCTATGGTCGCTTCGTTGGCAATATCAGGGTTGGCAGCAGCTTTGACACCGACATCAATATCTGGCTCGCCGAAGAAGGCTGGTGTTACCCCACGTTCTATTCTTCAATGGAAAATGAGGAGATAGAGATACTCTTGGCCGCCATGAAAAAGGCCGGGAAAAAGCGTGCCTGGAAGCACTATTCAAAAGACCTTTCGGTTTTCGACCCCGAGCTGCAGTATCGCGAGCCGCCCACTGAGGCGCACCCCACAGAGGACAAGGGGCCGGTGCTGATGCCGAAACTGTTTCGCCGCCAAGTGGCCTACCGGATGGAAAAGAAGGCCAAGATATTCACCGGCACCATGAAAAAATATCTGGAATCCAAGCCCGACAGTTGTTTTGAATTGCAGGACTTTCTGGTCGCCGGCCCGCACTCAGCCGTGCCGCGTAATTTGCACGAGTTTGTTGCGGGCAACAGTTTCAAGCTCAAGCCGCACGAGATCATTTTCCGCGAAAAATTCTCAACCGTTGTCACCGAGGACGGAAAAGTCATTAAGGACTTTTAGTTCTCATCCATCTTCAACGCCGCAATGAAGGCTTCCTGCGGGATTTCGACCTTGCCGAACTGCCGCATCTTCTTCTTGCCTTCCTTCTGCTTGTCCAGAAGCTTGCGCTTGCGGCTGATGTCGCCGCCGTAGCATTTCGCTGTCACGTCCTTGCGCATCGCTGACAGGGTTTCGCGCGCCACGATCTTGCCGCCGATGGTGGCCTGGATCGGAATCTGGAACATGTGGCGGGGAATGAGCTCCTTCAGCTTCTCGCACATCACCCGGCCGCGCTGCTCGGCCCTGGCCCTGTGCACCACCATAGCCAGCGCATCCACAGTCTCGCCGTTCACCAGGATGCCCATGCGCACCAGGTCACCCTTTTCATAGCCCACCATCTTGTAATCGAAGCTGGCATAGCCGCGGCTCACCGATTTGAGCCGGTCATAGAAATCAAACACCACTTCATTGAGCGGCAAATCATAGATCACCATGGCGCGCGACCCGGCATAGGTGAGCTGCTTCTGCCGCCCGCGCCGGTCTTCGCAGAGCTTGAGGATGGAGCCGAGATATTCATCGGGCACCAGGACGGTGGCCTCGATCCACGGCTCTTCGATCGATTCAATCAGCGTGGCATCCGGCATATCAACCGGATTGTGCAGCGACTTCTGCGTGCCGTCGCGCATATTGATCTTGTAGATGACGCTCGGCGCCGTGGTGATGATGTCCACGTTGAATTCGCGCTCGATGCGCTCGCGGGTGATTTCCAGATGCAAGAGGCCAAGGAAGCCGCAGCGGAAGCCGAAGCCGAGGGCGGCCGAGGTTTCCATGTCGAAGGAGAAGCTGGCGTCATTGAGCCGAAGCCGGCCCATGGCCTCGCGCAGGTCTTCGAACTTTGCCGCATCGACGGGGAAGAATCCGGCAAACACCACGGATTGCGCTTCCTTGAAGTCGGGCAGGGGTTCAGCCGCCGGGCGCTTTTCATCGGTGACCGTGTCGCCCACCCGCGTATCCGCCACTTCCTTGATCGCCGCGGTGAAAAACCCGATCTCGCCGGGGCCGAGGCTGGCCACCATTTCCTTTTTTGGGCGCGAGACGCCGACCCGGTCAATGAGATAGGAGCCGCCCGTGCCCATCATCTTGACACGCATGCCCTTCTTGAGTTCGCCATCGATGATGCGCAGCAGAACCACAACACCGAGATAGGAATCATACCAGCTGTCAACCAGAAGGGCCTTCAGCGGCTTGCTGCGGTCGCCCTTGGGTGGCGGCAAGCGGTGCACGATGGCTTCAAGCACATCAGGAACACCCAGCCCCGATTTGGCCGAAATCAGCACCGCTTCCGAAGCATCAATGCCGATCACATCCTCGATCTGCTGGCGGATGCGCTCCGGCTCCGCGGCGGGCAAATCCACCTTGTTGAGCACGGGAACGATTTCATGGTTGTTGTTGATGGCCTGATAGACGTTGGCCAGGGTCTGCGCCTCAACGCCCTGACTGGCGTCAACCACCAAAAGCGAACCTTCGCAGGCCGCGAGTGACCGCGAAACCTCATAGGCAAAGTCCACATGCCCCGGCGTGTCGATCAGGTTCAAAACATATTTTTCGCCGTTCTTGGCGGTGTAATCGAGGCGAACCGTGTTGGCCTTGATGGTGATGCCGCGCTCCCGTTCCAGGTCCATGGAATCGAGGATTTGGTCCACCATCTCCCGGTCGCTCACCGCCCCGCAAAGCTGGATAAGCCGGTCTGCCAGCGTCGATTTGCCGTGGTCGATATGGGCGATAATGGAGAAATTGCGGATATGGGCGGTGTCAGTCATTGCGCGCGGTGTTTGGCATTGGCATGGCCAATGGTCAAGCCTTGCAATCAGCGCAGTTTCCGGGGTTTTACCGGTGGCGCGGAGAGCGGGTCTTCCGGCCAGGAATGCTTCGGATATCGCCCCCGCAGTTCAGCCCGCACATCCGGGTAACCATTGGTCCAGAACGTCTCCAGGGACTTCGTGACGGCCAGGGGCCTTCCCGCCGGCGACAGCAATTCGATGCGGAGCTGGGCCCGGCCCTTGGCAATAGTCGGTGTTTTGGCAAGCCCGAACATTTCCTGCAACCGCACCCGGATGACTGGGTCGCCCTCGGTTTCATAATCGATAGTGACATGGGCGCCCGATGGCACTTCAATACAGCGCGGCGCCAGCCCATCCATCTGCCGTTGCAGGTCATAGGGAACCAGGTTTTTCAAAATCGCCAGCAAGTCCAGCCGCTCAAGATGGCTTTTGCGCGAAATGCCCGCCAGATAGGGCTTCAACCATTCATCAAGATTTTGCGCAAGCGCCTCATCGCCGAGATCAGGCCAAGCCTCTTCCGGAAACAGGCGTTTCAAAAATTGCACCTGCGCCCGAAAGCTGTTTGCACCTTCGGTCCATGGCAAAGCTTTGAGGCCCATTTCGGCAATGCCCTTGAGCATGCCATCGGCCATGGCTTCGGGGTCCGCCGTTGTCAGTGGGCGTTCTTCAAGAACAAGCGCCCCGAGTTTGCGAACCCGTGCCGCAATGACACTCTGCGAACGAGAATCCCACCCCACATTTTCCAAGACTTCAATCTGGCCGTCAAAATGCGTTTCGATTTCTGTGAACGTGAGCGGAGCCGCCAGAAAAATCTTCTGGTCGCCCGAAGCGCCATCCGTTGTCGCCACCGCAAGCCACTCCTGCTTGGCAAGAGCCTCATGTTCGGGAAGGATTGCGCCGCCACCGCCCGACAGCCGGTAACGCCGCTCGCCGCCGCGCTTTTGCGCAATGCGGTCGGGCCAGGCCAGCGCAACCAGCACCCCTTCACTGATTGACTTTGTATCAACCTTGATGCTGAGGATTTGCTTGATCTGTTTTGCCGAGGCCTGAATGCGCGAACGCGCTGCACCACGCGTCGCCAAAAGCCGCGAGGCGATATCGCAGCCCGCGTCGCGGCCCAGCCCATCACGCTCCGACACAAACGCCGCCAAGTCCGCCGCCGCTTCCCCTGAACCCAAGGCCTGTCCCTTGACCACCATATGGGCAAGCCGCGGATGCAGCGGCACCTTGACCATGGCCTTGCCCATGGCCGTGATCTGTCCATCCCCATCCAAAGCTTCCAAACGCTTCAGCAAATCCTGCGCCTGTGCAAAGGCGGCGGTCGGCGGTGGATCGAGCCAGGACAGGGAGGAGGGCGCATTCACGCCCCACGCGGCGAGCTCAAGCACCAGCGGCGTCAAGTCGCTCACCAGAATTTCCGGCTGGTCATGCGCCGCAAGAGCCCGCGTTTCGGCTTCCGGCCAAAGCCTGTAGCAAACACCGGGGCCCAAACGGCCGGCGCGGCCACGGCGCTGATCCGCCGATGCAAGGCTCACCCGCACTGTTTCGAGGCTCGTCATGCCACTGGCCGGATCAAAGCGCGGGGATCGCTTGAACCCCGTGTCAATCACCGTGCCAATGCCCTCAATGGTCAGGCTTGTTTCGGCAATGGTCGTGGCCAGCACGATTTTCCGCGATCCCTCAGGTGCCGGATTGAGCGCCGCATCCTGCTCGGCAAATCCCATCGCCCCATAAAGCGGCCGCACGAAAACCGTAGCGGGAAGATTTGCCGCATTGAGCATCTCTTCCGTACGGCGAATTTCAGCTTCACCGGGCAGGAAAACAAGAATGCTTTGTCTCGTTTCAAGAAGCGCCTGCTGCGTGGCCTTGCAGGCATCAGCGGAAAGTGTCTGCCGCGTCGTCTTGCCGAGATAGCGCGTTTCCACCGGATACATGCGGCCCGTGGCCTGAATGACGGGTGCTCCTTGCAAATGCCCGGAAAGCTTCGCCGCATCAAGCGTGGCCGACATGATGAGAAGCCGTAAATCCTCCCGCAGGCCACTGCGCATGTCGAGGGTAAGGGCGAGCCCCAAATCGCCATCCAGGCTGCGTTCATGGAACTCGTCAAAAATGACAAGCCCCGTATCCTTCAATTCCGGATCATGTTGCAGGCGCCGCGTGAGAATGCCTTCGGTGACAACCTCAATGCGGGTTTTTGCTGAAACCTTGCGGTCGAGCCTGACCGTATAGCCCACCGTTGCGCCGATCTCTTCGCCAAGGGTTTCCGCCATGCGCTTGGCCGCAGCCCGCGCCGCAAGCCGACGCGGTTCCAGCATGACGATTTTTTTGTCGCCCAGCCACCAACTCCCCAAAAGCTTCAAAGGCACCCGCGTGGTTTTGCCGGCCCCGGGTTCTGCCACCAGAATTGCGGCAGAGCCAAGCGTCAAGGCTTCGCTTAAATGCGGGATAACACCATCAACAGGAAATTCCATAGGAAGCTTGGTAGCTTAATTCTGCAGTTCATGCAGCCAGGGGGGATTGGCGCCCGCTCGTGAAACCGTAACCGCCGCAGCCCGGGCCGCATAAGTCACCGCATTTCGCAGCGAAGCTTCGTCAAGATAGGAGACGGCGGCCTTGTTGAGCTTTCCCGCCTTCTGCAGGGAGGCAAGAAAACCGGCAGTGAAGGTATCACCGGCCCCCACCGTATCCACCACCTTGACACTGATGGAGGGTTGCTTGAACGAGAGGCCCTTGGTGAAGACCTCCACGCCGTTTTCACCCCGGGTGATAACCACCACCTTGGCCCCCGCATTGAGCCATTTACGGGCAGCCACCGCCAGATCAGTCTTGCCGGTAATCCAGGTGACATCTTCGTCAGATATTTTCAGGATGTCACACATGGCAATGAGGCGGTTGATCCGCTCCAGATAAGCGCGGCGGTCCTTGATAAGCGTTTCGCGGACATTGGGATCAAGGCAGATCACGCGTCTTTCGACCTCGCGTGTCATCAGGGCTTCAAGAGTCGAGGCGCCGGGCTCAGGAACGAGGCTGAAAGAGCCAAAATGCAAGGCGTTAACGTCGGAGGCAAGCTTTGGAAGGTCTTTCGTCGTCAGCATCCGGCCAGCGGAATTATCGTCAAAGAAAGAATAGCGCGCCTGGCCGTTATCCAGTTTTACAAAGGCGAGAGTTGAGGGCCTGTCCCAGATCTTGGTGTACTTGAGGTCAACATTGCTGGCCTTCAAGGCAGCAGCCAGGCTGTCACCGAAAAAGTCCGTCGATAATCCGCTGAAGAATCCGGTGATAATCCCCAGCCTGCCCAGGGCAATGGCTGTATTGAAAGGCGAACCGCCATTGAAGGGCTGATAGACGGCCGCACCCTCTTTGGAGATGCGCGGCAGCATGTCAATTACCGCCTCGCCGCAACTAACGATCATATGTCTCTCCTTCAGGGTGCCAGCGCGCTTCCCGGCAAGGCGGTACCACCTTGCCGAAAAGGAATCGCGCCAAATCAATATGTTGGAGCAAATCCTTGTCGGCGAAGTCATGCAACTTCGCCGGGATTTGCTCTAACGCTATCCTTTGCCAGAGTCGGCAAAAAAATCAATAAATCAGTGGAATTGAATTATTGCAAAAGTAGGATTCGGCGTGTAGATCGCCCTTCTGATTGGCGTACCTCAAAACCGGAATCTTAACAGAATATGACCCCCCGAACTATTCCCGTCGAAGTCTTCGATCTCATCGTCTTTGGCGCCACCGGCGATCTGGCCCAGCGCAAGCTGCTGCCTGCCCTTTTCCACCGGGATTTGCAGGGCCAGATTCCCCTTTCGGCCCGCATTATCGGCTCTTCCCGCCGCGCCATGACCCGCGAAGCGTTTCGCGCCTTCGCCCTCGCCGCCATTGAAACCCATGTGGCTGAAGCCGATCGCAAACCCGACATGTGCAAGCGGTTTCTGGACCGTCTCGATTATGTGGCCGCTGAAGCGAGCCAGGAATCCGGTTGGAAAGACCTCGAAAAAGCTCTCAAGCCCCACGAGGACCGCATCCGTGTGTTTTACTTGGCTGTAGGTCCTGATCTCTTCGGCCCCATTTGCGAGCGCCTCGGCAGCCACCACCTGGTTACGCCGAAATCCCGTGTCGTAGTTGAAAAGCCGTTGGGCAAGAATGGCGCTTCGGCCAAGGCCCTGAATGAACAGATCGGCCGCATTTTCCCCGAGCCGTCGATCTACCGCATCGATCATTACCTCGGCAAGGAAACCGTTCAGAATCTCATGGCCCTGCGCTTTGCCAATGCCCTGTTCGAGCCCGTCTGGAACGCCGCACACATCGACAATGTGCAGATCACCGTGGCGGAAACCCTGGGCGTTGAAGGCCGTGCCGGTTATTATGATACGGCAGGCGCGCTCCGCGACATGGTGCAAAACCATATGCTGCAACTCCTCTGCCTAGTGGCCATGGAACCGCCCACGTCGATTGAAGCCGATTCCGTGCGTGATGAAAAATTGAAGGTTCTGCAATCCCTCAAGCCACTCACCGATGGCAGCCTCGCCAACCAGATCGTGCGCGGGCAATATCGCGCCGGTGCTTCCGCCGGCGGTGCCGTTGCCGGCTATCTCGAAGAACTGGGCTCCGACACGTCTAAAACGGAAACCTATGTGGCTCTGAAAGCCGAGATCGGAAGCTGGCGCTGGAATGGCGTGCCTTTCTATCTGCGTTCCGGCAAGCGGCTTCCCTCGCGCCTTTCGGAAATCGTGGTTGAGTTCAAACCCGTGCCCTATTCGGTTTTCGGCACAAGCGCTGGCAACATTGCGTCCAACAGCCTCGTCATCCGCTTACAGCCTGATGAGGGCGTGAAGCTCATGCTGATGATCAAGGATCCAGGCCCCGGCGGTATGCGCCTGCGCCAGGTGCCCCTCGACATGAGTTTTGCCGATGCCTTCGGCGTCCGCAATCCTGATGCCTATGAACGCCTGCTCATGGACGTGGTGCGCGGCAACCAGACCCTGTTCATGCGCCGCGATGAAGTCACCGCCGCCTGGAAATGGATTGATCCCATTCTGGACTATTGGAAAGAATCTCCCGAATTGCCCAAGCCATATACGTCAGGCACCTGGGGCCCGACCGCCGCCGTTGCACTGATCGAACGTGACGGCCGCACCTGGCATGAGGGCGAAGTTGCATGATCGCGAAGGAGCGGTTGTTTGAAAGCCGGGGCAGCCTCTCATCCGCCCTTGCAACCGATGTCGCGAACGCCTTGCAGCACCACGTAAGAGCCAAGGGCAGTTCCTGCCTTGCGGTTTCGGGCGGAACCACACCGAAGCTTTTCTTTGAAACCCTGTCACGCTTCGATATTCCTTGGAGCCGGATAACAGTTACCCTGGTTGACGAACGGCAGGTGCCGGAGACGAGCCCTCGTTCAAACGCCAAACTGGTACGGGAAAACCTTCTGCAAAACAGTGCGGCGGGTGCGGAGTTCGTTCCGCTCTTTGAAAATCCCGAAGCGGAAAATATCGGCACCCTCGATGTCGTTGTCCTCGGCATGGGAAGCGATGGCCACACGGCTTCGTTTTTCCCCGGAGGCGATAATCTGGGCGAAGCGCTCACTCCAAAAACCGGAAAGCGCATCGTCGAGATGTCCGCCCCGGCCGCCGATGAACCCCGGCTCACCTTCACCCTTCCCGCCCTTCTCGACGCAAACCTTCTCTGCCTTCACATCGAAGGACAGGAAAAGCGCGATGTGCTAAAACAGGCCCTTGCAGAAGGCCCGGTTGAGGCCATGCCGGTCCGGGCGGTCCTGCGGTCAAAAAAGCCTCTGACACTTTACTGGTGTCCCTGACGGAGTTGAAATCCATGTCTGTCCACGCCATCGTCTCTGCGGTTACGGAGAAAATCATTGAACGCAGCGAGCCAACGCGCAGCCGCTATCTCAGCCGCATTGGAGCGGCAGCGAGCTCGCAACCCCGGCGCAAGGCGCTGGGCTGCGCCAACATCGCCCATGGTTTTGCCGCCTGCGGCCCTCATGACAAGAATGAACTGCGCAATGGCACCGGCCCGAACCTCGGCATTATCACTTCCTATAATGACATGCTCTCCGCCCACCAGCCTTTTGAATACTACCCGCAAATCATCCGCGACGCGGCCCGCGAGGCGGGCGGGACGGCGCAGGTGGCAGGTGGCGTTCCCGCCATGTGTGACGGCGTCACCCAGGGCGAAACCGGCATGGAGCTCTCGCTGTTTTCGCGTGATGTGATTGCCCTTTCAACCGCCGTGGCGCTGTCCCACCAGATGTTTGATGCGGCTGTCTATCTCGGTGTCTGCGACAAGATCGTGCCGGGCCTCATCATTGGCGCGTTGTCATTCGGCCATTTGCCGGCGGTCTTCATTCCCGCCGGCCCCATGACCTCCGGCCTTCCCAATGATGAGAAAGCCAAAATTCGCCAGCTCTATGCCGAAGGCAAGGTTGACCGCGCCGCATTGTTGGAGGCAGAAGCCCAGTCTTATCACGGCCCCGGCACCTGCACTTTCTACGGTACCGCCAATTCCAACCAGATGCTGATGGAAATCATGGGGCTGCATCTGCCCGGTTCAACCTTCGTCAATCCCGGCACCACGCTGCGCGATGAAATCACCAAAGCCTCGGCCCAGCAGGCGTTATCGATTACCGCACTCGGCAACAACTACACGCCCATTGGCCGCATCTATGATGAAAAGGCCGTGGTGAACGGCGTTGTCGGATTATTGGCAACCGGTGGTTCCACCAATCACACACTGCATCTCATCGCCATGGCCGCCGCCGCTGGCATTGTGCTGACATGGAAGGACCTCGCCGAACTTTCGCACATTGTGCCGCTGATGACCCGCATCTATCCAAACGGCAAGGCCGACGTGAACCACTTCAACGCCGCCGGCGGCATGGGATTCCTCATCCGCGAACTGCTGCATCGTGGCGTGCTCCACGAGGATGTCACCACCATCATGGGCACCGGACTGAAGGGCTATCTCGTCGAACCCCAGCTCAGCCGTGATGGCGCCTTGGAGTGGAAAGACGCCACTGCGGTTTCTCATGACGACACGGTTCTGCGCGGCTGCGAAAATCCGTTTCAAACCACCGGCGGCCTCAATGTGCTCGAAGGCCCGCTTGGCCACGCCGTGATCAAGACCTCGTCGATTCCTGATGACCGTCATTTCATTGAAGCGCCCGCCCGCGTCTTTCATTCCCAGGAGGAACTGCACGCCGCTTTTAAGACAGGCGAACTGCATCGCGATGTTGTGGCCGTCGTGCGTTTCCAGGGCCCAAAGGCCAACGGCATGCCGGAGCTCCACCGCATGACGCCGCCGCTCAGCGTGTTGCAGGACAAAGGATTTCGTGTGGGACTGGTCACCGATGGCCGCATGTCCGGCGCATCAGGAAAGGTGCCGGCCGCCATCCATGTGACCCCCGAGGCCGCCGATGGTGGCGCCATTGCCAAGATCAGGGATGGCGACATCATCCGCATCGATGCGGACAATGGCCGACTGGAAATCCTGGTCGATGCCAGGGAATTCGCCCTGCGCGTTCCCGCCACCGCCGATCTTTCCAAAAACGAGGAAGGCACCGGCCGCGAGCTCTTCAAGGCCTTCCGCAATCTTGCGGGCCGCGCTGATCAGGGCGCATCAATTTTCGAGGTTGCATGATGACAAGGGATTTGCAGGCAGGCATTGAAGCCATCCTCAAGGCGGCTCCCGTCGTGCCCGTGATGGTGATTGAAAGCGTGGCCGATGCGGTGCCGCTGGCCAAGGCGCTGGTGAAAGGTGGCCTGCCCGTTCTCGAAATTACCCTGCGCACCAGTGTTGCAATTGAGTCCATCCGCGCCATCATGGCAGAGGTTAAGGGTGCCATTGTCGGCGTCGGCACGGTGATCACGCCGGCCCAGATGGCTGATATGGACAAGCTGGGCTGCGCCTTTGCCGTGTCGCCTGGTTCGTCGCCGAACCTGCTTCAGGCCGCGAAGGATATCAAAATGCCGCTTCTGCCTGGTGGCGTTACAGCCTCGGAAGGCATGAATCTTCTTGCGCAGGGTTACAGCTTCCAGAAATTCTTCCCCGCTGAACCCGCAGGCGGTGCCAGCTACTTGGCCTCACTGGCGCAGCCCCTGCCGCAAATCCGCTTCTGCCCCACCGGTGGAATAACCCTGGAATCCGCTCCAAAATACTTGAATCTGCCAAACGTCATCACGGTCGGCGGCTCATGGATGGTGCCGAAAAAATTGATCGAAGCCGGCGATTGGGCGGGGATAGAAGCTCTGGCCCGCGGGGCATCCAGCCTGAAGCAGTAGTTACTTCTTCATGTTTCCCATCGCATCCACATAGCGTTCGATTGCCAATGCCGTCGTGGAAAATCCCTGGCGGTAGAGCAGCAGCCCGCTCATCACCGCCGTCATCACCATGCAGGCGTAGGGGTCGACAAAGAGGAAGAACGCCGCAATTGCGAAGTAATAGCCGCGAATGCCGTTGTTCAGGCTTTTCACCGCTTCGGTCATCACCGTTGCTGTCTCCACAACCATGATTTTTGACTGGGCGTCATCACCCGGCGCATCGCTCAAGCCGCCGATCATGGCCAGTGTATAGGCGAGCTTGCGCAGCGCATAGGTAAACGAGAAGAAGCAAATGGCCAGGATCAGGGTGAGCGTCACGAAATAAATGGTGAAAAGTTCGAGGCTGACGACGGGAACAAATTTTATCTCCATCACCGCCGCATAAAGCCGGCTGATGTTGGCGAGCGTTCCCAAGAGGCCCGCCAGCACCAGCAGCGTGGCCGAGCCGAAGAAGGCCATGGAATTGGAAATATGCCCCATCATCAGGGCATCGAAAGCCCGATGGTCGCGGTGCGTTTGCAGCAGCATGCGCATCCAGCGCATCCGCACCACGTGCAGTTGGGCATTCAGGGTGCCGCGCCCAAGCGCACTCAGGATCGGACTGTAAAGCCCCCACATGGCGAAAAGCAGGCCAATGGCAAGGATGCGCGGCAGATCAAGGTCAGTCGGCAACATGATGTTTGCTCCTTAAGCGGCCTTGTGCATTTCCTTGATTTCTGTGGCCTTGATGTCGGGCGCCCGCTCCAGCGTGTAGTTCAGGCTGAAGGTCGATTGTGCCATCAGCACGGGCGAACCATCAAGGTCATTGGCAATGGAAAAGCGGTTGGCCGCGATGAAATCGTCAAGCTTCTTGGGATCGTCGCTGGCAATCCAGCGCATTACCTCATGCCGCGTTGTTTCAAACTCCACAGGCACGCCATACTCATTCGCCAGGCGGTCAGCCAGCACATCAAGTTGCAACGCGCCCACCACGCCTACCACGGCGGCGGAACCATCCACCGGAATGAAGAGCTGCACCACGCCTTCTTCGGCAAGCTCTTCCAAGGCACTGCGCAGTTTCTTCGCTTTCATCGGATCACCGAGCTTCACCCGGCGCAGGATTTCCGGCGCGAAGCTGGGCACGCCGGTGAACACAATGTCCTCGCCTTCGGTCAGCGTATCGCCAATGCGCAGCACCCCATGATTGGGAATGCCCACCACATCGCCCGCAAAGGCTTCCTCGGCCAGCGAGCGGTCCTGGGCAAAGAAAAATTGCGGGGCATTGAGGGCAAGTGTTTTTCCGGTACGGACAATCTTCACCCGCATGCCGCGCGTCAGCTTGCCGGAAGCAAGCCGCATGAAAGCAATGCGGTCCCGGTGGTTGGGGTCCATGTTGGCCTGTATCTTGAACACAATGCCCGACATTTTGTCTTCGTTGGCGTGAACCACCCGCTGCCGGGCCTGCTGGTCGCGCGGCGGCGGCGCATGGGTGATGAGCGTATCGAGAAGATCGCGCACCCCGAAGTTTCGCAAAGCCGAGCCAAACAGCACCGGAGACAGGTGGCCTTCAAGAAACGAAGCCCGGTCAAAACTGTGGCAGAGGTCGCGCACCAGTTCCATCTCGTCGCGCCATGTCGCAAGCTGCGGCGGCGTGAGCAGGGTGGTGAACAGGGGATCGTCAGGACCGGAAACCATCTGTCCCGCGGGGTCTTCATCAAGCCGCCGAACCCGCGGCGTAGTGAGATCATAGGTGCCGACAAAGGCCCGGCCCAAGCCAATGGGCCACACCATGGGCGCAACCGTCAGCGCCAGGCCTTTTTCAATCTCGTCCAGAAGGTCAAGCGGCTCGCGGGTTTCCCGGTCCATCTTGTTGATGAAGGTGATGATCGGAATGTCGCGCAGGCGGCAGATTTCGAAAAGCTTGCGGGTGCGCGCTTCGATGCCCTTGGCCCCGTCAATTACCATGACCGCCGCGTCAACCGCCGTCAACGTGCGGTAGGTGTCTTCGGAAAAGTCCTCGTGCCCCGGCGTATCCAGAAGGTTGAACACGCAATTGTTGTATTCAAAAGTCATCACCGAGGTGACAACCGAAATGCCGCGCGCTCGCTCGATTGACATCCAGTCCGAGCGCGTACGCCGCCGGTCACCCTTGGCCCGCACCTGTCCCGCAAGCTGGATTGCGCCGCCGAAAAGCAGGAGTTTTTCCGTAAGCGTGGTTTTGCCGGCGTCCGGATGGGAAATGATGGCAAAGGTCCGCCGGCGCGAAACCTCGGAAGCTATTTGATCGGTCACGGAATTTCCAACTGGTTCAGGTAAAACCGCTTCCTAGCGGAAGTCATGGCGATTGGCCAGATCACTGCCGCTCTTGCCCTCCATCGCTGGCCGTGGCAGTGGAGGGCTGAGGACAGAATGACGGAATTTGCACTTGTCGGCGACATCGGGGGCACCAACTCCCGTTTTGGTTTGGTTAAGCCGGGCTCCATGGCGATCCAGCATATGGAGGCCCTGCGCAACGACAATTTCCCGTCGCTTGAAGGGGCAATCCAGCAATATTTGCGCAATCAGAAGGTAAATTCGCTCTCGTCTGCCGCCATTGCCGTTGCCGCTCCGGTTGACCGCGAACAAATCTCCCTCACTAACTACGATTGGTCATTTACCACTGAAAGCCTGCGGCTGGCCGCCAAGGCAAGGCGCCTGCGGCTGTTGAACGACTATGAGGCACTGGCCCTTTCCCTCCCCCATCTCAAGGGCGATGACCTGGTCCAGATAGGCGGGCAGGAATCATCGGTCCCCAAGCTCAAAATCGTCATGGGCCCCGGAACCGGCCTCGGCATGGCAGCCCTGGCGCCCCTGCCGCAAGGCGGCTGGATGGCACTGCCCGGCGAACTCGGCCAAGTGACGCTGCCGACTGTGACGCGCGAAGAATTTGACTTGCGCGAGCGCATGAAAAAACCCGGCAGCATATTTATCGCCGAAGACGCCGTCAGCGGCAGTGGCCTTTATTTGCTCTACAAGACGCTTTCTCCCCAGGGAAAATTAATCACTCCCGAAGCCGTCATTCAGGCCGCCCTGAAGGGTGAGGACGCGGCGGCGGCAAAAACCCTCGATCAATTCATTTCCTGGCTGGCGCGCATTTCCGGCGATGCGGCCATGGCGCTGCAGGCCCGTGGCGGCGTCTATCTTGCCGGCGGCATTGCGCCTTCCATAATCGATAAACTGAAGGACGGCCCCTTCCGCGCCATATTCGAGGACAAAGGGAAACTGTCCGATATCATGCGCCCCATTCCCGTTTATGTCATTGTCGACAAGTTTCCAGCTTTCAAGGGATGCGCCGCGTCCCTTGCCCAATGAGGTTTCCATGCAGACCAGTGAAAACGAAGTGCTTCTTGTTGTCGACATTCAGTATGATTTTTGCGCCGGCGGAAAACTGGCTGTGCCGGATGCCGATGAAGTCGTTCCCCTCATCAATGACTTCGCCAAAAATTTCAAGCATGTCGTGCTGACCCAGGACTGGCATCCCTCCGGGCATTCGTCTTTTGCCTCGTCGCATCCCGGCAAGGAAATTTTCTCGGAATATGAAATGCCCTATGGCCCGCAAACCCTGTGGCCGGACCACTGCATTCAGGGAAGCCATGGTTCGGCATTCCACCAGCTTCTGGATATCCCGCAGACCGAACTTATCGTGCGGAAGGGCTTCCGCCATGAGGTTGATTCCTATTCGGCCTTCTTTGAAAATGACCATGTGACGCCAACTGGCCTTGGCGGCTATTTAAAGGAGCGCGGCTTTACCCGCATCTTTTGTGTCGGCCTGGCCTTCGATTATTGCGTGCGCTATTCGGCGGAAGACGCGAAAAACCTGGGCTTTGACACGGTGGTAATCGAAGAGGCCTGCAAGGCCATTGATCTCCACGGCTCGGCCGAAGCCACGCGCAAACTATTCCGCCACCGGGGCATTGAACTCATATGAGCTATGTAATCGCCTCACCAAAGCAAGCTTCAGTGCCGGTAAAAGGCACACATTTGCGCTTTCCGGTGCGGCGCATTTACTGTGTGGGCCGCAACTACAACGACCATGTCGTTGAAATGGGCGGTATCCCCGGCCGCGAACCGCCATTCTTCTTCCAGAAGCCGGCCGATGCCTTGCTTCTCGATGGAAATTTTCCTTATCCCCCTGCCACCCGCGAGGTGCACCACGAAGTGGAGCTGGTTGTGGCACTCCATTCCGGCGGCAAGGATATTGCCGTTTCAAATGCCGCGCAGCACATTTATGGTTATGCCGTCGGCATCGACATGACGCGGCGCGACCTGCAAGGCGAGGCCAAGAAAGCGGGCAGGCCTTGGGAGGTCGCAAAAGCTTTTGACCATTCCGCTCCCATTGGCGAAATCATTCCAAAGGCAGACACAGGCGTGCTTGAACACGCCGCCATTTCATTGCACATCAATGGCACGCAGCGTCAAAGTTCCGATATTTCCCAAATGATCTGGAGTGTTCCTGAAATTATCAGCGAACTGTCGCGGTTATTTGAGCTGCATGCCGGTGATATCATCTTCACCGGCACGCCAAGCGGCGTTGGCCCCATCCAGCCCGGAGACAAATTGCATGCTGCCATTGAACGCGTCGGCGATCTCAGCCTGCAAGTGTATAAGCCGTCTTGACCGCCGTATAGAAATCAGCCGCGAAGCGCCCCTGTTCGCGCGCCCCATAGCTGGAGCCTTTGCGCCCGCCGAACGGCACGTGATAATCCACGCCCGCCGTCGGAAGGTTGACCATCACCATGCCCGCCGCCGATTTCTTGCGGAAGTCCGTGGCATATTTCAGCGATGTCGTGAAAATGCCGGAGGACAGGCCAAACGCCGTGTCATTGGCAACAGCCAGGGCCTCGTCATAGCTCCCCACCTTGATGACGGAGGCCACAGGGCCAAAAACTTCTTCCCTGTTGATCCGCATCTCATTCTTTGTGTTCGTGAACAGGGCAGGCGACAGGTAATGCCCCTTGGTGTCACGGTTCAGGCGCTCGCCGCCCCAGGCCAGTTCGCCGCCTTCATTTCTTGCGATGCCGATATATTTCTCGTCCTGCGCCATCTGGTTTTCGTCAACGACAGGCCCAACCTGGGTCCCGTCTTTCAGCGCGTTTTCAACCTTCAGCGCCTTCATGGCCGTCACCATTTTGTCAACGAAGGCATCATGGATCTTGCTTTGAACCACGAGCCGCGAGGAAGCCGTGCAGCGCTGCCCGGTCTGGAAGAAGGCCCCATCGATGGAAGCGGCAACCGCCGCATCAATGTTGGCGTCGTCGAGAACCACCAACGGATTCTTGCCGCCCATTTCAAGCTGGTATTTGGCGCCGCGCCCGGAGCAGGCCATGGCAACCTTGGCCCCCGTCTCGACGGAACCGGTGAATGATATGGCATTCACACCACGGGAATCGAGCATGGTCTGTCCCACCACCGAACCACGCCCCATGACCAGGTTCAGCACGCCCTTGGGCAGTCCGGCGCGCGACAGGATTTCAACCAGGGCCCAGGCTGTGCCGGGAACCAGGTCGGCAGGCTTGAACACAACGGTATTTCCAAAGGCCAAGGCCGGGGCCATTTTCCACGCCGGAATGGCAATGGGGAAATTCCACGGGCAGATCAGGCCAACCACGCCCAAGGGCTCGCGGGTGATGGCGACATCCACGCCGGCCCGCACCGAGGCCACGGAAACGCCTTCAATGCGCAGCGCCTCCTGGGCAAAAAACTTGAAAATCTGCGCGGCGCGCATGGTTTCCGCAATGCCATTGGCCAAAGGCTTTCCTTCTTCGCGCGACAGCAGCCGGCCTATCTCCTCCCGTCGCGTCAGCAGCTCAATGCCTGCCGCTTCCAGAATATCGGCCCGTTGCTGCGGCGTTGTTGCCGCCCAGCCGGGGGCCGCCGCCTGTGCCGCAGCAATGGCAGCCTCGGTTTGCCCCTTGTCGGCTTGCGCATACTCTCCAACGATGTCGGAAACATCGGAAGGATTGATATTTTCCTTGGCGCCTGTGCCCGCAACCCATTCGCCATTGATGAAATTCTTGTGTAACGCCATGGTGCATTCTGCTCCTGTTTATGGGGGCGGAAACTAGCATGGGAAGAGGCGGAGGCAAGCATGAGAATTGGTTTCATAGGTGCTGGTCTAATGGGGCATGGCATGGTGCTCAATTTGCTGAAAGGCGGCCATGAGGTTCATATCATCGCCCACCGCAACCGGGCCCCCATCGAGGATTTGCTCGCCAAAGGTGCCCGCGAAGCCGCCAGTCTGGATAAAATCGCTCACATCAGTGATTGCATTATGCTTTGCCTTTCCTCCTCAAAAATAGTCGAAGAGACTTTGGCCGCTCTGAAGCCTGCCTTGCGCTTCGGGCAGATCATCATCGATACGAGCACATCGGAGCCCGAATCGACCCGCCGCTTGGCCGGCGAATTGGCTCCCTTGGGAATTGCCTATGCCGATGCACCCCTGACCGGTGGTCCCGAACAGGCAGTAATTGCCGAACTTGGCGTACTCTGCGGCGCAAGCCCTGAAACATTTTCAAGCATCTTGCCAGTGCTATCCTGTTTCGCCAGCACCATTCGTCACATGGGGCCCGTGGGCTCCGGCCACGCCGCCAAACTCATTTCCAATTTTCTGGTAACCGGCATGATAGCCCTTGTGGCGCAGGCCTTTGGAACCGCTGGGAAGGCCGGTATCGACTGGCGCAACCTCTATGATGTCATGCTGAATGGCTCGGGCAATTCCGGCGTGCTGCGCAAGATGGTGGCCCCGGCCCTGGATGGAGACTTTGAGGGCTACAAGTTCTCCCTTGCCAATGCCGCCAAGGACATCGGCTATTTCAAGTCTCTGGCTTCCGGCCTTGGCATGGAAACGTCATTGGTGGATGCGGTGGACGCCGTATTCGCTGCTGAGATAGCCAAGGGGCATGGCCAACAGAACGTAAGCCGCTTGCTGGATCTATGACAGGCGAAGCGCAACCGCCCCAAGAACAACCAATATCCCTCCTGCGATGCGCAGCCAATTGAGCTGTTCTTTGAGGAGTTTTGCTGACATGAAGATGACAAATAGAATGCTGGTCTCGCGCAGCGCTGCAACCGCCGCAATCGGCGCCTGTGTCATGGCCCAGATGACAATCCAATAGGAGGAGGCTGAAAGCAGGGCCCCGATGACACCGCTTTTCCAAAACGGTGCAACCTTCGTGAAAATGCCGGCCCCCCGCATATAGAGGCCCGTGCCCAGAAGAAAAATCGCGTCCAGAATGAAGACGAGGGCCGTATAGGCGGAGGCTGATTCCGAGGCGCGCCCGCCCAGGCCATCGACAACCGTATAGGCGGCAATGAAGCAGGATGTGACAAGGGCAAAGAATAGCGACACTTTGTCGAGTTTGAGGGTTTTTGACCGGCCCACGGCAACCAGCCAAATGCCTGACACCAGGATACCGATTGCGATAGCGGTTATGGCATTGATTTGCTCGCTGGCCACCAGCCAGGTCGCCAAAAGCGTGATCAAGGGGGCCGTGCCGCGGGCAACGGGATAAACCAGGCTGAGGTCGCCATCGCGGTAGCTGCGGGCCAGAAAAATGTTGTAACCTGTATGCAGAAAACCGGAGGCCAGGGCGTAGGGAAGGCTTTCGCGCGACGGCCAGGCAAAAAAGAAGAGCATGCCGATGCCCATGACACCCATCAAGGTCTGGATGAGAAACAGCGATAGAAACCGGTCCAGCTTGAGTTTGACCAGCAGATTCCAGCTGGCGTGCATGAGGGCGGCAGCCAGAACGGCAAGAAAAACGGTAAGTTCCAATTATTCAACTCCGGGAATCAAGCCCCTATACAGCGGGATTGGCCATCATGCCAGAGCGCAGGGAAAACATTGAACCGGGAACAAAAAAGGGAGCCGTCATGGGCTCCCTTTGGCAGGTCGGCTGGCTATGCGTTACGAGCACACGGCTCCGCCCACTGTCGTGTTATAGCAGGTTAATTTCAATGTGCTGCGTGGCCGTTGCGTAATGCTCTCGCCAATTTTAAATGACGAGCCATTCACGATGCTGTGCCCAAAAAAGTTCGCGATGGCGACTTCGTATGTCGTGCAGACGCGGGCGATTACAAGGTCGTTTCCCGCAACCATGAGCGGTGCCATGGTGCCCGTGGAAGGATCTGTGCCACATGAGCTGCCTTGCCCATTGTTTGTTTTCCATATTTGCGAAACCGTCGAACCCGCGATGCGGTAGCCAAACACCTCGATGCGAACCGTCGATGCCGGAGTTGGGGCCATCACCAAATTGGCGGCGCTGTAGTAGTCCGAGAGTTTGCTCTTAAGCATCGATGTCTTGTTCTGGGCAACCAGATCCGCGACGATACTTGCTGAATAAGTCACCTTTCTATTCACCGAAACGAGGGCTGTGATGTCAAAAAGCCCAAAATAGATCAAAAGCATGAAGGGCAAGATGAAAGCGATCTCGATCGCGGCAATTCCCTTGGTTTCGCGAACAAATTTTCTGAACTTGTTTTTCATGATTTCAAACATCCCTATGAGCAGGCTGTGCCGGCTGGAAACGGCTCATTCTGGAAAATTGCGATGCCGGCCAACCGGCGTGTCTTGCCGCCATTGAAGTTTCCCAAAAATGTCATGAACGGCATGGTGAATTTCCAGTCATAGGTGGCAATTACGCCAGCCGCCTGCTCTGGCGAGCCACAACTGTAAGAGGTTGGATTGGGCGTTCCATCAGGCTTGACGCCGACACTCATATAGCCGGGCATCAGCGTGGCCAGCGCTGTAAAGGAGCTTGCGGGTCTTACATAAACGGTGAGTTTATTTTCACAATCAATGACGATGCCGGTAATCTCGCAGATCTTTGACTTGAAATTCGCTGCGCTCAGGTTTGAGTTTTGGGCCTGGCCGGTCCGGATCTGCCGGGCAGCGTCCTGGACACCGGCCTGTATGGAGTATTCGGTAAAGAGCATGATCCCCGTTTCGCAAATGCAGCCCATGATCATGAAAAATGGGAAGGCGACCAGCGAAAATTCCACTGCGGCAGCGCCATTTTCAGACTTGATCATCCGGCGTACGAACTTCGGACGAAACCTGTTTAGAAAAGCCCGCATAACAATCTCCCGTAAAAAATCGGCCCGTGGATAGAGAGAACCGTATCCGCTTCCATGTCACGGATTCTTATCAACAAGCCATTGCCGTCAACTGAAAGAATTCATTCAAATTGTAGCAAGTCTTGCCCGGAGGCGGCGGCCTAAGGGAAAAGAGCCCTGCTTTTGCAGGGCTCCGGATAGCGTTAATAATGTTCAAATTACTGGGCAGCAGGCGGCGCTTCTTGGTCGGTGCTTGCCTTGCCCTGTGCCGTTCCAGATTTCTTTGCGTCCATTTTTGAAATATCGCCGAAGAAACTGACCGAGTCACCCGATTGCAGGGTTCCTTCACAGTCTGGCGCGCATACATATGAATAACGCGAGCCGGCCTTGTAAATTTGCAAGTTGTTCTGGCCACCGAGCATCACGGTGATATCAAGGGCGGAAAGTTGATTGCCGCTTTCATCAAGTATGATCAGGTTTGTTGAGCCATAAGCACGGCCATGGACAAATATCTTGCTCCCATGAACTGTCACATCGGCAATACTTGGGTTGCCAACCACAACAGTGCCGGGAATTCCCGATATGCTGATCAACTGGGTCTGATCGGTCTTTATGACCAGCTCTTGGGCGGCATGGGATGCAGAAGTGTGAAGGAATGCCAGCGCCAGGGCACTTGAAGTTATGCGCAATAGTTTCAGCATGTCACGAGTTTCCTTAATGGCTGTCCATCGGTTGCCTTGCAATGGCATTCCAATGTGCACGTGAATGGTGAATCTTCTGTTACGAAACTGGGAAAACCGGAATTTGTTAATATCCAGAATGAGGTAGTCGCCCGTTTGAGCCAATAATAGGCCCGCCTGCGCATGGGGATGAAATCCATCACGCAGTAAGTTCAATATAAAGTATACAGATTTTAAGCGTGGTCATCAGTTAAGCTACACTATATCTCGAAAATTTCCGATTATGTTATAGTATATAAAAAAATATGGAGATAAATACTGAAAAATAACAATTGATTTACCAATAAATACGCGTATATATAAAATAGTACTCAATAATACATTGAATTGATAACCAAAATAACCCAAAGATACCGTAATTATTCGTTCGATTTGGAGGATTTACTTGGCATTAATAGGTGGCGGTTATGGTCGCTCTATGGTTCACGGATACGGCGCATGAAGCACCGTCATATGAGGAGCCAGGTGCTGTAGAGTAATCTTGGAGATTTAAATGAAGAAGTTCATCAACGACGAATCCGGCGCAACGGCTATTGAGTACGGCCTCATTGCTGCTGCCATGGGCTTGATGCTCGTAATCGTAATGCCGATCTTGGCGACCGCCGTTTCGGGCGTATTCGGCAAGCTCTCGACCAAGCTGGAAGGCATGACTGCCGCCGCCGGCTAATATTACCGGGCCGCGACAAACGGCCCAATAATATCATTCGAACATGGAACCATCGGGCTCGTCCCGGTGGTTCTTTTTTATGCAACGATTTGGCAAGGTTAACTCTGTCTTTACACCGGGCATGTGATGATTGTGCAGGGCGCATGATTCCAATTGCGCGGCAATACCCAGGGCATTCATGATACACTTTCTTTCAATCTCGATTTTTCCGATCCTCATGATCATTGCAGGCGCGGGCGATGCCTTATCACTTCGCATTCCCAATTGGTTGAACCTCACGATTTTCGCGGCGTTTTTCCCATTGGCCTGGGCTACGGGCATGCCGCCCGCCGTCTTCGGCCTCCATGTGCTGACCGCGGTCATTCTTCTTGTTGTGGGCTTCGCGCTTTTTTCCGCCGGCTTTTTCGGCGGCGGCGATGCCAAATTGATGGCCGCCGCGGGAGTTTGGTTTGGCGGTGCTCAGGCTTTGCCGTTTTTGGCTTTCACGGTTATCGCCGGCGGCGTCTTGGCACTTTGTGTTGGTTTGTGGTCCGTCATTTACATGAGTTGGGACATTCACGAAGTTTCCTGGGCAAAAAAATTATCGAGCGTGAAACCAAACGTTCCTTACGGCTATGCCTTCGCAATAGGAGCCATTCTGGCGTTTCCCGAAAGCGGGTGGATGGTGGCATCCGGTTAACGGAGCAACAACAATCTACCGGTCATTAACCTAAATTTGACCATTCCGTCCGAAAGTCTGAATTCCAATTGGCGCCAGGGGCGCGAGGTAAGGGTACGAAATGAGTAAAATGCGCATTGTCATATTCGGTCTGGCATTCGGTTCAGCCATCATGGCCGGTCTTCTGGCAAAGGGCTTCATCGGCCAGAAGCCGGAGAAGGAAATTGTTGAAATCAACAAGGTCAAGACCGTTGACGTCCTGACGGCCTTGAAAGACATCAACATGGGTGAGCGTTTTGTTGATGGCTCGACCTCCTGGAAGCCGTGGCCGGTGGAAAATGTCACCGACGCCATGATCACCCGGGATGAAAAGCCTGATGCCAGGGAAGCATATCTGTCAGCCCGCGCCAGGATCACAATTTTTGAAGGTGAAACAATCCTTGAAAAGAAACTGGTTCTGCCAGGCCAATCAGGCTTCATGAGCGCCATCTTGCCAAAGGGCATGCGGGCAATCTCGGTTGCTGTCTCCGAACATTCCGGCGCCGGCGGTTTCATTCTTCCAAACGACCGCGTTGACGTCATTCTTACCAAGAAACTGGATAACCCGCAGGGCACCGACAAGGTGGTCAACAGTGAAATCGTCCTTTCCAACGTTCGTGTCCTCGCCATCAATCAAACCTATCGGCAGGACAAGGAAGGCGACGCGGTAACCGTCGCAGAAGGCAAAACCGCCACACTCGAACTGGATCCGCGTCAATCCGAGATTATTGCCATGATTGAGTCGGTTGGCGAGCTTTCGCTGGCATTGCGTTCGATTGCCGAAAATGACGGAAAAAACATGGAAAAGGAAGGCCCGAAGCTCTCTGAAAAATATTCGGGCAGGAAAAAAACCGGTGGCGGCGACACGCTCTTTGTGCGTTACGGCGTCGAAACCTATACGTCTACTCGTTGAGGCATCAGGTCATGTTGTTCAGAAATCAAAATTCATCCGTACTCAAATCCAATCGCATGAGCCTCAAGCTGGCAGCGCTCCTTTTGAGTTCGCTGGTCATGATGCCGGTCACCGGCGTGCTGCTGCATAAAACTGCCGCAGCCACCGATCTGGAAAACATTCAAAGTACGGCCGAGGACGATGGGCACTTCGTGCGCATTGGCCTGAACAAATCCATCGTCATTCGCCTTCCGGCTGAGGCCCACGACGTTATCGTGGGCAATCCGGAAATTGTCGATGCCGTGGTGCGTTCAAAAAATACCGCCTATTTGTTTGCCCGGAACGTTGGGCAGACCAATATCTTTTTCTTTGATAAAGGTGGCCAGCAGATTCTCAACCTTGACCTGGAAGTTGCTATCGATGTGACGGCCCTGCGGAATCTTCTGCAGAGAAGCATCCCGGGCACGAAAGTTACCGTCGATACGGTCAACAACAGTGTTGTTCTCGGCGGTACGGCGCCCAACGCTACAGAAGCAAAATTTGCGGAAGATATCACAACCAAATTTTTGGCGCGCATCGTCCCTAACGTTGCCGACTCGGGATTCGTCAATACAATCAAGATTACGGGTGAAGACCAGGTGATGCTGAAGGTCCGTGTTGTGGAAGTGCAGCGCGAAGTTCTCAAGCAGTTCGGCATCAATTTACAGGCCCTCTTTGCTGCTGGAAAATTTGCGTTCGATCTTTCGACCACCAGCCCGCTTCTCGCCGCGACTAAAGCAACGGCCTCTTATGCCAGTGGTGGGAACAGCATATCGGCTGTGGTTCGTGCCATGGAAAGTGACGGAGTGCTGAAAACCCTCGCTGAGCCGAATTTAACAGCCGTTTCCGGCCAACCTGCCAAGTTCCACGCTGGTGGCCAGGTGCCTGTCGAATTTTGTACCGGTACTGCGGCAGCGCGTCTGTGCGAGATAACTTACAAGGACTTTGGCGTGTCTCTGAATTTCACCCCGGTGGTCCTGTCCGAAGGGCGCATTAATCTTAAAATCAGAAGCGAAGTGAGCGAACTCGGCCCCGAGATAGATGGCAATGCAAGTTTCATTACGCGTAGCTCTGAGACCGTTCTCGAACTGCCCAGTGGCGGGTCAATGATGATGGCGGGGCTTATCAAGGATACGACACGCCAAAACCTTGAAGCAACACCTGGATTAAAAAAACTTCCAGTTCTCGGCGCGCTGTTTCGCAGCCGTGACTATAAGCAGGAACAGACCGAGCTTGTTGTAATCGTAACACCCTATCTTGTTGGCTCCGTGGCGGAGAGGCAGCTCTCGATGCCGGATGATCGTTTCAACACGCCAACTGACCGACAGACAATCCTGCTTGGCCGTTTGAACAAGGTCTACGGCACGGCCGGGCAAAATCCGGATGGTGTTTATCATGGCAACGTCGGTTTCATTGTAGAATAAGTGTGAGCGGAGACTATCATGTACAAGTATCTTCCCGTGCCTGCCGCTTCAAGGATGAGCATGATTCTGTTCATCGCAATGTCGTCCACGCTGGCCGCATGCAGCAATGGCGAGTTGGCGCTTGACGACACCTATGTTCCAACGGCCCATTACGAAAGATATCCAATTAAGGTCACCAATGGACCCGTAAGAATGGAAGTTTCATCACGGCATGGAACACTGCAATCATCCCAAATCAATGCGATTTCCGGATTTTCGCATTCAGCCATCAACTCCGGCTCACCCAGGATCACGGTTCTTCGCCCCTCGGCCGGCGGTGCATCGGGCAAGGTCGCAAGGCAGGTCTATCAAGTGCTCGTGCAAAGCGGCATCGCGCCTGGAATGATTGTGCAAAAAACCTATCCTGGCCCCTCCAAGGGATCCGTGCAGCTTTCTTACACCCGCAGCGTTGCCGTCACCGAGGAATGCGGTGACTGGTCACAGAATATGTCCAACTCCTCAAGCAATGAGTCCTACCCGAACTTTGGCTGTTCCATACAGAGCAACATCGCCGCCATGGCTGTAAACCCCAATGATTTTGTCGTGCCTCGCCCAACAACACCAGCACTTGCCGCCACCCGAACGCCTGGAGTTGCAGCCACCATGGCAGCGGCGGCGAGTGCGACTTCAGCGCCGGCTGCACCATAAACAACCGGATTCGAATTTCACGACATACAACTGTGACGCCTTAAAAGTTTGAGAACAGGTCAAAAAAATGATCAACGCAACTGCCCAAAGTAACGCAATGCCACAGGATGGCGAATTTCCGGTCGCCTTGGTGCCCCGCGTTAACATTCACACCTTTTGCGATAATCAGCAAACCGCCGAAACGTTGCAGGCCGCCGCAATGGACCGGCGCATGTCCAAGGCCCATGTCACAATTCAGCTCGGCGGCATTCTGGCGGCTGTCCAGGTCTACCAGACACAGCCGACGCCAAATGTCCTGGTTGTGGAATCGCATAGCTCACGGGACGGGATCTTGGCGGAGCTTGGGCAACTGGCCCAGGTTTGCCAGCCGACAACCAAGGTAATCGTGGTCGGGCACTTGAATGACGTCATTCTTTACCGGGAATTGGTGCGGCAGGGCGTCAGCGAATATCTCGTGGCTCCCTTGGGCCAAATGCAAATCATCGAAACGATCTCTTCGCTCTATCAGGATCCGAAGTCGGAGCCGCTGGGCCGCATCGTGGCCTTCGTTGGGGCAAAGGGCGGTGTGGGATCAAGTTCCATTGCCCACAACATTGCCTGGGCCCTGTCAAAGAATCACGGGCTTGAAACGGTCATCACCGATCTGGATCTGGCCTTTGGCACAGCCGGTCTGAATTTCAACCAGGATTCAACCGGCGGAATTCTCGATGCGCTCGGCCAGCCTGATCGCGTCGATGCCACGCTGCTTGACCGGATGCTTACAAAGCTGGGCGACAAGCTCAGCCTTTTGAGCGGCCCGGGAGGCGTAGACAGGGACACCACCATTGAAGCAGGCGCGATTGAGACAATTCTCAGTGTCGTGCGCCATAGCGTGCCTTGTGTTGTGGTTGATGTTCCAAACATGTGGGCGCCGTGGATCAAGCACACCTTGCTCAACTCCGATGAGGTCGTCATCACTTCGACGCCGGAACTGGCGAGCTTGCGGAACACCAAGAACCTGATTGATCTTCTCAAGGCATCGCGTCCGAATGACAAGCCGCCGCGCCTGATCCTGAACCAGGTTGGCGTGCCAAAGCGCCCGGAAATTCCTGCCGCTGATTTTGCCAAGGCTGTTGGCATTGCGCCGTCCTTTATCATTCCGCACGATCCGCAAACCTTTGGAACCGCTCAGAGCAATGGCCAAATGGTGTTTGAAGTAGCGCCCAAATCCAAAGCCGCCGAGCTGCTGACAGCGTTTGCGCAGGTTATTGCCGGCACCGAAATACCTGGGAAAGTCGCCAAATCCGGGCGGACATCCCTGTTTCAGAAGTTTCCGTTGCTGAGGAAGAAATAATGTTTGGTAAGAGAAGTGATGTAGGCGCCCAGCAAAAGCCTGTCTTGCCAGTTCCGCAAACTAATGCGCCGAACGGCGACGCCTTTGCCGGCGGAGCCGCCGCCCCCAGCCATATTCCGGACTTGGGCATTCCGGCAGCCGGCGCGCAGTTCAGCGGGCAGGCGGCACGCCCCGGGTCAAAGAGCGTGCCGCCGGCAGCCGCCAAGCCGCCGAAATCCGAATCCAGTTTGACGGCCCGAAAATCTGAATCTTACTATGATATCAAGAGCACGATATTCAACGCGCTGATTGACGCGATTGACCTCACCCAGCTTGGCCAGCTTGATCGTGATGCGGCGCGTGATGAAATTCGTGACATCGTAAACGAGATTATCACGCTTAAAGATGTGGTGATGTCCATTGCCGAGCAGGAAGAGCTGCTTGAGGACATTTGCAACGACGTCTTGGGCTATGGCCCGTTGGAGCCGCTTCTGGCCCGCGATGACATCTCGGATATCATGGTGAATGGCGCAAACCTGACCTTCATCGAAGTTGGCGGCAAGATGCAGCAAACCGGTGTTCGCTTCCGCGACAATGGCCAGCTCTTGAACATCTGCCAGCGCATCGTCAGCCAGATTGGGCGGCGTGTTGATGAAGCAAGCCCCATTTGCGACGCGCGTTTGCCGGATGGCTCCCGCGTTAACGTCATTGTTGGCCCGCTGGCAATCGATGGCCCCTGCCTCACAATTCGTAAATTCAAGAAGGACCGCCTGAAGCTCACCGACCTGGTGAAATTCCAGTCAATAACGCCGGAAGGCGCGTCGATCCTGGAAATTATTGGCCGCGTCCGCTGCAACGTGCTGATTTCCGGAGGCACAGGTTCGGGAAAAACCACGCTTCTGAACTGCCTGACCGGCCATATTGACCATGATGAACGCATCATCACCTGCGAAGACGCCGCCGAGCTTCAGTTGCAGCAGCCCCACGTCGTGCGCCTCGAAACGCGCCCGCCGAACCTGGAAGGCGAAGGCTCGATCACCATGCGTGATCTCGTGAAGAACTGCTTGCGTATGCGCCCTGAAAGAATCATCGTCGGCGAAGTCCGCGGCCCGGAGGCCTTTGACCTTCTGCAGGCCATGAACACCGGTCATGACGGCTCCATGGGAACGCTCCACGCCAACAGCCCGCGCGAAGCCCTGTCGCGCCTCGAATCCATGATCACCATGGGCGGCTTCTCGCTTCCCTCGAAGACAATCAAGGAAATGGTCTGCGGTTCGATTGACGTTATTGTTCAGGCAGCCCGCTTGCGTGACGGTTCCCGCCGCATAACCCACATCACTGAAGTGGTCGGCATGGAAGGCGATGTCATCATCACCCAGGATCTTTTTGTCTACGAAATCGTGGGCGAAGACGCCAATGGAAAGATCATCGGCCGGCACAGGTCGACAGGCATTGCAAGGCCGCATTTCTGGGACCGGGCCCGTTACTATAACGAAGAGAGACGCCTGGCGGAGGCGCTGGAAAAAGCCGAAGCGCGCAATGACCAGGACTAGGTAGTTTGTAGAGGTTGCGCCACGCCGTGCGTCGCGCAAAATATTAAAGGATAGATGTCGCTATGCTCTTTGGCCAGGATCTTTCACAAATTGCATTTGTGTTCATGGTGGCCATTGCCGTTGGCGGCATGGCACTGGCGATATTTTTTCCGCTTTTTGCAAATTCAGCGGCGTCAAAGCGGATTCAGACCGTCACCTCGTCAACGAAAATGCCGGCCAGGCAAACACTGCGCTCGCGCCTGATGGAAGATCCGAAGGATACACGGCGAAAGCAGATTCAAGACTCGTTGAACCAGCTTGGCGAGCGCGAAAAGCAGCGCAAGAAAAAACTCAATTTGCGTACCCTCATCGCGCAGTCAGGGATTGATCTCTCGATTCGCATGTTCTGGCTGTGGTCGCTTGTCTTGGGAATTGTCATGGCTGTTGTGCCTTTTGTCTTTGCCTTGCCATGGTATGTGTGCGCAGGCTGCGGAATCGTGGGTTTCCTTGGTTTGCCGCGGTGGTTTATCAAGTTCCTGCGCACCCGCCGGCAGAATACCTTTCTGAATGATTTTGCCGATGCCATCGACGTCATGGTTCGCGGGCTTAAGTCAGGCCTTCCAGTCACTGACGCGATGAAGATTATCGCGTCTGAATCGGGTCCGCCGGTGGGCCCCGAGTTCAATGAGGTTGTGGAGGGCCAGCGCATAGGTATTTCAGTGGATCAGGGTATCGAACGCATGGTTGAGCGGATACCTCTGGCGGAAGTCAACTTCCTTGCGATTGTCATGGCAATTCAGTCGAAGACCGGCGGCAATCTTTCGGAAGCGTTGACCAACTTGTCCAAAGTGCTGCGTGACCGCAAAAAAATGAAGGCAAAGATCAGATCCATGAGCCAGGAAGCCAAATCTTCGGCTGCAATTATTGGTTCGCTTCCGTTTATCATTATGGCTGCCCTCTCCGTATTGAATCCCGTGTATTTGAATCCCCTGTTTAACACAACGATCGGGAACATCATGCTGGGTGCGTGTGCCGTATGGATGATGACAGGCATTCTGGTTATGCGCAAAATGATCAATTTCGAAATCTAGGGCCGGGTGCCAGGAAAAATGCTGACCTTTATCGAGAACCTCTTCCAAGTTGAAATACTGATTACAGCGTTGGTTGGCTTTGCCGCTTTTGGAACCGTGCTGACGATTGCCGCGCCCTACTTTGAAGGTGACAAGCTCAGTGCGCGCATCAAGGGGGTTTCCATGGAGCGCGACAAATTGCGCGCCCAGCAGAAGGCCCAATTGATTGGCGGCGAGGCGAGGCTTCGGGAAAAGCCAAAGCGCAGCCTCGTGTCGCAGATCGTTGAATCCCTCAATTTGCGCAGCGTGTTTGAGGCCGAAGCATCGCGCGAGTCGCTGCGCCAGGCCGGCATGCGGAGCGAACGCCAGCTTATCACATTCCTTGCGCTGCGTTTGATCACGCCCATTATTGTCGCCATAATCGTATTTGTTTATTCGTCGACAGTTTTTGCCGACCGGATTCCGCCCCAGATGCGCTTGGTTGCAACTATAGTGGGCTTGGTAGTTGGCTTTTACTTGCCCAGCATCATTGTGAAAAACCTCAAAACAAGAAGGCAGGCTTCAATCAAGAAAGCCTGGTCGGATGCACTCGATCTTTTGCTGATTTGCGTGGAATCCGGCATGGCCATCGAACCCGCAATGCAGCGTGTCGCCCGCGAAATCGGCAGCGGCTCGGTGGCTCTGGCCGAAGAGCTGACATTGACGGTGGCCGAACTTTCCTATTTGCAGGACCGCCGCAAGGCTTTTGAGAATTTGGGCAAGCGTACCGGCCTGCCTACCGTCAAATCGGTCGTGACAAGCCTCATTCAGTCGGAACGCTATGGTACGCCTCTGGGTACAGCGCTTCGGGTTCTGGCCCAGGAAAATCGTGACGCCCGCATGCAGGAAGCCGAGCGGAAGGCTGCCGCACTTCCCCCTAAGCTGACCGTGCCCATGATCCTGTTCTTCCTGCCGGTCATCTTCGTGATCATTCTGGGGCCATCGGTCATCCTGGTCATGAAGATCAAGTGAGGAAACACACTAAAAATGCCAAAAGGCGCGAATGGTTTTCGCGCCTTTTTTTGTTGGTCTGGTTGTCGGTGCTTAGCCCTGTGTATCGCCCGAAAGCTGCTGCCAGGTGTTGGGCTGTGCCAGCATTTTTTGCAAGTAGGCCATGTTGGCCTCAACCTCGTCGGGTGGAAGGTCTTCACTAGCAATTTGCTTGGACTCTTCGAACCGCCCTTGCAGGCCAACCACCAGGGCAAGGTTCTGGCGAAGCCTTGGCAGCGATTTGCCTTCGGGCAGGGCCATGGCGCTGCGCAGGGTTTCCTCTGCCTCCTTGAGGTTGCCCTCAAGCGCATGGGACATGCCCATGTTATTGAGAACGGAAATCTGGTTGGGTTGAAGTGCCAGGGCCTTCTGGTAGGTTTCACGCGCCGTGCTATATTGGCCCTGCTGGTCATAGGCCGAACCCAGCGCCGAAAGAATGCGCCAATCAACGGTTCCGCTGTCGGCCACTGCCTTGAGAACCGGAATCGCTTGTTCTGACCGTCCGGAGGCAAGGAGCTTCTTGCCATAGACCGTCTTGATGCTGGCATTCTCGGGGTTTTGTTCCGTCAGGGTGGCAAGAACCTGCATCTGCTGGTCCGTCTGGCCAAGCTTGTCCAGCCCATCGGCATAGGCCAGGCCAAGCTCGAGGTTTTTTTGGTCACGTTGCCAGCGCTCGCCAAGCTCGGCCGTTTTCTTAAATGATGCAGGTGCCGTGCTGGCGGTATTCAGGCCATCAAGGCTTTCCAGGCTGGCCGACTTGTTCTGGCAGGCCGAAACAGCAAAAGCTGATACCACAAGGAGCAAGGGTAGCGTAACCCTGCGCAAATTTCCAGTATTGACCGACACCATCACCCCAACCCCAATAGAATCATGCATATTGCGAAAGTAACAAAGCCTGATCATGGTATGCAGGTGTCAATAAACGATTAACCATATATGGCTTGAAGCCGGAACTGCTAACGAAACAAGGTGTGTTGACTGATGATGGACGCCCAAAAAATTCTGCTGAAAGCCGGCGGCGGCAAGGTTATTAAAATGCAGGTTGCGACGGCGGCAACATGGCCAAAAATCCAGGCCCAGCTTCCGCCCATCGCGCAGGCATGGGCGGGGGCGCAGAATTTCACCGGCGGCCCCGGAAATTTTCTCCAGGTGCCGGATGGAAAGGGCGCCGTAGCGGAAATCATTCTGGGCTCCAATCCCGGCGATGATGGTTTCCATCTGGCGCGCCTGTATAGACAACTGCCACCCGGAATCTATGCTTTCAAAGGCGCGAAATCCGGCTCCCCCAAATTTGCTGAATTGGCCTGGTGCCTCGAGGCCTATGGTTTTGACCGCTACAAGGCGAATGGCAAAAAATTCCCCAGCCTCGTTTGCGCCTCCCATGTTGATTACGAAGACATTGTGCGGCTTGCCAACGCCACTTACCTGGTGCGCGATCTCATCAACACGCCGTCCAACGATTTTGGCCCTGATGAGCTGGAAGCGGCGGCCCGCAAAGTTGCGTCGCATCACAAGGCAAAACTCGGCGTCGTAAAGGGTGAGGCCTTGAAGCGCGGCTTCCCGATGGTTCATGAAGTCGGCAAGGCCAGCCCCCGGCAGCCCCGACTGATCGATTTTTTCTGGGGTTCAGCGCGGGCGCCCAAGGTAACCCTCGTCGGCAAGGGCGTGTGCTTTGACACCGGTGGCCTTGATATCAAGCCGGCCTCCGGCATGGCCCTCATGAAAAAGGACATGGGCGGTGCGGCCAATGTTCTTGGGCTCGCCCAGATGATCATGGATGCCAGGCTTCCCGTGCGCTTGCGCGTTCTGATTCCTGCCGTTGAGAATTCCATTGCCGGAAATGCCTTTCGTCCCGGCGACATCTTGAAAAGCCGAAAGGGCCTGACCGTGGAGATCGGCAACACTGATGCAGAAGGCCGCTTGATCCTTGGCGACGCTCTGGCATTGGCCGACGAGGAAACCCCCGATCTCCTGATCGACATGGCAACTCTCACAGGCTCCGCCCGCGTGGCCTTGGGGCCTGATCTTCCGCCATTCTATACCAATGATGAAAAGCTTGCTGGCGACGTTGCCAGGCACGCTGAAGGGCAACGGGATCCCCTCTGGCGCATGCCCTTCTGGGAACCCTATTACTCTCTGTTTGAATCCCCTGTTGCCGATATGAACAACAGTGCCGACACAAGCTTTGCAGGCTCCATCACGGCAGCACTTTTCCTCAAGCGCTTCGTGGAAAATGCCAAATCCTACCTGCACCTCGATATCTATGGCTGGACCCCGACGGCCAAGCCGGGCTTCCCAAAAGGCGGCGAGGCGCAGGGCATCAGGGCCCTGTTTTCATTGATTTCCGAGCGTTACAAGAAATAGGCTTGCACCTTTTTGCTCAATGCAGGAGAATGAAACGCATCCGTAACGATTGCCGAATCGCAACATGTCAATTCCGCTGGGAACCGCGCAGGCCCTCAAACTGTGGCACGATGTAAGCCTTGCCCAGGTGCATGGCGCTGAGGCTGATCTTTCGACCAGGCAGGTAAGCATCTTGCTGACCATCTACATGGAAGCCCCGCCCCATACGATCCGTGATCTCGCCAAAAAGCTTCACGTCTCAAAACCGGTGGTGACGCGGGCCTTGGATTCAATGGGAAAGCTTGATCTCGTGGCGCGCCGCCGTGACACCGCCGACCGGCGCAATGTATTGGTCCAGCGCACCGTAAAAGGTGCCTTGTATCTGGATCGGCTGGCCGACTTGATTGGCAAGAATTCGAAAAACCTGTGATGGCTGAACTCGATTCCAGACTGCATGCCTTCCGACCCGATCTTGCAGAAGTAAAATTGCAGGGCCGCGTCGACGCCAAAAAATTTGTTGAAGGTGTGGCCATGGAGGTGGTAGTGCCTGTTGCCACTTTGCATCGGGAAGCCACGGCAACCGCCATGCAAACCACCCAGGCCCTGCTCGGCGAAAGGCTTGTAGCCTTCGAGGTCGCGGGCGACTGGGTCTGGGGCCAGCTCAGGCGTGACGGCTATGTGGGCTACATTGCCAAAGCTGCTGTCTCGAAGGAATTGACGAACCCCACTCACCGGGTTTCCGTGCCCGCCACCTTTTTGTATCCGCGGCCAGACATAAAATCACAGCCTCCCTTCAGCCTGCCCATGAATGCCCGGCTTGAGATTGTTGAAAGCAATGAAAAGTTTTCAAAACTCGCAAACGGGCATTTTGTTTTTACCAAACACATTCGGCCCCTGAACGAAACGGAAGCGGATTTTGTCGGCGTGGCGGAAAAATTTCTCGATGTGCCCTATTATTGGGGCGGCAAAACCTCGCACGGCCTGGATTGTTCCGGCCTCGTGCAAACCGCGCTGGAAGCATGCGGGGTTTTCGCGCCGCGTGACACCGACATGCAGGAAACGCAATTGGGCCAAAGCCTGCTGATCAACGATCTCGATGGCCTGCGCCGCGGCGATCTGGTTTTTTGGAAAGGCCATGTGGGAATAATGGCCGACCAGAAAACCCTGCTCCACGCCAATGGCCATCATATGATGACGGTGAAGGAGCCGCTGTCTGAAGCTGTAGACCGCATCGCCAGCACCTACGGGCCGGTCACCAGCATCAGGCGGTTCTAGTAGCCGCGCTTGACGTCCACCAGATTGATCAAGGGCAGTCCCTTCTGGTGCCGTTCGATCTGTGCCGCCACATAGGCGCAGATCACCTCCGGTTCGGAATCCGCCGCCGCATGTGGCGTAATGGTCACGCGCGGATGACTCCACAGGGGATCATCCGCGGGCAGGGGCTCCACCGCAAACACATCAAGCGTCGCCCCAAAGAGCTCCCCAGCATCGAGGCATTTCAGAATATCGCGTGCCACCTGCTGGCGGCCCCGCCCCGCATTGATGACGATCGGCGCCCCAAAGGGACCTTTACGTGACAATTTCTGGATGGTGGCGCGGTTGATGATGCCATCCGTCTCCGCCGTCGCCGGAAGCAGCGATATCAGAATGTCGTTGCGCGCCAGGAACGCATCAAACTCGGAAGCCCCCGCAAAACATTCCACCCCCGGAATGGCTTTCCGGCTGCGGCTCCAGCCCGCCACGCGAAAACCAAGGTCGCGCAGCCGCAGCGCCGAATCCTGCCCCATGACGCCCAGCCCCATGATCCCGACCGAAAGTGCCGAAGCCGCATGGGTTGGAAAGCTGTCCCAAATCTTCTGCTTCTGGTTGGCATCGATGCGCCGCTGCTGCCGGTGATGCAAAAGCACATGCAGCACGATATATTCGGTCATGCGCTTGGTAAGGTCATCATCATTCACCCGCACAATGGGAATGCCGGCGGGAAGGGTGGGGTCTTTCAAAATGGCATCAACCCCGGCCCCCAGCGAAAAAATCACCTTGAGGTTGGGCAGGCCTTTCAAAACATCGGCCGGCGGAAGCCAGGCTGCCGTGTATTCAATGTCTTCAACCCGTCCCAAGCCATCGGGCCAAATCCGCACGTCAAGCTTGGGCGCCACCTTGTTCATGGCGGCTTTCCAGAGGGCGGAGGGCCATGTCGGCGTTACAAAAAGAAAAGCCATTATTGTTTCACACTGTTTCCCGGAACGACCCGGAGGTTGAGCGAAGCCGCAAGCAGCGCCTTGGTATAATCCGTTTGCGGGTTCTCGAAAATCTGGGCAGCGGGCCCATGTTCAACTGCAATTCCATTGCGCATGACAATGACATCATTGGCCAGCGCACGCACCACCTTGAGGTCATGGCTGATGAAGAGGTAGCTGAGATTGTGCTTGGTCTGCAGGGCCCGCAGCAGATCGACAATCTGCGCCTGCACCGACATGTCGAGCGCCGAAGTGGGTTCATCCAGCATGATGAACTTGGGATTGAGCGCAAGTGCCCGGGCAATGGCAATGCGTTGCCGCTGCCCGCCGGAAAATTCATGCGGGTAGCGGTCCATCGTCGTGGGATCGAGCCCCACTTCGGTGAGCGCCTGCGAAACATGCGCGCGGCGTTCCTCCGCATTGCCCCGTTTGCCTTGCACAAGCAGGCCCTCTTCGACGATTTGAAGAATGGAAAGCCGCGGCGACAGGGAGCCGAAGGGATCCTGGAAAACAATCTGCATGTCCTTGCGCAAGGGCCGCATGGCATTGAAGCTGAACTCGTCAATGCGCTGCCCCTGGAATGAAATTTCCCCTTCCGAGGAAATCAAACGCAGAATGGCAAGCCCGAGCGTGGTCTTCCCCGAACCCGATTCACCCACCACGCCGAGCGTCTGCCCGGCCCGCACCAGCGTATCAAGCCCGTCAACAGCTTTGATATGGCCAACCGTGCTGCGGAAAAATCCGCGCTTGATCGGAAACCACACCTTCAGGTTTTTCGTTTCAACCACAATGGCGGCACTCGTATCCGATTTCGGCGGCTTGCCCTTGGGCTCCGCCGACAGCAGCATTTTGGTATAGTCATGCTGCGGATTGGCAAACACCGTCTTGGCGTCACCGGCTTCAACAACCTTGCCCCGCTGCATCACGCAAATCGTATCCGCCATGTGGCGCACAATTCCAAGGTCATGGGTAATCAGCAGCAGCGCCATGCCATACTCGGCCTGAAGCTCCTTCAGCAATTTCAGGATTTGCGCCTGCACCGTCACATCAAGCGCCGTGGTGGGCTCGTCGGCGATCAGCAGATCGGGATTATTGGCAAGCGCCATCGCAATCATCACGCGCTGCCGCTGCCCGCCCGATAGTTGATGCGGATAATCCTGCAATCGCGTCTCGGGATCGCGGATGCCAACCTTCGTAAGCAGGCTGATGATCCGCTCCCGCGCCTGCGCTCCGCCCAGGCCCTGGTGCAGTTCCAAAATTTCACCGATCTGCTTTTCCACCGAATGCAGCGGGTTGAGCGAGGTCATCGGTTCCTGGAAAATCATCGTGATGTCATTGCCGCGCACCTTGCGCAGGTCGCGCTCATCCGCATCCAGCAATTCCTGGCCATTGAACTTTATGGAACCTGAGGGGTGCTCCGCCGCCGGATAGGGCAGAAGCTTGAGGATGGAAAGTGCCGAAACCGATTTGCCCGAGCCTGACTCACCCACAAGGGCCAGTGTCTCGCCTTTTTTCAGCGAGAAGGAAACATGGTCGACCGCTAGCGTGGCCTTGCCGCCCTGGCGGAAGGCAACGGACAGGTCTTTCACCTCAAGCAACACCTCGCTCATGCGAAGGTCTTTCGCGGATCAAGCGCATCGCGCACACCCTCGCCGATGAACACCAGCAGCGTCAGCATGATGGAAACCACGAAGAAGCCCGTGAAGCCCAGCCAAGGCGCCTGCAGGTTTGCCTTGCCCTGGGCCAGCAATTCTCCCAGCGAAGGCGAGCCCGGCGGCAATCCAAAACCGAGAAAATCTAGAGCGGTCAGCGTGGTCACCGAACCGGAGAGAATGAAGGGCATGAAGGTGACCGTTGAAATCAGTGCATTTGGCAAAAGATGCTTGAACATGATTTTTGTATTGCTGAGCCCCAAAGCCCGCGCCGCGCGCACATATTCCAGATTGCGGGCCCGCAGGAATTCCGCCCGCACCACGCCCACAAGTCCCGTCCACGAGAAGATCACGAGAATGAAAAGCAGCAGCCAGAATGTCGGCGTAATGAAGGCCGCCAAGATGATGAGCAGGTAAAGTGTAGGCATTGATGACCAGATATCGATGAAGCGCTGGAACAGCAGGTCGGTCCAGCCGCCGAAATAGCCCTGCACCGCACCCGCCGCCACGCCGATGATCGACGAGAAGAATGTGAGGATCAGGCCAAAGGCCACCGAAATCCGGAAGCCATAAATGAGCCGCGCCACCACATCGCGCCCCTGATCGTCAGTCCCCAGCCAGTTCAAGTTGCCGAAATTGCAATTGGGGTCTGTGGCCCCCAGTGGATATTTGGCGCAAGCCTCGTCGCGCGTAAGGTTGGGTGCCGGCGTGGAAGGCGCGGGCCGCGGCAGTTCATTGTTCACCGTGTTGTAGGAATAGCGGATGGGCGGCCAGATCATCCAGCCATTGGCATTGATCTCATCCTGGTTCACCGGGTCGCGGTAATCCGTGCGCGCCAGAAAGCCGCCGAATTTTGATTCCGGATAATTGACGAATGTCGGGAATAGCAATTCGCCCTTGTAGGACGCCAGCATCGGCCGGTCGTTGGCGATGATCGGCGCAAACACGCTCATCAGGAAAAGCGCCCCGAAAATCCACAGGGACCATAGCCCCCGGCGGTTGGCCTTGAACAATTCCCAGCGCCGCCTGTTCAGTCCCTTGAGGGTAAAAAGCGCCATGGCCTAGACCTCACGCGATTCAAAATCGATGCGCGGATCGATCATCATGTAGGTGAGATCGCTGATCAGCGCCACCACAAGGCCCACGAGGGTAAAGATATAGAGATTGGCGAATACGATGGGGTAGTCCCGGTCAAGCGCTGCCTTGTAGGTGAGATAGCCCAGCCCATCGAGCGAGAACACCGTTTCGATGAGCAGGGATCCGGCAAAGAAAGCTCCCAGAAACGCTCCGGGGAACCCCGAAATCACAAGCAGCATGGCATTGCGGAACACATGCCCATAGAGCACCTGGCGCTCGGTCAGCCCCTTGGCCCGCGCCGTCACCACATATTGCTTCTTGATCTCATCAAGAAAGGAATTCTTGGTCAGCAGCGTCATGGTGGCAAAGCCGCCTATACCGAGGGCAAACAGCGGCAGCGCCATATGCCAGGCATAGTCGGCAATTTTTCCAAAAAAGCTCAACTGGTCGAAATTATCGGACGTCAGCCCGCGCAGCGGAAACCAGCTATAATAGCTGCCGCCCGCAAACAAAACGATGAGCAGGATGGCTAGGATGAAACTGGGAATGGCATAGCCCACGATGATCACAGCCGAAGTCCACACATCGAAATTTGACCCCGCATGCACCGCCTTGCGGATGCCAAGCGGAATGGAAACAAGATAGGTGATCAGCGTCAGCCACAGGCCCAATGAGATCGACACCGGCATTTTCTCGATCATCAGATCGACCACATCCCGGTCCCTGAAATAGCTCCTGCCGAAATCAAACGTCAGGTAGTCGCCGATCATCTTCAAAAAGCGTTCATGCACCGGCTTGTCAAAGCCAAACTGCTTCTCTAGCGATTTGATGAATTCCGGGTCCAGCCCCTGCGCCCCCTTGTATTTGATAGCGGCATCGCCTCCCAATTGCGATTGTTCATTGCCTCCCGCTTCATTGCCGGAATTGCCGCTGATTCGCGCCGTGGCGTCCGTGTCTGTCCCCTGCATTTTTGCAATGACCTGTTCAATCGGCCCACCGGGAACAAATTGAATGACGGTGAATGTCATCAGCATGATCCCAAGCAGGGTTGGGATCATCAGCAGTATGCGTTTCAGGAGATAGGCGCCCATAGTGAGATTCAGTTTCCTTTAGCCGTGTCATACCACCAGGTATCGACAATGCCACGGTCATATTTGGGCTTTATCGCGGGCCAGCCATAACGGTCCCAGTAAGCGATCCAATAGCTGGCCTTGTGCCAGTTGGGCACCCAGAAGAGCTCGGCGCGGAGAACCCGGTCCAGCGCCCGGCCGGCGATATCAAGTTCCTTGCGGCTGTTGGCGGCAATGGCTTGCTCAATCAGCGCATCGATCGCGGGGCTTTTGACCCCGGAGATGTTGAAGCTTCCCGGCGCATCGGCGGAAGCCGTTCCAAAGAAAACCCGAAGCCCGGTGCCCGGCGTCACATCGGAGCCAAAGCGGCTGGAGAGGATGTCATAGTTGAAGCTCTTGCGCCGCGACTGGTATTGCGCGTCGTCGACAATGCGGATACTGGCATCGATGCCGAGCAGTTTCAGGTTCTTCACATAGGGCCCGAGGACGCGTTCGAAGATGGGGCTCTCGATGAGGAATTCAGCCGAAAGGATTTCGCCCTTGGCGTTTTTACGCAAATCATTGTCTTTAACCCAGCCCGCCTGGTCAAGCAGGTCCGACGCTTCCCGCAAAAGCTTCCGGTCCTGGCCGGAACCGTCGCTGACCGGCGGCAGTTCGGGTGCTGCAAAAACCTCAGGCCGCAGCATGGTCCGCATCGGTTCGAGAATGGCGAGTTCTTCGGCGGGCGGAACGCCAACGGCTTTCAGCGGCGACGATTCAAAGAAGCTCGCGGTGCGGTCATAAAGGCCGTAGAAAAGATTCTTGTTGGTCCACTCAAAATCAAAGGCGAGATTGAAAGCCCGGCGAACCCGGATGTCCTGGAATTTCTCGCGCCGCAGATTAAAAAAGTAACCCTGCGCGCCCGAAGGTGTTTCATCGGGCAGCGTGGTTTTCTTGACGCGGCCATCCTTCAGCGCCGGGAAATCATAGGCCGTGGCCCAATCGCGCGAGGTGTATTCCTCGCGAAGATCAAGGATGCCGGATTTGAGTGCTTCAAAACCCGCCGTGCGCTCCCGGAAATAATCAAAGCGCACTTCGTCGAAATTGAAGCGGCCGCGATTGACGGGAAGATCCTTGGCCCAATAGTCGGCGCGCCGCCCGTAGGCCACATATTCGCCGGTGCGGTAGTTCTTGATCTTGTAGGGCCCGGAACCCAGCGGTGCCTCAAGGCTGGTCTTGGCGAAATCATGCTGGGCGTAATAGGCCTTGGAGAAAATCGGCAAGGCCGCAATGCTCAGCGGCAGGTCGCGGATGCCGGCACTCTTGAATCGGTAACGCACTGTATGCGGCGCCACCGCATCGCAAGCCTCAACGTCCTTTATGGTCAGCCTGATATTCTCATGGCCAAGGGTCGAGAGCAGGCGGAAGCTATCGCAGACATCCTCGGAGGTAAGCTCCGTGCCATCGGCGAATTTCGCTTCGGGGCGCAGCTCAAACACCAGGCTCTTGCGGTCTGCCGCGAGATCGGCGGTTTTGGCCACCAGGCCGTAAACCGCATCCGGCTCGTCCATGGCGCGCGCCATGAGCGTGTCGAACATCATCGCCAGCCCCTGGGCTGCGTCACCCTTGAGGATATAGCCGTTGAAGCTGTCGAACGTGTCATTGGCCACAATCCCGATCAGCGCCATGTGCCCGCCCTTGGGGGCATCGGGGTTCACGTAATCGAAATGGCTGAAGCTGGCAGGGTATTTGAGATCGCCGAATACTGAAAGTCCGTGCATTGGCTCGGCCTGGCTGGATGGTGCAAGAAACTGTGCAGCGCAAAGGGCGATGCCAAGCAGGCGCAGCCTCATCCCTTCGCTGCTTTCTTGGCGCGTTCCTCATCCCACCACCAGATGGTTGGGAAGCCAATGGAGTAGTCCGGCAATTCGTCCGGTTTTCCAAAACGGTCCCAGCGCGCGGTGCGCTCGTAAGGAACATACCAATGGGGAACCACGTAGTGATTCCAGATCAAGGCCCGGTCCAGCGCCTTGCAGGCCGTGGTCAGTCCTGCCCGGTCCTTGGAAAAAATGACCGCATCAACAAGCTTGTCGATGGCCGGGTTCTTGATGCCAACAAAATTGCGGCTGCCTTTGCTGTCAGCGGAGGCCGATCCCCAAAAATCCCGCTGCTCATTGCCCGGCGACAGGGATTGTCCCCAGCTCCCCACGATAATGTCATAGTCGAACGTTTGCGTCTGGCGTTCATATTGCGCCCCGTCCACCGTCTTGATCTTGACGCCAATGCCCAGCAATTCCAGCTGCTGCTGGTAGGGCAGGGTGATGCGTTCAAAAGTTGGGGAATCCAGCAGGAACTCGACTTCCAGCCTTTCGCCCGCCGCATTCTTCAAAACGGACTTGTTGCCGTCCTGGGTCACATTCCATCCCGCTTCCGCCAGAAGCCTGGAAGCCTCGCGCAAATTCTTGCGCCGCTCGGTGGAATTGTTGCTCACCGGATTGGCATACTCCGTGGTGAATACTTCCGCCGGCAGTTGATCCTTTAAGGGTTCAAGCAGCGCCAGTTCTTCCGGCGAGGGCAGGCCCTTCGCTTCCATTTCCGAATTGTTGAAGAAGCTCCGCGAACGCTTGTACTGGCCATAAAACAAATTCGTGTTCGACCATTCGAAGTCGAAGGCATAATTCAAGGCCTTGCGGACCCGCACATCCTGGAATTTTGCCCGGCGCAGGTTGAGAACAAAGCTCTGCATCCCCTCAACTTGCTTGAGGGTGATTTCCTCTTTTATGCAGCGCCCGTCCCTCAGGGCCGGAAAATCATAACCCGTGGCCCAGTCCTTCGAGCTGTTTTCAAGCCGGTAGTCGTATTGGTCGCCTTTGAAGGCTTCAAGCACCACATTGGCATCGCGGAAATAGATGTATTCGACTTCATCAAAATTATCCTGGCCGACATTCACCGGAAGGTCCTTGCCCCAGTAGTCCTCCACCCGCCGCCGGACAATCGAAGCGCCGGATTTTACCCCGGTAACCTTGTAAGGCCCGGAACCCAGGGGAACTTCCATGGTGGTTTCCTGGATATTCCGCTGCTTGCCACTGGCGTCCTTGCCCGTCCACCAATGCTTTGGAAGAACCGGGATTTGGCCCGTGATCAGGGGCAGTTCGCGGTTGCCTTTTTGCGAGAAGGTAAAGGTCACTTCATGGTCACCTGTCTTTTCGACAGTCGCAACGTTCTTGTAATAGGAGTTGTAAAAGGGGTGCGCATCCCGCAGCGCCTGCATGCTCCAGATCACGTCTTCCGGGGTCATGGCTTGCCCGTCATGGAAACGCGCTTGCGGCCGCAGGCGGTAAACCACTGAAGACCAATCCTCGGGAAACCAGACACTTTCCGCCACCAGCCCGTATTCGGTTGAGGGTTCGTCAAGGGAAGAGGTGAGCAGTGTTTCATTGGTTACCCCCGGGCCGGGATCCCCCTTGAAAGTGTAGGGGTTCAAACTGTCGAAGGATCCCACCGCGGAAAGCCGCAACCTGCCGCCCTTCGGCGCCGCCGGGTTTACATAATCAAAATTCTTGAAAGTCGGCCCGTACTTGATGTCATCAAACAGGGTGAGCGCATGGCGGAACTGCCGGTCCTGGGCCTGGGCAATGGAAAGTCCGGAAATTTTTGCGAGTGGCGTAAGGCCCGCCAATTTCAGGATAGTCCGGCGGCTGATGCCCATGGGTGCGCGTCTCCAGTCTTGATTCGATATTATAGATACGCATGGCTTGCCCCAAAAGAAAACACCGGCAAACCCTTGCCGGTGTTAATTTTTCGCAACAATTGCAGCAATTACGGGGCAGGAAATGGCTTCGGCGCATCCGAAAGCGAGGCCAGATAGGCGATAATGTCGGCCCGGGCCTGGTCTTTCTTGACGCCCGCAAAGGTCATTTTCGTTTTGGGCGTGGCGGTCTTGGGATCCTTGATGAAGGCGTTGAGGTTCTCATAGGTCCATTTTTCCGCCGAACGGGCCTTCATGCCATCCGAATAGGCAAAGCCTTCATGGGAAGCAATGCCGCGCTCAACCACATCCCAAAGATCGGGACCGGTCTTGTTGGCGCCCCCCTTGGTAAAGTTATGGCAGGCTGCACAGGCCTTGACGCCATTGGCTCCTTTTGCGGGATCAGCCGATGCCAGCAATGTGCCGAGCGAAACCGCAGGACCCGTCGCCGCCTGCGCCTCGCCGGTGGCGCCTGCCTCAGCAACCTCAATTGCAAAGCCCGGCTTTTCCGGTGTTTCACTGTGATAAACCGCAGCGGACAGCTCTTTCAGGCCAAAAACGACCAAGGCAGTCGCCAGGACAGCACCTGCAATTTTATTGAATTCAAAACTATCCATGGGGTTGGCCGGTCCTTTGAAACCACATATTCTGGCCGGAAACTAATTGTTTCTCTGCTGCCCTGCAATACGTATAAGGGCCCCAGAACAATTTGCCGCGCCTAGAATCAAGTCCATGATTGAATTCAATAATACCATAGTCGTGATCCCCGCCCGCATGGCTTCCGTGCGCCTGCCCGGAAAACCCCTGGCCGATATTCATGGGATCCCCATGATCGTTCATGTCTGGAAGCGTGCCGTTGAAGCCAATGTCGGCAAGGTGCTGGTAGCCGCCGCCGAGAATGAAATCGCTGATGTCATCCGCAGCCACGGCGGTGATGCCTTGGCAACCGACCCCTCCCTGCGCTCCGGCTCGGACCGGGTGGCCGCCGCCCTGAAACTGCGGGACCCCGAGGGAAATTTTACCGCTGTTATCAATCTGCAGGGCGATTTGCCGACCATTGATCCCCTGGCCATCCAGCGCTGCCTGGCGGGCCTGACCAATGAAACGGTGGATATAGCCACCATCGCGGCGCGCATTGAAAGTGCTGCGGATGTCCGGAACCCGGGCATCGTTAAGGCGATTGCCCCCCTCGGGGAGGGTCGTGAGGTGGCTTACGCCCGTGATTTTGTGCGAAGCCCCGGCCCTGAGCATGATGCGCCGTTCTGGCGCCACATCGACGTCTATGCCTTTAGGCGTGAGGCGCTCGACCGTTTTGCCAGCCTGCCGGTGAGCACCCGGGAAGCCCTGCGCAAGCTCGAGCAGTTGCGGGCCTTGGACAATGACATGCGCATGGCTGTTGTGCGGGTTGATTCAGTGCCGCTCGGTGTCAGCGCTCCCGCTGATCTCGAAGCGGCGCGTGCGATATTGAGGAAAAAATCATGAAAGCGAAAATCGCCTACCAGGGCGAACCCGGCGCCAATTCACATATCGCCTGCATCGAGGCCTATCCCGGTTTCGAGCCACTGTCCTGCCGCACCTTTGAGGATGCCTTCCAGGCCGTGAAGGATGGCGAGGCGGCTCTTGCCATGATCCCCATTGATAATTCCGTGGCGGGCCGTGTGGCCGATATCCACCATCTCCTGCCGGCTGCCAACCTCCATATGGTCGGCGAATATTTTCTGCGCGTCCATCACCAGCTGCTTGCCATGCCGGGCGTGGGCGTTGACGCAGTCAAATCGGTCCATAGCCACGTGCATGCGCTGGGCCAGTGCCGCAAGCTCATCCGCGAGCTCGGCCTGAAAGCGGTTGTGGCAGTTGATACGGCGGGAGCTGCCCGTGAATTGAGCGAGAGCAAGGACAAGAACCGGGCTGTCATTGCTTCCAAGCTTGCGGCGAAGATTTACGGCCTCGACCTCCTGCGCGAGGATATTGAGGACGAAGCCCATAATACCACACGTTTTGTGGTACTTTCAGCGGAAGAACAGCATGCACCCTTGGGGATCGAACCGATCATCACCAGTTTCATCTTCCGTGTACGGAATGTTCCGGCTTCTCTCTACAAGGCCATGGGCGGCTTTGCCACCAACGGCGTGAACATGACGAAACTCGAATCCTATCAAATCGAGGGCCAGTTCTCCGCCACGCAGTTCTATGCCGATATTGAAGGCCACCCGGAGCAGCGCAGCGTGCGCCTTGCCCTGGAGGAACTGGCTTTTTTCACCTCCTACATGCGCGTCCTCGGCGTCTATAAGGCAAGTCCCTACCGCGAAGAATTTGCCCGCAGAATGGCGCCCTCTCAGGATGATTGAAGGCAGGCGCGGATAAGGTGATGCGCAATGGCAAGCGGCAGGGGCGCGTTCAGCCCCTGCGGGTGGGTCTTGTCCAGCATTGATTGAACTTCATCCCGCTCGAACCAGCGCGCCGTTTCAAGTTCCTTGGGATCAATGATGATGCCGTCATTGATCGCCTCGCCGATCAGCCCGATCATCAGGCTCGATGGAAAGGGCCACGGCTGGTTCGCATGGAACCTGATGTCGCCAACCCGGATGCCCGCTTCCTCGAAAACTTCCCGCCGTGCCGCCTCTTCAATTGTCTCGCCCGGTTCCATGAAGCCCGCAAGGGTTGAATACATGCCCTCCGGCCAGGCGCTTTGCCGCCCCAGGAGCATGCGCGTTTTATGGCGCACCGCAATGATGATCACCGGATCGGTGCGCGGAAAATGGTCCGTGGCGCACGCCGCGCAATGGCGGCGGTAGCCCGCATCGCGCATCTCGGTCTTCACCCCGCAATTGGCGCAAAACCCGTGGCGCTCATGCCAATGCAGCAGGGAACGGGCCTGGGCGAGAATGGCAAGCTCGCCCCGCGGAAGCGTTCCCGCCACCGCAAGGCTGCGCAAATCCATGAGGCTTTCCTCCGTCTGCGCCGGACTGGCAAACCAGCCGGTGCCATCCGCATCGACGCCGAGAAGAACACTTTCGGGCGTATTGGCTGACTCGAAGGTCTGCAGTTTTCCCTCCCTGATAAAGGTTTTATCGCCGCTCATGTGGATGTGCCGCGTCGACGGCTGATGCAGCAGGCGGGTGAGCCAGGCCTCATCGGATCTTTGGTTGGCGCAGCGGTCGAGGGGATTGCCGAGGTAAGCGAGCACGGATGAATGGGGCACAATGGGTCCAGTTGCTGGGGAGCTGTGAGAGAAAAATACAAGAAAAAAACAGTTACTTAACTGAATATTTACCAAAAACGTTAACTTCTAGGGAAGGCAAGAATTCGGGCGCCGGAGATTCGTCTTTCGGGACACAAGGGGGAATCCAAGGTGACGTCAAAAGTGGAAGTGCGAATGAAACCGGGAATTCCGTGGAGTGTAAAGGGCATTGAGCCGGAAACCCGGGAAGCTGCAAAGGATGCGGCCCGCCGGTCAGGCATGACCCTTGGCGAATGGCTCAACTCCAAAATTCTCGATTCCGCCGACGAGCCCGAATCTGCTCCCGCTGTTCGCCATCAACGCCCCTCATCAGCCCGTGGTGAAAGTTCAATCCGGCTTGAAGACATCGCCGAGCAATTGTCCCGCATCGCCAGGCGCGAGCAGAATACCGCGCCTGCAAGCTATGTTTCCGAGAACCGGCTTGAGGACGAAGAAAACCTCGCCAAGATTCTGAACCGTGTTGAAAGCAATGAGCGCCAGACGGTTGAAGCCTTCACTGCTGTGAACGAGCGCCTCGCCGTTTTAAGCCGGCAGGTGCTGCAGACGGCAAAGATGCCGACGCTCAGCAAGCCGGAAGAGCCTGCCGCCTTCAAATCCCTGGAAACCGCTATGCGCAACATCGTTGAGCATATCGAGATCAGCGAGCGCCGCACCCGTGACAGCCTGAAATCCATGCAGGACCGCATGGGAGAAATGGCCCAGCGCGCAACCTCGTCAACCAGCGAGCAGGTCCTGCAATCGGCGCCCGCCTTCACCAGCCTTGAATCCCGTTTGAATGAACTTTCCACCCGGGTCGAGCGCAGCGAAAACAAATCCGACGCCAGCCTGTCCAATATCCTGCGCGAAGAACTTGCCCAGCTCGCCGACCGGATCGAAACCGTTCGTGAGTCCGCTGAAGTCCTGGCTTCCAAAGCCCAGACCGCCGCGGTGCAAACTTCGCAGGCCGAACTGCGCGAAATCGAGCAGCGCATCCTGAGGCTTTTGAAAGAGGCGCAAAGCGCCTTCTCCGGCCAGGGTGGAAACAACAGCGCGGAAATGCAAAGGCTGCGTTCTGAGGTAGGCCTGCTCAACCAGCGCATCGATAGTGCCCGGACCGATACGGCATCGGAGCGCGATGTTCATGCCTTGCGCGTGGCTCTTGAACAGCTTTCAACCCGCGTGGCCCAAGGTCCCGATATGCGACCCCTGGCCGACATGGACAAGCGCCTCGTCGATATCACCCAGCGCCTGGAGCAAAGCCAGCAATCGGCCCGCAACAATCCCCAGCTCGGCGATCTTGAGCGCCGCATGGCTGAACTCGACCACCGCTTGAATGACGCGCTGCAGGCGCAAGGCGATGGCCAGGCCCAGCTTGCCCTTGAACAGAAGATTTCCGAAGTCGCCGACCGTGTTGCCCAGACCGAACACCAGCTTGGCCATCTCGAAACCATCGAGCGCGCCATCAACCAGTTGTTTGACAGCGTAGAGCAGAGCCGCGATTGGGCCAAGGACGTGGCGGAAGATGCCGCCAACCGGATGGCTGACCGCCTGATGAATGCTCCGGGTGCAGCGCCCCTCATGCAGGGAAGCTCGCCGGAATTGCAGGCCCTCGAAGAAGGCCTGCAGGCCGTACGTGAAAGTGCCGTAGGTGCCGACAAGCGCAATCAGGAAACCCTGCGGGCCGTCCATGATACGCTTGAGCAAATCGTCACCAAGCTCGCCGAACTGGAAACCGCCGCCGTCGGCCAGCAAGTGGCCGCCGCCGCTGCTGGTCAAGCCAATCACTTTGCAGCAGCCGAGCCCGAATCCACGGAAAGCTGGAAGGATGACTCCCAGCAGGCTCAACCCATGCCTGGGTCTCGCGAGCCGGAACCCGAGCTCATGCTCGAAAGCCCCGTCAAGCCGGTTGTTGAAGCGCAAGTCCCGCTGAATGCCAACCCGCTGTCAGATTGGCTTTCGCAATCCACATTGCCGGGCGCTGAACCGTCGTTGCCGGATGATGCGGACGCAGGCTCGGACGATTTCATTGAAGCCGCCCGCCGGGCCGCCCAGGCCTCTGCGCAAAAAAGCATTCTCGCCAGCCTGGCACCAAGCGCCAAGTCGGCGCGCAGATACAATCTGCCTTTCATGAGGTCGGGTGCAAGGCCAAAGCGCGTCATTCCCACTGGTGAAAAATTGCCGCCCGAAATCAAGCCTGCCTTCGACAAGAACAAAAACAAGCGCCGCACCCTTGTGCTGGCCGGACTCGTTCTGCTGGCGGCCGTCACCGCTTTCACCTTCAACATGCTCAACAAGCCGCAGAAATCCACTTCAACCACGCCGACGGCGCCGATCGAAGACACGGCTCAGCCCGGCGCCCCGGCAAAGCAGAGCAATGCTGTTATCCCCGCCGTTGAGCCGGAGAGCCAATTCCTGGCGGAAAAGACCACCGATTCCCTGCCGCAGGAAAACAGCGATGGTCCAAGTTCCATCGATGAAATTCTCACCGGTTCCCTGCCCAATCAAAAAACCGACGCAACTGTCGCCTCAATTGTTGCCGAACCCGGAACGACTGCAGGTGAACGTGAAATGCCTCCGCCCGAATTAGGCTCGCAAGCGCTTCGCAGCGCCGCCGAAAGGGGCGATGCCTCCGCGCAGTTTATTGTCGCCACGCGCTATCTCGATGGCGAAGGCGTCACCCAGGATGTCACCAGCGCCGCCCACTGGTATCAGAAGGCAGCCCGTGCCGGCCTGGCTCCTGCCCAATACCGCCTCGCCACGCTGTTTGAGCGCGGCCGTGGCGTGCCCAAGGATTCGGCCACCGCCCTTATCTGGTATGAGCGCGCCGCCGCCCAGGGCAATGTGAAGGCCATGCATAACGCCGCCGTCATTGCGGCGGGAACCGAAGCTGGAAAGCCGAACTATGATACGGCCTATAAATGGTTTCTGGCGGCCAGCCAGAATGGCTTGAAGGACAGCCAGTTCAATCTCGCCGTTCTCTATGAGCGGGCTTTGGGCACCAAGGCCAATGTTGATGAAGCCCTGTTCTGGTATCTGGTTGCCGCGAGTCAGGATGATGCCGATGCCAAGAAACGCGCCGAAGTGCTCTCGCAAAACCTCTCGCCGCTCGTTGTTGAAGCCGTCCGCGCCAAGGCCAAAGCCTGGGTTCCACAGCGGCCGCCTGAAAACGCCAATGTGGTGACGATCCAGGATGCAAGCTGGCAGAGCCCCGCATCCCTGACCCAAGTCATGCCTTCAACGCCTGCCGTTGAAAAGCAGCAGGCCGCAAATCAGGATCCCATTGGCGAAGCCCAGCAACTGTTGAACAAGCTGGGTTTTAACATTGGCGAACCCGATGGCCGCATGGGTGTCCGCACCACCAACGCCATCCGCCTGTTCCAGCTTCAATATGGGTTGAAGGTCACTGGCGAAGTCACCGCCGATTTGATCAATCAGCTTCAGGCAAGAACAGGCTCAAGCCTGCTTTAACTGACGCGCTTGCCGGGAAATTTATAGATGGCCCGCTGGCTGAGCATCCACACATGGAAATTCCTTTCCACGTAGAGCGCCCTGAACGGCGGGGCCGAAATGCTGAGTCCCCCGGTAAAACTGCCGAAGGCCGGCATGATAAGGCGGCGGCTGTCGGCAATGAAACATTTGCAGTGAATGCGTTTTCCCCGCTGGCTCACCGCACTTCCAGGATGAAGGTGGCCGGAAATTTCAAAGTCTTCCGCTCCAAGTTTCTTTGGTTCATGCCGCAGCGTCACTCCGCCAAGCACCACCTCATCAACAATGCGTCCGCCGATATCGGTCGGCGGATGCGGATCATGATTGCCCGTAATCCAGATTGTGGCCGCAAATTCCGAAAGGGCCCGCAGCCGCGCCAGATCCGCCTCGGCAATTCTTTCCCGCGCCCCGTCATCGTGAAAACTGTCGCCCAGGAAAATCAGTTGTTCCGGCCGCGTCTGGGCAATGACCGCTTCCAGTTGCATCAATGAGGCCCGCGTATCATAGGGCGGCAGATGCACCCCGCGCCGCGCCATGTTGGAGGCCTTCTCCAAATGCAAATCCGCGACGAGCAGCGTCCGGAAATCAGGCACGAACAGCGCCCCCGAAAGATCGGGAATGAAATCGAGCCCGTTGAGGCTTATGCGATGCTCCTTAGACAAGCCCCATGGCCTCGTCGATGAGGGCACCGGAAGCTTCGGCGAGAAGGGCATCATGGGCCTCGCCGTAAATTGATTCGCGCGCGATCTCAAGCAGCACCGGCACCGCAAGCGGCGAGACCGTATCAAGCGCCCGGTGCAGGATTTGCCCCTTGATGCGCTTCAGAAGCGCCCCCAGCCGGTGAATGTCGATAAGCCCGTCGGCGGCATCGTCCCACGCCGCCCTGAGCAGGATATGGTCCGGCTGGTGCGAGCGCAGCACGTCATAGATCAAATCGGAATTGACGGTGACTTGCCGCCCGGTTTTTTCCTTTCCCGGCCAGCGCCGCTCAATCAGCCCCGCGATGATCGCCGCATTCCTGAAGGTGCGCTTCATCAGGTTTGATTCCGCCAGCCACGCTTCAAGGTCATCGCCCAGCATGTCCTCGTCGAACAGTTTTTCCAGGGACAGCCTGCCGGAAGAAATCATCAGCGAGACATCGCGCACCGTCCAGATCACCAAGGCATATTCCGATGCCGAAAATCCCAGCGGCTGGGCGCCCCAGCGCTCCAGCCGCCGCGTCAGCAGCATGCCAAGCGTTTGCTGGGCCAGCCGCCCGGCAAACGGGTAGCACACCAGATAATGCTTTTCTGCCCGAGGGAAAGTTTCAACCAGCATCTGGTGGGCCCGGGGAATGATCGATTTCAGGCGCTGCATGGCAAGCCAGTCCTGAACCTGCAGCGGCAGGGTTTTCCACTTGGCCGGGCTGCTCAAAATTTCGCGCACCCGCTCGGCCAGATAGGTCGAGAGCGGAAATTTCCCGCCCTCGTAGGAGGGAACCATGGGATTGCTTTCGAAGGTGCGCGTCGCCAGCGCGCCGAAATCGTCGAGGCCTTCAAAGCGCAGAACTTCCCCGGCAAACCTGAACGTGTCGCCAATCGAAAGCTGGCTGAGGAACCATTCCTCCAGTTCTCCGAGGCTGCGCCCGCCGGTGACAACCCGCTTCCCGGCCCGGCGCTTCACGCTGGCAATCCGCACCTTCAGCATCGCTGCCTCAACAATGGTCCCCATGTTCAGGCGATATTGCTGGGCAATCAGCGGATGGGTCAACCGCCACAATCCATCTTCCCGCCGTTTCAGTTTGGCATATTTCTCGTAAGCGCGGAGCGCGTAGCCGCCGGTGGCCACATAATCCATCGCCGCATCGAAATCCGTCCGCGTCAGATTGCGGTACGTCCAGGCTTGCGTCACTTCGGCAAAAAATTCGTCCGCCTCAAATGGCCCGGCGCAGGCCCGCCCCAGAATATGCTGGGCCAGCACATCAAGCTTGAGAACCGCCGGATATTCCGTGTCCTGGGCATTCTCCTTGGCCGCCTGCAGGGCCGCCTCGCATTCCAGCACCTCGAAGCGGTTGGAAGGAACCAACAATGCCTCGCTGGGACTGTCGAGCCGGTGATTGGAGCGGCCAATGCGCTGCAGCAGCCGGCTGGAACCCTTCGGTGCCCCCACATGAATGACAAGGTCCACATCGCCCCAGTCAATGCCGAGATCAAGCGTCGAGGTACAAACCACCGCCTTGAGCTTTCCCTCAGCCATCGCGGCTTCCACCTTGCGCCTCTGGCCCACATCGAGAGAGCCATGGTGCAGGGCAATGGGAAGGTTCGCTTCATTGGCCTCCCAAAGCCACTGAAAAGTCATTTCGGCCTGGCTGCGGGTATTGACGAAAATCAGAGTCATCTTGGCGCGGCTGATTTCCTCATAGACTTCCTCCATCGAGTAGCGCGAGGAATGTCCCGACCACGGCACCCGCTCCGCCGATTTTAGAATGCGAATGAGGGGTGCAGCCCCAGCACTTCCCATAACCAGCGGAGCCGGCCCATTTCCCATCGGCGCCAGCCAGCTCTGCAACGCTTCCGGATCAGCCACTGTTGCCGAAAGTCCAATGCGCCGCGCCTCAGGCGCAAAGCTTTGCACCCGCGAAAGGGCAAGCGACAGCAACACCCCGCGCTTGGACGTCACCAGCGAATGCAGTTCATCGAGAATGATCGATTTGAGATGGCGCAGCATATGCGCCGCACCGGGATCGGCAATCAGCAGCGAAACCTGTTCCGGCGTCGTAATCAGAATGTCGGGCGGATTTTCGCGCTGGCGCTTGCGCCTCGAATGTGGCGTATCGCCGGTTCGCGTTTCGATGGTGATCGGCAGCCCCATCTCCGACACCGGCGCTTCAAGATTGCGCGCTATATCCACCGCCAGCGCCTTGAGCGGCGAGATGTAAAGCGTGTGAATGCCGTTGCGTTCATGCGCCTCTGACAGCTCCACCAGGCTCGGCAGAAATCCCGCCAGCGTCTTGCCGCCACCCGTTGGCGAAATGAGCAGCGCACTTTCGCCCTTCATCGCGTGATCCAGAATCGCAAGCTGGTGCGCCCGCGGGTTCCAGCCGCGCGCCGCAAACCAGTCCTGAAATTTTTGTGGCAGCGAACTCATGCTCTGGAGCTTGACTCGGCGGGTGCCCTAAAGCAACACGGGCCCCATGAAATCCTCCATCTCGCTCATGCCGATCAGCCATCGCTCGGTGCTGACCATTGCCGTGCCGATCATGCTGTCGAATGTGACGGAGCCCTTGATTGGCGTGGTCAACACCGCCGTCATCGGGCAATTGCCGGAAGCCTATTATATCGGCGCAATTTCTATCGGCTCGCTGATTTTCTCATTCCTCTTCTGGGGATTTGGTTTTCTCCGGCTCTCCACTGGCGGCCTTTCCGCCCAGGCCGTGGGCGCTGGCGATAGTGCTGAAGTAACCGCCGTTCTCTGGCGAGCCCTGGCAATAGCCGTGGCCGTGGGCCTCTGCCTCATCGCGGCCAGCCCGTTCATCGAAAAAGTGGCTTTTGACCTCATGGGCGGTTCGCCGGAAATGCGGGCCCAGGGCGAGATCTATTTCCGCTACCGCATTCTGTCAGCCCCCTTTGCGCTCACGAATTTCTGCATTCTCGGCTGGTTCATCGGCCAGGGCCGCGCCGCCATCGCCTTTCTCGTTCAAATCTTTCTCAATGTCGTCAACATGGCGTTAGGCGCTTGGTTCGTTCTCTCGCTTGGCATGACCGCCGATGGCGTGGGCCTCTCCGCCCTGATTGCCGAAATTGCGGCAGCATTGCTCGGCGGCATTCTCATTTGGCGATCGGTTCACAAGATGAAAGCCAGCGCCACCTGGGCGCAAATCTGGAACCGCGAAAAGATCCTGCGCACCCTGAGCGCCAATGGCGACATCATGATCCGCACCCTTTGCCTTGTGTTCGCCTTCACCTGGTTTACGGCGCGCGGGGCCCGCGCCGGCGATGTGACCATCGCGGCCAACGCCGTGCTCCTGCATTTCTTTGAAGTGGCCGCCTATCTCATTGATGGCTTCGCCTATGCCTCGGAAGCCCTGGTGGGCCAGTCCGTCGGCGCCAAGAACCGTGAACGCTTCAAACGGGCCATCAGGCTTACAACCCTTTGGGCCCTTGTCGTGGGCGCCATTTGCAGCGCCATCATCTGGTTTGCCGGGCCGTGGTTCATTGATCTGATGACGGTCAATCCGGAGGTGCGCGAAACCGCAAGGCACTACTTGTTTTGGGCAGCACTCACGCCATTGCTCGGCACCATCTGCTTTCAGTTCGACGGCATTTTCACCGGCGCCATGGCAACGCGCGAGATGCGCAACATGATGGTGCTGTCCCTGCTGATCTATCTGGCCGCCTGGTGGGTCCTGGAACGCAACTTCGGCAATCACGGCCTCTGGGCGGCGCTCAGTGTTTTCTTTATCGCCCGTGGTGTAACCTATGCTATGCGTATGCCAGCACTTGCACGCGCGGCTTTTGCTTGAACGTTAATTCAGAATGAGGGGTCAAGATGTTAGATGAATTCAAAAATTTCGCCTTCAAGGGAAATGCCTTTGATCTCGCCGTCGGTGTGATCATTGGCGGGGCCTTTGGAAAGATCGTGGGCTCCATTGTTGACGACCTTATCATGCCCGTAATCGGCGCGTTGTTTGGCGGGCTCGATTTCAACAATTATTTCTTCGGGCTTTCGTCCACTGTCACCGCGCCAACACTTGAGGCAGCAAAGGCCCAGGGCGCCACATTTGCCTATGGCAGCTTTATCACTGTCTTGATCCAGTTCCTGATCATTGCCTTCATTCTCTTCCAACTGGTGAAAGTTTCAAACCGGTTGAAAAAGGCCGAGCCGCCAGCCCCGCCGCCGGCAGCGACGACCACCGAGGTTCTGCTCAAGGAAATCCGCGACGCTCTCAAGAAGAAGTAAGCGTTTCAGGCATGACTGTCATGGGGCCCGGGTGCTGGACATCCGGGCTGCTTTTTTGCTCTAAGGTCGCCCATGAACATTGCATCACATCTCGCCGCCATCACCAAGCCCGCCCAGGCCGAACCCGACAGCGGCATCGTCAAGGCCGCCATGTATGGCTTCGGCAGGCCCGGTGTCATTCCGCTGTGGGCTGGCGAAGGAAACCTTTCAACCCCGGAAGCCTTCTGCAAGCCCGCCGCCGATAGCCTGCTCAAGGGCGAAACCTTTTACACCTGGCAACGCGGCATTCCGGAATTGCGTGAGGCGCTCGCCCGCTACCACACCCGCCATTTTGGCCGGAACTTCAGCTTTGAGAATTTCTTCGTCACCGGCGGCGGCATGCAGGCGATCCAGACCGCCATCCAGATGATTGCCGGGGAAGATGATGAAGTGATCATCCCGTCCCCCGCCTGGCCCAATTACGCAGGCCCCTTGCGCCTGCAGGGCTCGCGCGCCGTCGAAGTGCCGATGGAATTCCGCAACGGAAAATGGTCGCTTGATTTTGACCGCCTCTTTGCCGCCATCACGCCGCGCACCAAGGCGCTGTGCCTCAATTCGCCGTCCAATCCCGTGGGCTGGACCGCCTCGCGCGATGATCTCATTGCCATCCGCGATGTCTGCCGCAAGCACGGCATCTGGATATTCGGCGATGAAGTCTATTCGCGCTTCTATTACGGCGCCAAGAACGAAGCCCGCGCCCCCTCGTTCCTCGATGTCTGCGACGTCGAGGAGCGCCTCTTGCTTGCCAACACCTTTTCCAAGAATTGGGCTATGACCGGCTGGCGCGTGGGCTGGCTCCAGGCCCCACGGGAATTGGGTCCGGTCATTGAACGGATCATCCAGTACAATTCCAGCGGCACCGCTGCCTTCCTGCAGCGCGGCTGTGTTGCCGCCTTGGACGGGGGCGACGATTTTATCGCCATGCAGGTTGCCCGGGCGCTGGCCAACCGCGATCTCGTGGTGAAATTCCTCCGCGAATTCCCGCAGATCCGCTTTGAGGTTCCAACCGGGGCTTTCTACATGTTCTTCAAGATTGAGGGCATGAAGGATTCCGCCGCCACCGCCCGCCGCCTTATCGATGAGGCGGGCGTGGGCTTCGCCCCCGGTTCCGCTTTTGGCGATGATGGCGAGGGCTTCATGCGCATGTGTTACCTGCGCGATCCGGCCCAGTTGCAGGAAGCTTTGAACCGCTTTGGGAAGTGGCTAAAAACCAATCAGCCTGATTGATTTGCTGCTCTTTTATTGCTGCATTGCACATAATTTTTGCTTCTGCGCTTGGGAAAATGCTCAGGCGGATTTCTTGAAATTGAAATTATCATACAAAATCAATAAATTAAAAGAATCTTAAGCGTCTTCAATAAACTGGCCCGCCCTTTGCAAAGTATACCGCAATGCACACGTCTGGTTGGATCCTCCCATTTTCAATTCAGAGTACTCGTGTCGCGGAGTGGTTTTTTAAATCACTTTCGTAAAGGGGTGGGCGGCGAAAGGTTGCTGCCGTTCACCCCTCTTTTTTCTCCCTGCACGTTTTTCCTAGTTGTACTACGGGCGAGCCAGCGCGATAACGCCGTCAATCACGAATTGCACCGCAAGGGCCGCCAGAATGATGCCCAGCATGCGCGTGATTACAGCACGCCCCGTAATCCCCATGATCTTCGAGATGCGCTCGGCCAGCAGGAAGCTGACATAGCAGGCGAGCATCACCAGGGCCGTAACGCCGAAGAGCCCGGCCAGATAATTCATCTGGCCATCGGATTTCCCGGCAAGCAGGATCATCGCGGTAATGGCGCCAGGCCCGGCAATGAGCGGAATGGCCAGCGGAAACGCCGCGATGTTTTTCACATGGTCAACGCTCACTGCCGTATCGGCCGTGGCCTGCAGCCTCTGGCCGCGGCGGTCAAACACCATTTCCGCCGCCGCCGAGAGCAGCAGCAGGCCGCCCGCGATGCGAAAGGCCGAAAGCGAAATGCCCAGCAGCTCCAGCAGTTTTGCCCCGCCAAGCCCCGCTGCCACCAGGATGCAAAAGGCTATGATGGAACCGCGCAGGGCAACTTCGCGCCGGTCCTCCGGCGTCAGGTCGCTTGTCAGCCCCAGGAATATGGCGCTGAGAAAAATGGGATCGGCAACCACTAGCAGGGTAGCTAGTGCCGAGGTGAGATAATCAACCATCGCGGCAGGCTAACACGGGGCAGGGCTCAGGTGCCAGAGCGCTTGGCAAGCTGGATGACATTCTCCAGCCCCTGCAGAAAATTCGACCGGTCTTTCGGCGTGAACACCGGATTGTTGCCGCGCACCTCACCCGTTTCGCGCAATTGCGACATCAGATCGCGCATCGCCAGCGCCATGCCGATGCTGTCCTGGGTGAAGGGCTTTCCCACATGCGAAATCGCCTTCGCGCCTTTTTTGATCGCCCGTGAGGCAAGCGGAATATCGGCGGTGACCACAATGTCACCGATGGCGCATTGCTCGGCAATCCAGTTGTCCGCCGCATCCGCCCCTTCGGCCACGACAACACGTTTGACGTTATCTCCAAGTGGCAGCCGCATATGGGAGTTTGAAACATAATGAATGACAAACTTATGACGAGCCGCAACTTTCGCGGCCTCCTCCTTCACCGGACAGGCATCCGCATCAACAAAGATTTGCAATTTGCCTAGCTCACATTATTCGGCAGCTCGGACTCGCGACGGGCAATGAAATCCTTCAGTCCGTCGGCAATACCCTGATCCATGGTCGGTTCTTCGTAAGCCGCAAGCATGGCGGCTGCCTTTTCTCGGCCCCGCGCGTCATGGTCCTTTGCCCCTTCGGCCGACCACTGCTCGAAAGGATTGAAATCCATGACCGAGGGAATGAAGAAGGCATTTTCGAAATGTTCAAGCGTGTGCTTGGTGCCGAGGAAATGCCCGGCCGGCCCCACTTCGCGGATGGCCGCCATCGCCTCCTTGAAATCCGCGAATGACGGGCCTTGCGCATATTTGTACCAGCCCTGAAGCTGCTCTGCATCGGTCACGAATTTGGAAAAACCGCAGCACAGGCCAGCCTCCAGCCAGCCCGCCACATGCCAGATATAGTTGGCGCCCGAAAGAATGGCCGCATGCATGAGCATGTTGGATTCATAGCCGGCTTGCGCGTCATTGAGCTTCGAACCCACATGGAAACCAGAGGTGCGCCAGGGAAGATTATATTTCCGCGCCAAGGCCCCCATCACAAACATCATCTGCGCCGCTTCCGGGGTTCCGCCCATGGGCGCGCCAGTTTTCATATCCACCGTCACCATGAACTGCCCATAAATCTGCGGACTGCAGGGACGGATGAGCTGGGTGAAAGCCACACCCGCCAAGGCCTCCGCATTCACCTGCGCCACAGCGCCAATGGAAGAGGCGGACGTCGAAGCCCCACACAGCGCAAAGGGTGCCAGGATCAGCGGCTGGTTATGCCGCGCATAAACCTTCATAGCGTCAAGCATCGTCGCATCCCACACCAGCGGCGAATTGCAATTGGTGATCGACACCACAACCGTGTTGTCCTTCACATAGTCGTCGCCAAACACGATGCCGGACATTTTCATCACGTCTTCGGCCCGCTCCTTCGACGTGACGATGCCCATGAAGGGCTTGTCGGAATGTTTCAGCGCCGAGTGAATGATGTGGAGGTGCCGCTTGGGCACGGGGATTTCCATGGGCTCGCAGATGATCGAACTGGAGGAATGCAAAGCCGGCGACATATAGGCCAGCTTGTGAAGATTGTTGAGATCGGCCAGCGAGCCATAGCGCCGCTCGCCGTCCAGCCCGCGCACGTAAGGAGCGCCATACATCGGCACAAATACCGTATTCTTGCCGCCCACCTTCACCGTGCGCTCCGGATTGCGGGCATTCAGGGTGAATTCCGGCGGCACCAGTGCCACAAGGCTCATCAGCAGCGCCCGGTCGATCCGCACCCGCGTGCCCGTAACGTCAGCACCCGCGGCCTTCCACATGGAAATAGCCTCATCATCGCGGAATTCGCAGCCCACTTCCTCGAGGATTTTCATCGACTCGTCGTGAATGAGCTCCACTGCCTCGTCTGGCACCATCTGGTAGGTGGGGATATTGCGCACCAAGGTTGGAAACGAGGCCATGGGAACCGCCCGCAAGGCCCGCCGGCCTTCGCGCCCGCCGCTCCGCTTGCCCGTGGCCGTCACCTGCTTTGCCAGTTCCATCGTATTGATCATTACGTACCTGCTCTCATCTAGCTATTGAGCACCAGGCAGGGCGGTGAATCAACATCATTCAGGCTACAACGAGATCAGAAAACGACGCCATGGCGAGGAGGGCGCCACGCTCACGGATGACCCGGCCGGCAACGCGGTGGCCAAGCTTTGCGGCATCCACAGGCTCTTGGCCGCTCATGCGGGCCGCAAGATAACCGGCATTAAAGCTGTCACCGGCACCCGTCGTATCGACAATGTCCTGAACCGGCTCCGGCGCCACCGAAAACAGATTTGCGTCCAGCGACACAACGCAAGGATTGCCGCCATCTTTGACAACGATTTCCTTGACGCCGTAACCCGCAATGCGCTTGGCGCACTCCACTGGCGTGGCATCGCCAAACAAGGCCTGATCATCGCTGAACGTGGGAAGCGCGAGAGTGGAAACCTTGTAGCCTTCTATTATCGCCGCCTTCATTGCACGGTCGGAAGGCCAAAGCCGGCGCCGGGCATTTGAGTCAAAGGCAATGGTTGCGCCCCGTGATTTCATTTCCTGCAACACGGACAAAAGATTTCGGCGATGGGCGGGTGAGAGAATGGCAAGCGTAATCCCGGAAAAATAAATCGCATCGGCCTGCGAAAGGGAAGCCGCTAATGCCCCCTTGTCTTCGGCCAGCAATCGCGCCGCCGAGGCGCTGCGCCAATAGGTGAAATTCCGTTCAGCCCCGGTGAGCGTGATCAAATACAATCCCACCGTCCGATCAGAAATTTCATTTATGAAACGGGTTCCAACACCATTGGCTTTCAGAAAGGCCAGCATCTTCGACGACAGGGAGTCAGTGCCTACCGCCGTCGCGTAATCAACAGTCACGTCCTGACGCTTCGTCAAAGCCCGCATGTACCACGCCGTATTGAGCGTATCGCCCGCAAACCCCAGGCGGTAAAGCTCCCCATCTGTCGCCTGCAGCTCCGCCATGCATTCGCCGATGCTGATGAATGTCTTGCTCATGGATACGCCCAATTATTCAGTTGTGCCCGCACAGTGCCCTCTATAGTTTGCGGGCCTGGCTTTTGCATAGGCCATTTTCTCAAAGTTCCGCGGGACTGACATGGCCAAGCGAATTCTCCAATTTGGAACCAGCCGGTTTCTCCAGGCCCATGTGGATTTTTTTGTCCATGAGGCGCGGCTTGCCGGCCAGGACATTGGCCCCATCATCATTGTGAAAACCACCGCAGGTGGCATCCGCGATGGCCGTATCGAAGCCTTGGGAAATGCCAACGGTTTTCCGGTCCGCTTCCGGGGCCATGAAAACGGCCGTGTCGTTGATGAAACCGTCATAGTGAAAAGCGTAAGCCGCGCCATGGATGCCAACAAGGATTGGCAAGGCCTCATTCAGCTCTTTGCCAACGAGACGGATATAGTGGTTTCGAATGTCGGTGAAGGTGGTTACGATATATCCGGCGAAGATCGGCTCCACCGCCCTGCCGCTGGCGTTGTCCCAACAAGCTATCCCGCCAAGCTTCTGGCGCTTCTCGTCCACCGCTTTCAGAATGGCGCAGCACCTCTCTTAATTCTGCCTTGTGAACTCGTCAGCGATAATGGCGAAGTGCTGCGCCGGTTACTGGTGGGTCTTTCCGGTGCGTGGAATGAAAGCCAGGAGTTCAAAGCCTGGCTGGCAGGCTCGGTCATGATCTGTGACACCTTGGTCGACCGCATCGTCTCGGAGCCCATCGAACCCATCGGTGCCGTCGCCGAACCCTATGGCCTTTGGGCCATCAAGCGCCAGCCCGGCTTCGAACCTCCATTGCAGCATCCCAGCATAACCTACACCGATGACCTTGAACCCTTCCTTCGCCTCAAGCTTCACATCCTAAATCTCGGCCACACCTATCTGGCGCAGATTTGGCAGGCCGAGAAGCGCCGACCCGATGAAACCGTGCGCGAGATGCTCGCCGACCCGGGCATCAAGCAGCGCCTGCTCAGCCTTTACGATGATGAGGTCATTCCGGGATTTGCCGCCCGCGGCATGGGCGAGTCCGCCACCCGCTACGTGGCGACAACGCTCGAGCGCTTCGAAAATCCATTTCTCAATCACCGCGTCAGCGATATTGCCCAGAACCATGCCATCAAGATCGAACGGCGGGCGGGCGGCTTTATCACCTGGGCAAGAACACCAAACCCGTCTCTTGCTCTGCCCCGCTTGGAGGCATTCAACCATTGTGCACTGCAACCTTAGTCGTACAACTAAGGTTGACGTGCCTCTTACCCCCGGTCAGAATGCCGACTCAGGGGAAGGCCTCAGGCAAAACACTGCACCGGGGGGTGCAATGCCCAAGGTATTCTAGGGAAACAACGCCGTCCGGGTCCCCTCGGATGTGCTGGGAGGGGCCAAATGGCTGATCATAATTTGACTGAGGACGAGAAAGTCCTTCACGGAATGGGCTATGCCCAGGAACTAGCCCGCCGCATGGGCGGGTTTTCGAACTTTGCAATTTCATTTTCCATCATCTGCATTCTGGCCGGCGGCATCACCGCTTTCCCGGTTGCCATGTCGGCCGGCGGCGGTTTCTCCGTTGCCATCGGCTGGATCGTCGGCGGCCTGTTCGCTCTGGTCGTTGCGGCCTCGGTGGGCCAGATCGCCTCAGCCTACCCAACGGCTGGCGGCCTCTATCATTGGGCCTCGATCCTCGGTGGCCGCGGCTGGGGCTGGATAACCGCCTGGATTAACATGGTGGGCCTCATCTTCGTTGTCGCCTCCGTGAACTTCGGCGTTTACCTCTTGCTCAAGGATCTTGTCCTCACCGGTGTTTTCGGCATGGATACGTCGACGTGGGGTGCCTGGCATTCCAGCATTTTCGTCACGGTGTTTGCGGTGACGCAAGCCCTGTTCAATCATTTCGGCATCAAGCTCACAACGATGCTCACCGATTTTTCAGGCTATCTGATTTTTGTGATTGCCACCTTGCTCACCCTGTCCATGTTGATTTGGGGTGCAAGCTTCGATCTCTCCCGGCTTTTCACCTTTGTGAACAACACGGGCGAACCCGGCGGCTTGGTTGTGCCAGAACCACGCACCGCTCTTGTCGCCTTCCTGATCGGCCTTCTCTATCCGATCTACACGATTACCGGCTTCGATGCTTCAGCCCACACCTCTGAAGAAACGAAGAACGCGCGGACCGCAGTGCCGAAAGGCATGTTGCATTCCGTATTCTGGTCGCTGCTCTTTGGCTTCTTCCTCGCCGCATCGTTTATTCTGGCGATGCCTGATATGGCACTGGGTGCGAAGGACGGCTTCAACTCCTTCTTCAACCTGTTCAACAACCTGCCAATGCCATTCTTCCTCAAGGCAATCCTGGCCATCGGCATCGTGGTCGCTAACTACATCTGTGCGCTGGCGGGCATGACCTCGACATCGCGCATGATCTACGCCTTCTCGCGTGACGGCGGCCTCCCGGCATCGAAACAGCTGGCAACGATCCATCCGGTGCATCGCACTCCGGTCAATGCCATCTGGCTCACCGCCGCTCTCTCGGCGGGTGCCTGCTTCTATGCGCCGTTCATGTTTGCGCTGGCGGCCGGTTGTGCGCTGTTCCTCTATGTCTCCTACGCCATACCGGTGGCGGCCGGCTTGATCACCGAAGGCAAGTCGTGGACCGAGTTTGGGCCCTTCCGCCTCGGAGTTTGGTCAAAGCCCTTCGCGATCATCACCGTCCTGGGCGCTGTTATCCTCGCCTATGCCGGAACCCAGCCGCCGTTCAACCCGATCATCCTGCCGTTGTTCCCGGATCTGGTGTTCCCACTGAACCAGTTGACCAACCCGCTGATCTTCCTGGCGGTAGCTTTGGCCCTCGGCTGGTTCCTGAGCGAGAACAAGCGCTTCAAGGGTCCGCCGATTGGTGGGGACATTGCCAAGCGTCAGGCCGTTATCGCGGCCCAGGAAAAGGCGCTCGCGGCTGCTGCCCGTTCATAACCGGCGGTCAAAAATTGAAAAGGGCGGCCCTGTGCCGCCCTTTTTATTTTGGCAAAATCTTGAGCAAAAAACAGGTAGCTGGTGATTGCTGCCTTTCACATTGACAGCGGGCCGATTTTAGGTGGACATTGCGGTTAATGGGCGCGACGGTTCAAGCAAAAAGCCCATAAACAGAGAGGAAATAATGAGTTTTATACGGACGTGGAAATCTGCCCTATTCGCCGCAGTAGCAATTGCGGCCCCCATCCTGGCGCCATCATCGGCCGGTGCGGTTGAATCGACCGACCCCATCAAGATCGTCTTGTTCGACTGGACCAGCGTCAACCTCAACGCCAAGATTCTTGGCGGCGTACTCGAAAAGCTCGGATACACCGTTGAGTACCCAACCGGCGATTATCTCTCGAGCCTGACCACCAGCCTCACCAACGGCGATGTGACAGTCGGCGTGGAATACTGGGACACCACCGCGGGCGAGGCCATGAAGGCCTCCGAAGCCACCGGCCAGACCGAGCGCCTCGGCCAACTGGGACCAAAGGCCAAGGAAGAATGGTGGTACCCCCTTTACATGAAGGAAAAGTGCCCGGGCCTGCCCAACTGGGAAGCCCTGAAGGATCCAAAATGCGCCGAAGCTTTCTCCACCGCTGAAACCGCCCCCAAGGGCCGTTATGTGGGTGGCCCGGTAACCTGGGAAGGCTTTGACGATGAACGCGTAGAAGCGCTCGGTCTGCCCTTCACCGTTATCCATGCGGGTACCGACGCGGCAATGTTTGCCGAACTCGACTCGGCCTACCAGCGCAAAGCGCCCGTCATGCTGTGGGTTTATTCGCCCCATTGGGCCCCTGCAAAATATGAAGGCGAATGGGTTGAGTTTCCGGAATATACGCCGGAATGCTATACCGATCCGAAGTGGGGCTCAAACCCCGACAAGGCCTATGATTGCGGCAAGCCCCATGGCGACATCTGGAAATTCGCTTGGGGCGGCATGAAGGACAAGTGGCCGGTTGCCTACAAGGTGGCCAAGGCTTACCAGATTGACACCAAGGAACTGAACGCCATGTCGGGCCAGATTGATCTTGATGGCAAGACGATTGAGGAGGTTGCAGCCGCATGGGTTGCCGCCAACGAAGCGAAATGGAAAGCCTGGGCACAATAAGCCGGTATCTGGGGCAATTCTCATGAAAACGAAAACACCGGGCGCTGAAATTCAGCGTCCGGTCAAGCTATCGTGCCGCAACCTGTGGAAGGTTTTTGGCCCCAACGCCACCAAATTCATGGCTGAGCGCAACGGCAAGGCAACGTCCGCCGAACTCGACAAGGCCGCGCTGATCGGCGCGGTGCGGGGCGCCACGCTTGAGGTGCGCGAAGGTGAAATCTTCATCGTCATGGGCCTTTCGGGCTCCGGCAAGTCGACGCTGGTGCGCTGCCTGTCGCGCCTCATCGAACCCACCACCGGCGAACTGACCTTCGACGGCAAGGATTTGCTCAAGGCCAGCGAGGCTGAACTCATCAATATCCGGCGGCACAAGATGGGCATGGTGTTCCAGCACTTTGCCCTGCTGCCTCATCTCACGGTTCTGGAGAACGTGGCCTTTCCGCTCTCTATCCAGGGCATCGGCAAGGCCGAGCGCGAGGCCCGCGCCCACCAGATGATCGATCTCGTGAGCCTCAAGGGCCGTGAAAACCATTTTCCATCGGAACTCTCCGGCGGCCAGCAGCAGCGCGTGGGCATTGCGCGCTCTCTCGCCGTGGAACCGGAGATATGGTTTCTTGACGAACCCTTCTCCGCCCTTGATCCGCTGATCCGCCGCGAGATGCAAACCGAATTGATCAGGCTGCAAAGCGTTCTCAAGAAAACCGTGGTCTTCATCACCCATGATTTCGACGAAGCTATCCGGCTGGCGGACCGCATCGCCATCATGAAGGATGGCGAGATCATCCAGATCGGCACCCCGGAAGATCTCGTGAATAATCCCGCGACCAGTTACGTGGCCGAATTCACCGCCGATGTGAACCGCGCCAAGGTGCTCTCGGCGCGCGCGCTGATGGAGCCCGCAACCGCGAAGTCCGGCGGGTTCGAAAAGGTTGCGGCAAAAGCCAAGATCGCAAGCTTCGCGGCGGCAATTGTCGATTCCGCAAAGCCCTTTGCCGTTGTCGATGACGCGGACGAGGTGATTGGCGAAATTTCACCGCGCGCCGTTATCAACCTGCTTTCCGGGAAGGACCGGGGAACATGCGCATGAGCGATATCGCGCACTCAGCCCCTTCGATGATCAATGGCAAATGGCTTGGCCATTGGGTTGTCGCGGGAGCGGTTGTGATAACCGCCATTCTTCTGCTTGTTCCCGAGGCCCTGTCGCCGCTGGCCAGCTATCCTGATAGCCTGGTCATTCCGTTCAAGGACTGGGTCGGCGCCTTCATGGCCTGGCTCAAGACAAATTTCACCTGGTTGACCCGCTGGCTTGCGGCCCTCATCGAAGCCCCGCTGCGCTTTGCCTTTGGCCTGCTCGCCAAGGGCTTCAAGTTCGGAACGGGCGAGGATGCCTGGACCCTGCCGCGGCTGTCGTGGCTTGGCGTGGTCTTTGTCATGGCCTGGCTGGGCTACATCTTCGGCGGACTTCGTCTGGCGGCCCTTTGTGGTTTCGGATTTCTGTCACTTGTCATTTTCGATGTGTGGACCAATTCCATGCTCACCCTGGCGCTCATCGTGATTTGCGTGCCTTTCTGCATCGTCACTGGGCTGGCCTTCGGCATCTGGGGGCATTTTTCACCGCGCATGAACCGCTGGCTGATATCGCCCGCCCTCGACCTCATGCAGACGATGCCGACCTTCGCCTATCTCATCCCCATGCTGCTGCTGTTTGGTGCAAGCCCGGTGTCCGCCCTGCTGGCCACGGCGCTGTTCGCCACGCCGCCCATGGTGCGGGCAACCGTGCTTGGCCTCAACAAGGTGCCCCAGGAGATCAAGGATTTCGCCGACATGGCGGGCTGCACCAAGTCGCAGAAGCTGTGGCGCGTGCTGCTGCCGTCGGCCAAGCCCTCCCTGCTGATTGGCGTGAACCAGGTGATCATGCTGGCCCTCAATATGGTCATCATCTCGTCGATGATCGGGGCCGGCGGCCTTGGCTATGACGTGCTGCTGGCGCTCCGCGCCCTGAAGATCGGCCAGGCCATGGAAGCGGGCCTCGCCATCGTCATCATCGCAGTGGTGCTCGACAGGTTGAGCCAGGCCATCGCGCTCAAACGGCCTCAGGCTTCGGAGACAAAAGGATTCATTGCCCGCAACACAAATTCTATTCTGGCCATAGCGGTGCTTCTGGCCACCACGGCGCTCAGCCTGGTTTCTCCGGCGCTGAATACATTGCCCGATTCCATGACCGTCACCACGGCCCCTTACTGGAAGGCGGGTGTTGACTGGATCACCATCAACTTCTTCGACGCCATTGAAGCAGGGCGAGTCTTTGTCCTGCTCAATTTCCTGAACCCGCTGCGGGCGGGTTTCGAAGCCCTGCCTTGGTTCGGTGTCCTGCTCGTGCTGACGGCTTTGGGTTGGCGCTTGGGCGGCTGGGGCCTTGCCCTGGTCATCGCTCTTCTCACCGCCTTCTGCGCCACGACAGGACTCTGGATTCCGGCCATGCAGACGCTTTATCTCTGCGGTGTTGCTGCCCTTGTGGCCTCGGCCCTCGGCATCCCCATCGGCCTGTGGTGTTCGCGCAGCGACCGGGTTTCCGCCATCGTCACGCCGATCATCGACACGCTGCAGACGATCCCCTCGTTCTGTTTCATCATTCCCGTAGTCATGCTCTTCCGCGTGGGTGACGTAACGGCCCTGATCGCCACCATCGCGTTCTCCATCGTTCCGGCAGTGCGCTACACCAATCACGGTATCAGGCAGGTGCCACACGAATTGTTGGAAGCGGGCATCGTCTCGGGCTGCACAAAGTGGCAGCTTTTCCGCCGCGTGCAGCTTCCCGTCGCCATGCCCGAAATCATGCTGGGCATCAACCAGACAATCCTTCTCTCCCTCAGCATGATCATCATCTGCGCCATGGTGGGAACCCGCGACCTCGGCCAGGAAGTGTTCAAGGCGCTGTCCAAGGCCGATGCCGGGCGCGGCATCGTGGCGGGCCTCGTCATCGCCTTCATCGGCATCATCGCCGACCGCCTGATCACCGCCTGGGTACAGAAAATGCGCGAGAGAAGGGGAATGGCATAGTGCACTCTTCTCCCTCTCCCCGCTTCAGCGGGGAGAGGGTTGGGGCCCGCGCCGCAGGCGTGGGAGGGTGAGGGGCCCTGTGCTATGAATTTCCCATGCGGGCCCCAAACCAGAAATCCACCACTCGAGCAAGATCACTTCGCCGCGAGCAGACGGTTGCGGAATCCAAGCTCTGGGCCTGCCTGCGCAATCGTCAATTGAATGGAGTAAAATTTGCGCGTCAGGTTTCCATTGGCCCCTTCTTCGCCGACTTCTGCTGCCGTGAAGCAAGGCTCGTGATTGAGATTGATGGCGTAACGCATGAGACGCCGGAAGAATTGGCCAGCGATTTCCGCCGCAGCGCTTGGCTGGAAACGCAGGGCTATCGTGTCATTCGCTTTCGCAGTGAGGAGTTGATGGACGATCTGGATGCGGTGTTGGAGAGGATTCAACTCAGTCTTTGACAGCAGCCCCTCACCCTCCCATTGCTTCGCAATGGGCCCCAACCCTCTCCCCGTAAACGGGGAGAGGGAAAGTGTAGGTTGCCCAATTGCTTTTGTGATAGCTAAAGGCGATGGAGCAGAGATTCGATGTGGCCGTGATCGGGGGTGGCGTGGTTGGGCTTGCCTTGCTGCGCCGTTTCGCCATTGCCGGATTAAAATGCGTTTTGCTGGAACGCGGCAGCGATATCCTGTCGGGCGCTTCCAAGGGCAACAGCGCGCTACTCCATACGGGCTTTGACGCACCGCCGAAAAGCCTTGAGTTGCGCTGCATGAAAGCCGGTTACGCGGAATATCTCCGCATCCGCCAGAAGCTCAATCTGCCCCTCATTGAAAGCACCGCCATTGTCGTGGCGTGGAATGAAGCCGAACTCGCCGCCTTGCCCGGCATTGTCGAAAAAGCCCACAAGAATGGCGTTACCGACGTGCGCGCCATTTCGCAAACCGAATTGCGCCTGAAAGAGCCCGAACTGGCAAAGCATGCCTTGGGCGGCGTGTTTGTGCCCGGTGAGCACATCATCGATGCCTGGTCCGCCCCTCTGGCCTATGCCCACCAGGCCCTGGCCCATGGCGCAACTATTCTGTGCAACGCCGAAGTCACTGGCGGGGAATTCGCCGGGGATGAATGGACGCTGGCCAGCAAGCAGGGAAAGATCACAGCTTCGATAGTGATCAACGCCGCCGGAAATTTTGGCGACCTGGTTGAAGCCATGGCGCGCCCGTCGCCCTTCACCATCAAACCGCGAAAGGGCCAGTTCGTGGTGTTTGACAAGCCTGCCTACAAACTGCTGCGCGCCATCGTCCTGCCGGTGCCCACCGTGCGCACCAAGGGCGTGGTGCTGTTCCGCACCGCCTTCGGAAACCTGGCCGTTGGCCCTACCGCCGAGGATCAGGATGAACGCGAGATTGCAACCTGCGACCATGATGCCCTGGAAAAACTGAAATCCCGCGCCGTCGAAATGATTCCGACCCTCGCCAGCATTGATGTGAATGCCATCTACGCAGGGCTCCGCCCGGCGAGCGATCAGAAGGATTATGTCATCGAAGCCGTGAAGGACCGGAATTGGATCACCGTGGGTGGCATTCGTTCAACCGGCCTTACCGCGGCGCTCGGCATCGCCGACTATGCCAGCCAGCTCTATGAAAAGAATTTTGCGAAGCTTCCGAAGAAGCCTGCGGAACAACGCTGGACCCCCGTTCCAAACCTCAGTGAAGGCCGCATCCGGCCCTTCATGATGGGCGGCGAAATCGTTTGCCATTGCGAGCATGTCACGCGCGGTGAAATTTCCGCCGCCCTCGAAGGGCCGCTGCCTGCCGGTGACATGGGTGGCCTGAAGCGCCGCACCCGCGCCATGATGGGCCGCTGCCAGGGTTTTTATTGTTCGGCCCATATCGCCGACATCACCAAGGGGCGCTTCGATGGAAAGCCATGATGTGATCATCGTGGGCGGCGGCCCCACCGGCCTGAGCGCCGCGCGCCGGCTGACCGATCTGGGCATTCGTGACGTCGTCGTGCTTGAACGCGAGGCCGAGGCGGGCGGCATTCCACGCCATTGCGGCCATTTGGGCTTTGGCTGGCAAAGCCATAGGCGCCTGTGGAGCGGGCCGCGCTTTGCCGCCGAGCTAAGGAAGTCTGTAAAGGGTCTCGATGTCAGGACCGCAACAACGGTGATTGAACTCGGCAAGGATGGCCAATTGCGCGTCCAGGGCAGCACAGGGATAAGCGAAATGAAGGCCAGGCATGTGCTGATCGCCACCGGCACTCGCGAAACGCCGCGTTCGGCCCGCTTGGTGGGCGGCGCCCGCCCGCAAGGGGTGATGAACACCGGGGCCTTGCAGCAGCATGTTTATCTCTATCACAACAAGCCTTTTGAGCGCCCGGTGATCATCGGCAGCGAACTGGTGTCCTTTTCGGCGCTGCTCACCTGCCGCCATCTCGGCATCAGGCCCGTTGCCATGCTGGAGGAAAATCCCCGCATTTCAGCGCAAAGTCCCGGCGGTCTCATTGCCAGATTTGCCTTCGGCGTACCGGTGCGCGTTTCCACCAGGCTCATTTCCATTGAAGGCCGCAAGAACGTGGAAGCAGTTGACGTTGAACAACGCGGCAAGCGCGAACGCCTCGCCTGTGATGGTGTGATCTTCACCGGGCTCTTCAGGCCCGAAACCGCATTGTTCCCCACCGGCTTGCCTTCGGAAAAATTCTCAAGCGCCGGAAATGTTTCAGGCCCGCTCAAAACGTCGGGTGAATGCTGGCTGCAAGGCGCAGGCGCGGCGCAAGACATCGCAAGGAGACTCGCATGAAGGTTCTGGCCATTGACCAGGGAACAACGGGCACGAAATCCTTCACCCTTGATGAATCCGGCCGCTTTGAATCCGTCGCCGCCTTTGAACACAAGCAGATTTACCCCAATGCCGGCTGGGTTGAGCATGACGCGGAAGAACTGCTGCGCAATGTCAGCTCCTGCCTCAACGCCGCAGGCAAGGTCGATGCCATCGGCATGGACAACCAGGGCGAAACGGTCATTGCCTGGGATGCGGCCACCGGCAAGCCCATCTACAACGCCATCGTCTGGCAGGATGACCGCACCCAGGACAATACGGAAAAACTGAAGGCTGGCGGGGCCGAGGAACTGACGCGGGCCCGCGCCGGCCTGCCGCTTGACCCCTATTTCTCCGCCAGCAAACTGCGCTGGTTCCTTGACCATGTGGACGAGGCCCGCGCCCTTCTCAAACAGGGCCGCCTTCGCCTGGGCACCAGCGACGCCTTCTTCCTTGACCGCCTGACCGGAACTTTCGCCACCGATGTGACAACCGCCTCGCGCACCAGCCTCATGTCGCTTGATACCTGCAACTGGGACCTCGACCTCTGCAAACTCTTCGGCGTGCCCATCGAATGCCTCCCCGAAATCAGATCGACGGCGGGCGACTTTGGCCAGGCCGGAAAAATCCCCGTCACCGCCAGCCTTGTCGATCAGCAGGCCGCCCTCTTCGGCCATGGCTGCCCCACGAAGATTACCTTCGGAACGGGCGCCTTCGCGCTGACGATCACCGGAGACGTGCGCGTCGATGGCTCGAAATTTGGCATCCTTCCCACCGTAGCCTGGAAGATAAAAAATGAAGCGCCGCACCGCGCCATTGAAGGCGGAGTTTATAACGCGGGCTCCGCCGTGAACTGGGCGCGGGGGCTCGGCCTGTTCAAGGAATTTTCCGATATCGCAATTTTTGAATCGCCTTCGGCTCTGTCGCGCAATCTTGTTTTTGTGCCGGCCCTCTCAGGCCTAGCCTGCCCCCATTGGGATCGCGGTGCTGCCGGTTTATGGATCGGCATGGGACTGGAAACGACAGCGAAGGATTTGATTCAGGCGTTGCTCGAAGGTGTTGCCTTGCGCGCCGCAGAAGTGATTGACGCCATGGCCGAACTCACGCCGCTTGGAAAAATGATTTCAATTGATGGCGGGCTCACCAAGAATCCCTATTTCAACCGCTTTCTCGCCAACGCCCTGCAAAAGACCGTAATCGTTCAGGAATCCCCCGAGCTAACTGGCCTCGGCACCGCCCGCATGGCAATGCGCGGCGCAGGCGTAAGCACGCTACCGCCCCTCCCCGCACCTCGCGCCAAGATCACACCCGATGCACCATTGAGTAAGGAATTGAAACAGCGTTTTTCCGAAGCAATAAAGCGCGCCAAGAATTGGAAATAGGCGGGACACGCTGTGTCTTGAATCTGCGTTTCAAAACCAACCCCTCTCGACGCGGCGTCACTCATGCAAAACTCTCTCATTGCGGCAGGTACTGAAATCATCTTGCGCGTCTGGCACGATGCCGAATATCTGGCGGGCCGCATCGCAGAGCACCGCTAACCCCATCGCAACAATGCCATCGTAGCCCGTAGGCCCCTTTACAGTTAAGGACCGGTCATCCAAAGTTTGATCTCAGAGCACTTCAAACAAACACTTAGCGAAGAGGGCGGCTTATGACAAATCTCTACAAGGCAGCGCTGTTTGAGCTCGGCGTTGTCTTTGAACGACTAAATGACAGCGATGTTGATGAGGCTTGCGAGATGATCGCCAAGGCACACAAGACTGTCGTGTTTGGCGGTGGCCGTGAGCGTCTGCAAATAATGGGATTTGCCATGCGGCTTTATCACATGGGCTTGGCCGTTGCAGTCGAAGGTGACATGACAACCCCGCCTGTTGGAAAAGGCGATTTGTTCATTGTGACCTGCGGACCAGGTGAAATTTCAACTGCCCTGGCTTTAATGGGGGTAGCCAAAGCGGCTGGTTCAAAGATACTTTTTATCACAGCCCAACTCAAGAGCCGCGGTGCAGCACTGGCGGATTTCGTGTTGCATTTGCCGGCCCAGACAATGGCTGATGATCAAGGCGACAAGCGCTCATCTGTTTTGCCCATGGGATCGCTGTTTGAGGGTGCACTGTTTGTGCTGTTTGAAGTTATGGTACTGAAGCTCATCGGATCGCTTCAAATAAAGCCTGAAGCGATGCGAGCCAACCACACGAATCTCGAATAGCTAGGCTGCCAGTGTCTTGCCGACAACAGGTACAAGCGCGCCACTTGCCATCACCAGGCCTTCAGCCCCATCAAGCGCACCCGGCGCAAGTTCAAGTGCCAGGAAACGGTTGCGCTCAACCGGGCCTGGCAGATGCAAATCCGCAACCAGGTTCCGTGTGAAACCGAAACGGCTGTAATAGGGCTCATCACCTACCAGCAACACCGAGGCGTGGCCGAGAACCTTCGCCATGTTGAGGGCGTGGGTCATCAGTTCGCGCCCAATGCCGCGCCGTTGATGGCGGCCATCAATCGCAAGCGGCCCAAGCAGAAGCGCTGGCCCGGCAGAACCGGCGATCACATTCCACATGCGCAGCGTACCGATCAGCCGGCCCGATTTGCTCAAGGCCGTGAAGGCCAATCCTTCGGCAGGCAAGCGGTCATCACGAAAGCGCTGCGACGTCTTGCGCTGGCGCGAACGCCCGAAGGCGCGGTCGAGAAGCGCCTCGCGGGCGGTAACGTCAGCCGGAACTTCAGCGCGAATGGTGACCATGACAGCCTCGAGCAAATTGACAGGGATGAGGCGACTAGATGATGTAGGCTTGCAGCGGCGTAAAGCCGTTGAAAGCTACCGACGCATAAGTCGTCGTGTAAGCTCCCGTGGCCTCGATCAGCACTTCATCGCCAACGCTCAAGGTGACCGGCAGGTCATAGGGCGTCTTTTCATAAAGCACGTCCGCCGAATCGCAGGTTGGCCCGGCGATTACGCAAGGGGACTTGGCGTCGCCATCACGCGCCGTGGTGATCGGATAGCGGATGGCTTCATCCATGGTTTCAGCCAAGCCGCCGAACTTGCCGATGTCGAGATAGACCCAGCGCTGGTTGTCATTGGCATGCTTCTTCGAAATCAGAACCACTTCGGTCTTGATCACGCCGGCATTGCCCACCATGCCGCGGCCCGGCTCGATGATGGTTTCGGGAATGGCATTGCCGAAATGCTTGGCAAGGCCCTCGTGAATGGCATTGGCATAGGTGGCCGTTCCCGGAACCGGCTTCAAATACTTGGTCGGGAAGCCGCCGCCCAGGTTGACCATGGAGAGCGTAATGCCGTGGCCCGCAAGGCTGTCGAAAATGGATTTGGCTTCGGCGAGCGCCGAATCCCATGCGCCAAGGCGGGTCTGCTGCGAGCCCACATGGAAGGAAATGCCATAGGCCTTGAGGCCCAGCGCATGGGCGTGCAGCAATACTTCAGTCGCCATGTCGGGGTCGCAGCCGAACTTGCGGCTCAGCGGCCATTCGGCCCCGGCGCCATCGGTGAGAATGCGGCAGAATACCCGCGCTGCCGGTGCGGCGCGCGAAACTTTTTCGACCTCTTCAACGCAATCGACCGCGAACATGGAAATGCCGAGTTGATGCGCTTTAGCGATGTCGCGCTCTTTCTTGATGGTATTGCCAAAGGAAATCCGCTCCGGCGTGGCCCCTGCGGCCAGCGCCATCTCGATTTCAGCAACAGAAGCAGTATCGAAGCAGGAGCCGAGGCCCGCCAGAAGCTTCAGCACTTCCGGGGCCGGGTTTGCCTTTACGGCATAAAAAATACGCGTGTCCGGCATGGCCCGCGTAAAGGCTTTGTAATTGTCAGCAATGACCTCAAGGTCGACGACGAGGCAGGGGCCTTCTGGTCGTCGGTCACGGAGGAAGTCCAAAATGCGGGCAGTTGCGGCCATGTGCGTATCTCCCAAAAAAAGTTGAGACATCAGGGCGCTTCGTAAACCCACGCGATGGAGACGTGAGTTGACTGACCGCCTACTGACTTTTCGCCTTGGCTTGATTGGGATACCCAATCGCACTGCGGGCAATGATAGTGGTGCCTCTCAGTAACATCAGCCTTTGGAGGGCCAATCGAGACCAAAAAGCCCGCACCGTCGTTGCTTTGGGGAAATCCTTAAGGCACGTGCGACTCTGGGCAAGCGCCATATGGTGGATTCGTGTGTTGCAATCAAGAAAAAATTTGGGCTGAAGCAAAGTTTTTTCTTAACAGCCGTTAATCTTTTGGCGAGGCGAACGCCTGCCAGCCCGCGAGCAGCCGCGTGGCCGTGGTGATCAGGCAAAGCGCTGCATAAAAATAAGCCAGCGCCGCGAAGTGCTGCGGCCACAGGCACATGGCCACGAAGCAGGCAATTGTCTCCGTGCCCTCCGTCAACCCGCCGAGATAGTAGAAAGATTTGCTGGGGTAGTCGGTGCTCTTCAGGCCGCGTTTCTCGGCGATAATGGCATAGGCCAGAAAGCTTGAACCCGTGCCGACGAAGGCGGCCAGCAGCGTTGCAGCGGCCAGCGCGTTGGCCTCCGGGTGTGCGATGCCAAAAGCCTGGGGAATGAGCCCGTAGAAAACAAAGTCCAGGCCAATGTCGAGAAAGGCCCCGCGGTCCGTGGCAACTCCGGCCCGCGCCACGGCGCCGTCAAGACCATCTAGCGCCCGGCTGGCGAGCAAGGGCAAGATGGCGAAGGTGTAAAATCCAAGCGCGATGCACAGCGCCGCGAAGACGCCAAGCCCAAAGCCCGTGAAGGTCACCTGATCGGCGGAATAGCCCCTGTCCTTGATCGCAAGCGCTGCCCGGTCGATGACCGGCTTTGCCAGCTTCAGCGCGTAGCGGTCAAGCAAGGAGCAGTTCCCCCTTGCTGTTGATGCGGAAAATGCGTCCGCCCGCCGGCGCGTCCTCGCGGTCATGGGTGACCAGCAGAGTGGGAATGTTGCGCTCGCGCAAATGGGCGAAGACATAGTTGCGGATGGTGTGCCGGAGTTCCGCATCAAGTTTGGAGAAAGGCTCATCCAGCAGCATGGCCTGGGGCTTTGCCATCAGGGCGCGGAAAAGCGCCACCCGGGATTTCTGGCCGTTGGACAGCGTATCGGGCATGCGGTTCTCAAGCCCGTCGAGTTGGGCGCTTGCCAACGCTTCCGCCACCAGGTGTTGGCGTTTTTTCAAGCTGCCCCGGCCAACCCCGAACAGAAGATTTTCACCAACCGTGAGATGCGGGAACAGCAGGTCATCCTGGAACAGGCGGCCCACCTGCCGCCGCTCCGCCGCCACATAGACGAGGTCAACACCATCCAGCGTCACATGCCCGTTGCCATACATGGGGTGTGTCAGGTCACCGGCGATATAGGCGAGCAGCGATGATTTTCCGCTGCCGCTGGGACCCATCAGGGTGACGATTTCACCGGCCTCGATGGTAATCGTGAAACTCTTGACGAGCAGCACGTCGCCGATGGTAAGGCTGATGTTTTCAAGCAGCAGGGTCATAGGGGTTTCCGGCCAATGCGCGCCGCCACGAGAAAGGCAAGCGCCGGAACGACTGCCAGCATGAGCGCGAACACCGCCATCAACGGGCGGCTGCCGCCGCTGGCCAGCGTCACCGCTTCAATGGGCAGCGTTGTCAGGCGCCCCGAGGCAATAAGCTGGGTGGGAACATACTGCGCAATGCTGACACCAATGCCCACCGCCGCCGCAGCAGCCAAAGCCGGCTTCATCATACCAAATTTCACCGCCGACCAGAAGCGCAAGGGATCCGTATTGAGGCCGAGCGACACGGCGCGGTAACGCGGATCAAAAGCCCGGTACGGCCCTTTCAGCACGATAAAGACATAGGCGAAAACCTGGGTGAGATGGGCGAGGAAAACGCCCAGCCAGGTGCCATTCAAGCCGAAACGCAGGAAAGCGAGATACTGCCCGTCAGCAATGAGGAGAGACGGCAACGCGATTGCCATGACGGCGAAAACCAGCAGGGCTGCATCCAGCTTTTCCGGCACTGTTTCCAGCCAGAAGACAGCAAGACCCAGGGCTGCAAGCGTCGAAGCAAGGGCCAATGACAGGCTGTTGAGGAGCGGCGATGGCGACATGATAAACTGCTGCCAGGCGGTCCAACGCACTTCAGCAGGCAAAAGATTGGGATAAGGCCACAGAGTGCCGATGGACATGACACACAGGACCACAAAAACCATGGCGTAAACCGCACAGAAGAAAAACAGCAACGCGCCCGAGGTGATCGTCGGTGTCCGCCGGCGCGAAGGGCCACGGGTAAAAAATTTCCAGATGGAGGGAACGGCAATTTTCTTCAACACCATCCACACCAGCGCGAGCCCGATTAGCGCCACTGTCAGGAACAGGGCACCTGCGGTTCCGCGGGCATTGATGGCGGGATCGGCATTGTTGAGGTCAGACCAGATGATGACAGATAGCGGCGGCGGCTGGGTGGGGCCGATGGCCAGCGCCACATCGACAACCGATGCGCCATAGAACCAGACGATAAGCAGCGGCCATTTCAGGCGCGGCAGGATCTGCGGAATGAACACCCGGAGCCAGACCGAAGCGCTGCCATGCCCGAGGCTTTGCGACACGCGAAAATGCCCCTTGAGCGTTTGCGAAATATCTGGCCGCGCCAAGAGCGCGCTGATGAGCCAGATCAGGAACGGCACCTCCTTGAGAACAAGGACGGAGACCAGCGAAAGGCCATAAGGATCTTGGGTCGTCACCCATTGTGGCGGTACGGCCCACCCGGCGAGCGACCCGATGACCCGCGCAATGAAACCGCTCGGCGTAATCAGGAAGCCAAGCCCGATGGCAAAGGCCAGATGGGGCAGTGACAGGAAGCCGCCCATGAGACTTGAGCAGTCCGCCCATAGTTTGCCGCCGTAAAGGCCCGCCACTATCCAGAAGGCCAACAGTGCCGAAATAATGAGGCTCAATGTACCCGTGCCGATTGAAAGGATCAGCGCCGTCCAGAGCTGCGGATGCTCAAACAACTCAAGCCACGCGGCACCGTCAAACGCCCCGTACAACACGGCCAGCAGGCCGGCCAAAAGCGGGCCTAGCCAAAACACACCGAGTGGCAGGAAACCGGCAAAGCTGTTCAGCCAGGTTCTCATGTGCCGTAGGATTCAAGCCATGCGGTTTCAAGGAGGCGCACCCAGCTGCTGTGCGGTTCGGGGAGCGCTGGAGCTGGTTCCGTGACACTTCCGGCTACCACGGTTGTGCCGAAAAACTTGGCTTCGTCGGCGGGAAGTTTGGCTGTGGCAAGCACGGTAGGATCGCCCCAGATTTTGAGATCGGCCTTTCGGCCCTGCGCCTCCGATGACAGCAGGAAATTTGCCACAATTTGGCCCCCTGCCATTGCCTTTGAATTGACCGGAATAGCTACGAAATGCGTGTTGCCAATGGTGCCAGCCCGATGTTGCCACGCCACTGTGCTCACCGGCAACTCCCCTGAAGCAACAAGATTGGCAGGCTCATTGGGATTGAACGTCAGCGCCATCATCAACTCGCCATCCGCCAGCATCTGCTTGAGCTGCGCCTGGCTCTGCGGGAATTGCTGGCCCTTGCGCCAGAGATGCGGATGCAAGCTGTCAAGCAGGTCAAACAGCGGTGCAACGGCACGGGGAAATTCATCATCTCTTACCGGCAAGGGCAGGAGGCCTCGGTCCGTGATTGATTCAATGAGCGCCTGCTTCACAAAAGTCGTGCCATGAAAATCCGGCGGGGCCGGATAGGTCACGCGGCCGGGATTGGCCTTCGCAAAGGCTACAAGCTCATCCATGCTCCGAGATGGCGCGGAAATTTTTGCGCCGTCACCGAAAAAAGTGAGCTGTGCCATGCCCCACGGGCTTTCCAGCCCATCGGTTGCTTCGGCAAAATCAACGAGCGTCGTGGGCTTGCCCTCGGTGTCCACATATTTGAAATTTGGCAGCTCATTGGCGAAGGGACCGAACAAAAGCTTCTCAGCCTTCATGGCGCGGAAGTTTTCACCATTGATCCACACAAGGTCTGCCGAGCCTTCGGCCTTGCCGGCCTTCACCTCGTCACGCACCCGCCGGACTACTTCCGCCGTGTCGGCAATTTTAACGTGCTCAAGGGTAACACCATAGCGGGCCTTAACCTGTTCCGCTGCCCAGGCGATATAGGCGTTGATGGGTTCGGAACCGGCCCAGGCATTGAAGTAAACCGTCTGGCCTTTCGCTTGCGCTTCAAGTACGGCCCAATCACCAGCGAAGCCCGCCTTCGAAAAAAGCGGAAGCAAGGCTGCGGCCCCGGCGGCCTTAACCAAATCACGCCTGGAAAACTTCATTACGGCTCCTGTGTCGCCGCTCTCTCATAGGGAGTTCCAGGGCGAAAAGAAATATATCCCGCCGTCTTATGATCAGAAATTTGTGATCGGCCGTTTTACTTCGCCGCCCAAACCTGCGCCGCTTTGCTCCGCTCGAGAATGTAGAAATTGTCGCTGTTAACACTTTGCCAGTCACCGGCGGTGCCGTCAGGCCAGACCACGCGGATTTCAGCCTGGGCCTGTTCACCCAACCCGAAATGCCACCAGCCATTTTGCCCGCTGGCACAGCCGCCGCCCACGAAGATTTCACGGCGCATCACTTTCTCACCATGCTTCACCTCAAGCCAGGCGCCAATTGCATCGCGGTTTGCACCGGGCTGCTGCAGCTTGACCTCGATCCAGTTGCCCGCATTGGTGCTGGTGTTGCGCCAGAGTTGCGCGCTTTGGCGGCGGTTCACCACCACCAAGTCAAGCAAGCCATCCATGTTGAAATCCGCCAGTGCGGCACCGCGTGACGTGCCGTTATTGGCAATGCCCGCGGCCCCGCCTTCTTCAACAAATTTGCCTTCGCTGGTTTGGATCAGCAGGTTGTTGGGATCCTTGGCGGCAAAATCCGGCATCTTGTCGACGTTGCCTTTGGCCACGAATAAATCAGCCAAGCCGTCATTGTTCACGTCTTCGAATTGGGCATGCCAGCCCGTGCTGGGTCGTGAGTCGTCGCCTAAGTAGGGGCGATGCGCGGTGACACCCTTGGCAAAGGCCACGTCCTTGAAGGTGGCTTCCGGTGGTTTGCCATCCTTGGGCGCATTGGCGAGGGTTTGCAGTTTGTTGTCGGCCATGCTGGTCAGGAAATATTCCTGGTAGCCGTCGGAGTCGAGGTCATAGCCGGCAATGCCCATGCCCCAGATGCGCAAGGGCTTCCACCCTTCCTTCTCGGTGTAGAGCACAGGGGCCTGGCCTGCATTGACATGCCAGAGCTGCTCCTGGCCGCCCTCGTAATATTCCCGGTCATTGGAAATGCGCAAGGAGGGCGTGCCGGACTTGTTCCAGTCGGTGAACAGCATCGACAGCGCGCAATAGCTGGGCTTGAGCGCCAGGGGTGGCGCAAACTTGTTCTGGGCCGCGTCAGGCCGGTGCAGCCAGTTGTCCGTGCAGGAACCCCACGGCGAGGTGTCCTCCAGGCGATTGATGTAATTGCCAATGGCCAGCGTCGGCCACGCAGCACCCTTTTCCCAGGTAGCGGCAAATGCCGTTGACCAGGCATCCCCTCCATCAAAGCCCCAAGCCTCATTGGCCCTTTCAAATTTGCAGTCACCCAATCCGCGCATCACCACATTTTCACCGATGCGCAACAGCACCAGATCGGTGTTGCCGTCACTGTCGACATCCACCGGATAAACGCCCGCCACCTTGTCGAGTTCAAGGCCGCTGGTTTGTGCCTCGAAATGCAAGGTGCCACCCTTGGTGCTGCTGTTGCGGTAGAACTTGGCGGGCGATGTGCCGCCGGCCAGAAGCATGTCGGCAAATCCGTCCGCGTTGCAGTCAAATGTGGCAACCCCGCCACCCACCATATATTCCCAGTCGCCGGTATAGGCGCTGGTGATGCCGGCGCTCGCCGTTTCCTCAACGAAACTGGGAACGGCAATGGTGTTTTCGGCAGCAACCGATTGCGCCAGGCCTGCAACACCAGCGGCGGTCAAAGCAAAACGTAGTGAAATCAGACGCATAATCTATCTCCTTGTGCGCAAGGCATTTGTGAAGGCGGCAATGCAGCGCCCCTGTTCCAGTCCATTTTCAATCGCGGCACGGAAATGGATGCCGCCATACAGGCGCGAGATGCCCGCATCATCGGCCGCTGCCCAAAAACTCGGGAAGGTGCGTGGCGCGAGCCCGGCGTGCGCCCCGGTCTTGTCTTCGAAGGCGAAATTTTCACCGAACAAATTGGTCAGCACGTCCGCCGCGGCCCCTGATTGTGTGCTATGGCCGCTGGGATATTCAGGGAATGGTGGTGTATTGAGCAGCGGCTCCCATTTCGGATCAATCACGCGGCGGATATAGGAAATGGGCCGTATCAGGTCATACTGGTACTTGGCCTGCCAGCAGCCGATAAAGCCGTCTGCCACCGCCACGCCGAGGCGCGCCAAGGTTTCGACCCGCTTATCAAGACTGACCTTGTCGCGGTCCATGATTTGCAGCGCGATTGAAATCCAGTGCCCGGGCGGCGTCATCGACAGCATCGCATCATCCGCCCAGAACCGCGCGATGGCGCGGCGCTCGGGGGTCAAATTCTGCTTGGCCTCGTAGACTTCAAGTGCCTCCTTGTAAAACGCGGAACCTTTGTCCTCGCTGTATTCAGGATGGGACGGCAAGGCACAGCTCGTGCCTTCCGGCATGGCAAAAGTCCGGTTCTTTCCCCAGTTCGGCAATAACGGTTTTTGCTGGAGCGCAACCAGGCTGGTGGGTACCCAATGGGAAGGCCCCTTTGTCAGTTCATAATCCTGCGGGAAGCCCAAAGTTTCAACGACCGCTCCGCCATCATCCTGCGACCACGCCAATATATGCTCTGCAACTGCACGGCCATAGGCTTCGCTGCGCGCCAGCACATCGGCAGCCACGCCTGCTGAAACCTTCTCGCGCAGCTTCACCTCAAGCTTCGTCATGGCGTTTTGCCCGCTTGGGCCGGTGTTCTCGAAAAAATGCTGTACGGAGAACGCCAAGGCAGCCTGCATCACCACGGCTTCGTCATAGGCCTTGCCCGCCTCGCGCTGCGGCCCGGGCTTCAAGCCATGCAACTGCCCGGCGAGGGTTTGCAATTCATCCGAACCGCTTGCCACCGCTTCAAAGGCAGTGACGCCCAAATAGGCAAAGGAACGGCTGGCCACCGGCGGCGAATAGGTTGGCGTGTGCCACACGAGTTCCAGCCCCAGGTTATACCAGGTGTGCAAAACCTCTTCGGCCTTCGTAGCGTTTGTTTGCGCGGAAGCAACGCCCAGCGCTCCGAACCACATCAATGCAAGCACAACAGAAAATAATATCTTCCTCATGCGATTTTCCTCCCAGCAAATTCCAGCACTGCGCCTTTCTGGCCCGTCGCAAACACGTCGCGGTCGAGATGGCGCAGGGTTTCTACCAACGTTCCGGTGGTGATCATGTCTTTGCCATAGGGCACGACTTCAAATTCAACATACTTCCGCAAATCATGCACCAGCCCGCGCCGCAGCGCCTCCCAGATGCAATCTTTCATCAGGCCATAGGCCCGCGTGCCAGGCCCCGCCAGCACAACGCGCTGCGGATTGATCAGCGCAATGAGGCGCGCGATGCCAAAGCCCAAAACCTCTCCGGCCCGGTTAAAGGCAGTGATGGCAACCGTGTCGCCGGCTTCCGCCGCCAGTTCAAGTTCCCGCATCTCCTCGTCGCGCACTGCCGCATGCACATCGAAGTCGTGGGCCTGCCGGTCATTGGCCATACGCATGATCCCGTAGTCGGCGCTGAAGGCTTCGAGGCAGCCATGCCGCCCGCAGCGGCACAACGGGCCATCGGGAAGATGGTTCATGTGGCCGAATTCGGCCGCGCGGCCATTGGCGCCGTCATAGACAACTCCGTTGAGGATAAGGCCCAGGCCAACGCCGTGGCCCAGAAAAATCACCGCGGTGTTTCCGCCATATTTTTTGCGGTCCGCTGCAATCAAGGCCTCGGCGATCATGTTGGCATTGTTGCCGATGCTGCAGGGGATGCCCAAAATCCGCTCCAGCGGCTTCACCACGGGAATGTCGCGGGCCCGGAAGGCCGGGCTCCACGGAATTTCCCCGGTAATCGTGTCGGCAACGCCCTGCACCGCAATGCCGATGCGCGTGATTGAACTCAATTCAATACCGAGTTTCCGGGCATTGGCTTTAATCTCGTGGGCAACGCGGGGCCCGAATTCCTCTTTTGGAATTTCATAGGTGTCCATCCGCAGCTTGACCGGCGCATGTGTGGCCCCGCTGAAATCCGCAAAAACCAGTTCAATGCTGTCGACCGAAATCGAAACGGCCAGCACATTGGTAGCCCCGGGATTGAGCGCCAAACGCGTTTGCGGCCGCCCGCGTTTGGTTTGTGCTGAAACAACGTCATCCTCGCCGACGGAATACACCAGTCCCTCGTCAATGAGCTGTGCGCTGATCGAGGTGATTGAGGCTGGCGACAATCCCGTTCGGTGGCCCAGGGTAATTCTTGCAAGCGGGCCGTGCTGGCGCAGGGTTTCGAGAAACAGTCCCCGATTCTGCCGCCGTACAAGATCGCTGTTCGCTTTCTTGAGCATCGTGCTCCCACTGTTTTCTCCAGCATTTGCTGCTGAATTGTCATATTTAATTTCCGAGCTTGACTCACAATGCGACTTGATGCAACATTTTTTTGGACGCTAAAATAAATCAATAATCGTCCATCGACCAGCCTTTGCGAGTTCCAGGACAACTGGAAAATAATGGGAGCGTCCCGCGGATGGCCTGGTGATGAGGAGGACTTAAGGAATGAAGCGCAACATCTTAACATTGATGGCCGGAGCCCTGCTGCTCGGCATGTCTTCCATGTCAGCCATGGCTGCTGGAAAAACCATTGCAGTCTCCTGGAAAACCTACCAGGAAGAACGCTGGAAAACCGACGAAGCCGCGATCCGGGCCGTCGTCGAAGCTGCCGGGGACAAATTGGTCACCACCGATGCCCAGCTCTCCGCCCAGAAACAGGCTGCCGATATCGAAAGCCTGATTTCCCAGAAAGTCGATGTCATCATGGTTGTCGCCTACGATAGCGATGCCATCCTGCCGTCCTTCAAGGCCGCCTCTGATGCCGGCGTGAAGATGCTGTCCTATGACGTGCTCGTGGAAGATCCGAACGCGCTCTATGTGACATTCGACAACGTCGGTGTTGGCCGCCTGATGGCCAAGACCATGCTCGAAAAGGGCAAGGCTGAAGGCAACTTCGCCTTTATCAAGGGCGACAAGGGCGATCCTAATGCCACCTTCCTGTTCCAGGGCCAGATGGAAGTCCTCAAGGAAAACATCGACGCCGGCAAGATCAAGAATGTCTGCGAAACCTTCACCGACGGCTGGAAGCCGGACAACGCCCAGAAGAACATGGAGCAGTGTCTGACTTCGACCGGCAACAAGGTTGATGCGGTCATGTCCGAAAACGACGGCATGGCCTCAGGCGTTGTCGCCGCTCTCGATGCCCAGGGCCTCGCCGGCTCGGTTCCGGTAACCGGTCAGGACGGTGACAAGGCCGCTCTGAACCGTGTGGCACTCGGAACCCAGCTCGTGTCGGTCTGGAAAGATTCGCGCGCTCTGGGCAAGGTGGCTGCTGAAGCCGCTGTCGCCATCGCCAACGGCGCAGACCCGGCATCGATTGCCGGCGTCGGCAAGTTCTCGGGCGGTGCCAAGGGTGTTGAAGTCAACGCCATCCTGCTCGCGCCGAACCCGATCACCAAGGACAACCTGAACGACGTCATTGACGCCGGCTGGATCAGCAAGGAAGAAGCTTGTGCAGGCGTGAAGGCCGGCACGGTTGCAGCCTGCAACTGACCTCTTGTCAGACGATATGAACTGACACATCATGGCCGCGTCACCAGAAATGGTGGCGCGGCTATTTCATAAGGCAACAGGGACGCAAACGTGGAGCATGCCGCAAGCGGCGTGAGCGTCAAACGTTGATGGCAGCCGCAAGATTGCGCAGATAGCGCAACGACAAAGGGGCCGTACGAAGTATCGATTGGGAGGCGATAGGCATGTCTACACAAACCAGCAGCAACAGCCCAGCCCTGAGCGAGGAAGGTGCCTTCACGCGCTTCCTGAGGGCCACCGAGATAGACACCCGCATGCTTGGCATGATCGCGGCGTTGATTTTGATCTGGGTGGGCTTTGATGTCTACAGCGGCACGCTTCGCCAAGGCGACGGGCTCTTCGGCGGCTCATTCCTGACACCGCGGAATCTCTGGATCCTGATGGTGCAAACCTCAACCATCGCGGTGATGACCACCGGCATGGTGCTGGTTATCGTCATGCGTCAGATTGACCTTTCGGTTGGTTCGATGCTCAGTATCGTTGCCGTAGCAACCGGCGTCCTGCAGGTTTACGAACTGGGACCGATACTTGGTTTGGGCCATCCTTCCATTTGGATCATTGCCGTTGTCTTCGCCATAGCGTTGGGTGCGGCGATTGGCTGTTTAAACGGCGTCCTCATTGCTTACGGCCAGATTCCATCCTTCATTGTCACGCTCGGCGGCCTAATCGCCTTTAGCGGTGCGGCATTCCTCATAGCGAGCGGCGTCACAATTGCTCCCATGGACAAGACCTTCAAGATCATCGGCGGCAATGGGCCTTCAGCTTCCATTGGCCCTTTTTGGAGCTGGATGCTTGGTGCGGCGGTCTGCATCATCATCGTGCTGGCCATCCTGAATGACCGGCGGCAGCGCATCCGCTTCAGTTTTCCGCTGCGCCCCATCTGGGCCGAATGTTTCCTCGCCTTTATGGGAAGCGCGCTGGTGCTGGGGGCAACTGCCCTTGTTAATGCCTATCTGTGGCCGCCCAAGGTGGCTGAACAATATTCCCTCGCCAACAATATCGCCATTCCGCCCGGCATTGAGGACACCAACGGCTTGGCCATCTGCATGGCCGGCGACAAGGTTGTCCGCTGCGTCGAGGGCCTGAGCTATCAAACCGGTTATCCAATTCCAGTTCTTATTGCCCTGGCGATCGGTGTTGTCATGACGTTCATTTCGACACGCACCCGTTTTGGCCGCTACATTTTTGCAACCGGCGGCAATCCGGAGGCAGCCGAGCTTGCCGGCATCAACACGAAGCGCCTGATGGTGATGGTCTTCACGCTGATGGGCGCGCTGGTCGGTGTTTCGGCCGTCATCGCATCGGCTCGTCTCGATGCCGCCACAACTGCATTGGGCACCCTCAGCGAACTCTATGTGATTGCCGCAGCCGTGATTGGCGGCACGTCGCTGGCGGGCGGCATCGGCACGATTTATGGCGCGATACTGGGAGCCCTGCTGATGCAATCGCTGCAATCCGGCATGGCTCTGCTGAACTTCGATTCCGCCTACACCAATATTGTCGTGGGCGTCGTCCTGGTCCTCGCCGTTTTTGTTGATCAAGTCTATCGCCGCCGCGTAAAGTGAGGAAGAAAGTCATGGCAAAGAAAACCAAGGCACCGGCAAAAGCAAAGCCCACCGCCCGCGGCACGCCTCTCGTGGAAATGCGCGACATGTCCATCGCCTTCGGTGGCATCAAGGCTGTCGATCATGCGAGCGTTGACCTCTTTCCCGGTGAGGTGATGGGCCTGCTCGGCCACAATGGCGCGGGAAAATCCACCCTCATCAAGATCCTGTCGGGCGCCTACAAGCGCGATCACGGACATATCCACATCAATGGCGATGAAGTGACGATCAACAATCCGCGCGATGCCAAGGCCCTTGGCATCGAAACGATCTACCAGACACTGGCGCTGGCCGATAATGTGGATGCTGCGGCAAACCTTTATTTGGGCCGTGAACTCCGCACCAAATTCGGCACGCTCGACGACGTCGCCATGGAATCGCAGGCCCGTAAGGTGATGGGCCGGCTCAACCCCAATTTCCGCCGTTTCAAGGAGCCGGTGAGCAAACTGTCCGGTGGCCAGCGGCAATCGGTTGCCATTGCGCGCGCCATCCATTTCAACGCCCGCATCCTAATCATGGACGAGCCGACGGCGGCCCTTGGTCCCCAGGAAACCGCGCAGGTCGGCGAACTCATCAAGCAACTGAAAGCTGAAGGCATCGGCATTTTCCTGATCAGCCATGATCTGCATGACGTGTTTGACCTGGCCGACCGGCTGGTGGTGATGAAAAACGGCCGTGTCGTTGGCACCGCCAATGTCAAGGATGTGACCAAGGATGAAGTATTGGGCATGATCATTGCGGGCAAGTGCCCCAAGGGCGCTATCCCTGGCCCCGGCGCCTTGCGCGACGTGGCGGCCTAAGCCAGCATCGCATGCTGCAGCAGGATGATGGTTTTTGCATCCACGATCTCTCCGGATGCAATCATCGCGTAAGCCGTGGCGAGCGGGAGCTCTATGACTTCGATGTCCTCTCCCTCCGTTGCAACGCCGCCGCCATTGGTGATCCTGTCGTCCGGTGAATAGGTGCCGATGAACAAGCTTACCCGCTCGGTAAGAGCCCCGGGACTCATGAAAACATTGCTAACTTCACGCAGGTCATGCACGCGAAAGCCGAGCTCTTCCTCGGCTTCCCGGGTCGCACAGGTTCTCGCATCATCGCCATCAAGCAGGCCGGCGCAAACTTCAATCATGGCGTCCGCATATCCCGCCACATAGGCGGCAATGCGCATTTGCTTGACCAGCAAAACCGTTTTCCGCGTGGGATCAAGCGCCAGAACCGCCGCCGCATGGCCATGATCATTGACCTCGCGGACCAGAATCTCGGAGCGTCCGTCAAGGCGCATATATTTCAGCGTCACCTTGCTCAGGGTTGACCAGAATTTGGCGATGACCTCCTGCGCCAGGATTTCAACCTTGTAGGACTTAGCCATTCTTGCCGCGTCCAGTGTTTTGAATGGCAGCGCTGACGGCCTTGGATGTCGCAAGATCTGGTATTTCCTCAACCGTAACCGAGAGCCGCCTGCGCCAGTTCGGCCGTTCCGTATCGGTGCCCGGTACATTGAGAGGCTCTGTCTCTTCTGAAAGATCATCGGCCTGCACCAGCATGATTGCACAAGGCGTCTTGGCAACAAAGGCATGCGCATCGGAGAGAAGATCACCACTGTTGACACCCGCGTCGGCAATGGCGTTTTCAAGTTTTGCAACGTCCCCTTGGCTGGCGCTCTCGCGCCATCCCTTGAAGGGCGCCAGATCATGCGAGGACAGGCATACCGCGGCACCCTGCGGATAATTCTCGGGCGGCTGAAAGCGCGCCGCATCCTGTTCGAACCACAAAACCCGGTAGGACAGGATATTGGCCGCCAAAAGACGCTCACGCAGCCCGTCGGGAACCGTGCCCAAATCCTCGCCGATCACCAGGCATTTTGCCCGCACGCTTTCAGCGGACGTAATGGCAAGAAGCTTGTCCAGCGGCATGGTGACATAGGCTCCTTCGGCGCCCGAGGCGCCGCGCGGCACCCAGAACTGGCGGGCAAGACCGAGGATGTGGTCAATGCGCAAAACCTTTGCGTGCCGCATATTGGCCCGCAATATCTCGGCGAAAGGCTCATAGTCCGCCTTGGCCAATGCGAGCGGATTGAAGGGCGGGAGGTTCCACACCTGGCCGTCCCGTGCAAACGGGTCCGGCGGCGCGCCCAGTGAAACAGTGGCCGCAAAAAGCTCCGGCCGCGCCCACACCTCACCGCCTTCATAGGCGCAGCCCAAGGCCAGGTCGCGGTAGATGCCGAGCTCAAGAACCGCCGTTTCCGCCCGCTTTGCGGCGGCGGCAAGCTGCCCATCGGCAACCCATTGCAGCCATTGGGCATATTTGTAACGCCGGGCATCCGCCCGCGCCTCAAACCGCGCGTGATCCTGTAAAGCAGTGCCGCCATTGCTGATGAAGGCTTCAAAGTCCTTGTTCGTTCCGAACTTTTCAAAGACGGAAATCAACACCTCATCCTTGATGCGCCAGACGGCTTCATAATCTACATGGCTTGCCTCTCGCAGATGCGCCAACTCGCTTTCATATTTCTTTACCGAAGGGCCAAACCTCTTTTGCACCTCATTGAGATCAATATAGATGGGATCAATGAAACGGCGGTCCGAAGGCTGGTAAGGGCTCACGCGGCGGCGGTCATCGGTGAACATGTGGTGCAAGGGATTGATGCCCGCAAGTGAACCGCCCAGTTTGGCAGAAGTTTCGCAAAACCGCGCAAGGGTTTCCAGATCACCAATGCCGCCGTCACCCTCATGGCGAAGCGCATACAGATGGGAGGTCAGGCCGTAGAGGCGTTTGCCTTGCTTCAGAAGTTCCGGCTGGTAGCAGCGCGCCGATGCCACAGTGGCTTCTCTGCCCTTCGCAAGTTCCTTAAGCGACTGGAGCGCTTCTCCTTGCGTTGCAATGGGAAGCGCCATGGCTGCAAGCAGCGCGCGCTTCGTTTCAATCCCAACACTGTGGTGGGCTCCGCTCACCTCCCACCATTCGCCTTGAATGCCCGCCGCCGCCGCGAGATCATGGATCAGGACATCGTCCGGCGCCGCAGATTTTTTTCGCGCGTCGGCAACTTCAAGCAGCGTGGCCACCGACCGCGCTTCGCAAGTCAACTTCTCCTGCCCCCAATGGAACCCCGGCTGTGCCGCAGGTAAAGCGATATCCACGCTTTGCTGCTTCCGGTTGAACCAGACAAGCAGCCGTTCCTTTGCCTCCGGGCAGCTCAGGATCAGGCCGAAAACATCGGGCGAAGGTCCCGTCCAATCCAGAATGCCACCCTGCTGCGAAAGCCATTGAATATCAGGATAGTCCTGTCTCGCAGCAACTTGCCCGCTCAGGAACTCGTCAGCGAAATAGGGCGCGTGATCGGTCCGGAACTTCGCCAGCCCTGCGACATGTTGAATGAGAACCTGATCCGCGTTGGCCCAATCCAGCCAGGTCGTTTCATTATCCTGCGCATAGGCATTGTTGTTGCCGCGCTGGTTTCGGCCAAACTCGTCGCCCGCCGTCAGCATCACTGTGCCGCGTGAAACAAAAAGGCTTGCCAGCAAGGCCTTCACATCCCGGTCCGGGTCTTTCGAAATCCAGCTGGCTTCCCGCGAGTTTCCATCGCGGTTGTCTTCGCCATTGGCAAAATTATTCTTGTGGTCATAACTGACGGCATCGCGAAGTGTGAAGCCATCATGGGCCGCCACATAGTTTATGCTGCTGGAAGGCTTGCGATCTGCCCGTGCAAAAATATCCGATGAGCCCGCAAGGCGCGTGGCAAAATTGGCAGTTGCACCCACATCACCCCGCCAGAAATGCCGGACATCATCCCGGTAGCGGTCATTCCACTCATGCCATGCACTTGGAAAATTTCCGAGCTGATAACCGTTGGGGCCGACATCCCAAGGCTCTGCGATATGAATGAGCGGGCCTAGCAAAGAATCCTGCTGGATGGCCTGAAGCAGGGGAGCGTCGGCATCAAAGCCGTTGACTCCGCGCCCCAACACGGTTGCCAGATCGTAACGGAATCCGTCTATCCCCGCCGCCGTCACCCAATGGCGCATAGCAGCCTGAATGAGCTCTATGACCGGCGCGCTATTTGTATCAAGCGTATTGCCGCAGCCCGTGTCATTCACCAGCACGCCATGCGCATGCCGGTAGTAAAGCGCATTATCGAGGCCGCGCAGCGTGATGGTAGGGCCACCCAGATCGCTTTCACCTGTGTGATTGAACACCACGTCGAGAACAATGCGTAGCCCCGCGTCATGCAGCGCCGCAACGGTTTCGCGTATCTCCCGCAATCCACCCGGCGCCAGCCTTGGGTCCGGGGCAAAGAAACTGATGGGGTTATAGCCCCAGGCATTCGAAAGGCCCTGCCGCGCAAGGTGCCGCTCGTCGGCCCAGGCCATCAGCGGCATCAACTCAACTGTATCAACGCCAAGCCGGAGAAAATGTTCGATGCAGGCGGGATGGGCCAGCGCCGCAACCGTGCCTGCAAGATTTTCGGGAATCAGCGGATGACATTTGGTGAAAGCCTTGACCGCCACTTCATAAATGAAGCGCGGAGCCCTGTAAGGCAAACGCCGTGAGGGCGGCAGCGGCGCCGAGACGATGCATTTCGGCGCAATGGGCGAAGTCTCCGTGCCCTTGACGGCAAAGTTCCCATGCCAGGTGAAGCTCCGGTCAATCGCCGTCGCATAGGGATCGATCAGCAGCTTGGAAACATCAAAAAGGTTAGTGGCATCGTAAGACCCCTCCGCCCGCAGCCCGTAGTGCTGCCCAACCCTCACGCCCGGAATGAACCCACAATGCACATCGCCTTCGCGGGAAACCAACTCAAACCGTGTTTCCGTGCCGCCCTCAAATGGGCAGAAGAATACCCGCGTCGCATGCCGTGAAACTACGGCAACATTGACCCCGCCTTCAACAGGCGTGACGCCAAGGGGGAACGGCGATCCGGAATTTGAGTGGGGCATACTAGGTGATCACAGTCGGTTCCGTGCGGCCCGTGCGCTCCGCAATGCCTGCAAGCCCGCGGGCAAAGCCGATGAGGTCGGAAAGCGCCGCCTGCGTTTCAAGGCCCAGGATCTTGGCTTCGTATTTCTCGATATAAACACGAAGCGTGGCTCCCGCCGTTCCCGTACCCGAAAGCCGGTAGATCACCCGCGAACCGTCATCAAAGATTATGCGAATGCCCTGATTGGCCGTGTTGGAATTGTCGACGATGTCATGATAGGAAAAATCATCGGCCGTTACCACCCTCAGCGTGCCCGCCTTTTCGCCCTTTAAACTTGGCAATTTGTCGCGCAGGAATTTCATCAGCTTGTTGGCCGCATCCGCATCCACTTCCTCATAGTCATGCCGCGAGTAGTAATTCCGGCCATAGCTCGCCCAATGTTCCCTGACGATATCCGCAACGCTTTGCCGGCGCTTGGCCAGAATATTGAGCCACAGCAAGACAGCCCAAAGGCCATCTTTCTCACGCACATGGTTTGATCCCGTCCCCGCACTTTCCTCGCCGCACATGGTGATCATGCCGGCGTCCAGCAGATTGCCGAAAAATTTCCACCCCGTCGGTGTTTCAAAACTCTTGATGCCCAGCTTCGCCGCAACCCGGTCCACCGCACAACTCGTGGGCATGGAGCGGGCGACCCCGGCAAGGCCTTTGGCGTAGCCCGGTGCCAGATGGGCATTGGCCGCAAGCAAGGCCAAAGAGTCCGAAGGCGTCACGAATTGATTTTTGCCGATGATAAGATTGCGGTCGCCATCGCCATCGGAAGCCGCCCCGAAATCGGGGCCGCCCTTTGACATCATCAAATCATAAAGCGCTTTCGCGTGAACCAGATTGGGATCCGGATGGTGCCCGCCGAAATCAGGAAGCGGAGTACCGTTCACCACCGAGCCCTTCGGCGCCCCCAGCGCATCCTCCAGAATGGCATGGCCATAGGGGCCGGTGATGGCATGCATGGCATCGAACTGAATGCGGAAGCCGGATTTGAACAGCGCCCTGATGGCGTCAAAATCAAACAGGGTTTCCATCAGCTTCTGGTAATCGGAAACCGGATCGATGACCTCAACCGCCATGCCTTCGATCTTGCTCACCCCCAGTTTATCGAGATTGCAGTCAGCGGCATCAGAAATTTTATAGTCCGAGATTTTTTTCGTATTGGCAAAAAACTGGTCGGTCAGTTTCTCCGGGGCAGGGCCGCCATTCCCTGCATTATACTTAATGCCAAAATCACCATCCGGCCCACCCGGATTATGGCTGGCCGAAAGAATGATGCCGCCAAATGCCCCGAACTTGCGAATGAGATGCGAAGCGGCAGGCGTTGAGAGAAGTCCACCCCTCACCGTCAGCACCCGGCCGAAACCATTGGCTGCCGCCATGCGGATGGTAATTTGAATGACTTCGCGGTTGTAGAATCTTCCATCTCCACCAATAACTAAGGTTCTCCCCGTAAACCCTTGCAATGAATCGAAAATAGATTGAACGAAATTCTCCGCATAGTGAGGCTGCTGGAACACCGTCACCTTTTTGCGCAGGCCCGACGTGCCGGGTTTCTGACCATCAAATGGCATGGTGGGAATGGTTTTTATCATCTCAGGCGCCCTTCAAGACAGCGCGGTAGAGTTCGGCATAGCGCGCCGCACTGCGCGTCCACGAAACATCGGACTTCATCCCCGCCTGCTGCAGCGAAGCCCACGCGGCCTTGTCGGCATAAAGGGCGCTGATGCGTTCCAGAGCATGTTCCAGGGCTTCCTGTGTCACCGGAGAAAACTGAATCCCCGTGGCGGCATGGGCCGAGAGGGCCGCGTCGTTGGCGTCAACAACCGTATCCGCCAACCCGCCGACCCGCGCCACAACAGGCACGCAGCCATAGCGCAATCCGTAGAGTTGCGTGAGGCCGCAGGGCTCGAAGCGCGAAGGAATAAGAATGGCGTCGGACCCCGCCTGCAACAGATGCGAAAGCGGTTCGTCATAGGCCGTGGCAATCCCGACGCGGCCGGGATAGTTCACCGTAGCCGACTTGAGTGCGCCTTCCAGCGCCGCATCCCCCGATCCGAGAACGGCAAGTCTGCCGCCGAGCTCCATGAGTTTCGGCAGGGTACCAGCCACAAGGTCCATGCCCTTCTGCAGCGTAAGCCGGCTGACGATGCAGTAGAGCAGCCCATCGCCGCTCTCCAAGCCAAAGCGCTTCTCGATCGCCCGTTTGTTTGCCGCACGCTTTGGCAACTCCTTTGCCGCATAGGTCTGGGCGATATTCGCGTCATCAGCGGGATTCCAGATATCCGTATCGATCCCGTTGACGATGCCATGCACCACATGGCTCCGCGCCCGCAGCAAGCCATCAAGTCCCATGCCGTCTTCGACAGTCATGATCTCGCGCCCATAAGTGGGGCTCACCGTGGTAATGGCATCGGAGCATTGCAGCCCCGCTTTCAGAAAGCCAACCCCGCCAAAATACTCCACTCCATCTATGCTGAAGGCAGCGGCGGGAAGGCCAAGCGTGCCAAAGATAGAGGCCGGAAAGTGCCCCTGAAAAGCCAGATTGTGAACCGTCATAATGGTTTTGGGCCCGCCGCCATAGCGCACATAGGCCGGAACCAGCCCCGCCTGCCAGTCGTGGCAGTGAATGATCTCAGGCACAAAGTCCGCCACCAACCTCCGCCCGATCTCCGCACCAATCATGGCGAGAGCCGCAAAGCGATTTGAATTGTCGGGCCAATCCTTGCCGTCTTGGCCGACATAGGGATTGCCGGGACGGTCATAGAGATGCGGCGCATCAAGCACGAAAAGATCAAGCCCCTTGGCCTTGCCCCACAACAGCCGCGCAGCACCTCCAAAAAGATTGTCAGAGGTATAAACGATCTCGTAGTTTTCCAGCGCCTTCATCGCTGCCGGGTAACCCGGCATCAGCGTGATGACTTTCACGCCCTGCTTGGCCAGCACTGCCGGAAGGGCGCCTGCGACATCCGCCAGCCCGCCGGTCTTGACCAGCGGGAACACTTCCGATGCGACGCTGAGGATTTTCATGCCGGCAATTTTGCAATCATCGGTTTGGTAATCAGGCAAACGCCGCTTTCGGTGCGCCTGAACCGCTTGGCATCGGCAACCGGATCCTCGCCCACAATCAAGCCATCGGGAATGACAACCCCGCGATCGATCACAACTTTCTTTAACATGGCATTCCGCCCGATCTCCACATGGGGCATGACAACCGCATCTTCGACGTGGCTATAGGAATTCACCCGCACCCCCGTAAACAGAAGCGAGCGCCGAAGCGATGCACCCGACACAATGCACCCGCCCGACACCAGCGAGGACACAGCCATGCCGCGCCGGCCATCTTCGTCGTGGACAAATTTTGCCGGCGGTGTCACCTCGCCATAGGTCCAGATCGGCCAATCATGGTCATAGAGGTCGAGTGCCGGCAGGATGTCGCAAAGATCAAGGTTTGCTTCCCAATAGGCATCAACCGTTCCCACATCGCGCCAATAGGCCGAAGCCTCCTTGGTCGAGCGCACGCAGGATTGCGTGAAGCGGTGCGCCACGGCCTTCCCGTTCTTCACGATATGCGGAATGATATCCTTGCCGAAATCATGGGAGGAATTCTTGTTAGCGGCGTCTTCCCGCAAAAGATCGAGCAGGAATTCCGTGTTGAAAACATAAATCCCCATGGAGGCAAGTGCATTGTCGGGATTGCCGGGAATTCCCGGTGGGTCCTTGGGCTTCTCGACAAAGGCGATGATCTTGTCTTTTTCATCAACATGCATAACGCCAAAGCCCGTTGCCTCCATGCGCGGCACCTCGAGGCAGCCAACTGTCACGTCGGCGCCCAGGTCCACATGCTGCTGCAGCATCTGCTCGTAGTCCATTTTGTAAATGTGATCGCCCGCCAGAATGACCATGTATTGCGGGCCGTAGCTTTCGATGATGTCGGCGTTTTGATGCACCGCATCCGCCGTGCCATTATACCACTGGTCCTCCGACACGCGCTGGCTTGCCGGAAGAATGTCGAAACTCTCGTTGCGTTCCGGCCGCAGGAAGTTCCAGCCCCGCTGCAAATGCCGGATAAGGCTGTGGGCCTTGTATTGCGTCGCCACGCCAAAACGCCGGATGCCGGAATTGAGAGCGTTGGACAGGGCAAAATCAATGATGCGGGATTTGCCGCCGAAAAACACCGCAGGCTTGGCCCGCCGGTCGGTGAGCTCCATCAAACGGCTGCCGCGTCCCCCCGCCAAAACATAGGCCATGGCGTCACGGGCGAGTGGTGCGGTTCTGCGGGGTTCTGCCAATTCTTCCTCCCAATAATTTTATTATGTCGTCGAAAATTCCAAAATCAAGGTCGCCATTGGCGGTAAGGTTACGATGGCCTCGGCGGGCTGCCCCGCTGTTTCCTTTGCCATGGCCACAACACTGCCGCCGTTCCCGAGCCCCGTGCCGCCATAGGCCAGGGCATCGGAATTGATCTTTTCAATCCAGCGCCCGGCCCGCGGCATGGGAACCCCATAGCCAACGCGCGGAACCGGCGTCAGGTTTGAAATGGAAACGATGGGGGGAGCATCGCCCGCCCAGCGCACCCAGGCGAATACGGAATTCGTATAGTCATCGGCGATCAGCCACTGGAAGCCCTCGCCTTCGCAATCTCGGCCATGCATAGCGGGGCTCGTTCTATAAAGGGCGTTGAGATCGGCAATCAGGGTCTGTACGCCCTTGTGCGGTTCGAAGCCAAGCAGATGCCAGTCAAGGCTCCTGGCCTCGTTCCATTCGTCCCACGGCGCAAACTCTTGACCCATGAAAAGAAGCTTCTTGCCGGGGTAAGCCCACATGAACGCATAATAGGCGCGAAGCCCGGCAAACTTGGCCCAGCTATCGCCGCCCATCTTGCTCAAAAGCGAACCCTTGCCATGCACCACTTCGTCATGGGACAGCGGCAGCACAAAATTTTCCGTGAAGGCGTAGAGAAACCCGAAGGTCAGGTCATTATGGTGATGGCGCCGGTGAATGGGGTCGCGCGACATGTATTGCAGCGTGTCATGCATGAAGCCCATGTTCCACTTGAACCCGAAACCCAATCCGCCGCTGGAAGTGGGCTGCGAAACGCCGGGAAACGCCGTGGACTCTTCGGCAATCGTGATGATGCCGGGGTGTGTGCCATAGCACACCTCGTTCATCCGCTTGAGAAAAGCGATGGCCTCAAGATTTTCATTGCCGCCATGCTCATTGGGAATCCACTCGCCGCTCTTGCGCGAATAGTCGAGATAAAGCATCGAGGCCACCGCATCCACACGCAGCCCGTCGATGTGATACTTCTCCAGCCAAAAGAGCGCATTGTTGATGAGAAAACTCTGCACCTCGGTGCGCCCGAAATTATAGATGGCGGTATTCCAATCGGGATGAAAACCCTTACGCGGGTCCGCATGCTCGTAAAGCGCGGTGCCGTCAAAATTCGCAAGGCCAAATTCATCCGTCGGGAAATGCGCCGGAACCCAATCAATGATAATGCCGATGCCCGCCGCATGGGCCGCATCTACAAACCGCGCAAACGCTTCCGGGTCGCCGAAGCGCGAGGTTGGTGCAAAAAGCCCGGTGGGTTGATAGCCCCACGAGGGGTCATAGGGGTGTTCGGAGATGGGCAGCAACTCGATGTGGGTGAACCCCATGTCCCGCACGTAATTCACAAGATCGCTTGCCAGCTCATCATAGCTCAAAAATCCGGCGCCATCTTTTTTGCGCCACGATCCCAGATGCACTTCGTAGATGGACATGGGCGAACGCCGCGCATCGCGCGAAGCCCGCGCCTTGAGATAGTCGCCATCCGTCCATTGAAAATGTTCAACACTGGAAACAAGCGATGCCGTATGCGGCCGCAGCTCCGCCGCAAAGGCGTAAGGATCAGCCTTGAGGGGCAGGCGGACGCCATCGGCGCCAATGATCTCAAACTTGTATTTCACATCTTCATCAAGGCCCGGAAGGAATATCTCCCAAACGCCCGTGCCCATTCGCTTCCGCATCACATGCCGCCGGCCGTCCCAATCATTGAAATCGCCGATGACCGAAACGCGCTGCGCATTGGGCGCCCACACGGCAAAATGCACCCCCGTGGCGCTCTCATGGGAAATTACATGGGCGCCCATCTTGTCGTAGAGCCGCAAATGCGTGCCCTGTGCCACGTAGTAATCGTCCAGCGGCCCCAGCACCGGTCCAAAGGAATAGGGATCAATCACATGCCAGTTGCCCCCGGCATTGGCGGCCTCAAAACGCAGGGGCTGGCGCTCCTTCAGCTTGACTGCGCCTTCAAAAAAACCAGCGTCATGGGTTTTGCTGAGATCGCCGATCTTCTCCCCGGCCAGGGTATGGGCGGCCAGCGTTTCCGCCCCGCTGACAAAAGCCCGGGCCACAAAACCGCGCCCAATTTTATGCAGGCCAAGAACGGCGAAGGGGTCATGGTGTTGGCCAACGACGAGAGCGTCTACTTCAGCCTTGCTTAAAACACCTGCTGCCATCGGGCACTCACTGTCGTTACACGCACTATGGGATGCCGATTGAAAAGGGGCAATGGCAAACTAGGCAATCGGAATGGTCCATATATCACGGGCATAATCGCGGATTGTCCGGTCGGCCGAGAACCAGCCAAGCCGGGCGGTATTATGAACAGCCTTTTTGGTCCAAGCCCGGGTGCTGTCGCGCCAAACTTCGTCGGCCCTGCCAAGGGCTTCCGAATAGGCGGCGAAGTCGGCAGTCACCATGAAATAGTCATGGTCCAGAAGGCCGGCCATCAACCCGTGGTAACGGTTGGTTTCGGAAGGCGAAAATATCCCGGTACGGATCGATTCAATCACCTGCTTCAAATGCGGCGAATGATCGACGATGTCGCGCGGCACATGGCCTGCCTTGCGCGCCTCCAGCACCTCGGCCGCGGTTAATCCAAAGATGAAGACATTGTCCTTGCCCGCATGCTCGGAAATTTCCACATTCGCCCCGTCAAGCGTGCCGACGGTAAGGGCACCGTTGATCGCCAGTTTCATGTTGCCGGTGCCAGAAGCCTCCATCCCCGCCGTTGAAATCTGCTCGGATATGTCGGCGGCGGGCACGATGGTTTCCGCCAGGGTCACATTGTAATTGGGAATGAACACCACCTTCAGCAAACCGCGCACCGCAGGATCCGCATTGATCACCGTGCCCACGTCATTGATGAGCCGGATGATCGTCTTGGCTTCCCAGTAGTTGGCCGCCGCCTTGCCTGCGAAAATCTTCACCCGCGGAACCGTGACCCGGCCGGGATGGGCCCGGATAGAATTGTAGAGTGCGATGGTTTCAAGAATGGCTAGCAGTTGCCGCTTGTATTCATGGATGCGCTTGATCTGGACATCAAACAGCGCCGAAGGATCGGTTGAAATGCCAGTACGCTGCAAAATGAGCTGCGAAAGCTTCTGCTTGTTCACCCGCTTGATGGCGGAATATTCTTCCAGAAAACCCGTGTCCTCGGCAAAGCGGTCAAGATTTATCAGCTCTTCGGCATTGTCGAGGAACTTGGGCCCGATGGCCTCGCGCACCAGGTGGGTAAGGCCGGGGTTTATCTGCTGCAGCCAGCGACGCGGCGTAATGCCGTTGGTTTTGTTGTTGATGCGGCCGGGATAAAGCGTGTTCAAATCCTTGAACACGGTTTCCTTCATCAGGCCGGAATGCAGCGCCGAAACGCCATTGATGCTGTGGGCGCCCGCAAAGGCCAGTTGCCCCATGCGCAGCCGCCGGCCGTTGTTTTCATCAATGAGTGAAATGGCGCCCAGGAAACCGAAATCCACCATTCCCTTTTTGTGGGCATCGGCGATGATGCCCGCATTGATGGCGTAAACAATTTGCATGTGGCGCGGCAGCAAACGCTCGATCAAATGCACCGGCCAGCTTTCAAGCGCTTCAGGCAGCAGCGTGTGGTTGGTATAGGCGGTGGTGGCGCGGGTGATTTCCCAGGCTTTTTCCCAGGCGATATGATGTTCGTCAATCAGCAGGCGCATGAGTTCGGCAATGGCGATGGCCGGATGCGTGTCATTCAACTGGATGGCGGCTTTCTCGGCAAGATTCAGCAGGCTGCCATATTGGCCGATATGGCGCCGGAGAAGATCCTGCAGCGAGGCCGAGGTGAAGAAATATTCCTGGCGCAGGCGCAACTCCTGCCCCGCCGGCGTGGCGTCCGAGGGATAAAGAACCCGCGTAATGCTTTCAGCCTGCGTCGTATCGACTTGCGCGCCGATATGATCACCCTGGTTGAACTGGTCGAGCTTGATGGGGTCCACAGCGCGCGCATTCCACAGGCGCAAGGTGTTAACGCGTTTTCCCTTCCAGCCGCAGATCGGCGTATCGAAGGCAACCGCCAGAATTTTTTCCGAAGGCTTCCATTTGTAATGCGCCACGCCATTGAGTTGGGCCGAGGCTTCAACCGTGCCGCCAAAGCCTATTTCATATTCGCGCTCGCGCCGTTCGAATTCCCACGGATTGCCATGGACCAGCCAGTCCTCCGGCAATTCAATCTGCACGCCGTCGATGATTTTCTGGCGGAACAAGCCATGGCGATAGCGAATGCCGTAACCAAAGGCCGGAATGCCAAGGCTCGCCATGCTTTCCATGAAGCAGGCCGCAAGGCGTCCCAAGCCGCCATTGCCGAGTGCTGCGTCCGGTTCCAGCGCCTCGACAAGATCGGCCTCGACGCCGAGATGCTCCAAGGCGGCCTGAAGCGTGTCGAACAATCCAAGATTGGACGCCGCATCGCGCAGCAGGCGTCCGATGAGGAACTCTATCGACAGGTAGTAAACCCGCTTGCCCTGGTTTTGATAGGTTTCGCGGATGGAGGCCATCCACTGTTCAATCACCCGGTCGCGTACCACCAGGATGGCGGCCTTCAGCCAGTCATGGCCGCGCGCCGAGGCGGCATCCTTGCCAACCGAAAAGGCCAGCTTCTCAATAATTTCGAGGCTCAGTCCCTCAACGGTCGCCGCCTGCAATTTTGGCAAAGGCAGGCTGGAACCCATAGCTATGTTTTGTTTGGTGGCTTGCACGCGTCCCCCTATTTGGGCAATTGATCACAATTTGAGCAAATGTACAACTATGTTGCCCTAAAGCATGGAAGGCAGAACCCGGTCCGGCGGATTATGGCCATCCACCCAGGTTTTGATGTTGATGATCACTTTTTCACCCATGTCGATGCGCCCTTCCAGTGTGGCGGAACCCATGTGGGGCAGAAGCACCGCCTTGCTGGATTTGAGCAGCCGCGGATTGACCGCCGGTTCATGCTCGAACACGTCCAGCCCGGCCCCGCCGAGTTCATTTGCCTCGAGCATCCGCGCCAGCGCATTCTCATCAATCACTTCGCCGCGTGAGGTGTTGACGATGATGGCGTCTTTTTTCATCAGCTTCAGCCGCCGCGCCGAGAGCAGGTGATAGGTGGCCGGCGTATGCGGGCAATTGACCGAGATGATGTCCATCCGCGCCAGCATCTGGTCCAGGCTGTCCCAATAGGTGGCCTCCAGTTCTTCTTCCACTTTCGCATGAACCGGTTTGCGGTTGTGGTAATGGATTTGCAGGCCGAAGGCCTTGGCCCGCCTGGCCAGCGCCGTGCCGATGCGGCCCATGCCGATAATGCCGATGCGCTTGCCCCACAGGCGGCTGCCGAGCATCCAGGTGGGCGACCAGCCCTGCCACGTATTGTCGCTGCCGATAACCTTGGAGCCCTCGATCAGGCGGCGCGATACCGCCATGATCAGCGCCATGGTCATGTCGGCCGTGTCTTCGGTGAGAACCCCCGGCGTATTGGTCACCGTAATGCCCCGCGCCACCGCCGTTTCCACATCGATGTTGTCAACGCCCGTGCCGAAATTGGCGATGAGCTTCAATTGCTCGCCCGCCTGCATGAGAATGGCCTTGTCGATGCGGTCCGTGACGGTGGGCACCAATACGTCCGCTGTCTTGACCGCCTCAATCAGTTCGGCCTTGCCCATGGCCTGGTCGGTGGCGTTGAGCTTGGTCTGGAAAAGCTCCATCATCCGCGTTTCAACCACCTGGGGAAGCTTGCGCGTCACGACAACGACCGGCTTGTGCTTACTCATCGAAAGGCGCTCCAGTGTACAAATATTGACATAAAATTAACCCAGGGTGGCCAATCGTGTTAGGGGTCAAATGTTGCAGTTTCATGGGTATGATGTAGACTCATCAGGCCTGCCGCCACAATAGGGAACGCCGGAAAACATGGCGAAGAGTAGTTCGGGAAAAAGGCAGATCGGATCGGTCCTGCTGGGCCTTGCCTGCATCGCCGTTGCGGGGGGCGTTGCGTGGTCGCTTTTTGGGCCAAAGCTTGATTCGCAAGCCAAATCAGCCACGGACGCAACCACAACCGCTTCAATATCGCCGGCAAATACCAGCGTCGGGCCGTCGGGCCTTCCCGTGCCGCGCTTTGTTTCGCTCAAGGCGGAAAAGGTCAATGTGCGCCGCGGGCCCTCAAGCGATCATCCCGTGGCCTGGGTTTTCCAGCGCAAGGGCCTGCCGGTGGAAATCGTAGCCGAATTTGAGAACTGGCGCCGCATCCGTGACAGCGAAGGCGAAGAGGGCTGGATCCTGCAAAGCATGCTGGCCGGAAAACGCACCGCCGTTGTCGCCCCCTGGCGCGGCCAGCAATTGACCCAGCTTCACTCCGCCCCCAACAAGGCAAGCTCCGTTTACGCCCAGCTAGCGGCAGGAGCCATGGGGGAGGTTTCAAATTGCAGCGGCAAGTGGTGTGAGATTACCGCGGGCGGCTATGACGGCTTTGTCGAGCAGGACATGCTCTGGGGCGTCTACCCAGGTGAAGCGGTCAATTAGTTTCCGCGTTTTTTCAGACGCACGATAACGTCGATACGGTCGATTTCCGTGCCTTCCGGCGCCGTAGGCAGGCCTTTGATTTCGAGATTATCAGTGCCGATATCAAACAGCCGGCCTTCCTTTTCATGGTAGAAATGAAAATGGTTGGAGGTGTTGGTGTCAAAAAAGCTGCGGTCGCCTTCAATCGCCACTTCGCGGAGCAGGCCCGCCGCGGTGAACTGGTTGAGCGTGTTGTAAACCGTGGCGACCGAAACCAGCACCTTGGCGGCGCAGGCTTCCCGGTGCAAATCCTCAGCCGAAACATGGCGGTCGCCGTTGCCGAACAGGATTTTTGCCAAGGCCAAGCGTTGCCGCGTGGGCCTCAGGCCCGCGGCGCGCAATTTCTCGGCAATCATGCCAGGTGTGTTCATTGTCAACATCGCTGAGTACATCTTGAATATCAGTATAGTCATTTAGGGGTGGTTTGTGCAATATCATCCGTAATTGTATGATTTCGAGGCTTTTAGCCGATATTGGACGTGAGATGGGGCCGGAATGACTGAGCGGAAATCGAGTTTTCTTTACGACGAGCTGTTGGCCTGCGGCCGCACCGAGCTGTTTGGCCCCGGCAATGCCCAGCTTCCCCTGCCGCCCATGCTGATGTTTGACCGCATCACCCATGTCTCCGCCGACGGCGGGGCCCATGGCAAGGGCAAAATCGTTGCAGAGTTCGACATCAAGCCGGACCTCTGGTTTTTCGCCTGCCATTTCCAGGGCGATCCCGTCATGCCGGGCTGCCTTGGCCTTGATGCGCTTTGGCAATTGACCGGATTCTTTCTGGGCTGGTTGGGCGAGCCGGGCCGGGGCCGCGCCTTGGGCGTGGGCGAAGTGAAGCTCAGCAATATGGTCACACCCACGGTCAAGAAGGTGACCTATGAGGTTGAGGTGAAGCGCCTTATACTGCGCAAGTTGAAGCTCGCTGTCGCTGACGGCTTGTTGAAAGCCGATGGCGAGACTATTTACACAGCTACCGATTTGAAAGTCGGTTTGTTTCAACCGGCATAACCATAGGAGACCCCCGCAATGCGGCGTGTCGTCGTCACCGGACTAGGTATCGTATCAAGCATCGGGAACAACTCCCAGGAAGTTTTGGCCTCGCTGCGGGAAGCAAAATCCGGCATCGTGAAGGCCGATGATTATGAGCGCCTTGGGTTCCGCTGCCAGGTGCATGGCGCACCCAATTGCGATCTCAGCCAGATTGACCGGAGGGCCAGGCGCTTCATGGGCGATGGCGCCGCCTGGAATTATATTTCGATGCAGCAGGCAATCGCCGATTCGGGCCTCGAAGAAAAAGACGTGAAGAATGATCGCACCGGGCTGATCATGGGATCCGGAGGCCCCTCGACCAAAACGCTGGTTGCTGCAGCCGACATCACGCGAGAAAAGGGACCCAAGCGCGTTGGGCCATTCGCCGTGCCAGCCGTCATGTCCAGCACCAATTCCGCAACCCTGGCCACGCCCTTTGGCATTCGCGGCATAAATTATTCCATCTCGTCCGCCTGCTCCACCTCGGCCCATTGCATCGGCAACGCGGCGGAAATGATCCAGTGGGGCAAGCAGGATGTGATGTTTGCCGGCGGCGGCGAAGAGCTGGACTGGACCCTTTCGGTTTTGTTTGATGCCATGGGCGCCATGTCATCGGGCTTTAATGCCACGCCGGAGAAAGCCTCGCGGGCTTTCGACAAGAATCGCGATGGTTTCGTGATTGCCGGCGGTGCCGGCGTTCTGGTGCTCGAGGAACTTGAACGCGCCAAGGCGCGCGGCGCAAAAATCTATGCCGAACTCGTGGGCTACGGCGCCACGTCCGATGGCTATGACATGGTGGCCCCTTCGGGCGAAGGCGCGATGCGCTGCATGAAACTGGCGATGTCGACCGTGAAAGAGAAGATCGACTACATCAACCCCCACGCCACCTCGACGCCCATTGGCGACAAGAAGGAAATCGAGGCGGTGCGCGAAGTTTTCGGAAAGGACATTCCGGTCATCTCCGCCACCAAATCCCTGACCGGCCATTCGCTCGGCGCCACCGGCGTACAGGAAGCAATCTATTCCATTCTCATGATGAAGAACAATTTCATCTGCGAAAGCGCCAATATCGAAGAGCTCGATCCGGAGTTCGAAGATATCCCCATTCAGAGAACCCGCAAAGACAGCGCAAAGATCGACGTGGTGATGTCCAACAGCTTCGGCTTTGGCGGCACCAACGGCTCCCTCGTATTTCAACGCTACAACGGTTGACCAGATGACAGATGGATTGATGAAGGGCAGGCGCGGCCTGGTAATGGGCGTCGCCAATGATCATTCCATTGCCTGGGGCATTGCGAGTGAATTGCGCAGGCACGGCGCGGAACTGGCCTTCACCTATCAGGGCGAGGCTTTCGGCAAGCGCGTGAAGCCGCTGGCCGATTCCGTTGACTCTACTATTCTTCTGCCTTGCGATGTTGAAGACATTGCGACAGTCGATAATGTTTTCGCCGAATTGAAGAAGTCCTGGGGCAAGATCGACTTTCTTGTTCATGCCATTGCCTTTTCCGACAAGAATGAACTGAAGGGAAAATACGCCGACACATCGCGCGATAATTTCGCCCGCACCATGGTGATTTCCTGTTTCTCCTTCACCGAGATTGCCAAGCGCGCAGCAAGCCTCATGCCCGATGGCGGGTCCATAGTGACGCTCACCTATGGCGGCTCCGTGCGCGTCATGCCGAACTACAACGTGATGGGGGTGGCGAAAGCCGCCCTTGAAGCATCGGTCAGGTACCTGGCCGCCGACTACGGCCCGCAAGGTATCCGCGTCAACGCCATTTCCGCCGGCCCCATGCGCACCCTTGCCGGCGCCGGCATCGGCGATGCCCGCGCCATGTTCAACTACCAGAACAGCCACGCGCCGCTGCGTCGCACGATCACGCTGGAAGAAGTGGGCGGCGCCGGGCTCTATCTGCTCTCGTCGCTGTCCGGCGGCGTGACCGGCGAAATCCACTATGTCGATTCCGGCTATAACATCATCTCCATGCCAAGGCCTGAAGACCTGTCAAACGGGATTAAGTAGATCAGATTCACCTTTCAATGAGCATCGGGCATAGCTCCGCCCTTAGTGAAAACGGTAATGCCGTTTCCGGGGTAGTGAGATAGAGAAGCGAAGGGTTGCGTGGACGCAAGATGCGGAAACCGCAAGGCTGCGATTGCTCTATGTGGAGCCGCAAGCCCGTGGCCTCGGCCTCGGCAAAAAACTTGTTTCGGAATGTACGGAATTTGCGCGGGGCTCAGGCTACAAGCGCATCGTGCTGTGGACCCAAAGCACCCTGACGGCAGCGCGCAAGCTCTATGTCGGAGAAGGCTACGAACTCATAAAGCAGGAACCGCATCGCAGCTTCGGCAAGGATCTTGTTGGCGAAACCTGGCAACTCATTCTCACAAAATAGGCCATCACAGCAGGTGCTGCAGAAGCGCCGCAAGTTTGGCCATTTCGGAATCATTCAGCTTCGAGCCCACATGGTCCTGTATCGAGGCGCGGTACGTGGGCCACATCCGCCGCAATAATTCCTGGCCCTGGTCCGTGATCGCCACCAATTGCCCCCGGCCATCCTCGGCAAAGGGCAGGCGCTTCAGCAGGTTTTTCTGTTCCATCCGGTCGATCAGGCGCGACACATTATGCTGTTTCAACAGCAGGCGCTTTTCGAGCTCGAGCGGCCGCAACGTACCATTTTCCTCCCGCTTCAGTTCAAGCAGGACGTCATACCAAGACAGGGGCGGATGGCCCTTTGCCTTCAGGCCCGTTTCCACCGCGTCCAGCGCCTTTGCCTGCGCCTTGAGCAGGCGGGCCCACGCCGTGATTGCCGTGTCGGAAGGTTTGCCGGTCATCGGCGGCATCATAGCGGTTTATGCAATTACATCAAGCTTGACAAATAAATGCGACTGCATATATATACATGCAATTGCATTTATTAACAGGAGTTCCGCAAGTGAAACACGAATTGATCAAGCTAAAAGATATTCCGCCCGAAGGCTCAAAAATCGTTCCCTTCTTCGGGCGCGAACTGCATGTCTACCTGAACGATGGGAAGCCAAAGGCCGTGGCCAATGCCTGCCTGCATTTCGGCGGGCCGCTGGAATGCAAGGAGGGAAAGCTTGTCTGCGCCTGGCACAATGCCAGTTTCGACATGTCGACAGGTGAGCGGCTGGAAGGCCCGGCGCCGAAGGGCAGCAAGTTGATGGCTCTTTCAACCCGGGCCGAGGGTGACGCGCTCTACTATGTATGGGGGGAGTGAAAGCTCACCGCATTCTTACTCCCTCTCCACGCTAAAGCGGGGGTTCTAGCTATCGCGGATTACGTGCCAGCCTCATGTGATTTTTGGAAAGACGCTAGCGATAGTTTTTAGGCGGGAAATGTCTTCCAAGCACTAGGTTGCACGTTCGAATCGTGCTGGGGTCGCCCATATTTTCAGCATGTTAACTCTCCACCGCGCTGAGCTTTTAAGGTCTTCCGCTCTTCTGGGTACGCCATGGGAACCGTTGCTGTGACATGGGCTTCTGCCGTATTTAACCCCATGGCCCGACTTCACTTGCGGCAAATGGCTGAAATCTGCTTCCGAGGTTTATTTTTTGTCTGGGCGGATTTCGCTCACATATTCGAGTTAATCGTTATCGTACTCGACGGCATCGCAAACATAGGTTAGCCTCACAATCTCATTTTTGAGCTAATTCGCCTTGCCAACTTCGAGACAAAATAATGAAATTGTATTTTCTCGCTCTTTCTAGCGCTTGGGTTATTGCCTTGGCTTGTTGTTCGCTTGCCGAAGCACAGGATGTTTGTACCGGTGACCCCTTTGTAAGGTCACCAGACTCTATTATACACAAGCGTCAGCCGGCCTATTTTGTGTGGGCCAAATCGGACTCCGGTAAGCGCCATAAGGACATAGTAGAGCACGTCGGACAAATGAACATGGGGGCTATCACTGAGTTTCATAAGCTCTTACTCACCGGGTGCGCTCAAGCTAGCGGTGTAGTCACTAACCCTGAAATTGAAGCAGATCCGAGTATGTCGGAAAAAGATTGCGAGAAACTTGGTAAGCGTGCTGCTAAAGATGAGGCTGCTGCCAAGGTCGATCGTGATGTTTCGGAGCAAATAACTAAAACCAAAGATAAGATGCACCCCGTATACAATTACTATGTGGTTTCGGGTGCAAATGTTTTTAACGAGTGGATCCCGCAAGATGTCGCGGAAAAAAAGCTGCGAACAGATGTGGTAAATCAATACGTGGGGATGTGGGATCCGAATAAGACCTCGAGCGCGCTTACTCAGGAATTCTTTGACTTCTTGAATCTAAAGATAGCTGGAGTCAACAAATTGGCAAACCAGATAGATTCCGACGGCAACCTAGCTAAATTGAAAATGCAACAATTGGGATGTTCTAACTAGTAGCGTTTCCACTACCGTCTGTGGCCCTTATTCGTCTCCTTTGCCACGAAAGGTCGAAAGTAATTGTCCGGTTGTTTGGTGAATCACGGCTACTCGGCCCAAGGTATTTTTGATCGCCAGCATGTGTCCGTTTTGAGAGAACGCCAAATCGCTCAAATGGGGAAATGGCTTGCTCACGAAGAGTCTTTGCCAGGTCGATGTTTCAAAAACACTCAACCGGATGCCCAGACAAGCGAGAAGTTTCCCATCTGGGGAAAAATTCAGAGAATATGAGCCAGGCAATCGAGGGGTTGGAAGTTTCATCTTGTGCCGTCTTATCCCAGTCTTTCCATAGAAGAGGGAAGGTTACAAAATAAACTTGCTCAGATCCGCGTTCTTCGCCAGATCGCCGACATGCTTTTGAACGTAAGCTTCATCAATCGTCACCGCTTCGCCCGAGCGGTCGGTGGCTGTGTAGCTGATGTCATCCAGCACCCGCTCCAAGACAGTATGCAGCCGCCGCGCCCCGATGTTCTCGATGGAGGCGTTGATCTCGGCGGCGATATTTGCAATCGCAACAATGCTTTCCTCGGTGAAGTTCAAGTCAATTCCCTCGGTTCCCAGCAGTGCCTTGTATTGCTTGATCAAACTGCATTCAGGCTCGGTGAGGATGCGGCGGAAATCTTCGCGGCCCAGCGCTTTGAGTTCAACCCGGATGGGCAAACGGCCCTGCAATTCCGGCAATAGATCGGAAGGCTTGGCGATGTGGAAGGCGCCCGAAGCGATGAACAGCACATGGTCGGTTTTCACCGGGCCATATTTTGTCGAAACCGTGGTGCCTTCAATGAGCGGCAGCAGATCGCGCTGCACCCCTTCGCGGCTTACGTCGCCGCCCTGGCGCTCGGCCCGCGCGCAGATCTTGTCGATCTCGTCGAGGAAGACGATGCCGTTGTTTTCGACGAGGTCAATGGCTTCCTGGTTGATCTGTTCCGGGTCCAGTAGCTTGTCGCTCTCCTCGGCGATCAGAAGCTCGTAGCTCGCTTTCACCGTCATGCGCCGCGTCTTGGTGCGCCCGCCAAAGGCCTTGCCCATGATGTCGGAAATATTGATCACGCTGGCGGAGCCGCCTGGCATCCCCGGAATGTCGAAGGCAGCGCCGCCCGTATCGGCAACCTGGATTTCGATTTCCTTGTCGTCGAGCGAATTGCTGCGCAGTTTCTTGCGGAAATTGTCTTTGGTTATTTCCGAAGCATTGGCGCCCACCAGCGCTTCCAGCACGCGGGTCTCGGCGTTGAGATGGGCTTGCGCCTCCACATCCTTGCGCCGCGTCACCTTCACCATGCCGATGCCGGCCTCGACGAGATCGCGGATGATCTGGTCCACATCGCGGCCCACATAGCCAACCTCGGTGAACTTCGTGGCCTCGACCTTCAGGAACGGCGCATTGGCGAGCTTCGCCAGCCGCCGCGCGATTTCGGTTTTGCCGACGCCGGTGGGACCGATCATCAGGATATTCTTCGGGCTCACTTCCTCGCGCATCACGCCGGTCAGCTGCTTGCGCCGCCAGCGGTTGCGGAGTGCCACGGCCACCGCCCGCTTGGCATCATTCTGCCCGACGATGTAGCGGTCCAGTTCGGAAACAATTTCACGGGGGGAAAAATCAGTCATCAACTTACCTTCAGATAGATTTTGCCGCAGGCGGCACGAGATCGCGGATGGACGCGGGAAGAATGTGCAGGACCAGGCGGCGCAGGGGCTGCCAAGCGACCGACAGCACCAGCACGGTTCCGCCGACGATCAGGATGGAAAGTCCTGCATTTTCCGAGGCGACACCGGACCATGACAAGAGCTTCGAGCTGGCATAGCCGAGGTAGAGCAGGGACGAGACCAGCAGCGCCCGGCGGTCCACCGTCAGGGCCACGAGGCTCAAGACCGCAAAGAGCGAGACGATGGCCACAGCCGCTCCGAGGCCAACCGCACTTTCGGTGAGCAGCGGATAAACAATGGAATGCACGATCAGCGGGGCCGCCAGCAGATGAAGCCAGAAGGCAATATCGGTGCGCTGGGTAATGCGATTGCGGTCCGACATGTCGAATTTCATGGCGGCAAGGAAAACGGCAATGCCAAGTGGCGTGAAGACTGCCACGGGATAGTTGGAAATCAGGTTTTCAGTTACCGAGGTGATCAAAGTGGTTGCGATGGCCACCAGTCCTGCGGCAAAGGCCGCGATTGTGATGGGCACATGAAAACGGAACCAATGCAGCGTCGAAGCGGCAACCGCTGCAAGCCCGAGGGACAATCCATGCAGCTTGCCATCATAGAAATTCGACGTCTCAATATCCGGCGCGAAGAAATGCCAGCTTGAAACCGTGCAACTCAAGACAAACGTGACAAGCAGCACAATGCTTGGCAGGGCCATGCGTTTCCGTTTGGTGAAAACTTCTGCCAAGCCCCATGAGGCTGCGGCAACGCCAAGGCTGCCCTGTAGGCCATATCCAAGAAGATAATACAGCGCTCCAAGAAACAGGGCGATGCCGATGGTGACGAAGATGTCGTTGAAGCCGGTGATCAGGCGCAGCCGTTCTTCATCGGGGTCGCTCGCCGCCACATCGCGGTTCTGAATCAGAAATTCCGTAAGGTTGTCGGCGGCGTTTCTGTCGAGCACCCCCTTGGCAACAGCGGCATCAAGCTCGGCGCGGCCAAAGGTGAAATCATTGGGGCTGGTCATCACAGGCTCTCAACCGTGACATTGCCATTGGTGTAAACGCAGATCTCCGCCGCAATAGCCATGGCCTTGCGGGCGATGGCTTCCGCATCCATGTCCGTGTCGATCAGCGCGCGGGCCGCGGCCAGCGCGAAATTTCCGCCGGAGCCGATGGCGGTGACGCCGCGCTCCGGTTCCAGAACATCGCCCGTGCCGGTGAGAACCAGCGTGACATTTTTATCAGCCACAATCATCATCGCCTCAAGCCGGCGCAAATAGCGGTCCGTGCGCCAGTCCTTGGCCATCTCCACGCAAGCCCGCGTGAGTTGCGCCGGATATTGCTCAAGCTTTGCCTCAAGCCGTTCAAACAAAGTCATGGCATCCGCCGTTGCCCCGGCAAATCCGGCGATCACCAGGCCCGTGCCCAGCGGGCGGACTTTGCGCGCATTGCTCTTGATCACGGTCTGCCCCAGGCTCACCTGGCCGTCGCCTGCGATCACCACCTTGCCGTTCTTGCGCACGGTTAATATCGTCGTGCCGTGCCACTGGGGGATTTCAGCCATGGTACTTTCCTGTATTTAAGGCTTCCATGTAGGCACCCGCCCAATGAAAGAAAAGCCATTATTTTGATAAACTTAACGATTCTGGCAGGTCCATATAGTCATTATTTGCTGCATCTGCTAAGAGGCGAGCCTGAAAGTGGACCCTCATGCGCAAAGCCAGTTTAGACCGTAAAACCACGGAAACCCAGATCGCCGTTTCTATTAATCTGGACGGCACCGGGGCCTATGACGTGAAGTCCGGCGTGGGCTTTCTCGATCACATGCTGGAGCTGCTGTCGCGCCATTCCCTGATCGACATCAAGCTTCGCGCCAAGGGCGACACCCACATTGATTTTCACCACACCACGGAAGACATAGGCATCGCTCTTGGGCAAGCCTTTGCGAAAGCGCTTGGCGACCGCAAGGGCATCCGTCGCTATGCCGATTGCTTTCTTCCCATGGATGAAGCGCTCACCCGCGCCGCCATCGATGTGTCCGGCCGCCCCTATCTGATCTGGAATGTGGAATTCTCCCGGCCCAAGATCGGCGAGTTCGACACGGAACTGGTGCGCGAATGGTTCCAGGCTTTCGCCATGAATGCCGGCGTGACGCTGCATGTACAAACACTGTACGGCGACAATTGCCATCACATTGCGGAATCCTGTTTCAAGGCTTTGGCCCGCGTGCTGCGCGCGGCAACCGAAATTGATCCCCGGCAGAAAGACCGCATTCCATCCACCAAGGGTTCGCTCAAAGGCTGATGACGACTTATTCCATATACGCCAAACCGAATGACGCCGCCGGGGCAATTTTTTTGCCCGACAGTTTTTCGTGGAGCGCCTTTGTGTTCACCTGGGTCTGGGCCCTGTGGAACCGCATGTGGATTGTTGCCGCTCTTGTCGTGTCGGTCATGTTCATAGCCTCGGCCTTGCCGACTGTTCCGCAATTTCTGCTGGCGCTCGGCGTCAACATTGTCATGGGCCTCCATGGCAATGATTTGTTGGGTTGGTCGCTCACCCGGCGCAAATATGCCGAAATTGGCCTGAGCAATGGCGGCAGTATGGAAGAAGCCGAACTGCGTTTTTATGCCGATGGCGTTGATGCTCCGGCGCTGGCATCGCCAATGCCGGTCAACCACGATGTGCTCGGCCTTTTTGGCGCAAAAAGCTGAACGCCATGAAAGTGGCAATTATCGATTACGGTTCCGGCAACCTGCACTCCGCCCTGAAAGCCTTCGAGCGCGCGGCGGGGGCAAGCGGGCAAATCATTGTTACCGCTGACCCCGATTTGGTGCGCAAGGCCGAACGCATTGTCCTGCCCGGCGTCGGCGCCTTCAGGGATTGTTATGAAGGTCTCTTGGCCGTTCCCGGCATGCGCGACACGCTTCAGGAGCAAGTCATCACGCGCGGCAAACCTTTTCTCGGCATCTGCGTGGGCATGCAGCTTATGGCCACCCGCGGCCTTGAGCATGACATAACCCCGGGGCTCGGCTGGATTGCCGGTGATGTAAAATTGATAACGCCCGCCGATGGAAATTTGAAAATTCCCCACATGGGCTGGAATACGCTCGACATAAAAAATCCACACGCCTTGCTGGATGGCATAGCTCTGGGAGAGAACGGCCTTCACGCCTATTTCGTCCACTCCTACCAGCTCGAAGCAACCCTGCCTGAGGATGTGGTGGCAACAACCGATTACGCCGGGCCGATCACCGCTATGGTGGGTTACGACAATCTTGCGGGCACGCAATTTCACCCGGAAAAAAGCCAGGCGCTTGGCTTGGCGCTGATTGCAAATTTTTTGCGGTGGAAACCATGATCCTGTTTCCCGCCATTGATTTGAAGGACGGCCAATGCGTGCGCCTGAAGCTGGGCGACATGGAGCAGGCCACCATTTTCAATGACAATCCCGCAGACCAGGCCAAGCGCTTTGAAACCCAGGGTTTTGAATGGCTGCATCTTGTTGACCTCAACGGGGCTTTCGAAGGCCGCCCCGTCAATGCCCGGGCCGTGGAAGAAATCCTGAAGGCCATTTCAATTCCGTTGCAGCTCGGTGGCGGCATCCGTGATCTGGCAACCATCGAACACTGGCTTTCACGTGGCGTGACCCGCGTGATTTTGGGAACCATAGCACTGCGTAACCCGGATATCGTGCGCGAGGCCTGCAAGGAGTTTCCGGGGGAAATCGTCGTTGGCATTGATGCAAAGGCCGGCCATGTGGCCGTTGAAGGCTGGGGCGAGAGCTCATCACTCACCGCCATTGAATTGGGCAAGCGCTTCGAAGATGTGGGAGTCGCCGCAATCGTCTTCACCGACATCGACCGCGACGGCATTCTCAAGGGCATCAATTTCGAAAAGACCCTCGAACTCGCCAACAGCGTGAAAATTCCAGTCATCGCCTCCGGCGGCCTTGCCTCCATCAAGGATGTGGAGCGCCTGCTGCAACCGGATTGCGCCATTCTCGAAGGCGCCATCTCGGGCCGCGCCATCTATGATGGCAGGCTTGACGCGAAGGCAGCGCTGAAACTCATCCGCGAGGCCGCATAATGCTGAAAGCCCGCATCATACCCTGCCTCGACGTGAAGGATGGCCGCGTGGTGAAAGGCGTGAACTTCGTTGACCTCCGCGATGCCGGCGACCCCGTTGAAGCGGCCAAGGCCTATGATGCGGTAGGCGCCGATGAACTGTGTTTCCTCGATATCACCGCCACCCATGAAAACCGCGGCACCATGCTCGATGTCGTCAGGCGCACCGCCGCGCAATGCTTCATGCCGCTCACCGTGGGCGGCGGCGTGCGCAAGACCGAGGACATCCGCCAGCTCCTGCTGGCCGGGGCCGACAAGGTCTCGATCAATTCTGCTGCCGTGAGCAACCGCCAGTTCGTCCGGGAAGCGGCGCAGAAATTCGGTAGCCAATGCATTGTGGTGGCCATCGATGCCAAGGAAGCATCCCCCGGCCGCTTCGAGATTTTCACCCACGGCGGGCGCAACCCAACCGGCATCGAAGCCGTAAACTTTGCCAAGGAAGTCGTTGAACTCGGCGCCGGCGAAATTCTGCTGACCTCCATGGACCGGGATGGTACCGGCAAGGGCTTCAACCTGGCGCTCACCCGCGCCATTGCCGATGCGGTGACCGTGCCGGTGATAGCCTCGGGCGGCGTCGGCACCCTGGATCATCTCGTGGAGGGCATCCGCGATGGCCATGCCACGGCGGTTCTGGCCGCATCGATATTTCATTTTGGAACCTATACAATCGCCCAGGCAAAATCCCATATGGCAACGCATGGCATTCCCATGCGCCTGGTGTGAGGAGCAGGGGAGTACCATGAGTAACAGCTTACAAGCCTTGGCCGACCTCGCCGAAACGATTGCCAAGCGCCGCGGCGAAAGCCCCGACCAGTCCTATACCGCCAAGCTCCTCTCACAGGGCGTGGAGAAATGTGCCAAGAAATTTGGCGAGGAAGCGGTTGAACTCGTCCTTGCCAGCATGAAGCAGGACAAGGCCCATGTCACAGCCGAGGTCGCCGATGTGCTTTATCACTTAGTCGTATTGCTCGAGGCCGCCGATGTGCCTTTAAGCAGCGTCATGGAAGAACTGGAACGCCGCAAGGGCGTGAGCGGCCTTGCCGAAAAAGCCGCGCGGGGAAAAAACGCCTGATGGAAACGCTCGCCAGGGAAGTCTCCCCCTTCCGCCGCTTTGACCGCGATGAGTGGTCAAAGCGCCGCGCCGACACGCCCATGACGCTCACGCAAGTCGATCTCGATGAATTGCGCGGCCTCAACGACAAGATCGATCTCCAGGAAGTCGAGACCATTTACCTGCCGCTGTCGCGCCTACTCAATCTCTATGTGGCGGCAACCCAGAAGCTTTTCCGCGCCACCAATAATTTCCTCCACAGCGAAGACCGCAAGGTGCCCTATGTCATCGGCATTGCCGGCAGCGTGGCGGTGGGTAAAAGCACCACGGCGCGCATTCTGCGCCGGCTTCTGTCGCGCTGGCCGCACCACCCGAAAGTCGATCTGGTCACCACCGATGGCTTTCTCATGCCCAACGCAGTGCTTGAGCGCGAAGGCCTGATGGCCCGCAAGGGGTTTCCGGAAAGCTTCGATCTGCCGTCAATCCTGCGCTTCATGTCGGACATCAAGGCGGGCACGCCGAAGGTGACCGCACCGCTTTACTCGCATCTCGCCTATGATGTCCTGCCCGGCGAGACGGTCACCATTGACCAGCCCGACATCCTGATTGTCGAAGGCATCAATGTGTTGCAGACCGGCCGCCCGCCGCGCGACGGGCGCGGCATTCCAAACGTGTCCGACTTCTTCGATTTTTCAATTTACATCGACGCGGAGATTGCCGATCTGACTGACTGGTACATCGACCGCTTCTTCTCGCTCCGCGACGGTGCCTTCAAGAATCCCAAATCCTATTTCCACCGCTACGCTTCCTATTCCGATGCCCAGGCCCGCGAAACGGCCACGCGCATTTGGGAAACCATCAATCTGGTGAACCTCCGCGAAAACGTCCTCCCCACCCGCCCCCGCGCCGACCTCGTGCTGCGGAAGGGCGCGGATCATGCTGTGAGAAGCGTATTTTTGAGGAAACTGTAGGGGCCTTCACCCGGCCCTCCCTCAAACTGTCATTCCGGCGAAAGCCGGAATCTCTCGGCAATTAAAGTAATAGCCTCAGGCAGACAAAAGCGCGCAACTTCAGCCAGATTCCGGCTTCCGCCGGAATGACAAAATAGAGGTGATAGCTTACCGCCTCCGCAGCGACTCCTCGACGGACTTCAGCAAATCGTCCGCCGCATTGCCGCTGCGGGGAGTGTTTCTTGGCGCAGTCTGCGTTGGCGCACCGCCTCCGCCCAGAATGTCTTTCAGGATGTCTTCAATCCCGCCCGTGGATTTCGGCTGCGGGGCCGTTTGCCTTGGCCGTGGGGCTGAACTGCCGCCGCCACCAAGAATATCACCCAGAATATCGCCGAGGCCTCCGCCCGCGGAGCCGCCGCGCGATCCCATCTGCTTTGCCACTTGCGCCATGACAATCGAGGCGATGATGGGCAGCATTTTCTTGAGAATGGATGAACCGATGCCCGAAGTGGCCGAAAGCTCATTGGCCACGCCACGGCTCACCTCTTTCGAGCCGAATATCTGGCCGAGAATGTCATTGCCCTGGCTGGTTGCAGCCCCCGTTTCTTCCGGAGCCCCGCCCTGGGTGATCGACTTGATGATGTCATTAAGCCCGCCGCCGGCCCCGCCGTTGCGCCGCATGCCCGCCGCCACAACCGGCGTGAGCGCCTCGACGGCGGCCCGCGTCTGCGCTTCGTCAAGGCCGAATTGACGGCCGATTTCTGAAAGATCCATGTCTGCCTCCTATTATTATTTGCCTGTGAGAATTTGTCCGAAAATATCTTCAAGCGTCGGCGTCTTTGCCCGCCGCTTGCGCCGTGTGGTCTTGCGCTTTGTGCCGAAGTAGCTGGTATAGCTCCGCCGCCGCCGTTTTGGCGCGAGCTGGCTTCTGGCGCCCTGCAACAAGCCCTTGATGAGCGCCGCAATGATTGTGGCCACTATCCCGCCGCCTTGCGGCGCTTCACCGGTACTGCCCGCGAGCGTTGCGGGTGTTGCGTAGGATTTCGCCAGCACCGCCAGAACACTGGTAGCCGCGATAGCTGAAATGTTTTCATATTGGGCATCGCTCAATCTCGGAGCGAGTTTTTTCATTTCAGCCAAGGCCGCAGGCGTTGAACCATAGAGATCATCGAGCACCGCCTTGCCATCGGCAATCGCCTCGGAATCCGTGAGCCCGTTGAGGTCGTCGCCTTCATCCAGAAGATCAAGCAAGGCTCCGAACGCATTGTTATCACTGGCAGCTTTCGCTTTGAGTTTCGTGGCAATGGCCGGGCACAACCGCTCAAGTGTGGACTTCGCTTCGCCTGCGCTCATGTTGCAGGCCTGCGCCGCGCTGCCGAAATAATTTCCGTTATCGGACGCGGCGAGAATGGACATCAGTGTCATCAGGCAATTCCAGCTATTTCATAGCCCATGCTTTTAACGTCTTTCGCCAGCGCCTCATAGGAGCGGAAATGATGCGCCTTCAGGCCCGCCAGCTTGGCACCCTGCACATTCGAGCGCTTGTCGTCGATGAACCAGGTGTCCGCCGGGGAAATTTTTATTTGTGAAAGCAATTTGGTAAAACTGTTGGGATCGGGTTTCTTGGTGCCGAACTCATAGGAACAGTAGCGCTCCTTGAAAATGGCGGCGGCTTCCGGAAACAGTTCATCAAGCGAAGATTTAACGATGGGGCCGTTGTTGGTGTAAATCGCCAGCCGCGAAACCTTGCCGATGGCTTCCGCCAGCCCCAGCACATCGCCGGACGGGATCATCGATTCACGCCGTGCCGCAATCCATTGCTGGCGCGTTATGCTGTGGCCGATGCGGTAGCTGAATTCGGCGAGATAAACATCAGCGTCGGGATAGCCGCCTGAATCGGCGTCATCCTCGAACCCTGAATCCCAGATGGCGGCCCTGATGTCCCGGGGCGTCTTGCCAGATATTTGTGACAGGGCGCGAAGCCTGCGGCCCAGGTCGTAGTGGCACAGCACGTCATCCATATCAAAAATGACGAGGCGTGGTGGCATCGCTCAAGCCGCCGTTCCGCCGACCGTCAGCCGGTCAATGCGCAAGGTGGGCTGGCCGACGCCCACCGGAACGCCCTGGCCCTGCTTGCCGCAGGTGCCGATGCCGGGATCAAGCGCCATGTCATTGCCCACCATGGAAATGCGGGTGAGGGCATCAGCGCCGGAGCCGATAAGGGTCGCGCCCTTGACCGGGGTGGTGATTTTTCCGTCCTCGATCAGATAGGCCTCGGTGCAGGAAAACACGAACTTGCCCGAGGTAATGTCAACCTGGCCGCCGCCGAAGGACTTGGCAAACAGGCCCTTCTTGATGGATTTCAAAATCTCGTCCGGGTGCCTGTCGCCCGACAGCATATAGGTGTTGGTCATCCGCGGCATGGGCGCATGGGCATAGGACTGCCGCCGGCCATTGCCCGTAGGCTTGACCCCCATGAGCCGGGCATTGAGCCGGTCCTGCATGAACCCCACCAATACGCCATCTTCAATCAGCGTCGTGCAGTTGGAGGGCGTACCCTCATCATCAATGCTGAGTGAGCCGCGCCGGTCGGGAATGGTGCCGTCATCAACCACGGTAATGCCCTTGGCGGCAATGCGGCTTCCCATCAGCCCGGCAAAGGCCGACGTGCCCTTGCGGTTGAAATCGCCTTCCAGACCATGGCCGATGGCCTCATGCAGCAGGATGCCGGGCCAGCCCGGCCCCAGGAGAACATCGGTTTCACCGGCAGGTGCCGGTTTTGCATCGAGCGAGACCAGGCTTTGCCGGTAGGCTTCCCGCGCCGCGTCTTGCCAGAGCTCCTCGGTCAAATAGGAGGCAGGATCGCCACGGCCACCCAGCCCATGGCTGCCCTGGCCCTGAATGCCGCCGCGCGCCGACACGATGGACACGCCAAAGCGCACCAGCGGCCGCACGTCACGGTAAATGCGGCCATCGCCGCGGATGATTTCAACGGATTGCCAGTCGCTGGCCAGCGATACGGAAACTTGCGCAACCTCGGGCCCAAGGGCGCGGGCAAATTCATCCACCTTTTGCAACAGTCCGATTTTCTCGGCAAAGCCTATGGCCTCAACCGGATTATGGGCGGAGTAAAGTTTTTGGTTGGTGCGTTCCGGCGAAGCGGCGAGTTGCCCGCCGCCCGCACGTGCCATTGATTGGCAAAGGGCCGCGGCGCGCTTGAGGGCTGCTGCCGAAATTTCGGTCGAATGGGCATAGGCCGCCGTTTCGCCTGTCACCGAGCGCAGGCCAAAACCCTGCGATTCGTCAAAGCTGGCGGCCTTCAGTTTTCCATCGTCGAAGGAGAACCCCTGCGTTTCGCGCTTTTCGACAAACAGCTCGCCGTCATCAGCACCCTGCAGGGCTTGCGCAACAAGGTCGCTCGCCTGGCTTTGGCTGGTATCGCTGCCATCAAAAAGTGAAAGTGCCAACGGAATTATCCTTATCCAATAGTGTCACACCTAGATAAGCACCAGATAGCAGCGCCGCCAGCCAATAATTATTGGGTAATCAGGCTTTCCAGTCCAGCCGAGAATCCCTCGAGCGAGATCTTCATCGGCACGCCAAGTCCCGGCGCCTCATAAACAATGAAATTGGCGGCCGTGCCTTTCTTCATTTTTGCAAGGGTTTCCGGCGAGGCTTCCGCCAAGGCTTCGCAAATCTGCGGCCTGCAGCGGGTGAAAGGCACACGGCCCACTGCCGCGCCATCAACCTCCAGGGCAACGCCGGTTGGCAGGTAAACCCCAATCGGCGCCATGACGCGCATCATGACAACGTCCTTCTCACCCTGTTTCGCCCTGACGATGACAAGCGACAAGCCAACCTTTGGATTTTTCTCGCTGCGCGTGACTTGCACCATGCCGCAACCTTTTTTCCCGTCCTTGTCGGCGCTGCACTGGATTTGCCAGGCGCCATGGGTTGCAACGGTTTCAGCGGCTGCGGGTGCTGCTGCCGCGGGTTGCCCCGGCTGGACTGCCTGTCCCGGTTTTACCCGTGGGCCGAAAGCCGTTCCCGGCGGGGAGGGTTGCTCGTCCTGTGCAAGCGCCGAAACCGGATAAAAAAGACCCAACAGGCCAGCGACAGCAAGAGTGCAAAGGGAAGTGGTGATTCTCACGGGGAAGGGTACCTTTCGTATGCGAAGCGCGGCTAATAGCGCCGCGCAGGGTGTAAAACAACAGCGATTTGGCCGATAGGGTAAAAAGCCCGATGCTGCATTTCATCGATAAATGAGGCGGAATTTCGAACTGCGCCAAGCGATTGCTGGCGGATGGGCGAAGCGCTTGATTACAATGACGTTATGCCGCGCCCGCTTTAGTTGCGGGTGGGTTGCGAATGTGGTTCACATTCAGCCGTCCATTGGGGTAAACTTGGGGTGCCGCAAGGGCAATGAACAGTCCGGGTGAACGGGCTGCGGGATGGCGAATTGAGAGGGTTATTGATGAAAATCGCAAGCAGGCTGGCGGCAACGGTAGCGGGGATGGCTGTCCTTTTCGCATCAGGCGCGGCCTGGGCCGCCGCTGGCCAACCGGAGCCATGGCAAATCGGCCTGCAGGACGCCGTAACCCCGGTTGCCGAGTTTATCCACTCGCTGCACAACTTCCTGTTGGTGATCATCACCGTGATCACCCTCTTTGTGCTTGGCCTGATGCTTTACATTTTCGTGCGCTTCAACGCCAAGTCGAACCCGGTTCCCTCCAAGAACACCCATAACACCTTCCTTGAAGTGGCTTGGACCGTCGTTCCCATTATCATTCTTGTGGTCATCGCCATTCCTTCCCTCCGCCTGCTCTATTTGCAGCGCGATATTCCGGTGGCCGACATGACCGTGAAAGTCATCGGCAACCCAAGCTGGAACTGGACTTACGAATATCCCGATCTCGGGCTGAATGATGATGGCTCGGCCAAGGTCAGCTTCACCTCCTATCTGAAGCCAAGGGCGGATGCCGAAAGGGATAATGTTCCCTATCTGCTGGCTACCGATGTTCCGGTTGTCGTTCCCGTCAACAAGACGGTGAAGCTCATTGTGACATCTGATCCCGAGGGCATCATCCACGCCTGGACCATTCAATCCTTCGGCGTGAAGATCGATGCCATTCCCGGCCGCCTGAATGAAGACTGGTTCAAGGCCACCAAAGAAGGCGTATACTACGGCCAGTGCTCCGAGCTGTGCGGCAAGGACCACGCCTATATGCCCATCGAAGTGCATGTCGTATCCGAGGCGGATTTCGCGGCCTGGGCTGAAAAAGCCAAGACGGCCAGCATTGAAGAGGCCCGGGACTATTTATTTGCCATGCTGAAGGCCAAGGGCCAGCTGGCGCAAAACTGAATTTATTGAGAGGCTAATTATCATGTCCTACGCAACCGCCGCTCACGATGACCACGCCCTGCCTTCGGGCTGGAGGCGTTATGTCTATTCAACCAACCACAAGGACATCGGCACGATGTACCTGTGGTTTGCAATTTTTTCGGGCCTGATTGGCGGCTTCCTGTCCGTCATGATGCGCGTTGAACTGGCCGAGCCCGGCATCCAGATTTTCCACGGCCTTGCCAATATGGTGTATGGCGCTGGCTGCGACTTGGCGACGCCCGAAGCCTGCGATGCCGGCAAGCATATGTATAACGTGTTCGTCACCGGCCACGGCTTGCTCATGATCTTCTTCATGGTCATGCCCGCCATGATCGGCGGTTTCGGCAACTGGTTTGTGCCGCTGATGATCGGCGCGCCCGACATGGCGTTCCCGCGCATGAACAATATTTCCTTCTGGCTCTTGCCGCCGGCTCTCGCCCTTCTGCTGATTTCGATGTTCGCCGAAGGCCCGGCCGGTGCCCACGGCGTTGGCGGTGGCTGGACGCTCTATCCGCCGCTCTCCACCACCGGCCAACCTGGCCCCGCCATGGATTACGCCATCTTGTCTATCCATCTTGCCGGCGCCTCGTCCATTCTCGGCGCCATCAACTTCATCACCACCATTTTCAACATGCGCGCACCGGGCATGACGCTGCACAAGATGCCGCTCTTCGTCTGGTCGATTCTTGTCACCGTGTTCCTGCTGCTGCTGTCGCTGCCCGTATTGGCCGGCGCCATCACCATGCTGCTGACAGACCGCAACTTCGGCACATCCTTCTTCGTGCCGTCAAAGGGCGGCGATCCCATCCTCTTCCAGCATCTCTTCTGGTTCTTCGGCCATCCGGAAGTTTACATTCTCATTCTTCCCGGCTTCGGCATCGTGTCGCAGATCGTTTCGACCTTTTCGAAGAAGCCGGTGTTCGGCTATCTCGGCATGGCCTACGCCATGGTTGCCATCGGCGTGGTCGGCTTCGTTGTCTGGGCCCACCACATGTATACCGTGGGCATGGATGCCGATACGCAGGCCTATTTCCTCGCGGCAACGATGATCATCGCGGTGCCGACCGGCGTCAAGATTTTCTCCTGGATTGCCACCATGTGGGGCGGATCGATTGAGTTCAAGGTGCCCATGCTCTGGGCCCTCGGCTTCATCTTCCTGTTCACCGTTGGCGGTGTCACCGGCGTGGTTCTGGCCAACGCCGGCGTTGATCGCTCGCTGCACGACACCTATTATGTGGTCGCCCATTTCCACTACGTGCTCTCGCTGGGCGCGGTATTTGCGATCTTTGGGGCCTGGTATTACTGGTTCCCGAAAATCACCGGCTACATGTACAATGAAACCATCGGCAAGCTGCATTTCTGGGTCACCTTTATCGGCGTGAACGTGCTGTTCTTCCCGCAGCATTTCCTCGGCCTTGCCGGCATGCCACGCCGCTACATCGACTATCCTGCGGTGTTCGCCGGCTGGAACCATGTCTCGTCCTACGGCTCCTACATCTCGGCCTTCGGCGTCTTGATATTCCTCTACGGCGTGTTCTCGGCCTATGCCAAGAAGGTTCAGGCGGCGGACAATCCCTGGGGCGAAGGCGCCACCACCTTGGAATGGACCCTCTCGTCACCGCCGCCATTCCACCAGTTCAACACGCTGCCCGTAATCAAGTAAGTTGATGAGCGACCTGCAGTTAAATATCGCCAGCGACTCTGCCCTTGGTGGGCAGGGCACGGCTGGCGATTATTTTGCGCTGCTCAAGCCGCGCGTCATGTCGCTGGTGATCTTCACCGCCTTTGTCGGCATTGTGGCTGCTCCCGGAACGCTTCATCCCCTGCTGGCCCTCGTGGCGCTTTTGGCCATAGCCGTGGGTGCCGGCGCCTCCGGTGCCCTCAACATGTGGTATGATGCTGATATTGACGCGGTCATGCGGCGCACCAGAACGCGCCCCGTGCCGCGTGGCGCCATCCTTCCCGGTGAAGCACTGGGCTTTGGCGCTGTCCTTGCCGTTGCCTCGGTCATCGCCCTGGGCCTCTTCGTCAATCTCGTGTCGGCAGCCCTGCTGGCCTTCACCATTTTCTTCTACGTGGTGATTTACACCATGTGGCTTAAACGCTGGACCCCGCAGAACATTGTGATCGGCGGCGCCGCAGGCGCACTGCCGCCAATGATCGGCTGGGCCTCCGTCACAGGCACAATTGACCTCGGCAGCATTTCACTCTTCCTGATCATCTTCATGTGGACCCCGCCGCATTTCTGGGCGCTGGCCCTTTTCCGCGAGGATGACTATGGCAAGGCGGGCGTTCCCATGCTGCCCAATGTTGCGGGCCGCGATGAAACCCGCAAGCAAATCCTGCTCTATACGCTGGTGCTTCTGCCCCTGACCTTCCTTCCCGCTCTCCTCGGCGTCAGCGGCCTTCTCTACGTCACCGGCGTGGCGCTGCTCTCCGCCATCTTCCTTTACTACGCCATCGCTGTTTACCGCCTCCGCGAAGGTGCGACGGCTGACCGCGCCTGCAAGAAGCTTTTCGGCTTTTCAATTCTCTGGCTCTTCCTTGTCTTTGCCCTCATTCCCATAGAGCGCCTGCTCGGCATTGCCAGCTTCGCCTCGGTGCTGACGTGAGCAACACACCCTTCGGTCCGGCTGACATGGCGCGGCGCCGGAAGCGCTCAGTAGTCATGGCTGTTATTCTCGCCGTGCTTATTGTGCTTTTCTTCGCCACCACCATTGTGCGGATTGGCAGCAATTTTGCCGCCATGGCGGGAGGCTGATATGAAACCAGCCCCAGTCATTCCCAATGCGCGGAAAAATCTCCGGGTGGCGGCGATTGCCGGAGCTGCCGTTCTCGGCATGGTGGGGCTCACCTATGCGTCCGTGCCGCTTTACAGCATGTTCTGCAAGGCCACTGGCTTTGGCGGCACCACCCAGCGCGCCGATGCAGCACCCGAAACCGCAACCGACAAATTCATCACCATCCGCTTTGACGCCAATACGGCGGGCAGCCTCGGCTGGAATTTCCATCCCGTGCAGCCCGTTATGAAGGTCAAGATCGGCGAACAGAACATGGCGCACTACAGCGCCACCAACACCGCCGGCAAGGTGTTGACCGGCAGCGCCATTTTCAATGTGTCTCCCGCCGAGGCTGGCGCCTACTTCAACAAGATCCAGTGCTTCTGCTTCACCGAACAGACCTTGAAGCCCGGCGAGTCAGTCGATTTGCCCGTGGATTTCTTCGTTGATCCGGCAATCCTCGACGACCCGGATTCGAAATCGATCAGCGAGATCACGCTGTCCTATACATTTTTTCCAGTAGATAAACCTGATGCGGTTTCCGCTGTTGCGCAGCAGCCGCCGAAGCAAGATACGAATTGAGGAGTAGGGACATGGCCGACGCCCACGCAAAGCACCACGACTATCATTTGGTCAATCCAAGCCCATGGCCGGCGGTTGGCGGGGCTGCGGCCTTTATCCTGGCCGTGGGCGCCGTAAGCTGGATGCATGGCGGCCATTGGGCTGTCATGGCCTTGGGCTTTGCGCTTGTTCTCTATGTCATGTTCATGTGGTGGCGTGACGTCATCAATGAAGCCCATGCCGGCGATCACACGCCGGTTGTGAGCCTCCACCTGCGCTACGGCATGATCATGTTCATTGCCTCGGAAGTCATGTTCTTCGTGGCCTGGTTCTGGGCCTTCTTTGACGCCAGCCTGTTTTCCGATGAAGCCATCCAGGCCTCGCGCTTCGCCGTGACCGAAGGTGTCTGGCCGCCAAAGGGCACCGCCATTTTTGATCCCTGGCATCTGCCATTGGTCAACACCCTCATCCTGCTCACCTCGGGCACCACCGTTACCTGGGCCCATCATGCGCTTCTGAACAATGACCGCCAGGGCCTGAAATGGGGCCTTATCGCCACTGTGGCCTTGGGCGCACTTTTCACGTCCGTTCAGGCCTATGAATACGCCCATGCGGCCTTTGCCTTCAGCCGCGACAACGGCGGCAACATCTATGGCTCAACCTTCTTCATGGCCACGGGCTTCCATGGTTTCCATGTGCTCATCGGAACCATCTTCCTGCTCGTCTGCCTGTTCCGCGCCCTCAAAGGCCATTTCACGCCAAAGCAGCATTTCGGTTTCGAAGCCGCTGCCTGGTACTGGCATTTCGTGGACGTGGTCTGGCTTTTCCTCTTTGCCTGCATCTATGTCTGGGCCTCGTCCGGCGTGGCGATCCTGCACGAGTAATTGCAATTCCGGGATGGATGACAACTATTATCCGGACCTCTCTCCGCTCACCACGGGCCTTGCAGGGAAATGCCCCCGTTGCGGGCGGGGAAAATTGTTTGATGGCTATTTGAGCGTCGCCAAATCCTGCCGGAGCTGCGGCCTGTCCTATGCCTTCGCCGACAGCGGCGATGGCGCCGCATGGTTCGTCATGCTCTTCGTCTGTGTCGCGGGTGTGGGCTCGATCCTGGGTTTTGAGATTGCCTATGCGCCACCCTTCTGGGTGCATATCCTGCTGGCCATTCCCGTTCTCATTCTCATGCCGCTCCTTCTCCTGCGGCCCGTGAAGGGTTTTCTCCTTTGCCAGCAATGGAAGACCAGGGTCCGCGAGGGACGGGTGCAGAAATGAAACCGCGCATTTGGCCAATCGTGCTGTGGGCAGGCCTCGGCATTGCCGTGCTGCTGGCACTTGGCATATGGCAGCTTTTTCGATTGGCCGAAAAACAGGAGCAACTCGCCGAAATCGTCGAACGCACCAAGGCTCCGCCGCTCTCCCTCACGGAGGTTCTGGCGCGCCGCGACAAGGGTGACGATATCGAATTCGACGCGGTGAAGGTGCGGGGCGTGTTCGACCACGCCTCCGAACGGCACAAGCTTGCGTCCTTCGAAGGAAGCCCCGGCTGGCAGATCATCACGCCGTTCAGGAGCGACGAGGGGATTGTGGCCCTGATTGACCGCGGCGTTGTTCCCGCTGACCTGAAGGACGTCGACAAACGCAACGAAACTGTGGATTCCGTGGAATTGAACACCGTGGTGCGGGCCCACAGCCACGAGCGTGGGTTTTTTGATCCTGACAATGATGCCGATGGCAACCTCTGGTACTGGTGGGATGTGCCCGCCATGCTCTCGTCCGTGGCCATTGCACCTGACATGAAAGTCGCCCCCTTCATCCTGCAGGAGCTTCCCGGCAGCGACCCCAACAAGTTTCCGCGTGCCGCCGGCCCCGAGGTGCAACTGCGCAACAATCACCTGCAATATGCCATCACCTGGTTTTCCTTCGCCGCAACACTTCTGGTGATTGCCGGCCTTTTCATCCGGAAACAGCGGAAAACAACCGATGCTTGATGCCACGGGTTCTCCCCGCTAGTTTGCAATCCCGTTTGAAAGGTTCCTCCGTGCAATACGTGTCTACCAGGGGCGAGGCCCCGGAGCTTGGTTTCGAAGATGTGCTCCTCACCGGCCTTGCCCGTGATGGCGGCCTCTACGTGCCCAAGTCATGGCCGCAAATTTCCGCCGATGAATTGCGGGGCCTGCGCGGGCGCTCCTATCAGGATGTGGCCTATCACGTGGTTTCAAAATTTACCGGCAGCGCCATTCCCGAGGCCGATCTGAAGCAGATGATTGCCGACGCCTACGCAACCTTCGGCCACCCCGCTGTCACGCCCTTGAAGCAGATGGATGCCAATCAATGGCTGCTCGAACTTTTCCACGGGCCAACACTGGCCTTCAAGGATGTGGCCATGCAGTTGCTGGCCCGCCTGATGGAATGGTCGCTCAGGAAGCGTGGCAGCTACGCAACCATCGTAGGGGCGACATCTGGTGACACTGGTGGGGCCGCCATTGACGCCTTTAAGAACAGCCGGAATGCCACCACGATCATTCTGCATCCCCATGGCCGGGTGAGCGATGTGCAGCGCCGCCAGATGACCACGGTGGACAGCCCCGCCATTCACAACATCGCCATCGAAGGCAATTTCGATGACTGCCAGGCCATTCTCAAAGCCCTGTTCAACGACCATGCTTTCCGCGACCGTGTAGGCCTAGCCGGTGTGAACTCCATAAACTGGGCCCGGATCATGGCCCAGGTTGTTTACTATGTGTCCTCCGCCGTGGCGCTGGGGGCACCTGACCGCAAGGTCAGCTTCTGCGTTCCCACCGGCAATTTTGGCGATATTTTTGCCGGCTACACCGCCAAGCGCATGGGCGTTCCCATCGACCGACTGGTCATCGCCACCAACGTCAATGACATTCTCGACCGCACCCTGAAAACCGGGCGCTATGAAATGCAGGGCGTGAAGCCAAGCTCAAGCCCCTCCATGGATATCCAGATTTCGAGCAATTTCGAGCGCCTGCTGTATCAGGCCTATGGCCGTGATGCCGCTGCCATCCGCAACCTGATGTCGGGCCTCTCCCAGTCCGGCGCCTTCACCATTGCGCCAAAGGAACTGGCGGCGATACGGGAAGAGTTCGACTCCTTTGCCGTGGGTGAAGCCGAAACCGCCAAGACCATAGCCCAGACCCTGAAAGCAACCGGCGAGCTTCTCGACCCCCACAGCGCCACCGGATTTGCCGCCGCCCTGCGCAGCAAAGCTGGGACGAGCCCCATGGTCACCCTGGCCACCGCCCATCCCGCCAAATTTCCCGAGACTGTCGAAAAAGCCAGCGGAATAAGGCCCCATTTACCTCAAAGACTATCCCACTTGCTCAATGCCAAAGAACGTTTCACTATACTTCCAAACAGCGCCACGGCGGTCAGGGATTTTGTCCTGTCGATCAAAAAGGCCTGAAATGGGATTGCGTTATGGGTGTTGAGATTACCTGCCTGCCAAATGGCTTGAACGTGCTGACCCACGCCATGCCCCATATCGAAACCGTGGCTCTGGGCATTTGGGTGAAGGCGGGAGCCAGGGACGAAAGGCCGGAAGAAAACGGCATCGCCCATTTCCTCGAACACATGGCCTTCAAGGGCACCAAGCGCCGCACCGCCAAGGATATTGCCGAGGAAATTGAATCGGCGGGCGGCGAAATCAATGCTTCGACCGGCATGGAAACCACCACCTATTATGCCCGCGTGCTGAAGGATGATTGGGCCCTGGCCCTCGATATACTCGCCGACATCTTCACCGAATCCGCCCTCGATAATGAAGAACTGGAACGCGAGCGCGACGTCATCCTGCAGGAAATCGCCGCCGCCAATGACCAGCCCGATGACCTGGTTTTTGACCTCGCCCAAAGCGCCAGCTACGGCGACCATCCCTTAGGCCGCTCCATCCTTGGCACCTCGGAATTGATCGCCGCCGTGAACCGCGAAAAGATGCTGGCCTGGCGCGATCGGAACTATTGGGCCTCGCGCATTGTCGTGGCTGCCGCTGGCAACATTGACCACGAAAAATTCGCCGAAGCGGCAAAAAAGCTTTTTGGAAAAATCGAGCGCGGACAGCAGCCCCAGCGTGAACCCCCCAGTTTTTCCGGCACCGAGCAGAAGTCGCAAAAACCGCTCGACCAAACTCATGTAGTGCTTTCATTTGCGGCGCCAAGTTACCGTGATCCTGAGATTTATCAGCTTCAGGTCCTGTCGAACATTCTGGGCGGCGGCATGTCGTCAAGGCTGTTTCAGGAGGTCCGGGAGAAGCGCGGGCTGTGTTACAGCGTCTTTGCTTTCGGCTCTGCCTATGAGGATGCGGGCCAGATCGGCGTCTATGCCGCAAGCTCGCCGGAACACACCGAAGAGCTTCTCAATGTCACTTCGAGCGTGATGATGTCGGTCACCAGTGCCGTCACCGATGCGGAAGTTGCCCGCGCCAAGGCCCAGTTGAAAACCAGTCTTGTGATGAATTTGGAAAGCGCCTCTTCACGCGCCGACCAGATCGCCCGGCAGTTCCTCGCCTTTGGCCTGGTCCCGGCAATTTCCACGCTGGTGGAAAAAATCGAGGCCGTGACACCGGCCCAAGTCCGTGACCTGGCGGCAAAGCTGTTTCAGGACAAGGTTCCGGCCGTCAGCGCGGTTGGGCAACTGTCGCATCTCTCCGCCCACAAGAAAATTTCAGGCTATTTTTCCAATCACTGACGTGCGGGCCAAATGGTTTTTTTGAGATCGCCTTTCACAAATGATCCGCTGCCACAGCTTCATCATGGCCCGGTGCTCCTGCGCCCGCCGGTGCTTTCCGATTTTGAAAGCTGGGTGCGCCTGCGTCAGGAGAGCAAGAATTTCCTCGCCCCCTGGGAACCGCTCGCGCCAAATTATGAATTCAGCAAGTTCAATTTCCGCTCGCGCATCAAGCACTATCAAACGCAGGCGAAAAACGATGCGGCTTATGCCTTCTTTGTTTTTCACCGCGACCACGACAATTTGCTGGGTGCCATCACCGCGTCCAATGTCCGCCGCGGTGCGGCGCAAATGTGTTCCGTCGGCTATTGGATAGGCAAGCCCCATGCCCGCAAGGGCTACATGGGCCATGCGTTGAACGCGCTTGTCGGCCATGCCTTCAATGGCCTGAGTCTACACCGCGTTGAGGCTGCCTGCCTTCCCTCAAACCAGGCCTCGATTGCGCTTCTGCGCCGCTGCGGCTTTTCGGAAGAGGGCATGGCCCGGAAATACCTGAATATAGCGGGAAAATGGCAGGACCACCTGCTGTTTGCGAAGCTTTCGGAAGGCCGCTAGCGGCAGTTCTTGCCAGTCGCGCCGCAGCACGTTACGTAGTAGCCCACCAGTTGAGGCCGGCAACCAGGACGGATGGATGTTATTGCGCTTTGTTTCGTTTCTGCTCCTGATTCTTTTCAGTTTTGCAAATCCTGCATTTGCCGAAACCCGTCTCGATGTCGGCGCCATGGGCTCCAGTATAAATCTCGCGCCTTATTTGCAGCGGCTGACGACTGAAAAACCTGAAGTCCAGGTTGAACTGCCGCGCGACGCCACGGGGAAAGTAGGCGTCATCCCGCTGAAGGCAACCCGTCCGGCGCCCACATACCAATGGATGGTTTTGACCTTGGTGAACACCACCAAGAACCAGAAAAACCTGATCGTGGCCATGGACCACCAGAAATTCGCCGGCTCCCGGGTCATCCATCCGCTGAATCCGGGAAGCGTCGTTGCCAGCATTGCCAACACCGGAACCGTAACCCCTCCAAGAGTTTCAGCCTTGGGGCAGGATGCTTTCAGTGTTGTCATGGAACCCTCGACAACGCTGAGCCTCGCTTTCGAAATGACCGGTGAATCTCCCAGCGCCATGCTTTGGGAGCGCGATTCCTTCGACTCGCTCTCGCGTTCCACTGCCTTCTTCCGCGGCGCAATTCTCGGCATTGCCGTGTTGCTGACGCTGAGCATGCTGCTGCTCTACACCACCCGAGCCCGCGCTTCGTTCCTGTCCGGCGGCATATTTGCGCTGGCATCCGTGGCCTTTGTTGCCATGGAGGCCGGTTATTTTGCCCAGGCCCGGAAACTGTTCTTGGGACTTGAGATTTCGCCAGCCGAAGCGCGCGCTGTCATTGAATCCATGATGGCTGTGGGCCTTTTGCTGTGCCTGACGGCATTGGCCGATCTCCGGCGAACCGTTCCATTTCTCCGGAACATCTTTGTGGGGCTGGCAGTGGTGGGCGCAGCCCTCCCGGTTTACGCATTTGTCGACCCGCTGCTTGTCTCCGCCATAGCCCGCATTGCCTTTACGGCTGTCGCAATCATTGGCTTTGTCATCCTGTTCCGCCTGCGCCAGCTCCGCCCGGCGGAATCAGCCTTGCTGCTCTGGTCCACCGTTGTCATCTGGACATTCATGGCAGCGATTGCCGCTTTTTCAAAAAACAGCGGCTCTTACATTTCCCACGCCCTTCTTCTGGGCCTCGTCACCGTTCTGGTTTTCATGACCTTTCGCTTTGCCCAAAGTGCCGCCAGCACCGGCGTTCTCTCGCGGCGCCTGTTCCAGGAAGCGGGCCGCCGCGGCCTGGCGCTTGCCGGGGCCCAGCAATATGTCTGGGACTGGCAGCCCGATGACCAGAACCTGTTTGTGAGCGAAGAACTGGAACAGGCCCTGGGCCATCCGCCGGGAACACTGACCGAGGAAGCTGTCGACTCCTTGCTTGACGTCATGCATCCGGCCGACCGGGTTGCCTATCTGGCGGCCATCGAAAATGCCGAACGCCGCGGACGGGGATTGATCAACCAGGAATTCCGCCTGCGCCGCGCTGACGGCACCTACCGCTGGTTTGAACTGCGGGCCCGCGCCATGGCGGGCTCCGATAACCGCATGGTGCGCAGCATCGGAACTCTCTCTGACATCACCAATGCAAAGAGAACCGAGGAACGCCTGCTCAGCGATGCGGTCTATGACCGTGTCACCGGCCTTCCCAACCGCGCCCTATTCATGGACCGTTTGAAGCGCGAAATCGCCAAGCCCAATTCCGACAATCTCCATGTCATCCTTGTCGACATCGACCGCTTCAAGACGGTGAATGATGGCTTGGGCCATGATGCCGGTGATAATCTTCTGACGGTTCTCGGCCGCCGCATCGAATCGCTCCTCGGCGCCGAAGATACGGTAGCGCGCCTGCCCGGCGACCAGTTTGCCATTCTCTTTTCGGATTCGGGGCAAAGGCGCGATATCATGCGCTTCACCGACAGCGTACGTTTGGCGATTGCCAAGCCGCTCAGTGTGAACCAGCAGGAAATCTTCATGACCGCCTGCCTGGGTGCGGCCAGCCTCCGTGAAGGGGGCTCAACCGCCGAACAGCTCATGAAGGATGCGGCCATTGCCCTTTATGAAGCCAAGCGCCGCGGCAAGGAGATGATTGAGTTCTTCCGCTCGTCCATGCGCGATAACCGCGGTGAGCTTGTGGCCCTTGAAGCGGAACTGCGCCGCGCCCTGGAGCGCAACGAAATAGAGGTTCATTACCAGCCCATCGCAAGATTAAGCGACATGGACCTGGCGGGCTTTGAAGCCCTGGTGCGCTGGCGCCATCCAAGCCTTGGGCTTCTGGCGCCGGAAAGTTTCCTGGGCCTTGCCGAGCAAACCGGCATGATCAAGGATATTGGCCGCTTTGTCCTGAACGAAGCCACCCGGCAGCTTGGAATCTGGCAGCGCGCCTTCAGGCCTTCCGAACCGGTGTTCATGGCCGTCAATGTATCGGCGAGCCAGCTTATGGATACGGATCTGGTCGCTGACATCCGCGCTGCGGTCACCCGCGAAACCGTCTACCGGCAGACACTGAAAATTGAAGTGACCGAGTCCACGGTGATGCAGTATCCGGAGAAATCCGCCAGCCTGCTGGAAATGATCAAGCAGTTGGGTGTGGGTCTCGCGTGTGATGATTTCGGCACCGGCTATTCATCGCTTTCAAGCCTCCGTCATTTGCCTTTTGATACCTTGAAAGTGGATCGTTCATTTCTTTCGCCTGAAGCCGAGGACGAAAAGGCCGCCATCATCCTGCAATCCATTGTGTCGCTGGCCCATGACCTTGGCCTGACGATTGTCGCCGAAGGCATTGAAGATCAGGCCCAGGTTGACCGACTTGTTGATCTTGAGTGTGATTACGGCCAGGGATTTTTCATCGGCCAGCCCATGACCGCCAAGCAGGTGGGCGAGTCGCTGACCTCGATGCCCTATGCCAAGGGCCATGGCCGCACCGCCATGTCGAACCTGTGGGAACGCGCCACCCATGAGCCCGTGCCGGTTCCGGTTGAAACGGAATTGACCACGGATGCCATCGAAAGCGCCGAGCAGCCCAAGTTGGATCCGGTGCAGACCCAGGATCCCGATTGGCTGGCGGTGAAGGCTGTGGCGCTGGCCATTCAGGCGGAGAAGGCCGCAGGATTGATGCCGCGGCCCGGCTCGTCACCCATGGCGCCACGGCCACGGCCCGTCATATCCGAACCCGAGGAATTGCCGGCCATTCCCTTGGGCGAAAATCGCCCGGTGAAAAAGCCAAAAAAGAAAACGCCCGTAAAAAAGAAGCGGCAGGCCGCCAAAAAAGAAAGCCCGGAAGCTTCAGGCGTGGCCTGACTCGGATGAAAGCATCAGCGGATCGACGCCGATTTTCTTGAGGGCGCGCCCGTATTTGCCGTCATTATCCGTCCCGAAGATGAGGTCATCATCCGCCTCGCAATGCAGCCAGCCATTGTGCTGGATTTCATTTTCAAGCTGGCCCGCAACCCAGCCTGAATAACCCAAAGCCAGCATCACTTTTATGGGGCCGTTGCCCCGGGCAATGGCCTGCAGGATTTCAACCGTGGCGGTAAGCGCCACGGTATCGTTGATGGGCAGGCTGGTAGCGTTGGAAAGATAGTCGGTGCTGTGCAGCACAAAGCCGCGGAATTGCTCGACCGGGCCGCCAAACAAAACCGGCAGGTTCAAAACCGGCGGCGCAAGCTCGCGGATTTCATCCGACGGGACGATTTTGAGCTGATCGACAAGATCGGAAAAAAACATCATGGGCGCCGTCTTGTTGACGATGATCCCCATGGCGCCGCTCTTGCTGTGGGCGCACATGAAAATAAGCGAGCGGTCAAACCGCGGGTCGCCAATGCCAGGCATGGCGATAAGGATCTGGCCTTCAAGGTAATGCGAAGCAGTCATGGACACAATTTATCTGGAATTGGAGCTTTAGAAAAGCAAAGCATTGTGACAGGAAATTGATTGGGAAATTAAGGGGGCGGGGCCATAATGAAGACATGAACCGAAGACAGGCCCTATTTGCTTTCACCACGATTCCCCTCACGGCAACGGCGGCACGAAGCGACAGTCCCGAGCCATTCAAGGTCTCTCTGATTTCAGGGGGCCAGGAGGGCGGCGTCTGGCAGGCGGGCATTCTGGTTGAACTGGAACCCGACTGGAAAACCTATTGGCGCATGCCCGGCGATTCTGGAATTCCTCCGCAATTCGATTGGGCGGGCTCGGCAAACAGGGCCGCAATCGAGGTTGGCTTTCCGGTCCCCCGGCGTTTCAATGATGCCGGGGGCGAAACTATCGGCTACCACGATCAGGTCGTGTTTCCCGTCTTCGTAAAGCCCGAAAAGCTGGATGCGGCGGTGAGCCTGCAGCTCAACATGTTTTTCGCCGTGTGCAAGGATATCTGCATTCCCGCCAAGGCCAAAGCCGCGGCGGCGCTTGTGGCCTCCGCTGCAAATCCCCTGTTGAACGAATGGCAGAAACGCCTGCCGCGCCTTGCGGCTGCGGAGGATAGCCCCTTCGTGACGGCTGTTCGCTTTGACACCTTGGAAAGCCGGCCAGCACTCGTGCTGAGCCTGAAAGGGCAGGCCCAGGACATTTTCGTGGAATCCGAAACCTCCGCCTATTTCGAAAAGCCCCGGTTTGACAGTGCCGCCGGTGAAGCCTGGCTCCCCATTGCGAACCTGAAGGATACCGCGAAGCTTCGCGGCGTTCCGTTGAAACTTACCCTTTCAACCGGCGATTCCGGCATTGAACAAACCCTCACGATCACCTAAATCAGCCTTCGAATTCACCCCCATTCAGGAAAATCCCATGACCATTGCCGTTGGAGACCATCTGCCCCAGGTGGAGTTTTTGTCGATGACCGGCGATGGCACACAGAAGCTTTCAACCGATGTGATTTTCGCCGGACGCAAGGTCGTGCTTTTTGCTCTTCCGGGCGCCTTCACGCCCACTTGCAGCCGCAATCACCTGCCGGGCTATATCGCCAATATCGATGCTATCAAGGCCAAGGGCGTTGATTCCGTTGTGTGCGTGACGGTGAATGACGTGCATGTGGTGAACGCCTGGGCCGAGCATACCGGCGCCAAAGGCAAGATCACCATGCTGGCCGACGACAACGGTGTTTTCACCAAAGCCGTTGGCATGAACCGTTTCTATCCCGATTCCGGCATGGGCGAACGCTCACGGCGCTATTCCATGATCGTGGACAACGGCGTGGTGCGCCAAATCAACCTCGAAGACAAGCCCGGCGTCAACGTCTCCGGCGCGGATACAATCCTGCAGCAATTGTAATCAGCGCTTGAACGGCGCCATGCCCTCACGGGCCAGTTCATCGGCGCGCTCATTTTCATTGTGGCCCGCGTGGCCCTTCACCCAGTGCCAGGAAATGTCATGGGTCGCCAGCGCCGCATCCAGCCTTTGCCACAACTCCACATTCTTCACCGGCTTCTTGTCGGCGGTTTTCCAGCCATTGCGCTTCCAGCCGTGAATCCACTTGGTGATCCCATCTTTGACGTAGTTGGAGTCCACATGCATTTCCACTTTGCAGGGCCGCTTGAGGGATTCAAGCGCCGCGATGGCGCCCATCAATTCCATGCGGTTGTTGGTAGTCTCGGCCTCGCCGCCCGAAAGTTCCTTGCGCGTGCCGTTGAAAGAAAGAATGGCGCCCCAGCCACCCGGCCCGGGATTTCCCGAACACGCCCCATCCGTATGAACGATGACCTTGTTGGCTGTCATGAGGCGGCGGCAACGGCGCGCAGTTCGCGCGGCAATTTGAACGACACGTTTTCTTCGCGCAGCACCACGTTCTCCACCGTCACATCATAATGAGCGCGGAACGCGTCGATGATTTCATTCACCAGAACTTCCGGCGCGGAAGCGCCCGCGGTAATTCCGATTGTATGCAGGTTCTGAAGCTGCGACCAATCCAGATCAGCGGCTCGTTGCACCAGCAGGGCCCGTGCGCAGCCATTGTTCTCGCCCACTTCCACCAGCCGTTTTGAATTGGAGGAATTGGGCGCGCCCACCACCAGCAGAAGTTCAATCCTGTCGGCAATGGATTTCACCGCTTCCTGCCTGTTCGTCGTGGCATAGCAGATGTCTTCGCGCAGCGGTCCCTTTATCCCCGGGAAGCGCCGCTGCAAGGCAACGATAATCTCCCGCGTGTCATCCACCGAAAGCGTCGTCTGCGTCACATACGCAAGCTTCTCCGGGTTTTTCACTGCCAGAGTTTCCGCATCGGCCACCGTTTCAACGAGCGTGATCGCACCCGCCGGCAATTGCCCCATGGTGCCGATCACTTCCGGATGATGCCGGTGGCCGATCAGGATGATTTCAAGGCCATCGGTGTAGTGGCGCTGGGCTTCCATGTGAACCTTGGTCACCAGGGGGCAGGTGGCATCGATCTGGAAAAGCCGGCGCGCGCTGGCCGCCGCGGGAACCGCCTTGGGAACCCCATGAGCCGAGAAGATCACCGGCCTGTCGCCCGCCGGAATCTCATCCAACTCATCGACGAATATGGCACCCTTGGACTTGAGATCATCGACCACGAACTTGTTGTGCACGATCTCGTGGCGCACATAAACCGGCGCCCCGTAGAGCGCCAAAGCCCGCTCCACAATATCAATGGCCCGCACCACCCCGGCGCAGAATCCGCGTGGTGCCGCCAGCAAAACAGTGAGCTTTGGCTTCGACATGGGGCTTACATGCGAGGGGCGGAGCGCGTTGTCAAGAAAGCCGTGGCCACCCTTGCCTTTTACCCGCCGGGCCTCTACCTTCCGCCCAGTTCGCGTAAAACGCCAAGCGGGAGAGATCGGGGGAAACCCCGGCGCCGAAGGAGCAACCGCCCCGGAAACTCTCAGGCAAAAGGACCGCCGCGTTTTGGAACTCTGGAGAGCAGGGGAGTTATACCCCTCACCGTAGGAGCAAGTCTGGCCGTGTCGGAGTGACGGTTCGGGCGAAAACTCTCAGGTTCTCTGACAGAGGGGGCAGGCCATGCGCAAGCCAGCGTTGGGCCTGTCGTCAATTGTCAGGAGTTCCGATGAACGAAACCGCCCTCAAGCGTACAATCCTTTATGATGAGCACGCCGCTCTTGGCGCCAAGCTTGTGCCCTTCGCCGGCTATGAAATGCCCGTGCAATACCCGGCAGGCATTCTCACCGAGCATAACTGGACCCGAACCAGCGCAGGCCTCTTTGATGTTTCCCACATGGGCCAGGCCTTTCTCGTAGGCCTCGATCACGCCACCACCGCCGCCGCCATGGAAAAACTGGTTCCCGCCGACATCGCCAACCTCAAGCCGCACCAAATCCGTTATTCGCAGTTTCTCAATCCCGAAGGCGGCATTCTCGATGATCTGATGATCACTCGCTCGGCTTACGCGGGCTATGAAGGCTGGCTCTATCTCGTCTGCAATGCCTCGCGCAAGGACGACGATTTTGCCCACATCGAAAAAAACCTTCCGGCCAATGTGAAGCTCCAGCGCGGCACCGACATGGCGCTCATCGCCCTGCAAGGACCGAAAGCTGAAGCAGCGCTTGCGAAGCTCGCGCCCGTCGTGCGCGATATCCCCTTCATGTATTACGCCGCCGTTTCGATTGACGGCATTCAGGCCCATGTCTCGCGCTCCGGCTATACCGGCGAGGATGGCTTTGAAATTTCAGTCTTTGAGAAGGACGCGGTGCGGCTCTGGCAGCTTCTGCTGTCCAATCCGGACGTGAAACCCATCGGCCTCGGCGCGCGTGATTCGTTGCGCCTTGAAGCGGGCCTCTGCCTTTACGGCCACGACATTGATGAAAACACCAGCCCGGTTGAAGGCGATCTCCTCTGGTCAATCCAGAAACGCCGCCGAAGCGAAGGCGGCTTCATCGGCGCTGCCCGTGTGCAGAAAGAAATCGCATCAGGCGCCAAACGCAAGCGCGTTGGCATCAAGCCTGAAGGCCGCGCCCCCGCCCGTGAAGGAACTGTCGTCACCGATGCGGCGGGCCGCCAGATCGGCATCATCACCTCCGGTGGCTTCGGCCCCACCGCCAATGGCCCCGTCGCCATGGGCTACGTCGAAACCGCATTTGCCACGGCCGGCACCGCGGTTCAGCTCATTGTCCGTGACAAACCCATGCCTGCCCAGATCATAAGCCTGCCCTTCGTCCCCCATAATTATAAACGCTGAGGAGATTTCCTATGTCCGTCAAGTTTTCAAAAGACCATGAATGGGTAAGCCTTGCCGGTGACATCGCCACCATCGGCATCACCAACCACGCCCAGGAGCAATTGGGCGATGTGGTGTTTGTGGAATTGCCAGCCGTTGGCAAGAAGGTTGCCAAGGGTGGCGATGCCGCTGTCGTTGAAAGCGTCAAAGCCGCCAGCGAAGTCTATGCCCCGGTCACCGGCGAAGTTGTCGCCGTCAACAAGGAACTCGAAGGCGACCCCGCCCTCGTCAACCGCGGCGCCGAAGGCGATGGCTGGTTCATGAAAATTAAGATCTCCAATCCAGCAGAGCTCAACGAGCTGATGGACAAGGCTGCCTATGACAAATTCGTGGCCGCATAGTCCCTCCCTCTTCGCGAAGCGGGGAGGGTGTCGCCAAAGGCGACGGGTGGGGCCTGTCCAAAAGGGAGGGCCCCATCCGTCACACGCGGCAAGGGCCGCGCGCGCCACCTTCCCCAACCTCGCGAGCGAGGTCGGAGAAGGAGAATAATCCATGGTAGATTTGCGCGCCCGCTGGTTGCGAAACAACATGACTCCGCAAGAGGTAAAGTTGTGGGTGCAATTGAAACACCTCAATCAAAATGGGCATCACTTCCGCAGGCAGGTGCCAATTGCCCCATTCATTGTGGATTTTGCTGAGAAGTCATCCAGGTTGGTCATTGAAGTAGATGGCTCGCAACATGGCGAAGATGCACACCAACTGAAAGATAGCAGACGCGATAGCAACCTCGACAAACTCGGTTACCGCGTTCTGCGTTTTTGGAACATTGATGTTGATACCAATATGGATGGTGTCATCGATACAATTACGAATGAACTGAATAGGAAAAACCAATGACCCGCCCAACCCTTGCCGATCTCGAACCCGGTGCCAATTTCATCCGCCGCCATATCGGCCCGAGCGATAGCGAAACTACCGATATGCTGCGCGAAGTGGGCGCCAAGTCCTTGGAGGATTTCATCGCCAAGGTGGTGCCGAAGGAAATCCGCATTACGCGGCCTCTTGATTTACCAAAGGCCAAGGCGGAGCGCACCGCTCTCTCCTATTTGCGCAAGATGGCGGACCGCAATGAGGTGTTCACCTCCATGATTGGCATGGGTTACTACGGCACCGTCACGCCAAAAGTCATCCTGCGCAATGTGCTGGAAAATCCCGGCTGGTATACGGCCTACACGCCCTATCAGGCTGAAGTGAGCCAGGGCCGCCTCGAGGCGCTTCTCAATTTCCAGCAGGTCATCGTCGATCTCACCGGCCTTGAACTCGCCAATGCCTCGCTCCTTGATGAGGCAACCGCTGCCGCCGAAGCCATGGCCATGGCCAAGCGCCTGGTCAAGACAACGGCAAACACCTTCTTCGTTGACCGCGATACCCATCCGCAAACCATTGGCGTTATCCAGACCCGGGCCCGTGCCTTTGGCTACGACATCGTCATTGGCGATCCCGCCAAGGATCTGAAGCCGGAAACGGTCTTTGCCGCACTCCTGTCCTATCCCGGCTCCTCAGGCGAAGTGCGCGATTATCGCGGCGTGATTGACAAGCTCCATGGCGCAGGCGCCATGGCCATTATGGCAACCGACCTGCTGGCCCTTGCCCTGCTGACCTCGCCCGGCGAACTGGGCGCCGACATTGCCGTGGGCTCGGCCCAGCGCTTCGGCGTTCCCATGGGCTATGGCGGCCCCCATGCGGCCTTCTTTGCCACCCGCGAAGAGTTCAAGCGCGCCATGCCGGGCCGCATCATCGGCGTATCCATCGATGCCGAAGGCCACCGGGCGCTGCGCATGGCCATGCAAACCCGCGAGCAGCATATCCGGCGCGAGAAGGCCACCAGCAACATCTGCACCGCCCAGGTGCTGCTCTCCATCATCGCCTCCATGTTCGCCGTTTACAACGGCCCGGATGGCATCCGCAGGATGGCGGCGCGCACCCACCGCCTTGCCGAAATTTTTGCCAGCGCGGTGACGTCATTCGGCTATGAAGTTGCCACCAAATCCTTCTTCGATACGGTGACCATTCACGCCCCCGGCCGCGCCTACGCGCTTTTTGCCCGGGCCAAGGAAAAGCGCATCAACCTGCGCTATGTCGACTCCGATCATCTCGGCATCAGCTTTGACCAGTCGACACGCCGCGAAGAATTGAAGCGTCTGCTCAGCGTGTTCAAAACCGATGCGGCGGAACGCGCCGATATCGATGCGCTCGACAAGGATACGAAGGAAACCATTCCAAAATCTCTGCAACGCACCTCAAGCTATCTCACCCATCCGGTCTTCGAGATGTATCATTCCGAAACTGAAATGTTGAGGTATCTCCGGCACTTGCAGGCAAAAGATGTAGCATTGGATCAAGCGATGATAGCACTTGGTTCCTGCACCATGAAACTGAACGCCACCACCGAGATGATTCCGGTGACCTGGCGGAATTTTTCGTTGCTCCATCCCTTTGCACCTCTCGAACAGACCCAAGGCTATCAGCAATTGTTCGAAGAACTTGAAGCAATGCTGGCGGAGATAACCGGCTTTGACGCCGTGTCCTTGCAGCCCAACGCCGGCAGCCAGGGCGAGTATGCAGGCCTGCTGGCTGTTCGTGGTTATCATGCCTCGCGTGGGGAAACCCACCGCGACATCTGCCTAATTCCCATCTCGGCTCACGGCACCAACCCCGCCTCATCGGTAATGGCGGGATTCAAGGTTGTGGTGGTGGCCTGTGATGAGCAGGGCAATGTCGATCTAGCCGATCTCAAGGCCAAGGCGGAGGAGCACAAGAACAATCTCGCCGCCCTCATGATCACCTATCCCTCCACCCACGGCGTCTTCGAAACCGCCGTCAAGGATATCTGCGCCATCATCCATGCCCATGGCGGCCAAGTGTATCTGGATGGCGCCAACCTCAATGCTCAGGTGGGCGTCGTGCGCCCCGCCGAACTCGGCGCTGACGTCTGCCACATGAACCTGCACAAGACCTTCTGCATCCCCCATGGCGGCGGCGGCCCGGGCATGGGCCCCATTGGTGTGAGAGCCCATCTCGCCCCCTTCCTGCCGGGCCACAGTGTGGTGGATGGCGTAAACCCCGCCGCGGGGCGTGACCAATCGCAGGGCGCCGTCTCGGCTGCCCCCTGGGGTTCTGCTTCCATCCTGCCGATTTCCTGGACCTATATCGCCATGATGGGCGGCGAGGGCCTGCGCAAGGCCACCATCGTCGCCATCCTCAATGCCAACTACATGGCCAGGCGCCTCAATCCTCATTTCCCCGTACTCTACACCGGGCCGGGCGGCTTTGTGGCCCATGAATGCATCATTGACCTCCGCTGGCTCAAGGAACGCACCGGCCTTGGCGTGGAAGATGTGGCCAAACGCCTGGTGGATTACGGCTTCCACGCCCCCACCATGTCTTTCCCGGTGGTTGATACCCTGATGATCGAGCCCACCGAATCCGAATGCAAGCGCGAGCTTGACCGCTTCTGCGATGCCATGATCGAAATCCGCAAGGAGATCGCCGAAGTGGAGGAGGGCAGGGCCGACAAGCTCGACAACGTGCTGAAAAACGCCCCGCACACGCACCGTTTGCTGCTTGGTGACTGGAAGCATCCCTATTCCAAGGAAAAGGCCTTCTTCCCGCTGAAAGGTTATGCCAACGACAAGTATTGGCCGCCCGTCGCCCGCGTCGACAACGTCTACGGCGACCGCAACCTCGTCTGCACCTGCCCGCCCATGGCGAACTACATGGAAGCGGCGGAGTAGCTAGCTGTGCGCCAGCCCCTCATGGACATTGTGGGTCATGAGGGCAAGCACCGCGGCAAGGCCGCTACGAGGTTCGGGATTGCTAGAGTCCCGATTATGGCAAGCATCGAGCCCGCGCCGTTTCGCTCAAGGTGCGGCGCCAAGCGACCGGAGGGCTAGGTTGGCGGCGGTCCATTCCATATAGTCTCGCGGACACTCCGTTGCCGCCAGCCGGTAGAGGGGGAGCGCCTCCTCCTTCTTGCCGTGCAACATCCAGAATTCCGCGGCGTACAAATTAACCTCGCAGACATGTCCACGTTTTCTCGTTGCGTCCTTGTCGGCGGTGGCGGTGAGTGTCGCTGCCGGTGTCATGTCACCGAGGAAGAGATGCACGACCGGTGCCGGCCAAACGGTCATGTCGAGCTGCGTCGCGGTTTGAGCCAGATGGCTCGGCAGCCCATTGCGGCGCTCGGCAATGTCGACCCAAATTGCGGAATAAGAATTTTTTGGACCGATCACGGCCGCCTGCTTGAAGTCGGCTAATGCCTTGGCGATTGAGCCGCCATTGAGATAATCGATGCCCCGATGCAGGTAGTTCAATGCAGATTCCGGATCGAGCGGGATGGCCTCGCTTTGGTCGGCAATCGCGTGGTCAATGTTGCCCTTGGCGGCGTATGCGATGCCCCGGTTGGTGAAGGCCTCGGCATTCTTGGGATCGAGGCGGATCGCCTCACTGTAGTCGGCGATGGCGTGGTCGTTGTCGCCCTTGGCAATGTACGCCTTGCCTCGGCTGCGGTAGGCGGGTGCGGCCTTGGGATCGAGGCGGATTACCTCGCTATAGTCGGCGATCGCTCGGTCGAACTCACCCTTGGCTTCGTACGCTATGCCACGGTTGCGGCGGGGCGGCACGGCCGTGGGATCGAGGCGGATCGCCTCGGTGAATTCGGCGATGGCGCGGTCACCCTCGCCCTTGGCGAAATATGACTTGCCGAGGTTGTTGTGGGGGTGCGCGGCCGTGGGCGCGAGCCGCATGGCCTCACCGTAGTCGGCGATGGCGCGGTCTTGGTCGCCCTTGTTGGCGTAGGCGAGACCGCGTCCGTTGTAGGCGGCGGCGAACGTGGGATCGAGCCGAATGGCCTCATTGTAGTCGGCGATGGCACGGTCGTTATCGTCTTTGGCTTTGTAAGAGTCTCCGCGGCCTCGGTAACCGAAGGCGTGATTCTCAGGCGATTCCTCCGGGTCCTCGATGATTCGCGTGCAGCCGGCAATTGTGCGGTCCACGTCGCTATCCTGGTTGCAGTCGTCAAAGTCTTGCTGGCTCGCGGGGCGGTCCGCGTCGAGCTTGCTGAGCTCCTCGCGCGCCTGCGTCAGGCCAGGCTTGAGCTTGAGCGCCGTTTTGAAGTCGGCACCGGCTCTGACTTTGGCGCCCTTGGCTTTGTATGCGAGACCGCGATTGTAGTAGGTCAAGGCGAACTTGGGATCAAGCCGGATGGCCTCGCTGTAGTCGGCGATGGCGCGGTCGCTGTCGCCCTTGGCGACATAGGCAGCGCCTCGGCCACTATGGGCAAAGGCGGACTTGGGATCGAGCCGCATGGCCTCGCTGTAATCGGCGATGGCGCCGTCATTGTCGCCCTTGGCGGCGTACGCATAGCCACGGCCAATAAAGGCGAAGGCGAGCTTGGGATCGAGGCGGATGGCCTCGCTGAAATCGGCAATAGCGCCGTCATTGTCGCCCTTGGCGGCGTAGGCCCGGCCTCGGTTGTAGTGGGCGAGGGAGTACTTGGGATCGAGGCGGATGGCCTCGCTGAAATCGGCGATGCCGCGGTCGCTATCGCCCTTGGTAACGTAGGCGGTGCCTCTGCTGTTGTAGGCGGAGGTGCGATTCTGTAGCGATTCCTGCGTGTCCTGCAAAGCCCGCGTGCAGCCGTCAATTTTACGATCTATGTCACTATCCTGGTTGCAGTCATCATAGTCCTGCTGGCTTGCGGCATGGGCCGGCCCTGCGAGCAAAAACAGAATCAGGCTTGTCTCCAGAGCACGCCGGACCCAACACTCAACCATGGGCAAAAACCCCCGCTTCGACGCAAGAGGCGATCATGCCCGAGCCCGATCGCATACGCAACTCCAGGTTCGAGATCTTGAAAAACCAAGGGAAAGAGATTGCCGAAGTTGAGGAGGGCAAGGCCGACAAGCTCGATAACGTCCTGAAAAAAGCCCCCACACCCATCGCTTGCCGCTGGGCGACCGCAACCTCGTCTGCACCTGCCCAACATGGCCAGCTACATAGAGGCGGCGGAATAAAAAAACTCCGGCGCGAAGGCCGGAGTTTTTTATTCAGTATATAAAATCGTTTAGTTCAGCCGGCTCTTCACCGCTGCGATGGACTCGTCAATGAGCTTGCCGCCCTTGGCGCCCTGAACTGCTTCGCCAACCAGCTTCGATGCAGCGGCGATGGCGGCTTCGGTTGCGGTGGTGCGCACTTCCTTGATGGCCGCGGCTTCGGCTTGCGCGATTTTCTGGGCTGCCTGCTTGGTGCGGCGCTCGATGGTTTCAGCCAGCTTCTTGCGGGTTTCAACACCGTAGGCTTCGGCTTCCACCTTGGCCTGGGCCACGATATTGGCGGCGTCCTTTTCGGCCTCGGCGCGCTTCTTCTGGTATTCGGCCAGAAGCGCCTGGGCTTCCTCGCGGAGCTTCCTCGCTTCCGCCAGTTCCTTGCTGATCTTGTCGGCCCGCTCGTCCAGCATCTTGGCAAGCATGGCGGGCACTTTGAGATAGATGCCAAGGCCTACGAAAAGGAAGAAGGCGACGGCTACCCAGGTTGCTGGATCACGTAACATGGCGAGCTCCTATTTACCCAGGGTCTTGGAAACAGCGGCGGTGGCCGCGGCTTTGGTAATCTTGCTGCCGGTCAACTGCTGGACAATGTCGCTGGCAATGTCAGCCGCCATGGCGGAAATATCTTCCAGCGCCTTGTCACGTGAGGCGGCAACTTTCTTTTCAGCCGCGGCAATCTTGGCGCCCAAGGCGGCGTCAAGCTTGGCCCGCTCCGCTTCGATTTCAACATTGAGCTTGTTGCGGTTGTCCAGGTTAATCGCCTGAGCCTTCGCCTTGGCATCAGCCAAAGCAGCCTCGTAAGACCGCACCGCGTTTTCGGTTTCGTCTTTAAGATTCTTGGCCTTCGCCAGATCGCCATCAATGGTGGACTTGCGAAGCGCAATCACACCGCCCGTGCGGGGAATGGCCACGCGCGAGATAACGAAATAGAGCGCCAGGAAGGTGACGGCGAGCCAGAAAAGCTGTGGCGGCCAGGTAGACATATCAAGCTGCGGCATGGGCAGGCCCTATGAAAAAGGGTGAACGGCGCCACACCATGCAGCGCCGGTCAGAGGTCAATGTCCGGTGTCAGCCGAACAGGATGAGCATGGCAACGGCAAAGCCGATGAGGCCCGTGGCTTCGGCGAAGGCAAAGCCGAGGAACAGGGTGCCGCGCTGGCTGGCGGCAGCGGCTGGATTGCGCAAGGCGCCTGCCAGGTAGTTGCCGAAAATTGTGCCGATACCAACGCCAGCGCCGCCGAGGGCAATAGCTGCAATACCTGCACCGATCATCTTTGCTGCTTCAACGTCCATTTTTTTCTCCTGTGGAATGGATGGGTTTAGTTAGTGGTCAACATGCATGGCATCGCTGAGATACATGCAGGTCAAAAGTGCGAAGACATAGGCCTGAAGAGCGGCCACGAGAAGTTCAAGGCCCATGAGGCCCACCATAGCGGCCAGCGGCAGCCAGCCCGCCGTCACGCCGAGCATGACAACAAAACCCGCCATCACCTTCAGCATCATGTGGCCGGCCATCATGTTGGCGAACAGCCGGATGGAAAGGCTCATGGGGCGGATGAAATACGAAACGATTTCGATGAGCACCACGAGAGGCAAGAGCAGGGCAGGCACGCCCGAGGGCACGAACAGCTTGAGATAGCCGAAGCCATTACGGATGAAGCCGATGATCGTCGCCCCGATGAACACCACAAGGGCGAGCGCCAGCGTGATCACGATATGGCTGGTCACCGTGAAGGAATAGGGAATGAGGCCAAGAACGTTGGCGAAAAGGATGAAGACAAACAGCGTCAGCACGAAGGGGAAATAGGTGCGGGCATTTTCATGCAGCACTTCGTGCGTCATGTTGTCGACCACTTCGTAAATGCTTTCGGCCACCGATTGCAGGCGCGTGGGGATCAGGTTGCGGGGCGCCAGAATGAACAGCAGCGAGGCGCAGACCGTGGCGATCACCGCCCACAGGGCCGAATTGGTAAATGAAATGTCGACGCCGCCGATATCGAGTGGAATGATGCGGTTGATCACGAACTGGTGGATGGGGTCGATAATTTTTTCGCCGTGTTCAGGAGTCGCCACGTTCAATCCTCATCATCATCGTCTTTGACGGATGGGGGCATTGGGCCCTTGCCGCCGAGTAAATCTTCCGCCTGCTTGCTGCGCGACAGCCGCATGACATTCACCACGCCCGCCGCCAGCCCAAGAGGCATCAGCGCCAGCATGATCCAGGGCGCGGTGCCAAGATATTTGTCAGCACCCCAGCCCAAAGCCATGCACACAAGAAGGCCTACGAGTAATTCGCTGACCGCCCGCATTGCGAGACCAGCGGCGGACCCTTCCTGACTGTCAGAACCGGATGCGCCGCGCCGCTCTTCAAGGGTTTTGTCGAGTTTCTTGCCGAGGTTTTTGAGCCGGTCCTGGTCCGTCATGATCCCACTCAAAATTTCCAGCGAAAAAGCAGCGATTTTCACCCCTTAAAATCGAGCGCACCATAGTTGCGGTGCCAAATTGTGTCAAGAAATGGATGAGGCATTTAAGCCAATGATTCCATTGTATTTATTACTGCTCACTGGCAATGCGGCGATTCGCGCCCCGGCGGATGGGGCTGTCATTGACCCAAGTGTTGCCAGCCAATGAGTCCGATAGCCAGAAGCATGGCAATTTGGGTGCCGGCCGCACCTATGATGCGGGCCGGGGCTGAACCATTGTCATGCTTGATGCCGAAGGGATGGATGAGCCGGGAAATAAGGAGGATGCCGCCAACCGCATGAAGCCAGGCGGAGCTTGCGCCGCCAGCCTCGGCAAAGCCCAGGAGAATGAGGGCCAGCGGCACATATTCAGTGAAATTCCCATGCCGCCTGATGCATTCCTTTAACGCGGTGTTGTCGCCGTCAAGCAGCGAAACCTTGGTTTTGGCCCGCATCTGGATAACCCGGAAACTCAGAAAAATTGCCAGCAAGCCAAGAACTGCGGCGTAGGTGCTTGTGATTTGAAAAGTCATTTTGTTTCTCCCTGTTATGGCCTGAAATGAGGCCGTTCCCTCTGAAGACGTTTGAGGGCGTTTGCTTTTGACAGGCAGGGAGAAGTTTTTTTACTGGCATTGGGCTAGCGCAAATGCCACCCTTGGCGGATGAAAGCAGTTCTTTACGAAGCCTTTTCCGCCGCCCCGAAGATTGTGAATCTTCCCGATCCAAAGCCCGAGGCCCATGCCGTTGTCGTCAAGGTCATGGCCACCGGCGTGTGCCGCAGCGATTGGCACGGCTGGGTGGGCCATGACGCCGATATCAGGCTTCCCCATGTGCCGGGCCACGAACTGGCGGGATTTGTCGAGGCCATCGGCAAGGACGTAAAAAACTGGAAAAAAGGCGACCGTGTCACCGTGCCCTTCGTCAGCGGCTGCGGTTCCTGCCCGCAATGCCACTCCGGAAACCACCAGGTCTGCGACAACCAGTTCCAGCCCGGCTTCACCCATTGGGGATCATTCGCCGAATATGTTTCCATCCACTATGCCGACATCAATCTGGTGCGCCTGCCGGAGACAATTGAATTCGCCACCGCCGCCAGCCTCGGCTGCCGCTTTGTCACCTCGTTCCGTGCCATCGTCGATCAGGGACGGGTGTCCGCCGGGCAATGGGTTGCGGTTCATGGCTGCGGCGGCGTGGGATTGTCCGCCATCATGATCGCCAACGCGATTGGCGCGCAAGTTGTTGCTATCGACATTGCCGACCAGAAACTCGAGCTGGCAAAATCAGTGGGTGCTGCCGCCACGGTGAACGCCAGCAAGGTTGCCGATGTTGTCGAAGCCGTCATGGAGATTACCAGGGGCGGCGCGCATGTATCGGTGGATGCGCTCGGCCATGCCACCACCTGTTTCAATTCCATCAGCAATCTGCGCAAGCGCGGCAAGCACATTCAGGTGGGGCTGATGCTGGCCGAACACGCTACGCCACCAATCCCCATGGGCAAGGTCATTGCCCACGAGCTGGAAATCCTCGGCAGCCACGGCATGCAGGCCTACCGCTATGGCGGCATGCTGGCGATGATCCAGTCGGGAAAATTGTCGCCCGGAAAACTCATCGGCAAAACCATAAGCCTCGAACAATCCATCGATGCCTTGATGAACATGGACAAGTTCGAAGCGGCGGGCGTCACCGTCGTGACGAAATTTTAAAGCAATTCAAGCTCGACAAGTATTTTCCGCAAACCTTCCGGCGAGGTGAAATGATGCGCCTTCATCCCAATTGCTTCGGCGCCCCTGACATTTTTCAAACTGTCATCGATGAACAGACAATCTGCCGCCTCGAGCCCGTTGCGTCCCAGCAGCAATTGATAAATCGCCGGATCAGGTTTGATCAGCCTCTCATCGCCTGACACCACGATGTCGCGGAACTCATAGAGAAACGGAAAACGCTGCTTGGCTTCGCGGAACTTGTCGCCATTCCAATTGGTGATCGCATAGACGGGAGCGTCGCGCCCCACCAGCTCCTTGAAAATCGCTACCGTTCCCTCAATGGCATGGGGCAGGGTTTCATGCCAGCGCGTGTCATAAGCAGCAATGGCCTCCGCATGATCGGGATGCTGCGCAATGGCCAGCTTCACCGCTTCGGCAAAACTGCGCCCCCGGTCCTGTTCCAGGTTCCATGCATCGTTGCAGACATGGGCAAGGAACCATTCCATTTTTTCTTCATCGTCAAAATACTGGGTGAACAGAAAGCGCGGATCCCAGCGCAGCAGGACATTTCCGATATCGAAGACGATGTTCATTGTGAAGGTTCCAGATTTTCCAAAAGCGGCGCGTACATCATGATGGCGTGGTTCTCGGTGATGAATTCTTCCCCGCGTTCCGCACCGGTCTCATGGTCGCGCACCTTGCGATGAAGCGAGTTATGACGGCTATAGCCGCCCCACCATTCAGTCCGGATGGCGTGATCACGCTCGACAATTTCATAAGTGTATCGGGGAGCTGCCTCACTCCGCCATTCGCCGTACAGATAATCATCTTCTACCACCACCCGCAATTGATAGGTTTTTGCTGTCCTGTTGCTGATCTGCAGGTCGATGTAATTATAGGAGCAGGTGGCTCCGGAGGCAAAAGGCTGGCTGCGCCCCTCGTCGGGGAAAACATCAAAACCATGGCGCCAGCGCTCGGTGATGGAAAGCTCCGTATGCAGTGCCGTCCAGTAAATCAAATTGGTCATCTGGCACAGTCCGCCGCCCATGCCTTGGGCCACCTCGCCATTGCGCAGCACCATGCCCGTCTTGAAGCCGCGCCTGGCCGATGGCTTGCCCACCAGCCGCCAGAAAGAAAACGTCTCGCCGGGCCTGAGCAGAAGCCCGTCAATGCACGAGGCGGCCACCTTCAGGCTCTCCACCTTGTTGTGCTGCAGCCACATGTCCACACCCCTGAGCTGGCGCAGCAGCGGCGTGCGGTGGCTGGCATGCTGATGCGGAAGCTGTGAAGCCTTGCGCGTGGCCGCATAACGCTTGCCCGGCAAATACCATTGCACCCGCCGTTTGGTGACAAACCACGCCTTGCCCAATTTCATGCGCAGGGGCGAACGGAATTGCGGTTTTGAAAGAGGTTGACGCATCGGCGTCAATTAAGCAGCTTTTCCATTGAGCGCGAAGAGCAGCGTTTTGCCTTCCTCCGGATCAAATCCCTCGCCGGTTTGCATAAACCCGCATTTCTCCAGGACGCCGATTGACGGAATGAGTCGTGGCAAGGTTTCGGCTTTTATGCGCCGCACGTCCGGACTGGCGAAGGCATGGCCAGTGAGAAGTCTTATCGCTGCCGTGGCGATGCCCTTCCGGTGAAATTCCGGAATGATGGAATAGCCGATTTCAACCTCGCCATTTTCATCGGGCCTGCCTTTGAAGCCCGCGGTCCCCGCCAGCATTGGCCGTCCATCAAATGTTGCAATGACATAATAGCCCAGCCAGTCCATCGAATCCGCATCCGCCTTCATCAAGCCGCGCAGCCACGCCCGTGTTTCAGGGCCGTTATTTTCCGGCGGCCAGGAAGGCGGCGGCAAAACACACAACAGCGCACACAAGGCTTCCGCTGAAATGTCTTCCGCGTCCAAATGGTTGAACGCGGTCGCAATCAGCGAAACGCCGCTTCGGGCATCCCGCAGAATCATGGGCTAACTGGCCTCCGCCATCGCTTCGGCTTCGGCGAGGTTCACCGACACAAGCTGCGACACGCCGCGCTCCATCATGGTCACGCCGAACAGCCGGTCCATGCGCGACATGGTGAGCTCGTGGTGGGTGATGATGAGGAAGCGCGTTTCCGTGCGCTCCAGCATGGCATCGAGCAGATTGCAGAAGCGCTCCACATTGTGGTCGTCGAGCGGCGCGTCAACTTCGTCGAGCACGCAGATGGGCGAGGGGTTGGTGAGGAACACGGCGAATATCAAGGCCAGCGCCGTCAGGGTTTGCTCACCGCCGGAAAGCAGCGAGAGCACCGTCGGCTTCTTGCCCGGCGGATTGGCCAGGATTTCAAGCCCGGCTTCCAGCGGGTCATCGGACTCGATTAATTGCAGTTCCGCCTTGCCGCCGCCAAACAATGTGGTGAACAGCTCGCCGAATTTCTCATTCACCGTGCCAAACGCGTCGAGCAGGCGCTGGCGGCCCTCGCGGTTCAGGCTGGAAATGCCGCCGCGCAATTTGTTGATGGCCTGCACCAGATCGTCGCGCTCGCGGATGAGGGTTGCAAGCTGGGTCGCAACGGTTTCGGCTTCTTCCTCGGCGCGCAAATTCACCCCGCCGAGGCGCTCGCGGTCCTCGCGGAGGCCAAGCAGCCGGCGTTCGATATGTTCCGTGTCCTCGATCTTGTCGAGGTCGAGGCCTGCGTTCGCAACAATCTCGGATGGCGCGCATTGCAGGGTTTCGGCAATGCGGCGTTCGCTGTCCTCATGGCGCTGCTTCGAGGCTTCAAGCCGGGCTTCAAAGCGCGCGTGATCCTCGCGCGAAGTCGACGCCAGCTCCTGCGCTTCGCGCAAAATCTGGTCGGCGGCGCGAACTGCATTCTCGCCCTCGGCCAAAGCATCTGCCGCGGCCTTGCGCTCAGTCTCCGCCTCTTGCAGCAGGTTCATCAGCGTGCGGCGCTTGTCCGCCAGGATTTGCGGCTGGCCTGCAAGCTCGGCAATGGCTTCGCGGGTTTCCTGGGCCCGTGTTGTCAGATGTTCAATCTGCTCGGTTGCGCGTTTTGCCCGCTCGCCCCATTGCTTGTGTTCGGCTTCAAGCGTTGCCAGCCGTTCCGCCCGGGCCTTCGCCTCGCGCTCCAGCCCGTCATGCTTGGCCCGCGCCTCCGCATAAGCCGCCCGCTCGCGGTTGACATTGTCGCGCAAGGCGGCAACTTCCTGCGCCAGCCCTTCCAGGACCGGAATGGCCTGGAATTCCGCCTGCGCCGCTTCAAAGCTGCCACGCACTTCATCAAGTGACTGTGCAATGCGGCGGATGCCTTCATCCAGTGCGCTGGTTTGGGCCAGACGCTCGGCAATCTGCCGTTCATGCCTGGCCAGCGCCTGCCGTGAAACCTCAACGGATGAAGTGGCGGCGCGTAATGCCTCGCGTTTTTCGCGCTCGGCCCGGACTCCCGCTTCGACCGATTGTTTGGCCGACTCAAATTTCTGGGCGGCTTCAGCCGCAACCGCTGCCGCATCCCGCATCTCGATTTCAAGAAGCGACAAGCGGTTACGCTCAGCCAGCCGCTTCGCCGCCGCATTTGGCGCATCCGCCGCAGAAGTAAATCCATCCCAGCGCCAGACATCGCCTTCACGCGACACCAGCCGCTGCCCCGAACGCAGTTGTGCCTGAAGCGCCTGGCCAAGGGATTTAGAAACTACACCAATGTGTGAAAGCCTTCGCGCAAGTGCTTGTGGGGCCTGCACAAAATTGGAAAGCGGCTGCGCCTCATCCGGCAAGGAAATCCCGTCTTCCAGGGGCGGAAGCCCGCGCCAGTGGGTGGGAGCTCCTTCATCCGAAGACGCATCAATATCATCGCCAAGGGCTGCACCCAGCGCCGCCTCATAGCCCCTTTCCACCTTGAGCTGGTCAACCAGCGCCGGCCATAAATTGTTGTCGGCTGCCTTCAGCAAGTTCGTCAAGGTGCGGACTTCCGTCTGCAGGCCCTCGGCCTTGCGCCGTGCCTCATCATGGGCCTGCCGTGTATCGGCTTCAACCTGGCGGGCGACGCGCAGCGCCACTTCCGCATGGTTTGCCGCCGTTTCATTGGAAGCCAGAACCGCCACCGCCGCGTCCACGGCGGAGGCCAGGGTCGGCCCATCGCCGGTGCTGCCCATCTGGCTGAGCAAGGCCTGGCGCTTGGCACCGGTTTCACCCGCATCCCGTTCAAGCCGGGCAATACGCTGCCGCTGTTCGTCAATGGAACGGGTAATCGCCCCGCGCCGCGCGGTGAGTTCCGAAAGCCGCGCACCCGCCTGGTCAGCCACGTCCTGCGCCGTGGCCAGCGCACTGGCCACGCTTTGCAAGGCCAGCGCCGCTTCGGAGCGCAAATCGCCGTCATTGTCCTGTGCGGCCCTGAGCGTGGTGTCTTCCTCAACGAGGCGGGCAATCACGCCTTCCGTATCGCCAAGCGTATGCTGCTCCCGCCCCAGATCGGCAACGGCTTGCGTCAGCCGCTGGTCCAGTTCCTTGCGCCGTCCTTCAACCCGGCGCTCTTCCTCATCAAGGCTGTTGCGCTCAACCGCCATGCGCTGCAGCACCGCGGCGCGAATGGTTTCCTGCTCGCGCAATGCCGGCAATTTCTCGCCCAATTCATCCCGCACCCGCAATTTCTCGGAAGCCGCCCGGGTATTTTCCGCCAGCACGCGCGTGGATTCATCAAGTGCTGCCGCATCTTTCGCCGCACTTTCCACCGCCTCTTTCCAGGCCACATAAAGGCCTGCCGCTTCGAGCTTCCTGATTTCAGCGGATATCAGCTTGTATTTCTGTGCCTGGCGCGCCTGCCGTTTCAGGCTGTTGAGCTGGCTTTCAAGCTGTGACGTCACATCCTCAAGGCGCGTGAGATTGACTTCCGCCGCCTTCAGTTTCAGTTCCGCTTCATGGCGGCGCGTATGCAGGCCGGTGATGCCCGCCGCTTCTTCGAGAATCAAACGCCGCGCCTGCGGCTTGGCATTGATGATCTCGGCAATCTGCCCTTGCCGCACCAGCGCCGGTGAACGGGCACCCGTTGACACATCCGCAAACAAAAGCTGCACGTCGCGGGCCCGCACGTCCTTGCCGTTGATGCGGTAGGCCGAGCCCGCTTCGCGCTCGATGCGCCGCGAGATTTCAATCACTTCACTGTCATTGTGCTGCGGCGGGGCCGAGCGGTCGTCGTTCGACATCGTCACCATGACTTCCGCCATGTTGCGTGATGGGCGCTGCGTCGTGCCGGAGAAGATCACGTCATCCATGCCGGAAGCGCGCATCGATTTATACGAGCTTTCGCCCATCACCCAGCGCAGCGCCTCAAGCAGGTTTGATTTGCCGCAGCCATTGGGGCCGACCACGCCGGTCAGGCCCGGTTCAATCAACAGGTCGGTGGGCTCAACAAATGATTTGAACCCTGAAAGCCGCAGCCGCGTAAATTTCATTATGCCTCAAGCCCCAGTCCTGGCCGCTTCTCAAACGAGAAGCGGGTCAATCTTCGCACGGAAGGCTTCGATCGTCGTCTCGCCTTCAAATCTTTCGCCATTCACAAAGAAGGTCGGAATGCCGGTCACGCCGAAGCCCTCGGCCTTGCTGCGCACCGCCAGAATCTCCTTGGCCACCGTTTCGTTCTTCATGCAGGCATCGAAATCTGCCTGCGTAAAGCCGGCCTGCTGCGCAATCTTGTTGAGTCCCGCCAGGGGATTCTGTGTCCACTCCGGCTGGGTGGCGAAGAATATATCGATCAGCGGGAAATATTTTTCCTTGGGCGCGCAACGCGCCAGCATGAAGGCCGCAAGGGCCGCGTCCTGGTGCGGAAACTCGCGGAACACGAACTTGATCTTGCCCGTATCGATATATTCTTTTTTCAGCGTGCCGAAAGTGTCGTTGTAGAAAGCCGCGCAATGCGGGCAGGTGGCCGAGGCATATTCAATCACCGTCACCTTGGCGGTGTCGGGCCCCATTGTCATTTCGCCAAAGGCCGGCGGGTCATTGAGGCCAGTCAGGTCCTGGGCAAATGATGATGCGGCGCCAAGGGCCAGGCTCGCCAGCGCAGCCGAGCCGAAAATGACATGACGTTTATTGAGCTTAATCATGGAATCTACCTACTAGAAGTTGGGGGTTGGAACCAATATTATTTGTCGTGTGGAGAACTCGTCCGGTTTGCCAAGGCTCCGGCACCGAGTCGGTGTAGGGCCTGTTTGAGCTTTTCGTCGGCAATCGATTCAAGCCGCGTTTCAAGCGCCTCTTCGGTTTTGGAATCTAATGAAATATCCTTGTTTTTCAGGAGTTTGCTGCTGGCTATGTGACCCTGCATCACCTTCACCGAAGTCACCGCCCCATAGCCGTAGAATTGGTTGATCCGCTCGATGATCTGGTGGCTCTGGTATTGCAGGTCGAGGCCACGCCCGGGCTCGGCCCGAATGACCAGCGTCCCGCCCAGCTTTTGCGCCATTTCGCCCGCTCCCCGGGGCCATTTGATTCGCTCCGGTTCGCAGTGCCGGGCCAGCGTTTCACCCACGATTTCCGGCCAGCGGCCCATGAGCTCGCCATAGGCAAAGCCATAGCGGGCAAAGCTTGCCTTGGTGAGTTTCTCAAAATGCTTGTCGAGCCGTTCCATGTCGCGTCTATATAATACGGTTTTAACCTGATGCGAGTGTTGATCGAAGACCATGGCGGAACAAGGGCTTCACGAAGATGTGTCGGGAAAACTTCTGGCCTGGTACGACGCCCACGCCCGCGACCTGCCGTGGCGGTCAAAGCGCGGCGTAACGCCTGACCCCTACCATGTATGGCTTTCCGAAATCATGCTGCAGCAGACAACTGTTGCGGCGGTGAAGGACTACTACATTAAATTTCTGTCACGCTGGCCGAAGGTTTCCGATTTGGCGAAGGCCAGCCAGGAAGATGTCCTGCGCGCCTGGGCGGGGCTCGGCTACTATGCCCGGGCCCGCAATCTCCATGCCTGTGCCATCAAGGTTGTGAGCGACTGGAACGGAAAATTTCCCGATACGGAGGCAGCACTCCGCACTCTTCCCGGCATCGGCCCCTATACCGCGGCGGCCATCGCGGCAATCGCCTTTGACCGGCCCCACGCCGCTGTTGATGGTAATGTGGAGCGCGTGATAACGCGGGTCTATGCCATCGAAACGCCGCTGCCTGCGGCAAAGCCCGTGATCAAAACGAAAGCTCAGGCATTGGTGCCAATGAAGCGCGCCGGCGATTTCGCCCAAGCCCTGATGGATCTGGGCGCCACCATCTGCACACCGCGCGCCCCCAATTGCAAAATATGTCCGTGGACTGATGAATGTGAAGGCCGCGCTCTTGGCATTGCCGAAAGCCTGCCGCGCAAGGCGCCCAAAACAAAAATCCCCACCCGCCTCGGCATCGCCTTTTGGGTGGAACGCGACGATGGCCACATTCTTCTGCGCCAGCGTCCGCAGAGGGGCCTGCTCGGCGGCATGATCGAAATTCCCTCAACCCCGTGGGAGGCAAAACTGCCGCGCAATATTTCTCCCCCAATTGAATCAGAATGGAGCAAGGTAAAAATTCCGGTGGAACACACCTTCACTCATTTCCATTTGCAGCTAAGCGTCTGGAAAACCACAACGGCAGAGAAGTCTCTGCCCGCTGGTGGCGGTTATCGCTGGGTGCACAAGGACGAACTCGCCCATGAAGCCCTGCCGTCCCTCATGCGAAAAGTTGTCGTGGCGGCGCTGGAAGACCGGCCCCGCTTGCGAAAAGCAGATTAACTCCGCGGCTCCATCACGCCATGGGCTTCCAGCGCCGCTTTGAGCTTGGGCCGCGCCCGCACGGCTTGCGCCAGTTTTGCGATGGACGGGAATTCCGCATGCAAGGCTTTTTCCTTTGGCCTGCTCCAGCAAAACAGCATGAAGGCGTAAATATCGAGCGCCGAAAAATTCTCGCCCATCAGCCATGGCCCTTCAGCCTCCAGGCGTTTGGCTACGATGGCCCAGAGCTCATTGCATTTCTCGGTGGACTTTCCCACAAGGAAAGCTTCTTCCGTAGAGTTTCGCGCGTAGAAATTGCCGGCGTCCCCCATGTTGATCGCCGGATAGAGATTGGTGCTCATGAAATGCAGCCAGGACAGGAACTCGCCGTATTCGTTCGATCCCGGCTGCGGCGCCATCCCCTTGTCGGGATGCGCCGTCATCAGAAACGAAACGATGGCCGCCGATTCAAAGAGCGCACTGCCGTCATCAAGGCCAAGGGCCGGAATGTAACCGAGGGGGCTGAGCGCACGGTATTCAGGTGCCGCTACCTGTTCCGGCGTCATCCAGATATTGGTGTAGGGAACGGCCATTTCCTCGAGCAGGAAATGCACGCCCATGGAGCCCCAGGCCTTGACGTTGTAAAGCTTGTACATCGTGACGTCCTCCGCAAGCATGAATGTTTAGGCGGCGTGTTATGGCAAAGCTGTGACGATTGCTTATCGCCTGCCGCCCACTTCGTCGATATGGGCCAGCATGTCAGCAGGATCTTCGAACACCCGGTAGGCGCCCGATCTTTCAAGCTCGTCCGTGCCATAGCCACCCGAGAGATAGCCGATGCCAAGGGCCCGGGCCCGTTGCGCCGCCAGCATGTCCCAGATGCTGTCGCCCACCACGCAGGCGGTTTCAATCTCGATGCCGAGTTTTTCCGCCGCCGCCAGGAATAAATCGGGATCAGGCTTGGCATAGGCCACAAGATCGCGCGTGATCACCGGTACCTTGTCCGGATCGACGCCGAGAATTTTGAGAACGGGGCCCGCCGTCAGCATCCGGCCCGAGGTGGCGATGGCCCAGGGAATTTTGGTGTCGGTGAGATATTTCAGTAGTTCGCGCGCCCCGGGCAGGGGTCGTGTATTGGCCGAGTGAACACTATAATGCTTGGCATGCAGCGCCCGCAGCCGCGTCAGCGTGGCATCATCAAACTCAAGACCGGTTTCCCGGGCCAGCGCCCGGGTAAACAATCCGCCCGACATGCCAATGCGCCGGTGAATGCGCCAGATCGAAACCTCAATGCCTTCCTCCTGCAACGCGGCACTCCACGCCAGCACATGGTCGTAGACGCTGTCCACCAGCGTGCCGTCGAGATCGAACAGGAATGAGGTGGGTTGGCGGGCTTTCATGGATTTCAGGCTCCGGTTATCCACCGGACCTACTGCCTCAACGTCTGCGAGGCAAGGCAAAATCCTGCAAAGCTGTTATGCCGCTGAACCCAGTTCGGCCCGCACCTGTTGGCGCAGCACATCGAGGGGAACAAGGTTTGCGCCCCGGCGCACATGCCAAAAGGTCCAGCCGTTGCAGGCCTCGGCCCCTTGCACATAGGCGCCGATCTTGTGAATGGAACCGCTGTTGTCCTTGCAGGCAATGGATCCGTCGGCGCGCACCCGCGCGGCCACCCGGGCCGTTGGGTCATGCAGCGTATCGCCGGCCTTCACCAGCCCGCGCTCCAGAAGCGAACCAAACGGAATACGGGGTTCCGCCCGTTTGGCCGTAGTCGTCCTGAGGGCCTCCTCTGACAACTCGTCGGTATTCTTGATGCGCTCAACTGCCGAGCGCGCATAATTCTCTTCACGTTCAATGCCGATGAACACCCGGCCCAATTGCTTGGCGACAGCACCGGTGGTTCCGGTGCCAAAAAATGGATCAAGCACGACATCTCCTGGATTGGTGGACGAAAGCATGACGCGGTGCAGAAGCGCCTCGGGTTTTTGCGTGGGATGAAGCTTGTCGCCGTCATCATTTTTCAGGCGCTCGCCGCCGGTGCACAGCGGCAGCGTCCAGTCCGAGCGCATTTGCGAATCATCGTTGAAAATTTTCATCGCTTCGTAATGGAAGGTGTATTTCGAGGTGGCGCTCTTGCCGGCCCAGATCATCGTTTCATGGGCGTTAGTAAAGCGCCGCCCGCGAAAATTTGGCATCGGATTGGTTTTCCGCCAGATCACATCATTGAGAATCCAGTAGCCCAGGTCCTGCAGGATGGAGCCAACGCGGAAAATATTGTGATAGGAGCCGATCACCCACAGCGCCCCATTGGGCTTCAGGGCACGGCGGCATTCGGCGAGCCAGGCCCGGGTGAATTCATCATAGGCGGCAAAGCTCGCAAACTTGTCCCAATGGTCGTCAACCGCATCGACCTTGCTCTGGTCCGGCCGCGTCAGGTCGCCCGCCAATTGCAGGTTATACGGCGGATCCGCGAAGACGAGGTCAATCGAGCCCGTGGGGATCTTCTTCAATTCGGCAAGGCAATCGCCCACCAACACGCGGTTGTGGAGCGGCCTGATATCCGGTTTAGTTTCGAAACCCATCGATGAACTCTGTACCCAACGCAACAAACATGATGCTGAAAACCCATCATGAATCTTTGCGGAGTCCGCGTGAATCGAATTCAGGAAGTGTGGTTAACGTGGCCGCAGTTTTGCAATGGGTGCGAAGCTTTTGCGGTGGTGGATGCAGGGGCCAAGTTCGTCGAGGGCCGCCTGGTGGAAGGCCGTGCCATAGCCCTTGTGGCGGGCAAAGCCGTATCCCGGAAATTCCGCGTGGAGCGCCACCATGATCCGGTCGCGCGTTACCTTTGCGATAATCGAGGCGGCGGCGATGGAAAGGGAGCGCGCGTCGCCGGATATGATGGTCTGCACCGGACAGGAAAGCTTCGGCGCACGGTTGCCGTCAACCAATGCGTAGTGCGGCGCTGCGCTGAGTTTGCAAACCGCTTCGTTCATCGCCCACAGGGTTGTGGCGAGAATATTGTCCCTGTCGATGCGCGTCTCATCGCCAATGCCCACGCCAACTTTTGAAGACGCCATGATGGCCGCAAAAAGTTTTTCGCGCTGGGCTTCCCTGAGTTTTTTTGAATCATTGAGTCCCGAAGGAATATTCCTGGGATCAAGAATAACCGCCGCCGCCACAACCGGCCCTGCCCACGGCCCCCGCCCAGCCTCGTCAATGCCGCAAATCAGTGAAAATCCCTGCGTTTTTGCCGCAAGTTCAAAACTGAAATCAGGTGCGCCGGAATCGCTGCGTGCCATGGCCCCTATGGGCCATAACCCTAGATAAGCGTCAACTGTTCCCCGGCCTGCGGCGGCCTCTGGAACAAGTCTGTGGCAAGCGTTCTCCGCTTGTGATTGATCCCAAGGCGCTCCGCCGCCAATTGAAAGCGCCGCCCGATGGTCCAGGCATAGGGTCCCGTGCCCGTCATCCGCCTGCCGAACGTCGCGTCATTTTCCTTGCCATTCCGCACCGATTTCACCAGCCCCATGACCTTGGAGGCCCGGTGCGGCATTTCCGTCATCAGCCATTCCTTGAAAATATCTTTCACTTCGAGCGGCAGCCGCAGCATCGTGTAGCCGGCCTCTTTCACGCCGGCCACCGCGGCAGACTTCAGGATGGCCTCGATCTCCATGTCATTCACCGCCGGGATAACCGGCCCGATCATCACCACGGTGGGAATGCCCGCCGCCGACAGCACACGCAGAGCCTCGAGCCGTTTGGCAGGGGTCGAGGCCCGAGGCTCCATCGCGCGCGCCAGTTTTCCATCAAGCGTCGTGACCGAAATCGCCACCTTCACCAATCCGCGCTCCGCCATGGACGTCAAGATATCCAAGTCGCGCAACACCAGCGCCGACTTGGTGACAATGCCCACCGGATGATTGAATTCCGACAGAACGTCAAGAATCTGCCGGGTAATCCGGTAAGTCCGCTCAATCGGCTGGTAGGGGTCCGTATTGGAGCCCAGCGCAATGGTGCGTGGGGAATAATTGGGCGCGGTTAATTCCTCCCGGAGAAGCGCCGCCGCGTTCGGCTTTATGAAAAGCTTGCTTTCGAAATCCAGCCCCGGCGAAAGCCCCATATAGGCGTGGGTGGGCCGTGCATAGCAATAAACGCAGCCATGCTCGCAACCCCGGTAGGGATTGATCGAACGGTCAAAGGAAATATCCGGCGACTGGTTGCGCGCGATAATGGTCTTGGGCTGCTCTTCAAAAATCGTGGTCTTGAGCGGTGGCAAATCCGCCAGCGATTCCCAACCATCATCAAAGAAGGAAATCCCGTTCTTCTCGTAGCGGCCCTTGTCATTATTGCGCGCCCCGCGCCCCCGCATCTGCTGCGGCAAGGCCGTGAGTCGCCCGGCACCCGTAACGGCGGGATCGAAGGAAATGGAGGGTCTGTTGTCAATCAAAGTGGGCATGGCTGATATGTAGCGCAAAATTTGGAACATAACAAGAACAAACTTGTGGAAACAGGAAAATAACTCCATGGCTGTTGCCATGAACCTCAAAACCCTCTTGCTTGCCCTTGTTGCCCCTTTTTGCTGGGGAACCGGGCTCGCCATGGCCAAGCCCGCCGTCACCCATTTCCCGCCGCTTTTTATGATGCTTCTGGTCTATTCCGGCATTGCGCTGATCATGCTCATCACCGCGCGCGACAGAATCAAAACCCCGTGGCGCTCCCTGCTGCTGATTTCAGCCTTTTCCGTCACCATTCAGGGCGCCTTCGTCTTCTGGGGCCTGCGCGGCGTCGAGGCGACCACCGCCAATCTCGTGCTACAGACGCAGGTGCCTATGGCGGTCTTCTTGGGCTGGCTGGTTGCCGGCGAAGAGCTGAACCTGCGTAAAATCATGGGAACGATGATCGCCCTTGTCGGCGTTGCCATTGTCATCGGCCTGCCGGAACAGCGCCCCGCCTTGCTGCCTGTCACACTCGTTATCCTGGGCGGTTTCTTCTGGGCTTTCGGGCAGGTGTTGGCCCGCAAACTGAGTCAGGACAGCGGCATCATGCTGCTCAAAGCCAATGCGCTCATGGGCATTCCGCAGCTCATTCTGGCCACCGCCATTTTTGAATCAGGCCAGTGGCAGTCCATAACCTCGGCAGGGCCAGTTGAATGGGCAACCCTCGCCTTTGTCGGCTTCGTTGGTTTTTACCTCGCCTATATCGCCTGGTTTTCGCTGCTTCGCCGCTGCCGCATGGACGAGGCCGCCCCCTTCGTGTTGCTTATGACGCCCATTGGCCTTCTCACCGCGGTCATTGTTTTGGGCGAGAGAATGTCCGGCGCGCAATTGCTGGGGGCGGCGGTGCTCCTGCTTGGCCTTGCCATCGTCAATGGCTTTCTCATGCCGAAGCAGAAACTGGCCTAGCCCTTCCGGCGCTTCTGGTGTTCTTCCAGGCGCGGCATGATTTCCACGAAGTTGCAGGGTGGATGGCGGTAATCCAACTGGTATTTCAGGATTTCATCCCACGCATCCCTGCAGGCCCCGGGCGAACCCGGCAGGCAGAAAATATACTTGCCCTTCGCAACACCCGCCGTGGCGCGCGACTGCACTGTCGAAGTTCCGATCTTGGGAAACGAAATCATGTGGAACAGCGTGCTGAAGCCATCGATTTCTTTTTCAAACAGCGGGCGCATCGCCTCGATGGTCACATCGCGGCCCGTAAGGCCCGTGCCTCCCGTCGAGATGATGACATCAACATCTTTGCGCTTCACCCACGCCTTCACGATGCGGCGGATTTTTGCGATATCGTCCTTTGTGATCTGCCGGTCGACAACACTATGGCCCGCCGCCGCGATTCTCTCCTGCAAGGTCTGCCCCGATTTGTCATCGGCCAGGGTGCGCGTGTCAGACACGGTCAGGATTGCGATGTTAAGCGGGAGGAATTCGCGGGGCTCTGCCATTTATTTTCTCTCAAACACCAGCCGCGCTGCCAGCAACAGAAACAGGCCAGCTGAGACGCGCGAAAACCAGCGTCGGAATTTCAAACTTGTGGAAAGCGCCGCGCCAATTTTTCCCGCAAACAGCGCCACAACGCAATTGATGATCGTTCCGCCCACGTTGAAAATCATTCCCAAAATAAAAAGCTGCAAAAGCGGCGAGCCATTTTCAGGCCTGATGAACGGCGGCAGAAAAGCAAACATGAAAACAATGATCTTGGGATTGAACAGGTTCACCAGAACCCCATCGCGGAAAGCTGCGAATGTGCTGCGCTCTGTACTGTCTTGCGCAAGCGCCGATATCGGCGATGTGAGCGTGGTGTAGGCAATCCAGATCAGATAGGCCGCACCCACATAGCGGATCAGATCAAAGAGAAGCGGGTTCTGCGCCAGGATGACGGCGACACCAAGCGCCACAAATCCGAGATGCATGAGGGAACCGCCTGCGATGCCAAGACTCGCGGATATTCCTGTACGCGGCCCGCCCTTCAAGGATTGCCCCAGCACATACATCATGTCATTGCCCGGCGTGAGGTTGAGGCTCAACGCCGCCGTCAGGAAAATCAAAAGATCAGCATAACTAATGGGCATCAAGGGCTTCCCTAAACGAGAGCAGATCGCGCCAGGCCAGGCGCTTTTGCCCCGGCTGCTTCAGCAGGTAACTCGGATGGAAACTCGCCAGCACCGGAATCTTGTTGCCCCCGAGGGCGAGGTCAAACCATTTGCCGCGCAGCGAAAGCAGCCCGTCGCTCTTGCCCGACAGGCGCTGCGCCGGATGGCCCCCAAGGCAGAGAATGAATTTCGGCCGGCAAAGTTCAATGGCTCGCAGGATGTAGGGCTGGCATATCTGGGTTTCCGCATCGGTCGGCGTGCGGTTTCCCGGCGGCCGCCACGGAATGAAATTGAACGAACTGGTGGTCGCCACCGACAGCCCGATTGCCCCCAGCATCTTTTCCAGCAGCACAAGATTTTGCCCCGCGAACACCTTGCCCTCGATGTCTTCATCGCGCCCCGGCACATCGCCAATGATCATCACTTCCGCCTGCGGATTGCCGTCGGCAAAGCACAAATTGCTGGCGGTCTTCTTCAGTGGAAAATCTTCCAGTGCAAGCAGCGCTGCCTGAAGCTCAGCCAGTGAATTGCAGGCATCGGCAGATGAAGGGGCCGCAACGGCCGGTGCAGCCTTGCTGACCGGTACGGCAACCACGGGCGGGGCAACCACCGCCGCAAAGCGGTTGACCGGCGCCTCGCCCACAATCTCGTCGGCCCCCATCTCGATAAGCCAGGCAAGTGCGGCCTGGGCGTCGCCGGGGCTCATGTCGTTTTGCTTTGTTTGCATGTCCGAATTGGTTATCTTGTCTGCCGGGTTAACTCACTATAACAGGCGCTATACGGAAACGCATGCCCTTTGAGGAGAATTGTCTGTGGAGCAAGTTCAGCGCGAAACGATGGAATATGATGTCGTCATCGTGGGCGCCGGCCCCGCAGGCCTCGCCGCCGCCATCCGCCTGAAACAGCTCTCCGCCGATATCTCGGTTTGCGTGCTGGAAAAGGGTTCGGAGGTGGGCGCCCATATCCTGTCCGGTGCGGTCGTAGACCCAATCGCCCTCAATGAACTCATTCCCGATTGGAAGGAAAAGGGAGCACCTCTCAACACCCCCGTGACTGACGACCGCTTCTATGTGCTCGGCCCCAAGGGCGCGCTCCGCATGCCGAATTTTCTGATGCCGCCGCTGATGAACAATCATGGCAACTATGCCGTGTCTCTTGGCAATGTCTGCCGCTGGCTGGCAACCCAGGCTGAAAGCCTCGGCGTTGAAATCTATCCCGGCTTTGCCTGCTCGGAAGTTCTCTACCGCGACGATGGCTCCGTGCGCGGCGTTGTGGCGGGCGTCATGGGCATCGCCAAGGATGGCAGCCACAAGCCGGACTATCAGCCCGGCATGGAACTCATCGGCAAATATGTTTTCATCGCCGAAGGTGTGCGGGGTTCCTTGGCCAAGGAAATTATCGCCAAATACAAACTGTCGGAAGGCCGCGAGCCGCAGAAATTCGGCCTCGGCATGAAAGAGCTGTGGGAAGTGAAACCCGAAAACCACAAGCAGGGCCAAGTCACCCACACCATGGGCTGGCCCCTGGGCGTGAAGGCAGGTGGCGGCAGCTTCATGTATCACCTGGAAGACAATCTCGTCTCCATCGGCTTCGTGGTCCATCTCAACTATCAGAATCCGTATCTCTATCCCTTCATGGAATTCCAGCGCTTCAAGCATCACCCGCTGATCTCGCAGGTCCTTGAAGGCGGCAGGCGCGTGGCCTATGGCGCCCGCGCCATCACCGAGGGCGGTTTTCAATCCGTGCCAAAACTTTATTTCCCCGGCGGCGTCCTCATTGGCTGTTCTGCCGGCTTTGTGAATGTGCCGCGCATCAAGGGTTCACACAACGCCATGAAAACCGGCATGATGGCCGCCGAAGCCGCCTTCGCCGCCTTGAATGAAGGCCGCGCCGGCGATGAACTCGCCGATTATGAAACGGCTTACGAAAATTCCTGGGTCTATCAGGACTTGAAGCGGGTGAAGAATGTGAAGCCCATGTGGTCGAAGCTCGGCCTTGTGGGGGGCGTCGTTCTCGGTGCGGTTGATATGTGGCTCAACACGCTGTTTGGTTTTGGCTTCGGTACCTGGAAGCACGGCAAGCCCGATAGTGCCACCCTGAAGCCCGCCGCCGATTCAAGGATTATTAACTATCCCAAGCCCGATGGCGTGCTGTCCTTTGACCGGCTTACCAACCTCGCCTTCTCGGCCACCAATCACGAGGAAGACGAACCCGCCCACCTCAAATTGAAGGATGCCAGCATTCCGATTGCGGTAAACCTGCCCATGTGGGCTGAACCGGCCCAGCGCTATTGCCCGGCAGGGGTTTATGAAGTGATTATGGAAGACGGAAAGCCGCCCCGCTTCCAGATCAACCACCAGAATTGCGTCCATTGCAAAACTTGCGACATAAAAGATCCTTCACAAAACATTAACTGGGTGGTGCCGCAGGGCGGCGAGGGGCCAAACTATCCAAACATGTAACAGGCGAAGCTGCATTTGCGCGGCTCCGTTAAGCAAGAATTAGCTTTGGATTGGTTTCTTTTGAAATTCTACAAAGTATCTAAAATTCAACCTATCCCTGAAAGATGTCTTTCACCGGCATGGAATAAACCTCTCCCATACAAATTCCTCAGGGAGAGGCCGCAATGCGCACTTCAATTGATGCTTTTAAAGTTTCGACGCGCCGGAAATTGAAAGCGTTTCGCAACGATTGCCTGGGTTCAATAACCCAAATCACCGCGGTCGCGGCTATTCCCATGTTTTTGTGTGTCGGTGCTGGCATTGATACGGTGCGCATCAATCGTGAGCAGGTTGCTTTTGACGCCGCGGTGGATTCCGCTGCCTTGGCGGTGGCCGCCGATGACCGTGCCAGCCTTACGGGCCTCAGCGCCGCTCAAACGGCCGCCCGCATCGCCGAGCTTGAGCTCTTTGCCAAAAAATACTTGGCCGCGAACTACACACCGCAGTTTGGCAGCAGCCAGGAAATGCCTGTGGATATCGAAATCACCGGCCAGGCCATTGACCTGACGGCAAGCCATACCTTCCCCACCACGATCATGAGCCTGACGGGGATAGACGAAATCAATTTAACTGCCCATTCCCAAATCAAGAAGGCCATGCGGCCGATTGAAATGGTGTTGGTCATGGATACGACGGGGTCCATGGCGACGGACGACAAGATCGGCGGCGCCAAGACCGCCGCCAGGAACCTGTTGAGCACGGTTTATGGTGGATCAGCCGCTTCGGTTCCGGAAAGTGAATACCTGCGCATTGCACTCGTGCCGTTTACGGCTGCAGTTCGGCTCAACCCCAATGCCTACGACTATAAGTCTACCTGGATCGATACCACGGGCGTCAATCCGCTTTCGAAACTCAATTTTAATTCTACGCCACTCCCCCCGGCGTCTTGGAACAACTACACAGCATGGTCAAAACTCAAGAAAACCAGCTCGACCTTTCAGACATGGAATGGCTGCGTGGAGACACGTATGCGCGGTACAGCGGCGTCCAACACCGACTACAATATCAATGACGTTGCTCCGGCGATTGGCACTCCGGCGACGCTGTTCCCTGCCTATTTCGCGCCGGATACGCCATCATTTGGCCCTAGCAACACTTACGGGAGTTTCAAAAACAAGTCTTGGAGCGGCTCATATATTGCTGAAGATGGATCCACGCCAAACGAAATTACCGGGCAGGCAGCCAATGCAGCCAAAACTTCTGACGCTGAAATTCTGCAGTATCGCCAGGAAAACTATCAAAAATACGACGGCAGGAACGTTGGCACTGAGTCGCTCACCTCAGCAACTCCCAATGGCCCTTGGACCGGCTGTGCGAAATCCTCCATCGTTCCGATGACCTACAAGCGCGCAAACATCGAAGCAGGCATCACTGCTATGGCCGCTGCAGGGCCAACGCTTATTGCCGAAGGTTTGACGTGGGGCTGGCGCGCCATTTCACCGACTGAGCCTTTTACTAAGGTCGAAGGCTCAACGTCGTTTCCGGCCGATACCATCTCCACTTATCATCACCCCCGTTGGATGAAAGTCATGGTCCTCATGACAGACGGCGACAACGATTTGAGCCCTGGGACTGATACCTTGAACGGCACCGTCTATTCCGCCTATGGCCGCGGTACCGAGCCACTCGCTAACAATCGTTTTGGCTCTGTTTCAAGCTCAAACAAAGAAACCGAACTTGACAACGCAATGGCCGCTGTCTGCACGAAAATCAAAGCGGAAGGCATCGAACTTTATGTTACGTCCTTTGGTAATGGTGTTTCGTCTGCAACCCGCACCCGGCTGCAAAACTGCGCAACGGACTTGGACAACTATCAGCACGCTACTTCCAGCGCTGATCTTGCCGCCTTCTTCAACCACATCGGACAGGACGTGCTCAACAAGTCGATTTACGTCAGTAAATAAGCCGATTTAGCGTCAAATAAGCGGCGGGCCATGGCCCGCCGTTTTGCTATTGCGGCAATCCCGAAAAAACCCCATTTTATAGCCATGAATCACCCATGCGGCGGAAGTGGCCGCTTTTTCCCGGGACGGATGCCAATGCTCAAAATTGCCTTACCCATCGCCAGCGCGGCTGCCTTCATGATGCTTGCCGCTACGCTCCCGGCCCATGCCGAGTTTTCCATTGACGAAGCCACCAGCCTGTCGGGCAACTACCTCGCCGGACGCACGGCCGGCAAGGAGCGCGACAACGAGATTGCCGCCGATTATCTCGCCAAGGCCCTGATCGAAGACCCCGACAATCCGGTTCTCATCGAGAAGCTGTTTCTGCTCGAAGTTTCTTCCGGCAATATGCCCGATGCGGAAGAACTGGCCACCAAGGTTTTGTCGTTCAACAGCCAGCACCGCATGGCCCGCATCGTCCTTGGCCTCCGCGACTTTCGCGTCCGCCACTATGCCGATGCCCGCAGGAATTTCGCCGAGGCCTCCTATACGCCCGTTGGCGAACTGACCTCGGCCCTTTTATCCGCCTGGGCTTTTGCCGGTGAAGGCAGCCTGAACGATGCGCTGGCAGCGCTTGACAAGCTCGATGGCAATGATTCATTCGCCAACTTCAAATCCTATCACAGCGCCCTGATTGCCGATTACCTCTCCTCGGCCGTCCGCGCCGAGGCCTCCTACAAGAAAGCCTATGAACAGGCGGGCACCTCTTTGCGCGTGGTCCAGGCCTACGGAAATTTTCTCGAACGCCACACCCGCCGTGATGAGGCCATCAAGCTCTACCAGACGTTCCTTGAAGGCGGCGAAGAAAACATATTGATTGAACTCGCCCTGAAGCGCGCCCAGGACGCCAAGGCAGCGCCGTATCCGTTTATTGCAACACCGGGGGCTGGCGCTGGTGAGGCCCTGTTCTCGCTGGCGGCAGCCATGACTGACGAGCAAAGCATCGATGTTGCCCTGCTTTATGCCCAGTTGTCCCTTGCGTTCAACGCGGACCGGCCGGTCGTGCTCACCTTGCTCGGCGATATCTACGTGGACACCAAGCAATACCAGAACGCCATCAATGCCTATGAGCAAACCCCGCCGGGCTCGGCGCTGCGCATCAACGCCGATACGGAGATTGCCATAAATCTGCAAAGGCTGGAGCGCACCAAGGAAGCCCAGCAGAAGCTCAAGGAGATTATCGCCAAGGATCCCAAGAACTATGATGCGCTGGTGACCCTTGGCAATGTCTACCGCAGCAATGAAGAGTTTCAGCCCGCCTCCGAAACCTATTCCACCGCCTTGGCGCTTGTCGCCCGGCCCGAAAAGGAACACTGGCGCATACTTTATTATCGCGGCATCGCCTACGAGCGGCAGAAGCTGTGGGACAAGGCCGAGGCGGATTTCCGCCAGGCTCTGGCCTTGTCGCCGGATGAACCTCTGGTGTTGAACTATCTCGGCTACTCGATGATTGAGAAGAAGATAAATCTCAATGAAGCGTTGGGCATGGTGAAGAAGGCCGTCGAGCTGAAGCCCAATGACGGCTACATCGTTGACAGTTTGGGCTGGGCCTATTTCCAGCTCGGCGACTTTGAAGAAGCCGCGACCCATATCGAGCGTGCCGTTGACCTGAACCCGGCTGACCCGATTATCGGCGAGCACCTGGGCGATGCCTATTGGCGCGTCGGCCGCAAGCTGGAAGCGAAGTTTCAATGGCAGCATGCCAAAGACAACGATCCCCAGCCCGATGACCTGAAGCGCATCGAGGAAAAATTGCTGAACGGCCTGCAGGATGAACCGGTCACCACGCCGGCCGAGAACAAGACCGGGCAGACCAACGGATAGCTCCATGCTCGTCAGCGAGCAGGCCCATGCCAAGATCAATCTCGCCCTGCACATTATCGGGCGGCGGGAAGATGGCTATCACGAGCTTGATTCCATTGTGGCCTTCGCCGCTGTGGCGGATATCCTGACGATTGAACCGGCAGACGTTGTCTCCGTGGATATCACCGGACCCTTTGCCGGCGATCTGCCCCGTGACGGCACGAATAGCGTCCTGTCCGCCTGGCGCCTTCTCAATGATTTTTCAGTGCAGCGTGGCGCTCCCATCACGCCGGTAAAATTCCAGCTCGAAAAAAATCTCCCCGTTGCCTCCGGCATCGGCGGCGGCTCCGCTGATGCGGCTGCAGCATTGCGCGGACTGATCAGGCTCTTTGATATTTCGATTTCAGAGCCGGATTTGAACGAACTCGCCCTTCAACTCGGTGCCGATGTGCCGGTCTGCCTGCGTCAGCAATCCAGCCGCATGACAGGCATAGGCGAATCCGTTGAACCCATTGCGCTCGATATTCCCCCGGCCGTCGTGCTGGTCAACCCGCGCATTCCAGCGCCAACTTCAAAAGTGTTCGATGCCCTGAACCTGCAACGCGGCCAATCCCTGGGGGCAGGGATCAGCAACATTTACGATATCGAAAGCTGGCGCAATGACCTCACGGCTCCGGCCGTAACCCTTGTCCCGGAAATCGCCGACGTGATTGGCAACCTGATATTCCAGCCGGGCATTGCCTGCTCGCGCATGTCAGGCTCCGGCGCCACCTGCTTCGGTCTGTTCGAAAGCCGCGAAGCCGCGCAAACTGCTGCCGATTCCATTGCAGAAAAACATCCCAACTGGTGGGTGGCGGCTACGACGCTGCTTTAATACGCCCGGATGATGCAGAAATCCACCGCCTCAAGCAGCGCTGATTTCCAGGCGCTGTCCGGGAATATGGCAAGGGCATCCCGCGCAATGTCGCCGTAGTGGTTGGCCCGTTCGATGGTGTCATCAATGGCCTTGTGCCGCAGCATGAGCTTTTGCGCATAGATCAGGTCATCGTCCGTCTGGTCGCCGTCTTCCAGCGTGCGCTTCCAGAATTTTCTTTCTTCCTTGGAGCCGCGCCGGAAAGACAGCACCACTGGCAGGGTGATTTTCCGTTCGCGGAAATCATCGCCCACGCTTTTGCCCAGCGAGGCCTGCTTGCCGGAATAATCCAGCGCGTCATCCACAAGCTGGAAAACAATGCCAAGGTTGCGGCCATAAGATTCAAGTGCTGCCTGTTCATCACGCGGCCGTCCCGCGATAACCCCGCCGACTTCCGCCGCCGCTGAAAACAGCGCTGCGGTTTTTGCCCCCACCACCTGCAGGTAAGCGTCCTCCGTTGTGGAAGTGTCCTGCGAAATGGAAAGTTGCAGCACTTCTCCCTCGGCGATGACCGCTGCCGCATTCGACAGAATGCGCAGGCAATCCAGCGAGCTCGTTTCCACCATCATCTTGAAGGCCTGGCCCAGCAGGTAATCGCCCACCAGCACGCTGGCCTGGTTGCCCCAGATGACGCGCGCCGCCTGTTTGCCGCGGCGCAAATCGCTTTCATCGACGACATCGTCGTGCAGCAGCGTTGCCGTGTGCATGAACTCGACCGCGGTTGCCAGCTTGATGTGGTGTTCGCCGGAATAGCCGCACATGCGCGCCGCCGCCAGCGTCAGCATCGGGCGGATGCGCTTTCCCCCGGAATTGATCAGGTGCCCGGCAATTTCCGGAATGAGCTCCACATGGCTCTGGGCCCGCGCCAGGATGCCGTCATTGACCCGGTCCATGTCATCGGCAACCAGGCCGACAAGCGCATCGAGGCTGGGCACTGGCGCATCAGCATTTCCCCCAAAGGGAATGACCACACCCATAAAGTTGCCATCCTTCTCCTGTTTTCTCGGCCAGAATAGGGGTAAAGGCCTGTGCTCAGCAAGCGTGACCGGTTGCCGCGAGTTCAGGAGACAAAATGGTGGAATTGCTGCGCACGAATGATATTGTCTATCTCTCCTTTGTCAGGCATATGCTGAACGAAGAAGGCATTGATCATGTCCTTCTCGATGAGTTCACAAGTGCCGTGGAAGGATCAATAAATGCAATTCCCCGGCGCATTCTCGTTGCCGAAAACATGCTGAAATCCGCGCAAATCCTGCTCGGTAACCATTCGCTAACCAACAATCAATAATACTTGGCGACTATGCAAATGAGTGCCCAGGTCAATCCGGCTCCTGTACCCCCGCCCATGGCTTCATCAGCCGTGCCGCAGTCGTTGACCGAGGACGCATTCCTGGGCGGCAGGCTGCGCATTCTCCAGCCCGAGAAGGGCTACCGGGCCGGCATTGATGCGGTGTTTTTGGCTGCTGCGGTTCCCTGTGCTGCCGGCGAAACCATATTTGAGGCAGGCATAGGAACCGGCGTGGCGGCCCTTTGCGCCATTGTGCGAAACCCGTCCATCCATGTCACGGGAATAGAAATTGCCTCGCGCTACGCCATGCTCTGCGAAGAGAATGCCAAGCGCAATGGCTTTGGCCACAGCGTGCATGTCATCCACGCCGATGTGAAGGATGCGTTGCGCAAGGACCTCGCGCATCTTCCCCAACATGGTACGTTCAGCCACGCCATCGCCAATCCGCCTTATTTTGACGAGGGGAAATCAACCCCCTCGCCAAATATCCTGAAGGCCCAGGCCCATGCCTTTGGCCCGGAAGACTTGGAACTCTGGATCAAGGTCATGCACACCATGGTGGCCCTGCGCGGCACCGTAACCATCGTCCACCGCGCTGAAACCCTCGGAAAAATTCTCACTGCCATGGATGGCCGGTTTGGCGATATCCGAATAGCACCCCTTTATGCCCGTGAAGGAACCGCCGCCTCGCGTGTCGTCGTGCAGGGGATCAAGGGCTCAAAGGCCCCCATGCAGCTCCTGCCGGGCCTCGTCCTCCACACGGAGAGTTCCCAGTTCACCCCCGATGCCGAAGCGGTCCTGCGCGATGGTTCAACCTGGCGCCTGCGCTAATTCAATCTAGAAGACGAAGAAATCACTGTTTGTAAGGCTGAGCCCAATGTTCAGCGTGGCGAACTGTTTGGCGGCATTAGCCCCCGTGCCGTCATCATCATAATACACCGCACCCGTCGTGCTGTCATAAATGATGCGGTCACTGGCGTCTGCAGCGGCGCTTCCGATGCGGAAGGCTGCGGATGACAAGGTGCCAGCAGCCAGTGCGGAAAAGATCGCATCATCCAGCCGCATGGTGTCACTGGGCGCTGAATAATCACTGATTGTATCAATGTTGCTGGGATCGAGAAGTGATGAAAATACAAAACTGTCGCTGCCAGCGCCGCCCGTCAGGGTGTCAGCCCCGGCCCCGCCATTGATGACGTTGGCCGACCCATTGCCTGTCAGTGTGTCCGCAAGGGCTGAGCCAATGACATTCTCGAAGTTCTTGATCGAGTCCCCATCCGCATCGCCGCCAATTCCAAGCGTTGCGGTGGCCCCGTTGAGCACGACCGTCACGCCGGAAGCAGATGAGGCATAGGACACCGTATCAATGCCCGAACCGCCATCTAGGATATCGGCACCGCCTTTGCCTTCGATGATGTTGGCGCCACTATTGCCGATGATGATGTTATCGAGTCCGTTGCCCGCGCCGTCAACAGCCGCGCTCCCCGTCAGAGTCAGGTTCTCAATATCGCCCAGGGCATGCCCCGCATCGGAAAGGCTGAAGGTGACGGAGGAGAGAACTTTGTCAACATCGAGCCCCAGCCCCGTCGTTTCATCGACGATGTCACCCAGGTTATCGACAGCATAAGTATCATTGCCAGCACCGCCAATAAGCGTGTCTGCGCCAAGGCCGCCATTCAACGTATCACTGCCGATGCCGCCACGGATGGTGTTGGCCAGGGCATTGCCCGTACCTATGAAGTTCCCGGTTCCCGTATAGGTGAGGTTCTCAACCGCCGTGAGGGCTGCGAGGCTAAAGGTTGCCAGCGAAGTCTCGACCTTATCATTTCCTTGGCCCGCAAGCTCCGTGACCTTGTCGGTTGCCACGTCTACCACATAGGTGTCATCACCTGCGCCGCCAGCCATCGTGTCTGCGCCAGCCCCGCCGTCCAGCCGGTTGTTGCCCTCGTTGCCTGTGAGGATGTTGGCCAGGCCATTGCCCGTGGCATTGATGTTGTTGGAACCGATGAGCGTCAGGTTTTCCACATTGGCCCCAAACAGCGAGTAGGTGATGGAAGACTTCACCAGGTCGGTGCCGCCGGTAAGGGCTTCCGTAATGACGTCAAGCAGATTATCCACCACATAGGTGTCATTGCCAGCCCCGCCATTCATCACGTCCGCCCCGGCCCCGCCATCAATGACGTTGACCGAACCGTTGCCCGTGAGAAAGTCCGCAAGGGCAGAGCCAGTGACATTCTCGAAGTTCTTGATCGAGTCCCCATCCGCATCGCCGTCAATTCCAAGCGTTGCAGTGGCCCCGTTGAGCACGACTGTCACACCGGCCACGGACGAGGCATAGGACACTGTGTCAGTGCCCGAACCGCCATCTAGGATATCGGCGCCGCCTTTGCCTTGGATGATGTTGGCGCCGCTGTTGCCGATGATGGTATTGGCAAATCCATTGCCTGTCCCGCTGATTGCACCGGAGCCTGTGAGGGTAAGGTTTTCAACGTCACCCAGTGCCAATGACAAATTGAAGTTCACGGAGGATTGCACCAGATCGGCTCCAGCGCCCACCCCCTCGTCGACAACATCACCAATATTGTCGACGACATAGATGTCATTGCCAGCCAGCCCGCGCAGCACATTACTGCCGCTGTTTCCCGTCAATGTGTCGTTGAAGCCGGAGCCCGTCAGGTTCTCGAACCCGCTGAGCGTGTCGCTTCCCGCACCCCCCGTAGCCTGGGACGAGGTCGTGGCCAGGCTTACTTTGACGGCGGCAAGCGCATGTTCGTAGGATACCGTATCAACCCCTGAGCCACCGGCCAGAACGTTGTTGCCGCCATTGCCCTCAACGATGTCATCCCAATTTGAGGCCGTCAGGTTTTCTATCCCCGCGAACGTATCTCCCGCGGCATCGCCTCCGCTGACAGCCCACGTGATCATGTTGATGTTTACCGCTTCCGCTGAGGCTGCGTAGCTCGCCGTATCTGTGCCCGCACCGCCGCTCAGGAAATCAGCCCCGCCAAGCCCCGCGAGAATGTTGTTGCCGCTATTGCCGATGATCACGTTGGCGAAAGCATTGCCGGTTCCGCCGATGGAGCTTGAACCCGTGAGAGTCAGTTTCTCGATTTCGCCCTTGGCATGCACCGCATCAGACAGGCTGAAGCTAACTGATGACTGCACCGTATCGGTGCCGTCACCACCGGTTTCGTCAACAACGTCTCCGGAATTGTCCACCAAATAAGTATCGTCGCCGGTGCCGCCAATCATCGTATCGGCACCAGAGCCGCCGTTCAGAATATCATTGCCGCCAAGGCCTCTCAGCACGCTGGTGCCCGAGTTGCCGGTGAGCCCGTCATTACCGTCGGTGCCGATAAATACTGTCGCACCTGGAACGTCGTTGTTGAGGATGGTCGCAGTGGCCGTTGCTGTACCGAACTCCAAACCCGCTGATGCAGCCGACAGCGTGAAGCTGAAGGTCTCGTCTGCCTCGACCAGCGTGTCACCCTTGACGGCCACGGTCACAGTCTTCATCGTTTCGCCCATGGCAAAAGTCAGCAGCCCCGAGATGGGCCCGCTGAAATCTGCGCTGTTGGCCGGATTTACACCCGCGCCCACCACCGCGTAGTTCACGGTCTGGATTCCAAACGCAATCCCGTTCAGGGCAACTTCAAAACTGTAGAGGACCGTGCCGCTGTTGCTTTCGCCGCGTAGAGGATTCAGCGCCACCACGGAAACCGTCCGCACCGGCGGGCCTGCCGTTGCCGGCAGTTCGGCGGCGGTCTTGCTCACATCGGCAAACTGGAAAATCTCGACGCCGGTTACCGTATCGATATTGCCGTCGGTTCCGTAGACCTTATAGGCTTCGGTCGCTTCGTCGTAGCTGAAGGCGTAGCTCGCAAAAGCATTGGCAAACAGGGCAGTGTCACTGCCGTTCCCGCCCGCAAGAGAGTCATCACCCGCTCCGCCTGCGAGCATGTCGTCGCCCTCTCCGCCGGAAAGTGAGTCTTCACCACGCATGCCGTAAAGAACATTGGCGGCGTCATTGCCCGTGATGCTGTCATTTCCATCTCCGGTCACGGCATTTTCAATGGTGCTTGTATTGGAGATGGTGATGAACGCGCCGCCATCAATTGTGGAACTGGCTCCCGGCGTCAGGTTGAGGACGAGATCACCGGTGACCGCAGCGGCATTGATCCAGTCGGTACCGCCGTCGCCATCGGCAAGTTGCAACCGGCTGGCATCTTGGCCGCTCATCAATGCAAATTCGTCGGTGTAGTGGAACACATCATTGTTGCTGGCAACACTTCCGAATGCTTCCAGTTCAAGGGAATTCAATATGCCTTGGCTGCCACCCGGGGAGGTGTCTGTCTCCGATAATGTCCATGTCCCAAAGCTGTCTTCGCCGCGGAAACCTTCAATTCCGAATGTCCATGTCAATCCGTTGGTGGAGGTGTCAGGGTTTCCCAATCCTGGGCGGAGAACGATGATACTGGTCCCCGACGGGGAAATCAGTGTAAATGACAATTCGGTAAACGAAGGATGTTGCAGGCCTAGAGTCAAATCGACATGTTCCATGTCAAGATGGTCGGTGATGGTAAACTGATACGTCACTGTGCCCGTAGGCGGGAGCGCCAGCTGTGGCGCAAGCACGCCAGACGTTGCCAGCTGCTCATTTGCCGAGGTTTTGGCCTGAGAAAACAGCGTCCAAACTTCCGCCATCCGGACTGCGGCATAGGCATTGACCTCACCGTAACCATCGAACAGGCCAAAGTGCATTCCGCCGCCGTTCCAGTTGTCAGCGCCATTCAGGACTGAATAGGCATAAGGCTCATACGAGTACATGGCTGACGTGGCCAAAATATTCTGGACGTCGCGCCAGCCCAGGCCGGAATTGGCATCCAGCATGAGGGCCACCACGCCGCTTACTATTGGAGCCGCTGCTGATGTTCCTCCGAAGTCATCGGTATAGGAGAAAGATCCGCCAAGGTTACTTCTTAAATTGTAACCGTTCCGGCCCGTAAGGTCAGTTGTGACGATGTTGGGCTCGCCAAGATTGGCATAGTCTCCGCCGGGCGCGGAGACGAGCAAGTCAGCGCCCCAATTTGAATAGCTTGCCTTGCCGCCGGACTCTCGGAGAGCCCCCACGGTGATGGTGAAGCGAGACGCGTTAACCCCGTCTCCATTTGAGAAAGTGCTGTCATTTCCGGCCGATTGAACAATGACCGTGCCGAGGCCTTCGCGGCCATTATCACTGATGTAGTCGTAGGCATCGACGAGCCGCGCTGCAAATGAGTCGGGATTGTTGAGATTCCCGTTGGCAAAATAATGCGGGGGCGAGCTCCAGCTATTATTCATCACATCGAAATTCGTGCCCTGCCTCACGGCATTGAAAAAATTGTCGAGCACGGTCGCGTTGGTTGAGTTGATGTAAATACTGCTGTTGGGATTGAAAATGTTTACGCCCGTCAAATCCGCTCCAAAGGCAACGCCAACCGTGTCGCTGCCATTGTTCTCGGCGGCAATGAGGCCGGCCACGGAAGTGCCGTGCGGATAGGCGCCGGATGTATTGACTCCACTCAGCGCCTGGCCCGCAATCACCACGTGAAGAGCAGAGTTGTAATTGTTGTCCAGGTCGGGATGACTGATCTGGATGCCTTCGTCGTAGACGCCGACGTGAATGCCGGTGCCGTCATATTCGTTCCAGATGCGCTGGATGAGGAGTTCGGACCCGCGCGTCCCCAGTGAGGCAAAATGCCATTGGCTTCCGTAGAGGGTGTCTGTCGGGGTCATGCTGTTTTACATCATCTCAGGAGTGCGCGGTTTCCTGCCCTTGTTATTTCTATTTGACGACAACTTCAAAACGGATGGCTTGAAAAGTCGGGCCCTGTTGGCATGTGGAGCGCGTGGCCCATTGCCCCTCCAGCGACAGGCGCTCGCCCAAGGCCAGCGAACGGTCTATCCCCATGAGCGATATGCGCCGCCCGTCATCAAGCTGGAGGCGGGGGCAAACTATCCCCGGTGCAACCACAACTCCAGCAATGACCTGCTGTGTTTCGGCGATGGTAAGTGCTTCTTGCGACGGGTCCACGACTTGATCACCAAGGGCTAGCGTTGACGTGAACATCATCACATTCGCAAAGAAGATATTCATGCCATAATTTCCAGTTTCGGCTTGAAATAGAGCTTAAACTGCAAGTTTGGAGCACTAATTGAGCGAATACAAGCCCTGGTTGGCCTCCGGACGCTCTCTTCCCTCAGGCTTGCATCAGGCCCACGTTATACCTATCTCTTGGGTCATGGCCAAAGTTTCGTTCCTGTCTCGCTTAATTCCCCGTCGCTTCCGCAAATCTTCACCGGTTGTTAACCTTGTACGGCTTCACGGGGCCATTGGCGTGGGCTCGCCGCTCCGCCCGCCGCTGACCGCCAAGGATCTTGATCCGCTGCTTGAGCGCGCCTTTGCCAAGAATATCGCTGCTGTGGCCCTTTCGGTGAATTCGCCCGGCGGCTCCGCCGTGCAATCTGCCCTCATTCACAGCCGCATCCGGGCCCTTGCCGCTGAATACAAAATTCCGGTCTATGTCTTTTGCGAGGATGTGGCCGCTTCCGGCGGTTATTGGCTGGCCTGCGCCGGTGATGAAATCTATGCCGATGAAAGCTCCATTGTGGGCTCCATTGGGGTGATCTCGGCAGGCTTTGGTTTTGTCGAAGCCATCGGCAAGCTGGGCGTCGAGCGCCGCGTCCACACCGCTGGCGAAAACAAGTCAATCCTCGATCCCTTCCAGCCCGAGAAGCAGGAAGATGTTGACCGCCTCCTGGCCCTCCAGTCCGATGTCCATGGCGCCTTCAAGGCCCTGGTCCGCGAACGCCGGGCCGGCAAGCTCAAGGGCGACGAAACCGAAATGTTCTCTGGCGCCTTCTGGTCGGGGCGTCAGGCTCTCGACCGTGGCCTGATCGATGGAATTGGCCACTTGCATGACGTGCTTAAAAGCAAGTTCGGCGACAAGATGATTCTGAAAAATATCGCGGCTTCCCGGGGCTGGGGCCTCAGCCGCCTTGGTTTTGGCACGATTGCCGAGTTTCCTGATTCAGCCCTTGCGGCAATTGAGTCTCGTGCGTTATGGTCAAGGTTCGGTTTATAGTGTTGGGAACAAGGAGATGACGATGTTATTTGCAAAGGTTGTTACCGTCCTTTTGGCCAGCGTTTTGACCGTGATCGCGGCGCGGCGCCTGATGCGCGAAGTTGAGGCCGCCAAGGTCCGGGTGAAGCCGCGCCAGCCCAGCTCAGTCACCAAGCTCCGCCAGGATCCAGCCACGGGCGTCTACTATCCCGTTGAGTGATGTCGGGCCACTCCAGCGACGCCTGGCTTGAGGGCGTCTACCACGCCAAGACCCAAAACGATCTCATCGCCCTTTATGATGGCTGGGCTGATACCTACGACGCCGACATGCAGGGCATCGGCTATGTCCACCCCGCCGTGATCGCCGGCCTCGTCGGCCGCTATGTTCCCAACAAATCCGATCCGGTTTTCGATGCGGGCGTCGGCACCGGCACCGTTGGAAATATTCTGGCCATCATGGGCTTTAGCAATCTGATCGGCGTTGATATGTCCGATGGCATGCTGGCCCGCGCCAAAGCCCGCAAAATTTACACCGATCTCCGCAACCGTGTGCTGGGCGAGCCCCTGGATTTTGGCGATGGCAGCATGGCGGCCATCGTCTCAACCGGCGTTTTCACCACGGGGCACGGCCCCGCCCATGCCTGGGATGAACTCACGCGGATCACAAGGGCAGGGGGCCATCTCATCTTCACAGTAGGAACGGTTGTCTGGCAGGAATCCGGTTTTGCCAAAAAATTCGACGAGCTCTGCCGGAAGGGTCTGGTGGCCCCCGTCGAAACCACCCCCGTCTACCACCCCATGCCCTATTCGCCCACCGAATCGGGTTTCACCACAAGGGCGCATGTCTATCGCAAGCTCTAAAGCGCTTGACCTCATGGGGGTGCATCCCTAGTTTGCGCCCGCAAATGCCCTTGAATCCGACGAAATCATTCCAGGACCTGATTCTCACCCTGCACCAATATTGGGCAGCCAAGGGCTGCGTGATTTTGCAGCCCTATGACATGGAAGTGGGCGCCGGAACCTTTCATCCCGCCACTACCCTGCGCTCCGTCGGGCCAAAGCCCTGGGCCGCGGCCTATGTGCAGCCCTCGCGCCGCCCGAAAGACGGCCGCTACGGTGAAAATCCCAACCGCCTGCAGCACTATTACCAGTATCAGGTTATCATCAAGCCATCGCCTCCGGACTTGCAGGAGCAATATCTCGGCTCGCTCGCCGCCATCGGCATTGATCCCAAGCTGCATGACATCCGCTTTGTCGAGGATGATTGGGAAAGCCCAACGCTCGGCGCCTGGGGCCTTGGCTGGGAAGTCTGGTGCGATGGCATGGAAGTCTCGCAGTTCACCTATTTCCAGCAGGTGGGCGGCCTGGATTGCTTTCCCGTCTCCGGCGAATTGACCTACGGCCTCGAACGCCTCGCCATGTATGTCCAGGGCGTCGACAATGTTTACGACCTGAACTTCAACGGCCTCGAAGGCCCGAAGAAAATTTCCTATGGCGATGTCTTCCTCCAGGCCGAGCAGGAATACTCGCGCTACAATTTCGAGCACGCCGACACCGCCATCCTGCAACGGCACTTCGACGATGCGGAGAAGGAATGCAAAGCGCTCCTCGATGTGGGCCTGAAGGACGAGAAGCACGAGCTGGCGCTTCCGGCTTACGACCAGTGCATCAAGGCGTCGCATATGTTCAACCTGCTCGATGCGCGCGGCGTGATTTCCGTCACCGAACGCCAGGCCTATATCCTGCGCGTGCGCGATCTCGCCAAGGGCTGCTGCGAAGCCTGGAGCAAAACCGCGGGAGGGCAGGCCTGATGCCTGAACTCCTGATCGAACTCTTCTCCGAGGAAATTCCCGCCCGCATGCAGGCCAAGGCCGCGGAAGATTTGCGCAGCCTCATCACCAATGGCCTCGTCGAAGCAGGTCTCACCTATGAAGGCGCGCAAGCCCACGCCACGCCGCGCCGCCTCGTGCTCTCCGTCGAAGGCCTGAACCCCAAGGCCGCCGACATGCGCGAGGAGCGTAAAGGCCCCCGCACCGATGCGCCAAAGCAAGCCATCGATGGCTTCCTGAAATCCACCGGCTTGAAGCTCAAAGAGCTCACGGTTCAGGACGACAAGAAGGGCAAGTTCTATATCGCCACGATCAAGAAACCGGGGCGCGCCACAACCGATGTGGTGGCCGAACTGCTCCCCGATGTCATAAGAAAATTCCCCTGGCCCAAATCCATGCGCTGGGGCTCGGGCCAATTGCGCTGGGTGCGCCAGCTCCTTTCCATCATCTGCACCTTTGATGGCGAAGTCGTGCCGTTTGAAATCGAAGGCATCCCGTCGGGCAACACCACGCTGGGCCACCGCTTCCTCAGCAGCAAAAAAATCGAAGTCCGCCGCTTCGAGGATTATGCGCAGAAACTGCATAAGGCCAACGTCATCGTCGATGCGAATGTGCGCGTCGAAACCATCCGCGCCGAAGCCAAAAATCTCGCCTTCGCCCAAGGCCTCGAAATGATCGAGGATGAAGGCCTGTTGAAGGAAGTGGCGGGCCTCGTCGAATGGCCCGTGGTGCTGATGGGCGAATTCGACAAGAATTTCCTGAGCGTTCCACCGGAAGTCATAGTCACCACCATCAAGAACAACCAGAAATGCTTCGCGCTGCGCGACAAGGCCGGCAAGCTTGCCAACCGTTATCTCCTCGTCTCCAACATGGTGGCAAGCAACGGCGGCAAGACGATTGTCGCCGGCAACAACAAGGTCATCGCCGCAAGACTGTCCGACGCAAAATTCTTCTGGGACCAGGACCGTAAAACCAAGCTTGAAGACTTGCTGCCGAAACTGGACAGCATCACCTTCCACGCCAAACTTGGCAGCCAGGGCGAACGCGTCAAACGCATCGAAGCGCTGGCGGGAGAAATCGCCCAGACGATCAAGGCGGATGTTGAGAAATCCAAACTCGCAGCAAGGCTGGCCAAAGCCGATCTGGTCACCGGCATGGTCGGCGAATTCCCCGAGCTGCAAGGATTGATGGGCCACTACTACGCCCTCGATCAAGGCCAGGACAAGGAAGTCGCCGAAGCCATCCGCGATCACTACAAACCGCAGGGACCAAGCGATTCAATCCCCGTTTCCAAAATCGGCCAGGCCGTTGCCCTCGCCGACAAACTCGACACGCTCGTCGGTTTCTGGGCCATTGATGAAAAGCCAACGGGATCAAAAGATCCTTACGCGCTTCGCCGTGCTGCACTCGGTGTCATTCGCATAATACTCGACAAATCGCTTCGCCTTCGCATGAACAGGGGTGGAGAAGATCTCCTCGCCTTCTTCGCCGACCGCCTCAAAGTCTATCTCAAGGATCAGGGCGCGCGTCACGATCTTATCGATGCGGTGTTTTCGCTCGGCGGACAGGATGATCTGCTGATGATCGTCCGACGTGTCGAAGCCCTTTCGAAGTTCCTTGAAAGTGATGACGGCAAGAATCTTCTTGCTGGCGTGAAGCGCGCCTCTAACATTCTCAAGATCGAGGAGAAGAAGGACAACCGTTCCTTTGACGGCCTGCCCAACGCCCAGCTTCTCATCCAGGGCGAGGAGCGCGACCTGCACCGCGCCGTATCCGCCGCAGAAGCCAACGCCCGCAAGGCAGTAGACGCGGAAGATTTCGGCGCGGCCATGACGGCCATCGCCAAACTACGCGGCCCCGTCGATGCCTTTTTCGACAAGGTGACGGTGAACGCTGACGATCCCTCCTTTCGCGAAAACCGCCTGAAGCTGTTGAACCGCATCCGTGCGGCGACGCTGGCGGTTGCGGATTTTTCCAAAATCGAGGGGTAGGGAGCCCCTCACCCTCCCACGCCTGACGGCGCGGGCCCCAACCCTCTCCCCGCTGCGCGGGAGAGAGGGAAAGCAGGAATTCCCTCGCCCCGATTTATCGGGGAGAGGGTTGGGGCCCATGGCGCGCAAGCGGCATGGGAGGGTGAGGGGCGCTTCCCAATGCACTATCAGCCATGCACCTTCCCATCTTGCCCAATCGATACCGCCGGTGACATAAGGCGCCATGTCAGCCGCTTCCACCATTCAAGACAGCCCCTATGCCTGGTTCCGCCTCGCCGTGTCCCTGGCGCTCGCCACCATTGGCGGCATTGGTATCTGGTCCGGCATTGTGGTGCTGCCCTTCATCCAGATTGAATTCGGCGTTGACCGTTCCGGCGCATCATTCCCCTATACCATGAGCATGATCGGCTTCGCCCTCGGCGGCTTGCTGATGGGCAGGCTGGCCGACCGCTTCGGCATCATGGTACCCATGTTTATCGGTTCCATCATGCTCGGGTTGGGTTTCGTCACCTCGGCCCTTGCCCCCACCTACTACATCTATGTTGCCTCCCAGGCAGTTCTCATCGGCCTGGGCTGCGCCACAATTTTCGGCCCGCTGGTTGCTGACGTCTCGCTCTGGTTCCAGAAGCGCCGCGGCATTGCCGTGGCCGTAGCAGCTTCCGGAAACTATATCGCCGGCACCATCTGGCCGCCCTTCCTCACCTGGGGCATTCAAACCTATGGCTGGCGCTATGCCTATATTGCGCTTGGCATCCTCACCGTATCTCTCATGCTGCCCCTGTCGCTTTTCCTGCGCCGCCGCGCTTCCCTCGATGAACGGCCAAGCCCTTCGATCGCGGCACGCAGCGGCGGCAAGGCGCTTGATGGAACGCCCGTGCTGCAAGGCCTTCTCGTCCTGGCCGGCCTCGCCTGCTGCGTGGCCATGTCCATGCCCCAGGTCCACATCATCGCCTATTGCGGTGACCTGGGTTACGGCCCGGCCCGAGGCGCTGAAATGCTCTCCATCATGCTGGGCTTCGGCGTGGTGAGCCGCCTTGCCTTTGGGTTCATTGCCGACCGCATCGGCGGCGTGAAAACCCTCATCATCGGCTCCTTCCTGCAATGCCTGGCGCTGCTGTTTTACATCCCGTTCGATGGCCTGGCCTCGCTCTATGTCGTCTCCGCCTTCTTTGGCCTCGCCCAGGGCGGCATCGTGCCGAGTTACGCCCTGATCATCCGCGATTATTTCCCGGCCCGCGAAGCCGGCTTCCGCATCAGCCTGGTGCTCACCGCAACCGTATTGGGCATGGCGCTGGGCGGCTGGCTTTCTGGCGAAATCTTTGACCGCACCGGCTCCTATCAGGCCGCCTTCCTCCACGGCATCGCCTGGAACGTGCTTAACATGGCCATAGCCTTCTGGCTGCTTATGGGACGGAAAACGGCAAAACTCCGGCCTGCCTAAAATCTGGCCACTTGACCTGCCGCCGTGCAGCGTGTTTGCTGCACTGCAATATGGCGACGAAAACGACAGTTGAGTTGGGAAAGTGCCCGCCATCGCTGGGCGCGAAGGCGGCTGGCTTGAGCGATCTGCTGGCCCTTGGCCTCGCCGTTCCGCAAGGCTTCGTCATCCCAAATCCTGCCGGCATGACCGCCGCAAGCCTTGGCGCAGCGGTGAAAAAACTGGGGGGCCAGACCAAGCCCCTGCTGCTCGCCGTGCGCCCCAGCGTGAATGGCCAGGCCCGCGGCTACATGGAAGCCATCCTGAATATCGGCCTGAACGATGAAACGGTGGAAGCCCTGGCCACGCGGCTGAACGACCGTCCCCTGGCCTATGACCTCTACAGCCAGTTCATCCAGAACTATGCGGTGAATGTTCTCTCGCTCCGCCACGCCGATTTTGAGGATATTCTTTCCGCCCACAAAGGCCCCAATCTGATTTCGCACTATAAGTCATTCATCGAGAAACAGTCCGGCGCCGTCTTCCCGCAAGGCTTGCTTGAGCAATTGCAAGGCGTGGTGAAGGCCGCCCACCGCCGCAAGAATTCCGCCGCCCTCATCGTGCAGGCCATGGTCCATGGCGGAAACATTCATGGCGTCGCCACCTCGCGCAATTTCTCAACCGGGGCGAGGGATCCGAACATTGCCCCCGCCTTCACGGAAAAATTTCCGAAGCAGGCCGCCCAGCTCAAAACGGCTCTGAACAAGATTGAGCGCCGCTCCAAATCCATTCAGGAAGTCACCTTCATCGTCGAGAAGGAAAAGCTCTGGCTGCTGCAAACCAAGCCCGCCAAGATCAGTGCCCGCGTTGAATTGAAAACGCTGGTGGACATGGTGGGCGAAGGCCTGCTTACGAAGAAGGAAGCGGTGCTGCGTGTCGATCCGCTGATGCTGGACCAGTTCCTCCATCCCACCCTTGATCCAACGGAAACCCACGAGATATTTGTGACCGGCCTTGCCACCTCGCCCGGTGCCGTATCGGGGCAGGTGGTGTTCGATGCCGCCGAAGCCCAACAGCTAAAATTGCGCAACCGCCATTGCATTCTCGTGCGCAGTGAAACCAGCCCCGAGGATATTCAGGGCATGCACGCCGCCGAAGGCGTGCTTACCGCCCGCGGCGGCCTTCTTTCCCATGCGGCGGTTATTGCCCGTGGCATGGGAAAAACCTGTGTGGTGGGGGCCAGCGGCCTTCGCATTGACTATGAAGCGGGAACCATGTCGTCACTCGGCGTTGTTGTGAAGAAGGGCGAGACGATCACCATTGACGGCTCAACCGGTCGCGTTTTCCGAGGCCCCATCGCCACCCAGAAGCCCGTGCTCTCCGGCGACTTCGCAACCATTCTCGAATGGGCCGATGCTTCGCGCCGCATGAAAGTCCGCGCCAATGCCGAAACGCCCAACGAAGCCCGCTCGGCCAGATATTTTGGCGCCGAAGGCATCGGCCTCTGCCGCACCGAACATATGTTCTTCAGCGCTGAACGCATCGGCCCCATGCGCAAGATGATTCTCGCCGAAACCGTGGAGGCCCGCCGCGAGGCGCTGGATGAAATTCTCCCCATGCAGCGCCAGGATTTCATCGAGCTCTTTGAAATCATGGCGGGCCTTCCGGTCACCATCCGCCTGCTCGATCCGCCGCTCCATGAATTCCTGCCCAAATCCGAGCATGAAATTCTTGAACTCGCCGGTAACCTCGCCATCGCGCCGGAATACTTGCGCACCCGTGTCGGCGAGCTGCAGGAGTTCAACCCCATGCTCGGCCATCGCGGCGTACGACTTGCCGTGTCCTATCCGGAAATCGCCGAGATGCAGGCCCGCGCCATTTTCGAAGCCACCGCCGATGTCGCCCAGAAATATGGCAAGGCGCCGATTCCTGAAATCATGATTCCCCTCGTTGTCGGCAAACTGGAATTTGATTATGTCCGCGCCCGCATCGATGCGGTGGCCGAAGCGGTGCAGAAGGAATGCGGTCTCGAACTGCCCTATCTCGTTGGCACCATGATTGAATTGCCCCGCGCCACCCTGCGCGCCGGTGAAATTGCCCAATCAGCCGAGTTCTTTTCTTTCGGCACCAATGATCTCACGCAAACAACGCTCGGCATCAGCCGCGATGACAGTGCCCGCTTCATCGGTGAATATACCGACAAGGGCCTTTTGAAAGCTGATCCCTTCGTCTCCATTGATATTGATGGCGTTGGCGAACTCCTGCGAATCGCTACAACGCGCGGAAGGAAGGCAAGGCCCGATCTCAAACTCGGAATTTGCGGCGAACACGCGGGCGATCCGGCCTCGATAAGTTTCTGCGAGGAAATCATGTTAGATTATGTTTCCTGTTCACCCTTCCGCATCGCCATTGCAAGGCTTGCTGCGGCCCAGGCAAGTATCAGAAATAACTAAATAATTTTCCGCTCCTGCAACCGGTTAACCCTCATCCAAATTGACTGGAAAAAAGGCAAAATAACTGGCCAGTTTTGGTTGCTGGCATGGTTAACCTATGCTAAACGCGGAGGGTATATGTTTCCGTCAGTGAAACAATACAGCGGGACTAAGCCTTTAATAGGACTAGGGGATTTGCAGGAAAAACGCCCAACTCATAGGCCCATGGCCGATTTCCCCGTTTATCCTGAAGTGGATGAGGGCGGCGGGATTGTTCAGGAATATGCGCCGTTCGTTTTTGGTGGCGTAATGCTGATTGCGGCCTTCGCCTTTGCCGGCAACTACATGGGCCAGAACGCCAATGCCCATAATGTTTCACCTGACGAAACTTCGTTGAACATTCTCTCGCCTGTGACCAACATCATAGCCAAGGGTTCGCTTCTGCCTGATGGCGAAAATTTCGATATCGTGAACCTGAACGTGCTCAGCAAGCAAACTGTGGTGAGCCTTGGCAAGGGTGATTTCGTAAATGCCACTGGCGAAGTTCTGATTTCCCCGGCCTCCGTTGATCTCTCCGGCAAGGCTGATGTTTCGGTGCCTGCGGTTAAGCGCCTGGCGCTTGCCCCGTCGCCGTCCAAAATTGAAAAATCATTCAAACTGAAGCGCACCGAGAAGCAGGCCGCCGTGGCCCAGCGCCGCATGCGTCTGGCCGAAGAAAATTGCATGGCCCGTGCCGTGTATTTTGAGGCCCGTTCCGAATCGGAACTTGGCCAGCTCGCCGTGGCCCGCGTGATCCTCAATCGCACCAAGGACGCGGCCTATCCGAAAACAATCTGCGGCGTGGTCTATCAGGGTTCCAACCGGCGCAATTCCTGCCAGTTCTCCTTTGCTTGTGATGGTCTTCCCGATGATGTGAAGCAGCCCGCGGCCTGGGCCAATGCCAAGCGCATTGCCCAAAAGGCCATGAGCGATACCAACGGCACCAAGATCATGAGCACCGCCACCAATTACCATGCGGATTACGTGCGTCCGAAATGGGCCGGCAGCATGAAGCGCCTCGTGAAAATCGGTCGTCATATCTTCTATTCGGATTCGTGATAGCAGGTTCCGGTTTTAATCTTGCGAGGCGCCCCAGTGGCGCCTTTATTGTTTGCGGATAAAGTGGACGGAAAAGGACTCATCATGGCCTGGAATGAAACCAGCGGCACCGCCTGGACCTATTTTGAAAACGCCTGGCACAAGGGCAACCCCTCCATCATGGGTGCCATGGACCATGCACCATGGCTGGGCTCCTGCGTGTTCGATGGCAGTCGTGCTTTTGAAGGCGTGGCCCCCGACCTCGATCTCCACTGCCAGCGCCTGATCCGTTCGGCCAAAAGTTTTGACTTGAAGATACTGAAGAACGCCGAAGAGATCGAAGCCATCATCCGCGAAGGCATCGCAAAATTTCCCAAGACCGCCGAGCTCTATTTGCGCCCCATGTATTGGGCCAGTGAGGGTTTTGTCGACGTCAATCCCGAGTCCACGAAATTCTCGGTCTCGGTCTATGATTCGCCGCTGCCCAAGCCCTCATCATCGTTCTCCATAACGCTTTCGGCCTTCCGTAGGCCTTCCAATGAATATGCGCCAACCGATGCCAAGGCCGCCTGCCACTATCCCAACTCCGCCCGCGCCATCCGTGATGCAAAGGCGAGGGGCTTTGACAATTGCGTGATGCTTGATCCCCTGGGCCACGTGGCCGAACTCACCACCGCCAATATCTGGTGCGCCAAGAATGGCGAAGCCTATACACCCGTTCCCAATGGCTGCTTCCTCAACGGCATCACCCGCCAGCGGATTGTCGCCCTGCTCAAGGGCGCGGGCATCAAGGTTCACGAATGCACCTTGGACTGGAAGGACTTGCTTGACGCCGACGAGGTGTTCTCAACCGGGAACTACAGCAAGGTCATGTCGGTGACGACCATCGAACAGCGCACCCTGCAGCCCGGCCCCATCGCCGCCAAAGCCCGCGAACTCTACTGGGCCTACGCCCACGGCAAGTAAGTTTCCTTAGTCCGGTCCGGTTTTGCATGGTCGTGCATGCGGTGGTAGGCTTTTCGGAACATGGCCCAGCTCCCAGCCAGTGCCTCCGCTCATCCATCGCAGCCGATGCGGCCGGTCTTGGTCAAAATTCTGACCTACGCCGTGCTGGTCTTTTGGTCCCTTGTCTGCCTTTTTCCTTTGTACTGGATTGCAGTCACCTCGCTGAAGGGCGATTCCGAGATCATGCGCGGTCCATACTATCTTCCATTTGTCGACTTCACGCCCTCCCTCGGCGCATGGGTTTCTGTTCTGGATTACGCCAATGACCATCTGCTGTTGCGGTTTTTCAACTCGGCAGTGGTCGCCACTACGTCCACACTGCTAACGGTTTTGTTTGGCGGGCTGGCGGTTTACGGGCTGACGCGGTTTCGCTATGCGTTTCGGTGGATACCGGCATTGAGCAATGACGGCATCCTGTTTGCCATTATGGCCAGCCGTATCTTGCCGCCTGTGGCCGTTGTTCTGCCTATCTACGTGATGGCCAAATACACAGGCGCACTGGATACCCATTTCGCTCTCATTTTCACCTACACCGCCGCAAATCTTCCCGTTGCCGTGTGGCTGTTGCTTCCCGTTTTTGGAAACATGGCAACATCGCAGGAAGAGGCCGCCCAGCTCGATGGTGCATCACATTTCCGGATTTTCCTGACTATCTTTTTGCCGATGGTGGCTGCCAGCACCGCCGCTGTTGGCTTGGTGATATTTATCCTGTGCTGGAACGAGTATCTGTTCGCTGCTTTTCTGACCAGCGATAAGGTCTCGACACTGCCCCCTTGGATTGCGGGTCAAATGTCGATCAAGGAAGCACAAACTGGCGGTGATGGAGACGAATGGTCACAACTCTCCGCTGCCATGATTTTCATGATTGCGCCCTTGCTCGCCTGCACCGCTTTCGCGCAGCGTGTACTTGGCCGCATGGCATTTCGGAATCGGTGATCCAATTATCTAAGGCCGCAGAATAAACGGCGTGCCTTCGAAGGCGCTCTCGCCGCGGCCGATCTTTTCGATGGCCCGCGACATCCGCCCGTTGCGCCCGAGCAGCGCATCCGCATAGGAAACAATCAGCCGGTTGGGCGTGGCCCAGGGCGAAGCGGCGCGCAGTTCAAAAGCCAGTTCCTCTTCATCGGCCTTGGGCCGCAGCATGCAAAGGGCCGTATAGGCCGAAGCCGTTGAGCGGCTGATGCCCGCCCAGCAATGAATGAGCATGGGATTGGCCCGGTCCCAGTCCTCGATGAACTCGATCAGCTTTTCCGCATCCGTTGCCCTCGGCGCCGAAAAGCCGTCCATCATTTCCACCACATCGTGAAACGTCAGCTTCAGGTGCTGCGTCGTCTCGATGTTCTTGAAAATCCGGTGCGGTGTATCGGGCCCGAGAAGGCTCACCACCCGCCCCACCGCATGTTTATCCACCAGGTCCTGAACCGCATTGAGGCCGCAAACAATGATCATGACTGCACCAGGAGTTTGAACTTCTTGATAAACAGCGCTGCCGCATCATTGGGCGGCAGGGGCTTGAGGTGAAGGAATTTCCGCGACCCCTCGCCATTCAGCCCCTTTGGCCGGCCAAAGAACTTCTCCGCCTCGGGCACCGAAAAGCCCGCAAGCTGCGTCGCTTCCAGATAGGCCGCCATCTTGTCCGCCGTCTTGATTTCAGTTTCGCAGGGCGCCGGAGTTTTGGGCGGCAGACTGAAGCGCATGTGAATGGCCGAAAGCAGGCGGTTTTCAAAGGCCTTGTAGTCCAGCCCAAGCGCCGCTTTGAAGGGCGAGATCATGTCGCCCACCACATATTCCGGCGCATCATGCAGTAGCGCCATCAGCCGTGAGGGCTTGTCCAGCTGCCGGTTGACGTGTGAGGCGATGCCCTCCACCAGCACACAATGCTGCGCCACCGAAAAGGCATGGTCGCCCTTGGTCTGGCCATTCCACCGCGCCACCCGCGCCAGCCCGTGGGCAATGTCCTCTATTTCGATATCAAGCGGCGAGGGGTCCAACAGGTCAAGCCTGCGTCCCGAAAGCATCCGTTGCCAGGCGCGCAGTTCCTTTGCCATGTCAGCGCGCCAACATCTTCACCGCCTCATGGCGGTGGCAGTCTATCATGTGGTCATTCACCAACCCGCAGGCCTGCATGAAGGCATAGACGATGGTGGGGCCGACAAAACGGAAGCCGCGCTTTTTCATGTCCTTCGAAATCTTCTCCGCCAGCGGTGTGGACGCCGGCACATGTTGCATGCCGCGCAGCTTGTTTTGCAAGGGCCGGCCATCCATGAAATCCCACAGGTAGGCGGAAAAATCCGGCATGGCCAGATAGGCCCGGGCGTTGCTGACGCTGGCTTCAATCTTCAAACGGTTGCGCACGATGCTCGCGTCATTCATCAGCCGCTCAAGTTTTGCCGGCCTGTAGCGCGCCATTTTTTCCGGGTTGAAATCATCGAAGGCTTTGCGGAAAGCCGCGCGCTTGCGCAGGATTGTGATCCACGAAAGCCCCGCCTGAAACCCGTCAAGCTGCAATTTTTCAAACAAGGCGCGTGAATCATATTCCGGCACGCCCCATTCCGCGTCGTGATAGGCAACATAAACCGGATCCGTGCCGCACCAGGTGCAACGGCAAATCTCGTCTTCATGCAGAACTGCAGGCACTAGGCGCAATCCTTTGATGGCACATCATATTTTATCCATGCCGGTTTATGCACACGAACCCTGACAGCATCTGTCAGCAGCGGCCCTGTCGCCTCGGCCAAGCGGTCCAGGCGAAGAAGTGCCAGCGCCGCGTTTCCCGACGATGACAAAACCGAACCAATTGTCTTGTCCGCGCTTTTGATTGCCGCACCGCGTGGCGGCGCAGCACCTTCAAACGTCACCGGCAAAATGCGGCTGCGCGCCGTGGCACGGTGCTCCATGCGTGAAACAACTTCCTGGCCGATGTAGCAGCCCTTGCTAAAACTCACCGCGCCCGACTGATCGAAATTCGCCTCATGGGGGAACAGCTCACCAGAACCAATATCGCCATCACTGTCGGCAAGCCCCAAAGCAATGCGCGCAGCGTCATAGCCCGTACCCGTCGGCAACGTGCCCTTCTCGGCAATCACCCGCCACCCGATAAGCGATGCGCGGGGGTCAGCAAAGGCCGCTATCCCGGTGGGCCGTTCCAGCGAAACGCCCACTTCCAAATCCTTGCGCTCGGCAATCGTAACCTTCGCCCGCAGCCGGTAAAACATCAGACGCTTCGCAAGCTCTTCAAGCTGCGAAACAGCGCAATCCAGAAGATAGCCTTCTGCCGTTTTCACTATAAAGAAATCAAACAGGATTTTCCCCTGCGGCGTGAGCAGGGCGCCGTAGCGCGCCTCGCCCGCGGCCAGCCCCAGAACATCCGCCGTCACCAGATTATGCAGGAAATTCTCGATTTCGGCCCCTTCAAGGCCCAGAACCGCACGGTCGCGCCGCACCTGCATTAAAAAGCTAGAATTCGCCATCAGCACCATTTACGGTCGCTTTGTGCCACAATCAAGGAACCTGGATGAAACGCAGGGCTGATCTCATTCTAAAGGGGGGAACCCTCGTCAACCATGATGGGGTAGGGGTCCGCGATCTGGCCATCTCCGAAGGGCGCATTGTGGGGGTAGGCGATGTCAGCGATTTTGCCGCCGCCGAGACGCTGGACTGCAAGGGCCTGCATATCCTGCCCGGCGTTATCGACAGCCAGGTGCATCTCCGCGAACCCGGCCTTGAACACAAGGAAGACCTGGAGTCCGGCGGCCGCGCCGCGGTCATGGGCGGCGTCACCAGCGTCTTCGAAATGCCCAATACCAAGCCGCTCACCGTCACCGCCGCAGCCCTGGCCGACAAGGTCCGCCGCGCCAGCAACCGCATGTATTGCGATTTCGCCTTCTATATGGGCGGCACAAGGGAAAATGTGGCCGAGCTCGCCGCCTTCGAAAAGCTGCCGGGCTGCGCCGGCATCAAGGTTTTCATGGGCTCCTCAACCGGTGAACTGCTGGTGGAAGACGATGAGGGGGTTTCCCGCATTCTGGCGCAAACCAACCGCCGCGCCGCCTTCCACAGCGAAGATGAATTCCGCCTCCGCCAGCGCGTGAATGAACAGATCGCCGGCAATCCCGCCAGCCATCCCGTCTGGCGCGATGCCGAGGCCGCAAGGCTCTGCACCGAGCGCCTCATCCGTATTGCAAGGCGCACCGGCAAGCGCATCCACGTGCTGCACATTTCAACCGCCGACGAAATGCCGCTGCTCGCTGCCAACAAGGATGTGGCAACCGTCGAAGTGACGCCCCATCACCTGACCCTGTCCTCCGACGATTACCCACGCCTCGGCACCCTCATGCAAATGAACCCGCCCGTGCGCGCGAAAGAGCACCAGCGCGCCATCTGGCAGGCCCTGCAATCCGGCGTGGTGGATGTCCTGGGCTCCGATCACGCGCCCCATGCATTGGAAGAAAAAGCCAAACCCTACCCAAGTTCGCCGTCGGGCATGCCCGGCGTGCAAACCCTTGTTCCCGTCATGCTTGATCATGTGAACAAGGGCCGCCTTTCCATCGAACGCTTCGTCGATCTCACCTCCCATGGTCCCGGCCGCATTTTCGGCATCGCAAGAAAAGGCCGTATTGCCGAAGGCTTTGACGCCGATCTCACCATTGTTGACCTGAAGAAAAAGCGCGTCATCGAGAACAAGTGGATTGAAAGCAAATGCGGCTGGACGCCCTATGACGGCTATGAAGTCACGGGCTGGCCGCAAGGCACCTTCGTGCGTGGCCAAAAACTTATGTGGGAAGATCAAATTTTAGGTAAAGCCGGGGGCCAGCCCGTTAAGTTTCTGGAAGCATTGCCTGCGCTAAAGGACCCCGCATGACCGACCGTTTCCACGCCATCCAGATTTCCAAAACCGATCAGGGCCAGCAGGTTCAGTTCGTGACATTGACCGAAGCCGATCTCATGGAAGGCGATGTCACCGTCGCTGTCAGCCATTCCTCGGTGAATTACAAGGACGGCCTGGCGATTACCGGCAAGGCCCCCATCATCCGCAAATACCCGCTCATTCCGGGCGTTGATTTCGCCGGAACCGTGACGAAATCCTCCCACAAGAACTGGAAGCCCGGCGATCAGGTCATTCTCAATGGCTGGGGAGTGGGCGAACAGCACCATGGCGGCTTTTCTGAAATGGCCCGCGTCTCCGGCGATTGGCTGGTGGCCGTGCCAAAGGGCTGGAGCCCCGCCGATACCATGGCCGTGGGCGTTGCCGGCTACACCGCCATGCTCTGCGTCATGGCGCTGGAAGAGCAGGGGGTAAAACCCGGCGATGGCGAAATCCTGGTCACCGGTGCGGCAGGCGGCGTCGGCACGGTTTCCATCGTGCTTCTGGCGAAACTCGGTTTCAAGGTTGCAGCCTCAACCGGCCGCCCGGAAGAATCCGATTTCCTGAAAAAACTTGGCGCCTCGACAATAATTGACCGCAACGAGTTCAACGTGCCCGTAAAAGCCCTCGCCAAAATACGCTGGGCCGGCGCCATTGATTCCGTGGGCTCCACCACGCTCGCCAATGTCATTTCGCAAATCAACAATGACGGCACCGTTGCCGCCTGCGGCCTGGCCCAGGGCATGGACCTGCCGACGACGGTAGCGCCCTTCATTCTGCGCGGTGTGAAATTGATCGGCATCAACTCGGTCACCACGCCGCTGCCCCGCCGCCAACAGGCCTGGAACCGCATCGCCCGCGATCTTGATCTCAAGGCCCTCGCCGCCCTCACCACCCATGTGAAGCTGGAAGATGTGCCGCGCGTGGCCAGCGAAATTGTTGCAGGCCAGGTGCGCGGCCGCGTTGTTGTGGATATCCGCTAGATTATGGATTGGTCCTTGATCATTATCGGCATCGCTATAGGCCTTGCCATGTCAGCACCTCTGGGCCCGGTCAACCTCATCGTCATCCGCACCGCGTTGTGCCACGATTTGAAAGTTGCCTTTCTTGCCGGACTTGGTGCCGTACTGGCCGATGTTTTGATTGCCGGAATTGCGGCCTATGGCATTCAGTCGATATCGCATCTCATCCTGAACTACGCAAAAGTCCTGCAAATTGCCGGCGGACTCTTTTTGGTCGTGTTGGGCATCCGCACGGCACGAACCCATTTTGCCGCCAGCGATCTCACCAACGGCCTCCATTCCGCCAAATTCGGCCTGACCTTTTCTTTGTCGGTCACCAATCCGGGCCTTGTCCTCGGCTATCTCGCCATTTTCAGTTCGCTGAGCGTGCATCTGGCGCTTGGCGCTTCGCCCTATCGCCCGGCGCTCGTTGTCCTCGGCATTGCTTTGGGAAGCGCGCTGTGGTGGCTGCTGTTGAGCTTCATCATTGGCCGGGTGAAATCGCGCCTCGGCCCTTCAACCCTCGACCTTATCAACCGCTGGTCCGGAATTCTGGTAGCCGCCTTCGGCTTCCTATTGCTCTGGAAGGCCTTCGACTGATTACTGCTTGGTCTGGGCGACTGAGAATTCACCGCCCCGGATGCGGTCCGGCAGCTTTGCGCACATCACCGCTACCGGTTCCTCGCCATAGGTGGCAACCATATCCGAAAGGGCCGCGAAGATCGCCGCCGTGGCGATGCAATCCGGCTCAAGCCCTTCATAAACCGCCTCTTCCCAGGCATCGAGGATGTAACGCAAGGCCAAATGTTTGGCCTCCGTGGGATAGGCCATGGGCACCGGTTTTGTCCGATATTTCAACATAAACGTCTTTTCAATTGAGGCATTCGTCCCCGCCTGCAGCGCTTTTTCACCAGCCCCGCATTCGTTAATTCACCATAGCAAAAGTGTTGTGTTCCGCGACTCGTTCCTTAAAGAAAGGTTAATTTGAATAGTGAATTTTGATTCAAAATCCCAGCAGGGCTTGGGCACGGGCAATGGCCTCCCGGACATTGGGGGCAAAATCAAGAGAATCGAGCTCCAAAGGAGCCACCCACCGGGCATCCAGAGCATCGCTGGACGCATGTGCCGCACCTGATCTCCACATCCCGCCATAGCAGGCAATGGCATAATGGAAGGGGGGCTTCTTCTGGATGATTTCATAAAGCCCCACAAACGCCGTGAGATCAGCCGTCACCCCTGTTTCTTCCAGCAACTCGCGCTCAGCCGCCGCGACAGCCGTTTCGCCGAATTCAACATGGCCGCCGGGCAGGCTCCACAGGCCCAACGGCGGCTTGGCCCGCTGAATAAGCAGAACCTTGCCATCCTTCCAGACACAGGCTGAAGCCCCAAGCTTGGGGAATTGTTGCGCTTGCTTCATCGCATTAAGCTGCCTTCACGTGTGACCTCAGTAATTTCAAGATTACCTCCTGCCGGAGTTTGGCGCACATGCAAATTCCAGCCACCTCTTGGATCCCAGTCCTTCGCAGATGTGCTACCGAATACCCACCCATTGCCAAACCTTCCTATTGGCGCAATTCTAGCGGATCGGCATTTGTCGGGCGTAGCAAAATCGTCCGGTGCAAATGGCCAGATTACAAAGCCTGGAGGATTCATGAACACGAAACAAGCGCTCGCTCTTCTCGGAATTTCCGACGCTGATTTTCCCCCAGCCTTGCGCCAGCAGTTTGATGACGATGGGTATTTTGTCGTTGAGAATGTCTTTAGCGCCGCTGAAGTGGATGAAATGCGTTCGGAATTTGAACGTTTGCGGGGAATTGAAGGCCAGTACGGCGGTCATGAAGTGCACATTGAGCCGGGAGCGCCCCGGCTCTCCAACCTGTTCAACAAGTCAGCCGCATTTGACCGCTGTTTTGCTTGCAAACCCGCATTGGCCGCAGCCGCTTATCTGTTGGGCGAAATCCAGATTTATTCACTCAACGCCCGCAACCCGCAGAAAGGACAGGGCCAGCAACTACTGCATAGTGATGTCCCTCGTATCTCACCAACGGATTGGCGGGTGGTTAATTCAGTCGTGATGCTTGACGACATGACAAAAACTAACGGACCGACCCGCGTAGTCCCTGGATCGCACAAATGGGTTCCCATCAATGTGCCTGATGTCAACATGGCGGAAGTCAAGCATATCGAAGTTCGTTCCGACGAACTGGGGATTATCCCTAAAGACCCGATGGCACCGCACCCTGAGGAAATCAAAGTCACAGGGAAGGCAGGATCAGTTGCTGTGATCAACGGTCATATCTGGCATGGAGGCACGCGGAACGAGAGCGGAGCGCCGCGTCGGGTCCTGCATCTGGCAATGGCGCGCCGTGACTTGCCGCAGCAATTAAATGAACGTGAGCACCTGACTTCGGAACTGTTCAACAGAACCAACCCGAGCCAGAAATTCCTCCTCAATATTGAGGGAGCGACGCCAAAGGTTCAAGGTTATCCTCCGATACCGAAGCAAGCTCGGGTTTGGACGGCTGCTGATTCAGTCGAAATCAAACACTGAGGCCTTGGCAAGTTAGGTGGCTTTCGGGTTAAGCTGACTCCATGTGTGGCCTCTATAGTTTCAGGAAATCGGCGGAAGAAACAAGATCACTGCTCCAGTATCTGGAGGAGCTGGAGTTTCCGCCTCGCAACTATGTCGCCCCCCAAAGCCCTATTGCCATCGTTAGGGAGGAAAACAACGAAAGGAATTTCGCCCTGGTGCGCTGGGGTTTCATCCCCTCCTGGATGAAGGAAATCAAGCCGGGAAAGCCCCTGATCAATGCGCGCAGTGAAACGTTGCTGGAAAAACCTTCATTCCGCAATGCCATCCGGCGTCGCCGTTGCCTCGTTCCCGCCGATGGTTACTACGAATGGCTGGGCGATGTGCCAGGCAAGAAAATCCCGCACTTCATCCACCGTCCCGATCACGGCCTCTTTGCCTTTGCTGGCCTGTGGGAACACTGGCTGGGAGCCGATGGCTCGGAAATTGAAACCGCCGCCATCATCACCACCGCGCCCAATGCCGTCATCGCACAAATCTACACGCGTATGCCCGCAGTCATTCAGCCGGAAAATCATGCCCAGTGGCTGGATGTCAGGAATGTCGGCGCCGAAGAGGCGGTGCAATTCCTGAAACCTGCGCCCGACGATTATTTTGTTTTTGAACCCACTGTCATTGCCCGCAATGCTCCGCCGCCAAAGCCAAAGGCGCAGCTATCGCTTTTTTAATGCGCCCTCAGTTCGCCTGTTTATCCCGCATGGCCTTCAGCCTATCGGCAATGCTTGTGAGGCCACCGGCAAAGACTTCATTCAGGTCATCCGTGCTGGTACTCGCTTTCCGCTCAAGGCGGGCCAGGCGATTCTCAAGATTCGCAATCTCCGCATCGTTTCTGGTCAGGAATTTTGCTTCAAGCTCCTGCATCCGGCGCTCCTGGCTTGCCGCGGATTCACGCCTGTCGGCTTCAATCTCGTGCGCCAGGGCCTCAATCTTCTGGTCGACCTGCTTGGTCAACTCGTCGATTTTCGTATCGATCACCAGAAACATCTCGGACAGCATTTCCTGGTGTGAGGCGGCTGATTTTTGCAGTTCCTGCTGCACGAACTCAGCCTGCTCGCGGCTCTGGTCCTTGCTGTCCAGTGATTTTGCAACAAGCTCATCGGTGGTGTGGGAAAGGGTGGCCCATTTCCGTTCCAGGCCCCGTAATGCCTGCTGAACCTCGCGGTCCGATTCTTCGAGGATGGTCACAACCTCCTCAAACATCGCATCGTGCAATTTGTGCGTCGGGCCAACCAGAAGCTTGCGGATGTTGGCCATCGCAACGGCCGGATCCGTATCATCCGCCATCGCCGCCAGAACCTTCTTGCTCATGCCCGGCTTGGCATACTGCACCAGTTTGGCGCCGAACTGGCCGGCGATATTGAAAAATGGCGCCGGCGGGGCCTGCCTGTCCGCAAGGCGCAGCTCACCGGATTTTCTCGGTGTTTCGCTCGTTAATCTGGCGCTAAATGCCTTGTCGAATTCGTCCCGTTCATTCTTGCTTGGTAGTGGATTCACGTCGCTCTCCCCGAGGTCAGTTACTGCCGCCCACTTGTCTTCGCTCGAAACCCGCCGAAACCCCGACCGTTAACAACGATTAATATCTAATAAACATCGTTAACAATCCAGCGACCGCTCGGATGTTAGTAAATTATTAACCTTAACGGAGTCCATTTCCACAGCAAGATAATGCCCGAATCAAGGCAGACCCCCAGAATCCTGTCAGGGGTGGTCCAGGCGTTTTCCGAAACTCATCACCGGATTTATCTCGTAACCCAGGCGCTCATAGAAGCGGCCGGCCTTTTCATTCTCGCTGCGCACCATGAGATTGATTTTCCACACGCCGCGTTCCCGCAGCCAGGCTTCCGCGGCAGCAACGGTGGCCTTGCCAAATCCGCGTTTCTGAAACGCCGGATCAACCGCAAGATAGTAGAGAACGCCCCGGTGCCCGTCATGGCCTACCATCACCGCAGCAACAACACGCTCCTCGAAAATGCCAACCAGAACCGTTGACGTTGCACCTTCTCGCGCAAATTGAATGTCCTTGTATGGGTCATTCCAAGACCGTGTTAATTCGCAATTTTTCCAAAGACTTACGACGCTTTCCAGATTCACATCCTGAAGTTCGCGGAAGGTCGGCGTCATGGCAAAACCTTGCCCGGATTCATGATGTTGTTGGGATCGAAAAGTTTTTTAAGATCGCGCATCATCTGCAGTTCAACCGCTGATTTGATCTCCGGCATGTGGTCCCGTTTCAGCCGCCCGATACCATGCTCGGCGCTGATCGAGCCGTCGAATTTCAGCACCACGTCGAAAACCACCGCGTTCATTTCATTCCACAGATCGAGATATTTTTTCTTGTCCATGCGAAGAGGCTGGCTCACGTTGAAATGCAGGTTGCCGTCGCCCATGTGCCCGAAGGACATCACCCGCGCCTGCGGCATATAGTTTTCCACAGCCCGGGTGGCCTCGATGATGAATTGCGGAATTCTTGAGACGGGCACCGAAACATCATGCTTGATCGATCCGCCCTCAAATTTCTGCGATTCGGGCATCAGTTCCCGAATGGCCCACAGGGCCTGCCGCTGGCCCTCCGATTGTGCCACCGTGGCGTCCGTCACCAGCCCCCGCGCCATGGCCTCTTCCAGGATGGCCTCAAAACTGCCGGCAACGGGATCAGCCAACTCGCTCAACGCATACCAAGGCGAAAATTCCACCAGGGGATTGCTGATCCCCATGTGCTTCACCGTGAAATCCATGGCGATCCGCGGCAGCAGCTCAAATGCCACCACCCGGTTGCCGCTCATCTCCTTGGCCAGCGACAGCAGATCGACCGCCGCCTGGGGCGAGGTGACCGCAATGAAGGCCGTCTCGTGGCTGCGCGGTTTTGGGTAAAGCTTTAAAACCGCCGCGGTGATCACCCCAAGCGTGCCCTCCGCCCCGATAAACATGTTCTTGAGGTCATAGCCCGTGTTGTCCTTGCGCAGCCGCCGCAAGCCGTTCCAGATGCGCCCATCCGGCAGCACGACTTCCAATCCCAAACAAAGGTCGCGCGCATTGCCGTAGGCCAGCACATTGAGCCCGCCCGCATTGGTTGAAAGATTGCCGCCGATGCGGCACGAACCTTCCGAGGCAAGACTCAGGGGAAACAGCCGTCCCGCCTCATCAGCCGCATCCTGCACCGATTTCAGTGTGGCCCCGGCCTGCACGGTCATCGTGCTGTCAGCCGCATCCACATTCAAAATTTTCGTCATGCGGTCCAGCGACAGCAGCAATTCTTGGCCACTCTCAAAGGGAATCTGCCCGCCCACCAGCCCCGTATTGCCGGATTGCGGAACAATCGCCGTTCCGGTTTCGCTGGCAAGCTTGAGAATTTGCGAAATTTCTTCGGTGCTCCCAGGCCGCATCACGAGGGGCGATTTCCCCACCCAGATCTCGCGCCATTCCGTCATATAGCCCGCCATGGAGGCGGCATCCCGAATGGCATGCTTCTCCCCCACGATGGCGGCGAATTGGTTCAAAAGCTCTGGTGTCATGTTTTGGGCCTCGGGGCCGCGGCGCGGCGTAAACGGTCATTGATGGCTTCGCCCAGTCCCTCATGGGGAATGGGGGCAACCGCGATTGCCTTCACGCCCAAGCCATCCAGCTCATGCAGCAGGCGGAAGAGGTTGGCGGCGGCTTCGACAACATCGCCCCGCACCGAAAGCGTATAGGGGCCGTGGTCATGGGAGCCAAAACCCAGATAACTTTCGCCCTTGTGCGGGGCCGTGGCATCAAGACGCAAAAAAGCAAGTGGCGCATAATGGCTTTCCATCTGCCCCGGCGCATGGGGCTGGGCTGAATCCGCTTCGACCTCAAGCGCATGTCCGAGTACCCGCTCAATATCACCGCGCGATAGTCCTCCGGGCCGTAGCAGGGTGGCGCACTCGCCCATGAAACTCACAACCGTTGACTCAACCCCGACAGTGCAAGGACCTCCGTCCAGGATGACCGCCACTTTCTTGCCCAGCCCGCGCTTCACATGCGCCGCCGTCGTGGGGCTCACGCGACCGGAAAGATTGGCGCTCGGCGCAACAACCGGCCGGTCAACTGCCTGCAGCAGGTCCAGCGCCAGCGGATGGTTGGGCACGCGCAATGCGATGCTCGAAAGTCCTGCCGATGCCAGCAGCGAAACCGGGCAGCCCTCGGCCCGCGGCACCACCACGGTCAAGGGGCCTGGCCAAAACGTCTGCGCCAGTTTTTTCGCCTCCGCCGGAAACACCCCCAGCGCAAAGGCCGCCTCGGCCGCATGAACATGCGAGATCAGCGGATTGAAACTGGGCCGCCCCTTGGCCGCGAACAGCTTGGCCACCGCCGTGTCGCTCGTCGCATCGGCGCCCAGCCCATAAACCGTCTCCGTCGGGAAAGCGACAAGCCCGCCTTTTTTTAACGCCTCCGCAGCGAGATTTATTTCAGTGGAATTCGTCATGGAAGCCGCTCTATAGCAGGCGCATGAATACACTTCTATACACCCATCCCGCCTCCCTTAATCATCTCACCCCTGACGGCCACCCGGAACGGGTGGACCGCATCAAGGTCATCAACAAAATCCTCGAATCGCCCCATTTTTCCGGGCTGAAACGCCAGCTGGCGCCGCTCGGCAAGGAGGAGGATATCCTCCGCGCCCACACCCAGGAGCATCTCCATCACATCCAGTCCATGTCGCCAGAAGAGGGCGTGGAATATGTCGATCCCGATACGGTGATGTCGCCCGGCTCCCTAGAAGCAGCCTTGCGCGCTGTTGGCGCCGCCACCGCCGCCGTCGATGCCGTCTTTACCGGCAAGGCGGATAACGCCTTCTGTGCGCTCCGCCCGCCCGGCCACCATGCGGAATCGCGAAAGCCCATGGGCTTCTGCCTGTTCAATCAGGTGGCCATCGCCGCCCACTATGCCCGCAGCCGCTATGACGCGGAGCGCGTGGCCGTCGTCGATTTCGATGTCCACCACGGCAACGGCACCCAGGAAATCTTCTGGTCCGATCCCAACCTGTTCTATGGCTCCACCCACCAGATGCCGCTTTATCCCGGATCCGGTGCTGCCAATGAAACCGGCGTCGGCAACATCTTCAATGCGCCGCTCAGGGCAGGCGATGGCAGCGTGCAATTCCGAGACGCCATGCGCAGCATCATTCTGCCAGCCCTTGATGATTTCGCCCCCGATCTGGTGCTCATCTCGGCGGGCTTCGATGCCCACCATGCCGATCCGCTGGGCAGCCTGCAATTGAGTGAAGAGGATTTCGCCTGGGCCACGCTGGAACTCATGGGGGCGGCGGACGCCCATGCGGAGGGCCGCGTTGTGTCCGTTCTGGAAGGCGGCTATGATTTGCAAGGGCTGGCGGCATCCGTTGCCATCCATGTTCAGGCCCTGATGCGGGGCACCGATGCGCTCGACCCGGGCGATGACGAGGATGATGAGACATGACGAAATTTCCGGAAATCGCCGCACTGCCCTTCGAAAAGGCCCTGGCCCAGCTTGAGGAAATCGTCTCGAAACTCGAGTCCGGCAAGGTCGACCTCGAGCAGTCCATTGCAATTTACGAAAAGGGCCAGGCCCTGAAAGAGCATTGCGAAAAACAGTTGAAGGACGCCGAAGCCCGCATTGAAAAAATCACTTTGAAGCCCGATGGCAAACCGTCGGGAACGGCGCCTTTGGACGTGGAGTGACACGCCACCGCCTTGATGAACTCCTGGTTCAGCGCGGGCTCTATTCTTCACGCTCCCGTGCAAGGGATGCCATCGCCCGCGGCACCGTAACCGTCGATGGCCTGGTCGCCGCCAAGCCTGCCCAGAACACCAGCCTCGAAGCCCGCATTGAAATTCTCGATGAAGCGCGGGCCTATGTATCGCGCTCCGCGCTCAAGCTCAAAAGCGGAATCAGTTTCTTCAATATCTCCGTTAAGGGTTTGAATTGCCTAGATATTGGCGCCTCCACCGGAGGCTTCACGCAAGTGCTGCTGGAGCAGGGTGCCGCCCATGTCACAGCCATCGACGTCGGCCACGGTCAGTTCGACACCTTGCTTCAATCAAATCCAAACGTAACGTCCATCGAAGGCCTCAACGCCCGCGATCTCACCGCTGATCATCTCAAACACAAAATCGATTTCATCGTTTGCGATGTCAGTTTCATCTCCCTGAAACTCGCCCTGCTCAAAGCTCTGGCCCTCGTTGACTCCGGAGCCAATCTCCTCGCTCTCATCAAACCCCAGTTCGAAGCCGGCCGCGACGCCATAGGCCGCGGCGGCATCGTCAGCGACCCGTTGGAGCATGAAAGAGTCTGCAAGGAAATTTCCGAATTCCTGACCGCCGAAAACTGGAAAGTCACCGGCCTCACCCCCGCTTCAATCCAGGGCGGAGATGGCAACAAGGAATTCCTGATTGCAGTGATTAAGAGGTAGGAGAACTCAAAAAACTCTCCATGGTCGGGCTTGACCCGACCACACAGACTGGATGGCCGCCTCGGAGGGCGGCCATGGAGAGAAAGAAAGCTAGCCCATCTGCGCTCAGTTACGGGTGCTGTTCTCCCAAATAGGAAGCTGCCACAAGGCTTGCATGCTCACGCAGCAGCGCATGCGGGGACGCGGCAAAGAGATTCATAAGCTCGCGATAGGGAAGTGCTGAAAATTTCACTTCTGCGCCTGAAACCAATTCCGAAAACTGGGAAACTTCTTCTCGATGGCATGCGATGTCCGCCTGTTCAATCATCTTGCCATTAGGCCAAGTGCATGGCTCCCCATAGACGTAAACGAGAGCGGCCCGCTTCTTGTGATTTATCGCCTGAGTGCGAATACCAAAAGCATGCTTGACGAGTTGCACGGCATCCAGATGCCGAAATTTGATACTGCCCTTTGAAAGCGCATCCCGCATCCGTTCGAACGGCAGCATGTCGGCCCCCCAGACCGGACGCGAATAGGCATCTGAAAATGCACTCGCCTTTTTTGCCCGGAATGGTTCGTACCGCTTGGATTCAATTCCGACGAGCCATTGCTCATTCTCAATGACGGCATCTAGCCACGGATGAAGACCGCCTGACCAGGGAAACCGCATTTGCTTTTCGAGCCATACCGATTGAATTGGCGTTCCGAGAAATGCAAATTGCCCCTGCACTGGAAATTCCGCTGCGCGCGCCTCGTTGCCGGTAGAGCTCAGGAAATAGCCAAAAGCATTGGCCGCAAGGGCTGCGGAGGATTCAAGGCTTTCAAATTTGCCGGATTTGATTTCGCCGCCACCAGCCTTCTCGAATGCCGCAAGAATGGCCTCAATTGGAAGATGTGGCAGGAGATTGCTCACCCCATCTGCGCCCTGTGCCGCAGGAAATGATCCGCCAGCACCAGCGCCATCATCGCTTCCGCCACAGGCACAGCGCGAATGCCGACGCAGGGGTCATGCCGGCCCTTGGTGGAAATATCCGTATTCGTCCCCTGCGCCGTGATCGTCTGCCGCGAGGTGAGAATGGAGGAGGTGGGCTTCACCGCCATCCGCACCACAATGTCCTGGCCGCTTGAAATGCCGCCGAGGATCCCGCCCGCATGGTTGGACAAGAACTCCGGCTTGCCATGGCGCATGCGGATTTCATCGGCGTTCTGCTCGCCGGAAAATGCCGCCGCCGCAAAGCCCGCGCCGATCTCAACACCCTTAACCGCATTGATGCTCATCATCGCCGCCGCCAAATCCTGGTCGAGCTTGCCGTAAACCGGAGCCCCCCAGCCCGCAGGCACACCCGATGCCGTCACTTCAACAACCGCGCCGCAGGAAGACCCCGCCTTGCGCACTCCATCAAGATAATCTTCCCACTGCGCCGCAGCCTTGGCATCCGGCGCGAAGAAGGGGTTGTTGTGGACCTCGGCCCAGTCCCAGTTTTTATAATCGATCTTGAGCGCACCCATCTGCACCAATGCGCCTCGAATGGTGACACCGGGAATGACTTTCCGCGCTACCGCGCCTGCCGCCACCCGGGCCGCCGTTTCCCGCGCCGAGGACCGCCCGCCGCCGCGATAATCGCGCAAGCCATATTTCGCCTGGTAGGTCAGGTCCGCATGGCCGGGACGGAACTTGTCGCGGATCTCCGTGTAGTCCTTGGAGCGCTGGTCCACATTCTCGATCATCAGCATGATCGGCGTGCCCGTGGTCACCTGGCCATCGGTGCGGTCGTCCTGAAAAACCCCGGAGAGAATTTTCACCGCGTCCGGCTCCTGCCGCTGCGTGGTGAAGCGGCTTTGCCCCGGCCGGCGCTTGTCGAGATAACCCTGAATGTCATCAACCGAAAGCTTGATCCCCGGCGGACAGCCATCAACCACGCAGCCCATCGCGGGCCCGTGGCTTTCCCCGAACGTGGTCATGCGAAACAAATGGCCGAAGGTATTATGTGACATCAAAATGTTTTAGGGCGCTAGCGGCGTCCCGTCAAACCACTCCGCAACGCCATTGGCAATCCGGCAAAACCGCCCCTGGTGCATGCGAATCTCAACCAGTTCTCGCATGGTCATGCGTGTCAGATGCCCGATCAGGCAGCGCCCGATGGCGCCATGCGAAACCACCACCGTGGGGTCCTGAATTCCGGCCAGCCAATGCCGCAAGCGGTCCTGCCCATCCGCGTAGCTCTCGCCGCCTGCGGGCCGCCAAGAATAGCGCGTTTCCGGATCAGCGGGATAAATCGGTGAAGCTTTGAGCTCCCAGAAGGGCTTGCCTTCCCAAACCCCAAAGCCAAGCTCCTTGAGGGCAGGGGAAACCGAAACATGGCTTTCCGGAAGGGAAAGCGCGTCCGAAATATAAGCCATGGTCTGCCGCGTCCGACCCAGCGGGCTCACCGCGAAACGGCATTCCCTGGTCACTTCGGGATGGGCGACAAAGGCCCGCGCCACATTCTGCGCCTGCGCATGCCCCGTCTCATTCAGCGGAATATCCGTCCAGCCCTGAATGAGGCCAAGGCGATTCCATTCGGTCTCTCCGTGACGCACGAAATAAATGGGTGGCAGCGTCTCATTCACCGTTGGACGCAACACTCATGTCAGGTGCCGTCGGGTTTTTCATGCCGACAATATGATAGCCCGAATCCACATGGAGAATTTCACCGGTGACACCCCGTGAAAGATCAGACAGCAGATAGAATCCGCTGTCGCCCACTTCTTCCGTCGTCACCGTGCGCCGCAAGGGCGAATTATATTCATTCCATTTCAGGATGTAGCGGAAGTCGCCAATGCCGGAAGCAGCAAGCGTCTTGATCGGCCCGGCGGAAATGGCATTGACGCGAATGTTCTTTGGTCCCAAATCCGCCGCCATATAGCGGACCGAAGCTTCAAGGGCAGCCTTGGCAACACCCATCACGTTGTAATGTGGCATCCATTTCTCGGCGCCATAATAGGTGAGCGTCAGCAGCGAGCCGCCGTCCGTCATCAATTTCTCTGCGCGCTGCGCAATGGCCGTGAAGCTGTAGCAGGAAATGAACATGGTCTTGGTGAAGTTGTCAGCGCTGGTGTCGACATAGCGCCCGGTGAGTTCATCCTTGTCGGAAAAGGCAATGGCATGAACCACGAAGTCGAGCCGCCCCCAAGCCTTTTCGATGGCCGCAAACGTCGCATCAACCGAGGCCATGTCGGTCACATCGCAGGGCACCACCAGCTTGGCGCCGATTTCGGCGGCCAGCGGCTCAACCCGTTTCTTGATGGCGTCGCCCTGATAGGTAAAGGCCAGTTCTGCCCCATGCCGTGCGCAGGCTTGCGCAATGCCCCAGGCAATTGAGCGGCTATTGGCAACGCCCATGATCAGCCCGCGTTTGCCAGCCATCAAGCCTTTGGTATCGTTCATGATTTTCCCTGATCATAGCGCGTTGCGGCCCGGAACCAGCCGCCTCAGCGCTATTTGGCATAGTTAAGCAGGGAAGGAAAGGGCGGGGGCCTGCGGTTTAAGCTCCCGCCCGTTCCATGTCTATTCGGCCATCAGCATGCCGGAACCGCCCATTTCTTTCGGCACGTCCCTTTGCTTGGGCAAGCCATCCTTCATTGGAAGCACCGTCTCCTGATAATGCACATGCACGCCGGGTTCGAACTTCACTGACGGAATGACGGCGGCATAGACATCCACCAGTTTCCAGTGCGGATGATCGGTGAAGAGGTGCCCACCGCAGGTCTTGCACCACTTTCGCAGGCTCTTGTCAGTCTTGTGATGGACTTCGATGTTGGCCGCGCCCTTGGTGATCTTGAGAGCATCAAGCGGCCATAGCGTAAAGGCGTTCACCGGCCCGGCCGACCATTCCCGGCACGAATTGCAGTGGCAGTAGCCCATGGCGGCCGGTTCCCCGGCTACGGTAAATTCAACCGTGCCGCAGAAACATTTTCCCTTGGTAGTCGTTGCAGTAGTCATTTGAGTCTTCCCTTGAGTTGATGGTTTGGAACAAAAATATTGCGCAGACGGTGATTACTAGCGCGGCGGATAAGTCCGTTTGGCAATCCTTTCGATGTCGGAGCGGGCGATGCCCATGTCCTTCAGCATGTAGTCGTCCAGTTTGCCGAGCGCCGCACGTATCCGTCGCCGTTCAATTGCCGCGGTGATTTTCCTCACTGCGGTGCGAAGAAAATTTGATCTGGCCTGAGGGAAACATGCAGTGGTCCTGGCTGGCATCTCTTGCTCCAAAGAATGTGTGTTAATGGGCGTCGCCGTGCATGGCGTCACAGCTCACATTCGGGTTGTTGTCGGCAAAGGCGCCGGTGGGATTGGGCCGCCAGGCCCAGACATGCAGCTCGTAGAACTTGTCCAGGCCATAGCGGTTTGGCTCGGTAACGAAGTTGAACAGGTGGCCATCCAGCGCCGCCGGTCCCTTGAAGGCGATGTACTCAACCGCAACAAGGTCCATTTTCCCATCGGTCGTCGGCTCGTACATGACGGCCTCGGGCTTTGCGATATCGACGATGCCATCCTTGAGAAATGCGCCATTCACGTAATGCACGCCCATGGCGCCGCCCTGCAGGCCGCTGGCGCAGGGGATAGGCGCGTAGCCTTCGGCCACCGCCACCGCCACGTCCTTGAACCGGTCATTGGCGGCGCGCACGTTGTCGACGAGGGGATTGTCCGCGGCCGCATGGGCGGTGACCGCAAACAGCGATAAAAGGGCAAGGCCCATAGGCAAGCGAAAAGTTTTCATCTCAGTCTCCATTCAGTTGAGTTCCACCGCATTGGGTGACGGCGGGTAAAATCTCTCAGGGCCGTGAAAACCGGTGAGAGCCGTATCGGCATGATTGGTGTCAAACTGGCCCGCTGCCGTCGATCGCCGGTGTCAAATGCTCCGCTTTGAGGGCAAATTTTCCGGCATCTGCTGCAGTAAGCGCCTGCGACGGAGATTGTTTTGGGCCATCAGGGCACGTTCCCGCTAGTTCACGAACTGAACTAGGCCAGTACAGATTCTGAACTATGCAGGGCTGTGCGGCAGGCCTATTTGCCCGGCGTCATGTTTGCACAGGAGGTTCCATGGCTGAAGGAAGTTACAAGCAGTTCTGTCCGGTCGCGATGGCATCGGAAGTTGTCTGCACGCGTTGGACATTGGTTCTTTTGCGTGAGTTGGTGGCGGGCTCAACCCGCTTCAACGATCTGAGGCGCGGGGTGCCGCGCATGTCTCCGGCCCTTCTCTCCAAACGGCTGAAGGACCTGGAAGAGGCGGGCATTGTAGCGCGCGTGGCAGTGCGCGATGAACCAGGCGTGCTCGAATACCACCTGACGCGCGCCGGCCACGATCTCAAGGCCGTGGTTTGGGCGGTTGGAAATTGGGGCCAGCGCTGGGTTGAAACCTCGCTTTCGCTCAAGAATCTCGATCCTTCGCTGCTCATGTGGGACATGCGCCGCAACATCGATCCAACGCCCATTCCAAAGCGGCGCTGCGTGATACAGTTTCTATACCCCGAGCTTCCGGCTGCAAGGCGTGACTGGTGGCTGGTGGTCGACCCGAACAAGGAGGTCGATCTTTGTTCCATCGATCCAGGATTTGATGTTGATCTTTATGTGACCACCGATCTCCGGACAATGACGGCCATCTGGATGGGTGTGCTGCCGGTGCGCGACGCGATCTCAAGCGGAAAGGTAACTTTCACCGGCAACCGACAGCTTGGCGAGGACATGCAGGTGTGGCTCAAGCTGAGCCCATTTGCAGCGGAAAAGAAGATGACGGCGGCCTAGGGAGGTCAAAGAGCAAAATCCGCCATTCCGGCAAAGGTTGGGGTGACGCAGATCATTTCAGGCTGGCGTTGAGTACAGTTTCAGGACTGGAACCCGTCCGCCGCACGGTGCAAAACACCGCAATTCAAAAAGAGAGAGACCATGAGCAGTACCGAGAATACCATTCCGATCGAAGCCTGGAACACCGTTTTATTCGACAAGTTCTGTCGCTTCCGCAATGTCTTGACCCACGGCTTGTCCGACCACAGCACGGAATTTTTCAAGCGGAACGCCTATCCAAAGGGCGGGCGCATTCTCGATGTGGGCTGCGGCTTCGGCGATACAACGCAGGAGATCGCCAAACAGATCGGGCCATCGGGTGCGGCGGTGGGTGTCGATTGCGCGCAAAATTTTATCGACATCGCAAAACGTGAAGCACGGGAGGCGCAGCTTGCTAACGCTTCATTCCTGGCCGCCGATGTACAGGCCGACAACCTGTCAGGTCCCTATGATCATGTTTTCTCCCGTTTCGGCACCATGTTCTTCAACCTGCCCGGTACGGCGCTGCGCAACATCCGCCGCGCCCTGAAACCCGACGGAAAATTCGCCATGATCGTCTGGCGCCGCCGCGAGGATAACCCGTGGATTTATGAAGCTGAACGTATCGTGAAGGATATCATGCCCGTCGTCTCCCACGCGGAAACCACCGAAGTTCACTGCGGCCCCGGCCCCTTTTCCATGGCGGGTGCCGATATGGTGAGCGAGATGCTGCGCGGCGCCGGTTTTGACCGCATAAGTTTTGAACGCTGCGACACGGAAGTCTGCATCGGCCGGGTTCTGGATGAAGCCGTCGAGTTTGCGCTGGCTCTGGGGCCTGCGGGAGAAATCATCCGGCTGGCTGGGGAGGAGGGCGAAAGGCGCAGGCCCGAAGCTGTGGCAGCACTCCGCGAACTCTTCGCCAAAAACCTCCGCCACGATGGCGTATGGTTCGGCTCAAGCAGTTGGTTCGTCGAAGCGCGAAACCCGGCGCTCTAGCTTACCACGCGCCACCGGCCATCCGGCGTTTGGCAGGCGGTGCCTTCAATCACGTCCGGCTCGCCGTCCACCCAGATGGTGTGCTCGAAATCCCGGCATTGGCCGCCGTCACGCTGAAAGCTGCGCTTTGGCCGGAAACGTCCACGGTGCCCGCTGTCCTGATTTTCCCAAGTCACCTCGCGGCCCGTACTGAAAGAGCGGGTTGCCGCGCCATAGGCATAATTGCGGTCTTCGTCATCCAGGCTGCGCCCGACTTTACCGCCCACGACAGCACCGAGGGCCGCACCGAGAACGGTTGCCGCAGCCCGACCCTTGCCATGGCCAATGGTGTTGCCCAGCAAACCGCCAGCAAGGCCGCCGATCAAGGCGCCCGAGGTTTCTTTTGGTCCGGCGTCCTGGGCGCACCCTGCGAGAAGGAGGCTTGCCATTGCAACTGCTGCATAGGTCTTGATCATTGTGTGAATTCCCCGCGACTTGAGTGCCATATTGGTTTAACCATCTAGGCAGGAAATGAGCGCATCCCGTGGCCGAAATGGGATGAAATGTGAAGAGTCTGGGGCCATATCAGACTCCCAAAGGTTTGGTTAATGCAATGAGCCTGAGCGACCTGACGACCTTGACCGCTGCCTACGGTTTTACCGAGCGCAACGACCCTTTTCAGATCTTTGCCGAGTGGCTGGCCGACGCGGAAAAATCCGAACCCAATGATCCCAACGGCATGTCGCTCGCCACCGTCGATGAGGAGGGCTTGCCCAATGTCCGCATGGTGCTCCTGAAAAACGCCGATGACCGCGGCTTTGTTTTTTACACGAATTACGAAAGCCAGAAGGGCCAGGAAATTCTGGGCACCATGAAGGCAGCCCTCTGCTTCCACTGGAAATCGCTGCGCCGTCAGGTGCGGGTGCGCGGGCTTGTAGAACAGGTAACCACGGCGGAAGCCGATGCCTATTTCGCCTCCCGCGCCAAGCAGAGCCAGGTCGGCGCTTGGGCCTCCCAGCAGTCCCGTCCCCTCGAGGGGCGCTTTGCATTGGAAGCCTCCGTTGCCATGTACGGCGCAAAGTATGCCCTTGGCGCGGTTCCCCGCCCGCCCCAATGGTCTGGCTTCCGCATCAAGCCGCTCTCCATCGAATTCTGGCACGACCGCCCCTTCAGGCTCCACGACCGGGTCGTTTTCCGCCGTCCCGATCCCGATAGCGGCTGGGCCAAGACGAGGCTATATCCCTAAGCCATGACTCAAACTCCCGACGCTGAACGCAAAACCTTGATCCTCACCGGCGCCTCGCGCGGCATTGGCCATGCCACGGTGAAGCGCTTTTCGACCGCCGGTTGGCGGGTGATTTCCTGTTCGCGCCACCCTTTCCCCGAGGATTGCCCCTGGGATGCGGGGCCGGAGGATCATATTCAGGTCGACCTCAGCGATTCCGTTGACACCGCCGCCGCCATATTGCGCATGAAGGAAAAGTTGAAAGAGCAAGGCTCGAAACTTCATGCCCTGGTCAATAATGCCGCCATCAGCCCCAAGAAACCCGATGGCGGGCGGCTGAACACAATCGAAACCGATGAAGCCGATTGGAAGACCGTGTTTCAGGTGAATTTTTTCGCCCCCGTCATGCTGGCCCGCGGTCTCATCGATGAACTTGAAGCCGCCAAGGGCGCGGTGGTGAATGTCACCTCCATTGCCGGCTCCCGCGTCCATCCCTTTGCCGGCGCAGCGTACTCCACCTCGAAGGCAGCGCTTGCCTCGCTCACCCGCGAAATGGCCGCCGACTTCGGCCCCATTGGCGTGCGGGTGAATTCAATCTCACCCGGTGAAATCGAAACCTCGATCCTCTCGCCCGGCACGGAAAAAATAATTCCGCATATTCCCCAACGCCGCCTCGGCCAGCCGGAAGAAGTGGCCAAGGCCATTTATTTTCTGTGTACGGACAATTCCAGCTATGTGACCGGCGCCGAACTCCACATCAATGGCGGCCAGCATGTCTGACCGTTCGAATTCGAAACCTTCGATCCGCACCACCATCGCCCAGGCCGGCCACTTCATCGACAGGGAAACCGGCGCGGTCATTCCCGCTATCCAGCCCTCCACCACCTTCGCCCGCAAGGAGGACTACAGCCTTGTGGGTGATTACATCTATGCGCGCAATGGTTCGCCCACCGTGGCCCATGCGGAAGGCCTGCTCTGTGAACTGGAGGAAGGTTTTGAAACCCGCCTCTTCGCCTCAGGCATGGGGGCCGCTTCGGCTCTTGTCGAAACGGTTGACTCGGGCCAGCGAATTGCAGCACCCACCATCATGTATCACGGTGTGAAATCCTGGATGCTGCGCCAGCAGACCATGCGCAATGTCGGCCTTGATCTTTTCGATGCTGCCGATCCCGCCAGCCTCGCCCGCGCTATCATCCCCGGCAAGACAGCCATCGTCTGGATTGAAACACCGGCAAATCCCACCTGGGACGTAATCGACATCAGGGCCGCCGCCGATGCCGCCCATGCAGCGGGTGCAATCCTCGTTGTGGATTCCACCTGTGCCCCGCCGGTGATCAGTAAGCCGTTGACGCTTGGCGCCGATGTTGTTTTTCATTCCGCCACGAAATACCTGAACGGCCATAGCGATGTGACGGCCGGCGTATTGACCACCCGCGAGGCAAGCCCCCGCTGGGAAAGATTGAAAGAGGCACAAATCGGGCTGGGCGCCACGCTCGGAAGTTTTGAAGCCTATCTCCTGATCCGTGGCCTCCGCACTCTTTTCCTCCGCGTCGAGCAAGCCTCGCGCAATGCTTTGGCGCTGGCCAGGCATTTTGAAAAGCACCCCAAGCTTGTAGGCGTTCTCTATCCCGGTCTCGAAAGCCATGCCCAGCACAAGATCGCCAAAAAACAGATGACCGGCGGCTTCGGCGGCATGCTGTCCATTCTGGTGAAGGGCGATGAAGCGTTGACTCGCCGGGTTGCCAGCCGCCTCAAGGTCTTCACCCCCGCCACCTCGCTTGGCGGCGTCGAAAGCCTTGCCGAACACCGCAAATCCGTGGAAGGCCTCCACAGCATTGTCCCGGAAAACCTGATCCGTTTTTCCATCGGCATCGAGGATGTGGCCGATCTGATCGCCGATCTGGAACAGGCCTTGGCGGAGGTTTAACGCCTCCCCATATGATGGCGGAGGAGTTCCCCGATGCTTGATGACAGCGGCGCTGCCGCACCCCAGGATACAAACTTCGAAACCCAGTTGCAGGATGCCTATTCCAGCGCCGTCATCGGTGCGGTTGAAACGGCAGGCCCCGCCGTTGTCCATATCGGCGTGCTCAAGGGCAATAAGCCCGCCGGCGTTGGCTCGGGCCTTGTCGTGGCCTCCGATGGGTTGATCCTTACCAACAGCCATGTGGTTTCAGGGGCTGGCGCCATCAAGGTCAGCATGGCCGATGGCCAGAAATCCAATGCCCGCGTTATCGGCGAGGATCCGCATAGTGATATCGCGGTGCTGCGCACTGATGTGCATCTGGCGGCACCCTCCCTGTCGTTCTTTGATTCAAAGGCCATTCACAAGGGCCAGCTCGCCATCGCCATAGGCAATCCGTTAGGGTTCGAACAGACCGTAACGGCAGGCGTGGTGAGCGCCATCGGCCGCTCCATGCGCAGCCAGACCGGGAGCCTGATTGATGATGTCATCCAGACCGATGCCGCGCTTAACCCCGGCAACTCCGGTGGGCCGCTGGTTGATTCACGGGGCCGCGTCATCGGCATCAACACTGCTGTTATTCGCGGCGCCCAGGGCATTTGCTTTTCCGTTGCCGCCAACACTGCGCTTTATGTGCTGGCCCAGGTCCTGCAGCATGGCCGGGTGCGCCGCGCCAGTCTCGGCATTGAAGGCGCCACCACGCCCATCCCCCGCCATGTCGCGCGTTTTTCCGGCGTTGAACAGGCAGCCGGCGTGCGCGTGCTGAAGACACTCAAGGATGGCCCCGCCGAAGCCGCCGGCCTTCAGGCAGGCGATCTGCTGATTGCCATTGATGATGCGCCCGTGCTCGGTATCGATGATCTTCTGCGCCTGCTCAACCATGAACGCGTCAATCACTCCGTGCGCGTCAGCCTGCTGCGGAAAGGCGAGCGGCGCGACCGCTTCGTCATCCCCGTCGAGCGGCACTAGACGACGTGCATCCCTTCTTCGAAGGACACAGGCCCTATAGCCGGAACGAAATCCGCGCCGATGCGCTGGTTCATAGCGCAGGCCTTCTTGCATCGACTGCGGGAAGCATCGCGCTGCTCGCACACGCGGGCGTCACCTGGGTGTTGGCGGCCTACCTCTTCGGCTTGATTGTGATGCTGGCCTGTTCCGCCGCCTACAACCTCACGCCGCCCTCGCAGCTCAAATGGCTTCTGCGCCGCTTCGACCATAGCGCCATTTTTCTGCTGATCGCCGGAACCTACATGCCCCTGTTGCCGTTCCTGCCCGATGCCGCGCAAAGCTGGATCTTGGGTCTTGTCACCTGGCTTGGCGCCGCCTTCGGGATCGCCATGAAATTTATTTTCCCCGGCCGCTTCGACCGTCTCGCCATTCTGGTCTATCTCGCCCTGGGCTGGGTCGGGGTCACCGCGGCGGGCGCTTTCATGCAGGTCCTGCCGCCGCAAGTTTTAAACCTGATCATCGCCGGCGGAATTCTCTACACCGCCGGCGTCATCTTCCACATCTGGGAAAGCCTGAAATTCCACAATGCAATCTGGCATGGCTTTGTGGCCGCTGCCGCTGCCTGCCACTTCGGCGCAATAGCGTTGCTTTACTACTGACGCAGATTTTCTTTCCGCACCCACGCCTCGGTCTGGTCCAGCGCCTTGCCAACCATATCGAACATCTCATGGATTTCTTCCACCGTGATGATCAGCGGCGGGCAGAAGGCAACTGAATCGCCCATGGCGCGGTTGATCAACCCAAGTTCCTGCAGGAAGTTGACGCAGGTGGCGCCAACGGTTTTCTTCGGATCAAAGGCTCGCTTGGTTTTCTTGTCAGCCACTAGTTCCAGCGCCCCAATGAGCCCAACGCCCCGCGCTTCGCCCACCAGCGGATGCTCCGCCAGCTTGTCCAGCCGCGCCTTGAACACCGGTGCCACCTTGCGCACATGCTCGACGATCTTGTCGCGCTGGTAGATTTCAATCGTCTTCAACGCCACCGCACAGCCCACCGGATGAGCCGTGTAGGTGAAGCCGTGCCCAAAGGTGCCGATCTTTTTGCTCTCATCCACCATGGCCTGGTACAGCTCTTCCTCAATGGTGATGGCGCTCATCGGGAAATAGGCCGAGGTGATGGCCTTCGCCATGGAAATTGATGTGGTCTTCATCCCGAAGGTCTGCGTGCCAAACCAGTTGCCGGTGCGCCCAAAGCCGCAGATCACCTCATCGGCGATGAAGCGCACGTCATATTTTTCCAGCACCGCATTGATCTTCGGGAAATAGCTCATGGGCGGCACCACAACGCCGCCGGCCCCCATCACCGGCTCGGCGATAAACGCCGCAATGGTCTCCGGCCCTTCGCGCTGGATCAGATCGTCAAGATCCTTCGCCATCCGGTCGGTGAACTGCTCTTCCGTCTCGCCCTCCTGCCCGCCGCGGTAATAATGCGGGCATGTCGTGTGCAGCACATTCTTGATCGGCAGATCGAAATCCGTATGCACCATGGCAAGCCCCGTCAGCGATCCCGAAGCGATGGTGACGCCATGGTATCCGCGCAGCCGCGAGATGATTTTCTTTTTCTCCGGCTTCCCCCGGGCGTTGTTGTAATACCAAGTGAGCTTCATCTGCATGTCGTTGGCTTCCGAGCCGGAAGTGCCGAACAAAACCTTCGAGGTGGGGCAGGGCGCAATCTCCTTCAGCTTTTCCGAAAGCTCGATCACCCCGTCATGCGACTTGCCGCCGAACACATTGGTGAAGGAAAGCTTGCGCATGGCCTGCGCCGCCGCATCGACGATTTCCTCATTGCCATAGCCCAGCGCCGTGCACCAAAGCCCGGCCAGCCCTTCAATGTAGCGCTTGCCCTTGTCATCATAGAGATAGATGCCGCGCCCCTCATTGAGGATCAGTGGCCCCACCTCCCGGTGGCGCGCCAGATTGGTATAGGGATGCAGCACCGTCTCGATGTCACGGTGCGCCATGTTGGAAAGTTGGGCCAAGGGAATCCTCCTGAAAAAAACCACGCTAGCCTAGAAGCGGAGGATGCGTAACCACCGAGCTATGTTCAAAATGCTGATCAGAGCTGATGCCACATAGGTAAATGCCGCGGCTTTAAGCACCTGCCGGGCGCCTGGCATGTCCTCCGGCCTGAGATAATTCTCCAGAATGGGCAGGGCCCGCTTGAAACTGGCATCAAATTCCGTTGGCAGCGTGAAAATGTGGATCACCACGGTCGAGGCCAGAATGCCCAGCCCCAGAACCAGTTCCGCCAGCAGCACGGCCGGGGAATGGGTCACCGCAAACACCACCGGCGTCGCCATCAGCAAAACACCGCCCGTGCGCTCAATGATGATAGCGATCCCGGCGAGCTTCTGCCGCAGCATGAGCGGCGCGTAATTGTCCCGGTGCTGCAGGGCGTGGCCCACCTCATGGGCCGCCACGGCCACCGCCGTCACTGACTTCCCGTCGAAATTCCGCTGGGAAAGCCGCACGGTTTTTTCGGCGGGTGAATAATGGTCGCCGCCATCGTTGCGCTCGAGCTTGACGTCCCCAAGCCCCGCCTTGTCGAGCAGGTGCCGCGCCAATTCGCCGCCGGTTCCCGGAAACTCCGGCTGTTCCCGGGCGTGCTTCTCCATCACCCATTTGATCCAGAACTGCGGGCCAAAAATCAGGGTAATGAACAGGCCCACACCCAGAATGGCAAGAACAAGCATCAGGCTTGCCCGGGATTAGTTCCCCAGCAGCGCCGCTTCCAGAATATCCAGTCCCTCATTCAACACCGCATCCGATGCCGTCAGCGGTGTAAGCAGGCGAACCGTATCGGCGTAAATTCCGCAGGTCAGGATCAGCAGCCCGCGCTCCAGGCATTTCGCCGCCAGCGCTTTTGCGCCCGCTGCATCGGGTTTGTTGCCGCCATGCTCGGTGACGAGTTCGAAAGCGCACATGGCGCCAAGCCCGCGCACATCGCCAATCGCCATGCCGCGGCCCTTGGCCTTGATCGCCTTCATCCGCGCCATGATTTTTTTGCCCTGCGCCTCGGCCTTTTCCATCAGGCCTTCCTGCTCAAAAGCATCGAACACGCCAAGCGCTGCCGCACACGCCACGGGGTTGCCCGCATAAGTGCCGCCAATGCCGCCCGGCTCCGGCGCATCCATGATCTTGGCCCGGCCGATAACGCCTGCCAACGGAAATCCGCCCGCCAGCGATTTTGCAACCGTCACAAGATCAGGCTCCACGCCAAAATGCTCCATCGCAAACCATTTGCCCGTGCGCCCGAAACCCGATTGGATTTCATCGGCAATCAGCAGAATGCCGTGCTCGTCGCAAAGCTTGCGCAGCCGCACCATCAGTTCCTTGGGCGCCACGTAAAACCCGCCTTCGCCCTGCACCGGCTCGATGATGATGGCGGCAACCCGCGAAGGCTCCACATCACACTTGAACAGCAATTCGATGGCGTGGATGGAATCCTCAACGCTGATCCCTTTGTGCTCAACCGGAAACGGCACATGCCAGATGCCGCCGGGCATCGGCCCGAACTTCGCCTTGTAAGGCAGAACCTTTCCCGTGAGTGCCATGCCGAGCAACGTGCGGCCATGAAACCCGCCATGGAAGGCGATCACATCGGAACGCCCCGTATAACAGCGCGCATACTTCACGGCATTCTCGACCGCTTCGGCGCCTGTGGTGACAAGGGCCGATTTGTTCTCGCCCTTCATCGGCGCGATTGCATTCAGCTTTTCGCAGAGCTCAACGAAGGGCGCGTAAGGCATCACCATGGCGCAGGTATGGGTGAATTTTTCTAGCTGCTCATAAACACGCTTCATCACCAACGGATGCCGGTGGCCGGTGTTGACGACCGCAATGCCGCCGCCGAAATCCACATAGCGGTTGCCCTCAATATCCCAGATTTCCGAGTTCTCGGCCCGTGCCGCCATCACGGCAGCGCCCATGCCAACACCGCGCGATACAGCCTTGGCGCGCCGCTCCACCCACTTCTTGTTCATGCCGGGTGCTGCTGTGACAGGTGCATTCATGATTGTCTCCTGGGTAAAATGTGGGCACTCTTTACTCTTTCCCGCCCCATAAGGGCAAACAGTTTCACTTTACAGGAATGCCAGATGTCCGAACTCTATAGGTCCACCGCCAATGAAATCCACGTACGTTTGAAAAGCGGCGAAATCTCCCCGCTGGATTGCCTCGATGCGCTGGAAGCCCGCATCGCCGCCGTGGACAGCAAGGTAAACGCCTTGCCCACCCTGTGTTTTGACCGGGCTCGCGCCCATGCCCGTGACCTCATGAAAAAACCAATGGGTGAACGCGGCATATTGCTGGGCCTTCCCGTGCCCATCAAGGATCTCAGCGATGTCGCCGGTGTGCGCTCAACCCAAGGCTCGCCCATTTTCGCCAACCGCATCGCACCAACCTCGGACGTGATGGTCACCCATCTGGAAAAAAATGGCGCCATTGTTTACGCCATGTCGAACACGCCCGAATTCGGGGCAGGGGCCAATACCTTCAATGAAGTCTTTGGCCGCACCCTCAATCCCTGGAACACCTCGCGCTCTGCCGCAGGCTCATCGGGGGGTGCGGCAGTCGCTTTGGCTACAGGCACCGCATGGCTGGCCCAGGGTTCCGATCTCGGCGGGTCCTTGCGAAATCCCGCCAGCTTCTGCGGTGTCGCCGGCATGCGGCCATCGCCCGGCCGCGTCGCCGCCAGCGTCTACAACAAGATCGACAACACCCTTGGCATCGAAGGCCCCATGGCCCGCAACGTCGAAGACCTTGCCTTGCTCTTTGATGCCATGGTGGGCGAAGAGCCGGTCGATCCCATCTCGCTCCCCTCGGACGGCACCTCATACCTGAAAGCGGCCCGCTCCGGCTGGAAGCCAAAGCGGGTCGCCATCAGCCGCGATCTCGGCATCTCGCCCGTCGATCCGGAAGTAGCCGAAATCGTCATGAAGGCCGCCCGCCAGTTCGAACAGGCCGGAGTCATCGTCGAGGAAGCCCACCCGGATTTCCATGAAGCCATGGAATGCGCCCAGACGCTCCGCGCCCTCTCCTATGCCGTGGGCATGCGGAGCCTCCTCGAAAACCACCGCGCCCAGCTCAAGCCTGAAGTCATCTGGAATATCGAGAAGGGCCTGGCGCTCACCGGAGCGGAAATCGCCCGCGCCGAAGCCCAGCGCGGTGCCATGTTCCAGCGCACGCGGAAATTTTTTGAAACCTACGACCTGCTCCTCTGCCCCACCACCATCGTTCCTCCCTTTCCGGTTGAACAACGCTACGTAACCGAATGTAATGGAACAAAATTCGAAACCTACGTGGATTGGCTCCTCATCGTCTCCGCCATCACGCTTGTGGCCTGCCCGGCCATCTCCATCCCCGCGGGTTTCACCAAAGAAAACCTTCCCGTGGGCATTCAGCTCATCGCAGGCCCAAGAGGCGAAGCAAGGCTTTTAGCTTCTGCCAGATTGCTTGAGAGTATGTTGGGGCTGGCAGCGCTTGTCCCGATTGATCCCCGGCAAATGCCCGGATAAGGGCCGCAAGCTCTGGCTCTTCGACAAGGACCACAGCCTCGGCAGGCGAAAACCATTGCCGCGCCCGCTCGTGGGCTTCCGGCCATTGGTCCAAAACCTCGCTCACCTCCATGGCAAACACGTCAACCCGGAAGCGCTTCCTGGTGCCGCCGCGCAGCCGCTTTCTGTAGCCGTAATGCCCGATGGCCTGTACGGACATCTCCCCGCGAATGCCCGCCTCTTCATAGGCTTCCTGCGCCGCGCTTTCGGCCGCACTGTGCCCAGGCATCGGCCAGCCCTTGGGAATCACCCAGCGCCTGGTCTCGCGCGAGGTGATCAGCAGGATTTCAAAACCCTGCACCCGTCGCCAAGGCAGCGCAGCATATTGCTGTGAAACGTCAACAGCCTTCATGATTTCGGCCGCGCAAGCTCGAGCGACATCACATGATACTTGTCGCGACTTGAAAATCCGGCGCGCGCATAGGCAGCTCTTGCCCGTTCATTCCCGCTATCCACTTCCAGGTGAACCGCGACGATCCCTCTTGCGCGCAGCAATGCTGCGATCTCCTTCAGCACGTGCCCGCCGATGCCCATGCCGCGTTCGGACGCATCCATATAAAATTCATCAATGAACGCATCGCGCCCGCCGAACTCAATGGAATAACTGTAGCAAATCGCGATATAGCCGATGAGGTCGTCCATTTTCCGTACTAGCCATATCTCGCCGAGGGATTTATCCTGCAGCAGCTTGCTAACAGAATTTCTTCTTTGCTCCACCGAAGTTTCAACCTCTTCAAACGCATGATAGGCCGCAACAAGCGGCAGCAGCTCTTCAAGCTGCGCCGGCCCCGCCAATTCAAGCGTGATGTCAGGATGTAATGTCATTTCCGGCAAACTATCCCGCTCGCTTCGGGATGGCAAAGTACTGCCCATTCCGTACCTCAATGCGCCCCTTTTCCATGAGGTGCTCGAGGTGCGCCAGGGTCGAAAGCCCGGCCGCCCCATGCAGGTGCGGGTCAACATCGGCGTAGATGTTCGCCACGATCTCGCCAACCGTTTGGTCGCCTGCCTTCACCCGGTTGAAAATTGCCGCCTCGCGCATCTTCCGGTGCGCCAGGATGGCCCGCACAAGGCCTAGGGGTTTCCGCGTTTCCGGCCCATGTGCCGGATAGTAAATGGCTTCATCCCGCTTCAGAAGTTTCCGCAGTGACCCCATATAATCATTCATGTTTCCGTCCGGCGGGGCCACCACCGTCGTGGCCCAGGCCATTACATGATCGCCTACCAAAAGGGCCTTTTCCGCCTTCAAGCCGAAGCTCATGTGATTGGACATGTGCCCCGGCGTAAACACCGCTTCCAAGGCCCAGTTTTTTCCTTCGATAATATCTCCATCGCGCAACGAAACATCCGGCGTGAAATCATGGTCCACGCCGGCATCCAGCCGGGTATCGGGAATCATCGTTGATTTTACTGGCGAAATGGCTCCGTAAGTCTTTGCTCCCGTAGCCGCGCTGAGCTTCGCAGCCAAAGGCGAATGATCCATATGCGTATGGGTCACCAGAATATGGCTGACCGTCTCGCCGCGCACCGCGTTCAGCAGCGCCGCAAGGTGCGCTTCGTCATCCGGCCCCGGATCAATGATCACAACGCTTTGATGTCCCACGATAAATGTGTTCGTCCCCGTGAACGTAAAAGGCCCCGGATTGTTGCAGGTTATCCGTCTGATCAGCGGTGAAAGCGCCACTGCCGTTCCGAACGGCGGTTCAAAATTCCTGTCGAACTTTATGTTTTTCATTAAGCAAAAGTCATTGTTGCGCCCGCTGGCCAACCCAACTAAAGGAGTTGCCACGAACAACCAGGTTAGAGGGAACAGCGCGAATGGGCACTTCAAATCTTACACTCGCTGGTCGTCTCTGGCCCACCTCATCCGTGAACTGGACCCGCGCCATTTTGCTGGCCATTCTTGGCAGTGCCATTGTGGCCATTTCCGCCCAGGTCAGCGTGCCCATGATGCCGGTGCCCATGACCTTGCAAACCCTGGCTGTTTTGGCCGTGGGTGCCGCCTATGGCGCAAGGCTCGGTGCCATTACCCTTGCTCTCTATGCCCTTGAAGGCGCTGTGGGCCTTCCGGTTTTCGCAGATTTCCAAGCCGGCCTGTTCCTGCCCACCGGAGAAATCCTCGCAACTGGCGGCTATATCATTGGCTTCATTCTGGCCGCCGGCCTTGTGGGCCACCTTGTTGAAAAAGGCTGGGGCGCCAATGTTTTCAAGCTTAGTGGCGCCATGCTGCTCGGCGCCGCCGTTGTCTACGTCCCCGGTCTCATATGGCTGGTTGGCTGGCTCATTGTCATGAAGGGCATGGAAGCCACATCGGCTATTGCTGTTGCCGTGAGCACCGGCCTGTTGCCATTCATATTCGGCGATATCATCAAGGCCGTGCTGGCGGCTCTGGCATTCCCGGCGGCCTTTTCGCTCCTCGGCCGCCGCTGAATCAAAACTGGTCGGAGTGAGAGGATTCGAACCTCCGACCCCCTGCTCCCGAAGCAGGTGCGCTACCAGACTGCGCTACACTCCGAACTAAGAAAACACTGGGTTTTTGCTTCTTTGTGAGCCATTCGTCAAGCTTCAAACAGGGAACAAAATGGCAAAAAAAGACCTACTTGGAACAATCTGTCCCGGAATAGTCCCGGAATCTGAGTGTTCTATTTCATACTTTTCTGATCGAAAAGACTGGTGAAGCAGATCGGCCGTAACGACCAGTGCCCGTGTGCGGCATGTGTGTGTCAGATGAAGAGTTCAGCCCTGCGACTTTCTGCTGCGTGGACGACAGTTCAGGTTGGACGGAGTATGGCAAGCTATGCATAAGGGGATATTGAAATGGCTGAGAGTGCACGGGGGACTTCCGTCTCTCGTGTTGCTGCTGGCCATTCTTGCCCCGGTACTGTTCGGCGCCATCCCCGCCAGCGCCGAGCAGCGTCTCATCCGGGACCTGTCCTTTAACATTTGTACCCAGAATGAAGGCGGCGGCAGCCACGATCAACTACCGATTTCGCATGAGCATTGTTGCATCCTGTGCAGCCCTTCAGGCCATGTCTTTGGAATTGCCGCGACTGCCCATCTGCTAATCCCTCCGCCGCTGAAAATTCGCAGCGTCGATGTTGTCTTGGCCGCAAGTGAAGTTCCACCCTTGCCGCCTGATCTGCGCGCAACTGCGCCTCGCGGCCCCCCAGCCGTCTGATTCCCAAAACGAACCTTAGTTCAATGTCCTGATGGGTCGTGATGCCCGCAGGGCTTTACCCTATTTTGGAGATTTCAAATGTCGAAAACCCCAGTCATGGCGGAATCAACGGCAAAAACTGCCTCATCCGCTTTCTACCGCGCCGCCTGGCGCTGGCATTTCTACGCCGGACTTTACGTGGTTCCCTTTATCGTGATGCTCGCCATAACCGGCCTCATCCAGGTCTATGGAAATTCCATCGAAACGCCTCTTGGCCAAAAGCACTTTGTATCCGGCACGGGCGAACCCCACACAGTGATCGCACAGGCCAAGGCAGCCGAGGCCTCAATCGCTGGTGGCAAGGTCGCAATGTACGTTGCCCCGCGCACGCCGGAACGCGCCAGCATTTTCATGGTCAATGCCGACGGCAAGCAAATCGCTGTGGCGGTTGATCCATACCAGTCGAAAGTCCTCGGATCGGTCGTCAAGGACGAAACCTGGTACAGCTTTGCCAACCAAATCCATGGCACCTTCTTCATGGGAGATTTTGGTGACCGCCTCATCGAAATCGCCGCGGGCTTCGGAATCATGCTCATTGTCACAGGCCTCTATCTCTGGTGGCCCCGTGATGGCAAAGGCCTCGCAAGTGTTCTGTTCCCCAAACTCGCTTCACGAGGCCGGATGTTCTGGAAGGAACTCCATGTTTCTGTAGGCCTCTATATTTCCATCGTCCTGTTTTTCTTTCTCATTTCCGGCCTGTCCTGGGCGGGGATTTGGGGAACCAAATACACCCAGGCCTGGAGCACGTTTCCTGCCGAGAAATGGGACAACGTTCCGCTTTCCGACAAAAATCATGCCTCCATGAACCATGGTCCGCTGCACGAAGTGCCCTGGGCCTTGGAGCAGACCAAACTTCCCCTATCCGGTTCGAATGTGGGGGTGGCGGGTGTTCCCGAAGGAACCGCGGTCAATCTGAATTCGGTGGTGGCCCTGGCAAAAGCCATAGGGTTCCATGACCAGTTCCGCGTCAACCTTCCCGGCGATGAGGGCGGCGTTTATACCATATCCGCCGACTCCATGGACCACGACACGGAACTCCCGTGGCAGGACAGAACTGTTCATGTTGATCAATACACCGGCAAGATACTGGCCCAGGTCGGCTTTGCAGATTATTCACCCATGGGTAAGGCGATGGCGGTTGGCATTGCGCTTCATCAGGGCGACGTGTTCCTCTGGAACACGATTCTAAATACTGTGTTCTGTCTGGCCATCATTTTCCTGGCCATCAGCGGCGTCGTCATGTGGTGGCTGCGCCGGCCGGTAGGGGAAAGCCGTCTCGTGCCCCCGCCCATGCCCGAGAACCTGCCGCTCTGGCGTGGAGCGGTCTTCACCATGCTCGCCCTGTCATTGGCATTTCCCATGACAGGCCTGGCTCTCATCGCCGTTCTGGCACTCGACCTTCTGGTCCTGTCGCGCGTGCCCGCGCTGAAACTCATGTTCAAATAATTCAATCGCAAAGGAAAAAATCATGCGTCTCTTCAAAGAAATAGCTTTTGCCGCAATCCTGACCATTGCTTCGCTTTACAGCATCGGCACGGGTAGTGCTCACGGCGTCTCCATTGGCAATCTTGAAATCGAACATCCCTGGTCGCGGGAAACAAAAGAGGGAACGGATGTGGCGGCTGGTTTCATGTCCATCAGCAACAACGGCGCTGAGGACGACAGGCTGGTCAAGGCAACTGCCGAGATCAGCGACATTGTCCAGCTTCACAATATGAAGATGGAAAACGACGTCATGTCCATGTTTGAGATGAAGGACGGTATTGTCATCCCAGCCGGCCAGACCGTCGATTTGCGGCCTATGTCGCTGCATGTCATGTTCATGGGTGTGAAGTCGCACCCAAAAATGGGTGACAGGTTCAAAGGTACTCTCACCTTCGAGAAGGCTGGAACAGTGGACGTTGAATATGAAATCGAAGCTTCCGACGCGGGTATGCAATGAGAGCTGTTCAGGCATTCCGCTTGGGCACTCTGGGGATGGCGGCCGTCTTGGCCGCCATCTTCGGGGTCATCTATTTCCAGGGTGAGGATACCCGGCAAAAACTGATTTCCATTGCTGATATTGGCGGGCTATTCCACCTTGCCTCCAGCAACGGAGATTTTGTTGATAGCCGGGATCTGGCTGGCAAACCCTATGGGGTGTTTTTTGGCTTCACTCACTGTCCCGAAGTCTGCCCAACGACACTTTACGAAATGACCAAAACACTTGAAGCAGTTGGGGATGAGGCCAAAGATTTCCGTTTGTTTTTTATCACCGTTGATCCTGAGCGCGATACGGCACCTATGCTGAAGGACTATCTCTCAAACTTCGATCCACGCATGGAAGCGCTGGTCCCCACGCCCAATGAACTTGCCAAGGTAGCGAAAGACTTTCGCGCAATTTATGAGAAGGTTCCCGCCAGCGACGGCGAATACACCATGAACCACACGGCGACGATCTATCTCATGAATGGCAAGGGGCAACTCGCCAGTACCATTTCTTACAACGAGACACCGGAGAACCGAATAGCCAAGATAAAGAAACTCGTTGCCGGAGGATGACCATAGTGGGGCGCTATTCGCATTGACGAAATGCGTTCCACTGTTGCATTCTCAGCCATCCAAGGGTTCCCCAATGGATAGACTCCAGAAGGGATCAAAAGGGAATACGGTGAGACTACCCAATAGGGGTCGAAGCCGTAACTGCCCCCGCAACTGTAAGCGGCGAACCGAGCTCATCTATGCCACTGGACCGAGATTTGTCTGGGAAGGCGGGGCAAAGGTTATGACCCGCGAAGTCAGGAGACCTGCCCTTGGTCAACCGGTCTCGTGCGTGAATTAAAGCACGGACCATATCGTAACCCGCATCATCTCGGAGGGATTAAGATGCATATTGAACCCGGCGTCGTTGACGGCGCCAAGATCGTTCTCAGCTACGCAACAGCAGCAGCCTCATTTGGCCTCATCGCCAAAATGGCCTCTGACACAATCCGGCAAGACGGAGGGCTGGCGTCGCAGGCCGTTCGGTCCGTAGCCACAACGGCCCTTGTCTTCAGCTTTTTTGAAATCCTGCCGCACCATGCGGTTGGAGTTTCGGAAGTACATCTCATCCTTGGATCAACGCTGTTTCTGATCTTTGGGGCCGGACCCGCGGCCATCGGCTTGGCGCTGGGGCTTCTAACGCAAGGTGTGTTTTTTGCACCTTTTGATCTGCCTCAATATGGCATGAATGTCACGACACTCATCGTGCCACTCTATCTGATGGGCCTGTTGGCCAAACGGATCATTCCAGAGAAAACGGCGTATACCGATGTGAAGTATTCTCAGGCTTTCGCGCTCTCAACATCCTATCAAGGAGGCATTGTGGCGTGGGTTGCCTTTTGGGCGCTCTACGGGCACGGAATCACTATAGAAAATCTTGCTCAAATTGGCTCCTTCGGGCTGGCATACATGAGTGTAATTCTAGTGGAGCCATTGATTGACCTTGCGGTCCTCGCAGGAGCGAAATCGCTCAAAGCACTGCGCGGAACCCCCTTTGTTCAGCGCCGTCTCTATCAGGCGGTGGCTTGATGGCAAGGGTCTCCGGCCTCAGGGCTGGAGACTATCTTCTTCTGCGTTCTTTCAGTTGCCACGTTGCAATTCATGGTTGGCTACCGCTTCTCGCCCATCTGAGAAGTGATCGGTAGTATTGTGGATTTCTGCTTGTAGAGATTGATCAGACGTGACGTGATCAACTGCCATTGCTTAATTTCGATCCTGCGTATTCACGTCTTTCCCAATTGAGAAGTGAGGAGGGCAGGGACTTTAAGGAGTGTGTGGAGTCAACCGAGGAAAGTAGGCTTGATGTCCCCGAAAACGTCGTGTTCTGCGCACATTTTGTTGTGCGCCGTTGAAAGATAGGAATGATAATCAAATGAAGTCAATAAGTTAGAACCTGCAGCGCGCGCAGCGTATGAACTAAGCGAAAGTATGCTCCCTGGAAGCGCGAGAAAGCTGCATATAACCAAGGAGAATGGAATGGGCATAAATTAGCATTGGACTGAATGTCCTTGGCACCCCTAGCTTGATAGCAACCGCTCGGTAAAGGGGCGCTACAGGGGAGTTAAAAACAATGAATAGCAGTATAATTATCTCACGCCGGATTTTGGCCGGCATCTTCGCGGCATCAGCATTGATGGCATCTGGCATTGCGGCTGCCGAAGAGGTTCCAAACTTTGATCCGAGTACAATTGAGACCGACTCTGCACTTGCGGCGAAGCTGCCGGAGAGCATCAAGAAGGCAGGGGTTCTATCTGCTGGTTCAGATACGGCCTACGCCCCGTGGGAGTACATTTCGGAGGCTGACGGAAAGACCGTCGTTGGCATTGATGTTGATCTTGGTGAGGCCATTGCCAAGACGCTAGGTGTGAAGATTGACTTCCAGACCTCGGCATTCGATGCGATCCTTCCCGCGCTTGGCTCGAAGTACGACGTTGGTATTTCAGCGTTTTCCATTACAAACGAGCGCATGGGCGCTGTGAATTTTGTGAGCTACTCGCAATCGGGCAGCCTGTGGGCCATCAAGGCTGGCAATCCCGGCGGATTCGATCCAGCCAACATTTGTGGTCGCACCATTGCTATCCAAACTGGCAGCTACCACGAAGAGATCGTTAAGGATGAAGACAAGGCGTGTGTTGCCGCAGGAAAGCCTGCCATCAATATGCTGCCTTTTGCGGCACAAACCGAGGCCCTGACCCGCGTTGCTGCAGGGGGAGCTGACGCGACAATCTCCGGATCGTCCACCATGGGCTATGCTGCCAAACAGTCTGCTGGCCAACTGGAAACGGCCAAGGCGAAAGGAGTCTTAGGGACGACTGGCTTGAATGGAATTGCCATTGCCAAGAAGGATACAGTTTTGACAGAGCTCATTGCTGAGACAGTGAACAAATTGATCAAGGATGGTACTTTCGCAAAAATTTACGATATGTGGGGCGTCGGAGATTCTCTCATTCCGGTTGCTGAGATTAACCCGAAGGTGCCAGACTGAAGTAAGACGCTGATCGGCAACTTTGGAGCAGGGCATTTGAGTACGGAAGCCAATCTCCCTGGGAGAAAACTGGTGCGCCCAAAAGGCGCCCCGGTTACTTTGCCCCTTGCGGAGCTGCAAGATGGGGTGCGCATCAACGAAGTTGCGCCCCGGCGCCATCCTGGTCGATGGATTGCGGTTGGGCTGCTCTTGCTGTTTGCCCTTCAGTTTGCCAGCACCGTAGCGACCAACGAGAATTTCCATTGGAACGTTTTTGTAAAGTATCTGTTCGCGTCGACAGTCATCAGTGGCGTGGGCTGGACCTTGTTGCTTACCCTCCTGGCGATGACTATCGCCGTCGTTATCGCGCTGGCGCTAGTGCTGATGCGTGAGTCTGAAAATCCAATCCTGAGAGGTGTAGCCTGGTCGTGGATATGGTTCTTTCGTGGCACGCCAGTCTATACGCAACTCCTTTTCTGGGGGCTCTTTGCGGTGCTGTTCCCGCGCATCTCGCTATCCATTCCATTTGGGCCAGAAATCTGGGGAATGGAGACAAAATATCTCGTCACACCAGCAATTGCGGCGCTTGCCGGGCTGGGCTTCAATGAATCAGCCTATTTGGCTGAGATATTCCGCGCAGGATTCAAGTCCATTGACCGGGGCCAGTCGGAAGCGGCCCAGGCGCTGGGTATGCGGCAGCACAAGGTATGGCTTCGAATTCTTGTGCCGCAAGCCATGCGCGTAATCATTCCACCTACGGGCAATGAAACAATCGGCATGCTCAAGATGACATCCCTCGTCATCGCAATTCCCTTCACGCTTGACCTGATGTTTGCGACCAACGCTATTTCCAATCGGCTTTACATGCCCATTCCGTTGCTGTTGGTTGCAGGTTTCTGGTACATGACCATCACCAGCGTGTTGATGGTGGGTCAGTACTATCTCGAACGGCACTTCGGCAAGGGCATCGACCAATTGAAAGTGCGGGAGGGCTGAGCATGGCCAACCACTCCCCTCCTTGCGTCGATATCAAAGGCGTCCACAAGTTCTTTGGCCATGTGCATGTGTTGCGTGGCATTGATCTCGCCATCAGGAAGGGAGAGGTGTGCGTGACGCTTGGGCCATCAGGTTCTGGAAAATCCACGCTTCTGCGATGTATCAACAAGCTGGAAGATATTTCTGCCGGCAGGGTTACTGTCAATGGCGAACTGATTGGCTATCACGACGTCAAGGGTCGCCTTCACCATCGATCGCATGCGGAAATTGCGCTGCAAAGACAAGGCATCGGCATGGTATTCCAGCGCTTTAACCTATTTCCTCACATGACCGCGCTGGAAAACGTCATCGAAGGCCCAGTGCATGTAAAGGGAACTTCACGTAAACAAGCGGTCGAGCAAGGCATGGCGTTGCTTGACCGCGTCGGACTTGCCGCTTTATCAAAACGCTATCCGAGCCAATTGTCTGGCGGTCAACAGCAACGTGTGGCCATTGCGCGGGCGCTTGCCATGAAGCCTGCGGTCATGCTGTTCGACGAACCGACATCGGCTCTCGACCCGGAACTGGTTGGAGAGGTACTTGATGTCATAAAGGATTTAGCGCGTTCAGGCATGACGATGATGCTGGTCACCCATGAGATTGGCTTTGCGCGGGAAGTCGGCAATCATATGGTGTTCATGGATGAAGGGTTAATTGTTGAAGAGGGCGCACCCAAGGAACTCCTTAGCAACCCGAAAAATCAACGCACCCAAACCTTTTTGTCGAAAGTTCTGTGAATGACCGCACGTGAAAACATGCCATTGGTTGAACCTGAACTCCTGAGCAAGCTCAGGGCTTGGCGGCAGCACCTTCACCAGCATCCGGAACTGTCGGGGGAGGAAGTTGGAACCAGTGCCTTCATCTGTGCGCGACTTGAGGAGCTCGGAATACCCCACGTGGCTGGGATCGGCGGCACGGGCGTTGTCGCAACACTGGCGCGCGGCAGCTCGAATCGCTCCGTTGGATTGAGGGCCGATATCGACGCCCTTCCCATATTGGAACGAAACGAATTTTCCCACTCTTCGCAAAATTCCGGCGTGATGCATGCTTGTGGCCATGACGGGCATACAACGTCCCTTCTCGGTGCAGCCGCAGTCTTGTCGCGCGACATGTCCTGGAATGGGGCGATCCACTTCGTATTCCAGCCCGGCGAAGAGAATGGAACTGGCGCCAAGGCCATGATCTCCGATGGTCTGTTTGATAGGTTCCCGATGGAGCGACTCTTTGCACTTCACAATTGGCCGGATCTTGAAGAAGGAAGTGTTGCGGTTCACAATGGGCCCTCAATGGCTGCGGGTGGCGACTGGCACGTTACGCTCAGGGGCATTTCCGGTCATGCCGCAGCCCCCCACGCTACCAAGGACCCTGTTCATGCGGCAGGCCATCTGATCGTAGCGCTGCACAGCATTGTTTCCCGCAGTGTCGATCCGATCGACACGGTAGCTTTGACGGTGAGTTCCATCCACGGCGGAAACGTCAGCAACCAAATACCTGAAAAGGTCGAACTTATCGGCACGTTGCGGACTTTCCGGGAGGATGTGCGAGCCATGGTGATTGGCCGGATGGAAGACATCATCAATGGCATCGCGAAATCATTCGGCATGGAGGTTGACTACAAGATCAATTCAACGGGACGCGCCATGTGCGACACGCCGGAAGAATCGCGCTTATCAATTCTTGCCGCTGAAGTCGCGGGGCTCAAGGTAACGCGTAGTATCAGACCAAGCATGGGCGGCGACGATTTTGCCTTCCTCGTGAAAGATAGACCCGGCGCCTACGTTCTCATTGGCAATGGCCCGGTGCGCGACGGCGGCAAGCTTCACAATGAACGCTATGATTTCAATGACGACATTCTGCCCGCAACAGTGGGCTGGCTTGCAACGGTTGCGAAACTGGCCTTGGAGCCTTAAACAAACTTAACCCCTGGCTCGTGCCTTCCGGCCCAGCACCACATCGCGGGCGTATTCAAAACACTCCACACAATCCTGGATCAACCGGGACTTTTGCCGGTCAGGCGGAAAAATCATGAGCGTGCGAAAGCGAATGGCCGGCAAGAATGGTTTGAGCACAAGGCCCCGTTCCACGAAACCTGCCGCGGTGATGGGATCAACGAAGCCGCAGCCAAGGCCCGCCAAAACGAAGGCGCAGACCGTGATGGAATAGGGCGTCTCAATGACTGTCTTGGGAACCACGCCCTCTTTAGCAAAAATGGCTTCAGCCTCCCGCCGCGTCGTATCCTCGGCCGATAGAGCCACAAAAGGAATCTCGTGCAGATCGCGGGGCCGCAGCACTTTCCGGTCACACAAAGCATGTCCGGACGGCAGCGCGATCATCGCCGTAAATTCCGCGAAGGCCTGAGCGTCGATACCAGACGCGTCGATTTCATCGGCGGCAAAGCCGATATCGAATTGACCAGAAGCCACGAGGTCACGAATTATGGATGAGCCGTGAGGCTGAAACGTGATGGCTACATTGGGATGCTTCTTCTGAAAGCGCTTGAGGGCAATGGGAGCAAGTGAGGCGCTGAAAGCCGATAGTGACGCGATTTTGATGTCGCCAGCGCCAAAATCACGAATGCGCGCGGCTGCGGCACGGATGCGTGACAGGCCGATGAAGGATTGTTCGACTTCCTTGAAAAGGAGCTGACCCTCAGGCGTGGGAACAAGCCTGCCCTTCACGCGCTCGAAAAGCGAAAACTGCACCGCCATTTCGAGCGCCTGAATAGCTTTGGTCGCAGCAGGCTGTGAAATTGCGAGGATTTCAGCGGCTCGTGACACGGAACTGCAGGCCATCACCGCCCTAAAAACTTCGATTTCCCGATGGGTGAAACTGCGCATTTCCGGTCTTTCATCCCATAACTTTTAGGAATACATAGTCTAGTTCTTTGTATTAGACGGAATTATCCAACTTGGTCAATATCTGAGCCTGCATCACGGACTGAGGTTTGATCTTAATGCGCGACGAGACTCTTTGCGTAGTCCCACCTGACGTCTCCCAGGACGGCTTTGCCAGTCTCACAGTACCGACGTTTCGGGCTTCGACAATCGTATTCCCCGATGCCGAGAGTTATGCCTCCCGCTTGTCGCGTGGGGATGACGGCTACACCTACGGCCTCTACGGAACGCCAACCTCCCGTACGCTCGAGAAACAGATTGCGGCGCTCGAAAAGGCGTCGCGCTGCTTTCTCGTTCCTTCGGGCCAGGCGGCCGTTGCCCTCACACTGCGCGCTGTGCTGCGGTCGGGTGACACCTTGCTGCTCTCGGACAATGTCTATCCTCCCGTCAGGGATTTTGCCGAGCAGGACCTAGCTAGTACCGGCATCAAGATTGCTTACTATGATCCCTCCAACCCCACGAACCTTGAGTCCCTGCTTGACGAGTCGGTTCGCATGATTTGGCTCGAGTCGCCTGGCTCCACGACGATGGAAATCCAGGACGTGCCGGCGATCGTCGCCATGGCCCACGCCCGCGGCCTTCTGGTGGGCTGCGACAACACCTGGGCAACACCTTACCTGTTCAAGCCTCTGGATTTTGGCGTGGATATTTCGGTTGGCGCCCTCACGAAATATGTTGGTGGGCATTCCGACATTCTCATGGGCTCGATTTCACTCAACGACAGCGCACTGGTCGAAAAAATCAAGGGCACCATATGGCGCATGGGGATCGGCGTTTCGTCCGACGACTGCTCCCTGGCGCTGCGCGGCATCCAGACACTGCCCATTCGTCTTGCCCATTGTGGTACAGTTGCCGAAAGGCTGGCGCGCAAGATACAGAGCTTTTCCGTTGTTGACCGCATTCTGCATCCAGCATTGGCGGGTTTCCCGAACCATCATGTCTGGAAGCGTGATTTCAAGGGCGCGAGCGGTGTCTTCAGCGTCACCCTCAAGGAACACGCAATTGCGCAAGTGCCGCATTGCCTGAACCTGCTCAAGACATTCTCGATTGGTGCCTCGTGGGGCGGAACGCGAAGCCTGGTGGCACCAATGACTGTCACGCGCAGCCACACAGACACGAAGTCGAAGCTTTTTATTCGCTTCAGCATAGGCCTTGAAGCGGAGGCAGATCTGCTCCGCGACGTGGAAGCGTTTTTCGCCGGGCTCGAGGGCAGGCAGGCATCATCAAATTCCAAGCCCATCAATTCTTATCATCAACCTGAAATGAAACCTTAGAAAGGGAGATCGTGTCATGACATTCAATCGCCGTAGTTTTCTCCAAACTGCCTTAGTCGCGGGTTCTAGCCTTGGCTTCCCCCATTTGGCTGGAACAGCACACTCAGCAGAGACGGATGTCATCAGGTTCGCCATCGGCAAACCTGCGGGGGATCTCAATCCGCATGTCTATAACGGGCTCTGGGGCGCACAAGACCTGATGTTCGAGCCGCTCATCGGCTATGGACGCAATGGTCAACTCGTGCCGGCCCTCGCTACGTCCTGGGAGCTCAAGAATGACGGCAAGCTTTTGCATTTGAAATTGCGTGAAGGAGTCACGTTTCAGGATGGAGATCCTTGGAATGCCGAAGCTCTGAAGTGGAACCTTGAGCGCTGGATTCACATTGAAGACCATGGCTGGATGAATCACGTTCGGTTGTTCGATGGCCTGAACATCATTGATGAGCACACCGTGGAGATGAAGTTCAAGGAAGCACCGTTGAGTCTGCTCTATGAACTCACATACACACGCCCCGTGCGTTATCTCAGTCCAAAATCTGTGACGGCTGACGGTAAATATCAATCTCCGGTCGGCACAGGACCCTGGGTACAAGTTGCTGCAAGCGATTCCGGCAGCGATTTTGAACGCTTTGATGGCTACTGGGGAGAGAAGCCCGCCTTCAAACGGCTTGAACTGAAGGTGTTGCCCGATTCCCGCGGCCGCATGGCAGCGCTGCGGGCAGGGGAGATTGACGTGACGGGCGGCGACTTCTTTGCCGCGATCACGGCGCCGGAAGCGGAGACCCTAAAAAATGCGGGCATGGTGGTTGAGGTGAGTTCCGGCATTGCAATGCTCCTTGGCTTCAATCCGGATCGCGCTCCGGCACTCGCCGACAAGAAGGTGCGCAAGGCGATCAGCATCGGTTTTGACCGGGGCGCCATTGCCAAAGTGCTTTATCGCGGCCTTGCGGAGCCCGCTGGCAGCATGTTCCCGCCATCGGTGCCATTGTCGGGCCGCCAGTTCCCGGTTGATGCGCGCGATGTGGCGGCTGCAAAAGCCCTGCTTGAAGAAGCGGGCTGGAAGGGCGATGGCATCCGCGAGAAAGATGGTGCACCTCTTTCGCTGGAACTCGTTGTATCAGAAGAGCAGATTGCAGGTTCGCGTTCCATGGCGGAGGTGATGCAGGCCCAGCTTCTTGAGATCGGAGTCGATCTCAAGATCCGTTCCGTCGATCATGCCTCGCGCCACAGCGACATTCCGGCGCGCAAATATGACATGGCCTTGTTCCTGACATTCGGTGCACCTTACGAGCCATTTGGCACAATGGTTGGCTATTTGGTGTCGACCTATGACAATGGCGTAGACGGCAAGTTGGTGGTGAACCCGGAGCATCTGGATCCCTTGATGAGGGCTGCCATGAGTTCTGACGAAGCCCATGTTAGTGAGGCATTGCAAGCCGTCTTCGACTGGCTCAATGCCGAAACGGCTTTCGCCCCTGTCCTCTACACCCCGAGCATCTGGGCTCACGGTCCCCGCATTGGAGGTTTCCACGCACCGGTGACCGAGTATGACACGCCTTATGAGGGCCTGCATGTCGAGCATGGTTGAGGAAAAGACAGGATGCTGAAGCTCGTTCTCGGGCGCGCCCAGAATGCGGCTGTGCTGTTGGTCTTGGCGTCAATGCTGTGCTTTGGCATGGTCGTTTCTGCGCCCGGCAACGTGGCAATCCTGATTGCCGAACTGCGGACGCCTGGCGCCACGACAGCACAGGTCATGGCGATCGAGGAAGAGTTGCACCTCAATGATTCCCTACCTGCCCGTTATGTTTCCTGGCTTGAAGGCGTCACCCATGGAGATTTTGGTGTTTCCTACAAGACAGGCGAGGAAGTAGGCAAGGCGATCGCAAACCGACTGTCAGTCAGTGCGACGCTGATTGCAGGGGCCGCGGTATTTGCTCTCGTCTTCAGTCTTGTCGTTGGTTTCATCGGTGCGATTTGGCCCCATGGCGTGATCGATAGCATGACACGCGCCGTGGCGTTGATCGGGGCATCGACGCCCCAGTTCTTCCTTGGTGCCATGCTGGTTTATGGATTCGCTGTTGCGCTTGGCTTGTTTCCGACTTTTGGATTCGCCGGCGGCCCCCGCAGTTGGGTATTGCCCTGGATCGCTTTGGGGATGCTTCCGGGCTGTGTGTTGAGCCGCGTCGTTAGGGTCGGGCTGGAGGAGGAGATGGCACGGCCCTTCGCCATTACAAGTCGGGCGAAAGGTCTTGCTCGCAAGACCATACTATTTCGGGACGCTCTGCCCAATATCGCGCCCTCCTATGTCAACGCTTGGGGAACGCAGGCAACCGCCATGACGGTTGGCGCTGTTGTCATTGAACCGCTGTTTGCATGGCAGGGCATAGGCGACTTGTTTCTGGAGGGCGTTCGCTTCCGGGACTTCATGGTTGTACAGGCCGGCTTGCTGATATTCATCAGCTTTTTCATTCTACTCAATCTGGCTGTGGATATTGCCGTGATGTTTCTTGATCCCAAATTGCGACGCCAGGCGGGGCATTGATGCGGTTGCTTGATAAAATGCGAGAAGCGCTCGCAAGGTTTCCAAAACTCGCGCTCTATGTAATCGCTGCCTTTGCGATACTTGGTGTCATGGGGCCATGGGTGGTGCCCCATGATCCACTGGTGCAGGATCTGTTGTCGGCCAACATGGGGCCGGACACGATGCATTGGCTTGGCACTGATCATCTTGGCCGCGATACATTTTCGCGGTTGATCGCCTCCGCGAGAACAACTTTGGTGGCCATGGTTCTGATTCTCGCCTTTGCGCTCGCAATCGGCCTTGGACTTGGCACGCTTGCGGGTTACTGGCGCGGCTGGTTGGAAGAAGTCATCATGCGCGTAGTTGATGTTGGGCTGGCGCTTCCCTCGCTCATCATTGCATTAGCGTTGATTGGAATCTTTGGCACGGGCTACTGGAACATGATCTTTGCCCTGACACTTGCTTTTTGGCCAGGATTTGCGCGGGTGAGCCGGGTGGTTGCCGTGGGCGTCATGAACAAACCCCATGTCGAAGCCTTGAAGGTTATGGGCGCAAGTCCATACCGCATCTTTTTCAAGCACCTTTTGCCGACAACGATAGGTGCTGTGCTTGTCTATGCAACGGCCGATGCCGGTGGCCTCGCACTTTCCATCGCGACTCTGAGTTTCCTCGGCCTTGGCGTCCAACCGCCGACGCCCGAATGGGGGCAGATGCTGGTCGACAGCTTGCCTCTTCTCGAGAATGATCCGCGGCAAGTTATTCTTCCGGGACTGGCTCTCACGATTGTGGTCGTCGGCTTCAACGTGCTTGGTGAGGCAATTGCCTTGAACCGTGTACCAAGGCCACTATCAAAAGCGCGCATCCGGCAATGCCGTACTGAGACAGAGGCTTGGACACATGGTGAAAAAGCATGACCCAGCTCTATGAAGTTCGCGATCTCACTGTTGATCTCTTTACCATGCAAAGCACCGTGCGGCCCGTCGACGGAGTAAGCTACGGCTTGAGAGCAGGGGAGTGCCTGGCAATTGTTGGTGAAAGTGGAAGCGGCAAGACGGTGATGAACTTCGCTCCGCTTGGTCTGTTACCGCCGGGTGTAACAACAGAAATGAAGGGAAGTGTCCAGCTGGGCGGCCGGAATCTGGTTGGCATGAACGAGGCCTCACTTGCCATACTCCGCGGCAAGGAAATTGGGGTCATCTTTCAGGACCCGATGACAGCACTCAATCCGGCGCGCCGGATTGGACGACAGGTGGCAGAAGTCTGTGAATTGCATCTCGGGATGAGTGTCAGGCAGGCGAACGCGCGGACACTCGATTTGTTGAAGCTCGCAGGCATGTCGGATCCGGAGAGCCGCATGCGTCAGTATCCGCATGAACTGTCCGGCGGCTTGTGCCAGCGCGTAATGATTGCGATTGCCATTGCAGCTGAACCCAGGCTGTTGATTGCCGATGAACCCACCACGGCACTAGATGTGACGGTACAGGCCCAGATTCTCAGGCTCCTGCGCGACCTGCGCATGCGGCTCGGAATGGCCATGGTGCTGATCACCCACGATATTGGCGTTGTGGCGGGAAGCGCTGATCGGGTGGCCGTTATGTATGCCGGGCGGATCGCCGAGGAAGGGCCGGTCATTGATGTGTTGTCCTCGCCAAGGCACCCTTACACGCGCGCGCTTGTCGCGGCCATTCCGCAGCCGAACGATTCAGTTGGATCGTTATTTCGAGGCATCTCAGGTGTGCCGCCTGTTCTTGCGGGCCCGATCCGTGGTTGTGCCTTTGCGCCGCGCTGCGCGAGTGTAATCGAACGGTGCAAGAGCCATCGGCCACTCATGAAAACTGCACATCATGGCACACTCGCCGCCGCCTGCCACGCGCTAGAAATCTCGGAAAGGGTGGCGTGATGGCGCAACCAGTCCTGGAGGTGCGGAACCTCGTGACCAGCTATCGAAGCGTCGAACGTGGCAAAATCGTAAAGGCAGTCGACGATGTAAGCCTCAAGCTCTTTGCAGGCGAGATCGTAGGGCTCATCGGAGAAAGTGGTTGCGGAAAATCTTCCCTCGGCCGGTCAATCGTCGGACTTGCACAGCCCAGTTCCGGGCAGATCATCCTCGACGGAACTGAACTGTCGACCCTAAAGGGAAGATCTCTGCGCAAGACCCGTTCGGCCATTCAGTACGTGTTTCAAGATCCCTATTCGTCGCTGAACGATCGCCAGACAATTGGTGAGACGCTGTCGGAGGCCCTGACCATCGCTGGCAGGGATTGGTCCAGCCTACGGCAACGCATTGCGGAGCTAATGGAACAGGTAGGCCTTCCTTCCGCGATTCAGGGGCGTTATGCGCGCGAGCTCTCGGGTGGGCAGCGCCAGCGCGTAGCGATTGCAAGAGCATTGGCACTTGAGCCGCGTGTCCTGATCTGCGACGAGCCAGTGAGTGCCCTTGATCTGTCCGTGCGGGCGCAAGTCATGAATCTTTTCTTCCAACTGAGCAAAGAGCTCAATCTGGCCTGTCTCGTGATCGCCCATGACCTAGCGCTCGTTCGCCAGGCGGCAAGCCGGACTTACATAATGTATCTTGGTCGGATTGTGGAAGAAGGTTCATCGGATGCCATCTACCGTACCCCCGCTCATCCCTATTCAAAAGCCTTGCTGTCATCGGTTCCCAGCCCGGATCCAAGGATTGAAATGTCACGCCAGGAGATTCCCTTGATTGGTGATTTACCTAGCCCCGTCAATCCGCCATCGGGTTGCCGCTTCCGTACACGCTGCCCTATGGCCGTTTTCGAATGTGCGGGAGAAAATCCTCCTACCATACAATTGTCTGAAACTCATTGGGCGGCATGCCGCTTCGCTGCCGCGCGAGAATTGAATGCCAAGCACATTTGAACTTCCACTCCTCTCCATTGCCGAACTCTCCCGCAAGCTTCGGGAAAAGGAAATCTCACCGGTCGAACTGCTGACGTCTTGCCTTGCTCGTATCGCGGCACTGGATGGCAGGCTTCATGCTTTCAACTCACTTCGCGCGGAAGCGGCTCTCGCCGAGGCACGGCTTGCGGAGAAGGAAATTCTGCGGGGTAACTGGCTGGGACATCTGCATGGCATTCCCGTAGGTATCAAGGATCTGATTGACGTCGCTGGACTGCCCACTACGGCGCAAGCCCTGCACCGGAAGAACGCCATCGCCATGGAGGACGCAAGTGTCGTTCACACTTTGAAAGATGCCGGAGCGATCATCATCGGCAAGCAGTCGACTTTGGAGTATGCAGCCGGTATTGCCCAAATAGATGGGCCATTGCCGACAGCGCGCAATCCGTGGAATCTCGACTACGACCCGGCAGGATCTTCGAGCGGATCAGCTGTTGCCGTCGCGGCAGGTCTCTGTCCGGGTTCTGTCGGCACGGAAACGGCTGGCTCGATCCGCGACCCGGCATCTTGGTGTGGAGTCGCAGGCCTGAAACCGACCGATGGGCTGGTGAGCCGCAAGGGCGTGTTGTCGCTGTCCCGCACAATGGATTCCATCGGCCCATTGGCATGGACAGTTGAAGACTGCGCGAAAATGCTTTCCGCCATGATCTCCAGCGATCCCGAAGACCTCGCCTTGGAGGGTTTCCGACGTCCTAGTCTATCGGTTTTGGATCGTGGCGTGCGTGGACTTCGCGTTGGTATTGTCCGGCACTTCTATGAAGGTGATTCCGACATGGATGCGGAGGTGCTCGGCGCGATGGAACAGTCGCTAACCGTGCTGGAAGGACTTGGAGCAAATCTCTCCACGGTACACCTGGCGGCGTTCGATCACTATGGAACGATTGCACGGAGTATCACCTGGCCTGAGGAGTATGCCGAGCATGAAGCCGAACTCACAGGACATCCGGACCGCTTCGGTGCCGTGACGCGCTCCCGCCTAGAAGACGGCAAGAGCATTCCGGCCCACGTCTATCTCAATGCAATGCGGCGGCGGGCGGCTTTGATTGAAGAGTTGGCGGAGGTGATGCGTGATGTTGATGTGCTGGTGTTGCCAACGACAAAAAAGCCGGCGCAAGTCCTTGGCTACGAACATACACCACTTGGGGAACTGGAACTCTCGCTGACGCGGCCCTTCAACCTGACTGGAAATCCATCCCTGGCCCTTTGCAACGGATTCTCGGCATCAGGATTGCCGCTTTCCGTTCAACTTGTCGGTCGTCATTTCGAGGATGATGTGGTGTTGAGAGTCGGCCACGCGCTCGAAACGGCCGTAGCTCTGAGTTCGCGGAGGCCACCGATAGCCCGCGAGACGACATAACGGGTTGAGCCGAATTCAGCCCTGACCAATCTATTCCAGATATCCGTGCGCATCTCCTTGCGTTGCATTTCAAGCCTTTTCCAATTGTGCCGTTGCACTGGCTCGCGCTAAATACAGACCATGATCAGCAACAAGCCACCACCAGTGGCGCGGGAAGTGTTTGCCACCGCGCCCATGATAGCATTAGAATGATAATCCAATTAAATCAATAACGTAGGAATTGCTGGGTACCCTAAGCGTGAAATGAGGGACGGCGTATCGCGCGAATTTGCGGAATTCGGAATGATATCAGTGATTTTCATAAACCTCCCTTATATGATAGTTACACTGTCACATATGAGGGGTCAGTCGTTCGAATCCTTTCAAGCTCTATGAACGTTGGCCGGCATTCGTCGACAATATGAGAGTCGGCATACTGGTGCAGCCCAACATAGAGTTCATAACTTTACGAGTGTGGCTCAATGGTATTTGTCATTGGCGCATTGGCGGGAACATCTCTTAGCATTGGCCAGCCCCATAAGCCTTTCTGAAGAAGATGTTCTAGATGAGCCAAATCCAATTGCATACAGAACTTCTCTTCCGAATTATCGGAAACGCTGGAGCCATGTGCCTATTGCCAAGCGAGATGCGATCGTCCCTACGCTATTATTTCGATGTTCAGTTAAGGACTCCGTCGGAGGGCGCCGATGACTGATCTGACAGTTCGACAGGTCGTAGATGCCGCTTTGGCGAAGATTGAGATTTCGAATGGCAATATCTGCGCGCTGATCCACGTCGATCCTGTCTATGCCCGTTCTCAGGCCGGCTCTCTTGATCGTTCGCAGGCTCAAAAAGGTCCATTGTTTGGCACGACGTTCGTTGTGAAAGACGTCATCGACGTAGCACTTCAACCTACCCAGGCCGGCTCAAGGTTGTTCGGCAATCAACCAGCAAAGTTGGATGCGACCTGTGTGTCGCGCCTGAAGGCAGCTGGCGCGGTCATGCTTGGAAAAGCCAACATGCACGAACTGGCAGTGGGAGGTGCCATCAACCCCTGGTTTGGTCAAGTGATCAACCCGCTTTCGGGGTCCCACGGCACGGGCGGGACTAGCAGCGGTTCGGCGGCTGCCGTCGCTGGCGGCTTCTGTAGTTTTTCACTTGGCACCGACTCTGGTGGCTCCAACCGTTCGGTCGCTGCGGCATGCGGCGTTTACGGTTACAAGCCTAGCAATGATCTGATCGCTTTAGATGGCGTTCTGCCGACCGCGACGACCATGGATACTGTGGGCGTGATCGCACCCTCAGCAGAACTGATTTCATGCTGCCTGCGGGTGCTGACCGATGAAGCGGCGTCGGCGAAAGAAGAACCGCTGGAAGGTCGTACCTTCGCTCGTATGACCAATCTTGTGACCAGTCCGATGGACGCTGTGGTCGCAGACGCTTGGGAGCTTGCTTTCACCTCCATCACCGATCGCGGTGGACGAGTTGTGGAGTTGGAGGTTCATACACCAGAGGCGCTGGCAAAAGCAGGTATCGCAATCCTGCGATATGAGTTCGCTCAGACTTACGGAGAAAGGATCGACCGATCGGCCCAGAGTGTTGGTCCGGCCGTGCATTCATTTCTTGTTGCCAGCCGCCAGATTTCCGCCAGCCAATACGATGATGCAAGGACGCTTCGATCTGAACATCAGGCGCTATGGGCGGCCATGCTTGCGCAAGTCGATGGGTTCATCTCACCAACAGCACCCGGCCTCGCGCCGGATCTCAGGGCTGAGATGACCGCCGTCGGCACGACACGGGTACCTTACGGTGCCGCTGGCGCTGAATTCCGCATGTGGGCCAACACGATTGGGATTCCTGCCATTGCACTTCCTGTGCAGCGGGCCAGCGGCCTGCCAGCCTCCATACAACTCGCTGGCTCCATGCATTCCGACAGACTTCTGCTCGACCTAGCCGCAGCACTGGGTCGTGCCATGACGGAGAAGAGTGCTGCCTAATCGACTTTAACAAACTTAACAAAATAGGGGAATAAAAAATGAAGAAAACCGCACTTACCGCTTTCGCATTGCTCGGCCTCCTCGCCGTTTCAACATCGACGGTTCAGGCTGAGGACACCATCCGTTTCGGGCTCGCCGCCGAGCCCTATGCGCCATTTTCAGTCAAGGATGCGGCTGGCAACTGGACCGGATGGGAAGTAGACCTCCGCGATGCAGTTTGCACCGAGATGAAGGCTAAGTGTGTGTGGGTTGAAGTTGCATGGGATGGCATTATTCCGGCTCTTCAAGAAAAGAAGTTCGATGTGATCTGGTCGTCGATGTCCATTACGGACGAGCGGCTGAAAATCATCGACTTCACAGACAAGTACTACTTTTCTCCAGCTGTCTGGATTGGCGCTAAATCTGATACGCGCAAATTCGATCCGGCCAATCCAGCGTCACTGGACGGCGTGGTTGTCGGTGCACAAAATGCAACGACCCATTCCAAATTCATGGAGGCAAAATTCAAGGGTCATGGCGAGTTGAAGCTCTATGATACACTTGATAGCGAAACTGCCGATCTGAAAGCCGGGCGTATCGACCTTATGATGGCAGGCGGCATTCAAATCGCCGACTGGCTGAAGACCCCAGATGGGGCCAACTATGAGATGAAGGTTAAGCTGCCAAACGACGTGATGTTCGGTTATGGCGATGGTGCGGGTCTGCGCAAGGAAGACACTGAACTGAAAGGCAAACTGAATGCAGCAATCGCAGCAGTTCGCGCCAGCGGCAAGTATAAGGAAATTACCGCCAAATACTTCGACTTTGACATCTACGAGTAATCCACCACAATAATACCTCCCATGGGGACATGCTGGCTTTCCTGCATGTCCCCATCTTATGTCTTTTTGATCTAGGCAGCACCCCGCATGACCAATATCTTGCCTTGGCTGGCGCCTCTTGCATACGGTCCGACAGGCTGGGGCGATGAGCTACTTTACGGCGCGTGGCTGACGATAGCGATTTCGCTTTGCAGCTATGCCATCGGTTTGGGATTGGGTCTCCTCGGAGCGTGGGCCAAGCTTTCCGCCCACAATATCCCGCGGTCGATCGCCTGGTTCTACACCACTGTCGTTCGTGCTGTGCCTGAATTGCTGCTTATCCTGCTGATCTACTACACCAGTACATCGGCCATCCGGTCTCTTATTGTGGGACTTGGCATCGTCAAAGATTTCGAGGTTAACAGCTTTCTCGCGGCATGTCTGGCGCTTGGTATAGTCCAAGGCGCTTATAGTACGGAGGTTTTTCGGGGTGCGATCGTCTCGATCGGAACAGGACAGCCTGACGCGGGGAAATCACTTGGCTTGTCGAAATGGCTAACATTTCGGCTGATCATCTCCCCGCAGATGCTTCGCAACGCGCTACCCGCACTCGGTAATCTCTGGCTGGTCGTCCTGAAGGAAAGCTCGCTGATTTCCGTCGTCGGCTATAGTGAGGTACTGTTCACGGCGAAGACAGCTGCCGGATCGACCCACCACTACCTGTATTTCTTTAGCGTGGCAGCGATTGCGTTCCTTATTCTCTCTATAATTTCCACCAGTCTCTTCCAGGCTTTGGAAGACCGTTCTGGCAAGCATCTGAGGAGGGCGTGATGGACGCTTCATTTGCTGCGCTGCTTGCAGAAAAGTTGCTGGAAGGTCTTAAAATGACGCTGCTGTTGCTGGCGATCTGTGGTGTGGCTGGCAACCTGCTTGCGATGCCAGTTGCTTTGGCACGCACATCGAGTAATCGCTTTTTGCGAACGCCCGCCTATTGCTTCATCCTGGTGATGCGCGGCACTCCGGTATTGGTGCAACTTTACATCATCTATTACGGTTTAGGTGAAGTGTTGAGCCAGATGCCCGCTGTCCGCGATAGCATGTTTTGGCCCTATTTGCGTTCGGGTTTTTCGTATGCCGCACTGGCGCTGACGCTCAACACGGCTGGGTATTGCGGCGAGATTTTTCGCGGGGCGCTTTCCAACGTGCCCGCTGGCCAAGTTGAGGCGGCAAAGTCACTGGGGATGCGGCGTCTACCGATCATGTTCCTGGTTGTGGTTCCACAAGCGACCCGCGCAGCGCTTCCGTCGCTGGCGGGACAGAATATCCTGCTACTCAAAGCGACGTCGTTGGCGTCGACCATCACCGTATTTGAGGTGATGGCCGCAGCCAATCAGGTGCGGTCGGAAACATTCCGTGTCTATGAAAGCCTGTTTGGTGCCGCAATCGTCTACGTCGTCCTAACATTCGCGCTGACGACAATGTTCTCCCTCATCGAAGCGCGGATAGGTCGGCCCTATCGCCGCTGACTTCGCTTTCAGTGCAGGATCTGGCTGAGGAAGAGTTTGGTGCGCTCGTGCTGCGCATTGTCGAAAAATTCTACCGGTGAATTCTGCTCGACGATCTCGCCCTTATCCATGAAGATCACACGATTGGCGACCTGACGGGCAAAGCCCATTTCGTGGGTCACGCAGAGCATGGTCATGCCTTCTTCGGCGAGACCGACCATCGTATCCAGTACTTCCTTGATCATTTCCGGATCAAGCGCCGAGGTCGGCTCATCGAACAACATGATCTTCGGGTTCATGCACAGCGAGCGAGCGATGGCTACGCGCTGCTGCTGGCCACCGGAGAGTTGACCCGGATATTTATTGGCCTGCTCTGGAATCTTAACCCGCGTTAGGAACTGGATGGCAACGTCATCAGCCTGCTTTTTAGACATTTTGCGCACCCAGATTAGTGCCAGCGTGCAGTTTTCCAGAATTGTCAGATGTGGAAAGAGGTTGAAGTGTTGGAACACCATGCCAACTTCGCGGCGCACTTCGTCGATCTTCTTCAGATCATTCGTCAGCTCCGTGCCATCGACAATGATTTGGCCCTTCTGATGATCCTCCAGACGGTTGATGCAGCGGATCAGGGTGGATTTGCCGGAACCGGATGGGCCGCAAATTACAATCCGCTCGCCTCGCATCACCTTAAGATTGATGTCATGCAGAACGTGAAAATTGCCATACCACTTGTCCATGTTAATAATTTCAACGGCGACTTCCGTTTCAGAGATCACCAGTTTTTTCGGTTGAGCGTCAGCCATGGAGTGACGATGGTATTGCGACAGTGAACTTTATCTCGACACGAATGTCAGGCAAGCCCAAAACGGCTTGGACGGTTGCCCGCGCAGGCGGTTCGTCTTTGTCGATCCAAGACACCCAAGCGATATTCATTTGGTCGAAGTCGGCGATGTCGCGAAGCCAAATCATAGCACTCAGGATCAAAGACCGATTGGAGCCAACCGTCTTCAGGAAGGTGTCCGCTTTCGCCAATATCTGAGTGGTCTGGCTGCGCGTATCTTGGCTCCGATCATCCGCCGTCAGACCAGAAAAGTATGCCACCTTCTCATGCACAACGACGCGGCTAAGACGCTCGGTTTTTCCTATACGTTGAATGTTCATGCGCTTTATCTCCTAGCCATTTCTCTAACACCGATTGCTTTCACAATGAAGCGGCCACCAAAGCGGCGATGTCGGAAGCTTTTGGAGAAAGGGGTCATTGCGGTCAAACAACCTGACCGGGGCCGTTCATACCAAATAGTTATGAAGGGGAATAAGCCGGATCTGCCCTTTATCTCATTTTCCGCGACTATGAAAAAAGCGCGGAAACTGGTCGCGGGCGGTTATTAAGTTTCGCGGCCCTGGGCGCTTTTTCGGTGTTATTTCTAACCGCAATGTCACGTTCGTCAGAGGTTAAAAATGTCTTCGTCTTCTCCCCTAGTAGGAAGTCCGGCGACCCGGCTGCTAGTGATAGACGGCGCCACGGTGGAGGCACTCGTGAGCCTGGAGGAGGCATTGGAACTGGCCGAGGCGGCGTTGAAAAAGACGTCCAACGGGGTAGCGCATCAGGACATCAGACGCACACTCAAGATGCCCGGAGAGGCCGGGACCTGCCTTTCCGTGATGTACGCCTCCATGGCGGATAGGGCGCATTTTGGTGCTAAGGTCTTATCGGTATCCCCTCAGAACTTCAACTATGGCCTCCCGTCGCACCAGGGCGGCGTTTTGCTCTTTGAAAAGGAGAGGGGAAGACCCGTCGCCTTGATTAATGCGAGCGCAATTACAGGCTTGCGAACACCCGCTGCAACCGCCGTCGCAACCCGCACCCTGTCACGGGCGAATGCCTGCGAACTGGCCATCATTGGATATGGCGAGCAGGCCGCGCGGCACATCGCCACGATCTCTGCGGTTCGGCCCATATCGCGCATTCGCGTTTGGGGGCGGGATGCCGCGAAGGCCAAGGCATTTGCTGATTCACAAAACGACTTGGGCTTTGTTACCGAGGCATTCCCAACAGCGCAGGCCGCTGTCGATGGCACTGATATTGTCTGCACCGTCACTTCGGCCAAATTCCCTGTGCTGCATGGCGAATGGCTGACGCCCGGCGCCCATGTAAACGCCGTGGGCGCTAGTATTGCCGCGTTGCAGGAAATCGATCTCGACTGCGTGAAGCGCTCGAACATCTGGGTTGATTACTTGCCAATGACAATGGTTGCGGCATCCGATATTTTTGAACCTGTGGCCAAAGGCCTCATCGACAAATCGTGCATTGTTGGAGAAATCGGCGCCGTGCTGAACGGCCAAGCTCGTGGCCGTAGCGACGATAAAGAAATCACCTTGTATCGGTCGCTTGGCGTGCCCGCGCAGGATATCGAGTTTGCCAATTTCATCTATCAGAAGGCGAAAGACCTCGGTCTTGGCGTCGAAGTATCATTGTGAGGGTTTCCATGCTTGCCAGCCAGCGCCACCTCTTCTCTATCCCCGAAGATGTAACCTATCTGGATGCCGCCTATATGTCGCCGATCCCCAACAGTGCTGCCGAAGCAGGGGCCAAGGGCGTACTGGTGAAGGCCGCCCCTTGGGATATGACCATCGGCAATTATTACGATGAGGTTGAACAGGCGCGTGCCCTTGCAGCCTCGTTCATCGGCGCCACGGCTGAAGACATCGCCGTGATTCCAGCCACCAGCTACGGCATTGCTGTGGCTGCCGCGAATGTGGCGGTTCCGGCGGGATCGGCAATTATTATGATGGAGAACGAGCATACTTCGCATCGCTACGCTTGGTATGAGTTGGCCAAGCAGAAGAATGCGCGCGTGGTGACAGTACCGCGCCAGCCCGACCAGACTTGGGCGCAGGCGCTTGTGGCGGCGATCTACGGCTCGGACGCTCCGGTTTCTGTTGTTGCGGGAACCATCGTTCATTGGTTCGAAGGGACAAGCGTGGATGTTGAAGCGGTGTCGGAGGCCACGCATGCGGTCGGTGCCGCTTTGGTGATGGACGGCACACAATGGGTGGGTGCTGTTCCTTTCGATGTATCACGCGCTCGCCCCGATTTCTTGTCCTTTGCGACGTACAAGTTCCTTCTCGGGCCATACCGCCTTGCATTTCTGTACGCGAGCAAAGCTTGGCAGGAAAAAGGTCGGCCCATTGAATTCCACTCTTGGAACCGCGCTGGCGGTGAACGCTCGGATTTCTATCTTCAAACGATGCTGGACTATCTCCCCGGCGCACGCCGTTTCGACATGGGCGAGCGCTCGGACTTTGTCGTTCTGCCCATTGCCATCAAATCACTGGAGCTGTTGCAAAGCTGGGGAAGCGCGGCGGTTTACGAACGGCTGACTCATCTCAACCGATTGATTTGGCAACAGGCCGAACAACGCAGCTTTATCGGACCGATAGAAAGTCTGCGCGCCGCGCATATTTCGGTGGTGGAACTTGGCGACAGATTCCGCGACGATCTTGCGCGCCGACTTAAAGAAAATAAGACCTTCGTGACAGTTCGGGGCACAAAGATGCGGATCACGCCCCATGTCTATAACGAGGACAAAGATATTGTCAGACTCTTTGACCTTATTGAAACACTCACATCATGAGGATCAACCGGGTAGCAACATACGAAATGAAGGGATTCTCTGATGTTCGCCAGAGTTAAAGCCAACGATGGCGAAAAATGCATCATCTATATCGATGATGTTGCGACATCATGTTTTGAAGGCGATACCGTCGCCGCAGTCATGATGCTTGAAACAGGGCAGCCCTATCGTCGCACCGTCATTTCGGGCAGCGACCGGGCTCCCTTTTGCATGATGGGGGTCTGTTTCGATTGCCTAGTCGAGATTGACGGAATTCCAAATCAACAAGGATGCCTTCGAAGTGTTGAGTCCGATATGCGTATCCGGCGGCAGCTTCCATTAGGGATCAAGACACTCCAGAGCCGAAATGAGAAACCATGAATAGTGTTGACGTCTGCATTATTGGCGGTGGGCCGGCAGGGATGATTGCGGCTGCGACAGCAGCGAGCCATGGATTAACTGTCGCCCTTCTTGATGAGCGTCCGTCCGCTGGAGGCCAAGTCTATCGCGGTCTGGAGGACGGGCCATTTAAGAATGATCTGTCGCTCGGGTCGGACTATAACGCGGGGCTTCGAATTCTTGAGCTATTCAAAGCAGCGCAAAAGGAGGTTCTTTTTGGCGTGAATATCTGGCGCATTGATATGTTTGGCAATGAAGGTTTTGTGAGCTTCAGCAAGTGCGGCACATCTCAGCGGCTTAAGTTCGCCAAGCTAATACTGGCGACTGGCGCTATGGAGCGTCCTGTGGCTTTCGAAGGATGGACTCTCCCAGGTGTGATGACAGTTGGTGGCGCCCAGCTTCTCTTGAAATCATCCGGTATCGCGCCTGCGGGTAGAATCGTCCTTGGCGGAAATGGGCCGCTGCTTTCGCTTTTTGCAAGCCAGTTGACTGGATTGGGGGTGCGGATTGCCGCAATCCTTGATACAGCGCCCAAGGTAAACAGAGCCGCAATCGCGCTCAGGCATTTGCCGTCACTTATAATCAATCGAGAGAAGCTCGCAAAGGGCATGCGGATGATCTGGGACATTCGAGCGGCCGACATTCCTATATATCGGGATGTCTCCCATTTGATTGCCACTGGAAGCAGTAAACTAACAGGAATTGCGTTTGAATTCGCCGGGAAGAGTAGAGTGATTGATGCCGACGTGCTTCTTGTCCACGAAGGCATTCTTCCAAACACGCAGCTATCGCGTGCCCTGAACTGCCAGCATGTCTGGGATGACAGCCAGCATTGCCTCAGGCCCGTGCTGGATGGTTTTGGCGAAAGCAGCATACGAAATCTATTCATCGTCGGTGATGCCGCGTCCATTGATGGTGCCTTTGCAGCGCCAGCTTCCGCCGAAATCGCAGTCTGCCGGATCCTGGAGCAGATGGGCCGCGCCGATGCTCGCGTTGGAAAAGCGAGCGCGAAAGCGACGGCAACGTTATTAAAAGAACGTAGCTTTAGGGGTTTTCTCGAAGCGCTCTATCCCCCGCGCATCTCTACTTCCTCCTGTTCGGACGGTACGATTATCTGTCGATGCGAAGAGGTCACGGCTGGAAGCTTAAGAACTGCAATCGCTGATGGCGCAATCGGCCCGGCACAGGCAAAGGTTTTCACTCGCTGCGGCATGGGAGCCTGCCAAGGCAGAGTATGCGGTTCAATTGTATCCCAACTGCTCGCCAATGAAACCGGAATGAAAACCTCTGATATTGGATCCTACAATGTCCGGTTTCCCCTGAAGCCAATAACGCTGGCAGAGATGGCCGTAGAAATTGATTCAGACTTTGGGGATGATAAGCATGCTGCTTGAAACTGAAGTCGCAGTAATCGGCGGCGGCGTGGTTGGCATATCGATTGGCTATGGATTGAAATTACGGAATGTTGACTGCGTTGTTCTGGATGAAGGAGATGGAGCGATCCGGGCCAGTCGGGGCAACTTTGGACTGGTCTGGGTCCAGGGCAAGGGGCTGGCCCTTCCGGCCTATACGCATTGGGCTATGCGCGCAGTTCAGCAGTGGCCCGAACTTTCAAGTCAGCTAGAAAGCAGCACCGGACTTGATGTTGCGCTTGAACAAAACGGAGGACTTTTTTTCTGCAAAGAGCCAGAGGCGTTGGAACAAAGAGCGGCCGATCTCAAACTGATTCAGGCCAACTACGACGGCCGTTACGAATACGAAATTTTAGGCAATAACGCTATCCGAAAGTTGGTGCCCGAAATAGGGCCCGACGTCGCGGGGGCGAGCTATTCAAAATACGATGGCCAAGCAAATCCACTCCGCCTTCTCCAGGCGCTCCATCGCGCATACCGTCAGAGAGGCGGCCAGTATTATCCGGGAAACAGCGTCCTTGGTATAGAAATAAGAGGCGAGAAATTCGTCTTAAAGACGACCCATGGCCAGGTGATTGCAAGTCGCATTGTTTTGGCTTCCGGACTAGGCAATGCCACTCTTGGTGACTATCTGGGAATAAAGATACCGATCAAACCCATCCGCGGCCAGATCATGATCACCGAACGGCTGCCGCGAACTTTTCATATGGCTATGGAGCAAGCGCGCCAGATGGACGACGGGACCATCATGATCGGTTCTAGCTGGGAGGACGTCGGGTATGATTTGAACACCACTTTCGAACATGGCGCCCGGATGGCGAGCGCCGCGATCGAATATTTCCCATTTCTAAGCAAAGTGCGTGTTATCCGAACCTGGGCCGCGTTGCGCGTCATCTCGCCGGATGCCTCGCCGATATACGATGAGATTGTCCCAGGCGCATTTCTTGTGACCTGTCACAGCGGAGTCTCTCTTGCAGCAATTCATGCGTTTGAAACCTCCAAATGGATTGCCGATGGCAAGATTCCCGCCGATATGAAATCTTTTAGTCTTGATCGGTTCAGATAGGACAAGGATGAACAATGACACGGCATTAAATCTCGCCTAGAGCTTTAATTCCACTGTCGACATCCTTCATATAATCTCTTGTTGATTGAATTAGATGCTCGATAAATGTGTCGGTAACGGACGATGCAATTGTGCCCCACGCCCTGTAGACGCCTAGATTGATATTGATTTGTGGGCCGAAGTCTCGGATTTCAATCGGTAGGTCTCTCGCCATCCAGGCAGATAATCTATCGACAACGGTGACGCCCGCACCGTTAGCAACCAGATTCACGCAGGCGGCTGAGAGTGCAGCCTCGACCTTCAAGGAGCGCTTTACGCTGCGCTCCTCGCATAACGCGTCGAGTTGTCGGCGCATTGGGTCACCAGCCCCCAGTGATACAAAATCTAATCCGTCCAAGTCGTCGACCTGGATGACCGAAAGCCTACTTAACGCGTGACCTTTCGGCATGATGCAGACAGGAGGTGTCGCGGTGAGCGCGCGCCGAACAACTGAAGGCGATTCTTCATAGCCTTCCGCTGCTATGCCGATATCGAGCTGATTGCGGCTCGCACGCTGAATGACAGTTGATGAACTTCTTATGTCGAGCGAAATCGCAACGTCTGGATGCTCCTTCGTGAAGCTCGCGATGATGGATGGGAGCAATGTGAGACCAAATGCAGGAAGTGCTGAGACATTCAGGCGACCACCTCTAAGCTCCTTAATCTCTCTCGCTGCTCTCGATATCCCCCGGACGGATTCAAAGACGCGCTGGACCTCTGCATACAACATGTGGGCCTCAGGGGTTGGGATCAACCTCTGCCGATGATTTCGAAAAAGTGGAAAGCCGGCCTTGTTTGTCAGGTGAGTCAGCATTTTGCTGACGGCCGGTTGGGTGATGTTGAGTGCATCCGCCGCCTTAGTCGTCGTGCCGTGCGTCATGACCGCAGCAAAGGCTTCTATTTCGCGAGGTGTAAATTCGCCATCTTGCGGAATCATGTGAATCTCCTACTTCAACTATGGCACAACCTAATGGTTCTGCTTGATCCCAAAAGGATGATCGTCTCTCCTTTATGATAGAATACTTGCGATGATAGCAATTGGCAGGATGTACGCAAATTTCGTGAAGCAGGAAAATCATAGGCAGGATTTGTTAGAGCCCACCACGGCCTAATCCTAAATTCTCAAAATAGCAAAATAATCCCATATCGGTCGATTTGTAAGACCTTTGATGTTAGGTGTCGGCAATTTACGCGTCTTTTAGCTTTAGATGACGTTGAGTTCATAACTTTTCCACATGAACTTCTGTTGAATCGACATTTGAAATGCCACCCATTCCGTTTGAGATTGAATATCTAAAAGCGGTCGACATTTGCGACCGCGAGTCCGCATAGCATGCCACACAACAAGAAGTAGACGTTGACTGTATCAACGAACTCAGATCTCTTAGGGAGAAACAAATGAAGACGACACGCAGAAATTTTCTCATCAGCGGCGCGGCGCTTGGCGCTTTTTCCATGGTCGAGTTTGGCATTGCCGAGTACGCATACGGGGCAAATGCTTCGACTCTTCGTATTGCTCTTGGCAAGGAGCCCGGCGTCCTTGACCCTCAGAAATACAAAGGCATGTTCGCCGTTCAGGCGATGATCTTCGAACCGCTTGTCAGCTATGGCGAAGGCGGCAGGATCGAGCCCGCGCTGGCTGAATCATGGACTGTGTCCGACGATGGCAAAGTCCTGACCTTCAAGCTGCGTCAGGGCGTCACTTTCACCGACGGCACCCCATGGAATTCCGAGGCAGCAATATGGAACCTTAAGCGTTGGATCGGCGTGGAAGATCACAACTGGCTGGGGACTGTGGCCAATTTCGAGTCGACTGAAATTATCGACAACACCACTATTGCTATTCACCTGAAAAACGTGGTTCCCGCGGCGCTGAATGAACTGACCTATGTGCGTCCAGTCCGCTTCCTTAGCCCCAAATCCGTGGGTGCCGATGGTGCGTATCAGAACCCAGTCGGGACCGGCCCGTGGGTGTTTGCGAGCGGCAGTGCCGATGGCGTTGAACTTACCCGCAATGACAGCTATTGGGGCAAAAAGCCCTTGATCGAAAAAGTCTCCCTAGTTGTCATGACCAACGCCAGAAGCCGCGTCGACGCGCTTCGGGCCGGGCAAATTGACGTGACCGGCGGTTCGCTTGTTGCTCAGCTTTCACCAGATGATGCCTTAACCCTTAAAGACTCTGGCCTGAACGTTGTTGCGGCTCCTGGCACCGATACGATGATCCTCGGTTTCAACCCCACGCGTCCGATCTTCCAGGACTTGGCTGTCCGCGAAGCCATCAATTTGTGTATCGATCGGGACGCCATCTGCCAGAAAGTGGCGCTGGGCTTTGCTACGCCGACCATGAACCTATTCCCTGAAACCGTCGCGGACTCGGGCACCCGTTATCCGGTTCCGGCGCGGGATGTCGAAAAGGCGAAGGCCTTACTCGATAAGGCAGGCTGGGTTGGTACTGATACACGTCAAAAAGATGGTCAGCCGCTGGCGATTGAAATGGTTATCTCCCCTGAAGAGGTGGCCGGGTCCCGCGCACTTGCCGAAGTCCTTCAGGCCTACTTGAAGGAAATCGGCATCGATATGGCAATCCGTGTCGTCGATCACACCAGCAAGCACGATGACATTCCGAAGTTGAAGTACGACGTGACGCTGTTCATCACCAACGGCGCGCCCTATGATCCGTTCGCTTCCCTGCCGGTTTACTTCCTCAGTACTTTCCTGACCGGAACGGACGGCAAAATATGGCTTGACAAAGACGGCCTCGATCCACTGGTTAACAAGGCGCTTTACGCTAACGAGGCAGATCGGGCGGCCAACTATCAGGTATTCTGCGATTGGCTCCATGACAATAACATCATGGCACCAATCTTCCACGCAACTAGGATCTGGGCATATGGCCCGAGGGTGCAGAACTTCACCGTTCCTTCGACAGAATACGCGCTGCCCTATACTGGCATTAGCGTGGTAGACGCAGGCTGAGTTAGGCTCAGCCCGACGGATAACACTTTTGATGGATGAAAGATTCTATGCGGGCTAATTTGGCCCGCACAGAACTGGGGAAATCATGCTTAGATTGGTCTACAAACGAATATGGGGCGCTATCACGCTAGTCGCGATCGCGTCGGTTTTCTGCTTCATGCTGGTTGCGGCCTTCAAAGGTAGCGTTGCTGTGGTTATGGCCGAGCAGGCTTCAGGCTTCGTTACCCGCGAAAACATCGAAAAGATCGAGCTGCAGCTCGGGCTTCGAGACCCGATCCTTGTGCGATACGGGCGGTGGCTGAATGCAACCCTGCACGGTGATCTTGGCCAATCCCTGCGTACCGGGGGCGACGTCGGTGCAAGTCTCGTGGAACGGTCAAAGCCTACGGCGATCCTTATTCTGGGTGGCGGGATTGTCGCTCTTGCTATCGGGATAGCTTTCAGCTTCCTGGGCGCGCTTCGCTCTGGTGGTCTTATGGACAGGACCTTCAGGGGGTTGGCCCTGGTCGGAGCGTCGTTGCCGAAGTTCTTCATCGCTGCGATGCTCGTCTATCTGTTCGGCGTCATTTACCGCGTTCTGCCGACTTACGGCTTTTCCGGTCCTCTATCGTGGATACTCCCCAGTATTGCAATTGGCATCGTCCCTGGCTGCCTGATCAGCCGTGTTGCTCGCGTTGCGCTTGAAGATGCAATGAGCAAACCATATGCTACCACGGCATTGGCCAAAGGGCTGAACAGGCGAACAATTCTGTTCCGAGATGCCCTGCCCAACGTGATACCCGTAGTCATCACCGCCTTCGGCATTCACTTTGCCTACATGGTCCAGGCCGCGATTGTCATCGAGCCGATCTTTGCTTGGCAAGGCATCGGTGCATATTTTCTTGAAGCTGCCAAGTTCAGAGACTTTCAGGTGCTGCAGTCAACCCTCTTGATGTTCTCGATCTTCTTCATTGTCGTAAACCTCATCGTGGACCTGATCGTCCTTTCTGTTGACCCCAAGCAGCGCCGCCCGAGGAAACTTTGAAATGCTGAATAGTTCAATCTTTCGCACTCTGAAAAAAGTCGGTATCCCGGCTCTGGGCATGGTCTCCCTTTTTCTGATCCTCGGTTTGTTTGCGCCATGGATTACCCCGTATGACCCGGCCGCTCAGGATTTGTTCACCAACCATCAAAGCTTCTCTCTGGCGCATTGGCTGGGGACAGATCACTTAGGGCGCGACACTGCCAGTCAGATCATCATGGGCGCACGCACCACGCTTGTTGCTGTTGTCACGGTTATCGGCCTATCTATGATCATCGGTGGGTTTTTTGGAACTCTGTCCGGATATCTGGGGGGCGTCTTCGATGAAATTTTTATGCGGTTTGTCGACTTTGGTCTAAGTGTCCCAAGCCTTGTCGTGGCACTCGCGGTGATCGGCGTCGCGGGACCGAGCTATACCAACATGATCCTGGCCCTAACGCTGGCATGGATCCCGAGTTATGCTCGCCTCAGCCGTGCGACGGTCGCGGCCGTGGTGCAGCAGCCGCATATCGAAAGCCTGGTCGTCCTGGGAGCCAGCCCGTTCCGGGTTATCTTTTTGCATCTCGCGCCAACCGCAATTGGTGCAGTGTTGGTCTATGCCAGCGCAGATGCAGGTGTGCTTGCTCTCGCGATTGCAACCTTGAGCTTCCTTGGGCTTGGCGTTCAGCCGCCCACGCCCGAATGGGGCCAGATGCTCGTCAACGCATTGCCGTTCATTGATAGAAATCCGCGTGAGGTCATTGTGCCTGGTTTGTCGCTAACGGTCATGGTTATCGGCTTCAACTTGCTTGGCGAGTCACTTGCCTTATTGAAATCGCCGCGCGCCCCGAGCGAAAGGGAGCTCCGTTTCCGGCGAGCAGCGCTGGCGGCGGAAGGAGGAGTATTGCAATGAGCAATACTCCTGAAAAACCCGCGCTTTTGCGGGCGGTCGATCTTTCTGTCAACTTGCATGCAGAGAGCACGACGGTGAAGGCCGTCCGGCACGTCAACTATTCGCTGGCAGCAGGCGAAACCCTCGCGATCGTCGGTGAAAGCGGAAGCGGCAAGACGATCATGAATTTCGCTCCTCTTGGATTGCTGCCGGCAGGAGTTGCTGCGGACTATTCGGGATCATTGCTATTCGAGGGCGTTGATCTGCTCACTCTGAGTGAAGACCGCCTCCAGAAATATCGTGGTGGCAAAATCGGTGTGGTATTTCAAGATCCTCTGAGTGCGCTCAATCCCAATCGCAAGATCGGTCGGCAGATCGCTGAAGTTGCAGAGATCCATTTGGGGATGTCCACTCAAGCGGCCGAGCAGCGTGCGCAAGAATTGCTGAAACTGGTTGGCATTCCGGATCCCGCTTCGCGGCTGCAACAGTACCCACACGAGCTTTCTGGCGGTATGCGCCAGCGGGCGGTCATCGCCGCTGGAATAGCCGGCGAGCCGAAAGTTTTAATTGCCGATGAACCAACTACGGCGCTGGATGTTACGGTTCAGGCGCAGATCATTGAGGTGCTGAAAGACCTGCAAAAGCAGCTCGGTATGTCAATCGTGCTCATTACCCACGACATAGGCGTCGTGTCAGGCATGGCTGACAAGGTTGCGGTAATGTACGGCGGAACAATCGCAGAGTACGGCTCGGTCGACGCGGTTTTGGTCTCTCCTCGGCACCCCTATACCCGTGCTCTGCTGGATGCCGTTCCCCGGCTTGACGCGGCGATTGGCGCCAAATTCAATGGCCTGGCCGGAGTGCCGCCGGATATGTCGAAAACGCTCAAGGGTTGCGCATTCGCACCACGCTGTATCTCCGCGATAGAGACGTGCTCGGCCCGTGAGCCTTTGCTTTCTTCCGTTGGGCGAAATCATTTCGCAGCTTGTCCAGTCATAAATCCTTCTGAACTCAACTTGGCGCAGGGATGAAAGCCATGCTTTCGATAGAACATCTGGACGTCCGCTTTCAGGATAGGGACACAGGGGGAACAATTACGGCCTGCGACGATGTGAGTCTGCTAATCGGTGAGGCAGAAATTGTTGGCCTGGTTGGCGAATCCGGTTGCGGAAAATCGACATTAGGCAGGACCATTGTTGGCCTTGAAACGCCTGCGGCGGGTCAAATCATATATCACGGAACGGACATCCTGAAGCTCAGTTGGGCTGATCGGCGCAAAATGCGTCGTGAAATCCAGTACATTTTTCAAGACCCCTACTCGGCACTTACTCCCAAGCATACTATTGGGCAAATGCTGGACGAAGCGCTGCAAATCGCCGGCGAACGAAATCGCAAGGCTCGCGCCCTTCGATCCCGCGAGTTGCTCGTAGAGGTGGGCCTCGGGGCGGACATACTCGACCGCCGTCCCCGAGAATTGTCAGGCGGACAGCGGCAGCGAGTTTGCATAGGTCGCTCCCTAGTGGTTAATCCGAAGGTGCTGATTTGTGACGAGCCGGTAAGCTCACTGGACGTGTCGATCAGGGCTCAAATTATGAACCTCTTCCTGAAGCTGAAGGAAGAGAAAGGCATGTCGATCCTGTTCATAGCCCATGATCTAGCCGTGGTGCGGCAAGCGGCAAGCCGGATATATGTGATGTATCTCGGACGGATTATGGAGACCGGGGAGAGCCATCGTCTCTACGCCAAACCGCTTCACCCCTATACCCAGTCTCTCTTGAGCGCTGTCCCCTCGGTCGATCCGAGGGTAGAGCGGTCGCGCCAGCGTATCGTACTAGAGGGCGATGTCCCGAGCCCAGCCAATCCGCCTGAGGGTTGCCGGTTTCGGATGCGCTGCCCTGCCGCTGTTTCGCTTTGTGCGACACCACCGCAGCAGATCACCTATGGCGACCAAACTGCGCTGTGTCATTTCGCCGGAAAGATTCAGCTTTCTTCACCAGTTGCCGCTTGAAATGAGGAAATCATTTTGACGATCACCCGTATCCGTTTGCCCCAGTATTTTCACCGCGCCGACGAGTGCGGTGGCCTCGATAGTCTCTCGGGTATTGTCGCACGTGATTGCGAATCTGACATGGCGACGCAGGCTGGCCAAGTTATCGATCGCATGATCGATATTTTGCAAAGTGCGCGCTCCAGCCTCTGTCGGCGGCGATTTTCGAAACCGGCATGGCGGAAAAACCCGCAAAGAACGAGGTATGGAAAGCCCGGTTTGGCGAACACAGGTTTCTATCAATGCATTCTGTATGGTGAGTGACTCACTTCTGTACGCTATCGCGAAGAGGCGTAAAGCATTACGAGTTCTCGAATGACAAGAAGAAATGGATGGAGGAGGCCTCTTTTTTCATCGCTTGGGCGTGGGGCGGCCCTTGTATTCTCGCAGGTGCCTGTCGTCTCCCCCTGGGCGCTTGCAAACTAAGTCGGCGGACTCTTAACACTTGAGAGTTCGCCGATCATTTCTTCAGTTTCAAAGGCAATATGGGAGCTGTGACGTGCATCCTGCATGAAGTAAGATGATAGCCAAAACATAGCAAGTTGGCAGAGGGAGGGCTCACTGAAAAGAGGATCGGATGGATCGCATTTTCCAGACGTTCATTGACTCACTTAACAGCAATGCCGATATCCCGGCGCTTGGGATTGCGATGACCGGGATTGTGGCAGCCCTCGATCTTGGTACCTTCGCCTACCTTTTTGCAGGGCGTCAGTCTAATGCAGAAGTAAAGCTTATTTCAAATTATCCCACTGCGTGGACGTCACACTACTTGGCGAATGACTATGAGGAAATCGACCCTGTGGTAGACAGGGCAGTGCGAACGTGTGAGCCATTTCAATGGGGATACGAGTGTTGGTCACATGACCTTTGCGGCGCGCAATTTCAATTGCTTGAGGATGCAGCTCATTTTGGCATTCGATGCGGCTTTACAATTCCAATTCACGATCCTTTGAGCCGCATCGCTGCAGTAACCTTTGCTGCGGACGACTGTCATCCGAAATTCACACGTTATGTTGAGAAGCACCAGTCGCTTCTCCAGCTCCTGGCCATTTTATTTCACTCACGGGCACGATTGGCACTGGTGCCTGAGCGGTCCGTCTCTGGCATCTTGTTGTCACCGCGGGAATACGAATGTCTGGAATGGGCAGCCAGGGGCAAATCCGCTTGGGACATCGGTTGCATATTGAACATCTCCCGCCGGACTGCGGCTTTTCACCTCGATAATGCGAAATCCAAGCTTGGTGTCAGGACGATTTCCCAGGCCGTTGCAATGCTCGCTTCAGCAACGCAATCCAGGTTGTGACAATGGGATTTCGTCAACCTGTACAAGTACCCAGCATGCTCTGATCCCCTGAATCGGGTTCTTTCCACAGACAACAATTTGTCTGGAGAGTACCATGATGCAGTTAATAGAGCCCGGGGATTATGCCCAGTTCACGAGTGCCATTGCAGAAATGCACCGCCTGAGATTTCGCGTGTTCAAGGAGAGGCTTGAGTGGGCAGTTCAGGTCGAGGACGGTCTGGAGCGCGACCTCTTCGACACCCTGGCGCCCGCCTATCTGCTGCACCGTGGCAACGATGGCCGAATCCAAGGCTGCGTACGTTTCTTACCGTCCACTGGCCCCACCATGCTGCGCGACGTCTTTTCCCAGCTACTTGGCGGAAACCCCAGCCCCTCTGATCCAAAAATCTGGGAGAGTAGCCGTTTTGCCCTTGAACTATCGCCCGAGATGCCGCGTTCAGAGAGAGGGCTGGCAATGGCAACATTTGAGCTATTTGCCGGCATGATCGAATTCGGCTTGTCCCGTTCCTTGACCGGGATTGTGACCGTCACGGATCTGCGCATGGAACGTGTTCTGCGTCGCGCCAGCTGGCCTCTGGAACGCTTAGGCGACGTTGGGATGATCGGCGCTACCCAAGCAGTGGCTGGAGTCCTGGAGGTCTCTAAAGACGCCCTGGCACGCACCAAGCGGGCCTGTGGCATCGATGGACGAGTGCTCTGGGCGCCGGTGCCGTTGACAGCGGATATACCGATGGGAGCCAGCCTGTAGCCGAACACTTCAGGCTCCATCCATGATTCCCGCCCATAACCCTGATTTGGCTAAGTCCAGCGATCCGCCTGGACGGTCACTCTGGCTGAAAGCGGCAAGCTATGCCTATACCCATCGTCTGACACGCCGGGGTTGGGCTTGGGAATTCTTGCGAAGGAACAAGGACTACGTCGTTGATTGGGGCGTTGCTCAGGATGAGGTCACGATCTTACCGGAGCAGGGTGGCCCTGTGACGCTCAGGTTGGGTGCGGTTGGGTTCCGCATGCAGCGCTGGGGGTTGATCTTTCGGCGATGCGCCCGACAAAAAAGGCGATGCCGCCGAAATTCTCTGGGATCCAACGAGTTGTCCCCAAGTGCTCCAACTGAAGGCATTTGCTGCCGGTTCAGCGGCCAATTCACAACTTCACCAAGTATTGGCGCATCCCAGCCTCTGCCGCTCCGTTCTGACAGCGAATGGGGACCAACATTTGCTCTTTCAGGATTCAGGGCAGTTCTTCCAGGTTATTGTTCAGGGCGCCGAGCTTACGGAACCAGTCCATCTGCTGACTGAAGCAATACAGTCTCCCAAGGTACTGAAATATCAGTTGCATGTGGTGGAGCGCTTCAACGTCCTCATTGCGGGAGGAACATTCACGCGAACGCGGTATTCTCCAACGCCTCGATCACAGCGACTGAACACCGCCTTGCGTGTTCTGGACGGTCGCCTGGCGGGAGCGTCCTATCGTGATATTGCGGTTGCCATGTTTGGTCCTGACCGTGTCAACGAGGATTGGAATGCCCCTGGCGATCATCTCAAGAATCGTGTTCGTCGGGCGGCGCAGCGTGGGACCGCTCTCATGCACGGAGGGTATCGGGCACTTCTAAAGTGACTGCTATTTAAGTTGGGCTTAGAAGTCACGGGACGACTATTTGTCTTGCCCGAAGGTGTTGCGGGCGTCAGTCTACCAGTAAGGATTGGTAGCCCCTTTTCGCCAACCAGCGCGCGCGTTTGAGGTGGCTTTCAAGGGCCTGACGGGCACGCTGGGGTTCCTTTTGGGGGTCTATCCTCAAGATGTTACGGGCCATATCTTGGTCATTCTTGCCTTCGCCAGCGGCATACAGGAGGGAGAGATAGGTTGCGAAATGCGCCCTGTCGTAGTCCGTTATTTGATCGGGTGATGGCGCCTGATCAGCAATTGAGGGTGCATGTTGTAGTTTGGACATAAATGAAGCCTTCGACGCTCTAGGTGGTCAATGATAATCAACGCCGCCATTCTCAAGGCAGTGCATATTGTAGAGTATACTCCGTGGTGAAATGCTCATCAAGCGGGTGATTTCTCATGTATGGACATACGAGAAGACTTTGCCCGCAACTTGCGGAAGTTTCGGAGGCAAAAAGGCTTATCCCAAGAAGCCTTGGCCCACGAGGCTGGTGTTGATCGAACATATATCAGTGCCCTTGAACGCTGCGTCTATAGTGCCAGCATCGCCATGGTTGAGAAACTTGCCACGGTACTCGGAGTGGAGCCAGTTGACTTGCTTCAGCGTCCCCCGAAAGCAGGCCGGACCAAGGTAAAGCCAAAGTGATTCCGGCTCGCGTAGCTAGTCTCGGCAACCCTACTTAGCTCCACAAATAGATATCGTAACAATCTGGATGGCTGCGCCCCGCGTACTCGCGGTCGGGCTCTCGTGAACGGAGCCGGCTTCGCCGTCTCCGCCCTTCGGGCTTCCATCCCTGGCGCTTGGCAGGCCACTGGCCTGCGCGGGGACGCCGCGAAGGTGCGGCGGCTCTTTTTAGTGAAGTTCCCCGGTTCGCGGGGTGGGCGGGGCTCCCTTTTAGGCCAGAATTGTCCGCCCGCAACCGCGCGACGTTCAAAACTCAAGGTTCGACTCAGCAATCTTTGATCGCGCACTTTGCGCGGTCCTCCACTGCGTTCCGGTCCTTCGGATGCGGTCGGCCAATTCTGGCCTAACGGTCGCTTTTCACCGCCCACCCCACTCACTGGGGAACATGCGGGGAGGAGAAAAAGGCCATGCGGGACCAGCAGAACCAGAGCGCCAATCAGCCCAGTCTGTATTCACAAGTGACAGACAGGATTATCGCCGAGCTTGAACAGGGCATTGTGCCATGGGTCCGGCCTTGGGGCAGTGAGGAGGGCAGTACTGGCCTTGGATTGCCGCGCAATGCCCGGACAGCCAAGGCCTATTCCGGCATCAACATTCTTCTCTTGTGGGATGCGGTGATCAAGGGTGGCTACACGTCCCAACAGTGGCTGACCTTCAAGCAAGCGCTTGAGCTCGGCGGCTGTGTCCGCAAAGGCGAAAAGGGCTGGACCGTCTTTTATGCCGACAGTTTCATTCCCAAGGACGAGAAGAAACGGGCAAGGCAGGACGGCAGCGACCCGCAATCGATCCCTTTTCTCAAGCGCTATACGGTTTTCAATGTCGCGCAATGCGATGGCTTGCCGGAAGATATTTGTCCGCTATCGACGCCTGACAGGGAACGCGAACTTATCCCCCGTGCCGAGGCCTTGATTAAAGCAACGGGAGCCAGCTTTCAGATTGGCGGCGAGATTGCCTGTTATATTCCGAAGCTCGACGCTATTCGCGTTCCGCCCCAGACGGCGTTCCACGATCAGATCAATTACTACCGCACCGTCTTCCATGAGCTTGGCCATTGGACAGGCCATGCTTCACGGCTGGCCCGTGATCTCACAACGAAGTTTGCCGCCAATGGCTATGCCCGAGAGGAACTGGTCGCAGAACTGGCGACTGCTTTCGTTTGCGCAAGCCTCGGCATTGTGCCCACCGTCCGGCATGCCGACTATCTCGGCAGCTGGCTGCAAGTCCTGAAAGATGATGCCCGCGCCATCTTCAAGGCGGCCAGCATGGCGTCGAAGGCTTGCGATTATATCCTTGCCTTTGAGCAGAAGACTATTGAAGCGGAGGTCGCCGCATGACGGGCGACCTTCCCATTCCATTCGAGACAGAACCCACACCCATTGGTGAGCAAGCGCTTATTCCAGGGGTAAGGCCTGTCTCGATTTATGAGCGGCTCATGGTGCTGGCCGCCCAGCCACTTGGTTCCAAGAGATTGCAGAAGCCCTGCGATCTTGGCCTCTTCGATGAAGGGGCGCGGAACCAAATGGACCTGTTCAGCCCCAATTCCTCAGCCCGAAAGGACTAACATCATGGAACTTATGCATATACCTTTGAGTGAACTTTCAATCGCCAAGACCAATGTTCGGTATGGCGTGAAGAAAGCGGACTTAAACGATATAATCCCCAGCATACGAAAACGTGGCATCTTGCAACCCCTGTTGGTTCGCAAGAATGGCAAGGGCCACGAGGTTGTTGCAGGAAAGCGGCGCTATCTGGCACTTAATTTCTTGGAGCAAGAAGGTGTGGAAATCGAGGCCGTTCCCTGTGCTGTCATGGCAAAGGGCGATGACGCGGCGGCAATAGAAGCCTCGCTCATTGAGAATGTTCACCGTAAGCCCATGGATGACATGGATGAGTTCGAGGCCTTCCAACGCCTGTTGAAGGAAGGCAGGACGATAGGAGAGATTGCCGACACCTTTGGCGTCACCGAGATCACGGTAAAGCGCCGTTTGGCCATTGCCAATCTGTCGCCGAAGATCAGAACGGCCTACCGCGCCGAGGAGATCGATGGCGAAACCTTGCGGGCTCTGACCCTTGCATCCAAGCAGCAGCAGAAGGATTGGCTTGGCCTGTTTGAAGACTCCGAACAAGGGGCGCCTAGGGGAAGCAATCTCAAGCGCTGGCTGCTTGGTGGCTCACAAATCCCCACCACCAACGCCATCTTCGACCTTGCCACCTACAAGGCCGAGATCGTTTCCGATCTCTTTGGTGAAGTGAGTTACTTTGCCAATCCTGATACATTTTGGACACTCCAGAATGAAGCTGTTGCCAAGCTCAAGGCGAGCTTTGAGGGCAATGGCTGGACTCGTGTGCAGATCATGGAACAGGACCAGCGATTTCACGAATGGGACTACGAAAAGACCGCAAAGAAAAAAGGCGGAGCCGTCTTTATTTCCGTCTCAGATCGGGGCGAAGTCGAGGCCCATGAGGGTTATCTCGCACGGGCCGAGGCCCGCAAGCGGGAGGCCAAAGGCAAGGGAAAGTCGGACACGGAAGCCAAGCCCGACAAGCCGGAACTGACAAAGCCGATGCAGAATTATTTCGCACTGCATCGCCATGCCGCCGTGAGGCTTGAACTGCTCAATCATCCGCACGTGGCATTGCGATTGGCCGTTGCCCACATGATTGCAGGGTCAAGCCTCTGGCACGTCAGGCCCGACCCCCAACGAGCTGACAAACCGGACATTGAAGCCTCTGTCATGCAGTCCAAGGCCCAGCAAGCCTTCGCAGGAAAGCGGCAATCGGTGTGTGATCTACTGGGATTGGACCCCGATCGCAGTGAACTTGTCAGGCCCAATGGTGATGATTACCATGCGGTTGCCGTCCTTGGGCAACTGCTCAAACTGACCGATGACGAAGTCATGCATATTCTTGCCTTTGCCATGGCTGAGACACTGGAAGCGGGGACTGCCGTTGTAGAAGCGGTTGGCGTTAAAACCCAAACGGACATGACCAATACCTGGGCTCCCGACGACACGTTCCTTGCCTTGCTTGCTGGCAAGGATGTGCTTTATGCCATCCTTTCCGAACTTGGCGGGCCTTCGGTTGCCGATGCCAACAAGGGCGAGACAGGCAAGGTACAGAAGGGCATCATCCGTGATTTTGTCACGGGTTCCAGCGGTCGGACGCAAGTCCAGAACTGGCTCCCCGCCTATGCCCGCTTCCCCGCAGAAGCCTACACAGATCGGGGTGGCACGGGCAGTGGCGACAGTTGGAAGAAAGTGGCCGCACTGTTTGAGAGTGCCAGCGCCTAACAACAAATGATCTCTATAGGCCCCGCGCGGAGACCGGCGCGGGGCCTATTGTTTTGGTCACGTGTGAAACCAAACTACCAAGGCGCTGGCGATCCGATCTACTGGCAGCTGTGGCAGGTATTCGCCGCAATTACTTTTCATGGCGCCAAAAACAGCGCATAGAAGTGTCGAAATATGAGGTCGACCCTGAAGAAGCAAGTACTGTTCATTCAAGGCGGAGGTGCCGGGACCCATGATGAATGGGACAACAAGCTCGTCGAGAGCTTGGGTCAAAAGCTTGGGCCGAGCTACGACGTCCGCTACCCGCGCATGCCGAACGAGGATGATCCCAGCTATACCAAGTGGAAAGCGGTGCTAGCGCGAGAGATCGCCAGCCTTGACGATGGAGCGATACTCGTAGGCCACTCGATTGGCGGAACAATCCTGATCAACGCGATCGCGGAGGCACCACCGGACCGAAAGTTTGATGGCATATTTCTGATCGCAGCGCCCTTTGTTGGTGCTGGCGGCTGGCCGAGTGAAGAAATCATGCCAACGGCCAAGCACAGCTTGCGACTGCCTCCAAAGACGCCAATTTATCTATATCACGGGAGTGAGGACGACATTGTGCCATTCGCGCATTTGGTTCTTTATATAACAGCGCTTCCCAATGCGATCGTACATCGGCTCCAAGGTCGCAATCACCAACTCAACGACGATTTATCCGAGGTTGCCGCTGGTATTCGCTCATTGAGGTGAGATGGGACTGCCTGGCAGAAGTCTGTGCGCGATTGGAGGTCCCTTCATCAACATGCTTCGCCGCGAGAGTCTACTCCATCTCGAACGATTTCGGCACGCTGCCTCAACCATCGGAGTTGAGTTCTCCTTTCCGGATATATTGGCTGCTCGAGCGTCGGTTTGGCGTGAGGGTGTCAGTCGCCGGGGTTCCAGATGACCGCGTAAAGGTCTTCATCTTCGGAGCCTGCAGTCTACCGAGGTTGGCATAGAGCTTCTTCGATCCGAACTCAGGTGCGGCTATCGAAAGGCTAACGTAGTCCTTACCGGAGGTTTCGCCCTTGCGGGTCCAACCGGCACCAATCTCGATGCCCTGTGTCAGCACGCGGAAGTCGGGCTGGCTGTCGGCAGTCTTCTGGAGGTTGGGCAGGATGTCGATCACCGCTTGAAAACTAGCGGTGCGAAGACGGCAGTTGCAGCGTCAATCAATATGTTATGTGATCTGCCCAATTGAGCCTTGGTCCTCTCTTTTGACGCTCACTCAAGGCCCGTTTCTCAGGCGTGCCCCAGAGACCTACATCTGTCCGAAGCCGTCCCCGAAACCCTCATGCTCAGCTTTTTTCCCCGCAGCTTCGCAGCTCCTCGCGCAACACTTCGTTCCAAAAAAGCCTGTCCTTCGGGTCCTCCACTGGCGTTGCGGCCAAGGGGTTCAGGGCTGTTTCGGCAGATGAACGGTCGGGCATCGCCCGAGGAACAGTCCTCGAAGCGAAACCAAAGGAGAATATCATGACTGCAATTGGATACGTCACAAAGCAAGCTGACGGACGCTACAAGGGCCACCTTCGCACTGTCAGCATCAGGGCCGAGATCGACATCCTGCCCAATCTCCAGAAGACCGCCGACAGCCAGCCCGACTTCCGGGTACTGACGCAAGGCATCGAGATTGGTGCCGGTTGGACCCGCAAGGGCGAAACCTCCGGCAAGGACTATGTGAGCCTGTCAATTGCCGCTCCCGAGTTCGGACCGAAGAAGCTCTACGCCAACCTCGGCAAGGCTGCGGGTTCGGAAGATGAAGACCTCTACGCGGTCATCTGGAACCCCGGCGACTAAGGAAAAAGCCCCCGCGCAGCTCTCTGCGCGGGGGCAACACCGCAATAATTTGTGTATAGGCCTTGGGTTTACCAACGCTGTCGAGGCAGAATCCGCGCACAGATGATCACGGGCAGGGGTGTCGAAATGACATGCTCGTGTCTTCGACACTCGCGCAACTGCAGTATCAGTACGACACTCCATGCATCGCGATGCGTTTGTAGGAGTGCTACCCGTGGCCGACGAAACCGAGACACCCTTTCTCACAGTCCAGGAAGCCGCAACCTATCTCCGCCTCAAGAAGCGGACCCTCGACAATATGCGCTGGATGGGGACGGGGCCGAAGTTCCGCAAGCATGGCGGGCGCATTTACTACGACCGGGATGAACTCAAGGAATGGTCTCTTAACAGCCGCCGCAATTCAACGTCGGAATATTGAGATGACCAAACGACTGAGGAGTTTCGCGCTTGGCACAACAGCCCTCGCGCTTGCCTTCCTCGCAGCCAGGCCCATCATCAATCCGTCTCCCATTCTCATTTGGAATGCGTCGGAAAGCGTGGCCGTCGGCTGGTATTTTGTGGCAAAACGCCAGCCCGTGATTGGTGAAATCGCAGTCATTAGACCCGCAGAATGGGTGCGAAACTATGCGGCTGCGCGTGGGTACTTGCCTCAAAAAGTGTTGCTGCTGAAACCCGTCTTTGCCGCCCAATCATCAATCATTTGCCGCTTTGGAGCGTATATTTTTGTCGATGGAAAGTATGCTGCGAAAGCCAAAATCACAGACAAAAAGCACCGTCTCCTGCCTGTTTGGAAAGGCTGTATGGTACTCAAACCCTCGCAGTATTTTGTCCTGGGCTGGCATCGTGATTCTTTCGATAGCCGCTACTTTGGACCCATCGAACAGAGCCAGGTTGTCGGGACGGCTTTTCCTCTCGCAGACCTGCTCAAGTGAAGTTCCATGAAGTTTGGGGTGTGCTGGTTCGGATTTTTGGGGAGGGCAAGATAAAAGCAGTGGTGATGGTGTGAAGGGAAGTAATTGATATTGAACGAGGCACTTAACGCCACCACTAATGCTCATGACGTTAGGGTGGCGCCATCTCCCTGAAATCGCCACATGTTTATGACACCTCTTGAATTCGGAACGCGAAGAACAATGTGCACCCCAATCCCACACTTCTTTGCGAGGCCTCATGGCAAACGACTTCACACCCAAACTCGGTCGCATCGGCTGGAAAGCCGGAACACGTCTCGACAAATACATCAACCGGGTCATGCATGCGGCCCATGCGGCCGGCCACGTCAATGGAACGTCGCGAAGCAAGTTCACCGGTGCCCGTATGGGGCGAGGGTCCGCCTTTGGCACATTGGCAGGCGCAGGGCTCTATGCAGGCTCCCAACGCCGCGCAATTGTGAAAGCTCGGATCACCAAACTGAAACCGGGTAACTTAGGCGCGGCCCATGCCCATCTCCGGTATATCCAAAGGGACGGCGTCACACCTGAGGGTGAGCCTGGCCGGCTCTATGGTCCAGACACCGACGAGGCCAATGGAACAGCTTTTCTCGATTCCTGTGATGGTGATCGCCATCAGTTCCGGTTGATCGTATCTGCAGATGATGGGGCAGAACTCGTCGACCTCAAGCCCTTCGTTCGGGATCTGATGGCAAAAGTTGAAACTGATCTCGACACCAAACTTGATTGGGTCGCTGTTGACCACTTCAATACTGGACATCCGCACACGCATATTGTCATTCGTGGAAAGGATGACCGTGGCGATGATCTGGTAATTGCCAAGGACTACATGAGCCATGGATTCCGGATGCGTGCCCGCGAACTTCTGACGATCGAGCTCGGACCAGAAATTGAAAGTGATATGACGATCAAACTCGGACGTGAAGTAGAAGCTGAACGCTTTACCCGCCTTGACCGCGCACTTCTACGAAATACCAACAAAGGTTTTCTGGTGGTGAGCGCCATGCCGCCTGAAGAATGCCAAACTCACGCCTCCCATATGGGGCGGCTTCGTAAGCTTCAAGAGCTAGGCCTTGTGAAGGAGCGGCAGACGGGTGTCTGGGAAATCAATACAGACCTGGAAACGAGACTCAGGTCCCTCGGCAATCGCGGTGACATTATCAAGACGATGCACCGCGCCTTGCGCGAGGTTGGAATTGAAAGGCCGGGAGGAAGTTACTCGGTCTTCGATACGGCCAAACCCAATAATCGAATTGTGGGACGAGTAGCGGGCATTGGCCTCACGGATGAAATCAATGACCGGCACTATCTCGTAATCGATGCTCTCGATGGCAAAGTTCACTATGCAGATGTGGGTCATTTGCACGCAGAGTTTGTACCAGAAAAAGGCATGATTGCTTCAGTCGATAACCGAACAACTTCTGGCGAAGATCAAACGCGAACTCGCATTCGTATTCTGTCTTATCTCAAACTCGAGAAACTCATTGAAGCCGAAGGCGCGACCTGGCTCGACAAAGAACTGCTGAACTCTAAGCCGGAGCGACATGCGGATACGGGGTTTGGGTCGGAGGCTAGGGCAGCTCTTACTCGAAGGAGGCAGTGGCTGGTTTCGCAATCGCTTGGACGCATCACCAATGACGGATTATTTGAACCCGCACCAGACATGCTGAACAAGCTCCGCAATCGTGAACTTCGCCACGCAGGCATTGTTCTATCAAAGGAGCTCGGCCTTTCTCATGTTGAATCGATAGTTGGTGAGCGAATTGAAGGCACCTATGTTCGACCTGTCAATTTGACGAGCGGAAAATTCGCCGTGATTCAGAGGGCGAAGGAATTCGTACTTGTGCCGTGGCAGCCTGAGTTGGAGAAGTTACGTGCCAATTCACTTTCAGGTATCTGGAATGGGCAGAGAATGAGTTGGAGTCTGGCAACAACGCGGCAGAAAGGTTTGAGCATTTCATAGGGAGCATTTAGTCGAGGTCGAGCTTCCAACCTGGAATGCAACAATTGGCCGCCATGGGCAGGAAGCGGATATGAACCTACTGCTGAGATGATGCCGCGCGAATTCCGATTGGCAAACATAGATGCTGATCAGCGCCTCCGCTCGCGCGTTCGTTTTGCGAAGTGGCGTGCCGGCCCCGGTGCGATCATTGGAATCTCGGTTGTGGAATCTTCGTATCTGCGCAGTTGTCTCTTGACACGATCCTTATCATCTATCGAGATTGTCTCAGGTCGGCCAACCTGCAGGTAGCTTATCACGCTCGAGTTCGCCACTACGCTCTCTAAAATTTTCTCGAGTTTCAGCTGACCGAGACCGCGTTCAACGAGCATCTGAATGATGAGAGCGAATGGGTCAAGCGAATCGCTATTGATGGCGATGTTCCCTCGTGTTCCGATATCGATGTAAGTCTCCTTGTCAATGAGGTTATTATCTAGGAGCTCATGTAGGAAATCCGTGAGGAGCTGCATGCGAAGCAATCCGGACACCACTTCGACCCAAGTTATTGCTTGATCCGACAATTTGATTGCAGGCTTTAGGAATGCGGCAATGCGGTAAAGAAGTCTGGCTACCAACACTGCAGCAGCTGGCGCGAAAAGGGGGAAGACGGAAGCAAGTACCGTCCGGGCGCCCAACGCAAGAAATCCATTGGCAACGGTTGCATGGTTTCTGTCGGCAGCATGCGTATCACAGGCGCTCAGGACCACGATCGGCGGCATTCGGATAATTCGGTCCTTCAACGTCCACACGTCGACAGGATGATCCTGTAGATATAGAGCAGCCGGCAAATCGTCTTGGTGACCGCCATGTCCGTCGAAAATGACCAACTGGCCGGAGAAATTGTTGATGGCAGCAACAAACTCATCTTCGTTAGCGACATCCACATATTCGATCTTAAGCAGGTCCTTCCACTCTTTGCCAAAGCCATCAAAGGCCAGTTCGAACATCTGTGAGATTGGGTCATCATGCTTAAGAGCGCTTATCACAAGAATGTAGCTCATTTCGTGGGGAGTGAGCATGATACGGTCGGCAGCAGAAGCTTGGTCGATAAACAAGTTGCCCGGCGTGACAGGCATCCGTACAACATTCTTGCGGATGCAAAGTGGTAGGCCATCGATATCTAGCCACTCGAGGTGTGCGTCAGCGATGATTCGAATTCCAGATTTGGATTTCCGAATCAGATTGATAAATTCGGAGGGGAATGCGTCACGCAATCGAGCCTGCACCTGACGAAAAGCTAGGAGGCGTTTTCGCGGGCTGATATTGCGGGCGCGATACTGTTCAGCGAAGGTTCGGACAATACCTGCAGTTCGATTCACATCGTTCGGAAGTCGTAAAACCGCAGAGAATTCAGAGACGGCCAGCGAACCAACTGCTTCTGTCGCTAGGTCGAGTTCTTGTTTTCGAATAAAAAGCAAAGGGTGAGGGGCGGACTCCGTCTTTGCCGCATGGGAATCCTTCGCGTCGATTCCGAGCATTGCCTCCATTGCTGAATCGTTTGGGATTTCCAAGCTGTATCCTACCTGACGATCGAGCGCTTGACGGACCAATCTGAAACGCCGTTGATCGTTGCGGTCCATCTTAGGTGGCAACGGCATTTGCAGAAAGTGGGGATAGATACTTGGTGCGAAAAGAATCAGGTCTATCGTCGGACGAAAGATACGCTGCATATCGCGCTCGCCATCATTGAATCGCTCAAGAAAAATGCTTTCTGAAGTCCGCACCAATTGATCGACATAAGGTTGAATTCCCCGATTGATGTCCTTGAAAGGGCCATAAGTGAGATTGGCATAACCTGCGCTAGCGAGAACAGTTAGGTTAGGTATAACGCTATTTTGCCCCCCGACTTGATAACCAATCTCCCGATCTTCCACAGGTTGCCAACTCGAGATCATCTCTTTGGCAGTGCTGATTGAGGCCATGTCGACGTCGTTGGGAATTGTTTCGCAAATTTTCAGAAATCGCGACTGCAGCGACATCGGACTCAATTCAGCAAAACTGAGATGTCCTCCGTTGTGAGCCACAATTGTCGGAAGCACTGGGGACTGTGACATCCAGGCATCGTAGTCACTTGGATTTTCTTCCTTTCCAAGCATGATAACAGTAAATGGAGTGAACACGGGCTGGGGAATTGATCGAATTGCACGGGGAGTTTGTCCATACCAGTGGACGGGATTTTGGCCAGCAATTCTTCGCCCTAATAGCGTCTTCTGCCCCTCGGCGGTCAGGTCAAAAATGGTCGAAGGCAAGAAGCTCGCCGTCCTTACCATCCAGGCATTCCGGCACAGGCTGGGAGAAAAACCCTGCATTGGTGACGCTTCTTCGGGTCGAAAATCTGGAACAATAACTATGTAGTAAATGTGACGGTCGAGTTGCACACTTCTGCTCCATTGCCGCTAATGCCAAGAAGGCAGTATAGCTGACATAAGAGGAAAGTCGACGAAGCGGTAGTCTTGCGGGCCTCTACGTGGGTTTGAACAAGCGGTCAATTGAAGTTGGATTTACTTGTTGGGGGAACGTCATGTTTGTTTCCGAGATTCATATTCGAAACTTTAGACTTTTCGAAGACTTTAAGCTTGCGTTGAATCCAGGCTTAAATCTCATAGTGGGTGAAAATAACAGCGGCAAGACCGGACTTATTGACGCGATCCGATATACGTTGACCGCCAACTCCGGCGACATCGTTAGGGTTCACGACAAGGACTTTCGGAGGGGTCAAAATTCGTTTTCCATTCAAGTGAAATTTGACGACATAAGCACGGTGCAGGCCGGTGTGTTTGTCGAACACATCTCGCATGAGCAAATCGGCGATGGAGCTCGCAAGTCTGTGCTCTATGTAAACTTTGCAGCGGAACAGACCGACCAGCTCGTTCGTGGCAATCGCTTGATCCGCACGGATGTTCGCTCAGGACAACATGCCGACGGTCCGGTGATCGAACGGGATGTTCGTGATTATCTGTCCGCGACATATCTGCGACCGTTACGCGACGCGGAAGCTGAACTAATGGGCGGGCGGGGATCACGCCTCTCTCAAATTCTAAACTCATCTCCTCAATTCGGGAACACGGCAACGGTTGATAATCTGTTGGCTACGATCATCGAGGCGAACCTTGCTATCATTGCAAATGAAGGTGTGGCGTCCGCCCAGAAACGAATAGGCGAACAGCTCGCAGATCTCAACTTCCGCCAGAACCTCTTGCGCCCCATCATTGAAATAGTGGGCGGAACTGACCTGGCGTCATTGGGTGAGGCAGAACGGAAACAGATGCTGCGAGCGGTCCTGGAGCGCCTTCGACTGCTAATCGACGCAACGGAAAAGTATCAGGGGCTCGGTTACAGCAACCTCCTCTTCATGGCGGCCGAGTTGCTCCTACTAAAACAGGATCCAGAAGCCTTTTCGCTATTGCTAATCGAGGAACCTGAGGCACACCTTCACCCGCAGCTGCAAATGAAGTTTCTTGCTGCACTGCTGGCTGCCACACAGGCGGGTAGATTGCAGAGTATTCTGACCACGCACAGCCCGAACCTGGCGTCCAAGGTTCCGCTGCGCAGCGTCAACATCATGGCAGATGGCGCTGGCTTTGCCTTACGCGAAGGAGCGACCGAGCTTGATCCGGATGACTACAAGTTCCTCGAGAAGTTCTTGGACGTGACGAAGGCCAATCTGTTTTTCGCTAGGGGTGTCATCATAGTCGAGGGCGATGGCGAGGCGATCCTCTTGCCAACGATCGCCGAGTTGCTAGGAATCGCGCTTGAGGATTTCGGGGTTTCAATCGTTAACGTCGGGAGCACCGCATTTGCCCGTTTCGCACGCATTTTTCGGCGGAAAGGATTCGAAGACAGGACGCACGCGACGAAATGGCTGCCGACGCGCGTGGTCTGCTTAAGGGACACCGATTTGTGGCCGGAAAAGGCCAAGCGCGATGCCGCTAATCCCCATGGATTCATCGACGCCAAGCCGCGGAACGCAGGTTACTGGGAGTCGACCTACCTCGGAAATGTTGCGGGGCGGGAGCAACGACTTAATACAAAAAAGTCCGTGGGAGGCCAAAACGTTAAAGTTGAGCTTGCCGACCACTGGACCTTTGAGTATTCCTTGATCCGTTCGGGGTTGGCGGCGGAGGTGTACGAAGCCCTTCGTGGAACTTCCGACGGGTTCGCCGCGCTTCCAGCAGATGACGAGGAGCGAGCCATCGCGATTTATTCGGAGATCGCTACATCCTCGGGCGCTAAGACGGAAGTGGCGCAAGAGCTGGCAGTCATACTGCGCGCGCAATTCGCACCTGTACAATCCGTCGCGCCTCCAGATGAAAACGAACAAGCGCGACAACAGCGCCTCGCCCATGATGCGCAAGCCAACGAAATCAGGAAAGCTCTGCTGCGCGAGAAACTGCCAGTATACATTTTGCGCGCACTTGAATACGCGACTGGAACTTCGACAGCAGCACCGGCGGGCGCGTCCTGATGAACCTTCCCACGATTCACGACGTTGAAATCAGCGTTCTCCTCACGGAAATGAACGCAAATCTTTCCAACGAAGATCGACTGGTCCTAGATGCTACGCGGCGCGAAGCGGTCGTTGGCTACAGTGATATTCAAGCCTGCCCCGGAAGCGGAAAAACCACGCTGGTAGGCTTGAAACTGTTGTTACTCGCGAGACAGTGGAACCTTCGGCATAGCGGCGTCTGCGTTCTTACCCACACCAATGTCGCAAAGGACGAAATACTCAAGAGACTCTCCCAGCATCCTTTGGGAGCGAAGCTGTCGGCGTATCCGCATTTCGTAGGGACAATTCAGGACTTCACTCACACGTTTTTGGCACTCCCCTATTGCCGGTCGGTGGGGGTCGACACTCATTGGATTGACGACCGACAATGCGAGATGGCGGTCAGCAGACATATACGCCATGGCACGCGTGCTTATCTTGAAAGGAAATTCGCCAAGCTCAGTGACCTGCGGTTCGTATGGAAGGATGGAGCCATGACCATCAACGTACCTACCTTTCCGACGAGTTCGGAATCGGATTCGTACAAGAACATGAAGCAGGCACGCATAACAGCCGCCAGAAATGGCTACTTCTATTTTTCTGAGATGTATGAGTTCGCCAAGGGGGCGGTTAGTGAAAATCCTTCAATTGTGGCGACACTCAGGGCGAGGTTCCCCGTGGTTTTGGTCGACGAGATGCAGGACACGCAAAAGCCCCAGGACGATCTCATTGAAAGCTTGTTTCGGTGCGCGGATGTGAGGATTCAACGGTTCGGCGATCCAGACCAGGCGATTTTCGACGGGCTTGGGGGCTTCGAACCGCCGCCTTACAATTCAGCAGTGCTTACGCCAATCAGCGACAGCAAGCGCTTCGTGCCAGCCATCGCCATACTGGCGCGCGGTCTGAGCACGCGGGGTGTGGCGCTGGCGGGTACTCGCCCGATTGAGGACGGTATACCGCCGTGCACACTCCTGCTTTACGAAGACAAGAGCATCGCGAACGTGATCGATAGCTTCGGGAGCATTGTTTCATTAATTCCAGCGTCGAACCGCCGGATCGTAAAGGCGGTGGGCGGAGTTGGCCAAAATTCATCAGGAGCTTCGCCGCTAAACCTGACTAGTTACTGGCCGTCTTTCGAGCGGAGCCGCGCACCCCGAACATTTTCGCCATCGACCTTCTGCGAAGCGGCGCGGCGTTGCAACAAGCTGAGAGAAGGCACTGTCCATCATCGGCATCACGCTGTGGTTTTTGCAACATTGCAATTGCTTGCGCTCACGGAGAAAACGGTCGCGAGAGATCGAGGTCGAATGGGGCCAGTCACCGCCGCCTCACTGCGGCGCTATCTTCGCGATGTTGGGACTGAACGCGAGTTTAGAATTTTGATGGCGCGATTTCATATGGAAGCCATGCCAACAGCACATGAGTGGCCCGAAGTCGTCCACGCCCTGTGCTCGAGCTGCGGAATTGCTAATGACGACAATCGCGCGACCGAGTATCTCGCCTATTCCGAGCCAAGTGTTGGCGCCGAAGATAGTGTTGAGGGAAATTTCTGCACAACTTCGAGCGGCGTGATCGTAGAAGTAGGAACTATCCATTCGGTAAAGGGTGAGACTCACGATGCCACGTTGGTACTGGAGACTAAGCACCAAAAACTATTTGATCTAGAGGAAATGCTACCGCATCTGATCGACGACCAGGCTGCTCGCCCAGTGTACGATGCAGCCCGAGCGACGACGAGGGCGTCCTTGCGGGCCACCTTCATGAAACGACTCTACGTCGCACTCACTCGGCCACGGCGTTTGGCTTGCATGGCCATGCATAAGGATCGGATCACGCAGGCACAGCGTACTGCTCTCGCCTCAAACAAGGGCTGGAGTATAGTCGAGATTTAGGACGTGACAATTGTGCACTTTGGCCGATCAAACCGAGAAATCGCTCGTTGGATGACCCTCCCGTTGACGTAGGTGAGTGCACAGTGTTCAACATGGCCACCAGTTGAATGTCAGTTTTGGTCAGTAATAGACTTCATAACTAGTTACTCTTCCCGCGTTTTCACGGCTTTCCCAATTGAGCATATAGACACTTTCAGGCGATGCTTGGACCACATTCCGGTGTGGTCCGGTGTGCAATCCGAGTGGACGCAGAATGTCGCCGACCAAGATTCTTGTTGGGCAGGGATGCCTTGTTGTTTCAATTGTGGTGGGAGGTCTTTGGGCTTCGACGCAATGGACGGCGGCCATGCTGGGCAACCAACCGCGATTGGGCGCGCCACTGGCAATCGTTTTGGGGCAACCCGTTTATGTGCCATGGCGTTTGTTCGAGTGGTGGTATGCCTATGAAGCCTATGCCCCACATGTGTTCCGCAAAGCCGGCATGTTGGCGGCGGGCAGCGGCCTCGCTGGAACAATCGTTGCGATTACGGGATCGTTGTGGCGTGCCCGACAGAATAAGATCGTCACGACCTATGGTTCTGCCCGTTGGGCATCGACTGAAGAACTGAAGTCAGCAAAGCTGTTCAGCGGTCGTGGCGTATTTTTGGGGAAGCTTGGGCCGGACTATCTCCGTCACGACGGCCCGGAACATGTCTTAGCTTTTGCACCGACGCGTTCAGGCAAGGGTGTTGGTCTTGTCATTCCAACACTTCTGACCTGGCCACACTCCGCCGTCATTCACGACATCAAGGGTGAGAACTGGCAGCTGACAGCTGGTTTCCGCTCAAGTTTCTCGCATTGCCTGCTGTTCAACCCGGCAGATCTCAAGAGCGCCCGTTACAATCCGCTCCTCGAAGTGCGTAAAGGCGAATGGGAAGTGCGGGATGTTCAAAACATTGCTGACATCCTTGTCGATCCGGAGGGCGCTCTCGAACGCCGGAACCATTGGGAGAAGACGAGCCATGCCCTGCTCGTTGGCGTCATCTTGCATGTGCTTTACGCCGAGGCCGAGAAGACGTTAGCCCGTGTGGCATCGTTCCTGTCTGACCCCTCACGCTCAATTGAACGCACACTTCGCGTGATGATGACCACGAACCATTTAGGGACACCCACGAAGCCGACGGTTCATCCCGTTGTGGCTTCTATTGCCAGAGAGCTCTTGAACAAGTCAGAGAATGAACGCTCCGGCGTTCTGTCGACGGCTATGAGTTTTCTGGGACTCTATCGCGATCCCGTGGTGGCACGGAATACGAGTACCTGCGATTGGCGGATTGCCGATTTAATGGAAGCCAAGAAGCCCGTCTCGCTCTACCTCGTTATCCCGCCTGCTGACCTGAGCCGCACCAAGCCGCTGGTTCGCCTGATCCTCAATCAGATTGGGCGGCGTCTTACGGAATCCCTTGAGGGCCAGAAGGGCCAGACCCGCCGCAAATTGCTGTTGATGCTGGACGAGTTTCCAGCCCTCGGAAGGCTGGATTTCTTTGAGACGGCATTGGCCTTCATGGCGGGCTATGGGATCAGGGCCTATCTCATTGCCCAGTCTCTGAACCAGATCGTCAAGGCCTATGGCGAGAACAATTCCATTCTCGACAATGCTCACGTCAGGATTGCCTTTGCCGCCAACGACGAGCGCACTGCGCGGCGCATTTCGGATTCATTGGGCACGTCAACTGAACTTCGCAGCCAACGGAACTATGCCGGACACCGGCTGGCACCCTGGCTCGCCCATGTGATGGTCAGCCGTCAGGAGACGGCAAGGGCTTTGCTCACACCCGGTGAAGTCATGCAGCTGCCCCAGGACGAAGCCATTGTTTTGGTATCAGGGCTCCAGCCCATCAAGGCCAAGAAGCTAAAATATTACGAGGACGACAACTTCAAAGGTCGGGTTCTGCAGCCTCCGGTTTTGAATGATGGCGACTTTGCTGATGCGCCACCTCACCAACTCCATGACTGGGAAGGTCAGGTACGGGAAGCGGATACGCGTCTTGAGAAGCCATGGTTTGCTTTGCTGCAAAGTGCTGATGGGGAGGAGGGTGGTCTCACCCGTGAGCCTTGGAATGAGGCTGCTCCGCCCACAGCCCAGGACGTTGCGCCATCCGATGATCTTGCACTGCTTGATGATGATTTTGGAACGGGGACCGCCAATACCGATCCGATGGCGAGGTCGGCTGCCACCCGCGCCTATGGCGTGAACACATCCGAGGGCGATGATGCCCTGCCGCTGTTCTGAGCTGATGTCATGACCAAACCGCGCCTCACGGCCTATCTCTCCCGCTCCGTCGCTGATCGCTTGGAGCTTGCCTGCAAGAGGCCCGGTGCCAACAAGTCAGCCCTTGTGGAGAAGGCGCTGGACCGCCTGCTCAATCCGGAGAGAGATCAACAGGGCGACGCTGCTTTGATCCGAAGGCTGGACCGGATGTCAAAGCAGCTTGGGGAAATCAACCGCAACCAGCAGATCGTGGTTGAGAGTCTGGCGCTATTCATCCGCTATTACCTCACCATCACGCCACCCCTGCCGAAATCAGAGCAGGAGCCGGCGCGCAGTCTTGGCAATCAGCGCTTTGAGTTCTTCGTCGCGCAGGTGGGTCGCAGGCTTGCAGGCGGTCAGAACATCGTAAGTGAAGTCCTGGAACGCATCGTGGCCCATGACCCCGATCTCTTTGCCCGTGATCTCGATGAGACCCAGATGATGCCAATCACAAAAGACCCCAGGGGAGAAGCCCCGACGCCGAACCGGAAAAGTCATGTGTCCCCGGCGCCGGGTGCTTCGAATTCTGACGGCGAAGGAGAAACATTCCATGGATAGAACTGTAACTTCCTTCACTGCTGAAGCTCTCGAACGCCGGAAGGCCATGCTCAAGACAGCCTTTGGTCCGGTCATTGCGGAAGCCTTGGCCGAGCCACAGGTCGTCGAAGTCATGGTCAATCCCGATGGCAGGCTCTGGCTGGACCGTCTGGATATGGGCCGGCAAGACACGGGAACTGTCCTGCAATGGTCGGAAGTTGAACGGATCATCCGTCTGGTCGCTAGCCACATCCGGCTGGAGGTTCACGAGCGCTCGCCGATTGTCAGCGCGGAGCTCCCAGAAACGGGGGAACGCTTTGAAGGTCTGATTCCACCGGTCGCTCCGGGGCCATGCTTCTCGATCCGCAAGCCCGCTCTCCTGGTGCACCGGCTCGACGACTACGTTGATCATGGCATCATGGCGACAGAAGTAGCGGCATGGCTGAAGAAAGCGGTTCTTGCACGGGGCAATATTGTGGTGGTGGGGGGCACCAGCTCAGGCAAAACGACCCTAGTCAATGCTTTGCTTGCAGAGATTGCCACGTCCAATGAGCGCGTTGTCATTCTGGAGGACACGCGTGAGCTCAATTGTGCGGCAGAGGATTGCGTGAAACTCCGTACCAAGCCAGGTGTGGTCTCGCTCTCCGATCTCGTGCGCTCCACACTGCGGCTGCGGCCCGACCGGATCGTGGTGGGTGAAGTACGGGGAGCCGAAGCCCTCGACATGCTGAAGGCCTGGAACACCGGCCATCCCGGCGGTCTCACAACCGTCCATGCCAATTCGGCGCGCGGCGCCCTCTACCGGCTTGAACAGCTGGTTCAGGAAGCTGTTGTCACAGTTCCACGCCGGCTTATTGCCGAGGCCATCGATATTCTGGTTTTTCTGGATGGCAGGGGTTCGGCACGGCGCGTCACCGAGGTCGTGAAGATTGATGGCATTGATGCCGATGGCGACTACGCCCTCACTTCCGTTTTTAACACAAAGCACCAAGCTCAGGTGAGGAGAATTCCATGAAGCCAGTTCGTATTCTTGTTTTAGCCAGCGTTTCATTTGTGGTCTTTCAGACCAATCTGGCGCTTGCGGCCGGCTCCGGAATGCCGTGGGAGGCTCCGCTCACCCAAATCCTGGAGTCAGTCGAAGGACCAGTGGCGAGGATTGTGGCAGTGATCATTATCATTGTTACCGGCCTTTCCCTTGCCTTTGGCGATACGTCCGGTGGCTTCCGGCGATTGATCCAGATTGTCTTCGGGCTCTCGATTGCCTTTGCGGCCACGTCATTCTTCCTGGCCTTCTTCTCCTTTGGAGGCGGCGCCGTGATCGGTTGAGGAGTTGGATATGACTGGCCACACACATCTTCCAGGCTTTGAGGTGCCGCTCTACCGGGCACTGACTGAACCCATTCTCTTAGGGGGAGCACCCCGCACCATCGCGATCATCAATGGGACACTGGCCGCGGCTTTAGGCCTGGGTCTGAGGCTCTGGGTCGTGGGTCTCATCGTCTGGATTGTTGGCCATGCCATTGCGGCAACCGCGGCCCGGCGGGATGCGCAGTTTGCCGATGTTATCTCCCGCCATGCCCGCCACCAGGGGAGCCTTTCATGCTGAACCTCACGGAATACCGGAAGCGGCCGAAGCTCCTGTCGGACTATCTCCCCTGGGGATTTCTGGTGGGACCGGGCATTGTTCTCAACAAGGATGGCAGTTTCCTGCGACTGGCGCATTATCGTGGCCCTGATCTGGAGAGTGCGACGGAAGCGGAGCTTATTGCAGTCACCGCCAGGATCAACAATGTGCTCAAACGCTTTGGTTCGGGTTGGGCCTTGTTCTTTGAGGCGCGGCGGAAGCAGGCTTCAGACTATCCCCTGTCCAATTTTCCCGATCCGGTCTCGCTGTTGGTGGATGAAGAACGGCGTAAGAGCTTTGTCGCCGAGCAGGGGCATTTTGAGAGTGAATACACGCTTTCATTCTGCTGGCTGCCACCGGCCGAGACCTCGGACAAGGCGGGAGCCTATCTCGTTGACCGTGGAGACGACACGCGGACCACCACAGATACGCGGGGCTTTGAGTGGCGGGATCATTTCATCACCGAGACAGATCGTGCGCTCGATCTCCTGGGCAGTATCCTGTCAGAGGTCAGGTTTCTGGATGATGGCGAGACGCTCACTCACCTGCATGGAACGGTCTCGCTCAAAGATCATTCGGTCGCGGTTCCAGCCATTCCCGCCTATCTTGATGCTATGCTGGCGGATACGCCATTCATGGGTGGCATGGCTCCTAAACTCGGTGAACATCATTTGCGGAGTGTCTCGGTCCTTGGACTGCCGGGGGTTACCACGCCGGGACTTCTTGATGAGCTGAATGATCTCGCCATTCCCTATCGCTGGGTGACACGCTGGATCGCGGTCGAAAGGCCGGAAGCCCAAAAGCTGCTCACCCGCAAACGGCGGCAATGGTTTGCCAAGCGCAAATCCGTCACCGCAATCCTGCGTGAGGTGCTGTTCAATCAGGAGACAGCGCTTCTGGACACAGACGCCGCCACCAAAGCCAATGAGACCAATGAGGCTCTGGAAGATTTGGGCTCGGGCGATGTCGCCTTCGGCTATGTGACAACGACCATCACCGTCGCAAGCCCGGATGAGTCGGAAGCAGACGAATCGTTGCGGCAGGTCGATCGTGTGGTCAATGCACGCGGCTTTGTGACGATCCGTGAGACCTTCAATGCGGTCGAAGTCTGGCTGGGCTCGCTGCCGGGTAACCCCTATGCCAATGTCAGGCAGCCCATCATTCACACGCTTAATCTGGCTCATATCATGCCAGTTTCAAGTGTGTGGGCCGGGCCGGCTTGGAATGATCACCTGGATCAACCCGCCTTGCTCCATGTGGCAACGCGGGGTTCAACGCCGTTCCGGCTCAATCTCCATGTGGGTGATGTCGGGCATACCTTGATCGTAGGTCCTACAGGTGCCGGCAAGTCGGTGTTGCTCGCACTTCTTGCCCTGCAATTCCGGCGCTACGAACAGTCTCAGGTCTTCATTTTCGATAAGGGCAGGTCAGCGCGTGCCGCTGCATTGACAATGGGAGGGACCGCGATTGATCTCGGTCTGGGTTCGGCTCTTGCTTTCCAACCCTTGCGCGATATTGGTGAACCTGCCTCCCGCGCTTTTGCCCGTGATTGGGTTTTGGGGCTGATTGCCCATGAAGGCGTCGTTGCCGATCCCGCCATCAGGGATGCAATCTGGACAGCGCTTAATAGTCTGGCTTCGGCACCGCCCAATGAACGCACGCTGACGGGTCTCTCCTTGTTGTTGCAATCCAATCCATTGCGGCAGTCCCTGCAGCCCTACACGCTTGAAGGTCCTTGGGGCAGCCTGCTTGACGGCAATGAGGACAGGCTCGCCTTCAGCGATGTCATGCATTTCGAACTTGAGGCCTTGATGGAAACCAAGGGACTGGTGCTTCCGGTTCTCACCTATCTGTTTCACCGGCTCGAAAGCCGCTTCGATGGCAGTCCCAGCCTGTTGATTTTGGACGAGGCCTGGCTTTTCCTCGATCACCCGCTCTTTGCAGCCCGCATCCGTGAATGGCTGAAGACGTTGCGGAAGAAGAATGTTGCGGTGGTCTTTGCCACCCAGTCGCTGGCGGATATTTCTAATAGCAACATTGCACCCGCCATCATCGAAAGTTGTCCCACCCGCATCTTCCTTCCCAATGACCGGGCCATCGAACCCCAGATCAGGGACATCTATGAACGCTTCGGCTTGAACCCGCGCCAGATCGAGATCATTTCGCGCTGCACTCCGAAGCAGGATTACTACGCCCAGACCGCACGGGGAAACCGGCTCTTCGAACTCGACCTCGGACCCTTGGCTCTCGCAATCTGTGGCGCCTCCACACCGCACGACCAGAAGTTGATCGATGCACTTGTGGCAGAACATGGAGCGGTCGGCTTTCCAGTCGCATTCCTTGCAGCAAAGGGTTTCACCGAAGAGGCCGGCATGATCGAGCGCGCCATGCAGGCTGACGCCGTTGTTTCCCATCCGACGCTCACGGAACCACAAGGCTCATTATTTCCGGAAGATTTAGGGGACGGCACAACCCCAGAGGAGAAAACCCATGAAGACTAAGACACGACAATTTCGAATTGCACTTATGGCTGCAAGTGGACTTGCACTCTGCATCACCATGAGCGGGCCTGCAGTTGCCTTCACGGTTTTTGACCCGTGGAACTACGAGGAAAATCTGCTGACCGCGATCCGTTCGCTTGAAGAAATCCAGAACCAGGTCAAGCAGCTCACCAATGAGGCGCAGATGCTGACCAGGATGGATCTCAATCTCGAACAGTTGGGATCATCGGTTGGTGGCGATCTCGAATCATCCCTCGGTGACATTGAATCTCTCTTAAAAAAAGCTGATGGCATTGCGCTCTCTGTCACTGAAACCGATAGCGAACTGAAAACACTGTTTCCATCCGAGTACGCAAACGCCCTCACAGGTGATGAAAGTCTCAAAGCCACGAAACAACGCTGGGATGAAACCTTGTCAGCCTTCAAGCGAAGCATGAGCTTGGAGGCGAAAGTCGTTGAAAATACTACGCAAGATGGTGGCGTGCTGTCCGATCTTTTGTCCAAGTCATCAACGGCCGTTGGCAACCTTCAGGCCCAGCAGGCGGGCAATGAACTCCTGGGACTCAATGTCAAACAACAGCTGCAGCTCCAGACGCTGATTGCGACAGAGCAACGGGCGCACGGATTGGAGCGGGCGAGGACGCTTGCCTCCGAAGAAGAGGCTCGACTGCGCTTCAGGAGCTTTGTCGGCGACGGCGAGGCCTACACCAAGTAGCCCGCACCTAGATCACTCGAACTTCAACACAACACACATGCGTACCTCCCCGCATGTGGCGGATGAGTATTGGCCATGGACGACCTCAACATCATCGATACGTTTACGGAGACTTTCGTCACCTATATCGACTCCGGCTTCGGGCTCTTGGCAGGGGACGTCAGTTTCCTGACCACGACGCTTGTTGCCATCGATGTGGTGATGGCAGGCCTGTTCTGGTCCTTGATGGCGGAAGAAAATGTCCTGGGTCAGCTCATCCGCAAAGTTCTCTATGTTGGCTTCTTCGCTTTGCTGCTCAATAACTTTGCGTCGCTTTCCGATGTGATCTTCTCGTCATTTGCCAGTCTGGGATTGAAGGCCTCAGCGGCAACAATTTCGGCGACCGACCTGATGCGGCCGGGTTTTGTCGCAGCCACCGGTTTCAAGGCCTCCCAGCCACTTCTTGATCAGGCGGGAAGCCTCATGGGCTTCACCTCATTCTTCGACAATGTGGTGACCATTGTTGTACTGTTGATTGCCTGGCTTATCGTGTTGCTCGCCTTCTTTATTCTCTCGGTCCAGCTCTTCATCACCATCATTGAATTCAAGCTCACGACCTTGGCTGGCTTTGTGCTGGTTCCCTTCGCACTCTTCGGCAAGACCTCGTTTCTGGCGGAACGGGTTCTCGGCAATGTCATGACGTCGGGGATCAAGCTCATGGTGCTGGCAATCATTGTGGGTGTGGGGTCAACGCTGTTTGGCACCATCTCGGCGCCGCCCACCGGTGATATCACCCTAGAACAGGCGGCTAGCCATATCCTCGCGGCCATTGCCGTCTTCGGTCTTGCAATCTTTGCACCGGGCATCGCGGCCGGGCTGATTTCCGGGGCACCACAATTGGGGGCAGGGGCTGCCGTTGGGACAGCAGCAGGCCTCGCCGCAGCTGGTGTTGCAGGCATGGCCGCCGCAGGTGTTGCCGCCCGGTTGGGCCTGTCTGGTGCATCACGGGCCGTCACATCGGCGGCTTCGCTTTCGGGGGCAGCCCAGGCGGGTTTCAAGCAGGGTGGCATTGGTGGCGCACTAAAAGCCACCATTGGCCAACCCGCCAAGGATATGGGCTCGCGTGCCTCAGCACCGGTTCGCGATGCTTACCGCGAAGGCTCGGCCTATGGGTTTAGTGCTGCAGGAGGTGGTGCGAGTCCTTCAGCACCCTCAGGCCGTGGCAAGTCCGGCGCGTCTCCTGAGCCCGATTGGGCCCGCCGCATCAGGCGGCGTGAACAGATGACGCGGGCCGGCACGGTCGCGAGCCAATCCATTCGTGAAGGTGACCGGGGCTCTGCCAGCGAAGGCCCCAATCTTGATCCCGACAACTGATGACACAAGGAATTGAACCATGATCTTCAAACGATCCGGATTAAGCTATGGCCGCAGCGAAGCGCCAGTCACACCCTATCAAAAGGCGGCCCAGGTCTGGGACGAACGGTTGGGTTCGGCACGGGTCCAGGCGCGGAACTGGCGCTTCATGGCCTTTGGCGCCTTGGGGCTGGCCATTGGCCTGTCGTTGCAGATCGCTGTCCTTTCCACCACCTCGCGCGTCACGCCCTATGTGGTCGAAGTAGAGAGAGATGGCGGGGTGAGGGCAGTTGCCCCCGCAACTGATTCCTATGAACCCTCAGATGCCCAAATCGCCGCAGAACTGGCCCGCTTTATTGAGCATGTGAGGGGTGTTTCGACTGATCCGGTGGTGGTGAAGCAGGATTGGCTCAAGGCCTATGATTATGCCACCGACCGGGCCGCCCAGACTCTCAACGAATACGCCCGCGAGAATGATCCTTTCAGCAAGATCGGGACCCGCAGCGTCACGGTCGAGATTGCCAGCGTCGTTCGAGCCTCTCCCACGTCCTTCCAGCTCCGCTGGCGCGAGAAGGCGTTTGAGAATGGCACCTCCGCGGGTGTGGCAGGTTTTACTGGCGTCCTGACCATTGTGATGAAGCCGCCCCGTGATGCGGCAACCCTCAGGGCCAATCCCCTCGGCATCTATGTCAACGCCATCAATTGGGCCAACGAACTCAAACCAGAAGGAACCCACCCATGAAAACTCTTCTTATCGCCGTATCGGCCTTGGCGCTTTCCGCCTGTACCAGCAAAGAGATTGCCAGGACATTTGCCGATGAACCCTTTGTCGAAGCCAAACAGATTCCGGAACCGGCAATGCCGGTTGAGATCGTCGAAAAGGTGAAGCCCCTGCCACTGCCGGGCCAGCTCAAGAAACTTGGCGCCAAATCTAAGAAGGTTGATGAGAACGACGATCCCCTGATGCGGGTCGATGAGGCCAATGTGGCTGCCACACGCGAACCCGTGAAGGCGGGCTATGTGAACGCCATTCAGGTCTATCCCTATAGCTCCGGCGCGCTCTACCGGCTCTACGCGGCGGTCAATCAGGTGAGTGACGTTGCCTTGCAGCCTGGGGAAAAACTGGTTTCGGTCTCCACCGGCGACACGGTCCGCTGGATCGTGGGGGATACGACAAGCGGTGAAGGCGCAACTTCCCAAGTCCACATTCTGGTGAAACCCATTACGCCTGATCTCAAGACCAATCTCCTGATCACGACGGAACGGCGCACCTATCATCTGGAACTTGAAAGCACCGAGGCGACCTACATGTCGTCGCTGTCCTGGACCTATCCGGAAGACGAACTGATCGCCATTAAGAAGCGCAATGATGAAGTATCGGGTGCCGAAAGCGTTCCCTTGGCCGGTGTCGAAAGCTTTGACCAGCTGAACTTCCGTTACCGCATCGAAGGCCGCGCCAGTTTTTCTCCGGCCCGTGTCTTCGATGATGGTGCAAAGGTCTATATCCAGTTTTCAGACTCTCTGCCGCAAGGTGAAGCGCCGCCACTCTTTGTGCAGGGCTCCAACGGCGCACCGGCGCTCGTCAATTACCGGGTCAAAGGTAACACCTACATTGTGGACCGGCTCTTCGCCGTTGCTGAGTTGAGGCTGGGGACCAAGCCACAAGCGATTGTGAAGATCGTTCGCACCGATGCGGCACAGCCCAAGCGCCGCTTCCTGTTTACACTAAACGGAGAACGGTGATGGCGGAGCAATCACAGCCAAGTGGCAAGCACCCGCTCGACGATATCGAACTGCGGGTGCGGCCAAGACCAGTGGCCCGCATCAACCGTAGAGTCCTGATGGGCGGAACGGCTCTCCTATCAGTGGTGCTTCTGGGTGCCGTGCTGCTGGCGCTTGATCCCCCGGACTGGCGTGGAGGCCAGGTCCAACAGGAACTTTACAATACCGACCGCAAGGCAACGGCCGAAGGACTTGCCAATCTGCCGTCCACCTACGATGCCATCCCAAAGCTTGGTCCGCCACTTCCCGGCGACTTTGGCGATGCGCTCCACAAGGTTGAGACGGGTAAGGGGGCAGAACTTCCGCTTCCGGACCGGCCATTCCAACCGGACCCCGAAGCCGATATTGCCCGGGCTGACCGCATTCGACTGGCAAGACTTGCCCAGCAGGGCAGGGAGTCAAAGCTGTTTTATTCCGTGTCGACCACACGGAAAATTGGTGAGGGAGATGACAGACCCACTGACGCGGGAGCAGTGACTCCGGTGCGCTCGCCTTTTGAAGCCTTGGCCGGATTGGAGGCTTCTCAAAATGCGGGGGCTGCGCAAACCGGCCCCCAAGTCAGTCAGGACAAGAAGATTGCGTTCCTCAATGGCAAGACCGATACCGATATCTATAATCCCCACGGTCTGCAACGGCCGGTATCTCCCTTTACCCTGATGGCGGGTTCGATCATTCCGGCGAGCCTCGTCACGGGCTTGAACTCGGACCTGCCGGGCTTTGTCATTGGCCAGGTGACCGAAAATGTCTTCGATACGGTGACGGGTCATTATCTGCTCGTCCCCCAGGGAACCAAGATCATCGGCAAGTATGATAGTGTCGTCGCCTTCGGCCAGAAGCGGGCGCTTGTTGTCTGGCAGCGGCTGATCCGGCCCGATGGCTCCTCGATTGTGATCGACAATTTGCCTGCAACCGACGAGGGCGGTTATGCCGGCCTCGAGGACAAGGTGGATTTCCACACTTGGACGCTTCTCAAGGGTGTTGCCCTTGCGACACTTTTGGGCGTTGGGACCGAAGTCTCAGTTGGCAATGGTCAGAATGACTTGGTGGCGGCCATCGAACAATCCGCCCAGAAGAATGCCAATCAGGCAGGACAAAACCTTGTTGACCGAACCCTCGACGTCCAGCCGACACTGACCGTGCGGTCGGGCTGGCCACTTCGCATCATCGTCCACAAGGACATTGTGCTCGATCCCTATCCGCAGACAGGAGCAAACCCATGAGCGCTCTGAAGCTCGCCCAATTACCCGACCGGATTCCGGTCAAGCTCACCATCACGGCTCAGCCTGATCTCAAGAAGGCGCTTGATGATTACGCATTGCTTTACGCTCGAAGCTACGGCGCGGAAGAGAGCGTGGTTGAACTCATCCCTTACATGCTCGAAGCGTTCCTTAAAGCCGATGCTGCCTTCCGAGCCGGCCGGAAAGAATTGCAGGATGTGCCCCGTTTGCCCATAGCGCGGCGAAAATCAGGAAAGAGCAGCAAAACCACAGACGTAGCCAATAAGGAGGACACCTAATGTCTGTTATTGGAACCTTTGTTGCGACGACCGATGGCTATGTCGGAACAATTCGGACGTTAACGCTTCATGCGAAACTGCGGCTCGTGGCCGTCGACAGCAAGCCGAAGGAAGATAGCCCGGACTTTCGGTTTCTGTTTGGTCTGCAGGAAGTGGGCGCCGCGTGGAAATCCATGACCCATGAGGCAAATCCGCGCGAATATCTGAGTGCGGTGATTGACGATCCCATGTTTTCGGAGCCGGTACGCGGCGCATTGTTCGAAGAGGATGGGAAATTGAACTTTGTCTGGCGACGGAAAACTTGAGAGCAGACTCAAGCAAGGCCATCGGTGGCAGACATGACTGAAGGTACACCACAAATCCTGCGCCACCCGATTTACAGCAGGTTTGACGCGAGTTCCGTGTGATTTCGGATAGTGGCCTACCAGAAATGGAAAGTGAGCTCGATAAAATGCAAACGCAGAAATCGGGAGGAGCCGTTATGAAAGAAGTAACCTCAATTGTCAGCGACAATGTCGTTGTGACGAACTTAAGAGATCGGGACCGTTCGATTAAGACACTGACACTCGCCTTCTCCGCTGATCCTTTTGTGAGGTTCTGCTATCCAAACCCTGTTAGCTATTTGGCCCATTTTCCGAATTTTGCAGAAACGTTTGGCGGCAAGGCCTTCACATGCGGGAGTGCCTATCACAGCGGTGAATTTCTCGGAACGGCCCTCTGGCTCCCGCCTGGCACTCTTCCAGATGAGAATGAAGTATTCGAGCATTTCGAACGAAGCCTCGCCCCACAAACCGCCAGGACTGTGTTTACCGTATTGAGCCAGTTGGGCACTTATCAACCCGAAGAGCCGCACTGGTATCTCGCCCTCATTGGCGTTGATGTCAGCCACCAGGGGCAAGGGATTGGTTCTAAGCTGTTGAAGTCAATGATCGACAAATTCGACTGCGAGGAATGCCTAGTTTACCTGGAATCGACGCAAGCAGCAAACATTCCGCTCTATGAGCGGTTTGGGTTCAGTTTGGTTGGACGCATCGAGGTCGATGACTGCCCGCCGCTCTTTCCCATGGTCAGGCGCCCGCAGGTTGTTGGACGGCCTAGACGTTGAACATGAAAGTGATCGGCAGCTCCTGGCTCTACGCCTTATATTTGCACATGCCACTGAAGTGATGCTTTCTAAGTATGTTCGAGAGCAATTAGCCAAGGAAAATATAGGTAGAATTCTGCTGTAATCCGCGGTTATGCCAGCAACTCTATCTTGCCCACGCTGGTAGCAAATCAAAATCAATCAGCATCGCCTTTTCATTATTTTGGAAAACCTCAGGTACCAGCCTACTTAGAAGTTTGCCCGTGTCGGAGTCTAATTTGAGTGCTGCAAAATGATTTGGCGGCTGACCGTAGGACACCTTGGCTCTTGCTATATGCTCTCCGACCGTACCATTAAGCATCTCCCTATTTGCGGTTGATTGGATCAGTCTTTCCAAAAGTAACGCGTAGTTCACTAGCCCCGTTGTGGAAGTGAGGTTCAAATAGGTATTGATCATCGCCTTTACGTTCTTCTGGTTGCTGGCAAATTGCTTATAGCTACCTTTAGCGTCAGCAATAATTGCTAACACAGTGGAGATGAATTTTATCAGGATGCTGCCCTCATATCGAAAATCGAGTCCCGGTAACTCTTTCCTGAGGCCGTTCACGCCTTCAGCGATACTGCCGATAGGGTCGGGGTATTTAGTCCCTTCAAGCACCATCTCCCATTTTTCTCTATAGGTAGCCATCCTTTGCAATAGTGGCGCTGCCAATCTGTCCTCATAGTACATGCAGCCCTTCTTAGGAATAAGTAACTTGTCAATCCTCACAAGCTGGCCGGGCTCAAAACCAAGGCCATTTCTTAAGTAGCATTTTAGCATAAGCGTTTGCTGCGCAAGAGAGGCAAGTCTCGCGTCAAGGTCCAAAACAAAAGCATTATTCCGCTGATTGTTTACCACGTCATTCAGTGACGCGGACATCAGTTCCTTGTTGGGATCCACTCCATGGAACACCCAGACCAGGCCGATTCCTTCCTGATTATAGAAGGCCGTGCGCTCTACGATCTCGGGCTGGTTAGTATTGGAAAGTTGAAGTTCAAACGCCACAGGCTTTGACCCAGTTAGTTCAGCATAGACATCGGGCCTTCTTCGCTGACCTATCGCGTTCGCTGGCAGATACTCATCGCACAGTGATTTTATGCAACGCGAGTCCGCACTAATAAAATCATAAATCGTTCGGCATAGTTCTTTATGAAGCTCCGATTCTTGCGCGCCGCCGTATTGCAGCCGCCTCACGTCGTCTGGATTCAGAGGCTCTCCGGTATACCAAGGACAATCTATTCCTTCGCCTCCAAAATGTTTGAAGTAGGGTGCAACTAGTTTGCCACCAAGGGCAGACTCATCTCTAGAACTAACTTCGGCTATGTAGACCATCCCATCACAAAGAACGCATCTGGCCTTGTAACCATCCGGCTCGCCTTGCCTGCCTTTGGTGAGCATCGTTCGCCAGTGCTGCCACATATCTGAGTTTATGGAAAGCAGTTGATCAGATGTGACCAATCCCAAGAGCCTTCCCACCGGGCCGTCAAACTTGACCTTTTTGATCTCTCTTCGTTGAACTCTGGTCATGGCAAAACACCGCAAGATTATTTCTGACTATGCGCTTCATATAAGAATACCCCGAGAGTAGTGGCCGCCCCAACTGCGAGCTTTGCGAGTATCAGTGGAGGTACTGGTACATCAGGATGATGGCCGTGACCCGAACCGAGTTGTCCGCGAAGTTCTGCCAACCCATGAGTTAGCGAGGCCAGCGCTCCAAGTGCCCGGTCCATTGCGTTTTTGGAGTCCGATTCCTGCAGTATGTTTAGCGCCTTCATCGTAGTTCGAACCAATTGTGGCAGATTTTCGGAACCCGAGGTTGTAATGCCATGTGCAGTGAGGATATTTTTGCACATTGATTCTACAAATTCCTTTGCAGTGCCAATTGCCAAAGCGGGATCTCTGTCCATGGTCTGCATGCGAGTTATTTGCGCCATGATATGGGTAGATTGCAATGTCACTGCCACTTGGTGAGCGTCCGCAACGGCATCCATACGAACTTGATTGTGTTCCCGTCCGGCAAAAAGAGGTCTTCCGGAAATGTAGCTTGCCGGGTAAATCTCCAAACCATCCCGAACCAAATGTTTATTGATTATGTCGGCAAATTTCTCGACCTCTTCTTCCTTGGACCTCACAACCGGATTTAACGTTTCACAAAGAAAATTCAGTAAGATTCCATCGTCACACCTAAGCAAGTTCAATCTGTGATCATCATAAACCCAATCGGGTCCACCCCAATCCTGCCAATGATCACGATGTTGTTCAACGTCTTCGGCCATGTTTGAATGTCGATAGTCCATAGACGGCAGCTTTATTAGATCGAAGATGCGACCTAAGAACGCTGACTCTGCGAACCTGCCGGACCAATTAAATTCTGTCAGACGGAGTTCGTCAAACAGAGCAGTGCGGGTCACAGTGGAAATTTTTGTGTCAGTCATGATTTGCCTTCGCTATCTGATTGCTTGGGGCGGTCTTCCTCGGGAACCTCCCACCCATCTGGCAATTGAATGAATGCATACTGAGCCGTCTTGCTTGCTTCCGTCCCCAGGAACGTCATGAGACCCACGTCGAACGTCACCGGGTTTTTGCGGATTTCCCTCTGGCGATGCCTGCCCATGTGGCAGACGTACCCAAGAGCTTCCAGAGATTTACAGTAATCCATAAAGGACTTGGCGCATTCCAGTCTGTTTGTTGCTCCCATATCAGGCCAGATTTCCATGTAGTCCTTAATGTAATCTACCATCGTTGCCGCAACGCTTTCCGCCTCTTCATCCTCGATATAACCAGTCTCCCATCTAAACGCATCGCACTCGCCACATGCAGCCAAGAAATCAGAAATTGTATGAATTGGCCGTGTTGGAACAATTGTGCACTCTCTGAGTGCTTTATCAATCTTTGCTTTTTCAGCAGCTTCTTCTTCGGGGGATGGTTTCATGAAAATTGAGGCATCAAGTTTCAGGCCACGGGCAAGACTTTTGAGTGTCTGCTCACTGGGTAGATGGCGACCCGATTCCAATTTCTCGATTGTTCGGGTTGTAATCCCACACATTTCCGCAAGGTTCTCCTGGGTGAGGCCAAGTTTCTTGCGGATAAAGCGCAGTTGTTCGGCCAAGTAGGGGGAGTCCAAGTGCATTTGATTCATCTCTCGTTATTTCGATGCAACGATGATGCACTTGTCAATCAAGGAAGTCCCCGAACGCTGCCCGAACGCATGTGGACATGGGTCAAATGTATGTTTGTGCATCAAATGCAACATGTATTGCAACAAATTAACTTGCAATGCAATGAACTATGATATATATGCACCATTATTACATAATCGTGCAACACCTACATAAGGGTAAATATGGATCATTTCTCTATTGTGCAAGCTCTTTGTCGCGCAGCTGTTGCCGATGCGTCGCCTGCTCTACGAAAGCAAATCGAACGCTTGCGCGATGCTTTAGCCAAGGAGGGGGATTCAAAGCAGGCAGCGGCAATTTCCAGCATCCTGACATCTGCGGATCGGACAAAGGAGCTTTCACCGAGCCGTATTGAGCGTTCAAAAGCCCGAATTTCCGGCGAAGTTTTGACGCGAAATACTCCTGTTCCAGTCGATCGGGAGACGGCCGCAGCGTTAGCCGACGTCATTTTTCCGGCTGATATTCAACCTACCGCACCGCTATTCAATATGACGGTCCGCCAAGCCATAGGAACCATCATAGAGGAATGGGCCAATTTTGATGTCTTGTCAGAGATCGACATCCGCCCATCAAAGACCTGCCTCATCTACGGTGCTCCCGGGACAGGCAAGACGCGACTGGCTCTGTGGATTGCTCAGCAGTTGAATCTGCCCGTCGTTCTGGTGAAGTTAGACGGTCTAGTATCCTCTTTCCTGGGCACCACAGCACGCAATATCGGGAATTTGTTTGCTTTCGCAAACCGCCATCGATGCATACTCCTGCTCGACGAGTTTGATGCAATCGCCAAGGTCCGCGATGACCCGCAGGAGGTCGGCGAGATCAAGCGTGTAGTGAACGCTTTGCTGCAGAACCTCGACGTTCGCCGCGATATTGGCTTCACCATCGGGATCACCAATCATCCAAAGCTCCTGGATTCGGCCGTTTGGCGGCGCTTCGAAGTTCAGCTAGAAATCCCGAAACCGGACTTCGAAATGCGGATGGCGATTGCTGCGCATTTCATGCCGCCCGTTAAGGCTCCCGACATCCATTTACGTCTGATTTCTTGGTTTACTGAGGGCGCTACCGGCGCCGAGATCGAATCGCTCGTGCGGACCTATAAGAAGGCCACCACCGTTCGCGAGGAAGACAAACGGGGGCTTCTCGATACTTTGCGTCAGTTTGCCACCTTAAATGCTGCCCGTGTTCAAAGCGAACGCCGAGCACTACTGTTCGACAACTCAAGCAATCTGTTTCGTGCCATGCGAGATGATCCAATCCTTCGTTTCTCAATGGCTGATATCGGAGAGATCGCAGGGAAGGACAAGTCGACCGTAAGCCGTCAACTCGGCCGAGCAAATAAGCCCGACGAAGGTGAGAAGGTGAATGGCTAGCCCGATTCAGATCGTCCTCAATCCAGAAAATTATGAAGAAGCACGCGAAGCTGGTGGAGGAGGTGGCCGGAAAGACTTTTTTGCGCATCGAGACGCCGAGTTTCGGGTTCATCAAAAAGCCCTCATTGAGCAAATCGAAGCTATCTCCGGAATCCTCAGCGCGCAGTCTCAAGGTGACGTCGGATATGTGAAGGTTGTATTGCGCCGAGATGCATGGGCCAAAAGTCACCGACCAATGGTGACCTTATTTCGTAATACTCGGACTCCCGTAGTGGGAGGCGGAGATCTCGGGGTCATGATAGTGGAAGCTCGACCTCACACTCTGCAGCAGGTGGCAGTTGAGATCGCCAAGGCCGAGACTGTCACCACGATGCAGTTCAATGAACAGAAGCAAAAGGATGAGCCTCATCCTTCGGTGCGAAAGAGCGAGACAGGCGCGATTGATCGATTGGAGCTTTATGGGCCGACAGATAGGCGCAACTTCTCAGTTGAGGAAGCTGTTGCGTGGCTTTCTAACCCGATAACTGGCAGCAGCTATCAGGTTGAGCTTTTCGATAGTCCGCCAGCTCGATCAGAATGGGACCGGCTTGATGCTGGACATCGCCGATTGGTAGAGAGCTTCGTCGCAGGGTTCAATGCTCTGGACTACGGGCTCGCTGTGGAAAGGCTTCCAAATCATCGCCAAAAGCAGCCTATCCTTTCTGTTCGACTAAATCAAAACAGCGATCAACCCCTACTTCGACTCAATGATACTTCGATAGGTGAACGTCGGCGCGAGTTAGCTCCGTTTAATCCCGATATCACGCGCCACGAACAGCTGCTCGCCTTTCTTGATAGTCATCCACTGGTGCGGCGAATTGAGTTACCTGGCATCGTCGTCCGCTCGGCCATTCCGGCGTTACCAATAATGCGCACGCGCCCGTCAGGCGTGACAGTTCCGATTCGCGAGAGTGGACGCACCTATCCCCGCATGGGCATTATTGATGGCGGAATTAGCCAGGCGTTGTCGGATTGGGTAATCGATCGATGGGATCTTCTTGCCGATGTAGACGTCGATCTCTCTCATGGAACCTTCATTGGTGGTTTGGTTGCTGTGGGTGGCGCATTAAACGGCGCAGAAACTTGTCCCGAACCAGACGGTGCAGAGTTGGTCGACGTGGCTGTATTTCCGAACGAGCGCAAAACCGGTGCCTTTACATCTTATTACCCTGACGGCTTGCCGCAATTTTTCGAGGAGATGCGAACTGCCGTTTCGGACGCTCGCGCTCGCCACGGGGTAAGAGTGTTCAATATGAGCCTAAATGTCTTGCAACCAGCAGCCGCGGATAGATACAGTTCCCATGCGGCTCGGCTGGATGAGATTGCTGAAATCAATAACGCCGTGGTGTTTATCTCCGCAGGAAATATTCAACCCCAGGATCTTCGGCCTGAATGGCCGGCCGATGCAGCTGCTGCCCTCGCCAACCTTGTAAACGCCCGAAATGATGGGTTGCTAACCCCAGCGGAAAGTGCGCGCAATGTAAGTGTAGCCGCACTCAATCCGCCAGGACATGATGGATGCCTACCTTTCGCGCCCGCCCGCTTTAGCAGACGTGGTCCAGGTCTGCGCGCTGGGGTGAAGCCTGATTTGGCTCATATTGGGGGAGCCGGGACCCAGCATGCGTCGCTTGGCCATGGGTTATTCTCGGTTATGCCCGACGGAACGATCATAGATGGTTGCGGAACTAGCTATGCCTCTCCTCTCGTCGCGAAAACTGCCGCGGTGCTCGATCACGCTATTGAGGGAGAGATTTCACGCGAAACTCTCATCGGCCTGCTGGTTCATCATGCCGAAATGCCGGTTCCTTTGCGGCACAAGGCGCTCACTCCGATTGCTCGGCATATGGTAGGTTTCGGCATGCCGCCTTCGGCTGATCGAATTTTGGAAACCGGGGACAACGCCATCACACTTGTTTTCGCCTCGCGTATTCGCCGCGATCAGCAGATCAATTTCCGCTTTGTGTGGCCCACGTCGCTTGTAGGCTCAGGCGGCAGGTGTCGAGGGCGAGCGAAGATAACTTTGATTTCCACTCCGCCGCTGGATGCTCGATTCGGTTCGGAGTTCGTGCGCGTCAACATTAACGCCACTTTGCAGCAGGAACAAGAAAACGGCGCGTGGAAAGGCCGGCTTGAACCGCTGTATCTTCCCTCAAAGCGTGAATCACCTGCGGTCGAAGCCGAGCTTATTGAGCACGATTTCAAATGGAGCCCGGTAAAGGTCCTGGCAAAGACCTTCCCTCAAGGTGTTGGCCCATCATCAAACTGGCGGCTATTTGTGGATTATCTTACCCGTGCGGGTGAGGTTATGCCTGAAGAAGGGGTACCATTTACAGTCATTGTCACCATCAGTGATCCCGATGCCGAACAGCCGGTCTTCAATGACATGCGCCAGAACCTACAGGCGCGCGGTACGCAGATTGCCGATATTCGAACTGCTGCGCGTATTATGCCACGCATTTAGGAGGTTGCTATGGTGAAATCAGTATCACTCAGAACGGGCCGTGCTTTCGGCTCACTTGTGGCTGCAAAGGAGCATTTTGCATCAATATTAGAACGCCAAGACTTAAAGCAAGAGTTTGCGGGAGAGGTACTTGCTGACATCCGGACGATTTATCAGGATTACTGCGCCAAGACCGGATGGAAGTTGCAATCCCCACCTGCAGCTTTCTACCCCACGCACAATCGTGGCCCAGGCTACACTACTCGATGTTATGGTGTGACGTTCGAAGATGGAAGGAAAGATTCCTTCTCGATGGAAAAGGCGCTAAGTGCGATTGCAGAATAAAATAGCATTCCAACATCAAAAGGGCATTGCAATTGATTGCAACCACAAAACAGGCAAGTGTTTGCAAGATGCGCGGCTAATCGGTGGCCTCATTTATGTCTTTCAAAATCGGGAGCTCGCGAAGAATATCAGCGATGTCATCAAAGAAGATTCTGCACCAGTGGATTGATTATTTCGTTGATATAACGATCTTATTGGTTGCGGAAGCTAGATTTGAACTGACGACTTCAGGTTATGAGTGGGCTTTATGTCGAAAAAATTCGAATAGTCATAAGTGTATCAGATAGAACGGCTTGCAATTAACGGGTATTACGCCTGGGTTCGTTGTTTTCTGTCGATTTTCTACTTTCGTTATATTTCTGGTATTGCACGGCTTTTCACGGTTTTGCCAATTGATGATTCTCGAAATTGCCAGCATCAAGTGCAGCAAGAGTATTGGACTGCTGATAGCTAGTCCTCAGCCAAAAAAATAACGCCGCAGCCCAACCTGTAGGGGATCAACCTTTGATCGTATCGAGGGAAACTACTGCTGTCCTGTTTGCCATTGCTGCTGCGGGAACATGGGGACTTACAGGTGTGCTGAGTAAATACTTGCTAGGCAGTACCGCACCAATGATCGTCGTTCTCATTCAGTTGAGTTCCAGTATGCTTGTTTCCTGGATCGTCATCACTATTAGGTTCGAAGAAGTAGAGATTAGTGCGAAGTTTCTTCTGGCGTCTGCACTGGGAGTTCTGCATCCAGGTCTCTCTACGGTTCTCGGCATCGTCGGGCTTACTCATTTGGATGCCTCAACCTCTTCAACCATCTGGGCTCTCGAAGCTGCCATCACGATGGTCCTGGCTTCAATGATGCTGGCTGAAAAACTCAGAGTCATTCAAATTGTCCTGACCGTTGTTTCTGTTGGTGGGGTATTTTTCATCACTATGAACAGCGATCAAACGAAGGGTTTGTATGAAAGCCTCTATGGGGCATTACTTATTTTGATAGCCGTTGCTAGTTGCGCCATGTACACCGTTTTTTCCAGGCAGATTTCAAGGGATTCGACTGCAGAGCCACTGCTGCTTATCGCCGGCCAGCAGACAATTGGCTTGCTTGTAAGCCTTGCTATGTTTCCATTTCACTGGAGCATTGAACGACTTGGCGACCTCAGCGCAATATCAATTGACATTTGGCTAGTTTGCGCTCTATCGGGCAACCTTACTTTCCTCGTTGCAATGGGACTGTTTCTAACTGCTCTGCGCCATCTTTCGGCAGGATTTGCAAGCAGCTTTCTTATACTGACACCGGTTTTTGGTTTGACCTCTGCGTTTTTATTGCTCGGTGAAGTGCTTACTGGCTGGCAGTGGGTCGGGGTTCTCGTCATCCTAATTTCCGTTTTGGGCATACAGCATTCCAACTCGAACTCAGAAAGATAGATCAGAGGCAGAGATAAACCATCGACGCGCGGCTTTTCAGCTTCATCTGTGACTTTTTATGCCTACTTCAATTGCAAGAAGAACAAAGGTTCATTTGATCGGGGGGAACGGTGGTAGCGAACTCTCGCTACCACCGTTCCTCCCGACGCAGTGATGCGCAAGTTCCCGCCATTTCACGCCATTCCTAATTGCCCGGTCGCCCCGCAACAGCGAATATGTGGCGAAAAGCTGGACTCCACTTGCGGCTCGAGAAAACTCGGTCATGTTCAGCATGCCATGATCTGAGTGGAATCGTAAATGGAGTTCAAGCGAGAGACAGCGACCGAGATAAGCGACAAGTAGAATGACAATCACTATTCCTGCCACACTATCATCCGCGATGGATAGATTGTTCAACAATCACGCGTTGGTCAGCCATAAATCGGTCTGCGACTTACTTGATATCTCCACAAAGACACTTCGCGAGCTAGGCAATTCTGGGAAAATCGTCTACCGTCTTAAAGGTACGTCTTGGCGCTGTTATGCCCGGGAAGACGTCGAAGCGTTTATCGGGAGGATTTCATGTCAGTCTACATCGCCAAGCGAAAAGACGGCACCCTCAAAAGTCCCTACTACCAATTTGATTTCGTTCTCAAGGTCAATGGGGAACGTCGTCGAGTTCACGGCAGCACTAATGAGAGAAAAGAAAAGGCGGCGCGCGAATTCGAGAAGCGCGAGAAAGCGCGTCTTAAAGCCGAAAGGCCGCTCGACACCATGACGCTCGCTGCTGGCTGCACAAGATTCGAAGAAGAGGTCGGTCAATTCAGGGCGAGTTCCGATGATATCGACAAGGCCTATGAGCACTGCTGCCGCCTTATCGGTGGCGCCCGTATCATGATCAACATTACGGCCGAGGATATCGCCACCGCAGTTCGTAAGCGGAGCGCCGAAACCTACGGCACTAAGAACCCCAAGCTCGTGACGCCGGCCACGGTGAACCGTCAGATTGTTGAACCCATGATGCGCCTGTTTCGCCGTGCCAGAAGTGTCTGGAACATGAGCTGTGAACCAGACCGGATCGACTGGAAAGCGCTCAAGATGAAAGAGCCAGAGGGGCGCAGCCGGGAATTTACGTCTGAGGAAAGCGATGTCTTCTGGTCGACCTTGCGACAGGACTATCACCCCATAATCCTGTTTCTGGCGGGCAGGGGATTCCGGGCGCGCTCGGCTATTGGGATGAAAAAGTTTGACGTCGATCTCAAGAACGGCACAGCCAATGTCTGGAAGAAGGGCGTCGGAATGACCAAAATGCGCTTGGCTAGGGACCAGTGCAATCTTGTCCTTGCCTCAATGAAGCTTTGTCCAAATTCGCCGTTCATCTGGACCTACGTGAAGCAGAAGGGCGTCGACAAGGGCAAGAGGTTCCCCGTAACTTATTCCGGGCTGCGCGGGGCCATCAACACCGCCTTTCGGCAGTCCGGCATCACCGACTTTAAGATCCACGATCTCAGGCATGATTTCGCCTCAAAACTGCTCCGGCGCACGAGCAATCTAGCCTTGGTCAAGGATGCGCTGGCCCACAGCGACATCAAGTCGACGCTCCGATACGCTCATGTCCTCGGGGACGACATTGTCCGGGGCATGGAGGGGATGACTACCGGAATGGTCCCGGAACAGGCGCTGCCGGTGATAAACGGTAAGAAAGCAGCGAATTGAAATGATTAGAAAATATCAAAGATAAAGGCCAATTGGGCGTTCTGCTCCCGAAGCAGGTGCGCTACCAGACTGCGCTACACTCCGACAATTTGGCACAGCTTATAGTCACCGGGAATTCCCAGCGCAAGTTGTTGCGGGGGCAGGGTGGCTCGGCTATAGGGGGCAGCGTTTGGGGCGTCGCCAAGCGGTAAGGCAGCGGATTTTGATTCCGCCATACGGAGGTTCGATCCCTCCCGCCCCAGCCATTTATTCCTAGAGTGGGATGAAATAGTGATGCCGCTCGCCAAGCAATTCGCGCCGCAAGCGCAAGGCTCTTCTTGCAAAGATCGAGAATATGTGAATTTCTGTGCGTCCTCAGGGCATACGCCTCTGAACGCAGATGTTCCGGGCGGCGTTCACGAAATCCAGCGGGCTCATGGCAAAGTTTCGCGGCCAGGTTTGTTCAACCTGACCGCGGCATTGCAGAACCAAAAAAATTTACGCGCGAAACCCGTTTAGCCGCGCGAAAGGGCGCCCGTCCGGGAGTTTACATAAACAAGAACACGGTGGCCGTTGCGCTTGGCCACGAATGTATAGGTCCGGCCTTCACATTCACGCGTTGAAACGTTGCGAAAGCCTCTGTCGCGAACAATCCGCTTTGCCTCGCCGCACGAAATATTGGCGCGATGCTTATTAGGGCGGTACCAGCCGCGGCCATCATAATAGCGATAATCAGGGCCCATGCGTTGATCATAGTATGGCTCGCCGAGATAGATCGTGAAATTGGTTTTCGCTTCAGCGACCGAGGCCATGCCGCCAGTAATGGCAACTGCGGCCAGTAAACCGATAACAATTTTCTTCATAGTGATATTCCTCCAAATAGTGGTGCTCATAAAACGCGCCCAGCGCGAATTGGTTCCATGCGGTTAGCCCTTATAGGCAACCGTAGCGTGGGTTGTCTTGTAAACCACTGTTTCGCTTGAGGAATATTGCACAGGGGCGGGGGCGTTGAAGCTCGCGCTGACCAATCCAACCACAGGCGTCATGAACAGCATGGCAATTGCCAAGGCAACGGGCCGAATGATCTTTTTTGCGGCAGTTTGAATATGGGTCATCATGAATATAACAACCCTTCGGCAGCGATTTGGTTCCCTCTTGCTTGAAAGGCGTCAGATAATCTGTCCGTTGATTTTTAGCTCTGTCCCCTGGCGGCGCGCCGCTTGCGCCTGATTCTGCGCAGAAGTTTGAGAGTGAGCTCAATTGTGCAGATAAACCCATCCGCATCGAAAAGCCTCTCCACTTTTGCTCCGCCAAGGCTCTTTTCTATAAGGGCGGAACCAAAACCCCGGGTTTCGAGCGATGTAATCTTCGGTCCGCCGCGCTCACGCCAGGTGAGACTGAGTATCGTGCCCGCATTGGCGTTGTTTTCAATCCGCCAGCTCAACTCGATTTTTCCGCTCGGCGTGGAGAGCGCGCCGTACTTCAGCGCATTGGTGGCAAGCTCATTGAAGATCAATCCAAAGGGAACCGCATATTCCGCTGGAAGATTGACCTCCGGTCCTGAAATCGCAAGGCGTTCGCCTTCGACGACGTAGAGCAACAGCAGATGCCGTGCCAGCGCGCCAAGTTCCGCGCCCTTCCAGTCATTGGCTGTCAGAATATCCTGCGCCGCGGCGAGGCTGTGCAGCCGGCCGGAAAATTTCGCGGCAAAATCTTCGGGATTTGGCGAGGTTTTCAATGTCGAGCGCAGGATGGCCTGCAAAATGGCAAACGAATTCTTCACACGGTGCGCCAGTTCACGCGTCATAAGCCGCTGCCGCGCCTCCCATTCCTTCTGGTCGCTGATGTCATGCATGGCAACCGAAATGGCGATAACGGAACCGTTCGGCGCTTTGACCGGCCCAAGCGCCACAGACACCTCGACAAAGGTTCCGTCCTTTCGCAGGCGGCGGGCCTGATAGGGCGGAATGGTATCTCCTGCACGGGCGCGAAGCAGGTAATTTTTCTGTTCTTGACGGTCTACCGGCTCCGCGAGGATGCTGATGTGCTGTCCGATTGCCTCAGCGGCGGTATAGCCGAAAAGCCGCTCGGCGGCTGGATTCCATGCCTCGATCTGGCCCTCAAGTGTGACGCCGAACAAGGCATCGTGGGAAGCAGCAGCCACCGCCGCCATGCGCGCCGTTTCCGCCTCGGCACGCTTGCGCCCGGTGATGTCGTGGTTGGTTTCAAGGATCAGGATTTCACCGTCCGATTCGATGGCCTGGTGGCGGCTCTCCACAAAAACCTGGCGGCCATCCTTGCTCAAATGCTGCACTTCACCGGTCCAGCTTCTTACCGTGTTGAGGAGCTGCATGAGGTCTCCCGGGTCGATGGGGTGAACTGTGCGGAGCAGCTTGTGGCTGATCTGGCCCAACGCCTCTTCCCGGGTGAAGCCATAGAGCTGCTCGGCCCCCCGGTTCCAGTCGACAATGCCTTTTTCCGGGTGCCAGACAAAAATCGGCTCGAACGACATTTCAATCAGATTGGTTTGGCGGCTCAGAGACGCTGCATCTTTCTTGCGCGATGAAATGTCGATCGTTGCACCCGCGACCCGTCTCACGGCCCCTGAAAAGTCCCGGAAAACACGGCCTGAATCCAGAACCCACAGATAGCGGCCATCCTTGTGCCGCATCCGGTACTCCAGGAGATAATGGTCGTTTGCCTGGAGATAATCGGCATAGTCTGAGGTTTGCAAACGCCGCTCGTCATCTGGATGGCGAAGTGCGGCCCAAGCCTCAACACCCGGTGCCACCTCATCGGGGCGCCATCCCAGAAGTCGGGTTATCCCGGTGCTTCGCCACATGGTTTTGGCTGCGACGTCCCAGTCATAAAATAATGCCCCGGCAGCTTGCTCGATTGTTTCAAGGCGCTCAGAAAGTAAGCCAAGTTGACCTTCGGCAGCGAGACGCGAACGTTTTTCACCTTCGAGCTGTTCGGGAGTCATGAGGATGTCGTCCAATACCACTCCCTGTTTCAGACATAATGCCCAAATAAACGCAGTCCTGTCAAAATGGTTCCATAAAAATCTATTTTATACGGTAAAAATAAAGAGTTGCGCAATTTTAGCTGGACCCTTTCATTTAGGCCCGCTTGGGGAAATTCAAGGCAGGCAGAGCAAGAAGCTGGAACCTAGTCGTCTCGAAAGACTTTAGGCCAAGTGCCAACATTTTGCCGAAATTTATTAAACCCCATTGAAACACCGTTGAACGCCATTCTTGATGTCTCGCTTTCCCTGGTGCATGGCTCACAATGAAGCAAGCCGGCAGTCAAAAACGTGACCTGAGAACAGGCTTGCCTCTTTGGCTTGCCAACAAACCACCCCCGTTAAAGACCATACAGTCCGTCGTGGGGGTCCATGCCGATGTAATTATTGTGGGAACCGGCATTTCGGGGGCGCTGGTCGCCGATGCGCTGATGCAGGCCGGATATTCGGTGCTCGCCCTTGATCGCCGCGAACCAATGTCGGGGTCAACCCCGGCCAGCACAGCCCTGCTGCAATTCGAGCTCGATACGCATCTTACTGAACTCTCCCGGAAGATCGGCAAGTCCGATGCCGCGCGTGCCTGGTGGCGATCTGCCCAAGCGGTTGGGGCGTTGCAGGCACGTATTGAAACCTTGCAAATCCGCTGTGGCTTTGAAGAAAGGTCGACGATCTATCTGCCAGGCAACATCCTGGGAATCCGCGAGTTGAAACTCGAGACTGGCGCCCGGCAGAAGCTGGGGCTGCGTTCGGAATTCATCGGTCGCCCGCACCTCCACGATTTGACCGGCATGAACAAGTCCGGCGCCATTCTCTCGCACGGCAATGGTGAGGCAGATCCGGTGCGGCTTGTCGCGGGCCTTTGGCGTCATTTCCTCGCGCGAGGCGGCCGCATGTTGGCCAATACCGAGGTAACGGAGGTCGGGCAGACGCGAAATCGCGTGCGCCTCAAAACCAAAGACGGGCGCTCCGTCACCGCGAAATACGTCGTTTTCTGCACGGGTTATGAACTGATGAAATTTGCCCGTCCCAAAGGCTACAAAATAATATCAACCTGGGCACTGGCAACTCATCCCCAACCCGGCAGGATTTGGCCCAGCAAAAGCCTGATATGGGAAGCGGCCGATCCCTACCTCTACATGAGAACCACAGCGGATGGCCGGGTGATCGTGGGTGGTGAAGATGAATCGTTTTCAGATGAAGCTCTGAGAGACAAATTAATTCCGAGAAAAATCGCGGCGATTACGAGAAAAGCAAAACGCATTTTCCCGAACATCGATTTTAAACCGGATTATGCCTGGACCGGCAGCTTTGGTGAAAGCCCAACGGGGCTTCCGGTTATCGGCCCTATACGGGAACTGCCGCGGTGCTATGCCGTGCTGGGTTTTGGCGGAAACGGCATCACCTTCAGCATGCTCGCCGCACAGCTGGTCTCCCGCCACATGCAGGGGATAAAAGATCCCGACGCGGAGATCTTCAAACTTTAGGGTGGGTGATTGAAACGATGGTGCCCTTGTCGCCGGTCTTGATATCGACTTGGGCTTCGAGTTGCTCAGCCAAGGCCTTAACCAGCGTGGTGCCAAGGCCTGTCGAATTTTTGTCTGGTTTTTCCGACATGCCGCCGCCGTTGTCGGACACCGACAGGGTCCATTGCGCCCCGTTAACTTTATAGCCGACGACGATTTGGCCAACGGCAACATCGACAGGAAAGGCATATTTCAGGGCGTTGATCACCAATTCGGTGACGATGAGGCCAATGCTTACGGCTTGTTCGGATTTGACGGTTCCTGGACCGGCCACGACACTGAGCTCAATCGGACGTCTTTCCCGGACCATTGAACCGGACAAGGCTTCGCAAAGCTTCGTCAGGTATGCACCGACTTCGATCTCCTCGCCCATGCCGGTCGCTTTTAGATGCTGCTGCAAGGAGGCAACTGACATGACCCGGCGATGCGCATCCTCGAGATGTCCCCGCGTCTCTTCGGACTGAACCGAGCGGGCTTTCAGAAGGAGAATGCTTGCAATGATCTGCAGGCTGTTTGCTACCCGGTGGCTCATCTCCGAAAGCAGCATGTCCTTTTGCTCACTCAGGCTATGAAGCAGCCGCTCGGCGATGCGCCGGTCTGTGATGTCCTCGATTGCCAGCAACAGAGTTGTGTTCAAGTCTCCCTCGTAAAAAACCTTGCGGGCGTTGAGCAGCATGGTGCGTGGGCCAATAGTCGGAAAATCCTGCTCAACTTCGAAATGATCCATGACGCCATGTTCAGGGATAATCCGTTCAAGGAGCTCGCGAAGCGCCGCGTTGTTCCAAGCGCCCGTGCCCAAGTCATACACCAAACGTCCTTGCGTCTCGGCGGGTGTAGTTTGGAATGTTGCATAGAATGACCGGCTGGCTGCTACGACGCGTAAATCCCCGTCCAGTACGAGGAGGGATTCTCTGACTGTATCGACCAAGGCCTGTGCCAAGGTACGGCCGTCTGTGATGCTGTCCATTTAGTCCTTTTCGAGGCGACCCTACGCGCCTTTCCCAGCGATAGCAAAATCACAATCGTGGCAAGCTTTCCCGCTGGCTATCGGATGGAACCATTTACGCTTTTAGCCGTTAGGGGAACGAACAATAACCTTCCCTTGAAAGGACACGGCCATGGCCAAAGCAAAAAAATCACGGACTAACGGAAATTACAGGAATGCTAGCGCAGGGTTGAATGGCTCCCGCCGCATTTTGGATGATGTATTGGCGCTGGCGGGAACACTCGTCAGAAGCCAGAAGGATATGGGTGCTGACAAGCTTAACTCACTTGCCTCCCTGACGCGCGAGTATGCCGCTTCCATGACGGATTTGCCCAATCTTCGCGTGCAAGTTGCTTCTGCGGCCGACAGCCTGGAAGGCGTGGCCGACTACGTCATGCATACCGAAATAGAGCAGATGGTAGGTGATGCCGGGACTTTTGCCCGCCGTCATCCGCTGGCGACCTTGGCGGTCACTGTTGCAGCAGGCATGGCGGCGAGCCGTCTCATGTACCGGCAGCCCATGAAAATGACAGCAGCGTCCAGCCGCAAGGCAAGCCCGCGGCGCACTTCCGGATCAGGCAAGCGAACCACCCCGGCACGCCGCACTGCCAATGGCCACGCCCATGCCTAAGGCGGGTGCAGAACCGCTTCACTATCCGTCATCAAAGCCGGCCTTCCCTGAGCTTTTTAAAGAGCTCGCCGGCGACGGGAAGCGCTGGCTCGATGCGGAACTTGCTTTGGCGAAAGCCGAAGCAGGCCTTCGCGTGCGTGGTTATGCAGCGGGGCTCGGCGTGGTTTTTGCAAGCCTTGCAATCCTGATCGCAGCAGTGGTGGTTTTGGCGCAGGCCGGCGTGGCAGCATTGACGCCTTACCTGAGCGGCCCGGCCATAGCGGGTTTGGCAGTTGGAATTGCGCTGTTAGTTATCGTGCTGGTTTTGGGGCTCGTGGCCAAAATGCTGCTGGTCAACAAGACGCGGCCCATTGGCCTGGTGTTCCGCTGGCTTGCAGGCGATGAGGCAGAAGGCGGCCTGAAATGAGCTCCCTGCAACAGCTCGAAAAAGAAGCGCTTCAGCGCCGCGCGCAGTTCAATGCCACGTTGTCCGATGTTCAAAGCCGCTTGACGCTCCCGGGTCTTGCCAAGGAAGCGCTCCTGCATATGGACCCGCATCTTTCGCGGTTGCCACCAGCATTCCTGGCCATCAAACGCCACCCCATCTTGGCTGCCAGTGCTCTCGCTGGCGCGAGCTGGTTGCTCAAGCAAGTTTTACGGCCGGTGCGCCGGAAATACAAAAATGGACATGCCCCGCTCTCTCATTACACCCGCATTCCTCCCGCCAACCCCAAAACCCTGAAAAAGGAGACTAGCCATGAAAGCAACTGATCAAGCATCGAAAACCGTGAAGGATCTCAGCCAGGCCGCCAAGGCTAAAGTTGCGAGAAAAATCAAGCCTGCATCGCGCAGGCTCACAGCATCGGCCAAGAAAGCTTCCCGTGCCGCAAGCAAGCGCTTGGCAAAAGGGCAATCCACATTTGCCGGCTATAGCGACTCGGCCTCACGCCTCATTGCCCGCGGCAAAGCCGCGTTCGGTGACGCCTATGCATGGGCCGGTGAAGCGAGCCATTCATTGCCACGGAGCACCCGCGACCTGGGCCTGCCCGACCAAAAGTCCCTGAAAGCCATGATTGATGACCGGCCATTGATAATAGGCGCGGTTGGCCTGGGGATAGGCGTGGCGCTGGGATCGATGCTCCCTGCAGTGGGTCACACGGGCAAGGCAAAGCCGGCTCTGGCCCGTTCTGCGCGCCGCAAATAGGCTAACTGCATAGACAACAAAAAAGGAGAGGCCAATTGGCCTCTCCTTTTTCATTTGAAATGGCTGCTGACTAGGCAGCAGCTTTCTGGTTGATGTATTCCTCCGCGAGGCGGGAAAGTTTCTTGTCCGCGTTCTGCTCTTCATCAAGGGTTTTCTGCAGCAGAAACTCCGCATCCTTCAGGCCGAGCTGGCGGGCCCAGCAGACGAGGGTGCCGTAGCGGGCAATCTCATAGTGCTCGACCGTCTGGGAAGAGGAAATGATGGCCGCATCAATCGTCGGTCCATCTTCAATCTCGGCCAGGACGTCCTCGGCTTCCTTGACCAGTCCCTCCAAAGCTTCACATTTCTTGGCAACCGGTTTTTTGTCCATCGTTCCGAACACTTCCTCCAGCCGCGTAACATGGCTTTCGGTTTCATTGAGATGATGTTCGATGGCTTCCTTGAGGGTGGGAGAGGTAGCCAGCTTCGCCATTTTGGGTAGCGTCTTCACCAGCTTCTTCTCGGCATAGTAGAGATCTTTCAGAGTTTCATGAAAAAGATCGTCGAGGGTCTTTACGGCCATAATGCTCTCCTGATGTTTTGATTGTTGTGTTCGGACGGCTGCGCCTTAACGCAGACCGAGAAACCCGAGAATGGCCATGACTACCACGACCAATCCGACTAAATAAATTATCGAGTTCATTGCCAAATCTCCTTTTTAAGCGCGGGAAGCGCGTCGCCTGGTTCAGAACAAACACCAGTGTCTCCGCGTTGCCTGATCAACGCCTGGGGCGCGAATTGGTTCCGCTTGAATTATGGCTTTGGATCTCGGAGACGCTTGCTGCGGGGACTGGAACAAAAACCGTCTGGCGCCGTTTCCCACCACTCGAACACTAAAACTTTGGAGTTCCAGCAATGCGCGGCATTCTTCTCTGGCTTATCGGCCTGCCCATTCCGGTTATCATTCTGCTCTATTTGTTTGACGTCATTTGACGCAGGCTTCTTAGCCATTTTGCGTGGTGTCCCCTTCGGCCGCGTCATTCTTGGCGGCCTGACGTTCCGCGAGAAATTCTCCCAGCCCCGAAAGTCCTTCAATGTGATTGCAAAACACCTTGATGGTGACGAGTACCGGCACAGCAATCGCCGCACCGGGGATGCCCCAGAGCCAGGCCCAGAAGGCCAGCGATAGCAGGATCGCCACCGAATTCATTTGCAGCCTGCGGCTCAGCACCAGCGGGCTTGCGATCTCTGATTCAATAAGCGACAGTACGATAAAGGCCGCGGGTATGAGCAGCGCATATCCGAGTGAATCGAAGGTGACGATTGCCATGAATCCCGACAGCGCCACGCCGGTTAAAGCTCCCACATAGGGAATGAAGTTGAAGAAAAACGTGAGCAATCCCCAGAGCCAGGGAGATGGCATTTCCAGTGCATGAAAAGCCAGGGCAACAGCTACACCTAGAACCGCATTGATCGCAGTAAGCGTCAGAAGATAGGTGGAAACTTCGGTTTCGAGTTCATAGACAATCCGTAATCCCTTCTTCCGGTCGGTCAGCGTAGGCAGAACGCGGACCAGCTTTTCATAAAACATATCGCCGGATGACATCAGGAAAACCGCGATAACCAGCGTCGCCAGCAGCGTGATAGTGACCTGTAGAGGATACCAGGTCATCACGACCAACCAGCCGGGAAGGGCAGGCTCACGAACGACGACCTCCTGCGCAGGAATGACGCCCGGAGCCGCTGTGGCATCCTGTATCTTGTCCGTCAGGTGGACAACGGCATCCAGCCAGGAGCGAAGGCCACGGAATTTTTCAACGAATGCTTCGGCCAGTTGCGGAGCCTGATCGACCCAGACAGAAACCTGCAAACTCAGCATGTAGCCGGCAAACAGGCCGCCGCCGATCAAAATGATCGCCAGAAATGTTGCCGACAGCCAGGGAGGAATGTAGTGCCTTGTGAGGAATCGGACTGCTGGCCTGAAGGTAAGGGCAATGAAGCTCGCCAGAACGACGGGCAGCAGGAAATCGCGCGCCACATACATCGCCGCAATGATCGCGATAATAAGCAAGCCGCGCAACGCCGCGCGCGATTGCTTGGCATAATTGGGCTCCTCGGGAGAGAGGTCCACCATCGGTGGTCCCCTTAGATTTTACCCATGAGGATGAGGATAAGAAGGATGACAAGCACAAGCCCCAGGCCGCCCGATGGGCCATAGCCCCAGTTGGCGCTGTGGCCCCACCTGGGCAACGCACCAATCAGAATCAAAACAAGAATGATAACAAGAATAGTGCTCATTGAAGTCTCCCTGATCCGCATCGGCGTATAGCCCCGACGCGCAGCCCTAACGCGCGGTAGCGCATTTTGTTCCATTCCAGCACGTGGGGGAAGAATGACGGCGGTCAGCCGCGGTGGGAGCTGCCGAGAACCGCTTCCGAATGGGCATCGGGGCCAAATTTTTCATCGCTTTCGATATGCATGAGAGTGGCCAATCTGGCGCGCGCCCGGTTAACCCGGCTTTTGATGGTGCCGACAGCGACGTTGCATATCTCCGCGGCTTCTTCATAGGAGAAACCGGAGGCCCCAACCAGGATTATGGCTTCGCGCTGGTCGTCGGGCAAATGCGCGAGCGCGCCCTTCAGATCGGCCATGTCGAGATGGCCGTCCTGTTCCGCATGCACGGCCACACGGCTTGAATAAAAGCCGTCCGCATCTTCCACCTCGCGCTTGCGCTTGCGCAGCTGGGTATAAAATTCATTGCGCAGGATGGTGTAAAGCCATGCCTTCATGTTCGTGCCGGGCTCGAAGCTTTCGTAGTGTTTCCACGCCTTCATCAGCGTTTCCTGGACCAGGTCATCGGCGCGGTCACCCCGCGCCGTAAGCGACAGCCCGAAAGCCCGCAACCCCGGAATGGTAGCAATGAGTTGTTCACGAAACTCAGTGGACCTTGTCATGCAATTTCTGCCTCTGATTGGGTCATGGGAAATCCAGCTTATTGAGGCTTTTTTTGCGAGCTTTTCGCTTCAAGCTGGTTCAGTAACTCCACAAACCGGTCGGGAACTGGCTGCTGGGCAACCTCGTCATAAAAGTTGCGCAGGCGTTGGCCGATCAGATCATAGATCTCGGGCTGATTAGGTGCATGGTTCATTTTTTCCGTCTTTTTTTCCGTCTTTTTGTTGGTTTTCGCCGATTTGTTGCCGTCTTCAACCATGGGTCACCTGATTTATGCGTGGTCCGCCTGCCAGTGCCAAAATCGGGCATTTTGGCTTTCCGGAACCAACATGTTAATGCCAAACAGCTTGAATAGTTCCCGTTGATTCAAAAAATTTGTTTTCCGGAAGGGAACATAAATACAAATCAAACGTTAACAGCTTTGACTTGCTGCGGCCGAGAGGCCAAATTTCGTTGTTTCGATACCAAATTGAGGGGTTAAATATGAGTCTTGCAGCCAATATAGCACCGCATTTGCCCTATTTGCGGCGGTTTTCGCGGGCCTTGACCGGCAGCCAGCACAGCGGCGATGCCTATGTGGCAGCCCTTCTGGAGGCGATTATTGCCGATCCTTCCCAGTTTGAGGCTGGTCCCAATATGCGGGCTTCCCTCTATCGGAGCTACTGCCGCCTGTGGGAATCCATCTCGCTCAATCTCAAAACGCCCAACATTGGGCAGGATTGGGAAGCTTCGGCCCAGCGCCAGTTGGCCATTATTGCCCCCCAAGCCCGGGAGGCCTTCCTGCTGATGGCGGTTGAAGGATTCACCAAGGACGAAATCGGGCTCATTCTGGCAAAGAAGCCGCCGGAAGTTCTGGCCCTTCTGGATGAAGCGTCAAAAACCATTGTCGATCAGGTCGCCACTGACGTGTTGATCATTGAAGACGAACCGATCATTGCCATGGATTTGGAGGCGCTTGTGGAAAGCCTTGGTCACCGGGTGACCGGTGTGGCGCGAACTGAACAGGAAGCCTTGAAGCTTGTGTCAGCCAAGCGCCCAGGACTGGTGCTTGCCGATATCCAGTTGGCCGACGGCAGCTCCGGCATCGACGCTGTCAATAAAATGCTGCTCGACTTCGCAGTGCCGGTGATCTTCATCACGGCATTCCCCGAACGCCTGTTGACCGGGGAAAAGCCCGAGCCTGCTTTTCTCATCACAAAACCATTCATGCCGGACATGGTGAAGGCCGTTGTCAGCCAGGCACTTTTCTTCGACACAAAATCCCGCGCTGCCGCCTAGCGGAACCAGAACGCGCCTCCGGCGTTTACTGTCAAGGTCGGGCATCTCTGCCTGACGCGAGACATGTAAAGGAGAACCTCATGAACTGGGATCGTGTTGAAGGAAACTGGAAAGAAATCAAAGGCAAGGCAAAGCAACAGTGGGGCAAGCTCACCGATGATGATCTTGATGTCATCGAAGGGCGCCGCGACGAGTTGGAAGGTCGCCTGCAAAAGCATTACGGCTACGCCAAGGATAAGGTGAAAACCGAAGTCGATTCTTGGCTTGGGCGAATCTGAACATTGGGCGGCTGTCCTTGAACGCTGGCCGTCCACTTTAACCCTTGAGGGAGCACTTCATGTTCACAGCAAAAGACTACGACCAGGCACTACTCACGCCTCAGAAGATTTTTGATCTGCCGATGGAAGTGGTCGAAACAGATTCCATGACCACGAACCAGAAATTGAAGGTTCTGAAGCGCTGGGAAGCGGATGCCAATGATTTGGAAGTCGCTGCCAATGAAAACATGACGGGCGGCGAGAGTTCGCGCCTCGGCGAAGTGCGCAGGGCCATTCATGAATTATGCAGGCGTGAAGGCGTTGATGAGAAAGACTGCAACGACTTGCATTAGTTTACCCGAAGCAATCCTGCTAAGGCCGGTCCTCGTGACCGGCCTTTTTATTGTTTGGGTTCTACAACAACGAGCGGCAAGGTGATGCTGCGAACTCCACCATCGTCCTTCAACGAAATGAGGAACTCGCCTGGCGACAGGCGCTGGACATCCGGCGGCAAATCATCTTCTTCGCCGCCGCAACTGGACAGTTCGATTTCATAACGGGTGGAGCCAAACTGCATTGACACTTCAAATCCGCTCCATGCCGCGGGAGTGCAAGGCTTGATCCGAAGCAGGGAACCTTCACGCGTGACGCCCAGGAGGGCTTCCAGTCCCGCCCGGTACATCCAGCCGGCGGACCCCGTGTACCAGGTCCAGCCGCCACGACCTACATGCGGCGGCACGGAATAGACATCGGCGGCGATGACATAGGGCTCGACGCGGTAAGTCCGGGCTTCCTGCTCGGTTCGTGAATGATTGACCGGATTGAGCAAGGAGAACAGTTCCAGCGCCCGCTCCGCCTGGCCCAGCTTGGCGTGGGCGAAGACCGACCAGATAGCGCCATGCGTATATTGCCCGCCGTTCTCGCGGATGCCCGGTGGATAGGCCTTGATGTAGCCTGGATCCTTGGGTGTCTTGTCGAAAGGCGGAGTGAACAGCAACGCCAATGAATCCTTTTGACGAACCAGTTGCCGGTAGGATTCGTCCATGGCCGCGACGGCACGTTCCGGAGCGGCTGCATCCGACAGAACGGCCCACGATTGCGCAATGGAATCGATGCGGCATTCCTCGTTCTGGGCTGATCCCAGGGGAGTGCCATCGTCAAAGAAGCCGCGTCGATACCAGTTTCCATCCCAGCCGTGTTTTTCAAGCGCGGCGCGAAGCCCTTTCATGCGATCGCGCCAGGCGGCGGCGCGTTTGACATCTCCACGCTCCTCGGCAACCGGAACAAAGGCCTTGAGGGTGGTGAGCAGGAACCAGCCCAGCCAGACACTTTCGCCTTTTCCTTCTTCGCCAACCCGGTTCATCCCGTCGTTCCAGTCACCGGTGCCCATCAGCGGCAGGCCATGAGCGCCATAGCTCAGGCTGCGATCAAGGGCGCGGGCGCAATGCTCGTAGAGGCTGGCGGTTTCCTCTGATAGTGCTGGCTGGAAGAAGGCGTCATGCGCGCCGGGTGCCAGCCCTTGACCTTCAAGGAAAGGAACAATTTCATCAAGAATGCCGCCGTCTCCCGTCACCTTAACATAATGGCTCACGCAATTTGCCAGCCACACGGTATCATCGGAAATGCGCGTCCTGACACCCATGCCGGTGGCGGGAAGCCACCAATGCTGGAAATCCCCTTGCACAAATTGCCGGGCGGCGGCGCGCAAGATGTGTTCGCGCGCAATGGCCGGACGCGTGGTGAGCAGCGCCATAGAATCCTGCAATTGATCGCGGAAACCATAGGCCCCACTGGTCTGGTAAAAACCTGACCTTGCCCACATTCGGCAGGCGAGCGTCTGATACAAAAGCCAGCCATTGAGCATGATATCGAAGGCACGGTCCGGCGTTTTTACCCGCACGGCGCCAAGTGTTTCGCTCCAGTAGCGTTTTACCTCGCCCAGAACGTCATCGATGCTGCCTGTCCTGTATTTCGTGATCAGGGATTGGGCTTCTCCGGCATTGGGGGCAGCCCCTAACATGATCACCAGTTCGGCAGAACCGCCGGGTGCAATCGTGACAACGGTTTGCAGCGCGCAGCAAGGGTCGAATCCCGCGCCGGTGCGGTTGGACAGGGCCGTCAAGGTAGTGAGGGCGCGTGGCGCGGTGAGACGGCCATAGGGCCCTAAAAATTCGCGGCGATCGCCGGTCCAACTGGTTTGCTGGCCGCCCATATCGGCAAACGCAATTTGCTCGCCGGATTGGGTGCGCCATGGATTGCGCGCGAACATGGCACGGGTCTGATCGTCAATGGTGGTCGTCACAAATGGCGCGGACGCGGCACGCGCCGTTCCCAGAACCCATTCGGCATAATAGGTCACAGTCAGGGTCCGCGATGACGAAGAGTCATTGGACAATTTTAGTCTGGACAGTTTGACGGAATCATTTAACGGCACGACCTGCAGCAGTTCCAGGCGCAGCTTGTGCGCCTCGCGTTCGAACACGCTATAACCAAAACCGTGCCGCGCCAGATGAGTTCCATCGCCTGACTTGAGCGGCGCCAAGGTAGGCGAGATCAGAAGGCCATCTTTTTTGTCCTGGACATAGATTGCCTCGCTCGGCCGGTTGCTGACGGGATCATTGCTCCAGCCGGTGATCTGGTTATCGCGGCTGTTTCCCGACCAGGTATAGCCGCCGCCATCTGCGGCGCATTGAAAGCCAAAGGAGGGATTTGCGATGACGTTGATCCATGGGGCGGGCGTTGGCCGATCAGCAGCGAGAACCGTGACATACTCGCTGCCGTCCGCCGAAAAACCGCCGAATCCGTTGAAGAATTCGAGGTTCTTCGTGCTGGCCGCAATGGGCCTTGCCCGCGGCGATATATAAAGAGGCTCGTTCGGCTGGCTGGATGGCGCAACGGCAAGCTCGCGCACCCGCGATAGCTGGCCGGCAAGATCGCCCCGGCGGGCAATCAACACAACCCGTGCAACGGCGGGAAGCACCCGCAAGGTTTCCTGTGACATGAGATCGGCCCTAAGGACAAAGACCTGACCCATTTCCCCACCCAATCCCGGGGCTCGCGGAGCGCTGATTTTCCGGACCAGCGCTTCAATCGTGCCTTGCAAATCCTGGGCATAGGACGACCCGCGATCATTGAGAATCACAAGGTCCACGACAAGGCGCTTGGATTTCCAGTATTCGAAAGCATGCAGGAGCTGGCGCACGATTTCGATATCCTCAACCTCGTCGATCCGCACCAGCAGAATTGGCCGGTCTCCGGAAACTCCCTGGGGCCAGAGTGCTGCTTGCGAGCCCATGTCCTGCAACAGGGTTTTGGCCGGTGCGCGCAGCGCCGCATTCGCATAGATGAGATGGCTCGCCAGCGTCTGATAGAGATGGGCCTCATCGGTGCCGATGGACAGGTGGCGCAGCTGGATTTGTGCCTGGGTCCATGCCAGCATGAGGGCACGGTCATAGGCGGCAGCCTGGCGGTGCCGATCCACAAGATCGAGAACCGCTTCGCGCGAATCCGCCACCACGGTCCACAACATGCAGCGGACTTGCCGGCCCGCCGGTATCTTCATGCGGCGGCGCATGGCGAATACAGGGTCGAGAACGGAGCCCACCGTATTCGACAGCCGTTCGCCGCTTTTCATGGCGGCGGGCATGCGCGTGCTGTTGCCAACGCCGATGAAGCGGGAGCGGTCTGTTTCAAATTCGAGTTCGCCGACGGTGGTGCCCTGTACCAGCATGAATTGGGCCAGCCAGATTTCAGGATCGCTTGGCGATCTCCTGCGGCGTGTGGCAAGAAGGGTTTCGTGTTCGCCCACGAATTCCGTTTCAACAAACATCTTTGAAAAGGCCGGATGCGCCGTGTCGGACGAAGCCTGCGCCAATACCAGCTCCGCATAGGATGTAAGTTCAACTTCCCGTGAGGTTAATCCGGTGTTGGCGATGGTCAAGCGCCGTGCCTCGGCATTGTCTTCCGATGACACAACGCATTCCAGCGTTGTGGTGAAGTAGCCATCGGTGCGGCTGATCTCGGCCTTGTCCTCGGTGAACGAGGCCACATAACTGTCTGCCGCCGCTGCAACCGGCATGTGGCCCGCCGACCAGGTTTTTCCGCTCTTCGGTTCGCGCAGGAACATGAAGAACCCCCAATCGTCGCAGACGCCGTCTTCGCGCCAGCGTGTGAGGGCTTGTCCGTTCCACATGCTGTAGCCAGCGCCTGCCGCCGTCAGCATGACGCTGTATTGGCCGTTCGACAGCAAGTGGGTGGCGGGAGACCCAAGCGCACGCGCGTTGAAGGTCCGCGCCGTGGGGATCACGACATCAAGGGCCGCCACTGCCGGACTGGAAGCAGCGGCACTCGCATGGGTTATGGGCACATCACGCGGGGCCCGTTCCTGCAGCAGCAGTTCAGCCGCCCGGACCATCGGTTCGGCATGAAACCTGTCGCGCATTTCGCCGTTCTTCACGGCATTGAGGATGGACGCAATCGTCATGCCCTGATGGTGGGCAAAATAAGCGCGAACGACTGCCACGCTCTCGCCTTTGCGCAGCCGCGCCGGGGTAAAATCGAGTGCTTCGTAAAACCCGTAATCGCCCCGGCCGCCTTCGCGCGCCATTCTTTCAAAGTTCTTTGCGGCGGAGCGGGGCGCCACCATTGCCGCCAGCCCCGTGGCATAAGGCGCAATGACCGTGTTGTCCGCAAGGCCGCGTTTCAGGCCGAGACCCGGAACACCGAAGTTTGAATACTGGTAGGTGAATTCGATGTCGCGGGCGCTGAAGGCGGATTCGGAAATGCCCCATGGAATGCCAAGGGAGCTGGCGTAGGCGATCTGACGGAGAACCACGAGCCGCGTGGTTTGATCGAGCAATCCCCCGCTCGGCGCGCGCATGACCAGCGACGGCATAAGATATTCGAACATGGAGCCGGACCAGGAAACCAGCGCCGCTCCGCCTTTCACCGCGGTGACAGTGCGCCCGAGCCGGAACCAATGGCGCGTACGCAGGTCGCCCTTGGCGATTGCAAAGAAGCTCGCCAGCCGTGCTTCCGAGGCCAGCATATCGTAGCAGCTTTCGTCGCGCATGGCTTCTGCCACCCGGTATCCGATCGATAGAAGCAGGCGTTTTGGTTCGAGGAGAAATCCGAACTCCATGCCAAACGCCAGTTCCCGCATGTCGTCGATCACCGACGTCAATCGTTTCTTCAGCGCCTGCGACGCTTCCAGCCCGGATGACGCGTCCTTGAAATGGCTTTCCACCGTTTCACGCAACGCTGTTGCCCAGGAAAGCAATTGCCTGGCTGCCATCGTATCGAGTTCCGTGGCAATATTTGTGGCTGTCACATGGATATCGGCGGATTGAACCGCAAACTCGATCAACCGCACGGAAAAATACTCCGGCGTCTCGCGGGCCTTGCCGGTTGCCCGCCTGAGGGCCGACACTTGGGATTCGAAATGTTTGCGGATTGGCCTCAGGACGTGGCGGTCATTGGAGATTGCCGCAAGATCCTCGCTGAGAATATCGAGAATGTCCTCAATCCCGTCGAGCCGCGCGTTGACATCGCCGGGCTGCACCATCCAGGACAAACAGCAATTCGACAGGGCAATCAGATGTCCTGCAAGATTGCCGCTATCGACGGTTGAAACGTATTTTGGCTCCAACGGCTGCAAGCTTGCCGTGTCGTACCAATTGAAGAGGTGGCCCCGGTATTTTTCCATGCGCTTGATGGAGGCGAAGGTGCTCTCGATTTTTTCAACTGCATCGCTGAGGCCCAGCCAACCGAACTCGCGAGCGCTGGCCACTGACAGCAGATAGAGCCCGATGTTGGTGGGCGAGGTGCGGTGTGCCACCAGCGGCTTGGGGTCTTCCTGAAAATTATCCGGCGGCAGCATGCTGTCTGCCGGTGTGACGAAGGTTTCGAAGAACCGCCAGGTCCTCCGGGCAACAAGCCGCAAAGTCTTCCGGTCCGCTGGCGATGAATCCAACTCGTCTTCCAGTTTCGGCGAAAGGCTCATCCAGTGGGCCACGGCTGGGGCGGCAATCCACGATAGAGCGAAAGGAAGCATCACAATCCAAACACTGTCAGCGCGGTAGAATGCGATACCCACCGCCGCCGCTCCGGCGGCCAGACTGACGGACATAAGGCGGTAGTTTCCGGTGATGCTGGGTGTATGGCTCGATTCCGCCTGCGCCGCGGTGGTCCACTCAAGAAGATTTTTGCGGCTTACGGCAAGCCTGTAAAACGTGCGCCCGATGGCATCGACCATGAGACCCGCCTGGTGCGCCAGAAACACCAGGTTTGTGCCGGCAAAAGCAAAAGCGTGGCCAAAATCTCCGAGAGATGACCGCACCCGGCTTGCGACCGTAAGTGGCAGGCGTCTGGGAATGGCGCCGGAAAGCGCCGGGAGCAGGGGCGGAATGATGCCAACGAGAACGATAAACACTGTCCAAACCGCTGCAAGCCCAACAGGTAGAAACATCCACCCCAGAAAGAGTGCAAGCAACGCCACAACGGGAGTCACCGAGCGCCTGAGATTGTCGATCATTTTCCAGAGGCCAAGCGTGGGTATGCCTCCCTTTGACCCAAGGGATGTGGCTGATCGCCAAGAAAGCATCCATGGCAGCAATTGCCAGTCGCCGCGCACCCAGCGGTGTTGCCGGGACGCGGCAACACCGTAACGTTCCGGAAATTCTTCGACAACTTCAATGTCGGTGACAAGGGCGGCGCGGGCGAAGACGCCTTCGAAAAGATCATGGCTCAACATGGCATTTTCGGGAATTTTTCCTGCCAGTGAGATTTCAAAAGCATCGATGTCATAAATGCCCTTGCCCGCGAACGAGCCTTCGCTGAACATATCCTGATACACGTCCGATACGGCGAAAACGTAAGGGTCAATGCCGCGTGAAGACGAGAAGATGCGTTGAAAGAGCGAACCGTAATGGCCGATGGGCAGCGATGGCGTAACGCGCGGCTGCAAGACGCCATAACCCTCGACCACCCTGCCGCTTTGCGGGTCGAACTTGGGCCGGTTGAGAGCATGCGCCAGCTTTCCCACAAGCCTTCGTGCGGCGTCACGGGGGAGCTTGGTGTCGGCATCAAGCGTCAGGACAAAGCGGACAGCTTCCGGAAGCCTTCCGCCGATGACGATAAAGCTTGTGTCAATTGCGCCGCGCAGCAGTCGGTTCAATTCATGGAGCTTGCCACGCTTGCGTTCCCAGCCCATCCATTTGTTTTGTTGCGGATTCCATTGCCGCGAGCGGTGCAACAGCAGGAACCGGTCTGTGCTGTGGCGCAAATTAAGACGCAGAACACCGTCCAATGCTATATTCAAGAGTTCTGAATCGGTTGGCGCGTGTTCCGTGGCAGCATCGGTCCAGTCGGTTAGAAGGGAAAAATACAATTCGCCGTCAGCGTTCGATAAAAAGTGAACTTCCAGCCGATCAATCAATTCCTCGATGTCGTCACGCGAGGTCAGAAGTGACGGAACGACAACCAGCGTACGAAACTGTGCTGGCACGCCTTCACGCAACGCCAAGCCAGGAATGACGGCCGCATCCATGAGGCGCGTCACTGCAAAATTGACAATTGCCATGCCGAGTTCAGAGGCCGGAAAGAGTGAAAGCAGTACCAAAGCAATCAACAAGGTTGGCGGCACATTCGGCTGAAGCAGCGGAAAAATGCCGGCAAACATTGCCGCGGCTGTCAGGGTCGCGATGCCCGCGAGATATCCGGCCAATCCGAACGACCGGACCGCCATCCTTACGCGCCGCAAAAGCGGAGGCTTGAAACCAAGACTGGTTTCGAATTTGGCGCGGCCGGGACCGATGAGATGATAGCCCGGATCCTCGGGGTCGGCCTCACCATTATCTTCCGAATGCGCGGTAAGATCTATGGCGCGTCGCGCAACGTCCAGCTCTCCATGACTGGAGCCGCGCGATAGCTCTTCAATTGCCGTACGGTAAATGGTTCGGCTTGGAAAATCCATCTCGGCATAATTCGGGTGGGTGCGCAGCAATTGATCGACGAGACTGACGCTGTCAAACCACACTTCCCAATTTACATCGGAAATGAAACGTATGCTGGTAACGATGTTGCGTATCGTAACATTGGCCGCCGCCTGACGGTGATGTTCATCATTGACCACAGCTTCAAAGGAAAGCCCAAGCGCATCGGTTTTGAGTTTCAGCCAATTGAGCGTTTGCGCTGCTGAGGCCTCCTGGTCACGCAACCGCTGGATCAATTGAACTGCGAATGATTTGGAGACCGTCCACTCCTCAAATTGACTGAAAAGGCGGGCCGCATCTGTTTCCTTGTCGCCAAGATTGAGCACTTGATCGGCAAGCTTGTCGGCGGCCTCCCGGCCACGCCGTGCGGCGATGATGCGCTGTGATATGCGGCGCAGGTTTTCGATGAGGATCAACCGCAGGCTGATCGCCACCGCCCACAGTTCGCCGATCGTGAGGGGTTGTACCTGCTGGTATTCATTGACGAAGTCGGTCAGCAGAGTGGGATCAAAGTGGCTGTCGGTGTGAGCCACATGGGCCCAGACGAGCCCGAAAATCCTTGGGTGCCCGGCCAGGGGCCCTTCCGCGAGCTTCGGCAGCTGCCGGTAGAATCCCGGCGGAAGGTCCGCTCGGGTTTGCCTGATCTGCTCTTCGACGAGATGATAATTGTCAATCAGCCATTCGGCGGCAGGCGTTACAGTCTTGCCTTCGGCGACAGCGGCGCAGAGTTCGCGATAGGCCGCCAGGAGGGCCACGGCATTATCATTGAGCCGGTCAATGATGGAATAGACCCGGGGCGGGTGATCCGTCACGATCTGCGTTTCGGCCAGGCTGCGCGCGTGCTGTTTTGAGCGCTCGAGGCCAAAAATTTCTGCACTGATTGGCTGGGTGTCATCCCACGCAGGGGAACTATGCCGAATACGTTGTCCAATCACACGCAGCATCGTTAATTCTACTCCAGTACCATAAAGGTCCAATCAGGAATGCTGCGAGGCGCAGCTTTGCAATTGGGCAACACAGAGCTGCCCTGCATAGTAACGCGCGAACGCCGATAAGGTTCCAGCGGAGGGAAAACAATTACGTGGTACAAGGGGAAAAATCCTGGAGATCGCATGTCCCGCGGCACTCCGATCTCCAAGCGATGGGTTTCTGCCAGTACCACCACTGTCATGGCATCTAGTGCAGAGGGTTGCAGAGAGCGGCAGATTGACCGCGCAAAGGCTTGCGAAGGCGCCAGTACATTTGCGATGAAAGGCTACGAAATCTCTGGGCGAACGTTATGTCGATCTGGTCATCGATAACGCTCTGCAATCACCACGAGATCAATGGATTTGTCCGCATGACATATTGTAATACAATATTTGTTGACCAGAATGAACATTCGTTATTTAGTGAGGAGGAGTGCGCGACACTAAAACAAGCGCGCCCGGTTTAAAAAAAGGGAGAAATCTATGAAAACGCTTACACGTCGCGAAACCATTGGTCTTTTGGGTGCCGCCGCCGGCGCATTCGTGGTCCGGCCAGCCTATGCTGCACTGCCGAAACTCGAGAAGAAAGACACCTACAAGGTCGGCTTTGCCCAGACCGAGAGCAATAACCCCTGGCGCCTGGCCCAGACAAAGAGCATGCAGGACGAAGCCGCCAAGCGCGGCTGGCAGTTGGTTTATACCGATGCCGCCGGTTCAGCCGCCAAGCAGGTGGCTGACGTTCGCTCCATGATTGCCCAGAAAGTAGACGTCATTCTCCTTGCTCCGCGCGAAGAAAAGCCGCTGATTCCTGCGGTCATGGAAGCCAAGAAGGCCGGCATCCCGATGTTCCTGATTGACCGCAACGTGGATCAGACGCTCGCCAAGGGCGGCGAAGACTATGTTGCTTTCATTGGATCGGATTTCACCAAGGAAGGCATGCAGGCTGCGGAAGTTCTGACCGCGGCTGTCGGCGGCAAAGCCAAGATCATCGAGCTTCAGGGAAGCACGGGGTCTTCGCCAGCCAATGACCGCATGGCCGGTTTCGCCGCCTACATTAAAGATCATCCTGGAATGGAAATCATCGCATCGCAATCCGGTGACTTCGCCCGCGACAAGGGCCGGCAGGTGTTTGAAACCCTGTATCAGGCCCATCCGGAAGCCACAGCATTGTATTCCCACAATGATGAAATGACGATGGGAGCAATCGCTGCCATGGAAGCGGCCGGCAAGGTTCCAGGCAAGGATCTGATCATCGCATCCATCGATGGCACGAAGGACGCAACCCAAGCGCTTATCGATGGCAAGGTGTTGGTGGTCGTCGAATGCAATCCGAAATTCGGCCCTGCCGCCTTTGATGCCGTCGTGAAATACGGCAACGGCGAAACCCTTGAACCACGCCTTGTAAACACCGACCGTGTGTTCACCAAGGACAACGCCGCGGCCTATATGCCTGAGGCCTACTAGAAACGCGCGGCGTACATGAAACTTGTCTTGTTCGCCGCGATAGCAGATGATCCGGGAGTTGGCGCCGAAAGCGCCAGCGACCGGATCGCACTTTTTGATCTTCGCTTATCTTCCCTCAAATGGTTGGTTCATAAGATATGAGTAGCGTAGAGCCGCTTTTGTCCATGAGCGCGATCGACAAGTCCTTCGGGAGTGTTTCGGCGCTGTCCGCCGCGCATCTGGAGATCATGCCCGCCGAAGTCATGGCCCTTGTTGGCCAAAACGGCGCCGGCAAGTCGACAATGATCAAGATTCTCAATGGCGCCTTTCGCCTTGATCGCGGTTCCATCCAGTTTGACGGAAAGCCCTGGACGGCAGGTTCCCCCCAGCAGGCCCAACGCGCCGGCGTCAGCACAATATTTCAGGAAATCAATCTGATTGCCTACCGCACCGTTGCTGAGAATATTTATCTTGGCCGCGAGTTGAAGCGCTTTGCCGGTCTTTTGGACTGGGAGAAAATGAACCAGGGTGCGCGCGCCTTGCTCGCCCGGTTCAGCATCGATCTTGATGTGACAAGGCCGCTTGGCGAGTATTCGACCGCCATTCAGCAGATGGTGGCCATCGCCCGCGCAGTGTCATTCGATGCCAAGCTGGTGATCATGGACGAACCAACCTCATCGCTCGATGAAGCGGAAGTTGCGGTTCTCTTGAACACCATTCGCCAACTGCGGAGCGAAGGGGTGGCTGTGGTCTTTGTGAGCCACAAGCTTGATGAGCTCTACGCCGTATGCGACCGTGTGACGGTCATGCGTGACGGACGTACTGTCGCGGTTTCAAAAATGGCTGACATGTCGAAACTGCAGCTCGTCGCTGCCATGCTGGGGCGTGATCTCGCCGATGTGCGCGCCAGCGGCGCCACGGCCTTTGGCGAAGGCGAAAAGGCCATTGGCGAGGAGCTGCTTGTTGCGAAGTCCGTTGCCGTCGGTCGCAGGGTTTCAGATGCAAGCTTCGATGTCCGCAAAGGCGAGATCGTCGGACTCGCCGGTTTGCTGGGTTCAGGACGCACCGAGACGGCCCGCGCCATCTTTGCCGCCGATCCCAAGACCAAGGGAGATGTGAGGTTTGCCGGAAAGGAAACGAATTTCAAAAGTCCGGCTGACGCCATCGCGGCGGGCCTGGGCTATTGTTCCGAGGACCGCAAGGTTCAGGGCATCATTCCGGACATGTCAGTCGCTGACAATCTGACACTCGCCCTGCTGCCGACCTTGACGAAAATGGGAATGATTGACGAGGCGCAGCAGCGCAAGATTGTGCTGCGCTTCATCAAGGATGTGGGCATCAAATGTTCCGGCCCGGGCCAGAAGATCCGGGAGCTTTCCGGCGGCAACCAGCAGAAGGTCCTGTTGGCACGGTGGCTCTGCATGGACCCCAAGCTTCTCATTCTGGATGAGCCAACGCGCGGCATCGACGTGGGGGCCAAGGGTGAAATTCAAAGCCTGATCCAGCAATTTGCCGATAAGGGCCTGGGAGTGCTGATGATCTCTTCCGAGCTTGAAGAAATCGTCGAAGGCGCCGACCGGGTTTTCGTCCTTCGCGACGGGCAGATCGTGGCGGAACTCGCCCATTCCGAAGTATCAGAGCAGGCCGTCATGCGGGCCATGGCCCATGGCGCTTCGAAAGATGCCGAATTCATCGAGGTGCGGCATGGCTGATTACTCGCCGCTGCTGCGCCGCTACGGCGTGTTCATTGCCCTGGTCTTGCTTATCCTCTTCAACTTTGCAGTGACACCCCATTTCGCCACGATGCAGACGCTTTCCGTGAACCTGACGCAGGTCTGCACGATTGTGATTGTGGGCGTTGGCATGACCTTGGTTATCGCAACCGGCGGCATCGACCTCTCTGTCGGGGCCCTGATGGCCATTGCGGGCGCCATGTCGCCCATGTTTTTTACCGGCGAGCTGTTTCCGGTTCCCAACATTTATGTCGGGATCGCTCTGGGGATTGTCTTTCCAATTATTATCGCCAGCTTTTTTGGCATGTTCAACGGCTGGCTGATCAACCGCTTTTCCATCCAGCCCATCATTGCCACACTGGTTCTCTTCATTGCCGGGCGGGGTATCGCACAGGTTTCGACCAATGGTGACTTGCAGGTGTTCAAGGTTCCCGAGTTCCAGGCCATAGCAATTGGCCGGGTCCTTGGCGTTCCGTTCCAGGTCTGGATCATGGTCGTCGTGGTTATCATTGCAGCCTTTGTTTTGCACAGAACCGTGTTTGGCCGGCAGGTGCTGGCCGTCGGCGGCAATGAGGAGGCAGCCCGGCTTTCCGGCGTGCCGGTAAAACGGGTGAAGCTCATTGTGTATACGGTGTCCGGCATTTGCAGCGGCATTGCCGGGCTCATCGTTATCGCCATGAATTCCGCGGCCGACGCCAACCTGATCGGCTTAGGGATGGAGCTCGATGCCATTGCGGCCGTGGCCGTGGGCGGCACGCTTTTGACTGGCGGCAGGGCCACCATTCTGGGCACGCTCCTTGGCGCGCTGATTATCCAGTTGGTGCGATACACGCTGCTGGCCAATGGTGTGCCGGATGCCGCCGCTTTGGTGGTCAAGGCCGGATTGATTATTCTTGCGGTTTGGCTGCAGCGCCAGGAGCATGCCTGATGAAAAATTTCCGGATCACGCCGAGCCTCGCGGTCATATTGGTTCTTGTCATTCTCGTTTCGATTGCGGCTCTTCGCTATGACGGGTTCTTGGGCACCTACAATGTGCAGTCGGTCCTGCGCTATAATTCGATGTTTGCCCTCGTTGCCCTTGGAATGTGCTTTGTCATCATGACGGGGGGCATAGACCTGTCGGTGGGAAGCGTTGCTGCCATGTGCAGTGTTGTTTCAGCGCTACTCAGCTCCTACGGCCTTTTCCAAGGCCTTGCAGGCGGCATCGCAGCAGGCATTCTCGCCGGATTGATCAATGGCGTGCTGATTACCAAGCTGAAGATTCTGCCATTCATCGCCACCTTGGCCACCATGCTGGCCGCCTCCGGAACCGGCCTGCTCCTGGCCGGGAACCAGTCCGTTTCAGTTTCCTATGATACTTATTTCACCAACCTCGGGCAGGGCGACTTGCTGAGCTTCATGCGGCCCGAATGGGTTGACGCGGAAGGCGTGGGCGTTTTCGGCACGGTCCTTGGCTTCATTCTCAGCTTTCCGACGCCGGCTTGGATCGCCATTCTCGCCTATATCATTGGCGCGGTGGTGATCAACCACACCTCATTTGGCCGCCATGTCCTCGCGGTGGGCGGCGGCACCGAAGCCTCGCGCCTGATGGGGCTGCCGGTGAACCGCACCATATTCTTCGTTTACGTGATTTCCGGCGCTCTTGCCGGACTGGCTGGTGTCATACTTGCCTCGCAGTTCGGCGCGGGCCAGCCGATTGAGGGCATCGGCTGGGAACTGTTTGCGATCGCCTCCGTTGTTGTCGGCGGCACCTTGCTCTCCGGTGGCAAAGGCTCGATTGCGGGCACTCTGGCGGGCGCGCTTCTTCTGGGTGTGATCTTCACGATCTTGAACTTTGAAAACGGCATGGGATGGATTTCCCTCTCCGCCTACTGGCAATCCGTCGTCCGCGGCCTGTTCCTGCTGGTTGTGGTTATCCTGCAATCGCGGCTTACCGCAAAAGACCCGGCCAAAATCTCAGCTTGATAATTGTTTGCTGATTCAGGCGGCGATATTCACGACTGAACGCACGCGCGCGGATTCAAGCGCGGCAAGGGCAATGGCAAGCGACGCCACGCCATCCTCGCCGGTCGAAAGCGGTTTGCCATCGCCCGCAATGGCTGACTTGAAAGCGTTGATCGTCCGAACATAAAGATTTTCATGCTGAAGCTGAAGCTTAGCTTCGCCGCCTGCTGTCCTCAGTAAAACGTCTCCGATGGGAGCCTGGGTCATGCAGTTGGTGGCCACCAGCGAACCGGCATCGCCGTGAACTTCAACGGACGTTTGAACATGCTTTGTTGTGAAACCGTCGTGGAATTGGCCGAGTATCCCAGAGCGGAATGTAATCACGCCCATGGCCGCATCTTCCACGCCTGCCATTGCCATGCCGCTGTTCTGCACCATTGCCGAAACGCTCGCCGCGTCGTCGTCAATGATGAATCGCATGAGATCGGCGTCGTGAACGGTAAGGTCGAGTATTGCTCCCGCGCCTGCAGTGGGGTTGGTCAAGCGCCAGCCCTGCAGGTGAACCGGCAGATAGCCCGCATGGACCACCTTTATGGCAAGCGGCCTGCCGATCTTTCCGGATTTGATGGCATCTCGCATCGCGCGATGGGTTGCAGCGCCCCGCAAATGGTGGTTGGTGGCGAGCACGACATTGGCCGCCTTGCAGGCCTTCACCATATTCGCTGCGTCCGCCAGATTTGTTGCAAGCGGCTTTTCGCACAGAATGTGTTTGCCCGCCTTTGCCGCGGCAAGGCACTGGCCATGGTGAAGATCATTGGTTGTGGCGATATAGACAGCATCAACCGAGGAATTCAAAAGATCATCTAGCTCTGTCGTAGCTCCCGAAATTCCAAACTCTTTGGCGTACGCGGCACCTCGTTTGGAATCCGTGCTGAAGACGCCGGCAATTTCCCCGCCCGTCTGGCGGATAGCATTTATCACCCATTCACGGCCAATCGTGGATGCTCCAACAAGTCCCCAGCGCAAGTTTTTCATGAATTTCGCTTACCAAGGAAATCAAGATCAAGCAAGGTTTGGGCCGGAATTACGCAATATCCACCCAGGCCCGCGCCGCGGAAGACTGCGCAAAGGCATGGATGATTTTTTCGATGCGGAGGCCCCGTGCAAAGTCAATTTGGTTTGAAGGCGCTCCCTGTATGCCATGCAGAATTTCCGCCAACTCGATGACTTTCAACTCGTTGAATCCGAGGCCATGCCCCGGCGCCGGGCAGAGCTTGCCATAGGCCGGATGGGCGGGCGATGAGAGGATGCGGCGAAAGCCGCGGGCTGCGGCAGGCCCTTCCGCCACATACAGGTTCAGTTCATTCATCCGCTCATTGTCGAGCCACAGCATGCCCTTCGAGCCGTGCACTTCGATGCGGAGCCCGTTCTTGCGACCATGCGCTATGCGGCTCGAACTCAGCACGCCCCTTGCACCGCTGCGGAAGCGCACCACCGCATGGGCAATGTCATCGTTTTCGACACTCGCCAGCTTACCGGGCTCGCCTGCAACAGGCCGTTTGCCGTGAACCACATCGGCCATGGCACACAGGCTGCCGATTTCCCCCATGAGTTCGTGGGCCAGTGAAACCAGATGGCAGGTCAAATCGCCCAGCGTTCCAAGGCCCGCGTCCTTGCGGGTCAGCCGCCATGACCATGGCAGGGAAGGATCAGCCATATAGTCTTCATCAACGCTGCCGCGGAAATCAAACACCTCGCCGATAGCGCCTTCGGCAATGAGCTGTTTTGCGTATTGCAGAGCAGGGTTGCGCAGATAGGCATAACCCAAGGCCGTAACCTGTCCCTTGGCTTTCGCTGCAGCAGCCGTCATCGCTTCCGCATCGGCAAGCGTCAGGGCCATGGGCTTCTCGCACCACACGTGTTTTCCTGCTTCAAGTGCGGCGACGGCCATTTCACGGTGCATGCCATTCGGCGATGTGATTGAAATGAGATGAATGCCCGGATCAGCGAGAAGGTCTCGCCAATCTGTTGTGGCGCGGGAAAATCCAAACTCGGAGGCCTTCAGTTTGGCGTGCGGGGGATCCACATCACAGAGCGCCACCCTGTCGATATGGGGGACATCGCCGAATACCGCCTTCACCGCGCCAAAGGCCATGGCATGGCATTTGCCCATGAAGCCGGTACCCACCAGGCCAACGCCAATACGATCCATAACTAGCGTTTCCCGTTGCTGAGTTTGATGATTTCCTGCTCGAGATCGACCAGTTCCTTGCCGCCCGCCATCAAATTGAGAAGCTGGTCGCGGCTGATCTCATTCTTTTGGTAGGTGCCGGCACTCTTGCCGCGCTTCAGCAGCGTAAAGCGGTCGCCCACGACGTAGGCGTGGTGCACATTGTGCGAGATGAAGATGACGCCGATGCCCCGCGCCTTGGACTGCACGATAAGCTTCAGCACAACGGAAGCCTGATGAACCCCGAGCGCCGACGTGGGTTCATCAAGGATGAGAACCTTAGCGCCGAAGTGAATGGCCCGCGCAATGGCCAGGCACTGCCGCTCGCCGCCCGAGAGCGTTCCCACCGGCTGCTCGGGATTGCGCAACTGAATGCCCATGTCCGAAAGCTGCTGATAGGAAGTGCGATTGGCATAGTCGACATCAAACTGCCGCAGGCCCCAGGTTTTCTTCAGGGGTTCGCGCCCCAGAAAGAAATTCCGCGCCACGCTCATCAGCGGCACCAGAGCCAGGTCCTGATAGACCGTGGCAATGCCCTTATCGAGCGTGTCCTTTGGCGAACTGAAACGTGTCTGCGTGCCGCCCACCAGAATCTCGCCTTCATCAGGGCTGTGGACCCCGGAAAGCACCTTGATAAGGGTGGATTTACCGGCACCATTGTCGCCGAGAAGGCAATGCACCTCGCCCGGGCGCACATCGAAGGACACATCCTTGAGCGCGATAACCGAGCCGAAATACTTGCTGACGGATTTGAGTTCAACGAGGGGCATGTCCATTTACCTGCTCCTCATGGCGCGGGCGCGCACATAGCTGTTGAACAGCACCGCGATCACCATCATGGCGCCCATGAAGAGCTTGAACCAGTCCGTGTCGATGCCCGTATAGAAAATGCCCATCTGCACCACGCCAAAGATAAGCGCGCCGAACATGGCCCCGATTGCCGAACCATAGCCGCCGGTCAGCAGCGTGCCGCCGATGACCACCGCGATGATCGCCTCAAACTCCTTCAAATTGCCGCGGAGCGTGTCGGCGGAGCCGGTCACCAGAACCTGAATGGTAGCAAAGAGGGCGGCGGCCAGCGCCGTCATGATGAAAAGCGTGATCTTGGTGCGGGCCACCGGAACGCCCATGTTGCGGGCCGCATTGGCTTCGCCGCCCGAGGCGAATATCCAGTTGCCAAAGCGCGTGCGCATCAGCAGCCAGGTGAAGAACAGTGTGAGGCCAATCCACCAGACGATTGAAACCGGAATGCCGCTGATCGCCGGCAGGCCATCAGCGCGTTTGCCGATCACGCCAAGCTCTGCAAGCCAGCGAATGGGCGTCTTGAAGACCTGACCGGCAAAGAAGGGGGTAATCCAGTCCCCGGCAGAATACTCATGCAGGCCAGAGGCCTGGGTGCGTCCCGTAATGCCGCGCGTCACGCCGAGAGTGAGGCCGCGCAGCATGAACAGGCTGCCAAGCGTCACGATGAAAGAGGGAAGCCCCGTATGCACGACAATAAGGCCATTCAGGTAGCCCACGAAGGCGCAGCTTGCGAACGCCAACAGCACGGAAGCCCACACGGGCCAGTCCCACATGATGGGCGGAATGGCAATGATGATTCCGGCAAAACCAATCATCGACCCGACGGAGAGATCAAACTCACCGGCAATCATCAGCAGCGCAACTGCCGCTGCGAGGATGCCGAGCTGGGCTGAAACTTCCAGGAAATTTACGATGCCTTTGGCGCTGAACAGGCCGCTGTCACCCGCCGTGATCCCAAAAAACACGAAGATAAGAACCGTTCCCGCAATCGCCCCAAGTTCCGGCCGGCTGAGCAGCCTCCCAAGCAATGGAACAGCGCGGATTCGTTCGTCCTTCACCTCAAGGCTCATGCCATCCTCCAAACAATCATTGCCATGGCGGCTGGTGGTTGGCCAGCCGCCATGCAGGGATTAGCGTTTGCCTTGCTTTGCCAGATCGATAACCGAAGCAGCCGTTTCCCCGGTCACAAATCCTGGGCCCGTGGGATAATCGGCAATTGGCGCAATCTTGTACTTCTTCAACAGGTCAAACATGACGACGGGAATGTAGCCCATCGCATATTGCTGCGCATCGATGCCCCACTCCATTTTGCCATCGGCTGTCGCCTGCAGAATGGTTGGCGAAAGGTCGAAGGTGCCGATCTTCACTTTGCCGGTAAGGCCAAGCTCTTCGAGGGCAACCAGGCCCGGCTCAGCGCCGCCAATGCCAACGGTCAGGACGAACTGCGTGTCCGGGTTCGTCTTGAGATAGGCGATAAGGCGGTTCTTCATCTCCGTCGGGTCCATCACGCCGTTGAGAACCGGCACGTCGACGCCGAGTCCCTTGGCGAAGCCGGCGCAGCGGTCATCAAGGCTGACGTTGCCTACTTCATGGTTGGCGCACACGGCCTTGGTGATGTTGAGCTTCTTGATGCGTTCGCCGGCCATAACGCCAGCCTCATATTCGCTCTGCCCGAGATAGAGCAGGCCACCAAGTTCCTTGGTGAGCTTGCCGCCGCCGGAATCAATCACGATAACGGGGATACCTGCCGCAACGGCGTTCTTGACCGGTTCGCTAAGGGCCGCCGGATCGGCAATCGAAACCACAAGGCCATCAGGCTTCGAGGCAACCGCCGCGTCGATCATCTGGGCCATCTTGGCCATGTCGAAGGTTTCCGGCGCCAGGTACTCGGCTTTCACGCCGAGCGTCTTGGCGGCATCATCCATGCCGTTCTTGACGACGGACCAATAGGGATCGCCGCTTTGGCCATGGGTCACAAACACAACACGGGTTTCATCGGCAGCAGCAAAGCCTGCGGCAGCCGAAAGCATTGTCAGCCCGGCCACAAGGCCAAGCACGGGTTTCATTAGTTTCGCTAGCGAGAACATGTTTCCTCCTTTTAGGTGTCTCCGCCAGCCGTGATCACGCCTGACGGACCAGTTGCATTTTAGGTTTCTAGGTTACGCTTTCGCACTGGTTCCTTCTGCGGGCAGAAATCTCCGCCCCAATTATTTTCCAACGGTAAAGCCCGCCTCCCTGGCCAAACGCGACAGGTTCTTGAAACCCATCGTGGCGTAGGTGAGGGGGTGGGCCTTTCTTGGATCCTGTTCGGCTTCGACGACAAGCCAGCCTGAATAATTTGCTTCCGCGAGAACTCGCAGGATTGCTGCATAATCCGTGAAGCCATCGCCCGGCACGGTGAAAATGCCTTCGAGCACGGCAGCCATGAAACTCATGTCCTGGCTACGGGCTTTTTCGAGCATCGGCTTGCGCACGTCCTTGCAATGCACATGCACCACGCGCTTCACATTGTCTTTGATGAGCTGCAAGGGATCACCGCCGGAAAAGGTCGAATGCCCCGTGTCATAGAGAAGCCCGACAGCCTCGCCGGTATGCTTCATGAGGAGGCCAACTTCGGCGTCTGTTTCGATAATGGTTCCCATGTGGTGGTGGAAGGCCATGCGCATCCCGAAATCCGCCATGCGTTCGGCAAGCTGCGTCAGCTTGCGGCCATAGGTCGGCCATTCCTCGGCCCGCAGCGCCGGGCGCTTGGAAATGGGATCCCAGATGGCGCCATGGCGGCCCCGCGACGTATCGGCATAGACCACATGGGTTGAACCCATGTCTTTCAGAAGCTTGAGATGGGGGCCGATCGCATCCATTTCCGCGCTCACGTCCTTTTCATCGCACCGGCCGTCATACCAGCCCGAAATCACGGCAAGCCCATGGCGCTCCATGATCGGCTTGAGCTCCGCTGACCGGCGCGGGAATTTCCCGCCAAGCTCCGTCCCGGCGTAACCCGCCTGCTTCGTTTCGCTGAGGCAAACCTCAAGCGGAATGTCGCCGCCAAGCTCAGGTGCATCGTCATTGCTCCAAGTGATGGGGTTGATGCCGATGCGGACCTTCATGAACGTGCTCCTGCATAAAACTGGGCGAGCCCGGAGAGAAGCGCCATATCGCGGCGTGCCTGTTCCGCCGTGTTGCGAACGCTCTTGCCCTCCACGATGGCCGACCAAAAGCCTTTCAATTCCTCGATAAAGGCTTCCTCATATCCGGTTCTCACATCTTCCCTGACATGCGTGTAGCCATCGCTCGTCTTAACTGTCAGCCGCGTCGGCTGGTGGTTGAGCCACGGCGATGGAAATTCAAGTTCAAGAATGCCCTCGTCAAAGTAGAAGGTGATTTTCTCGCTGTAGTCGGCAAGGGCAGGGACCTTGAGATGCACCATGTTCCACAGCGCCCGGCCGCCAAGCAGGCGCACCGCACCCTGGCCGCCTTCGCCTCCGGAAAATATCTGCGCCCCGGCAATTTCGCCATCCGGAACGCCAAGCCCGTCGAGAAGCCCGTGAACCGCATTCACATCATGCACCAGCGACGAGCAATAGGCGGCGGTAAAGCCACGGTAACTCATTGCATCAAGCGCTGCCGGCACGGCGCGCGCCACTTGTTCCTGCTGCTTGGCCTTCACCAAAGCAATCAAATCGGGTGCCACATCATCGCCCTGGCGCCATGCGTGGTGCTTGATGAAGGGCCAGGCATCCGGATCGTTCACTTCAACCGACACATAGCGCAAGGTTTTCGCCGTACCCGGCATGCGGGAAAGCGCTGCTTCGTAGCTCGGGTCAAAGCGCTTCATGTAGCCGACCTGCAGGATTTTCCCCGCCCGGTCGCGGGCCGCAATCAGATCGTCAATGTCGCCGGGCGCGTAACACAAGGGCTTCTCGCAGAACACGTGGAACCCGCGCCCCAGGGCGGCAAGGATTTGTTCATGGTGCAGCGGATCGGGCGAGGCAATGACGACGGCATCAAGAGGCAGGGCCAGAACGTCTTCGATGCTTTCAAACACCACAAGCCCAAATTCTTCGCGGACAAAGGCGCGGGCCGTCGCGGAAGGATCGCAAACACCCAAAATCTCAAACTGGCGCTTTAGCTTCAGCAGGTTCGGAATATGCTCAATCTGGGCAATTCCGCCTGCACCGATGACGCCAACCTTCAAACGCTGCATCCCCACCCACCTCGGACATGAAACTTGTCTCTTTATCTGGCTTGAGCCTATAACCGGATTGGTTCTAATGTTAGAACCAGAACGCGATCATTTTTAGGAACCACCATGGCAACCGCCTTCTCTTTGTCGGGCATTGTTATTGACCGCAGCGTCGCCACCAACCTGCACCGCCAACTCTACAGCCAGATTCGCGGCCTCATTGAACGCCGGATTCTGCCAAGCGGCACAGTGCTTCCTTCCACCCGCCTGCTCACCAAAGACCTCGCGATTGGCCGCAACACCGTCATCGCCGCCTACGAACAACTGGCACTTGAAGGCTATCTGCTGATGCGGCGCGGTTCGCCGCCCCTGGTGATGGATCTTCCCACGGCCGCCAATACCGCAAAGAAACCGCACACCGAAATCGGCAGCGCCATATCAGCGCGTGGCAAAATCATGCTGGCGCAACCCCATCACCATGGCAGCCCGGGCCTTCTCGCCTTTCACCCCGGCCTGCCCGATTCCGACAATTTTCCCTTCACCACATGGGCGAAATTGCTCTGCGAGAGGGCAAAGCTCGCGCGCCATGATCTTTTTGGCACCTACCACATCAGCGGTTATCCGCCGCTCTGCGAAGCCATTGCCCGCTATCTCGCCGCGTCCCGAGGGATGACCTGCAAGCCGGAACAGATTGTCATCACCAATGGCGCGCAATCGGCCTTTGATCTGCTGGCGCGGATTCTCATCGATCCCGGTGACACCGTCTGGTTGGAGGAGCCCGGCTATTATGGCGCCGGCTCCGCCTTCCTTTCGGCAGGCGCCAACCTCGCGCCATTAAGAGTAAGTGACAACGGCTGGGATCTTGAGCCGCCGCCCGTGCCGCCGCGCCTCATCTTTGTAACGCCGTCCTGCCACCATCCGCTGGGCATCACCATGCCCATGGAACAGCGCCTCAATCTCATCCACATGGCGGAAAGCTGGAACTCCTGGATCATCGAAGACGACTACGACAGCGAGTACCGCTTCCAGGGCCAGCCCATTCCGGCGCTGCAAGGCATCAGCGCCTCGAACCGCGTGGTCTATGTGGGAACCTTTGCCAAGATTCTCTTTCCGGCCATGCGTTTGGGTTTTCTCGTCGTGCCGGAAGCCTTTCGCGAAGGCCTCGTCTCTGCCCTCAGTGTAACCGGCCAGTTTCCACCGCTCCTCACCCAGGCCGCCCTTGCCGACTTCATCAATGAAGGCCATTTCGCCCGCCACCTGCGCCGCATGCGCAGGCTTTACGCAATAAGGCGCCAATACTTCATGGAAATCTGCGAGGACTATCTCAGCCCCTGGCTGCGCCTGCGCCGCACCGAGTCCGGCATCCAGCTTGTCGGGCTGTTTCACGAAAACCACGATGACAAGGCGATTGCGGCAGCAGCCCGCGCCCACGGCGTAAACGTCTCGCCGCTCTCGATCCAGTATCGCCACGGCCAGGTTCAACGCGGCCTGTTGATGGGCTTTGCCGCCGCCGATGAAAAAACCACAAAAAAAGCCATGGGAAAACTGCGTGATGTGCTTCAGATAACTATGGGATAAGGTCAAGGCATTGATCGTCATGCGCAAGGAAAGACATTCATGACAACCCTAAAATTCAATCAGCCTTTGGGCGGCAATGAAATGCCGCGCTTCGGTGGCCCCGCCACCATGATGCGCCTGCCGACACAACCCACGGCCAAGGGACTGGATGCCTGCTTCGTCGGCATCCCGCTCGATATCGGCGCCTCAAACCGCGCCGGCACGCGCTTTGGCCCGCGCCAGATCAGGGCCGAGTCCTGTTTGATCCGCCCCTACAACATGGCAACCCGTGCGGCACCTTATGACAGCCTTATGGTGGCCGACATCGGTGATGTGGCAATTGATACTTTCAATTTGCCGAAATGCATGGACATCATCACCAGTGCCTACAACGCAATCTTGAGCGAAGGCTGCAAGCCCCTGACGCTGGGCGGCGATCACACCATCGCCTATCCCATTCTCCGCGCCATCGCCAGGAAGCACGGCCCCGTCGGCCTTATCCATGTCGATGCCCATGCCGATATCAATGAGGCCATGTTTGGCGAGCCCATTGCCCACGGCACGCCGTTCCGCCGCGCCGTTGAAGATGGACTGCTTGATACCAAACGCTGCATCCAGATTGGTCTGCGCGGCACGGGCTATGCGGCGGATGATTTCGATTGGCCGCGCCAACAGGGCTTCCGCGTCGTGCAGGCCGAGGAATGCTGGCACAAATCGCTCACCCCGCTCATGGAAGAAGTCAGAAAGCAAATGGGCTCCGGCCCTGTCTACCTGAGCTTCGATATTGACAGCCTTGACCCCGCCTTCGCGCCGGGAACCGGCACCCCTGAAATCGGCGGCCTCACCACGGTTCAGGCCCTGGAAATCATCCGCGGCTGCTGGGGGCTGAATCTGGTGGGTTGCGATCTCGTTGAAGTCTCACCACCCTATGATCCCTCGGGCAACACCGCGCTCACCGCAGCCAATCTCCTGTTTGAAATGCTCTGCGTCGTGCCGGGCGTGAAAAGGCGGTCTTAGCTTCCTATTGATGAGTCTGCTGCGTCGCATGCTATCGCAACGCATATGAATACGATAAACACCCAAGGGCAATCACACTAACTGAGGAAGCGTTGGTGCTGCAACGGCCAATGTCGGTTGGCAGTGTGAAGATCGTGGCGTGTTTTGAGAAGTAGGACCCAACGTGATCAAGCGCATGTGGAAAGACTTCATTGTAGCCACCCCGATATGGCTGCTGATGCTCTATTGCATACTCGGGGCACTTCCTGCATTTTTCTTATTTTTGAACGTTTTCAATGAAAGTCTAGCCGTTTGCCTTGCGTTTATTCCTTGGGCTTTTGCGACTGTGGAGTGGCAGTCTGGAAGCTATTACAAATATCGGGAACGATGGAAGTGGGAGCGAATTGCCGAGAGAAACGAAATGCGGACACGTGACAAGAAGAAAGACCAATGAGTGGGCGCGGGGCAAATAACTCATACTGCTGAAGCTTAACCGGCTTTCCGCCAGCCCCATTCATTGGCAAGTTCAAGGCATGTGCGCCACGGCTCAACCGAACCCGTGGTCGAAAGGCTGCGCAGTGAGGCCGCCGCTGACGCATGCGCTAGCGTGAGTGCATCATCGACACTCCACCCTTCGTGAACGCCGTAGAGCATTCCCGCTGCAAAGGCATCGCCCGCCCCGTTGGCGCCGGCGACAAGCTCGCGCGGTATCTGCGTGGATGGCTTGGTGAAAACCTTGCCGTCGCGGGTAACGGCGATGGCGATGACCGGGCAATGCACCACGACAATATCCATCGCGCCATTTTCCAGCACATGGCGCGCCGCGCGCTGGCAGGCGGCAACATCGGTCACGCCGCCGGGCAGGGTAGCGATGCCCGACAGGGCGCCAATTTCGCTGTCATTCACAACGATCAGATCAAGATGCGCCAGGCAGGGGCGGACTAGCTTGGCAAGCTCCTCAGCATCAATGCTGGCAAGTTCCATGTTTGTCTTGAGGCCTGCGGCACGGGCGCGTTTCAGCACCGTAACCCAGCCGTTTGCATCGCCTTGCCAGGGTCCATCAAGATGCTGGTGCATGCCGGGCAGCCCAAGATGCAGATAGCGCGCCTTGGTGGAGCTGAAATCAAAATGATCTGGTGTCAGCGTAAGGGAAGCGCCGGAATTGAAGATATGAGTCCGCCGCCCGGAGGCCTTGGAGACAAAAGCATCGGTCCATTGTGTGGAGGCGTTCGCCGTGACGTGCATTTGCGCGTGGCCGACGCCTGCACCTTGGGCAAGTGAGCGCAGGAAACGTCCGAACTCGTCATCGCCCACAATGGTAATTGTTTCGACCGGCACGGTGGAATCGAGCCGCTTGATATTCAGCGCAAAATTGCAGCCCGAGCCGCCGCCATGGCGGTCTTCCTCGATGAATTGCGCATGGCCGTCTTCCCCCGGCCAATGCGTCACCATGCGGTTGTTGTCAACGCACCATGTGCCGCCCGTGATAAAGCCGCGGCGCTGGGTTTGCCCCATGATCAGCCTGCCTTCAGGACCTTTTCGGTGATCTCGCTGTCGGCAGCGAGAGGGCGGACTGCCGTCAAGCCGCTCTTCTGCAGGCTGCCGTGATAGGCCTTGACCGCTTCAAGCGGCTGGATGTTGCCGCTGGCCACTTCGCGCATGAAGGAAACCATGGCCAGCGGGTCTTCCGCCAGATTGATCTTGCGGCCGAAGAGGGCAACCCGTGCGCCATATTTTTCAGCCTGATTCAAAAGCTCGAAACAGTCGCGCGTCGTGCCCGCACCGCCGCCGAGAACGCCCACCGTAATGCTGGGATCGAATGAAGCCAGCTCTTCCAAGGCCTTCGGGCCGTTATAAGCGATCTTCAGGAATTCCGGCCGGTCCGCCTTGGTCACACCAGCTAGGCAGCGAATAATACTGTCATTGATGTAATGCGGCACAAGCGCCGGATCGATGCCGCATTCAACGTTTGGATTAAACACTTCCAGGAAGTATTTGAATTTATTGCGCGCCGCGTCCTCGCGGAAAGCACTGAAGTGTTCAAGTGCGTTGTAGTCCTGATCGAGATCATTGTTGAAGGTGATGGAGTAAAGCCCCAGGTCCGTATACTTTTTCACGCGCGAAAGCGAAGCGCTGCGGAAAGGGCGGCTCGCCAGCTTGGAATAGGTGGCACCCCGCCCCACCCAGATATCCGTCGTATCATTGGCGCGGATGGCGGGTTTGACGGCACTTTTCTTGAAAACGCCCTTGTCGGCCAGGGCCTCCACATTGGAAGCCGAGACCAGCATGATATCCACAATGTTCTGTTTGACGATTTCGGCGATGTTCGCCAGGAATTCCGGCCGGGTCACAAAGCGCGTCGAACTGCCGTCCTTGTTGCGTTTCGGCCCGCAGCCGGGAATGCTCGGTCCCATATCGCCATCCTTGGCATCGGCGATGATGAAATCGCTGCGCTTGTATTTGCCGGCGCGGATGCGGGAAAGTTTTTGGTCAAGTCTGAACATGATGAGCCTGTGGGTTGCGGGTTGCTGATTTTAGATGGCTGAGAAGATCGTGCCTAAATACGCGCATATTATGCATATAGTCAATCATATCTAACACCTTTTATGTACATTTATTTACATAATATCCCTGCCATTGTTTCGCCGCAGGTTAAAAGCTACCAACTTTTTATATCCCGATGTATATGTATATTTTTGGACATATGTAATTTCCTTTAGATACAGTGAAATCAGTCTCTTCAGAAAATGCGTGATGAGGCCCGTGTTTTGGCCGGGGAGCAATGGTGCATGGTAAAACCATCGGTGGAAAAAGAGCAAGCTGGCCTTGCAAATGCCAGTGAAATTCTCTCGTTGATTGCAAGTGGTGCCGCCAACTCGCGCGCCGCCCTGCTTGCAGCCTCTGGCATGTCCAGGGTGACCGTGACCCAGCGCCTCAATGTGCTGCTGGGTGTTGGCCTCGTCGAGGAAACGCTGCGCACCTTGCCCAGCGGCGGAAGGCCAACCCGTGTCCTTGGCATCAAGGGATCCGCCGGATTCATGCTTGTTGCGGATATTGGCGAAACCCACATCCATCTCGCCGCGATGAATCTCGCCCCCGCTATTCTGGCGCAGAACACAATCGCGTTCAATATAGCGGAAGGTCCGGCCGCCACCTTGCAGCGCATCAAGAATGAGTTTGACGGGTTCATGGCCGAGGTGCGCACCAGCCACGGCTTTCTTGTCGGCCTGAGTCTGAGCATGCCAACCCCGGTGGATTTCAGGCGCGGCCGGGTTGTTGGGCCGTCCGTACTTTACGGCTGGGATGATTTTGACATCGTTTCATGGCTGGGCCGGCATTACGATGCGCCGATCTATGTCGAAAACGACGTGAACCTGATGACCATCTACGAGCACCGCCACAATTTTCCCCATGTCGATGACATGATTTTTATCAAGGCGGGAACCGGCATCGGCAGCGGCATCATCGCCGGCGGAAAAATTTTTCGCGGCGCCCAGGGTGCGGCGGGCGACATTGGCCACATCCAGTTTATCTCTCCCGATGCCCCCCTGTGCCGCTGCGGCAAGCTGGGCTGCGTCGAGGCCCGCGCCGGGGGCTGGGCCATTGCCCGCGATCTCGCCGAAAAAGGCCTCCAGGCGGAAACGGCGAGGGATGTGGTGGCTCTTGTCGAGATGCAAAAGCCCGAAGCTATCATGCTGTTGCGCCGCGCCGGGCAGACCATTGGTGAGGTGGCTTCCGATGTTGTCAGCATTCTCAATCCGAGCCTGATTGTCGTTGGCGGCATGTTGGCGCGCGGCGGGGACTTTCTTCTCTCAGGCATACGCGAACTCGTCTATCAGCGCTGCCTGCCGCTGGCCACCGGCAATCTGCAGATTACGCTGGCCGCCCCAATGCCGGACGCGGCCTTGATTGGCGCCGCCCATCTTGTTCTGGATGATGTTTTCAGCGCCGGAAAAGTCGAAGCGTTTCTTGCGAGGTTCACCGCGAAACGCGCCCACTGAACCCCGGCGTCTGAATGGGTCAGCCTGCTTTGCCGGTGCTGTCGCGCGCGATCAGCCGGAAACCTAAATCAATCCTGCGCTGCTTCGGCCGGTTTCCCGTGCCGCGGGTAATCTCAAGGATGATTTCGGCTGCACGCTTTGCCATCTCATATCGCGGCACGGCAACCGTACTGAGGGAAGGGTAGGCACAACCCGAAACCTCAAGGTCGTTGAAGCCGATGATCGACAGGTCCTCGGGCACGCGGATGCCGCGCCGCTGGCACTCGAACAGGGCGCCCAACGCCAAATTGTCGTTGCCGCAAAACAACCCCGTGACTTTCGGCCAGCGCATCAGGAGTTCGGTAAGCAATTCGCCGCCCAGGCGAACCGTGCAGGGCTCCTCGGTTGAGGCCAGCATGGGCGTTGCATGAAACTCCGCGCAAGCCTGAAGATAGCCCTCCAGGCGTTGGCGCGAGCGGGCGTCGTGGGGGGCGGAAATCTGGCCCACATGCCGATGGCCAAGGTCGAACAAATGCCGCGCTGCCGCATAGCCGGCATCCCTTTGTGAAAGGCCGATATTGATGTCGATGGGATCGTCCGTCATCTCCATGGTTTGCACCACGGGGATGCCGGCCTGCTGCAATGACTTGCGCGCCTGCGGGGTTTGATCGACTCCGGCAAGGATCATCGCTTCCGGAAATTGCCCGAGCATGGTGGCAATGGCTTTTTCCTCGCGGCCCGCAAGGTAATGCGAATTGAGAACCAGCACCTGGAAACCCGCCGGAACGAAAACATCATGCAGGGCCCGCAGGTAGTCGCCGAACACCCCGTTGGTGAGGGAGGGGACAATCACCCCGATGCGCCCCGTATGCGACGAGGCAAGCGCGCTTGCAAGCTGGTTGGGAATATAGGCGAGCTCGCGCACCGCGCTGTCCACCCGTGCCCGCAGATCGGCGGACACCATCTCGGGCTTGCGCAGCACCCGCGAAGCCGTAACCGCGCTCACCCGGGCCCGTGTGGCCACGTCGTCAAGGGTAACACGGCGGGACTTGTTTTTCGGCAGGGCCATTTCGCCAACTATCATCTTTTTAATTTAATGTCGAACTGCCATCCAAGACAATTGACAGCGCTATCATCGTACAATAGGTTCGTGTCATCAAGTATCGAAAAACATGCTTGGTATAAATAAAAATAACACGTCCGTTGACGGCGGAAAACCAGATGGGTTTTCAGTTCCTGAAAATGAGATTGTGTAAAACCAATGGGAGAAGACTCAATGAAATCAACATCACATCTACGCCGTTTTGTAAGCATTGGTGCCGTGTTGGCGGCTGGCCTTGCCTTCTCAGGCGTGGCCAAAGCCGCCGGTCCTGAAGTGGTGGCCGGCCCCGCTGCCGAGCCTGATTGCTTCGCGCCCTGGGCAGCCGACACGCAATTCTTCAAATTTCCAAAAAAGGACGGCCCATACCGCATTGCGCTTGCCAACGGCTACATCGCCAACACCTGGCGCATTCAAATGATCCAGACCGCGAAAGCCTATGCCGCCCAGCCTGATGTTGCCGCCAAGCTGAAGGAATTCAAGGTCGTGTCAACCGGTGAAGACGTGCCGGCGCAAATCTCGGCTATCAACAACTTCATCGACTCCGGCTATGACGCGATTGTTGTGAACGCCCAGAACCCGACGGCATTCGGCCCCGTCATCAAGCGGGCCAAGGAAGCTGGCGTCATTCTCGTTGCCTTCGACAACATTCTGGACACCCAGGATGCGATCAACGTGAACGTGGACCAGAAGGGCCTTGGCGTTCTCTGGGCCAATTGGCTGATTGCCCATCTGCCGAACGGCGGCAAGATCCTTGAAGTGAAGGGCGTTGCCGGAACCTCCGTTGACACCGACCGCCACAACGGCATTCACGAAACCTTTGCCGCCTCCGGCAAGAAGTGGGACGTGACCGAAGTCGCAGGCAAGTGGGATGACCCGACCGCCCAGAAGGTTACGGCTGACGCCATTGCCACCAACGGTCCGTTCGATGGCATTACCGCGCAGGGTGGCGACACCGGCGTTGTGCAGGCAATGATTGATGCCAAGCACGCATTCGTGCCCTTCGGCGGTGAAACCGAAAACGGCTTCCGCAAGTTCTGCGCGAAGTTTTCGGCTGATGGCTTGAAGTGCTCGTCGGCAGGCACAGGCCCGGCCCAGGTTGCGGTTGCCATCAAGACGGCAATTGCAGCTCTTGAAGGTGCGGTTGTTCCACAGTCCGTCAAGCTGCCGCTGGCGATTGTCGAAGACCCGAACTTCAAGGAAGGTTCGGATTATTTCCCCGACCAGTCCGACAATTTCTTCGTTGGCAATTCCTTCCCGACCTGTGGAATTAATTTCACGGCGCAGGAAATCATGGGCCAATCGAAAGAGAACCAGTAGTTTGATCTAGACTCCCAAGAGGCGCCGTGGAAGAAATTCTGCGGCGCCGCTTTTGGTTACTGATCATGCTGGAGGGGGCCTTGGTCGAAGCAGCACCACTATTCCGTCTGGAAGGCGTATCGAAGAGCTACGGCGGTGTCCGTGCGCTTCAAAAGGCCGATCTTGATATCTATCCCGGCCGCATCCACGGCATTCTGGGCGAAAATGGTGCTGGCAAATCCACGCTGATAAAAGCAATTGCCGGCGTCGTGGCGCCTGATGAGGGCCGTATGTTCCTCGATGGCAAGGAAATCTCCTTTGCTTCGCCAACCGCCGCCAACAAAGCGGGCATCGTCTGCATTTTCCAGGAACTTTCGCTCATTCCCGATCTCTCCGTCGCCGACAATATTGTCATCAGTGATCCACCCACGCGGTTCGGCATGATTGACCGCGCCAAGCAGCGCCAGATCGCCGAAGAGGCCCTGGCCCGGGCTGGCGCCGAGGACATTCATCCGCTGGCGCTCGTAAAAGACCTGCCACTTTCGCGCCGCCAGATGGTAGAAATAGCCAAGGCCCTGGCCCGCAAGCCGCGCATCCTGATTCTTGACGAGGCCACATCCGCGCTCACTGCGGCAGACGTGACCAAGATTTTTGCCGTGCTCAAGCGCCTGCGCAGTGAAGGCTTAGCACTCCTCTATATTTCCCACCGGATGCACGAAATCGCCGAACTCGCCGATGAGTGCTCCGTGTTCCGCAACGGCAAGAAGGTTGAAACCTATGTGGCCGGCAGCAAGACCGACACGGAAGTCGTCGAGCTGATGATCGGGCGTGAATACAAGAATGTGTTCCCGCCAAAGCCGCCGCTGCAAACCAACGGCGCAACGCCCGTGCTGCAGGCTGAAAACCTGTCCTGGACCGATCGCCTCAAGGATATCTCGCTATCCGTAAGGGCAGGCGAAATCGTCGGCCTCGGCGGTCTCGACGGGCAGGGGCAGCGCGATCTTCTCTTGGCCCTGTTCGGTGTATTGCGCGGTTGCTCTGGCAATGTGCTGATTGATGGCGTGCCCGTAAAAATCAACAGCCCGACGGCGGCCAAAAGCGAAAAAATAGGCATGGCCCTTATCCCGGAAGACCGAAAGACCGAGGGCCTGATGCTGCCCATGACGGTGCGGGACAACCTGTCCTTTGCCTCCCTGCACCGCATTTCGGACAACGGCATCGTTAACCGCGCCAAGGAGCAGAAATACATCGACGAGATGATTTCCCTCCTCGCCATCAAAACAGCGGGAACCGATATTGCTGTGGGCTCCCTCTCCGGCGGCAACCAGCAAAAAGTGGTCATCGCCAAATGGCTGATGAACCAGCCGCGCATCATTCTCCTCAACGATCCCACCCGCGGCATCGATGTCGGCACCAAGCAGGAACTCTATGTGCTTCTGCGCAAGCTTGCCGACCAGGGCGCCGCCATTCTCTTTTACTCCACCGACTATGACGAGCTGATCGGCTGTTGCGACCGGGTGCTGGTTCTCTATGATGGCAAGGTGAAGCGCGAGCTGGTGGGCGCTGAAATTACCGAAAGGGCGCTCATTGCAAGCGCGCTCAATATCGATATGGGAGAGGCCTTGCACCCATGAAGGATTGGCGTTTCTGGTTTGCCGAACAGCGCGGCACCTTGATGGCGATCGCAATTTTTGTTGTGATGTTTATCATTTATTCCTCGAACCATCCGGCGGGCTTTAACGCCAACGTGGTGCAGACCGCCTCCAACAAGGGTGTGCTGCTGGCTTTTGTCGCCATGGCCCAGGCGCTGGTGGTGATCACCGCCGGCATTGATCTTTCCGTCGGCATGATTTTCACCCTGACCAATTGCCTGGCTTCGTGGATTGTCGTCGGCTCGCCGATACAGGTTTTCTTTGGTGTGGTGGGCGTGCTTCTGGTCGGAGCCCTGTGCGGCGCCATCAATGGCGCCATTGTCATCTATGGTCGCCTGCAGCCCATCGTGACGACCATTGCCACCGGCGCAGTATTTTACGGGATAGCACTTGCCATCCGCCCCAATCCCGGCGGCAGCGTTGACGAAACCCTCGCCGATTTTTTCACCGGCCGTTTCTTTGGCTTCATGCCGGCCAGCCTGCTGACGCTTTTAGCCGTCGTGCTTGTCGTCTGGGTGCCGTTCAGCCGCTCGGTCACTGGCAGGGCCGCCTATGCCGTTGGTTCCTCCGAGCCTGCCGCCTACATGTCGGGCGTCAACATCCGCCGCGCCAAATTCATGGCCTATACCCTGTCGGGCCTGCTGGCCGGCATCGGCGGCCTGTTTCTCACCTTCTTCACCTATACGGGCGAAGCCGCCTATGCCAGCGGCAACGCCTATACCCTGTTTTCGATTGCCGCCGTGGTGTTGGGCGGCGTCTCACTTTTTGGTGGCAAGGGCAGCGCCATCGGCGCCATCTTTGGCGCCATGGCTTTCCGCACCATTGGCGACCTGCTCTTTGTCTTCGATTTTGATCCCCTTTGGCAACCCCTGTTCCAGGGCGTTGTCTTGCTCCTCGCCGTAAGCATTGGGGCTTTTGGCCTGTTCCGCATTCGTAATCGATTGGATTGGTTTGGATGAACGCTCTCGCTGAACGCCTGCCCCCTTTCATGCGCCGGATGGACCCTGCCGTCGTCACGGCCTTTGCCTGCATTCTGCTGCTGCTGTTTCTCGGCAGCCTTTACTCCAGCAATTTCCTCTCGCCGGAATATCTCCTGCAGCAGCTGAAGGTGGCGTCGTTCCTTGGAATCATCGCCACCGGCATGATGCTGGTCATTCTTCTCGGCCAGATCGATCTATCGCTGCCTTGGGTGGTGAGTGTTGGCGCAATGATGTCCAGCGCCGTGGCGGGATTGGGTGATGTGGGAGCCGCCGTTGCCATTCCATTTGGAATTTTCTGCGGCGTACTCATCGGCCTGGTCAACGGCGTAGGCGTGGCCTATCTCCGCATCCCCTCGATGATCATGACATTGGCCACCAATGCCGTGGCTCAGGGCCTGATGGTGGTTTACACTGGTGGCTTCTCGCCGCAGGACTCTGCCTCTCCCGCCGCGCGCTATCTGGCCACCGGTTTTATCATTCCAACGGTGCCGAATTCCGTTCTCTGCTGGCTCGCTGTCGGTGCAGCCGCCGTGTTCCTGATGACCCGCACCACCTTTGGCCGTTCCATCTATGGCATCGGCAACCGCGAACGCGCTGCCTATCTTTCAGGCATAAATACGCGCCGCGTTGTCATGATCGTCTTTGCAATTTCAGGTGGTCTCGCCGCGTTCGGCGGCGTGCTGCTCGCGGGCTACGCTTCGAAGGCCGCCCAATCCATGGGTGACGCCTATCTGCTGCCCGCCATCGCCGCCGTCGTGCTGGGCGGAACTTCCATTCTCGGCGGCCGCGGCAGCTATCTCGGCACCGTGGCCGGCGTCATGCTGATCACGCTTCTGCAATCCATCCTGTCAGTGATGCAGATGCCGGAATTCGGCCGCCAGATCGTTTATGGCATCGTCATCATCATGATGCTTCTGCTATACGGGCGCGAGCGGCTCCAACGCTGAGAATTGAGGGTTCCATGATTCCTGCCAATGCCTGCCTGGTTGCCCGCGTCTTCGTCCCCGATGTGGGCCCCTGTGTTGCCCGCGTCGATGGCGAAAGCCTTGTGGATGTCACCGCCAGCTTCCCCACCATGCGCGATCTCTGCGAAGAGAAGAATCCGGCGGCTGCCGTGCGTGCTACCAAGGGAAGCACCCTCGGCACAGTCGCCGATATTCTGGCCAACGCCGCCCCCGATACCCGCAACAAAACCAAGCCTTGGCTTCTCACGCCCATAGATCTGCAAGCCATCAAGGCCGCAGGCGTCACCTTCGTCGTCTCCATGCTGGAGCGCGTGATCGAGGAGAAGGCCCGTGGCGATGCCAATGCGGCCATTTCAATCCGTTCCCATATCCAGGATCTCGTTGGCAGCGACCTGCGCAAATTGAAGCCCGGTTCTCCCGAAGCCGCCGCGCTGAAGGAAACGCTCATCAAGGCCGGCGCCTGGAGCCAGTATCTCGAAGTGGGCATCGGCCCCGATGCGGAAATTTTCACCAAGGGTCAGCCCATGTCGACGGTGGGCTCCATGATGGATGTGGGCATTCATCCCAAATCCACCTGGAATAACCCGGAGCCGGAAGTGGTGCTGGTGGTCTCATCGAAGGGAACCATCGTCGGCGCAAGCCTCGGCAACGACGTCAACCTGAGAGACGTCGAAGGCCGCTCGGCGCTTCTCCTCGGCAAGGCGAAAGACAATAACGCGGCGACAGCCATCGGCCCCTTCATCCGCTTGTTTGACGACAAATTCGATCTCAACACCGTTCGGAAAATGGACCTCACCCTTACCGTCGAGGGAACCGATGGCTTCAAGATGACCGGCAGCTCCTCCATCTCGCAGATCAGCCGCGATCCCGCCGATATCGCCGGCCAGACGCTCAACGCCCATCACCACTATCCCGATGGCTTCGTGCTGTTCCTCGGCACCATGTTCGCCCCCAGCGATGACCGCGACGTGCCCGGCCGCGGCTTCACCCATAAAACCGGTGACATCGTGACGATCGCCACAAAGGAGCTTGGCGCACTGGTGAATCGCGTCGTCCCAACCGACAAAGCCGCCCCCTGGACCTACGGCACCGCCGACCTCATGCGCAACCTGTCAAAGCGCGGGCTGCTCTAGTTTTTCCTCGCCCCTTTGGGGAGAGGAAGGGGCCCACGCGGAACGCGTGGGAAGGTGAGGGGGAGCAGGTGCATCAATGTACAGACCTGATCCCCCTCACCCTCCCATTGCTGAAGCAATGGGCCCCACCCTCTCTCCCAAGGAGAGAGGGAAAGTTGTAACGCTTCAATCAAAAGAAAATTTATTCCAACACTCCACTCTCTCCGAAGTGCCGGGGAAATAACGCCGCCGCGCACACGTAAACCGTGCGGATGGCTTCGTCGCGTGAATAGGGCGTGGTCATTGACATGATGTCGAGCCACAGTCCCTCGACGACAACGCGCAACAGGCGGGCCACGCGCGCCGCGTTGTGGCTGTAGCCGCCGTCGGCGATTAGCCGCGCGCAGACTTCTTCGAGCTCGCGGTTGCAGGCCTGGTCATAGGCATCGCATTTTTCCTGGTAGATCGGCCGGCTCTGCGCCTCGCCCCAGAAAGCGCACCAGGCCCGCAGCTTGCTTTGCGTGCAGATTTTCTGGTTGAAGTCCGCCAGCAGCAGGGCATTGAGCTGCGCCGCGGGGGAGGGACCAGCGCCTGCCATCGCGTCCTTCCAGTTCTCGCGATACTCGGCGGCGAGATAAAGCAGCGTCTCGGTCAGAAGTTTTTCCTTCGTCTCGAAATGGAAATTCACCAGCCCATGCGAAACGCCCGATGCCGCCGCCACATCGGTCATCGTCGTCTGCGCATAGCCCCGGCTGGCAAGGCTCTCGATGGTGGCCTCGATCATCTGTTGCTTGCGCTGCTCCCGGCTGGCCTTGCGCGGAGGCTGTAAAATTGCGGCTGTTCCCATGGTTTTCATTTTGATTGACAATTCAGTCAAAATCAAGCCAGACTATCTCTCAATCGAACAAAACCCTGAATTCCGGCCACATATATAAAGACGCCGGGGCAGGGCTTGTGGCCCAGGGAGTGACTATGGATCGTCCGAAAACGCGCGTGATCGCCAAATCTAACGCGCAATTCCAAAAGGCGGTGAAGCGCCTGCCGCTCGGTGTGGCCTCCACCTTCCGCTACTGGGGCGACGACCGCACCATCTATGTCCACCACGGCAAGGGTGGCCGCACCTGGGATATCGATGGCAACTGCTATGTCGATTACCGTCTCGGCTATGGCCCTGCCATTCTAGGTTACGCTGATGACCGCGTTGATGCCGCCGCCCGCAAGGGTATGGACGTGGGCGGCGTATTCGCCCTCTCCACCGAGCGCGAACTCATCGTGGCCGACCGCATTGCCAAGATGGTGCCCGCCGCCGAACTGGTGCGCTTTTCAAATTCCGGCACCGAAGCGGTGATGGCGGCCCTCCGCTTGGCTCGCGCCTATACGAACCGCGACAGTTATCTCCTCGTCGAAGGCGGCTATCATGGTCTGTTCGATGCGGCCATGTGGATGGCGAACGTCGATGGCTGGGACAAGAATTCCAATGATGATCCGGAAGTGGTGGCCTATTCCAAGGGCATTCCGCAAACCCTGAAGTCGCTCGTCCATGTGGTTCCCAACAACAGCATGCAGCGCCTAGAGGACACCTTCAAACAGCACGGCCACACGCTTGCCGCCATGCTGATCGAACCGATCCAGGGCAATTGCTGCTCGATCATGGCCTCGGTCGAATATGTGAAATACGCCCGCGAACTCTGCGACAAATATGGTGTGCTGCTGATCATCGACGAGGTGAAGTCCGGCTTTCGCGTCGGCAAGGGTGGCATCCAGGGCCTCTATGGCGTGAAGCCCGATATCACCACTTTCGCCAAGGCGGTGGCCAACGGCTATCCCATCGCCATCGTGGCGGGCAGCGAAAAGGTCATGCGCACTTTCAAGTATGGCGGCGCTGCCCATGGCGGCACCTACACCGCTCATTCCGTAAGCCTTGCCGCCGCCGAGGAATGCCTGCGCATTCTGGATGAAACCCCCGCGCTGGAAACGCTTGCAAATTATGGCCAGAAACTCAAAGTCGGCCTCTCGGAAATCTTGAACCGCCGCGGCATCGTCCATTCATATACAGGCCATCCCTCCATGTTCGGCCTGTTCTTTGCCCCGAAGCCGCCTGGCAACTACCGTGAATGGAAAAAATCCGATTATACCTTCTACGACACGATGGCCTATCATCTGCACGACCTCGGCATCATCTGCGAACCCGACTCGCGCGAGCCCTGGTTCATGTGCGAAGCCCACGGCCTCGAAGCAAGTTGCCTCACCGACACGCTGAAAGCCGTTGAAAAAGCCGTGGACCTCACGCTCGAAGATATCGCGCGTGATGCGGGGCCAAAACAGCATATCGGTGGATAAGGCGCATCCATGAAAACTTATGATGCCATCATCATCGGCGCAGGCCATAACGGCCTGGTAACGGCCTGCTATCTCGCCAAGGCGGGCCTCAAGGTTGTCGTTATCGAAAAGAATGAGTGGATCGGCGGCGCCGCAGTCTCGCGCTCGCTCTATCCTGGCTTCACTTACTCGAATTGCTCCTACGTCTCCTCGCTGCTCCGCCCGGAAATCATGCGCGACCTGGAACTGCCGAAATACGGCCTGCAGATCCTGCCCTATGAAGGTGGTGCGGTACTGCAGCAGGATGGCGGCTATCTCGCCATGTACCGCGATCATGACGCCAACCGTCGTGAATTCGCCCGCCATTCCAAGCGCGATGCCGAGGCCTATGACCGCTATTCCCGCGACATCCTGCGCCACTGCCGCTTCATCCGTCCGCTGCTCATGCGCACCCCGCCCGATCCCACCTCCTTCCGCCCCCGCGATCTCCATGAACTGATGTACATCGGCAAGAAGTTCTTCGGCATGACCGAAACTGAGCGCTACGAGATGGTCCGCTTCTGGACCATGAGCATCTCCGACTATCTCGATGAATATTTCGAGCATCCCGTGATCAAGGCCTATCTCGCCGTCTCCGCCATCATCGGCACGGCCCTTGGCCCCATGTCCCCGGGCTCGGCCTATGTCCTGCTCCACCACTACATGGGCGATGTCGACGGCAATATCGGCGCCTGGGGCTTTGCCCGTGGCGGCATGGGATCGATTACGCAAGCCATGTCAAAGTCGCTCGCCGCGGCGGGCGGTGAAATCCGCACAGGAAAAGGCGTGGATCGCGTGCTTGTGAAGAACGGCAGAGCCATTGGCGTCGTCCTCGATGGCGGCGATGAAATTCATGGGAAACTTATCGTCTCCAACATGGATGTAAAGCGCACCTTCCTCAAAACCGTCGAGGAAAAGGAACTGCCCGTCGCCTTCGTCAAACAGGTCAAAAACTTCAAAATCCGCGGCTCCTCCGGCAAGGTGAACATCGCGCTTGATGGCGTGCCGAATTTCAAGGCGCTGCCAAAGGGTTCGCCCTGTTACAAGGGAGACCTCCACTTCACCGATTCCATCGAAAGGATGGAACGTGCCTACGACGATTGGAAAGCCGGCCGCTGGTCGCGCGATCCTTTCCAGGACACGATGATCCCAACCCTCATTGATCCCACCATGACGCCGCCCGGCAAGCATTTCATGAGCTGCTTTGTGCAATACGCCCCGCCGAAAATCAATGGCGGCGAATGGACTGACAAGGATCGCGATGAATTCGGCAAGACGGTGATCAACCAGATCGCCAGCTATGCGCCCGGTTTCAAGGACCTCATTCTCCACATGGAAGTGCGAACGCCGCGCGAGCTGGAGCGCGAGGTGGGCCTTACCGAAGGTAATATTTTCCAGGGTGAACTCACCTTTGATCAACTACTGTTCAACCGCCCGGTACCCGGCGCTTCGCAATACCGCTCACCCATCAAGGACCTCTGGATGTGCGGCTCCTCCACCCATCCCGGTGGCGGCGTGATGGGTGCGCCCGGACGCAATGCCGCAGCCGAAATCCTGCGCGATATGAAGAAACCCTTGCCCATGAGTGATGCCTATGCCGTCCTATGACGCCATCATCATTGGCGGCGGTACCAACGGCCTCGCTGCCGCAGGCCGTCTAGCCAAGGCGGGCCGCAAGACTCTGGTACTCGAGCAGGCCGCTGTCGCAGGTGGTGGCGCAACCACCAAGGAATTCGCCAAAGGTTACAAAGTCAGCGCCGTCGCCCATCTCCTCAATCTCCTTGATCCGCGTGTGGAGCAGGGGCTTGGCCTTCAACTTTCCTTTGCCGCCACTAGCATTTCCACAACTGCACTTTCCCCCACGGGCGATCATCTCGTGCTGCAGGGAAATTATGGCGAGACAATTCAGGGAACCCTTTCGGACGCAGACCGCGCCTCATGGGCCGAGTTGCGCCAAAAGCTGCTGCGCTTTGCCGCTGTATTGAAGCCCTTCAAGGCCATGACTCCGCCGCGCCTTGGCAAGGGCGTCGGCAATGAAATGATGAAGCTTGCAGGCCTTGGCCTCAAGATCAGGGGCCTTGGCCGTGATGACCTCCGCGAATTCATGCGCCTCATGCTGATCAATGTGGCCGATGTCCTTGATGATGAACTGAAGGATGATCGCCTGAAAGGGGTGATCGCCTTCGACACGGTACTAGGCGCCCATCTCGGCCCCCGCTCGCCCAACTCGTTACTTCTTCTCTTCAACCGATTGGCCGGTGATGCTCTATCGATTCCAAAGAGCGGCATGGGTTCCGTCGCTGCCGCCATGGCAAAAGCGGTTCAGGCGCTCGGCGTCGAAATCCGTTTGAATGCCAAGGTCCAGTCGGTCACCATTGCCGAAGGCGAGGCAACGGGCGTCACCCTGAAAAATGGCGAAACGCTCTCAGCCAAAACGGTCATCTCCGCCATAAACCCCAAGACAACTTTCCTCGATCTCGTCGGCCCCCGCCATCTCGATACCGGCATGGTCCGCCGCGCCGGCAATATCCTGATGCGCGGCAATGCCGTGAAACTGCATCTGGCCCTCAAGGGTGCGCCCAACTTCAAAGGCGCTGATCTCAAATCCCGCTTGGTGATTGCCCCCTCAGTGCGCGCCATGGAAGATGCTTTCAATCCCGTCAAGTATGGCGAATTCTCGCAAGACCCCGTGATGGAAATTGTCATTCCCTCGGCCTTCGAGGAAGGCCTTGCCCCCAAGGGCCACCATGTGCTGTCCGCCATCGTGCAATATGCCCCCGTCGTCATGGACGCCAAAGCCCGAGCCGCCTTCCTGAAGTGCATTATGGCAACTCTTGAAACTTACGCTCCGGGCATCGGCAAGCTTGTTGTAAAAAGCGAGATGCTCACCTCCGAAGACCTCGAGAAGCAATACGGCTTCGTTGGCGGCAACTGGCACCATGGCGAACTCGCCGCCGAGCAAATGTTGTTCCTCCGGCCCTTCATCGGCGCCGCTCAATATGAAACCGCAATCCCCGGTCTCTGGCTCGCCGGTGCCGGTTCCCACCCCGGTGGCGGCATTTCCGGTGCTGCCGGTTGGAACGCGGCGGAGCGAATTCTGAAAGGGAGGGGCAGGCGATGAACGATCCCCGTCTCCATTTCAAGAAGCCGCTGCTCACCTCGCCCTTCCACGCGCGCACCTCGGCGCTGAACAAGCTCAATGCCTGGGGACCCTGGGGCGGCTACACCACGGTCCTCGCCTATGACGACGAGCCCATGGAATATACCGCCATCCGCAACCAGGCCAGCGTCTATGACCTCTCGCCCATGGTGAAATACAAAATCGCCGGGAAGGATGCGGAAGCCTACCTCGACCGCCTGATGGTTCGCAACGTTGCGAAGTTGAAAGTCGGCCACGTCCACTACACCGCCTGGTGCGATGATGAGGGCAAGCTGCTGGACGACGGCACCCTTTTCCGCCGCAGCGCCAATGATTTCATGCTCTGCTGCCAGGAACGTCACTTACCTTGGCTCCTCGACAGCGCCATCGGCTTTGATGTATCCATCAGCGACATCAGCGAAGAGATCGCCGCCCTTTCCCTGCAAGGCCCGTGCTCCTATTCCGTCTTGAAGGCCGCTGGATTCGAAAAAGCCGCAGGCCTCAAGCCCTTCCAGATGGCCGATTTCAAATTCGGCAAGTCCGGCACCCTTACAATTTCGCGCACCGGCTTCACCGGCGACTTAGGCTATGAATTATGGACCTCGCCGGACCGCGCCCTGGAGCTCTGGGATATCCTGTTTGAAGCGGGCGCTCTCTATGGCATCCGCCCCATCGGCACCAATGCCCTCAACATGGCGCGCATCGAGGCGGGTTTCATCATCGCCAACATGGACTTCATCACCGCCGAACACGCGGTGCGCGGCGACAGGGCAAGGTCACCGCTCGAAATGGGCCTCGAATGGATGATCGATTTCGGCAAGGGCCACTTCAACGGCAGGCGCGCCCTGGTTGAGGAAAAAGTCAAAAGCACCTCAAAATGGGCCCTTGTCGGCCTTGATATTGAAGGTAATGTCTCCGCCGAACATTCGCTGATCTACCACAACAAGAAGCATGAAGTGGGCCACATCACCGCCGCCCTTTGGTCGCCAGCTACCAAACGCAACATCGCCCTGGCGGTGATGGAGCGGCCCTACCACGCCGAGCGCAGTGATGACCTCTGGGTTGAAATCTACGCTTCGCGCGAATTGCAATATCACAAGCTCATGGTGAAGGCCCGGGTCACCCCGCGTCCGTTCATCAAATTGCCGCGTCGCACGGCAACGCCGCCATTGAATTATTGAAAAGTGGCATCAGGCCACGGAACAGAGGAGTAGGAAGCATGAAACGCATTCAATTCATCGACCGGATGGCCCAGGGCAAGATGTCCCGCCGCCAGATGTTGTCTTCAGCGGGCGCTTTCGGTGTGGGGCTGCTCAGCCTGCCGAAACTTTCCGCCGCCGCCGAAGTTCTCACCTGCATGGAATGGGGCGGCTATGACGCCGCAGAGTATTTCAAGCCCTATGTCGACAAGCATGGCGGCGCGCCGAATTTTTCCATTTTCTCCGGCGAGGAGGATGCCTTGGCCAAAGTGCGCGCCGGTTTCGCCGCCGATGTGATGCACCCCTGCAATTATTCCGTCGGCCGCTTTGTCAGCGCCAAGCTCGCAGTCGAAATCGACACGTCGAAACTTTCCAACTGGAAAGACATATTCCCCGCGCTGCAAACGGCAGACGGGGTGCTTGTGGACGGCAAGGTCATGATGGCGCCTGCCGACTGGGGCAATTCGAGCATCGCCTATCGCACCGATCTCGTGGACGATGATTTCAAGAAGAATGAATCCTGGGGCATCTTCTATGACGATAAATACGCCGGCAAGGTATCGATGCTGGACAATGAGCTTATGATTCTGATTGGCGCCATGGTGGGCGGCATGCCCTATGACGAGGCCTACAAGCTGTCTGGCGCGGCCTTGACTGAAGCGGCAAAGGCTTGGGGCGAAAAAGGCGTGAAGAACAGCCGCTTCCTCTGGACCGATGCTTCCGAACTGCAGCAGGCCATGGCTTCCGGCGAAGTGGTTGCGGCCTATGCCTGGAACGATGTGGTGAAGAACTTGACCAAGGAGGGAATTCCAGTCAGCTATGCCAAGCCGAAGGAGGGCTACTTCACCTGGTTCTGCGGCCTCACCCTGCTGAATACTGGCAAGGCCGATCCGGCGCTGGCCTATGACTTCATTGACGCCTGGCTTTCTCCCGAAACAGGCAAAACGCTGATTGAAGGATCGGGCTATGGCCACGCCAACATGAAATCGTTTGAAATTTCCGACCCCGCCGAGGTGAGGGCCATGGGCATTCTGGATCCGGTTGAGCACATGAAATCCGCCATCCTGTTCAAAACCCCTCCCGATGCCGTACAGAATGAGCAAAACAAGGTCTGGGGCGAACTCAAGGCCTTGAAGCAATAGCTCCATCGTGAATTCTCCTGCGATTAAGACGCAAGCCAAACCGCGCCGCAAGCCGTGGCCGGATTGGCTTGCGGGCTATGCGCTTCTGTCGCCCGCCTTGCTCGTCATGGCGGCAACACTTGTGGCCCCAGTCATCGCCCTTGTCGTTTTAAGCTTCTGGACCCAAACGGGCTTTGACATCGACCGGACCTTCACGCTCGCCAACTACTGGAAGCTTATCGAACCCTCGTCGGAACCCTTGGTGTGGATGGGAATACCATTCCCCTTTGCCTATCCGGTGGCTGCCATCCTGATGCTCAAGTCGCTCGTCATGTCGCTTGTGGCGACCATCGTGGTGATCGCTGTGGCCTATCCCATGGCCTATTTCCTTGCCTTCCGCGTCACCCGCCACAAGGCCCTGTGGATCATCCTGCTGACCATTCCATTCTGGACCAGCTATCTGCTGCGCGTCTTCGCCTGGAAAATTGTGCTGGGCTACAACGGTGCCATCAACACAGGGCTGAAATCACTCGGAATCATTGACGCGCCGCTGGAATTCCTGCTCTACAATCCGGTCGCGGTGATGATCACCCTGGCCCATGCCTGGATCGCCTTCACCGTGCTGCCCATCTATGTCTCCCTCGAGAAGATTGACCGCTCGCTGCTTGAGGCGGCAACCGACCTTGGCGATAGCCGTCTGAAGCGCTTCTGGCGGGTGACACTTCCGCTCTCCGCGCCGGGCACCATTGCCGCAGCACTTCTCGTCTTTATCCCGACCGTTGGCGATTATGTTACGCCGACACTCGTGGGCGGCCCCGGTGGCACAATGATCGGCACACTGATGCAGGAGCTCTTCCTCCGCCAGGACAACGCGCCGCTGGGCGCGGCCTTGGCGATCGTCATGATGGCCATCATTGCGGGCCTTGTGGCGCTGTTCCTCTGGGCTGTCGGCTACGCCAAAATGCGTGAACGGAGCCGCTAGCAATGACAGCAAGACCGAGTGCTCTGTTCATCTATGCCATCGCCTTTATGGTTTTTTTGTATGGGCCGGTTCTGCTCATGCCGGTTTTTTCCTTGAACGACAGCACCTTTGCCACCTTTCCCTTGAAAGGATTTACCACCCGCCACTACGGCGACATGCTGGCCAACACCAGCATGATCCTGTCACTCAAGAACAGCCTCGTTGTCGGTACTCTGGTATCAGTAATCGCCACAGCCATTGGGCTGCCTGCGGCCATAGCTTTGACGCGCTACCGGATTCCCGGCGGCGGGCCGGTGCTCGGCGCCATGATGATGCCGCTCGTCATTCCGTCCATTGTCATCGCCGTGGCACTTCTTGCCATTATCCTGCGCTTCCTGCACTTTGATCTCTCTTTGTGGACCGTTGGTGCCGGCCACATTCTCCTCTGCATCCCGTTCTCGATGACCGTGCTGATGTCGCGTCTCGAAGGTTTCGACAAGAGCCTTGAGGAAGCCTCGCGCGATCTCGGCGAGAACGCTTGGATGACTTTCGTCCGTGTCACGCTTCCGCTTGCAGCGCCGGGAGTAATCTCAAGCCTGCTCCTCTGCTTCATCATTTCCTTTGACGAATTCGTCATCGCCTTCTTTCTGACGGGCACGGAAAACACCCTTCCTGTCTATCTCTTCAGCCAGCTCCGCTTTCCCAACAAATTGCCGGGAACCCTGGCATTGGGTTCAGCAATCCTTGCAGGGTCAGCAATCCTGGTTGTGGCGGCGGAACTGCTGCGGAAACTGGGCGTCCAGTCCACCAAACCGGGAGATCTTTGAAAGAATGGCAAAAGCCGACAGCATCATTTCAATATCCGGCGTCATAAAACGCTTCGGGCCTGTGTCCGCAGTCGACAATATTTCTTTCGAGATTCACCGCGGCGAATTTTTTTCCCTGCTGGGTTCCTCCGGCTGCGGCAAAACCACCTTGCTTCGGATGCTTGCAGGCTTTGAACAGCCGACCGAGGGTGAGGTTTTCATTGACGGCGATCCCATGGCAGGTGTCCCCGCCAATCACCGTCCGACCAACATGGTATTCCAGAGCTATGCGATCTTCCCGCATCTCAATGTGGGTGAGAACATCGGCTATGGCCTGCGCAACGCCCAAATCTCGAAAGATGAGGCGGCCAAACGCGTGAGCGATGCGCTCGATTTGGTAAAGTTGTCGGGCTACGGCGCGCGCGCTGCACACCAGCTCTCCGGCGGGCAGCGGCAGCGTGTGGCCTTGGCGAGAGCACTCGTTTGCAGGCCAAAAGTGCTCTTGCTTGATGAGCCTCTTGGCGCCCTCGATAAAAACCTCCGTGAAGAAATGCAAATCGAATTGCGCGCTCTCCAAAGAACCGTTGGCATCACCTTTGTATTTGTCACCCATGATCAGGAGGAAGCGCTCACCCTGTCAGACCGCATCGCTGTAATGTCCAAGGGCAGGGTGCTGCAGATCGATGCCCCGGAAGCCCTCTATGAAAACCCAAACTGCCGCGAAGTTGCCGAATTCATTGGCACGATGAATGTATTCCCCGGCAAGGTCGCCGGTGTTTCCAAAGGCCAGACGACACTGGATGCTCGCTCACTGGGAGCGTTGCAGGTTGCAGGCACAAATCCGAAAGGAAGGGAAGTCTTCCTCGCCGTGCGCCCCGAAAAACTTAAGCTTATGCCCAAGAAGCCTGCCGCTTCGCTGAATTCCATCGCAGGGCTGGTAAGCGCCATTTCCTACCGCGGCGACCGCCACCATTTTTTGGTGACCGTCGAAGGCCATGAACGTCCCATTTCCGTTTCACAGCAAAATGACGGTGACACAAAATCCGCCTCGATGAATGTGGGTGCAAAGGTCTGGGTTACCTGGCCAGCCACCACCGGCCGCGTGCTCAGCCATTGATCGCCATGCAACACAATATCGTTGAAGCCGCCCTTCGCACACTCGCTGTTGAGATTGAAACCTATGTGTCAGGACTGAAAGGGCCGGGGATTGCATCGGTTCTTGAGGGGATGAACAAATGGGCGAGGGGGCCGATTGGCCAAATAGAAAGCCGCAGTCTCCCGGCCTGCGAGCATCTCGATCTAGCCCTGCACGCCATGGGCAAGCCATCCCTGGCGAAAGCCATTGCCGAAGCGCGCCCATTTCTTAAATGGATTACTTACGACGGCTATTCCCGCGAAGACATTGGCGCGGGCTTTGCCGACAACCACGCCTTTGCCTCCATCATCGGCGAAGGCTGCCCCATTGAAGCGGTGGACTTTGACCTGGGCCTGTTCATCATCGCGCCCCATATTTTCTACCGCGACCATCACCACGCGGCCCCGGAGCTTTACGCGCCGCTCACCGGCCCCCATGGCTGGCGCTTCAAGCCGGGCGACCCGCTCGTTTGGAAAGGAGCCGATGATCCCGTCTGGAACAATCCGTGGGAACCTCACGCCACCATGACCGGCGACACGCCCTTTCTCGCAATTTTTTGCTGGACCAGGGATGCAAGCCAGCCCGCAAAAATCATTCCCTCACCCGATTGGCCCGCTTTGGAGAACGCATCTTGAAAACACCGGAACTCATTGTCACCAACGCCGATATCTGCACGATGGATCCCCTGAAGCCGCGCGCTGCCGCACTGGCCGTTACCAATGGCAGGGTCTCGGCCTTAGGCACCGCTGCCGAGATCGCCGCACTTGCAGGCCCCTCAACACGCGTCGTCGATGCCGGCGGCCGCCTCGTGCTGCCAGGATTTCAGGACACTCATATCCATCTGCAGGAAAGCGGCTATGACCACAGCAAAAGTGCTGCCCTCCACAACGTCTCCACCATCGCCGAGCTGCAAAAGACATTGGCCGACTTTGCTGCAACCCATGCCGGCCCCTGGGTCAATGGCGTCGGCTGGTACACCGGTATTTTCACCGACCACAACCTCAACCGCTATGTGCTCGATGCCGCCGTTCCCGACCGGCCCTGTTACATCGTGGCCAGCGATGGCCACAATGCCTGCATGAATTCCGCCGCCTGCGTGGCCGTGGGCCTCGTGCGCGGTACGCCGGATCCCGAAAACGGCCACTTTGTTTTGGATGCCAACGGCGAGCCCACCGGCATGCTGCACGAAACCGCCACCTATTGGGCCGAGAGCTTCATGCCCGTGCCCACCGATGAGGACTACGCCAATGGCGTGCGCTACGGGCAGGCCCTGTGCAACCGCCACGGCATAACCGGCGTGATTGACGCCATGGTAAATGAGCGCCATGCCCGTGTTTACAGCAGCCTGGAGCGCGCCGGCGCCTTGACCGTGCGCGTCGCCGCCACCGCCAAGGTTGTCTCCGCCGAAAAGACCGAAGACGCACTCCGCCGCCTTGAGGACTTGCGCCGCAATGCCAGCTCGGACCTGTTCAAGATTCATTCGGCGAAATTTTTCCTCGATGGCGTTTTGGAAAACCGCACCGGCGTCATGATCGAACCCTATTCCGATGCCCTTGGCGGAAACGCCGAACTGATGTTCGGCCACAACCAGATCAAGGAACTCTTCACCGCCTTTGATGCCGCCCGCTTCCAGATCCATGTTCATGTCATCGGCGACGGCGCCGTGCGCGCCGCCCTTGATGCCTTGGAAGCGGCCCGCGACGCCAATGGCCCGTGGCCCAGCCTTCACCAACTGGCCCATGTGCAATGCATTGATCCCGCCGATATTCCGCGCTTCCGCGAGTTGGGCGTGGTGGCCAACATCCAAACCCTGTGGGCCCGCTATGAACCTTCGGTCACCGATGTGGCCCTGCCCATGGTGGGCGAGGCGCGTGGCCAATGGATGTATGCCTTCCGCTCGCTCATTGATGCGGGCGCGCCCTATGCCATTTCCAGCGACTGGGGCGTCTCGACCCTCAATCCCTTCCCGATCATGGAAACCGCCATCACCCGCCAGCCGCCCCGCAAGCATGGCGACCATCCCGTCTTCCTCCCGGAACAGCGCATGACCCGCGAGGAGTGCGTTAAAGGCTATACCACCTTCGCCGCCGAAGCCGCCTGGCGCAGCCACGATACGGGCTCTTTAAGTGTCGGAAAATATGCCGATCTCATCGTCCTGGACCGCGATATTTTCACCTGTAATGTCTATGATATCGGTGATACGGAAGTGCTGCTCACCCTCCTGGGCGGCAAGGAAATTCATCGTTCCGAAAAATTCTAAAGGATTGCTCATGCTTGAAGACCTGCGTGGAAAAGCCGTTCTGATTACGGGCGCCAGCATCGGCATCGGGGCCGCCGCGGCTCTCGAATTTGGCAGGCTGGGCGCGAATGTCGCCGTTCATTACAACAAGAACGCCGAAGCCGCCGAAGCCGTCTGCACCGCCATAAGGAAGCTTGGCGGCAAGGCCGTTGCCATTGGCGGCGACCTCGGCGTTCCGGGCACCGCAAAGCGGATTGTGGAAGAGGCCGCAAAGCAACTGGGCCGGCTCGATATCCTGCTGAACAATGCCGGCGCCATGATCCGGCGGGCTCCGTTTCTTGAACTGGATACGGAACTTTACGATGCGGCCATGAACCTGAATGTGAAATCCGTCATCGAGGCCTCGCAGGCCGCCGTTCCCCACATGGAAAAGCAGGGCGGCGGTGCGATTATCAATGTGGGCTCCATCGCCGGCGCGGATGGCGGCGGCCCCGGCTCCGGCCACTATGCCTGCGCCAAGGCCTATGTCCATAATCTCACTCGCCACATGGCCCGCGACCTCGCCTCCCGCAAAATTCGGGTCAACGCCATTTCCCCCGGCGTCATCGAAACCGCCTTCCACGCGGCAACCCCGCCCGAGCGCATGGAAGCCATGAAAAAATCGGTTCCCCTTGGCCGCGCCGGAACGCCGGAGGATTGCGTGGGCCCCATCCTGCTTCTCGCCTCCACCTCCATGGGGGGCTACGTCACCGGCCAAATCCTTCATGTTAACGGTGGCCAGTTCATGCCTTGAGCCACCAGCTCAAATCGGCTTATTAGGGGCCATGTCCAACAATTTTGACTCCACCGAACAGGCATCACGATTTGCCAGGCTGTTTGAACCCGTGCGCATCGGGCCGGTGACGGCACCGAACCGGTTTTACCAGGTGCCGCACTGCACCGGCATGGGCTTTGGCCTGCCCCGCACCCTTGCCGCCATGCGGGAGGTCAAGGCAGAAGGCGGCTGGGGCGTTGTCAACACCGAATACTGTTCGGTCCACCCGAGTTCCGACGACACGCCCGCACCCTATTGCTCGCTCTGGGATGACGGCGACGTGCGCAACATGGCGTTGATGGCGGAGGGCGTGAAGCGCCATGGCGCCCTGGCCGGCGTGGAGCTCTGGCATGGCGGCCTGCGCTCCTCAAATTTGCTGTCGCGCGAAGCTCCGTTGGGGCCTGAAAGCCTCCCCGTCCATTCCGACCCTTGGCAAAGCCAGCGCATGGACAAGAGCGACATCCGCAATTTTCGCCAGTGGCACCGGGCGGCCGCACTCCGCGCCAGGCAGGCGGGCTTCAACATCATCTATGTGTATGCGGCCCACACTTACTTGCTGGCCCAATTCGCCGATGCGGAGCTCAACCGCCGGTCTGATTCCTATGGCGACAACCCCGAGAACCGCTGGCGCCTGGTCCGTGAATTGATCGAGGAAACCCGCGAGGCGGTAGGAGAGACCTGCGCCGTTGCCATCCGCATTGAAACCGACGACGAAAGGGGCGGGGGGCAGGATGAGCGCCGCGCCCTGTTTGCAAGTCTTGCTCCTCATCTTGATCTCTTCAACGTGACGATTTCCGACTACAGCCAGGAAATGGGCGTCTCCCGTTTTATCCGGGAAGCATCACTTGAACCCTTCGTTGCCGATGTAAGGCGCATCACCGGAAAGCCGGTCGTCAGCGTCGGCCGCTTCACCAGCCCCGAGACAATGCTGTCCCAGGTGCGCCGCGGCGTGCTGGATTTCATCGGCGCAGCCAGGCCCTCCATTGCCGATCCATTCATCCCGCAAAAAATCCGTGAAGGCCGCCTCGATGACATCCGCGAATGCATCGGCTGCAACATTTGCTACGCCGGTGATGCGCGGGGCGCACCCATCCGCTGCACCCAGAACCCGACCATGGGCGAAGAATGGCGGCGCAACTGGCACCCCGAAAATTTTGGAACCGCCGCTGATGCAAAGCAGGTGCTGATCGTGGGGGCCGGGCCGGCTGGCCTTGAAGCCGCCCATGTCCTTGGCAAGCGCGGCCACCATGTGATGCTGGCGGAAGCGCGCGACGAGGCCGGCGGCCGTGTCATCCGCGAAGCGGCCTTGCCCGGGCTTTCAGAGTGGCGGCGCGTTGCCGACTACCGCCTGCACCAGATCAGCAAACTCGCCAATGTCGAGCTGTTCCGCGCCAGCCGCATGACGGCGGATGACATTATGGCTGCTGGCGCGCCGCATGTGATCGTGGCGACAGGCAGCCACTGGCGGGCCGATGGCCGCGGTCGGCACTTCCGGGCGCCACAGCCCGGCTATGCCGCAGGTCAAGTCTTTACGCCCGATGATGTGATGGAAGGCAGGAAGCTGGAAGGTCCCATCGTGGTCTTCGACGATGACGGCTACTACATGGCCTCGGTCATTGCCGAACTGCTGGCCGGCCGCGGCCATGCCGTGACCTATGTGGCGACGGCAGGCATTGTGGGCGAATGGTCGGGAAATACTGCGGAACAGTCCCTGGTCCAGGCACGGCTTATTGAGTTGGGCGTTGACATCATCGTCTCCCATGCAGTCGCGGCGGCAGACGGAAACGAGGCGGTTCTGAATTGTGTTTACACCGGGCGCGAACGTCGCTTGCCCTGCGGCGGCCTCGTCAGTGTCACCTCGCGTGAACCCGAAGATGCCCTTTGGCAAGAACTGCAGGAGCGCAGGCATGGCTTGGCAAGCCTCGTCCGCATCGGCGACTGCAAGGCGCCCGGCATTATCGCCATGGCCGTGCATGATGGCCATCTCGCAGGGCGGATGCTGGGCGAAGACGCCGGATTAGTGACCTCGAAGCGTGAACGGGTGGTCATCGCGGGCTAAACCGGGCGGGGCCGCGTTTACCTTAAATGGTCGCAAAGCCGCCTTGAGCCATAGGCTCAAATCGGCTTATTAGGGGCCATGTCCAATACCTTCGACTCCAAAGCCTTCCGTTCAGCCCTGGGAACCTTCGCCACCGGCGTCACCGTGATGACAACGGTCACGCCCTCCGGCGAAATGGTGGGCAACACCGCCAGTTCCTTCAATTCCGTTTCGCTTGATCCGCCGCTCGTTCTCTGGAGCCTGGCGCGCAAGGCCTATAGTTTTGAAACCTACATCGCCGCCAAATACTTCGCCGTGAATGTGCTGCGCGAAGGCCAGGACGATCTTTCGGCGAGATTTTCAAAATCCTCTCCCGACAAGTGGCGCAGCATTGATTATGAAATCTGGGAAACCGGCTGCCCGATTTTGCCAAGCGCCCTCGCCATTTTTGAATGCCGCAAGCTTTATACCTATGACGGCGGCGATCATGCTATCTTCGTGGGCGAAGTGCTGAAATTCGATCACGACCCCAAGGGCAAGCCGCTCGTATTCTGGCGCGGCGGCTATCATCGCACGGTGAGCTGAATGTTTCTCTCGGTCTTTGAACTCTTCAAGATTGGCATTGGCCCGTCAAGCTCCCACACCGTGGGGCCCATGGTGGCGGCGCGCCGTTTTCTGTCGAACGTAAAAGCCGAAAACGCCGCGCGCGTCAGCGTATCGCTGCATGGCTCGCTGGCCTTTACCGGCAAGGGCCACGGCACCGACCGCGCCTGTGTATTGGGCCTCGCCGGAGAAGCGCCCGATGCGATAGAGCCGGACCGGGTTGATGCGGTCGTTCAGGAAGTGGCGGAGCGCAAACATATCACGCTGCCGAGCGGCCAGCGCGTGTCCTTTGATCCTGTCAAGGATGTGATCTTCGATTATGGCCCCGCACTTCCCGGCCACGCCAACGGCATGATCTTCACGCTGTGGGACGCGAGCGGCGCGAAGGTTTTCAGCGAAACCTATTATTCCATCGGCGGCGGTTTTGTGCAGACCGAAGCGGAGCGGCTGGAATCAAAATCCCAGGACCGCGCCGCGGCCAAGCCCAGGCTCGCCGTGCCCTATCCATTTTCAACCGCCAAGGAAATGCTGGAGATGGGCAAAGTCTCCGGCCTCACCGTTGCGCAAATGAAGCGCGCCAATGAAACCGTAGTGATGTCGGGCGCGGATTTGGACAATGGCCTCGATCGCATCTGGTCCGCCATGAACGCCTGCATGAACCGCGGCCTTACCTTCGGCGGCCAACTGCCCGGTGGCCTGAAAGTGAAACGCCGCGCCAGCGAAATTTTTGCGAAGCTCAAGGAAGAGCAGGGCGGCAATTCCATCCAGCCGCATCGCATCATGGATTTTCTCTCGGTCTATGCCATGGCCGTGAATGAGGAAAACGCCGCGGGCGGCAAGGTCGTCACCGCCCCCACCAATGGCGCGGCGGGCGTGATGCCGGCCATCGTCCGCTATTATCTCGATCATTGCCTCGACGCGGATGAAGCGGGGGTTCGCACCCTGCTTCTCGTCTCCTCCGCCATCGGCGGCATCATCAAGCACAACGCTTCGATCTCCGGCGCCGAAGTGGGCTGCCAGGGCGAAGTGGGCTCCGCCTCCGCCATGGCCGCCGCCGGATTATGCGCGGCGTTGGGCGGCACCAATGAACAGGTGGAAAACGCCGCCGAGATCGCCCTTGAACATCACCTTGGCATGACCTGCGATCCCGTCGGCGGCCTGGTCCAGGTGCCCTGCATCGAACGCAACGCCTTTGGCGCCGTGAAAGCCGTCACTGCCGCCTCGCTGGCGCTGCGCGGCGACGGCCAGCATTTCATGCCCCTCGACAATTGCGTCGAAACCATGCGCCAGACCGGCATCGACATGAGCGATCGCTACAAGGAAACCTCCACCGGCGGCCTGGCTGTCAATGTGGTGGAGTGCTGAAATAAAATTAATCCGTAAACGGATGTTTTTTCTTCAGCTCGTGTCGGGCTTCAGCGCTTCCCAGGCGAGCCAGTGGCACTCGGCGAGGATTTCATCGACCTCGTGATCCGGTTTTTTTCGGTGGCCGGGGGCACGGCCGGGTCGGAGCGGCGATTTGAACTTGGGGGCTTTTGCTGTCTCCCGCCTCACCCGCCAGCGGGCCATGCGCCGGGCCTGGCGGGGAAGATCATCAAGGGCAGACTTGAGGGCATGGAGCCTGCGGGCAAGGCGTGCCGCAGTGACCAGTCCATCGGGCGGCGGCGGGGGTGGAGCAGGCGTGGGTCGTGACCACAGGTCGTCCACCCGGGAATCAGGCCCCAAGAAAAGGATGCGCGGCGGATGCTTGGCGTATCTAACGCGGGGGCTGTCCAGCTCTGGGAAAAATATGCGTTTGTCGCAGAGCTTGAAGGCGGGAGTGGAAAGCACGCTGCCCTTTCCGATCATGCGCCCCTTGGACATGGGACGCGACGGCGCCACCTTCACCACGAGTCCCCAGGCTGCCACGACAATGAGGCGGCGGACGGCGGATTCGGCAGGCCGCAGCACCCGCAGCACGGCGCGGTGGAGTCGGTGCGGAATCCGTCCCACTGTCTCCGTTCCATCAAGCCCCAGCATGGCGAACAGCGTTTCAATGATGCCCCGAAGCGCTTCGCTGTTGCGTTTAATGGCCAAGTCCCAGTCCATGGTGTTTCCCTTAAAAACAAAATAGGAACATAAGCCTTGAATAGGAACATGTCAACAGGGGCAGGAAAATAAATCTCAACAGCCCCCGGCTCTCCATGGTCGGGCTTGACCCGACCAACCAGTTGTTCAGGCAGTGCCGATGTTGAAAGTCTGGGTGGTCGGGTCAAGCCCGACCATGGAGAGAGAGGGAGTGAAGATTGTTTGGAGGGTTGGGGGCAATGGAAACCTGTAGAGTTGTAGCTACCTGCCAAGTTTTTTCAGATAACCCACAAGTCCGGCCGTGGAACTGTCCTGCCCCTCGGTTGAAACCTTGCCTTCCATGACCGGCTGCAGTCCCGTGGCCAGCTCCTTGCCGAGTTCCACGCCCCATTGGTCAAAGGCGTTGATGTCCCAGATCGCCGCTTCGACGAACACGCGATGCTCGTAAAGCGCGATGAGGCGGCCCAGCGTGTAAGGGTCGAGTTTCCTGTAAGCCAAAGTTATCGAAGGCCGGTTGCCCGTGAACACCCGGTGCGGCGCAAGCCGCTTGGCTTCCGTCTTGCTCTTGCCCATCGCCAGCAGTTGCGCCGTGGCTTCCGCCAGCGTGCGCCCCTTCATCAGGGCCTGCGACTGCGCCAGGCAATTGGCCATCAGCAGCGTGTGATGCTCCGCCATGGCCTTTTCATGGGGCACGCCCGCAATCAGGAAATCCACCGGAATGATGTCGGTGCCCTGGTGCAGCAGTTGGAAAAAGGCATGCTGGCCATTGGTGCCGGGCTCGCCCCAGACCAGCGGCCCCGTGGCATTGCGCGAAGCCACGCCGGCTTTTGTCACTCGCTTGCCGTTGGACTCCATGTCGAGCTGCTGCAGATAGGCAGGAAAACGCGCGAGCCGCTGGTCATAGGGAATGATGGCGCGGGCCGGGTATTTGCAGATGTTGCGGTGCCAGATGCCGATGAGGCCCATGAGCAGCGGCAGATTGCTGCCCGCATCCGCCGATTTGAAATGCTCATCCATCGCATAAGCGCCTTCAAGGAAGCGCTTGAAGTGATTTGGCCCGATGGCAATCATCAGGGGCAGGCCGATGGCCGACCAGATGGAATAGCGCCCGCCAACCCAATCCCAGAATCCGAAAATCCGATTCTGCGCGATGCCGAAGGCTGCCACCTTGTCGAGTGCGGTGGAAATCGCCGCGAAATGCGTTGGCACCGCCGCCTCGCCCAGCTTCTCCACGATCCACGCCCGCGCCGTTTTGGCATTGGTCATGGTTTCGATGGTGGTGAAGGTCTTGGAGGCGATGAGGAAAAGCGTTGTCGCCGGATTCAGGGTTTTCAACGTGTCGGCGATATGGGCGCCGTCCACATTGGACACATAATGCAGCCGTGGCCCATCATGGTAAGGTGTCAGCGCTAGCGTGGTCATGGCCGGGCCCAGGTCCGAGCCGCCGATGCCGATGTTCACCACATCGGTGATGTCGCTGGCCCGCACGCCCTCGGCGAATTTTGCCATCGCCGCCAGCACGCCGCGCACCTCCGGCATCACATCCCGGCCAGCTACCATCACGGGAGAATTCGATTGGTTCCGCAGCGCCGTGTGCAGCACCGCGCGGCCCTCGGTGGTGTTGATGATCTCGCCCGCAAACATCGCATCGCGCTTCCTGGTCACATCGGCAGCCTTGGCCAAAGCCAGCAGCAGCTTCATGGTCTTGCCCGTCACTGCACATTTGGAATAATCCAGCAGCAGGTCATCCTGCGCGGCAGAAAATTCGGCGAACCTGTCACCCCGCCCCGCAAAAACCTTGCGCATGTCGAACGGCGCCAGCGACTTTTGATGTTTGCTCAAGTCTTTGAGAGCTTTTGAAACCTTGTCTGCCTGTGCCATGACCTACACTTCCTCATCGTCATTCCGGCGAAAGCCGGAATCCCTTTGCCGTCTAGCAGATTCCGGCTTTCGCCGGAATGACCAACCGGAGGTCGTCACTCCGGCAAACGCCGGAGTCCCATTCAAGTCAGGCCGGAATGACGGATATGTGGCTATGCCGCCTGGCGCAGCGCCTTGCCTTCGATGAGATTGTTGAACAGCGTGCGGCTCATCTGCTCAAGCTGCGGCATGAGGGGCAGCGCCTTGGCGCGGACGCGGGGGTAGGCATCGGGGCCGAGCGCCTCGTTCAGCCACTCGATATATTGCGGGATATGGGCCCAGCGCTCGATGAGGGCAGGGGTTAGTTCCGCATGGAACTGGGTGGCAAGCAGGGTGTCGGCCACCGCCATGATCTGTACTTTGGTAACCGGCGATGTCGCCAGCACTTCCGCACCCTCCGGCAATTCCTGCACTTCGGCGTGATGCCACTGCATAACCTTCAATGTGGGCTTCAGGCCGTTCGTCATGCCGTGCCGCCGGCCAAGGCCTGAAAGCTTCACCTCGCCGATGCCCACTTCCGGCTTGCTGGCCACGCCGATCTTGCCGCCAAGCGCTTCCGCCAAAAGCTGAAGCCCCAGGCAAATGCCTAGGAACGGCCGGTTACGGTTAATGGCCCATTCCTTGATGGCGCGTTTTTCGTCCACCAGCCAGGGATGCGCCTCGGTTTCCCACACATCCATGGCCCCGCCCATGACCAGCAGAAAATCATAGGGGGCGAGAGATGGTATCTCTTCGCCCCGGTGCAGCATCACAATATCCAATTCGGCCCCGCGCTCGCGGAGGAAATCGCCGAACAGTCCCGGAGGCTCGTCATCCATATGCTGGAACACAAGGGCTCTGCTGATCATTTTCCGGGTCCTCATGTCCATTGAAGAGGGAGGGTAAATAAGGCTTAGATGGCGAATCGCAACAGTTTTCTTTGTCGCAGGATTTAATGAATCAAAAGCAAAGCACGATCCAGTGACAATTCCGCGCCGGACCATCTTTTTTGCCCTGTTCCCGTTCGCCTGCGGGTATTTCCTGTCCTATCTGCTGCGCGCCGTGAACGCCGTGGTGGCCCCCGACCTGGTCAAGGATTTCGGTGTTTCCCCCGCCGAACTCGGCGTGCTCACCTCGGCTTACCTCCTGTCGTTTTCACTGTTTCAATTGCCTTTGGGCGTCTTCCTCGACCGCTATGGCGCAAGGCGGGTGCAAACCGTGCTTCTCGCCATCGCGGCGGCGGGCTGTTTTCTCTTTGCCGCTGCCCCGGATTTCCTCTCGCTGGTGGCCTCACGCGCCATCATCGGGCTGGGCTTTTCCGCCGGGTTGATGGCGAGCTTCAAGGCGTCCTCCATCTGGGTGCCGCTCGAACGCCGTTCGCTCGCCAACGCCAGCATCATGTCCATGGGTGCCCTTGGAATCATCATGGCAACCGAGCCCACCGCCTATCTCGTGACGCTGGTGGGCTGGCGCATCACGTTTACGATTTTTGGCGGCATCATTCTTGCCGGAGCCGCCTTTGTCTTTCTTGCTGTTCCGGAAAAGGACGAGGCGAAAATCACCGCAGGGCTAGGCCAGCAGGTGGGCGAACTCATTCAAATTCTCAAACTGCCGCTGTTCCTGCGCATCGCCCCCATGCTGGCGCTCAGCGCCGGCACGGCCATTGCCTTGCAAACCCTCTGGGCCGGACCCTGGTTCCGCGATGTGCTGGGCCTTGGACCTCACGACGTTGCCCGCAGCCTGTTCTGGATGGCCGCCGCCTTCATGGTCGGCATCTTTATCGTCGGCGTGGTGGCCGACCGCTTGCAGAAACGAGGCATTGGCCCGATGACCGTGCTGCTCGGCTTCGTCATCGCCAACCTTGCGGCCCAGGCCGCCATTGTCTTGCAGGTGAAGCTGCTGGCCTTTCCCGCCTGGCTCGTGCTGTCAGCTGCGGGCCAAGCCGCCATTCTGGCCTATCCGTGGTTTGCCGCCCACGTCGGGGCAGGCCTTGCCGGCCGCTCCAACGCCACCATCAACTTCGCCATGTTCCTGGTGGCCTTTGCCGCCCAGGCCTTTGTCGGCGTGGTGATCGGGTGGTTTCCGCAAAGTGCCGCCGGTTATGATCCCAACTCCTACATCTGGGCCTTTGGCCTGCTTTTGGCTTTGGAGTTTTTGGCCTTGTTCTGGTATCTCTTCGTGCCCCTGGCCAGTTTGAAAGACGAACGCCCTTGACCAACCCGATCATTGCCGAAGTCACCCGTGGTGGCATTGTTGAAAGCCGCCATACCGGGGCCTTCGCCGTGGTGGACGGGGCTGGCAAGCTGATCAAGTCGGCGGGAGATTTCGCGGTGCCCATTTTCCCACGCTCGGCCATAAAAGCCTTCCAGTGCGTGTCCCTGATCGAGTCGGGTGCTGCCGATCACTTCGGTTTCACCGACGAGGAAATCGCCTTGGCCTGTTCCTCCCACAATGGCGAGCCGGAGCATGTGCGCGTCGCCCGCTCCATGCTGCAGAAAGCGGGAGAAAATGAGGCGCATTATGAATGCGGCGCCCATTGGCCCTATCTCTCCGAAGCCCAGCACGAGGTTGTGCGCCAGGGCGGCGAGCCGTTGCAGGTTCACAACAATTGTTCCGGCAAGCACGCCGGGATGCTGGCACTTTCACGCCAGTTGGGCGCTGACCCCAAGGACTATGTGAAAATCGAACATCCCGTGCAGCAGGCTGTGGCTAAAGCGATTGCTGAATACTGTGACGTGGATGTCGGGGCTTTGACCTGGGGTGTTGACGGCTGTTCGGTGCCAACCTGGGCCTTTCCGTTGAGCAACATGGCTTTGGGCTTTGCCAAGCTCACGGAAACCGCCACCGGCAAACGCATCATCGCAGCGGTGCGGAAACATCCCTTCATGGTGGCGGGAACCGGCCGGTTTGATACCAGACTCATGGAAGTCCTGCCGCGCGTATTTGTTAAAACCGGGGCGGAAGGCGTCTATTGCGGCTGCATTCCCCACGCCAATATCGGCATCGCGCTCAAGTGTGACGATGGCGCAGGCCGCGCCGCCGAAACCGCCATGGCATTGCTCCTCGCTTCGCTGGATGTGTGGACCATGGAAGAGAAGGCCATACTCAAAACCTTCGCCCGTGCCGATCTCAAGAACTGGCGCAAAATTCACGTCGGCGATGTTCACGCTGTGGCCCCTTAACACTCTCCATGGTCGGGCTTGACCCGACCACCCAGACCTTCGTCAACAAAAGTTTGGGTGGTCGCATCAAGTGCGACCATGGAGAAATCAATCACGGTTCGGAAACCAGCTTGGTTGCGGGCTCGCTGGCACTGCCAATCAGGGCCTTGAACAGGGCCATTTTGCTGGCCCCGTCTTTGATAAAACAGCTCGAATCCCTGAATTCAACCTCGGTTCCGAATTTTCCCGATTCCCGCAGCGCCTTGCATTCAAGGGAATAAATCAGCAATTCCTTTGGCTCGACCTTGACCAGCACATAGATTGAAGCCCCGGAAGTTTCGGCCGCCTGCAAAATCCACCACGGGCCATCGAGCGGCACAAAGGAAATCACCATGTCTGAATTTCCCGACCTGACCAGGTAATGGGAGGCCTCCGGCTTGACGCTCAGGGGATCATCGCTCTTCTTCCAACCGCCATCGTCGCGTTCATAGGGCGCCAGATTGGGATAACCGGCCAGCAGCAGCTTGGCATCCGCATCGGCAAACAGGGGCTTCTTCGTTTCCAAGTTGCATCCCGCCAGCCCAAAAGCCAGAAGGCCCAGGAAAATCACGCGAAACCAAATGCCCATGAAATCATTCTCCGGTTGGAAGTTCTAGCTATGCACGTTGGCCTGCGCAAAACCAAGGCGCTTGTTCAGTTGTTCAAGCAACGCCAGCGCCGCATCGGGAATGACGGTTCCGGGCAGAAACACCGCCGCCGCTCCCATGTTCTTTAAGGTCTGGACATCCTCCGGCGGAATGACGCCGCCCACCACGATCATGATGTCGGCCCGTCCCGCCTTTTCCAGCGCGGCCTTGAGCAGGGGAATATGACTGAGATGCCCGGCGGTCAGCGTCGAGATGCCAACCATGTGGACATTTTCTTTCGCCGCAAAAGCCGCCACTTCTTCCGGTGTGGAAAACAGCGCCCCGATTTTCACGTCAAAGCCGATGTCGGCGAAAGCCGAGGCGATGACCTTCTGCCCCCGGTCATGACCATCCTGCCCCATCTTGGCAACCAGTATGCGGGGCGGGCGGCCATCGGCCTCCTTGAAAGCCGTCACCGCCCGCTTCGCCATCTCGATTTTCTGCATGTCGCGCGAGGTGGCCACATAGATGCCCTTCGTTACCCGCGTTGTCGCCACATGCCGGTTCCATACTTTCTCAAGGGCGAGTGATATTTCACCAACCGTCGCCTTGGCCCGCGCCGCATCTACAGCTGCCGCGAGCAAATTTCCGTCGCCAGTCTTCGCCACGGCGGACAGGCGGTCCAGCATCTCCTGGCATTTTGCCGGATCACGCTCCAGCTTCAGGCGTCCGAGCTTTTCAATCTGGCTCGCCCGCACCGCCGAATTGTCGACTTTCAGAATATCAATCTTGCTTTCATCCGAATTGCGATATTTGTTCACACCGACAACCGTCTGCTCGCCCGCGTCGATGCGCGCTTGGGTGCGGGCCGCCGCTTCTTCGATGCGCAGTTTGGGAATGCCGGCTTCAATGGCCTTGGCCATGCCGCCAAATTTTTCAATTTCCGCAATATGCTCCCAAGCCTTTGCCGCAAGATCAGAGGTGAGCTTTTCCACGAAATAGCTTCCACCCCACGGATCGATGACCCGGCAGGTGCCCGCCTCCTGCTGCAAGAACAACTGGGTGTTGCGGGCAATGCGCGCCGAAAAATCCGTGGGCAAGGCCAAGGCCTCATCAAGCGAATTGGTGTGGAGCGATTGCGTGCCGCCTTGTGTGGCGGCCATGGCCTCGATGCAGGTGCGCGTCACATTGTTGAAAACATCCTGCGCCGCAAGGCTCCAGCCACTCGTCTGGCAATGCGTGCGCAAGATGAGCGAACGCTCGTCCTTCGGTGAGAAGCGCTGCATCAGCGTGGCCCAGATCACCCGCGCGGCGCGCATCTTGGCTACTTCCATGAAAAAGTTCATGCCAATGGCCCAGAAGAAGGAAAGCCGCGGCGCGAACTTGTCGATGTCCAGTCCGGCGTCAACGCCAGCTTTCGCGTATTCAAATCCGTCCGCCAACGTATAGGCCAGTTCAAGATCGGCCGTCGCCCCGGCTTCCTGCATGTGGTAGCCGGAAATGGAAATCGAATTGAACTTCGGCATATGCGCGGAGGTATACTTGAAAATGTCGGAGACAATCCGCAGGGAATGCCGCGGCGGATAGATATAGGTGTTGCGTACCATGAATTCTTTCAGGATGTCATTCTGGATGGTGCCGGAAAGTTTTTCCGGCGGCACGCCTTGCTCTTCCCCCGCCACAATGAACAACGCAAGAATCGGCAACACCGCACCATTCATCGTCATCGATACCGTCATCTTGTCCAGCGGAATCCCGTCGAACAGGGTGCGCATGTCATAGATGGAATCAATCGCCACGCCGGCCATGCCAACGTCTCCCGCCACGCGCGGGTGGTCGCTGTCATAGCCCCGGTGCGTGGCGAGGTCGAACGCAATGGAAAGCCCCATCTGCCCCGCCGCCAGATTGCGGCGGTAGAAAGCGTTGGAATCCTCCGCCGTCGAAAACCCAGCATATTGTCGGATGGTCCACGGCTGGGTGGTATACATGGTGGGGTAGGGACCGCGCAGATATGGCGTAATGCCGGGATAGGATTCAGCATAGCTTTCGTCCGACCCATAACCCGCAGCAACCTTGATGCCTTCCGGCGTCATCCACGCATCGTCATTCCGGCGAAAGCCGGAATCCCTTTCAAAAGATTCCGGCTTTCGCCGGAATGACGGATGGAGGGGTATATCTGAGAAATCCGGAACACGGCTCATGGGATTGACTCCACTGCCGCTTCAAATTCCTTTGGCAGTTGATGTGTCTTCGTCCCGATAACCGGATCACTGCTGGTATTCTTTGCATCAAACTCCGGCAGCTTTCCCGTTTTCTCTAAGCCTTGGAAAATTGCCCAGGCGCGTTCGCACAGATCATGAGTGAGCGACTCGACATAGCCTGAACCGGAAGCCGGATCGGCCACGCGCCAGAGCTGCGACTCCTCCAATAGAATGAGCTGCGTATTGCGCGCCATGCGCCGCGCAAAGGCATTGGGTAGGCCCTGCGCGATGGAAAACGGCAGAACCGTGAATGTGTCCGTGCCGCCAAGCCCGGCGCCGAACACCGCCGCCGTGGCGCGCAGGATATTTGTGTGGGGATCAAGCCGCGCCATCATCCGCCGCGAAGTCTCGCCATGCAGGCGCAAAGATTGGTGCGCGATCCCGCTCGCCTCCAGCACGCGCGCCCAGAGCAATCGGATGGCGCGGAATTTCGCCAGTGTCAGGAACATGTCCTGATTGGCGGCAAGCGTTGCACCCACAATGCTGTCCGGTGACAACCGATCAAATTTCCGCAAAGCGCCAACAATCTGCGCCAGTACGCAAGCCAGCTCCTGCGCTTCGCTTGCGCCTTGTTCATGGAACACGCGGCCATCGGCCTCAAGAAACGGCCCTTTGAATCCTTGCGCCGCCAATTCTTCTACATCGCCCATCCCAAATGAGACATCCAATCGCGCCGGGTCAATCGGCTGTTTTCCCACATAGGCTGCAAAGGCCTTGGCCAGCCCGTCTCCACCTTCCAGCCGCGTGTGAATCGCATGCAACGCCACACCCTGCAGAGCACGAGTGACATCAGTATCCCCGTTGACGATGCAAAGCCCGCCCGCGCCATTTTCCAAATCATCAAGCGCCTGGGCATTGGCTTTCATGCCATCGGGATGATCCACCCGCTGCATAACTGTCCATTGCGCATGGTCCGCCCGCTCCGCCCGCGTGACCCTTATTTGTTGATACAGCGGCTCAATGCGAATGCCATCCGCCGTCCGGCCCGCCAGCTTTTCAGCGCTTTCGCCTTTCAAAATGGCGGCCACGCGGGCCTGCCACATCTCCAATGTCGCCTGCGGAAAATCATTCATGCCGTGATGCTAGTGCCCAAATCTGCCCTGTCAATCCGCCCCTGTTTTCGGTAAATGACGTGTCACATCAGTGCTCCAATTGGGAGAAATAAGGATCATCATGAGCGACAACGCGATTTTTCTCGGCAAGAGCGACAAGCGCGAAGAGCTCTTCCTCCCCTTGGCCAATCGCCACGGGCTGGTAACCGGCGCCACTGGCACGGGCAAGACCGTCACCCTGCAAATCATGGCTGAGAGTTTCTGCAAGGCCGGTGTTCCGGTTTTTGCCGCTGACGTGAAAGGCGATCTTTCCGGCATTTCGCAAGTGGGAACGCCCCAGGATTTTCTCATGGAGCGCGCCAAAAAAATCGGCTTTGACGATTACGACATGGAAGCCACGCCCACGATTTTCTGGGATCTCTTCGGCGAGCAGGGCCATCCCATCCGCACCACGGTTACCGAAATGGGCCCTCTGATGCTGTCGCGCCTCATGGGCCTCTCGGAGGCGCAGGAAGGCGCGCTCAACATCGCCTTCCGCCTTGCCGACAATGAAAATCTGGCGCTCCTTGATCTCAAGGATCTGCGTGCGCTTCTTGCTGATCTCGCCAATCGCGGCAAGGAAATCACCACCGAGTATGGCAATGTGGCTTCCGCCACGATCGGCTCCATCCAGCGCCGGCTCGTCGTGATAGAAGAGCAGGGCGGCGACAAATTCTTTGGCGAGCCCGCCCTCGATATCAAGGACCTGATGCGCACCACGCGCGATGGCCGGGGCTACATGAACATCCTCGCCGCCGACAGGCTCATGTCTTCGCCGCAGCTCTACGCCACATTCCTGCTCTGGCTTCTCTCGGAGCTGTTTGAGGAAATGCCGGAAGTGGGCGATCCGGAGAAGCCGAAACTGGTTTTCTTTTTCGATGAAGCCCACCTGCTGTTTGATGATGCGCCTCCCGGCCTGTTGCAAAAAATCCAGCAGACCGTGAAGCTCATCCGCTCCAAGGGCGTTGGCGTTTACTTCGTCACACAGAATCCGCTTGATGTGCCTGACAATGTGCTGGAGCAGATGGGAAACCGGGTGCAGCATGCGCTGCGCGCCTATACGCCGCGTGACCAGAAAGCGGTGAAAGCCGCCGCCACAACCTTCCGCCCCAATCCGAAATTCAAGACGGAAGAAGTCATCACCGAAATGGGCAAGGGCGAGGCGCTGGTTTCAACTCTCGACCTCAAGGGCGTTCCCTCCATTGTGGGCCGCACCCTCATTCGACCGCCCTCGGGCCGCATGGGGCCGATTACCCCGGAAGAGCGCAAGGCTCTGATCAGCAATTCTCCGGTCTTCGGCCAGTACGAAGAGACGGTTGACCGCGAGTCCGCTTACGAAAAACTGCAAGATAAGGCAAACGCGCGCACCGCGGCCAACCAGCGGGAGGCGGCGGAAAAAGTCGAGCGCAGGGCAACAACAAGCTCCGCCCGCCAGCCCCAATCGGCAACGGATCGTTTTGTAAAAAATGTGGCCAGCAGCGTAGGCCGCCAACTGGGAACCAGCGTCGCCCGCTCCATCGGCAATGCTTTGGTGCGCGGAATTTTGGGCGGGCTCACGCGACGTTAGATAATCTCGTCCTCGTCAAACAGCGGCTGCTGCACGAGGTCGGATTTTTTCATGCGCGCCACATGGAACAGGGCGTCGCCCCGGTTGACGATGGGGAGGTTGGTGCGGCCGATGATGATGCCCTCGTCTTCGGCAATCACCTGAACGCTCAAATCGCCAAGCGGGTTTGATATCTCGCCTATCTTCTCGCCCCTGGAAACATGCGCGCCTGTCGGCAGCGAGCTCCGCAAAACGCCGCCTTCCGGGGCCCGCAGCCAGGTGCTGGAAAGTGAAATCGCGGTTTGATGTTTTGTTTCGGAATGCGGTGCAAGTGCTATCATTTTCAAGGATGCCATCACCCGCAGGATTCCGTGAACGCCCGTGTCGATGGCTGATTCGTCGAAGCGCAGGGCCTCGCCCGCTTCATAAAGCAAAACTTTTACACCCTGGTCCCTGGCGCATTGCCGCAGCGTTCCGTCCCTGAGTTTGGAAATCAGGATAACCGGCGGCGCAAACAGCTTGGCCATTTTCAAAAGCTCAGGCTCATCCGGCGCAATGCGAATCTGCGGCAGGTTCGTGCGGTGCAAGGCAGCGGTATGAAGATCAATGCCATATTGCGAGCGCAGCACCACTTCCTTCATGAAGAGATCGGCCAGAAGCGAGGCCAGCGAGCCATGGTCCGAGCCGGGGAAGGAGCGGTTGAGATCGCGCCTGTCGGGCATGTAGCGCGAGTGGTTGAGAAAGCCGAAGGTGTTGACGATGGGAACCGCCAGAAGCGTTCCCGCCAATTCCCGCAAGGCGCTGTGGCCCACCACCCGGCGCACAATTTCCACGCCGAGAATCTCATCGCCATGCACCACGCCGGAAATGAAAAACGCCGGCCCCGGCTTCGCGCCGTGGATCACATGGACGGGCAGGCTGATCGGCGTGTGGTTGGCCAGAACGCTGATCGGCAGTTCAACGGTTTTCCGCGTGCCCGCCGCAACCTCGAAATCACCGATGCGGAATACTGTCATCCCTGGCCCCGTGTCCGCGTCTTGCCGGGCTTGGCATTTTTTTCCATGAATTCGATAATGGCTTTGGCCACATCAACGCCTGTGGTTTTTTCAATGCCTTCAAGGCCCGGCGATGAATTCACTTCCATCACCACCGGCCCCCGCTTCGAGCGCAGTAAATCAACCCCCGCCACATTCAGCCCCATGGCGCGGGCCGCCTTCAGCGCCGTGGACCGCTCGAGCTGCGTGAGCTGCACTTTAACCGAACTGCCGCCGCGATGCAGGTTCGAACGGAAATCGCCCTTGGCCCCGGAGCGTTCCATGGTGGCCACAACCCGCCTGCCCACCACAAAGGCCCTTATGTCGCGGCCTTCCGATTCCTTGATGAATTCCTGCACCAGGATTGCAATATCAACACCGTTGAACGCATCAATCACCGACTTCGCCGATTTTTCCGTTTCCGCCAGCACCACGCCAATGCCCTGCGTGCCTTCAAGAAGCTTGATCACCACCGGCGCACCACCGACAATTTCCAGCACATCATGGGTGCGCGAGGTATCCTTGGCGAAGGCCGTCACCGGCATGCCAACGCCCTCGCGCGAGAGAATTTGCAAGCTCCGCAGCTTGTCGCGCGAACGGCCGATGGCCACCGATTCATTCACCGGATAAACCCCCATCATTTCAAACTGCCGCAGAACCGCAAGGGCCGTAGAAAGTGTGGGACGCCGCAATGCGCGGGATCACCGCATCAAAGCCCGTGAGCTTTTCGCCGAGATAGCGCAGCTCCGGCTTGCGCGAGGTGATGTTCATATAGCAGCGCAGGTAATCCACCGGGACGATCTCGTGGCCGCGCGCAATGGCCGTTTCCATCAGGCGCTGGTGCGAGAAAAGTTTCGGATTGCGTGTCAGCAGGGCAATTTTCATTTGGATTTCCGTTTGGTGCGCGAAATGAGATAGGAGCGCCCGGGATGAACGATGAATTTTCCGCGGATGGTGGCCCGCCCCAGCAGCATGGGAACTCCCATGTCGGCGCGGTCGGTCAGCGTGATTTCAGCGGTAAATTTAACGAGGCCTATGGCGATTTCGGTTTCCACCACGGCGCGCATTTCGCTGTGCCCGCTGGTGCTTTTCACCCGCCGCTGGCCCTTGATCGGCAATTCATAGTGATGCTTTCTGCCGTTGTGCGGAAGAGCAAACCGCACATGGCCGCCCCTGATGGTGATGTCTTCCGCATGAAGGGCGGCAGAACGCGCCCCCGTATCAACCTTGGCGATCAGCGGGCCCCAGCCCCAGCCTCGGCAAAACCACCCGCTCGCGCCAGCCGATCAGCGGAAGGGGATAATAGGTGGGTCGCAAAGTGGGCATGGCTGATTGTTAGCTTAATCAAAATGGGTGCGCTACTCCCCCAGTTTCATGGTCTCCGCAATCTCGATCCCGAAGCCCGAAAGGCCTACATAATGCCGGTTGCTCGATGAGATGAGCCGGATCGAACGCACATTGAGGTCACGCAGGATTTGCGCGCCCAACCCGATATCCAGCCAGGTCTGCGCCCGCGCTTCGGCGCTGGCCGATCGCTCGCCGGAAAGCTGGCTTGCCGGCACGCCCGCCGTGCCTTCCTGCAGATAGACCAGTACGCCCTTGCCCTCGCGCTTGAAAATATCAAACACCGCCTCCAGCGTGCCGCGGTTGCCGAACACGTCTTCCAGAACATTTTCCCGGTGCAGGCGCACGGGGATATTCTTGCCGCCGGAAATATCGCCGTAAACCAGCGCCAGTTGTTCCACCGCATCAAACGGCGTCACATAGGAATAGCCCTGCGCCGTGCCGATTTTCGTCTCCACTGCAAACTTGGCAGTTTGCTCAACCAGCCGCTCGCGCAATTGCCGGTAGGCAATGAGGTCCGCCACCGAAATGATCTTCAGGCCATGCTCGCGCGCAAAGGCCAGAACCTGTGGTCCCCGCTTCACCGTGCCATCATCATTCACCAACTCGCTGATCACGCCCACCGCCGGCGTGAAACCCGCAAGCCGCGCTAGGTCAACGGCGGCTTCCGTGTGGCCGGAACGCATCAGAACCCCGCCGGATTTCGCCACCAGCGGAAATATATGCCCCGGCCGCACGAAATCTTCCGCCTGCACATTCTTGTTGGCCAGCGCATGCACCGTGGCGCAGCGCTCCTTGGCTGAAATGCCCGTGGTCAGGCCCACCTTGTAATCGATGGTCACCGTGAAGGCCGTGCCCATCGGCGCATCGTTGAGCGCCACCATGGGATCCAGCTTCAGCCGCCGCGCCTCTTCGGCGGGCATGGGGGTGCACACGATGCCGGAGGTGTGGCGCACCATGAGGGCCATCTGCTCCGGCGAAATCTTCGCCGCCGCGCCGATGAGGTCGCCCTCGTTTTCCCGGTCGTCGTCGTCAACCACCACCACCAATTCGCCGTTGGCCATGGCCCTGATTGCGTCTTCCACTGTATCGAGCGTCTTGGTCATGGGCATGTCCTTAAAATCCTGGGGGCGAACCTGGTTGTTGGTGAGGCCGGCAATCTTCATCGCCAAATCGAGCGAGGGCTGTTCCCCCGCCACAATCTGCGAAATCCGCCCCTGGGTGACCCCCAGTTGCCGCGCAAATTCCGATTGGGAGGTAGAGGTATTAGCCAGCCATTCCCGAAAGTTTCATGGAATTATATTAGCAGTGCTAATAATAGGAGTCGATAGTTTTAGCTCAGATGGGATTCCAGCCACTTCAGCACCGGCCCCCTGACCGGCGCCATGGCCGCATAATTCATGCGCTCCTCGGAATAGCTTCCGATCAGCCGGTGCATTGCCGCCAGGCTTTCGCCATCCCCGGCAATCGAAGAAAGCGGGTCCGAATAAGTATAGATGCTGAACGCCAAAGCCCCGCTTTCCGGCAGGCGCAGAAGCGTTTGCCGCTCAACCCGGATCCACAGGACGTCGCCAGCCCGGCTTGGATCATCGGCTAACGCCGCATTGATGTCGTTGACGGCGGCCGTGTTTGCAGCATGCGGGTCTTCGGGAAAGAGGCGGCTGGCAATGGGCGTGAGCAGCCAGTTGAAGCGCTCAACCGCGGCATCCACCTTGATGTTGCCGATAACCCGGTCAATGCGGGGGCCCAACTGCTCATTAAGCGTTGGCACGAATTTATGGGCCCAGGGAATGCTGCGCCCGACCGAAGACACGATGCGCCCGGAACTGGAATAAGCGTTGGACGCCGCGGTGATCTGGTCCTGCCCGTCAACCTGTTGCAGCAGAATGAAATCTTCCTCGAGGAACTGGGCTGATCACGGCAAGCGGCTCAACTCCCGGACTGCCAAGCGCGTGCGCGGTGCCTTCCACACGGTCAACCAGGCGTCCGCCCGCCAAGGTGAACACATCAGCATGCTGCGCCAGCAAATCCCCGACAACCCGGTCGCGAAGCTCAATCTGCGCCGGCAGCGAGCCCGGCGTCGTGCGGTAAAAGGGCAGGGGATTGGCTTTGAGCCGCGCCCGCTTTTCCCGCAGGAAGGACGCGTGATCAGGGCCGATGGCCAGCCATTGCGCGGGGTCCATGGGCCGCGTGCCGATCTGGAACAAGGCTCCCGGACGTGAGGTAAGGCCGGTGCAACGGACGCGGGGGAATATCCGCCAGGCGATCATTCATCCCCAAACCGTCCCTCAAACCTGGAAATTTTCTGCAGCATCAGCCAATCCTATCTGCAGAAATTCAGTGCGTCAGTAGCCATTTTTCCGACGGAAAAGAGCTGTAGTGGCGTCTGCTATGAAGACATCGAAGGAAAATCAGCAATGAAAATTGGAAGACGCAGCCTTCTGGGTGCGGGTGCATTAATCGCAGCCCTTGGCGGTGCCGCAGTTTACTTGGCAAGGCCATTCCAGGCGCGCCGACTCACGGCCGCTGAAAAACAGACCTGCGCTCTGACAGTCGAAGCCGTCGAAGGCCCCTATCATGTATCCGGCATGACCGAGCTGAAAGATGGCAACTTGAATTCAACCAATCTGCCCGGCGTGCCAATCGAAATCTCCGGCCATGTCTATGATGGCCTTGATGCCACCAAGCCCTTGGCAGGTGCCGCCGTAGAAATCTGGCATGCCGACAGCGACGGCAGCTACCATCCCAATGGCAATGGCCCCGCTTCAAAATACAAAGCAGAAGAAATTGCCCTGCGCGGCTTTGTTTTAACAGACGCCGAAGGCAAATATCGCCTCGATACAATCTATCCCGGCGAATATTCCGGCCGCACCCGCCACATCCATTTCAAAATTCGCGGGGGCAATAAGCCCGAACTGACCACCCAGCTCATCGTGCCGGCAAAACCCGGCGACACCCTCACCTTTGATAACGACGATATCGCCGAAGGCCTGCCAAACTGCCAGTTGCTGACCCTAGACGAAACCTCATCGCCCGCCAAAGCAACCTTTGATTTCAGGCTTTAGAACGCCTTCTTCAGCCCTGCTTCCTTCAATATCCCATTAGCTGTGTGAGGCTTTTGGGTATTGCGCGGAACCGTGAATGTTCGATTGCTGAGTGGGCTGAACCAGATTTCATGTGACCCCTTGCCTTGCCGCACAATGTGGCAGCCCGCAGCAGGCGGGCGAGGTCCGGGTAAAGATTTGAGCCCATTAGGCGGCGCGGGCGGGCTTGGTATTGACCATGTGTTGAATGCGAATTGCCGTATCCGCCGGTGTGCCCGGCATATTTGCGGCGATAAGGTCGGGTGCCACATCAGCAACAACGGTCACGAGTTCGTCCAAAGTTTCGGCTTCCGCATGCAAGCCTATTATGTCCGATGACAGGACATACCAGACGCCTTCCTGCTTATCGTGGCTGACATTCACGGCCAATGTAGCTTGCTTGCTCAAGGGCGAACCTCCGCAATCGCCTAATCCCTAGCACATTTCGCTGGAATGGCACAATTCGGCTTTAGCCCCAGGTCCGCTCCAGCACATTCAGCCAGTTTTCATGGGCGATTTTGGCGATCAGTTTTTCGCCGTATTGCCGTTCGCGGAGCGCCTCTATGAGGCTGGGCAGGCCGGCGGCATCCTTGATGCCATCCGGAATGCGCGCGCCATCGAAATCCGAGCCCAAAGCCACACAGTTTTCACTCGCTACCTTCAGCATGTGATCGAGGTGGCGCACCATGATGTCGAGCGGCGTGTCGGTGCTCCAGCGCCCGTCTTCGCGCAGGAAGCCCGTCGCAAAATTGAGGCCCACCATGCCGCCGCTGTCCCTGATCGCCTTGAGCTGGTCATCGCTGAGGTTGCGCGAAGAGGGGCAAATGGCATGGGCATTGGAGTGCGTGGCCACCAAAGGCGCCTTGCTCTGCTTGGCCGCATCCCAAAATCCTCTCTCGTTTAAATGAGATAAATCAATGAGTACGCGCCGTTCATTGCAGTAGCTGATGAGCTTCTTGCCCGCCGCGGTCAGCCCGTCGCCCGTATCGCCCGTAGAGGGAAAACGGAACGGCACACCGTGGCCGAAAATATTGGAGCGGCTCCAGACCGGGCCGATCGAGCGCAAGCCGCTTTCATAAAGCACATCAAGCGTCTTGAAATCCGCGTCAATTGCTTCCGCCCCTTCGATATGGAAAATCGCGGCCATGACGCCTTTTGCCAGGCATTCCCGGATTTCACCCACCGTCCGGCAGACCTTGAATTTCCCCTGCGACTCCCGCTCGATGCGAAACAGCAGAGCTGCCATTTCCAGGGTTTTGCGTAATGCAGGCGGCTGGGCAATTTGGCCTGAGAGCGGCGGGTTCACGTCTTCATCATCGGGCAGATCTTCGCCTTCGCTGGGCGCAAAGATGGCAAAGAAGCCGCCGGCAAAGCCACCCGCTGTCATGCGCGGAAAATCGAGATGACCTTCGCCATCGCCCTGCAGGAACTCAGCCACAGGATCGCCGCCCGTCTTTACCCAAAGACGGAGCAGCACATCATTGTGGCCATCAAAAACCGGAACAGGATCCAAGATAATTATGCCTTGGCGTGCATCGCCTCGACATATTCCCAGTTCACCAGGCTATCGACAAAGGCTTCCAGGTATTTCTGCCGGGCATTGCGATAGTCGATGTAGTAGCTGTGCTCCCACACATCGCAACCCAGGATGGGCTTGGCGCCGTGCATCAGCGGGTTTTCGCCATTAGGGGTTTTGGTGATGGCGAGTTTGCCGTCCTTCACCGCAATCCAGCACCAGCCGGAGCCGAACTGCGTGAGGCCCGCCTGGACGAAGTCGGCGCGCATCTTGTCATAGCCGCCGAGATCGGAATCGATGGCCTTGGCCAGCTTCGCTGGCAGCTTCTTGCCGCCGCCGTTTGGCTTCATCCAGTTCCAGAAATGATTGTGGTTGTAATGCTGGCCCACATTGTTCACGAGGCCCGCTGTCTTGTCGGCGAAAGCCTTCTTGCAGATCTCTTCAATCGAGAGCGAGGCAAGTGGCGAATCCTTGAGCAGATTATTGCCGTTGGTGACATAGGCCATGTGGTGCTTGTCATGGTGGAACTCGAGGGTTTCCTTCGACATGAAAGGGCCAAGTGCATCATATGCGTAAGGCAGGGCAGGGAGTTCGAGGGCCATGTTTTTCTCCATTTATTGATGGGTCTTTCTAGTCGTTAAGTCTTGAATAGGCAAGGAAACTGGCTAGGCTCCGGGCAGAGGTGACCCATGCCAAAACCAGCCATCATAAGCTTCAATGCCAATGCCGAATTGGAGCAATGGCCGGACTTTCCGGAAAGCGAAATCGCCTCCGGCTCCAGAGCCCAGCGCGGCCATGCCTGGTTTGAAGACAAGGCGTTTGGCCTGAGTGCGGGGATTTGGGAGGCGGAAGCCAATGTCAGCCATTGGATGGATTATCCCGTGACGGAATTCATGCTGGTGCTGGAAGGCGAAGTTGTCATCGTCGAGGAAACGGGCGAAACCCGCATTGGTTCCGGTGAAAGCTTCATAATCCCCAAGGGCTTGCGCTGCCGCTGGACGCAACCCGGCAGGGTGAAGAAGTTTTTTGTGATCCTCGAAGATAGCTCAGGCCCGCTGAAGCTGATCAAGCTGAACCCGAAGGAGAAATTGCAGCCCTCAACCCCGCCATCTGCCGGTATTCTGCATTCACCAGTTCCAACGCAACACGCCCACGAATATTTCGAGGACGCAACTGGCCAATTCACTATCGGTATCTGGGACACAACCGGCTACCACCGCAAACTCAGCAATTTTCCACGGCATGAACTGATGCACCTCTTCGAAGGCTCAGTGACCTTCACCGACGACAAGGGCGGAAGCCAAACCTTCAAGGCCGGCGACACATTCTTCGTGCCGCTCGGCACGCCAAATTCCTGGAAATCCGAAGGATATTTGCGGAAGATTTACTGCATCTTCCAGCCGAAGTAACTTCCCTATCAACTTTGTCATTCCGGCGAAAGCCGGAATCCCATTGACGTTAGAAAGATTCCGGCTTTCGCCGGAATGACGTTACCGGCTATTTCAGCCGCTTCTCCATGAAAATGCTGAACGGATCATCGGACGGATAGTCCCCAAAGGCGGCGCAATCCTGATAGCCAATCGCCCGGTAAAGCCCTATCGCTTCCGGCTGCGAAATGCCTGTCTCAAGTCGCGAAATGCTGCGGCCCTCGGCCACCATTTCCGCCTCGATATGCGCCATGATCTTGCGCCCCAGGCCAAGCCCCCGCGATTTCGGATGCACATAGACGCGCTTTACTTCCGCATAGTCGTCATGAATCCAGAAACCGCCGCAGCCCAAGATCACCCCGTCCACCGCCACCGAATAAAACCGCATCTGAGGCTGCGACATCTCTTCAAGATCAAGCTGGTAATTGCTCTCTGCCGGGTAGAGCATGTTCTGGTAGGCGTCGAGTTCCTCAATCAGTTGCCGCACCGGGCCCGCCCGCGGATCGACTTTCTGAATGACGATCTCAACCATCACTGAAACGCCTGCAAGCCCGTCTGCGCCCGGCCCAGAATGAGCGCGTGCACGTCGTGGGTGCCCTCATAGGTATTCACCGTTTCAAGGTTCACCATGTGGCGGATCACATGGTACTCGTCCGAAATGCCATTGCCGCCGTGCATGTCACGTGCCGCCCGCGCAATGTCCAAAGCCTTGCCGCAATTGTTGCGCTTCATCAGCGAAATGGCTGGCGGTGCCGCAACGCCCCGCTCCAACGCGCGCCCCAAAGCCAGCGCGCCGTGTGTTCCCAATGCAATTTCCGTCTGCATGTCGGCAAGTTTTTTCTGGATCAACTGATTGGCGGCCAGCGGCTTGCCGAATTGCTTGCGGTCCAGCGTATATGTCCTCGCCCGGTGCCAGCAATCTTCCGCCGCGCCCATCACGCCCCAGGCAATGCCGTAGCGCGCCTTGTTCAGGCAGCCGAACGGCCCGCCAAGCCCCGAAGCCTTGGGCAGCAGTGCGTCTTCCGGCAGCTCAACATTCTCTAAAACAATTTCACCCGTCACCGAAGCGCGCAGCGATACCTTGCCTTCAATGATGGGAGTCGAAAAACCCTTTGTCCCGCGATCCACCAGAAAGCCGCGAATGCCTTCATCATCAAGCTTGCCCCACACCACGGCCACATCGGCGATGGGCGAATTGGTGATCCACATTTTGGAGCCATTGAGCAAAAAGCCGCCTTGCACCCGCTTGGCCCTGGTCTTCATGCCGCCGGGATCAGAGCCCGCATCAGGTTCGGTCAACCCGAAGCAACCCACGATTTCACCCGTGGCCAGCCGCGGCAGATATTTTTTGCATTGCGCCTCGGTGCCATAGGCCTCGATGGGGTGCATCACGAGCGAGTTCTGCACGCTCATGGCCGAACGGTAACCGGAATCGACGCGTTCCACTTCCCGCGCCACCAGCCCGTAAGCCACATAGCCCAGGCCGGAGCCGCCATATTTTTCCGACGTCATCACCCCGAGAAAACCCATCTCGCCCAATTCATTCATGATGGCGCGGTCAAATTTCTCGTCGCGGAAGGCCTGCTTCACCCGCGGCGCCAGCTTGTCATTGCAAAAAGCCCGCGCCGAATCCCGGATCATGCGCTCGTCCTCGGTAAGCTGGCTTTCCAGATCGAGCGGGTCTTCCCAATTGAATTCGGCAGGCATTATTCCAAAGACTCCAGGTTGCTTCCCCTTAAGAACCCGTTTCAGGCAAAATTGTCAAATCATTGGGCCATGTGCCCGCTTCGTCATTCCGGCGAGCGCCATCCCCCGTTTGTCATTCCGGCGAAAGCCGGAATCCCATTGACGTTAAAAAGATTCCGGCTTTCGCCGGAATGACGAATATTTGTAGTTACTTGACCAGCCCCGACAGCGCCTTGAATTCCGGGGTTCCCGCCTTGCCCAGCAGCTCGAACACGGCCATTTCCGTGTTGATGACTTCAATCCCCGATTGCCCCATGCGGGTAAGCGCCAGCGCCACCGACGCCTCCGTCCGCGAAGACACCGCATCGGCCACCACAAACACCCCAAACCCGGCCTGGGCTAGGTCAATTGCCGTTTGCGCCACGCAGACATGGGCCTCGATCCCGGCGATGATCACCTGCGGCCGGCCGCCATCGTGATGCGCGGTGAAATGCTTGCGCAAAGCCTCATCGCGCCAGCAGGAGAACGACAATTTCTCAAACACCGGCGCATTGCCAATCTCTTGACTCAAACTCTCAACCGTATGGCCCAAGCCCTTGGGATATTGTTCGGAAACCGCAACCGGCACATCCAGCGCCTTCGCCGCTTTCAGCAGGATTTTCGAGCGCTCAACCACGCTGTTCCCCGCCGTCATCACAGGCAGCAGCCGTTCCTGCACATCGACGATGAGGAGGGAGGATTTGGCAGCGTCGATGAGCATCATTATTTTCGGAGAAGCGCGGTTTTCAGGAGTTCACGGGCCTTGTCTTTCTCAGGCTTGGCTGGCTCTCTTTTGAGTTGAGTTTTGAGGCTGGCATAAAGGAGTTTTACAACATCACCAGGAGGAGGGTTCCCGTCTTCAACAATCTTTGAAACTTTGGCCAGCTTGTTTGGATCGGCCTCAAGTTGGCTACGTACATCTCTTGCGGCGGCGGCCAGGAAACCGCCGACATCTGCAGCTTTGGCTTCTGCAACGGGCTTAACCGATTTCTTTTCTGCGACAGGCTTCGCGACGACCCGAACTTGATCGTCAATGATGGTCATAAAGCTGGCGACATCAGCCTTGTTCCAGACCTTGACAGTATCCGCTTCATTCTGAAGCGAAAACGACTGGCTGCCTCGTTGGGATACGCCGCCAATACCCAACAAGTGAACACGGACGCCGTGATTTTGGGCAATCTGGACCGCAATCCGAATGTCTTCGTCGCCGGACACGACAACAGCATCCGAAATGGCCCCATTGCGGGCGAGCTCCGTCAGATCGATTACAATAAGTGAGTCAACGCCCTTTTGGTGCCCAGCCGAATTAAGTTGCCCAAGTCTCAGTTTCACATTTTCTTGCTGTGCAATGTTGGTTTGGACTGTCGAAGGCCCCGAAGCGCGGGCGCCATCGTACCAATAAATGCGCAGCAATTCTTTCTTGTTGGAAACCGTGCCCGCAAATTTTGCTAGCAGAGCAATGATCTCCTTAGCCTTTAGAGTGACGCCTTCACGGGATTTTTTAAATTCCGAACCCCTTAGCAGCAATGCCCCTTGGGCATAGACATAACCTGCATCCACAAATACGGCGACTCGCATGGGCGCTCCTGAGGTTTTGAACGCGCTTAGCCTTACTGGAATTAGGCGAGCCCCGCCACCTTCATCCCGAAGGCATAAACAAACGCCACCTCTTTCAGCCGGTCAAACCGTCCCGAAGCGCCGCCGTGGCCGGCGCCCATGTTGGTTTTGAACAGCAGCAGATTGTCATTGGTCTTGATCTCGCGCAGCCGCGCCACCCATTTTGCCGGTTCCCAATAGGTGACGCGCGGATCGGTCAATCCGCCGACCGCGAGAATGTTGGGATAGGCCTTGGCCTCCACCCGGTCGTAAGGGGAATAGGCGGCAATCGCCTCATAAGCCGCCTTGTCCTTGATCGGGTTTCCCCATTCCGGCCATTCCGGCGGGGTGAGCGGCAGCGTGTCGTCCAGCATGGTGGTGAGCACATCAACGAAAGGCACCTCCGCGACGATGCCCTTGAACAGTTCCGGCGCCATGTTGGAAACCGCTCCCATCAGCATGCCGCCGGCACTTCCGCCCTGGGCCACGATATTGCCTTTGGTTGTGAAGCCCGACTTGATCAGATGCTCGGCACAGGAAATGAAATCGCGGAAGGTATTGCTCTTGTGTTCCAGCTTGCCCGTCTTGTACCAGCGCCGCCCCTTTTCCTGCCCGCCGCGGATATGCGCGATGGCATAGATAAAGCCGCGGTCCACCAGTGACAGAATGTTGGTATTGAAGCCCGCCGGAATGCTGATGCCATAGGAGCCATAGCCGTAAAGCCAGAGCGGTGCGGTGCCATCCAGCGGCGTGGATTTCCGGTAGAGCAGTGTTACCGGAATGAGTTCGCCGTCATGCGCCACCGCCTGCACCCGCCGCGTTACATAGTTGGATGGCTCATGCCCGCTGGGCACTTCCTGCGTCTTGCGCAGAATGCGGCTGCGGTCCCGCATGTTGTAGTCGTAAACCTGCGACGGCGTGGTCATCGAGGAATAGGAGAAGCGTAGGATATCCGTGTCGTATTCCCGCATCTCGCCAAAACCCAGCGAATAGGCCTCTTCATCGAAAGCGATGCTGTGCTCTGCGCCAGTTTTCATGTCGCGTACCACAATGCGCGGCAGCGCATTTTCGCGCTCCATGCGGACAAGCCAGTTCTTGAGAACGATGCTGCCGACGATCAGGCAACCCTCCCGGTGCGCAATCAAATCAGTCCAGTTCTCCGGGCCGGGATCAGCCACGGGTGCTGTTACAATCTTGTAGTCTTCCGCACCATCCGCATTGGTCTTGATGATGAACTGGTCGTTCCAATGCTCAATATCATATTCAAGCCCCGCCTTGCGCGCCGCAATCAGCTTCGGCGCATCAAGCGGCCGCGCCGCGTCGATGATCCAGTTTTCGCTCGTATCATGGTCATTGCTGTTGATCACGATGAAGCGCTCCGAATTGGTCTTGCCGACGCCGGAAAACAGCCCGGTATCTTTCTCTTCATAGACCAGGCGGTCCTCCGCTTGGCGTTGGCCGAGAATGTGATGATAGGTTTTCAACGGCCGGTGGTTTTCATCCTGCACCGTGTAGAAATAGCTCTTGCCGTCGGCAGCCCAGGTGGCTTCGCCCGCCGTGTTCTGCAAAACATCCACATGGTCCTGGCCCGTTGCCAGGTCGCGCACCCGCAACTCATAAAACTCCGAACCTTTGTTGTCGAAGCTCCATGCGGCCAATGAATGATCCGGCGAAATCGCAACGCCGCCGAAACGGAAATATTCGCTGCCCTTGCTCAGTTCATTGCCGTCCAGCATGAGCTGTTCCGGCCCCGTCATGTCGCGCCGCTTGCGGGCAAAGCGCGGCTGCTGCCCGCCCGTGATGTAGGACGAATAATAGGAATAGGCCCCATCGGGTGCGGGAACCGAGGAATCGTCTTCCTTGATGCGGCCCTTCATCTCGGCAAACAGCTTATCTTGCAAAGCCGTCGTGTCCGCCATCACCGCTTCATGATAGGCATTCTCGCCTTCCAGCACGGCGCGGATGTCCTGCGGCAGGAGTGATGGATCATGCATCACCTCCTGCCAGTTTTCGGCCTTCAGCCAATGGTAGTCATCGCGCTTTTCGTGGCCATGCCAGGTTTCAATACGGGGGCGCTTCTCCGCAGCTGGCGGCTTCACATTCGCAATGGTCATTCTTTAAGCCTTGCCGGGGTTGAATTTGAGCGCCGCGCCATTGATGCAGTAGCGCAGCCCGGTGGGATTTGGCCCGTCATCAAAAACATGGCCCAAATGCCCGCCGCAATCCTCGCACAAAACCTCGGTGCGCTGCATGAAAAGCGAGCGGTCTTCTTTCTCGGCCACCGCTTCCTGTGAGGCGGGAGCATAGAAGCTGGGCCAGCCGCAGCCCGAATCGAATTTGGTGGCGGAGGCGAACAGCTCCTTGCCGCAACCGGCACAAACGAACATGCCCGGCCGCTTTTCATCATTGATCGGGCTGGTGAAGGGCCGTTCCGTGCCGTGCTCGCGTAACACGCGGTATTGCTCCGGCGTCAGTTCCGCCCGCCACTCGGCATCGGTTTTGGTGATTTTGTCTGCCATGATGAACCCTGTTCTGGATTTAAGATTTCTGTAACCTATGTGGTGCTTAGGCCCGCTCAAGGGAAGTCTCAACTGCGTGATAATTTAACCCGGCCTTAACCATAAAGCCATGGAAACGCCACGCCCTCTGGCACACTCCGCCGCAATTAAGCAAGTTTACAAACGTCTCCGTCATTGTTTGGAGGACGGGATAGGGAGCGTTTGAAGCATTATGGGTGAAACAGCCACCTGGCATAGCGATGAAGGAATCGCACCCGGGTTGCATATGAACCGCCAAGGATCAGGGCAGATGAATGTTCTGGACGAAGTCGGTGGGGAGATGATCCCGAACCGCCGCATAACGGCGGATTCCTTCCGTTTGCTCACCGCCAGGCTGAAGAAGAAACCGCCCGCGCTCCAGCCGATCCCGGAGATTTTTGAACAGATTGAAATAGTTGAGGAAACACTCGCTTTGGCGCCTGTTGCCGAGGCTGAGCCACCGGAAGATTATTCCCCGCCAGATATCGAATTTGTCCCGGCCGAGGCTAATGGGAAAAAGCCCTGGGCCTGGCTCATGCCTTCCGATCCGGTGGAAGAACCCGCAGCCGTTGATCTACTTTTCGAAACCGAAGCGTCAGTGCAGGCAGTGGAAGAGGCAGAGCCTGCGGCGGAACGCGAGCCGTGGCATGAGATTCCCTTTGAAGAGCTTTTTGCCTCTCCCGCAGCCAGTGAACCCGAGCCCGAAACAGCTTCGCCTGAACCTGAAGCAGTTCTGGCGGAACCGGAGTTGGCATGGGTTGAACCCGAGATAGCTGCACCCGAACCCGTGGCCGTTTTGGCGGAACCGGAACTTGAGTGGGCTGAACCCGAAGCTGCCGAGCCCGAACCCGTGGCCGTTTTGCCAGATCTGGAACTGGCATTGGCCGAACCTGAAACCGCTGCACCCGAACCAATGGTGCTTCTGCCGGAACCTGCACTGGCCGAACCTGAAGCGGCATTGCCCGAACCTGTCGCCGCTATGATGGAACCCGAACTGGTTTTGGCTGAGCCTGTCATGGCATTGCCCGAACCCGAAATTGCCGTGGCCGAACTTGTAGTGGTTTCCCCCGAGCCGAAAGCCGAACCGATCGCGGCGTCACCGGAGCCGGTTGTCGTTGTTCCCGAACCGGAACCGGTTAAGCCCGAACCCACTGCTGTTGCCGCAACACCTGAAATTGCCAAGCCGGAACCCGCCGCCGGAAAGTCTTCCATCCGCCGTAAATCCCAGGCCGCAAATGGGAAATTGGGGGCCGACCATTTGCCGACCTCGGGCATGATGGTTCACGGCATAGGCGATGTTGCCAAAGCCATTTACGTGACGCCTTCACCAGCTGACCGCACCGCCTTTCTGGCCGAGGTTGCGGCACTGGCCGCCGCCGATGCGGCATGGGAGAAAACCAAAGCCGAACTTCCATTGATTGTTGCCGACCAGGCTACCAAGCCAAAACCCCAGTTGCGCCGCGTCAAGCCAACCGATGATCCCTTCGCCAGGCACGCTCTCGATGAGCTCCATGAAAAGCCGGCCGGTGCAAACGCCGATGAAGATGCCGGTGAACTGGCCCGCTCGCTTCTCGATATGATGCTGTCAAATCCAAACGCCGGCCAGCCCCAGGAGCGGGCCCTTGCCGCCGATGCCCTGCTGAAACTGGTGCCGCGCATCCCCCTGAAGGCGCTCGTCCTGGTTGTTGACCGTCTCTCGATCATGGAATCGCCGCCCCATCTCCTCGTCTCCAAACTCATCAATGATCCGCGCATCGAAGTCTCAGGCCCCCTGTTGGAGCTCTGCAATCACATCAGCGACCAGGTTCTGGGCAAGGTCATTGCCACCGGGCATGTGAGCTTGATGCGCCTGATCTCCCGCCGCCGCAGTGTTTCGGCAACGTTGAGCGACCAGCTCCTCGAATTTGACGACCCGTCAGTTTTCCTGACCCTGGTTAGGAACAGTGGCGCCAGCTTCTCCCATCATGCGTTCCCCAAACTGGCCGAACATGCCCGGCGCCACCACGCCCTTCTGGCCCCCCTGGCAACCCGGCCCGATTTGCCCGCTCCCATTGCTTTTGAACTTTTCTGGTTTGTGCCCGCTGAACTCAGGCGCTACCTCCTGTCGCGCTTCCTGACGGATTCGGAAACACTCACCAAAATCCTGAAAATCACCCACGCCATGGGTGGCGGCGAGGAGGGGGCAGAAACCAAGTTCCCCGAACGCGAGCAGATTGAATCCCTCGTTGAGTTCCTGAATGCCGGGAAGCTTCCGGAAGCGGCCAACCTGCTGGCCGGGATTGCTGCCATTCAACCCGACAATGCGACGCGCATCATTGCCGATGCCAACGGCGAACCCCTGACCATCGCCCTCAAGGCCATCGGCACCAATCGCGTCCGCTTCAGCGAAATTGTTGACATTCTCAAGGCCTCCGATTTCGGCATCATTGCCTCAACCCGCAGCACCGCGGAATTGCAGAACATTTTTGACTCCATGTCCTTCAACAAGGCCCGCGTCCTGCTCACCTATTGGGACTGGGCCGTCCTGAAATCCGGCCCCTACGCCCCGGCAAATTGAGCTGGATTTCACACATAATCATTTGAATTCTTGACCGTTTAGCCCGTGGTCAGTTCCGCCCCTTGCGCTGCGTTCGAAACCTTTCGCAAGCTTAAAGCCAGTGCAATACCACTGACTGTGATAAGCAGGCCGCCAAGGATAATGTGCGGCGTTGGCATTTCCGAAAATATCAGGATGCCGAATAGGCATGACCAGATTACCGTCGAATATTCCATGGGACCCACGAACGATGCTGGCGCGAATCGGCAGGCTTCGAAGAGGAACAGTTGCGCCAGATAGATTTGCAGCCCGAGAGCAAGCATGAGAACAATATCGAACAGTGTTTGAGGGGACTGCCACCGCATGAACCCCGCGCTGAGCAGCATGAAGACGACGCCGGTGCTGAAAAGTTGAACATCCGAACTCTCTTGCGCGCCACTTTTCCGGGTGAGAACCACGGCCAGTGCCCAGAGCAGGCCCGCGCTCACTGCGATCAGCGAAGGACCTAGACTGGTATCGCCTCCTGGATTCGCAGCAATTGCCGCGCCGGCGAGACCAAGGAGAACGGCGACCCAGTGGAAGCCGCGGATCCTTTCGCCGAGAAGGACAGCTGCGAGGAGCACGCCAATCAGCGGCGAAGTGGAGTATAGCGTGGTGGCGTCCGCAAGCGGCATGAGGCCAGCTGCAACGAAGAATCCCAGCGCCGACAGGAAGTGGAGAACAGCGCGTAAGGCCGTTGGAATTTTGTAGGGGCTGGCAAGGAAGGCTCTGATCATTGCCTGCCTTCCCAGGATAACGGTGATGGCCAGCATCACAGCACTGCGGACGAAGATGAGTTGCCATAAGGAGTAGCTCTCATCCAACCACTTCATGGTGGCGTAGTGCATCGAGTACATGGCGTAGCTGGCAAGCGCCAACAGGACGCCCAGCACCTTTCTGTCTGTTATTTGGTTCATTTCAGCTGTTTTTCCTTCCCGAATCTCGTGTCATCTACTGCTTTGAGACAACACCGGATTTGTCGGAGCTTTTGACGAATCCAATTGGCTTGACGAGCAGATCGTGGTATCGCTAGCTTGTAGTAAACTGGTCTACTAGTCATGATTCAAAAAAATGGCCCGGCCCGGGACAGACTGATTGCTGAGGGCCTCAAGTCGCTGATCCTGAACGGTTTTGATGGAATCGGTTTAAACGCTATTCTCCATTCGGCTGGCGTCCCGAAGGGCTCTTTCTACTATTTCTTCAAAAGCAAGGAGGAATTTGCCGGTGCGGTTCTGGATGCCTACGAAGGCCATTACCTCAACATGCGCAATGAAATATTCAAAGACGTTTCCTGCAGCCCCTTGCAACGGCTCCGAAACTATTTCGACGCAGTGGAGCGTCTCCATCTGGCTGAAGTACCACTTGGGGGGTGCTTATTCGGCGTATTGAGCCAAACCGCCGCCGCGCGCAGCCCGGAGTTCAGGGCAAGGCTTGCCCGGGTGTTTTCCAGATGGGAGGCGCAGCTGCGCGGTTTGTTGGAGGAGGCACAAGCCATTGGCGAAGTCGATCCGAACCTCGAGGTCAAGGATGCGGCGGCCTTCCTTATCGATTGCTACGAAGGAACTCTGGTCCGCATGAAAGTTGATGGCGATCAAAATTCTTTCCGCAGGTTTCGGCGCCTGGCTCTCGAACCCCTCGGGATCAACAAACAATCACAATGACTGAAATTGACACAAGCGGACCTAAAACTGCGCTCGCTTTTCTGCTGCCTTTTGTGCAATAGCACACATGGTGAATTTCATAAGTATTGGGCCCATCTCGGAGCATCAGATGTACTTGCAGACCATTGAAGAAGAGGCCGCAACCGGCAGGGTAGGGGAAATCTACGCGGCCCAGAAAGCGCAAATGGGTTTCGTCATGTCCACCGCCAAAAGCTTTACGCCACGGCCTGACCTGCTGCCCATTTATACTGAATTCGCCGAGAAAATTCGCGCCGGGTTCTCGCTTGGCATCAGGGAATGGCGCCTGATCACGCTCATCGCCGCCAAGCACATCCCCTCCACCTATTGTTCCTATGTCTATGGCAAGCAACTGGTTGGCGATCTGGGGTCGAAAGAGGCCGTCATGGCAGTCCAGAAGGACTTCCGCACCGCCGGCCTGCCGGCCAGGGATGTCGAGATGCTGGCCTATGCCGAGAAGATCACCCAGGACGCCTCCCGGATTTCCCAACCCGACATTGACCGGCTGCGCGCCGTTGGCTTCACCGACCAGCAGATCTGCGACATTGCGCTCTGCGCCTCGTTCCGCTGTTTTGTCAGCCGCTTCTTCGATGCCATGGGAGCGGGCCCCGAGGCTGCCTTCATCGACAGCGACCCTGAGTTTCGAGCCGCTATGACTGTGGGCAAAACCTTTTAAGGCTCAGGTGGGCGGAATGAAGGGCTGCTTGATCGCCTGAAACACCGGCAGAGCCTCAAGCCGCGTCGCGTGGGCGTTGAGCCCAGGAAAATCCGTGAGCGAAATGAGCCCAGGATGCGCTTCGACAACAAAGCCCAGCACCGTGGCAACAACAATATCCGCATGGCCCATGCGGTCACCGAACCAGTAATCGGTAGCCCGGCTGGCCCGATCGGCCTCAAGGACATCAAGAACCGCCCCAATCTGCGCCCGGCATCGATTGACAAAGGCCTCAGACGCCTCCTTGTGCATCCGCTTTTCATAGAAAAGGCTCACGGCCTTGTCGCCGAGGCCTGTCGCAAGGGCCGCCACTTTCAAAGCCTGATGCCGGGCAGGCTCCGTTTGCGGAAACAGGGCGCGCTCCGCCGGCACGAGGCTGTCGAGATAATCCAGAATGGCATGGCTTTCGATCAGCGCCTCGCCACTGTCCAGCACCAGCGTCGGCACCCGGGTGAGCGGATTATAGGGCCGGAGCTTGTTCGCATCGCTGAACGCTGACCAGGGCTGGTGGCTGAACGGCAGGCCATAAAGCGTGAGCGCGATGCCGACACGGCGGACAAAGGGGGAGTCATATTGGCCAATCAGGATCATGGATGAAGGTTGCCATGCAGCGGGCTCAATCAGCAAGTGCCCTTCGAGAAACTACTGGGCGGGAGAAATGCAACGGCACTCCAGATATGCCATAGTCTATCCCGAGTGCCGGCCTTCCATGAAGCGGCACGCGATGCAGGATTGCTTACGATCGGAGTCCGAAGCTTTGATCCTTGCAACCCAAGAAGGAGCTTTCCATGACCGTGTTCCGTGTAGGATATTTCGTCGGAAGCCTTGCAAAGGCCTCCATCAACCGCAAGCTCGCGAAGGCATTGGTGCGGCTTGCCCCGGCAGGGCTGAAACTGGAAGAGATCGCGTTCAAGGATCTGCCGCTTTACAGCTATGATTATGACGCCGCCTATCCACCCGCAGCGACGGCCTTCAAGAATGCCATTGCGGCGGTGGATGCCGTCATGTTTGTCACCCCCGAGTATAACCGCTCGATTCCCGGCGGCTTGAAGAACGCCATCGATTGGGCCAGCCGCCCTTACGGCAAGAACTCGTTCACCCGCAAGCCGTCGGCGGTCATTGGCACCTCGCCGGGCGCCATCGGCACCGCCGTGGCGCAACAGCATTTGCGCAGCCTTCTCAGCTTCTGCAACTCGCCCCAGATGAATGCGCCGGAAGCCTATATCCAGTTCAAGCCCGGCCTCATCACCGATGAGGGCGAAGTTACCAACGACTCGACGGCTGAATTCCTGAAGAGCTGGATTACGGAATTCCACGGCTTCATCGGCAGAGTGTACACCGCAATACCAAGAAACCCGTAACCATGACCTGTGCGTAGGAGACGCCCGGATTGCATGCGGAGCCAGCAAATTTCGGTGTGGCGCCGCGTTCCGGGAAAATGTTGCGCCATTAAAACCCGGGCGCGAACACCCAAGAATATTCTTCAGTTCCCGGCGCAGAATTAAGTATTCGGATGGTAAATCGAGAAAATCGGGGGTATGGAATACTCCAAAGTTCAAACAATGTAGTATATCAAGCTACGCAACCTGGGGGTTCACCATGGCCGATGTTCTGGAAGCAAAGAGGAGTCTCGTCGATCTTACGGCGGAAATCGTGGCGGCCTATGTGGGCAAGAACACGGTCGCCCAGGCGGAGCTGCCAAAGCTCATTGGCGACGTTCATCGGGCTCTCTCCGGCGCCATAAGCCAGCCCGCCGCCCGCGAGGAGCAGGCCGACATAAAACCGGCAGTCACGGTCAAGAAGTCCCTCACCGCCGACTATCTCATCTGCCTGGAAGACGGCAAAAAATTCAAATCGCTGAAGCGCCACTTGCGCAGCCACTATAATCTCTCTCCCGAACAGTACCGGGAGAAGTGGGGCCTGCCTGCCGACTATCCCATGGTAGCGCCTAACTACGCCCAGGCCCGCTCCAGCCTTGCCAAACGCATGGGGCTGGGCCAGCGAAAAAGCCGGAAATAGGCCAATCCAGATTTCTCGGTCCTGACTCTTGCGGATCAATGAGCGCCGATTCATAAAGAAATGACCGAATCGGCCAACGATTCGGATGTTAGGGGCGGCGGTTAAATTGAAATCAGCAAGCACGGTTTTCCGGGCGCAACTCATTGTGCCTGAACAGCGAACGCTGTTCGATTACTGGACCAAAATGTCCGGTAGCCGCAGCATGCCGTGCCGCGCCGATATCAACCCAGCCCATATTCCCCGCGTTCTCTCCGGCATCAGCCTGGTGGACGTAAGTGCCGACAAGGCGCGCTGCCGCATCCGGCTGGCGGGCACCAGGCTCCGCGAAATCTATGACCGTGAAATCACCGGGCTCTTTATTGAAGACCTGGATTGGGGCGACAAGCACGACTACTGGATTGCCGCCTACCGCCGTACCATTGAGGAGGGCAAACCCACCCAGGGCGTGGTCCGCGGCCCCCGCACCCATAAGGAACATCTGGTGCAATACTGGTTGAAATTGCCGCTGGCCACCGCCGATAACGAGGTTGGCATGCTGCTCTGCTACGACTATTTCCAGTCCGCTTCCGAGGATGCCCGTATGCAGGTCAAGGCGGCGCTGGGCTGACAGGCTTCGCGAAAGGCCTAACTTGTTGGCCGGGCCTCAGATTGAATTCAGCCAATTTGACAATCTGGCAGCAAGATAACATCCTTGATGTGCTTGGGATGGGACCGCTTGCAGGAGGGCAATTCATGGCCACGCTGCATATTGAGCATAAGATAAGTGATTTCGCGATTTGGAAGGCAGCATTCGACCGCTTTGCTGGGCAAAGGCGTGAAGCGGGAGTAACAGCCTGCCGCATCCATCAACCAAATGACGATGCGGAGTACATTGTTCTCCAACTCGACTTCCCGAGCATAGAGAAGGCGCAGGCATTCCTTGAATTTCTTGAGTCCCGCGTCTGGTCGTTGCCGGCGAATTCTCCCGGTCTAGCGGGGAGCCCTAAAGCCCGTGTCCTAGTGAAAGCTCCGGAATAGGTTTTTGAGGTGGTGTCTCAGTTTGAACAAGGCAAAATTTGGACAGGGAACCAATTGGCTTAAGTCGCCGTTAACTAGCGAGAACCGAGGATAGGCAAATGACGAGAGAAGAACTCGAAAAAGCCCGCACTTGGGCAGACAAAAAGCTGGCCACGGGGCAAGAGCCGCCGTGGGCTTGGTATCAATACATGAAGCTCCGCGAAACGCTTGATGCAATCTTGGCGGGTCAAGCGTCCACGGTTGAAGGTGCTACCACGGAGAGTTTACCGCAATTGGCAGAACATCCGGAAACGCATCTCCGACTAGTGGCTTCCACTTGTCAGCCAGATACGCCTCAACGCCATCACGTTGGCGAGCCGGTACAGATGCCCATGTGACGCGCAGCTTGCCAGATTTTGCGTATCTGGTGATGGCAGCATCGCCACGATGCACACCAAGACGAGCTGCTATATCACCTTGTCCAACCCTTACAACCCGACCAGGGTTGCCTTCGTGCCAAATGATGTAAACACCATCGGTGGCCGTAATTGTCGAAAGATCAAGATTGTCCAATGAACACCAGTGACCGTCGTCACCGCATTTTTTCCAAGTAACTGTTTCCATTTTTTCTCCTTTAGCGGCATCATGCCAAGAATCCGCATGCGCTGATTCAAAACAAAAGTCCAGCACTTGTTCCCGTTTTACCCCAGTTGTTCACAGGGCTGGGTTTGGTGATCTAATTGCGGTCCAGCGCCTTGCAACAAGGGCTTTCTGTTCAGCCTGATCTACCAGCTCAATTATGACTTCCCACGACAGAAGCTCTTTAGAAATTTCCATCGCAATGACACTGATGGAATTAAAATACACAATAGGTATTGATTCCTTAATCGGAAACTGCTAACTCTCCTTGATCAGGAGAAAAGCAGCCATGGCCAAAGCCCGCCGTTCCGAACCAGTTCCCGCCTTCAATGAGAATGAAAGCCCGCTTTACCGGCTTTTCAGCCGCAAGGATTCCAGCGGCAGGCGGGTGATCTTCGAATTTCAGTTTGCGGCGGGAGAGCGTCTGCGGGAAGATTATGAGCGGGCCCATTTCGAGCCGCGCATCACCTCATCCTGGGAAGGCGAGCGGAATGGCACCCGAAATTACAGCGCCATCAGCGACAACCGCATTGCCTCGCTCTCCGATAGCGCCATCGATGCCCGGCGAAGGGTCCACAATGCCTTCGATGCCGTAGGGCCGGAGCTATCCGGCGTACTTTATTACATGTGCTGCCTGTCGGGTGGCTTGGAGCAGGCTGAACGGATGCTCCACTTGCCCCAGCGCAGCGGCAAAGCCGTTCTGGCCATTGCGCTGACCCGCCTTGCCCGTCATTACCGCTTGATCAAGCCGCCGGAACGCAGTGCCGCCAGCCCGGATTTTGCCCATTGGGCCCTGGCGGATTTCCGCCCGCGGATTATGCCGCCAGAACCTGGCGCGCATCAGCCTTGATACGGGCCACCATGGAGGCCAGCCCGTTTGAGCGCTGCGGCGTGAGGTGATCCTTCAGGCCGAGCTTGGCAAAAATGGTATGCGCATCAAGTGCCAGGATCTGCTCAGGCGTCTTGCCGGAAAAAATCATGAAGGTAATGGCAATCAGGCCCTTGACGATGAGGGCGTCGCTGTCGCCCGTAAAGCTGAGCACTGAGCCATTGTGCTCGGCGTGAATCCAAACCTGGCTGGCGCAGCCGCTGACCTTGTACTGGGGGGTGCGGTACTTTTCATCGAGCGGCGGCAATAGCCTGCCAAGCTCGATGACATAGCGGTAGCGTTCTTCCCAATCATCGAGGAGCTCGAAATCGGCCTGCAGGTTTTCGATTGTTTGCGTGTTCAAGGCCAAACTCCGGGAGAAACTGTCTATCCTGAAGATAGGCGCTGGCTAAGCCATTCTCAACTGGTCTTGGCTGCGGCCGGGCCGCGCCAGACCGGAATGAGGTCACCCAAGCGAAGCGTTGACTGGGAGTTCTGGGGCAACTTTTTAGGCGAAGCCAGCTTCATGGAGCCTGTCTCGATGGGATCGCTGCTGCTCGCGAGCTCGGGCGGAGCGGCGGAAGGTGTACTGGCCTCATTGGCCCAATCATAGATCAGGCGAACCCCATACTTGGCTTTGAGTTCCAGTTTGTGGGCAACAAATCCCGCCGTTTCGCACACGCCCGGCTGGCGCTCGCAAAACGAGGTGAGATCTGAAAATGTATTGGCGGCAACCTCAATATAACCCGTATCCGAGACTTCAGCGCTGGCCATGCTTGGCGCGGGCTGAGAAACCTCGTCAGGCGGCGACGGCATGAAAGCCGCAACACCTGCTAAAACGATAATCGTCCGAATAATACGCATGTCCACACCCTTTAATGGGACAAATTCTAGGGAAAACATGTTTCGGATGGTTAAAGCGAAAGCCGTGGATTCAAGTCGAATTTTGCAAAAATCGGCGATTTTCCAGTAAGGCATTTTTTACCCTGCTAAACAACTGAAAGAGCGGGAGAATTTCATGGAAAGGCGGTGTTAACCAGCGTCCGGCAAGGTGGCGGAATTGGGTGTTTGTTTGGGTATGGGTTATAACTTATGAAAGATGTGCTGGAAGAAGGCGGACTAAAGCTGCGCCCGCTCTCTATCCTGGCCCTCCTTGCCACTGCGACCTTGAGTTTTGCAATTCTTTACAATGCATTCCTCGGACAGGTGGATGGGACCGGCCGGCCCAGGTTTGTGGCTTCCCAGGAAACCGCCGGAGGCGCCTCAACCCGCGTTGACGTCATTGCCTCCAACAGCCGGAATGCCACCATTGTCCTGAAATATGATTCGCGCGTTGAAGAAGTTCAGCGCGGGCTGCTGGCAACCGGAAATTACCGCGGCATGGTTGACGGTGTTGCCGGCAAAAATACCCGCATGGCAATTGCCGCCTATCAGAAATCTGCCGGCCTTAGGGTAAACGGCGAAGTGTCAAATGAACTCATTGAACATCTCCGCTACACCCAGAAAGTTGCCGCCGCTTCGGAATTTACCGCCAGCGTTGAAAAGCTGGATAAGAATCCGGGCGAAACAGCAGCCCTGCGCCAGGTTCAGACCGGACTGGCCGAGCTTGGCTATGCGCCCGGCGAAATATCCGGGGATCTCACCAGCGCCACGATCCAGGCGATCATCCAGTTTGAAAAAGACCGGGGCCTGCCACGTAATGGTACGGTGTCCAGCGCGCTGCTTGAGGAGATTTCCAAGATGAGCGGTGATTCGTTGATTGCCGCCGAATAACGCGCCGCATTCGCCATGCGCTTAAAATCAGAAATCTGGGTTCAGGCCTTCATGCGCCGCTGCAATGTTGAAGGAAAATACTGCATCATTGCGAGCCGGGGCGCTGCCGAAGCAGGTGCCGTCTTTATTATTGTCAATCGCCTTGACGGGCGCTTTCATCTCTTTGGCCCCGCACCTGGCCCCGCCTTTGACGACAATGGTGACCGGCGCTTCGTTGAAGAACTGCCGTTTCCCGCAACTGAAGCCGATGTCGCAGCACTTTTGGCCCGTCGGAAAAAATTTGATTCGGACCTGTGGGTTGTTGAAGTGGAAGACCGGGACGGAACCGCCGGAGTAGCGGCCGCAAAAATCTGAAATCCAGTTAGTCAATTTTTAACCAAGTCTCGCCTTAACTGGAAAAAAGCGGAACAAATCCGCGACTAAGCCAGCGTCTGCGAGGAATGGAAGAATGAATGTCGTTTTGCAGTTTCCAGTAAACCGCGTTGTGCCGCGTGGCCCCAACGATGCTGTTCTTTCCGCTGAGGTTGTGATTTTCCCCGGTGTCAGGATGGAGCGGCGCAAATTCAAGCTAGCCAAATCCACCGCCCCCGGCCGGAAACGCCGCGTTTCGCAGGCCGCAATCGACGAGGATATGGCCTAGCGCGACCTAGCTGGTCGTTGCTGCTTTGCCGCAGGAGCTCTTCGAAAGGGTTTCCGAAAGGCCTTCGCGCATGGCCTTGTCCATGGCTGGCACCCAGAACACGGCAAATCCCCGTTCATCCGATGACAGCACTTTCCAGCCCGAAGCCTCGATTTCGTTTTCATCTTCCTTCAGGGAAAAAACATCGAGAACGCCGGGCGCCATCGCCAGTTGCAGGCTGAATTTGTCGACGCCGGACTGCTCGTCGGTCACCGTATAGAGCGTCCTGCCAAATCTCGAATAAACCGTCAGGGTCCAAATCCCGTCGGGCAGGTTCGCATCCAGGGTGACCGGGCCGGATGTGAGATTGAACCGGCACAGCCCAAACACGGTTCCGCTGGGGTATTCCGGGAAGATGGCGCTTTGCGCCGCACCCGGCAGAATGAAGAAGGTGTTGTCGGGAACATCGCTTGCCAGGCGGTTGAGGTTTCGTTCAAACAGGAAGCCCGGCGCAAAAAGCACCATGCTGATATGCACAATGATGGCCAGGACTGCCGCCGCAATCACCCAATAAAGGTTTCGCATGATCAACAGCTCACCCGCTGTACGCTGGGGAGTTTCAGGTCACCCGCCGCCTCTAATCCGTCCGTATTGGAAACCACAAGCTGGAGGGTGAGGGTGCCTTCCGCCGCCGGCCTGATCCAGTTTCCGGCAACGGGAAATCTCGCCATGGCCACGTTCAGCGAACTGTCCGGGCCGCGCACAACTTCATCGGATGTCACTGCGGCGGAAGAGTCATCCTCCTGGCTGTCCAGCGGCCCGACCGAGAGGCTCCACCAGCGCGCCTCAAGGCCGTTGGCGGCGATCTTGTAAACGCAGCCGGAGCTCAATGTGCTGCCCTCATCATCAAGCGAATTGGTATAGACCTGAAACAGCGCTTGGGCGGGAGGCACGCGTCCTTCAATGAGGAAATGCGCCCGCGCATAAGGATTGGAAGCGGTGCCTGATGCCAGGTCCCACATGCGCCAGTTGCCGGTGGCATCGGCAGGCTTTGAACCCACCGTATCAATAAACGACAGGGCAGAGGCCCAGCCGCCAACGACACCGCACAAAACACTGAAGATTTTTACCGAAACCCGCGCCATCAATTACCCAGCATTCTAATCAAAAACATTCAGTATTTTTTTAACGACCGATTTTTTCTTCTTTTTCTTCTTCTGCGGCTCCACCGGCACGAACAGATCCTGCATGAATGAGCTTTCCGAATCCACATCGGCGTTCGCCCCCGGGAGCACCAGTGTTTCATCCTGCTTCTTTGCGACTTTGGTGCTCGCGGGCTTCGCCGCTTTCTTGACTGGTTTCTTCTCGAAGAGCGAGAACATGTCATTGAGCACAACGGCCACGCCCCCGGCGCTGGCAGCTGGGGTTCCCGTATCGATGGTGACTATCCCCGTTTCATCATCCGGGATAAGCGCTCCATCCGGTTCTGTGGCCGCGACGGCATAGGTATCGTCGAGCGGAATGCCCGCGAGGCTTGCGGGCTTCTCGCCAACTTCGGCCACTTCCATGATCCGCTTCCAGGCGGGTGCTGGAATGAGACCGCCGGTTACCTGACGCATGGGTGTAAAATCATCATTGCCAACCCATACGCCGGTTACATTGTGAGCCGTGAAACCAATATACCAGGCGTCGCGGTAGGACTGGTTGGTTCCGGTTTTGCCGCCCTGCGGCGCAAAGCCAAGATCCGCTTTGCGGGCCGTACCGTGTTTGACAACTTCCTTCAGCATGGAATTCAGTTCAGCGATTTTCTCCTCTGGCACAACCTGCTTCTGCGGTTTGGCAAATTTAGCGCGGTCATAGATGATGTCACCGTTAGGCCTTCGGATTTCGAGGATGGTGTAAGGTTCCGCGAGCTTTCCGCCGCCGGCAAATGTGGCATAGCCTCTTGTCACATCCATCAAGGTCAGGGCGCTGGTGCCCAGTACCATAGGTGGCCAGGTTTCCAATGCCCCTTGAATGCCCACATCATGGGCAGTCTTGATGATGGCGGGCCGGCCAATGTCAACCATCAGCCTGACCGGCACCGAGTTGTAGGATTTGGCAAGCGCGGTTGTAAGGGTGACCTTGCCGCCATACTTGCCGGAATAGTTTCCGGGCGACCAGCCGCCGACCGAAATCGGTGCATCCGCCACGATGCGGTCCGGCGTATATCCATTGAGCAGGGCCGCCAAATAAACAAAGGGCTTGAAGGCCGATCCGGTTTGCCGCTCGGCATTTGTGGCGCGGTTGAACTGGCTGTTTTCGTAGTTGCGGCCGCCCACGATGGCCTTGACCGCGCCTTCGGGAGTCATGGTCACTGAGGCCATTTGGCTGAACCGGTAGCCCGGACCTTCCGTGTCGATAATGTCATTGAGAATTTTCTGGGCTGCCGTCTGCAGCTTCACATCGACCGTTGTCTTGACTTCGATCACGAAGTCGCTTTGCAGGTGTTGCTCTTCAAGCAGCGCGATGGTTTGCTCATAGGCCCAGTCCAGGAACCAGTCAGGGCTGTCGAGGCTCCTTTGCGCGATCACCGGCGGCGGTTCCCGCCGTGCCTGCAGCAATTCACCCTGGGTAATGAAGCCCGCATCGAGCATGCGGTAGAGCACCACATTGGCCCGGGCCTTTGCAACTTCCATGTTCTGGTGCGGTGCATATTTCGTTGGCGCCTTGAACAGGCCCGCCAGCATCGCCGATTCCGAAAGATTGACGTCACGGATGGATTTGCCGAAATAGAATTGCGCTGCCGCTTCCACGCCGTAGTTGCCGCCGCCCAGATAGGAGCGGTCCAGATAGAGCTTAAGGATTTCCTGTTTTGACTTGCGTGCCTCGATCCACAGCGAGAGGAAAGCCTCGTGGACCTTGCGCTGGATCGTGCGTTCCGGGCTGAGGAACAGGTTTTTGGCAACCTGCTGGGTCAGCGATGAGCCGCCCTGCACCACGGTGTTGGCCCGTGCGTTCTGAATGATCGCCCGCATCGTTCCAATGACGTCCACCCCGAAATGATCAAAGAAGCGCGCGTCTTCCGTGGCAAGCACCGCCTTGATCAAGGTCGGCGGAATTTCTGAAAGAAGAATAGAGTCGTCCTGCTTGATGCCGCGCTGGCCGATGATTTCGCCCTTGGCGTCGGTAAAGGTGATGGCAAATTCCCGGCCCTTGTTCCAGACATCGCCGAGGCCGGAAAAAGGCGGCAGGGCAAAGGCCAAAAGGCAGAAGGCGAAAACCGTTCCGAAGGTGGCGCAATCGTCGAGAACGTCGACCAGGAAGCGGCGCGGTCCCGTAACCTTGAAGCGGTAAAGAAATGAGGAATAAGCCGAACCCCAGCGCTTGCACGCGTCCCAAGTTTCAAAAACGCTGGAGCTCACCAGCGAGTCAAACGCCCAGAAAATCCGGAAAATGGGGTTGCGATTGGGTAGTTTTGCCACGTTGTTTGTCCGGTAGACTCGTAATGAGACTCTAGAGGAATTGCTTATACAGCAAAATACGGCCGATTTAGGCAAAATCACGCCTGTTAGCAATTGCTCTTGGAATGCCGAAAGGATTAAGACGGGGCCATGACAGGCGACCCTCCCTTTTGGAAGACGAAAACCCTTGCGGAAATGAGCCGGGCCGAATGGGAAAGCCTGTGTGACGGCTGCGGCCGCTGTTGCCTGAACAAGCTGGAAGACGAGGATACGGGCAAATTCATCTACACCCGCACCGCCTGCAAGCTGCTGGACGTCAAGACCTGCCAATGCACCGATTATCCGAACCGGGCCGCCCGGGTGCCTGATTGTGTCACGTTAACGCCCGAGAACGTGGGCGAACTTGGCTGGCTCCCCAAAACCTGCGCCTACCGCCTGCTGGACGAGGGAAAAAGCCTCGCCTGGTGGCATCCCCTGGTGTCCGGCCGGGCCGAGACTGTAACCGAGGCCGGAATTTCCGTAAGCGGCGAAGCCTATTCGGAAGAGGGCATCACCGTGGAACAGCTCCTCGACCACATTTGGAAACTGCCCAAGGCGAAGCGGAAGAAAATCACTTGACCAACTCCGCATGCACCAGATAGCGCTCCGATCCGCGCGTGATGGCGTCGAAGGGATAGCAGGTGGCGAGCACCAGATTGAAGCCGCTGGCATGCCGGTCGATGCCTGACCTGTTCCAATCCACGATTGAGGTTCCGGTCACGCGGTAGGTGAACACCAACCCATCGTCGCGCGTGATCGTAATGCGGTCACCCACCACGACATCTTTCAGAAAGGCAAAATGCGTATCCCGGTGCGCCGAAACAACGGCGGTGCCGCGCTCGCCGATGCGCGATGTTTCATTGAGCAGGGCAGGGCCAAAGGCCAAGGCTTCGCCGCTGCCGCCGTGGAGTACAATGGCGCTGGCCTGAATGCGGGAAATTTCGATGCGGGCCACGGGCCAGGTATCGGCCCAGCTCCAGGCTTTCACAGGTCCGCCTGTCGCAATCGTTTGGCTGAAAGCCCGCTCAAGGAGAACCTGGGCCAGTTGCGCCTTGGCGAAAATCCACGCCGATTGCCCAAACAGGAACAGCGAAAGGCCGAGGCATAGGGCGCTCAGGAAATTGAGGAAGGACCGGCGCGACAAGCGCACCGGTCCGACTTTTGGCAGAGTGAGGGTTGCGGGGACCATATCACATCTGCCGTGGGGACTGGCGGGGGATAGCCAGCCTGAATGCAAGACTCAAAACCAGGAGGAATCCGGCGATGAGCAACATTAATTCCGCAGGCGTCGCGGTTTGCGGCAGCATTACCTGCTGCTGACCGGGAATGGCCGCCGGCTTCTGCAACATGGCCAATTGCGCAAATTCGGCCCGCGCATCGCGCTGCTCCACCGCTGGCGTCTCCTCGCCAAACACCGAGTCATAATCCCAGCCTGCCGGCAGGTTGAGCGGAATGTCGGCCCGCGTCAGCTTCTCGCCAGCAGGACGCTTCGGTGTCTTGTCAACCGCCACAAGGCTGGTCTGGCTGGAAACGATCTGGTGATCGAGAGCCATGGCCAGAATGGCCTTGTTTGCGGCATCGGACGTCAGCGAGCCAAGCGTCGAGGCCACTTCAAAATCGGCAATCCGCCGCCGGGCCCAGAGCTTGGAAATGCCGTCGCCTTTCGCTGCCTTCGAGATGGGAAGGGTCACTTCCCAAGGTTGCGCACCAATATTGCCGCTGATTTTCAGCGAGCCGCCAAGGCTCCCAGCTTCCGCCATGAGCAACACGGGCTCCCCGCGATAGAGGTCAGGCAGCATGTCAGGAGTGATCTTGGCGGCGTTGCCCACGAGTTCAGCTTTTAACTCGGTCACCACCGGGCTGCCGATTTTGCTGAACAGGTCCTGCATGCGTGCCGTGACTTCGGCCGCTTCACCGATATGGGTAAAGGTGCCGCGGCCAAGTTCCGCCGCGCGCGTCATCAGATAGGAGTTTGGTGCCGAGCCAATGCCCACCATGAATACGCGGCTGCGGCCAAGGCCCTTGCTGATCGTGGCAAAAAGCTCTTGCTCATTGCCGATGGCGCCATCCGTCAGGAATACCACCTGGCGCAGATGTGACGTGTCGGAAGTGTGGTTGTCCAGCAATGCTGCCCGCATGGGAGGGATCATTTCCGTCCCGCCAGAGGCATTGAGCCCACTCACAAATGCAATCGCCCGGTCAATGTTTTCCTTGTCGGCTGAAACTGCGCCAGCAAACAACTGGTCCATCGTGTCATCAAAACGGATGACATTGAACAGGTCGCCCGGCTTCATCTGGGAGAGGCCATAGATCAGGCTGTCCTTGGCCTGTACCATGGAAGGCCCTTCCATGGAGCCAGAATTGTCGATCACGAAAATGGTCTCGCGCGGCTTGGCAACTTCGCTCGTGGGAGCCACGGGCGGCGTGACAAAACCCAGCAGGTAGTTCTTGCCATTCACCGTTTCGGTGAACAGGCCCGCCTGCGGGGCCGTGCCGGCCGCCTGCCATTCCAGCACGAAATCCTTGTCGGCGGGAACATTCCCGTCAGCCAGCGAAATCACCTGGCTCACCGGATCGGTCTTGATCGGATGGTAAAGGCTCTTTACTTCGCCCAGCGCAAACCCGGCATTTAAGGTGACCGAGATCGTGGTTGGATTCACCGGCGCATATTTCCGGGGATCGAGAACCGGCGGGCTGATACGGTTCCGGTCCGGCACTGGGTCATTCACCGCCACGCCATAGCCGTCGCTGGAAAAATCAACCGACTGCACGATGGGAGCCGGCATGTAGCGCGGCGCCACCACCAGCGGCAGGCGCAGCGAGAAGGTGCCCGACGATTGCTTCACCGTTTCCTGATATTCGATCTGCACGATCACCGTTTCATGGGGACCGATATTGGCCACCGAATTGGTGAAAAGATTGGGCCGCTCCTGCTCGAGAAGCGCCGCCGTCTGGCCGCTGGCCTTGGCCGTTTCATAAATGACCTTGGCTTCCTGCCGTTCCTTCACCTCGCCCACGATCACCCGGTTCCCGACAATAATCTTCAGCGTATCGACGGCGGAATTTTCCGGCAGCGGAAACACATAGACGCCTTCCACAAACCCGTCTGCCGGATTTTCAAACCGCTGGGTGACGATGGTGCGCGCCGTTGGCCCAGAGATGGTGACATTGAAATCCGTGGCGAGGCGCGGCGCTTCGAGATATTTGCCGCCCTCGTTGGATTTGAGCAGCAGGCTTCCCGCTTTCACGTCATTGGGGGTGACAAGGGCAAGTTTTGCCTCGCCCGCCCGCGCCTGCCCGAAAATGGTTAAGACCAGAACAAAGGCCAGTCCGAATATTGCAACGATGATGTCGAGACGGGATTTGAAACTACGGGCACGTAAATCGGTATTCACTTTATCCTCCAGGGCTAGCCCCACTGCCAAGCCATGGATGGATTAGATACAGCCACTTACGCCGGCTTCGCCAAGGTGAAGAACGTCTTTCTTCCGGCGCGGTCCGCCACGGGATGGTGGAAATGTGCGGGAATATGTGGAATGTTACGGCCACCATGAATGACGACGACCTTTCCCCCGAAGAAAACAAAGTGATTGGCGCCCAGGTGCGCGAGGAACTGGCGCGGCGCCGGCTTTCGCGCCAGCACCTGGCCGACAAGGCCAAGATCAGCCTTTCCACCCTGGAAAAAGCGCTTACCGGAACCCGGCCCTTCACGCTCGCCTCCGTGGTGCGCATCGAGGAAGCCCTGCAATTGCAGCTCCGCAAGCACCGGCACATGAGCAATGGCGACATGGAATTGGCCCCGGAATCCCTGGGCAGCTACTCCCACCCCGCAGTCTCTTGGCTGGAAGGCGATTACCTGACCCTTCGCCCATCCTTCAGCGATGCCCAGTCAGCCTATGCCTACCGCACCGAAATCCGCTGGGACAAGGCGCTCTCCCATCTCGTCTTCCGCGAGTCGGACAGGCTTGATGCGGCCTTCAAGCAGGATGGCGCCGTCTCGGTGCCGCATCAGTCCGGCTACATCTATCTCGTCACCAACAAGATGGGCCAGTACCGCCTCATCATTCTCTCACGCCCGATGATCGGCGGCGAAATGTTCGGCCTGCTGAGCACGCTGCAGTCGGGCAGGGGAACCCTGCTGATCCCCGTGTCCACCCCCATTGTTTTCGTGCCCATAAAGAATTTCAAGGATGAGCCGCAATTCGGCAAATTCAATCCCGATGCCGCCATCCATGCCACCTACGCCGCCCTCCTCAAACGCGCTACGGAAGAGCCGTTCGTACTGCTAGTGAAATAACCCGCTCCCGCCGCGCAAGGCGGGAGGGAGAACAGCGCATTTCGCCGCTAGGCCAATATCATCACGGATTCAGTTTCGACAAAAACCGGCCCATATGAGGATCGCTACGGTCAAGCGGGATATTGTCTTTTTGAAACCACTGAAGGCTGTTGAACTCGGCCCTGTCGAACTCCAGCGTCATTGTCCTGTCACCCCGCAGGACATACCAGAGCGAAACATCGGTGTGCCCCGCTGTCAATCCAACGGTTTCAGAAATCGTCAGGAAAATCGGCAAGGGGAACAGAAAATCCGCTTCAACTGACAATTCTTCGCGCGCTTCGCGAATGACCGTCATTCTGGGATGTTCGCCCACTTCGACGTGGCCTCCGGTCGGAAGCCATAACTTCGCGTTGATGTGATCAACGAGAAGCAAGTAGTCTCCATCGACCAGAATGAAATAGCTTACGAGATGCTTCGGCGGTGTTGCCGGTTTTTCAATTCGGCATAGTTCGGCGCCAGAGTCGATCCACTCCAGCACTTGAGCTTTCATGTCCCTTTCTAGTTGATCAGATGGAGGGATGGACTCAATTTCGCTGCGAATGCTTTGCCTCATTGGTTGGTAATGCCACCGGTCGCAGCAGCGCTCAAGCCACATCGCACTGGCCGATTGGCAAACCGCAATTTGGATAGCTTAATCTGGTAATGTATAGGCATTCCTTTGACTTGAAATAAGGATCAACATGATCGACCCCTCAGCCTTCTCCATCGTCCGGAAATGGCCCGCCAAATTTCCTGACCGCATCCAGCTCTATTCCCTGAACACGCCCAATGGCGTGAAGGTTTCGATCATGCTTGAGGAAACTGGCCTTGCCTATGAGCCGCACCTCGTGAACTTCGCCACCCAGGACCAGAAGACGCCGGAGTTCCGCTCGCTCAACCCGAACGGTAAAATTCCCGCCATCATCGATCCCAATGGCCCGGACGGCACGCCGCTGCCCCTGTTTGAATCCGGCGCAATCCTGCTCTATCTCGCCGAAAAAAGCCGCATGTTCATCCCCGCCGACAAGTCGGGCCAGTATGAAGCGCTGCAATGGCTCATGTTCCAGATGAGCTTCATCGGCCCCATGTTCGGCCAGGTTGGATTCTTCCATAAGTTCGAAGGCCGGACCTATGAAGACAAGCGCCCCTTGCAGCATTATGTGGAGGAGGTGAAGCGCCTGCTTGGCCTGCTCGAGCAGAGGCTTGAAGGCCGCGCCTGGATGCTGGGTGACGACTACACGATCGTCGACATCGCGGTGTTTCCGCTGGTGCGGAACCTGATCTACTACTACAAGGCCGGCGATCTAGTGGGGATCAATCGGTTTCCAAATGTTACCCGCGCGCTTGCCGCTTTTGTCGCCCGCCCCGCCGTTGCAAGGGGCCTGAAAATTCCATCCGCCGGTTGAGGACGCGCATGGCCAGGCGATTTACTGAACTGTCTCATTCTGCGGCAGGATGACGAGATCGCGGATGGTGACATTGGCAGGCCGCGTGAGCATGAACAGCACCGCTTCCGCCACATCCTCGGAACGCAATCCATCCCGTGTGGCGACCTTGGCTTCAATATCAGCGGCATTGTGATAACCCCACAACTCGTTGAGCACCGTTCCGGGCGCTACCGACCCCACCCGCACGTTATGCGGCGCAACTTGCCGCCGCAAGTCATGTACAAAAGCCTGCACCGCATGTTTTGATGCCGCGTACACGGCTTCGCCCGGAATGGCCTGATGCCCGGCAATGGAGCTGGTGACGATGATATCGCCGGAACTGTTGCCGATCATCTGGGGCAGCACGGCGCGGCACAGGCGGAACACGCTGTTCACATTGACCGCCAGCATTTCGTCCCAAGTGTCGGCGTTGCCCTCCGCCACTTTTCCCGGTTTATAGAGCCCGGCATTGGCAAGAAGAATGTCGATGCGCCCGAAACGGGCAAGCGCCTCTGAAGCCACCCGCTCCACCTCGGAGGGCTTGGCGAGATCGGCGGGAAGAACAAGGCTCTCAACCGCGCTGAGTTCTTTGGCTACAGCCTGCAAGCGCTCCGCCGAACGGCCGACCAGCACGAGCTTTACGCCTTCAGCCGCAAGAATATTTGCCAACGCACGGCCGATGCCCGAACTGGCACCCGTGATGAGCGCCACTTTACCAGTGAGTGGCTGGGCCATGATTAGGCAGCATCCATCTTTGGCTTCCTGACCTGTGCTGCCGCCTCGACGATGATCGGATCAAGCCCTTCGCCACCCTTGGCCAGATAGTCAAAAAAGTGCTTGCGCATGCGCGGGTCCCAGTAGTTGTTGAGATGCGTGGCCGCCTCTTTCACCGCATCGTCATGCGGGTAGCTCCTGAAAAAATCGGCAATCTGGTTGGCCATGCGCAGCATGTCGCGGGTTTCCATCGTCTACTCCTGCTCGAATATCATCACGCCGCCCTTGGACAGGGCCGCAAGTTTCAGTCCCGCCTGCTTGGCAAGTTGCAATGCAAGTGCGGTTGGCGCTGAAATCGTCGCCAGCGCCCCGATGCCCGCCAACGCGCATTTCTGCACCAGTTCGAAGCTGCAGCGGCTCGACATCAGCACAAAGCCATCGCGCAAATTCACTTTCGATTTTGCCAGCGCCCCGATCAATTTGTCCAGAGCGTTATGTCGGCCTACATCTTCCCGCGACAGCAGGATAGTGCCGTCAGGAGAGCACCAGGCCGCCGCATGAACCGTGCGGTTCACCGCATTCATTGGCTGGTAGTGCGGCAACGCCTCATAGGCCCGCGCCACAGCCTGTGGCGAAAGTGCCGTGTTCACGACAATGCCGTCCGGCATGCGGATCGCGTCCTTGATATCCTCAATGCCACAAAGCCCGCAGCCCACCCGGCCCTCAAGGCTGCGCTTCACCATGCGGTCACGGTTCAAATGCTTTTCGTCGACAGCAAGATCAACCGCCAGGCCTTCTTCCGAGGGCAGCGTGAGAATGCCCTTGATATGGGACGCCGAGGTGATGATCCCTTCCGCCAGCGCAAAGCCCGCGGCAAAATCGTCAAGATCGGCTGGCGTCGCCATCATTACCGCATAGGGCGCGGAATTGAACAGAATGGCAACCGGCACTTCTTCCGGCACCTGCCAGACAACCGCTCTAGATCCACCGGCACCATGAAGCGTACCGTGCGCCTCGATGCTACTCAGCGGCGACAAGGGGTTTGACTTCAATGCGCTTGTTTTCATCCTCGCGGATTTCCCAGTCCTTCTGCCAGTCCGATTGCTGGTTGGACAAGGTCACCTGAACCGCCGTCACCTTGTATTCCGGGCAATTCGTGGCCCAGTCGGAATTTTCCGTGGTGATCACGTTGGCGCCGGAAACCGGATGATGGAACGTCGTGTAGACAACGCCCTGCGCCATGCGCTCCGAAATCAGCGCCCGCAGCGTCGTGGCCCCGACGCGGCTGGCAATCGACACCATCTGGCCGTCCTTGATGCCGCGCACCTCCGCGTCATGCGGGTGGATTTCGAGAATGTCCTCGGCATGCCAGGCCACATTGTCGGTGCGCCGCGTCTGCGCCCCCACATTATACTGCGACAGGATGCGGCCCGTGGTGAGGATGAGCGGGAAGAAGCGGTTGGTGCGCTCCGTAGTAGGCACGAATTCGGTGATCATGAAGCGCCCGAGCCCGCGCACGAAGCCGCCGACATGCATGAGTGGTGTTCCTTCCGGCGCCTTGTCGTTGCACGGCCACTGCACCGAGCCGAGCCGGTCCAGCTTCTCGAAGGAAACGCCGGCAAAGGTCGGTGTCACCCGGGCGATTTCGTCCATGATCTCGGATGACGAGTCGTAACGCATGTCATAGCCCATGGCTTGCGACAGTTCGCACACCACTTGCCATTCATCCTTGCCCTGCATCGGCGCTTTCACCTGGCGCACCCGGTTGATGCGGCGCTCGGCGTTGGTAAACGTGCCGTCCTTCTCAAGGAAGGAAGTACCGGGGAAGAACACATGGGCAAAGGCCGCCGTTTCATTGAGGAACAGGTCCTGCACCACCACGCATTCCAGCGCTTCCAGCGCATGGGTCACATGGTTGGTGTTGGGGTCCGACTGGGCAATATCCTCGCCCTGCACGTAAAGGCCCTTGAAGGTGCCTTCGACGGCCGCGTCGAACATGTTGGGAATGCGCAGGCCCGGTTCGGAATCAAGTGCTGTCTGCCAGACCTGCTCGAACATTTCGCGCACCGTGTTGTCGCCCACATGGCGGTAGCCCGAATACTCGTGCGGGAACGAGCCCATGTCGCAGGAACCCTGCACATTGTTCTGGCCGCGCAGGGGATTAACGCCCACGCCATTGCGGCCCACATTGCCGGTGAGCATGGCAAGATTGGCCATGGCCATCACCATGGTGGAACCCTGGCTGTGCTCGGTCACGCCCAGCCCGTAATAGATGGCGCCATTGCCACCCGTCGCATAAAGCCGGGCCGCGGCGCGAACATCAGCCGCCGCAACCCCGGTGATTGATTCCATCGCTTCCGGAGAATTCACCGGCTGGCGGATGAAGTCGGTCCAGCGCGCAAATTCCTTCGGATCGCAACGCTCGGCGATATAGGCCTTGGCTTCCAGCCCTTCCGTGACAATGACATGGGAGAGGGCATTGACCACCGCTACATTGGTGCCGGGCCGCAGGGGCAAGTGAAAATCCGCCACAACATGCGGCGAACGCACCATGTCGATGCGGCGCGGATCAAGGATGATGAGTTTCGCCCCCTCGCGCAGGCGCTTCTTCATGCGCGAGGCGAAAACCGGATGGGCATCGGTGGGATTGGCTCCGATCACCAGCATCACATCGCATTCATCAACCGACTTGAAATCCTGGGTGCCGGCCGAGGTGCCGAAAGTCTTGCTCAGGCCATAGCCGGTGGGCGAATGGCAGACGCGTGCACAGGTATCCACATTGTTGTTGTGGAAGGCGGTGCGCACCATTTTCTGCACCACGAACACTTCTTCATTGGTGCAGCGTGACGAGGTGATGCCGCCGATGGAACCGCGGCCATATTTCTTCTGGATCTCCATGAAGCGCTTGGCGGCAAAGCCGATGGCTTCTTCCCACGACACTTCCTTCCATGGGTCAGTGATCTTGTCGCGCACCATGGGCTTGGTCACCCGGTCCTTGTGGCTGGCATAGCCCCAGGCAAACCTGCCCTTCACGCAGGAATGGCCCTCATTGGCGCCGCCATCCTTCCAGGGCACCATGCGGACGACCTCTTCGCCCTTCATTTCGGCCTTGAAGGAACAGCCCACGCCGCAATAGGCGCAGGTTGTGACGACCGAGCTTTCCGGCTTGCCGAGCGCGATCACCGATTTCTCAATGAGGGAACCCGTGGGGCAGGCCTGCACGCAGGCGCCGCAGGACACGCATTCCGAGTCCATGAACTTTTCGTCCATGCCCGCCGAAACATGCGAAGCAAATCCGCGGCCATCGATGGTCAGCGCGAAAGTGCCTTGCACTTCTTCGCAGGCCCGAACGCAGCGCGAGCAGACAATGCATTTCGCCGGATCGAAAGCGAAATAGGGGTTGCTCTCATCCTTTTCCTTGAAGCGGGGATTCGCTTCACCGTCAGCTCGCACCGGTGAAACGTGATTGTCGCCTTCGAATCCATAGCGCACATTGGCAAGCCCCACCGTGTCCGCCATGTCCTGCATGGCGTTGTCGCCGGTCAGCGGGTGGTCGGAGAGATACAGTTCCATGACACCCTGGCGCAGCTTGCTGAGCCGGTCCGTCTGGGTGTGGACTTTCATGCCCTCGGCCACCCACGTGGTGCATGAGGCGGGCGTGCCCTTGCGGCCTTCGATTTCAACCAGGCACAACCGGCATGAGCCGAAGCTGGCCATATTGTCGGTGGCGCAGAGCTTCGGAATCTGGGTGCCAAGCTCCATGGCGGCCCGCATGACGGAAGTGCTTTCCGGAACCGTGATGGATTGGCCATCGATTTCCAGTGTCACCATCTTGGTGGATTTGGATTTCGGCGTGCCGTAGTCAATTTCTGTGATCAGTGTCATTCCGCTGCAACCTTCATTGGTCGATCAAAATCTTCTGGAAAATATTTCACCGCACTCTGCACCGGCATGGGCGTCAAGCCGCCCATGGCGCACAGCGAACCGTCAGTCATCGTCTGGCAAAGATCATCAAGCAGCAACAGGTTCTCGTCGCGCTCAATGCCCGCAACGATTTTGTCGATCACCTCAACGCCGCGGGTGGAGCCGATGCGGCAGGGCGTGCACTTGCCGCAGGATTCAATGGCGCAGAATTCCATCGCAAAGCGCGCCTGCGCCGCCATGTCAACACTGTCATCAAACACCACTACGCCGCCATGGCCCACCATCGCGCCATTGGCGGCAAAGGCCTCATAGTCCATTTCCAAGTTAAGCTGCGAAGCGGGCAAGTAAGCCCCCAGCGGCCCGCCAACCTGCACGGCGCGCAACGGATTTCCGGTTGCCGTGCCGCCGCCGAAATCATTGATGAGTTGGCCAAGCGTGATGCCGAAAGCTTTCTCGACCAAGCCGCCTTGCTTGATATTACCGGCGAGTTGGAAGGGCAGGGTCCCGCGCGAACGGCCCATGCCATAGTTTTCGTAGGCCTTGCCGCCTTCCGCCAGAATGTAAGGCACTGCGGCAAAGCTCAGCACGTTGTTGATGATCGTGGGCTTGCCGAACAGGCCATAAAGCGCGGGGATCGGTGGCTTGGGCCGCACCATGCCGCGCTTGCCTTCCAGACTGTCGAGCATGGCAGTCTCTTCGCCGCAGATGTAAGCGCCGGCCCCGCGCCGCACCTCAAGTGAAAACGAATGCGCTGAGCCTTGAATGCCTTGTCCCAGCCACTTGGCTGACGTGGCAATGCGGATTGCATCCTTCATGACGCGGATCGCATCGGGATATTCCGAGCGGATATAGACGAAGCCCTTGTCGGCGCCAGCAGCGATACCCGCAATGGTCATGCCTTCGATCAGCATGAAGGGATCGCCTTCCATCACCATGCGGTCGGCGAAGGTGCCGCTGTCGCCCTCATCGGCGTTGCAGCACACGTATTTCTGGTCCGCCTTGGCATCATGCACGGTTTTCCACTTGATGCCGGTGGGGAAACCAGCACCACCACGGCCGCGCAATCCAGAAGTGGTGACTTCGGTTACGATCTCGGCACCGGACATCGTCAGCGCCTTTTTCAAGCCAACGAAACCGCCATGTGAAATATAATCGTCAAGCGAAAGTGGATCGGTGATGCCGCAACGCGCGAAGGTGAGGCGTTCCTGGTTCTTGAGATAGGGAAGCTCTTCCGTGAGGCCGAGAGACAGCTTGTGCTTGCCGCCCTCATGGAACTTGGACTCAAAAAGGCTCTTCACATCGCCCGCTTCGACGGGGCCGAAAGCCACGCGGCCCTTCGGCGTCTCGACTTCAACAAAAGGCTCAAGCCACAAAAGCCCGCGCGAGCCGTTGCGGATAAGTTTCACTTCGATTTTCCGTGCGGCCGCTTCAGCCACGATGGCATCGGCCACCTCATCGGCGCCAACGGCGCGGGCGGCGGAATCCTTCGGAACATAAATCCTGATCATGAGGCCAGTTCCTTGACCAGTGCTTCAAATTTTTGCGGCGTCATGCGGCCCATGGGGCGCTCATCCACCAGCAGGGAAGGGGACGTGGCGCACAGCCCAAGGCAGTAAACCGCCTCCAAAGTAATGGCTCCATCTGATGTGGTCTCGCCGAATTTCACTTTCAAGCTTTTCTGCGCCGCTTCCGCCAGCTCATTGCCCTTCATCGATTGGCAAGCTTCCGCCCGGCAGACCTTCACCACATGGCGGCCCGCCGGCTTGCGCCGGAATTCATGGTAGAAGCTCACCACGCCATGAACTTCGGCCCGGGAAATATTGAGCGCCTTGGCCAGAACCGGCAATGAAGCCTCCGGCACATGGCCTACCTCATGCTGCAGATCATGCAGGATTTCGAGCAATGCGTCAGGCTTGTTGTCATAGCGCGAGGCAATGACACTGGCCGCATCAGGTTTTGTGACGCGAACGTCAATAAGGGTATGTTTTCCGGACATGCACCATTATGGCAGAAACCCGGGGTTTTAGCCAATTGCGCCCAGCTATGACCCCATAGCTGGGGCCGATGGCGCCTAGTAGAGCGAGTCGCTGACCGCCACCGAGCCGGTATGAATCGGATCAGCAGCGGCGGGCTCAGGCGTGGGCTCTAGGGTAGCCTTTTCGACAGCTTTCTTGGGTGCGGGAGCAATGGCTGGAACCGGGGCAGCCGCTTTGTGCTTCGTGCCTTCATAAGACCAGCCCTCTTCCTGCCAATTCGCCCCGGACGAACCCTGGCTTGAAAGGCCCATGCGGGCAAGATCCAGTTCCATTCTAAGCCTCTGGATTTCCAGTTCGTAAAGAGACTCGCAGTTCAGGCGCTTCTGCCTGCCGCCGAGAGGAACAACAAGGCGGGTATAAACCGCACCCGAAAAATCCGAGTCGCTCTGCCCGGGAGAACCTATAACGCCCGTATCCATGTAAGCGCCATCACCGCCAACCGCCGAGCGGCAGGACGTGCCATCAGCGGCGCGCACTTCGTCAGATCCCGTTGGCAGCGATGTGTTAGGTAGCGCCACGCCATACTGGGTATTGCTCTGGTAGAAATTTGTGTCGTCAGCCCAGGCGCAATACGGCGAGACGGCAATGAGGATGGCGCAAAGCCCTATATGCCAATGTGGGTGGCGAGAAATTTTCCGCATACCTGGGTCCTCAATTGCGAAGTCGTTTCGGTTCCAAACAGCCCCTCGGCGCAAATTCTGACGCGGCGCTTCAGTGCACCATCAAATGGCACCACGACCAGGACGCTGCGGGTGCCGTTGGGGCCGAGTTTGGCAACCGGCGGCGAAATCTTCGCCGCAACCGGATAAAACTTTTCATCATAAACCCGTACCTCAAAACTCTGCTTTTCCTTGTAAGGATTTCCCACCACGATCCGGACGGCAAAACTGTCCATCACGCTGCGCGGCTCGCCGCGCATTGGCGTCACTGATTGCGCGTCGGCGGCGGTGATGGCCAGCGCCAGCCCTGCCGCCCGCCCGACGATTGCTGAACAAAGCCTACTCACACCGCACGGTCACGATTGCCGAGTAGGTGAGGCTGGCCGGGAATGCATCGGCAGATTTCGTGGCCGCCATGTTCACCGTGACGGTGCTGATGCCGATATTGAGCCCACGGGCAATTGTGCCATTGCCTTCAGCGGCGGTCGTGGCGCCTGAAAGCGCGTAGCTGCTGCTGAATGTCGTGCCCGTGTTGGCGCCTGCCGGGGCGAGGGTGAAGGCCGATGGTGCTTCCGTTGTGATGCCGAAGGCGCTGCCCGTGGCCGTCGCGGTGACCAAGCTTGCCAGCCCGCCGGCATTGTGTGAGCTCATGCCGGTGTAATCGGCATTGGGCGTGATAATTCCGGGTGTTCCTGCAACGAGGATGCATATGCTGAGGATCGAACCTGTAAACACCGCGCCTGTTGTGGCAGCGTAGGCGTATCCGGGCACAAAGAGAAATAGAACGGCGGCGAGTGCAATTAGCCTTTTCATTTTGCGCATTACCTCTCAAAATTTATGCATGCACCGCGCCTTTTAAAATCCGCAAGCGCTTTGCCGAAGTGCAACAATATGAGAAGAGGTATTAAAAAACCTGCATCAGAATCGCCGAAAACACCGGTTTCCATTGTGTATTTTCGCACAATGGATTCTTTAAGTGAGGAATAATTCCTCTAATCGTAATGGGTTTCTCTATGAGGCACATTCACCCGTTTCAGCGTCAGCGCTTGAGACTTTCAAACGATGCGAAGTTCATTTGCCGATCACGCCGCCAAGCGGCTTTTCTCCTTGGCAAAGGGGCTGAGGCCCAGCCAGTCCTGCATGGCGCTGGCGATTGCCCGGTCACCCTGGATATCGAGTTCCTTGGCCTCCACCTCTTTCTTCACTGTCGTTACCCCCATCCAGATTGATGTCATGGCGCGCAGTGATCCGGAGACGAAAAGGTCCACCTCATATCCCGGATCGTCATTGCACAGGTCCACCTTGCCTTCGGGATCGACGACCAGCCAGAATTTTTGCCGGGCCTTTTCAACTTCCGGAAAATAATAGGCGATGGTGCAGCGCTTTTTCGGCAGCGGCTTGGGATCAAGCCAGCGCCGCATGTCCCACATCAACAGCGAGGGATCGAGATTTTTGAGCGACACCTTGGACTCAACCCAGCGCTGGGCCCAGAAGCCCATGGCCATGACAATGGGCTTCAGGTCTTCGCCCGCTATCGTCAGTTGATATTCCTTGCCGCCCTGCTTGGCTGGCACTTCTTCAATGATTCCGGCCTCACGCATTTCAACCAGCCGCTTGGACAGCAGTGTCGGCGACATGCGAGGGACCCCGCGCCGCAGATCATTGAAGCGCCGCGTGCCGCAATACATTTCGCGCAAAATCAAAGGTGTCCATCGTGAACAGAAAATTTCCGCTGCCATCGCCACCGGGCAGAACTGGCCATAACTCCCATGCTCGGACATTGCTTCCTCCATCTAGAAAATGTTGCAAGTACAACTATTGCTGTTGTAGATGCAACTACTAGCATATAGAGCTGCCGGTGAACAGTACAAAAACTGTACCACCGGATGTCACCGGCAATCGACAATCCGGCATCTTAGTACAGTTTCAGGACTAGAGGCCAAACTGCGCTGCGTGCACCTTAGGGCATCAAAAAACAGCAATTTGGAGATCATCATGAATACCGTGACTAAATTGAAATCTGGAAAAACCGACTTCGCCGCCGTCGCCCAGGCGCTGGGAAAGGACTTTGCCGCACGGGCTGAAGTCTCCGATGAGAGCGACAGCTTTGTGGCCGACAATTACGCGGCCCTGAAAACCTCGGGCCTCGTCGAGGCGGGCGTGCCCGCCGAACTCGGCGGCGGCGGCGCCAGCGTTGCGGAGCTGGCGGAGATGCTGCGCATGCTTGCCCATCACTGCAGTTCAACGGCGCTGGCATTTGCCATGCACACCCATCAGGTTGCCATTCCGGCGTGGCGCTGGCAGCACCAAAAGGTGGCGGCCGTCGAGCCGCTGCTGAAGCGCGTTGCGGCGGAGAAGATAATTGTCCTATCCAGCGGCGGTTCCGACTGGGTGGCAGGTTCGGGAAAAGCCGAGCGTGTTGAGGGCGGTTACAAAATCACCGCCCGGAAAGTCTTTTCATCGGCAGCCCCCGCAGGCGGCCTCCTGATGACCAGCGCCGTGCTGGAAGAGAAGGGCGAACCGCCGATGGTCCTGCACTTTGGCATTCCGATGAATTCGCCGCAGGTGCGCATCGACCCGGTCTGGAAGAGCATGGGCATGCGCGGAACCGGCTCGCACGATGTCATCATTGACGGCCATGTGGTGCCTGACGCGGGCGTTGCCCTGAAGCGCAAGGCTGGCGAATGGCATCCGCTGTTCCAGACCATTGCCACCATCGCCTTCCCCTTGGTTTATGCGGTCTATCTCGGCGTCGCGGAAAGCGCCCGCGACATGGCAGTGAACCTGGCGAAGAAACGGCGGCAGGACCATCACACCCTAAGGCTCGTAGGCCAGATGGAGTCAGAACTTTGCGGCGCAAGGCTGGCCCATAACCATATGCTCGATGTCGTGGCGCGCAACGCGCCCGGAGCGGAAAGCGTGAATGATGTTATGATGGGCCGCAGGCTTGTCGCCGATCACGCCATCCGCGCCGTCGAACTTGCCATGGAATCGGCAGGCGGCGCAGGCTTCTACCGTGCCCAGGGACTGGAGCGCCGCTTCCGCGATATACAGGGCGCGCGCTACCACCCCATGCAGCCCGGCCCGCAAGCCGAATACGCCGGCGCCATGGCACTCGGCATGCCGACCGATAAAATTTTCTAATCGGAATCCCGGAACACGGCCGGCGGCTTTGGCCGCCGGTCGACGTTCAATTGAAAAACGTCTTGGCGGGAATAATGGCCCGTAACGTCCAGTGATTTGCGCGAGGCGCGGGCCAAGTCTGCGTCAATCGTGACATAGAGAATCGACTTCTCTTCATGCAGGGGTCCCGCAGCGACCACACCACCTGGCTTGACCGCAATGGCATCTCCCGGATTGAGCCATTCCTCGTCCTTGAAGAGCTGGCCGCGGCCTGGAAATGAGGCTGGAATATCCGATCCCTGAAGCGCCGTTGCCGATGACAGCACCCAGCACCCGCCTTCTTTTGCGATATGCCGCATGCTGGCGGTCCACAGGTCGCCGCAATCCCAAGTGACCGCCACCAGAATATCCATCTGCTGCGCATAAAGCGCATAGCGCGCCAGTGGCATGTAATTTTCCCAGCACAGGAGACAGCCGAGGCGGCCGAACTTCGTGTCCACGACGCGCAAGCCGCTTGCATCGCCCATGCCCCACACCATGCGCTCCGGGTTCGTGGGCATCAGCTTGCGGTGCTTGTTCAGGATTGTGCCGTCATCGCCAATCATCACCACAGTGTTGAACAGCGTCGAGCCGCTGAAGGCGCTGTCGAGCTCATGCATGCCCATGACAATCACCATGCCGTGTTTTGCGGCGGCGTCCCGAAGCGGATCGAGGTCGCCGGAAGCGATGTCGATTGCGTTGAGTTGCAACTGGCGGTGAATCTCGTTTCCCAGCGCCATGTCGGCCCCAGGGCGCAGCCGCCACACCCATGTGGGATAGCCCGGAAGGAACGCCTCGGGAAATGTCATCAGCTTTGCGCCTTGGCCAGCTGCCTCCTTGACCATGGCCAGCGCCGCCGCCATCGACGCCTTTTTGTCGAGCAGCACCGGTGGCCTTTGGCAGATTGCGGCTTTGACCTCCATGAGTGGAACTCCCTGCGCGACGGGATATGACCCTAGGGTTTTACCTGCCGGTTGACAACTTGCCAGTGGAGGCTGAGTATTTTCCCAGGGTTCGTCTTCTCCGTGGAGAAGGGAGGGTCTGATGCCGACGGTTGACCAACTGCTCAATCACGCAAGGGCGCTGCTGCCTTGCCGGTACTCGCCGTTGGAAACGCTTTACGAAATCGACGCCGGCACCCTGGTCATCGATATCCGTGGCGACGAGCAGCAACGCGCCGACGGCCTCATTCCCCGGACGTTGGTCATTCGCCGCAACGTGCTGGAGTGGCGTTGCGATCCCGTATCTCCCTGGCGCCATCCCAGCGTCACGGATCACCGGCAGAAAATCATCCTGTTTTGCAACGAGGGATACCAGTCGGTTCTGGCCGCCGCCAATCTCCAGATATTGGGCCTGACCTTTGCGGCAGACATGGAAGGGGGCTTCACCGGCTGGAAGGCCGCGGGCTTGCCGATAAAGCCTTACGACCTCGATGAAATGAGATAAACAGTCCGTCCAGGAGTGAGGAATGTGATGTCGAAACTCTATGGCGAAAGCCATCGCAAGCTGCAGCGTGAATTCGATACTGAGCGCCTGGCCGACCGGATCGAGGAGCGCCTGTTCCACGAGCACATCACGCCCGACGACCAGGCCTTCATCGAACGCATGGACATGTTCTTCCTGGCCACCGCCGATAGGGAAGGCCGCCCCAACTGCTCCTACAAGGGCGGCGACCCCGGCTTTATCCGCGTCCTCGATCCAAAGACGCTGGCCTTTCCCAACTACGACGGCAACGGCATGTATCTCTCCACCGGCAACACGCTGGAAAATCCGGCCGTGGGCCTGCTCTTCATCGATTTCGAAAGGCAGAAGCGCATGCGCCTCAATGGCACCGCCAGTATTGTGCCTGCCGCTTCAATCGAACCCGCATACCCGGAAGCACAATTTGTGGTGAAGATTCACGTCCGCCAAGTCTTCCCCAACTGCCCGCGCTACATTCACAAGATGCAACTGGTGGAGCGCTCCAGCTTCACGCCCCGCGCCGATGTCACCACACCCGTTCCCGCCTGGAAGCGCATGGGATGGTCCTGCGACGTGCTGCCAAAAAATGATCCAGCTTTGAAACCGGATAAATAGGGCGGCCTCACCATTGCAATTCTACTTTTGACATAACGAATAGGCCTTCATCCGCCCTGTCGGGCAATATGCAGTGACCAGATGCCGGGCAAGCTATTTGCATACTTTTCTTGAGACCGCCTTCAACGATTCCAATAATCCCTTCGTTTTGCCAACAGCAATTGACACTTTCTCCTTATGCTCAGGGCATTGGGCAAAAAGATTCATTTTGACGATGGTCCTCTCCGTATAAGGAATAAAGGTGTCACGAACGAAGCGGCACTGAATGGCATCGTCTCCGGCTGACGACTTGTGTTGAGATTGGTACGCTTCCCCTTCCGCGAGATTCGCCTTTATGACATTCTTGAAATCGTCACAAGTAAAAGCACGAGCCTGCGCGCTTAAACACACAGATGCAATCACGGTAACGAGAATACGGTTCATATTGGCAAACCTACATGCCAGCTTTCTTGCAAGTTCTGTCATACGCTAAGCCGGTTAGTGCCAGAAGCATTTCCAGCTCGTCAACTTTTTCCCGAGCGGCCTTGCCCCAGAATCCCGGACAATCAACGAATCTCGAGACGTCTTTCAAATAGCGTTTTATTGCGGGAATGGATTGTTTGCGGCCAAACTTGCACGAGGCCTTGTCATTATTCATTACTGCTCGACTTTCCTTATCGAGAACGTTCCGGGTTTCTTCGTGCCTCACGTTGGTGTCGTACAGGTCCTTGCAGTCAAACGCCCGCGCATTCGTCGTAAGCAGAAGGAAGACAAAAACGGCGAAACATGCGGGGGCAAAATACTTCATGCCAAGAAATGAGCAGAAATCCCGCTTCATGGCAATGTTGCACCAAGTCTAGGCCCCGACTTACGTCGGGGTGAAAGAATTTTTTGAAAGGATCAGCCTTCTGCCGGACCATCCAGCACGACAAGATCGTCGGGGTTGAAGTTGACGGTGACCTTCTCGCCGACTTTGGGAGGGGCGGTGGTGGACTGGTTGAACATGTCCAGTGAAATGTCCTGGGTTCCGGTGCGCACTTTCACTCGCACGATGGAGCCGAGGAAATTCACGCTTGCAACCTTCGCGTCAAGGCGGTTGGCATTGGCGCCGCCCTTGCCGATGGCGATGGCTTCGGGGCGGAGCGCTACGGAAACGGTTTTTCCAGGAGCGCCCGTGAATTTTTTGCCGGCGTGGATAGATTGGCCGTCCAGCGACAATGTTCCCTTCGAAGCATTCACGATTTTTGCCGGAAGGATGGTGAGCGTGCCGACGAACGACGCAACAAAGCGGCTGCTGGGCTTGTTATAGATTTCAAGCGGCGTGCCGATCTGCTCAACTCGGCCCTCATTCATCACCACAATCCGGTCCGACATGGACAGCGCTTCTTCCTGGTCGTGCGTCACATAAATCGTCGTGATGCCAAGCTCGCGCTGGATGGCGCGGATTTCGGCCCGTAGCGAAATGCGGATCTTGGCATCAAGCGCCGATAGCGGCTCGTCGAGCAGCAATACACTTGGCTTCACCGCCAGCGCGCGGGCCAGCGCCACGCGCTGCTGTTGGCCGCCGGAAAGCTGGAAGGGATAGCGCCCGCCATGCTCCGGCAGCTTGATGATGCCAAGCATTTCCTTGACCCGCGCCGTGATGGCATCGCCCGAAGCGCCAGCCACCTTCAATCCGAAAGCGATGTTCTGCGCCACCGTCATATTGGGAAACAGCGCATAGGACTGGAACACCATGCCGATATTGCGCTGGTTGGGCTTGAGGTTGGTCACATCCTTGCCGTCGATCAGGATGCGCCCCGTCGTTGGCCCTTCAAATCCGGCAACCATGCGCAGGGTCGTGGTCTTGCCGCAGCCCGAGGGGCCAAGAAACGAAACGAATTCGCCCTTGTCGATGGCGATGTCCACATTGCGCACCACCGTGGTCGGCCCGAAACTTTTGGTGACATTCTCGATGGTAAGGAAAGTTTCGCCCATGGTCCCCACTCTTTTCAATTCGGCCGGCTGGCCGACTTCGGCGCATAACGAGACAGGATCTGGATGACCGCCATGCAGCCCCAGGTGATGAAGAACGCGATGATGGCAAGTGCTGCCGGTTCATAGGCCCGGTTGGCGCCGATGTTCTGCAGGTAAGGCCCGAAGGCGGGGCGGTCGAGCAGGCTCGCCATGGTGAATTCGCCGATGACGATGGCAAAGGTCAGGAAGGCGCCGGAGAGAACGGCGATCAGCACATTGGGCAGAATGACCTTGGCAATGATCGTCGGCCACTTCGCCCCAAGGATTTGCGCGGCTTCTGTAAGCGTCTGCACATCAATGGTGCGCAGGCCCGTGTCCACCGCCCGGTACATATAGGGCAGGGCGAGAGTCACATAGCCAAACATCAGCAGAATATCGGTGCCGCGCCGCGTGGCCGTGAACGGCAGCCATGACGATGAGTTATACATGCGCAAGTAACCGAAGACGATGACGATGGCCGGAATGATCAGCGGCAGCAGCGTGATGAATTCAACCACCGGCCGCAGCTTCGGCAGGCGCAGGCGGATCCAGTAGGCGGTGGGCACGACAATCAGAATGCCGACGATGATGGTGAGCGCTGCAATCAAGATGGAATAGCCGAATGTCGCCTGGAACCGCTCATCGCCGAACACCACGCGGTAAGCCTCGAAGGAATATTCGCCGCGCTTCATCCGCATGGAAAACTCGATCGTGGCGATCAGCGGCACGAAGAAATAAGTGCAGCCCAGCGCAAAGGTGATCCAGGCCCAAGGCTTGCCCTTCATTTCAGCCACCTCTCGGAGCGGGTACGGAACCAGAGATAGGCGAGGTTGGAAGCACCCGTGATGAAGATCATGCCCATGGCCAGCGCATAGCCCAAGTTCGGATTGTGCAGCACGTCGCCGCGGATCTGCGCATAGAGCAGGATGGGCACGATGTTGAGCGACGAGCCGGTGAGCGCATAGGCCGTGGCGATGGCGCCAAACGCATTGGCGAAAAGCAGAATGACCGTGCCGAGGAAACTCGGCCACAGCACCGGAATCAAAACCATGCGCCAATACTGCCAGTTGCTGGCCCCGAGTGTTGCCGCCGCCTCGCCCCATTCGCGCTTGAGGCCGTCAAGGGCAGGGGTGATGATGAGAACCATCAGTGGAATCTGGAAATAGAGATAGGTGAGCGTGAGGCCCCAGAAGGACAGGAGATTGAATCCCGCGTTGTAAAGGCTGAGGCCGAACCAGTTGTTCAGGATGACGGTAACGAGGCCAAGCCGCCCGAGCGTGGCAAGAAAGGCAAAGGCTAGCGGCACACCGGCAAAATTGGAAGCGACACCGGAAAATGTCAGCGTCGAAGCGCGAACCCATTCCGGCAAGCCGCCGCGTACAATGGCCACCGCAAGGGCAAACCCGGCAAGGGCACCAAGCACCGCGGAGGCAATGCTGATCTTGAGCGAAATCATATACGCGCTGACAATGGAGGGCTGGCCCAGCGCCCAAATGTTTTCAAGGGTGAAACTCCCGTCAGGAGTCTGGAACGCGCCGATGACGAGCCGGAAGGTGGGCAGGATCAGAAACATCAACGCAAAAATGAAGAAGGGCGCGACGCCCAGCCAGCTCCACGGCAAGCGGAAGCGCTGCGGTGTCGCCTGGTTCTGTGTCCCCTGGTCTGCCATGATGTGCTTGAATGAAATGACGCGCCGCGGTTTCCCGCGGCGCGTCCGGTTCAATTACTGAACGTTGGCGCCGACAACCGTATCCCAACGTTCGGTGATGGCCACCTTGGCCTCGCCCTGTTGATCAAGCGTCGGGAACACGGCTTCATTATAAGCCTCGGCCGGTGGCAGCTTCGCCAGGATATCCGCCGGAACCTTGCCGTTCTTGACGAGGTCGTTGAAACGGATCGGGTGGCAATAACCCTTCAGCCAGCCAATCTGGCCTTCATCCGAATAGAGATATTCCATCCAGAGTTTGGCGGCGTTGGGATGCGGCGCATAGGCGCTGATCGCCTGCACGTAAACACCGGCCACAACGCCGGTCTTCGGCACCACGACTTCAACGCCGGGATTGCCGGCGAGCGTGTCACGGGTGGCAAGCCCGTTATAGTCCCAGCCAATGATGATCGGCGTTGCGCCCTGCGCAAGCGAGGCGGATTTGCCGATGGTGGGCACAAGGTTGCCCTTGGCATTCAGCTCCTTGAAGAACTCGAGACCGGCGTTACCGGCCTCAGTGCCCGGGGCCTTGCCGCCGGCAATGCCAGAGGCATGGACGGCGAGGATTGCTTGGTTGGAGGTGCGGGGATCACCAGCAAGAGCGATGGAATTTTTATATTCCTCTTTTTGCAGGTCGGCCCAGTCCTGGGGCACATTCTTGATGATGTCCTTGTTCACCTGGAAGGCGAGCACGCCATAATAGTCGCCGTACCAGAAGCCTTCGGCATCCTTGGCGCTGTCGGGAATCGTATCCCAGGTGGCAACCTTGTAGGGCTGCAACAGGCCTTCAGCCTTGGACGAGGGTCCGAAGGAGAGGCCGACGTCGATCACGTCCGGTGCCTGCGGGCCCTTGTTGTCCTTGTTGGCCTTGATCGCCTCGATTTCATCGCCCGAACCGGCGTCCGGATTCAACTCATTGATTTTAAGGCCGTATTTCGCCTTGAAACCATCGATAATGCCGCCGTAGCCGCACCAGTCATGCGGCAGCGCGATGGTGGTGAGTTCGCCCTCCGCCTTGGCAGCGGCGACCAGATCGTCCATCGCATCGGCGAAAGCCGCCGTCGAGGACAGCGCAAAGGCCATCGCCACGGTGGTATTCAGCAACGTTGTGCGTAATTTCATGATGTTCAACTTTCCCTGATTGGTTTTTCTTGATTATTCCAAACCGGCATCCCACTGACGCCCGGCTTATTGTCCCCGAGATTGGCGCAATACGGCAGACTTGGCAATGCTATATGACAGTTATGTGACAACGCGGCGAAGATTTGATTGGCCCACAGGCGCGTGAAAATCCAGAAAAGTTGCATGGTGCAAGCCTCTGCGGATAAATGCAACAAAGGGAAGGACCCATGACCAAAAAGCCGAAGGCTGCAACACCAAAACTTCTCTCAGGTGGCAATCCCCAGATCGCGAAAGGCTCCGGCGAAGCGCCAGTGCAAGCCTACATCGCGGCCATGCCGGGCTGGAAAAGTGCTATCGGCCACAGGCTCGACGCGCTCATCACGCGCACCGTCCCCGACGTTCACAAGGCAGTTAAATACAACTCGCCGCTTTACGGCATGGAAGGGCAGGGCTGGTTCCTCAGCCTCCATGTCTTCACGAATTACGTGAAGGTGGCCTTCTTCCGCGGCGCTTTGCTGCGCCCCGTGCCCCCCGGCACGTCCAAGCAAAAGCATGTGCGCTACCTCGACATCCACGAGGCCGAAAAGCTCGACGAAAAACAGTTCACCGCCTGGGTGAAGCAGGCCAGCAAACTGCCGGGAGAAAAATTATGAGCTACTTGGCCGACCACTTGATTTGAAACTCGATCTCTTCCTCGTCAGCGCTGCGTTCGTGTTCGACGGTATAGGTGGCGCGCACGGGAACCGATATTCTTTCGCCGGCAATTTCGATTTCGAAACGTTTCCCTGTCTCCAGCGAGTCCGCGAGACGGCGAAGCTTTGCGATGAACTCAGGCAGGGGATAAGTCTTCTCGGTGTCTCGGTCCTTGCTCATCATGTATGTTTCTCCAATGCGCCCTTCAGCGAGCGGCACCTTCCCACCTAAGCATCAATCCGGGAGAAACAAGCTGCAGGCGGCGCTTAACCCCGCCGCGCCACCTCTATCGCCGCGACGTCGATTTTCTTCATGTCCATCATCGCGTCAAAGGCGCGTTTTGCTTCCGCGCCACCGGCAGCCATGGCCTCGGTCAAAACCCGTGGCGTGATCTGCCATGAGACTCCCCACTTGTCCTTGCACCAACCGCAGGCGCTCTCCTGCCCGCCGTAGTTAACGATGGCGTTCCAGTAGCGGTCGGTTTCCTCCTGATCGTCGGTTGCGATCTGGAAGGAAAAAGCTTCGCTTTGCTTGAACATAGGCCCGCCATTGAGCCCGATGCAGGGCACGCCCGCCACGGTGAAATCCACCACCAGCACATCGCCCTTTTTGCCGGAGGGATAATCGCTGGGCGCGCGGTGCACGGCACCCATCGCGCTGTCCGGAAAGGTCTTGGCATAGAAACGGGCCGCAGCCTCCGCGTCCTTGTCGTACCAAACGCAAATGGTGTTCTTGGCGATTTTCATCATGCTGCCTTCCCTTCGTTTAAAATCGTTTCGCTGTGAGCATGACATTCCCAGCCGTCAGCCCCGCGTATCCAGGTTGAACTGTCGGCCGCGTGCATCTCCTGCAGCTTGCCATCCATCTTTACCTTCTGCCGCACCGTGTAAGCAATGATCGCCACATCGGGCGCCGGCGTCGAAACCTCGACGTCATCAAAGGCGTAGGACTCCAGTGTCCATTTTCCGTCTTCAGTCATTTTTTCCATCTTGCTTTTAGGGATGCTCATAACACCTTGGGCGCCGGTCACCAAAGCGGCTTTGCCGGAGAGTTCGGCGGTGCGCGCGCCGTCTTTCCTCTTCATGGCGTCCCAATAGGATTTCTCCAGGCCGACGATCTCGTCCTTGGTGGCTTTGGCATGAGTGGACATTTGAATCTCCTTTGTTTTATTCCAAGCTATTTGCGCTTTTTCTGCGGCACAGGCTCTGGAACTTCCAGGTCGCCGCGGATGGTTTCCACGTCTGAGCCATCTTTTTTCAACGCCTCGTTCTCGTCGTCAGGGTTGAACCGCTTCGGCTTCCGCGCCCCTTCCACAAGCACGGTTTCGATGTTCAGAGGCATCGAACGCTCGGAACGCTCATCAAGACTCTTTTTGTCGGTCATGGGACTCTCCTGTTGAATGAGGCAATCCATCAACGGAAAACCAGCGCCATTGTTCCCCTGTGAGGCAAATATTATACGCTTGTTGCATTGCAACTTTAAGACGAACGTTGAAGGCGCAATCCCCTTCCCCAAGCAGTATGTTGGCCCCCTCCGACTGCACACCTTTTCCCCCGCGTCCGCAAGGACGCGGGTTTTTTGTCTTGCCAAATGGTGCTTGCTGGAGCTTTCAAAAAAGACTGGAATGTCGAAGCTTGTAACTTGTGGGAGTTCCAATGAACGGACGCGGGAATGTCGTTGAGCAGAACCTCACTAATTGGAATTCTTCGCTCTTCCCGAGCATCCCGGTCGCTGGCCTGCTAACCCGCAACGCGGTCGCGTACAAGTGGAAGGCTCCCCATCGAAGCTGGTTGCTGCGCGAGTCGGTTTTCTGGCGGGTACATGACCTGCTGACCCAATCCTATGCGCTGCATCAGCAGGGGCACGGGCTTGGCGCGCGAATTCTGTTGAGGAGCGCGTTTGAGTCGCTGGCCACACTAATTTATCTGAACCAGCTCATGCAGAAGGTTCTGGACAACAAGCTGAGCTTCCACGTCTTCAGTGCCAAGTCGACCACTCTCCTACTCGGTTCTCGGAACGATACGACCGGGCACAAATCGCTCAACATCATCACCGTGCTCGAGAAGTGCGACGAGCGCTATCCCGGCCTGATGGAGCTCTACTCGCATCTGTCCGAAAGCGCGCACCCGAACTACGAGGGCCTTTGCAGGGGATATTCGAAGATCGACCACAGCGAATACGAGACTATCTTCTCCAACCGCTGGATGGAGCTATACGGGGATCGGCACCTCAGTTCGATGGAGCTGTGTATGGAAACGTTCCATCACGAGTACAACGATGTATGGGGCGAGTTGATCGAAAAGCTGGAAAAGTGGATCGAGGCGAACGACGCCGCGCTTGAAACCACCAAGAGCGATCCGTTGCCCGGCGAATGAGTGGGCAGCCCCTCGCCATAACGACCGCAAAGGGTCGAGTGCCGATCTATCATCGTCGCCGAAGCCGGTCTATGTGTACTCACTCGAACAGTACTCGTGTTACAGGCGCATCGATGAAGAAGGCGACAAGAATCATGGAGAAGAAGAGCAGTCCAAAGGACGGAAAAGCAGAAGCCCCTCCCTCCAAGCTGATCGACGCCCACATCACGGAACTCAGCGATTGGCGGGGCGAGACGCTCGCCCGCATACGGGCGCTCATCAAAGAGGCCGACCCCGAGGTGGTCGAGGAGTGGAAATGGGGCATTCCGGTGTGGTCGCATGACGGCATCATCTGCACCGGCGAGACCTACAAAGCTGCCGTGAAGACGACCTTCGCCAAGGGCGCTGCGCTGCCGGACCCTTCAAAGCTCTTCAACTCCAGCCTCGAAGGCAACACCCGCCGCGCCATTGATTTTCCCGAGGGTGGCAAGATTGATGAGAAGGCCTTCAAGGCGCTCATCCGCGCCGCCGTGGCGCTGAACACGTCGAAGCCGGCCAAGAAGAAATCCATGAAGGTGTGATTCTACGCGGCGAGCCCGCCCGCACAGTCAAGCAGGCCGACCATCATGCGCCGGAACTCCGCCGGCGGCGCGCCTAGCCGCTTCAATGACCGCCACACGGAAACGTCGGCCAGCGCGGTTGTGAGCCGGATCACGGCTTCAGCAGACCCGGCTCCGAGCGCTTCCCGGACCAGCGCCTCCATCCCGGCCTCGACCTGCCGCTGGAAGGCATCGAGTTCAGGGACGCTATCCCGGTCGCGGGCTGCGATCCCAAGCCAGACATGACCGCGGCCGTAGAACGCATCGAGCTCGGCAACGAGGCGTTCCAGACGCTGCTGCCGCGTGCCGAGGCCTGCAAAGACGGCTTGCGCATTCTCCGGCAGGGGTGGTTGCATCTCCTCGTTCACACGCGCACCGCAGGCCATGACCAGCGAGCCAAGCGTGGGGAAGTGGCGGTAAACCGTGGCCGGCCCAACCCCCGCCCGCTCGGCGATCTGAATGTAGGAGGTGGCGACCACGCCCTGCTCGTAGTGCAGGGCGGCGGTGGCCTCGACAATGCGCTCGCGCGTGGCGTCCAGGCCCTCGGCCCGTTTCCGCAACTGATATTTTCTTCCAGCCATGCAATTTTCCTATTGACGAGAGAGTTATTTCGTGAAATACGCCTCTCGCCAAACTAGACCTTTATCAACCCAATGTCCATAAGGAGAATGCAAAATGCTGATGACTGCAATTAAGACCGACACCGCAACCCCCGTAGCCGCCGTCCCGCCGCGCGAGTTCCTTTCAACCCTCGTCTGGATCAAGGCCGACGGCCCCGCAACCGCCGGCACCCAGAGCCTGATCGAGATCCTGGCTCCCTCCGGCTGGGCCACACCTTGGCACACCCACCATACCCATGACGAGTATTTCTATATCCTCGAAGGCGAGGTCACCGCGCAGGTGGGCGAAACGCGCGTGGTGCTGCGGCCCGGCGACTACGCCTTCGGCCCGCGAGGCGTGCCCCACGGCTACCGGGTGACCGGATCCGGCCCGGCGCGGCTGCTCATGATGACGGGCGACCGGGACTTCGCCGAGTTCGTCAAGGAGATGAGCATACCGGCTGCCGGCAACAAGCTGCCAGCGCCTTCCGAGCCTGACGTCGAGCTGGTCGTGGCGACGGCCGCGCGTTACGGCATGGAAATCCTCGGCCCGATGCCGGATTGAAACTGAGCGGAAGTGCAAATTAAAAAACGGCCCCGGCGGTGCTGTATATAATGCCGGGACCGTTTTTTGTGCCAGCTAGAGTAATCAGCTGTCAGCCTGAATTTACGCCGATTTCCCGTAATGAATCTTAACGCGGCCCGCACAATTTAACGCACCGGAGCGCCTAAAATACGTTGGTTTTGCGGGGTTCCGGCTCAAAATGGCCGGACTCCTTAACCGGCTATAAACCCTGGGCCGCAAATTTCGCCCCGCCGTCATTTTTTCGCCGCTGCAATGGCAGGCCCGTCCGCGCTCGACGTGAAGCAACGCGTGCCTTAAACTCCCGCACTGTCCGGCAGCCAGGTAGATCGGGAGTGTGTAATGGCAAAGTGTAAACTCGGGAGAGAGCCTGAATACCGGGGCATTGGCCTAACCAGGAGAAGGCTTCTCTCGTGTGCATTGGGCAGCGCGGCGGTGTTTGCAGTTCCTTCGGCACGGGCGGCAAGTGATAGCGTCGATGATCCCTATCCGTTGCCGTCATTCGATTATCACACAATGCCTGAAGCCTTCCGGCCCTCGGTCCTGGCCTATAAGGGCAGGCAGCAGGTGGGAACGATTATCGTTGATACATCCGCCCGGCAAATCTACCTGGTGGTGGACGGCGGCCACTGCATCCGCTGGGGCTGCTCCGTCGGCCGGGACGGTTTCCGCTGGGCGGGCATCGCCGATGTTGGCCGCAAAGTCATCTGGCCAAAATGGACGCCACCCGCCGACATGATCGCCCGCAGTCCTGAAAAGGCGAAATGGGCTGACGGCATGCCGGGAGGGCCGGACAATCCGCTCGGCGCCCGGGCGCTGTACCTCTTCCAGAACGGCAATGACACCCTGTACCGGATCCACGGCACCACGGAGCCCCAGTCCATTGGCAAGAACGCGTCTTCGGGCTGCATTCGCATGATCAATCAGGATGTGAAGGAGCTCTACCGGAGAGTGCCCATCGGTTCGAAGGTTATTGTGCTGGCGGAAGGCGTGTAAGCGCCGAAGGCCCGGTAGTTCACGCCGCCATCATCTTCTTGGCCGCCGCAAAGAGCGCGGCAACCAGCGGCGACAGCGGCTCGCGGGCAACCGCAACGAGGCCCACCGCATGTTCCACCGTCGGCTCGACCAGGGGCACGGCTTTAACGCCCTCCATCGGCCCCAGCGCATTCTGGAAATATTCCGGCATGATCGAGGCCAGCCCCATGCTGCGCACGCTGGAAAACAGGTTCATGATCGAATTGGTTTCAAGCCGGGGCGAGGGATGCGCGTTGGCGGCCAGAAACGCCCGGTCGATGATCCGCCGGTTCTGCATGTTGGGGGTGAGCAGGCAGAGCGGGATCTGCGCCGCCTCGAACCAGGTGACGGTTTTGGCCTTGGCCATCTCGTGCCCCTCGCTCACGAACAGGCAATAGCGCTCCCGGTAAAGCACCGTCTGCAACAGGCCCTCCACCGGCTCGTTGTCGAGATAGGTGATGCCGGCCTCGATGGAAAAATCATGCAGGCCCCGGATGATGTCTTCCGAGGTGTGCGACAGGATGGAAAAATCCACCGACGGGTGCGCCCCCTGCATGGCCTTGGTGAGCTGCGAAACCATGGGCAGCGCCGAGGGCACCACGCCCAGCACCAGGCGGCCCACGAGCTCGCCCTTCTTGCCCTTGATCTGCGCCAGCTCCTGGTTCAGCGACTGCCAGTTGTCGAGAATGAGATGGGCCCATTTGAGCACGCGCTCGCCCTCCGGCGTGAGCCCGATATAGCGCTGGCCGCGCTCGACGATGGGAACCCCCAGCTCCTGCTCAAGCTGCCGGATGCGCCCGGAAAGCGTGGGCTGCGTGACATTGCAGGCGGCGGCCGCCCGGGTGAAATGCTTCTCGCGGGCCAGCGCCGCGAGATATTGGATTTGACGGATGTCCATGGGTGCAGGCTAGCGGGGAAGGGGCGGGAAGGCAAAGGGGAGGAACAGTTAGTCAATGATTTATGGCGTACCCAGCAGGCATGAATCGGAGGTTCATATTCACAATACAGGGAAGAAAATATAATAAAATCAAATACTTACACATATTTTTTCGACATAAATGTTATATATTTTCGTAATGTTGTATAAAATTTACCGTTACTGACAAAAAAATTTGACAATAAGATGTACAATGTGCATACATTATAAGAATATTAGGAGAATGTAGTGAGAGACAAACGTCAAAAATTTGTTGCTTTGGTACAAGCAAGAGTGAATCGAACTATTCGGGACATTCGGCTTGTCGGCAATCTTTCGAACAGAAGCGCCTACGCCTACAGCGAAGATGATATCCGCAAGGTGTTTCGTGCGCTTCAGAGGGAGCTGGATGCGGCCAAGTCCCGTTTTGGAGGTGAAGGCACTGCAAAAGAGGAAGGATTCAAACTCGAATGACGAAGATTGGATTGGAGTTTCTCCCAAACATCGGGGGAGAAGGGGAGGGTCTCAGCGATGCAGGAATAGAAACCTTCAGAGATAAACCGTTTGCGGCGGTAGCGCGCGAAACTGGTCAGAACAGTCGCGACGCCCGCGCTAATGCGAATCAGCCTGTCCGCGTGACTTTTGATGTCGTCACTATGAAGTCTTCCGATTTCTGTTCAATTGCAGGGTTCCGCAGCGCAGCAAAGCTGTGCCATCAAAAAGCGAAGAAGTCCAGCAACGAAAAGGAAAAGGGTTTTTTTGAACACGCGGTCCGTACACTTGACGCGGCCGAGATCAAAATTCTTCGTATCTCTGATTTCAACACAAAGGGAGTGCGAGGTCCGTGCGAAGAGGGCAGGCCCTTCCATACGCTCGCGAAGACCGATGGAGTGAGCGTCAAAGAAGACTTAAGCTCTGGTGGATCGTTTGGAATCGGTAAGAATGCCGTCTTCGCCCTCTCGGATATCCAGACGGCCTTTTTTTCCACAAAATTCGTGGACGATGATGGCAGGGACCAAGTCCTGTGCATGGGCAAAGCTCTGTTTATTTCGCATACCGGCGATGATGGGATGGAGAAGCGTCGTAAAGGGTACTGGGGAAAAACTGATGGATACATGCCTTTGGATAATCCGAGGGAAATTCCGGCCTGGCTCCTGCGCGAGAGTCAGGGGACATCAATTTTTTCCATCGGCATGAGAAGTAACCGGACTGACTGGCGGTACGAGATGACGGCTGCTATTCTTATCAACTTCTTCTGTGCCATCGAGCGCCAGGAGATGGAATTCGAGATCGATAACGGCTTCCTGAAGATCAACAGGAACACGCTTCAGAATCTATTTCAAGACAGCAAGGTAAATGAAGCCGTCAATCAGCTGAACGCCCGGATTGCGTTCGATGCGGCAAAGACACTTCATGCTTGTCTTGTCGATGATAAGACAACTATCGAAGTTCTTGAAGTCAAGGAACTCGGAAAGATTAGAATGCGGGTTCTTTTGAGAGAGGGCCTCGGCTACACCATTGGCATCATCCGAAACGGAATGTATATCACGGACAATCTCGCCCACTTCAACGAGCCTTTCAAACGTTTCCCGCTCCATCGGGACTTCGCCGTGATAATCGAGCCTGCCGGGCAGACAGAAGGAGAGTGGTTCAAACGGCTGGAGAATCCGCGTCACGACGACTTGTCGGCGGAGCGCGTTACGGATCCGCAACTTCGTGAACAGGGAGAGCGTGCATTTGTAAAGCTTGCTAAACAGATTCGCGATCGCATCCGCGAATTGGCTAAGTCAGAACCGACTGGCACTGTCGAATTGGATGAACTGAGCGACTTTTTCGCATCGGACACCACGCGTCAAGATGACGATGAGGGACCAGAAACCGATCCGAGGTCATTGAAGCCCACACCCATTAAACGGTCTTCCGTGAAGTCGAAACCGACTGTCTGGCCTAACAGCGAGGACGAGGACCAACCGCCAGGCCCGGGACCTGAACCGGGCCCAGGTCCAATCGTGCCGGGCCCGCCCCATCCTGTTCCACCCGGACCCACGCCACGACCGCAACCACAGGCGCAGCCAATTATTCTTGAGAACGAGAGAAATCTTATTCCGGACACGAAGACCCCACAGAAGCGGCGGGTGTTTTTCACGTCACCCGTCTCTGGCAGTATTGTCCTGTACACCGAAGCGACAGGTTTGAGTACACCCGACAGGCTTGGTGTGCGCGGCGTTAGCGGCGGTACGGCAAAAGCCGACGGCATTGAAGTGACCTGCATCAAAGGCCAGAGGGTGATTTTGGAGGTCGAGTTCGACGCGCCTTACGTCGGTCCAATCGAAACGTCCGCATTCCTCGTGACACCAGTTGAGGAGGCCGCCCGATGAAACTCAGTGACAGGATGAGATATCCGCACCCGGTTCTCAGCGAATTTTCCGCTGACTACGTGACTGGAGAATTCCGCTGCACTTTCGAACAGCAAATGACACTTGAGGGCGAGTTGAAAATTGTCGCCGACCTCGCTCTGAATTCTAAGGACTTGCAAAGTCTGGTCGCTGATCAACACGCAGCGGTGGGCTATTTTGTCGTTTGTCGCCGGACCTATTTCAATTTTCTTCAGAAGGCGCCCCTCGGAAGGAGTGAGAAGTTTTTCGACGTATCGAAACTTTTCGGAACAGTGGTGGTGCGCCCAGCGGTATGGACCCTTGACGCCGTCGAAAACTTTACCAGTCCTCTCATCAACAAGGAATTCGGAGAGGCCGTAAGCCTTCCGAAAGGTGCCGTTATCGCGCTTGGCCCGGAATTCCGCTTTTCTGTCGATAAGAAGAAATTCAAACCATTTGAAAGCATCTTTGAACTTGCGGAAAACGCAGACGTCACTCCAGGAACTGTGTTGGTCGATTCTACTCGAGACCGCATAACAATTCTGTCAGAGCCCAAAACGCATAAGGCAATAGCGAGCATGCGCGATATGAACGCAGGGAAGGATTTGCTCCTGAGCGCCGTCTACATGCCAGCCATTATGGACGTTCTCGCCAGTCTTCAGAGCGGAGATAGCGGCATGGCAGGGCGAAAGTGGTACCGCGTCTTCAAGGCTAAATGCGATGAATTGGGTATTGATCCAGCCAACCCAAACCAGTCGACCCTGAGTGTCGCTCAGAAGCTCCTTCGCGAACCTCTGAAAAAAACCATAACCGTGGCAGAGAGAATTTAAAATGACGGAACAACTGAAATATCTCTCCGATCGGGCTCTAACGGAATTGCGAAATTCTGTGAATAAGAACTTCGAGCGCTACAGGAAGCGTGGCTTCGATGACCTGTCTGGCGACCCAGGCTGGGACGTGCCTCTTGGAATCGAATACGACGCAGACTTGCTGGGCACTCTCGACAAGACGCAGCCCCAGGCAATTGCCGCGATAGATCTCGAAAACTCGAAGATTGTTGGCAAAGCCCTCGGTGAACTGACCCCTACTCTGGCGAACGAGGAGAGGGTCTGGGTTAGGTTAGCGCATGTGGAAGCATTTGAATACAGCAGGGCGCGTTGGATTGAATCGAAAACCGGCGAAATACTGTATGATGCCGTCCACACCCACTTCTTCGCGCCCACTCAGACAGGCATCCGCGACGATCAGGCTCTTTCAAGACTGTGGTGGAACCACAAAATCGCAAGAACCTGTCTGCCAGAAGACGTCGACGGAGCATTGGGTCTGATCCTGAAAACAGCAGACATCCGCAGCAACTTTGTCGAGCGTATCTGGATGACAAGTCGACAGGGGATTGCGTCCTCGGTCCTGCGAGCTATGAGTTCGGATCCGTGGATTACTGGAGCCCAACAGAATTTCCGCGACTTCATGACGACACTGAACAAGCTTGGCGGCGGCATTGTTTTCGAGGCGTTAGACGAGAAAGAAACCGATAAATTCGTCCATGATTGTGTAACCTATGCGCGCAAAACCTAGAGAAGGCTCGCCAGTTCAACCCTTCAAGTTGGTAACAGATTTGCAACACCGCGCCCATGAGGCTGGCATTGATCCGCTTCACGCCATTGCCTTTCAGCATGGCGTCAATGAAAGCACCATCCGGCACCGGCGGAAAAAAGAAGGATGAATTATCGTCCTCCCGAAACCCGCAAGAAAAGTTCCACCAGCGGCTGGTTGATGTAAAAATTGTTCCGGCCTTCGATGTGTTTTTCCAGAAGTCCCGAAGCAGTAAGCTGCTCAAGATACTTGGAGGCGGTTTGGCGCGAGACCTTGAGGTCATCCGCCACAAAATCGATTCTTGTATAGGGATGGCGGAACAGGTTGTTGAGAAGGTCTTGCGAATAAATGCGCGCATGCCCGCCGCGGATGCGTGACTTGTAATCCGCCATCAAGGCCTTGATGCCCTCGATGAGTTGCAAGGTTTGCTGCGAAGTTTCGGCAACAGCCTCAAGCATGTAAAGCAGCCAGGGTTCCCAGTCGCCCGTGTCGCGCACCGATTGCAGCAGTTCATAATAGCCGCGCTTGTGCGTGGTGATGTAGCGGCTGAGATAAAGAATGGGGCTGTCGAGCAGGCCGGCCTTCACCAGATAGAGCACATTGATGATGCGCCCCAGGCGGCCATTGCCGTCCGGGAAGGGATGGATGCTTTCGAACTGGTGATGGATCAGCGCCATTTTGATGAGCGGGTCGAGGCCGCCTTCATCCCCGCCATTGATGAAGCTTTCGAGCGCCGTCATATGCGTAATGATGTCCGCGCCGTCCTGCGGCGGCACGTAAACAATTTCGCCTGTTGCTTCGTTCTTCAGGCTGGTTCCCGGCGTTTGCCGGAAGCCGCCGTCATGTCCTTTCAGCACACGGAACATCTCGATGATGAGATTGCTGGTAAGCAGCCCTTGTCCGCCGCGCAGCCTGTCAAAGCCGAGGCGCAGGGCATCCCTGTAAAGGGCCACTTCCTTTGCGGCGGCTGACGCAGGGCCTTCGGCAAACAGGCTGAGCCGGAACAACTCATCCTGGGTTGTTACGATGTTTTCAATTTCCGAACTGGCCTTCGCCTCCTGAAGGGAAAGTGTCGCAATGAGAATGCCGGGATTGGGAATTGTGGCGGCATGGCCCTTTAGCTCCGCCAAATGGCGGTTCGCCCGGGCAACAGCCTTGAGGATGGGCTTTGTTTCCAAGTCCACGTTCGGCGGCAAGGGCCGTATTTGATAGACAGGTTTCAGCATCAAGGCATCATAGGTCCAAAATCGGGTTTTCTTTAACACGTTCCGGGAATATGTTAAAGAAATCGTATTTTTTTAACATGAGTGGCCATATTTGGAGTGATATGTCGATGGCGTTAACATATTCCCGGCAAAGAAATTTGCTAAAAGTCATATCATAGGAAAACAAACCTTGACAGCGCACGGTCGCTGGGCCATATCAGGGTATTCTCCACAATTGGGTATCAGCATGAAAACATCGGACAAGAAGCCGCCGCGGGCGGCTGACTGGGCGGCGGTTCGCCGCGCCTATGAGCAGGGCCGTGATCCGCTTCCCGCCATGGCCCTTCGGCATGGCGTCAATATACGCACTCTCCAGCACCGCCGGAAAACCGAAGGCTGGCTCAGGCTCCGCCACAGGCCCGCCCGCGTGGATTGGCTTGCGGTGCGCGGCGATTATGAAGGCGGCGAACGCTCCCTTAGCGAAATCTGCAAGCTTCATGGCTGCAGCACTTACGGCCTTCACCAGCGCCGCCTGGCGGAAAACTGGAAACCGCGGCGCCCCGCTTATCCCCGGGCCTTTGCCGCCGGCGGCCAGGTGAATGGGGCAGTGCAGATCAAGGCGGCACTGTACAAGAAGCTTGAGGCCCTGGCACAGCGTTTGAAACTTGATGGAAATGTTGATCCGGCCTTTCCCCTGCAAGGCATGCTGACCCTGGCCACGGCGCTGGAGAAAGTTGTCGCTATCGAGGCAAAGGAAAAACGCCGCGATGCGGACGACAGCGCCGGCCGTCTGATCATCAACGACGCCACCCGCGAGGCGCTGGCGCTCCGCCTAGAAGCGCTTGCCGCGCGTTGGAAAGCTGAAAGAGACAGCGGCGGCACTTGCCCGCCGGAACCTGCAGGGGCTGTGGAAGGCTGAAGCCAGGGCCGATTGCCACTTGATGCTTGCCGTTGAACACTGCCGCGAGCATCATACTTAGGAAGAGCGGCGGCAGCGGCCTTTACTGTTTCTTGCCCGATGAAGAGCTGGGCTTTGCCTGCAGGCCGGAAAACTGCGATGTGGCGGCCGCCGGTTTTGCCTTCTCCTGTTTCGGTTTCTTCTTCTCGCGGTTGCTTTTTTGTTGACCCTTGGCCATCTATCTTCTCCTCAATCAGGTTTGCCGGGAATGATCTTGCGCCAAATGAACGGCATTAGCCAGCCGGTTGCCACTCCATGTTTGATGTTGCACACTGTTGCAAATTTTCAAACTTCGGGAGACACCCAATGCTCCGCTTCCGCCACCTGGCACTGATCTTTCTCTTCCTGTCTCCAGCCGCCGCAGAAGAAATTCCGCTGGAAGGCAGCGCTCTCCTTGGCGCTTTCGAGGGCGATCCGGATTGCAAGGATGGCGTGAAGTCCGACACCTGCGTTCTGTCATTCCGCCTCACGGGCAAGCCCGCAAAGCTGCTCTTCGAAGGGATGCGCGACAAGGCCAAGCAGGAAGAATGCACCGGCAGCATGGAGAAATCCGGCGGCAATGGCCTTTTTTGCCACAAGTATGAGGATGGAACCTACCTCTGCGAATTCGGCTATTCCTTCAAGGAGGATGCCTTCACCTTCAGCGCCGAGGACTGCTGAAGCCGCCAGGAACGGCTCTTGCGCTTTTGTTCCGTTACAAACAGGTAATCCCGGAAATTCCCAACACGAATTCGTGTGCACCGGATTAGGAACTCCCTGCGCGTCTTTCTCATTGAACCACCAGCGGAAAGAAAATCTGCCACGGTGGCAATTGAAGACAAAAGGAGACACGATGATGAAGAATTTAAGCTTGGTGATTTTGGGAGCCGCCCTGGGCTTCGGCACGCTGGCGCTCACCGGCGGCGGCGCATCCGCCGCGGCCCTGCAGCCGTTCCAGCAGAATGTGGCCAATGATGGCATGATCCAGCTTGCCGCGAGCAGGAACGACCGCATGCGCGACAGGTGGGAGAGGAATCGCGACGGCAGGCGCTGCAATTCGCGCTTCGACAATTGCCGCCATTTCCACAACGGCTACTATTATGAAACCCCGTGGTGGACCCTGCCGCTGGTCATCGGCGGCAGCATTGCTGCGCAAAACAATTATGACGGCGGCGGCTACGGAAGCCGGCATGTGGAATGGTGCTCCGACCACTATCGTTCCTACAACCCGCGCACCAACACTTGGGTGGCCTATAGCGGCAATGTAAACCAGTGCAACAGCCCCTACGGCTGAAGCAGTAAATAAAACGAAAGCCGGCGTCCGCAAGGGCGCCGGTTTTCCTTGCGCCCCCTTTGCAGCCGGGCAGTTACTCGCCCAGCACGATACGCATGAGATCGAGTGTGTTCTTGGCGTTTGTTTTCTTCAGAATGTTTGCCCGGTGGAATTCTACGGTCCGGGGCGCGATGTCCAAAGTCCGCGCGATCTCCTTGCTCGAAAACCCCCGGATGATCTGCGCCAGCACGAGGCGCTCGCGTGACGTCAAGGTCTCATGGCCGGGAAAGGGGCCCGACAGGATATTCAGCGCGCTATTCAGCTTGCTGATTTCGCGGTCGGCCACTTTGACATCGGGCGCTTGAAGGATGTTCCAGTTGCCGTTTCGCAGGGTGAGGGTGAGCAGGTGGGAGCGCGTGACGTCCAGCAGATCGCTGCTCGTGCTGTTCGCCAGCCCGTAGGTGCAGAGAGCTATCATTTTCAGGCCCCGGACGGATTGGTTGAGCTCCTTCTCATAATCGCAGAAATCTTTCCAATGGCTGGTCCCGTTCCAGATGGAGTTTCCGCTGACCCGCATTCCGGCGAAGCCCCTGTCCAGCGCCGTGCGGAGCTTTTCGCTCAAGCGGTCAATCAGCCTCCTCAGCTCGAACTTTCCGTCCTCAAGGTACCAGTGGGCGGCTGGGATGATCTCCACTTGCCCTGATTCCATCCGCCGGTCGAAGTCTGGAATGGCTTGCCGCAGGGCCTCCTTTGCGGATGCCTCATCCGGACCGGAAAGCGCCCAGGCACAGAATTCGTTGGCGCGCAGTCCCGCCTTGAAAAAGGGGACGATCATGTCAAGCAGGTCACGCTCTGTCTCGTAAAAGACGCAGAAATGCGTTCCCCATGGCATCTCGCTCAGGACTGGAATGCCGGATACGCGCGGCTCTTCAGCCGGATCAGCTTCATGGATGTCGCTGTTACGTTTGTGGGCGTGTGAAGGCATCAACTGTCTCACGGTTTCGCTTAAGATGCGTCTCCCCCGTGCCATCGGGAGTTCACTGGCGTTACCTGTCACTCGTGCCAGTAGATTACATACGCCGGACTGCTAACTCTAGGAGTAGCAGATAAGACGGCTTGGCGACAGAGGTTAATTTTGATTCCCAGGGAAGACCGGGCAACCCGTGTCCATGAAAAATCGGAAGGCGGCAAATCCGGTATCTATTCCGTCGAAGTGGCGATGGAAATATTGCTGCAGCTGGCGAACTTCCGCCATCCCACGTCACTCAAGGCTTTAAGCGAGCGTTGTAAACTCAGTCCAAGCAAGGTTCACCGCTATTTGAGCAGCATGACAAAGCTCGGGCTGACATTCCAGGGGCAGAAATCCGGTAATTACTCGCTCGGCAAACACGCCATTCTGCTCGGCCTGGCGGCCATGCAGCACATCGATCAAATTGATGATGTCATGGAAGGCATGCCGCAACTTATAGAAGAAATCGATTGTCATGTGGGCCTGACCGTATGGAGCAAAACCGGCCCCACGCTGATCAAGCTCGAGCGCACCGATGATTCGTTTGAGGTGCCCGTCATGCTGGGGCAGGTGCTGCCCATGCTGCATTCCGCGCCGGGCCGCATATTTGCGGCATTTCTGGATTCCGACTTGACGCGCGATCTCATTGCCAGTGAACGGTTGTCCTACCGGGACTCGAACGGCCAGACCGATGAAGAGCTGCAGGCGATGCTTCATGAAATCCGGCAAAACCGCTTCGCAATCTCGACTGGCGATGTGGAGAGCGCGACAACTTCCATAGCGGCCCCGATCGCGGACTGGCAGGACAATCCGGTCATCGTTGTAACCGCAATGCTGCCCATGAGTTCCGAAAAGGAAAGGGTCCTGTCGACATTGACGGCAGTGCGCCGCTTCGCCGACCAAAAATCGGTGCAAAGGCCATCATTTCCGTTTGAAGCGTAATAGCGCGGCGACCATCACGGTATGGCGGGAAGCTGACAGATGCCCTATGGGTAGCCTGAGTATCAGGAGCCCCCATGACCGAAACCGACACGCTCATCAAAACCACATGCCCGCGCGATTGCTATGATGCCTGCGGCATGTCGGTGCGGGTGCGGGGTGGTGTGATCCAGAATGTGATGGGCGACCGCGAGCACCATGTGAGCCAGGGAAAGCTCTGCGGGAAATGCGCCATCGCCTATAACGGCGTGTTCCGCGATGCCGAAAAGCGCCTGTCGGTGCCGCTGCGCCGCGCTGGCAAAAAGGGGGAAGGTGTTTTCGAACCCGTCTCCTGGGATGCGGCCCTCGCCGATATCGCGGCGCGGCTGAAAAAAATCAGCGATCCCCGCACCATCTATCACACCCATTACACCGGCACCCTGTCGATGATCGCCGGCGGTTTTCCCGGCCGCTTTTTTAGCCGCCTCGGTGCCACCGAAGTGGACCCCGACACGGTGTGCAACAAGGCGGGCCATGTGGTGCTGGCCGACATGTTCGGCACCTCGCTGGCGGGCTTCGATCCGGAGCAGTTGGCCAACGCCCGCTGCCTGATGGTCTGGGGCGCCAACCCCTCGCACAGCGCCCCGCACATGCACACGGGCTGGGTGAAGTCCACGGGTGCGGCACTCGTGGTCGTCGATCCCATCGCCACCGGCACGGCGAAACTGGCGGACATTCATCTGCAATTGCGCCCGGGCAGCGATGCGGCACTGGCCTTTGGAATGCTGCATGTCATCAAGCAGGCGGGCCTTTTCGACCGCGCTTTCATCTCGAAGCACGTTCTCGGATTTGACGATGTCGAAGCGGAGATCGACGCCGCTACACCGGAGCGAACCGCCGCACTGACAAGCGTTGACGCGGCGCTGATCGAAAAGGCCGCGCTGATGTTTGCGCGGGGGCCTTCGCTGCTCTGGCTTGGCCAAGGCGTGCAGCGCCAGCCCAAAGGCGGCAATGTTTTCCGCGCCCTGCCGCTGCTCAACATCGCTACTGGTCAGCTGGGTAAGCCCGGCGCCGGTTTCTGCTACATGAATGGTGCGGAAACCCGTGGTGTGGATGCTGGCTTCATCGCGGGTAGCGCAGCGGCTTCGGTGAGCCACATGGATCTGGCCGCTGATCTCAACGATCCGAAGAAGGTGAGAGCGCTCTTCACCTGGAACAACAATATCGTGGCTTCAAGCCCCGGCACGAAAGCCATCCGCACCGGCCTGGCGCGCGAGGACCTGTTCACCGTCGTGGCCGATCTCTTCATGACCGACACGGCTGTCTACGCCGATTACGTGTTGCCCGCCGCCAGTTTCCTCGAATTCGACGACATCATCTTCCCCTATTTTCACGACACGGTGTCCGCGCAAGTGAAAGCGGCGGAGCCCCTCGGTCAATCGCTGCCCAACCAGGAAATCTTCCGCAGGCTGGCCGCGGCCATGGGCTTCAATGAGCCCGCGTTGTTCGAAAGTGACGAGTCCATGATCGCGCGCCTGCTGGAGCAGACATCGTTTGACGGCGATTTCAATGATTTGAAAGAGATGGGCACGGCAAGGCTTTTCCCTGTCCCGCGTGTGCAGTTCGAAGGCCTCACCTTCGCAACGTCTTCAGGCCGCATCGAAGTGCGCAGCGATCGTTTGGCGGAGCAGGGCCATCCGGCGGTGCCCGTGGCCCATGCGGACGAGGCGCCGGAAGAGGGGCGCCTGCGCCTGCTCACTCCCGCTGGCGAATGGCTGATGAATTCCAGCTACGGCAACGACCCCAAAATCGCCGCACAGCTCGGCCCCGCCAAGGTGCATCTCAACGCGCGCGATGTGGTGCGCAGGAAACTGGCGCAGGGCGACATCGTCAGGCTCTCGACCAAGGCAGGCCACATCAACCTCGCCGTGAACATTTCCGCCGACGTGCCCGAGGGCGTAGCACTCGCCCACAAGAGCCGCTGGCCCAGCCTGACCAAGGGTGAATCCAACATCAACATCCTGAACCCGGGCCTCCGCACCGACATCGCCGATAGCACCGCGGTTCACGGCATTGAAGTAGAGCTGATCAAGCTGTGAACCGCGATCTGTTTTTACAAGGCGGCATTTATCTTGTGAGGCACAGCTTTCGAGTTCTGGCTGTGCTGGTGGTCATTGCCTTGGCGCTCACCTATTTCCTCCACCGCTCGTCCTATTGTTTTTCTGAGGGGCGTTTCGTTTCGGACGGGGAAATGATCTTTGCGGCAATTAAAGACGAGATGAGGCCGATCAACCGTCACGCACATTATGGCACGGGTCGAAATCCCGGCGAAAAATACTTGCCGATCAAGGATACAACTCAATTTGAACTGCTAAATCCAGGTTGCTGCAGAATTCTTTCCGGAGACGAGGAAAGTAACGCGCTCTGGCCCTATAGTTTGTTGGAGGAAGTATTTGGATATTACGCTGTTGTGGTCGGTATCGACCACAAAATCCGCTACCTCGATGAACGTGCCGTTGAGCGCATGCGTCCTGTCTATTCGACTATTCCCGTCTCTTCTTGCGGCAAAATTGAAGTTGAAGTTTACCGGGGCGGCTAAGCTCTGACCCTACCGCCGCAGGCCCATGGCTGTGTGCATGGCGGCGAGGACCAGCACCATTTCCGAGGTGATGGTTTCGCTTGCCACCAGGATTTTGGCGGCAAGCACATCGCGGTCACGCTTGGCATTGGCCGGGATCCTGGCTTCGTCGCAAACCGTTTCGAAAATGTTCTTGAGCGTGGCCAGGCGTTCCGGGCTGAAATTGCCCGCCGGGTGCCGGAAAACGGCACTTTCGAATGCAGATGGCTTGGCCATGGCGCGCTCCTTTTGCCAAGGACTATAAGGCGCGGTGAAATATACAAGTTCAATTTTACGAAAATTGATGCATACGCCTTCAGCGGGCCCGCTTGGAGCCCGCTGAAGCGCAAACGTGGAGGTTCGTTAACCGCGCCAGATCCGTCCGTTTCTGGAGTTCACAAACACGGTCACGTCACGACCGCGCCGCGTGGCCTCGAACGTATAGGTGCGGCCATTGCACTCAATCGTGTTCACATTCCTGAACCCGCTATTGCGCACAACCCTTCTGGCTTCACCGCAGGACAGGCGCCCCCGGTTATTATTGTAATAGCGGGAATCCTGATACCAGCCATAGCCCTGGCGGAAACGGTAGTCAGGGCCGACCTGGTAGCCGTAGTGCGGCATGCCGAAGTAAATCTGGACGTTGGTCTTGGCATCAGCAGCGGTTGGCATTGCAAGCGCCAGTGTTGCAGCAACGGCGGAGGCGAGGAAGAGACTTTTCATGGGAAAAACTCCTTATGTTTGTTAAGTTTAAATAAAATCCCTCTTCTGAAGTGCAACAACGCGGGAGAGTCTGGAAGGTTCCAACTCCCTCTTTTGCAAAAAAGCCCCCATCATTGATGGAGGCTTTTCCCCGAGTTGCGCTAATAAACGGCTGGTTGCATCAACCTAGGGGTTGGCAGCCGGCGCATCGGCGGGAGGGGTGGCGGGTGGCGTCAATGGCTCAACCGCCGGAGGCGTTGCTGGCAGCGGCATTGCCGGTTCGGTGATCGGCGCCGGTGTCACGTTGTTCTGCGTTAGCTGCTGCCCGGTAGGCGTTGTGCTGTTGCCGAAGTAGATGAATGCACCCACAACCAGCACAAGAGCCGCGACGATAATGGCGATGGTGGTAGCGCCGCTGTCGCTGGCATTGCTCACGCGAAGGTCTTGCTTTTTGTCATAATCATCCATGGTCATAGTCCTTTCGGTTTCTGATACCGCAGATAAAACGCGGGGGCCCGGGGATGGTTCCCATAAAATTCCTGCTTTTACCGGATGGAACGAAGTCCGGTCTCCGGCGTTATTCCCTACAGTTGAATAGGGAGATCAAAGATGGACAGCGCAAACCTGGTGGATTACCTCGGTGAAACCAAGCACTTGCCCCACGACGAACAGATCAAGGGGCTCTACGCCCGCTGGCCCGGCATCACGCCGCAGGAATATGTGACCGCTCTCAAGCTTCATCACAAGCGCGAACACGCCGCGCAGAAAAAGAAACCGGTGAAGCGCCGGCTGCCCAACATTCTGGCGCGCCTCAAGAACAAATCCGCCTACATGACCAAGGCCACCTTCATGGGCGTGTCGTGGAAAAAGGTTGATGGCGCCTGGCTCGGCACGGCAAGCTGGAGCCTGTGACCATGCTGGACAAATACAAGGACCAGTTGAAAAACCCCGCTGCTGAAAAAAGCGCCAAGGGCAAGTCCCGCATCGAGCGCGAGGAAAACGAGGACCTCGAAGTGGACGAGGGCTTGCCCCAATCCGGAACCTCAAAGGCCGAGGAGGGCCTGGCGGAGACTCCGGCACATACCGGCGCTGAACCAAAAGCGCCGCGCCGCAAATCCGCCAATGATGTTTCCAACCCCGAAGCCGTTGTCGAGGAAATGCGCAATCAGGACGCCTGACTGGGTTTTCTTTGCATCATCACCAAAAAACCCCGCCACTTTGCAGTGGCGGGGCTCTTTGATTGCGGGCCAAGTGGGGACCTGTAAAACCAACAATCAGCGCCGCAGAATTGTTTGCGGCGGCAACACCCAATCCTTTTCCATTTTCATGGGGGGCCGGACCGGGCATTTGCATTAAGAAACTGCCAACGGCCAAATTGGTTCCCAAATTTTCCTTCGCACGTCAAAAAAAGAAAATTCCTCTCATAGGAAATTAACGCTTGGCATCGTGCGGTCGTTTGGCTATGAACGGCTATTCTCCACAATAGGGTTCGCAAACCGAAGGCCTTGCCGCCACTCAATATCTCTGGCAGGTTTTTGCGTAGCGGCCTCCGCGTCTCGCCAGGCCCGCAGGGGATGGTGGCATATGGGATGGCGCACCTGGTTTTTTCCGCTGGCCATCGTGGCCTGTGCGATGTTTGCACTTGAAGCAAAGGCAGATGACTATGATGACTTGACCTTCGGGTTAACGCTCGAAGCGTTGGCTGACGACTGGGATAACTGCAAAAGTGCCGATCCCGATTTGAACTTTTCTGGTTGCACCGCCATTATTGATGCCGGAACTGATTCAACCAAGAACATCGCAATGGCACATTACAATCTCGGCCTTGCTTATTCGGCCAAGGGGAAATCTGACCGCGCCATAAAGGAGTATGACAAGTCCATAGAGCTTTATCCGAAATATGCTGATGCCTATAACAACCGAGGCAATCTTTATGGCGACATGGGCAAATACGACCGCGCCATTGCGGATTTTAACAAGGCCATAGTGCTCGCCCCGAAAGACGCCAAAGCCTATTACAATCGTGCCGTCGCTTTCGGGAAAAAAGGCAATCTCGACCGTGCCATTGCGGATTTGAGCAAGGTCATCGCGCTGACTCCGGACGATGCCGAAGCCTATGGCAACAGGGGCCTAGCTTACGAAACTCAGGGCAAAAAGCAGAAGGCGGCAGCGGATTATCGCAAGGCACTTGCCCTGCATCCCGGAGTCGAAGTGGCTACCGAAGGTTTGCAACGGTTGGGTGGTTCTTCCGTAAAGGCGGAAACCTCCACCGCAAAAGGCTCGTTCAAACATTTTAGCAATACGGATTTTGCCGGTGCGCTGCTGGAAAAAAATCCGGCAGACAGCGCTGCTGACTGCGAGGTCCAATGCCAGTCCAATAGCAATTGCGCCGCCTTCACCTTCAATGTGTGGAACGCCGCATGCTTTCTCAAATCCGGTGTGACCGCCGCATTGCTTGAACCTAGCAGCGTGAGCGGCCTTCCCGCCAGCGCCAAGCCGCCGTCCAAATCAACGGCGGCAAAAGCCATGGTGCGTTACCGGGGCAAGGCTTTTCCCGGCGAGCCAGCCAGCGCCGGCGCTTCCGCAAGCTTCGTGACCTGCGAGGCGCGCTGCGCGGACGACCCCCACTGCGTTGCCTTCTCTTATGTGAAGGAGGGCAGCATCTGCCGGGAATTTGCCAGGGCCGGTGAATACAGCAAGGACAGCGGTATCGACAGCGGCGTCAAGCGCCAGGTGGAACAGTAGAATTTGCAGAGTTTAAAAAGAAAATTCCTCTTATAGGAAAAAAGTTCTTGACACCGTACGGTCGTTTGGCTCACCATGGGCGCGGGCGTGGCTCTGCCCCTAGCCGGTGAGCTGGTCGATTACCTGCAAACGCTGGACTGGCGGCAATATGTGCTGGCCGGTGACCGGAAAAATCTTGCGGTGCTGGCCATCGTTGGCACCCTTGGTTTCATGGCAATTGTTCTGCGCCATATGACCACGGGGCCTGTCGGTAAGAAGGACTGAGGCCATGCTCGCAATTCCTGGCCTCATCTTCCCGGTCATCAAGTCATTCCTCGGTGAAAACCTGATTGAGAAGATGCTGGCGCACAAACAGGCGCTTGCGGCTTCGGCGAACGAGCGCGAGCGCGTGAACATCGAGGCGGATGTGAAGGTGCTTGGCTATGAGCTGGAACGGCGCAAGGCCATCCGCGACCTGCAGATCAGGGAATACGAGCATCCCTTCCTGTGGTGGCCGAAATTCCTGCTGATGCTGTTCGTGTGCCTGTACTGGGCGGCGCGCTTCATGGTGAAACTCACCGGCTTGGATGATTTCAATGTAGCCATCGCCGAGCTGTCCCAGACCGAGGCCGTGGTGAGCAGCCTGGTGCTGGGCTACATGTTCTTAGGGAGCAAGATCGAGCGGATGGTACGGGGGAAATAGACCTATTCGGCGCTGGCGATGGTGGCGACGGCAGCGGCGTTGGTCTGCTGCACGATCAGGCCCACGGTCATGGAGCCGGCAATGAGCGTCAAAACGATGAAGGCCAAGCCGATATTGCGGAAGAAGCTGATGTCGGTGACTTCGTTCTGGGCGGCGGGGGCGTTCATGATGGGTCTCTCTGGTTAGGCGTTAAGTGATGAACAAAGGATTACGCAATCGTCCCTGTATGGTTCTTGAAGCCCGCATTCATCCGCCGTTCATCCAAATCCCAGCTTTTTAACACTTGGGGTGTGTTTCCGTTCCTTGCTTCGCCGCTGCGGGGTCCCATTATGAGGGAGGGCACAGGATGCCGAAAATTGGGGGTAAATCCACCTCCGAAAAACCGCTTAAGTGCAGGAAAATTTTCTCTTAACCGGTTGTAATTACTGAATTTTAGTTTTGGTCAGCATTCCTGACATTTCTATTCATCCCCAGTTCAGCTTAGCGCCCCTAAACCGGGTGCAGGAAAGGCGACAGGTTTAATGTTGAGAAGTCTGAAATTTGTGGCGATTGCGCTGGCGACCCTGCTTGTCGTCGAGCCTGCTATTGCCCAATATCAGTCAACCAACCGCCCGCAGATCCTGAGAAGGCTGGCTCCCCCGGTCATAAAGCCCAATCTTAACCTGCTGCCGGAACTCGGAATTGCGCCCTCCCAGGCCGCCGCCATTGCCCAGGCCGACTATCCCGGCTCCAAGGTTCTCAAGGTAAGAGAGAGGGGGGGCATTTATATCGTCACCCTGGCGGTTGATGGCAACGTCATTCGCGTCAGGGTGGACGGGAACGATGGTTCAATCCTATAGTCGCCAAACTGCAAGGTACAATGGGATAGAAATAAATGCGCATTCTCGTCGTTGAAGACGATCCCGACCTGAACCGGCAATTGGTCGCGGCCCTTGGCGATGCCGGCTACGTGGTCGACAAGGCCGTGGACGGCGAGGAGGGGCATTACCTCGGTGAAACAGAACCCTATGACGCCGTGGTCCTCGATCTCGGCCTGCCGGTTCTTGATGGTGTCAGCGTTCTGGAAAAATGGCGCCGGGCCGGCAAGAAAATGCCGGTGCTGATCCTCACGGCGCGCGACCGCTGGAGCGACAAGGTGGCGGGCTTTGACGCCGGTGCCGACGATTATGTGGTCAAACCCTTCCAGATGGAGGAAGTGCTGGCCCGCATGCGCGCCCTTCTGCGGCGCAGCGCCGGTCACGCCACCAGCGAACTCACCTGCGGACCCATGGTGCTCGATACCAAGAGCGCCCGCGTGACCGTGAACGGCACGGCCATCAAGCTCACCTCGCTGGAATTCCGCTTGCTGTCCTATCTCATGCACCACGGCGGCAAGGTTGTTTCGCGCACCGAACTGGTTGAACACCTCTATGACCAGGATTTCGATCGTGATTCAAACACCATCGAGGTGTTCATCGGGCGTTTGCGGAAAAAGCTCGGCGTTGATGTGCTGCATACGATCCGCGGCATGGGATACTGCGTATCCGAGCCGGATAATGCGAAATAACTCACTTTCCTTCCGGCTGATTTTTACGTCTGCGGTGGTGGCCGTCGTCCTCCTCGTCAGCGCCGCTTTCCTGCTGGCCTACCTCTTCCAGCAGGCCCTTGAGCGCAATTTCGACGCGCGCCTGCGCGCCATTCTTGACGGGCTCCTGGCCAATGTGGAGCTTGCCACCGACGGTTCGCCTGCAATGTCAGGCCGGATCCCCGATCCGCGCTTCACCATTCCGCTGTCGGGCTGGTATTGGCAGGTCTCGCCGCCCAGGCAGAGAACCCTGCCTGACCTGGCTTCCGAATCCTCCCTCGAAAAGCGCCTAATTCCCACCGAAGCCGATTTGCTGACCCGCGACGCGGGTGGCGTGGCCAGCTTCTATATCAAGGACAGCAACGGCCAGCAGCTCCGCGCCATCGAACAGAAATTCAAGCTCTTCGGCGGCGAGGAATTTTCCTTCCTCGTGGCCGGAAATTTTGATGAATTGAAGTCCGAGATTCTCGCGTTCCAGCGCGCCCTTTACGGCGTGCTGGCCCTGCTTGGCTTTGGCCTGCTGCTCGCCATCTTCCTGCAGGTGCGCGTGGCGATGAAACCCATGCAGCGCATGCAGCAGGCCCTCAGCGCCATCCGCGCCGGCAAGGCCGAGCGCCTGGAAGGGGAGTTCCCCGACGAAATGCAGCCCGTGGCCGAGGAGCTGAACCTGCTCATTCTTGCGGGCACCGAAATCATCGACCGGGCCCGCACCCAAGTTGGCAACCTGGCCCATGCCCTGAAAACCCCCTTGAGCGTTCTCACTAATGAAGCACAGGGCAACAAGTCGGATTTCGGAACCAAGGTTTCCGAGCAGGTCCAGATCATGCGCGACCATGTGAGCCTTTACCTCGACCGGGCCCGCCGCGCCGCGCGGGCCCAAACCCTGGGTGCCACCACCGATGTGGAGCCGGTGCTGGCAGCGCTTGGCCGTACCATCATGCGCATCAACCAGGACAGGGGCGTGAAGATTGAGGTGGGCGTCAGCCCCGGCCTGAAATTCCGCGGCGAGGTTCAGGATCTTGAGGAGATGGCAGGCAACCTCATCGACAACGCCGCCAAATGGTCAAAGCAGGCCGTGAAGATCAGTGCGGCACCCATCATCGACCCCATCGACGGCACCCGGAACTGGCTGATGATCACCGTGGATGACGATGGCCCGGGCCTCCCCGCCAGCAAACGCGCCGAAGCGGTTAAGCGCGGCAAGCGCCTCGACGAAACCAAACCCGGCTCCGGCCTGGGCCTTTCCATCGTCACCGAAACGGCCGGCATGTACAGCGGCAACCTGGTCCTGGGAGATGCGGAAATTGGCGGATTAAGGGTACAGCTCAGGTTGCCCGCCGTGGCCTGAGGAAGCGTCCTGCCTTGGAGGAAATCTTCAGTGGCAGGTCAGGACAATTGGGTGCTAGCCTTGCAAGCTATCAATCCGACGGAGGGCCATAGCAATGTTGGAAACCGACAAGGTGTTCGCTGGCTCGGTTCCGGAAAACTACGACCGCTATATGGTGCCGTTGATTTTCGAGCCCTACGCCGCAGATATTGTACGACGCGCTGCGTCCTTGTCGCCAAGCACCGTTTTGGAAATTGCCGCGGGCACCGGGGTTGTCACCCGCGCCTTGGCCCCCAAACTGTCCCCCGGAGCGAGCTATATCGTAACCGACATCAACCAGCCGATGCTCGACTTCGCCGCATCGCAACAACCTCCCGACATTCGGATCAAATGGCGCCAGGCGGATGCCCTGGCGCTGCCGTTTGAAAATGCGGCCTTCGATCTCGTTTGTTGCCAATTCGGCGCAATGTTCTTTCCCGACCGCACATCTGGCTACCGCGAAGCAAGGCGAGCTTTGAAGCCCGGCGGACATTTTTTGTTCAACGTATGGGATCGCATCGAGGAGAATGTATTTGCCAATGATGTAACAAATGCTCTTGCAAAGATTTTTCCGGAGAATCCGCCGCGTTTTTTGGCACGAACGCCGCACGGCTACCACGATACGGCACTGATCCGCAGCGAGCTGGAGAATGCAGGTTTCTCCCATGTGGTGATCGAGACGAGAGCCGAACAAAGCCGCGCATCCTCACCACGCATTCCGGCCGTTGCTTATTGTCAGGGAACTCCTCTTCGCGGCGAAATCGAGTCCAGAGACGCGGGAAAACTGGAAGCTGCAACCGACTGCGCCGCATCCGCGATTGCAGATAGGCATGGCAGCGGCGAGGTTGCCGCCAAAATTCAGGCGCACGTAATCGTGGCTGTGGCCTAGGACCGGAGTATTTCGTTCCGGCACGTCGCAACATTCCGCCGTTAGGCAGCAATTTGCGATGATGCGTCAGGCCGGCGGTTCGGCATCCGAACGGTAGCGGCGCATCCAATCGAGGCTTATCGCATCCGCAAGCTTGGCGACACCGGGGTTTATATCGCGGGCGTTCGGCGCTTGAACCCCCAGCGCTTCGCAGATGGCAATCAATGCCGCCGCGGGATTGGCTGAAAGAGTCTCATAGCCGATGCGGAGCGGTTCAATGCCTTGCGCCTCGAACCAGGAATTCCACGCCCTGTCGTAGCCCTCCAATTCCAGGACTTCACGATTGATCCGCGCGAAGTCGTACAGGGGCTCTTCCGGCGGCGCGAGCCGCTCGATTTCCGTTCCGTCAGGCGCGATATGCCAAAGACCGGTTTGTTCCGCCTTAACCAGCGAAATGGCCTGTGCAAGCTTGTCTTCGCGGGACAGGTGAATGTAGAGAATGTGACCAAAGGCCCTTTCGAAGCGCGCCCTGTCGGACGGAAGGTGCGGGAAAACCTGGTCCAGGATCGCGGAAAGTTCATCCAGATTTTCCCGCATCAGGCGGAGGCCAAAAATCCCGGTTCCGCCCTTTCCTGCCGCCACGGCCGCATTCAGATATGCAATGTTGAAATCCCTTTCGCTCATCGTGTCGTGGCCCGGAAGGCGCCATTCCCCAGCCCACCAGGACATGAACTTGCGCCCGTAGAAAGAGTCCGGATTGCCGGTTGCTTTCGTTGACGCCAGAAGATTGCAGAGCAGGGTGCTTCCAGTCCGCGGCGTGCCGCAGATGATATATCCGTCAACCATGGTGTCTCTTTAAGTCCCGATAAAGGCGCAACGTCCTCAGGTTACGGGGAGGTCGGTCGGCCCGCAAGCCAGCAAGCCAGCAAGCAAAAACGGCAAAGCATTCGTGTCGCCACGATCTTTCTGGCGGCCCTAGCCGCGCCATGGCTTGACGGTATAAGGTTGCAAGGTATTTAACCCCCGACCAGGTACGGAGTTAAAATGCAGCGGGTAGGGCAGTTTGTAATTGGAGTTGCTGTAGCGGGTATAATCCTTTGGATTGGTTGGACAACCCCATCCCTCAAACAATGCCTGCAAGAGGCTTACTACAATAACCCCCAGCAACCCCTTCAGGAATACGCCACCAACCTCTATGGCTCGTTTGTCGGTTATCGCAATTGCATTGGTGACCTGGTCCACAACAACGGAAATGGCATCATTGCAATTTTTACTGTTGTTCTCGGAATCGCAACCTGGTTTCTTTGGCGCGCCGCCCGCGATCTCGTGCACGAGGTCAAGGCGACTGGTTCCGATCAAATCACCATAGCCAAAACCGCGGTTGATGCCGCTATCGAATCCAGCAGACTGAGCCGCGAATTGTTTGTTTCCAGCGAAAGACCGTGGGTTTTAGTGGAACGTGTTCAGGTGAAAGGCGCGCTTGTCTTCGATGAAATTGGTGTGCATCTGGATTTAGACCTTGCCCTCAGGAATGCTGGCAAATCCCCGGCAAGGAATGTGACCGTGGAAGCCAGGCTTTATCCCATGAGCCCCTCGCTTTCCGATCATGGCGACGAAAAAAATGCTTTCGTGCTGAGCGCAGAGGATAGCAAGACGTATGCTCCCAAAAGCCGAATGGTTCTGCATCATGCCCAGGATGAAACACTGCAAAGGCATGTTTTCATTCCCAGGAAGGAACTGGAGAAAGCGATCAATCTTGCCGACACCGAGTCCATAATTCCCGTCATAATTGGTTCTGTCCGGTACGAATTCATTGCCGACGACGAATTCCATTACACCCATTTCATGTATGCCGTTTCCCGTGAACCTGAGGGATACCGTGTTGGCATCAATCCTCTTGACGGATCGGTGCCCCAAAAACAGCTTCGCCTCATCCGGGATTTGTCTGGATGCTATTCCACTTGAGAGGCTTCAGCGCTTCTTTTTTGCCTTAACCGCTTTCTTCTTGGGCTTGGCCGCAACCTTCTTTGCCGTTGGCTTTTTCGCGGGCTTCTTGACCGCCTTGGACTTTGGTTTTTTGGGCGCAGACGTGGCAGCATCCTTTTTGACCACGGCGGCGAATTTCTCGAAGAATTGATTGGCGAGCGACTGCGCGGTGGAGTCAACAAGGCGCGAGCCCAGCATGGCGATCTTGCCGCCGACCTGCGCGTCCACGTCATATTCCATCAGGGTTTCGCTCGGGCTGTTAGCCGTGAGCTTTACTGTGGCGCCGCCGCTGGCAAAGCCCGCGAGGCCGCCTTCACCTTTGCCCGAAATCCGGTAGCTCTCGGGTGCCTTGATATCGGAAAGCGTGACGGCCCCCGTGAACGAGGCTTTCACCGGGCCGATTTTCAACACGACCTTGGCGCTCATCTGCGTGGGAGACGATGCCACGATGCTCTCGCAGCCCGGAATGCATTGCTGCAGGACTTTGGGATCGTTGAGGCCTTTCCACACCGCTTCGCGGGGCGCGTCGATGACCTGGCTGCCTGACATTTTCATTTTACATAGTCCTCACTGCTTTACGCCGCCTTCAACCATTTGCGCGGATCATGCGCCGGGCCTGCGCGCTTGCCAAGAGCCGCCGCCAGATCGCTGAGCGAATTGAGGCTGTGCACCGGGCGGAACTCATCCACATAAGGCATCATGGCGCGAATGCCGGAAGCCTTGGCCTCGAACCGGTCAAAGCGCAGCAGCGGATTGAGCCAGACGATGTGTTTGGCGCTGCGGCGCAGGCGTTGCATTTCCTTGGTCAACTGATCCGTGTCGTCGCGTTCCAGACCATCGGTCATCAGCAGCACGTCGGCCCCCTGGGTGAGCACGCGCCGCGCCCACTTGTAATTGAATTCCCTGAGCGTGGCCCCAATCCGCGTGCCGCCGGACCAATCCTTCACCGCCGCTGAAACCTTGGCGATCGATTCATCCACGTCGAGATGCTGCAATTCGCGCGTGATGTTGGTGAGCCGCGTGCCGAAGAGGAACACGGTCACATCCGTCCGGTCATTCACCAGGCCGTGCAGGAAATGCAGGAACATGCGGCTGTAGCTTGAGCACGAACCGGAAATATCGCAGAGCACGACCAGCGGCCGCTGGCGGGTTTTGCGGTCACGCCGCGCCAGGTCGATCATGTGGCCGCCCGAGCGCAGCGATTGCCGCAAGGTGCGCCGCATATCGATGTATTCCCCGGCAGAGTCTGGTTGGAAGCGCCGGGTGAGGACTTCGCGCCGCTGCAGGCGCAGATCAGCGATGGCCTCCTTGGCCTGGATCTGCTCGGCCAGCGTCATCTGCTCAAAATCCTTGGCGCGCAGGATGTCATCGGCGGACGCCGTGAAGGTCGCATCAAGCTCCAGCACCTCCGGCTTTTCCCGGCGGCTCTGCGCGGCGTTCTGGTCGAACATGGCTTCCGCCAGCCGGCGGAAACCCGGGTCCTTCGGCTTGTCGCCGGCGGCACGGGTAATCTGCTGGAACATGAGCTGCATGAGCTGTTCCAGCATCTTCGGCTTCTTCCAGAAAACGTGGAACGCCTGATCGAAGATTTCCTTGTGCTCGCGCCGCTTCACCAGAATGGCGTGGAGCGTCCAGTAGAATTCATCGCGGGTCCGCAGCGATCCGCTGAGTGCCGCATCCAGCGCATCTATCACCGAGGCGGGGCCGACGGGCAAGCCTGCGCCGCGCAGCACACGGGCAAAATGCATGATGTTGGCGGCGAGTTTCCCGGAAGGAGCCTCGCGCATCACGGCACGCGGGTGGCCGCGGTGGTGCGGATTTCATCCTTGATCTGGTCGAGAATGCGCTTGGCCTCCGAGCCTTCCATGCGCACGATGTCATCCTGGTATTTGAGCAAGACGCCTAGCGTGTCATTCACCGTTTGCGGATCAAGGGTGACGCTGTCGAGCTCATGGAGCGCCGAAACCCAATCCAGCGTTTCGGCCACACCGGGAGATTTGAACAGATCACCGCCGCGCAAGGCCTGCACAAAGGCCACGACTTCCCGTGCCAGCGCGGCGGAGGCCTTAGGCCGCTTGGTTTTGACGATTTCCAGTTCGCGGCTGGCATCCGGATAACCAACCCAGTGATAAAGACAGCGCCGTTTCAGCGCGTCATGCACTTCGCGGGTGCGGTTGGAGGTGATGATCACGATTGGCGGCTCTTCAGCCTTGATCGTGCCGAGTTCCGGAATGGTGATCTGGTAATCCGACAAAACCTCCAGCAGAAACGCCTCGAAGGCTTCGTCCGTGCGATCAAGCTCGTCAATCAGCAGGACGGGCGCTCCGCCATCGCTCGCCTCAAGCGCCTGGAGCAGGGCGCGCTTGATCAGGAATCGTTCGGCGAAAATATCCTGCCCCATGCGCTTGCGGTCGAGTTCGCCCGACGCTTCTGCCAGCCGGATTTCAATCATCTGCGCCGCATAATTCCATTCGTAAACGGCGGAGCTGATGTCGAGGCCCTCATAGCACTGCAGGCGGATGAGCTTGCGCCCCAGGCCTTCTGCCAGAACCTTGGCGATTTCCGTTTTCCCGACTCCTGCCTCGCCTTCAAGGAACAGGGGCCGTCCCATTTTCAGGGCGAGAAACACCACCGTCGCCAAATCGCGCCCGGCCACGTAACCGTTGGCTTTCAGCAGGTCAGCCGTTTCATCGATGGATTTTGGAACTGCCGTCATGAATCTCCGTTGCCCGCAGCCGTCATTCCGGCGAAGGCCGGATTCCCTTTCAGGTTATCCCGACTACCAGATTCCGGCTTTCGCCGGAATGACGGCATTGGATTACTTCGCCGCTTCAACCGCCCGGCGCGCCAGAACGCCGATCAGATGGGCCCGGTATTCGGCGGAAGCGTGCATGTCGGCGTTCAGGCCCTTGGCCTTGGCTGAAATCCCGGCAAGCGCCGAAACCGCAAAACTCTTTGAAAGGGCCGTTTCCATTTCCGGCACCCGGAAAACCTTGGGACCTGCGCCCGTCACCGCCACGCGGACTTTCCCGTCCGCCGCTTGCGCGAGGAACACGCCGACCAGCGAATAGCGTGAGGCCGGATTGGGAAATTTCATGTGGCTGGACTTTTTCGGAATGGGGAAGCTCACCTCAGTGATAATCTCGCCATCCTTCAGTGCCGTCTGGAACATGCCGGTGAAGAAGGCATCCGCCGGAACCTTGCGCTTGTTGGTGACGATGGTAGCGCTGAGCCCGAGGCAGGCGGAAGGATAATCCGCCGCCGGATCGTTGTTGGCGACCGAGCCGCCAATGGTGCCCTTGTGGCGCACATGAACGCCGCCGATTTTTCCAGCCAGTTCCGCCAGGGCGGGGATGGCTTTCTTGACCGCGGCAGACGACGCCACGTCCTGGTGGGTGGTTCCGGCCTTGATCACCACGGCTGATTTGCCGACAGTGATTCCGGAAAAGCCCTTGATGGCGGTGAGATCAATGATGTCGCTGGGCGACGCCAGGCCCTGCTTCATGGTAGGAAGCAGCGTGTGCCCGCCCGCCATGTAGCTGCCGCCCTTGGATTTCTTGAGAAGCGCCGCGGCAGCGTTGACAGTTGCGGGGCGGTGATAATTGAAGTTTTCCATTTTCTGTCCCCTTATTCTGCGGCGCGTTTCATGGGCTGCATGGCATTCCACACGGTGAGCGGCGTTGCCGGCATGGCAATGTCGCGCACTCCGATGGCATGGGTGATGGCGTTGATCACGGCGGGAGGGGCCGCAATCGCTCCGGCCTCGCCGCAGCCCTTCATGCCCAAAGGATTGGACGGGCACTTGGTGTAGGTGAAGCCCAGCTTGAAGTTTTCGATATGCGGCATGTTGGCCGCCTTGGGCATGTTGTAGTCCATGAACGAGCCGGTGAGCAGCTGGCCGGAGTCACGGTCATAGTGGGCGCCCTCAAGCAGCGCCTGGCCGATGCCCTGGGCAACGCCGCCCTGCACCTGGCCTTCAACGATCATGGGATTGATGATCGTGCCGAAGTCATCCACCGCCGTGTAGCTTGCGATCTTTGTCAGGCCCGTATCCTGGTCGACTTCCACTTCACAGATGTGGACGCCCGCCGGGAACACGAAGTTCGACGGATCGTGGAACGAGGTTTCCTTGAGGCCGATTTCGATTTCCGACGAATTGAACTTGTGGCCGACGTAAGAGGCTAGGGCCACTTCGCCGAAGGCCATTTTCTTGTCGGTGCCCTTCACCGTGAAGGTGCCGTCCTTGAAGTCGATGTCATCGGTTGAGGCTTCCATGACGGCAGCGGCAACCCGCTTCGCCTTGGCTTCGATCTTGTCCAGGGCTTTTGAAATCGCCGTCATGCCGACTGCACCCGAGCGCGAGCCATAGGTGCCCATGCCCATCTGCACCTTGTCGGTGTCGCCATGGACGATGGCCACATTGTTGATGTCCACCCCGAGCCGCTCGGACACAAGCTGGGCAAAGGTCGTTTCATGCCCCTGGCCGTGGCTGTGCGAACCCGTCAGAACTTCCACCGTTCCAACCGCGTTCACCCGCACTTCGGCCGATTCCCACAGGCCGACGCCGGCACCAAGCGAACCCACCGCCGCCGAAGGGGCGATGCCGCAGGCTTCGATATAGGCCGAGAAACCCACGCCGCGCAGCTTGCCGTTCTTGGCGGAGGCCGCCTTGCGCGAAGCGAAGTTCTTGTAGTCCGAAAGCTCAAGCGCCTTATCCAGCGCCGCGCCATAATCGCCCGCGTCATACATGAAGATGACCGGCGTCTGGTGCGGGAACTGGGTGATGAAATTGCGCCGCCGGAATTCAGCCGGGTCAATCCTGAGTTCACGCGCCGCCGTTTCGACGATGCGCTCGACGAGATAGGTGGCTTCCGGCCGCCCGGCCCCGCGATAGGCGTCAACCGGCGCGGTGTTGGTGTAAACCGCATCGATCTCCGCATAGATGTTCGGGATATTATATTGGCCCGAGAGCAGGGTGGCATAGAGATAGGTGGGGACCGCCGACGAGAAGGTCGAAAGGTAAGCCCCCATCGAGGCAATGGTGTGGACCTTGAGAGCGGTGATCTTGCCAGAAGCATCCATCGCCAGTTCGGCGTGCGAAACGTGATCGCGGCCATGGGCATCCGACAGGAAAGCCTCGGAGCGATCCGCCGTCCACTTGACGGGGCGGCCGCCGATGCGCTTGGACGCCCAGACGCAGGTGACCTCTTCGCCGTAAATGAAGATTTTGGAACCGAAGCCGCCGCCCACATCGGGGGCGATGACGCGGAGCTTGTGTTCAGGCGCCAGTCCGTGGAAGGCCGAGATCACCAGGCGCGCCACATGCGGATTCTGGCTCGTAGTGTAAAGCGTGTAGTGCTCGGAGCCCGTATCATAGGAACCGATGGCGGCGCGGGTTTCCATGGCATTTGGAATGAGCCGGTTGTTGATCAGGTCAATCTTCGTCACATGGGCAGCTGACTTGAAGGCGGCGTTGGTTGCGGCCTCATCGCCAAGCGACCAGTTGTAAACCCGGTTGTCGGAAGCCACGTCATGGACTTGCGCCTTGGTTTTCATCGCCTGGCCGGCATCCACATTGTGCGGCAGCACGCCGTAGGACACCACAACCGCCTGGGCGGCTTCCTTGGCCTGTTCGCGGGTCTCCGCGATGACAACGGCCACCTGGTCACCCACAAAGCGGACCTTGCCGCTGGCGAGAATGGGATGGGGGCCCGCCTTCATGCCGGAACCATCCTTGGAATGGATCATCCAGCCGCAAATGAGTCCGCCGATCTTGTCTTCTTCCACTTCCTTGGAGGTGAAGATATCGACCACGCCCGGCATTTTCTTGGCCTTGGCAGTGTTGATCGATTTGATTGTTGCGTGGGCATGGGGGCTGCGCACGAAATAGGCGTAGGTCTGGTCTTTCAGGTTGATGTCGTCGGTATACTGGCCCTTGCCGGTGATGAACCGCTTGTCTTCCTTGCGCAGCACCCGCGCGCCAATTCCTGTGTCGGACATGTTGCTTGCCTCCGTTACATTTTTTCGGCTGCGGATTGAACCGCCGCCACGATGTTATGATAGCCCGTGCAGCGGCAGATGTTCTGCGAAAGCTCGCGGCGGATAACTTCCTCGCTCACCTTCTTGCCATTGCGCTTCACGATGTCGATGGAAGCCATGATCATGCCCGGCGTGCAGAAGCCGCACTGCAGGCCGTGATTCTCATGGAAAGCCTGCTGCATCGGATGCAGCGTGCCATTCTTGGCAATGCCTTCGATGGTTGTAACGGCGGCACCTTCGCATGCCACCGCAAGCGTGGTGCAGGATTTGACCGCCTTGCCGTCGATGTGGACCACGCAGGCCCCGCACTGGCTCGTGTCGCAGCCCACATGGGTTCCGGTGAGACCGAGATTCGTCCGGATAAAATCAACGAGCAGCGTGCGGTTTTCAACGTCTCCGCACACCGCCTTGCCATTCACTTTCATGGAAATTGCGGGCATTCAGGTTACCTCCCATACGGCCCGTCTGAGGGTATGACCTGATCCTCGTGCGGGGACTTCTTTTTGCGTCTACTTTATAATCATCCCAGATTTGCACCTTGGTCAAGCCTTAGCAAGCACAATGCGGATGAATGCGGCATTTGAGTGCCCTGCTGCCGCAGATTCGGGAGGCCGCAACCTGCGCCTGCTTTTTAATCAGGCCACAGCCGCTTAACCTTGGTCGGCGGCCAGGGCCTCATCGCCGTCGTGGGTGATTGTCATGTAGGCGACAATGGCGACAATGGTGATCAGGAAAAGCGCGCTGGTGATGATTGTGCCTAATCCCAGACCGCCATATTCCACCGGTTGCGAAAGCAAGTCACCGAAGGAGGCGCCCAGTGGCCGTGTTAGGATATAGGCCAGCCAGAATGCTAAAATACCATCGATATTAAAGGCGTAATAGGCAGCGGCAATGGCGACAATAATTCCTCCAAAAAGTATACCTGTAGCAAGATAGCCGAGCTCAAAGTGTTCGGCCACGAGATCACCGGCCGCAGTTCCCAGAGAGAAGGTAAAGAGGATGGCCAGCCAGTAGTAGATTTCCCGACGGGTCGTGAAGATGGTGTGGATAGAGAGGGTTTTTTCATAGGCATACCAGACCGAGAAGGTAATCAGCAGGGCAAGGCTGAAAACCACGGTGGTTGTAATGAGGGTTACACCGAAATTGTCGACCAGATTGTCGGTGATGAGCGTGCCGACGATGCTGATGAGGACCACGGCCAGCCAATAGGCCCATGGCACATATTTCTTTTGGGCGAACTGGAGAAATACCGCCAAGAGGAGAATGGAACTCATGATAAGGGAGGTTGTGGTGAGGCCAAGCCCCATGTTGACCGCAAGATAGTCCGCAGCGGTCTCGCCCATAGTGACGGCCATGAGCTTGATCAGCCAGAAGTCGACGGTGACCTTGGGCACCCGGTTAAACAGAATTGGCTTGTCCTCCTCTGCCGGCGTTAGCTTTGTCCTGTAGTCTCCAATGTCCAAGGTCATGTCTGTGGTCTCACTTCTTGCCGGCGAGCTTGAGGGCGTCGGTGAAGAAGGCATCGGCGCGTTTGTCGTCATCGGCATTGCAGCGCTCGGTGCCCTTGGTTTGGAGTTCGGTAACCGCCTTCATGTCCGCATCGCTGAGCTTTGCTGTCTTCAGGGTTTCAGTGAGGGTTTTCAGCATGTCTTCGCAGGGAACCGGCGCCGCAGAGGCCAAAGGCACGAATCCAGCGGCCACGACGGCGGAAATGAGGGCAGTTGCGAGAATGAGCTTCTTCATGGGGATACTCCGAATTGCCGGGGCCGGGGGCCTTGGTGGCAAGATGCCGGAGGTCTTCTGGCGTGACTGCCTGCCTCCAGTGTGCTTGCTTTTAAGCCGTGCCCCTTACACGGCATTGTTCGGAACCATACATATTTGTAATCCAACGGCCCAAATTCCGTAAGCCGCGCCCGCTAATTCTTGCCCGCTGCACACGTCGCCAGCCCGCAAATGAAGATAAAATGAGATCACCTCCGGACACCTGGAAGGCTCTTTCGCCTGTCAACATTGGGGCTTACCTTTCGCTTGCCATGGTGTATGCGGGCGTGGGCGCCGCGGCCCAGATCGAGTTTCCGGCTTGGGCCAGTTCCGCGATGTCGCCCATGGACCTTGCATTGTGGATTGCGCTGGTCGCAGGTTTTGCGGGAAGCTTTGCAGGCCTCATTGCCAATGCGCGGGAGGGGCCATCGGAACCCCATTTGCTGCTTGGTGCCGGAGCAATTGCGGCAATTCTCGTTTCCGAATTATCCGACTGGTTTGCCGACGAGGGGCAATTGTGGAGTTTGGACTCGTTTCAAATCGCCCAAGGCGTGTTCAATGCCCTGCTGGCCGTGGTTGTGGCGGCTGCCCTCTTTATGTTGGCCAAATTGCCAAGGCGGCATGTGTGGGCCGCACGCAGCTTGCAGGCAATTATTGTTTTCGAGGCCTTCGCGCTTGTGTCGGAAGCGGCGGAGGGCGGCCAGGTTTTTGGTCTGGCCATCACATCCGGGGTAAAATTTTTGGCGCAGTTTGCCGAAATTCTATGTATCGCGTTCTACATCATTAGCCTGGCATTTTCCCACGCCGCCATTTCGGGCGAAGCTATGGCGCCGGTATTTTCAGCCGGGTCCAACGGCAAGTTCAGCGGCCTGTTCGTCGGTTCCAATGCCCGGCAGATATGCGAGGAATGCAATCTGATCCTCCGGCCGCGGCATCCGCCCATCGCAATCTCCTACTATCCGGTTTTCCGTGAAGCCACCGTGTTTCTGGTGATGTTCTGGCTGGCGCTCACCGCCGGCCGCTCAATCAGGAAAGCCACGGGAAAACCACTCTCATCGCAAATCGCTGAGATGACCGGACTGTGGTTCAAGAACGGCATCGATCCGCCAAGCTACTATGCCCAGGACTTTTACAGCCCCGCACGGCTGAGAGATGTGCGGCACTATCTGACGCGGTTCGAAACCAAGAACGGGCTTTTAGGCGCGCTGAACCGGTTGACGCTTAACCCGCTCCGGGGAAACGAGATGAGCGACAAGGCACTGTTTGCCGAGTGCTGCGAAAAATTTGGCATTCCGCACCCGAAGAGGCTGCTTACGGTGAGCGGCAACACGGTTGAATGGCACGGTCATCCGGATGATCTGGCAGTAAGCCTTTTCTGCAAGCCGCAGCGTGGCCAGGGAGCAGAACATACAATGACGTTCCGCTGCGTCTCCCCCGGCCGCTATACAGACGAAGGTGGCCATCTGATGGATCTTGATGGAGTTATAGGTGTGTTGAAGAAAGCTTCGTCCAAGAGGCCGATGCTGGTGCAGCCATGGCTCGAAAACCATACTTCCATATCCGACCTGGCCCTGGATTCACTGATCACGATCCGGGTCGTGACATGTACCAACGAACAGCAGGAACCGGAGGTGGCGCTCGCAATGCTGCGCCTTCTGGCAATACTTGAACCGCAATGGCAGCATTTGCCCGATGGGGAATATGCAGCGCCAATCGATCTTGTGAGCGGGGAGATGGGGCTCCTTACCGGGGACAATTTCAAAACCGCCCATCTCCGCTATGAGCGGCATCCTGCCACCGATGCGCCGATCAAAGGGCGAATTCTTGCCGAATGGGATGCAATCAGCAAAACCGCCATTTCGGCGCATGCCGCTTTTCCGCACCGCGCGATTATCGGCTGGGATATCGCACTTACGAACGGTGGCCCTGTCGTGCTTGAGGGTAACTCCAATCTCGACGTCATGTTCCTGCAGCGTGTCCACGACATGCCAGCGGGCCGGACCCGCTTTGGCGAACTTATGAATCTTCACCTGAAGACGTTGTACCGGCGGAGGACCATGCCAGAACGGCGATGACTGCCACGGCCACGCAAAGTATTAAATTTCGGTTTTGCGGCAATCGATTATCGCATCAGGTTTCCATACATTTTTGTAATCGGGCGGCCCAATTTGGGTAAGGTCAGGACCTTACGAGGGAGACGGCGAATTCATTGCGCCGCCGTTCAACTGGAGTCCCTCATGCGCCGCACCGCACTTTTCAGCATTCTCGCCGTTTCCGCGCTTCCCATGGCCCACGCAAGAGCGGCGGACGCGGTGTCTCCCGAAGAGTATTCCGGCCCTTGTCTTGAATATGCAAGCACGTTTGAACTCAACGGAGCATGGGTTCATCCCAGTGACGGCGCAATTGGCGATTCCTACCTTCTTGGCCCAAAATCAGAGAATTATTTCGATCTCAAGGCGACGGATGGATTGTCGTTCATTGCCAATATCATTTCCGAGCCGGTGATCGACGCCGAACCCGGCAAGGATCAAATATTCAGCGGAACCGGTACCTATGTCGATGTCTTGCAGGCGCAATATGATTTCGGGGACTTCAGCATCTGGGGCGGCAAGATTCATCCGGCCTTTGGCCGGGCCTGGGATGTGACGCCGGGCCTTCATGGCATTGACCTGGCCGAGAACTACGAGTTGGCCGAGCGCCTCGGCGGCGGCGCTGGCTATAGCTTTGAGGCAGCGGGCCTCTCCAACCAGTTACAAGTGAGCGCCTTTACCGTTGACCGGACGATCCTGAGCGAATCACTGTTCAATAACCGTGGCCGGGCAAGTTTGGATGACGGCGGGGCAGGCAACACCAAAGGCGTTTCATCGGTTGCCGTGGCGCTGGATGGCTGCCTCGGCGCAGAAGCTGACAGCTGCTACGATGAGGGCAGCTTTGGCTACCAGCTTGCAGCACGATACCAGAAGGGTGGCGATGGCAGCGATGGCAATGAACTCGGCATTCTTGGCAGCGTGAACAAGTCCATCTCCATCAGCGACGAGACGACCCTCAAGCTTTTCGGCGAGGCCGCATGGTTCAACAATTTTGAAGGCTCGGCTGATGACGTGGTTGCCTTGACCGGATCAGCCGCAATTGAGACAGGGCCCGCAACCTATTCCGTGGCCTATTCGCAGCAGACAGAGCTTGTCGCCGGCGGTGCCGACACGTCCGAATATCTGGTTGATGCAACGGCCATGTACGACGTGGGTGAATCCATCAGCATGATCGGCGAAACCTGGTCGGTTGGTGCTGGCTATACCTTTGACCGAGCCGACGGCGAGGACATGCAAATTGTCGGTCTTAGACTCTCGTCAGAATTTGGCAAAAGCATCCCCTTGGGAAATTAATGCCTGGCGAGATTTAACGTCACCAGCAGGCCCGGCTTGTTGTCATTCAGTGAAACACGAATCCCGTGAAGATTTGTGATCGCCGATACGAGAGAAAGGCCAAGGCCGTTTCCGGCGCTGGCGCGGCCCGTATCCAGCCGGTAAAAATGTTCAAAGACCTTGTCCCGAAGGTCAGTGGGAATGCCGGGGCCTGAATCAGCAACCGTGGCCCTTATGCCCCGATCCGAGTTTTCGAGTGTAAGGACTATGCGCGTGCCCGTTGGAGTGTGCCGGATGGCGTTTTCCACGAGGTTGGCCACCATCTGGAGCAAAAGCTCGCCGTCACCATGAAAGTCGATATCCGGTTCCAGCGTGGTAGCCAATTCCTTGCCTTGATCTTCCGCCACAGCCCGGTAGGCGCTTGCGACACGTTCAAAAATGCTGGTCAGGTTGACCACCTTGAATCCGGCCTTGCGTGATCCCGACTCAATTTGGGCAATGCGCAGCAGCGCCGCAAACGTTGCCAAAAGCTGGTCGGATTCGATGACAGCGGAATCTATGGCGGCAGCATAGGCCTTGCTGTCACCAGATTTCGATCTTGCTTCCTCAAGGCCCTGGCGCAAGCGGCTCAGCGGTGTCCGCAAATCATGGGCGATATTGGCGCTGACCTGCTTGAGGCTTTCCAGAAGCGATTGGTTGCTGTCGAAAAGGCGGTTCAGGTTGGCCGACAGCCGGTCGATTTCATCCGACGTGCCCCGGACGGGTATTCTTTCTTTCAGCCGGCCATCGATTATCGCAAGACTCGTATTGTTGATATCATCAATGCGGTGCAGGAACCCCCGGCTGACCGCCAGGCCCGCCAGTGCCGCAAGCAAAATCGCAATGCCTGAGGACCAGGCAAATGAATTGATGATGGATTCCTGGGCGGACAGGATGCGAAACGCGTCCTGTCCCACAAGCAGGAACGAGCCATCGTATAAATAGACGCCTTGGCCCCATACCTGGTGGTCATCGTCGGCTTGGTTCTCCGTCTTTGCGAATGTTGAATCGCTCAATCCGGCTTCCTGCCATCCCTCCTGCAAGGCAATTCCGTCCAGGTTTCCGGCAAGTTTCTTGCCGCTGGCGTCACTTAAATAATAATAGCCGGTTTGCCCGTCTGACGGCGTGGTCCTTTCATTGATATCCTGGATTATTGTCGGAATGCCGTCGGACTTGGCTTCAATTGCCATCACATTGAGCTGCGATAGAATTTCCGTTTGCATCTGGCCCCGCAAGGCGGTGGTGGTCGTCAAATAGGTGACAACCAGAAGCGCCATGAAGCAGAAAGCAAAAATCAGGCTGAAAAATACTGTTAGCTGAAAGCTGGCTGTCTTGAAGAGCCGCTTGCTAAGCACGGAGCGAATATCCCACGCCGCGCATCGTCTTCAGCATTTCCGTGTCAAACCCCTTGTCGATTTTCGCCCGCAGGCGGCTGATGTGGGTTTCGACGACGCTGGTTTGCGGGTCGAAGTGAAAATCCCAGACATTCTCAAGCAGCATGGTGCGGGTTACAATGCGCCCCTCGCTGCGCATGAGATATTCCAGCAGTTTGAATTCCTGCGGCTGAAGATCGACAACCTTGCCCGCGCGCGTCACAATGCGCTTCAAAAGATCAATTTCCAGCTCGCCGACACGAAGAGTGGTCTTCACGTCATTCACCGGCGGGCGCCGCATGAGTGCGCCAAGCCTGGCCAGCAGCTCGGCAAATGCGAAGGGCTTCACGAGGTAATCATCCGCCCCCGCTTCCAGTCCTTCAACGCGGTCATCAATGCCGCCCATTGTTGTCAGAAACAGCGTCGGCACGTGGTTGCCGGTCGAGCGCAGCATTTTCACGATGCTGAGGCCATCCAGCCCCGGCAGCATCCGGTCGGCGATTACCGCGTCATACTTCTCGCTGGCCGCGAGAAACAGCCCGTCCTTGCCATTTGCCGCATGGTCCGCGACATGGCCATGCTCCTTGAGGCCGCGCAGAATGAATTCCGCCATGCGTTCGTCGTCTTCAATGAGCAGCAGCTTCATGCGGGCCTTTTTCCGTTCCATTTCCGGGGCAGGTCAGTTTGCCCTTGAATGGCGTTTCTCACGTTGCCGCAAGTATACCCCAAACTCACAATATTGTATGCTGGCGGCCCTGAATGGCCTTAGGCCACGGCTTGTTGTATCACCGGAATGCCGCGTTCGCGGTAGGGAGTTCTGCCGTAGAAGGCGCGGTAGCATTTGGAAAAATGCGATGGGCTTGAGAAGCCGCTAGCCAGCGCCACGTTAATCACCGACATGTCGGTTTGCAGCAGCAGTGAGCGCGCCTTCTTCAAACGCAGTTCGAGGTAATAGCGCTTGGGCGAACGGTCCACATAGCGCCGGAACAGGCGCTCAAGCTGCCGCGTGGAAAGCCCGGCTTGTTTTGCCAGCAGACTGGGAGACAGCGGCTCTTCCAGATTTTCTTCCATCTTCTCGATGATGCCGACAAGCTTTGGATGCCGTGCCCCGATGCGGGCAGGCAGCGACATGCGCTGATGCTCACTATGGTGGCGGATCGGCGAATGCAGCACCGCTTCGGCAACGCCTGAGGCGAGATCCGGCCCATGCTGGCTGGCGATCATGGTGAGCATCATGTCGAGCGCCGTGGTGCCGCCGGCACTGGTGAAACGGTCCCGGTCGATTTCAAACAACCCGCCCGTGGCGTTGATTTCTGGGAAGGCTTCCGAAAAGCCCGGCAGGTTTTCCCAGTGAATGGTGCACTTATAGTCATCAAGAATGCCAGCTTCCGCCAGCAAGTGCGCTCCGGTGCAGACGGCGCCGATGTCATTGCCCCGGCGCGCCGTCTTGCGCAGCCATGAGATCAGTCGCTTGTCCGAATGGTGCTGCACATTAAGGCCGGCGCAGACAATAATGGTGGCATGCGGCGGAACCGTTTCCAGATCGCCGTTGACCATGGTGAGAATGTTGTTGGAAGCAGCCACCGGCTGGCCATCCACCGAATGCATGGTCCAGCGGTAAAGCGCCTTTTCCGACATGCGGTTTGCCAGCCGCAACGGCTCAATGGCCGAGGTCACCGGCATCATGGTGAATTCCGGCACCAGAATTAGGGCAAAGGGCTGCGGCACGTCCTTGGGTTTGTCGCCAAACATGGGTTTTCTCCGAGGCCCGCATCTTTGCGACAGTTCCAGCACTTTGTCCACCAGCGCCATGTCGCAGCCCAAAACCGACTTGATACAGGGTAAATGGTCGGTTTCGTATTCCTCTTGTCGTAAATCTTTGGGCGAATAAGAGGCGTTGCCTGCATTTTGAGGACTAACCCGCCTGGAGGCCCTTGTCTTGAATGCTCCCCATTTTCACGCCGACGCCAGATCCCACCTGATGGACAATCCTTCCCGCGATTTTTTGAAGAACCTGTCGCTTGAAATCACCGCCAAGCAGATTGAAAAACTGCCTGTCTTGCAGGAACGCCTGCCCAAGGGCACGCCTGTCTTCATCGCTTTGATCGATCCGGCCGATGCGGCGGGCCAGTTGGCAGCGGCAAGCGCCTTGCGCAAGGCGGGCCTTGAACCCATTCCCCATGTGCCGGCCCGCTTCGTGCTGGATGAAAGTGATTTGAAGAACCGCATTGCCGCCCTGGCGGACGAAGCCGGCGTGACGCAGATGCTGGTGTTGGGCGGCGGCGCACCGACGCCCATGGGCAAGTTCGATGCGGCCATTCAATTACTGCGCACCGATGTGTTCCAGAAGAATGGCGTGACGCGCATCGGTATCGCCGGCCATCCCGAAGGCAATTCCGATATCACCAAGGTTCATGGCGAAGCCGTGCTGCTGAAAGCCCTCGGCGAGAAGCAGGCCTGGCTGAAAGCCAACAACATTTCAGGCTTTATCGCCACACAATTTCTGTTTGAAGCGGCCCCTGTTGCCTATTGGGCCAGCATGCTGCGCGACAATGGCATCGATCTTCCGATTCACGTGGGCATTCCCGGCCCGGCTACAATCAAGACCCTGGTGAAATATGCCGCCATGTGCGGCGTCGGAAATTCGGCGCGCTTCATCCGCAAGCAGGCGCTTAACATCACCAAGCTTCTGACCGTGAACACACCCGATGAATTCATCGAGCAGCTCGCCGTGCTGCATTTCGACCGCCCCGAGCTGGGCATCATGGGCCCGCATCTCTATCCCTTCGGCGGTTTCGACAAGATGTTCGAGTGGCTCACGCCGAAATTTAAAACCTGACATCCTTCCAAAACTAAAGGCCGAGTTTTGAACCCGGCCTTTTCACTATTGGCTGTGTGCTTAGTGGCCGCCGTTCTGATTTCCTTCGGAGATCATTTTCGCGCGCTCGAAGCTGGTCAGGCCCTGGCCATCATTGACAACCGCAAGGGCATGTGAGTTTGTGGACTGATCCGACAGCCGTGTTGCATATTTGCCGACGTAAGTATCTGAATCACGCGGGTCGAAGCTGCGGTCCGAATTTGCAAACGCGACCGTTGAAACGGCGGCGAGAGCGATGAGTGAAATGATGATCTTCTTCATGATAGTCTCCTTTAAGTTCAATTTGTGATCGGTCTTCAATGACTGATCTGACTATGAAAACGGCTGGCATTCCGATTGGTTTCACCGAAAGTCTACGGATGCCAGGTAGAAAAATTTATAAATCCCGATGCGTGAACGGTCTTTTCCCATGTTTAAAGGGTTTTATGGAGATTGCCTCGGGTATGCTCACGAATCTGTTATAAGAGTTAACTTAATCTCACGGGCTTGTGAGCTTGGAATCCAAGGCCGGGTTGCTGACCCGGGCTGTGTGTTCCTTCGGTGGGCTGCTTAGTGGCCGCCGTTCTGGTTTTCTTCGGAGATCTTCTTCGCGCGCTCGAAGCTGGTCAGACTCTGGCCATCATTGACAACCGCAAGGGCATGTGAGTTTGTGGACTGATCCGACAGCCGTGTTGCATACTTGCCGACGTAAGTATCTAGATCACGCGGATCGAAGCTGCGATCAGAATTTGCAAGCGCAACCGTTGAAACAGCGGCCAGGGCGATGAGGGAAATTGCGATCTTCTTCATGATAGTATCCTTTACTTCTGTTGTTAATCTTGCGTCGTGAACTGCGTTCTTCGTAGTTCCGATATGCTCGATGTAAGAAGCCAAAGTGCCGTTTCAAGAAGAAATGTAATATTCCTGATCACATATTTTTGATATAGCAATATCAATGAATTAGCGGAAATGTGATCAAGAGACGGGAACCTGCACAAGGTTTGTGCATCTGCCGTTTCAACCCCTCAAATGGGGGTGCTTTGCGCCCCAAACAAGGTAACTTTTGCAGGCGCGCGGGCCGTTGCAAGGATAAAGTCCCACGCATAATCCGCGTAGGAGCGGAACACATAAATATCGAAAACTGTGTCTTCCACAACATGCAGTAGAGCCGCAATTTCCGCATACCGCATGCGGCGCACCGTGCCCGGTGCATAGTCATCACTCAGCAGATCAAGTGATGAACCTTTCAGCAAAACCTCGCGCACCCCTTCACCTTCAAGGCGCAGAACCGCGCGCATGTCGGAGACATCAACAATAAGTGAATGAACGCTTCCGAGTTCGGCTCGCAACGCGGCAACCAATTCAACCGCCTTGGCGCGCGAGCAAAGAATCAGCCACTGATCGATAGAGAGCCACAAGGCTTTCACATCACCCCAGGACACGCTGGTGCGCGGTGCCTTCGGCAGATCGAGGCCCAGAAATTTTTTTGCCGCTGCCACGAATTTCTTGTCATTTGTGGAGCCGCGCAGATCGATCATGCCACGATCCGTAATTTCGCGGAGATCAATGCTCAGGCCCTGCGGGGCTTCGCGGTGAGCGAGGGGAGTTTCAACATAGAGCTCAGACATTCTGCCGCGCTCCTTCCTTGTCATAGAATACGGGATCAACAATTTTGGCGCGGATCACCTTGCCCCCCTCGATGGGGAACGAAAGCGTTTCGCCCATGCGCGCCCGGCCATTCTGGATCAGCGCCATGGCGATGGAACGTTCAAGTGTCGGCGAATGATAGGACGAGGTAACCTGGCCGATCATTTCCATCGGCGGCTTGTCTTTGACCTGTTTCACCGCATAGGCGCCATCCGGCAACACATCCGCCGGCTCCTCTGTAAGAAGTCCTACAAGCTGTTTGCGGTTCGCCCCCTTGAGATAGCTTTGTTCAAGCGAACGTTTGCCGATGAAGTCCGCCTTCTTCTTTGACACGAGGCCATCGAGGCCCACATCAATCGGCGTTGTCGTGCCATCGGTTTCATCGCCGATGACGATGAAGCCCTTTTCGGCGCGCAGCACATGCAGCGCTTCCGTGCCATAGGGCTCAATGCCAAGTTCCTTGCCCGCATCGAGAATGGCATTCCAAAGCCCGCGTCCCATGTTGGCAGGCGTTGCCACTTCATAGGACTGCTCGCCGGAAAAGCTGATGCGGTAGACCCGCACCGGATAGCCGCCGAGTTTGCCTTCCTTGAAGGACATGTGCGGGAAGCCATCATGGGAGAGATCGAAATCAGAGCCGAGCTTAGCCAGCACATTGCGGGCACGAGGCCCGGCGATGGCGAACTGCGCCCATTGCTCGGTCACCGGCGTGACGAACACTTTGTAATGTGTCCATTCCGTCTGCAGCCACTCCTCAAGCCAGGCGGCAATGCGGTCCGCCCCGCCCGAAGTGGTGTGCATCAGGAAATGATCCTCGCCCAAACGCACCGTGACACCATCGTCGGTAAGAAAGCCCAGCTCATTCATCATCAGCCCGTAGCGGCACTTCCCCACCTTCAGGGTTGAAAACATGTTGGTGTACATGCGGTCGAGGAATTCCGCCGCGTCCGGCCCCTTGATTTCAATCTTGCCGAGGGTGGAAGCATCGAGCAGGCCCACCTTGTGGCGCACCGCAAGGATTTCGCGATTGATGGAACCGTGCTTATCTTCACCGGCACCTGTATAGGTGTAGGCCCTGCGCCATTGGCCGACCGGTTCAAATGTTGCGTTCCTGTCCGCATGCCACTGGTAAATCGGCGTGCGGCGGATGGGCAGGAACAGGTTCTTGGTCAAAACGCCCGCAATCGAGCCGAAGGAAAACGGCGTATAGGGCGGGCGGAAGGTAGTGACGCCGATTTCCGGAATGCTTTTGCCCGTGGCTTCTGAGAGCACGCCGAGGCCATTGAGGTTCGAGGTCTTGCCCTGGTCCGTTGCCATGCCGAAGGTGGTGTAGCGCTTGGTATGCTCCACCGACTCGTAACCCTCGCGCTGGGCCAGTTCGAGATCGGCAACCGTCACATCATTCTGGAAATCAATGAAATGCTTGTTGCCCTCATTATATTTACCCGTGGCGGGCGCAAACCACAGCGCTTCCAGGGGTTTCTGCACATCCTGCTCGGCCTTGGGCAATTTGACCTTGGCCGCCTTGGTTTTCCGCTTTGCGACTGTCTCGCCCGCCGCCGAGGCTTCGGCGATAATGTCGGCCAGCCCAAAGGTGCCGTTGGCAGCACCAACCGCAGTGATTGCATCCTGATGCCGGTCAGGTCGGAAGGATTGCAGGCCATCGTCAAACTTGATCTTGCCGCCGTTATGGCACCAGAGATGAAGCGCCGGATTAAACCCGCCGGACATGGCAATGAAATCGCAGGAAATTTTGCGCTCGGTGATAACCCGGCCCTGGCCCTTGCGATAGGCCGCAACGCGCGCGGCGGTAACACCAAGATTGCCTTCAACGGCTGAAACCACCGAGCTAATGGCCACATCAATGCCGGCAGCGCGGGCCTTTTCGACCAAAGCGCCTTCCGCCCGGCCCCGGGAATCAACAATCCGAACGCCAATGCCCGCAGCCTTGAGCACAAGGGCCGTTTGATAGGCATCATCATTATTGGTGAAAACAATGCCTTCCACGCCGGGGGACACGCCGTAGCGTTCCACCATGGCGCGGGCCGCCGAGGCCAGCATGATGCCGGGCCGGTCGTTGTTTGCGAAAGCGATGGGTCGCTCAATGGCACCCGTCGCAAGAATCACCTGCTTGGCCCGGACCTTCCACAGCCGGTGGCGCGGTGCGCCTTCCCGCAGAAGCGCCGGATCATGGTCAGCCGCCCGCTCAAACAGCATCAGGTAATTGTGATGCCAATGGCCTACGACGGTCGTCCGGGGCAGGAGATGCACATTCTCGGCGGCAGCGAGCGCGGAAACTTTGTCGGCGACCCAAGCCATCTGCGATTTGCCATCGAGCGTGCCGCCAGCAATATCCGCAAGGCCACCGAACTGCGGATTTTCATCAGCCAGAATAACTTTGGCGCCGGTCGCTGCGGCGGATTCAGCTGCGGCCAATCCCGCAACACCGCCGCCCACCACCATTACATCGCAATGGACATGGATGTTTTCGTAAGCATCAGGATCGCGGCCTTCCGGTGCACGGCCCAACCCTGCGGCCTTGCGGATGAGCGGCTCATATACATGCTTCCAGAAACGCTGCGGCCACATGAAAGTCTTGTAGTAGAAGCCGCCCGGAATGAAGCGCGAGAATTTGCTGTTGAGCGAGCCCACATCAAAGGCAAGCGAAGGCCAGCGGTTTTGGCTCACCGCCTGCAACCCGTCAAAAAGTTCAACCTGCGTGGCGCGCAAATTGGGTTCATGGCGCGAACCATCGCCCACGCCGACAAGCGCGTTCATTTCTTCCGAGCCGAGGCCGACGACACCGCGTGGGCGGTGATACTTGAAGCTGCGGCCAAAAAGTTTCGTGCCATTGGCCATGAGGGCCGAGGCCAGCGTGTCGCCGGCAAAACCCCCGAGCTGCTTGCCGTCAAAACTGAAATGCACTTTCTTTGTGCGGTCAATGCGGGAGCCGCCCTGGGCCATGCGATAAGGCTTGTTGCTCATGATTTTGCCTCTGCCTTCAGCCTGTCTTTGAAATAAGCGGCCCATTCGCCTGTGGCTTGATCCATCACCTCGCGCGGCGGCAATTCGGTGATCCCGTAAAACGCCTTGAATTCCATGGTCACTGTGTCACGCGCCGCATGGAACCATTTCCCGCAGCCCCTGTCACAGCGCCAGCGTTCGAAATGCAGGCCCTTCGGATTATGACGGATGAACAGATAATCGCGCTGCGCTTCATCGCTGATATTTGCAGGGTCATGGGTTGCGGGCCTGCGCACATGGGCTTGGCCGCCGCCATAAAAATCCGTCTCGTCGCCTTCAGCGCCACACACCGGACAATGAACAACTAACATATCATCTGCTCCTAATGCGCCACGGCGGCGGCGACGCTTTCGTCGATCAGGCGGCCTTCCGCGAAACGGTTGAGTCCGAAAGGCTCGGCAATCGGATGCGGCCTGTCATGGGCGATGGTATCGGCGAAGACGTAACCCGAACCCGGAATGGCCTTGAAGCCGCCGGTGCCCCAGCCGCAATTCACATAAAGGCCTTCCACATCGGTTTTGGAAATGATCGGCGACCGGTCGCCCGTCATATCGACGATGCCGCCCCACATGCGCAGCATCCGCAGCCGGGAAATGATCGGGAAAGTTTCGACAAGTGCCGTCACCGTATGTTCGAGCGAGGGGAAGGAGCCGCGCTGCGAATAATTATTGTAGGGATCGGTGCCGCCACCGATCACCAGTTCGCCCTTGTCTGACTGGCTGATATAGCCGTGAACCGTGTTGGCCATGACAACGCAATCAATGACTGGCTTTATCGGTTCAGAAACCAGCGCTTGCAAGCAGAGGCTTTCAATCGGCATGCGCACGCCCGCAGTCTGCATCAAAGTCGAAACATTGCCAGCGGTGACCACGCCGACTTTCTTTGTCTTGATCGAACCACGCGAGGTTTCGAGGCCAACAACTTTTCCGCCCTCGCGCGTGATGCCGGTGACTTCGCAGTTCTGGATGATGTCGACGCCCAGTGCATCGGCTCCCCGGGCATAGCCCCAGGCCACCGCATCATGCCGCGCCGTGCCGCCACGCGGCTGGTAATAGGCGCCGAGAATGGGATAGCGGCAGTTCGGATCATCATTGATGATGGGAACGATTTCTTTCACCTCCGCCGGCGAAATCATCCGGCAGTCCAATCCCGCCAAACGGTTCGCATGGGCCGTGCGCTTGAAGGCGCGAAGCTCATGCTCCGTCTGGCACAGCATCAAAACGCCGCGCGGCGAAAACATCACATTGTAGTTCAATTCCTGGCTCAGGCCCTCGTAAAGCGAGCGCGCCAGCTCATAGATTGCGATGGAAGCATCCTGCAGGTAATTGGAGCGGATAATGGTGGTGTTGCGCCCGGTATTGCCGCCGCCCAGCCAGCCCTTTTCGAGAATGGCGATGTTGGTCATTTTGTGGTTTTTGGCGAGGTAATAGGCAGTGGCCAGCCCATGCCCGCCGGCCCCCACAATCACCGCGTCATACTCCGCCTTGGGGTTAGGCGAACGCCAGGCCCGCTCCCAATCCTTGTGGTAATTCATGGCGTTGCGGGCGAGCGAAAAGATCGAATAGCGGGATTTCATCGGGCCTATCCTTAATGCGTCTGTCTTGTATCAAATAGGCCCCGCAATCACTACAGCTTTCCGACGCCCCATTGCCGCCATGCGACAATGCGACGTGAGAGATGGACGGCTATGAATTGTATTGTCAGCCCACCATGAGAAAACCCGTAACCGCATGATGATTTGGCTAATTTTTGCAGGCATGACAGCGGCCGTGGTGGCAGCTTTGCTTGTGCCGTTCATGCGCAAATCGGCAGCCGCCGAAAGTCCCGATTCGGATTTCGACCGGGCCATTTACCGTGACCAGTTGCAGGAACTGGATCGTGACGCGGCGCGCGGCCTGATCGGCGAGACCGAGGGCCAGGCGGCCCGCAATGAAATTTCGCGGCGCTTGCTGCAGGTGGCAAAACCAGAAGCCCCCATCGCCGGAAACCGCTACGCGCTATTGGCCGTTCTGCTGGTGCCGCTCATCGCCCTGCCGGTCTATGCCAAATTCGGCAACCCGCTACTGCCCGACGTGCCCCTGCAGGAACGCATGAAGGGCGCCATTGCCAACCAGGATTTTGAAGCGCTTGTGGCAACCGTTGAGGCCCATCTGGCGCAAGCCCCCAATGATATTGAGGGCTGGAAAGTACTGGCCCCCGCCTACAAGCGCGAGCGGCGCTGGAGCGATGCCGCTGACGCCTATGCCAATGTTCTGCGGCTCGCCCCGCCGACCGCCGATGCGATTGCCGATTTTGGCGAAATGCTGGTCTTCGCCAATGAAGGCATGGTGACGGCTGAGGCCGAGGGCGCCTTCGCCGAAGCCTTGAAACTTGAAGCTACGAACGAGCGCGCCAAATACTATTATGACATGGCGCTAAAGCAGGAGGGCAAGGCACCCGCTTTGAGCGATGAACAGATTGCGGCGGTGCAGGCCATGCCGGTGCAGGACCAGACGGCCATGATTGCCGGCATGATGGATGGGCTCGAGCAGAAACTCGGCAAGGACAGCCGCGACCTCGAAGGCTGGAAACGCCTGATCCGCGCCAGGCGTATTTCCAATGAAATCGACAAGGCCAAAATCTCGCTCAACCTCGCCATGAACATTTTCAAGGACGAGCCCGCAACGCTGGACACCTTGCGCGATCTCGCAAAAGAATTGGGGCTGCCAGAATGACCCGTAAGCAAAAGCGCCTGTCGGTGATCGTCGGTGGCCTTGCCATTCTGGGCCTTGCGGCTGGCCTCGTGCTCTATGCGCTCCGCGATTCGATTGTGTTTTTCTATACGCCCAGCGAAATCTCCGAAAAAAACGTGCAGCCCGGAACGCGGCTGCGCCTCGGCGGGCTGGTAGAGAAGGGCAGCATTTCCAAAGCCGGCGGCACCACCGTCACTTTCATTGTGACCGACATGATCAAAACCTTGAACGTGAGCTATACTGGGCAACTGCCAGATCTCTTCCGCGAGGAGCAGGGCGTTGTCGCCGAAGGTGTGCTCGATGCAAGCGGCGTGTTCATGGCCGATACGGTTCTGGCCAAGCATGATGAAAACTACATGCCCAAGGACGTGGCCGACAAGCTGAAGGAAAAAGGCGTCTGGCAGGAAGGCAAGGGGGTCTCACCATGATCGCCGAGATCGGACACTTCGCCCTTGTATTGGCGCTCGCCGTCGCCGCCTTCCAGACTGTTGTGCCGTTGATCGGCGCTGAGCGCGGTAATCGTCAGATGATTGCATCCGCGGTTCCCGCCACGCTCATACAATTGGTTCTTGTCTATGTGGCCTTTGCAGCCCTCACCCATGCCTATCTGATTTCCGATTTCTCCGTGCGGAACGTGTTTGAGAATTCCCATTCGGCAAAGCCGCTGCTTTATAAAATCTCCGGCGTCTGGGGAAACCATGAGGGCTCCATGCTGCTCTGGGTTTTCATCCTCGCAAGCTTCGGCGGCGCCGTGGCGATCTTTGGCGACAACCTGCCGCCCACTCTGAAGGCCCGCGTGCTGGCGGTGCAGGGCTCTATCGGCTTTGCCTTCCTTCTTTTTATGGTGGTGGCCTCCAATCCTTTCGCCAGACTCAATCCGGTTCCTATTGAAGGCAATGGCCTCAATCCTGTTCTGCAGGACCCGGCGCTCGCCTTCCATCCGCCCTTTCTCTACGCGGGCTATGTGGGCCTGTCGGTTGCCTTTTCCTTTGCCATTGCGGCCTTGATTGATGGCAAGGTGGACGCCGCCTGGGCCCGCTGGGTCAGGCCGTGGACTCTGGCCGCCTGGATGTTCCTCACCATCGGCATCAGCATGGGAAGCTGGTGGGCCTATTATGAGCTGGGCTGGGGCGGCTGGTGGTTCTGGGACCCGGTGGAAAACGCCAGCTTCATGCCCTGGCTTGTGGCAACGGCCCTATTGCATTCCGCTATCGTGGTGGAAAAACGCAATGCCCTGAAGGTCTGGACCGTGCTGCTCTCCATACTGGCCTTCTCATTATCATTGCTCGGCACCTTCCTCGTGCGCTCCGGCGTATTGACCTCGGTTCACGCCTTCGCCGTTGACCCCGCGCGCGGCATTTTCATCCTCGGCATCTTGTGTTTCTTTATCGGTGGAGCACTTACACTCTTCGCGTGGCGCGCACCCGCGCTGAAGGCGGGCGGATTCTTCTCGCCCATCAGCCGCGAAGGCGGGCTTGTGCTGAACAATCTTTTCCTCTGCGCCGCCTGCGCCTCGGTCTTGATCGGAACACTTTATCCCCTGGCGCTTGAAACTGTCACTGGTGAAAAGATCTCCGTGGGGCCACCCTATTTCAATCTCACCTTCGGACCCATCATGCTGCCGCTTCTTTTGCTGGTGCCAGTTGGTGCATTGCTGAGTTGGAAGCGGGCGGATTTGTTCGCAGTCCTGCAACGGCTCTGGATTGCCGCCGCACTGGCAATCGGCCTGGGCATTCTCGTGCTCGTGGCAACCCAGCGCGGGCCATGGCTTGCACCACTCGGCATGGCGCTCGGCGCCTGGCTCATATTCGGCAGCCTCGCGGATTTGGCAAATCGTATTGCCCTGTTTCGCACCCCACTATTGACAAGCCTGTCGCGCCTTGCAGGCCTGCCGCGCTCTAGCCTTGGCATGACCGCAGCCCATGCGGGGCTCGGCCTGATGATCATCGGCATTATCGCCATCACCCTGTGGAAGGTGGAGCATATCCTGGCGATGAAGCCCGGGGAGCGCGCTGACGTCGGCAATTACACCGTTCAGTTCGTCGCCGAAACGCCGCTCACCGGAGAAAACTATACGGGCCGCGCCGGGCAGTTCAGGATTTTCCGGGGTGAGCAAGAGATCGCCAACGTTGTCCCCGAGAAACGCGAATTCAAACCCATGGGAACGCTGACAACCGAAGTGGGCCTGCATCAAACGCTGGCCGGAGATGTCTATGTGGTGATGGGCGATAAAACCGCCGACGGCGCACGGGTCGTGCGCCTGTATTTCAATCCGCTGGTATCGCTGATCTGGCTCGGCGCGCTCATCATGTTTTTTGGCGGAGCCTTGTCACTCACCGACCGCCGCTACCGCGTGGGAGCTCCAAAACGAAAACTCACGCCCGCAGGAGTTCCGGCGGAATGAGATGGTTCCTGTTTTTCTCCTTTCTGTTGCTGACGCCCGCTTATGCCGTGCAGCCCGATGAGATTCTCAGCGATGCGAAACTGGAACAGCGCGCCCGCGATCTCTCGACAGGCTTTCGCTGCCTCGTCTGCCAGAATCAATCCATCGACGAATCCGATGCATCGCTCGCCAAGGACTTGCGCATTCTCATCCGCGAGCATCTGACCAAGGGCGACAGCGACGCGGAGATCAGGGATTTCATCGTGGCGCGTTATGGTGAATTTGTCCTGCTCAGGCCGCGATTCACGGCCCATACGGCCATCCTCTGGGCAACGCCTTTTCTGATTATCCTCGCAGGATTTATTGTCATTCTGCGAAGGCGCAAGAGTTCAGGCGTTCCCGCCGAATCGGCATTGAGTCCCGAAGAGCAAAAAACCCTGCGCGACCTCGCCAGTTGACCCAACATTACAAATTATTCATGCCGCCGAAAGCTTGATGTAAGCCGCGAGCGCCTATCTCTGTTGCATCGATTCACCTGCAATGGAGAGAAACCCAGATGTCCGCCTCTTTCACCCTCACCCGCAAAACCCTCTACGGCCTGCTTGCTGCCGGATTTCTCAGCGCAACGGCATTAACCACGTCCATGATCGTAGCCCCGCCCCACGAAGTGCGGGCCGAATCGCAGGCCGCCATTGACCCCACCAAGGGCTTTGCCGATCTCGTCGACCGTGTGATGCCGGCCGTCATCAGCGTTGAAGTGAAATATGCCAATGCCGCCGATTCGCAGGGCGAGGCCGCCCCGCGCCAGCAGCAGTTTGAGGAATTCTTCAATCAGTTCCCGCAGTTCCGGAACCAACTTCCTCCCGGCATGGATACTCCGCGTCCTCGTGGTGGCGGTGCCGTGGGCTCAGGCTTCCTGATCAGCGCTGATGGCTATGCGGTGACCAACAACCACGTGGTCCAGGATGCCGATGAAGTCACTGTCAAGATTCAGGGCGGGGCGGAACTCAAGGCCGAAGTGATCGGCACCGATCCCAAGACCGATCTGGCTCTCATCAAGATCAAGTCCGACAAGCCCTTCCAGTTTGTGAAATTTGCCGAATCGCCGGCGCGGGTTGGCGATATCGTGATGGCCGTTGGCAATCCCTTTGGCCTTGGCGGCTCGGTGACCACCGGCATTGTCTCGGCCCGTGGCCGCGACATTGGCTCCGGCCCCTATGACGATTTCCTCCAGATCGATGCTTCCATCAACAAGGGCAACTCCGGTGGCCCGGCGTTCAACCTGAATGGTGAAGTCATCGGCGTGAATACGGCGATCTTCTCCCCCTCGGGCGGTTCTGTGGGCATCGGCTTTGCCATCCCCGCTGAAATCACCCAGGACGTGGTCGCAAGCCTCAAGGAGAATGGCAGCGTGACCCGCGGCTGGCTCGGCGTGCAAATTCAGCCGGTGACCGATGAGATTGCGGAAAGCATGGGCCTTAAGGATTCGAAGGGTGCGATTGTCTCCGATGTGACCGAGGATTCTCCCGCCCTTGCCGCTGGCTTCAAGGCAGGCGACACCATTCTCAAGGCCGATGGTTCGGATATATCCGATGCCCGCGACCTGTCGAAGAAAGTGGCCCGCTTTGCGCCAGGCAAATCCATCAACATGGATATTATCCGTGACGGAAAGCCCATGACGGTCACCGTCAAGATCGGCACCATGCCGAATGACATGAAAATGGCCAGCAGGGGAGGCGCGCCGGATACGTCTGATCTCGCCTCGCTTGGCCTGAAACTCGGCCCGGCTGAAGATGGCGCAGGCGTCAAGATCGTCGAAGTTGCGCCAAATTCCGTGGCCGACGACCAGGGCCTGAAAGCGGGCGACATCATTCTCGAAGTTGCCGGAAACGATGTGAATGGCCCGGCGGACGTGAAGAACGCCTTGAAGGACGCGGGCAAGTCACGGGTGCTGATGCTGGTGCGCTCTGGTGATAACCAGCGCTTCCTGGCTCTTCCGCTGGCCAAGGGTTAAACAGTTAGGACGCCCGAATGCCCCCTCCGCTCGGCATTTGACGTCCAATAGCGCGGAGGCCACCCCAATGGTTCCCCCCTGATCCGGTGGTCTCCGCGCACTCTTCTCTGAAAGGGCAAGTCATGCAAATCTCCCACTCACGTGAAACCGAATCTCGGGGCATAGGGCGGAATCTGGACTCGATGCGCATTCTGGTAATTGAAGATGACCGCGACGCCGCCTCCTGGCTGATCAAGGGGCTGACGGAAAGCGGCCATGTGACTGACCATGCCGCCAATGGCGAGGATGGCCTGGCTATGGCGTCAGAGAATCTCCACGATATTCTCATTGTGGACCGTATGCTGCCCAAGATGGACGGGCTTTCCATCATCCGCACCCTGCGGGCCAAGGGCGTTACCACCCCGGTTCTCATTCTCAGCGCCCTGAGCGATGTGGATGAGCGGGTAAAGGGCCTTCGCGCCGGTGGCGATGACTACCTGGCAAAACCCTATGCCTTCTCCGAACTCCTGGCCCGTGTTGAAGGCCTGGGGCGTCGCAATTCCCAGGAGCCGCAGGAAACCAAGCTAAAGGCCGTTGATCTGGAAATCGACCTGCTGACTCGCGCCGTGACGCGCGGCGGCCAGACCATTCCGCTCCAGCCGCGCGAATTCAAGCTGCTGGAATACCTCATGCGCAATGCCGGCCACATCGTCACCCGCACCATGCTGCTGGAAAATGTCTGGGACTATCATTTCGATCCGCAAACCAATGTGATAGACGTACATGTATCGAGGCTCCGGTCGAAGATCGACAAGGGCTTTGACGAACCCCTTCTGCAAACCGTGCGCGGAGCCGGATACATGATACGTGCAGTTTAATCCGAAGATACTGAAGACCTCCACATTTCGTCTGGCGGCCATCTACCTGCTGGTCTTTGCCGTTTCCGTGGGCTCCATTCTGGCCTACGTTTTCTGGAATACGGCGGGTCTCTTGGAACGCCAGACCGACGCCACCATACGTGCCGAAGTCCAGGCCCTTGCCGACCAGTACCGCCTTCTGGGGCTCCGTGGCATCGTTGATACCGTGCAGCGCCGCAGCGCCGAGCGCGGCGGCGGCGTCTACATGATCGCCGATGCCGATGGAAAACGCATCGCCGGAAATCTCGAATCCGTGCCGCCCCAGGTGATTGATGAGACCGGCTGGATTGATTTCCCCCTCGATATCCAGATTGGCCAAAACAAGCAGCGCCGGTCGGCCCGCGCCTTCCATACGGACCTGAAGGATGACTATGAATTGATCGTGGGCCGCGATGTGCAGGAATTGCGCCTCTTCGGCGACATCATCCGGCGTACGCTTTACTGGGCCTTGGGCATTGCCTTGGTGCTCGGCCTCGGCGGTGGCCTTCTCACCAGCCGCAACTTCCTGCGCCGGGTGGATGCCATCACCGACGCCAGCCGCGCCATCATGGGCGGCAATCTTTCAAGCCGCATGCCGGTTCTGGGAACCGGTGACGAGTTGGACAAGCTGTCCCGCTCGCTCAATGAAATGCTCGATCAGATCGAAAGGCTGATGACGGGCATGAAGGAAGTCAGCAGCAATGTTGCCCATGACCTGAAAACCCCGCTGACGCGGCTGAGAGCCCGTGTTGAGTCCGCCCTGCGTTCCAACAGCAAGACCGAATATCGCGCCGCCTTGGACAAGACCATCGAGGAATCGGACCGCCTGCTGCAGACCTTCAATGCGCTCCTTTCCATCGCCCGCGCCGAATCCGGCCAGTCCAGGGAAATGCTGCAAACCATCGATGCCCGCGAGATTGTCGAAGGCGTGGCCGAACTCTATGAGCCCATCGCCGAGGAGGACGGCGGAACCCTCGATGTGAAAGCGGTTGCCGGCTTGAATGTGCTGGCCGACCGCCAGTTGCTGTCGCAGGCCCTGAGCAATCTGGTGGACAATGCCCTGAAATATGGCGTGACCGAAGAAAACCCCAAGCCGCACATCGAAATCGAGGGAAAGCGGGAGGAGGGCAATGTCGTCATTCTCGTGGCTGACCGGGGGGCGGGCATTCCTGCCGAAGACCGCGCCCGGGTGCTGGATCGTTTCGTGCGCCTCGATTCGAGCCGCAGCAAACCCGGCAATGGCCTGGGCCTGAGCCTAGTGGCCGGTGTCATGAAACTGCACGGCGGGGCCTTGTTGCTCGAAGACAACGAACCGGGCCTCCGCGCCAAGCTGGTGCTTCCGCTTCACGAGATGGATGGTTCAAAATTCTCGTGAAGTTTTTCCTGTATTTGTGAAAGAATTTTTGCAAGGGTTAGGAAATGAAAAAAGCAATTCTGTTGGTTCTTGCGATTGTCTCAATCATTATCGTTGGCAATTTCATACCTCTTTCACTTCGCGGTCCCGCAATGTCATGTATGACTGCTGCCAATGAAACGGAAAACGACAAAAAAACTCTGGAATTCGCGGCGTCTCATGATTTTGCATTGAACGCAGTCTCAGACTATCTGGCTAACAGTGATTTTAGGCTAAGAAATGTCAGCACAAAGGGAAATGTTGTAACTTTGGTCTTTGAGAAAAATAAAAGAAATAATGTGTGTTTCTTGACGGATTTTTTTGCGATCGACGGAAGTTTAGTAATAGTTGATGTGACGCCAGAGAACAAAGTTTCTCCGCATTACAATTAATAAGCAGGACAAAATAGGATGGGGCTAAGACCCATTTTGCAACGATTAGCCCAGGGTAGAAGGAAAGTTTTGTCATGCCATTTCAAAGACGGGCAAACCCACGCTAGTATGGCCCCATGACTGGGGTTTTTTCGGAACGGCTGAAGCAGCATCTGCCTGCACCGCGTGACATGGAAGGTGCTGCAAGGTTCTGGAATGATTTGGCGTCCGGTCAACAGGCGCTGCTGCAAAAACACCGGAATTTTCTTGAAGCCGTGGCCGGAGGTTCACCCTATCTGCGGGCGCTTATGTTGCGCGACCCGCAGTTTCTGGCGGACCTCTTAAGCCATGCTCCCGAAGAATTGCTGACCTCGCTATGTGCTGGCCTTCACGCCGCGCAAACTTTCGCCACTCAGGCGGAGATTATGGCGGCGCTGCGCCATGCCAAGGCGAAGGCCTCGCTTCTTATTGCGCTGGCCGATCTGGGAGAGGTCTGGTCCGTTGACGAGGTGACGGCGACGCTCACGCGCTTTGCCGATGCCATGCTAGGGGCCACGGTCAATTGGCTTCTTCTCGACGCGACACGCGCCGGAAAATTCCGCTGTATCGACGAGAACGATCCCTCGCGCCATTGCGGCTATGTGGTGCTCGCCATGGGCAAGCACGGCGCTGGCGAACTGAACTATTCCAGCGATATCGATCTCATCATTCTCTACGATCCGGAAACAGCGCCAATGGCGGAAGGCGTCGAGCCCGCCACCTTCTTTGTGCGCCTCACCAAGCGGCTGGTTACGATTTTGCAGGACATGACGGAAGACGGCTACGGCTTTCGCGTGGACCTGCGCCTGCGCCCGGACCCCCGCGCCACGCAGGTTGCCATCGCCCTGGAGGCGGCAGCCAATTACTATGAAAGCATGGGGCAGAACTGGGAGCGCGCCGCCATGATCAAGGCACGGGCCGCGGCGGGTGACATTGGCTTGGGGATGGAGTTCTTGCTGCGCCTGAAACCCTATATCTGGCGCAAATACCTGGATTTCGCGGCAATTGCCGATGTACAATCCCTCAAGCGCCAGATCCACGCGGTGAAAGGCCATGGCACCATTGCGGTTCATGGCCACAATATCAAGCTTGGCCGTGGCGGCATTCGGGAAATCGAATTCTTCGTGCAAACCCAGCAACTCATTGCCGGCGGCCGCAACCCAGCGCTGCGTGGCTTGCGCACCCTCGAGATGCTGGATGCCTTGGCCGAAGCGAAATGGATATCGCAAGGCGCTGCTGATGAAATGAAGGCAGCCTACCGTTTCATGCGCGGCATTGAGCATCGCATCCAGATGGTCAATGACGAGCAAACCCATGTCCTACCGCAGGATGAAACTGCTTTCGAAAGTCTTGCTTTTCTATCCGGCTTTGCATCGCCAAAGGATTTCGAAGAAAAACTGCGCCGGACTTTTGAACTGGTGCAAAGCCACTACTCCGCGCTCTTTGAAAGTGCCGGAGAGCTTGGCACCGATACCGGCAGTCTGGTGTTCACCGGTGGCGAGGATGATCCCGAAACCATTGAAACTTTGGAACGCATGGGCTTCAAGCGGGCCAGTGAAATTTCGGCTACCATCCGCGGCTGGCATTTTGGCCGCTACGCCGCTACCCGCAGCGGAAAATCCAAGGAACTGCTCACTGAATTGATGCCGCAGCTTCTCCTGGCGCTGGCCCGCAGCGGCGAACCAGACCTGGCCTTCCTTGCCTTTGACAAGTTCATCGCCGGGCTTCCCGCCGGGGTTCAGCTTTTTTCCATGCTGAAGGCCAATCCCAACCTGCTTGACCTCATCGCCACCATATTGGGAACTGCACCGCGCCTGGCCGAACAATTGAGCGCCCGCCCACGCGTGCTGGATGCGGTGCTTGACTCGGGCTTCTTCGATGCCTTGCCCCGCGCCAACGAAATCCAGGCCATGATAACCTCCGTCATTCCCGTGGGCGCCTCGCTTGATGAAGTTGTGGACCGGGTTCGCATCATTGGCCGGGAGCAAATGTTCCGTGTCGGCGTGCGGGTGCTGTCGGAAACCGTGAGCGCGGTGGAGGCGGGGGCTTCCTTTTCGACGATTGCCGAATTGCTCCTGCAAAGGCTGCACGGCTCCGCCCGGCAGGAGATGCGGGTGCGGCACGGCGATGTGGCCGGTGGCCGCAGTTGCGTGATCGCCATGGGCAAGATGGGCGGCCGGGAAATGACCGCCTCGTCCGATCTTGATCTCATGCTCATCTATGACAGCGAGGCCGGAACGGAAAATTCCAGCGGCGCAAAGCCGCTCAGCGTGAACCAGTATTTCACCCGCCTGACCCAGAGACTGATTAATTCCATCACCGCGCCCACGGGAGAGGGCGTGCTGTTCGAGGTGGACATGCGCCTGCGGCCATCGGGCAGCCAGGGGCCTGTTGCCACCAGCCTAGAAAGTTTTCGCGATTATCAGAAGACTTCAGCCTGGACCTGGGAAAAACTTGCCCTGACCCGGGCCCGTGTGGTGAGCGGAGATGCGGAACTTGCGCAAACAATTTCACAGGCCATCACCGCCAGCCTGTGTGCGGAACGTGATGCGGCCACAACCCGGCAGGATGTTCTCGACATGCGCCGCCTGATGGTGAAGGAGCAGGGCTCGTCCGGGCTTTGGGATATCAAGCGGGCCCGCGGCGGCCTGGTCGAGGTCGAATTTATCGCCCAGTTCCTCCAGCTCATTCATGCCCGGCGCCACCCGGAAATCCTCAATACCAACACCCATGCGGCATTGGGCAAACTCGCCACTGCCGGCTTCCTCGAAGCGGGCGTTGCCGGCGAACTCAGGGAGGCCTGCCTGCTTTACCACCGGATTACCCAGGTTCTCAGGCTCTGCGTGACCGGGGCCTATGACCCCGCTAAGTCCCCGGCAGGCCTGAACCAGTTGGTGGCCCGCGCCGCCGGCGTGCCCGATATCAGGGCCGCCGATTCGCTGGTTAACGACACGCAAAAGCAGGTCGCAGGCCTGTTTGACGAGCTTATCGGCCCGGTGGGCTGAGGGCGACGGAATCCGGGTTCCCGTTTCGTCTTGGGTTTGGGAAGCAGGACTTCCCGGATTCTAGAGGAGGTAACAATGTCCAAGAAAGCTCTGTATGCGGTTTTGTTGATCACAGGTGTTGCGGCGGCTAGCGGCCTTGCCATGGCGGCTGAGCCCTATCTGCCCAAGGCCCAGAAGTCCTTTGACCGGATCGACCTTAACAAGGATGGCAAGATCAACCTTGCCGAATTTACGCCTGTGGCCGAGAAGCGGTTTCTCGGCATCGACGTGAACAAGGACAACGCGGTCAGCACCGCTGAGATTGACGCTTCGCTTCAGGCCGCCCTGGAACGTCGCCGCAACCGCATTCTGGCAAATCTCGATGCCGACAAGAACGGCAGCATCAGCCGCGCCGAGCTCGACAAATATGTTGAGGCCATGGTGGCAGGCGCCGATACCGACAGTGACGGCGGCGTATCTTTTTCCGAAGCGCGTATTTTCAAAATCGCAAAATGGCGTAAAGCTTTGCAAACGGCAGCGGCCAACTGAGGCCGGGATGAAGCGTATGGAGTAGTGAGATACAAGAGACCAGTTCAGCGGACCTGCAGACGGCGAGCGATGCCACTTTGCTCCTGGCATCGGCTCGCCGTGATGCCGCGGCTTTCGCTGAACTTGTCTCGCGTTACTACAAGCCCGTGTACCGCATGGTGTGGCGCATGATGAATGGCAACGCCGAAACCGAAGACGTGGCCCAGGAGGCCTTCGTCAAGCTCTGGCAAAACCCGGCGCAGATCCGCGAGGCCAAAGCGCTAAAAGGCTGGTTGATGCGCGTGGCCTCGAACTTGGCTATCGACCGCTTGCGCCGCAAGCCGCACACCGACATTGACGCTATTGCCGAAGTGGCGGACCCGCGCCAGGTCACCGGCGCCGAACTTGAGGAGCAGGCGGTAACCGCCCGCGTCAACCAGGCCATCGCCAGTCTTCCCGAACGGCAGAAATTGGCGGTAACCCTGGTCTACTTCGAGGGCATGAGCAATATTTCGGCGGCCTCGGTGATGGACATCTCCGTGGACGCCATTGAGTCCCTTTTGACCCGTGGCAAGCGGGCGTTAAGGGAAAGCCTCGCCGATGATTGGCGCGGGCTGTTGGATGAGTTGAGTTCGAAAGCCGGATGAAGGTGTACCATGGAAAAATATGACGAGACCCGGATGGATGCAGCGCTCGAAAAGCTGCTGAAACGCGCCACCGATCCCGCGGTGCCCGCAGGCGCCGAGGCGCGCCTCATGCTGGCCATTCAGTCGGTTGAGCAGCAGTTGAATGTTGTGCCCTTTCAGCCGCGCCCCAGAATGCAAAACTGGACGATAGGCCTGCCGCTGGCGGCAGCCCTCGCCCTTGGCATTTATCTCGGCTCCAAGAACACGTTCGATGCCTATCTTCCCGACGCCATCACTGATGAGGTCTCGGCGGATATGTCCGATTCAATGCCTTCCACGGGCCTTGATGACGCTGAAAGCTATGCAGAAGGTGACGTGACATGAGCGACGATGCGACGACAACAAAATCCCGCTATTGGCCAGCCTGGGATTCGCGCTGGTGGACAGCCCTGCTGATTGCCTCGCTCGCCCTCAATCTGTTCATTGGCGCGGCAATCGCCACACGCTATTTTACCCATGGCGGCCCCCAGCGTTTCATCGGGGCAGGCTACACCCAGCTCATCCCCCGCGGCTTCTTTGCCGAAATGCCCAGTGACCGGCGAAAAGTTCTTCTCGACATCCTGAAACAATACCGGAAGGATTTCCGCGCCGAGCGGGAAGGCGCCGAGTCAGTCGCCGCCAAGCTGGCCGATGTCCTGGTGAGCGAGCCCTATGACGTGGAAAAGGTCAAGCTGGTGGTCAGCGAATTCGCTGGCCAGAGCGGAAAGCTCGCAACCCGCGGCGGCGATGCGGCCCTTGATATCATTGGCCGCCTGTCACCCGAAGAGCGCAAAATCCTCGCCGACGCCATCCGCGAGCGTGCCAACCGGAACAAGGACAGAAAGAAGCAGCCCTAAGCCGCTTTGGAATTCTCGGCGGTTGGGCTGGTAAGAAGTTCCACCGTCACAGTTGTTCCGGAGCCCACCGTGCTGGCGATGGTGAGCGAACCGTTGTGCAAGTCCACCAGTGATTTCGAGATTGCCAGCCCAAGGCCCGAACCGCCCTTGCTCTTGGTGAACTGGTTTTCCACCTGCTCGAAGGGCCGGCCCAGCTTTTCAATGTCATTGTGCGGAATGCCGATGCCTGTGTCGCTGATCGTGACCCGGGCTCCATCCGAAGTTTTCGCCACCTTGACTTTGACCTGGCCGCCCTCCGGCGTGAACTTCACGGCGTTTGACATCAGGTTGATGAACACCTGCTTCAGGGCGCGCCGGTCCGCGGTAATGTTGCAGGCCTTGGGAAGCTCAAGGATAATGTCGACCTTGCCTTCCGCCGCGCGGGGGCCAACGAAGCGCATGATGTCGTCAATGATCGACGGCAGCGACAGCGTCGTAAGCTCGAGCTCCATGCGCCCCGCCTCGATTTTCGACATGTCGAGAATGTCATTGATCACGTCGAGAAGGAATTGCCCGCTCTTGTGAATGTCGTGCGAGTATTCCGTGTATTTGCCCGAACCCAGCGGGCCGAACATTTCTTCCTGCATGACTTCACTAAACCCGATGATGGCATTGAGCGGCGTTCTGAGCTCATGGCTCATGTTGGCGAGGAATTCTGACTTCGAGCGGTTTGCCGTTTCGGCCCGGGTTTTCTCCCGCGCATACTTGTCGGCCAGATCAGCCAGGCGCTGCGATTGCTGGTCGGCGAGCAGGCGTTCCTTCTGCAGGTCGCGCACCGTCATCATCAGGGTGCGCTCGGACAGCAGCAGGCGCTCTTCCTGCTTCTTCAGCGCCGTGATGTCGGTTCCCACCGACACGAAGCCGCCGTCCTTGGTGCGGCGTTCATTGATCTGCAGCCAGCGGCCATCGCCAAGCTGAACCTCAAGGGATTTTCCTTCGAAATTGTCGCCGCCCGCCGTTGGCACATACTGGCGCACGATGGGCTCCTTCGCCGATTGCGTGACGATGGCATAGGGTGTTCCTGGAACGCAGGACGAGGCGGGCAGGGAGTGGAACTGTGCGTACTTTGAATTGCACAGCACCAGGCGGTTTTCCGTGTCCCACAATACAAAGGCTTCGGAAATATTCTCAACTGCGTCCTTCAGGCGAAGTTCCGCATCCTGGTTGAGCTTGTCCGATTGCTTCTGCGCCGTGATGTCAAACACGATGCCGATGAGATGCGGCGCTTCGGGGTTGTCGCCTGGCGCCAATGCGGCCCGCGCCCGGAGCCAGACCCAGTGGCCGTCCTCGTGGCGCATCCGGAACTCGCGGTTGAACACGGTGCGCTCGCCGCGCAGCAATTCCTCGATCATGAATTCGATGTTGGCGTTTTCCGGATGCAGCCGTTCCGACACTTCGCCAAAACTTAAAAGCTCGCCCTTTGGCGGAAGGCCTAGAATTTCATACATGGACTTGGACCAGAAAATCGTGCCCTCGGCCAGGTTCCAGTCCCACATGCCGCAGTTGCTGCGGTCCAGTGCCTTGTCCAGCCGTTCCGTGGCGATTGCCAGGGTGGTGTCGGCTTCCGAGGCTTTTTCCGCCTGCCAGTGAAACGCGCCGGCCAGCATGGCAAGGACCAGCACGGTGGCGACAAAGAGAATGGCAAGGCGCATTACCCCGTCACGCCACGCGCTCAAAAGGTCCGAGCGTTTCTGGAACACCACAAGGCTTCCCGGAAAAGTGCCGAACTGGCGGGCCGTCACATAGGCCGCCTCGCCATTAGCCAGCACGAAGGGGCGCATGGTCTGGGCGTTGAAATCCGTATCGGTGATGAACTGCGGGCCCAGCACATCGGTGATCTTCCGGCCGGCAAGTTTTGCAGGGGTGGGTGCGCTGGCGATGATTTGACCGAAATTATCGACGAGCGCAAAAACCCGGTCCTCCGTTACCGCACCGGCGGCCAGCGATTGCGCCAGCAACTCCTCTGTTAGGGGGCGCACCGTTTGTCCGTTCGACACATCGGCGGCAAGGGCGGCGACGATTCTTTGTGTCGTGAGCTCCGCTTGCAGAATGGAAAGGCGGTTCTGCTCGACTAGGTGGCTGCTGCGGCTTTGCATGAGTTGCGCCGTGAGCGAGATGCAGAGGGCGAGAAGAAACAGCGCCGTGAGAACCATGATCAGCCGGCGCAGGGACTTTTCCGAAATCGTGATGCGCCAGCGGCCGGGCAAGGGCGAGGGCAGGCGCAACGCGCGCTCCCTGAAGAACAGTTCCCCGATCTGTGCCTTACCCAAGATGTGATACCTTTGAACGTCGCCCGCAAGAAACGGCAATTGAAACGCATTTGGCCGCCAAAAACCGAATCAATACCCCATTGATTCGTAAACGAAACGACTTGTCCAGTTATGAATTTTTGGAACGTCAGCCCTTGAGGGTTTTCGAAACGATTTCAATGCAGTCGCGCGAAAGTCCGGGGCTCGCCAGGATCCTTTCAAGCTGCCCTGCGGCGGCCTTCCTGCGCACCTCATCCATGATGCGCCAGCTGCGGAATCCGGTGGCCATGCGCGCCGCCACCTGGGGGTTGATCGGGTTCACTTTCAGGATCGTGTCGGCCACCACCCGGTAGCCTTCGCCATCGGCCGCGTGGAAGCCCGAAAGATTCATCGCCGTGAAGCCGCCGATCAGCGCATAGACCCGGTTCGGCGTGCTGAGGCGGAAATCCGGATGGCCCATGAGCGCTTCGACGCGCGCTGCAGCACCTGGTGTGGCAACCTGCGAGTGGAGGGAGAACCACTTGTCGACCAGCAGACTGTCGCCTGCGTGGCGCGCATGGAATTTTTCCAGCTCCAGATTGGTTTCGGGAGCGTCAATCCCCACCAGGGTGGAAAGCGCGCCGATTTCTGCCGTCATATTGGAAGCCTTTGCGAGATCACGCTGGATAAGGTCTACCGCAGCTTGAGGCGCGCCTGCCGCTAGCAATCCGAGGGCCGCATAGCGCAGCGAACGCCGCCCGGTGTTTTCTGGTGTCGGCGCATAGGCCCCGCGCTCTTCCGTATCTTTCCAGATGACCAGCAGGCTCTCTTTCAATTCCGTGCCCAACTCGGCCCGCAGCCTGTTGCGTGATTGCAGCACGAGATCCGTATCAATGTCCTTCGCAATGGCCGCCGCAATATCTGCTTCCGTCGGCAGGCCCAGCATCAGCGCCTTGAACGCTGAATCGAGCGTTGGGTCGGTTAGGGTTTTTTGCAAGGCGTCCGCATAGCCCTTCGAGCGAGGCGGCGGCAGCTTGTCACGAAGCGCGGCAAGACTGGCGATGATAAGGCTCTTGCCCAATGACTGCCCCGCCTCCCAGCGGTTGAACGTGTCCTTGTCGCGTCCCATGAGGAAAAGTTGATCCTCCGGGCTCACAGTTTCCTGCAGGATGACCGGCGCGGAAAATCCGCGATTGAGCGATAAAACCGGGCGCGTTGTAATGTTTCGGAACCGAAATGAATTCTTTTCCTCAGTCAATTCAATGATCGGCGCGTTGAGGCTGCCGACCCCTTCAAGATCCAGCGCCATGTCCTCGCCGGACGGTCCTACAAGGCCGAGGCCGAAAGGAATGTGCATCGGTTGTTTGTCCGTTTGGCCCGGCGTGGGGGCAGTCTTTTGCGCCAGCGTCAGGTCAAAGGTTTTGGTCTTCGGATCGTAATGTGTCGTGACCTTCACATGCGGTGTTCCCGCCTGTTCGTACCATTTGAAAAATTGCGTGAGGTCGCGCCCTGAGGCATCGGCCATGCAGCGCACGAAATCCTCCACCGTTGCCGCCTCGCCATCATGGCGCTCGAAATAAAGATCCATCGCCTTGCGGAAGGCCTTCTCGCCGATGAGCGTCTTCATCATGCGGCAAATCTCAGCGCCCTTTTCGTAAACCGTCGGCGTATAGAAATTGTTGATCTCGATATAGGCGTTGGGCCGCGGCGGATGGGCCAGCGGCCCCGCGTCCTCCGGCATCTGCCGGGCCCGCAGGGTCTTCACATCGATGATGCGCTTCACCGCGCGCGAACGCAGGTCCGAGGAAAATTCCTGGTCGCGGAAAACCGTGAGGCCTTCCTTCAGGCAAAGCTGGAACCAGTCGCGGCAGGTGATGCGGTTGCCGGTCCAGTTGTGGAAATATTCATGGGCGATGATCGCTTCGATATTGGTGTAGTCGAGATCGGTTGCCGTTTCAGGGAGCGCTAGGATGTATTTGTCGTTGAAGACATTAAGGCCCTTGTTCTCCATGGCCCCCATGTTGAAATCCGATACCGCCACTATGTTGAACACGTCGAGATCATATTCGCGCCCGAAGGCCTCCTCATCCCAGCGCATGGAAGCCTTGAGCGACTCCATGGCCCAGGCGCAGCGGTCCTCCTTGCCCTTCTCGACATAGATGCCGAGTTGCACGGCCTTGCCGGACATCGTTGTGAAGCTGCCGTGAACACCGGCAAGATCGCCGGCAACCAGCGCGAAGAGGTAGCTCGGTTTCGGATGCGGGTCATGCCAGATGGCGAAGTGCCGGTCCGTGCCCGCGATGTCGCCGCCCTCCTGGAAATTCCCGTTGGAGAGAAGGATGGGGCAGGCCGCCTTGCTTGCTTCTACCCGCACCGTGTAACGCGTCATCACATCGGGCCGGTCATAGAAGTAAGTGATGCGCCGGAAACCCTCCGCCTCGCATTGCGTGCAGAACACGCCGTTTGACTGATAGAGCCCGGCCAGTTCCGTATTTCCCACCGGATCGCATTCCGTTTCGATTTCAAGAGTGAAGGGCGCGGCGGGAACGTTTGGAATTGTAAGGTCACTGTCCGTGAGCACATAGGCCGATGCCTCCAGCGCCTTGCCATCAAGCTTCACGCCGATCAGCATGATCCTTTCGCCAGTCAGAACGAGTGCCGCATTTTTCCCCTTGGCCACCGGGCTCGCACTGAATTCCAGCCGCGAGGTCACCCGCGCGGCGCGCGGCTCGAGCGAAAAATTCAGGAACAGGTCACCGGGAACATATGAAGCTGGCCTATAATCTTTCAGATGGATGGTCGTCGACGCATCTTGGGCCATAATCACTCCGGCAAATCAGGTGGAAAACCGGCAAAGTGAAGCCCAGCGCCCGCTTTGTCAAAGGTGGACTTAAAATCCGGTTTTAGATAGGAATTGCGGGTTCGAGTCCGTGCCCGAAGTTTTCGTCCTCATGAATCCCGGAGTTACTCTCCATGGCTTTAAAGCAGATTCGCATAGGCATTGTTGGCGGGGGCATTGGCGGTTTGACGCTCGCCCTCGCACTGCGGCGTCGCGGGATGGCTGCGGAAGTCTATGAACAGGCGTCGGAGCTGCGGGAAATTGTCGCTGCGGTCGCATTGTCGGCGAACGCCACACGGGAGCTGGAGCGCCTAGGGTGCCTTGATGCGATTGCAGCACTTTCGCTGAGCCAAGTGAATTGATTTGGCGGGGATGGAACGATGACCGCCGTGCCGCGTCGTTTCCCGTAGCCAAGGATGGCGCCTATCGCGCCCAATTTGGCGCGCCCTATTTTGGCATTCACCGGGCCGATCTGCAGCGTGTGCTGGGTGCCGCGCACGGGCCGGACGGGCTGCACCTCGGACATCGGCTTGTGGCAGTCGCCGAAACAGGAAATGCCGTCAGGCTCGAATTCGCCAATGGGCACAGCGCCGAAGTCGACATTCTCATTGGCGCTGACGGTGTGCGCTCACAGGTGCGCCGTTTCATCACCGGAGAAGAGCGCGCGGCCTATTCTGGTACGAGCGCCTTTCGCGGCATCGTTCCTGTGCGCGATCTTCCGTCGCTGCCGGACCCGCAGGCCTTGCAGTTCTGGATGGGGCCAAATGCGCACCTTCTGCATTATGCGATCGGCCCCTCGGGCAAGGATGTCAATTTTTTCGCGGTTGTTGAAGGCCCCCCGAACTGGACGCACGAGAATTGGGTTGCACCGGCGGCGCCCCGCGAAGCCGTAGCAGCATTTGCAGGCTGGCATCCGGCCGTTGTCGAGATGGTATGCGCTGTCACGCACAACGTGCGGTGGGGCCTGTTCACCGTCCGGCCGCTGCGGACCTGGCGGCGCGGTCGTGCGGTGCTTTTGGGCGATGCCGCGCACGGCATGCTGCCGCATCACGGGCAGGGCGCCAACACCACAATTGAAGATGCAATAACCCTGGCGGAACTGCTGCCGGCAGGCCGCATGGAAGACTTCGACGCGGCGATGAAGTGTTACCATGAACTGAGGCGCGCCCGGACGCGCATCATCCAGCGCAGCGCGCGTGCCACCAACGCTGTGCTTCATTTGCCGGACGGCGCCATCGCGGGCCGCGTCTCAGGATTGGCCCAATTTCCCAAGCGGTTTGGCTGGATTCACGCATTCGACGCGCTTGCCGACGTAGCGTCGCGACCGGCATCCAACTCTGCCTTATCTGGCCGCCGATAGCTTTTTAGGAATTGCATGGTCGTCGGTGCATCCTGGGCCATGGTCGCTCCGGCAAATCAGTTGGAAAAACGGCAAAGTGAAGCCCAGTGCCCGCTTTGTCAAAGGTGACCTAACGGGAAAGCGCTGCTATGACCTTTGGCAGAACCCAGCGGGCGAGGTCACGATAGCCATCAAGCGTTAGATGCTGCCCGACCGCCCTGCTCAGGAGGAAGCTCCGAAGTCTCGATACCTGTGGCCATTCTACAACAACAGAGACCGGCTATTACTTTGAAATTATTCAATTATTTTTTTGAATGAAACTGCCCATTGAAGCCAAAGTCTTATTAACTAGTTGACTGCCAAGACAGCTGCTGACAGTCTGCATACAAGTATTTGACTCAAGGCGCGAACTCGCAGGGAACAATTCCATGAAGATAGTCCTTGTTGCAGCCGCAGCGGTGTCCGGTTTCTTGGCCGTTGCTGGTTCGGCTCGAGCTGCTGATCTAGTGCCGGAATCCGGTTACGATTGGTCTGGCCTGTACATTGGTGGACAAGTAGGCGCTCAATTTCTTAATGGCTCGGTGAGTGATCCCGGGTTCGTTGATCCACTCAGCGGCGATTATAGTGACACGGGTTTCACCTACGGAGGGTTTCTCGGGTTTAATCACCAAATCCAGGCTGTTGTATTGGGCATCGAAGCGGACTTGGAAGGAACCAGTACCAACGCCTCTACAAGCTTTGGGGAAGACGTATTGTCCCCTGTCGAAGGCACGGCGGAAATAGATTTGCAAGGTTCAATCCGCGCTCGAATGGGCTACGCGGCAGACAACATGCTCATCTACGTGACGGGCGGATATTCTTGGGCAAGCGCCGATCTCGATTTCAATTATGAATTTGCGCCGTTAGCTGATGATTCATTTAGTGAAACTCTCGATGGCTGGACAGTTGGGGCGGGCTTTGAATACGGCTGGGAGAATTGGTCCACTCGTCTTGAGTATCGCTACACAGATTATGGAAAAGCTTCTTCGGGTATTGAGGATTGTTGTGCCGGACCACCTGATTCACAAGTTCATGACTTAGAGACCCACACCGTCCGCCTTGGGATCGCTTATCGTTTCTAGGCGGCGTTCATTTGAATCTAGAACCGGTCAACGCGGAACGGCGTGAGATCGATATTGCTCCTTACACCGGTCAAGAGCTCACTGATCAGACGGCCGGTGGAAGGCCCCCAGGTTAGCCCCATGTGGCCATGGCCAAAGCCATACCAAACATTGGAGCAGCGCTTGGAGGGGCCGATGACAGGAAGTGAATCAGGGGTGCTGGGACGGCGGCCCATCCAACGGGTTGTTGCTGCGTCCGGTGCATTGAGGCCGGGAAGTAGAATCTTGAATATCTTCCATAAGACATCAGCGCGCCCCCAATTTGGCGTCGCGTCGAGGCCCGCGAACTCGGCGGTTCCAGCAAGCCGCAATCCCATGTCCATGGGCGTTGCCACGGCAGGCGTCCTTGCATAGGTAAGCGACCGCGAGATTGAGATGCCGGAATTTGGCAAAACCATGTGATAACCCCGCTCGGCCTCCAGCAGAACTTTTTCACCGAGCTGCTGGGCGAGCAAATGCGAATAAGCACCGGCGCATATCACGAGCTTGTCGAGGTCAATAGTGCGGCCTGACAGCAATTTGATCGATTTGGCGGAACCCCCGTCAACTTCAATCTTCACAACATCATCGCTGATAATCTCGCCGCCATCCCGTACGATTTGTTCCGCGATGCTTCTTACAACGCGTTCCGGATTTTTTACAAAATACCAGCCACCATGAAAAGCGCCGTGGCTAATGTGTTTTGCGATTGCAGGCTCCATTTCGCGGGCTTCGTCGCCGGTGAAAGTCTGGCATTCGAATCCGTATGACTTCTTCAAGGCCCGCTCATCGGCTTCGCTATTGAACTGTCTCTCATTATCGAAGAGCCGCAGCGCCTCGCGGTAAACCATCAAGTCATGGTGCCCCGCTGCCTTAAGCAGCGTTTCAAAATCACCGATCACCCGCGAAGCCAAATCGGCCCGCGCGGCGGTGATGGATTTTACCCTTGATGGCATCCCGTTGCGGGCCGCCGCCATGAACCACGGCAGGGCTTTTGGAAGATAGGGCCACCTGATCGTCAGCGGCCCCAGCGGGTCCAGCAGCCAGCCGGGGATTTTTGCGAATACGCGGGGGTGGATATTGGGTTTGATCTCAGCAAAGGCAAGGCCGCCCGCATTGCCGAAGGAACATCCTTCGCCCGGCGGCAGCCGGTCGATAAGTGTGACGCGGTAGCCCGCCCGCTGCAGGAATGCGGCGCTGGAAACGCCGACGATGCCAGCGCCGATGATTGTCGCGTGTGGTTGGGGCATGAAATCAGGTTCTCTTGGGGTGGATTCTCTCGAAGAAATTTACACAGAATTCCTCAAAGGTCGAGATCAGCCGCGTCGGCCGCAGGCTTTTCAGGGCTGCTATGGCAATAACGCCGTCCTCCACCTCCTCGACAAGCGGGCGAATGGCGAGTTGCTCGCCATCATAGGTTTGATCGCCATGGGGCCGCGTGATCAAAAGCGAATAGCCCAGCCCTTGGCCCACAAGCCCGCGCACCAGTTCCAGCGACGGCGACGCGAAACTGATCTTGGGCGTAATCCCCTGGCTTTCCAGGAGCCGCGTGAAATAGGTGCGGCTGGGGAGGATATCGAGCAGGATAAGCGGCTCGTTTGCGAGATCATGCAGCGAAACCCGCTTTTTCTTGGCCAGGCTGTGATTGGCATTGAGCAGCACATAGGGCTTGAGCCGCGCAAGTTCGGTCACCTTCAGGTCGTCCTGCAAGTCCAGCGTGTAGAACAGCACAAGGTCATATTGCCCGGCGCGCAAGCCCGCGAGGAGCTGTTCCTGCGCCCCTTCTTCCAACTTTATTCGCACCTTTGGATGTTGCGCCTGAAAGCCCGCGATGAGTTTTGGCGCATAGGTGGGGGCGATCGTGGAAAAGCTGCCAATGGTCAGTTCGCCTTCCACCAGCTTCCCCGCCACGGTGGAATCCCTTTGAAATTCATTGCCGTGGGCAACAAGGCTGCGGGCCTCGTTTAAGAAGCGCAAGCCTTGCGGGGAGGGCGTAACGCCTTGCGCATGGTGGCGGATAAAGAGTTGCAGGCCCAGTTGCGCTTCAAGCTTTTGCAGCGAGGCCGAAAGCGAAGGCTGGGCCACGCCCAAATGCAGCGCCGCCCTGGCAAGCGATCCCAGCTCGGCAATCGCGAGCGCATGTTCCAGTTGGCGCAGGGTAAATCGAAGCATAGGTTTAATCTATCTTATCAAGAGATATTATCTATTTTTCCTAAGCCAATTTTTTTATTAAGTCAAAGCTATGGATCATCTCGCGGAAACAACAGCCAACTTCATTGCCGCCATGGGCGCCGCCGCCACCGGGGTTTCGGTGGTCACTACCGAAGGCCTGGCCGGCCGCTTCGGCCTCACGGTCAGTGCCATATCCTCCGTATCGGCCGAACCTCCCATGCTGCTGGCCTGCGTCAATCGCAAGAGCCCGGCGGTGGCCGCCATGGACAGGAACGGCCGCTTCGCCGTGAATGTTCTGGGCTTCAACAACAAGGACGTGGCCGAAGTTTTTGCCGGAAGGCCGCAAAGCGGCAGGCCCTATGACTTTGACCGCCACGCATGGGAGGAGGGCTCCATGGGCCAGCCGCTGCTTATCGATGCGACCGCAAGCTTTGAATGCGAAATTGAGTGTTCCCAGGATGCGGGGTCTCACCGTATCTTCATTGGCCGGGTGGTGAACGCCAGGCGCAATGGTGCGGAACCCCTAGTCTACTGCAATCGTACCTTTGGCCGCGTGGCTGAACTGTGAGGAAATTGAAATGATCAGAACCGGCGAACAATACCGCGAGTCGCTCCGCGACGGACGCGAAGTGTGGATCAACGGCGAGCGCGTCAAGGATGTGACGCGCCATCCCATGTTCAAGCCCGTGGTCGATATCCGGGCCCGCATCTATGACATGCAGCATGAGGTGGCCCACCGCGATGTCATGACCTATGAGGAAAAGGGCGAGCGCTTCGCCATCGGCAACCGCCTGCCGCGCGCCCAGAAGGATTGGACCGACAAGCGCAAGGCCGTTGATACGGTCATGTATGAAGTGGGTGGTGTCGTGACCCGCGTGGGTGATGAAACCGTGGGTGAAATGTGGTCGCTCTGGGACGGCAAGGATATCCTGAATGAAATTGATCCGCGCTTCGCCGCCAACATCGAGCGCCATATTCACGAGTCGATTGCCCATGACCCGTTCCACGTCTCGGCCAATACCGATCCAAAGGGTGACCGTTCCAAGCCCCCCCAGGAGCAGGATCCGGACATGCTGGTTCATGTCGTCAAGGAAACCGATGCCGGCATCATCATTCGCGGCGCCAAGTATGAAACCGCCGCCGCCTATGCCAACCAGGCTTTCCTGAAGCCGACCATTGCCAATTGGGGCGATGCCAAGCTTTCGGAATATGCTTTGGGCTGCATCGTGAAAATGAATGCGCCGGGCGTGAAGCACATCTGCCGCACCGGCTTTACCGGCCGT
>CBDIHN010000004.1:0-1373968 GCA_965279345.1 Aestuariivirga sp.
AGCGCATCGCGCTTCTGCGTGGCGTCGTGCGGCACCTTCACCAGGAATTGTTCGATCGATGCAGCCGTCGAGCTCGGAGCGCTGGCTTCGATGCGTACCGGATTGTGCAGGAACTGCGTGGTGAGCCGGTGGATTTCCGGCGGCATCGTGGCGGAGAAGAACATCGTCTGCCGGGTGAAGGGCAGGAGCTTGCAGATTTTCTCGATGTCGGGAATGAAACCCATGTCGAGCATCCGGTCAGCCTCGTCAATCACCAGCATCTCTATGCCGGTGAGCAAAAGTCCGCCGCGCTCCATGTGGTCGAGCAGGCGTCCCGGCGTGGCGATCACCACATCGGCCCCGCGGTTGATCTTGGCCGCCTGCGGTTCGAAGGCAACGCCGCCGATGAGGAGGGCGACCGTCAGCTTGTGCTGTTTGCCCAGCGTCTCGAAGGCCTCGTGAACCTGCGCCGCCAGTTCGCGGGTGGGTTCCAGAATGAGGGTGCGCGGCATGCGGGCCCGGGCCCGGCCCTTTTCCAGCAGGGTCAGCATCGGCAGCACAAAGGCCGCCGTCTTGCCCGAGCCGGTTTGCGCCAGCCCCAGCACATCCTTGCGCTGCAAGGCATGGGGAATGGCTTCCGCTTGAATTGTCGTGGGGGTGGTATATCCGGCAGCCGTAATAGCTTCGAGTACTTTTGGACTTAGTCCGAGTTCAGAGAAATTCATCTAGGGTTGAAAGACCGTTCTGGCGATTAAAAAAGGGTGAGCGCCCGGGGCAGTTTCGCCACATCCGGGGGCGCGCTGATTAGCGCGGAAAATAGGGCTTTTCCAATTAAAGTCAAATGACTTGCGAAAAAAAGTTAATCGGCAGGCAGCAGCGGATTTTGCCCTCCCTTGCGGCCCCCGTGGCCAGTCAATAGCCTCCGTTGGCATGTCTGTGATTCGCTCAGAATGAAGGGAAAATGAAATGACGAAAAAACTTGTGGCCGAGTTCTTTGGCACGTTTTGGCTGGTTTTTGGCGGCTGCGGCAGCGCCGTTCTGGCGGCAGCCTTTCCACAGGTGGGCATCGGCCTGCTGGGAGTAGCCCTTGCTTTCGGGCTCACGGTCCTGACCATGGCCTATGCAGTAGGCGGCATTTCGGGAGGTCATTTCAATCCTGCCGTGTCGGTAGGCCTTGCCACCGCCGGCCGCTTCTCCTGGGGCTCGGTGCCGTCCTATGTGGCGGCCCAGGTCGCGGGCGGAATTGCCGGCGCCCTCGTGCTCTATCTCATCGCCTCCGGGAAGGCGGATTTTTCGACGGCGGGCGGCTTTGCCTCAAATGGCTATGGCGAGCATTCGCCGGGCGGCTATTCGCTGTTTTCCGCCTTGCTGGCCGAAGTTGTCTTAACCGCCTTCTTTCTGCTGATCATTCTGGGGGCAACCGGAAAAACCGTGCCCGCTGGTTTTGCGCCGATAGCCATTGGCCTTGCCCTCACGCTTATCCATCTGATCTCGATTCCGGTCACCAATACCTCGGTGAACCCGGCCCGTTCAACGGGTGTTGCCCTCTTCGTGGGTGGCTGGGCCATACAGCAGCTCTGGCTGTTCTGGCTGGCCCCCATTGCCGGCGCGATTCTGGGCGGAATTATCCACAAATCCCTGCTGTCTGACGACTAGCGGCGGCAGGAAAAGAAAAAGGGGTGAGCTTTGGAAGCTCACCCCAGTCTGTTACGCTTGGGAGGTTACCGTCATTTCCCGAATCGTTCGAGTTAATGTTACGCCGCAATGGTCCTGAATGCCACCTTCGATTGAGGCTTTTCGGCAACACCCTTGTCTAATCTATGTTGGCGAAGATCAGGCAAGGTCAAAACGGTCCAAATTCATCACCTTGGTCCACGCCACCACAAAGTCTTTTACAAACTTCCCCTTCGCGTCCGCGCTTCCATAAACTTCCGCCAGCGCCCGCATCTGCGCGTGCGAACCGAAGATCAGGTCCACACGGGTGCCGGTCCACTTGAGTTCGTTCGTCTTGCGGTCGCGGCCCTCGAACACGCTTTCGGAACCGGATGACGGCTTCCACTGCGTGCCCATGTCGAGCAGATTGACGAAGAAGTCGTTCGTCAGCGTCTCTGGCCGCTTGGTGAACACACCATGCGCCGGATGCCCGGCGTTCAGCACACGCAAGCCCCCCACCAGCACCGTCATTTCAGGCGCCGTGAGTGTCAGCAATTGCGCCCGGTCCACCAACTGCTCCTCAGGCGACAGGCGCTGCTTGCCGCGCAGATAGTTGCGGAAACCGTCAGCCGTCAGTTCGAGCGGCTCAAAGGATTCAACATCAGTTTGTTCCTGCGACGCGTCCATGCGCCCCGGCGCGAAGGGCACCTTCACATCATGTCCGCCGTCTTTCGCGGCTTTCTCGATCGCCGCGTTGCCGCCGAGAACGATGAGGTCAGCCAGCGAAACCTTCTTGCCGCCGGATTGGAACTCTTTTTGGATCACTTCGAGTTTCTGAAGAATTTTCACCAACTGCGCCGGCTGGTTGACGTCCCAATCCTTCTGCGGGCTCAGGCGGATGCGCCCCCCATTAGCGCCACCGCGCTTGTCGGAGCCGCGGAATGTCGCCGCAGAAGCCCAGGCGGTCGAAACCAACTGTGACACGGTGAGACCGGAAGCAAGGATCTTGGCTTTCAGGGCGGCAATGTCCTGCTCCCCGATCAGCGGGTGATCCACAGCGGGAATTGGATCCTGCCACGGCAACACTTGCTTCGGAACCAGCGGGCCGAGATAGCGCACACGCGGGCCCATGTCGCGGTGCGTGAGCTTGTACCAGGCCCGGGCGAACGCATCGGCGAACTGGTCCGGATTCTCAAAGAAGCGCCGTGAAATTTTTTCGTAAATCGGATCGAAGCGAAGCGCGAGATCAGAGGTCAGCATGGCTGGCGCGTGGCGCTTTGACCGGTCATGCGCGTCCGGCACCATCCCGGCGCCGGCGCCATTTTTCGGCGTCCACTGATGCGCCCCGGCCGGGCTTTTCGTCAGTTCCCATTCAAAGCCGAACAGGTTCTGGAAGAAGTTGTTGCCCCACTTCGTTGGCGTTGTGGTCCAGGTGACTTCCAGGCCGCTGCCAATCGAGTCGCCGCCTTTGCCTGTGCCGAATTTGCTGGTCCAGCCGAGGCCTTGCTCCTCGATGCCGGCGGCTTCCGGCTCCGGGCCCACCAGTGTTGCGTCACCAGCGCCATGCGTCTTGCCGAAGGTGTGGCCGCCGGCAATGAGCGCCACTGTCTCTTCATCGTTCATCGCCATGCGCCCGAAGGTGTCGCGAATATCCCTGGCCGACTTGAGGGGATCCGGATTGCCGTTCGGCCCTTCCGGATTGACGTAAATGAGCCCCATCTGCACGGCGCCGAGGGGATTCTGAAGTTCACGGTCGCCGCTATAGCGCTCGTCGGCCAGCCACTTGCCTTCGGGACCCCAATAAATGTCCTGTTCGGGTTCCCAGACATCAGCCCGTCCGCCTCCGAAACCGAAGGTCTTGAAGCCCATGGACTCGAGCGCGACATTGCCCGTGAGGATCAAAAGGTCGGCCCACGAAATCTTGTTGCCGTACTTTTGCTTTATCGGCCACAGTAGCCGCCGCGCCTTGTCGAGGTTCACGTTGTCCGGCCAGCTGTTGAGCGGAGCGAAACGCTGCTGGCCCGCTCCGGCGCCGCCGCGGCCATCGCCGATGCGATAGGTGCCCGCACTGTGCCACGCCATGCGGATGAACAGCGGCCCGTAGTGGCCAAAGTCCGCCGGCCACCAGTCCTGGCTGTCCGTCATCAGCGCCGTGAGGTCTTTCTTCAGCGCTTCAATGTCGAGTTTCTTGAATTCGTCCGCGTAGTTGAACGCCTCGCCCATCGGGTTGGAGAGGTTGGAGTGCTGATGCAGAACCTGAAGGCTGAGCTGGTTGGGCCACCAGTCCCGGTTTGCCCTCGCGGCAGTCGTGTGCACGACCGGGCACTTGCCGGCGCTCTCATCAGTCTTTTTGTCCATGGTTCTCTCCAATCGTGTTCGGTAAATTATTGTGAAGTTCGGGAGGCTGCTGGCATCTCCCTGTACGTGTTGCGGATTTGAGCAATTCTAGTCTGGAAACCGCCCGCAGTTCAATTGCCAAGAACAAGCTGCGACACCACGGGTCTCGGCAAATTGAAGGCTTCACAGGCAGGAATTTTGATTATAGTGTTTGCCCATGAAGTCGCTGACCATACTTCCGCTCGCCGACACGCCAAACCTCATTGTGCGCGAAATCGAGTCCTATGACGTCAAGGCCTTCTCCGGATTCATGATGCAGCCCCGCTACCAGCGCTACACCGCCATGCGCCTGCGCAATGACGCGGAGGTTGCCGCTTTCGTCCTCCGCTCGGTGGCAAGGCAGGGCGATGACCGCCGCAATGTTTTCCATCTCGCCGCAGAGGAGCGCTCCTCCGGCGAAGCGATTGGTGATGGTTTCCTCATCATGCAGCGCGACCGCACCATCGAACTCGGCTGGGGTGTTCATCCTGCCATGTGGAGCTGCGGCTTTGGCACGGAAATCGGCACGGCTCTCTTGGGTCTCAGCTTTGAACGCTTGGCCGCAAAAAGCGTCTGGTGCAAAATCATGCGGGCAAATTCCGCTTCCGCCAAGCTGGCCCAGCGCATTGGCATGGTCCACGAAAAGCGCGTGGCGGGTTACGCGGTGGGTGACGGGCGTTTCGAGGATGTCGATATCTACGCCATGACCGCCGCTGAATATTTCGATCTCCCTTATTGAGGAGCATTCATGGCAACGCCACCCCTCTGCGATTTCGGCTGGAAGGCGCCAGGCTTTAGCCTTCCCGGCGTTGATGGAAAGACTTACACGCTGGAGAACTTTCGCGGACCCAAGGGTACGCTCATCGTCTTCATCTGCAACCATTGCCCCTATGTGAAAACCGTTATCAGCCGCCTGGTGCGCGATGCCACCGAGCTTCAGGGTCTTGGCGTGGTCACCGTTGCCATCTGCTCGAATGATCCGGTGTCCCATCCCTCTGACAATTTCGACAACATGAAAATCTTCGCCAAGCAGCACGGCTTCACCTTTCCCTATCTGCACGATGCAACCCAGGAAGTGGCCCGCGCCTATGACGCGGTCTGCACTCCAGATTTTTTCGGTTTCAACAGCAAGCTGGATTTGCAGTACCGGGGTCGGTTGGATGCATCGAAAACTGCGCTGGTGCCCGATGCCCGGCGTGACCTCTTTGAAGCCATGAATCTGATTGCCGAAACAGGGCAAGGCCCCAGTGAGCAAACCGCCTCCATGGGCTGCTCCATCAAGTGGAAAGCAGCTTAGGGATGCCGCCAGTTTTTCTCGGCATGCTAGGGTGATGAACGGCCTGTCTGCTGCAACTGCAGAGTTGATAGCGGCTCTTGGAACCACCAGCTTTGCAGATCGCCTTCTTGGGCTTGCCGCCACCGCTATCGTGCACGACGCTGCGGCCCTTATCCTGTTCCGCGAAAATGCGCCCCCGATTGTTGCGGTCGACCGGCTAATGCCGGCCGAGCGAGGGTATCTCTATGGTGACTACATTTCCGGCGTCTACCTCCTCAGCCCGTTCTATCGGCTCGCAAGGAAAGGGCCTTTGCCACGCACCGCTCGCATCATGGACATAGCCCCCGAAGGCTTCAAGGCAAGCGAATATCACCGCCGCTATTTCAGCCATATAGGAGTTGTGGACATGATCGGCGTCCTGCTCCCGGCAGGCAAGGGTGCCACGATCTTCATGTCACTGTCTCGTAGCATCGGCCATAAGCGCTTTGCCGCAATGGACGTGCGCCATCTTGAAAATCTTATGCCTGTCATGTCTGCCGCCGTAAAACGCCATCTGGCACTGCCGGGCGCGGCAATTGGCAAGGTCCCCAAGCCTGCGGCTGTGTCGCCCTCGTCTTCACCCTTGCTTGCGTCGGCCCTGACTTCCCGCGAGACGCAAGTCATGAATCTCATACTTGAGGGCCATTCAACCAAATCGCTGGCCGCACAGCTCGCAATCTCTATCGAGACGGTCCGCGTTCATCGCCGCCATATCTACGCAAAACTCGGCGTTTCCTCCCAGGCGGAACTGTTTCACTGGTTTCTTGCCTCCCATGCGCTATAACCCTGCTGCGGTATTCCTGCGTGCACCTGCCGGTGCTAGTTTTAATCTGCACAATTAGGGAGCCGATCATGACCGCCAGCACACAAATTCCTCTCCGCGCCCGCCTCGAAGGCGGCAAAACCCCTGAGATGACGAAGTGGTATCTGAAATCGGAGACCGGCCCGCTGAAGGATGTGCTGCTTGGCCCCGCCGAAAGCTTCCGCTGGATGGGCCTGGAAAATGCCCATTGGTCATCTCTTGTGCGCGATACCATCCGTAAAGGTTACAAGTTCGACAAGCAGGTGGCCATGCGCCAGCACCGCGAGATGGTCGATGCCTACCATGATGCCGGCGTCACCACCCATTTCCTGCCCACCGACATGAACAATCCCTATCAGGTCTATGCCCGCGACAGTTCTTTCATGTCGCCCTACGGTGCGGTGATCTGCCAGTTGGCCAACCCGCGCCGCCGCGGCGAATATGCGGCAGCGCTGCGCTTCTATCTCGAAAACGACATTCCAATTTACGACATGATTTCCGCCGGCAATTTCGAAGGCGGCGACTTCAACACCATCCGGGCAGGGGTGGCGCTGGTGGGCTACACCGATCACCGTTCGGAAGAAGTAGCCGCCCGCCAGGCTGCCGAATGGTTCATCAAGGAAGGCTGGGAAATCAAATACGCTCCCATCGACCAATTCTATGTCCACATTGATCTGATGGTCTGCATGCTGAATGAAAATTGTGCCGCCGTGTGCCTCGAAACGACGGAGGACGATGTCATTCAATGGCTCAAGTCGAAGAAGATCGAAATCATCCCGGCCTCCTTCAAGGAAACCATGGCTCTGGGCTGCAACGTCGTGCCGCTTGGCAATGACCGCGTGCTGTCAACCCTGACGGCCACCGATCTGAACGCCAAAATGCGCGCGGCGGGCTTCAAGGTCTATGATCCCGACATGACGATGTTCACCCAGGCCGGTGGCGGCGTTCACTGCATGTGCCAACCGCTGCGCCGTGAAGCAGCATAAGGTTTCGGTTATCGGCGCGGGGCCCGCAGGGCTCATGGCGGCGGAGGTCTTGGCAAAAGGCGGTGTTGAAGTCACCATCCTTGACCATATGCCGTCGCCTGCCCGCAAGTTCCTGCTTGCCGGAAGAGGGGGCCTCAATCTCACTCATTCCGAAGATTTGGAAACCTTCCTCACCCGCTATGGCGAAGCGAAGGGTTTTCTCGAGCCCGCCATCCGTGCCTTCCCGCCGCAAGCGGTGATCGACTGGTGCAACGGCCTTGGCATCGAAATTTTCGTGGGCTCGTCGGGCCGCATCTTTCCAAAACAGATGAAAGCCTCGCCACTGCTTCGCGCCTGGCTCCGCCGCTTGGAAAACCTTGGTGTGATATTGAAAACCCGTGAACGTTGGCAGGGCTTTGATGGCACGCCAACCATCCTCGCCATGGGTGGCGCAAGCTGGCCTCATCTGGGCAGCGACGCCGCCTGGGTGCCGGCCCTTCGTGCGGCAGGCATAAGGGTGAATGGTTTCAAGCCCGCCAACAGCCGCTTCCTGGTGAACTGGACGCCGCTCTTCCGCAACCGTTTCGCCGGAACCCCGGTCAAGAATGTCAGCCTCACATATGCCAACAACAAGGTGCGCGGCGAACTGATGATCTCGCAGGAAGGCATCGAGGGCGGTGCCATCTACGCGCTCTCGCGTTTCATGCGTGAGGCCCCGGGCCAGCCCCTGCAGATTGATCTCCGCCCCGATATGACGACGGCAGCGCTCGCCGAAAAATTGGCAAAGCCCCGCGGCAAGGAAAGCCTCTCCACCTATCTGCGCAAAACCGTGGGCCTCCCGCCCGTGGCCATTTCGCTGCTCCGTGAAACCAAAACCCCGATCACCGCCGAAGGTATCAAGGATGTGGCCGTGAACATCCTGCGCCCGGCCGGAATCGCCCGGGCCATTTCCTCGGCCGGCGGTGTTGCCCGCGGCGAAGTGGACGGAAACTTCCAGTTCCTGAAGTTTCCCAAATGCTACGCCGTGGGCGAAATGCTGGATTGGGAAGCTCCTACCGGCGGCTACTTGCTCCAGGCCTGCTTCTCCACCGCCGTGGCTGCCGCCCGTAACTATCTGGATAACCTGGAAAAATTGTGATAACTTTCTGCCCCGGGCCTGCCATAATTGGGCGGGATAGTCCCGGTGGGACTTAGGTAGGGATTGTCAGTATGCGTAAATTTTCCAGCTCGGCTTTAGCTATTGCCGCATTCGTTTTGCTGTCCGTGCCAGCCTCGGCCAACAGCCAGACCTATTGCGAAATGCTCGCCAAGGATTTCGCCGACACCCGCACCACCGATGTCGATCTCTGGCAAAAATCCTACCGTAATGCCTTCAACGATTGCATGAACCAGTATACCGCCGTGGCGCCTGCGGCGGCGGCGAAGAAGAAGTTGCAGAAGCAGGCGGCAGCACCTATCGCTGAATCGGAAACCGCCACCGCAAGCGCGGCCGTGGTGAAACCAAAAAAGTTGGTGCTGGAGGAGGGATCCGAAGCTTGGAACGAATACTGCGCCACGAAATATAAATCCTTCAACCCCGATACCGGCACCTACAATTCGTATAACGGCAAGGAACGCCGCTGCCTTGTGACCCAATAGGCGAGCCCAATATCGCGGCGTTCATCAGTGTCGGTAATCATGCTATGGCGCTGCCAGGTAATCGGTGAGATTTTCCAGCGTCCCGCTCCAGCCCTGTTGCATTGAGCTTGCCGCCTCTTCAAAGGTCGTGCGCTCAATTTCGGTTGCGGAAGAGGGAAGCCAATTGATGGTAACTTTAGTCTTCTTGCCTTCTGCGGCAAGTGTAACTGTGCTCAAGATTTCGAGCGGCCATTTCCCGTCAAAGAAGGGCGCCCGCGTCGTGCCGCCGGCGGGATCCGAAAATGAATTGATGTAAACCAGCTTTTCCGGCGGCGAAATTTCCCGGTAAACGAATTTACCCCAAATCTCCAATCCTTGAGGTGACCTCAGGTGATAGAGGAAAACTCCGCCAACGCGGAGATCGACCTTGGCGGAGAGAATCTCAAAGTCCCTCGGCCCCCACCATTTGAGCAGGCGCTCCGGCTCGGTCCAGGCCTTCCACACCAGGTCGCGCGGCGCGTCAAACACCCGTGAGATGACGAACTCGAATTCTCCAACCTGTTTGGCTTCATTTTTTGCCATTGCCATTTTTCTTCTCCTTTTTTCCCTTTGCCTGAATGTCGCGCAAATAATCATCGAGACGGTCCAGAGGCTCGTCCCAGAAGTGGCGATAGTGTTCCAACCAGCCATCTACAGCCTTGAGTGATTCCGGTTTCAATTTGCAGGGCCGCCATTGCGCTTCGCGCCCGCGCGTAATGAGGCCTGCATGCTCGAGAACTTTGAGATGCTTGGAAACAGCAGGCAGACTCATCTCGAAAGGCCTGGCCAATTCAAGGACCGAAGTTTCCCCAAGTGCAAGGCGGCTCAAAATGGCCCGCCGCGTGGGATCGGCAAGCGCCGAAAAAGTCGTGCTGAGGTGATCGGTTGTCATGTTTTCCGGGTCAATTTTGCATTTAACTAATAGGTTAAATAGAAGGCAGCCCCTATCTTTGTCAAGTAACAATTTTGCTTAGGTATTATCGTTCAGAATAATTTCCGCCCCGCGCCAGCCCACCATCATGGCGGGCCCATTAATATTGCCCGCAATCAGGCTGGGAAAAACCGAAGCGTCGCACACCCGCAAGTTCTGAAGGCCATGCACCCGCAGATGCGGATCAACAACCGAGTCCGCCGCATCCGGCCCCATACGGCAGGTGCAGGAGGGATGATACACCGTGCCGCTGCGCTGCCGAATATCGTCAATCAATTCTTCATCGCTTGCACAGGCAGGCCCAGGTCGCAGCTCTTCCGCAATCACCTCCGCTAAAGGTTCCTGCGCCGCAATTTTCCGCAGGAATTTCACCGCGTCCAGCATCTCGGCCACATCCGCATCGGTTGAATAGGCATTTGCCACAATGCGCGGATGCTGCAGCGGATACGCCGACTGGATTTCAATGAAGCCCCGGCTGCTTGGCCGGCAATTGGAAAGGCCCAGGGAAAATCCCGAGAACGGATCCGGCGTGAGCAGGGGGCGCTCGCCCACTTTAGGGATAAGCGTCGAAAAGGCCTGCATGTAAAGCTGCATGTTGGGCCGCGCATGCGCAGGCGAGGAGCGGAAAAATCCGCCACCCTGATTAACGCTCAAACTCAAAGGCCCGCCGCGTGACAGCACATAGCGCAGGCCGACCCGCAGCTTGCCCCACCAGGGCCGCAACTCGTCATTCAGGGTCGGCACTTTCATCCGGTAGGTGTAATTCAGCCCCACATGGTCCTGCAGATGCGACCCCACATTATCGTTCTCCAGTCGCACCTCAATGCCCTGTGCTTGCAGAACTTCTACTGGCCCTATCCCCGAAAGTTGCAGGAGCTGCGCCGAATTGATGGCGCCACCAGCAAGAATAACCTCGCGTCCCGCCACCGCCGTTTTCCTGACGCCGCGATGCAGATACTCAACTCCAGTGGCGCGCTTCCCCTCAAACAAAACCTTCGTCACCTGCGCATGGGCCACAACCCGCACATTCCGACGCTTCATTGCTGGCCGCAGGAAAGCCCGCGCCGCCGACATGCGCTGCCCGTTCCATGTAGTGTACTGATAGGCGCCGACCCCTTCCTGCGTCGCCCCGTTGAAATCTTCATTCAGTGGAAGCCCGGCCCTATTGCTGGCCAGCACAAATTTGAGATAGAGCGGATGAAAATCTGTCGGCCCGCAGCGCACGGGCAGCGGCCCGTCCACCCCGCGAAATTCATTCTCGCCCGCTTCCGTGTCTTCCATGGCGCGGTAGCAGCGCAGCACCTCATCCCAGCCCCAGCCCGTATTACCCGCCGCTTCCCAGCTTTCATAATCTTCGCGGGCCCCGCGGACATAGACCATGGCATTGATCGAACTCGAGCCGCCAAGCACCTTGCCGCGCGGCCAATAGTCCCGCTGGCCATTGAGCCCCGGGTCCGCTTCCGCCGCATACATCCAGTTCACGGTCGGATCGTAAAACGTCTTGCCATAGCCCAGCGGCATCTGGATGAAGAAGCGCCGGTCAGAGCCGCCCGCCTCAAGCACCAGCACGCTGTACCGCCCATTGGCCGAAAGCCGCTCCGCCAGAACGCAGCCCGCCGAACCCGCGCCTACGATGATAAAATCAAAAACCCTATCCACGCTTCACCATAGTTAGAAAAATTCATCCCTGCTTGTGTCTGCAAGCTGTTATCGTTTAGCTTTATGCCATTGTCCTGAAAGAAGCACCCCCATGAAAATCACCGAGCTGAAGGTCTTTATCGTTGGCAATCCACCGCCCGGTTTTGGCGGCCGCTATTTTACCTTCGTCAAGCTCACAACCGACAATGGCATTTCGGGTATCGGTGAATGCTACTGCGCCACCTTCGGCCCCAAGGCCATGACCGCCATGATCGAGGACACCTTCGGTCGCTATGTCGAAGGCATGGACCCGTTCCATATCGAAAGCCTGTGGCGCAAGGTCTATGGCTCCGGCTACACCCAGCGCCCTGATGTGAGCCTCATGGGTGTCCTCTCCGGCATCGAAATCGCCCTCTGGGACATCATCGGAAAATCCGTCGGCAAACCCGTCTATGAACTCCTCGGCGGGCGCGTCCACGAAAAGCTCCGCTCCTACACCTACATCTATCCCGATGTTGCCAAGGGCCAGACTGACGCCATCTACTGGAACGCCGAAGCCTCCGCTGAGCGCGCCGCCCATTATCTGAAACTCGGCTTCACCGCCATCAAGTTTGATCCCGCCGCGCCATATTCAAGTTTTGATCCGCGCCAGCCCTCGCTCGAATCCATGGAACTCTGCGCCAGGTTCTGCAAGCTCATCCGCGAAGCTGTGGGCAGCAAGGCCGATCTCCTCTTCGGCACCCATGGCCAGTTCACCGCCGCCGGCGCCATCCGCTTTGCCAAGCATATCGAACCTTATGATCCCCTGTGGTTCGAGGAACCGACCCCGCCGGAGAAGCCGGAAGAAATGGCCCTCGTTGCTCGCGGCACCTCGATCCCCATCGCCACCGGCGAACGCCTCACCACCAAATATGAATTTGGCCGCGTGCTGGAATGCCGCGCCGCTTCCATTCTGCAAATGGCCCTGGGCCGCGTCGGCGGCATCTGGGAAGCCAAGAAAATCGCCGGCATGGCCGAAACTTACTATGCGCAGATAGCACCCCATCTCTATGCCGGCCCCGTTGAAGCGGCCGCCAACATTCACTTCGCCACCTCGCTTCCAAACTTCCTCATTCTCGAAAGTATCGAAACCTTCGGCGGCTTCTATGCCAAGCTCTTGAAGAAACCCATTCGCTGGGAGCAGGGCTATGTGATCCCGCCCACCGAACCGGGCCTCGGCATTGAACTCAATGAGGAAGTAGCACTCGCCCATCCTTACACTGGCGACAAGCTGCATCTCGAAATGACCAACCATCCGGTCAACGTATGAGATACGGCTATATCGGTTTAGGCAATCTCGGCGGCCATCTCGCCGCCAGCCTCCTGCGCAACGGCTTTGACCTGACGGTCAATGACATCGATAAGAATCTTGGCGCCCGCCATCTGAAAGCCGGTGGCAAATGGGCGGACACTCCCAAGGCACTCGCGGAAAAAGTGGATTGCGTCATCACCTGCCTGCCGTCTCCCGCCATATCGGAAAAAGTTCTCGCCCAGGTCCTCGAAGGCCTGAAGCCCGGATCAACCTGGATCGAAATGTCCACCCTGGGCCGCGATGAAATCCAGCGCCTCGCAAAACTCGCCGCAGCGAAGGGCGTGCGCACCATGGAAGCTCCCGTAACCGGCGGCGTACATCTTGCGGCCCAAGGCAAGATCACAGTTCTTGCCGGCGGCGACACGGACCTCTTCGAATTACATAAATCCGCCCTTCAGGCCATGGGTGGCCAGCTCTTTCACATGGGGCCGCTGGGCTCTGCCGCCATCATCAAGGTCATCACCAACATGCTGGCCTTTATCCACCTCGTGGCCGATGGCGAAGCCCTGATGCTGGCCAAGCGCGGCGGGCTTGATCTGGCCCAGAGCTGGGCCGCCATCAAGGCCAGCAGCGGCACCAGCTTTGTCCACGAAACCGAAGGCCAGCTCATCCTCAATGGCAGCTATGACATCGCCTTCACCATGGACCTGGCCCTGAAGGATTTGGGGTTTGCCATGAACTTCGGCCGCGAATTCGGCGTGCCGCTCGATCTTGCAACCCTGACCAATGAAACCTTCATCAAGGGCAAGGAAGCCTACGGCGGCAGCGCCCAGTCGACCCAGATCGTCAAGCTCTTGGAAGATGCGCTCGCCACCGATTTGCGCGCCCCGGGCTTTCCGGCAAGGCTCGAGTAACCATAAACATCCCCGAAAACCTCATACTTTCGCCATATCGCAAGAGTGTCTATACTGCATCCACCGCAGGAGGGGGCTCCTGAGTCCAAAGAAGGAAGAAAGATAATGATTCGAAGCAAGATTTTGACTGCGACCGCCCTCGCAGTCCTGATGTCCGGTTCCCTGGCGACACAGTCCTATGCCGCCGGCAAGAACTATTGCAGGAACGTGGCTGAAGACTATGCGGACCGCAAGACCGGCGCCCAGCAGGTAGTGCCCGGGCTGGTTGGCGGTGCTGTGGCAGGCGGCGTCATTGGCGCGCTCATCGGCGGAAAACGCGCCGTGGGCACCGGTATTGTGGTTGGCGGCGCGACAGGCGCAGTCGTTGGCGCAGGCCACGCCAACAAGAAATGGGACAAGTACTACTGGAGAAAATACAACGAGTGCCGTTCCTGGTAGGATTGGACTTCGGAACTAAAAAAAGGCCGGAAGTTTCCTTCCGGCCTTTCAGTTTGGCGGGGAGACGCCCGCCTTAGCTGCCTAACCCTAGCAGCTGTAATACATGTCGAACTCCACCGGATGCGGCGTCATGCGGTAGCGGTCCTGCTCTTCCTGCTTCAAATCGATGTAGCTTTCGATCTGGTCCTTGCTGAACACGCCCCCCTTGGTGAGGAAGTCGTGGTCGGCCTTCAGGCTGTCCAGCGCTTCCTGCAACGAGCCGCACACCGTTGGGATCTGCGACAGTTCCTGGGGCGGCAGGTCGTAAAGGTTCTTGTCCATGGCCGGGCCGGGATGCATCTTGTTGGCGATACCGTCGAGGCCCGCCATGACGACGGCCGAGAAGCAGAGATAGGGGTTCGCCGTTGGATCCGGGAACCGCACCTCCACGCGCTTGGCCTTCGGGTTGCTGGTGTGCGGGATGCGGCACGAGGCCGAGCGGTTGCGCGACGAATAGGCCAGAAGCACAGGTGCTTCATAACCCGGAACCAAACGCTTGTAGCTGTTGGTCGAAGGGTTGGTGAAGGCGTTCAGCGCCTTGGCATGCTTGATCACGCCGCCAATGAAGAACAGGCACAGCTCCGAAAGATCAGCATACTGGTTGCCCGCCATCATCGGCTTGCCTTCTTTCCAGATCGAGAAGTGGCAATGCATGCCCGAGCCGTTGTCGCCGAATACCGGCTTTGGCATGAAGGTGGCCGTCTTGCCATAGGCGTGCGCCACGTTGTGGATCACATACTTGTAGATCTGCATGTGGTCAGCCGCCATGGTGAGCGGCTGGAACTTTGTGCCAAGCTCGTGCTGGGCCGATGCCACTTCATGGTGGTGCTTCTCGACGTCGAGGCCCATCTCGCCCATGACCGAAAGCATCTCGGAGCGCATGTCCTGCGCCGAGTCCATCGGATTCATCGGGAAATAACCGCCCTTGGTGCGCATCCGGTGGCCCATGTTGCCGGTCTCGTAATCGCGGTCCGAGTTCTTCGGGAACTCGATGGAGTCCAGTTCAAAGCCGGTCTTGTAGGGGTTGGTTGAAAACTTCACGTCGTCGAAAATGAAGAACTCGGCTTCCGGTCCCACGAAAATGGTGTCACCGATCTTCGTCTGCTTGAGATAGGCCTCGGCCCGCTTGGCAATCATCCGCGGGTCGCGGGCATAGCCTTCGCCGGTCGACGGCTCAAGAATATCGCAGAACACCGCCATGGTGGTCTGGGCATAGAACGGGTCCATGTAAACCGTTGATGCGTCGGGCATCAGCACCATGTCGGACTCATTGATGGCTTTCCAGCCGGCAATGGATGAGCCGTCGAACATCAACCCATCGGCCCAGGCATCTTCGCCCATCTGCGACACATCCATGGTGAGATGCTGCATCTTGCCGCGCGGATCGGTGAAGCGCAGGTCGACGTATTTCACCTCCTTGTCCTTGATCAACTTCAAGGCTGCTGCAACGTCTTTGGTCTCTTTGGCCATTATATTTTCCTCTTGTGTTTATGGCGTGAATTACAATGCGTCCGAACCGGATTCACCGGTGCGGATGCGGATGGCTTGTTCGATGGTGGAAATGAAAATCTTGCCGTCGCCGATGCGCCCGGTGCGGGCCGCCGTCTGGATGGCTTCTACGGCTCGGTCGACGAATTCATCGGCAATGACGATCTCGATTTTAACCTTGGGCAGGAAGTCCACAACGTACTCAGCCCCCCGGTAAAGCTCCGTGTGGCCCTTCTGGCGCCCAAAGCCCTTGGCCTCGGTCACCGTGATCCCCAAAAGGCCGACTTCCTGCAGCGCCTCCTTCACCTCATCAAGCTTAAAAGGCTTGATGATTGCTTCGATTTTTTTCATGGATGCTTGAGCCTTTTCTTAATGTCCCTTAACGATTGCACGACCTGTGCCATAAGCCGGGTGCAGTAATTTCAAGGGGTTAAGCGATTTTTCCACGCGGCTGAAAAATCAAATGATTAAAATATAGGCAAAGTGGTCATTTTTTAGGCGATGCCTTTTTGCCCTTCACCACATGCTTCAAAAGCTCGGTCAAATCCTTGGCGCGGATTTCATCCAGCTTTTCGTGCAGCGCCATGATCTCAATTTCCGCCTTGAGGTTCACCTCATAATCATGAGCCGCCGCCAGCCGGTCCTTGGCCGCTTGCCGGTTTTGCGACATCAGGATGACGGGGGCCTGGATGGAGGCGAGCAGTGACAGGAAAAGATTGAGCAGGATATAAGGGTAGGGGTCAAAAGCCTGCGCCAGCATGGCCGTGTTGAGGCCAACCCAGGCCAGGATAAGCACGCCAAAGATAATGAGAAAGGTCCAGGATCCGCCAAAACTCGCCACCTGATCCGCCAGGCGCCCACCGAATTTCGAGCCCTGGTCATATTCCTCGTTGATGTCACGCGAAACCGCAATGCGCTTTGCCACCCGCTCGATCACCCGTTGTTCGTGGGCTGTCAACTCCTTCGTTCCCATGTCGAGAATGCGTTTTGCCAAAAGCCGCGCGGCCTCGGTGTTAGGCGGTTTCATGGGAATCTCCTGTCATTGCCAAAGCTGCATTATAGGGCAAACGCCATGGCTGGCATCGCTGTTGTTTGTCTTGTAGGAAGGGCGCGGAACTTGGAGTCGCTGATGCCAAAACAGAAAATTGCGATGCTCACCGCGGGGGGCCTCGCCCCCTGCCTCTCCGCCGCGGTAGGCTGCCTGATCATGGAATACACCAGGCTCGCCCCCAAGGCTGAAATCATCGGCTACCGCTCGGGCTATGCCGGGCTGCTCAAGGGCGTGTCGATCAAGGTGACGCCAAAGGCCCGCGCCAAGGCTCCGGTGCTGCTGCAGCACGGCGGTTCGCCGCTGGGCAACAGCCGGGTGAAACTCACCAATGTGAAGGATTGCGTCAAGCGCGGCCTGGTGAAGGAAGGCGAAGACCCCTTGAAGGTTGCCGCTGAACAACTGGTGCGGGATGGCATTACCATCCTCCACACCATCGGTGGCGATGACACCAACACCACGGCAGCCGATCTCGCTGCCTATCTCGCAAAACACAACTACAAGCTCACCGTGGTGGGCCTGCCCAAGACCATCGACAATGACGTGGTGCCGATAAAGCAAACCCTCGGCGCGCTGACGGCGGCAGAGCAGGGTGCCATCTTCTTTGAGAACGTGGTCAACGAGCAAAGCACGAGCCCCCGCATGCTGCTCATCCATGAAGTCATGGGCCGCAACTGCGGTTGGCTCACCGCGGCAACGGCCGAGGCCTACCGCAAGCGCCTCAAGGCTCGTAAATTCATTCCGGAATTCAATTTGGGCTTGGACCTCGACGATCTTGACGCGGTCTATGTGCCGGAACTCGCCATTGATCTTGAAGCCGAAGCTGCGCGCTTGACGAAATCCATGAACACCTATGATTGTGTGACAATTTTTCTGTCCGAGGGGGCAGGCGTGAACGATATCGTGGCCGAGATGCGCGCGCGCGGCGAAGAGCCCGAACGCGACGCTTTCGGCCATGTGAAAATCGACAAGATCAATCCCGGCGAATGGTTCGCCAAGCGTTTCGCCAAAATGCTCGGCGCAGAAAAAGTTCTGGTGCAGAAGTCGGGCTATTTCGCCCGCTCCGCCGCAGCCAACAAGGAAGACCTGGCCCTCATCAAAGCCATGGTGAAACACGCCGTGAAAAGCGGCCTGAAAGGCGAAAGCGGCGTCGTCGGCCACGATGAGGGACGCAACGATCTCCTCCGCACCATCGAATTTCCCCGCATCAAGGGCGGCAAGGCCTTTGATACGGAAGCAAAATGGTTCATCAAATTGCTGAAAGAATTGGAACAGCCTGTGGGAAAGCTTGTAACCTCTGGCAGCGATCATTGAGCGTGGCGATTCAATCTAATAAACTCTCCATGGCCGGGCTTGACCCGACCACCCAGACTGGATGGTCGCCTCGAAGGGCGACCATGGAGAGAGTTGGATAGAGCGCTAATGCACATCCTAACTCCAGCCCAAATGTACCAGGCCGACGCGCTGGCCATTGCCTCCGGCATTTCCGAAGCGCAACTCATCGAAAATGCCGGGCGCGCTGTGGCGGAAGAAATCACCCGACGTTACGGCGCAAGAAAAACCGTCGTCCTCTGCGGACCCGGCAATAACGGCGCGGATGGAAAAGTAGCTGCCCGATATCTCAAGCAATGGGGCTGGCCTGTCACTATCTCCGATGAAATCACCGGCCCGGAACTCATCATCGATGCCCTCTATGGTGCGGGCCTCAATCGCGATTTTTCCCATGAACCGGCCGATAGAATAAACAACGCCGGTGTTCCCATCATCGCTATTGATGTCCCCTCCGGCCTTGATGGCCTGACAGGGCGTCTGCGTGGCGCTTCCGTCAAAGCCGATCTCACCATCACGTTTTTCCGCAAGAAGCCTGCTCATCTGCTGCTGCCCGGTAGGATGTTGTGCGGAGACGTTGTTGTCGCTGACATTGGCACCCCTGAAAGCGTTCTTGCCGAAATCAATCCGCAGCTCCGGGAAAACACCAACCCCGTTCTTCCCAATTTAGATTCCTCCACCCACAAATACAAACGCGGCCACGCCGTCATTGTCTCAGGCCACAGGTTCAGCACCGGCGCATCACGCCTCGCTGCGCAAGCCGCCCTGAAAATCGGGACAGGGCTTGTCACCATCACAGGCAACGAAGATGAACTCCTTATCCACGCCACCCACACCACCGCCCTCATGCTGGCGCAAACCGAAAATGCCTTGGCTCTCGGCATGCTCCTCAACGATAAGCGCCGCAATGCCGTCTGCATCGGCCCCGCCGCCGGCATAGGCTCTGAAACCTCGGCGAAAGTCCGCGCCGTTCTCGCCAGCGGTGCCGCAACCGTCCTTGATGCCGATGCCTTGACCTCCTTCGCCCAAAATCCCGCCGAACTCTTCGCCGCAATCGCCGAATTCCCCGGGCGCTCCGTCATCCTCACCCCCCACGAAGGCGAATTCGCCCGCCTTTTCAGCGATCTGGCCAATGTTCCGGAAGCGAAACATGAGCGCGCCCTGAAGGCCGCAAAAAGCTCGGGTGCAATCATCATCCTCAAAGGCGCCGACACGGTTATCGCCAGCCCCGATGGCCGAGCCGCCATCAATGGCAACGCGCCGCCATCGCTCGCCACCGCTGGCTCAGGCGATGTGCTGGCAGGACTCGCCACTGGCTTGCTTGCTCAGGGAATGCAAGCCTTCGAAGCCGCCTGCGCCGCCGTCTGGCTGCACGGTGATGCCGCTATGCGCTGCGGAACCTCATTGACCGCCGAAAATCTCGTTCAGCAGGTGCGGGCTCCATGACCTTCGAGGAAAAATCCGGCGCGTATTCCCTGTACGAATGCATCCAGCTCACCGAAGCAAAATATCACCGCGCCAGGCCGCAATTTGCCATCGTTGAAAGCGCGGATTTTCCCGGTTTTATTACAGCGGCCAAAGCCGGAAAATCGCCTCAGGTGCGGGGCCGCATCGTTTTTGATGTGACATGTCTCGTGGGCGTCAGAATCGTGACAGGCATACAACGCGTGGCAATGGAGTATGTCCGCGCCTTTAACGCCATGGCAGATGCTGGCAGGCTTGATCTCGAATTTGTTGCGGCCAGGGGCAATATCTATGAGCGGCGGCAACTGGAAGTCACGGGTTTGCCCCATGAGCCATTGCGCTTTTCCTCCACCGGCGCCCCCTATCAGTTTCAGTTTGGCGATCAGCTTTTCGTCGTTGATATGCGGCTGGACAGGCTGGAAACGACCATCACCGCCATTGCCCGCGCGCGGCAGGCCGGAGCAATCATAACCTTTCAGATCCACGACCTTATTGCGATGGTGAATACCCAATGGGTTGATCCAAAAATCACCGTGCCGTTGTTTGTACGCTGGTCGCAAATTCTGCGCTTTGCCGACCGCATTGTTGCGGTTTCCCGCAAGGTGGCAAGGGATATTGCGTGCTTTGTCGCCGAAACCTCAATGGTGGGTTTGACGCCAACCCGCCGCATACCCGTCGCCTATTGTCCGCTCGGTTGCGATCCAACCGGTGCTGGTGATACACAACCCCATGATTTTGATTTTCCTCAAAGTGCGCAGACGCTTGTGGCGGTAGGAACTTTTACTGAACGCAAGGGGTTAGTCCAACTCGTTGCCGCTATGCAAACGCTTTGGGAAGAAGGTTCCGGATATTGCCTCATGTTGAGCGGCGGCGATTTTCTTGGTGGGGGAATTCGTGAGCAGCTGTCGGTTCATCCCCTGCTGAACCAGAAGCTCTTTTTGCCGGGATACCTCTCTGATGCAAACATGTTCGAGGCCTACAGGCTGTGCAGCGCTTTGGTTTATCCCTCGCTGGACGAAGGCTTCGGCTTGCCGCTGGTAGAAGCGGCTCGTTTGGGATGCCCCGTCATTGCCCGCGATATTGAAATCTTCCGCGAAACCTCAGGCGGCGCGGCTTTCTTTTTCGAGGATGGTGACGCCGGAAAAATTGCCGAAGGCCTGCGCAAATGGTTTGCCCTCACGCGCCAGCAGCAGCTCAAGTTTGTTCCAAAGAAAAGCCTGGTAACGTGGCGGCAGTCTGCCGAAATGCTCAAAGCCATCATGTTCAACGGGGCTTCCAGTTTCTCCGTCGAGGTCGGCCTCAAGGCCACCTTGAACCTGGCCGTGCCAAACACACCGAAGGAAACGTTTAATCTATGAACCGTCCGCTTTTTCTTCTCCTCGGCACCGGCGCTGCCCTCGGCCTCAATTTCCCCCTCGGAAAACTCGCCATGGCCGAAGGCATTACGCCAGCCCTCTGGGCCGCCGTGATTTCATTGGGGGCAGGGCTCGCCATGCTCTTCATCGTCACCGTCACCGAGTGGAAGGATCCATCGCGCACCTCCACCGCTTACTTTGCGATTGTCTCAAGCTTGCTCTCTTATGTGGTGCCGAACGTCCTCACTTATACGGTGATCCCCAAAATTGGCAGCGGCCTTGCGGCTATCATGTTCGCCCTCTCGCCGGTGGTGACAGCGCTGCTCTCGGTAATTTTCCGGGTGCGCCCGCCAAACCTGATCAGCATTTTCGGAATTGCCGTGGGCCTCGCCGGCGCTGGAATCATCATTTTCTCGCGCAACACGGAATTCAGCGGCGCTGCCGCCCCTTGGATTCTGGCAGCCTTGCTGATTCCACTTTTCCTTGGCGCGGGAAATGTCTACCGCACCGTGGCATGGCCTTTTGGCGCCAGCCCCAGGAAGCTCGCCGCCCACACCAATCTCGCCGCCGTGCCGTTCCTGGCCGTTCTGGTTTATGCCCAAAGTGGAACCATTGACGTGATGCCCTTGGCCCAAATCCCCGGACTCGTTGCCGCGCAGCTCGTGGTTTCCACCATCATGTTCCTTATGTTCTTCCGCCTCCAGCAGGTGGGCGGGCCAACCTACCTGAGCCAGATCGGCTATGTCGCCGCCGCCGTTGGCGTCGTCATCGGCGTATCCTATTTCGGCGAAACCTATCCACCGAGTGTGTGGACCGGAGCAGCGATCATCGCGATCGGCGTTGCTTTTTCGACTTTGGGCCAGGCAAAAAAGGACTAGGTCTTTTTCTGGCTTGCATGGCGGCTGGCAATCAGGCTCGCCAGTTCAAACATCATCACCATGGCCACCTGCGCCGTAATCTGGTTCGGGCTGTCCTTGGTGGGCATCAGGCAGACCACATCAGCACCGATGATGTCGAGCCCACGCAAGCCTTGCAAAAGCCGCGTTGCCTCGCGAATCGTAAAGCCGCCAAAGCCCGGCTCAAGATTTGAAACGCCAGGCGCCACCGACGGGTCAAGGCAATCCAGATCGAAGGTGATGTAGGCCGGCCCATCGCCCACCCGTTTGCGGATCAGCGCCACGGATTTCTCGATGCCAAGCTCCTCAAACTCCGCCATGGGCACCACGCGGTAACCCAGCGCCTCGCTGGCACTGCCGACTTTCCCGCCATGAATCAGGCTTGAGGGATGACCGCGCATGCCGATCTGCACGCTGCGTGCGGGATCAACCGAACCTTCGCGCGCCGTATAGGCCGCCCAATGCGCCGCCGAACGTTTGGCGCCCAGCCAATGCGGCATGTTCTCATAGGAATCCGTGTGCGCATCAAAATGGATAAGCGCACAAGGTTTCCCGCCCGTCGTCTTGCGCGAAGGCCCAGCCAAGGCCTTGAGGATCGGCCCGGTAATCGAATGGTCCCCGCCAATCGAAACCGGCCGTGTGCCCGCCGCATCAAGCCGCTCGAAATAGCTTTCGATGTCGCGTACACAAGCCTCATTGTTCATGGCCTCGGGCAGGGGCACATCGCCCAGGTCATGGACGCGTGCCACCTCGAACGGCGCAAAATTATGGATGGCATGGGCCCGGCGGTAGAAGCCCGAAACATTGCGCACGGCGCGCGGGCCCAAATGCTGGTCGCGTTCCGTCGAGCCGTTACCCGAACTGTGCGGAACTCCGACGAGGGCGATGTCGCAGGCCGCCGGATCCTCATTCCAGTCACAGCGGAAAAACGTGGGGATGCCCCACCAATACCAGCTCTTGGCGCTTTGCTTGTCGTTCTCGAGTTTATCGGCAGCCATGTAAAAAATCCCTCACGAATATGCAAAGCGTGAACTCTGCACATCCATGCGGGAAATCACAACGGCTATTTGGACCGTTGCCTAGATCCAGAACCAGAACCAAGCCCAATAGTGCTCGCGGCGGCAGCGCCAGCGCTTGCGGCCATTGATCCAGCGCCAGCGGCACCGGTTGCGCCAGCGGCGCATCCGGCGGCGGCGATGGTTCCACCTGTGGTTGGCAAGTTGGACGCCTTCATCCAGTTCGCCCAGCTCGTCCAGGTATTCTGGCTCCAGCGCTCCATCGGCGGGGGCACTCAGGTCGGGAAGAACGGAATTGGGCTGGGGCTTTGGCCCCATCGGCACTGCGGCCAGCGATTCACGGGGCAGGGCTGCGGCGATCCCGGCGGTGCCAATTACACCCAGCATCCCCGTCAGAAACAATCTTCTTTCCATTGCTATTTCCTTTCCTTCTCTTCAAGCCCCCTCAGCAGGCACGTTAGTAAGAAGCGGTTCTCCAGCGCAGCACGCGCGAGCCGCTGCGCGCGTCAATCATCCGTTTTCCGTGAGCCGTCATCACCTGCACGATCATGTCGCGGCCGCTGAGCTGGGCCCTGAACATGTGATAATTGCCGCCACAGCGGATTGTTTTGGATATGCGGTAGCCGTCTTTTTTGAGGAGCACACGCGCTTGCCCGCAACTGATATCGTAGCGCGGCGGGATGAAGACGTAATGGTCAGGATTGGAATGTGTTGCGCGGGTCTGCGCGGAAGGAACCAGCGCCAGCAGCCCCAGTATCAAACCGGCGGGTAAGAGAAGTTTTTTCCGCATGGCGCAACCTCATCTGATTAAATGCTAATCACAGACGGGAGAATTTGTTCCACTTCACAGGCACTATATTCTTCCACCGGGATGCTTGCAATGGCTGGAAGAGACATAAACTTTTCACGTTTCAATGGGTTCCACCAGTTGCCATTCCGGCGAATAGCGGAATCTTTTCAACATCGATGGGATTCCGGCTTTCGCCGGAATGACGGTATTGGGAGTAATTCACAATTAGTCCGTAGACGGATGGATTTGCTCGCCTCAGCTTGTATTCGGCTTCATCGCCTCCCAGGCGAGGCCGTCGCATTCGGTGAGAATTTCTTCGACCTCGTGAATGGGTTTCCTCCGGTAGCCGGGAGGATGGCCGGATCGTAGTGGCGTCAGGAGTTTCTGGTCAGGTGCAGCCTTCCGCCTTTCCTGCCAGCGGACAAGACGCCTGGCCTGGTGGGGAAGGTCGTCCAGTGCAGACTTGAGGGCCTGGAGCCTGCGGTGGAGGCGCATTGCACTGGCCAGGCCATCGGACGGCGGCGGGGGGTCAACCACGGGCTGGGGTGCTGGAAACAGGGCTGCTACCCTTGGATCGTATTCAATGAAACGGATGCGCGGGACAAGCCGGGTGAATTTTCTGCCGCGCGCGACCTTGAAGCGTTTCCGCGGATCGAAGAGTTGGAAGGAGGGAAGCCTGCTTCCATCCCCCTTTCCGATCTTGCGCCCTTCTGCCATGGGCCGCGAGGGAGCCAGCTTCACCACGACATTCCGGGCGGCAACGACGATCAGGCGCCGGACAGCGGATTCAGCGGGCCTCAGCACAGCCAGCACGACACTGTGCAGGGAGCGTGGAATCCGCGAAGCCGCATCCTCATCACCAAGCCCCAGCAGGGCGAAAAGCACCTCAATGATCCCCTTGAGCGCGTTGCCGTTGCGTTTGATGGCCAAGTCCCAGTCCATGTGGTTCCTATCCTGCATATAGAACATAGCATGAACACAAATGATATAATAGGAATATAAAGTCAAGAGGTGTACGCGGAGAGAAATAGAATTATTTTCCTCTGAGGTGTGGTTCCCGGAGGATTCATGAAGCCGTGGATTCAGGGCTGTAGTGTTGGTTTCGCCCGCTCGGATTTTTGCGCGGCAAGCAACCCCCAAAATCCGTGGGTACCAACCGTGAATCTGGGCTTGTGTTGCCTTGATGCCACAGACGCAGTCGGCGGAGAGGATCGGTTTCTATGGATAACTATCTGATTTATCCGGGGTTTCAAAAACAGATAGGGCGGGTGCGAAGTTGTGGGCAGCGTGATTTACGTCACACTCACCCAAGGAAAAACTTTCCGCTGCCGCAAAGGCATGGTACTTTTACCTCAAAGGCAATAAGGGAAAATGCGGGTTATGAAAAAATTTCTTTTGACGACGACACTTTTGGGCGCGGCTGGATTGTTTTCATCGGCGGCGCTGGCGGCAGACGTGGCCCCGGTGGCTGAAAGCCAGATTGGATTTACCGCCGACATTTGGGGCGGCTACTATTTCCTGGGCGGCAGCAACGGTAATGCCGATGACAGCAACATCGCCAAGGATTTCCCCGCAATAGGAGCTGACGCATCGGTTATCTTTGGGGCGGGCGACGCATTTCTTTTGCAGCTCACGGCGCAAGGCGCCCTGAATTTTCTCGGCAGCGCCGACGATGACCAGATGGAAACAGGCTGGCAGGTTGCGGCCCACGCAATGCATGGCTCCGGCTTCGGCGTGTTCGGCGGCGTAGGGGGAGCCGAGTATGACAATGGTGATGAAGACACAACCGATTTGTGGTTTTTAGGCGCCGAATACCTTTATGACTTCGGCTCCGGCGATGTTCTGGTGCAGGCAGGCTACCTCGATTCAAACATCGAAGATAATTCAACCTTGGCCAATGCCTGGTTCGTGCGGGCGGCACCAAGCTTTGACCTCAGCGAAAATGCCTCCTTTGGCCTTCATGCTGGCTATGCCGATGGCGACCTGGAAAGCAAAGGCGATAATGGCTATGTGGTGTCCTGGGGCGCATCTTTGGACTATAAGCTCGAGTCCGCGCCGGTTACCCTGTTCGCCGCCTATGACGGCCTCTACGAGAACAGCGAAGACTCATCGGCCGATGAACATCAGGTCAAGGCCGGCATCCAGATTTCTCTCGGCGGATTGGCCGACAAGGTAATCGACACCCCGGAAATCTTCCGTTGGGTCGCGGTGGGCCAGCGCTCCGATTGATAACGTCCGTTTGGCCGGATGGAAATTTGGAAGGGCCCCGGAAACGGGGCCCTTTTTCATTGGTTGAATGCGATTTAAACTTAATTTGCCGATGCCGCACGCCCGCGACTTTCTTCTCTGGCATCCCCCAAACCCCTCTGCTATAGACCGCCCGGATTAGGAAGCGCAGCGCGCGGACGTGGTGAAATTGGCAGACACGCAGGATTTAGGTTCCTGTGGGGAAACCCGTGGGGGTTCAAGTCCCTCCGCCCGCACCACTGCGCCGAAGCGGCAAGATTTTAGGTCAAATCGGAAAGACAAAAGACAATGCAGGTTACAGAAACACTGAGCTCCGGGCTCAAGCGCGAATTCAAGGTTGTGGTGGGCGCCGCCGAACTCAGCAAGGAGCTGGACTCGAAGCTCCATGAGATGGCCGGCCGCGCCAATATCAAGGGCTTCCGCCCCGGCAAGGTGCCCGTGCCCCATCTGAAGCGCATGTATGGCAAGGCCCTGATGGCCGAAGTGGTGCAGAAAACCATTGATGACCAGTCCAAGCAGGTTCTGGCCGAGCGCAATCTGAAGCCCGCCTACCAGCCGGAAGTGAAGCTTCCCGAAGAAGAGAAGGAAGTGGACGCCATCATGGCCGGCGAAAGCGATTTTGCCTTCTCGCTGGCCTTTGAAGTCCTTCCGGTATTTGAACTGAAGGACGTGTCCGGCGTCGAACTCACCCGCCACGTGGTTGAAATCGCCGATGCCCAGGTTGACGAGGCGCTTGGCCGTTTGACCGCGCAGTACAAGTCCTTCGAGGCCAAGGATGGCAAAGCCGCCAAGGGCGACAAGGTTACTATTGGTTTCGTGGGCAAGGTGGACGGCAAGGTATTCGACGGCGGCACCGCCGAGGATGTGCCCTTGGAATTAGGCTCTGGCCAGTTCATTCCGGGCTTTGAAGACCAGCTTGTAGGCCACAAGGCCGGTGACGAACTGGTCGTGAAAGTGACTTTCCCGGCCAGCTACGGCGTCAAGGAACTGGCGGACAAGCCAGCCGAATTCGCCGTGAAGGTAGCCAGCGTCGAAGCCCCCAAGGAAGGCACCGTTGACGATGAATTCGCCAAGAAAATGGGCTTTGAAGACTTGGGCAAACTGAAGGATATGATCCGTTCGCGCTTGTCACAGGAATATGCCTCCATGACCGGCATGAAGCTGAAGCGCGACGTTCTCGATGCGCTCGATGGCCTCTACAGCTTCGAATTGCCCCAGCGCCTGGTTGACGCCGAGTTCGGCGGCATCTGGAATGCGCTTGAGGGCGAAATGAAAAAAGCCGGCAAAAGCTTTGCCGACGAAGGCACCACCGAAGAAGCCGCCAAGACTGAATACCGCGCCATTGCCGAACGCCGCGTCAGGCTCGGCCTGGTTCTCGGCACCCTGGGTGAAAAAGAAGGCATCCAGGTGAACGAGCAGGAGCTTCAGCAGTCCCTGATGGCCCGCGCCCGCCAGTTCCCCGGCCAGGAAAAGCAGGTTTTTGACCACTACCGCAAGAACCCCAACGCCCTCATCGAATTGCGCGGCCCCGTGTTCGAGCAGAAGGTTGTCGATTTCCTCGTGTCCAAGGCCAAGGTGACCGAAAAGTCAGTGAGCCGCGAAGAACTGCAGGCCATGGTTCAGGATGACGACGAAGATCACTCCGGCCACGATCACGAGCATGACGATCACGACCATGCCGGTCATGACCACGCCCACGATCACGATCACGCAGAGACCAAGCCGAAGAAGAAACCGGCCGCCAAAAAGGCCAAGAAGGAAGACTGAGGTTTTCCACCGGCGGAATTTGGAAGGGGTGGTTAATATCCACCCCTTTTTCCGTTTGAAACAAAGGGCTTTCCGAAGCGCCATGCGTCACCTATCTATAGGGAAGCAAATTCATCTGATTCACCCAAACCGAGGACTAGCATGCGCGATCCCGTCGATTATCTGACCCAGGCTTCCTTCTGGCCGTCGGTCATCCAGCAAGAGGCCCGCGGCGAGCGCGTCTATGATCTGCCGTCGCGCCTGTTGCGCGAGCGCATCATTTTCATCACTGGCCCGATTGACGACAATGTTGCCGCCTCCGTCTGCATGCAGCTCCTTTTCCTGGAGGCCGACAATCCCAAGAAAGAGATTTCCATGTACATCAATTCGCCGGGCGGCGTGGTGTCATCGGGGCTGTCGATCTACGACACCATGCAGTTCATCCGGCCCAAGGTTTCAACCACGGTCATGGGGCAGGCGGCCTCCATGGGCTCGCTCCTGCTCACCGCAGGCGAGAAGGACATGCGCTTTGCCCTGCCCAACGCCCGGATCATGGTGCACCAGCCATCCGGCGGTTTTCAGGGCCAGGTGACCGATATCCTGATTCACGCCAAGGAAGTTGAAAGCCTTAAAAAACGCCTCAATGAGATCTACGTGAAGCATACCGGGCGTGACATAAAAGCGGTCGAAGAGGCTCTCGAACGTGATAACTTCATGACGGCCGACATGGCCAAGGATTTCGGGCTTATTGACAAGGTTTTGGAAAAGCGGGCGGAACCAAGCGATTCCAAATAGTTAACGTGGTTTTTACGGTAAATTTGGGTCCAGTGAGTGGCGTAACGGTCTGGCTATCAATTTTTGATTAACTCTGGCGGCGCATGCTGGATTGAGTCGCGTTAATTGAGCTAAGTTCGCCTTGTTTGTGACAGTTGGGTGATATCCCGTTAAAGGCTTGGCATGTATATTGCTGATTTGGTGCCAGCCGGAATGTTCAAGGAGAAAGCATGAGTAAGGCAAGCGCGGGCGACAACAAGAACACGCTGTATTGCTCTTTCTGCGGAAAGAGCCAGCATGAAGTCCGCAAGCTTATCGCCGGGCCAACCGTATTCATTTGCGATGAATGTGTTGAACTCTGCATGGATATCATCCGCGAGGAGAACAAGTCATCGCTGGTCAAGTCCAAGGACGGCGTGCCTTCGCCCCAGGAAATCCGCAAGGTGCTCGATGATTACGTCATCGACCAAGTTTATGCCAAGAAGGTCCTGGCCGTTGCCGTTCACAACCACTACAAGCGCCTGAACCACGCCGCCAAGAACAACGACGTGGAACTGGCAAAATCCAACATCCTGCTCGTAGGCCCAACCGGCTCCGGAAAAACCCTGCTGGCCCAGACGCTCGCCCGCATTCTCGATGTGCCTTTCACTATGGCCGACGCCACGACGCTCACCGAAGCGGGCTACGTCGGCGAGGACGTCGAAAACATCATCCTGAAATTGCTCCAGTCCGCCGACTACAACGTCGAGCGGGCCCAGCGCGGCATTGTCTACATCGACGAAGTGGACAAGATTTCGCGCAAGTCCGACAATCCTTCGATCACCCGTGACGTATCGGGCGAAGGCGTGCAGCAGGCCCTTCTGAAAATCATGGAAGGCACTGTTGCCTCCGTGCCTCCGCAGGGCGGGCGCAAGCATCCCCAGCAGGAATTCCTGCAGGTGGATACCACCAACATCCTGTTCATCTGCGGCGGCGCCTTTGCCGGCCTCGAGCGCATCATCAACCAGCGCGGCAAGGGTTCCGGCATCGGCTTTGGCGCCGAAGTCAAATCCGTGGACGACCGCCGCACCGGCGCCATGCTGCGTGACCTGGAGCCTGAAGATCTTTTGCGCTTCGGCCTCATTCCGGAATTCGTCGGCCGCTTGCCGGTTATTGCAACGCTGGAAGATCTGGACGAGGCAGCCCTTATCCAAATCCTGACCGCGCCGAAGAACGCCCTGATCAAGCAGTACCAGCGCCTGTTCGAGATGGAGGGCGTCAAGCTTACCTTCCCGGAGGAAGCGCTCCGCTCCATTGCTCGCCGCGCCATTGACCGCAAGACCGGGGCCCGTGGCCTGCGCTCCATCATGGAACTGATCCTGCTGGAAACCATGTTTGATCTTCCCACCATGAACGGTGTGGAAGAGGTGGTAATTTCCAAGGAAGTGGTTGATGGCGATGCCAAGCCCTTGCTGATCTATGCCGACCGCGACAAGCAGGGCAACGCCAAGCTGGCGCCAGCTTCTGCCTGACAAGGACCGAAAAGTGGCCAATTCTGGCCATTGAAAAGTTAACGCCGGACCTCCATTTCTAGCCTATTGGTTCGGGTTGTTGCGTGTGTAACGCGAGAGTTGATGCGTGGTGGCCCGAAGGCGCAAGTAGACCGTAGCCCAACTCCTGGGGGCGGTTGAAACAAGCGGCCAAACCCGCGAAAGGAATGAAGATGACGAATAAAGTTTCAAAGGCCCCGGCAATCCCCAGCAGCCCGGAAACCCTTCCCGTGCTGCCGCTCCGCGACATCGTGGTTTTCCCCCACATGATCGTGCCGCTGTTTGTGGGCCGTGAAAAATCCATCAAGGCGCTTGAGGAAGTGATGCGCGAGGACAAGCGCATTCTGCTCGTCGCCCAGAAAAATCCGGCTGATGATGATCCATCAATTGATGCGATCTATGAAGTGGGTACGCTTGCCCAGGTTCTGCAGCTTTTGAAATTGCCCGATGGCACCGTGAAGGTGCTGGTCGAAGGCACCGAGCGCGCCAAGGTGGAGCGCTTCACCAGCCATGCCGACTATTTCGAAGCTGAAGTGAAGCTGCTGCCCAACATCATCGCCAACGAGCAGGAAACCGAGGCGCTTGCCCGCACCGCCATTTCCCAGTTCGAGAGCTATGTGAAGCTGAACAAGAAAGTGCCGCAGGAAATCCTCGCCACCCTTGGCCAGATCACCGATCTCGGCAAGCTGTCTGATACCATCGCAGCGCACCTCGCCATCAAGATCACCGAGAAGCAGGAAATCCTTGAAATGCAGTCCGTCCAGGCCCGGCTTGAGAAAGCCTTTGCCGTGATGGAAGGTGAGATTTCCGTGCTGCAGGTTGAAAAGCGCATCCGCAGCCGCGTCAAGCGCCAGATGGAGAAGACCCAGCGCGAATATTATTTGAATGAGCAGATGAAGGCTATTCAGAAGGAATTGGGCGACGGCGAAGAGCGCGACGAAGTGGGCGAACTTGAGCAGAAGGTAAAAAACACCAAGTTCTCGAAGGAAGCCCGCGAGCGTGCCGAAGCCGAAATCAAGAAGCTTCGGCAGATGAGCCCGATGTCGGCGGAAGCCACCGTCGTGCGCAACTATCTCGATTGGCTGCTGAGCCTGCCATGGGGCGTCAAGAGCAAGGTCAAGCGTGATCTGCCCTTCGCGCAGAGCGTTCTCGATGCCGATCATTTCGGCCTCGACAAGGTCAAGGAACGGATTGTCGAATATCTTGCCGTGCAAAGCCGCACCAACAAGATGAAGGGGCCAATCCTCTGCCTCGTCGGTCCTCCCGGCGTCGGTAAAACCTCGCTCGGCAAATCCATTGCCAAGGCAACGGGGCGTGAATTCATCCGCATGTCGCTCGGCGGCGTGCGCGATGAGGCCGAAATCCGTGGCCACCGCCGCACCTACATTGGATCGATGCCCGGCAAGATCATCCAGTCGATGAAAAAGGCCAAGAAGTCCAATCCGCTTTTCCTGCTCGATGAAATCGACAAGATGGGCATGGATTTCCGTGGCGACCCATCATCGGCCTTGCTTGAGGTTTTGGATCCCGAGCAGAACTCGACCTTCATGGACCACTATCTCGAAGTGGAATATGACCTGTCGAACGTGATGTTCGTCACCACCTCGAACACGCTGAACATTCCGCCAGCCCTTCTCGACCGCATGGAGATCATCAGGATCGCCGGCTACACCGAAGAAGAGAAGATGGAAATCGGCAAGCGCCATCTTGTTCCGAAAGTGATGGAAAATCACGCCTTGGACAAGAAGGAGTTCGAAATCACCGACGACGCCATTTACGAGGCCATTCGCCGTTACACGCGCGAAGCGGGCGTTCGTAACCTTGAGCGTGAGATCAACACCATTGCCCGCAAGGCCGTGAAGGATCTCATGATGTCCAAGAAAAAGAAGATCAAGGTCACCCCGGAAGTGGTGAACCAGTATCTCGGCGTGCAGAAGTTCAAGCACGGCGAAGCCGAGCGCGAAGACCAGGTGGGCGTCGTAACCGGCCTTGCCTGGACGGAAGTGGGCGGCGAGCTGCTCACCATCGAAGCCCTCATGATGCCTGGCAAAGGCAAGATGACGGTGACGGGCAATTTGAAGGACGTGATGAAGGAGTCGATTTCGGCTGCTTCCTCCTACGTCCGCTCAAGGGCCCCTTCGATTGGCGTGAAGCCGCCGGTCTTCGACAAGAAGGACATCCATGTGCACGTTCCGGAAGGGGCAACCCCCAAGGACGGTCCGTCGGCCGGCATCGCCATGGTGACCGCCATCGTGTCCGTGATGACCGGGATTCCGGTGCGCAAGGACGTTGCCATGACGGGCGAGATCACGCTCCGTGGCCGGGTTCTGCCCATCGGTGGCCTGAAGGAAAAGCTTCTGGCGGCCCTTCGCGGCGGCATCAAGAAGGTGATGATTCCGGAGGAAAACGCCAAGGATCTGGCGGACATTCCGGACTCGGTGAAAAACGGCATGGAAATCATTCCGGTGGCCATGATGGACGATGTCCTGAAGCAGGCGCTGGTGCGCATGCCCGAGCCCATTGAGTGGGACGAGGTGGCCGAAGAGGCTGCCGCGGCCGCCCGGGCCCTGGCTGAAAGATCAGGCGAGGGCGCCCGGGCTCACTAGGCCTTTCGAATCACTTTTTTCAAATAATCCGCAGGCGGAGCATCCTTGTTCCGCCTGCTTTTATTTGGGCCTGCCATAACCTGTTGATCTGACTCCCGAATAAATTTTTCTCTCCGGGACTCTTGCGAATCTCCCGCAACCTGTCGTTTCCTGCCTCCACGGCATTTGGTGTGCAGGCTTTCTTCCCCCTTTGGTTACCGGGAGCGCGAAGACATGAACAAGAACGAATTGATAGCCAAGGTCGCCAAGGATACGCGCCTGACGCGGGGCGAGGCTGGCGAGGCCATAGAGGCCACAATCGAGAACATCATGAGGGCACTGCGCCAGGGCGACGATGTCCGCCTCATCGGCTTCGGCACCTTCACCGTGACGCGCCGCAAGGCGGGCGAGGCGCGCAACCCCCAGACGGGCAAGGCCATCAGGCTTCCCGCCTCAAAACGGGCGAAATTCAAAGCAGGGAAACTACTTAAGGAGGCAGTTAACGGCTAACATCTGACGGCGTTTTAAAACCCATCAGCCCCGTGCGCCCTCAGAATCGCACGGGGTTTCTTAATGCCCTTGCAAAGCCCAAATCATCTGGCTATTAAGCGCCCACCGGGAGATTAGCTCAGTTGGTAGAGCGCTTCGTTTACACCGAAGATGTCGGGAGTTCGAGTCTCTCATCTCCCACCATTCTTTCCGCGGAAAAAGAATTTGGGCTCGCAGTCTCAGGCGCATGCAATTGCCTGCGCGATCACCCTGCGAACGGCAGCGATCCGATTTTTTGCAGGGTGCCATCCTTCGTCAGGACCAGGCATGACTGGCTTTCCATCCCCGCAACGAAGCAAAGCATCGGCAGCTTGGCTTCTCGCATAGCGAGATAGTCCGCGCGGGATAGCCCCTCATCCACGTAAAATGGATTCTCCGCCTTCTCGGGCGCATCATCAACCATTCTCCATTCGGGAAGAAAATCCGTCTTAAGCAGGCGGGCATCTTCGGCAATCCACTTGTTCAACGCGCTTGCCATCGTAAGAGGACCGTTTGGCTTGGCTTGGGCGAACGTGAACACGTCCCGGGCCTTGCTTGCCTCAATCCAAAGCGCATCGCCCTTTTCATTGCGTATGACAAGCAATACAACTGCTTTTGGGCATTGGGGGGCTGCCGTGATGGCTTCAACGCCCAGCTTTTGCTTGCCATCAATGACCCACTCGTGGGCTGCTTGCACGTTGCAGGCGGCGTTGGCTGCCGTAACCGAGAACGTCAGGAATGCCGCAACCGCAATGAGAGGATTGAGCTTCAGCATTCTGCTCCCGATTGCCTGTTAGCTGCCCTGGACGCCGCGAAGTGCCAGGAGCCGGTCGGCGATGTCAGAGAAGCCATCGGCGAAGACTTCAACTTGCCGGCGTTGTTCCTTTTCCGTGTGGGCCTCGGACCGTGTCAGGCGGGCGTCGAAGACAGCCGCGATCTTGTCGTTGTCGGCGCGGGTGTTTGCCGAAAGCTCCTGAATGCGCCGCGACAGCTCGGTGGCCAGCATTTGATGGTCATGGCCGGTTTTTTCGGAAAGTGAATCAATTTTCTGGTTCAATTCCGTGGTCAGCTTTTCAAGCTGCTTGTCAAACACCAGGAACATTTCCGACAGCATCTGCTGCTGGGCTTCATGGCTTTTCTGAAGCTCTGAATTCATGTGCATGGCCTGGTCCTGAAGCCGGCGCTGCGAGTCATCCGAGGCAGCGAACAGCTTTTCACAGCTGCGCGCCAGTTCGCTATAGCGGTGCTCAAGCGAGCCGAGAGACTGCTGCGCGGTGCGATCGGATTCCTCGAGTATCGCGATCACTTCTTCCATGCGGGCTTCGTGCAGGCGGCGTGTTGGGCCAACCAGCACCCGGCGGATGTCGGCAAGCGACTTTGCCGGATCAATATCCTCCGACAGCGCATCCAGCACTTTCTTGCTCAACACCGATTCCGTGTATTTCGAACCGGCAGGCATCCGCTCAAGCGGCGTGAACCGTGGCGGCTGGCTGGTGAGGGGATTTTTGGCCGGGGATTTCTGTGGCGTGTTCTGCTCACCCTGACCCGCAGGCTTGGCTGACATGTCCTCGTCAGAGTCAACCGGGAATTCGCGACCCGAAGTTTGACCGGTATGTTCGAGGTGTCTTGTCGTCACGCTACTCTCCTTGGGCTCAACATCCGTCGTAAGCTTGTAGTGTCCGGAACGCCGCGCAAAACCACTGGAAACCGTGAAGTGGAGGTCGCTGAATTCTTTCATCTCGTTTTCTTACTGACAAACAACAAAATCTGCGGGTAGTCTAAAATTCGTTCAGGTAGGGATCTGGGGCTTGTGCCGCCATGGCACAATCCAGGTCACAAAAGTTCGAAACCGGGGTCAGAACTGTTTGCAACGGTAAATATGCAAACCCGGGGCCAATTGCTTTCTCAATCATTATCAGGCTTTCTAAGGTTTATTTCCACTTGTACTGATAGGGTGGGTAAAGATTTAACCTTACTTGGCAATCCCATCGATGAACGCCATTCCCCACGACTTGAAAGCGGCAATTGACCGGTATCTCGCCGAAAATGTCGCGGGTTCGCTGGTGGACAAAACCAGCCGCATGTCCGAGCGTTACCGGCAGGGTAGGGGTTCTGACAGCGCAGTGGATTTTGGCGCTTATCTGGTGGCGCGGTTGCCCGCCACCTATGCGGCAGTGGCATTCTGCTTGGCCGAGCTCGCCGGAAGGCGCCCGCGATTTTCGCCCCAAACACTTCTTGATGCAGGCTCTGGCCCCGGCACCGCCGCTTGGGCGGCAACAGCCGCTTATCCCGGTATTTCGACTGTCACATTTCTGGACAATAATCTGTCGTTCCTGAAGCTGGCCAGCGGCCTCGCCGCCCAAGGCAGCCACGCAGCCCTGCAGGGGGCGAGGGCGCTGAATGCCGACTTGAGCAACTTGCCAGGCGAAGCATCAGCCGATCTGGTTGTCGCGGCCTATGCACTTGCTGAAATGCCCCTTGCCAAGGCAAGGCAGACCGCAATCGCCCTATTGAAGGCCTGTGGAGATACCCTTCTCGTCATTGAGCCCGGTACCCCGCAAGGCTTCGCCCGAATTCACGAGGTGCGAATTGCCCTCCTGGGCCAAGGCGCACACCTCGTGGCACCCTGTACCCACGAGAATGCCTGCCCGATGCACCCTCCCGACTGGTGCCATTTTTCCGTCAGGCTGGCGCGTAGCCGTGAGCATATGCATGCCAAGCAAGCCACGGTTCCCTTTGAGGACGAAAAATTCAGTTACCTGATCGCCGCGCGCCAGCCCGGCGCGCTGGAGGGCGCCCGAATCCTCTCACCGCCCACTGACAGCAAAGCTGAAATCAAGTTCAAGCTCTGCTCCAAAAACGGCCTTACCCAGCAAAGCATTGCGAGGCGTGACAAGGCGGAATACAAGCGGGTTCGCAAGCTGGAATGGGGCGACCGTTTCGAATAGTTTGGCGTATTGATGATGGAGAAGACCGCATGACCAGAAAGCTCATTTCCTCGGGCTCAAAATTTGAAACGGAAATGGGTTATTCCCGCGCCGTCGTGGACGGCGACTGGATCTTCGTTTCCGGCACCACGGGCTTCAATTACGCCACCATGGAGATTTCCGATGATGTGGTGGCCCAGGCCGAGCAAACCTTTCTGAACATCAAGGCCGCCATGGAGAAGGCGGGATTTGGGCTGGAGCACACGGTGCGGGTTCACTATATTCTGCCGAAGGCGGAAGAATTCCAGGCCTGCTGGCCCGTTTTGCGGAAGTTTTTCGGCGAAATCCGCCCGGCGGCCACCATGTTTGTGGCGGCACTCGCCGATCCGCGCATGAAGATTGAAATTGAGGTAACGGGCAAAAAACCCGGACCAGCTTGAATTGCTGACCAGCCATCGTGGGATGATCCAATCTTCGGAATGCCACGTTCTATAAGGTAGCTGGATCGGCCCGTTTGGTGTCAAAGCGGCCATACGCCCAAGAAGAGCGGTGGCAAATGATCCGGCTTGGTGCCAACTTAAGCTGGGGAAGAAATTAGCATGACCAGGCAGTTTAGAGTGTCGATTGCCGTTCCTGCGGACGTAGAGCCTTCCGTAGCAGTGGGTCTATATGATGCGTTCTGGGCGGCGGGGCTGCTCTGGAACCGCATCATGGGTGAGCTCGAGCAACCGCGTTTCGCCCCAGAGCTTGTCGGCTTGTCGCTCGCGCCTGTCACCACCGGGACAGGTGTCACGCTTGTGCCCCATTGCACTTTTGCCGATAGGCCCGCCGCCGATATTATAGTTGTGCCCACCGTGCTGATTGCCTCGGGCCGCCAGTTTGGCCGCGAGAATCCGGCTGTGATTGACTGGGTGAAGCGCGCCTGCGATGCCGGCTCGCATATTGTCTCGGCCTGCACCGGCACGTTCGTGCTTGCTGAGGCCGGTCTGCTGGATGAGCGGGATGCAACGACCCATTGGGCTTTCGTCAATCTGTTGAGGTCAGAATATCCGCGCACTCGAATTCACGCTGACCGGGTTCTTGTGTCGGCCACGGGCGATGGCCGCATCGTGACGAGCGGCGGGGCTGCTTCGTGGATGGACCTGGTCCTCTATGTCGTGGGCAAGTTTGCAGGCCCTGAAGAGGCAATGCGCCTTGCCAAGATTCAGATGTATGACTGGCATCACAATGGCCAAAATCCCTATTCGCGTCTCACGACACGGCCCCAAACCAGCGACAGGCAAATTCATGTATGCCAGGAATGGCTTGCCGACCACTATTGCGATACAGACCCGGTCGTCGCGATGATCCGCCAAAGCGGCCTGTCGCGGCGTACTTTTGGCCGCCGTTTCCAGACCGCAACCGGTCATGCTCCGCTGGAGTACGTGCAACGGGTCCGCATTGAAGAGGCAAAGCAATTGCTGGAAACCGAGGGCCGCTCTGTCGAACAGATTGCCGCCGAAGTGGGCTACAGCGATGCTGTGTCCTTCCGGCGCCTGTTCAAGCGCATGGTGGGCGAAACCCCGGCAGCCTACCGGCGGCGGCAATCGGTTTCTGCGGCAGCGCGCGCAATTTCCCGGGTTTCCTCACTTCCCGGGCAGTCAGGTGGCAACCCGGTGATCCCAACTTGACATAGGCAGGAGCCTACTTTATCCACCGCCTCATTGAATTGCGGGAGTAGCTCAGTTGGTTAGAGCGTCGCCCTGTCACGGCGAAGGTCGCGGGTTCGAGCCCCGTCTCTCGCGCCATTCAATGCATCAAAAAAGGGCTGCAGAAATGCGGCCCTTTTGCTGCTTTGGACGCTGCTTTCCAGCCATGCGGACTGGGCAGGAAGTGCGGCTTTTGTAACGCTTGCGATAGGGCCCGCGCTGCGCTACCAAACGGGTGAATCTGGCCCGCCATCCGGCGGGCTTGAGATGGGGTATCATGCCTGAACTGCTGAGAGATTACCTGCCGATTGCCATCTTCATGGGCGTTGCCGCCGCCATCGGCCTGGCGCTAATGATCGCCCCCATCCTGATCGCCGTGCGCAACCCCGATCCGGAAAAACTTTCAGCCTACGAATGCGGCTTCAACGCCTTTGACGACGCACGCATGAAATTCGACGTGCGCTTCTATCTCGTCTCCATTCTTTTCATCATTTTCGACCTCGAAGTGGCGTTTCTCTTTCCCTGGGCGGTGAGTCTGAAGGAAATTGGCGTTCTGGGGTTCTGGTCCATGATGGTGTTTTTAGGCATCCTCACCATTGGCTTTGTCTATGAATGGCGGAAAGGAGCCCTCGAATGGGATTGATCGAGACGGCCGCCCCCGAACAGCGCGAATATTTCACCGAGATCAATGCGGAACTCGCCGACAAGGGTTTTCTCGTTACCTCCACCGACGACCTCATCAATTGGGCCCGTACCGGCTCGCTCATGTGGATGACCTTCGGCCTCGCCTGCTGCGCCGTTGAAATGATGCAAACCTCCATGCCGCGCTATGATGTGGAGCGTTTTGGCTTTGCCCCGCGCGCTTCGCCCCGCCAATCCGATGTTATGATTGTGGCAGGCACCCTCACCAACAAAATGGCCCCGGCGCTTCGCAAGGTTTATGACCAGATGCCGGAGCCGCGCTACGTGATCTCCATGGGCTCCTGCGCCAATGGCGGCGGCTATTATCACTATTCCTATTCCGTGGTGCGCGGTTGTGACCGCATCGTGCCGGTGGACATTTATATTCCGGGCTGCCCGCCCACCGCCGAGGCACTGCTCTATGGCATTCTGCAACTGCAGAAAAAAATCCGCCGCATTGGCACGATTGAGCGCTGACCATGGCTGAAAACCTGTCTGCATTGGGCGAACATATTGCCGCCAAGTTGGGAAGCGCCGTGACGGGCCGAGCCATTACCTTTGGCGAACTCACGATTCACGCGGAAGCCGCCGAGATCAACGTGGTGCTCACCTTCCTGCGTGACGATCCGGAATGCCGCTTCGTCTGCTTCATCGATATCTGCGGCGCGGACTATCCGGCCCGCGAAAAACGCTTTGATGTGGTCTACCACCTGCTGTCGCCTTACAAGAACCAGCGCGTCCGCGTGAAAGTCCATGCCGACGAGGACACCCAGGTGCCGAGTGCCATTCCAACATTCCCGGCTGCCAACTGGTATGAGCGCGAAACCTTCGATCTCTATGGCGTGCTGTTCTCCGATCACCCGGACCTGCGCCGCATTTTGACCGACTACGGTTTTTCCGGCCATCCGCTCCGCAAGGATTTCCCCCTCACCGGCCATGTCGAAGTCCGCTACGACGACGAAGCCAAGCGTGTGGTCTATGAGCCCGTGAAGCTCGTTCAGGAATTCCGTTCCTTTGACTATCTGTCACCTTGGGAGGGCACCACCTATATTCTCCCAGGTGACGAGAAGGCGAAGTCATGACCGAAGCCACCGTCCGGAACTTCTCGATCAACTTTGGCCCGCAGCATCCGGCGGCGCACGGCGTTTTGCGCCTTGTGCTGGAGCTTGATGGTGAAGTCGTCACCCGCGTCGATCCGCATATCGGACTGCTTCATCGCGGCACCGAAAAGCTGATCGAATATAAAACCTACATGCAGGCTATACCCTATTTCGATCGGCTTGATTATGTGGCGCCCATGAACCAAGAGCATGCCTATGCTCTGGCGATTGAAAAGCTGCTTGGCATTTCGGTGCCCAAGCGGGCCCAGCTCATTCGGGTTCTTTACTCGGAAATCGGCCGCCTGCTGTCGCATCTCTTAAATGTCACCACCCAGGCCATGGACGTGGGCGCCTTGACCCCGCCGCTGTGGGGTTTTGAAGAGCGCGAAAAACTTATGGTGTTTTATGAGCGTGCTTCCGGCTCCCGCATGCACGCCGCCTATGTGCGTCCCGGTGGTGTGCATCAGGACCTGCCGCAGAAACTTGTCGATGATATTGGCCACTTCTGCACGACCCATCCCAAGGTGCTGGACGACATTGAAACGCTGCTCACGGGCAACCGCATTTTCAAGCAGCGCAATGTGGACATCGGCATCGTCTCGCTTGAGGAATGCTTCAAGTGGGGATTCTCCGGCGTCATGGTGCGGGGCTCCGGTGCCGCCTGGGATTTGCGTAAAGCCCAGCCCTATGAATGCTATTCCGAAATGGATTTCGACATTCCCATCGGCAAGAATGGCGACAATTACGACCGCTATCTCATCCGCGTGCAGGAAATGCGCGAGAGCGTGAAGATCATGAAGCAGTGTGTTGCCATGCTGAACAGTCCGGAAGGGCAGGGACCGGTGACGTCAAGCGATGGCAAGATCGTGCCGCCCAAGCGCGCCGAAATGAAGCGCTCCATGGAAGCCCTCATCCATCACTTCAAGCTTTATACCGAAGGCTACAAGGTGCCCGCAGGCGAAGTCTACGCCGCCGTGGAAGCACCCAAGGGCGAGTTCGGCGTTTATCTCGTGAGCGATGGTTCCAACAAGCCCTACCGTTGCAAACTCCGCGCCCCCGGCTTTGCCCATTTGCAGGCCATGGATTTCATGTGCCGCGGCCACATGCTGGCCGACGTCTCCGCCGTCCTGGGTTCCCTCGATATCGTGTTTGGTGAGGTTGATCGATGAGCGTTCGCCGTCTTGATCCCATACAGCCGGAAAGCTTCGCCTTTAGCGCGGAGAATATGGCGTGGGCGAAAAAGACTATCGGTAATTATCCCGCCGGCAAGCAGGCCTCAGCCGTGATCGCGCTGCTCTGGCGCGCCCAGGAGCAGAATGCCGGCTGGCTCTCGAAGCCCGCCATGGAATACATTGGCCAGATGCTCGATATGGCCTTCATCCGCGTTTACGAAGTGGCCACGTTCTACACCATGTTCCAGCTTTCGCCCGTGGGCCGGAAAGCCCACATTCAGGTGTGCGGCACCACGCCCTGCATGCTGCGCGGCGCCGAGGATTTGAAGAAGATTTGCCAGCGCAAGATTCATCACGATCCGTACCATCTTTCAGCCGATGGCAATTTCTCTTGGGAAGAAGCGGAATGCTTGGGGGCCTGCGTGAATGCCCCCATGGTGCAAATCTGGAAAGACACCTACGAGGATTTGACGCCCGAGAGTTTTGAAAAACTGCTGGATGATTTGGCCTCGGGCAAGAGCGTGAAGCCCGGACCGCAGAACGGACGCCAGCTTTCGGCTCCGGAAGGCGCTTTGACTTCGCTCACCGACAAATCCCTCTACAGCGGTAACCGCACCTTCAAGCGGATTGAGGCGCCGCCTGCACCACCCGCCGCTGCTCCAGTCGCAGCGCCTTTAGCAGTGGTTGCCGCCGCTCCAGTTGAAAAAGTTGCCGCCAAAAAACCGGCGGCAAAGAAAGCCGCCAAGAAACCTGCGCCGGCCAAAAAGCCTGCGAAGAAGAATACGTGAGAGTGAACCATGCTCGCTGACAAGGATCGCATTTTCACCAATCTCTACGGCCTCCATGACTGGGGCCTTGAAGGCGCCAAGAAGCGCGGCTGCTGGCTGGATACCAAATCCTTCATCGACAAGGGCCGCGACTGGCTGGTGAATGAAATCAAGGCATCCGGCTTGCGCGGCCGCGGCGGGGCTGGCTTCCCCACCGGCCTCAAATGGTCCTTCATGCCCAAGGTTGTCGGCGAACGGCCCCACTATCTCATCGTCAATGCCGACGAGTCCGAGCCGGGCACCTGCAAGGACCGCGAGATCATGCGCCATGATCCGCATCTGCTGGTCGAAGGCTGCCTTATTGCTGGTGCTGCCATGGCCTGCAATGTGGGCTATATCTATGTGCGCGGTGAATTCATCCGTGAGCGCGAACATCTGCAGGCCGCCATCGACCAGGCCTATGAGGCCCGCCTCCTTGGCAAGAACAATATCCATGGCTGGGATTTCGATCTCTACATCGCCCACGGCGCAGGTGCCTACATCTGCGGCGAAGAAACGGCGTTGCTCGAAAGCCTCGAAGGCAAAAAGGGCCAGCCCCGCATGAAGCCGCCATTCCCGGCCAATGTCGGCCTCTATGGCGCACCTTCAACAATCAACAACGTTGAGTCCATTGCCGTCTGCGGCACCATTCTGCGCCGCGGGGCCACATGGTTTAACTCCATCGGCCGCCCCAACAATGTGGGCACCAAGCTCTTCTGCATTTCGGGCCATGTAAACAACCCCTGCAATGTCGAAGAAGAAATGGGCATTACCTTCCGCGAATTGATCGAGAAGCATTGCGGCGGCGTGCGTGGCGGCTGGGACAACTTGCTCGCGGTCATTCCCGGCGGCGCTTCGGTTCCCTGCGTGCCCGCTCACCAGATCATGGATTCGCCCATGGACTTCGATTCCCTGCGCAATCTCAAATCCGGCCTCGGCACTGCCGCCGTCATCGTCATGGACAAGTCCACCGACATGATCCGCGCCATTGCCAGGCTGGCGCAATTCTACAAGCACGAATCCTGCGGCCAGTGCACGCCCTGCCGTGAAGGCACCGGCTGGATGTGGCGCGTGCTGACCCGCATGGCCGACGGCCGCGCCGAAAAGCGCGAAATCGACATGCTCCTGGAAGTGACCTATCAGATCGAAGGCCACACGATTTGCGCGCTGGGCGATGCCGCAGCCTGGCCCGTGCAAGGCCTCATCCGCCATTTTCGCCATGTCATTGAAAAACGCATCGATCAATACAGCCATAATGCGGACCATGAGGGCTCCCTGGCCCGCGTGGCGGCGGAGTAGGGACATGCATCTCGCTGAGGTAAATATTGGTAAGTTCAGGTATCCGACAACGGATCCGCGCATGGCGGAGTTCATGGACAATCTTGATTGCATCAATGCCCTTGCCGAGCGCTCGCCTGGCTTTGTCTGGCGTCTCATGGGCGACAACAACAACGCCACCGATCTCCGCATTGGCGATGACAACGCCGTAAACATGTCCGTATGGGAATCGCCAGAAGCGCTGGAACATTACGTCTTCAAGACGGTCCATGTGCAGTTTTACAAGAAGCGCGCCGCCTGGTTTGAGCTGATGGAAAAGCCCCACATGGTGTTCTGGTGGGTTGAAGAAGGCCACCGGCCAGACTTGCAGGAAGCGCTGGACCGGCTTGAGCATTACCAGAAACATGGTGCTACCGAACATGCCTTTGGCTGGGCTGAAGTAATCGATAAGGAGCGCTGGCGCGCCCAGCGCTGCGCTTGAGAGGCGAAACGGGATGCCCAAGATCAAAATAGACGGCGTTGAGTTGGAACTCGAGAACGGCACCACCTTGTTGCAGGCCTGCGAACAGGCCGGCGCCGAAGTGCCGCGTTTCTGTTTCCATGAGCGCCTGTCGATTGCCGGCAACTGCCGCATGTGCCTGGTTGAAGTAAAAGGCACGCCCAAGCCGCAGGCTTCTTGTGCCATGTCGGTGAACGATTTGCGCCCCGGCCCCAATGGCGAACCGCCTGAAGTTTTCACCCGCACCCCGCAGGTCAAAAAAGCCCGCGAGGGCGTCATGGAATTTCTGCTCATCAACCATCCGCTGGATTGCCCGATTTGCGATCAGGGCGGCGAATGCGATTTGCAGGACCAGGCCATGGCCTATGGCAAATCCTACAACCGCTTTGTGGAAAACAAGCGCGCCATCGAAGACAAATACATCGGCCCCCTGGTCAAGACCGAAATGACCCGCTGCATCCAGTGCACCCGCTGCGTCCGCTTCACGACGGAAGTGGGCGGCGTTGAGGAACTGGGCGCTACGGGCCGCGGCGAGGATATGGAAATTACCACCTATCTCGACAAGGCCATGACCTCCGAACTGCAGGGCAATGTCATCGATCTTTGCCCCGTTGGCGCACTCACATCTGCGCCGTACGAATTCAAGGCGCGGCCCTGGGAGCTGCGCAAGACCGATACGATTGATGCCATGGACGCCGTTGGCTCCAACATCCGCGTTGATGCCCGTGGTTCCGAAGTCATGCGCATTCTGCCCCGCACCCACGAGGATGTGAACGAGGAATGGATTTCCGACAAGACCCGCTTTGTCTGGGATGGTCTGAAAACCCAGCGCCTAGACCGGCCCTATATCCGCGAGTTCGGCAAGCTGCGGGCCGCGACATGGTCCGAGGCCTTTGCAAGGATTGCCCAACGGGTGAAAGCCGGGAAGCCGGAACGCATGGGTGTTATTCTTGGGGATCTCGTCGGAGCAGAAGAAGCCTTCTCGTGGAAGCAACTGGCAACCTCCCTCGGCATCAAGAACATCGATTGCCGGCAGGATGGCACGCCGCTGGGCGAGCAGGGTGGCCGCGCCGGCTATCTCTTCAATTCCAGCATCGCTGGGATAGAAGAAGCTGACGCCATCATGCTGATCGGCACCAATCCGCGCCTCGAAGCGCCGGTCCTCAATGCGCGCATTCGCAAGCGCATCCTGAAGGGCGGCTGCATCATCGGCGTGATCGGCGAAAAGGCTGATCTCACCTATAATTATCACTACATGGGTGCTGGTGCCGAAAGTCTCGCAACTCTGGCCGAACACGCCCCCGCAAAAGCCCAGAAGCCCATGTTCATCATCGGGCAGGGTGCTTTGGCCCGTCCTGATGGCGCGGCCATTCTTGCCCTTGCCGCCAAGGCCGCCGCCGCAATCGGCGTGGTCAAGGAAAGCTGGAACGGCTTTAACATTCTCCACACCGCCGCAGGCCGCGTGGGCGCGCTCGACGTTTGTGCGCTGCCGGGTGAGGGCGGCAAGAGCACGAGGGGCATTCTCGCCGCCGCAAAGAAGGGTGACCTTGACGTGCTGTTCCTCGGCGGCGCTGACGAAATCGATACAAACGAATTGGCCACTACCTTCGTAGTTTACATGGGAACCCATGGCGATGCCGGGGCTCACCGCGCCGACGTAATTTTGCCTAGCGCGGCCTACACTGAAAAGTCGGTAATCTACGTGAACACTGAAGGCCGTGCCCAAATGACAACCCGTGCCCATTTCCCGCCCGGCGAGGCCAAGGAAGACTGGGCCATCTTGCGCGCCTTGTCAGAAGCGCTCGGCGTGACGCAAGCGTGGAACAGCCTAGAAGAACTGCGCCAGGCCATGTATGCCATAGCCCCGCAATTGGCCGCACTTGATCAGCTTTTCCCCGCCGATGCAGCAGCCCTTTCGGAGCTGGGCCGCGGCGAAGGCAAAACCGCATCGGCGGCCTTTGTGTCGCCGGTCAAGGATTTCTACATGACCAACCCCATCGCCCGCGCCTCGCGCACCATGGCGGAATGTTCGGCCGTGAAGAATGGCCGAAAATTGCAGGCGGCGGAGTAGATCATGAATGAGATGGTTGCTCTCGTCGGATTGATTGCACTCCAAAGCGTGGCGCTGCTTGTTGCCTTGCTGATCGTCGTGTCGTTCCTGATCTATGCGGACCGCAAGGTCTGGGCCGCTGTCCAGCTTCGCCGCGGCCCCAATGTGGTGGGGCCATGGGGCGTGCTGCAATCCTTTGCCGATTTGCTGAAATTCGTTTTCAAGGAAGTAATCATTCCCGACGGCGCCAACAAGGGCGTTTTCGTGCTGGCACCCATTATCAGCGCTGCCCTGTCGCTGGCCGCCTGGGCCGTGATTCCGGTGGCCGAGGGTTGGGAAGTTGCCGATCTCAATGTGGGCATTCTCTATCTCTTCGCGCTTTCCTCCCTTGGTGTTTATGGCATCATCATGGGCGGCTGGGCCTCGAACTCGAAATATCCTTTCCTGTCGGCGCTCCGTTCCGCCGCGCAAATGGTGTCCTATGAAGTCTCCATCGGCTTTGTGATCATTACCGTCCTGCTCTGCGCTGGTTCCTTGAATCTCACGGAAATCGTCAAGACCCAGGAGACCGGCCTCGGCACCATGCTCGGCCTGCCCAATTCGTTCCTCGACTGGTACTTCATTCCGCTGTTCCCGATGTTCATTGTCTTCTTTGTTTCCGCCCTGGCTGAAACGAACCGCCCGCCCTTCGATCTCGTGGAAGCGGAATCGGAACTCGTGGCGGGCTTCATGGTGGAATATTCCTCCACGCCCTACCTGCTGTTCATGCTCGGTGAATACGTGGCCATCACCCTGATGTGCGCCATGACCACCATCCTCTTCCTCGGCGGCTGGCTGCCGATCATCGATGTGCCGGTCCTGAACTGGATCCCCGGTGTTTTCTGGTTCATGGCCAAGCTCTGCTTCGTCTTCTTCATGTTCGCCATGGTGAAAGCCATCGTGCCGCGCTACCGCTATGATCAATTGATGCGCTTGGGCTGGAAAGTGTTTCTGCCCCTGTCGCTCGCCTGGGTCGTAATCACCGCCGGTGCCCTGGTGGCCTTCGGGTGGCTGCCATGACGTATAATCTGTTCGGCGCCCTGGTGTTTCTGGTGATCGGCTTGGTCGATATCATGTTCATCCAGCGCATGGTTTATCCGCAGATGCGCCGGCGCTATGAGGAAGCCAAGGTGACAGGCTCGCAAGGGCGGGATCCCGCCCTGTTCATGAACGGCATAAGGTTCTTCAGCCTTATCGTGCTGCCTGTGGTAGGCTTCATGCTGGGCGACACTTTTGAGGCAATGTTTGGGTGAATGACCGATGAAACTTGAACAAGCCGCACGCTCCCTTTTCCTGAAGGAATTTGCTTCAGCCACCTGGCTGGCGCTGAAATATTTCGTCAGCCCCAAGGCCACCCTGAACTATCCCCATGAGAAGGGCCCCTTGAGCCCGCGCTTCCGGGGCGAGCACGCACTCCGCCGCTATCCCAATGGCGAGGAGCGCTGCATTGCCTGCAAGCTGTGCGAAGCCATTTGCCCGGCCCAGGCCATCACCATCGAAGCTGGCCCGCGCCGCAATGACGGCACCCGCCGCACCACGCGCTATGACATCGACATGGTGAAATGCATCTATTGCGGCTTCTGCCAGGAAGCCTGCCCGGTGGATGCCATCGTCGAAGGGCCGAATTTCGAATACGCCACCGAAACCCGCGAGGAACTTCTGTTCAACAAGGAAAAGCTTCTGGCCAATGGCGACCGCTGGGAACGTGAAATTGCCCAGAACCTTGCACTTGACGCGCCATACCGGTGAGGGAGGAACAGTAACATGGTAGCAGCCATCTTCTTTTATCTCTTCGCCAGCGTGGCCATAGCCTCCGCCGTGATGGTCATATCCTCGCGCAACCCGGTGCATTCCGTGCTGTTTCTCATTCTCTGCTTCTTCAATGCGGCAGGCCTGTTCATTCTGTTGGGGGCCGAGTTTCTGGCCATGATCCTGGTCGTGGTCTACGTCGGTGCCGTAGCCGTGCTCTTCCTCTTTGTCGTGATGATGCTGGATGTCGATTTCGTCCAGCTCCGCCAAGGGATGCTGAATTATCTGCCGGTGGGCGGAACCATCGGCCTCATCGTCCTCGTCGAACTGGCGCTTGTCGTTGGCACCTGGGCGATCTCCTCTGACGCCTTGACCGCGGCGGGCGCACCCTCGGGAGGGAGTGTCACCAATACGGAAGCTCTGGGCCAGATTCTCTACACGAAGTACGTCTACTTCTTCGAAGCCGCAGGCCTTGTGCTTCTCGTGGCCATGATTGGTGCCATCGTGCTCACACTCCGCCACAAGCAGGGTGTCAAGCGCCAGGACATTTCGGTTCAGGTGGCGCGCAATCCGGCAACCGCCATGGAAGTCGTCAAAGTCAAACCGGGGCAGGGGATTTGATCATGACAATCGGTCTTTCACACTACCTCACCGTTGCCGCCATTCTTTTTACCATTGGCATTTTCGGCATATTCCTCAACCGCAAGAACGTCATCGTCATCATGATGTCGATTGAGCTGATGCTGCTGGCAGTGAATATCAATCTCGTGGCCTTCTCCGCCGCCCTGCATGATCTTGTGGGGCAGGTGTTCGCCCTTCTGGTCCTCACCGTGGCAGCCGGCGAAGCGGCTATCGGCCTCGCCATTCTCGTCACCTACTTCCGCAACCGCGGTTCCATCGCGGTGGAAGATATCAATCTCATGAAGGGTTGAAGCGGAAACCAATGTATCAGGCCATCGTATTCCTCCCCCTCATTGGCGCCCTCATCGCGGGGCTTGCCGGCACCAAGCTATTCCACAACCTTGGCCGCGATGCGGATGTCTATGGCGATCACACGGCTCATGCGGCCCATGCCGATCACGCCCATGACGGCCACCACGGCCATTATGATGGCCCCGCATGGCCCATGTATCTCACCACGGGCCTGCTCTGCGTATCAGCCGTATTGTCGTGGATCGTTTTCCTTGGCTTCCTCCATGAAGGGCATGACGCGAAAGTCGAAGTCCTGCGCTGGGTGAATTCCGGTGCCTTCACCGCCAATTGGAGCTTGCGCATTGATACGCTGACCGCCGTCATGCTTGTCGTGGTGAACACTATTTCGGCTCTCGTGCATGTCTATTCCCTTGGTTACATGAGCCATGACGAGCACCAGCCGCGCTTCTTCGCCTATCTCTCGCTCTTCACCTTCGCCATGCTCATGCTGGTCACCTCCGACAATCTTGTGCAGATGTTCTTCGGCTGGGAAGGGGTGGGGCTCATGTCCTATCTGCTCATCGGCTTCTGGTACACCCGCGAAAGCGCCAATGCCGCCGCCATCAAGGCCTTCGTGGTGAACCGCGTCGGCGACTTCGGCTTCGCGCTCGGCATCTTCGGCTGCTTCTACGTATTTCAATCGGTGGGGTTTGATACGATCTTCAGGGAAGCAAGCGCGCAAACCGGCAAGACCATCCATTTCCTGAGCTGGGACTTTGACACGCTCACCACGCTCTGCCTCCTGCTCTTCATGGGCGCAATGGGCAAGTCGGCCCAGTTCCTGCTTCACACCTGGCTGCCGGACGCCATGGAAGGCCCAACCCCGGTTTCCGCCCTCATCCATGCAGCGACCATGGTGACCGCTGGCGTGTTTCTCGTGGCCCGCCTGTCACCGCTCTATGAACTCGCCCCCCACGCCAAGGAGGTTGTCGTTATCGTTGGTGCGATTACCGCCTTTTTCGCGGCAACCGTGGGTCTTGTGCAAAACGACATCAAGCGCGTTATCGCCTATTCCACCTGTTCGCAGCTCGGCTACATGTTCGTGGCCCTTGGGCTGGGGGCCTATGGCGTGGCAATTTTCCATCTCTTTACCCACGCCTTCTTCAAGGCGCTCCTGTTTCTGGGCTCGGGCTCGGTCATCCACGCCATGTCCGGCGAGCAGGACATGCGCAAGATGGGCGGCCTTGCGCCCCACATCAAAAAGACCTGGATATTGATGGTGATCGGCAACCTGGCGCTCACCGGCTTCCCGCTCACCGCCGGCTATTATTCCAAGGACGCCATTATCGAGAGCGCCTTTGCCGGCCATAGCTCATTCGCCTTCACGCTGCTGGTCATCGCTGCTTTCTGCACCTCGTTCTATTCCTGGCGCCTGGCTTTTATGACTTTCAACGGCAAGTCTCGCGCCGATGCCCATACCCTGGAGCACGTTCACGAAAGCCCGAATGTGATGCTGGTGCCGCTCTACATACTGGCGGCTGGTGCGTTGCTGGCCGGCATTCTGTTCGCCCCGTATTTCATTGGGCATGAACAGCAGTTGTTCTGGGGCTCGGCCATTCAGCCGCAAGATCAAGTTCTGGAAGAAATGCACCATGTGCCGGAGTGGGTGAAGCTTTCACCCTTCATTGCCATGGTGCTCGGCCTGGCCTTGGCTTTCCTCTTCTATATCCGCGACACGTCACTGCCGCAGAAACTCGCCGCCATGAACGGGCCGCTCTACCAATTCCTGCTCAACAAGTGGTATTTCGACGAACTCTATGATTTGATTTTTGTCCGTCCGGCCATGTGGTTGGGCCGCTTCCTGTGGAAGAAGGGCGACGGCTTTGTCATTGACGGCCTGGGGCCTGACGGCGTTTCAGCCCGCGTTATTGACGTCACGCGCGGCGTGGCGCGCCTGCAAACCGGCTATGTCTATCACTATGCCTTTGCCATGCTGATTGGCGTTGCGGCCCTTGTGTCCTGGTTTACCTTCGGAGGGACACACTGATGTCTGGCTGGCCCATTCTTTCCTTTGTCACCTTTGCCCCGCTTGTCGGCGTGGCCTTCATCCTGATTGCCCGTGGTGAAGACGCCGTCGGCAAACGCACCATCCGCTGGACGGCCCTGTGGACCACCATCATCACCTTCGCCGTTTCACTTCTCGTTTGGCTGAACTTCAATCCAAACGATTCCGGCTTCCAGCTTGTTGAGCGCCATGAGTGGCTGGGCGGCATCGCCTCCTACCAGATGGGTGTCGACGGCATTTCCATGCTGTTTGTCATGCTCACCACCTTCCTGATGCCGATCTGCATTCTGGCAAGCTGGCATGTGGAAAAGCGCGTGCGCGAATACATGATCGCCTTCCTCGTATTGGAAGCCCTGATGATCGGCGTGTTCACCGCCCTTGATCTGGTGCTGTTCTACGTCTTCTTCGAAGCCGGCCTCATCCCCATGTTCGTGATCATTGGCGTCTGGGGGGGCCCGCGCCGCGTCTATGCCAGTTTCAAGTTCTTCCTCTATACCTTGCTGGGCTCAGTGCTGATGCTGATCGCCATCATCGCCATGTATTGGCAGTCCGGCACCACGGATATCGTGGCTCTGCTCTCGCGCAGCCCAGGCTTCCCGCCCGAAATGCAAACCTGGTTGTGGCTGGCCTTCTTTGCCTCCTTCGCCGTGAAAATGCCGATGTGGCCGGTCCACACCTGGCTGCCTGACGCTCACGTTGAAGCGCCAACCGCTGGCTCCGTAATCTTGGCCGCTATCCTCCTAAAAATGGGAGGTTACGGCTTCCTGCGCTTCTCGCTGCCCATGTTCCCGGATGCGAGCCTCTATTTCCAGCCCTTCGTCTATACGCTCTCCGTCGTCGCTATCATCTACACCTCGCTTGTGGCCCTGATGCAGGAGGACATGAAGAAGCTGATCGCCTATTCATCGGTGGCCCACATGGGCTTTGTCACCATGGGCATTTTCGCCATGACGCGGCAGAGCATTGACGGCGCCCTGTTCCAGATGATTTCCCACGGCCTTGTCTCCGGCGCACTCTTCCTCTGCGTCGGCGTGGTCTATGACCGCATGCATACCCGCGAAATCGCCGCTTACGGCGGGCTGGTCAGCCGCATGCCGCTTTACGCCTTCACCTTCATGCTCTTCACCATGGCGAATGTGGGCCTGCCCGGAACCTCGGGCTTCGTCGGCGAATTCCTGGTCCTGCTGGGCACGTTCCAGAACAACACCTGGGTTGCCTTCTTTGCCACAACTGGGGTTATTCTCTCGGCCTGTTACGCGCTGTGGCTCTATCGCCGCGTGGTCTTCGGCAAACTGGAAAAATCCTCGCTGGCCCACATCGTGGACATGACCCCCCGGGAGCTTGCCACGCTTGCCCCACTCGTCGTGCTGACAATCCTGTTTGGCGTTTACCCTGCGCCAATCCTTGATGTGTTTGGCGCTTCCGTTGAAAATCTCATGAAGACGGTTCAAACCGCTGCGGCTGCGGCCCAGGCGCTTTCAACCGCTTCGCTGCAATAAAGGCCTGCTGATGAATTTCCTGCAAAATTATGATGCCGTGGCAAGCCTGCCGGAAGTTGTTCTGGCCTGCCTTGCCATGCTCTTGCTCATGTACGGGGTATTCAAGAAGGGCGATGCCAATGATAACGTTACGCTCGGAGCCGTTGTTTCCCTGGCCCTCGTTGCCGCACTTGTCATCTTCAGCAGTGAAGGCAAGGTAACGGCGTTCGGCGGCGCTTTTGTCGTCGACACCTTTGCCCGCGTAATGAAAGTCATGGCGCTCTTTGGCTCGGCCGTGACAATCATTCTCTCCACTCATTTCATGAAGCGCGTGAAAATGGCGCGCTTTGAATATCCCATCCTCGTTATGCTGGCGAGCGTTGGCATGATGATGATGATTTCCGCCAATGATCTCATCTCGCTTTATGTGGGCCTCGAACTGCAGTCGCTCTCGCTTTACGTCGTGGCCGCTATCGACAGGGACAGCGCCCGGTCTTCCGAAGCGGGCCTCAAGTATTTTGTGCTCGGGGCACTTTCCTCAGGCATGCTCCTCTACGGCGCTTCCCTCGTTTATGGCTTCACCGGCACAACAACCTTCCCGCAGATCGCGGCAGCACTCAGCGCAAGCGGTTCAAGCCTTGGCCTTGTTTTTGGCCTCGTGTTCATCATTGCCGGCCTTGCCTTCAAGGTTTCCGCCGTGCCGTTCCACATGTGGACGCCCGATGTCTATGAAGGCGCACCGACACCTGTGACCGCCTTTTTCGCCGCCGCCCCCAAGATTGCCGCCATGGCGCTGTTCACCCGGGTCATGATTTCGCCCTTTGCCGCCGTGGTCCATGACTGGCAGCAAATTCTCGTCTTTGTATCCATTGCTTCCATGGTGTTGGGCGCCTTTGCGGCGATCGGCCAAAACAATATCAAGCGCCTGCTGGCCTATTCCTCCATCGGCCATATGGGCTTTGCCCTCGTGGGGCTGGCCTCGGGAAGCCAGGAGGGAGCCCAGGGCGTGATCGTCTACATGATGATCTATCTCATCTCCACGCTTGGCGTGTTTGCCTGCGTGCTTGCCATGCGCCGCAAGGGCCAGCATCTCGAGCAGATATCCGATCTCGCAGGGCTGGCCCACAACAACAAGGGACTGGCCTTCGTCTTCGCCATGCTGATGTTCTCGCTCGCCGGCATTCCGCCGCTTGCCGGCTTCTTCGGCAAGTATTTCGTCTTCCTCGCAGCGGTGAAGTCCGGGCTCTTTGCCCTCGCCATCATTGGCGTCGTTGCCAGTGTGGTGGGTGCTTACTATTACCTGCGCATCGTGAAGATCATTTATTTTGACGAGCCCGCCGAGAAGTTCGATGCACTGGACGGCGAAGTGAAATGGGTGGCCTATGCCAGCGGTGCCTTTGCCCTGCTGTTCGTGGGCTTTGCCAATTATCTGGTGAACCTCGCGGAAGCCGCCGCCAAGTCGCTCTATTGAAACTTCCCGCCGGCCATCGTGTTACCCACTTTGAACGCATTGATTCAACCAATGCGGAAGCCCGCCGCTTGGCAGAAGGCGGAGAGTGCGGGCCTTTGTGGATTTGGTCCGACGAGCAAACCGGTGGTCGCGGGCGGCTGGGTCGCACCTGGGTTTCAGAACCGGGAAATCTTTATGTCACCTGCCTGTTCCAGACAGCGGCGGCCGTGGCATCGGTAGCTCAAGTCAGCTTTGTGACGGCAATAGCCGTGCATGAACTGGCTTCAAATCTTTTGCCGAAAGAAAAATTCTTCCTGAAATGGCCCAACGACGTGCTGCTGGATGGTGCAAAATTTTGCGGGATTCTGGCTGAGGTCGTTGGCACAAATCCAACCCGGGTCGCTCTGGGATGTGGCATCAATCTGGCCCATGCGCCAAAAGGAACGCCCTATCCCGTTGCGACGTTGGGAGGAAAATACACTCCTGACTCAATTCTGCCAAACCTAGCGCTAAGCTTTTGGAATTGGCTGGAAATATGGGATGAGGGCAGGGGCTTCCCGACGATCCGGAAAGCCTGGTTGGAAAGAGCCGCCGGTGTCGGTAAGGAAGTCTCGGTAGACGGAACCATAGGGCGTTTTGATGGCCTGGACATCGATGGTGCCATGCTGATTACGCTCGGCGACGGTACTCAGAAACAGATTCACGCCGGAGAAGTGCGACTAGGAAAAACATGAACGCGAAGAAAAAGAACCCACATGCCAAGGATCTGGTGCTGCTGCCATTGGGCGGCACCGGCGAAATCGGCATGAACTGCTATTGCTATGGCGCTGGCTCAAACGGTGACCGCGAATGGCTGATGGTGGATCTCGGTGTGAAGTTTGGCGATGATGCCGACCCCGGCATTGATGTTGTTCTTCCCGATGTTTCCTTCATTGCCAAGAACCGCAAGAAACTGGCGGGCCTTGTGCTTACCCATGGCCATGAGGATCACATCGGCGCCGTTCCCTGGCTCTGGCCGCAACTCAAATGCCCCGTCTACTGCACGCCCTTTGCCGCGGCCCTTCTGAATAATAAGCTGAAGGAACACGGCCTTGATGAAGATGTGAAGGTTCACATTATTCCACTCGGTGGAGAATTCAAAGTCGGCTCCTTTGATCTGGAATTTGTGAATGTTACCCACTCAATTCCGGAGCCCTGCGCGCTGCTGATCAAAACAAGCCATGGCACCGTGTTTCATTCCGGTGACTGGAAAATTGACCGCACCCCCACCTTCGGTGCTGGAATGGACGAAAAGCGCCTCGCTGAAATCGGCAATGAGGGTGTTGATGCGCTGGTCTGCGATTCCACCAATGTTCTGCGTGAAGGGTTCTCGCCATCCGAAAGCGATGTCGCCGCAACCATTGCCGACATTGTCAAACACGCCAAGGGCCGCGTTGCCATTACGACCTTTGCCTCCCATGTGGAGCGCGTCGCTTCCGCCGTGCGCGCCGCCCGGGCCAATGGCCGCGAAGTGGTGCTCGCCGGCAGGGCCATGCGCAATACCATTGAAGCAGCCCGCGCCTGCGGCTACTTGCGTGATGCCGGTGAATTCCTCGACGAGGAATCCTTCGGCTATCTGCCCGTGAACAAGATCATGCTGTTGTGCACCGGAAGCCAGGGCGAGCCGCGTGCAGCAATCGCCCGAATTGGCGAAGACCAGCACCCTCACGTGGCGCTCGAAAAAGGCGATCTCGTCATTTTCTCGTCGCGCACCATTCCGGGAAATGAAAAGGATGTTTCCCTGGTCCACAACAATCTGGCGAAGCTCGATGTTGACGTGATCACCGCCGATGAAGCCCTCGTCCACACTTCGGGCCACCCGCGCCAGGGCGAACTCAAAACTATGTATGAATGGTTGAAGCCCAAGGCTGTGATCCCCATGCATGGCGAGGCCCGCCATCTCCGGGCCCACGCGAAGTACGCCAAGGCCTGTGGCGTTCCCCAGGCCCTGGTTCCGCTGGACGGCCAAATGATGCGGCTGTGCCCCGGAACATTGGAAAATGTCGATGAAGCAACCTTTGGCCGCTTGCATGTGGATGGGAAACTTATCGTTCCCGCCGAAGATGGCCCGGCCAAACACCGCCGCAAGCTTTCCGCCGTCGGCGCAGTGTTTGTTTCCATTGTGCTGGATGAGAAGCTGCAACTCGCCGATGATATCCAGTTGCTAGGCGACGGCCTGCCTGCGGGTCTTGAAGAGGATCTGCTGGATGCGGCCGAGGATGCCTTTGAGTCCATGCCGAGGCCCCGGCGCAAGGATGATGCCGTCGTGGCCGAAACCATCCGCATAGCGGTGCGCCGCGCCGCCGATCAAATCTGGGGTAAAAAGCCCGTTTGCAAAGTGCTCGTGCAGCGCGCGTGATATACTGCAACGAATCATGAGCAAACCCGTAAAACCGCCCCAGGACCCCAACAACATAGAGCCAATCCAGCTCCGCGAAGCGCTGGAAGAGCGCTACCTCGCCTATGCGCTGTCGACCATCATGCACCGGGCCTTGCCCGATGTGCGCGATGGCCTGAAGCCGGTGCATCGCCGCCTTCTCCACGTCATGCGCATCTTGCGTCTTGATCCTGGGACCGCCTTCAAGAAGTCAGCCAAAATCGTGGGCGACGTGATGGGCGGTTACCATCCCCATGGCGACCAGTCGATTTATGATGCGCTGGTGCGCCTGGCCCAGGACTTTTCTTCGCGCTATCCGCTGATTGATGGCCAGGGCAACTTCGGCAATGTCGATGGCGATAGCGCCGCCGCCTACCGCTACACCGAAGCGCGCATGACCGAAGTGGCGCGGCTGCTGCTCGAAAACCTCGACGAGGACACAGTTGATTTCCGCCCCAACTACGATGGCACGGTGCAGGAGCCGATCGTCCTGCCCGGCGCTTTCCCGAACCTCTTGGCCAATGGCGCAACTGGCATTGCCGTTGGCATGGCCACAAGCATTCCGCCGCACAACGCCGCTGAACTCTGCGATGCCGCCCTTCATCTCATCAAGTTTCCCAATGCCGGGGTGGAGAAGCTCACCCAATTTGTGATCGGGCCGGATTTCCCGACCGGTGGCATTGTCATCGATGACCGCGCCTCGATCGTTGAAGCCTACAAGACGGGCAGGGGAGGCTTCCGGGTCAGGGCCCGCTGGACCACGGAAGACTTAGGGAGAGGCGGCTGGCAAATCGTCATCACCGAAATTCCCTATCTCGTGCAGAAAAGCCGCCTCATCGAAAAATGCGCCGAACTCCTCACTGCAAAGAAACTGCCGCTGCTTGCCGACATCAGGGATGAATCAGCCGAAGACATCCGCATCGTCCTGGAGCCGAAAAGCCGCACCGTCGATCCCACCCTGATGATGGAGCAGATGTTCCGCAACACGGAACTCGAAGCGCGTATTCCGTTGAACATGAACGTTCTCTCCGGCGGCAAGGTTCCGGTGGTCATGTCGCTGGCCGATGTGCTGCGCGAATGGCTTGAGCACCGCAAAACCGTTTTGGTCCGCCGCACCAACTTCCGCCTTGCTGAAATTGCCAGGCGCCTTGAAATTCTCGGCGGCTATCTCATCGCCTACCTCAACCTCGATGAAGTCATCCGGATTATCCGCGAGGAGGATGAGCCCAAGCCCGCGCTGATGAAGCGCTTCAAGCTCACCGACACTCAGGCCGAAGCAATTCTGAACATGCGGCTGCGTGCCTTGCGCAAGCTTGAGGAAATGGAAATCCGCACGGAGAATGCAAACCTGATCAAGGAGCAGAAGGGATTGAACGCCCTTCTCAAGTCAGACGACCAGCAATGGCAGCAGATCTCCGAGGAGATCAAGGCCGTCAAGGAGAAGTTCAGCAAGAAAACCCCGCTTGGCAAACGGCGCACCGATTTTGCCGAAGCCCCCGAAATTGATCTCGATCTCGAACAGTCGATGATCGAGAAGGAGCCGGTCACTATCGTCTGCAGCGAGAAGAGCTGGATCAGGACCATGAAGGGCCACATCGAAGATTCAACGACTCTTTCCTACAAGGATGGCGACCAGGGAAAATTCGTTTTGAACGCCCAGTCCACCGACAAGGTCATGCTGTTCTCCTCATCCGGCAAGTTCTTCACGCTGGAAGCGGGAAAACTTCCCGGCGGTCGCGGCCACGGCGAACCCGTGCGCCTCATGGCCGATCTCGACTCCACCGATTCAATCGTCGCCCTGTTCGTGCATGCCGCCGGGACCAAGCGCCTTCTGGCGTCAACCGAAGGCGACGGCTTTGTTGTCCTCGAGGATGAATGCGTGGCCAACACCCGTAAGGGCAAGCAGGTGCTGAACGTCAAGGCGCCATCCGAGGCACTGGTTTGCGTGCCCGTGGCAGAGTCCGATAACCACGTTGCAACCGTCGGCAACAACCGGAAATTGTTGATTTTCAAACTCTCCGAGCTTTCGGAAATGACCCGCGGCAAGGGCGTCCGCATGCAGAAATTCAAGGATGGCGGCTTGTCGGACGCGCGGACCTTCAATCTGAAGGAAGGCCTGTCATGGGTTGATTCATCCCAGCGGAACTTTACCGTGACCGATTTGAAGGACTGGCTGGGCGAAAGGGCCCAGGCAGGCCGCCTGCCGCCCAAGGGATTTCCGAAGAACAACCGCTTTGGTTAACGGGTTGGGCCGCAAACGGGAGATTTCCCGTGGGCCGGGGCCAATTCGATAAACTGATATTAAATAACGTTAAGAATCTTAACCCAAAATTATCCGGGCCAGCCACATGATATGGTTGGAAAACAGTTACAGTTTGCAGATGTTGTTCACGGAAGGACTGTAAGGATTATTGGAGCCGCGCCAGCGGATAAGGTCATGCACGGCGAGAGATTTTGGATAGCTGGGGGAAGAAAGCTCCCCGACTCCTCCATCGAAAATGTTCTCGATGAAGTCGAGGCGGAGCGTTTCAACCATGACGGCGCCGTAAGGGTCACAACCGGTCCGCTGGGCACGGAAATCAAATGGTCGGTTTTTTCACCCTGCTTTGGCTCACTTTACTATGCCATTGAATGGTTGCCTATCGCCAGCCTGCCTGTTGTCCTGCGCTTTTACCTCTCCGGATGGTTTGAAGAGACCTGCTTCACCGTTGACCACGCCATCAACAGGATTGAGCAAATTCTCGCCAAGAGCGAGCTGCACCTGACCAGGCGGACGTTCGTTGAGGAATTTGATCCGAACGGAAAGACCCTGTCGCCCATGCTGCAAAAAATCTGGCATGACCATACGATCTCGCCGGAAAATTCCGTTGATTGCGTTTATGAGGAACAGTCGCGCAAATTCCGCGTTGACCGGATCGGCGCGCAGTCGACGATCGCCAAGCTCTATGGAATGTCGCCCGTGTCCTATGCCTGCAAAAGCGGAAACTCCTACGACGAAGTCGTGAGCGAGGGCTACACTCAGGTCCTGCGCTCCGGAAAACCGCGCTATGACCATGTGCTTGCGGCGCTGCGGATGCCTGACAATGTCGTTCGCTGGGTTCCCTATCAAAGAATTGTCGTGCCGCGTCCGAGCAGCGAAAAGGCAATGAGCGTCAGCGTCGTGGCTGAGATCGCCAAGATAGATATCAATCTGATTTAGCCGGGAACTCCCGTTTGCGGTTCTAGGCCGGGCTCGTGATCATTTCATTGACCATCTGTTCAAGGGCGTGGCGTTCCGCAATGTTCAGCCATTCCGTGAGATCAATTCCATCCGTCGCCCATTGCCAGCGCAGGAAACCCTTCTCGATGTAATTATAGCCCATGCGGTTGAGGTGGCCATGCGTCGCCATGCGGCTGCTGCTCAAAGACCATATGGCGTCCGGGTTCCATTTGATGAGGCTGAGGATCAGCCCAAGGCGCGAAAATTTCTCCGCCAGCTTGCGATTGCGCACATTCGAGTCAATCCAGAACTCGCCATGATAGACGAGCTTTCCACGAATGCGTTCGGCAATGCTGTTTCGGGTAGGGGCAGCATTCGTTGGCACCATCAGTTCCTGCCGGCGCATGGCCAGGCCAATCGTGAGATTGGGGCCCCAATCCGCCAGGCTCGTGTCGGTATAGTCATACCTGAATGCCTGGAGGGCGACAGTAGCTCCGCTTTCGGAAACCACATTCATCCAGAAAAACCGGTCCGGCGTGAAATTGCAGACCTCCGGGTCAAAGAACGGCGAAACGACCTTGTGGAGAGTGGCAATCTTGGTGGCGTTAAACTTCCGGGCATCGGCTCCAATGTTAACCGCAAAGCCCATCTGCTCCAGTTCCGCGGCGAGCGCCGCGCACACCCTGGCAGTGCCCAAAGGGTCTTCAATGCAGAGTTGCGACATCGAGGCTCCCATGAATCGAATTAATTATTTTTGTACTGAATAACCCTTCAAGCAAGAAAGATGAACAGAGCCAAACAAACATGGTGCACAAGTATGGTGAATCAAGAAAGCAGGTAAAGGGGCTATTTCCTGACGAAAAGCGTCCACCCGTCAGGTGTCAATCTTTCCTGGGGAAGGAACCGTGACTTGTATTCCATCTTGGCGGAGCCTTTGACCCAATAGCCAAGATACAGATAATCCAGCCCCATGCGCTGCGCCCGGGAGATGCTGTCAAGAATGATGAAAGTGCCAAGGCTGCGCTTTTCAAAACGCGGCTCATAGAAACTGTAGATAAGCGACAGCCCGTCATCCAGCATGTCAACGAGAACAGCACCTACAAGCTCACCCGGTTCCCCGCTTTCGGTCCTGAGCCGGTATTCCACCAGATGGCTGTCCACAAAAGTCTCGTCAATCATCGCGGCAAAATCGAGCACGCTCATTTCCGCCATGCCGCCATCGCCATGGCGTGAATCAATGTAATCCCTGAACACGCCATAGTGCTCGCTGGTGGCTTTCGCCCGCACCGGGGTTCCCACCAGGTCCTTGTTGCGGGCAAGCACCCGAAGCGAGGACTTGCTCCAGGTGAACTGCTTGATCGGCGTGCGCACCGAGACGCAGGCGCTGCACCCGTCGCAGGCCGGGCGGTAGGCGATGTTTTGGCTGCGCCGGAAACCACCCCGCGAAAGTTGCGTGTTCAGGGTGCGAGCGTCCTGGCCGACAAGGTGGGTAAAAACCTTCCGCTCAAGCCGCCCGGGAAGGTAAGGGCAGGGCGCCGGTGCGGTGATAAAAAACTGCGGGAAATTCCGACGCTCGATGCTCAACCTTGCTGTCCTTCAACGGCTTGTCCGAAGCGCAAGGTTAATGCCCCTTGCCTGCTTCGTGCAAGTGACTTTCAAACGCTGGTGGAATTTGGGCGGTTAGCAGTCTATGAGGGGGAAAAACCGGAGTGTTGGAATGACGATCAAAGCAAGCTGGATTGGCCTTGGCGTAATGGGTTTCCCCATGGCGGGTCATCTCTCGGCCAATTCAGATGTTGAGGTGACGGTCTATAATCGCTCCTCCGAAAAAGCCGAAAAGTGGGTCCAGAAATACAAGGGCAAATCAGCCGCCACGCCCGCAGCCGCCGCTGCAAACGCGGATTTTGTCTTTGCGTGCGTCGGCGACGATGATGATTTGCGCAGCGTCACCCTCGACCCCGAGGGCACTTTTCAAACAATGCGGGCGGGCAGCATCTTTGTTGATCATACCACCGCTTCAGCCGATGTTGCCCGTGAACTTTTCGGCGATGCCGCAAAGCGCGGCATTGGCTTTGTCGATGCGCCCGTTTCAGGGGGCCAGGCAGGAGCCGAGAACGGCGCGCTCACCGTCATGTGCGGCGGCGAAGAAAGCGCCTATGCCAAAGCCGAACCGCTGATCAAGCACTACTCAAAGATGCGAAAGCTGTTAGGTCCCGCCGGGTCCGGTCAAATCGCAAAGATGTGCAACCAAATTGCTATTGCCGGTCTGGTCCAGGGCTTGGCCGAATGTGTGCAATTTGGCATGAAGTCAGGCCTCAACATGGAAGATGTCATTGAAGTGATCTCAAAGGGCGCGGCGGGATCCTGGCAAATGGAAAACCGCCACAAGACCATGATCGCCGGAAAATTTGATTTTGGCTTTGCTGTGGACTGGATGCGGAAAGACTTAGGCATCTGCCTTGAAGCGGCGCGCAAGAACGGAGCGCATCTGCCGGTCACTGCCCTCGTCGATCAATTCTATTCCGAAGTCCAGAAAATGGGCGGCAAGCGCTGGGATACCTCAAGCCTGATTGCCCGGCTGAATCGCTAGGCCTTCAGGCTCCGCGCCACATCGAGAGCAAAATAGGTGAGAATGCCATCGGCGCCCGCCCGTTTGAAGGCCATCAGGCTTTCCGGGATGACCTTTTTGGGATCAAGCCAGCCCCGTTCGATGGCCGCTATCAGCATCGCGTATTCGCCTGACACCTGATAGGCGAAGGTAGGCACGCCGAAAGTCTGCTTAACCCGCGCCAGTACGTCGAGATAGGGCATGCCCGGCTTTATCATCACCATGTCCGCCCCTTCGTTGATATCGAGCTCGACTTCACGCAAGGCCTCGTCCGTATTGGCCGGGTCCATTTGATAACTGCGCTTGTCGCCCGTTAAGGTACCGGAGGAGCCCACCGCATCGCGGAAAGGCCCGTAAAATCCCGAGGCATATTTGGCGCTGTAGGCCATGATTTGAACATTCGTGTGGCCGCTGGCCTCCAGGGCCTGCCGTATCGCGCCAATGCGGCCATCCATCATGTCCGAGGGGGCCACGACATCGCAGCCGGCCTCGGCTTGCAGCAGGGCCTGCTTGACGAGAACCGCAACGGACGGGTCATTGACGATCTCGCCATTTTCCAAAAGCCCGTCATGGCCGTGGCTGGTATAGGGATCGAGCGCCACATCGCACATGATTCCGATGTCCGGCACTGCCGCCTTGATGGCGCGAACCGCCCGGCAGACCAGGTTATCCTTGTTAAGCGCCTCGCGGGCATCGGCAGTCCGTAAAGCCTGGCTGGTGTTTGGGAACAGGGCGATCAGGGGAATGCCCAGGGCGGCGGCTTCCTCAGCCTTGCCGACAGCCAGATCAATGCTGTAGCGCTCAACACCCGGCATTGAAGCGACGGGATCGGTGGTTTTATGGCCATCAATGACAAACATCGGCCAGATGAGATCTGAGACCTGCAGAGTGTTTTCAGCGGTCAGGGCCCGGGACCACGCCGCTTTGCGGTTGCGCCGCAGGCGTGTGGCTGGAAAGCCCTTGGGTGGCGATTTTAAGCTGTTCATTGGGGCCTTGTATCAAGTCTGAACCAAGAACTGAATAGGACCGTGGTCGCAGGGTTCTTTGCCGCCGGGCGGACGGCAAGATGGCGTTAACCAAACCAACAGGATTCAAGTCATGTTTTAAGCGAATTAACGGGCATCGGTTATCCATATCCCTGTTGAATGATGCCAACTGGCCCGGTGGTCTGATGCTCAAATTCTCGCAGTTTCTTATAACGCTTCCACTTCTGGCCCTGCCGCTTGCCGCACTCAACGCGAAACCGGCACTCGCGGAAACCGTAGGTCTTGAACGCGCCCTGGAACTCCTGGCGAAATCCGTCGTAGTCGATGGCAAATGCAATGTCCTGACCATGTCCGAGGGGGATGAACTTTCAAACTATGTTGCAAAGGCAGAAGTGGCTGCGGCGGAAAAAACAACCGTTGCTGTAACCCGCTCCGCGCTTTCAGCGGGACAAAGCCAGGGCCGCGCCGAACCTTGCGGGGAGGAAGCCAGCGAGGAAGTGAAAGCAACCTTGACGGCCGCCCGCGAAGCAATCCGGGCGTCGGAAACAGACGATAGTCCGGCGGAAGAACCGGCGGTGGCGGTTGCAAGGCCAGCGCCCAAGGGCAGTCTTTTTGCCTATGGCAGGATTATCGAAGCTTACTATTTGGAACGGCGCTGCACTTTTCTTTCAAGGCGCAAGATGAAGTCGTTTTACAAGGCCGTCGTGAAGAACCACCGCGCCGTGATCTCGGAATTTGGCAAACCGGCGGTTTCAAAAGTCATGAAATCCGCCGAAGCCCGCTCGAATTACCAGAGCTGCAATGGCGCCGGGGAGGCGCGTGTGAAAGCGGGCTTCGGCGAGGTCGCCGGCCGCTGGCAATGGTTAACCATGTAAGGTCTGCGCGGAACCCGTTTCCACGCTATTTTTTAACCAGACAAGCTTGCATTTGATTAACATAGGAAAAAAAGACTCCATAAACTGTCTTCTAAGAAGCAGCAAAGTATCGAAAATATAAGGATAAATTTACCCAACCTGTTCAGGCCGCCTTAAATGGGCCGGCGTATTCTCGGGGCATCAGAGGAACGGACAAAAGAGCCGGCCTCACAAACCAAGGGATAGGTGGATAACATGAATACGCAAGTTGCTGGGGGTGTCCGCGCCGTGGAAGTTGCACCGCAGCGGAAAGAAATAAAGTATCGCTACATGGAAAGCATTGACGCTGATTGAGCGGCTGCATCGCCGCTTGCTCGACGTCATCAAGGACGATTTCGAGCGTTCCGGCGAACCGGAAGTAAACCCTGTACAGGCGCTTCTCCTGTTCAACATTGCCGATTCGGAGCTGACCGCCGGCGAACTCAAGACCCGCGGCCACTACCAGGGTTCAAACGTTTCTTACAATCTCAAGAAGCTGGTTGAATCGGGCTATGTGAACCACGAGCGTTCGAGCGCCGACAAGCGCTCGGTACGGGTGAAGCTGACGCCGAAGGGCCAGGCGATCCGTGACCGCATCGACATGCTTTACAACCGCCAGCTTCAGGCCGTTGAAGAGGTTGTCGGCCTCTCGATTGAAGAATTTGACCGCTTGAACAAGGCGCTTACGCGACTTGAGCGTTTCTGGACCGACCAGATCCTCTACCGCCTGTAATCGGAAACTGAAGAGCAAAAGCCCTGTGGCCGAAAAGCCTCAGGGCTTTTTTTTGTTCAAAATCAACCTTCCGGTGGCCAACAAGTATTGGTTTTTGCTCGATTTAGCCCGCCAACGCCGCCGTGGAATACCGGCGCTAGCTTTTGACGAGTCGCACCAAGGCTGGTACAGATTGGCAAATCGGGAATGATACTTGCCAATGGCCCATCAGAGGCCCGGTGCAGGGCGGCAAAGAGGCAATGATGATTTTAAAATTTGGTTCTGCAGGCAGATTGTTGTTTTCCAAGACCATTGGCGTTTCGCTCGCCGTAATGCTCAGCGTGTCATTGACTGGCGCGCCGGTTGTCAAAGCCGAGCAATCTGATGTAATGCGTGAACTCGTTAATAAGCAAAAGCTAAAAAGTAAGGGAATTCTTGGCAGTTATATGCCGTCGACCCCTAACAGCTGATCCAACGCCCTCCGGCAAAGCCGTGACTGAAACGGAGATTTTCTCCACTCAGGTCGTGGAGCCGATGTTGTCTCTGGATGGTGCGGCTGAGATGCAGGCTGCCGAGAGCAAGTATGCCGCGATCGTGAGCAGCGGCGGCTGGCCCAAGGTGCCAAAGGGTGCTGCCAAAAAGGGTTCCGAAGGCAAAGAGGTGATGGCGCTCAACCAGCGCCTGTTCATTGAAGGCTACGTGCGCCCGGAAGCGGCGGAAGGCGAATTTGCCTCCATTTTTACGACCGCGACGCAAGACGGCTTGCAGCGCTTTCAGCGCAACAATGGCTTGGCTGTAACTGGCCAGATGGATGGCTCAACTTTGCAGGCACTCAACGTGTCTGCTGCCGATAGGCTGTCGGCGATCAGGGCAAATATTCCCCGCATTGCCGAATACTCCAAGGATCTTGGGGACCGCTACGTTGTTGTGAACATTCCGGCCCAGCAGATCGAAACCGTGAGTGGCAACCGGGTGTTTTCGCGGCACAATGCCATTGTGGGCCGGCCCTCGCGGCCAACACCCGTGGTGATGACGGCGCTTTCAGACATCAATTTTAACCCCTACTGGAACGCCCCGCCTTCCATTGTTGAACGTGACATTCTTCCAAAGATGTCGAGCGGCATTTTGGAAAAGATGAACATGAAGGTGTTTGACGGCGTTGGCGGGCCCGAAGTCAATCCGAAACGCATAAATTGGCGTCGCGCCGTTGTGGACAACTACCATTTCCGCCAGGAACCCGGCGGCAGCAATGCCATGGCCACGGCTAAGATCAATTTTTCCAGCCCCTTCGGCATTTATCTGCACGACACTCCTGAACAGCATCTCTTTGAAAGCAGCAACCGTTTCTACAGTTCGGGCTGTGTGCGTGTTCAAAAGGTTGCGGTTCTCCTGAACTGGATTCTAAACGGCCAGGACGGAATTGATCCCGACCAAATTGAATCCCTTGCCCAATCGCTTGAGCGCAAGGATGTGAAGCTTGTTGCACCACCTCAACTCCGAGTGACCTATCTCACCGCCTGGCCCACCTCGGACGGCACTGTTGCTTTCCGTGGCGATGTTTACGGCCTGGATGGAACTGGATTTATTGTTGGCCAGCCGTTGCCCGTTGGCGAAAAAACCGCAAGCGGCGAACGCTTTGTCTTGAAGCCGGTTCCCCGCCAGCTTGCCCAGATCGACGAAGCCGAGGCCGACGGATTTTTCTGGTTTGGCAAGCGGTCGAGAAAAGATGACAGCGCTGCAGATTCCCGCTCGTCAAGTTTTGCTGCCAAAAAGTCGAAAACAGCGAGCTTCTTCAGCCGCGATGACGACTCCAAGGATGCCAAGAAGAAAATCGTAAAGAAAAAAATCGCTTCGACGTCCAAGAAGAAGACAACGGTTGCTGAGGCCAAGAAAAAGACCTCAAAGGACACCACAAAAGTCGCTTCAACAACGACGAAAAAGGCCGTGAAGCCGGCCGCTCCCGCCGTCAAGAAAGGCAACGATCTGTGCAAGCCTGATAAGGATGGCAAATTGCCAAAGGATTGCAAGGTAGAGGCAGCCGCCAAGCCTAAGGAAAAGCCAGCAGAAACGGCTTCTGCGACGAACTGACCCTGCGCAAATTTGCGCCATAACTTAGCCCAATCGAATGGCTAAGGTTTGTCCATGACACCACAAGACTATGATCGCATTCTGGCGCAGGGGATTGATCGGCTAAGGGCAGAGGGCCGTTACCGCGAGTTTGCCGATATCTGCCGTGTCAGGGGCAGGTTTCCTCGTGCCCTCTACCGGGGGCAGGGCGAAGAACGTGAAGTCACCGTATGGTGTTCCAATGACTATCTCGGCATGGGCCAGCATCCTGCCGTTATCGCAGCGATGCACGCTGCCATCGATGATGTCGGCGCCGGTTCTGGCGGCACCCGCAACATTTCCGGCACCACGCATTATCATGTCGAACTCGAAAAGGAATTGGCAGACTTGCATGGCAAGGATGCGGCCCTCTTGTTCAACTCCGGATACATGGCGAATGAGGCTACGCTGTCTTCGCTTGTCAGGGCTTTGCCCAATTGCATCGTGCTGTCCGATGAATCGAACCACGCCTCCATGATTGAGGGCATCCGCCATGGCAGGGGTGAAAAGCTGATCTGGCGCCATAATGATTTGACCGACCTCGAAGCGAAGCTGAAGACACTGGCAACGGATCGCCCCAAGCTGATAGCTTTTGAATCCGTTTATTCCATGGATGGCGACATCGCCCCGCTTGCCGAAATCTGCGCCCTCGCCAAGCGTTATGGCGCTCTCACCTATCTCGATGAAGTCCACGCCGTCGGCATGTATGGCGCGAGGGGCGGCGGCATTGCCGAGCGCGATGGCGTGTTGGGCGAGATCGATATCATTGAGGGCACCCTCGCCAAGGCCTTCGGCTTGATGGGGGGCTACATCGCAGCCAACGCCACGATCATTGATGCCATCAGGTCCCATGCTCCGGGCTTTATCTTCACCACCTCAATTGCCCCAGCCATTGCCGCAGGGGCCACCGCCGCAATTCGCCATCTCAAGGCAAGCAGCATCGAGCGGCAGTTGCAGGGCAAGCATGCGAAACTGCTGACGGCCTCATTGAAGGCGCGGGGGCTGCCGGTGACCGAAACCGAAAGCCATATCGTGCCCCTGATCGTCGGCGATCCCGTTAAATGCAAGGCGCTGACGGACCGGCTGCTCAGTGATTTTTCCATCTATGTCCAGCCCATCAATTACCCGACAGTCCCAAAGGGCGCCGAGCGCCTGCGCCTGACGCCAGGGCCGCTCCACGGCGAACTCGAAATCTCCAAGCTGGTGGCGGCCCTTGACCAGCTCTGGGCTGAGATGATGCTGCAGCGCGCCGCCTGACTGCCGCAATTCTGACCATTCACGCCGCTTCTCCCGTGCTTATTTTGCTGCGGCCATATATTACTGGACCCCAACACGCCTTTCGCTATTTTGCAGCCGGAACGCGGAATCAGGGCAGGGGGACCATCATGGCCAAGAAGGCAAGCAAGAAAATCGTCAAGAATCCAGCCGCCAAAGCCAAGGCAAAGAAAGGCCCATTGTTCCCCGGCTTCTTCAAGGAAAAGCTCGCCAAAACCGATCCGAAGATTGCCCAAGCAATCACCCAGGAGCTCCACCGCCAGCAGAACGAAATTGAGCTGATCGCCTCGGAAAACATCGTCTCGCGCGCCGTGCTCGAGGCGCAAGGGTCCATCATGACCAACAAATACGCGGAGGGCTATCCCGGCCGGCGCTACTATGGCGGCTGCCAGTATGTGGACGTTTCCGAGAACCTCGCCATTGAGCGCGCCTGCAAGCTGTTTGACTGTTCCTTCGCCAACGTCCAGCCCCATTCCGGCGCCCAGGCAAACCAGGGCGTGTTTTTCGCGCTCCTTCAGCCCGGCGACACCTACATGGGACTTGATCTCGCCTGCGGCGGACATCTGACCCACGGCTCACCGGTGAACCAATCCGGCAAGTGGTTCCATGTTGCCCCTTACAAGGTGCGCGAGGACAACCACCAGATTGATTACGATGCACTCGCCGCCCAGGCCCTTCAGGTGAAACCGAAGCTCATCATTGCCGGCGGCTCGGGATATCCGCGTTTCCTCGATTTCGCCCGCTTCCGCCAAATCGCCGACAGCGTTGGCGCCTACCTGATGGTGGACATGGCCCATATTGCCGGTTTGGTGGCAGGCGGCGTGCATCCCAATCCGCTCGAACACGCCCATGTCGTGACCACCACCACCCACAAAACCTTGCGTGGACCTCGCGGCGGCATGATCCTCACCCGCGATGAAGCCATTGGCAAGAAGATCAACTCGTCCGTGTTCCCCGGCCTTCAAGGCGGGCCTTTGGAGCATGTGATCGCCGCCAAGGCCGTAGCCCTTGGTGAGGCGCTGCGCCCTGCTTTCAAGAAATATGCAGCCCAGGTCGTGGCCAATGCCAAGGCGCTGGCCAATGCCATGGTGGCAGGAGGCTGTGACCTCGTTTCAGGCGGCACTGACACCCATCTGATGCTGGTGGACCTCCGCAAGAAGGGATTGACTGGCAAGGCCTCTGAGGCCGCCCTGGGACGCGCCTACATCACCTGCAACAAGAACGGCATTCCCTTTGACCCCGCGCCCTTCACCATCACCTCCGGCATCCGCCTGGGAACGCCTGCTGGAACCACCCGTGGCTTTGGCGTGGCGGAATTCAGGGAAGTGGGTGCCTTGATCATCGAAGTTCTCGATGGCCTTGCGAAGAACGGCGAAGCGGGCAATGCTAAGGTGGAAGCGGCGGTCAAGCGCAAGGTCTTGGCACTCACCAAGCGCTTCCCCATCTACTAAGCAAAGGAAGCCATGCGCTGCCCATTCTGCAGTAACGAAGAAACCCAGGTGAAGGATTCGCGCTCCACGGAAGATGGTGCCGCAATCCGCCGCCGGCGTTATTGCCCGGATTGCGCCGGAAGGTTTACCACCTTCGAGCGCGTGCAACTGCGTGAGCTTATGGTCATCAAGAAAACCGGCAGGCGGGTTCCCTTTGACCGCGACAAGCTCATGCGCTCGGTCCAGATTGCACTCCGCAAACGCCCGGTGGAGCCCGAGCGGATTGAACGCATGGTGTCAGGCATCGTCCGCCGCCTGGAAAGCTTGGGCGAAAGCGAGATCAAGTCGGAAACCGTTGGCAAGCTCATCATGGAGGCCCTCAAGGCTTTGGATGACGTGGCCTATGTCCGCTTTGCCTCGGTTTACAAGAACTTCCGCGAAGCCAAGGACTTTGAAGAACTGATCGGCGAACTCGCAAGCGACGAGGGCGAAGGCGAGACATCTTGAACGCCAATCGGCGCTGGATGGACTATGCCCTGCGTCTGGGCCGCCGCGCCCTTGGCACCACCGCTGAAAACCCGTCCGTAGGCTGCGTTCTCGTCAGGGATGGCAGGGTTCTGGGCGTCGGCTGGACCCAGCCCGGGGGCCGGCCCCATGCCGAAACAGAGGCCCTTAAAATGGCGGGCGAGCAGGCCCGTGGGGCCACCGCCTATGTCATCCTTGAACCCTGCGCCCACCACGGCCGCACTGGCCCCTGTGCCGAAGCCTTGGTAAAGGCTGGCATAGCCCGCGTTGTGACCGCCATCGAAGATCCGGACCCCCGCGTTTCTGGCCGGGGCCACGCCATCCTGCGTGCCGCAGGCGTTATCGTGGATGTGGGCGTGGGTGCCGAAGAGGCAAGCCAAGACTTGGCAGGCTTCCTGACGCGGATAGCCAAGAAACGCCCCTATGTTACTCTAAAGATTGGGGTTTCCGCTGATGGCAAGATCGCCGCCGGGCCGCGCCAGCGCACCACCATCACCGGGCCGGAGGTCAAGGCCCGGGCCTATCTCATGCGGGCCCAAAGCGATGCCATCCTCGTGGGTCTCAGTACCGTCTTGATTGATGACCCCGAGCTCACCTGCCGTTTGCCGGGAATGGAAGCCCGTTCACCCATACGCATCGTGGCCGATACGCGCCTTTCCATCCCCTCGAAGGCCAAGCTGGTCAAAACCGCCGAACAGATACCGGTTTGGATCCTGTCCACACGAAAAGGCGGGGTAAGCGCTGGCATTACCGTGATTGACTGCAGGCAAACCCCCGATGGCTGGGTGGATTTTGCCGATGCGCTGGAACAGCTTGCGATAAGGGGCATCAATCGCCTTTTGGTTGAAGGCGGCTCCCACATTTCGCAAAGCTTGCTGGAAGCCGATTTGGTTGATGAGGTGCAAGTCTTCCAAAACCCGGTTGTAATCGGCCCGCAAGGAATTGATGCCATTGACGAAATGCCGCTTGCAAATCTCGCTAACCAGTTTCGCCAAACCGAAAAGGAAGTGCTTGGAAGCGATACTTTGACCGTCTATGAACGGCCCCATGTTCACCGGAATAGTCACTGATATTGGCGAAGTCATACGCGTTGAAAAGCGCGGCGATACCCGTTTCACTATTGCCACGGCTTATGCGCCCGAAAGCATCGCGTTAGGGGCCTCCATTTCTTGTTCGGGCTGCTGCCTCACGGTCATTGAAATGGGCCGCCTGCAGGATGGGCGCGGCACTTTCGCAATTGAAGCGTCAGCCGAAACGCTTTCAAAAACCACCTTGAGCAATTGGAAAACCGGCGCACGCATCAATCTCGAACGTTCCTTGAAAATGGGCGATGAGCTCGGCGGCCATATCGTCTCGGGCCATGTTGATGGCTTGGGAGAAATTATCTCCATAAAGCCCGAAGGCGACTCCAAACGCTTTAGTTTCAAGGCGCCAAACGACATTGCCCGTTTCATTGCGCAAAAAGGCTCCGTCACGCTCGATGGAACCTCGCTCACCGTCAATGAAGTCGATGGCAATTTGTTCGGCGTGAACATGATTCCGCACACCCAAGCGGTCACCACATGGGGCCATGCGCGCGTGGGCGACGCCGTTAACATTGAAATAGATATGCTGGCGCGCTATGTGGCGCGTCTTGCAGAGTTCGGGAAGTCATGAAGGTCGAAAAGAAAAAAACTGATTCCGGAAAGATCAAGGCGAAGCTTCTCATTCTTGAAGCGCGCTTCTACGCGGACATGTGCGATGAACTCGCCAAGGGTGCTATCGCCGCGCTTGAGCGCAGCGGTGCCACCTGGGACCGGTTGGCCGTGCCTGGCGCCCTGGAACTGCCGGGAGCCATCGCCATGGCGGAGACATCCAAGCGTTACGATGGCTATGTCGCGCTGGGCTGTGTGCTGCGTGGTGAAACCACCCATTATGAAATCGTCTCCGGCGAAAGCGCCCGTGGGCTGATGGACCTCACGCTGAAAGGCCTGTGCATCGGCAACGGCATTCTGACCTGCGAAAACGAGGCGCAAGCCTGGGCCCGGGCGAAAACCACTGAAGGTGACAAAGGCGGCGGTGCTGCTGATACCGCTCTTGCCATGATCCGCTTCAAGCGTGCCATGAAGAAGAAAACCGCACGATGACCGGCAAGCGAGCCAAACCGGTTGAACGCGCCGCCGCCCGCCTGGGCGCCGTGCAGGCGCTTTACCAAATGGATTTGGCGGGTACCGATGTCGGTGAAACCCTGGCGCAATTCTCCGCCCGCGCCTCCGGCGAAAATTTTGACGATGGCCAGTGCGGCGAGGCCGACTACAAATTCCTCAAGGAAGTTGTTGATGGCGCGGTGCGCGAACAGGCAGCCATTGACCCCGCCGTCGATGCCATACTCGACAAGGCCTGGCCCATGCACCGCTTGGACGCCACCGTGCGCGCCATTCTCCGCGCCGCCGCCTTTGAAATCATGTTCATGGAAAAAGTCCCGACCCGCGTTTCCATCAGTGAATATCTCGATGTGGCCGGCGCTTTCTTTGGCGAGGAAGAGCCGCGCTTCATCAACGGCGTGCTGAATACCTTGGCGCGCAGCCGCCGCCCCAACGAGTTCGCCGCGTGACTGATTTAGCTCTCGCCAAACGCAACATCTTGTTGCTGGCGATTTCCCAGGCTCTCTACTCCTGCTGCGTGATTACGGTTTTTGCCACCGCAGGACTTGTGGGCCTCATGCTGGCTCCAAGCCCGGGCTTGGCCACCACGCCTATCACCACATTCGTTTTGGGCTCGGCCATAACCACGATTCCGGCTTCCCTGATGATGCAGCGTTTGGGCCGGGTGCCCGTATTTGTTTTTGGCGCATCAGCCTGCGTTCTTGGCGGAGTCGTTGCTGTTTACGCGATTTACACGCAGAACTTCTTCCTCTTCTGCCTGGCCACTGCCTTGCAAGGCATGTTCCAGGCTACCAGCGGCTATTACCGTTTCGCCGCCGTGGAAGGCGCCACGCCCGATTTGAAACCCATTGCCATTTCCTGGGTATTGACTGGAGGCGTTGTCGCCGCCGTGGCCGGGACGTTGCTTTCCAACGCCACGGCTGACCTGTTTGCCCCCTTTACCTTCGCCGGTTCCTATCTCGCTGCCACCATCATCGCGCTGGTCGCAATCCTGGTTCTGTTCCTGTTGAACCTGCCCAAGCCAACAGCGGAAGAAATCAGCGGCGAACGCCGGCCCTGGAGCGAACTGCTGCGCCAGCCCCGGCTGATCGTGGCCATGGTCACTGCCATCATTTCCTACGCCATGATGAACTTCATGATGACCGCCGCTCCCGTTGCCATGATTGGCTGCGGCTTCTCCAAGTTTGATGCGTCATGGGTTTTGCAATGGCATGTGCTGGCCATGTTCGTGCCCAGCTTTTTCACCGGTCATCTGATCAAGGCCTGGGGCGTTGAGCGGATCATTGCCATTGGCATGGTTCTCCTGTTTGCCGCCGGTGTGATTGGCATCCTCGATATCAAGTTCGGGAATTTTGCCGTCTCTCTCATTCTCCTGGGCCTCGGCTGGAACTTCGGCTTCATTGGCGGCACCACCATGCTGACCACAACTTACACGCCTGCCGAACGGGGCAAGGTGCAGGCCGCCAATGATTTCGGCATTTCGGCATTGATGGTTGTTGCCTCTTTCAGCTCCGGCAAGGTGCTGGATAGCCTGGGTTGGGGCGCTGTAGGTTTCGCCATGTTCCCCGCCGCCTTGCTGACATTGCTGCTGCTGGGTTGGCTTGTCATGAACCGTCCTAAAACCGCCTGACATCACACTGGCTGGAGGAAGGTTCCGGCCCCAATACTGCCCATTGCTTCTTTTTGCCCGATTTGGCATATCCCAGCCATCAATCCGGGGCAGGGGACGGACACGGGAAGATTCGCGTGTCTGGATTGCACCGGGGCAACATAAACAAAAGGGTTAATTCATGACCTCCACTCTCTGGCTGATCGTGCTCGCGGGCGCGCTGTCCATCGTCTACGGAATTGTCACGACGCGCGGCCTTCTCGCCGCCGATGCGGGCTCGGCCCGCATGCAGGAAATTTCCGCCGCCGTGCGCGAAGGTGCTGCGGCCTATCTCAAACGCCAATACCAAACCATTGCCATGGTTGGTGTGGTCATTTTCGTCATCGCCTGGCTCTTGCTGGGTGTCTATTCGGCCATGGGCTTCCTGATCGGCGCCGTGCTGTCAGGCGCCGCAGGCTTCATCGGCATGAACGTCTCGGTGCGCGCCAACGTGCGTGTGGCACAGGCCGCAACGAAGTCGCTCGCTGGCGGTTTGGACCTCGCGTTCAAATCTGGTGCGGTAACCGGCCTTCTGGTTGCAGGCCTGGGTCTTCTTGGCGTCACCCTCTATTTCGGTTTTCTTACGGGCTCAGCGGGTTTTGAACCCACCAGCCGTGAAGTGATTGACGCGCTGATTTCCCTTTCCTTCGGCGCTTCGCTTATCTCCATTTTCGCCCGTCTCGGCGGCGGCATCTTCACCAAGGGTGCGGACGTTGGCGGCGACATGGTGGGCAAGGTTGAAGCAGGCATTCCGGAAGATGATCCACGCAACCCCGCGACCATTGCCGATAACGTTGGCGACAACGTGGGCGATTGCGCCGGCATGGCCGCAGACTTGTTCGAAACCTATGTGGTGACGACCGTTGCAACCATGGTTCTCGCGGCAATCGTCTTGCCCGACGCCATGAAGCTCGCAGGCATGGTCCTGCCGCTCGCCATCGGTGGCGCCTGTGTTATCACCTCGATCATTGGTTCCTATTTTGTCAAGCTTGGTGCCTCCAACAACATCATGGGCGCCCTCTACAAGGGCATCATTGCAACGGGCGTTCTTTCGCTCGTAGCTCTGTACCCCGTGATCTCCTACGTGTTCGGCGGCATGGATGTGGCGCTTGGCAATGCCGAAAAGGCTTTCACGCCGTTAAGCCTGTTCTATTGCGGCATCGCTGGCCTCGTGATCACCGGTCTCATCATCTGGATCACCGAGTACTACACTGCAACTGGCAAGCGCCCGGTGAACTCCATCGCTGAAGCCTCCATCACCGGCCACGGCACCAACGTGATCCAGGGCCTCGCGGTTTCCATGGAAGCAACTGCTATTCCGGCCATCATCATCATCGCCGGCATCATCGTCACCTTCAACCTCGCTGGCCTCTTCGGCATCGCCGTTGCGGTCACAACGATGTTGGCGCTGGCTGGCATGGTCGTGGCCCTCGACGCCTTCGGCCCGGTCACCGACAACGCCGGCGGCATTGCCGAAATGGCGGGCCTGCCCAAGGAAGTGCGCCACAACACCGACGCGCTTGACGCCGTGGGCAACACCACCAAGGCCGTAACCAAGGGCTATGCCATTGGTTCGGCAGGCTTGGGCGCTCTCGTCCTCTTTGCCGCCTACACGCAGGACTTGAAGTTCTTTGCCGCAACCGCGGCGCCGGGAACTTTCTTTGAAGGCGTGAACGTCACCTTCGATCTCTCCAACCCCTATGTGGTTGTTGGCCTGATTTTCGGCGGCCTGCTGCCCTATCTCTTCGGTGGCATGTCCATGACCGCCGTGGGCCGTGCCGCGCAATCCGTGGTGGTTGAAGTGCGCCGCCAGTTCAAGGAGCGCCCCGGCATCATGAAGGGCACCGAAAAGCCCGACTACGCCCGCGCCGTGGACCTGCTCACCAAGGCCGCCATCAAGGAAATGATCATTCCTTCCATGCTGCCCGTGTTCTCGCCCATCGTGGTGTTCTACGTGATCTACGCAATCGCCGGCAAGGAAGCAGGCTTTGCGGCTTTAGGCGCCATGCTCATGGGCGTGATCGTAACAGGCCTCTTCGTGGCCATCTCGATGACCGCCGGTGGCGGCGCCTGGGATAACGCGAAGAAGTCCTTTGAAGATGGCTTCGTGGACTCAAAGGGCGTGAAGCACCTGAAGGGCTCCGAAGCGCACAAGGCCAGCGTCACCGGCGACACCGTAGGCGACCCCTACAAGGACACCGCAGGCCCGGCCGTAAACCCCATGATCAAGATCACCAACATCGTGGCGCTGCTGCTGCTGGCGGTTTTGGCTGGGCACTGAGGACTATTAGTTTCCAAGAATCAAACCCCGTGAGGAGCAGTCTTCGCGGGGTTTTCATTGCCGCATTGCGGAAATTCGTCTTAGGTCTATCTGATCTGTGGGGATGTCATGACCGAAATCAGTCCAAATCTTGAGTTCATAAGGCGGGATGAAAACATGTGGTCAACCGCTTGGAAAGTCTGTGCAGTTAATTGGCGCACGTCTCTGCTCGTGATTTCAATGGTTATGTCGTTAATTGTCGTCGAGGAGTGGTTGGAAAAAGACAACATAGGAGGGGGAGTGGTTGACGCAATCATTTGGAGCACTTTGGCAATTGCCTCATTTCGAACATTACTGTTAGGTTCACCCGGACTTGGAAGTGAAAGAACGTCAAAGTACACGACCGCATTTTGGTTTAAATCATATGCATTGGGCTTGCTTTACATGATACCAGCAACAGGCATCTTTTTGTTGCTGGTAATTAAATTCAATGTCCCGGCACAAAGCTATCTTGGAATATTCTCAATTATAGCCTTTAGTGCGGTCTTCGGTGTTTTAGTTTTTTCCCTATGGGGGACATGGCTGCCAGCTATTATTGCAGACGGTGACAGGACAATTGCCGCAGCTAATCGCCGGGGACTAAAAACATTCAAGTACGCGCTGCCACGCTTGGTTACCGGGCCGGGGTTGCTGACAATTTTTATGGGTTTGGTTCTAGTTTCAAGCGGTGGATTCCTCAGCACTTCCGATATTCTGAATCCACCGCGGTCAATAAATTTCATTCCAGCACTATTTTTCACAATGATTACATTGGTGAACATCTATCTGACAGTCCTGGGTTGTGTGGTGTTGGCGCGGGCCTATTGCCAAGCGGAAGGTTTGAAGCCACCGATTGACAGAGCATAACACGCGAAATTAGGTACTTCACTCTTTGTCGAATTCAGACAGCATCATGAAAGATGATGCCGAGCGTATGGCGGTGGCCCGCGCGTAGTTTGCTGACGCCGTGCCGGAGATTGCATCTGTAGAAGCCGCGCGTGCCTGGCACGGGCCGGCTGTTGACCGCAAACACTACCGCGTCCCCCTTCATCAACGGCACCACTGCAGCCCGTGACTGCATGCGCGGGCGTTGCTCGGTGAGCACGAACTCGCCACCTTCGAAATCCTCGCCCGGCTCGCTGAGGAGGATCGCCACCTGAAGCGGGAACACATGCTCGCCATAGAGATCCTGATGCAGGCAGTTGTAATCATCTGGTCCGTATTGCAGCAGCAACGGGGTGGGGCGGGTCTGCCCGGCGACATGGCAGCGTTTGATGAATTGCGCATGGGCCGCGGGAAAGCGCACCTCCATCCCCATGGCCTCGTGCCAGCGGTTGGCGATGGGCGCGAGATCGGGATAGAGCGCCGTGCGCAGGGCCTCGATCAGAGACGGTAACGGGTAGGAAAAGTATTTGTATTCGCCGCGCCCGAAACCGTGCCGGGCCATGACGATCTTGCTGCGGAAGCCCTCGTCATTTTTATAGAGGCTGGAAACGGCTTCGCATTCCCTCGCGGACAGCAGCTTCGGCATCACAGCCCATCCCTGCGCGTCGAGGTCAGCAGAAATCGCAGGCCAGTCAACGGCTTCAAGGCGGCTCATGCCACGGCTTCCAGATTGATCAGCTTCCGCTTGCGCTGAACCCCCCAGCGGTAGCCCGAAATCGAGCCATCGGCCTTGACCACCCGGTGGCAGGGAATGGCGACGGCCAGCACATTGGCAGCGCAGGCCGCACCCACATCCTGGGCGGTGGCGGGGAGGGGCAATGATTTGGCGATCTGGCCATAGGTGATGGTTTGGCCCGCTGGAATAGTGCGCAGCGCTTGCCACACCGCCTGCTCCTGCGCTGAGCCGCGAATGTCGAGCGGCAGGTCCAGTCCCTGGTTGGGAGCATCTAGGAAGGCCGCAATCTTTGCCGCCTTGTCCGCAAGCCCTGTCTCATCGGCAACAAGGCGGGCCTTTGGAAAGGCGTAGGCCAATTCGCGGCGAAGCTCGTCCCGGCTGTCACCGAGCAGAATGGCAGCGATGCCCTTGTCGGTGGCTGCGACCAGCACCATGCCCAGTGAAAATTTGCCGAATGTGAAGCGGATTTCCTCGCCCGCGTTTTGAATTTCTGTGGTCAAATCTGCATCCCATCTTAAGTTATCTGGGATCAGGGTGCAGTTATTGGCGGGCTAAAGCCACCCGAAATGAGACTAGGTTGAAGGCTTTTGGTTGGAATATCCTGAGACCAGTTCGCCATTAAACCGCGCGTAGCCATCGGCCGTTGTCTTCAAATGCTCGCGTACGGCTTCATGCAGGTCCGGGAGCTTGTGGAATGGCACGGTCGGCAGCGCATGATGCTCCGCGTGAAAGGGCATGTTCCACGCCACCAGCCGCACCAGCTTTGTTGTAAAAGTTGTTCGCGTGTTTTCAAACATGTTCTCCACATGCGGGCAGTTCGTGTGCTCGGCCAGGAGAAAGAGCCGCAGGAACGGTTGGCCGACGAGGGCAGGGACAATCCATACCCAAATCACAAGCGATGATTCTAAAAGCAATGACGCAGCGGCAATCAAAGCATAAATGGCCAGCATCACCCGTGCCTCGAAGGCCACGCGGGGCCTGGCCTTCTCCGGCACAAAATCATCGGTGCTGCGTCCCGCCGCGTTGCGCAGCAGTGTGCGCATCGCCGCAAACCACAGGGGAAGCCCTGAAACATGCTTCACATAGCCCACAAGAGTGGAGGGCTTCGGGATTTGCAGTTCTGGGTCACGGGCCAGGTCATGGGTATGGCGGTGGTGGGCGAAATGAAAAAAGCGGAACCAGGCCGGTGGTATCAAGATCAGGAAACCGCTGATGCTTGAAACGGCCGTATTGAGGGAGGAACTTTTGAATGCCGTTTCATGCGTGCATTCATGCAGCGCCGTAAACAGAAAAACGATCAGGATGCCTTGAATCGGCAGCAGCAGAAACCAGAAGGGTACGCGAAGGGCAATCAGGCTTCCCAGGACGAGAATAGCGCCGATATGAAAGCCAGCCCGTAACAGTCCCGGCCCATCGCTCCTTTCAACGAGCGAACTTCGCAGGGCCAGCTCCAGGTTTGTGATGGCGGTCCGGTGATCGATAGCGTCCATGCTTTCCAAATTAACACGGCAGGAAAGAGGGACCAAACAACACGCCCCGCGAACCCCTTTGCCGCGTCAATTTGGCAGGAAGGCCCGGTTCCGCCGGGGATTGACTTCCAGGCTCCGCGATTTATAACCGAGTAAATTAGTCGGATAATGGATCGATAGCCCATGTTTGCCCTGCAGCGCCTGCACTGGCAGTTTTGCCTTGATGTTTCCTGTGCCCTGTTGCTCACCCTGGGCGCCATTGCTGCCCTCGGCCTGTCATGACCACCAGGTCGCGCCCCATGCCGAAACAGGGCCGTGGCTACACCCGTGGCTATGATGCCTCAGCCATTGCCGCAAAGCTGGAAATCGTCGAGCGGTTCCGCCGGGATGGCATGCGCATATTTGAAATCGCCCGCCGCCTCGGCGTGAGCGATACGACCATCTACAACTGGCGCAAGCAGCTTGCCAAGCCGCCGCGCAAAGCCGTTGAACGGGAAATTGCAGCACTCCGGATCGAAATTGCCCATATGCGGGCGCGCCTCGACTTGCTCAACCCGCCCTCCAAAGGGGCAGAACCGTGATCATTTGCCAGTGCAACGTCCTGTCCTGCACCCAGCTCAAGTCCGCCACGGAGCGCCTGAGCGCCCGCGATCCCCATTGCATCGTAACCCCCGGCGCCGTGTTCAGGGCCTGCGGGGCGCGGCCCCAATGCGGCGGCTGCATGCTGAACGTCACGGAAGTCATCGTCGGGGCGATGCAACAGCGTCAGCAACTTGATTAGATCATAAATATCGCTAGTCTGCCCAGTTAGGATTCATTCTAAAGTGGAGCAGGCATCATGAAGGGCAATAAGAGAGTCATCGAATACCTCAACAAAGCCCTTCGCCATGAGCTTACGGCGGTAAGCCAGTACTGGCTCCACTACCGCCTGCTGGAGGATTGGGGCTTTGCCAAATACGCAAAGAAAGAGCGCGAAGAATCAATCGAGGAAATGCAGCATGCCGACAAGCTCGTCGCCCGCATAATCTTCCTCGAAGGCCATCCCAACCTGCAAACCCTGGATCCCCTCGCCATTGGCCAGAACATCAAGGAAGTCCTGGAATGCGACCTCAAGGCCGAATACAGCGCCCGGGAGCTATACCGCGAAGCCCATGATGCCTGCCGCGATGCAGGAGACATCGGTTCCATGGAACTGTTCAAGCAATTGCTGCAGGACGAGGAAGGCCATATCGACTTCATTGAGACAGAGCTTGGCCTGCTCGAGCGCGTCGGCATACAGAATTATGGTCTGCTACAGGCCGAAGCTGCGGGTGGCAAGGAAAAATAGGTTTGCTAGAAACCCGCTTTCGAGCCCAGAATTCCCTTGAAGATGTCCTGCAATATTGACAGTTCACCGCCAACAATTGGGGTTTCGCGCGAATTGATGTTGACGATGCGTCCATCTTCCAGGCCATACTGGGCAAAACTTGTCACCTGATCGCCCTTGTCAAAGCGCACCGCGATAACCTCACGGCTCATTTCCTTGGGTTTAAGGAAAGACCGGTCCTCGGTCACGCTGGTGATGTAATAATTGCTGTCGCCCTGAAAATTGATGCTGGCGGTCGTGGACGGCGAACCCAGAATGCCTTCAACCTCGGTTCTTGACATGCCTTCGGAAATCTGGCCGAAGGCGCCGGGTTTCGCCAGATAACCATGATGGTTTATAGTGGGTGAACACGCCGCAATCAGGGTTGCGAAAATGGCCGCAACCAGCCACAGGGAAGCGCGTGCAAGGTATTTTCTGGTCATGAAAAGCAAACTGAATCCGTCACTTCAAGGTTTTTACGAAAATGTCTTTTGCCCGAGCCGGGCTATGACGGCAAGTGCATGACAATAGGTCGATTATTTAAGGCCCGCGAAAAACGCGAGAAACGCCTTTACGGGGCAATTGTGGCTGCGGCACGGCACGTCCGGTTTTATGAGAACATGGGCGTTGCCGACACGATTGACGGGCGTTTTGAAATGATTGTGCTGCATCTCTTTCTCGTTCTCAGCCGCCTGAAGGGTGAGGGCGTCGAAGACCTCCGGCAAAACCTGACAGATGAGTTTTTCAACGATATGGATCGCTCGTTGCGCGAACTCGGCGTCAGCGATGTGGCGGTCGGCAAGAAAGTGCGGAAAATTGCCGAATCCTATTATGGCCGCGTGGCTGCTTACGATAGGGGATTATTGGCTGGTCCCAAAATCCTGGAGGAAGCCATAAGCCGGAATATCTATCCTGATGGAGCCTCAACAGAATCAACCCGGGCAATGACAGCCTATGTTGGCGATGCCGCGAAAAACCTTGGCGCAATTTCTTTGGAACAAATTCAAATGGGCGAATTGAGGTTCACATGAAACAGGTTGTCTATGAATTTTCCCGCCCGCTTCAGGTTGATCGCGTTCCAAATTTAGGCAGCCACGAACGCCTTGCGGCTGACGAAAAGGAATGCGCCGCCTTGGCAAAACGCTTTGACCTTCCAAAAATCCATTCTTTGGGAGGGCTATTAAAGGTAGTGCCTTGGCGTGGTGGTGGCTTGAAAATCACCGGAACTCTCAATGCCAGTGTGGATCAAGTTTCCGTCATCAGCCTGGAAACCTTCACCTCGGACCTCAAGTTCGCCATTGAACGCTATTTCCTGTCGCCTCGCGCCGGACAGCCGTCTGCTGAGGAAGATGTTGATATCATTGAAAACGGCAGTGTTGATCTGGGTGAAATATTGGCCGAAAGCATGGCCCTGGAGCTTGATCCCAACCCCCGAATGGAGGGCGAGGTCTTCAACGACATCGAAGAGCATCCGGCAAGCGCAAAAGTGTCGCCTTTCACCGGCCTGTCAAAACTCAAGCCGGATTAAAAGAAGCGCCAATTTCGACTGAAAAAATAAGGGTTTGTTTCCCAAGGGATTGCCTTTATTTTCGCGACTCAGGGGACTCCCATTACATTTGCTGAATAATTCGGCATGACACGTGATATTGCGGGATAATGACAAGCGAACTGACAATAGCACTGGATGTGATGGGCGGCGATTTGGGCGCCAGCATTGTGATTCCCGGTGCCGAACTCGCGGCCATCCGCCACCCAACCTATAGGTTTCTGTTGTTCGGGGATCAGGCCGTCATAGCGCCCCTGCTGGAACAGCATCCCAAATTGAAGGCCAAGGCCGAGATTCGCCACACGGATGTGGCAGTGGGCATGACGGAGAAGCCAAGCCAGGCCCTGCGCCGTGGCCGTGGCAAAAGCAGCATGTGGCAGGCCATTGAAGCCGTGCAGACCGGTGAGGCCGCGGCCGCTGTTTCCGCCGGCAACACGGGTGCGCTCATGGCCATGTCGCGCTTTGTGCTGAAAACCCTGCCGGGCATCTCAAGGCCAGCCATTGCCGCAATCTGGCCCACCTTGCGGGGCGAAAGCATCGTTCTCGACGTAGGCGCCACAATTGGCGCCGATGCCTCCCAATTGGTTGAGTTTGCGATTATGGGCGAGGCCATGGCGCGTTGCCTTTTCGGCCTCACGCGGCCCACCGTTGGCCTGCTGAACATTGGCGTTGAAGAAGTCAAAGGACTCGAACAGGTGAAAGACGCCGCACGACTGCTGCGCGAAATGAACCTGCCCATGGAATATGTAGGCTTTGTCGAAGGCGATGATATCGGCAAGGGCACTGTTGATGTCGTTGTGACCGAAGGCTTCACCGGCAATATCGCCCTGAAAACCGCCGAAGGCACCGCCAAACAGGTGGCAACCTATCTCAAGCTTGTTTTGAATCGCACATGGATGTCCAAGCTCGGTGCTTTTTTGGCTCGAGGCGCTTTCAGCGCCTTGCGTGACCGCATGGACCCCAGGAAGCATAACGGTGGCGTGTTTGCCGGCCTCAACGGCGTTGTCGTGAAAAGCCACGGCGGCACCGATGAACTGGGTTTTGCAACCGCCATTGACGTGGCAATTGAAATGGTGCGCAATGGCCTGGTCAAGAAGATCGCCGAAGACGTTGCCGCAATGAACGCCATAATAATGGAGCCGGCAGCACAGGTGGCGGAGTGAGTAGTGTTATGCTGAGAACGGTTATTGAAGGCGTGGGCTCCGCATTGCCTAAGCGGATTATGACCAATGCCGATATCAGCAAGATTGTTGACACCACCGATGAATGGATTGTCGAGCGCACCGGCATCAAGGCGCGCCACATTGCCGCTGAAGATGAAACAACGCGCACCCTCGCGGCGCAGGCCGCGCGCAATGCCCTTGAGCATGCCGGACTCACACCCGCCGATATCGATCTCATCATCGTGGCAACGTCCACGCCGGATAGCACCTTTCCGGCAACCGCAACGCAAGTGCAAGCCGATCTCGGCATTACGCGGGGCGCCGCCTTCGATGTGCAGGCCGTGTGTTCAGGCTTTGCCTATGGCCTGACGATTGCCGATAATTTTGTCAGGGGTGGCCAGTCCCAATGCGCGCTCGTCATTGGCTCGGAAACCTTCTCGCGCATTCTTGACTGGAATGACCGCACCACCTGCGTGCTCTTTGGCGATGGGGCAGGGGCCGTTGTCGTGCGCGCCGGGAGGGGTGCCGGCACCAATGCGGACCGTGGCATTCTCGGCTGCCACATTCATTCCGATGGCCGCTACTGCGACAAACTCTATGTGGATGGCGGGCCATCAACCACCAAAACTGTCGGCCACCTGCGCATGGAAGGCCGCGAGGTTTTCAAGCACGCCGTAACCAACATTGCCGCCGTCATGGACGAAACCATAACCAAGGCAGGGCTCAAGCCCATGGATATCGATTGGTTTGTTCCCCACCAGGCGAATCGCCGGATTTTGGAAGGCACTGCCAAAAAATTGGGCGTTCCCGAGGACCGAATCGTGATGACCCTTGACCGTCATGGCAATACATCTGCCGCCTCGATCCCCTTGGCTTTTGACGTCGCGGTGAAGGATGGCCGCATCAAGCGCGGGCAGCTCGTGCTCATGGAGGCGATGGGCGGCGGCTTTACTTGGGGGGCGGTTCTAGCCCGCTTTTAGAATGAGTCGTAAGCCTTTGAGTTTTCATAATTTTCTATTGACCCAACCGTTTGGCCGACATAACTTACGGGGGTTCTTGCAAGGGGAAAAACATGGCAAGCAAGACTTTGACACGTGCGGATTTAAGTGAAGCAGTGCACCGGGATATTGGTTTGTCGCGCACCGAATCGGCCGAGATGGTGAAGTCTGTCCTGGACCTGGTTTCAACGGCCCTGGTCGAGGGTACATCGGTTAAACTTTCTTCCTTCGGCACCTTCATGGTACGCAGCAAGAAAGGCCGCATCGGGCGCAATCCCAAAACCGGTGAAGAGGTGCCCATTACGCCGCGCCGCGTAATGGTGTTTCGTCCAAGCCAGGTGATGAAAAATGTCATAAATGGTCTTGAGCCCGGCAGTGATGATTGAGTATCTCTTTACGGCGAATCGGAGATAGTCCTTGGAAAAATCACCTGAAGCATTCCGCACCATCAGCGAAGCGGCAGAGGAGCTTGATGTTCCCCAGCATGTTCTGAGATTCTGGGAAACCCGGTTTGTCCAGATAAAGCCCATGAAGCGTGCTGGTGGCAGGCGTTACTACCGTCCCGCCGACCTCGACCTGTTGAAAGGCATTCGCAGCCTTCTCTACAGTGAGGGCTACACGATTCGCGGATTGCAACGCATTCTGAAAGAAGAGGGCGTTGCTTACGTTTCCGGCGTTGGCCGCGGTGAAATTGTTGCCCGCAAGCGCGACATGGAATTGGACGGCGTGCCAAGGCCGGGCCAGACCCAGATTGCCCCCCGTTTTCGTGGCTCGGCACCGCTTCCGGGAAGGGCCCCCATGGCGCGCCACGGGACAAGCGTCGGCGAAGCTCCAACATATGTGCACAAGCTGTCAGATATGCAGGCCGATGCCCTGAAGGCCGCGCTGCGCGACCTGGGCGATGCCCGGAAACTGCTGGATCCCACCTCCCGGATTTGAGCCTTTCCTGGCAATACAAAATAAAGACGGCGTGTTTATTGCTATTCCTTTTAGGTCCGGAAAAGGCACCGTAGGCAATGTCCCTTTGGCGAACAATTCTTATGGCGGCAAATCTCGTCGGTGTGAGATTGGGCGGTGCCGCCATTGGCCTTGCAAGCCAGATTCTGCTGGCCCGGCTGCTCTCCCAGCATGACGTGGGTGTCGTATTTCTCGGCATGAGTGCAGCAGCCTTCATTAGCTTGCTGATAACCGGCGGCTACCCGATCCTGGCGATAACCTGTTTGCCCCGCTACTACGCGCTCGGGCGGAAAAATCTGGTGCACGCCTTCCATGCCGCATTCCTGCGAGACAGCCTGTGGATTTCACTCGCCTCGTTCACACTTGCTGCCGTGGCCTACTTCTGGCTGCCGCTTGACGATGGTCTGAAAATCGCGTTGCTCTTCGGCTGCCTTTCAGCGCCGGCTGCAGCCCTCATTCGCATGAACGGGTCGATTGCCAATTCGGTCAGGCGCTATGCTCTGTCCTATGTTCCGGATTTTCTTTATCGTCCGGGACTCCTGCTGGCTTACCTTGTCTTCGCCTGGGCCGTGGGGTTTCACTTGAGCATTGCCCACGTGCTGTGGGCCTTCGTGATCGTAAACACGATTGTTGCCCTTGCCCAAGCCTGGCTCATTGGCGAGGATGGAGCAAGGTCAGGCCTCAAATGGTCGGGCCGCCACAACCTTGCGCCGGTTCTGCGCAGCCGGGCCGCCGCACTTGTCATTGTTGGCGCAGTGACAGCGTCATTCGCTGACATTGTCACCCTCATCGCAGGCTTCTTCTTGAACACAGCGGACGTAGCCCTCGTTGGTGTCACAATCAGGCTGGCGGCATTGGCTGGCTTCATCACCCAGGCAACCCAGCAATTCATCCTGCCGGATTTGACCGCTGCCATGACGCGCGGAACTTCCCGGCAAGTTCACGCCCTCCTTCTGCGTATCAACATGATTGCCCTCGCGGCCATTTTGGCCTGCGTCCTAGGCGCAATGCTGTTTGGACCATGGGCCTTGCGGATATTTGGTTCCGGCTATGAAGCGGGCCATTGGCCCCTGGTATTGTTTATGATCAGCCAGACCTTCCGCGCCGCAAGCGGCATGAACCAGCATCTGCTGTCTCTTGCCGGTTACCAGATCAAGACGGCGGGCTCCTGCCTGGTTGCGATGGCAGTGTTGGTTGGGGGAACCGCTTTGCTCACACCCAATCATGGTGTCATGGGCATTGCTTATGCCGTGCTGATAGCAGATGCGGTATGGACAGGGCTTCTGGCCCTCCAGACCCAACGCCTGACCGGCAGGCGCGGCGATATAATTGGCGTGTTGCTCGAGAAAAAATCCTGAAAGCCGAGCTTGTAATCAGCACTTTCGCTTTCCAGAGCGGGATGCTAACTACCCCCTTAGTCGGAGCGTAGCGCAGCCCGGTAGCGCACTATTCTGGGGGGATAGGGGTCGCGGGTTCGAATCCCGCCGCTCCGACCACTTTTCTATCCCTTTCATAAAATTTCCAATCAGCCCGGTTTATTTCTTGGCAGCGGCAGCCACGATAGCCGGATTTGATTCTCGCGCTTCGGGTTCCAAATAATCAGCAGAGAGGTCTATTGGCGTTGCCCGGACCCCTGAAGAAAAAAGGCCAAATACATCACCACTTGTGAAAGCCGGCACTCTCTTTGAGCCTGTCAGCAATGACTCATCATACGCTGTTGCGATATCTTCAGGGCGGTATCCCATAAGCTGCAGGAGCGTGGGGGCAATCTGAAACTCGCTGGCCTTGCCAGTGAGCAGTTTCGCGCCGTTTTGAAATAATGCCTGAAGCGATGGATCCGAAGTATGAACCATCAAGGGCACAAGTCCTACCCGTGGATCGGGTGACTCAACATTGCAATGGGTCAAGCGGTCTGGCTGAAAGACCTGTCCGTGGTCTGAGGTATAAACGAGTGTTGTGTTGGAGAGATCAGCATTCGCAAAGACTTTCCCCATGAACCTGTCAACTGACCACGAAATGGCATTGCGATAAGAAGCAATTCGCGAACGCGTATTGTCAACTCCAGACTCGGCCATCGTCGGATGGAAAATTGCTGCGTCAGCAGGATACGCATGGTCATAGGGAAAATGCGCACCGTTCTTGTTTGCATAGATGAACACCGGCCCGGGCGCTGCAAGTTCCCTTGTGATGATATCTGCAAGTTTGCCATCCGCTTCGGCACCGGGGACACCGCGGATTGCATAAAATCCGTCGATCTGCGATTTTTCCCGCATCGTCATGAAGTTTTGCATGAGGCCTGGGTTGGATATGTTGCCCGCCTGTGCATCAATGAAAACCGTCCGGTAACCTGAACGCTTGGCATATTCCCAAAGTGAAGGGTTTGTATTGGCATCGCCGGTTATGTCTTGCCGCGAGACGCCATAGCGCAAGAGCACGTTCGAATAGCTGCTGCAATTGCCAGTGGATGCGGCGGGTCCGAAATTGACAAATTTGTCGGCCAGTCCTGCGAACTGCGGGGTAAAACGGTTCCCCGGTGAGAGATCGATGTAATCAGCGCGGACGCTTTCATCAACCAGCATCACGATGTTCCCGGGCTTGTGTTCCTTCGTCGGCACCCATTTGACTGGCTCGCGGCTTGTGGTTCCAAGGAATGCAATCTTTATCCCGGCGAGCGATGAAAGGGCTGCCGGCCTGAACTGCCAGGGCATCGCATCAGAGCCGCCTCCGTCCTTGGCGAACACGACGCCAGCGATAAGCGCAATTGGCACCAACGGAAACCAGCACAGCCGGCGAAGCCAATTTTTGGCGCGGCCAGTTACGCGCGGTGGCAAAAAGATCACAAGAAAGCCAAGAGCCAGCACAATCAGTGCAGAAACAAGATGCTGTTCATAGAACTCGGCAGCCCGCCCAGCCTCATGGCGGGCATTCCAAAGCGACAGAATATCGAACACTGACATTTCAGAATGGCTCAGATCATAGAACGCCCAGCTCATGGCGCTAGAAGCTGCAATCACAATCGCCCAAAACCCGCGCAGAAAGACGTTTGGTTGAAATGCGGCAACCAGCACCGCAAAAATTGCAATTGCCCAGATGATCAAAAATGGCACAAGCGTAGCGAAGCGCCCCTGGTCGAGTAACAAGCCAATTCTGGAAAAAATCCCGAAATTGACTACCAGAATGAAACCGGCAATGGACAATAGTTTGAATAAATTCAACGAATTGCGACGTACTAATGAAGGGTTTTCGCTCCGCCGGGACGTATCGTTAATGAGTTGCCGCATTTGTGTTTCCATCCAATCAAGCTGACATTTGAAGGGATGGTGCATAAACCTTGCCAGTCACTTCGGGCCATTCCTGTAGACTGGATTGCTGCCTGGAAAAGCAATGCTATGCGATGGTGGCGCTTGAACCCTGGCCAGCATTTCGATGCTGCATGGAGGCTGCAAACAGCCCCCACATCATCCCCAGCATCCAATAGAAATGGCGCCAATGATCGGTATCGATTTGCACGCCCTGGAACATGGTTGCAACAAGTGGGCAGAACACCACGATGGCCCAATTCTGCCACGGCGTGCGCATCAATACTGTCTTGAAGCCGATAATGATCGTGCTGATCATCAGCAGGAAATATGAAATGCCGCCAAGCCAGCCGTAGGCGGCGAAAGCATTGATGTAGACGTTATGCGGGGCCATGCCATAAATTCGTGCAAACTGGAAAGGCCCCAGTCCTAGCGGCAACTCCAGCAAACGGGGAATGCTGTTGAGCTGGTTGCCAAATCGCCCCCGCTCGCCAGCGTCATAGTCCTTGATGAGGGTGAAACGATCCAGAAACAGATCGCGTATGCCTTCAACGGAAAGCAGGACCGCGAGCAGAACCACGAGGCCGATGGCTCCTGATAGGGTTATCAGCAGAATGCGCCGGCGCGTCTGCGGCACTGGTGCAAGCAGGAAATTGAGACCGACGACCATGATTGCGGAAACAAGAAAACTTATCCAGGCCCCGCGCGAAAATGCCAGGAACAAAGCGGCCAGTATCGTGAACAGCCCGATCAGGGAGATGAATTTCTGACGCTGGGTTCCCAGCAAAAACCCTTGCACCAGCATCACACCTGGAAAGATCAAGTAAGTTGCAAAAACATTTGAATCCTTGAAGGTGCTGGCTGCTCTCATGCTCTGGGAGAAGGTTCCGCCCAGCCCCGCCACATCGAAGTAGCCAAGGATTCCCAAAAACGATGCGATTACCGCAGCGACGACCAATGCATTTTTGATAGTGGCCATGCGCCGCAAGGGATCGTAGGCCACGTAGAACGCAAGGAAAATGGCCGAGAAGGCCATATAGAAGGACGTGATGACAAACATCCTCGCCTTTTCGTCGCCCACTTCCTGCAGAAAACTCAGGAAGCCTCCAAGATTATAGAGCAGCAGAAACACCACAAGAGGCACCACGGCGGCACTGATCGCCAGGCCCGAACCGAAAAAACATGCCAGCACCAGAAGAAACAAGAGATCTGATGGGGCAGGCTCGACCGCCACATAAAAACTCGACGCAAACATCAGCCAAACGAGAATGGCCCTTACCTGCGCAAGCGTGACGCCCATGAAGCGCACGTCAATCGGCGGAGGGGCCATGTCAGCGGCGGAGGTCAAGACCTGTTCTCCATGCGTGCCGGGGTTGTGAATAAGAGCTGATAAAATTCGGTCACGTTCCGCGCCATTGCTCCCGCATCAAACGAAGTTCTGGCGGTGTCAGACAGTGCTTTTGCGTCTTCGGCAATGGCTGCGGGAATTGCCAGAGCCATTTCGATGTGCCGTGCCAGGGTCTCGGGATTGTCAGGCGGGCACAGGTTTTTTGCGGGCAGGATTTCGGGAATGCCGCCCACGTCGCTGGCAATCATGGGAACGCGCCCCGCCGCTGCCTCAAGCACCACGTAGGGGAACGACTCGGCCCGGGATGGCAGAACCAGCAATCTTCCGCGTTTCAGGGCCTCGGCTGTTGGCAGCCTGCCGGGAAACGTCACGGACGTTCCGAGCCCCAATGCCCCAGCAAGCTTATTGAATTCTGCGCTGTCGGGTCCATCGCCTACGAGGCAAGCCGTGATTTTCCGTTTGCGCGCAACCAGAGCAAGGGCTTTCAGTAAAACGTCAACGCCTTTGAGGTGGCGCATGTCGCCCATGTAAAGAACATCGGCTGCATCCTTGTCGGGCTTGACGACGCTGAACTCTTCCGGCCACAACCCATTGTGAACCACCGTGTTTGGCTTGTCGCCGAGCCCAATTTTTTTCGCAAAACTTTGCCGTTCGAACTCGCAAACGAAAATCATTCCCGTGCCGATACGCGCCAGGGCCCATTCGGACGCGAGGAAAACGAAACCGGGAAACGCCAGCCAGTGGTAATGCAGGCTGCCGCCATGCGGCGTGTAAACCGAAGGAATGCCAAGCGGCCGCGCCGCCAGCCGGCCATAAAGCCCGCCCTTGGCTCCATGTCCGTGAATGATGTCAGCGCCAAGTTTTTGAGCGTGTTTCCGTGTGCTCGCAATAGCCGAAAGGTCGCCGAAGCCGGGTAGGCGGGAAATCCCGATGCGTTCAATCCCAAGCGAGCAATAGGGTGCAACGCTGGCAAGCAAATCAGAAGCAATTTGCCCGCCCGTTGTCGAATCACAGATAATGCCAACCTTGTGGCCAAGTTCGGATTGTCCGCGCGCCAGATCGCGCACATGACGGAACAATCCACCGACCGGAGTTCTGAACACGTGCAGGATTTTCATGGCCGTACCGCTCCGGTCAGAACCAGCGCTCGCGAACATAGATGATGTCACCGGGATAAATTTGCGTGGTCACGGGCACGCGATGCGTTTCCGTGCCGGCCACGTTCTTGCGGGTGATCAGCACCGTTCCCTGATCGGCCCGCGGGCTATAGCCACCGGCGATTGCAATAGCGTTCTGCACGGTAATGCCGTTCTGATAGGCAAAGCTGCCGGATGTGGTGACCTCGCCCAAAATGAAGAAGGGGCGCAGCGCCGTCGCCTGAACCGAAACCTTGGGATCGCGCAGATAGCCGTTGCGCAGGCGTGCGGTGACCAGTTTCTCCACCTGCGGCGTTGTCATTCCGGCGATATGAACTGTTTGAATGTAGGGGAGCGAGATATTGCCGGAACCATCAACCAGATAATCAGCGGTGAGATCATCTTCTCCCGCCACGCGAATGGTCAGGCGGTCCCCGGCACCCACCTTGTAACCTGATTGATATTCATAGGCCGCCGCCGTCCCCTGGGCGCCAAAGGGAGCGACCGCACCTGCCGAATCATGGGAGGGAAGCTGGGAAATGCTGGATACAGCCGTAGGCCCCTCGGCAATGCTGCCATCGGCCATCAGCCCGGTGCCGCCGGCCGGCGAGGCGATGTCGGCCCGGTCCCATGATTGGGAACAGCCACAGAGTGCGAATGACGCCAGCAAGATAATAAAAATACGCTTACGCACGGGTTTCCGTCCAAATTGCCAAACGCGGGCCTGAAGTTGCACGCCGCGGAACCATAGGTTGGTTATGGTTAGCAATGACTTAAAAGCAGGCCGTGCGCTGTTAAGGAATTGGTTACCATAAATGCCCAAAACAGCCTGATTGCAGCCCCGCTGGAGTGCCTGGCACCGCCATGAACCAAATCGCCCCATCCATTAACCTGCTCGACGTTATGCGCGGCATGGGCCGGCGCAAGCTGGTCATTCTTGTTTTCACGCTTTTGTCGCTCTGCGCTGGCCTTGGGATCGTGAAGGTCCTGAAGCCCACTTACGCAACCGAAGCGCAAATCCTTATCGGAAATTTGGCATCGCCCTTTGATCGCACCCAATCAACCGACGACCTGCGGCCCGACCCTGTCGACGACCGGGTCATAAAGAGCCAGATATCAGTGCTGAAGTCGCAGGATGTGGCGCGGCGTGTCATTACATCCCTGAATCTGCAGGCCCGTCCCGAGTTCGATTCGTTGAAGACAAAGGGTGTGGGTAAAATCAAGCAGCTCCTCCTGGCGTTTGGCTTTGGCGAAGATCCGCGCCTGCAAACTCCGGAGCAGCGGGCCCTTGATCGCCTGACGGATGGATTGACAGTTTACCAAATTCCCGAGTCGAACGTTGTTGCCGTAAAATACTCTTCCTCCGATCCCAAGACGGCGGCGGAAGTAGCCAACGCGCTCGTCAAAATCTACGTTGCCTCAACAACGGAGACCAATTCGCAGCCGACCAGCAGGGCGCGGGACTGGATTGCGGGGCAAATCGAGGATCTTCGAAAAAAAGTTGCAAGCTCCGATGTCAGCATTGAAGAGTTCCGCTCCCAGGCCGGCCTGTTGCAGGGGGAAAATTCCACCCTTGGAACCCAGGAACTTTCCGATCTCAATACCCAGATCACCGTTGCCGAGGGTGCGCGCACCGAAGCCGAACAGCGGGCCAAGTCGATAAAGAACATCCTCGCCACAAAAGGCACGGTTGTTGGTTCAACCGATGTTCTGAATTCCGCGATTGTCCAAAGCCTGCGTGAACAGCAGGTGGCTTCGGCCCGCCGCGTTGCTGAACTGTCAGCCACCTATCTGCCGGGCCATCCAAAAATGATCGCGGCCCAGAATGATCTCAGGAACATCGACCGCCAGATTCGCAGTGAAGCCTTGAAACTTGTCGACAGTCTTGACCAGCAGGCAAAAATTGCTGAAGCGCGCGAGCAGGCATTGCGCGCCAGGCTGGAAGAAATGAAAGGCCGGGAATCAACGGCCAATCTCGCTTCAGTGAAACTAAAAGCCCTTGAACGCGAATCGGCTGCCGATAAGGCTCTGCTTGAATCGCTCCTCCTGCGCTATGCCGACGCAAGCGCGCGCCAGGATTTGTCCACCCAGCCCAGCATGGCGCGGATCATCCAGCAGGCCGCAATTCCCACCTCTCCCTCATTTCCCAAATCCGGCCCGCTCGTCGCCTTGATCACGCTGGCCGGGCTGGCCTTGTCCCTTGGTCTCTCATTCCTGGCAGAGATCATGGCGGCGGCAAACAGGTTGAGTATGCCGGTTGTAAATGCAGCACCCCAGCCAAGTGAACCACCTGCGCCAGTTGCGCTGGCCATAAAGCCGGTGGCTCCAATTCACGAAGCTTTGCGTCAAAAGCAGTTTCCAGAGAAACCCTCACTTGAGGCTGAGGCAATTCCGGCCTTTGCAACATTTCCCTCGGCATTGTCATTCCAGGGTAACCTCGAGTTCCTGAAAGATACTGACCATCAGGATCGCGGCGGGCTGCTGGCGGCTTCGCAGCAGGTGGCTGATTGGGCCCTTAAACTTCAGAGAATGGCAGCGCTCCGCCGCCTTGCTGTGGCAAGCATGGGAGGAGGGGCTGCCGACTCTTCCATGGCGACTGTGGCGATTGCCCGGGCGATTGCTGCGAAGGGTGCGCGCGTTGCTGTCATTGATCTGGTGCCCGAAGGCTCGAGCGTTGATACGCTCTTTGGCTTGCCCCCAGGACCGGGATTTGTCGATCTTCTGGCCGGAACCACTGACTTCACCAAAGTCATCGCGCGCGATCCGCTCTCCAATGCCCATCTGCTGCGTTTTGGAATGGAGCGGAATGAGGCGGCATTGTCGCTGATGGATCAGCGCACCGAGGCGGTCTTGAATGCCTTGGGCAACATCTACGATGTCGTCCTGATCCATGCCGGCGAAGCATCGAGCCGGGCAACACTGCTGATTGTCAAATGTCAGGCCGCACTTCTTTTGGCGCCTGGCCTCCGCCAGGCGGACGTTGCAAAAACAGCAAAGTCCCTCTTGGTATCCGGCTTGACCGACGTGCAATTCATCCGACTTGAGTCAGCAAAACCCGGGGAAGATCGCCTCGCGGCATCCGCGTAAGAGTTGTCGTTAGTAAATCTGCAATAGTTAACGACAAGATTCCTATCTGTTAACCGGTTTGCCATGTTTATCGCGTTCCGGCGAAGGTCCGCAAACGTTTGGCAGGAATTGTGCTTTACCCCAATGGAAACTCTTGAATTTCCATTGAAGTGAATTGCGCTGCCATGGCAAAAACCGCGATACTGAAAACCAGCCTGGAATTACTGTATTATTCTGGGGCATCCCAGGCGCTGCGGCCAATGTTTGGCGGCCTCGGCGCGATCTTCATGCTGCATCACGTCCGCCCCGGCGGCGGCCAGCAAATGGGTTTTGCCCCAAATGCCGGGCTTGAAGTGACTCCTGAATTTCTCGATGCCGTGATCAGCTTTGTGAAACTGCGCGGCTATGATCTTGTCTCCCTGGCGGAAGCCGTGCAGCGTATTCGGGAAAACAATCCGGACAGGAAGCCCTTTGTGGTTTTCACCCTTGATGATGCTTACCGCGACAATCTCGTGCATGCGCGGCCGGTTTTCAGGAAACACCATTGTCCCTTCACGATATTTGCAAGCCCTGCCATCCAGGACGGTACCTGTGAGCTCTGGTGGCGCGGCCTCGAAGCGGTGATCGCTGGCAATGCCAAGGTGAGCGCCGACATTGGTCAATCAAAGCTGCGCTTCGACACGATCAGCGATTTGCAGAAAAAGGCGGCTTGGCTCCAACTTTATTGGCCCGTGCGCCAACTCCCGCAGAGGCAGCAGCGCCTCTGGATCAAGGAATTCTGTGAAACCAACCGCGTCGATCTTGGCGCCATCTGCCGCGCCGAGGCAATGACCTGGAACGAATTGCGTGAAATCTCGAAAGATCCGCTGTGCACAATCGGCGCCCACACGGTCAACCACTATGCCGTAGCCCAGCTAGGCGAAGCAGACGCGCGCTTCGAGCTTGTCGAATCCAAGCGCCGAATTGCAAAAGAGCTTGGCATGGAAGCAAAGTTCTTTGCCTATCCCTATGGTGATGCCAGTTCCGCCTCTCCGCGCGATTTCAGGCTCGCCGCAAACGCCGGCTATGAAGCCGCCGTCACCACGCGGAAAGGCCTGATTTTTTCCGGCCATAGCGATCATTTGACCGCCCTTCCGCGATTGTCGCTTGCCGGCGAGTTCCAGAAGCTTCGCTATGTCGATGTGTTGCTGTCCGGCTCTGCCTTTGCCCTGTGGAACGGTTTCAGGCAACTGAACGTGGCCTAGGCTTCCGGATCGGGCCGCGACATCCAGCGGATGAGAAGCATGGCAACCGGTATCCAGCCAATGCCCAGAAGGATGAAGGCAACCAGCTCAACCGCTGCGCCATAGCCCACCACATATTGCCCGCCAATAGCCATGGCAATGAGGGCGTAGACCACAAGGAATGCAATTGTAGCCACGAACCCCACGAACTTGCGCTGGCGAATTTTCATGGAATTGCACTAGCTTATTGCCAGTTCCGTCGCAATCTGGTTCTTTCGGACGGATCGAACGGGAGTAATTCATGCCTTCACTATCGCGCCGCAATTGGGTTCCGGAATCCTCGGAAAACTATGTGCAAAGCCTTGCCAAATTTGCCTCCACCCACGCGGCGGAAAAAATAGCGGCGGAGATTTCAAAATTAACTGCATTCAATCGCCGCATCTACGAGCGCGAATGTTTCAATCTCAACCCCGCTGGCAATGCCATGAACCCGCGTGCCGAGGCATACCTTGCCGAGGGATTGGGCTCACGGCCCTCGCTTGGCTATCCCGGCGATAAGTATGAAATGGGCCTCGAAGCCGTTGAGCAGATTGAGGCCATTACGGCTGAACTCTGCGCCGAGATTTTCCAGGCCAAATATGCGGAAATTCGCGTGGCCTCCGGCGCCATGGCAAATCTCTATGCCTTCATGGCAACCTGCAAGGCTGGCGACAAGATTATTGTACCGCCTGCCAGCATCGGCGGACATGTGACCCATCAAATGGCCGGCGCCGCCGGGCTTTATGGTTTGGACATTCACGAGGCGCCCGTTGATGCCAGCAGTTTCACCGTTGATCTTGAAGGACTCCGCAAGCTCGTGCGCAGCCTCAAGCCAAAGCTCATAACAATTGGCGGAAGTCTCAATCTCTTTGCCCATCCGGTGAAAGAAGCGAGGGCAATTGCCGATGAAGTTGGCGCCTTGGTGATGTTCGATGCGGCTCATCTCTGCGGCATGATAGCGGGCAGGGCTTGGGCCAATCCTTTACTGGAGGGTGCACATCTTATGACGATGAGCACTTATAAAAGCCTGGGTGGCCCCGCCGGTGGGTTGATTGTCACCAATGATGCAGGCTTGGCCCAGCGCCTCGACGCGATTGCCTATCCCGGAATGACTGCCAATTTTGACGTGGCAAAGTCGGCGGCTCTGGCCCTCACCATGTTGGATTGGCGCGAGCACGGACAGGACTACGCGAAAGCCATGGTGAGGATGGCAAAGGCTCTTGCCCGGGAACTGGATAAAAATGGCGTGCCGGTGTTTGCCGGTGCTAGCGGGTTTACCACTTCCCACCAGTTTGCCGTGAAGTCCGAAAAATTTGGCGGCGGGCAAACCGCATCAAAAAAACTGCGCAAGGCAAACCTTCTGGTTTCCGGCATAGGTCTGCCCATTCCCGGTGTAGCGGGTGATTTGAATGGCATTCGGTTTGGAACACCGGAAATCGTAAGATGGGGCGTTGACGAAAAGGATGCGATCCAACTCGCTGGATTTGTTGCCAAGGCGCTGGGTTCCAATGATCCCGCCAGCCTCGCTCCCTTAGTCTCTCAGTTCCGCGCCAAGTTCAATACGTTGCATTACATCATCCAGGCTTGAGGATGCGACGCCGGTTCCCTTGAACTTCGCCTTACAGCCACGTATTGGGCGGTCATGGAGAAAACTCTGTCCCCAGCGCAAGCCGCGGCCCCAAAGGTGCGCCTCTGGCTTTATGCCATGGCCTTTCTGGTATTATGCATGGTCATTGTCGGTGGCGCCACCCGCCTGACGGACAGTGGCCTGTCGATCACCGAATGGCGGCCCTTGCTGGGCGCAATTCCACCCTTGAACGAAGCCCATTGGCTCGCCGCCTTTGAAAAATACAAGCTCATTCCCGAGTACCAGATTCAAAACCGGGGCATGGCCCTCTCCGATTTCAAATTCATCTATTGGTGGGAGTGGGCCCATCGGTTCCTGGGTCGCTTCATCGGCGTGGCCTTTGCCTTGCCGCTGATCTACTTCACACTCACCCGCCGGATTGAGCGGACGCTGTGGCCGAAGCTGCTTGCTCTTTTCATTCTCGGTGGTGCCCAGGGAGCGCTCGGCTGGTACATGGTATCCTCCGGCCTAGTTGACCGTATTGACGTCAGCCAGTACCGCCTCGCCGCCCACCTCACATTCGCCGCGTTGATTTTCGCCGTAATCATTTGGGTTGCCAAGGGCATCGGACGGCAACGCCAGCACCCATCAGCTTCCGATGATTGGTTTGCCGTTCTCCTCGTGGCTCTCATCCTGTTGCAAATTGCCGCCGGCGGTTTTGTGGCGGGCCTTGATGCAGGGCAGGGCTATGCCACCTGGCCGAAGATGGACGGGCAATGGATTCCCTCTGGTCTCTGGATCATGGCTCCGGGCTGGAAAAACGTTTTCGAGAACGCAATGACCGTGCAATTCAACCACCGCGTTCTGGCCTATATCGTTTTGTTGGCAATAATCGTTCACGTCTGGCGAAGCTTCACTTTGCCGGCCATGTTCCTGGCTTACGCAGTGTTTACCCAGGCCTGTCTGGGTATTCTGACATTGCTCCTGCACGTGCCGTTAGCCGCAGCCCTCGTCCATCAGGCGGGAGCCATGATCGTTCTGGCCCTCGCCGTGTGGAACCTTCACGAGCGGCTTGTCATCCGATCGCCTGATCCAAGTCTGCAATAATGTCAGCCACGTCCTCGATGCCGATTGACAGCCGCACCACGTCCGGCCCCGCTCCCGATTTCTTCAGTTGATCAGGTGTAAGCTGGCTATGGGTTGTCGACGCCGGATGGATGATGAGCGAACGCGTGTCTCCGAGATTGGCGAGATGCGACAGCAGCTTCACCGATGACACGACCTTCACGCCCGCCTCATAACCGCCTTTGAGGCCAAAGGTGAATACCGCACCAGCACCCTTCGGCGCATACTTCTTGTGGAGCGCATGGTGGGAATCGCTTGGCAGGCCCGCATAGATCACCCATGCAACCTTCGGATTCTGCGAAAGCCACTCCGCCACCTTGAGCGCATTGTCGCAATGGCGCTGCATGCGCAGCCCTAAAGTTTCCATGCCGGTGAGAATGTAAAAGGCATTCTGTGGGGAAATGGAGGGGCCCAGGTCGCGAAGGCCGAGAACCCGGCAGGTGATGGCAAAGGCCATACCGCCAAAAGTCTCGTAGAACTTCATGCCGTGATAAGAGTCATTGGGTTCCGAAAGCAGCGGATATCTGCCGCTCTTGCCCCAGTCAAAATTGCCGCCATCGACAATCGCGCCGCCCATGGAGTTGCCGTGGCCACCCATAAATTTTGTCAGTGAGTGAACCACGATGTTGGCGCCATGCTCAATCGGCTTGCACAGGTAGGGCGTGGCCAGCGTATTATCGACAATGAGTGGAACCCCGGCGCGCTTGGCAATTTTTGCAACCGCCGCAATGTCCGTAATGCGTCCGCCCGGATTGGCGATGGATTCAATGAAAATGGCCTTCGTCTTGGGCGACAGGGACTTCTCGATTGAGTTCATGTCTTCCGCATCGGCCCACACCACATGCCAGCCGAAGGATTTGAAGGAATGGTTGAACTGATTGATGGAGCCGCCATAGAGCTGGCGCACCGCGACGAATTCATCGCCGGGCTGCATGATGGTGTGGAACACCAGCATCTGCGCCGCATGGCCTGAAGCCAGCGCCAGGGCCGCCGTGCCGCCTTCCAGTGCAGCGATCTTGGCTTCAAGAACGCCCTGCGTCGGGTTCATGATGCGGGTGTAGATGTTGCCGAATGCCCGCAGCGCAAACAAGTCCGCCGCGTGTTTCACGTCATTGAAAACATAGGCCGTGGTTTGGTAGATGGGCGTGACCCGCGCGCCCGTGGAAGGATCGGGTGCTGCACCGGCGTGGATGGCTAGGGTATCGAATCCAGGTGGCTGGTCAGTCATGCTACTCTCCTGTGTTTTAAGGGGTGAACCTATCGCTTGGGGACTATAACGCCAAGCCCCAAGCTCTGCATTTTTCCGCTCTCGTGCATGCTCTGCCGGCGCGACGAAAGAATACCTGAATTGCCGCCAACCCAGGCCCATTCGCCGGATTGCTTGCCGTACTCCATTTTGGGGCAACGGTTCATGACAACTTTCACGCCCGCGGCTTCCGCCCGCGTTGCAGCTTCATCGTTGCGAACCGAAAGCTGCATCCAGATAACCGATGGCAGGGGCGTTAAAGTCAAAGCTTCATCGACAATAGTCCCGGCGGCTTTCGAAGCCCTGAAGATATCAACCATGTCGATGGCCTGGGGAATGTCCTTCAGCCGTCCATAAACCATTTTGCCCTGGAGTTCCTGTCCCGCCAGTCCGGGATTGACCGGAATGACATCATAGCCTTTGGACAGGAGATACTGCATCACCAGATAGGAGGGGCGCACCACGTTGCTGGAAGCGCCCACCATGGCGATCACCTTGACGCTGTGCAGGATTCCACGGATGTAATCGGCAGGGTAGCTGTCGTGATTCATGGCAATTGAACGTGCCCATCCGCGTCAATCGGCATGAAAGGATTAAATGCCACTTCCCACAAGTGCCCTTCCGGGTCGGCGAAATAGCCGGAATAGCCGCCCCAGAAAACTTTCTCAGCCTTCTTCTTGATTGTGGCACCCGCTGCCTTTGCATGGGCCATGATGCGGTCAACCTCGTCCTCGCTGCCGGCGTTCCACGCCACGCCAACCCCGCGATAATCTGGTGCGGGGCCTGCCTTGACGCCTGCGTCTTCCGCAAGCGCATGATGGCCGAACAGGGCCAGCACAATGCCGTTGGCGTCGAAGAACGTCACATCTGCATTGCTGGCGCTGGACGCAATGAGCCCGAGCCGTTCATAAAACGCCCGCATTGCAACCATGTCGACAACACCAAGGGTGACAAAGTTAATGCGTGGCTTCAAAGGTCCTGTTCCCACGCTGGTTTTCGTTTCTGGACAAAGGCCCCGATGCCCTCATGGGCGTCCGCCAGAAGCAGATTGTCAGCCATTACCTGCGCCATATAGGCATAGGCCTCCGCCACCGGCATATCCGCCTGGCGGTCAAATGCCTGCTTGCCGACTTTGATCGCCGCGCCGGATTTTGATGCAATCTTCTGCGCCAGCTGCTGCGTCACTGTTTTGAGTTCATTATGCGTGGTAACGCGGTTGACCAGCCCGATGCGAAGGGCTTCGGAAGCCGGGATGATGTCCCCGGTGAGCAGCATTTCCATGGCATGCTTGCGCGTTACGGTGCGGGCGAGGGCAACCATCGGGGTTGAACAGAACAACCCGATGTTGACGCCCGGTGTGCAAAACGTTGACCGGTCCGTGGCAATTGCCAGATCGCAACTCGCCACCAATTGGCATCCGGCGGCACTGGCCAGCCCGTCAACTTCCGCAATGACGGGGCAGGGGCTGTTGGTGATGGCAAGCATCAGGTCGGCGCATTTGTCGAACAGGCTTTTGAAAAAGCGGCGACCCTCATCCGCATCGGCCCGGCGCGCCGTAATTTCCTTGAGGTTATGTCCGGAACTGAAAGCCGGGCCATGGGCTGAAAGAATGATGACGCGCGCCGCGGCCCCACTTATGGTGGCGTGCAGCGCTTCGATCATTTTTTCGGAAAGGCTGTTGCGTGTCGCGGGATCATTGAGCGTCAGGCGCAATATGCCATCGCTCATGTCGCGAAGGACCAGGTCACTCATTCTTCTTCGGTTTCCAGCAATTTAAGTTTTTCAGTATAAGCCGGATTGTCAATCAACTGCTGCACAACTTTGTGATTGTTCTCGGAAGGAATCAGTGCGTTGAGTGAAGTGATAATCCGGTCTTTCATGTCTTGCGCCAGTTCCGTGTCCTTCTCGACTTCTTCGATCTGCTGCTTGATATCCGTCGATTGATCGTCAATGATGTTTGAATATGCCGCGCCAACCGTTGTGATGGCAAGGTTCCAGTCTGTCACATTAGCAAAACCGGCGGCCTTGATATCGGCTTCAAAGGCCTTGCCGAGCGGATCGCGGTCAACGAAATCCTGCAGGCTGTCAAAATTCTCAAGTTCCGCGTCCTTGTACTTTTCTTTGACGATGACATAGGCATCGACGGCCTTTTGGGCGGTGTCCGGAGTCAGTTCAACCATCTGGACAACCGGGATTTCACCAATGCTCACCTCATCTTCAGGCGGCGTTTCCCCGTCAGTAGGCTGGGTGGGGTCCGGCTCCGTAAGGTCTTCTACATCAGCAGGAGGCGTTGGCTGTGTTTCCTCGCCATGCCGGGTGCTGGCCGCCAGAGTTGGCCCCATGCCCTGATTAAGGGCGTAAGTGCTGAAAGTGTTTGTAGCGGGCTGCAAGGCGGCCATCGCAGGGGGTGTCCCCGTCAGTGCGAGTGCGGCCCAGAAAGCGCTTAAAAACCCTGCCAAACGCGTCATTATTCTCCCCGGTCGGAGGTCTTTTCTTATGTTGCCAAGGACATCCGGTGCATACCATTAGCAGCATTCGCGGAAAATTTGGAGGAAAACAGTATTCTAGTGGTAGCATAATACCACATTAAAAATATTCATGTTTTTGTGGGGTAATTCTTGACTTCCATGGGCGGCCCCACTAATCACCGCTCAACCGAAATGGCTGCAGGCTTCCTGTGCCCTTTCATCTGTCATCAACAACCCAGAGAAACAACATGAGCACCTATTCGGCGAAAGCCAAGGACATCGTGAAAAATTGGGTGCTGATCGACGCAGAAGGACTGGTTGTCGGCCGCCTGGCCACGATCATTGCCAATCGCCTGCGCGGCAAGCACAAGCCAACCTTCACACCCTCGATGGACTGTGGCGATAACATCATCGTCATCAATTGCGAAAAGATTGCCTTCAGCGGCGCCAAGCGCAAGGACAAGACCTACTACTGGCACACGGGCTTTCCCGGCGGCATCAAGGAGCGCAAGGCGCACCAGATTCTCGACGGCAAGTTCCCTGAGCGGGTTCTTGAAGCGGCTGTGAAGCGTATGCTTCCCGGTGCTTCCCTCAAGCGCCAGCAAATGACCAATCTCCGCATTTACAGCGGCTCGGCCCATCCCCATGAGGCCCAGAACCCGGTCAAGCTCGACATCAAAGCAATGAACCCCAAGAACGTATTGAGAGGCTAAGCGTCATGCCAGAACAAACGACACTCTCGGACTTGGGAGCCGCCATGGGAATGGCGGTTGCTGCAAATGCCGCTGCAACCGTTGCCCCCGCCAAGCCAAAGGTTGATGCCAAGGGCCGCGCCTACGCAACCGGCCGCCGCAAGAACGCCATTGCCCGCGTCTGGATCAAGCGCGGCACCGGCAAGGTGACTGTGAACGGCAAGGTCATTGAAGCTTACTTCGCCCGCCCGGTTCTGCGGATGCTGGTGCAGCAGCCGATGATCGCGGTTAACCGCAATACGCAGATGGACGTTGAATGCACCGTTGTCGGCGGCGGCCTGTCCGGCCAGGCCGGCGCCGTGCGCCACGGCATTTCGCGCGCCCTCACCTATTTTGAGCCGGACCTTCGCCCGGCCCTCAAGAAGGGAGGCTTCCTGACCCGCGACAGCCGCGCCGTTGAGCGCAAGAAATACGGCAAGGCCAAGGCCCGCCGCAGCTTCCAGTTCTCGAAGCGCTAGGTGATCATTCACCCAGCAAAAAAGGCCGGAGAAAACTCCGGCCTTTTTCTTTTCCAAGGAGGAAAAAGGAAAGCCCGGGCAGGGGAGACCGGGCCTTCCGAGCAAGCCCGCCATTGCGGGGGGAGGGAAAAACAGGCTCGCTTCTATCCTTAAAGATAGGAAGGTTTGGGCAAATTGCGAGTCACCTCGGATTACATTTTTGTGATCAAAATTATTCTGATTTTACAGTCACATAGCTGCCGGGGGCGCTCTCAAGAACCTCGAGCTTGCCGTCGCCAGGGACAGGGGCGGAGATTTTTGTGCCAGACCTGGTGGTGATCCAGTCCGCCCAATCGGGCCACCAGGACCCCACGTGTTCCGTAGCTGTCGTGAGCCAGTTTTCCAGGATTTCGGCAGGCGCATCATTGGTCCAATACTTGTATTTCCGGGCCTCCGGAGGGTTCACCACACCTGCGATGTGGCCCGAGCCCGAAACCACAAGTTTCGTTTCGCCGCCGAAGAACTGCCCAACTTTGAAAACCGATGGCAGCGGCGCAATGTGATCGTCCCGCGCCGCCAGATTATAGACCGGCACCTTGACCTTCTTGAGATCGATGTGAACCCCATCCAGGATCATCTTGCCCTGCGCCAGCTTGTTAGCCAGATAGCATTCGCGCAAATAGAAGGAATGGACGCCCGCAGGCATCCGGGTTGAATCCGCATTCCAGTAGAGCAGGTCAAACGGCATCGGTTCCTTGCCCAGCATGTAATTGTTGATCACATAGGACCAGATCAGGTCGTTGGAGCGCAGCAGGTTGAAGGCGTCCGCCATGCGCGATCCCGCAAGATACCCCTTCTCCTCCATGCGCTGTTCAATCCACTTCACCTGCTCGTCGTCAACATAAACGCGCAGATCACCGGCCTTTTCGAAATCAACCTGGGTTGTAAAAAATGTCGCGGCATTGATGCGGTTGTCATTCCTGGCCGCCATATAGCCAAGGGCCGCTGCAACCATGGTGCCACCGATGCAATAACCGATGGTGTTGATCTTCTCGGACCCGGTTGCATCCTGCACCGCCTGAACCGCCTCCAGAAAACCTTCGCGCATGTAGTCGCTGAAACTTTTGCGGCCCTGCTTTTCATCGGCATTCACCCAGGAAACCACAAACACCGTGAGGCCCTGTTCGGTTGCCCAGCGCACGAAGGATTTTTTGGGATTAAGATCAAGAATGTAAAACTTGTTGATCCACGGCGGCACAATGAGCAGGGGAATTTCATAGGTGCGCTGCACCGACGGGGAATACTGGATCAGTTCGAAAGTATCATTGCGGAACACCACCTTGCCCGGCGTCATGGCAATGTTCTTGCCGAGTTCAAATGCCGTGGTGTCGCTCTGCTTGATGCGCAGCCGTCCATCCGGCGAGGCCATGTCCTGTTCGAAATGCTTCAAGCCTTCAATGAGGTTGGCGCCATTGCTGGCCAGCGTGGCGCGCAAAATCTCCGGGTTTGATACCGGAAAATTGGAAGGCGAAAGCGCGTTGAGAATTTGCTCCACGTAGAATTTTGCCTTCAGGCGTGTATGGTCGTCGAGACCATCGGCGTTCTTGACGAAATCCTGCGCCCAGTTGGCCGAGATCAAATAGAATTGCTTGAGAAAATCAAAAACCGTGTTTTCCTGCCAGTCCCGGTCCTTGAAGCGCTTGTCATTGCGCGCCGGACTGGCCATGGGTTCGGTGGCCGTGCCAAGCGCCTTTGCCCAGGCATTCTGCCAAAGCTGGCTGTAGCTGTTCCAAAGCTGGGTCTGGGCCTCCATAAGCTTCTGCGGCTCGGCCAGATAGGCCTGGGCCACGGCCCCAAGCGTCTTGGTCACCTGGTCAATGGGGGTGACCTGGGTTTCCGCCTGCTTCTTGGCCAGTTCCGGGCGCTCGGCTATCTGCCGGGCAATTTGCGCTAACTGTTCAAATACCCGTGCCAGATTCTGGGCAAGCTGGACAGGGTCCGTCAGCTTGTAGTCGCCCGGCTTCTGGGGGGTGGAATCGCTCATCTATCCTGTCTTTTCTTCTTGTCCCGGCAGTTTAGTGGCGTGCCGCCGGAACGCCAACAATAAACGGCCTTTCTTGCAAAATCATGTCTGCCTAGGCATAAGACAAACCACCCTTAACCTGAAAGCCCCGGCGGACAATATGACTAACGCTTTGCGTCTCGGAATAGCCGGCCTAGGCAATGTGGGGGTAGGCGTGCTCGATATCGTAAAGAAGCATGGCGCCTTGCTGGCTGAGCGGGCAGGCGTGCCAATCAAGGTGACCGCCGTTGCCGCCCGCAGCAAGGCCAAGGACCGGGGCCATGACCTTTCCGGCATCACTTGGCATGACGATCCCGTTGCCCTTGCCAGATCCCTCGATATCGATGTCTTTGTAGAACTCATGGGCGGCGAGGGCGAGCCGGCCAAGTCCGCCGTGGAAGCCGCCATTGCCGCGGGCAAGCATGTCATTACCGCCAACAAGGCCCTGCTGGCCCATCATGGCGCTGCACTGGCCCGCGCCGCCGAAGCCAAAGGCGTTGCGCTTAACTTCGAGGCCTCCGTTGCCGGCGGCATTCCCATCATCAAGGCACTCCGCGAAGGCCTGATCGGCAACCGTGTCAGCAAGCTCTTTGGCATCATGAACGGTACCTGCAATTACATCCTTACCAAGATGGCCAATGAAGGCCGGAGCTTCACAGAAGTTTTGAAGGAAGCGCAAAACCTGGGCTACGCCGAAGCCGACCCGACATTCGATATCGGCGGCTTTGATACGGCCCACAAGCTGGCGGTCCTCACCTCGCTGGCTTTCGGCACCGAAGTGAATCTCAGTGCCATCGAGATTGAGGGCATTGAGGCCATCACCCTCGACGACATCCGCAATGCCAGCGACATGGGCTACAAGATCAAATTGCTCGGTGTCGCCATCTCCCATGCCGAGGGCATTGAGCAGCGCGTCAATCCCACGCTCGTTCCCAAAGGTTCACCCGTCTCGGACACTGATGGTGTGTTCAACGCCATCGTGGTGAAGGGGGATTTTGTCGGCGATCTCATGCTGGAAGGCCGCGGCGCTGGCTCCCACCCCACCGCATCGGCGGTTATCTCCGATGTCGTGGATATTGCCCGTGGCAACAGGCGTCCGGCCTTCGGCATCCCTGCAGCCAAGCTCAAACCCTACAAACAATCGCCGAAGAAGGCCCATGAGGGCGGCTACTACGTGGCGCTCGAATTGATCGACCGTCCGGGTGCCGTAGCCTCCGTCGCCCGAATTCTTGCTGATGAAAAAATCTCCATCGAAAGCATCGTCCAGCGGGGCCGCCAGGGCCAGGAAACCAAACGCGCCACCGCCACATTCATCCTCATCACCCACGACACGCTCGAGACATCCATCCGCACCGCAATTGGGCAGATCGAAAAGAACGGCCACGTTGCCTCGAAGCCACGCCTCATCCGCATTGAGCGGCTGTGACGAGCCGTAATTTTCTGGACGTACAGCGTTCACTAAGCGGCAGGCGCTGGACCCCGCGCCTGCAAGATGAACGCCTGGCCCAGGCCATTGCCGAGCGCCATGAACTCCCGGAAATTCTTGGCCGGGTCATGGCGGCGCGCGGTGTGGGGCTCGACGAAGCGGAAGCCTTTCTCAATCCAACGATCCGCAGCCTCATGCCGCAACCCTCTGCTCTAAAGGATATGGAGAAGGGCGCAGAGCGTCTGGCTGAGGCGATCATCGCGCAAACTCGCATCGGCATTATCAGCGATTATGATGTGGATGGCGTTTCCTCCGCTGCGATCTTCCAGTTGTTCCTCCGCGCCGTGGGCTCGGACGCGATCATCCATGTGCCGGACCGCTTGACCGAGGGTTATGGTCCCAGCGAACACGCCGTGAAGCTTTTGAAAGAGCAGGGGTGTGATCTCCTTCTCACCTTGGATTGCGGTGTCCTGGCTCATGATCCCCTGGCCCACGCCGCCGAGCTCGGCATGGAAACCATTATCGTCGATCATCACCAGGCCGGCGAAATTCTCCCTGAGGCCCATGCGGTGATCAATCCCAACCGGCAGGATGATGTTTCCGGCTTCGGTTATCTCTGTGCCGCCGGCGTGGTGATGATCCTCGTGGCCACCGTCAACAAACTGCTGCGCGCCAAGGGCTGGTATGCGCCCGCACGGCCCGAACCCAACATGCTGCAATGGCTTGAACTCGTGGCTCTTGCCACCGTATGCGATGTCGTGCCGCTGAAGGGCCTGAACCGCGCCTATGTCACGCAAGGCTTGAAGATCATGGCACGCCGCGAAAATCTGGGCCTTGCCATGCTCAGTGATATCGCCCGTCTCAAGCGCAGCCCCGATGTCTATGCCCTGGGTTTTGTTCTCGGCCCCAGGTTGAATGCAGCAGGCCGCATCGGCCATGCGGACTTGGCGCTGGAGCTTCTCACCACGCGCGATAAGGGCAGGGCGAACCAATTAGCCCAGGAGCTTGAACAGCTTAACCGCCAGCGCCAATCCATCGAAATGCGCGTCGTCGATGCCGCTGCCTTGCAGGCCGATGCCGCGCTCGGCAAGGAACACCGGAGTTCTGTTATCGTGGTGACCAATGATGGCTGGCATCCCGGCGTTGTCGGCCTAGCAGCCGCGCGGCTCAAGGAACGCTATCAGCTGCCGAGCTTTGTTCTCGCCAGCAATCCGAAAACCAGTTTCGCCAGCGGCTCTGGCCGTTCCATCGCCGGCGTCGATATCGGCAGCGCTGTCCGTGCCGCTCTTGAAGCCGGTGTCATTGTGAAAGGCGGCGGCCACGCGATGGCAGCGGGCATCACAGTAGAAATCGCCAAGCTCGTGGAGTTCAGAGGTTTTCTGGAGGAAAAACTTGCCGCTGCCGTTTCTAACGCCGCCGAAAATGCCCTTCAAATCGACGGCGCCTTGACCGCATCGGGCGCAACCCTCGATCTTATTGAATTGCTGGAACAGGCAGGCCCCTATGGCTCGGCCCATCCCGCCCCCGTGTTTGCCTTCCCCGCCCACAAGGTGATCTATGCGGACCCGGCGGGAAGCGACCACATCCGTTGCACCCTGGCCTCCGCCGATGGCACCCGAATCAAGGCCATAGCCTTCCGCGCCATGGGTACCGAGCTTGGCGAAACGCTTCTCACCGAACGCAAATTGCCCCTGCATTTCGCCGGCCGTTTAACCATTGATGAATGGGGCGCAAAGCGCGTTCCGTCGCTCCAAATCGAGGATATAGCCCGTGTTTTGTAAGGCTTGCCAGACGGAAATAACCCCTTTATAGACGCCCGCACAGTGCGCCCTTCGTCTATCGGTTAGGACGACAGCCTTTCACGTTGTAAAGACGGGTTCGACTCCCGTAGGGCGCACCATTATTTTCAAAACCATGTTTCATCATTGTAGAGCAGCGGGTTACATCGCTAGCGCCATTTGGTATAAGCATCCCGTCCAGTAACCTCAGGGCAGAGGGAGGAACCTGAAGCGAATGCAGAAGGCCTTAGCGGATTTGCCGGTCAAGAAACTGGCGATGGGACATTGGCCGGGTGCCGTTGCACGGCGTTGGATATGGTCAATACTCTTTCTGTCCACTTTTGCCTTGATAGGCTATGGTGAGTTGGCTCCAAATAGTAGCTACACCACAGCGGCGCTTCTTCTTGGGTTTGCTTTATTGGCAGCGGGTTGTCTGTATTTCGCGGGGCTTGAGGACCGCCACTACATCTATTCACTGGAACTAATAGATGGAAACATAATGCGTTGCTCGACGATTTGGAAGACTCGGGACGTTTCACTTCGCGATATTGAATTTCTCAAGCTCTACACAACCAGCCCATATGCCAGAATAATCCATCGTGGAGGGAGTCTAGCAACGTACTCTCTCAGCGATGTGGAGTATAAGGTTCTTCATCAACTGTTCTCAGAAATTGTGGCTGCGGAGCCGCACATTGAATTGGAAATGATTAGCCGCCCCTCCGAACCACCCCGCTACTACATTGGAAGCGAATGAGGCGGCATGTATTCACTGCTACGGATGCATTGCCCGGCCTCTTAGTCAGCATTTCCCTCACTTTCGATACTGTTCACCGGTGACATGCTCCAGCCAGGTGACGGGCGAGCCGTTGAGCTTCTCCTGAAAGGCGATATGCGTCATGGCCGTGGTCGGCGTGGCGCCGTGCCAGTGCTTTTCGCCGGGTTCAAACCAAACTACGTCGCCCGGGCGAATGTCTTCGATTGCGCCACCCTCGCGTTGGGCCCAGCCATAGCCTGCCGTTACGATCAGCGTCTGCCCGAACGGGTGGGTGTGCCATGCGGTGCGCGCACCGGGCTCAAAAGTGACACTGGCCCCGGCAACGCGCGCCGGATCGGGCGCATTGATGAGTGGGTCGATGCGGACAGTGCCGGTGAAGTATTCCGCCGGACCTTTGCCAGAAGGCTGTGAACCGCTGCGTTTGATTTCCATCTTTGATCTCCCTAGTCTCAAATTATTGGAGACCTTCTATGACACATGATTTCATCACCCGCCAACTTGCCGACACGCCAGACGCCATTGCGCCCGATGGCTCGGAAGTTCGCCTGCTGGCCGCAACGCTGCGTGGCTCCATGGCGCATTTCGAACTGCCGGCGGGCAAGGTTTCTGCGGCCGTTGCCCACCTCACAGTTGAAGAAGTCTGGTTCTTCACCAGCGGGCAGGGCCGCCTCTGGCGCAAAACAGACAACGCCGAGGAGACAGTTGATGTCCACCCCGGCGTTTCGATTTCAATTCCGGTGGGCTGCCACTTTCAATTCCGCAGTGATGGCGATGAACCTCTAGAGGCCGTGGGTGTCACCATGCCGCCATGGCCAGGCATGGACGAGGCCTTCTCGGTCATCGGAATTTGGAAAGCTAAAGCCTGACTTACCAGCTTCCAGTATTCGGCATGCTCTTCCATGGTTCGGCCAAGGGCAGGGCTTCATCCTTCTGCAACACTTCAATTGAAATGCCGTCGGGCGTCTTGATGAAAGCCATGCGGCCTTCGCGCGGCGGGCGGTTGATGATAATCCCCTCGGCCATCAGCTTGGCGCAATAGTCGTAAACATTGTCAACTTCGATTGCCAGGTGGCCAAAATTCCGGCCACCCGCATAAACTTCCGGATCCCAGTTATATGTAAGCTCCACCGGCGCATCAGGGCTCTCCGGCGCTGCAACAAACACCAAAGTAAAGCGCCCCTTTTCATTGACGTGCCGGCGCTGCTCCACAAAGCCGAGCTTGTTGATGAAGAAATCCAGCGACGCGTCGAGATCAGCGACACGGATCATGGTATGCAGATACTTCATGGAAACCTCATGGGTTGGAGTAAGCCTGAGCGGCCATGTTTAGCGGTGCCCGGGGCAAAAGTCCGCACCGAATCACTCGCGTGGCCGTGCCGGTTTTGCCAAATTTCAGGTCCGGCAACAAAAATTTGCAGTTTTGGATGCGATTCGCAAAAACAAAACCCAATTCCACTCCCGGAACGAAGTCTCATGCGGAAAAAAATGAAATTTCCAGTTCATCTCAATATCATAACGATTTTTTTATGCATCGTTGGCGCAACCGGCAGATGCAGCAATGCCACAGTCGGAGTTTTCCATCGGCGTTTGCGTGAATCACACTGTACAAATCTTTAAGATATGCTCAAAACTTGGCCCTGTGGTGCGCAGAGGCAAGGCCGCCACGCGAAAATGGGGTGGGTGAAACATGGCGGTGAGTATCACCTCTACTACTGGGGCGGTAGTTGGGCACGAACAGGGCGTCGAGCCCAATGTGCAGATTATCCAGATTGATGGTTTGGTGAAGTGGTTTGATGTGGGCCGCGGTTATGGCTTCGTCATTCCAAACAACGGCATGCCGGACATTCTTTTGCATTTGAGCTGCCTGAAGCGCGATGGTTTTGAAGCGCCGCTCGAAGGCGCCCGCGTTACCTGTGAAGTTGTCGCGCGCCAGAAAGGCTATCAATGCCTGCGTGTTCTCTCGGTTGATCTTTCAACCGCCATTCATCCCGTCGAGCGCAAGTCCCGCACTCATAATACTGTAGTGCCGTCCACCGGCTGGGTGAGAGCCAAGGTAAAATGGTTCAATCGGGCCCGCGGCTTTGGCTTTGTCTCGGAAGGCGAAGGCAAGCCTGATGTGTTTGTGCACATGGAGACGCTCCGCAAGACGGCGATCTCCGAACTTGTGCCGGACCAGTGGGTCTATGTGCGGTTCGGCGAAGGTCCCAAGGGCAATATGGCGGCTGAAATCCGCCTGAGTCTTGAGGGTGGACCGCCCCATACGAACTAGGCTAGATTCTCCAAAATCTGTTGCGTATGAGGAGAGCCAATGAAACAGGTCACCTTCATTCTATTGACCTGCTTCCTGTGGCTGGCCGGAGCTTCGGCAGCTCTTCCCGAAAACGCGCAGATTTCAAAGCTCGAACCGATCACCTTGGAGGGCGAGGACTCCGTCACCATGCTCACCGCGGAAATTGCCGACACGGACGAATTGCGCACCCGTGGCCTTATGTTCCGGCACTTCCTCCCCGAAGACAAGGCCATGCTCTTTGACTATCAAACGCCGCGCCCTGTGGCCATGTGGATGAAAAACACCAACATCTCCCTCGACATGCTGTTTATCCGGGAAGACGGCACCATAGCCGCCATTGCCCAGGATACGGTGCCCCAGTCGCTTGATACCATCAGTGTCCAGGAGCCGGTCCGGGGTGTCCTGGAATTGGCCGCTGGAACCGTCAAAAGGCTGGGTTTGCGGGTTAATGACAAGGTTTACCACCGTATTTTCAATACCGTTGAGGACTAGCTTGCTCTCTCCAAGGTTTTCTCTATAAGCGGCGTTTCATTAAGTCTGAAATGTCGGGGCGTAGCGCAGTCTGGTAGCGCACCTGCCTTGGGCGCAGGGGGTCGCGAGTTCGAATCCCGCCGCCCCGACCATTCAGGAATTTGACAGTGAAGAGGGCAGGGCCGCCATGGTTGCACGCATTTACAAGCCTTCCCGCAGCGCCATGCAATCGGGCAAGGGCAAGTCGGAAAGCTGGCTGCTCGAATTTGAATCGGACGCGCCGCGCACCACCGATCCGCTGATGGGCTGGACCTCTTCCGGCGATACGCGCCAGCAACTCAAACTCAGCTTTGAAACCAAGGAACTCGCCATTGCCTACGCCACAAAAAACGGCTTGGCCTATGTCGTGGCAATCGAACCGCCGGTACGTCTGCACAAGAAGTCCTATTCTGATAATTTCAAATGGGGCCGGTCTGACAACTGGACCCATTGAGTAGTCAACGTTCGACCTCGTAGCTCAGTTGGACTAGAGCAAGTGCCTTCTAAGCACTAGGTCGCTGGTTCGAATCCAGCCGAGGTCGCCAAATTTTTTCAATAAGTTGGAAGCGCCGTGCCCGCAGCTATTACTGAAGCGGCTTGCTGAACTCGAGGACTTTGGGATGATTGGGCTCGCCGGCGAACTCGAGCCCCAGTGATATGCCACCGCTCCACCTGGCAACGGCTGGGTAGAGCAGGTTTTCCGAGATAACCAGAAGGTCGAATTCTTCCGGGATAGCGACGAATGGGGGAATATCAATGCGCGCCCCGCCAACGCTCATATCTCGGATTGTCACATTGATGGCGCCCTTGAAAGCCGAAGATACGATCTTGGCTTCTTTAAACACCCGGTGCCGGGGAAATTTGCGTTGATCTTTGGAGGCTCTGGCGTTCAACATGGTGCACCGAGTGTCTACTATTTGTCTCAAAAATAAAACTAAAGGCGGTGAAACCGGTTAAAGATTCCCTGCGGCAAAATCTAAAATTTTAACTGTCGGGCCAAACAGCCGCCTGAAACGGCGTCAGAACGACCAAACCATTAACGTGGCGAGTCCTAGCAGCAGGCCCATGCTGAAAATGTCGGTGGCGGTGGTGACGAAGATGCTCGACGCTGTGGCTGGATCGGCGCCATAGCGCTTGAGCGTCAGCGGCACCAGGGCGCCGCAGATGCCGCTCACCGTGCACGAGCCAACCATCGCGAGGAACACCACGATGGCGAGCAACAGCGCATTTGGTGACTGCTGCCCCATTGCCGTGACATACATGGCCACGCCCGCAATGAAACCAACAGGCCCTCCATTCATGGCGCCCAGAACTCCCTCCTTGGCAACCAGCTTCATGCCGTCGCCCGCCCTGATTTCGCCCAGCGTGATACCGCGAAGTGTCACGGCCAGCGCCTGGCAGCCGGTGTTGCCCGACTGCCCCGCCAGTACCGGCAGGAAGGCGGCCAGAATGACCAGTTGATCAATGGTGCCCTGAAACACTGCCACCACGGCACCTGCCAAAAAGGCGGTCAGCAGATTAAGCTGAAGCCACGGGTGGCGGAAACGGAAGGCGCGCCACAGGGGCGTGGAAATGCGTTCCTCCCGCTCCACACCCACCATGCTGCCGGCCTGCGCCGTGATCTCGAATGCCTTGGCCTCGAACAGCGTTTGGCCTCGTATCAGGCCGAGCAATGTGCCGTCATCGGCGCACACCGGGTACACCGGGTAGTGGCGGGCCAGCGTGAGCTGCATCGCATCGGATTGCGCCATGCCAGCGCGAAAGGCGAACACGTCGCGCAGCATGATGTCGGTCAGCGGCGTCGTATGGCTGTTGAACAACAGATCGCGCATCGTCACGAGGCCAAGCAATCTGCCGGCGTCATCTACAACATAGCCGTAGGTGACCATCACGTTTTTCAGGAGCTTGCGCAATGCTTCGATGGCCTCGCCTACACTCATGTCCGGTGCGAGCACCGACTGGGCCGGCTCCATCATGCGGCCGATGGTGTCGGGCGCGAAGTCCTGATTGCGCTGCCATTGCTGTGCCAGTTCCGGTAGTGCGGCATCGAGTATGGCCTGGCGCCGCTCCGGCTCCAGCGTGGCCAGAATATCCTGCACGAAGCCTTGATTGAGCCGCACCAGCGCTTCAAATGCAACGGAAGGAGACACGGCATCGAGCAAGCGCCCTGCAGCTTCGGAGCCATGCGCCTGCAAAGTTTGGACGAGCGCGCCGACGTCCTCTGTCAAGTTATTGATCGGCATGGTTGGCAGCGTGGCAGACGGCATAAGGGCATAGTCCTCTACATTTAAGGGTGCACAATGGAAGATAGCAATGGATCAAGGGTTTTGATAAGAAGTAATTGCGGTTCCAGCGCACTCCTTTGCCAATTAAACATCGGTAACGTTTACAGTTAATCACCCGGCATTATCGGTCGCGGCGGCTTATCCAGTTGATGGCGTGGGGCACAAACCAAGGGTTTCCCCAATAGAGCGGGTTCGAAGGCATGGGGCGATCGAAGGCGCTCTCTCCGCCTTTCCGTCCGAGAATGCGCCACGCCAGTTTTTGTCCGAACAGGGTGCCCATGGGGACGCCTGCGAAACAATAACCAACGGCGAAATGAATGCCCTCATGGCAGCCGATGTGCGGATAAAGGTCGAATGTTCCGCCGCACTTGCCGGTCCACACGTGGTCGAAGCGGAGATCGGAAAGCTCCGGAAATATCCGCATGAGCCGCATGTGCAGCCGCTCGGCCATAACGCGAAGATCCTGGTTGCGCCCGCCGGTGAGGCCTCCAAAAACGATGCGCGTGGGATCGCCAGGCGCACGCCGCACCCAATCAACGTTGAAATTCCAGTCGATGAACGTGCGGTCACCGGGCAGCAACTGGCGCACCAGTTCTTTGTCCAATTGCTCCGACACAGTCTGATAGGCATCGAACGGCATTACCCGGCGCTTGAGCCAGGGAAATGCATCACCGGAATAGCCGTTCGTGGCCACGATTACGTCCCGCGCCGCCACGCGCGCCCGCTGTGTCTGGACAATGAAACCTGCGCCATCGCGGGCAATACGCAGCACCGGCGTATGCGCTGCAATCGTGACCCCGGCGGCGCGCGCCGCATCGAGCAAGCCCTGATGATAAAGCCCGGGGTGAAGCCCTGCATGATCCTCGATCTTGACGCCGCCGAAATAACGTTCGGTACCGATTTCATTTGACTGCTCGGCCCGGCTCACCATGGCGAATGGCTCACGTAAATGTTTTTCCCTGAGAGAGAATTCACGGGCCATTGCCTCATACATGGCCGAACCCGTCGCCAGCAGCAGCCGCCCCTGCTGGCTGTAGTGGCAGGCGATTTTCTCGCTCTCCACGGTCTCTTTCACGGCAAGGAAAGCTTCCATCAACTCACCGTAGATTTGCGTGGCGAAGGGCAGGCCATGACTCTCGGCCAGTTCTCCAAATCCGTGCTTGAGGGTGCGGCCCACATAGCCCGCATTGCGCGTGCTGGCGCCATATCCTGGCTCCCGTGCCTCGAAAATGGTGACTTGTCTGCCGCCCCGCGCCAAATGCAAAGCCGCCACAAGCCCGGTGATGCCGGAACCGACGATTGCCACGTCTGTGCTAGGGGGAGGCGCAACGGCTGGTTCCTCCTTATGGGGTGCTGCCCGCCACCAATAGGGATCAAAGGAACAGGCTTCGGTCAGAACGCGGCTACCAGTTATCACTGCTTCAGTGCCCCCGCGCTTTGTCGGCCTTCAGCCAGCGAAACAGCTCTTCCATGCGCGCCGCGATGAGTTGGGCGCCATCGCGTTTCGACCAGTCGCAGACGCCTTGGCCATTGGCAATCCCGTTGGCGCCCTTGGCCACCAGTTCGGCGATTGCCGCAGGTGGTTCGGGGCTGATATCGAGATGCGGCATAAGCGATTTACCGAAATGATACATGGTGTAGAGGCCGCCGGCATCTGCCGATTCAATTGGCCCGGTGATGCCGACACGGCGGCCGAAACTGTTGCGCACGACCGTGTCGATGGCCTCGGCACTCGCCGCCCCCGAAGCCCACAATGCCCAGGCCTCGCGCAGCATTGCAAACTGCAGGCGATTGCCGATAAAGCCTGGAATTTCCTTGTCAATTACAGCTGGTTCCTTGCCTGCCTGCTTCAGGACTTCGCAAACCCACCGCGTCACATCCGGCGCTGTTTTAGGGCCGGCGCAAACCTCGACCAGGGGAATGAGTTGCGGCGGATACCAGAAGTGCGTGGCGATCACCCGCTCAGGATGGGCAACCTTGGCAATGAGCGCACTGGCGGGTTGCCCGCTCGATGAGCCAAGAACTGCGGGCAGGGGGCAGATCCGGTCAAGCTTGCCGAAGAAGTCGAGCTTCAGCGGCAGGTCTTCGGTCACCGCTTCAATGATGAGTTGAGCCGCCGCAGCATCCTCGAGTTGCAGCGATGTTTGAATTCGCGCGAGACTGGCCTTTGGGGTGGCCCGCTCGATGAGCCCATGCGCAGCAAAATCGTCAAGGCTGCCAGCGATCTTCTTTATTGCCCGGTCAAGTGAGTCCTGATTTCGGCCGATCATGACGACCCTCTTGCCCGCAGCCGCGAATATCTGCGCAATGCCGTGGCCGATGATGCCGTTGCCAATGACTGCAACCGTCTCTAGCCGTCCGAGATTCATAAATCCCCAATGATTTTTCTTCGTCTATCTGCCACGAGGTTGGCGCAACACAACGCCAGTGACAAGATGGGAATTCGCATCAGCCCCGGCATTATCTTGCAACCCTCATCAAGGGGGCGCTACTATCGGCAGCGCGGACTGGGCGAGAATCCTTATCCGTATCGTCGAACTGTTCCTAAAGGTAGGACAATAATGGGAAATCTGATCCGGCCAAACACTGGCGAGCAAACCAGAGCCCTGTTGATTCTTCTTGCCCTGACGCTGGCACCCACGCCGTCTTTCGCCGGTTTCTTTGGAAATTCTGACCAAGCTATCCTCGACGCCGGAGGCATAGTCAGCAGGGTTGCTCCCAACTGGCGCATTGTTTGTCTCGGCGAGGGGGTGGATTCCTTTGGCGTGGTATCAAAACTTAAGCATTGCCGGATTGAGAAGAATGATTTCAAGGCCATCGCCGTCATAACGTCTGAGGGCCTTTCGATTCCGTATCTCCCGTCGCGTCCCGCTTGCGGCGGCTATTCAGGTCGGATGAAGGTTGACGGAGTGCCGATAGGCAAGCTGCCGCTCAAGAAAAAAATTGCCGCGATGTCGCAAGGCGTTACATTTTCCCGACCGTATCAAACCTCATGGCCAGTAAAATGTCAGCAATTTACAGAGTTCACCGGTTTGTACCGGTTTTCCGCAGCGCTTTCACGCCTCAAGGCGCAGTGGAGAAATTTCAAGTAACGCCGGATAGATGGGAAAGCCGTTTGGTTTTCACCATGCACGGGCCGCTGCGTGCTAATAAATCGGTGCATAACTTTTTCGACGAATTGAAATAATTTTGTCATGTAGGCAACGTCTCAGTGATAGCAGGTGCGGATCTCCTGTCGTGTTCTTCAGTTTCTGAGAAGTTTGAGACGTGGCAGACGTTCCCAAAATCAATAGTCATAACTTCGCGGCATTTCGTGCCCAAGCCGAGCGCTGCTTCCATCACGCGCAACTCGCCGTCGATCAGGAAACCAAACTGCGCTGGACGTCATTGGGTGAAACTTGGCTGGTGTTTGCCGACAAGCTCGGGATGCGATGGTCAATGCCTGTGTCCGAGCCCCTGGAAGCCACTCCTTCCCACACATACCATTGATATCAGGCCATTTACGGAGTGACAAAATCTCCGCATTTCGGCGCCGGCAGCGTGCCCCATGGCATGAGTGGAACGGTGGAGGTTGAATTCTGCGGGCTGCCCTCGATGATCTTGTCCGTATAGGCCAGATACACCAGAACATTCCGCTTGGCATCGCAGCCGCGCACGATCTGCATCTTCTTGAAGAACAGTGAGCGGCGCTGCCGGTAGATTTCCTCGCCCTGGGCAAACTTGGCCTTCAACGTCACCGGCCCCACCTGGCGGCAGGCCAGCGAGGTTTCGGAACGCTCTTCCGCAAATCCGGCCCAGCCGGACCATCCGCCAATCTCGGGCACCGTAAAGTAGCAGGCAACGCCTTCAACCTGGGGATCATCGATCACATAGGTTGCAAGCTTGGCATCAGGCGATAGCAATCGCCAAACGGTGGTCTTTTTGAAGATGAGTTCCGGATCATCGGACTCTTGCGCGAAGGCGGTAACGGTGAGTGCCAGAAGCACTGAAATCAATACAAAAACCCGGAAAAATGACGTCATCCCAATCTCCTCTAGAGGACATAGATAGGAATTATATCCATAGGTTCAAGAATATTTTTTGAGCCGTTCAAACCCTTGTTTTAAATCATCAATCAGATCATCGGGGCTTTCGAGACCGATATGGAAGCGCAGGCATGGGCCGGGAGCCGTCCATGTGGTGGCCGTCCGCACTGGTTTGAAAGGAACCACAAGGCTTTCAAATCCGCCCCAGCTAAACCCCATGCCAAACAGGCTCAAGTCATCGAGCATCACGGCAAGCGCCTGTTCTGGTGCCGGTTTCAGCACGACGGAAAACAATCCCGAAGCGCCGCTGAAATCGCGCTTCCACACTGCGTGGCCCGGCGCATTGCTCAGGGCAGGGTAGAGAACGCTATCAACCTCGTTCCGACTGCGCAGCCATTCGGCCACGGCTGTGGCGTTGCGCATATGCCGTTCGAGGCGCACGCTCATGGTGCGCAGCCCCCGCAGCGCCAGATACATGTCATCGGGGCCAGCGAACTGCCCCATCGTCTCGAATGTCTGCTTAAACTGTCCCCAGGTCTTTTCGTTGCAGACCGTGGACCCCAGCATCGCGTCCGAATGGCCGACGATGTATTTTGTGGCGGCCTGGACCGAAACATCGCAACCATGCGCAAAGGCGTTGAAAAAGAACCCGCCGGCCCAGGTATTGTCCAAAATCACAATGCAGTTCTTGCCATGGGCAACGTCTGCAATAGCCGGAATGTCCTGCACTTCCATCGTTTGCGAGCCCGGGCTTTCGCAATAGACAACCTTGGTGTTGGCGCGGATCAGGCCGGCAATGCCGCGCCCGATCAGCGGATCGTAATAGGTGGTCTCGATCCCCAACCCCTTGAGCACGCTATCGCAGAGCTGGCGCACCGGAAGATAAACCGTGTCCGGGATGAGCACATGCTCACCGGTTTTCAGGAAGGCCAGCAGCGTTGTCGTCACGGCCGCAAGCCCTGACGACGAAATCTTACAATCATGCCCGCCTTCGAGTGCCGCGATGGCCGTTTCCACGGCCCGCGATGTCGGCGTTCCCCTTCGACCATAGGTATAGGGTTGGGCACGGTCATGGAGCGCCTTGACTGTTGGGAAGGTAATGGTGGAGGCGTGATAAACCGCCGGATTGACGATGCCGTGTTCCGCAAATTCGCGGCCTGCCACAACCAGCCGGGTTTCAGGCTTCAACGAAGTGAGATCGGTCTTCTTTTTTGACATTTCCGCGTCCAGTCGGGTTAAAACACCTATCTACATGCCAAGACAGGCAAGAGAAAGCAAATGAGCGACATGTCTCCCCTGCAACGCCTGCTCTTCAAGGCCATGCGTTACGCCAGCCTCGGCGCGGCGATCCTGCTTTTGGGTTTCCTGGTTCTGGCGCTGTGGCAAAAGTCCGGCGCCGATTTCACAACGCAGGACTATGGTTTCATTGGGATAGTGGCTTTGATGCTTCTGGGGGCCGTCTGGCTGTTCCGCGCCATTGGCCGGGAAATGGACAATCCGGGGGCTTGAACCGGAGCCCGCGAACCAGTACCAAGGCGCGCAAATAACGGGTGAAATTAATGATTTCTGAAAAGCGCGTGGCCGCATCAAAGGACTGGATCAAAGGGGTAACCGGTGATTGGGAAATCATAATCGGCCTCGAGGTCCACGCCCAGGTCACCTCGAAATCCAAGCTCTTTTCCGGTTCATCGGCTGAATTTGGCGGCGAGCCCAACGACCATGTCTCGCTTGTCGATGCCGCCATGCCCGGCATGCTGCCGGTCATCAATGAGTATTGCGTGGAACAGGCGGTGCGCACCGGCCTTGGCCTGAAAGCCCAGATTAACAACTATTCGATCTTCGACCGGAAGAACTATTTCTATCCCGATCTGCCGCAGGGCTACCAGATATCCCAGTACAAGCAACCCATCGTGGGCGAAGGCGTCGTCACCATTGATCTTGATGACGGCAAGACTGTTGATGTGGGCATTGAGCGCCTGCACCTCGAACAGGATGCCGGCAAATCCATTCACGATCAGCACCCCAGCCTGAGCTTCGTTGATCTTAACCGCTCCGGCTGCGCCCTGATGGAGATTGTCTCGAAGCCTGACATGCGGTCCTCTGATGAGGCCCGCGCCTATGTCACCAAGCTGCGCCAGATCATGCGTTACCTCGGCACCTGTGATGGCAATATGGAGCAGGGCTCACTCCGCGCCGATGTGAACGTCTCCGTGCGCAAGCCCGGCGAAAAGTTCGGCACCCGCTGTGAAATCAAGAATGTGAACTCTGTCCGCTTCATGGGCCAAGCCATTGAATTCGAGGCCCGCCGCCAGATCGGCATTCTGGAGGATGGCGGCAAGATAGATCAGGAAACCCGGCTCTACGATCCTAAGAAGGGCGAAACCCGCTCCATGCGCTCCAAGGAAGAAGCCCATGACTATCGCTACTTCCCCGATCCGGATTTGCTGCCGCTTGAATTCACCGATGATTGGGTGGCAGCGATCAAGAACAGCCTGCCGGAATTGCCCGATGAAAAGCGCAACCGCTTCGTGAGCGCCTATGGCCTGTCGGTCTATGATGCCAGCGTGCTGAGTGCCGAACGGGCCTCGTCGGATTTTTTTGAAGCCACCGCCAAGGGCAGGGATGGCAAGATTGCCGCAAACTGGGTGATCAACGAGCTCTTTGGCCGCTTGAACAAGGAGGGCAAAACCATTGAAACCACGCCGGTTTCCGCCAGCCAGCTCGGCGAGATCGTGGGTCTCATAACCTCGGGCACGATCTCCGGAAAAATCGCCAAGGACGTCTTCGAGATTATCTGGACCGAGGGCGGCTCGCCTGCCGAAGTGGTCGAAAGCCGGGGCTTGAAACAAGTGACCGATAGCGGCGCCATTGAAAAGGCAGTGGACGAGATAATTGCCCAGAATCCCGACAAAATTGCCGCTGTTCTGGCCAAACCCTCCATGCTGGGCTGGTTTGTGGGCCAGGTCATGAAATCCACGGGCGGCAAGGCAAATCCCCAGGCCGTTAATGATTTACTTCGTCAAAAACTTGGAATTAACTAAGTAAATTCAGCATCTTAGATAGTATTTCCGTTTCCGAATATTTTCCGCTATAGTCCGTGTGCAGATTTGTTATGCAGGTGGGACAAGCGAGGATATTCCGATGGCTAAATCAGCCAAGAAAGCGGCTAAAAAGGCTGTTGCCAAAAAAAAGCCAGTAAAATCAAAGCCTAAAAAAGCTGTCAAAGTGGCCGCCGCGAGTGGGGATAAGCAGCGTTTTACCCTCCATGGCACCATGACGTCCGGCCCATCCTACACGGTGGGGCTCATGCTCTCCCTCTGTCGCCATCCCTATTCCTATATCCATGTCAATCTCCGCGAAGGCCAGCACAAGCAGCCTGATTACCTGGTGAAGAACCGTTACGGCCAGGTTCCGGCCTTGCGTGATGGTCAGCTCTTCCTGGTGCAGTCCGCCGCGATCCTGGAACACCTGTCCGAGTCCCTCCACAAGTTTGATGGCAAGACCCCGATTGAAAAAATCCGGGTGCGTGAGTGGTTGTTCTGGCAGTGGGACAAGCTGTCCGTGCCATTGCTGCGGTTGCGGGCCCGTAATCGCGGTTTCCGCCAGTTCGGCGATGAAGTCCGCACCATGTATGACACCGAAGCCAAGGCGGCTCTGGCGGTCATTGAACATGAATTGGCGAAGTCCGAATGGATTGTCGGCAAGAAAGCAACCATCGCCGATATCGGCAGTTATGCCATCGTGCGCTATGCGCCCGAGGCCATGATTGACTTGACACCCTATCCAAATATCGTGGCTTGGAAAAAACGTATTGAAGCTATGCCTGGTTTTGGTACACCGGAACAGATTCTGCCGATGGAGAGCAGACTTCTCTGATTCCTGACGAAGGCATTCCTTGTGGACGAAATAAAGAAAAAGAAGTTCGTGCGCAAAGATGCGCTTGAAGCTGAAGTCGCTGCAAAAAGAAGACGTAACCGTCCGAAAGGCTATCTCGGCTGCATCCTGGGGCTGAGCCTCGGCATTGCGGGCCTGGCTGCGGCGCGCCTTGGCCACCTCTGGGTGGGTTTTGACGTATTTTCCCAGTTCACGCCGCAATTCATGTTTTTGGTAGCAGCGTTTGCCCTTGGGTTCTTCATGCCTCATGGAAAAGTGCTGACCGCCGTCGTGCTGCTGATTGCAATGGTGGTCGGCTATAGCGTGTGGCCCTATTACGCCAGTGCGCATCCCACGGTTATGAGCACCGTCAAGCAAGGGGAGCGCGGAATCCGCGTGGCAAGCTTCAACACGTTGTTCAACAATGAACAGGTCGAAGAGGTCAAGGCCGAGATCATAAGGCTGAATGCGGATGTCATTGTCCTGGTTGAACTGGGGCCCAACAAGCGCGGGATTTTTGACCAGTTGCTTTCGCAATATCCCTATCAGGCGAAATGCTCGGATCCCACCCATTGCAACTTTGGCATTCTCTCAAAATATCCCCTGACCAAAATCGGCGACCGGATGCTTTGGGAAGGTCCTCCTTATATCCGCGCGTCTCTTGGCCCCGAATTTGGCAGCCTTTCCATTTACGGCGTCCATACGACGCGCTTTCCCTATTCGCGGTCGCAGCTTGAGCAAGCCAGGGCGCTGGCCGTCGAACTGGATGCGATTACGGGCAGCCGCATTGTCATGGGCGATTTCAACGCCACGCCCTATTCACGCGTGACCCAGACTTTTGCTGCCCAGGGAAATTTCACGCGCCTCACCGACCTGCCTACCTGGCCAGCGCGCACGGGCATGCCGCAAATAGCGATTGACCACATTTTTGTGAGCCCCGGCATTCGCCAGCTTGAGAGCGAGGGCATTGGCAACGCGGCAGGGTCCGATCACTTCCCAATTTACATGAAACTCGCTGTTCCAGTGCCGTAGGTAATTCTGCACGGCCTCCCGTTTATCGAAATCCTGGTAAACCGACGGTGAATTTTTCGTCGTAAATATTTCCTGTATATTCGTTTAAAATGTCGGATTCATTGGGTTAATTTGTAGGCAGGCCTTATCTGCCCGCCGCTTCATTTGAAGTTTCTTAAGCCTGTCGTTTAACTCCGCGTTGCCACCCGGGAGTCAGAATCATCATCAACGCCGCACACTTCAGTGCCGGCAATAATACGGATGATGGGGACTAATATGGGACGTCAAATGATGAAAAATGAAGCGGAGATTTCAATCGCCGCCGCAACAGCCGACGATCTGCTCGAAATCGGCATGAAGTATTGCATTGGGCGCGAGGTGTCGTTGAATCTTGTGGCGGCCCACAAGTGGTTCAATCTTGCTGCCCTCAAAGGCAGCGAAAGCGCCAAGCAATACCGCTGCGAAATTTCGCGTGAAATGAGCCCGGCCGATGTAGCCGACGCCCAGCGCCAGGCCCGTGACCTGCTCACGCTGCACTAAGCTTAGGGACAAAAAAAGTCCGCGTGAATCTGCGCACGCGGACCTTTTCGATTTTGCAGGGGTCAGTCGTTGAACTGGACTTCATCTACCAGCTTGGAGGCAATTTTCTCAAGCTTGGCAATCTCGGCCACGTTGAGCGTGTCAGGCGTGAATTTGCCCCAGCTCTGGACAATTTCGGAAGCCGGCACGGCTGGATTTACCGGATACTCGAAGTTTCCATTCGCATAAAGCTGCTGGGCTTCATCGCTGGCTAAAAACGTCATCAGCTTGAGGGCATTGTCCTTATGTGGAGCATTCTTGGCTAGCAGCATGCCGGAAATGTTCACATGGGTGCCGATATCAGCCGAGGAGGGGAATATGATGCGGGTGGCTTTCGCCCAATCCTTTTGCTCGGGTTCCTTCTCGTTGGTCAGCATTTTTCCCATGTAATAGGTATTGGAAATGGCCAGATCGCATTCACCCGCAAACACGCCCTTGGCCTGGTCACGGTCACCGCCGCTGGGCTTGATTGCAAGGTTTGCCTTCAGGCCCGTCAGCCATTCCTTCGCCGCCGCTTCGCCCTTGTGGGAAATCATTGCCGCAATCAGCCCTAAATTATAAGGGTGATTACCCGGCCGGCTGCAAATCTTGCCTTTCCATTTTGGATCAGCCAGTTCCTCGTAGCTGATTGTTTCCTGCGTCACCCGGTCCTTTGACGCGTAGACCACGCGGGCCCGCATGGTGAGGCCAAACCAGAGATTGCCGGTGTCGCGCAATGCCGCCGGAACCTTGTCCAGGATTTCAGGCAGTTCGACGGGCTGCGCCAGACCCTTGTCGGCAGCGATGACAAGCCTGCCAACATCCGCCGTCATCAAAAGGTCCGCCGGGCTCAAAGCACCTTCCTGCTCCATGCGCTCGATCAATCCCTTTTCCGCAAAAACCGTTCGTATCGCAATTCCGGTTTCCTTGGTGAATTGCTCGAACAGGGGGTTGATAAGTTCCGGCTGGCGATAGGAGTAGACGTTCACTTCTTCAGCGGCTTGCGCCGAAGTCTGAAGGGCTGCGAAGGCTGCAAAGGCAATGAGGCCGCGACGGGAAAACTTCATGACGGTGTCTCCTGTTGAATTTTTTGCAGGAATATCACCGCGGAACCTGCTGTCAAGAAAAAACCGACTAAAATAGTCGGTTATCGCGTTTTTGTGATAATGGGGAAAGAATTGCGGACGGACGGTTACGCCCGCTTGCGTGCGCAATCAAATCACGGCAAAAGCCCCAACACCGGAGACGTGGCCGAGTGGCTGAAGGCAACGGTTTGCTAAATCGTCATACGTGTTACAGCGTATCGAGGGTTCGAATCCCTCCGTCTCCGCCATAATTTTCATGCATCGTATTGAAGTAAAATGGAATTTTTAAATCCGCCACTGATCTGCCCCACATCGTGCCCCACGCCACAAACCTTGCATTGGCCATGAGGCGTAGGATAGGGGGTTCCAAGATTCCATTGGAGCATTCTCCGGCTCGATAGGTAAAGTGACCGGGATAATGATTTCCAGCAGCTTGCATCAAACACTTCAATCCCCAAGGCCGCTATAGGTTCTGCACGATTTAAGATTTGGGGGCAGGGGGCCAGGAAGGCTAATCCGATGTCCCGCGAAACCGAACGGCTCCGGAACCCAAGAAGCCCAGGCTTTGCCCATCCTGGTAATCACGGTCGGTTCAGCATTCCTAGGAAGGCGACGTCACCGCTGCCCATTGTTTGATCAACGGAACGGAGCGCAGCATTTGCGGTGGTGCTGAGATTTCGTGGCCTAGATGCGCCGCGGCCCTCCACGGCCAGCGTGGATCTGCAAGTAAGGCTCGTCCAAGCGCCACAGTATCGGCTTTCCCCGAAACGATGATATCGTTGGCCTGGTGCGGATCATCAATCAATCCCACGGCGCGCGTGGCAATGTTTGCGCTATTCTTGATGGCTGTGGCCAGATGTACCTGATAGCCGGGGCCAGTCGGCATCTTTTGCAATGGTGAGTTGCCGCCGCTTGAGCAGCAAATGTAACTTATGCCCGCATGTTTATAGGCCTTGGCCACCAAAATCGCCTCATCAACATCGAACCCTCCCGGGACCCAGTCGGTGACCGAAAGCCGAGCACCCAACATGAGCTTGGGAGCAGCCTCGTGAACCCGATGTGCAACGGCGAGTGGAAAGCGCATGCGGTTCTCCAAGGACCCGCCCCATTGGTCAGTGCGGCGGTTGGACAGCGGCGAAAGGAATTGATGCAACAGATAGCCGTGGGCCGAGTGCAGTTCGATGAAATCAAAACCCACGCGTGCTGCCCGTTCGGCAGCCTTGCCAAAATTCTCGATGAGTATTGCGATGCCGGCCTCGTCAAGTTCCTGCGGTACAGGGTGGCCTTCGGCATAAGGAACTGCCGAGGCGGATACAACGGTCCAGGCGTCCTCGTTCGCACTGAGTGGTTTCCCGCCCTCCCACGGCCGCTGGCAGGACGCCTTCCGGCCAGCATGCGCCAGTTGGATGCCAAACTTCGTTCCAGGCGCCGCCACCCTCTTGGCGGCATCCAGGGCACCCTTTGCAGCCGCTGCGTTGGCTTCGGAATAAAGACCAAGGCACCCATGACTGATGCGGCCACGACGTTCGACATCTGTCATCTCAACGGTCACCATGCCGGCCCCAGACATGGCCAGGTTCATCCAATGCTGTAGGTGCCAGTCACTGGCGCAACCATCATCAGCCGAGTACTGGCACATAGGCGCGACCGCGATACGATTGGGCAGATCGAGCGTGCCGAGTTGGATCGGCGAGAAGAGATGGTCGGCCATGGATGGAATTCCCTGCTGTGTGATTTCGTGTGGGCGAGACGAACTGCATAGGAGAGATTGCAGCATTCCGGCAAGTCCGCTTTGCGTAAACCCAAATCTCGCGCGCGCGCGCGTTGGGCTGTCATTATTGTCCCTGGAGACTGGAGTTCGATAACTCCAAACCGCCTATTATCAATGGCTAAGCTCTTGAATTTGTTAAGAGCCAATAGTTCGTTGGTTTGCCTACACAAGCCGTTTAAAAATACGGATAAATTTGCCGGGAGGTAATTTAATCAGCCAGGCCAACGGTCGCGACCAAGCCCCGTTCTTTGCTGAGGCGGCCTTGCCTTCTGGGGTTTTCGGGCCGGTCGAGTGGTCCCAAGGGCGCCAGAGTTGAATTGCAGCGGCATGCTTAAGTTTGCGCTCAGGGGACCAGCCTGTTCTCGCATATTGGGAAAGTGATTTCATTATGGCCTTTCTAGTGACTAGGTGGAACCGACGTTATTGGATATAGTGTATCTAATATCTCGCGCTCATGTGGACTGGTATAATAATTGGCTTCGACGCACACCGCGCATTACCAACTAGCACTATTTTAGTGGGGCTTGGGACACAGGGATTCGGGCACCAAGCTTTATGGGCTCGCAAATTTGTCCGTCACGCACACTTGGGGCAATAAACAAAGCCAAAATATTCCACCTGTTCTTACGCTGTATTAACAGCTATCGCCTCACAACCGTTTTCCACCGTTATTAAATCGGCAAAGACTGTTCCTGGGGCACAGGAGGTAATAAAGTGATTTGAAGGTCCCAAGTTATCCTATACCTTTATCTCGCGCGTGGAGGCTGTCGATAATTGGTCGCCACGCACTATTCTATCATGCGGTTGTTCCTGTCTCAGCACTATTGTCGGGTATGCTTCAGCGATGACGCCAAGCTGTTTAAGGGCGTCCCGGAAGCGCACTTGAGAGTGGTTGGAACCCCTGATGTCGTGCATCTGCTCCAGCCGCTTGAGGCTGTTGACGTGGGTGCCAGCCATGTCCGCAAGCTCGGACTGCTTGAGGCCAGCCAGGGTTCGAGCTGCGGCAAGATGGCGGCCACTTGCGAAGGGACCCTTCCTGCCACGGCGATATTGCTTCCGCTGCCGTCGCGGTGGTGTTTCGGTCACAGCGATTGCAACCTGTGTCGGAAGTACAATTTCCGCCCCGTTAATACGGGAAGATAACGGGGCGGCTTGCTGTTGAACTCGGCCGAGATCAGGGTCTAGACTGGAGCCTTGTTGCTCGAAGGGTTCAGGATGGCTGGTATTCATCGGATTGGCCTTTCGCCTTGAGCGGTTGAGTCATCGGAAATGAGTCTGTAGGCCATGAGTGAGTTCCTTCTGATTGAGCTAACTGTTCTGGGCGCGGGCTGGCGCCCGCGTAAGATTGATTTGATTGTCCGGTCGGGCGTGGCGGCTTGCGTCGTGGTCGCCGCTCGCCACGCTCTCCCTGTCGCCGTCCCCTATGGTAGAATCTAGAAGGGGCCGTGTGGTGAGACCGTCGTGGTTGGACAAAATGGCCGGACGGTCTCGTGAGAAGGCCACCACAACCGATTTTTGACAGTTTTTTGCCTTGAGTGGCTCTGTCATGAGACCGGTGTGGGCCTGTGGTGAGACCGTGAAATGAAGTTGATCGGGCTTCCAAAGCAGGAACGCCTTGGTGGCAATGTCGCCGGTGACGTCACAACGATACCGGGTCAGCCGCCATTCCGTTGCCCTACGCTCACCGGTTTTCATGTTGAAACCACTGGGCTTGGTGGCGACGATGAACCCTTTTGCGGCAAGTTCTTGAAGGGCGCGATGGGCGGTAGCCTTAGAGATGGGCATCCGGGCGGCAAGCTGGCGCGCCGAGAGGGCGAGGCGACCGTTGTTTGATTGGTCATACAGCGCAGCGATTTCAACGTAAGCCACCCGGGCTGCCATCGATAAGGACCGCCAAGCTGGCGTTGCCATCAAAAACAGTTCCAGGGCAACGAAAAACGAATGTTGCCCCTTGGTGCGTCCCGTCTTGTTGGTCTTGCTACCCATTAGGCGTTCCTGTGAGGCATTCTGGCTTCAGGTCATCCGCAGTCATCAAGCCGGCGGCGTTGGCAGTCTCGACGGCCTTGGCCTTGACCGGGGTTGAGACAATGCCCGGCAAGCGGCCCTGCAAGGCCGCGCCGGGTTTTTCTTTTTTAGAGATGTTATGCTTCATGCTGGGACACAGACTCAGGAAGGGCGTCCAAAAATTCCCTGAGCGCCGCTGTCTCAACGAGAGTGCGCCTGCCGGATTTTCTCGTTTTGAGCTTGCCCGACGCAATGGCTGCGTAGAGTGAAGTACGGCCAAGGCCGACCATGCGAACAGCATCTGCGATACTGACTGCAAAGGGAGTTACGTCTGTCATTTGTCACCTTTCAAGTTCGCCAGAATGCGGATGCATTCGGCTTATGAAAAGCGATTTAGATGTGCGAAATGCGAACAATAAAGGGAAACCATTTGAGTTCGCGATAGATAGAGCGAACTTAATGGGTGCGCGTTTTTGTTCGCACTTTGGTAGCGCCACTAGTTTGAGCCATCTCTGCTAAGCTGGCGAGTGTATAACCAGATTTCTTTACGCTTAATTCATCACTTTTCAAGAGGTGGTCTACTTTTGCTCTTTCTCTACGATAGGACGCTGCAAGACTTGTATGCTTATACTTTGACCACCTTTGATGCTTGGCGATAATTGATTTGCACGCTTGATTTATTGACTGCCCTGTAGTCGTTCGTTCATGAATCAATCTGAAAAGCGCCGCCCAATCCTCTGGCGAAATAAGTTGAGGTTTTCCTTTTGTGCGCAACGGCTTCCACCGGGAAAGCGGAATCACTTTAAACCCTTTTACAAATTCTTCAGCCAAGCAAACAGAAAGGCTAAACAGTTCGACCTCCACATTTTGATGAGATATTCCATACACTTTCATTAATGCTTGGAGCTTTTCGACTGTTTGCCGCAGGACATACTGATCTTTAGCTTCGCCAGACAACCAGCTAAATAGCCCGCCTGGACTAAATTCAATAATGTCGTTTCCCAAATCCCCTGGAAGTTTTTTGACACGTTTGTCTCTGGTTGGCATCGCGCGCACCATCGCTCCGCACCTTGAAGGGCACGCTGGGCTGGCTGCGGTGCAGCAGCTTTTCGGGGATCAACCTAGCCCAGCGTTGTGGGTATCCTTGACGCTTCCTATGACGAATATGGCGAGTTACTTTCCGAAGGCAGCAAAGTAGAGTAGTAATAGCATTGAAGAACCGGCGAACGAACGTCTACGCCTGCAACCTATGCGTCCTGCAGTCAAACGGCCCATCCGACCCGCTGCCCTTGATGTTGGCATTGAAATTGTGGCCCATGGATGCGGCGCCCAGGGACTCTTCAGGGCCTCTGTCCACCCGCGGGTGCGTCGGGTTCGCACCAACCGCCACTCCTCTTCCAGAAACCAGCAACGCACTTGTCGTCTTCACCTGGACCAATGAAATTGGATGAACAGTTTCGATGCCTGCTTTGCCCGAGGTTACACTCATCGCCCAACGCGTTTTCTCGACAGGATTTATAGCGGTACCCACTGCCCGGCAACACCGAAGTCGGGCATGCCAAGCTGACATCAGCAGCGTGGGCACGCCCAATGATCCACTCCCAGTACCGCCGGATCGACGTTCCATAGGCGGTGTCGAACCATCCGTCTTCAGTATGGTAATAGTGAATTGCAAATGTCAGGAAGTGGGCTCGCCCACGTTTGTCGTTCCGTTTGAGCGTCCAGGCACCACCGGAATCGCCATTACAAATATGTTGCCCGTCCATAGATGCCTTAATTTTCTCGGGCTCAAATGAAAATAGCCCACTCTGAACATAGATTCGGTCTGCATGTCTTTTAATATTGATATTATTTCCAGAGGCGTCGCAGTCCGACGAACTCCCGGGCGAGCTTCCCCAGCCAACACCAAATGCGTGAACTCTCCTTCCTTCGTCATTGTTAGGCAACCAAGGCCGTCTATCGTCGAAATATATCTTTGCCCGTTCGTAAGTGGACATTCCTGGATTCGCGAGACGTACTACTGCGATATCGTTGTCGTTGGTGCGTAAGAAAGGCGAACCGTCAAAGGCAGGATGGGTATGAAACGATGCTGCGCCGAAGGCCCCTGTTGAAGGAAATACTATCGTTCCGGATTTGTATGCGCCGTCATAGTAAAATACTTGTATGCCTCTTGCTTTCTCCACGCAGTGCGCGGCTGTGAGAATAATTCTTCGGGTAAGCGTGATGCCGGTGCAAGTGAGCGTTCCATGATCTTTCTGGATATATAAACGGACAATTTCTGGCGCTAGTAGGGTAGCCGGCGCATTCGTAATTCGCGATGTTCCTGAGCTTGAAGCGCTGTGCGTACTGGCAGCTAATATTAAGCAACACCACAACAAGACCAGACACCGTGCCAAACAGATTTCAATCGATCCGACAAGCAAGACGTTCGGCGCAGGGTCAGACCTAATCGATGGGGTTGCTGATACTAAGCCTGCGAGATCAAGTGCCATTAAGGACTCCTTTCACGCTCCGCCGTAGTGTTAGTATACGCCAGATACCCTTGTTTGGCGATATCGCAAGTTAATGAACAGTCTTGTTGCCCTCACGCCGCTCGCGTATGGCCGCAAATATCTTCCAATGCTCTAACTCATCGCCCAATACGTCCTGCATCGCGTCAAAGATGATTTCTTCAACGCTGCCCCACTCGGGCTCCAAGTCGTCCATGGTGATGCCGAGGGCTGCGGCCTCTGTAATGCACTTGTCAGCAAGTTCCTTGGCACGTTCTTTGCTACCCTTCCTATCGGCCTCAGTGACGCGCTGCTGAATCCAGTTTTCAAGAAAATCTATGCCGCGTCCACTCATGTTTTTACCGAATAGATGGCGGACGACATCAAGTAGAAAGCCGCGAGAATGAAAATAGGATAATAGACTTTTATCCTTTGGGAGTTCGACACGCCTTGCCATTTGCGAAACCTATGCTTGGGCATCCAATCCCAAGACTTTGGCTCAATATCCAACTCAAAATTCCAATTGTTTCTTCTGTAGAAAGACAACTCTCTTATCCATTGCCAAGCCAATACTATAAAAGCAGCAGCCGCGATTAAAGCTGCAACTCCTCTTTTTATCTCATCGGGTCCCACAAGCGTTGCATCCTTTCCCGGCACTATACATGAATTGTCACCGCTCAAAAAATACCCTGTTGACTCTTTTCCTCGTTTGGGAACATAACTAGAACACGTTTCTGAATCATATCCTAGTGAACTTTTTGAATCCTGATTTTTCGGGACGGGAAAATTGTGCGCCTGCCTGAAACGATTGAACGGCTGTATTTGGACTTCGACGGCTTCTTTGCCTCAGTGGAGCAACAGGCCGACAAGAAATTGCGCGGACGGCCAATAGGTATTGTCCCATTTACGAACACAGAACGCACTTGTGTCATTGCCTGCTCACGGGAAGCCAAGTTGCGAGGCGTCAAGAATGTGATGACGGTGCCCGAGGCACGCCGTCTATGCCCCGATATTCTTATGGTTCCTCAGAAGCCAGACCTGTACAGGCGCGCGCATAATACTCTGTTGGCCGAAATTGAATCCGTCATTCCCATTGATGCAGTCAAGAGCATTGATGAACTGACATGCAAGCTGGACATGGGGCAGCGGAAAAATCCGCAAGACCTGGCCGCCAAGTTGAAGGGTACGTTGCCCGCCCACAAAAGTCTGGCAGAACCGGGTATTTTCTGCAAGCAGAGCGCCCAATGGTGCGGCGCCCGTTCTAGGGGGCCTTCAACCGCTCCAGCGCCTGAATAGCGTCCTCGTCATGCGGGCTCAATGAAAGCACTTTCCTGTAGTCCGCCTCGGCCTTTTTCGTGTCTCCCGATTGTTCGTAGGCTCGGGCGCGATTGAAGTAGGAGTTTGCGTTTTTTGGATAGAAGGCAATGAGCTTGTCGAAATCCTTGATGGCGAGGCCGTTGGCGCCCTTCTTGCCGTAGGCAATGCCGCGAAGCCGATGGGCAACGGCGATGTTCTCTTTTGTTTCGTTGCCTGCGTCAATGATGGCCGAACAAACGGAAATCGCAAGATCTGGATTTGGACTGCGACAGTCAGCGCTGTCATAAGCTCTGGCCGCCGGCGGGAAAAATGCCACCAACAGGGCGAAGGGACCAAAAATACGGATAAGATGCTTCATGTGATCAGCTCCCACTTGCCCTGAAAAACACGCTCATGCCCGCCAACAAGAGTCTGGCAGAAATGGGCTTTTTCTAAGGCTCGGGCCATGGAAAAAACGCCACTCTACCGGCGCGATCCAATTCCGAAGTGTCATCGTAGATGCGAGGAGCCTATCAGGGTGACGCACTTGCATCAGCAGGTTTAATGGCGCGAGAATTAACCTTTTCAACTAAGAAAAGGGAGAGGCATATGTTCACGCAGCGCTACAGTGAAGAGGAGCTATCGGATCAGGTTTTCCGTAAAGCAATCCCGGCCAAATGGGAAGTTTACTACGTCATAATCGCCAATGGCCAGTGCTTTGGCTATCGAAGGACGCCAAAAGTACACGGTTGCTGGGTAGCAAGGATTACAGTCAGAAGCGGAAGCCGATACCGAGAGCGAGTTGTGGGCCTGGCAGATGATGAAAATCAGGCCGACGGAGATCGTATCCTCACTTTTGAGCAAGGCAAGCAGCGCGCCCTGGACTGGTTCAGCGGCCCAGAAATCCGGCTCCTTGGGCATGCGCCCCGCCAATTTCTTGGAACAACGGGCCTTCTCAGGTGTCCTATCGGGCCTGACTATACCGTCACCCACGCGATGCGGGATTATTGCAATTGGAAACTCAATTTTGGCGCGAAGCAATCGTATGTGGGGGCCGTTTCCCGGAGCAATATTTACATACTCCCGCTTCTTGGCTCAATCCTCTGCAAACATCTGACACCCCAGCATTGCCGTTCCCTTTTATTGCACGTCGAAGCTTCTACTGTGATCCGCGTTGGTGGAACGAGTCTTGTGCCTGTGGATCCTCGAACCTTAGACGAAGATGTTCGCCGCAGGCGTCGGACCAATGCCAATAACGCTTTCTATGACTTGCGGGGTGCCTTGGACATGGCATTCGGCGACGGTCACATTGCGACAAATGCCGCTTGGCGCGATGTCAAAGCGTTTAGGACCGTCCACCGTCCACGAGTTGACATTTTGACTTGGGAGCAAGCCAAGCGGATGGTAAATATGGCCCAACCCGAATTTCGGCGGTTGATACTTGCTGCCCTCTACACAGGCTGCCGGCTTTCTGAGATATTCAAAATGAGGGTAGGGGACCTGGAGCACTCACGTGCTGCAATCTACGTCAACCCAGTGAAAACTTACAGGGGCCGTACGATTGCCCTTCCGGATGAGGGCTACCAGTTCTTTAGAACGCTTTCCGAGGGGCGGAACAACGACTGTGCGCTAGTGCCCAGAAATGGCGATTGGCCATGGACCGCTTGGTATGTCTCAACCCACTTTAAAACCCTTTGCAAAGCAGTGGGCGCTCCGGAAAAATTTGTATTCCATTGCCTGCGGCACACCTATGCGTCGCTCTTGCTCCGGGCCGGCACGCCGCCAATTGTGGTCGCCCGCCAGATGGGACACGTCAACATGATGACGACAATTCGCACCTACGCACATGTAACTGACGATTTTATGGATCACGAATTTCGAAACAGATTCAAGCCCGGATTTCTGACCTCACCAGACCTCTTTTCGGAAGTGACCACACTGGTGTGATGAGAAGCATAGCGTCATTGCCAAGGGAGTGAAATGTGATGGACCCTGATGCGGTCTATTGACTCTGTTCCTATCATAGGCAATAAAGAATATAATAGGAACATATTCTAAGAATAAACTCTGCTTAGTTTTAATTGTGTGGGAGCAACGACATGTTGGCGACTGTAAGGAGGAGGAGCGCACAGAGGAGACAAAAAGCTTCACGTGTGTGTTTATCGTCGGCGAAATGGTTCTCTGCAATTTTACTTGGGTTGGCAATGCTAAAAGCTCTTGCGGAATTGGCAGCATCTGTAATCTCCCTACTCAAATGAGGAACAGGTGTCGGTAGAACTGCGAGGTTCAAATCATCCCCCAGACGTGCGCCGCGGACCATTGATAGCGTTTCGTCCCGAGTCTAGGAAGGAACTCGACATTGACTCAAGCAAAGCCAGGTTTCAATCTGCTCTAATCGTCCTCTTAGCAGTGTTTCGGTAAGACCTTGAGCGCCAAACTTCAAAGCAATTCGGGTTTCGGGTTTCTGTTGCCGGCGCTCGCCGTCATGGTGCTGTGTGGCGTTCTGCCCATGGCTTTCGTGGCGTATTACTCCGTGCACGATACGTTTGCCGGGAACAGCTTCATTTGGGTGGGGATGGATTGGTATGAGCGGGTTCTGACCTCGCCCGAGTTTTTCTGGGCGCTGTGGCGGAGCCTGGGATTTTCCATCCTTGTGCTCCTGGTGGAAATTCCGCTCGGCGTCTACATCGCGCTGCGGCTGCCTCCTACGGGGCTGATGTCTTCCGCCTATATCGTGCTGATGGCCATTCCGCTACTCACGCCTTCCATCGTGGTGGGTTATTTGTGGAAGGCCCTCTCGCTGGAACATGCCGGGCTGCTCTATGAAATAGCCGATTGGTTCGGGCTGCACTACAGTATGAATTCCATTGGCATTTCCTGGCTCACGCTTGTCCTGATGGACGTCTGGCATTGGACCAGCCTTGTGGTGCTTCTCTGTTTTGCCGGCCTTCGTGCCATACCCGATGATTATTACCGGGCAGCACGCATTGACGGGGCAAGCCCCTGGGCCATTTTTTGCTATATTCAGCTGCCCAAGCTGCGGCTGGTTCTGCTTGTCGCCATTCTGCTGCGCTTCATGGACAGCTTCATGATCTATGCCGAAACCTATGTCATCACCCGTGGCGGTCCTGGTGTTTCGACCACATTCCTGTCACACGAGTTGGTTCAGACCGCCACCGTGCAGTTCGACTTGGGCGAAGCAGGGGCGATGTCAGTTTTTTATTTCTTGATCATCCTGTGCGTTTCATGGGCATTCTTCACACTTATCGTGCCGCGCGAACAAGAGGAGGGGCGATGACGCAGAAGTTTTCATTTGCGCCGACCATTTTCGCTGTTCTGCTCATGGTGCCGATCTACTGGCTGTTCATCATGAGCGTGAAGACCGTCGGCGAGATCAGCGGCGACATCACCTTCTATCCGCATGCGCCGACAGCCGAAAACTTCCGGTTCATCCTCAACGATCCAAGCTGGTTTTACGGCTATGTAAACGCCACGATCTACGTTCTGATGAATGTGGTGATTTCGGTGGTTGTTGCAGTGCCCGCAGCTTACGGCTTTTCTCGTTACCGCTTCTTCGGCGACCGGGCGTTGTTTTTCGGCCTCCTCGGTTTCCGCATGATGGCGCCGGCGGTACTCTTCGTGCCTTTCGTGCAGATATTCTCGGATCTGCGGTTGATCGACACCCATATCGCGGTTGCCATCGCCCACTGCTTTTTCAATGTGCCGCTCGCCATTTGGATTCTCGAAGGGTTTATTTCTGCTATCCCGCGCGAGATGGATGACAGCGCCAAGCTCGACGGCTATGGATTTGGACGCTTTTTCATCCGCATACTGCTGCCGCAGATTGCCCCAGGCATAGCGGTGACGGCCTTCTTCTGCTTCATGTTCTCCTGGACTGAGACGCTGCTGGCAAATGCGCTGACGGTCGTTCAAGCCAAGCCCATTAATGGCATCATGACACGGGCAGGCAGCGTGTTGGCTGCGGATATTCCGCTGCTTGCGGCGGCAAGCGTGATTGGCCTGGTTCCCGGCATCATCTTGATCGTGTTCATGAAGAAACACCTGGCGCGCGGATTCTCAATGGGACGGGTAACCTAACGCGATCAATGCTCGACCGCATCGCAAACAGCAGTGAAAGATTCGGTCTATCTAAGCAATAAGCAATATTTCCTGTTTAAACATACCAATGAACGGCACAAGACTTGCTCCGAGAAATTTGGAGGACGTCAATGCGGTCAAATTGGTACAATGAGGAGCTTCAAAAAGCCATTTCAGGCTATCGCCAAACGATTGCTGAACTTGAAGATGCAAAGAAAAATGTACAAAGGTGGGACAGAAGTGAATTGTGGTGGGACCAAGTTGACAGTCAGATTCAACACTTGAAACAATCCATTGCATCTTTGGAGGGTTTCTTGGGTATTTCGTCTAATCATCTGATGAACCGGCCATCGCTTCATAGATAACCATTTCCACAGTCACGAACTCTGGCTCTAATTCGGCCAAGTTAATACCTTTAGACGCGGCTTCACTTCTGCATCGGGCTCCAAATATGGTAGCCAGTTCCCGACTGCCCGGCCGGTCGGTGTCGGTGATGTTTCTGGCAATCCATGCCTCAAGAAACTCAACTCCGCGCGCTGTCATTTGAACCTAACTTTCGCTTTGCAGGCGGCCTTCAGTTTTAGAATTCATCCATTCCCGCACTTGAACGGTTATTTCCGGCTGGCTTAGTCCCGTCAAAACAAGCCCGGTTTGCAATTCAAGCCGAGTGATGGCGGTGTCAACTGTTTCCTGCCATTTTATTGAAGTAAGTGATTCTACCATGTTGCCAAGTTAGGTTAGTTGCTAACGCTGCTCAACACTGCGGAGAAACCATTGCTTGGGTAAAATTAGTCGTCCGGTGTTTCTCGTTCTTCCAAGTTGGTTGCGATATCCATGATAATTTCCTCAATGCAAGGCCCATCTTCCTGCATGTCGGCAATCGAAATGCCCTGGCGGGTCGCAGCTGCGATACACAGCAATGCCAATTCAGTGACCCGCTCGTCACTTGTGTCCTTGGCAGTCACGTTTCCAACAATCCAATCGTCTAAAAATTCTGTACCTTTGGCTGTCATCTGAGCCGTCCTATCAAAGCTCCAAATGAATGGAAGCGTCTCTACGCTAGTCTGGGCGTTCCCGGTCATTGAGTTAAGTGGTGTACGGTGATTACGCAAATTGACATGCGCTAAAATATACGTCCCTCAGGCTAGTTTAGTTCCACAGTTGTTTGGGCGCTTGACTCTGTTTATCCAGTATGTTCTAGTTTTGTTCTATGGAGGAAAAGAAGCCCATCGTGACGCTAGGTCAAGCTTATGAAGCCGGATGGCGCGTTGAAGCCCGCTGCGCCCATGGTCCCATGAGAGGAATGAAGCGGACGCGGGAATGCATGGAAAATGCAGAATTGGATTTAGAAACCTTGATCTGGACACGGGGCCAGGGGTTCCCGCTTGAAGACCTGTGGTCGCGGCTGAAATGCCCGCAATGCTGGTCCCGCCGCGTCAGGGTTCTATTTAACCGGCAGGCCGGAGTTAAACGCTCAAAGGGAGTGACACCAACATGACCGAGAATGACCGAGCCATCGATTTCCTGACTCGCACCGGCGACCTTTTGTACGGACGCGACTGGCTGGTCCCGCTTGCCCGCGAGATGGAGATTAGCCCCGACCTGATGTTCAATTGGATCAGCCGCAAAACGCCTCTTACAATGACGGACGAGGTCTGGCCTAACGTGTTCTATGTGCTGGGCCAGCGCGGCAACCGGTATCAGGATTTCATTGACGAGATTTACTTTGCCTTCCGTGATGCGCGAAAGAACCTTGGCAAATGGTGGGACGATGCCGAACCACCGCCATTGCCGCAGCATCTTATGTATGTATGAGGACACAATGACCGAACAACGAACTCTTTCTGAACCCAAGTCCACGCTGGGTACCAATCAAAAATCCGCAGATAAGCTACGGGAGGCCGCGGTGTTATTGATAAACCACGGCGACGTTGGAGCAGACAACGCCTTGAAAACATTTCTCGACGGGGAACTTAGGATTTGGGACTTTCTCTGGCGTGAGAAACTTCAGAACCTGACCGAAAGGGCCGCCCATGTTCTTGGAGATGGCCACCGTGCCATTGTTCTGCTTCGTGAGGTGCTCGATTTTCCCTGGCCCATCGGTCTGGATGAAAGTCCGGAAGACCCTAAGGACCTCTGATTGACAGAATGAGTAGGAGTTGCGCTTACAGGGGTTGCGGCGCAAGTATCAAGGATGTGCAATCTCTATTCTATGACTTCCAATCAAGAGGCAATGCGGTCCATTGCCAAGTACATCAAAGATTTTACCGGCAACATGCCGCCACTGCCGGGCATCTTCCCGGACTACCTGGCTCCGATTGCCCGCAACAACCAAGGCACTCGTGAACTCGCCATGGCCAGGTGGGGAATGCCAAGCCCTGCATTTGCGCTCAAGGGCCGAAACTCAGATGGCGGCATCACCAACATCCGAAATGTTAAATCCCCCCACTGGCGGCGCTGGCTGGGCGTGGAGCACCGATGTGTTGTGCCCTTCACAAGCTTCTCCGAAAATGAGGTCTTGCCGGACGGCTCACGGCCACCGGTTTGGTTTGCCCTGAGCGATGAAAGGCCGCTGGCCGTTTTTGCCGGCATCTGGACGTCGCAATGGAAATCGGTCCGCAAGGTCAAGGAAGGCGAAACGACAAACGATCTGTTTGCCTTCCTGACGACCGAACCTAACACGGAGGTGGGAGTAATACACCCCAAGGCCACGCCGGTAATTCTGATCAAGCCTGAGGAAATCGAAACCTGGATGACGGCACCGATTGATGAGGCCTTGAAGTTGCAAAGGCCATTGCCGGATGGCAGTCTCGAGATCGTGGCGCGTGGCAGGAAGGAAGACGGTCCCCAAAATGGCGGCTTACTTAATCGCTGATCTGGATATCGCTGACGCCGAGGCTTTTGAAGAGTATCGGCGAGATGTGCCAGCTTCCGAAAAACCGTTCGGCGGTCGCTATTTGGCGCGTGGCGGCGTGACAGATGTATTGGAAGGTGATTGGGACCCGCACAGGCTGGTCATCGTGGAATTCCCCGATATGGCCTCATTGAGGGCATGGTACATGTCGCCGGAATACCAACGACTAAAAGCTGTTCGCGAAAAATGTGCAACCTCGCGTTTGATAGCGTTGGACGGAATCACCGGGTAAAGGTCTCAAGATCGTGGCGCGTGGTGAGAAGAACGACCCCATCTGAATTAAGGCAACTTTTCAAAGCTAAAAAAGCTCTTCACCGCTCCAGCTTTTCAATCCTTCAAGCGTGAATAGTACTCTTAGCTCGTCGTGACCTACTTGAGGGAGGCTTGGGTAGTTTGCCTTAATTACTGTTGTAATCATAGCCTGCACATCTTCGGGATTGTTGCATTTCTCGGGATATTCACGGCACATCTGCCGAAAGGCACCGACCATTGCTTCGCGCTCTGCCTTGGCGATCAAAGTCACGTCTGTGAGGCGGTCAGTATCAAGAGGTTTGCTCATACTCGTTTAAGGCGAGTTAAGGAAATAAGTTCCCTCGTAGGCATTTGTGAATGGTGGTTTCGCGAAGTAAGGGTGCGGCAAACTAGGAGGGAATGCTCACCAACGCTCCGGCTTATACGAAGGCCAAGTCTTAATTTCCCGATTTCCCTGGCCCCGTTGCTGAAAAGTGGCGGGGTTTTTTTGATCAATTGGAATGTGCCGTTCCTTATTGTCATGGAAATTGGTGGAACAATACCAATGTTGAGATGTTAGCCCAGCAGCCTACAGCATTCTGCTGCCGGACATTTTTCCAATTAGGAGTCAAAATGACAAAATATTCTCATGTGATGGCCATACTTACCATTTCCCTGTTGTCCACGGCGGCTTTTGCCGCAACAGGGGATTTTGGCAAGATCGACGCCAACGCCGATGGCAAAATCACGTTTGACGAAGGAATGAAGCTGCATCCGGACTGGACCGAAGCAGCCTTCAAGGCGCTCGATACTAATGCTGACGGCTCCCTAAACGAACTGGAGTACGAAACCGCCGTTACCACGGCTCCTTCTGCCAATGATCCGGCAGCAGATGCTCCTGGGGCGGATCCTGCTGCAACCACCACGCAGCCTGCTGCGACAGCACCCACCTCCAGCGCCGAACTGAAGACCGGCCCCGCCAGCTATCTCGATGTAGCTGGACCAAACGATGTCCTTGCTTCGAGCCTCATAGGCATGCGCGTCTATGCCGTTGAAACTGACGTTGATGCCAGCCAGGCCTATCCCGCTGACGCCCGCAAGGACTGGGCCGATGTGGGTGAAGTCAACGACGTCGTTCTCGATTGGAATGGCGACATCAAGGCCGTCGTCCTGGGCGTTGGCGGCTTCCTTGGGATTGGTGAAAAAGACGTCGCAATCGAAATGTCTTCCCTGCGCAAAGTCCGCGAAAGCAACGATGCTACGGACTGGTTCTTGGTAGTTAATTCATCGAAAGAATTACTCACAAACGCTCCAGCGTATTCGAAGGTAAAGTCGTAAGTCCTCCTGACGAACGCCCCGTCGCAGCAATGTGGCGGGGCTTTTTATCACGATGCGGTGGATCCTGACGTTTTGGTGACTGTGATCTTGGTTATCAGTAACAGAAACCCCAAACCCGGTCTCCTCTCGGCGACGGGGTCTTTATATTGAATGAGATGGGGCGATATGGCTTATGTTTGCTAAACGGGAAATGTAGTCCATGAGTATTTCGGAGTTCGAAAAATCTTTTGCGCTTTTCGCTTCAAAAGTGTCGAAATGGACCGGCAGTTCGCTTGCGTTTAGCGCGGCTGCCCTCTTTATCGTCGGATGGGCAATTACAGGCCCATACTTCGGTTTCTCTGCCAACTGGCAGATGGTAGTCAATACGGTAACCACAATCGCGACGTTTTTGATGGTGTTTGTCATTCAGAACAGCCAGAATCGCGACGGGTTGGCTCTTCAGATCAAGCTGGATGAGATTATTCGCGCCGTCGGGAAAGCTGAAAACAGCTTGATAGATCTGGAGGACCGGTCCCAGGAGGAACTAGGCGAGGTCAAGGATCAGTACGCTCGGATTGCCGTCAAAGCCCGGAACGACAAAAAGCCTCAATCCAAGAAGCGTCAAACCCAAACTAAATTTTCTACGGCTGGAACCAAATCATCAGCAGCAGATTGAATCGGTTCGAGAAGGGAATCACTCTTCTCCTTATCGCCACAATAGATTTAGGAGAACACCATGGCCGAGAAAAACCTGGACGACCTGTTTCACGACACCCTCAAGGACATCTACTACGCCGAGCGCAAAATTCTAACAACTCTTCCGAAAATGGCCAAGGCGGCGCAGAGCCCGGAATTGAAAGCTGCCTTCGAAAAGCACCACGGCCAGACCGAAGGCCAAGTGGAGCGCCTAGTCGAAGTGTTCGGGATTATCGACAAGAAGCCTCAGGGCAAAACCTGTCCCGCAATCGACGGCATCCTTGAAGAAGGCGCCGAAATCATGAAGGATTATAAGGGCACCGCCGCTCTTGACGCTGGGCTTATTGGCGCAGCCCAGGCCGTGGAACATTATGAAATGTCCCGCTACGGCACGTTGAAGCGCTGGGCCGAAATGCTTGGCCATGCCGATGCTGCCGAGCTCCTCAACGAAACCCTGGAAGAAGAAGAACAGACCGACGTGGACCTGTCGGCACTGGCTGACGCTTATGTAAATCAGAAAGCCCAGATGGCTGCAGAATAAGTGAAATAGTGGGCGGTGCGTAAGGGCGCCCCCGCATCAGGAGGATATCGCTATGACTGATCAGACGAGTTACGATGCAACCCGCGATCCGCGCACGGGAAGGCCAACCCTTCCCATCGACGCCGACAGTGCTAGCAAAGCCGACGCAGAATCTCTGCCCCTGACCGACGAAGACAACCAAGGCATTGATATCGGCGACGATGCCATGGGCGAGGAAGTTGATCCGTCCCCGGAATTGGAAGTGGATGATACGGCGAACGACGAGGGAGCAAAACCTTCTTCGGTCGAGGTAAACTCCACTGTTCCAAGAATGAAAGCTGCCGATCCCGAAAGTGAGGAGTTGGAGGCCCACAATGAACTCATCGACGAAGACACCGTGGATGAGGAGATTGTGGATGGCGAACGGCCGGAAGCCTTGGCAAAGTTTGCCGAAGTGGCCCGCAATGACCATGGCAAGCCAATGCGGAATGGCACTGAAGCGACTCCAGACACAGCGCCTATCCCCACAGACCCGGCGCAAAAACAGGATGCGGCCACGCGGGTTTTGCGTGAGGGCGTATTGAAGCGGGACCAGGGAGCCGATGAAGCCATTGAAAAGCTGCCTGACCGTACGGCTCCGCGAGATCATCTTTCACGGGGGCAATGATGACGGGAAAAAAGCTGTCAGATTCGCCCTTGCGCCCCGGCGCGCCCAATTACGGCAATGCCCGGGGCCGTGGAGCGGCCGAGGACAATAAGGGAGTCGAGGAAGAAAATAATCCCGGCGCAAGTCCTGGCAGCATTTTGGAACCTGTCGAACGAACCGATGAGGCTGTTTCCGAAGCAGGGGACGAGCCCCAGGAATTCCAGGACAGGAATTATACGCAATATATGAACCGGGGCGACGGACGCTATGTAAAACTTCTGCAGGATCAGGCGGAAGGCGCCTTCGGACCCGACAAGGACCATGGCGGCGAGACCTGCCGAATCCACCGCCTCAAAACCGATTAGCATTCCCTTCTTACTAACCGGGTGTGTGAGAAAGGGATTCGAGAACGCAGGAGCCGTTAGGCAGGAGAACCGCGGGGTTACTTGTAGCAAATATACTTTCTAACAAAGGAACTTAAGCAATTCCTGATGATTGACTTATCTCATAACAAGTTTTGTTGGAGACCATTATGGCCAAAGCTGCAAAGAGGACTCCTAACGATGCTGCAAAAATTTATGACCAGAACATCCACAGGGGTGAGGGTGGTGAACTTCATCAAACGGCTGAAGATGGCTACCCCGTTCTGACCACTGCCCAAGGCGGACCGGTTGCCGACGACCACAATTCGCTGAAGATTGGCGCCCGGGGACCATCCGCCCTTGAGGATTTCCATTTCCGGGAAAAAATCTTCCATTTTGACCATGAGCGAATTCCCGAGCGCGTGGTCCATGCGCGGGGTTACGGCGCCCATGGATATTTTGAGAACTATCATTCCCTCGCGAAATATACGCGTGCCGATCTATTCCAGCGCCCGGGTGAAAAAACGCCCGCTTTTGTGCGGTTTTCGACGGTCGCCGGTAGCAAGGGCTCGGTTGATCTCGCCCGCGATGTGCGGGGATTTGCGGTCAAGCTCTACACCAAGGAAGGAAATTGGGACCTGGTGGGCAACAATATCCCGGTATTCTTCATCCAGGACGCCCTCAGGTTTCCCGATCTCGTCCATGCAGTGAAGGAAGAGCCCGATTCCGCTTTTCCCCAGGCCCAATCTGCCCATGACAATTTCTGGGATTTCATCAGCCTGACGCCGGAGAGCATGCACATGATCATGTGGGGCATGTCCGACCGGGCCTTGCCACGCTCCTTCCGCTTCATGGAAGGGTTTGGCGTCCACACCTTCCGGTTTGTGGATGCCGATGGCGCGTCAACCTTTGTGAAGTTCCATTGGAAACCAAAGCTGGGTCTCCAGTCGGTTGTCTGGAACGAGGCGGTGAAAATCAATGGCGCCGATCCGGATTTTCACCGCCGCGACCTGTGGGAGGCGATCAAATCAGGAAACTTCCCGGAATGGGAGCTCCAGGTTCAGCTCTTCGATGACAAGTTTGCCGACAAATTCGAATTCGACGTGTTGGACGCCACCAAGCTCATTCCGGAAGAAACCCTGCCGCCCATTCCCGTGGGCCGCCTTGTTCTAAACCGCATGCCCGACAACTTCTTTGCCGAAACCGAGCAAGTGGCATTCATGACTCAGAATGTCCCTCCCGGCATTGATTTCTCAAATGATCCCCTTTTGCAGGGCCGGAATTTTTCTTACCTGGACACGCAGATAAAGCGCCTCGGTGGGCCCAATTTCACACATATTCCCATCAATGCGCCCAAATGCCCCTTTAACCATTTCCAGCAGGATGGCCATATGGCCATGCGCAATCCCAGGGGGCGCGCCAACTATCAGCCCAACTCATGGGAGCTTGGCCCGCGCGAATCTCCGGTTAAGGGCTTCCCGTCCTTCGCGGAGCCGGTTGAGGGAACCAAGCAGCCCGTGAGGTCCGAAACCTTTGCGGATCATTATAGCCAGGCCCGGCAGTTCTACGTCAGCCAGACGGCCACGGAGCAAAACCATATTGCCGCCGCTCTGACCTTTGAATTGAGTAAGGTAAAAACCCCGGTGATCAGGGAGCGTATGCTGTCTCACCTTCTCAACATTCATCAGGATCTTGCTGACAAGGTTGCGCAGGACCTGGGAATCAAGGAAATGCCTGAAGCGGCAGAGGCCGCCCTGCGAACCCGCATGGACCTAAAGCCTTCGCCTGCACTCAGCATCATTCAAAACGGTCCCAACCGGTTTGAGGGCCGTAAGCTCGGAATAATGCTCACCGAGGGAGCCGACGCCGCTACCTTTAATGCGTTGAAAGCCGCAATCAAAAAAGTGGGTGGCGTCTGTGAAGTCATCACGCCTGAAATCGGTGGCGTTAACCTTGGCGATGGAACCGCCGTGGCGGGAGACCAGATGATCGGTGGCGGGCCCTCAGTGCTCTATGATGCCGTGGCTCTGGTCTTTGGGCCTGGCACTGGCGAAGAATTGACGCAAAAACCGGAAGCTTGTGACTTCGTGGCCGATGCTTTTGCCCACTGCAAGTTCATGGCACTTAGTCCCGAGGCTATGCCGCTCGTGAAGAAAGTTGGGATTGAGGATTCGCTTGATGACGGAGTAGTCCATCTCGGCGCCAGCAAGGATGTGAAGGAATTTGTGTCCCTTTTGGGAGAACTAAGGCTTTGGAAGCGGGAAGAACTGTTCGCAAAATGACGCTGCATCTCGCTGGTTGGAATTTCACTATTCACGAGGAAGAAGGCTCTATGCATGTCATCGATGTCATGATTCCGGACTTCTTGCGAGCGAAGGCATCGGCGTTGCAACAGTATAAGCCTGGGAGCGCGGTGGCGGATTTCAGTCCCCTTTCCGAAGAGGAGTTGAAGGACGCTGTTGCTGTTGGCAGCTTTCGCAAGTGGATTTCTTTAAACGAAACGCGCGAAAAAGCAAACGTATCCGGATTTCCTGACCTCTGGCCTCATGTGGAAATGGTGAACTTTGTTCCAAAGTAAGGAATGGTGTTTGCACACCTTATAAAATCGCAGCTCATTCTGACCCACCCAGCATTGCACAAGGATCAACGCACGATGAAACTCATGACTGCGATAAAAGACGCATTGGCCCTGACGCGTTCGCAGCGATTAATGGAAGCCACCCAGAAAATCCACGAAACTCTTGGGCAGATAGAACGAAAACCTCACGAAATTTCCCAACCTTTTGTGTCGCAAAGACATGAAGGCAAGGCAGCACGGCCGCTATCAGAAGTAATTCAAGCTCTACAGCGGATGAAGAAGACATCTTTTCCTCTAGGAAAGGGAGCCCTCAAGCCATCGCGAATAGAGCCCGAAGTTATCGACGGCGCGCAATTCCTGAGCCTGTCCTTTTCATGTAATGCAGGTGTCCGCACTTACAAACTCTACGTTCCCAAGTATACTCCAGTTGAACGCCGTCCGCTTTTGGTCATGCTCCATGGCTGCAAGCAGAACCCCTCGGATTTTGCCATTGGCACGGGCATGAACGCTCTGGCTGAAGTGCATGGTATGCTCGTGGCATACCCCGCGCAGACTAAGACTTATAATCCGTCTGGCTGCTGGAATTGGTTTAACCCGGGCCATCAGCACAGGGGGATTGGCGAGCCAGCAATCATCGCAGGCCTCACCTCCGAAATAATCAACAACTGGAATATTGACGTTAAGCGCGTGTTTGTAGCCGGTCTCTCCGCCGGGGGCGCAATGGCTGTGGTAATGGGGGAAACCTATCCCGAGCTTTATTCAGGAGTGGGCGTTCATTCGGGCCTTCCCTACAAGTCTGCAAGTGACGTGGTATCGGCCTTTGCCGCCATGCGTGGCGAGTTGCAAATCACCGCCAAATTAGGATCAATGAGGACCATAGTTTTCCATGGCGACGCCGATACAACTGTGGTTCCATTGAATGCAAGCGCAATCATTAATGGAAAAAGTTTCTCAAGCGAGCAAACCCACCGGGGAGTCTCGAACTCGGGGAGACGATACACGCGCCAGGTCTTCGAAGATAAGAAAGGCACGCTGGTTGCGGAAAGCTGGCTCATCCAGGGCGTAGGACACGCCTGGGCGGGAGGCAATCCACGGGGGAGTTTTACAGATGAAGCCGGCCCCAATGCCTCTAAAGAAATGTTGCGTTTTTTCCTTAACCTGAGCTGACCGACCGTGCCTCTTTATGGGGAACAATCACCTCATGCTAATTTGCGCGACGTTTTTCGCATAGTCTTTCTTTGGATCAGCTCCAAGTAGCATTTTGATGCCTGCGAAGATGCTTGAGTCATCTAGCCAGATTTCCGCTTTTGTTGGATCAAAACGGAGTAAAGCGAGTTTGGGGTCTTCTTTACCTTTTTCGAACCACGCGGCCACGAAGGGATTCCACAGTCGATCAAGGGTGACCCGGTCCGTATCCAGAGTGAGGGGGCCATGAAGGGTTGCGAAAATGTCGTGTTTCTTTGAAACAAACGTCGTAACTGCCTTACCGCTTTTCTTGAGGTTCTTCACGATTGACGTGTCCTTGGCAGTAAAAAACCAGATTGGGCCTTTCTTACCGCCAAGCTGGGCAGTGAGCGGACGTAGATCGGAGTTCTCTACTTCCACGAGACCCAGCATCATGGTCATATCCGACTTGAGCTCTCCCCAGAACCTGGTTTCGATCTCTTTTTTAGTTGGCATGGCGTTACTCCTCTGGAGGTTGAAACACCAAACCAGCGCTAAAGTTCCCCCCACCCTCGTGGTCATTGTCCCAATAGGCCTCTACAGGCCGCAGGGTATCAATTTGGGTTGCCTCCTTAGGAATTGCTTCTTTTCTACAACGCCACGATTTTGTACTAGAGTTTGCAAGCCATAGTCGCGGCATTTGCTTCTTAAATACGGTCAGCTGAAGCCTTCACGGATCGCAGCATATCATCTCTCGCGTTCTAGCGGCAAAATCTTAGCGCCTTTGCGAGGTTCACAGTACGTCGCCCATGCTTCCATGAGCTTACGACGTTTATCAAACTGGTCACCTCGCCTATAGCTGGCTTCTGCCTTATCGGAAATCTGATGGGCCAGCGCATGTTCTCGCGTCTCATGGCTGAATGAGGTCTGTTCCGAAACGTAGTCTGAGAATGTGGACCTAAACCCGTGTACTGTAATGTTATTTCGACCCATTCTTTTCAGAACTGCTGCCATCGCCATATTGCTCAGCGGCTTGCCTACTTTGCCGCCCGGAAACACATAACCAGCGCGGCTGGGCAGACCCTTGACCTTCTTCAGAATAGCAACTGCCCGATCAGACAGCGGAACACGGTGCTCAATGCCAGCCTTCATCCTCTCTGCTGGAATGGTCCAAACCTTCTTCACTAGGTCAAATTCAGGCCATTTGGCTTGCACGACCTCGCTTGTCCGACACACGGACAGAATTGTGAGTTCAAGCGCTAAGGCTCCAAGGCTCTCGTGCGCTCTCAGTTCTATCATGAAAGCCGGAAGGTCGTCGTAGGGCAGGGCGGCATGATGGCCCCTCTTGAGCTTCTGGCGGGCCGGGAGGAGGGTTTTGAGGTGTCCCCGCCATCGGGCTGGGTTTTCGCCACTGCAGAAGCCCTTGGCCTTGGCCGCGTCCCAAATGTTCTCAATCCGGCCCCTCAAACGTGAGGCGGTTTCAGGGACTTTCGCCCAGATCGGCTGCAAGACCTTAAGCACCGCTTCTGTATCAATCTCATTGAGGCCAAGCGAACGAATGGGCTGGCAATAAGTCTTGAGCGTCATTTCCCATTGAGCGATGTGCTTGGCATTGCGAAACCTGCTCTTGTGGATAGCGATATAGTCGTCCGCAAAGGCCCCAAATGTCGGAATGGTCTTATCCTGTTTGTCACGGGCCGCCTTACCCATGACGGCAATTGGGTCCAAACCGACGTTGAGTGCCTTGCGAGCCTCGAAAGCCTTCGCACGGGCTTCTGCCAGCGTCACATGACCTTTGGCAGCGCTGCCCAGCCCCAACTCTCTGCGCTTGCCAGCAAAGACGTAGAGAAAAACCCAACGCCTGCCGCCATTGCCTGAAATCGAAAGATAGAGATTATTCCCGGCGTTGTGCCGGCCTGGGGTAGAGAGAGTTTCTGCCGTCAGTGCGCTCGATACTTTTAGTTTGGCGGCCATCGTCCCCAGTCCATCTGCCCCACATCCTGCCCCACACGATAGTGCGGATTGTGGCAAACATCAATGGACGATGAAGAACATGAACGAAATGAAATAGCCAAAATATAAGCCTTAGTTCAGACACTAGCGAACTAAGTCGGACGCCAGCAAACGATAGTTAGGCGGACTCCGTCTCCGCCAGCCTTCGCTCGTTGAGCTCTGGTTGGCTGGCTACCTGCAGATTTGGTGGATGCTGATTGCAGCAAATGTGGTACGCCTGCTTCCTCGAACCCAGCAAGGCGCTATTGACTTCTCCTTGCAGCGTGCATTGGCAATTCGCCTATAGCTTCGGCTGGCGCGTTGACCGCGCATTGATGATCTGGCACCAGTGGACGGATGAGGGAACACCGCTCGCAGGCCGTGGCGGCCTTGCTCATCACCATGCTCATCTGGGGTACGTCCGCCGTGTTCATGCGGACAACGGCGCTGACGCTGGCTCCGGAGAATGCGCTGGCGCTGCGCTATGTTGTGCTGTTGCTCATGGTTGTGCCGGGGCTGCTGATCACAGGTAGCTGGCGCATCGCGCGTGAGCACTGGCCGCGCCTGATCCTCACAGGCGTAGGGATGTTTGGCTCCAGCTGGTTCACGATACAGGGATTTGCGCGCGTCGCCGCCGGCCTCGGCACAGTGATTTCCATGGTCGAGCCAATCATCATCGCGCTCCTGTTCTGGGCCGTTCTGCGCGAACCCTTGACATCACGGATTTGGGCAGGGCTGTTCGTATCGCTGATTGGCGCTGCGGTTCTGTTCTGGCCGGACATCACCGCATCCACCGCGAACCCGGTCGATGCTGTGGGGATCCTGTTTCTCCTGGCGGCCCCCACCTCCTGGGCCGTCTATACCATTGGCTCCAAGCCGCTGCTCTCCCGCTATTCCGGCTTCGCCATCACCGGCTGGTCGATGCTGCTGGCAGCACCGCTCATTTTGCTCATGGCCAGCAAATCCTATGCGGAACTTGTTTCAACCACGAGCCCACGGACCTGGGCTGAGTTGGTCTTCCTCGCGGCATTCAACTCGCTCCTAGGTGCTGTGCTCTGGGGCTACGGCACGCGGCATCTGCCGGGCGCAGCTGTGGGCTCCTTCCTTTACCTTCTCCCGGTGATTGCCGTGGCAGCGGCGTATCTCATACTTGGCGAGCCGATTACGCCATGGCTTGTTGCGGGCGGAGCCATCATGCTGGCAGGCGTTGCACTTGCGCAATCAGGTTCCCGTGAACACTGAAGTCTGCATGCAGTGCGAGCTGGAGCGAAGCTAATGGATACGCTTTCTCGCAAATTTGTAGGCAACAACCAATCCCGCAATCATCCCAACCACGATGCCGCCTAGAATCCAAAACGCCACCACGAAACCCGAGTAGCCTTCAAAACCGGACGTGCCGGTGATTTCGATATAAGCCAGTCCGGCAAGCAGTCCGGCAATTCCGCCGCCCGAAGCTCCGAATGTTATACCCAGTACCGCAATTCCAAGCCGGCGCATTAATGACATGGGTGCAGAATGGCTGCGAAGGTGGCCATCGTCAATTGACGATTACGCCGATAAATGCCGCCCGAAGACCCGCCGATTACGTCACTCGCCTAATTTCGCTTCTCCTGCCTGTTCAAATCTAAACCTCGACAAACCATCTCAATTTCGATTTGATTGAGATTCGGACCACTGCGGTGGCGGCGGCCTGCGCCGGATTCTTGGGGAGATGTCAAAAGTGACGACAACAGCGGCAGGGACTGAAGGCACTTTCGACGGCGCAAAGTCCGTCTTGCGCAGCATCTGGGCGGCCTTTCTCACGGCGGCTCTCACTGTCTCGTTCGTCATCTCCTTCACCACGATCATCTACGGCGGCTCGCTGTCGCCGCTGCTGGAAACCGGCCTCGGATTGTCACTGCTCGGCGCCGCGCTGATGTGCGGGGTGGGCGGTTTCTTCTACAGTTTCCGCGGCACGATTTGCCATCCGCAGGACGTGACCGCCATCGTCCTGGCCGTCTCGGTGAGCGCCATGGCGGAAGCCTGGCCCGAGGGCGAGGGCGACAGCCTGATGGCCACCGTCGCCATGCTGATCGCCGTCACCACCGCCTTTTCCGGCCTCGTGGCCTGGGGCTTCGGCGTGTTGCGCCTCGGATTTTTGGCCCGCTTCATTCCCTATCCGGTGATCGGCGGCTTCCTCGCCGCCACCGGCTATCTGCTGCTGACCGGCGCCATCGGCTTGGGCCTTGGCGGGCGTGTCACCATTTGGAATCTCGCACCACTGCTTGAACCGTCGACGCTGCTGCTGTGGCTCCCCTGGGTGCTGATCGGCGGTGGCATTGCCCTGGCTTCGCGCTGGATCCGCAGCGACCTGTTGCTGCCACTGGTCCTGGCCCTGGCGCTTGCCGGTTTCTATGCCATCCTCTTCGCCAGCGGCATGGACTTGCAGGCGGCTGAGGATGCCAGCTTGCTGCTTGGCCCCTTCGACACCGGCGGCTTCGTCCAGGTGCTTACCCCATCGCTGATCTTCGATGCCGACCCCTGGGCCATTCTGCGCGCCGCCCCCACCATCATGGTCGTGGCGCTGCTCACCGTTCTCGGAACGCTGCTCAACGCCACGGGCCTCGAACTTGCCTTGACCCGCGACCTCGACTTAGAGAAGGACCTGCGCGCCACGGGCATTGCCAACATCGCAGGCGCGCTCGGCGGCGGCATGACCGGATACCAAACGATCCCAGGCACCTTGCTGGGCCAGCGCATGGGCCTTCGCAGCGTGCTGCCGGGCCTCAGCGCCGCAGCGGGCTGCCTGCTGATCTTCATTTACGGCGCCACACTTCTTTCGGCCTTGCCAGCGGGCCTCTTCGTGGCGGTGATCGCCTATCTCGGCCTCGACCTGCTGATCACCTGGCTCTGGGTCCGGCGCCGGCAGTTTTCGCTCACCGACTATTTGCTGGTGCTGCTGATCCTCGTGGTGGCCGCCACTATTGGCTTTTTCGAGGCGCTGGGAATTGGCATTCTGGCGGCGGCGGCGATGTTCATCATCTCCTTCGCGCGGGTCAATGTGGTGCGCCTGCGCTCGACGCTGGCCAGCCGGCGTTCCCTCGTCGAGCGCAGCAACGCCGAGGTCAATTACCTCATGCAGACCGGCCACCAGGCCGCGGTGTTCGAGCTCAGCGGCTTCCTGTTCTTCGGCACTGCCAATGCGCTGGTAGAGAGCGTCCATGCCGAACTGTCGCGCCAGAGTGGGCTGCGCTTCGTGGTGATCGATTTTGCGCGTGTTCACGGGCTTGATGCTTCGGCAGCCTATTCCCTGGGCAAGCTGTCGCGGCTTTGCAACGCAGAAAGTGTCCGACTCATCTTCAGCGGGCTGCCGCGCGATCAAGAGGTGCGCTATCGCGAGTTCGCCGGCAGCAAGGACCGGGCACTGTTCACCGACACGCTTGATGATGCCTTGCAGTCGCTTGAAGCCGAATTTCTGTCGACCAGGCCGGACTCGGCGCCTGACGCAGCCTCGCTGCTGCTCAATGATCTCCTGGCGCTCAGCGAGAGGCCCCAGTTCGCCGACAAGTTCAAGCGCGTGACATTGAATACGGGCGAAGTTCTGCTGCACCAAGGGGCGGAATCGCGGGAGATGTTCGTGCTGATCTCGGGCGCCATGCGGGCCGAGGTGGCGCGCCAGGCCGGCGACCCGGTCGTCGTGGCGCGTTTCATGCCCGGCGCGCCCATTGGCGAAATCGCCTTCTATGGCAGCACGGCGCGCATCGCCACGGTACTCGCGGAGGAGCCTTCGGTGCTGGTGAAGATCGATGCTGACAGCCTCGTCCGCTCCGGCGACGACCACGACCCCGCTACCGTGGTTCACCATTACCTGGCCGTGAATCTGGCCCGGCGGCTCATGAATATGACGCGGCTGATGCGCGACGCTGATTTCTGATTGGCGGCCTTGTATAGTCCTCCGGGGCAACCTATTTCGATTCCAGACATAAGGGGAATGTGAAGAAGGTGGCCGGTTTGGATCGAGAGGAACAAGACGATCTGACTGAGGTCAGGCGTTGCGCCAATCGCCGCCAGGCAGAACAATATGCCTTGGTCTTGAGTGCCATGGGCATCCAGTCGTTGATTCTGCCTGAGGGCAAACTCATGATCCTGTATGTAGCGCATGAAGACGCAGTAAGGGCCAGTGAAGAACTCGCGGCCTATGACAGTGAGAACCGCCAGCACCTGCCCGAGAAAGTTTGGTTGCGCCCGCCATTGCCACGTATCGAGGTGGCGATGGTTTACTGGGTCGTGCTGTTGTTCTTCTTTGCCGCCGCGCGCCACGACGCGTTTTCATTCGACTGGCTCGGCGCAGGGGCGGCTCAGTCCGGATTGATGTTCAAGGGCGAGTGGTGGCGCGCGGTCACAGCGCTGTGCTTGCACACCAGCGGCGCGCACCTTCTTGGCAATCTTGTATTCGGCACGGTTTTTCTGATGCTCCTGTCGCAAGTCACCGGCGCTGGCATCGCCGCACTTGCAATGATCACCGCCGGTGCGGCGGGCAATGTTCTAAGCGCTCTTGTGCGGGCTCCGGAGTACACCTCGATTGGCGCCTCCACGGCGGTATTTGCGGGCATCGGCCTGCTTGCCGCATTGCGGTTGGCTAGGCGCCGGCATTTTGAATTCTCAGTGCTTCGCAACTGGACGCCGGTAGCTGGCGGATTGGCGTTGCTGGCATTTCTGGGTTTCAGCGGGGAGAATACCGACGTACTCGCACATGTGCTGGGTTTTGGATCGGGCATTGCCGCGGGTTTGCTGCTTGCAAGGTGGGATCGCGATTGGACGGCTGATCGAGGCTTACAGTGGAAGTGTGCCGGCATCGCTGGTGCGGTCGTGGCTTCCGCATGGATCGCTGCAACTTTTGCCTAAGCTTGTCTCGTCCGCCCGCTAAGAAAGAACGGCGCATCCCCGTCCGCGGCGGCCAATTGCAATGACAGAGCGGTTCGGTGTAACCAATCCGACCGCCTGATTTTAGAGGAGACGCGAGCCATGGACCAATTCACTGGCGGTTGCCTGTGCGGCAACGTCCGAATTGTGGCATCGGGACGCCCATACCGGGTTGGCCTTTGTCACTGCATTGACTGCCGCAAGTATCATGGAGCGCTTTTTCATGCTTCCGCAGTGTTTCCTCAGGATGCGGTGACGATCGAAGGCGAAACACGCGACTACGCCGGGCGGTTTTTCTGTCCTCGCTGCGGTTCGTCCGTTTTCGGACGCAGCACAGACGAGATCGAAGTGAACCTCGGAACCCTGGATGCCCCTGACCAACTAGTGCCAACCTACGAACTCTGGACCGTCCGCCGCGAGTCTTGGTTGCCGCCGTTTCCGCTCACGAGACGATACGACCGCGATCGTGACACCACGGGTCGTTTTGAGGAGTAGACTGAAGTTCTTTCCATGCAGTTGAAAAATGACAGCAGCCCGCTCGTCCCGCTGTTAATTCGCATTACGACAACCACCAGCTTATGCACGTATTTCCCGCGTCCTGAGCGTGACATGACTCACAAAATGTTGTTTATCCTCGCCGCATGAGACCTGGATTGCAGATGGTATTCTTTGGCCTGGTGGTGTTTTTAACATGCCAGCCGGTTCAGGCCGGATCCTATGAGGATGCGGCTGCCGCCTACATCCGCCGGAATTACACGGAAGCGCTGCAGCTTTGGCTGCCATTGGCCGAGCAGGGCAATGCCGCGGCCCAGTATAATCTCGGGGCCATGTATGAAAACGGCCAAGGTGTGCCGCGTGACAACGCCAAAGCCGAGATGTGGTATAAACTCGCCGCAAGGCTGGGCCTTGCCGACGCCCAATTCACGCTCGGCGTCCGCTATGAGACTGGCCAGGGCGTGTCGCAAGACGTTATGGAGGCATTGAAGTGGTACCGCCTCGCCGCCGATCAGGGATTTACCCAGGCACAGTATAATCTTGGGGTCATCTACGACAACGCCAGCGGCGTGCGGCGCGATTTGGCCGAGGCCGCCAAATGGTATCTCGCGGCATCAGAGAAGGGATTGGCGGCGGCTCAGGCCAAGCTCGGCCTGATGCACGAGATGGGGCGTGGTGTGCGCCTGGATTATGCCGAAGCTGCCAAGTGGTATCAACGCGCTGCCGATCAGGGTGATGCCTTGGCCCAAGGCCGTCTCGGAACGATGTATGACAAGGGCAGGGGCGTGGCTCAGGATTCAGGCAAGGCCCTGAAGTGGTACCGGCTCGCTGCCGAGCAAGGCAATGCCGCCGCCCAAAATGACCTTGGGGTCTTGTACGGGCAGGGCAAGGGCGTGGCCAGGGATTACGCTGAAGCGATGAAATGGTTTAGGCTTTCGGCCGATCAGGGCCAGACAGCGGCCCAGGCCAATCTGGGAGCTGCCTATGACTTGGGCCATGGCGTAACCAAGGATGCCGCAGAAGCCGTAAAGTGGCTAAGCCTGGCCGCAGGACGGGCCTATCCGCCTGCCCAGCACAGCCTCGGCGCGATGGCCGCAAATGGACGTGGGAGTGCCCAGGATCACGCCGTAGCAGCCAAGTGGTACCGCCTTGCCGCAGTCCAAGGCTATGCCCCCGCCCAATTTGATCTGGGCCTCAGTTACGAAAATGGCCTGGGTGTGCCGCAGGACTATGGCAAGGCCGCCAAATGGTACCGTCTTGCCGCCGAGCAGGGCTATGTCGCAGCCCAATTTCATCTCGGTGTTAGCTACGACCTTGGCCAGGGCGTTACCCAGGATTATGCCGAGGCAATTAAATGGTACCGGGCCGCTATTGCCCAAGGCGATGCCGCCGCCCAAAGCAGTCTTGGCTCCATGTATGAATATGGCCTCGGCGTTCCCCAGGATTATGTTGAAGCGGTGAAATGGTATCAGCTTGCGGCCGATCAGGGCTATGCCAAAGCCCAATACAATCTCGGTCTCATGCACGCCAATGGCCGTGGACTGCCGCAGGATTTCGTGATCGCGCACCAATGGCTGGACTTGGCGGTGCGGGCCGGTTCGGCGCTGGCGCCGAAAGACCTGGACGATGCGACCGACAACCGTGACCAGATTGCCGCGCGCCTGACCCCTGATCAGTTAGGCGAAGCGCAACGCCGCGTGCAGGCGTGGCTGGCAGCCCATCCCGAGCCTTGACCCTGCGGACCTTGCCGAAAGCAAGGGCCGATATATGATACGGTTTCATTTAGCCCAAGGTGACACATGCAAATTGGTAAAACCGGAGCTGCGGAAAGCCACATCTGTCAGGCCTACCCGGATCGTGTCGAAGTGCGTGGGCTGGACCTTTGCCGCGATCTTATGGGGCGCATGAGCTTCACCGAGTATTTTCACCTGCTTCTCACCGGGCGCAAGCCAACCGAAACGCAGCGGGATTTCCTTGATCTCCTGCTCGTTGCCATCGCCGAACACGGCATGATGCCAACCTCGATTGCAGCGCGGATGACGCTCGCCGCCGATCCCGGTTCCTTGCAGGGCGCCCTTGCCGCGGGATTGCTGGGTTGCGGCCCCGTCATCCTGGGCACTGCTGAACTCTGTGCCAAGCTGCTGGCTGAAGCGCAGGCCAAAGTGCTTGCGGGTGGTGACCTGAAGACAGTAGCGGAACAGATGGCCCGCGACATCAAAGGTTCTGGTGGCAAGGCCGCGGGCTTTGGGCATCCCGTGCACCGTCCGCTTGACCCGCGCACCGAGCGCATTCTTGAACTGGCCGATCAACGCGGCGTGAGCGGCCCCCATGTCGCCTTGGCGCGGCAGTTCCGCCTCGCCATCGCCAGGGTTTGGGGCAAGCCGCTCGTCATGAATGTCTCCATGCCCATGGCCGCCGTGCTGCTCGACTTGGGCTTTCCGGTGAACGTCGTGAAAGCCATCCCGTTGCTGGCGCGCACCGCGGGTATTCTTGCCCACCTCGCCGAAGAGCAGGAAAAGCCCATTGGCTTTGATCTGGCGGGCAAGGCGGAGGAGGCGATCACCTACAGCAACGATCAGCCGGGAGACAAGGCGTGATGCTTGCGCCCGAAGTCGAAACCCGTCCGTGGGCGGAGCAATCCGTCGTTGACGATGCCCAATACCGCAACCAGCTGGAATATCTCCATGAACACTCGGCCTTCTATCAAAAAAAGTTCAAGGCGACCGGCATGGATTCCGTCAGAGCAGGGGGCCTCGCTGACATTGCGACCCTCCCCTTCACCGAGAAGAGCGAAATTCGGGCAAGCTGCACGGCGGAAAACCCCATCGGCTCCCATCTCTGTGTTGATCGCTCAGAGGTCGTGCGCATCTATTCGACCAGCGGAACCACCGGAGCGCCAAGCTACATTCCATTGACCGCGCGCGATCTCGACAATTGGGTAACCACTTCGGCGAGGAGCTATTCGGCTTCCGGCGTGGAAGCAGGCCAGCGCATTGTCTCTACCTACAATGCCGGGCCCTTCGTGGCGGGAGCCGCACTTGGTGCCTTCGATAAACTGGGCATGTGCCATATTCCCGTAGGGACCGGCAACACCGAGCGCCTGATGACGGCCATCCGCATGCTGAAGCCCGAAGCCGCCGTGCTCACCCCCTCTTACGCGGCTTATCTCATTGAATGGGCAGCGGAAAAGAACTTTGACCTCAAGGGCTCAAGCGTCAAGCGCGTGCTGGTGGCGGGCGAACCCGGCGGCGGCGAACCCGCCTTCCGCAAGAAGCTGGAGGAGGGCTGGGGAGCCCGGGTCACCGAAGCCATGGGCATCGGTGATATCGGAGTCTCCCTTTGGGGCGAATGCGAATATCAGCAGGGCATGCATCTGGGTGGCCGGGGCTTCATCCACGCGGAACTGATCGACCCCGACAGTGGCGCTGCAATAGCGATGGCGGATGGCGCTAGGGGCGAACTCGTGCTCACCCATCTCCAGCACCGGGCTGCACCCTTGCTGCGCTTTCGCACCAGGGATCATGTGGAAGTGTGGACCAGCCCCTGCAAATGCGGCCGCACTGCGCCCCGCATTCGCTGCATTGGCCGCACCGACGACATGCTCATCGTGCGCGGCGTGAACGTATTCCCGTCCGCCATCCGTGAAGTGGTCAGTGAATTTGTGCCAGAGGTCAGCGGCCATATCCTGGTAAAGCCGGCGCAAACCGGTGTTAAGCAGGAACCGCCGCTTCCCATCGAGGTTGAACTTGCCAAGGACAAGGCGGAAGATGCAGGTTTGGTTGAAGCCATCCGCACGAGGCTGCGCAGTGTGCTGGTTTTCACCGCCAGTATCAAACTTGTGCCTTACGGCAGCTTGCAGCGCAGTGAATACAAGTCGAAACTGGTCCAGCATTAGCTTACGAGGGGAAATCCCATGCAGAAACTCCAAAGCCAGGGCGTCCACCACATCACCCTCACCGGCGCCAACCGCCAGACCTCCATTGATTTCTGGGAAGGGGTGCTCGGCATGCCTTTCATTTTCGAGCAGCCCAACCTGGACCGTGCCTCCGAAAGTCATCTCTACTTCGATCCCGGCGACGGGCGCCTAATAACCATCTTCACCGATGAGGGCCGCAAGCCCGATCCGCGCCGCACCCCCACCGAGCCGGGCTGCGTCCATCACATCGCCTTTTCGGTTTCCCGTGTCACCTTCCTGCAGGCAGTGAAACGCCTAGACGACCGCAAGATCAAGCATAGCGGCATCAAGGATCGCGGCTTCATGGATTCAATCTATTTTACCGATCCGCTCGGCCTTCTGGTCGAATTGGCCTCCTACCGTTTCGAGCCGCCCAATGGCTTCACCCATGCCGATGTCCTGTTCGAAGCCCATAAAATCCGCATTTCGCGCGGAGACTACAACATCGCCGAGGTTCATCTTGCCGATGCCATCGAAGCGCTGATGACGCGAAAAAACGCCTCACTGTCGGAAGACCGGTCGCCGAAGAATCCGTACTGAAAAAATAAAGGGAGGAAGACTATGAAACTGCACGTCCTGAAACCAAGTGTGAACAACATGGCCGCCCGCGTCTTCGTACGCGCCGCCAAGCTCGATTTCACCGAGGATGACGTTTACGGCAAAACCCGCACCAAGGAGTTCCTGGCCATGAACCCGGCCCACCTGACGCCGATGATGGAGGCCAAAGGCCTGCCCAAGGGCGTGCTCTGGGAAAGCTGCGCCATCATGCAGTATCTCTGCAACAAGCATGAACTGACCAAGTTCTATCCCAAGGCGCCGGCCAAGCGCGCCATGATTGACAGCGCCATGTTCTATCTCATCGGCACGCTCTATCCATTGCTGGCTCGCGCCACCTATCCCGCGCTTGGCTTTCCCCAATACGCGGGCGAGGTGGGCAGTAGCGATGCCGTGCCAGAGCACAAGGCGGCGGCTCAGAAGGCGGCCCATGACGCTATCGCAGAACCGCTCGACGTCTTCCATAAATTCTTTATGGACGGAAAGCCCTTTATCGGCGGAGCAAAACCTTCAATCGCCGACATCCGCCTTGCCGCCACTCTCGAATTCCTCGCGGTGGTCGATTACCCGCTGCCATCCTGGGCCAAGACCTTTATGGCGGCCATCCAGAAGTCGCTGGGCAAGGCCTATGCCGAACCCGCTGCCGATGTGCGCGGCTACATCGCCTATGTGAGATCACAGAAGAACTAACTCGCCCCAGCCATGATCCCGGCGAAAGTCGGGATCTACCGCTTTTCCTGAGCGTAACGTTTCAGTCTTTCCTCCAGCGTCCCTGTGTGCAACTCAAACAGGTGATTGTCATGGTCATGGAAGTAAATTGACCGTCCTTCACCCGCAACGCGCGAACGGCCTTCGCGGACTTCAAGGCCAAGGGCCTGCACCCGCTCAAGACAGGCAGGGTAGTCCACTTCGGAAATCTTGAACGCAACGTGGTTGTAGGTCCGCGTCGGCAGGCTTTCGCCTTCCATGATTGCGAGCCAAATCGGAGACGGCTCTTCGCCGGCGAGAAAGAACCGCTCCCGCGATACGGAGAACGTATTATCGCCGCTCTCGTAAACCTTTCTGGCCCCAAGCACCGAAACCAGAATTTCTTCCATCCGGTCTAGGTTCCGCACGATAAAGGTGATGTGGCTTAGACCTTCGATCATCGCCCTGTTTACCTAGACCGCAACGAGTGACGCAAGCCGGTTGATTCTTCCCAGCCCCGCTGCTTTCATAAATTACCAATGGCATGCCTCTGGTTTAGCCGAAACGGATCGAATTTATGAAAAATATGAAATACATTCTATCGGCGGTCCTACTTTTTTTGGGCTTGCTCCCAAATGTACAGCAGGCACTTGCGCGCCCCAAGGATACGCCCTTCTTTGAATGGTCAGACCTCAGCCCCGCAATCGCTCCGGGCACACTGCTGCGTTACCAGCGCATGAGTCTGCCGGCGTTTTACCGGGCAAAGGCCTGGCGCATCCTCTACATGACGCGCGACTATGCGGATCGTCCCATCCTGTCCTCCGGCATGGTCGTCCTCTCCGGCTATGCATCGCCAAATCCGGCAACGCGCGATATTGTGGCCTGGGCCCATCCTACCACCGGGGTTGCCCGAAAATGCGCCCCGTCGCTGCGCCAGAGCCCCACGAATTCAATTGTCGGATTCAATGATTTGATTCCCGCCGGCTACATTATCGCCGCAACGGATTATCCGGGCCTCGGCACCCCGGGCCCCATGGGTTATCTCATCGGCAAGGGCCAGGGGCAGTCGGTTATCGACTCGGTGCGCGCCGCGCGCCAAATTCCTGAGGTGGGTGGCAGCAACCGGTATGCCTTGTGGGGTTATTCGCAAGGCGGGCACGCGGCCTTGTTTGCGGCCAACATGGCGTCGGCCTATGCCCCCGAACTGAAACTCGTGGGGGTTGCCGCCTCCGCCCCGCCAACGAATTTGGTAACTCTCCTGAGCGAAACCATCGGCACCCTTGAGGGCCGCATTCTGGCGGCCATGACGCTTGAATCATGGAGCGTGAAATATAATGTGCCGCTGGGAACTCTTGTCGATGGCAAGGTGGCGCGCGTAATTTCCGCGGTCACCGGCAACTGCGTTGATGACCTCGGCGGGAAACTGGATGCGCTTGCTGCCGAAAAACCGCTGAAGGAAAAATTTCTCACCTATAATCCGGCCACCCAGCCGCCGTGGAGCAATTTCATGACGGCCAATTCAATTTCCAAACTGCCGCGTGGAGTTCCGGCATTCATCGCCCAGGGCAAGGCTGACGAGATCGTACGCAGGGACGTGACTCAGCAGTTTGTCCAGACCCAATGCGCCGCAGGAATCGCCATCAAATATCTGACGCTGGATGGCATGGATCACGGCGGAACCGCAAAGGCCAGCAGTGGTCCCGCCATGGCGTGGATCGGTGACCGCTTTGCCGGCAAGACGGCACCGTCGTCCTGCAACTAAACAGCGCATTAAACTCAAGCTTGGCTTTCAATCAATCGCTCCACTAAAACGGGCATGTCCTCCGCTGGTGAGTTTGCGAAGGCTAGCCGGAGATAGGACTCCTGGTCCGGGCCGAACATGGAACCGGGCAGGCAGAGAACATCGTGCTCGCCCGCCAGCCGTATGGCCACGGACTTGGCCGGGACCTTCTCAAAGGGATGCTTCACATATGCAAAATAGGCGCCGGAGCTGATGAGCCTGTAGGACAGCCGGGAATTATTGAAGGCCATCAGCAGTGCCTCCCGGCGTGTTTCCATCAGTCGCTGTTTTTCCCGTTTCCAATCACCGAGATGGGTCAATCCGAAAAGCGCCGCCCGTTGTGAAATCTGCGGCGCGCAGATCGCCATGCAGTCCAGAATCTTTTCAGCTTCCGCCAGAACCTTGGCTCCGGCAATGATGGAACCGACACGGTAGCCAGTGATCGCGAACACCTTGGAGAAGCTGTAGAGCTGGACAAATGTGTTCTGCCAATCCGGCTTGGCAAAGAGGCCATGCAAGGGCTCCGGCGAAGACCGGAAATCCTTGTACGTTTCGTCAATGATCAACGCAATTCCGGAGGTTTTCGCAAGGTCATAGTAACTCTCGATAATCTCCGGAGGATAAATGGCCCCGGTGGGATTATTAGGTGAACACAGGACAATGGCGCGGGTGCTGCCATCGATGCGGGCCGCCATCTCCTCGGGCAGGGGATAGGCGCGGGCCTCGGCAAAAGCCGGAACCAAGCGTTTCTCCACCCCGAGCATGTCCAGCCACATCTGATGATTGAAATAATAGGGCACCGGCAGCACCACATTATCGCCGCGCTGCGCCACCGCCATGATGGCGGCGCAAAACGCCTGGTTGCAACCCGAGGTAATACTCACATTTTCCGAATCAATGTGGCCGCGATAGTCCGCCGCCATATGCCGCGCCAGGACGCTGCGAAGCTCAGGAATGCCGTGGATGTCCGTATAGAGATGGATGTCGGGATCCCGGGCCAGGCCAGCAATTTCAGCCTGCAGGGCCTCCGCCGGGGCATAGCTCGGAACCGCCTGGCAAAGATTGAGCAGCGCGCGGTTGCGTTCGCCTGGCCGCACCCAAGTCATGGCCTCGGAAATGGGTGGCGCTTCAATCCGTGAAATCGCCGGGGAAACCGAAAGGGACATGGAAGCGAATTCCTTGCAATTGGAAGCTTTAAGTGTTTGCCGATATCGGCTTGGATTTTCAAGCAATTTGAGGCATTAAGAGGCCAATGAATGAGACTTCAAGGAAAGCGGGAAGCGCATGACGAAAGCTGTTCGAATTGAGAAGACAGGCGGGCCGGAAGTCATGAAATTGGTGGCCGTGGACCTGGCCAAGCCGGAACCCGGCGAGGTCCGCATCAAGCAAGCCGCCATTGGGCTCAACTACATTGATACCTACCATCGCTCCGGCCTCTATCCCATGAACCTGCCGTCCGGCCTCGGCCAGGAGGCCGTAGGGGTTGTTGAAGAATTGGGGCAGGGCGTGACAACCCTCAAGGTGGGAGACCGTGTGGCCTATGGCAACGGCCCCATTGGCGCCTATGCCCAGGCGCGGAATATTCCAGCCGCGCGCGTTGTCAAAATTCCAGCCGCCATAAGCGACGAAACGGCCGCTGGCATGATGCTGAAGGGCATGACCGTGCGCTACCTCCTGCGCGCCACCTACAAGGTGAAACCCGGCGAAACAATTCTGCTCCACGCCGCCGCCGGCGGGGTTGGCCTCATCGCCTCCCAATGGGCCAAGGCCTTGGGCGCCACGGTGATTGGAACCGTGGGTTCAGATGCAAAAATGGAAATCGCAAAAGCCCACGGCTGTACCCATGTCATCAATTCGTCCACGGAAAATGTTGTGGCCCGGGTAAAGGAAATCACCGGCGGCAAGGGCGTGCCCGTAGTTTATGACGGCGTAGGCCAGGCAACGTTCATGACTTCGCTGGATTGCCTCAGCCTGCGCGGGCTTCTCGTAAGCTTTGGCAACGCCTCTGGCCCTGTGGTTGGCGTTGAACTTGGCATTCTCGCCAGCAAGGGCTCGCTTTATGTGACAAGGCCAACCCTTGGCAGCTTTATCGGCACAGAAGCCGAGATGCAGGAAACCGCCGGCGATCTCATTGATGTGGTGCAATCCGGCAAAGTGAAAATCCCGGTGAACCAGCGCTATGCCCTGGCCGACGTGGTCCAGGCCCACCGTGACCTCTCTGGCCGCAAGACAACCGGAACGACTGTAATAGTGCCATGAAACTATCGAAAGCCATATCTATCAAGCCCGCGGGCGCTTCAGATTCACTTGGCAAGCAGTTGGCCCTTGAATTTACGCGAATAGCCAAACTGACCGAAAGCGGTAAGGCGGACGAGGCTTGGCGTGCGGCCAATGATTTATATGCAAAGCACCCCGGCGAAGCAACGCCGAACTTCATCATTGCACTTATTTTATTGGAGAATGGGCAGCAATCCGATGCTCTTGCCTATGCCGAAGCGGCCGTCAAATTTGCACCTGACAGCGCCATTAACAAAGTTTTCCTGGGTAGACTCTATGTTCAACTCGAGATGATCGAATTTGCGACCGATATCCTGCGTAGCGCTTTTGCCATGGACAACACTCTTTTCCAGGCACCTTTTGCATTGGCATCTTATTATTTTAAATCCGGCCAAGGCGGTCTCGCTTTACCTTTTTTTGAGCAAGCGCTGGGCGCCGCACCAATTGCATCACGTGCCGCCATTCGCCTTCAAAGAGCAGATTGTCTCCGGGCATTAGGCCGTGTGTTGGAAGCGGAAGACGACTATAAGTCAATCATGGGCGAGCCACAACTCAGAGTGAGCGCCCTCGTCGCAGCCGCCCTGTTGCAAAAGAATGATTCCACGTCGAATTACGCCAATTTGGTACGTAAGGAGTTGGACCGGTCAGACCTGACCGACAAGGATCGCAGCTCGCTTCTCTTGTGCCTTGGCGGGCTTCATGAAAATGGGGGCGACTACGATAATGCCTTCCTGAGTTATGACCGGTCCAAGAAGCTCCTGAATGTGAAATTCAATATGGAAAATTTTGATTCGCAGGTCGACGAGTCCATTGGCGTTTTGACACAGGATATTTTTGAGAAGTTAAGGAAATTCGGGCATGGGTCCGACAAGCCCATTTTTATCGTTGGCATGCCCCGCTCCGGAACCACATTGACAGAGCAGATCATTGCAGCCCATTCCCAGGCCGAAGGCGTAGGGGAACTTTCACGAATGGGCCGGATGGCCAGGAATTTCTCCCGTCGTGACGGTCTGCAACAGACTCTGGACAATATGGCGGAAATGGACCCTGAACGCTGGAAGGATATTCCCCAGCAGTATCTGAATTTGGTCACTGTTCTGGCTCCCGGTGCCCGCCACACGGTTGACAAGATGCCGCACAATTTCCTTCAACTCGGCTTCATTCACCTGTGTTTTCCAAATGCCAAGATCATTCATTGCAAGCGCAATCCTCTTGATACGTTTATCTCAACCTTTCAGAACTCACTGAGCACCTTTCACAGTTATTCTTTTGATCAGGTTGTTTACGGTGAATATTACGCCACCTATTTGCGGTTGATGGAGCATTGGAAGGCGGTTCTGCCGGATAATATCTATGAGTCGCAGTATGAAAATTTGACCGCGAATCCGGAATTTGAGGTTCGCAGTATATTGGATTTCCTGGGCTTACCCTGGGAGGAGGACTGTCTCAAATTCAATAAGCGGGAATCAACTGTGAGGACAGTAAGCCGTCTGCAGGTTCGCAATCCGATTAATACTGGCTCGGTCGCCCGTTGGCGCAAGTATGAAAAGCACCTCGGGCCTATCATTAACGTCCTGAAGCGGGCAGGAGTTCAGTATTAGCAGATCGAACGTCCTTGGGTTTGGAACCAGCTTTAAGTGCAGCTGTCGGTGGACTTGCTGGTCAGTGCCGACCACAGGGGGCCGCATGTCATCTGGGAACACAGATATGACGCCAAAGTCGTCGCGGGTATGGCATGGGCCAGATTGATGGAACGGCCCGTCCCGTCCGACAGGGTGCTCACCACCATGCCGATAAGGCGGCCATTTCCGTCAAACACCGGGCCGCCCGATTCACCCTTCTGAGTTCCCATCTTGAGCACCATAGCGTCGGGATAGCCGAACTTGCCATAGGTCACAGGCCGGATGAAATGCAGTGATTCCAAGGCCCCGATACGGGCCGTATCACCCTGCGCGTGGGGCTTGCCAAGGGTATAGACGAGATCGCCCTTGCTGGCGCACCCAGGTGAAGCCGGATTTGCGGCCTTTCCGGCGTAGCCCCGGAGCTTGATGATGGCCATGTCGTTGCTGGGTAGAATACCGATCACCTTGCCTGAATAGATGCGGCCATTGGCGGCGCGCGCCGAGACGGAATTGCCTTTGTGTACAGCCACGTGGGCCGCCGTCATCACATATCCAGCGCTATCAACGATAAAGCCGCTTCCTGAGGTGATCGCGCCCCGGCGGTTCTCTGGCTTTGATGACGCTACTTCGTGGTCCACCTCCGAGACCGTGAGCGTTACATAGGTTGGGCCGCTGACAGGCAGCAGATGGGACACGGAAGCCACCGAACCTGCCCCTGCAGGCTCCGCATTCTCTTCCACCGAGATGTTACGGCTTTCCAGGTCAACACTTTGCGTTGTCGAGCAAGCTGCAAGACAGAGCGCAGCGAGGAAAAGAACAATGCTGTGGGATTTTTTCAAGGCAGTTAAGCTCTATGGTCAAGCAACGCGTTAAGGCTGAATCTTAGTACCATACCAGAAACTTCGTTCTATAAGTTGAAAATCTGAAATGCCGTTCGCCCAAACAATTTTACCTTCCGGTGAATCCGATCTAGTGAAGAAAGCACCTTACCCCGTGAATAGGTGAAAATGAGGGCGGCAGCAAGGCTTAAAGAAAAACGGCCCGCCAAAGCGGGCCGTTCTTTTCTCACGAGTAATTGATCCGATTAGAAACGGTAATTCGTAACCAATGCGAAGATTGTGCCATCAAGTTCATAGTCATCGTTGGCAACAAGATGGCCTTGGGTGGTCTGGAAATACTCAGCTTCCAAACCGATCGTCAGTTGGGAAACTGGTTCATAGTAGACACCCGCCAGCACATTCCAGATATCACGATCAGGAGGAACGGCAACACCGTCGACTACGTCGTTATAGCTGTAGGACTTGTAGCCGCCACCAACCTCAGCACGAACTGTATCGCTAAGATTCATGCCAACGAGAGCGCTGACGTTCCAGACATCTGCGTTGAAGTTGGTTTGGCCCACGTTGGCGGCAATTGACAAGTTCGCCATATCGCCTAACGCGAAGCCCATACCAGCGCCAATAACCCAGCTCGAACTTTCGCCATCCACACCAGAGTCAAAATGACCGCCGTGAGGCACTAGAATGGAGTTCGAACTATCACCATCACGCCAAGCGCCGGCAATTTCGCCGCTTACCGAGTCACCCGCCCAACCGATTTTACCAGCAATACCCAGCGCATCTCCAGAAGCCGAATTGAAATACTTAGGAGAATTGCTGCTGGAGCGCGTGGCGTCTTCAAGGGCAATGGCAGCAGTCAGCGGACCGCTAGCATAGCTCAAGCGCACCTGACTGGTGTCGCCCGGATTGTTGTACGTATCGCCCCAATCCGTGGCGTTGCAAGTACATGCGGCATCAATACCGTAGCCAACATATCCAAGCGAACCTGAATAGCCGCCACCCAGAGTAAGTTCAGGCGTCATAGCCCACCAACCCCAAGCTTCGTTATACTTCACGGTAGCCCTCTGTTCGACCCCTGCGAAGTCACCCCGAAGCTGCAATCGAACACCGACTTCGCCAACTGCCGTATCGGTCTTGCCGACAACCTTCAACTGGCCACGGCCAGCAACGTCAACGCCGTCACCGACGTCCGTGCTGTAAGTAAAGCCATCAGAATCATCATTGTTAAAGTCATGATAAATGATCATGGCCCTTACATAGCCGGACCACTCAACCGATGCGGTGGCAGGCGCGTCGGCCGTTGGCAAGATGCCAATAACCGATGCCGTATCTCCATAACTGTTGTCCTGCTTGCTAAATCCATCCAGACCAGGAACCTTGGTAGCGGTTGCTTCCGACATCGTCAGCAGCGAATAACCAACCGGAGCAGCGGGAGCTGCTTCGAGATGGGCAATACGTGCCGTAAGTGCTTCGAGCTGAGCCTTGATGGCGGCAGCGTCGTCAGCGCGAGCGCTAGCCGAAACGGCGGCTAGAGCGGCTGTAGCGAGGAGTGCTACTTTCATTGTCTTCATTGTTATTCTCCCACAATCCTTGGAGTTGAGTAGCCCCCCGATCCCCTGCAATGAGTAGGGAAGGCAATGCACGACTCGTTCGCACACACAGATGTTATCAACTCGATTGCCTGTTAAGGTCAACGCATAACGCCACCGTTTTTCCAGAATTTCGCCATATGTGGCGCAAAGGCAACAGTTTTGCCGGAACCTTTAACAACTGCTTTATACCGAGTAAATTCAACAACTTAAGGCATGGTTAACAAATCCAGTTTGGCCGTGCTTGCCTTCTGGTTGCGACTCAGTTTCGATGCTAACAAACTGAAAAGAGACTAGCACGGGCTCCGCCGGTTGGGGCCGTTTTTGGTTTGCTTACAGGGGGAACAAATGTGGAAACCACGTCCTGGGAAATGGCTGCTTTGGGCGCTTCCCATGGTGGCCTTGCCAACCCTAGCGGCGGTTTGGCTTAATACCAGCTCACTTATGCGGGATATTTCCACCAGATCGACCGAACAGCTATTCGCCATCGGCGCCAATTGGGTTGTCGTTGCATTTGATGGCCGCGATGTCACTCTCGGCGGCGATGCCCCCAGCCAGCAAGCCATGGATTCTGCTGTGAATGCCCTTGCTGGCGTCTACGGCGTCCGAATCGTCACCAATAGGGCGCGAGTTGTGGCGCCGCTGCCCGTTACCCTTGTCCCTCCCCAGATAAAACCTCTCACCTCCAACAGCCCCACCCCGGAAATTACCGGCACCTGGCAGGAAGGCGCAGCCAAAACCCTGTCCGTTACCCTTGCCGGCAGGGTGTTCAAGCTCGGGACCGACCCGGAACTCGCCTCGAATGCCGGGACTTGGACGTTAAAATCGTTGGCCCCTCTGGCCGATGGCATCTATGATGTGGCTGCCGAGAACTCCGATGGCGCAAACCCGGCCATCGGCACCACCGCGCCAGTAAAACTCGTTATAGATACAGTAGCACCCCCGGCACCCGCCATTACCCCGGTGGCAAGCGGCATCCAATGGCCTTTCACCCTGAATGGAACCTGGGTGGAGGATGGCGCAACGTCTCTCACGGCAAAACTGGCGAACCAAACCTGGCTCCTTGGCAAGGACGAAGACCTGAAATCCGATGGCAAGGGCAACTGGAGCTTCGCCCCCGTCGTTGATCTCCGGCCCGGCACCTACGATGTTGCCATCGAAGCCAGCGATGAGGCCGGAAACATTTCGAAATCCGTCCTCGCCGCAGCAATTGTAATCCAGGAACAGCCGGCGGCGGCTCCGGCAACTCCGATCCCGGCCCCCATTGAAGCGATCATGGCGGCGCCAACCCTGGCCTCGTCGACCATCATGGAGGCCCGGCCAGTCCTTGCCGGAACCTGGCCGGAAGGGGCAGCCAATGGACTTTCCGTTTCCCTGGCTGGCAAAACCCATGTTTTGGGCACCGATGCGGCCCTCTCTTCCGATGGTGCCGGAAATTGGAAGCTCAAATCCGAGCAGGTTTTGAAAGATGGGGCCTATGATGTCGCGGTGGAAACCGTGAATGCCGCCGGCAAGCGCTTGGGAATTGCCTCGACGATCGTTGTTGACGCGGCCGCCCCGGCGTCTCCCGCAGTTTCCCTCTATGCCAGTGATGTCACTCCATCAGTAATCAAGGGAACCTGGGCCGAAGGCGATGCCACCAGTTTGAAAGTGTCCATTCCTGCTGCCGGTCTCGAAACAACACTTGGTAATGGCAGCAGCATCTTGGCTTCCGATGGCAAGGGAAATTGGAGCTTGGCAGTTCCGAAAACGCTTGAGCCAGGCAATTACGATGTGGTTGTCGAAACCGCCGACAAGGTCGGGCGCAAATCATTTGACCAAACCAAATTTGAAGTGAACGTCAAGACCCCCGCCGTTCAGGTCTCTCAGCAATCAGCGCCAGCCCAGCAACCGGAGCCCGCCGCAGTTCAACCAGCGCCTCCAGCCTATGACTGTGCCGGCATATTGGCAGCGATCAGCACGGCTTTCCCGATACGGTTTGCATTCAACGACACGCAGTTGAAGCCGCCGCTGGATGCGGCCATGAATCAGTACGCGGCTCTTCTCAAAGACCAGCGTTGTGCTACGATGAGGGCCGAGGTTGCAGGCCATGCGGATTTTTTCGGCCCCAGGCTGTCTAATCAGGCGTTGAGCGAAGCACGCGCCCAGACCGTGGTCAGCGCCTTGGTTGCTGCGGGTGTTGATGCGCCGCGGTTAAGTACACAGGGCTTCAGTGAGTCGATGCCCGCCGATACGGAAAAAAGCGTTGCGGCGCGGGAGAAAAATCGCCGCGTTGAAATCACCCTGGTGAAATAAGGAATGTGAGATGAACGAGCTTTTCAATTTTAATGACACCTGGATTGTTGTTGAGCAAAACTGGTGGCTTGTGCTGTTGAGCCTGGCGCTCGGTGTCTGGGTCGGCTGGGTGACCTGCAGCCGCGAAAACAATTCGGCTCAAGGCTAACAAAGGAAAAAATGATGTCGCATTATCTTTTGGAACTTGTCCTTTGGATGCTCCTAGCATTTTTCATCGGCTGCATCTTTGGCTATCTCGCGCGTTTGATGTTTAGCGAGGCCAAAGCCGAGGTCCTGGAACCTGCCGCCGTTGCGCCGGTCGCCGTGGCCCATACCGCAGCCCCCATGGCGCCAAAACCCGCCGGGATCGCCGCACTTGCTGGCAAAATGGAAAGACCGAAGGGCATTTCCTCGGCCCGTGGCGGCAAGGCAGACAAGCTCCAGAGAATCAGCGGCGTTGGCCCGAAGAATGAAAAAGTGCTGCACAATCTGGGCTTTTTCCATTTTGATCAGATCGCGCGATGGACGCCCGAGGAAATCGAATGGGTTGATGACCATTTGAAATTCAATGGCCGTATCAAGCGCGAAGAGTGGACCAGGCAGTGCAAGCTTCTGGCAGCAGGCAAGGAAGAAGAATTCAGCAAGCTCTTCGGAACCGGTGGCATGAAGAACAAGGCTGGCCAAACTCAGTCCGGTACCCGAACAAAAAAGTAACCAGAACTTTCACGCAAGGGCAGGGCCGGAGTTACCGGCCTTATTCTTTTGCATCGACCTGTGCGAGCCAGCGTACCAGTGCTTCCTTCGCAACGGCCTCATCAAGAAATGGTGCATGCCCGCGCTTCGGTATGGTGGTTGCATCAAGCCCGGCGTTCTGCTGTTTCATTGCCGCGACAGTGGCAGCGCTCAAAAGGTCGGAATGTTCTCCGCGCACGATGGATACGGGCGCATCCCCGGTCTTGCCAAAAAATTCCCAGAGATTTGCAACGCGTCCCGCCGTGATATCTTCAATGCTCGGAAATGTCTGGAGCAACGCCGGGTCATAGTCGATCCGTGGCAATCCATTCACCGGTTTGAAAATGCGACGCGCAAATCCCTGCCACTCATCGGCGGTAAGCGATTCAAATCCGCTGTTGTTTGATTTCAGGTTTGCAACGGCCATTTCCCAGGAGGTGAATTCACTTTGAACTCCAAGGTAACTCCGTATACGGAGCAATCCTGTACTTTCCAGTCCCGGCCCGACATCATTCAGGAACAATCCAGCGAGTCTGTCGCGGAAAAATGCTGCCATGAGCATGCCGACGATTCCGCCGCGGGACGTCCCGATAACCGCCACGCGATCAATCTTCAAGAAGTTCAAAAGCGAAATTATATCAACAAGTTCTGCATCGGGCCGGTAGGACGCCGGATCGCTCGCATACTGTGACAGGCCACGGCCCCGAAAGTCCGGGGCGATAACGCGCCGCGTTTGCGCCAGCCACGGCGCAATCGTTTCAAAGTCCTTGCTATTGCGCGTGAGACCGGGAAGGCAGAGCAGGGGCGTTAAACTGGACTGCGATTGGGAATAGTCCCGCGCAAATAGCCTCAGGCCATCGTCAGTTTGAAAATAGACAGGCGTATAACCGGACGCGTCAGTCACAGCTCGCGATGAGTGCGCCGATGGAACCGCCAGCACATCTCTCTGCGCCCTTGCTGTCATTTGCCGCAACGTTGATTGCCGCAGGCCCGCCACGCTTGAGATCAGCCGTCATGGCACGCATCGTTCCTGGTGCGAGGCGCGCCCGGTAAACCTGCGTGTTCTGCAAAACCTTTTGCACATACTGCCGGGTTTCCTGGAAGGGAATGGATTCCACCCAATCAATCGGGTCCACCTTGCCGCCGCGTGGATCGCCGTATTCTGCAACCCATTCTTTCACCCGCCGCGGTCCGGCATTATAGGCAACAAGGGTGAGCACATAGGAGCCGTTGTAATCGGCAATCAAATCTCCGAGATGCGCTGCTCCAAGCTTCACATTATAGGCGGGATCTCCCATCAGTTTGGCCGGCTCATAGGGCATGCGGTATTGCTTTGAGATGAGCTTTGCCGTGCCCGGCATGATTTGCATCAGCCCCTGCGCGCCGACCTTGCTTCCCGCCCGCGGGTCAAATTCACTTTCCTGCCGTGACAGGCCGTAAACCAGTGACGCTTCAACCGATTTGCCCATTTGCTTCCAGCTTGGCAGTGCTTTTGTGGGATAGGCCCAATCGTCAATATCGATATTGCGCGTGCCGGCGGCTTTCGCCAGCCGAAGCGCCATCGTTGTCCCGCCCTTTCGTTTGGCGAGCGCCGCAACCGCGTTCATTTCATCGACACTGTCAAACCGGCTGGCCAACGGCCAGACAAACATGCCGAGCGACGAGGTGGCGTTGGCCTTCACCATTAGGTTAAACGCCCGGACAACTTCATCACGATCAACCGAAGCTGCGGCGGCGGCAGACGGCTGTCCGCCTTTGATGTCCTTTGGAACCTTGCCAAGCCCCACTTCCTCGCGGGCCAACTGGCCATAATAAATCGTTGAATGCTCCGCGGCGGCCTCAAAGGCGGCGCGTGATTTGGCCTTGTTTCCAAGGGCTGAATAAGTCCGGCCCATCCAGTATTGGGCCCGTGACTTTTCGGTGCGTGTTGGTGCAATTTCTTCCAGCTTGGTAAAATGGCGCAGCGCCGCCTCCGGATCATCCAGCGAGCGGAGCGCAATCCAGCCTGCCAAAAATTCGCCTTCAACCGCACTCGCTCCCGTGTCCAGGCCATGGTTCTTGGCAATTTGATAAGCAGCCTTCACCGAGTCCTTGTGGTGGATGCCAACCGAATGACGCGCAACAATGCGCCGCTCCACCCACCAGGCATCCGCATCGCCGACAGAGGCGGCCTCATTGGGAATGGTTGCAAGAATGGCCCGCGCCTTTGAATAGCGTTCCAGCTTCCGCAGATAGCGCACCATCGCATATTTCATGCCCAGTTGCTCGCGCATGGCTGCCGGCAACCGGTCGTATTTCTTGTCGGCGCCCGCTACGTTGCGCAGAAGTTCCTGGGCCACCTTGGCCGCATTTTGATAATCGCCACCCAGGCGCTTCGAATTGCGAATGGCAGCATTGGACTCTTGCGCATAAACCATGCGCCACATCCGGCGCTTGTGATCATCAGCGCTGAGCAACGAGCCAAATTCGGAAGTCACCGACTTTTCAAATGCCGCATCAACCGCCGGATCATTCCAGACTTTTTTGACGAGATCGCGCGCCGCTTGCGTATTGCCGCTGGCAATGTTGGCGCGCGCCAAGGCCAGTCTTCCTTCGGTCGAAACCGGTTGGCGCTTGGCAAAATGCGAGAGGATGCGGTCAGCCGACTCGCGGTTTTTGTAGAGCGATTGTTCGGCCCGCTTCATCAGAGTATCGGCAAGCGGCCATTTGGGCGCAGCATTGAGAAAATTCATGATGCGACCATAGCCCGCGTCATCCCAATGGTCCTTGAGATACAGCAACTCGACCAGCTTGACCGCTGCTTCATCGCCCGAGCGTTGAGCCAGCGGGCCAGCATCCGAGAACTCGCCCTTGAGCGCCAGTTCGATGGCATGAACGGCGGGGCTCGTGGCTTGTTGGGCGGCAAGTGCGGGAGCAGGCATAAGGATTGTCGCTGCGCCCGTAAGCGCGGTGCACACGAGTAGTGAGCCGATAACCAGTCTGCCAAGTACCCGATTCTGCATCAATTTTCCTGCTCTTTGGCCCGTTTTAACCCGCTCTATAGCCCAATTATATGAGCCTTACGACTCAAAAGGGCACGAAACGCATTCGCTTGCCGGTCCGAATATGAACGTCTAAGGTGCCCAGTAATCCGGTTGCGGTACAGCACAGTGGTATGCCGCTGAAGGTTTCCAATATCTTAACAACGAGGTTTGTCGTGCAGTTCAGAGGCTCATTTCCCGCTTTGATCACCCCCATGAAGGACGGAAAGGTGGATGAATCCGCTTTTCGGAAATTTGTGGCCTGGCAGATCAAAGAAGGCACAAATGGCCTGGTCCCGGTCGGAACCACCGGCGAATCGCCAACCCTTTCGCCTGTCGAGCACAAGCGCGTCGTCGAAATCTGCATCGAAGAGGCTGGCGGCAAGGTGCCGGTCATCGCCGGCACAGGCTCGAACAATACGGCCGAAGCCATTGAATACACGGTCCATGCCGAAAAGGCCGGCGCCAACGCCGCCCTTGTTGTGGTTCCTTACTATAACAAGCCGACCCAGGATGGCATTTATGCCCACTTTCGCGCGGTTGCCGAGAGCGTGAAGATTCCGATTTTTGTTTACAATGTGCCGGGCCGCACGGTGGCCAATATCTCGGTGGAGACACTGGCGCGATTGGCCAAGGATGTGCCCAACATTATCGGCACGAAAGATGCATCTGCCGATTTGACACGGCCTTCACGTCAACGTCTGGAATCAGGTGAGCAATTCATTCAGCTTTCGGGTGAAGATGGAACGGCTTTGGGCTTTAACGCCCACGGCGGCGTTGGCTGTATCTCGGTGACAGCAAACGTGGCCCCGCGCCTTTGTGCGCAATTGCAGGACGCTACGCTTAAGGGTGACTATGCGGCAGCCTTGCTGCTGCAGGACCGGCTCATGCCTTTGCACCATGCCATGTTTGTTGAATCAAGCCCGGGCCCAGTGAAATATGGCGTGAGCTTGCTTGGCCATTGCTTGCCGGACGCGCGGTTGCCATTGATACCCGTAACCGAGTCGACCAAGAAGACGGTGCGCGCCGCCATGGTTCACGCAGGGCTGCTGAACTGAGATGTCTTCAAAAAGCGGTGGCGCAAAAGCGGCACGCAAGCAGGTTGGCATCAAGGTGGTGGCCGACAACCGCCGCGCCCGGTATGAGTATGAAATTCTTCAAACGTTTGAAGCCGGGCTGGCCCTCCAGGGTTCCGAAGTAAAATCCTTGCGCGAAGGCCGCACCAATTTGGCCGAAGCCTATGCCACGATGAAAAAGGGTGAGCTCTTTCTCCTCAATTCCAACATTCCGGAATACCGCGAGGCCAACCGCTTCAATCATGATCCGAAACGTCCGCGCAAGCTTTTGCTCCATTCAAAGGAGATTCAAAAACTCTCCGTCGGCATCACCCGCGAAGGCTTGACGATCATTCCATTGAAGATTTTTTTCAATCCGCGCGGCCGTGCCAAAATTGATATCGCACTCGCCAAGGGCAAGAAGCTTCACGACAAGCGCGAGGCCATCAAGGACCGAGATTGGGGCCGCGAAAAATCCCGGCTGATGCGTGACAAGGGCTAGAAAACCACAAGTTCCGCAACCATGATCCTCATCGCATTAGGCAGCAACATATCAGGCCCCTGGGGTACACCGCAGCAAAGCGTGCAGCACGCTCTAGAGGTGTTGAACAGCGATGGCCTCAAACTTGTCGAAGCTTCGCGGCTGCTGCCGACGGCACCCTTCGGCAAACCCAACCAGCCGCCTTTCGTGAACGCTGTCGCCCATATTGAAACGCACCTCTCACCCTTGGCCTTGCTGCAAAAACTCCACGCCATTGAAAAAGAAGCCGGACGGCGGAGAAAGACACGTTGGGGTCCGCGCACCCTCGATCTGGATATCATTGATTATCATGGACTTGTGAAATCAACAGGAAAGCTGATTCTGCCCCACCCCGGCATTGCCGAACGCATCTTCGTATTGAAACCCATTTCCGAGCTGACGGGAAAATGGCGGCATCCCATCAGTCATCTCAGCGCCGAGGCCATGCTGCGCAAGTTGAAAGGTTATTCGCAGGGCCAGGAGATTTAAGCAGGCCTTAACGCACATCGTTCACAATCAAACCTGCGGCATGGATTTTGCCGAGGTAGGTGAGCGAGTATGCGTAAAAGTGTTTTGGCGGCTGCGGCCGCCTGCTGCGTTTTGATAGGCCCGTCAGTCAATGCAGGGCAGATAAAATTCGATCCCGGAATGTTCAAGATCTACGGCGGCATGAACAATGGCCAGACCGCAAGCTTGTACACGCCGCAGGAAGCCCCGGGTACCTCGCACCGGACCGTGGATTTCTATGAACCCATGGCAGCCGGTTCCATCTTGATCCGGACCGCCGAGCGGCGTCTCTACTATGTGCTGCCCAACAACAAGGCCATCATGTATCCCGTAGGCGTAGGCCGCGAAGGTTTTACCTGGTCAGGTCAGGACGCAATCACCCGCAAGGCAAGCTGGCCCGATTGGCGCCCGCCAAAGGTGATGATTGAGCGCGAAGCCAAAAAGGGCCACGTCATTCCGGCCTTCATGCCGGGTGGCCCTGAAAATCCGTTGGGGGCTCGCGCCCTCTATATCGGCGACACCGAATACCGCATTCACGGCACGACCCAGCCCTGGAGCATAGGCCAGGCCGTTTCCTCCGGCTGCATCCGCATGATGAATGACGAAGTCATCGATCTCTTCAACCGGGTCGAGATCGGCGCCACCGTTATCGTCGAATAATGCAGAATTATTATTGGGATAGCTCTCAACCATAAACCCTCCATTAACCTGAACGGGCCATTATCGGCCGGTAGTTCGTAGGTGGAGTTCGCGTATGCGTATCGATTCAAGTGCCCCAAAAGGGCTCTCAAAGTTCAATATTCTGGCGTCAGCGGCCTTGGCGGTCATGCTGGCGGCATGCTCAAATTCCGTCGAGCGCTTCGCCGACAACACATCCTCTGAAAATCCGTCGGATGCCGATCCGGTCTATACCGCCTCGGTCCCCAAGAAGCGCACCACCTACGCGCCATCCTATGAGTCATCCGGCGATGACAAGATCGTTTCGCGTCCGCTGGCAAGCGCTCCGCTCGGTTCGCCCAACTATGCGAACAACAATTACACCTACAAAAAACCGGCCTACAAGCAGCCGGCCTATTCCGAACCCATGGCTGTCGACACGACAAGAAACACGACCTCGATTCCCAAAGGCGGAACCGTGCGTGTCGAGCAGGGCATGACTCTCTATTCAATTTCCAGGGCCAATGGCCTGACCGTTGCCCAGTTGGCGGCAGCCAATGGCATCTCTCCTCCCTATACGGTCAGCACCGGCCGCGTCTTGCGCATCCCCGGCGTTGCCCAGGCCAGGGCTCCCAAGCCGTCCTTTGCTCCACAAGATGAGTTCGCGTCCGATGAGCCCGTCAAGAAGGCGTCCGGCGGCAGGCATAGGGTGGCTGGTGGTGAAACCCTGTTCTCCCTCGGCCGCAAATACGGCGTATCGCCCTATGCCATCGCGGACCTGAATGGCCTGTCCCATGACCAGTCCCTGAACGTTGGCCAAAGCCTTCGCATGCCCGGCGGAACGGCCAAGTCCTTTGTTGCAAAAGTTCCGGCCGTAGAAAAGGCCGAACAAATTGCTTCCAATGACGATCCGGTTGAAACCGATGATACACAGCAGAACCTTGCGCTAAAAAAGCCGGTGCTCGATGAAGAAGTGCCGGTTGCCAAGCCGGTTCAGCAGCAAGCTGCTGAAATTGACGCCGCTCCCAACATGGGCAGCATGCGCTGGCCGGTTAAGGGCAAGGTCATTTCGGAATATGGCGCCAAGCCCAACGGCCTGAAGAATGAAGGCATCAACATCGCCGTGCCAGAAGGCACCGGTGTGCGCGCCGCCGAAAGCGGTGTTGTCGCCTACGCCGGCAATGAACTGAAGGGTTATGGCAATCTCGTGCTCATCCGCCACGAAGGCGGTTGGGTCACGGCCTATGCCCATGCCAAGGAATTGTTTGTGAAACGTGGCGACATCGTCAAGCGCGGCGATGTCATTGCCAAGGCCGGCCAGACCGGTTCCGTTTCAAGCCCGCAATTGCACTTTGAAGTTCGCAAAGGCGCAACCGCCATGGACCCCTTGAAGTTTCTGGCGTCCACAACCGCATCGAACTAGAGAACCTAAGATCCTCTGCAAGCCTGGGCCCGGCAGCAATGCCGGGCCTTCGCTATTTGGCGGTGAGCTTGGTTCCGGTCTTGCCGGCCACGTCCTGAATGTATTGCCACGCCACACGGCCTGAGCGGCTGCCGCGGGTGACCGACCATTCAATGGCGCCCGCGTGAAGCTGCGCTCCCTTCACCGGCAGCTTGTAGTGCGCCGCGTAGCCATCAACCATGTCGAGGAACTCATCCTGCGAACAGTTGTGAAAACCCAGCCACAGGCCAAATCTGTCCGATAGGGACACCTTTTCCTGCACCGCCTCCGATGGATTGATCGCCGTCGACCGTTCATTCTCGATCATGTCGCGCGGCAGGAGATGGCGCCGGTTCGACGTTGCATAGAGGATGACATTTTCCGGCCGCCCTTCGATGCCGCCGTCAAGCGCCGCCTTCAACGACTTGTAGGACGTGTCCTGCCCGTCAAAAGAAAGGTCATCGCAGAACACGATGAAGCAAAGCTTGGGCGAACTCCGCAGGATCGACATGAGGGCAGGGAGGCTTTCAATATCCTCCCGGTGGATCTCGATGAGCTTCAGCTTTCCGCCATGCTCTTCGTTCACCTGGTGATGCGCCGCCTTGACCAGCGAGGATTTTCCCATGCCGCGCGCCCCCCACAGCAGGGCGTTGTTGGCAGGCAGGCCCTTGGCGAAACGCCGCGTATTTTCCAGCAGTGTATCGCGTGTCTGGTCAATGCCTTTGAGCAACATCAAATCAACGCGATTCACTTTGGCCACGGGTTCAAGCGTCGGCGGCGCGGCATGCCAGACAAAAGCGTTGGAACGCGCAAGATTGCCGGGTTTTGGCGGAAGCGGTGCCAGGCGGTCCAGCGCGTCGGCAATGCGGGAGATCAGGCTGTTCTGGGATTTTGTAACCATGCCAAGCTCTTAGCTCGCAAGTCGCGCGCCGTAAAGAGTCCTAAATCCGGCGTTGCAATGGCGCAATCCATCGCTATATTCCGCGCAAACCTTCCATAGGCCAAATCATTCAGGAGCTACCCATGTTCGTAACCCCCGCCTTTGCCCAGTCCGCCGGCTCGCCCGGGATGGGAGATTTCATGGGCATGATCCTGCCGTTGGTGATGATCATGGCGGTGTTCTGGTTCCTGCTCATCCGCCCGCAGCAGCGCAAGTTGAAAGAGCATCAGGACGTGATCAGCAAGATTTCACGCGGTGATACGGTTGTGACGAACGGCGGACTTATCGGCCGTGTCGCCAAGGTTGTTGATGACAAGGAATTGCTGGTTGAAGTGGGCGAGAACGTAAAAGTCCGCGTGCTGCGCCAGGGCATCAGTGATGTGCGCGCCAAGGGCGAGCCGGCCAAGGCCGAAACGAAGTGATGCGGCGGTAATAAGATAGATGCTGCATTTTTCCAGATTTCAGACGATTGCCATTCTGGCGTCGGTCCTGATCGGCCTGATATTCGCGTTGCCAAACGCATTGCCTGCTCCATGGCAGGAGGCGATGCTCCGCACCATTGGTGCGAAATCCATGACCCTGGGCCTTGATCTCCAGGGCGGATCAAACGTGGTGATGGAAGTTGACGGAAAAGATCTCCGCGACCAGCTTATGCTCCAGCTATCAAGCGATATAAGATCGAGCCTGCGTGAAGCCAAGATTGGCTACAAGGGCATTACCCGGACGGAAAATGGCGTATCGGTCCGTCTGTCTGATATCGCCGATGCGGCAAAAGCCAAAATAGAATTGCAAAAGCTGCAACAGCCTTTGACCGGTGGATTGATGGCGTCCGGGCTTACCGTCAATCTCTTCAATCTCGCCACCGAAGGCGAAGTGCTGAACTTTACATTCTCGCAGCAGGGCCTCGATGCGAAAGTCGCAATCGCCATCGGTCAATCCCTGAAAATTGTCGAAAACCGCATCAATGCCCTTGGCACATCTGAACCAACCATTCAGCAGCAAGGCAAGGATCGCATCGCCATCCAGTTGCCTGGCGTGCAAAACCCTGACCAGGTAAAAGATGTGATTGGCCGCACCGCGAAGCTCACGTTCCAGCTCCTCTGCCAGGAGCAGCCCACAGGAGCCAACCAGAACCCACCGCAAGAATGCCGCGCCTTGCCTGTTAAGGACCAGCCAGCGCAGATCCTTTGGGTCCAAACGTCCAGCCGCGCCACCGTTGATGGCGCAGACCTGACGGATGCACAGCCGAGTTTTGACCAGAACAATCGGTCCGTCGTCAGCTTCCGCTTCAACCAAAAGGGCTCGCTCCGATTTGGCAAACTCACGGCTGAAAATGTCGGCAAGCCCTTTGCCATCATTCTTGACAATGAGATCGTGAGCTATCCCAATATCAATGAGCCAATCCTCGGCGGCTCAGGCCAGATTTCAGGCAACTTTACCACCGAGGAGTCCAGCAACCTTGCGGTTGTGCTGCGCTCCGGCGCCTTGCCCGCGAAATTGACCATTGTTGAAGAGCGCACCGTGGGCCCAAGCCTTGGTTCTGATTCAATTCGGGCCGGCTTCCATGCTTCGATAATCGGCCTTGTGCTGGTTATAATTTTCATGGTCGTGGCCTATGGCCTGTTCGGCTTTTTTGCGAACATCGCCCTGTTGATCAATCTCATGCTGCTGATTGCCGTCATGTCGGCGGTTGGCTTCACCCTCACGTTGCCCGGTATCGCCGGCATCGTGCTCACCATGGGCATGGCGGTTGACTCCAACGTCATCATCTTCGAGCGCATGCGCGAAGAATGGCGAAACGGCCGCACCGCCCTCAATTCCATTGAGACGGGGTTCAAGTCGGCATTTGCCACCATTATTGACTCGAACCTCACCGCACTCATCGCCGCCGTGGTGCTCTTCGGAGTTGGCTCCGGCCCGGTGCGCGGCTTTGCCATCACCCATGCCATCGGCATTCTGACAACCATGTACACCGCCTATACGGTGACCCGCTTCATCGTCACACTCTGGGTGCGCTGGGCAAAGCCCAAGGAGGTTCCGCTCTGAGAGCGGAATGATTCACATGACATACAAACCATATCGTTTCATTCCTGACGATACCAAAATTCCCTTCCTGCTGATCAGCCGTTTTGGCTTTTTCTTCTCGGGGCTGTTGTCCCTTGCCTCGGTACTGCTGTTTATCTTCGTGGGCCTCAATGTTGGCGTTGATTTCAAGGGCGGCACGGTCATCACCGTGCGCACCGAACAGGCCGCCAATATCGACCAGCTCCGCAGCACCCTTGACGGGTTGGGATTCGGCTCAATCGAGCTACAGGAGTTCGGCACGCCCAATGACCTGATGATCCGTGTCGGCGCCCAGGACGGCGGCGACGCTGCTCAACAGGCGGTCGTCGAGAAAATCAAGACCGCACTCGGCCCGGGCATTGAATACCGCAGTGTTGAAGTGGTCGGCCCAAAAGTGTCGAGTGAATTGGCCGAGCAGGGCATTATCGCCGTGGTCACCGCCATTCTTGGCATTTTGATGTATGTTTGGTTCCGTTTCGAATGGCAGTTCGCCGTGGGCGGTGTGATGTCGCTCCTGCATGACGTGCTTTTGACCATCGGCCTGTTCTGCCTCTTGGGCATCGAGTTCAACCTGCAGATCATCGCCGCCATTCTCACCATCGTCGGCTATTCCCTCAATGATACGGTCGTGGTTTTCGACCGCATCCGTGAATACCTGCGCAAGTATAAATCCATGCCGCTCGCTGATCTCATCGACTTCTCGCTGAACTCGGTTCTGCCGCGCACCATCCTTACCTCGGTCACCACCATGCTCGCCCTCATTGCCCTTTATATTTTCGGCGGTGAAGTCTTGCGCGGCTTCACCTTCACCATGATCTGGGGTGTTATCGTCGGCACCTATTCCTCGATCTTTATTGCCTCTCCAGTTCTCATTATCCTGGGCACAAACCGTGAAGGCGCGAAAGAACTGGTGAAGGCTAAACCGGTCAGGCCTTGAGCCCGCACTATCCGGGACGCGCCCCCATCGAGGCCTATGGCAACGGCGGCTTTCGCTTTGCCGGCATGTCCCATCAAGGCTCCTTGCTGGTGCTGCCCAGCGGCATGTACCGCTGGGAGGTGAGTGATCTCACGGCACTGAAACCAGGTGATTTTGATTTGGTGTTTGCAGAAAGCAAAGACATTGATTTTCTGCTGCTCGGCACCGGCGTCACGATGAACCGGCCGCCAAAATCCATCGTTGAACTCTTTGCCAAACGGAACCTGCCACTCGATTTTATGAGCACCGGTTCGGCGGTGCGCACCTACGGTGTATTGCTCGCCGAAAAGCGCAAAGTGGCCGCAGCCTTCATTGCGATTCAGGACGCCCTGTGAGCGATCATTGCCAAGACCTGGTGGCAAAGGCCGATAAGGACCGCTTCTTGAGCTGCCTGTTCGCGCCTCAGGACGCGCGTCCCCATCTCTTCGCCCTCTACGCTTTCAATGTTGAAATCGCCCGCATTCGTGAAACCGTGAGTGAACCGCAGGTTGGCCTGGTGCGCCAGCAATGGTGGCTCGACACGCTTGATGGCATCTATGCTGGCCGCACCCCGGATCATCCCGTGGCTCAGGCTCTGGTCGCCGCTATCGCAAAAGGTGACCTGCCCAAACACGCCCTCCATAATCTCATTATCGCCCGTGAATTCGATCTCTTTGACGATCCCATGCCAAGCCTTGCCGATCTTGAAGGTTATCTCGGTGAAACCTCATCCTCCCTCATCCAAATGGCCGCAATGATCTTGGGCAAGGGAGCTCCAGAAGCTGCCGGGCTCGCGGGCGTTGCATTTGGCCTTGCGGGTATCCTGCGCTTGCTGAAACCCCGTTACCTTCCCAGCGACATGGTGCAAAACCTTGGCGAAAAGGAAACCATCACGCAATTATGCGCCCATGCTCGCAAGCGTCTGAGAGAGGCGCAAGCCCTGCAGGGGACCATTCCGGACTCCGCCATGCCGGCCTTCTTGCCGGTCAGCCTTACCAAACTCTATTTGTCGCGAATCGAACGCGGTGGCACGTTTGAGGTCACGCAATTCCGCCGCCAGATCGCGCTTTGGTGGGCGGCCCGGAATAATCGCTTCTGAAAGGAATACCCATGGGGCTGGCAACACGGCTTGAAAAACTGGTTCCCGATATCACGGCGGTGCTGGCGCGCTTTCCCATTCCGGCAGCCCTTTCGGTTCTGCTCTGTATCTACGTCAATTTCGTTTCCGTAGGCAGTTATGTGGACAATGACGGTGACGTGATTGCCGGTGCCGCCGCGGCTTTTATTGCCGCAGGTGCTGCCCATCTCTTTTCGGAAGGCCGCGGGTTGTCGCGCCTCACCGGCGTTCTGATTGCTTTTGCTGCGGCTGTCCTGGCCGGTGCGCTTGGTTATTTCAATACGGTCTTTGATAGCAATCTGCTCTTCCTCTTCGCCGGCCTCCTTCCCGTCTTGATGATAGCACCTTATCTCAAGGACAACGCCAGGCAGGGCGCACTCTGGTTGTTCAACCTGCACTTTGGTTTGGCAGTGCTTCTTTCAGTCGTAGTAGCCGTGCTTTTCGCCGCGGGCCTGTCGGCCATTGTTGAATCCCTGAACTTTCTCTTCAATGCCAACCTCCACGGAAACTTCCACGAACATATCTGGAGCACTGCTGCAGCGCTGGTGGCACCCATCTATGGCCTGTCATTGATGCCCAAGAATCTGGACGAGGAAGTCGATATCGCAAGCCAGAGAGGCACAATGCTGGAGCGCGGTGTCTCCGTGCTAGTGAACTATGTGCTGGTGCCGGTCATTCTCGTCTACGCCGCAATCCTCCATGCCTATGCGGTAAAAATCCTCATCGAGCAGAACCTCCCGCAGGGCCAGATCGGCATCATCGTAACCATCTTTGCCCTGGGTGGCACAGGCGCCTGGCTCATCGCCTGGCCATGGCGGGAGGAGGGCACGCGCCTGTTGCGCTGGTTCATCCGCGGCTGGTTTTGGCTCACCATCGTTCCGGCCATCCTGCTGGCCATCGCCATATGGCGGCGCATATCGGATTATGGCGTGACACCAGACCGCTATGGCATCCTGCTTGTGGCCATCTGGGTGGCAGCGCTTACCGCCTATCTCGCCTTCCGCCGCAACCGCGCCGACATGCGTGCCATTCTCGGCGGCATCGCGGTTCTCCTGCTCATAGGATCAGCGGGGCCAATGGGTGCCAACGGCCTCACCATCTCAAGCCAGGTCAAACAACTCACGGCAATTTTCGAAAGCAACGGCCTGTTTAAGGATGGCAAAGCGGTCGTGTCCCCGAACAAACTCTCCGGCGAAGCCATCAATCAAGGCAACTCCATTCTCTATGCCCTGCGCGATGTGAATGGTCTGGATCGCCTGCGGCCCTGGTTCGAAGGTGTGGAGCAGGATCCCTTCAAGACGGCGACGGACAAATGGGATCTGGTTGGCAAAATCGCCGTGTTCCTGGGAAGCGAAAAACCGCAACGGCCTGAAGACTACATAAACTTCACTTCGAATGTTCCGTTGTCAGTCGATCTGACCGGAGCCAAGCGCCTAATCGGGCCGCTGCAAGCCATGCAGAATTACACACCCGCCGTCGAACAGCCGGCGATGACAGCCCTTTATGACGTAACGACACTCACTATCCGTTTGGAGTCGGTGACTTACAAAGTTCCCGTGAAGGAATTGCTTGAAAAAACCAAGGCACGGCTTTCAGTTGACGGTAGCAAGCAAGCCGCAGTCACTTTCGAAATTGCACCGGGTGTATTGATCGCAATCGACTCAATTTACGGCACAACCACCGGTCTGGGTTCAGCCCGCTTCTGGCTTATTCTGCAGCAATAGCCGTGGGCCCGCCGAGCCAGGCCGCAAAGTCCGCCTTGGCGCGCGACGTATAAGCCCGCTTGCGGGCAGCAGCCTTTTCCGTGTGGTCCAGCCGCTTGCCTTCCACGCGCTTCGGCGCATCAACCGGCGGGAACAGCCCGAAATTCACATTCATCGGCTGGAAAGAACCGGTGCCCTTGTCGGTGGTCTCGATATGTCCGCCGGTGATGTGATTGATCAGTGCGCCATGGGCCGTGGTTGCAGGCGGCACGGCAAACTCTTCACCCCGGCGTTCCGCCGCCGCCATGCGCCCCGCCATAAGCCCCATGGCCGCACTTTCCACATAGCCTTCAACTCCGGTGATTTGCCCGGCAAAACGCAAGCGCGAGCAAGCCTTGAGCCGAAGCCTCTCATCCAGAACCTTGGGGCTATTGAGAAATGTATTGCGGTGAAGACCGCCAAGCCGCGCAAATTCCGCATTCTCCAGACCCGGAATGGTTTTGAACACCCGTACTTGGTCAGCATATTTCAGCTTCGTCTGGAAACCCACCATGTTGTAAAGCGTGCCCAGCTTGTTGTCCTGCCGGAGCTGCACCACTGCATAGGCTTTCACCTCCGGTTGATGCGCATTGGTCAGCCCCCGCGGTTTCATCGGGCCATGGCGCAGTGTCTCTGGGCCGCTTTCCGCCATCACCTCAATGGGCAGGCAGCCGCTGAAATAGGGCGTGGATTTTTCCCACTCCTTGAAATCGGTTTTCTCGCCATCGAGCAGTGCCTGTACAAAGGCTTCATACTGCACCCGGTCCATCGGGCAGTTGATATAATCCTTGCCCGTGCCGCCCGGCCCCACCTTGTCATAGCGCGATTGAAACCACGCCTTATCCATGTCGATGGTCTCGCGGTGAATGATGGGCGCAATCGCATCAAAAAAGGCAAGGCCCGCTTCCCCGGTGATCTGCCCAATTGCCTTGCTCAGGGCGGGGGATGTCAGGGGCCCCGTGGCCACAATGACACTGTCCCAGTCGTCCGGCGGCAATCCCGCGATCTCATCATACTCGACTGTGATGAGAGGGTGAGCCTTGAGCGTCTCCGTAACCTCCGCCGAGAACGCCTCGCGGTCCACCGCCAGCGCGCCTCCCGCCGGCACCTGGTGCCTGTCAGCGGTCGCCATGATCAGTGAGCCCGCCGAACGCATTTCCCAATGCAATAGCCCAACCGCATTCTGGTCCGCATCATCGGAACGGAAGGAGTTGGAACACACCAATTCGGCAAAGCCTCCGGTCTTGTGGGCGTCGGTGCCCACCTTCGGCCGCATCTCGTGCAGCACCACGGGAACCCCAGCCTGCGCCACCTGCCAAGCCGCCTCGGATCCCGCCATCCCGGCCCCGATAATATGAATAGGTTGTGTCATCGGGCGGCCAATAGCACACCGTGACATCAGGGAACAGTTCGACTTATTGTCAGTCCATGAGTATCTCCCGCCGCCGATTCCTCGCCAGCGCCCTTGCCTCCGGTCTCCTGCCAGCCCAAGCCTTTGCCGCCCGAGATATCGGGCCCGAATGGATTGTGGGCGTCATTCCCGATACGCCCTTCAACATAGATCTGGTTAACCTTCGCATGGTGCCGGAAGCCTCACGGCGGCAGCCCGTCCGGTTCGAGGGGCCGGAGGCGCCGGGAACCCTGGTCGTCGATGCCGCCGCCCGCTCGCTTTATCTGGTGCAGGGCGGGGGCCGGGCCCTGCGCTTCGGCATCGCCGTAGGCCGTGAAGGTGCCGCCTGGCATGGCTCTGCCGTAGTGGGCCGCAAGGCAAAATGGCCGACCTGGACCCCCACCGCCAACATGCGAAAGCGCAACCCAAAGCTGCCCGTGCAAGTCAAAGGCGGCCCGGAAAACCCGCTGGGTGCCCGCGCCCTCTATCTCTTCCAGAACGGCATAGACACGCTGTACCGCATCCATGGCACCAATGAGCCTTGGAGCATCGGCAAGGCCGCGTCCTCCGGTTGCATCCGCATGTTGAACGAGGATGTCTTCGAGCTCTATGGCAGCGTGCCCGTAGGCACCCGTGTTGTCGTCAGGTGAGGCTACAAGACGCTTTTCCGGCTTGAAGGACAGAGCTATAGCCACTCCATGACCATACTCTCTGACATCGCAACCGAGCTTTCCGCCATCCGCGCCCAGTCCCTCTGGAAAACCGAGCGACCCATCCTGTCGCCGCAAAGTTCGCATATCGAGGTGGGTGGCCACCGCAAGGTCCTGAATTTCTGCGCCAACAACTATCTGGGTCTCGCCGACCATTCCGCCCTTATCAAAGCCGCCAAGGAGGCCCTGGACAGCCATGGCCTCGGCATGGCCTCCGTCCGTTTCATCTGCGGCACCTCAGACCTTCACACCCAACTGGAAGCCCGCATCGCCAGCTATGTGCAGATGGAAGATGCCATTCTCTACGCTGCCTGTTTTGATGCCAATGGCGGCGTGTTTGAGCCGCTCTTCGGCGAACAGGATGCCATCATTTCCGATGCCCTGAACCATGCCTCGATCATTGACGGCATTCGCCTGTGCAAGGCGGCGCGCTACCGCTACGCCAATGGCGACATGGCGGATCTAGAGATCCAACTGAAAAAAGCCCGCGGCGAAAACAAGCGCCGCGTTGTCATCGTCACCGACGGCGTGTTTTCCATGGACGGCTATTTTGCCAAGCTGGGTGAAATCAGAAAGCTGGCCGATACCTATGACGCCCTCATCCTGGTCGATGACTGCCACGCCACCGGCTTCACCGGCCCGCAAGGCAGGGGAACGCCAGCCCGCGCCGGGATCAAGGTCGATATTCTCACCGGCACTCTCGGAAAAGCTCTGGGCGGCTCCGCTGGTGGTTACATCGCGGCAGCCAAACCCATTGTCGATCTGATGCGCCAGCGCTCACGCCCCTATCTCTTCTCAAACGCCTTGCCGCCGCCCATCGTTGCTGCCGCCATCAAGGCCATCGATCTGGCCGAACAGGGCGATGATTTGCGCGCCAAGCTCTTCGACAACGCCAAGCGCTTCCGGGCTGGCATGAGCAAGGCCGGTTTCAACCTCTTGGCGGGCGAGCACCCCATCATTCCGGTCATGCTCGGTGAAGCCAAGCTGGCCCAGGACATGGCCGCAAAACTTTATGAGCGCGGCATCTACGTGACAGGCTTCTTCTTCCCCGTGGTGCCGCAAGGCAAGGCGCGGATCAGGACGCAAATGTCCGCCGCCCATTCGTCACAGGATATTGATCAAGCCATTGCAGCCTTCACGGCGGTTGGCAAAGAACTGGGAGTCATCTGATGCGCGCGCTGGTCAAAGCTGAAGCCAAGGAAGGCCTCGTTCTCCGTGATGAACCCATCCCCCGGATCGGCCCCGATGACATTCTCATCAAGGTTGCCAAAACCGGCATCTGCGGCACCGACCTGCATATCTGGAAATGGGACCAATGGGCCCAGAAAACCATTCCGGTGCCCATGGTGGTGGGCCATGAATATGCGGGCGTGGTAACCGAAATCGGCAGCCATGTCCGCACTGTGAAAGTGGGCGACCGGGTTTCCGGCGAAGGTCATTTGATCGGCATGAAAAGCCGCATGGCCCGGGCCGGACATTTCCACCTCGATCCCGAAACCAAGGGCGTGGGCGTGAACGTGCCGGGCGCCTTTGCCGAATATCTCAAGCTTCCCGCCTTCAACGCCATCCACCTGCCGCCCGAGGTCGATGATGAAATTGGCGCCATCCTGGATCCCCTCGGAAACGCGGTTCACACCGCCCTGTCCTTTGATCTCGTCGGCGAAGATGTGCTGATCACCGGCGCCGGCCCCATCGGCATCATGGCCGCCGCCGTCTGCCGCCACGTCGGCGCCCGCCATGTGGTGATCACCGACATCAACGACTACCGCCTCGAACTCTGCAACCAGGTGACTGATGCGGTCACCGTGAATGTCTCCCGGGAAGACCTGAAATCCGTCATGCAGCGCATCGGCATGCGCGAGGGCTTTGACATCGGCCTTGAAATGTCCGGTGCTCCCCAGGCCTTTGACCAGATGACCGACCACATCATCACCGGTGGCAAGATCGCCATGCTGGGCATTCCGTCCAGCCCCGTGCCGGTAGACTGGAACCGCGTGATCTTCAAGTCGCTCACCATAAAAGGCATCTATGGCCGCGAAATGTTTGAAACCTGGTACAAGATGATTGCCATGCTGCAATCGGGCCTTGACGTGCGCAAAGTCATCACCCACCGCATGAAAGCCGCCGATTTCGCCACGGGCTTTGCCTTGATGAAACAGGGCTCCTGCGGCAAGGTGGTTTTGGACTGGAATTGAGAATCGAACATGCTTTCAGCTTATGGAACCGACAAGGGCTGCCTCACGGAATTCCCCGCATTGACCGATGCGGTGCCGGACGGCGTTGTCTGGATAGATATGGTGGAGCCCACCTATGAGGAAGAAAAAGTCGTCGAGGCGGCTCTCAGGATAGATATTCCGACCCGTGAGGAACTCGCTGAAATCGAAGCCTCAAGCCGCCTCTATCAGGAGGACGGCGCCGCCTTTATGACCGCCAACCTGATCCGGCGGGGTGAAAATGATAGGCCGGAATCCTCGCCCGTCACCTTCATCATCAAAGGCAACCAGCTCATCACCATCCGCTACCACCATCCACAGGCCTTCCCCGTTTACGTGCACCGCGCCATGAAACCGCAATCAACCGCCATGACGGGCTGGGGCATTTTCGTGAGCCTGCTTGAAGCGGTGGTGGACCGTGCCGCCGACCATCTTGAGCGGGTGGGCCTCATTGTTGACGAAACCTCGCGCAAGACCTTCAATAATAGCCGCAGCCCGGCTGGCCGCAGGGCCCGCAAGAAGCCACTCAACCTGTCCGATCTTCTGGAAAACATTGGCGAAGAGGGCGACTTCAATTCCAAGATGCGTGAAAGCCTTGTCTCCATCGGACGCATGGTGGCCTTCATGCAGGCCATTGCCGACCAGACACGCCAGACCAAGGACATGAAGGACAACCGCGCCCGCATCAAGGTTCTGCAGCGCGACATTCAATCCCTCACCGATCACTCGACTTTCCTGTCCGGCAAGATCAGCTTCCTGCTCGATGCAGTGCTGGGCATGAGCACCATTGAGCAGAACGGCATCATCAAGATTTTCTCGGTGGCCGCCGTGGTCTTCCTGCCGCCGACCCTGGTTGCCAGCATCTACGGCATGAACTTCACGCATATGCCGGAGCTGGAATGGATGGCTGGCTATCCATTTGCCTTGGGATTGATGGTCCTTTCGGCTATCCTCCCGTGGCTCTATTTTAAGCGCAAAGGCTGGCTCTGATGCCCGTGGTACTTTGGGTCGCCCTCGGCGGCGCCATAGGTTCTGCGGCGCGCTATGGCGTGAACGTCTGGTCGGGCCGCATCCTCGGTTCCGAGTTCCCCTGGCACACCTTCATTGTCAACGTTGCCGGCTGTTTTGCCATGGGCCTGCTGGTGGCCCTCATGGGGCTGAAGTTGAATGTGGGTGCTGAAACCCGGGCCTTCCTGACCACCGGCATTCTCGGCGGCTTCACCACCTTCTCGGCCTATTCCCTGGATTTCGCCATGCTCGTGGAACGCAAGACCTATGGCGCGGCCCTGGCCTATGGTGCTGGCTCCGTGGCCCTCTCTCTAATCGCTGTCTTTGCAGGATTGTATCTGGTACGCACCCTCGCATCATGAGTGATGTCAAACGCTACATCGTGGCCCCCGATGAGGATGGTATAAGGCTGGACCGCTGGTTCAAGATCCACTTGCCCCAGGTCACCTTCGCCTATCTCAACAAGCTCACCCGCACCGGCCAGATCCGGGTGCAGGGCGGCCGCGCCAAAACCAGCACGCGGCTGCAGGCCGACCAGGAACTGCGCGTGCCGCCCCTCATGTTTGATACGCGCCCGGCGGATGCGCCGAAGGGCGATGTCAAACCGCTCACCAAAGAAGAATCCGAACTCTTCGAAAACATGATCATCTTCGAAGACAAGGATCTGTATGTTCTCAACAAGCCGCCCGGCTTCGCCGTGCAGGGCGGCAGCAAAACCTTTCAACATCTCGATGGCCTGCTGATGGGCATGGCCAAGAAATCCGGCGAGCGGCCCCTGCTTGTTCACCGGCTGGACCGGGATACGTCAGGCGTCATCGTTGTGGCCAAGCGCCGCTCGATTGCCTCTGCCCTTGGCAAGCTCTTTGCCACCCGCGCTGTCAAGAAAACCTATTGGGCCGTGGTCAAGGGCGTGCCCAAGCCGCCCCAGGGCCGCATCGATGTGCCGCTCCTGAAAGCCCAGGGCCCCGATGGTGACCGTGTGAGGCCGGGTGACAAGAACGATGAGAATGCTCAGCACGCCATCACCTATTTCGCCGTGGTGGATCAGGCCCCGCCGATCACCGCATGGGTTTCCCTGAAACCCGTCACCGGCCGCCAGCACCAGCTTCGCGCCCACATGGCCTATATCGGCCACCCCATTCTGGGTGATGAGAAATATGACGGCAACGCCGACATGCCGGAAGGCATTTCCAAGAAGCTCCATCTCCACGCCCGCCGCATTGTGTTTCCCCATCCCCGCGAAGGCGTGGTCGATATTTCCGCCGAGTTGCCAACCCATATGCGCGAAACCTGGAACGCCTTCGGCTTTGATCCCGACCGCTATGAAACGGATACGGAATGAGTGACGAAACCGAGGATCAGAGATGGGAGCGCCTGTCACGGGACCGAATCCATCGGCCGCTGCCGAAACGGTTTTACAAATCGGTTGCCGTTACGGATCACCTCGGCATTGCCCTTGATGGCCGAAACGTAAAGACGCCGCTTAAGGCCGCGCTGGTCCTGCCCACGCGCGCCTTGGCTGAGGCCGTGGCAGCGGAATGGGACGCGCAAGCGGACGTCATCAATCCCCACGCCATGCCGCTGACCAAGCTCGCCAACACTGCCATTGACCGCGCCATTCCGGAGAGGCGAAAAATTGCAGCGGAAATGTTGGAGTTTGCCGGTAGCGACATGGTCTGCTACCGCGCCGAAGCTCCTTCAGGCCTGGTCTTGCGCCAGACAACCCATTGGGATCCAATCATTGCCTGGGCGAAGGCGGACCTGAAGGTCAGCTTTGCAACGGTGAGCACCATCACCCATAAACGTCAGTTACTGGCAGCCCTCCGGGCCATGGAAACTCATATCACATCGCTCGATCCATTTTCCTTTGTCGCAGTCCACAACCTCACAACACTCACAGGCTCCGCACTGCTGGCGGCAATGGTCGCTGCCAGCAAAATCCCGCTTGATGCCGCGTGGCTTGCGGCCAACGTGGATGAGGATTGGCAGATTGAAACCTGGGGCGAAGATGCCGAAGCCACCGCCCGAAGGGCAGGGCGGTTCAACGAGTTTTCCGCTTGCGTGAGGTTCGTTAACCTTGCACACAATCGTCCATAATACTGCCTTAGAGCCGACAATATGTTAGATCAGTTGAACACTCTCGAATTTGTATTCAAAGGGACGCCGCCATGAAAATCCGCTCGTTGTTTGCTTCTGCCATCGTTCTTGCCGCAGCGCATTTGCCGGCCGTGGCCCAATCGGCTCCGGCTGATCTGGTTGCCGCCTACCGGGCAGGCGTCGCCGCCGCAAAATGCAATCTCGGCCTCGACAGCGGCAAATCTAGCCAGCTTGGCGATGCGGTGCAGCGTATTGAACAGCGCAGTGGCCTTGCCCAGAACGATCTCGACGCGCTGTGGAGCAAAACCCAGGGTGACGCCGATGCCGATAATGCCGGCTTTTGTGCCTCGGCCGCGGCTGGCATTGATGGCGTAATCGCCTCCGCTCAGTAATTCCGCTTGGTGTTTAGGCGGCCTGGACCTGTTGGGGGGCGAGCGGTATCCAGGCGGTGAATGTGGCGCCTTTGCCAAGGCCGCCATTGACCTGCAAACCACCATGATGCTGTTCGAGAACCTGAATCGCCGCAGGCAGGCCAAGTCCGGTGCCAAAACTCTTGGTTGTAAAGAGCGGTTCGAGAATTTTTGGAATTTGTTCCTCGGCAATGCCAGGCCCGTTGTCGGAAACAGCGATCTCAATGCCCCGCTGGCTTTGCCGTGTGATGACACTGATCTTGGGGGTCTGGGTTTTGAATTTCTGCGGATCATCGCCCTTGCCGACCATCGCCTCGGAAGCATTGCTGATGAGGTTGATGAGCACCCGGCTTAACCGGTTGGGATCAAACGAAACGGATACGCCATCCAGGCCGAGGTTGCATTCAACCTCGATAACCTCCGGTAGTTTTTGTGCTTCTTCCTCAACCAGCTTGACCACCCAGTTGTCAAAAGGGAACTCCTTGTATTCCAGTTGGTGCGACTTGGCGTAGTCCAGGAATTGCGTAATCACCGCATCGCAGCGGGTAACCGAATTGTCGATGCGCTCCAATTGGGTATCAACGTTGACGGAGTGGCCGGTGAGCTTCCGCTTGAGCAGGTAGGCCGATGTCCTGACGGCGGACAGCGGATTGCGAAGCTCATGGGCGACGGTTGCAACCAGTTGTCCCATTTGCGCCAGCTTGCCCTTCTTGATGATTTCGTCATGGGCCTCGCGGAGCTGCCGCATTTTTTCCGCGAGATTGAGGTTAAGCCTCGTAATGTCATCGTTCACAAGCTGCAGCGCCGCGCTGTTTTCCTTCATTTCCTGGGTCCGCTTGATATTGGTGCGCTGCCAGCCCAGGCCAAGGAGAGTTAAGAGTCCCAACGCAAGGTAGGAGCCATTTTCAAAGTCTTTCCGCGCCGTGAAGCGTACCCCGGAATAGAACCCCGCCACCGGGTAATTGATATGCAATTGCCACTTGCCGCGCGCGTCATGGGTATCCACGACGACGGTTTCCGAGAATATGGTTTTGGCAGAAGGAACCGAATTCGCCGCGCGCATCATGAGCCTCAGGTTTTCATTACGCGGCAGCGGGACAGATATATATTCTGCCAGAGGGCTGATCAGGGAATAGTTTTCGCTTTCCGTGATGCCGCGCAGGGCGCTGCTCAGAATGACCGCCGAAACACTGCCCGCCAGATTTCCGTTCTGATCAAAGAACGGAACTGAAAATACCAGTCCGGTATTGCCGCCGGTTGCAATTTCGCGTCCGCTGGTCATGGGTACGGCAAAGGTCTTCAATCGGCGGATATCGGGATAGTTTACGTTGAGCCATTGGAGATGTTTCTGAATTTCCTGGAATTCGGGAATTCTGGATGTTTCGGGACGTGTGGGAGTATCGAATGCAGGGTCAACACCGATGGTTTTTGACCGGCTCCGTATGCGGTCAAGTTCGAGAACCGGTTCTTCCAAATTGCCCGTTGCCAAGTCCCGGCTTTTGGAATCAAAACTCAGGGGAACAATGTAGAGTTTTGAGACAGCGGCATTCTTGGCAAGATTGTTATAGACCTGTTGAATGGTTTCCCGGCCATCGGGGCCGAGATTGCTGCCGTGCCGGTCAATTTTGCGGACGCTGGGCAGGAAACTAAGGGTTCCCAGGTTGTCATTGAGAACCGAGAAAAACGAACTCACTCTTTTGGTATAGTCCTTGGAATCCACTTGCCGGGCTTCCAGATATTGCTGCCATGCAACAAGGTACTGGCGGTTTGCTTCAAAGCGAACGCCAAGGCAAAGGAGCAATCCGGCGAGGAGAATTGCCAGATACCCAATTTTTGCGGAAGACGCCTTTTGCAATTTTATCCCCTCGGGAACTATAGCTGCCGCAGACTGGTTCCTTTGTGGTTAAAACTGGGTTAAATGTGCAATGAGTTCATTAATTTGGCTGCAAATATAGAGCCATGGTTAAGGCTCGGCCGGGGGAGCGTGTATGCAGGAAATTCTAGCGAAATTGGAACTGCGCCGGGCCGAAGCCCGGGCCGGCGGCGGCGAAAAGCGGACAAATGCCCAGCATGCCCGCGGCAAGCTTACCGCCCGCGAGCGCATTGACCTGCTTCTTGATGAAGACTCTTTCGAAGAATTCGACATGTTCGTCGAGCACCGCAGCACCGACTTTGGCATGGAAAAATCCCGGATCCCGGGGGATGGCGTGGTCACCGGCTGGGGCACGGTCAATGGCCGCGTGGTATACGTGTTTGCCAAGGACTTTACGGTTTTTGGTGGTTCGCTCTCCGAGGCCCATGCCCGCAAGATCACCAAGATCCAGGATATGGCCCTGCAGAACCGCGCCCCCATCATTGGCCTGTTTGATGCTGGCGGGGCCCGCATCCAGGAAGGGGTGAATGCCCTCGGTGGCTATGGCGAGGTGTTTCAGCGCAATGTCCTGGCCTCCGGCGTCATCCCGCAAATCTCGGTGATCATGGGCCCCTGCGCTGGAGGCGATGTCTATTCCCCGGCGATGACAGATTTTATCTTCATGATCCGCGACACGAGCTATATGTTTGTCACTGGCCCCGATGTCGTCAAAACCGTCACCAACGAAACGGTGACCGCCGAGGAGCTTGGCGGTGCATCGGTCCACACAACCAAATCTTCCATCGCCGACAAGGGCTTCGACAATGATGTTGAGGCGCTGCTGCAAATGCGCCGCCTGATCGACTTTCTGCCGTCATCCAATACCGATCCCATTCCCGAAATTCCGAGTTTCGACGATGCCGAGCGCATCGAGGCTTCGCTCGATACCCTCATTCCCGCCAATCCGAACCAGCCCTATGACATGAAGGAACTGATCCTCAAGATTGCCGATGAGGGTGATTTCTTTGAAATCCAGGAAGCCCACGCCAAGAACATCATTGTCGGTTTTGCCAGGCTGGGCGGCCGCACCGTTGGCATTGTGGCCAATCAGCCCCTGGTATTGGCCGGCGTGCTGGATAGCGATGCCGGGCGCAAGGCCGCCCGTTTCGTGCGCTTCTGCGATTGTTTCAACATTCCCATTGTGACCTTCGTTGATGTTCCGGGCTTCCTTCCCGGCACCGCCCAGGAATATGGCGGCCTGATCAAGCATGGCGCCAAACTGCTCTTTGCCTTTGCCGAGGCCACGGTGCCGAAAATCACTGTGATCACCCGAAAGGCCTATGGCGGGGCCTATGTGGTTATGTCATCCAAGCATTTGCGGGCTGACTTGAACTATGCCTGGCCGTCCGCCGAAATTGCTGTCATGGGTTCAAAGGGCGCAACTGAAATCATCTATCGCAGTGAACTCGGTGACAAGGACAAGATTGCCGCCCGCGTGAAGGACTATGAAGACCGTTTTGCCAACCCATTCGTGGCGGCAGAGCGGGGTTTTCTTGATGAAATTATCATGCCCCACTCAACCAGAAAACGCATAGCTCGGGCCCTTGATATGCTCCGCCATAAGGAATTGAATAACCCATGGAAGAAACACGATAATATTCCACTCTAGGAGGCGGGCATGCATCTGCTGAAAACCTTGTTGACGCGTTTTGTGCAAGTCGGAACGTTGGAAGTGCATGACGTGGAAGGTAAAACCCATGTTTTTTCCGGAAAACCGGGACCCAAGGTTGCAATCCGGCTGAAGGACAAAAAGCTTTACCGCAACCTGTTTCTCAATCCCGAACTCTACGCCGGCGAAGCCTATATGGATGGCACGCTGGTGATGGAGGGCACCACCATCCGCGAGTTTCTCGAATTTGCCGAGATCAACGGAAACAACCTGCGCAAACACCCTTTGCAGAGAATTCTGCATCGGGGGCTCAAAGGCATTCGCAAGCTGCACCAGCGCAATGACGCCAAAGCCGCCCGCGCCCATGTCCACCACCATTATGATCTTTCCAACGAACTCTACAAATTGTTCCTCGATGAGGACATGCACTATTCCTGCGCCTATTTTTCCGGCGACAAGGACACCCTCGAGGTCGCCCAGCAAAACAAGCTGCGCCACATAGCGGCAAAGCTTGACCTGAAGCCTGGCCAGCGTGTTCTGGACATCGGTTGCGGCTGGGGCGGCATGGCGCTTTACCTTGCTAAGGTGGCGGATGTGGAAGTTCTCGGTGTGACGTTGTCAACCGAGCAAATAGCCTTGGCGCGCCAGCGGGCAATCGAGCGCGGCCTCGATAACCGCGTGCGTTTCGAATTGAAGGATTACCGCGATGTTGAGGGCACGTTTGACCGCATCGTTTCAGTCGGCATGTTTGAGCATGTGGGCATTGCCCATTACGACGAGTTTTTTGCCAAGGTGCGCGATCTCTTGAAGCCCGATGGCGTGGCCCTTCTGCATTCCATCGGCCGCAAGGGTGGGCCCGGGGCTACCGGCCCCTGGCTGCGGAAATATATTTTCCCCGGCGGCTACTCTCCCGCCATTTCAGAGGCCATGGCAAGCGTTGAGCGCTCCAAGCTGTGGGTGACTGACATTGAAGTCCTGCGCCTGCATTACGCCAAAACGCTCCGGGCCTGGGAACAGCGCTTTCAGGCCAACCGCAAGAAGATCATGACGTTCATGGACGAACGCTTCTGCCGCATGTGGGAATTTTACCTCATCGCCAGCGAACTGAGCTTTACCCATGGTTCGCACATGGTGTTCCAGATGCAGATTGCGAAGGGCAGGGAAACCTTGCCGATCACGCGGGACTACATGGCTCAGGTCGAAGCCCGGTTGAAGGCCTAGATCAACTCGCCCACGAGATCATATTCCTCAGCGTCCACAATGCGCACGCGCACCATGTCGCCGGGCTTCAACGATGTTTCGCCGGGAAGGAACACGTTGCCATCAATCTCCGGCGCGTCCCACGGTGAGCGGGCGACCGCTTCTTCATTTTCCAGATCAATGGCATCGACCAGCACGTCGATCTCGCGGCCGATCTTCGATTGGAAAATTTCAGCCGAAATTTCCTGCTGGGCTTCCATGAAACGATTGTAGCGCTCAGCCTTCACGTCGTCCGGTACTTGCGGCAGGCCCAGGTCATTCGCCTTGGCACCGGACACGGGCTCATATTTGAAACAGCCGACGCGTTCCAGCCTGGCTTCCTTCATCCAGTCCAGAAGGTAAGTGAAATCCGCCTCCGTCTCACCGGGAAAGCCAACGATGAAGGTGGAGCGGATCGCAATGTCCGGGCAGATCTTCCGCCACAGCGCCAGGCGATCCAAAACCTTTTCCTGGTTCGCCGGCCGCCGCATCGCCTTCAGCACATTGGGTGCCGCATGTTGAAACGGAATATCGAGATAAGGCAGGATTTTCCCCTCAGCCATGAGCGGGATCACATCATCAACGTGAGGGTAGGGGTAAACGTAATGCATGCGCACCCACGCACCCAGATCGCCGAGCTCCTTCGCCATGTCATAAAACTTGGCGCGCACTTCGCGGCCATGGAATTTGCTGGTGGCGTATTTCGTGTCAACGCCGTAGGCGGAGGTGTCCTGGCTGATCACCAGCAACTCCTTCACGCCCGCCTTCACCAGGCGCTCGGCCTCGTAAAGCACCGAAGCCACAGGCCTCGAAGCGAGATCGCCGCGAATGGACGGGATGATGCAGAAGGAGCAGCGGTTGTTGCAGCCCTCGGAAATTTTCAAATAGGCGTAGTGTTTGGGTGTCAGGCGCAGGCCTTGCGGCGGCATGAGGTCATACTTTGGATCATGCACCGGTGGCAGCGCGTTATGGACCGCGCCAACCACCGCTTCATACTGATGCGGCCCGGTGATCGCCAGAACGCCGGGGTGCGCCGCGCGAATAGCATCAGCCTCGACGCCATAGCAGCCGGTGACAATCACCCGCCCGTTTTCCTGCATGGCCTCGCCGATAGCCGCAAGGCTTTCAGCCTTGGCACTGTCAAGAAAGCCGCAGGTGTTAACCAGCACAACGTCAGCGTCGGCATAACCGGGTGCGATGAGATAGCCCTCAGCCCGGAGCTGGGTCAGGATGCGCTCGGAATCAACCAGCGCCTTGGGGCAGCCCAGCGAAACAAGGCCAACTTTGGGGACATGTGTGTTCATGGAGCGGTGTCTAGCGGAGACGGCTCCAAAGGGCAAATCGGCTCAGTAAATCGTCCGCTTCATGCGCTCCGGGTATTCCGCATCATAGGCTTTCCCGTCAAAATCGCCTTTTGACAGGCGTTCCATCATTTCACCGACGGTCGGCAATGCCGATTTCGCAACATGCATCGTGGGGTCCCAAAGCTTCGAGCGGACAATGGCCTTCTGGCACTGGGTATAGGCGCGCTCGACGGTGATTACGATCACACATTTGGGGCTTTTCCCATCCACGGCGAAACTGGCGCAAAGCTCCAGGTCAGCCGTGAGTCCGGCCCGGCCATTCACCCGCATGGTGGTGCCTATGCCCGGAATGAGAAACAGAAGGGCCACGCGCGGATCGCGCACAATGTTGCGCAAGGAGTCGATGCGGTTGTTCCCGCGCCTGTCGGGGATCATCAGGGTCTTGGGATTGGCAACCCGAATGAAGCCGCTGGGGTCGCCGCGCGGTGAACAATCGAGCCCTTCCGGGCCGGACGTTGCAAGAATGGCAAAGGGCGATGCATCGATGAGCTTCCGGTAGTCATCGGTGATGTAGTCAACCTCTTTCAGGATGGAAGTCGGGACCGGCGCATCGTAAAGCGCCTCAAGTTCAGCTTCACTCTTTATCTCAGTCATTCTCACACTTTGCCTTTGCACCGGGCGTTTCTTACGGCACTGTATTGGCCGAATCAATCAGCAGGGGAAGCGCCATGCGGAAACTTCCAGTGATCAAGGCCCTGGGCCATGCCATTCGTTCAACCACCGACAACATAGGCTTTGCCTTTCACATCAGTTGGCCATGGATGCTCATGCTGCTGCCGCTTAACGTGGCGATAAACCTGTATCTCGCCTTTAACGGCATGCAGGATCCTCAAAACCTGACCGCACAATCCCTGTTGTTGGTCATACCCTTGGCAATTGCCTCAATCGTTGCCTACTGTTCAATAGCGGTCAATTGGCACCGCTACGTATTGCTGGATGAGGTCGCCGAAGGCTGGCAGCGGCTGCGTATTGACAGTTTGATGTGGCGCTACATTGGCAACGCAATTCTTATTGGCCTGATGCTGTTTGTCGGTGGTTTTGTTGCCGTTCTGATATTTTCCCTTTTTGGTTGGGCCTTGAGTTCGGCTCTTGGCGAAATTTCCCTTATCGTCCTTGTGCCCGTCGTGGCTGCGCTTTACGCCTATGCCATAGTGTCAGCATACAGATTTGCCGTGAAGTTGCCCTCCGTGGCGCTCGGGCGCAATGATTTCTTTATGCGCGATGCGTGGCAGGCGACGGCAGGAAATTTCTGGCAAATTCTCGGCTTGGTGATTCTGTTTTTCATCTGTTTGATCCTCGTCGGCCTGGCGATGCTCTTGCTGACCTACGTGATTGGTCAGTTGGGCACGCTCGGCCTTTCCGTGCTGCTTGCAATTCAGGTTGCGGTGAATTGGGTGGCGACCATTCTGGGCGTCACGCTGCTCACCAGCCTTTACGGATTTTTCGTCGAGGGCAGGGAGTTCTAGGGAACGGCGGCTGCTACTGGCAAATGCGGTAGTTTCCGCTTTTGCCGTGAGCCCCCATGTCAAAATGGAAATGCGAGGCGTGCGCGGCGTTTGCGCCGGGGCCGAGCACCGTTGTGAAATAGCCGCAAGCTGAAGCCCTGACTCCTGGAAGCAGAGTGCTGTCTCCCACATGCAGAGTTTTGCCATTGCGCAAGCGGAACGTCGTGAGGTCAACCGCATTGCCGTAGCCATGTTCACTGATTTTTGCCGTTCCATCGCCGTTGCGGCCGCGGCACTCAAAACCCGGGCCCGTGGAAATTCTCTCGACTGGGGAGTCCAATTGCGCGGAAAGGATCGGTGCCCCGGATTCACTCAGCCACTTCGAAAACTGCAGGGCGAACTTGCAATTCAGCAAAGGCGCTTCCGGCAGGTCTATGGTGTTTCCCTTAATGGTTACTGACCGCAGGTTCACCGGGTTTTGCACACTGCACTTTCCGTAATCAACTGTAGCAGCCGCGATCGTGTATTTTGCGCCTATGGCACGCAACTTCTGGAAACATGACTCGCTGTCATCCTTGGCGGCAGCTTCTTTGGGCTGCGCGCGAGGGATCAATGCGGCCTGCTGTTGAAAACCTGCTGGCTTGATGCGCGGCAGGGGAGCGGGCATTTCGGTTTTTGACTCGACCTTTGCTGCTATGACGGGTCTCTGCGTGTTGCTTGGTGCTGAGTTTGCAAGCTTGTCGGTTTTTTCCGATTTTGAGTCAGCGGGCAGGGCGGCAGGAACAATGGCAGCGTGTTTCTGAAGTTCCGGCGGCTTTGTGCGCGGAATGGGCGCAGGCTCCGTCACCTCTTGGATCGCCTCAGGCTTTTCGAAAGGAAGGGGCGCGGGCTCCGTAGCATCCTGGGCCATCTTTGGCTTTTCGACGGGAATGGGTGGCTGGATTGTTTTCTTTTTAGTGATTGACTGCTTTTTAGTGATTGCCTGCTTTGAGCGCGTCTTGCAGGTTGCGTTGAATTTCTGGCAAACCTTGCGATCCAAATTCTTCATGAAGTTTTTCAGGCCGTTTGGTTGCGCCGCATCTGCGCTCTGTAAACCGGGAATGGCCAGAATCGTTGCAAAAATAAGGATGAACTTCAGTTTGGTCATCGAATCGCGCTGTCCCATTGTTTGATAACTGAATAATCCCCGGATGGTTCCCGTAAAAAAATGGCTTTCTATGGGCTGGGCAATTAGTACATGTGGTATTTGGCGGGATGATTGCACCCGCCCATTCCCCTTGTTACAGTCGGGAAAAGTCATTCCTTGGGGTTTTATGTTCAGGAAAATTTTGATTGCCAATCGTGGCGAGATCGCTTGCCGCGTGATCAAGACCGCCCGCAAGATGGGGATAGCCACCGTTGCAGTCTATTCCGACGCTGATGCGCGGGCGCTGCATGTGGAAATGGCCGATGAAAAGGTGAATATCGGCCCGCCCCAGGCCGCCCAGTCCTATCTCATGATCGAAAAAATTGTTGCCGCCTGCAAGGCAACCGGCGCGGAAGCGGTGCATCCCGGCTACGGCTTCCTTTCCGAACGTTCAGCCTTTCCCAAAGCCCTCACCGAGGCCGGCATCGTCTTTATCGGACCCAATGCCGCGGCCATTGATGCCATGGGCGACAAGATTGAATCCAAGAAGGCCGCCCAGGCCGCAGGCGTCTCCACCGTGCCGGGCTACATGGGCATTATCGAAACCGAAGATGAGGCTGTGAAGATTGCCGAGGGAATTGGCTTTCCCGTGATGATCAAGGCTTCGGCGGGCGGTGGCGGCAAGGGCATGCGCGTGGCGCACTCAGCAGTGGAAGTGCGTGATGGCTACGCCCGCGCCAAATCCGAAGCGAAGTCGAGTTTCGGCGATGACCGTGTCTTCATTGAAAAATTTATCGTCAACCCGCGCCACATTGAAATCCAGGTGCTCGGCGACAAGCATGGCAATGTGATCTATCTCGGCGAGCGCGAATGCTCCATCCAGCGCCGCAATCAGAAAGTTGTCGAGGAAGCACCTTCGCCTTTGCTTGATACCAAGACGCGGAAACTCATGGGCGAGCAGGCCGTGGCACTGGCCAAGGCCGTGAACTACGACAGCGCCGGCACGGTGGAATTTGTCGCAGGCCAGGACCGTTCGTTCTTCTTCCTCGAAATGAATACGCGGTTGCAGGTGGAACACCCCGTGACCGAACTCGTAACAGGCGTGGATTTGGTTGAACAAATGATCCGCGTTGCTTACGGCGAAAAACTGGCGCTTCGCCAGGCCGATGTGAAGCTCAATGGCTGGGCCATTGAAAGCCGCATCTATGCCGAAGACCCTTACCGGAACTTCCTGCCCTCAATCGGCCGGCTGGTGAAATATCGTCCGCCTGCGGAGCAGATCCGCGATGGCGTGACGCTCCGCAACGACACGGGCGTGTTTGAAGGTGGCGAAATCTCCATCTGGTATGATCCGATGATCGCCAAGCTCTGCACCCATGCGCCGACCCGGGCCGAAGCCATCACCGCCATGGCGCGGGGGCTCGACGGTTTCTATATCGATGGCATCCAGCACAATGTGCCCTTTGTCTCCGCCATCATGGATAACCCGCGCTGGAAGGAAGGAGCACTTTCAACTGGCTTCATCGCTGAGGAGTTCCCTGAAGGCTTCAAAGGCAACGCCATGACGCCGGAACTGGCCGACAGGCTCACCACGGTGGCTTGCGTGCTCGACCATGTCGAAAACCGCCGCAAGCGCAAGATCAGCGGCCAGATGAGCGGGCGCGCCGTGAAGTTTTCACGCCAGCGCAAGGTGCGGCTCGGGGATGACTGGCATGATGTTGAAATCGTTCATGAAACTGAACGTGTCATTCAAATCCTGCTGCCCGGTGAACGCGGCGAGCGCGCCATCGTCAGCCATTGGACGCCCGGTTTGCCCGTCTGGCACGGCGTCGTCGACGGAGAAGATGTTTCCGTCCAGGTCCGCCGCATCTCCAATGGTTTCCGTCTTAACCATCGCGGGATAAGTGTTGACGCCCGGGTCTACACGCCGCGCGAAGCGGACCTTGTGAAGCTGATGCCGAAGAAACTGACCACCGACACTTCCAAGAAATTGCTCTGCCCGATGCCGGGGCTCGTTGTGGCGCTTCATGTAGGCGAGGGGGCGGAAGTGAAGGCGGGCGATGCGCTGGCCATTGTCGAAGCCATGAAGATGGAAAACATCCTGCGCGCCGAACGCGATGGAACGGTCAAGAAAATCAACGCCAAGCCCGGTGACAGCCTGAGCGTTGATGCGGTGATCATGGAGTTTGTGTGAAGATAGTCTGAAAGGAATTCTTCAGGGCCACATCCGCATCGGCTATCGTCACCGGCAAACCAAGGTCAACAAGGCTGGTCACCCCATGCTCACGCACCCCGCAAGGAATGATGCCGTCGAAATGGCTGAGATCGGGATCCACATTCAGGCTGATGCCGTGATAGCTCACCCAGCGCCGTACCCGGATGCCGATGGCCGCGATCTTGTCTTCGCACCCCTCGCGCCGCACCCAAACCCCAACCCGGTCCTCGCGCCGCTCGCCTTTCACATTGAACGAAGCAAGCGTTGCAATCAGCCATTCCTCCAAGCCCGCTACAAAGGCCCGCACATCCTGTCCGCGTTTTTTGAGATCAAGCATGACATAGGCCACCCGCTGACCGGGTCCGTGATAGGTGTATTGCCCGCCGCGCCCCGTGTGATGAACCGGAAAGAGCGCAGGCAGAATGAGGTCGCTGTCCTTGGCCGAAGTACCTGCCGTGTAGAGCGGCGGATGTTCCAGCAGCCATACCAGCTCCGGTGCCTCGCCCTTGGCAATCGCCTCAACCTCGCGTTCCATCCGCGCCACCGCCGCTTCATAGGGCACAAGCTCGCGGGCGATCTCCCAACGCACGGCTGCGGCACTTTGCAATTTCGGCTGGAGGGTGAGGCGGGGCGTCATTTCCCGTCTTTTCCCAATTTCGACAATCAAAGGCAAGCAGTGTAGCTTCGCGCGATTCGAAGCGATTTCAGGGGGCAATTGTGGGCTTTTTTGGATTTCTTGTTCTTCTTGCCTGTTTCGTAATGGCGATCATCGCCATGAAACGGACCACAAAGCTTAACGCACAGATTGACGAGTTACGCTTGAAGTTAGCGCAATTGGCCGAAGAACTGTCGCAACTGCGGCAGGGAAAAACAAAAGCACCAAAGGTCACGGAGCCAGTTTCAGTTCCAGCTCCTGTTGCAGCTGCAGCTCCAAAAAGGGTTTGGGAGCCAAAGAAGTCTGGGCCTGTTGAGAAAATTCCTGAACCCGTGGTCAAGGCAGAAACGCCAGAGCCCGTGATTGCCTTGCAACGTCTTATTGACAGTGTTTCAAAGCCGGAAAGCGCAACCGGGCCTGCAGCGAAAACCTCCGGACCGCCTTCCGAGCCTCCAATAAGCAAGCCACAACCGCCCAAGCGCGATATGGAACAGGCCCTGGCATCCCGCTGGTTCGTGTGGATCGGCGGTGTGGCCATCGCCATCGGCGGCTTGCTTTTTGTCAAATACGCCTACGACAACGGCTTGATCTCGCCAACCCTGCAAATCTTCCTCGGTCTGGTGATGGCTGCTGGCCTCATTCTCGCTGGCGACAGATTGCGCTGCAAGACTGTAGAATCTGACTATGTGCCGGCCGCACTTTCAGCCGCAGGTCTCGCTACGGCTTTTGGCAGTATCTATGCCGCCTACGCACTCTATGACTTGGTCGGGCCAACTGTGGACTTTGTCGGGCTAGCGGTTGTGGGTCTGGGTGCTCTGGCACTTTCATTGCGGCAGGGCCCTCTCATTGCAGCACTGGGAATTCTCGGTTCCTACGTTACGCCGATGATGATCTCCAACCCCAATCCTTCAGGCTGGGGCTTCTTTCCCTATCTCCTGGTCATCATGGGCGCGAGCTTTGCCGTACTCCGCAAGCGCTCGTGGTGGTGGCTGGGCTATGCCAGCATCGTGGGCTCGGCCCTTTGGTCATTTCTTTGGATTGCTGGGCCCTTTGAAGCCGCCGACATCCTGCCCCTTGGCCTGTTCGCCCTGAGCATCGGCGCGATTTCAATCTTCGCAATCTCCGGCCGCGCAATTTTAGCGAACCAAACGGGATCGCTTTTGAACCCGATGGGCATGACAGACTCTCTGAAGATTGGTTCCGTTGGCGTAGTTGCCGCTTCTCTCGTTCTGGCCGCCCTTGTCCTGAAAAGCGATCATGCAGGCGCAGCGCTTGTGCTGTTTTTCATCGGCATGGCGGCTGTCGCAGCGCTCTCCTGGTTCAAGCAGGGCGACACGGCCGCTGCCCCTGCCGCCGCAGTTTTGTCGCTTATCGTGCTCGTGGGCTGGCAACAGGCTGCTTTCACCGAATGGGCCATGGATGAGCGCGGGCTGTGGTCAAGCGTGCTGCGGGGTGAAGCTCCGCAATTTCTCCGCTGGATGCTGGCAGCAGGCGCTGCCTTTACAACTCTGGGCCTTGCCGGTGTTTTCAAAAAAATTCCTCCGCTGACATGGGCCGCACTTGCCGCAGGTTCTGCCTTGTCATTTTTGATTGTTGCGTGGGGCCGGGTGGATGGCCTGTTGTCAGATAACGTCTGGGCCCTGATCGGGCTGTTCGCCGCCGTTGTCCTGCTTGCGGTTGTTTGGCTTCGTCGTGAACAAGTCGCAGGCGCGAACGACAATCTCGCTGCCGGAATTTTGGCGGTGGGTGGTGCTGGTCTTTTGCTCTTTGCCCAAGACCGCTTATTCGATGGCGTGTGGCTCACCGTGGGCATAGCCGCCCTTGCCGCGGCTTACGCATTTTCAACCCGGAGCCTTACAGTTAAACTTCTGGGGCCTATTTCGGCGGCACTCGGTTCGCTGACGGCGCTGCGCCTGTTTGTTTCGCGCGAGCTATGGGAAGATGATCGCACCTTGCCACTGGGTGAACACTGGCCGCTCTATGGCTATGGCATTCCCATCATCCTGTTCTACATGGGCGCCCGCCGGCTCAGATCATCGGGCCACGAAAAGTCTGCCATGAGCCTTGAGGGATTAAGTCTTGGCCTTGCGATCTCGCTTGCTTCACTTGAAATCCGGGTGCTGATCGGCGGTGGGGTCACCGCAGACAGCCCCCAACTCCTAGAAATGTCGGCCCATATTCTCACCTGGCTGGGTGCTGCCTATGGGCTCCTCTACAGGCAGCGCATCTACTCATCGATCATTGCGTCTTGGGGAGCCCGCGTGCTGATCGCGGCTTCCGTGGTTGCGATCATCGGAGGTTCGATGCTGGCGCTCAATCCGGTGCTCGAAGGATCGGTGTTGCAGGGCGGTGCGCTGTTCAACACGCTGTTGCTCGCCTATCTGGCGCCGGCTGGTTTGCTCTGGCTCATTGCCCGCGGTCTTTTGCTGATGAACATGGAGCGATGGCGGCCCCATGCCGAAGGGCTGGCCGTGGTTCTTGTGACGATCTTTGTCTCGCTTGAAATCAAACGGCTGTACAGCGGGCCGTTCCTGACGCTTTATCCCACCGATGAGGTCGAGCAGGCATTGCTTGTCATTGCCTGGCTGGGCCTCGCTTGCGGAATGATCTATCGCAGCGGCATTCTGTCCCCGCTTGCCGCCCTGTGGAGCGGGCGTGGACTCACAGCCCTTTCGGTTGCGGCAATCATTTTGGGATCGGTATTTATATACAACCCCGTCGTGAGTGAAGCACCGCTGCACGGCAACGTCCTGTTCAACGCATTGCTGCTGGCTTACATCGCACCAATTGTTTTGCTGGGACTCATCGCCCGAAAACTTGACGTCCTGGATTGGCGAGAATTCCGTCCCGCCGTGGGTGGCCTCGCCCTTGTCTTGGCGCTCGCCTACATAACCCTTGAAACGAAGCGCGTGTTCCAGGGGCCGTTCATGGTGGCGTGGTCGCTTTCAATTGCGGAATCCTATGCCTATTCTGCCGTATGGCTCCTATCGGCTCTCGCCCTGTTCGTGGCGGGAATAAAGCTGGCGCGGCAATATATTCGCTATGCCGGTTTGGCCTTGATTGTACTGGTGATCCTCAAGGTATTCCTTTGGGACATGTCGAGCCTCGAAGGTCTCTACCGCATTGCCAGCTTTATTGGCCTGGGCCTTTGTCTCGTTGGCATCGGCTGGCTCTACCAGCATTTCGTGCAAAAGCCTAAGGAAGTGGAGGCCTGATGGTAATTTCCAACTGAAGGAGGAAAGCATGGCCAATGTTGTGCAGAATGAATCTTTCCATCGCCTGACGATTGCCGCGATGATCGGCTCGCTCGAAAATCTCGACAGGATTCTCGTCAAAGCGGAAAACCATGCCCGCAAAAGCAAGATCGAACCCGAAGTATTGCTGGCTGCCAGGCTCTACCCCGACATGTTCAACCTGATTCAGCAATTGCAGTATGCCCTCTACCTTCCCATGGATTTCGCCCGCCACTTCACCGACGAGCCTGCGCCGCATGTGGGCTATGAAGAGGCAACCTTCGACGATGTGCATGCCAGCTTGAAAACTGCCATTGCCTATCTCAAGGCCATTCCGGCGAGCCGCCTTGCGGAACGGGCCCAGCGCGTCGTGCCAATCTTTTTCGATGGGACAAAGGGAATGCCGGCTGACGACTACGCCGCTACTGTGGAAATGCCGGACTTTTATTTCCACCTGACCATTGCTTATGCCATCCTCCGCCACAATGGTGTGCCCCTTTCCAAGGATGACTTCATCGGGCCCTACAAATCCACCCCAATCGAGTGAGTGTTGCATGACTGGAAAAACCCTTGGCCTTGAAGGCCGCCTCTATGACTACTACGCCGCCCACGCCTACCGCGAGCCGGAAATCCTGAAGGAACTCCGCCTCGAAACTGCCAAGCTTGGCGGCGAGGCGCGCATGCAGATCGGGCCGGAGCAGGGCGCCTTCATGGCCATGCTGGTGAAGCTTACCGACGCCAGGCGCATTCTCGAGATCGGCACCTTTACCGGCTACTCGTCGCTCGCCATGGCGCTGGCTGGTGACGCAAAAATCATTGCCGCCGATGTGAGCGAGGAATGGACCAAGGTGGCCCGCAGGTTCTGGAAAAAAGCGGGCGTTGATGGCCGCATCGACCTGCGCCTTGGCCCCGGCGCGGAAACCATCTCACAGCTACTGAAGGCGGGCGAATCCGGGCACTTCGACATGATGTTCATCGATGCCGACAAATCATCCTACGACACTTACTATGAAGGCGGCCTGAAACTTCTGCGCACCGGCGGCGTTATCCTGATTGACAACGTCCTGTGGAGCGGCGACGTGGCCAAGCCCTCGGTCAAGGACGAAGATACGGTTGCCCTGCGGGCCCTCAATACCAAGATCATGGCCGATGCCCGTGTGGACCTTGTGATGGTGCCGATCTGCGATGGCCTGACCATGGCGCGGAAGAAGTGACGCGGAGGGAAAAACCCATGTCCATGAAATCTTGTAAAGTCGTCCGTGGCGGCGAAAACTTCCTTGGCAAGCAGGGCCTCAATTATTTCGCCGGCATTTCAGCGGAGTCCGCAAACGCCGATGCCATCTGCATGCACCTGCTGGTGATGCCGCCCGGCGCCTCCGCCAAGCCTCACTATCACGAGTCCCACGAAACCGCGATTTACATGCTGGAGGGTGTCACCGAATTTCTCCACGGCCCCAACCTCGAATTCAAGGACCGGGTCGAAGCCGGAGACTATGTCTATATCCCCGCTGGCGTCCCCCACCAGCCCTATAACCCAACCGACAAACCCGCCCGCGCCCTCATCGCCAGAACCGATCCCAACGAGCAGGAAAGCGTGGTTTTACTGGGTTCCTGACCGCCCCTTGCCTTTATTGCACCGCACCTGTATAGGCCCCCTCGTTAAATACTCACGCGGGTGTTGGACTTGGGCCATGGGAATGCGAATTCCCCTCATAGGCTGAAGTCCTTCCGGTGCCGGATAATCCGGTCACAACCATCCGCGGCGGATCAACCGGAGAAGGAAAAGACCATGGCTGTGCCAGAATTCACTATGCGCCAATTGCTTGAAGCAGGCGTTCATTTCGGACATCAAACCCACCGCTGGAACCCCAAGATGCAGTCGTATATCTACGGCTCGCGCAATGGCATCCACATCATCGACTTGGCCCAGACCGTGCCATTGCTGCACCAGGCGCTTCTCGCCGTCACCGCTGCCGTTGCCAAGGGCGGCCGCGTGCTGTTTGTCGGCACCAAGCGCACCGCGCAGGAGCAGATTGCCGACAGCGCCAAGCGCTCGGCCCAGTACTATGTGAACTCCCGCTGGCTCGGCGGCATGCTCACCAACTGGAAGACCATTTCGAATTCCATCAAGCATCTCCGCACCCTCGATGAGCAGCTTGCCAAGGAAGGCATGGGCCTCACCAAGCGCGAAATGCTCTCCATCTCCCGCGAGAAGACCAAGCTCGACAAGGCCCTGGGCGGCATCAAGGACATGGGCGGAACCCCGGACATCCTGTTCGTGATCGACACCAACAAGGAAGCTTTGGCAATCAAGGAAGCCAACCGTTTGGGCATCCCGGTTGTGGCCATCATCGACACGAACTCGGATCCTGCCGGCGTGAACTTTCCGATCCCCGGCAACGATGACGCGGGCCGCGCCGTGGCGCTCTACTGCGACCTCATCGCACGTGCCGCCATCGAAGGCATTTCGCAGGCCCAAGGCTCCTCGGGCCGCGATGTTGGCGCCGATGAAAACCCGATGGCTGAAGCCGTACCAGCGGAATAACGCATTTCAGGGGCCAGCGGTTAGCGCCGGCCCTTACTCCATTTTTGAAAGAGGATGATCATGGCTGAGATTACAGCTGGCATGGTGAAAAGCTTACGTGAGTCAACCGGCGTAGGCATGATGGACTGCAAGGCAGCCCTTGCCGCCACAAACGGCGACATGGAAGCTGCCACCGATTGGCTGCGCGCCAAGGGCCTGGCCAAGGCCGCCAAGAAATCAACGCGCGTTGCTGCTGAAGGCCTCGTCGGCATTGCCGTGAATGGCACCACCGGTGCTGCCGTCGAAGTGAATTCGGAAACCGACTTCGTCGCCCGCAACGAAAAGTTCCAGGCCATGGTCGCCGATATCGCCAAGCTGGCGCTCGCAGCTGATGGCAATTCTGAAAAGCTGAAAACCGCCAAGTTCCCCGGCTCGCAGCATGCTGTCGCCGAATATGTGGCCGAGATGGTGGCCACCATCGGTGAAAACATGGGTGTGCGCCGCACGGCCTCGCTCAAGGTCAAGGATGGCGTCATCGGTTCCTACGTCCATAACCAGGCCGCACCCGGCATGGGCAAGATCGGCGTTCTCGTCGCTCTTGAATCAACCGGCAACAAGGAAGAGTTGGCAGCCTTCGGCCGCCTGCTCTCCATGCATGTGGCCGCAACCAATCCGGTCGCCATGGATCTCGCTGGCGTTCCGCCGGAAACCCTGGCCCGCGAAAAGGCCATTCTCGAAGAAAAGAATGCCGGCAAGCCTGCAAACGTCTTGGAAAAGATCATCGCCTCCGGCCTCAAGACCTATGCCAAGGAAAACTGCCTCTTGGAACAGGCCTATGTCCATGACGGCACCAAGTCAGTGACTCAGATAATTGGCGAAGTCGGCAACAAGGCCGGTGCGCCCGTCAAGCTCTTGGGCTATGTGCGCATGCAACTCGGCGAAGGCATTGAAAAGGCGGTCGATGATTTTGCCGCCGAAGTCGCCAAGGCTGCCGGCCAGGCTTGATTGAACCATCGCAATTGAAAAGGGCCCATTTGGGCCCTTTTTTGTTGGTCATCCGCGTTTGCCGAAAACCGGCGGACCGCTGGTTCGCGGGGCCGGGGAGGGTCGGAAAGCGGAAACTGATGTGACAGCGTCTTGCTGCCCGTTCCTTGCGCGCAAGGCCCTGAGGTCTTCGCCGATGTTGAGGTCCGGGCCGTCGCCATATTCATTGTCTCCATCATCTCCGGAACAGAAACCGAGTTCGACGAAGGCCCAGATTCCACCGATGATCGGAATGAATTGTATCAGATACCACCACGCCGACTTGCCCCGGTCGTGATAGCGTTTAACCGTCACGCAAAACCCTATCCAAATCAGCATGAGCGCTACGATCACCAGCCCAACCGATAAGAGCAGGACGTCGGCACTTGGGGCCCGCTCGGTTGTTCCAGGGAAGATGCTCATCAAAACGATGACGGCGATGGTCACAATGGCAAGTACAGCCAATTGCGCGAGCCACCATTGGGCGCGGCCAATACGCCCCGAAGGGCTGAAGAAGAATGCAAGCATATGCGGGCTCCTTTATCCTAAGTTAAATCGCTTTCACTTACCGTTGGGTTAAGGGGAGCCAGACACCGAAGCCCTTGATTAAAGTGAAAAATGTCCTAAGACGAATCGAACTCGAATGCCTAGAATGGGCCGAAATACGGGATCTTTTCCTTAGCGGACTGTCAAAACCCATGAGCAAAATCACCTACAAGCGAATTCTCCTCAAAGTCTCTGGCGAAGTGCTAATGGGCAGCCAGGCGTTCGGCATTGACCTTGATACGGTCGCGCGCATTGCCGATGAAGTCATTGCCTGCGTCAAAGCTGGCGCCCAAGTGGCGCTGGTAATCGGCGGCGGCAACATTTTCCGTGGCCTTGCCGGTGCCGCCAAAGGCATGGACCGGGTGAGCGCCGACCATATGGGCATCATGGCCACCATCATGAACGCGCTGGCCATGCAGGGTGTGTTGAAATCAAAGGGGATCGATGCCCGCGTTCTTTCGGCCATCGCCATGCCGACCGTCTGTGAAACTTATTCGCCCGCCAAAGGCATCCATCATCTGGAAAAGGGCAGGGTGGTGATCTGCGCCGCAGGCACCGGCCTGCCGTTCTTCACCACCGATACAGGCTCGGCCCTGCGCGCCGCAGAACTGCAGTGCAATGCCCTTTTGAAGGGCACCAGTGTTGACGGCGTCTACGCCGAAGACCCCAAGAAGAACTCCAAGGCCCAGCGCTTCGAGAAAATCACCTTTAACGAGATTTTGAGTCGGGATCTGCGTATCATGGACCCTGCCGCAATCGCCCTTGCACGGGATAACGGGATTCCGGTAATTGTATTTTCCATCCGGGAAGCGGGTGCCGTGTCGAAAGTCTTAACCGGCGCCGGCCGCTTCACCTTAGTGACAAAGGACTAGTCCATGGCCCAGCCCGTTCCCTTTAATGCCGCCGACATCAAGCGCCGCATGCACGGCGCCACGGAATCGCTCAAGCATGATTTCGGCGGCCTGCGCACCGGGCGCGCTTCCGCTACTTTGCTGGAACCGGTCCAGGTTGATGCCTATGGTGCAATGATGCCGCTCAACCAGGTGGCCTCCGTCACGGTTCCCGAAGCCCGCCTCCTGCAAATCAATGTTTGGGACAGGGGCCTGGTGATTGCCGTGGAAAAGGCCATTCATGCCTCCAATTTGGGTCTGAACCCGCAGACGGAAGGCCAGGTCATTCGCTTGCGCATGCCGGACTTAACGCAGGATCGTCGCAAGGAACTCGTTAAGGTGGCCCACCAATATGCCGAAAAGGCGCGCATTGCCGTGCGCAATGTGCGCCGCGATGGCATGGACCAGTTGAAGGCCTTGGAAAAAGACCACGCCATGAGCGAAGACGACCACAAGAAAAAATCCGAAGAAACCCAAAAGATGACCGACGAAACAATCAAGGAAATCGATGCTTCTTTGAAGGCAAAGGAAGCCGAAATCATGCAGGTTTGAGGGCCGCACCGCGTCATGCTGAACCGCCCGCCCGCCGTGCCGCGTCATGTTGCCATCATCATGGATGGCAATGGCCGCTGGGCCGCGCGCCGTGGCTTGCCGCGCTCGGCGGGCCACAAGGCAGGCGTTGACGCCCTGCGCCGCGCGGTGAAGGCCGCCGCCGATTTTGGCATTGAATATCTCACGATCTATTCCTTCAGCTCGGAAAATTGGTCTCGGCCCGCGGCGGAGGTTTCGTTTCTGCTTGATCTCCTGCGCCGCTTTATCCGCCAGGACGTGGCCGAACTGCATCGTTCCGGCGTGAGGATCACCGTAGTCGGCAGCCGCGCCGATCTGGAACCTGGCATCGTCTCTTTGCTCGACGAGGCGGAGCGCCTGACCCGCGAAAATTCCAAACTCAATCTCATCGTCGCTTTCAACTATGGCAGCAGGCAGGAAATCGGCCGCGCCATGTCGGCAATTGCCCGGAAGATCGAACGCGGTGAAATCTCAGCCGCTGAAATTTCACCGGAATTGATATCCTTGAATTTGGATACCGCCGGCATTCCCGACCCTGATCTGCTTATTCGCACCGGTGGCGAGCAGCGCATTTCGAATTTCCTGTTATGGCAATGCGCCTATACGGAATTTGTTTTCGTCGATGAATTCTGGCCCGATTTTACCCATGAGACATTTGCCCGGGCCCTGGACGAGTTCCGCCTGCGCGACCGCCGCTTTGGCGGCATCGAAGCGCAAACCGCATGACATCGGCGAAGTGGGGCGACCTGGGCGTCAGAACGGCTTCTGCGGTGGTGCTCATCCCGGCGGTCATCGCCTGCGCCTGGTTTGGCGGGATCTGGTTTAAGGGCTTTGTGCTGTTGCTCGCAGGCCTGATCGCCCACGAGTGGAGCTCAATGGTTCATCCCAGAAATCTCGCACAATACGCCCTGCATATGGGCGCTGCCCTCTGCGGTGCGGTTCTGCCGGATATGGTGGGTGTGGGAATTGCCCTCCTGGTCATTTTGGGATTGGCGATTGTCTCGATATTCATGGCCCGCAAGGAAGACCCCGATGCCAGCAAATGGCGTTATTTCGGGATTTTTTACGTGGGATTTCCGGCCCTTGCCCTCATTCTTCTGCGGGGCGATGCCCATTATGGTTTTGCCGCCATACTTTGGGTCTTCCTGGTGGTGTGGTCAGCCGATACGCTGGCCTACTTTGCAGGCCGCATCATTGGCGGCCCCAAGCTTGCCCCGGTGATTTCGCCTAAAAAGACCTGGGCCGGCGTCGGCGGGGCTGTGGCAGGAAGCGCACTAGTCTCGTTTATTTTTGCCGTTGTAACTCAATTGGATGGCGTTTGGACCCTTGCCATTCTCGCAGGTTGTCTGGCTGTCGTGGAGCAGGCCGGGGATCTTTTCGAGTCATCTCTCAAGCGATTTCATGGGGTTAAGGACTCCGGCAGGCTCATTCCGGGCCATGGCGGGGTGATTGACCGGGTGGATGGGCTGATTGCCGTTGCCGTGGCGGCAGCACTAATTGGGGTTTTTCATGAGCAAGGGGCAAATGCGGCGCGTGGATTGCTGCACTGGTAACCATATTTCGCCGAAATGTTGACTTAAATCCGGGCTTGTGTGGTTAATAAACGGTGAATCACGCTAATCGCAATGGCACGAACCTTGCGAGTTGTGTCGGACACAAGGAGTTCAGGCAGGAACGTCTGAATAGTGTTCGGGGAGTTGGGACGGATCATGGAATTCCTGGACTATGCGCACCTGCCCTTTGGCTATCTTTTGCCTTTCATAGCCGCTCTCACGATTATTGTTTTCATTCATGAGCTTGGCCACTTTATGGTGGCGCGCTGGTGCGGTGTGGGGGTGGAAGTCTTTTCAATTGGTTTTGGCCGTGAAATCTTTGGCTGGAACGACAAACATGGCACCCGCTGGAAAGTCTGCTGGCTGCCGTTCGGCGGTTACGTGAAATTTGAGGGCGATGCCAATCCGACGAGCTTTCCGCAAGAAGCACCTGGGGCTGAATTGACCCGCACCGCCGGCAATTTTCATGGCAAGCCCGTCTGGAAACGCGCCGCTGTCGTGGTGGCAGGCCCCGTTGCCAATTTCATTCTCTCAATCGCGATTTTTGCTGGCGTATTTGCCTTTGTTGGCATACCGGTGAATGAGCCGCGCGTCGGCGAGGTGCAAGCTGGAAGTGCCGCCGAAAAGGCAGGGATCAAGAGCGGCGATCTCATTGCCGCCATTGATGGCACCAAAATCGAAACATTTGGCGATATCGTAAAGTCAGTTTCTTTCCGTGGCGGCGAACTGCTGCATGTGACGATTGACCGGAACGGAACCCCCCTCAATCTGCAAATTGTTCCAGGCATCCTTGAGGAGCCGGATGGATTTGGCGGAACCACGAAACGCGGCCTTTTGGGGATAGCCCCGCCCAAGGACGCAGTTGCCTCGCCACCGCGGCGCCTTTCAATACCTGACGCGATTTCTCAAGGCACCAGCGAAACCTGGCGCATCGTATCTGTAACCTTCAAGTACCTTGGCAAACTGGTGCGTGGCCAGGAAAGTTCAAAACAGATAGGCGGCCCGGTTTCAATCGCCAAAATGGCGGGTGACGCGGCGTCTTCTGGCATCATGCGATTCGCCATTTTCATCGCTTTCCTGTCCACAAGTGTCGGGCTTATTAACCTATTTCCAATCCCGATGCTGGATGGTGGCCATCTGGTTTATTACGCCATCGAGACGGTGTCGGGAAAACCGCTTGGAAAACAGGCCCAGGAATGGGGCTTTAGGGTGGGTTTATCGCTTGTCGCGATGCTGATGGCATTCGGCTTCTGGAATGACCTGACAAGGGTGTTTGCAATGATCGTCGGGGGCTGAAAATTTAAGTTATCTTTCATTTGCAAAGCAGTTGAAAGACGTTAAAACCGGCGGCGGGCGATAGTGATTTGTGGGACGGCTTGACTTGGGGAAGATTGGTCTATTGATGCGTATTAAGCTTTTCTGTCTGGCACTGTTGAGCCTTGTTCTGTCCTTTGTCTTGCCGGTGGCGTTGCCGTCGGGCTGGGCACCCCAAGCCTATGCCGAAACCATTGCCCAGATTAGAATTGAAGGTAATCAGCGGGTTGAGGAAGAGACTGTGCTTTCCTACCTGCAGTTTTCACGCGGCGAAGAGTTCGACCCGGAAAAGATCGACGAGTCAATAAAGGTGCTGTTTCAGACTGGATTGTTTTCCGATGTCCAGATGTTCCAGCGCGGCAATACCCTGGTCATCAAGCTGGAAGAAAATCCGCTCGTAAACCAGGTCAATTTCGAAGGCAACAAAGAGATTGCCGATGACGCGCTGGCCAAGGAAGTTGAAGTCCGCGAACGCATGATCTTCACCAAGGCGCGTGTACGAAGCGATACCCAGCGGGTTTTGGCGCTTTATCAGAAGTCCGGCTACTACAACGTCCGCGTTGCCCCCAAACTCATTCGTTTGCCTGAGAATCGCATCAACTTGGTGTTTGAAGTGACCGAAGGTTCGGAAACCACGGTCAAGACGATCAGTTTCACCGGCAATGAAGCCTTTAGCGATGGCCAATTGCGCGACATCATCGGCACCGCCGAGCATAGCTGGTGGAATTACTTCCAGAAGAATGACACCTATGATCCTGACCGCCTAGAATATGACAAGGAACTGTTGCGCCGCCATTACCTGAGGCATGGCTATGCGGATTTTAATATTATTTCCGCCGATGCACAGCTTTCGCCCAATGGTGACTATTTTGAAATAGCTTTCTCTGTTGAGGAAGGCCCGCGCTACACGATTGCCGATGTCGCCGTGAACATTGGCAATACCAATCTGGATCCTGAAAAGCTGAAAGAAGTGATCAAAACCGGTGTCGGCGATGATTACAATGCGACCAAGGTGGACAAGACCGTGGAGAACCTGGCGCTTGAAGCCAGCAGGCAGGGCTTTGTCTTTGCCAAGGTTGAACCCAAGGTTGACCGTAATGCGGGGCAGGGGTCGCTGAATATCAGTTACAACATCGAGGAAGGGCGCCGCGCCTACGTCGAACAGATCATTATTGAAGGCAACACCCGCACCCTTGACGAGGTTGTTCGCCGCGAGCTGATGATCTATGAAGGCGATGCCTTCAACCGCACCCTCATTGAACGCGCCCGCCGCCGTCTGACGGCCCTTGATTTCTTCGATAAAATTGATTTTCAGGAAGAAGAGGGCTCTGCCCCAGACAAGATCAACCTGATCGTGGTCGTTCAGGAAAAATCAACCGGCAAGATCAGCTTCTCGGTGGGCTATTCGTCTGCCGAACAGGTCATCGGAACGGTTGAATTGAGCGAGCGCAATTTCATGGGCCGGGGCCAGTTCGTGAAACTGAACACGACCTTGAGCTTCAAACGGCAACAGGTCGATTTCAGCTTTACCGAGCCCTACTTCATGGGCATGCCGATTTCTGCCGGTTTTGATGTTTTTGCCACGAAATCGGACAATTCGAAAACGTCGTCCTATGAAAGCACGAACGTTGGCTTTGCCCTGCGCACCGGTTTCAAGCTCGACGAATACTCTTCTTTGGGTTTCAAATATACGCTGGCCTACCGTGATGTAGATGGTATCGACTATGATCACGCTTCTCCCGCGATCATTGCCCAAGAGGGCTCGAGCTTGAAATCCTCGGTTGGCGCCACCTATACGTGGGATGATCTCGACAACCCCACCCGCCCGACCTTGGGCTTCAGGGGCCAGTTAGAATCGGAAATTGCCGGACTTGGTGGTGATACCTATTACGGCCGCGCCGAAGCCCATGGCTGGTACTTCTTCCCGCTTTATGAGGAATCAATTATCCTGAAGCTTGAAGGCAACGCTGGCCACATCGAAGCCTTCAATGGCAAGGATGTTCCACTACAGGACCGCTTCTACAAGGGGGCCGATAGTTTCCGTGGATTCGCCCAGTCTGGTGTTGGGCCAAGACAGGTTGGCAATGATGGGGATACCGATTCAATTGGCGCCCAGAGCTATGCCATTGCCACGGCTGAGTTGACCTTCCCCGTAGGCATGCCTGAACAATGGGGCATTGAAGGTGCGGCGTTCACCGATTTTGGTACGGTTTTTGGCACACCTGAAGAGTCAGTGGATAAAACCTTTGGGACATGCGTTGGGGGCAGCAGCACGAAAGATTGCACCGTCTTCGACACCATGGCCTTCCGCGCCTCAGTGGGTGCCGGCCTCATCTGGCAGTCGCCCTTCGGCCCGCTCCGCTTCGAATTGGCCTATCCGCTCATGAAGGCCAAGTATGATGAAACCGAATACTTCCGCTTCTCCATCGGAACGCGCTTCTAGACCTTTGGATTTGCGGTGCTAAAGTCAATCGGACGGCTTCAAAGGCCGTCCGAAATCTTTTTGGGGGAAGGCAGCATGGTTGAAGACACACCGGCGAAAACTCTGATGAGCGCCGACATCACCCGCATCATGAAACTGCTGCCGCATCGCTATCCATTTCTTCTCATCGACAAGATGGTTGACATGGATGGTGAGGAGTCGGGCACGGCAATCAAGAACGTCACCATCAACGAGCCCTTTTTCCAGGGCCATTTTCCGGGCAAGCCCGTGATGCCGGGCGTATTGCTGGTTGAAGCAATGGCCCAGGCCGCAGGTGCCCTGGTGCTGAATCATCTGGGCGATGCCCACGCCGGCAAACTGGTGTTCTTCATGTCCATCGACAAGGCCCGCTTCCGGAAACCGGTGCTGCCCGGCGACGTCGTCCACTTCCACGTCAAGCTTACAAACAAGCGCGCACCCGTGTGGAAATACTGGGCCGAGGCCCATGTCGACGGCAAGAAGGTCGCCGAAGCCGAAATCGGCGCCATGCTGATGAACGAGCGCTAAGCGCTGGTTACTTTCCGCGCTTGCTGATCGGAATATAGTCGCGCTTCTGCGGGCCGTTATAGAGCTGGCGTGGCCGGCCAATGCGTTGGCTCGGATCTTCAATCATTTCTTTCCACTGGGAAATCCAGCCCACGGTGCGGGCGAGGGCAAAGAGCACGGTGAACATCGAGGTCGGAAAGCCAAGGGCCCGCAAGGTGATGCCGGAATAGAAATCCACATTTGGATAAAGCTTGCGGTCAACAAAATACTTGTCGTTCAGGGCAACCCTCTCAAGTTCGCGCGCCACGTCAAGCAGCGGATCATCCTTGATGCCGAGTTCGGAGAGAACCTCATGGGCGGTTTGCTGCATGATCTTGGCGCGCGGGTCGTAGTTCTTGTAAACCCGGTGGCCGAAACCCATAAGCCGGATATGCGAACTCTTGTCCTTCACCTTTTCAATGAAGGCCGGAATCTTGTCGACCGTGCCAATTTCGCCCAGCATCTTGAGCGCTGCCTCATTGGCGCCGCCATGTGCTGGTCCCCACAGACAGGCAATGCCCGCCGCAATGCAGGCGAAGGGGTTGGCGCCGGAGGAGCCCGCAAGCCTCACCGTTGAGGTCGAGGCATTCTGTTCATGATCGGCATGCAGGATGAAGATGCGGTCCATGGCGCGCGCTAGAATGGGGTTCACCTTGTATTCCTCGCACGGCACCGCAAAGCACATGTGCAGGAAATTGGCCGCATAGGACAACTCGTTGCGCGGATAAACAAAGGGCTGCCCGATGTGATATTTATAAGCCATCGCCGCAATCGTCGGCAGTTTCGCGATCATCCGGTGCGAGGCGATTTCGCGCTGCCGTGGATCGTCGATGTCGGTTGAATCATGATAGAAAGCCGACATGGCGCCGACCACAGCGACCATAACCGCCATAGGATGCGCATCGCGCCGGAAACCCTGGAAAAACCGGGCCATCTGTTCGTGGATCATCGTGTGATGCGTAATGGCATGCTCAAACGAGCGGCGCTGGGCCTGGTTCGGCAGTTCTCCGTAATAGAGCAGATAGCAGGTTTCGATGAAGTCGCCGTTCTCGGCAAGCTGGTCGATGGGATAGCCGCGGTGCAGCAAGACGCCTTCATCGCCATCAATGTAAGTAATCTTGGATTCGCAGGCCGCCGTGGAGGTGAAACCCGGATCGAAGGTGAAAACCTTGCTGTCCGAGTAAAGTTTGCTGATGTCGATGACATCGGGCCCAAGAGCCCCTTTGATCACCGGCAGATCATAGGTTTTTTCCTTGAACGTAAGCTTTGCCGAAGGTTCTGCGTCAGACATCAAGGCCCTCTCAATTTGTATTACAAGAGCTTATTGCAGCGCAGCAAAAAGGTCAATTCAACAGATCATTGATCCGCGCCATGGCTTCCTCCCGCCCCAGTACTTCCAGGACGTCAAAGATGGGCGGCGAGGTGGACGTGCCGGTGAGCGCAGCACGCAGGGGTTGCGCCAGCTTGCCCAGCTTGATGCCGTTTTTCTCCGCATGGGCTTTAACAGCGGCCTCAAGCCCGGTTGCCGTCCATTCACCGCAAGCCTCAAGAACCGGCTTCAAGTCCTGCAAGGCGGCCATGCCGCCATCGGCGATGATCTGTTTGGCTTTCTCATCCAGGGCCAACGGCCGCACGGCAAATAAAAATGCAGCACCAGTTTTAAGTTCAACCAAAGTCTTGGCCCGCTCTTTGAGGCCGACCATCGCCTTGCGCAACTGGCCGCGCTTCGTATCGTCAAGCCGTGCCAGCATGTCAGCGCCACCCTCCGTATACGGAAGAAATGCAATGAACTCATCCACCAATGAAGCATCGTCGAGGTGGCGGATGTAGTGGCCATTGAGATTCTCAAGCTTGGCGAAATCAAAGCGCGCCGGTGATTTCCCGATATTGCCGAGATCAAACCAGTCTACCAACTGCGCCGTGGAAAAAATCTCCTCGTCGCCATGACTCCAGCCCAGCCGCGCCAGGTAATTGCGCAAGGCCGCAGGCAGGTAACCCATGGCGCGGTAGGCTTCCACCCCCAACGCCCCGTGGCGCTTGGAAAGCTTCGCGCCATCCGGCCCATGAATGAGCGGTACATGTGTCATGTCCGGCACGTCCCAGCCCATGGCCAGATAAATTTGCGTTTGCCGCGCCGCATTGGTTAAATGGTCAACCCCGCGGATGATGTGGGTCACCCCCATGTCATGGTCATCAACCACCACCGAAAGATTATAGGTGGGGTTGCCATCCGAGCGCAGGATGATGAGGTCATCAATATCCTTGTTGGCAAACACCACGCGGCCCTGGGCATTGTCAGTGATGACGGTCTCGCCCTCCTGCGGTGACTTGAATCGGATCACAGGTTTCACGCCCGCCGGCGCATTCCCAGGGTCGCGATCCCGCCAGGTTCCATCATAACGGATCGGGCGTTTCTCCGCTTCCGCCTTGGCCCGCATGGCCTCCAATTCTTGCGGGCTGCAATAACAATGATAGGCATGGCCCTTGGCCAACAGCTGCTCGGCCACTTCGCGGTGGCGGGCCGCGCGGGCGTGCTGCGAAACTGCCTCGCCGTCCCACGTCAAACCCAGCCACGTCATGCCCGAGATGATGGCGTCGATGGCCGCATCGGTTGAGCGCTCGCGGTCCGTGTCCTCGATGCGCAAAAGCATCTTGCCGCCCACGTGCTTGGCGTAGGCCCAGTTGAACAAGGCCGTGCGGGCCCCGCCGATATGCAGGTAACCGGTGGGTGAGGGGGCAAAGCGGGTAACGACGGGCGATGACATGAACACCGTTTTCCTTGTAGGCTGGTGGCAGGGATGGTGCCCGAAGGCTTGGACGAAGGCAAATAGCATAAGCTTTTGGGGCGCGTAAGAGGGCGCAAAGGTGTGGGGCAAGCTGCAGGAACTGTGGGAAGCGCAGCTCGGTGCCACGGTTCTCTGGGCCCCGGTGGCCCTCACCTTCGGCATCTGGACTTATTTTGCCTTGCCGCAGGAGCCCGGGCTGCCAGTCACCATTTTCTTCGCACTGATAGCCATCATTCTGTTCTGGAAAGCCCGCGGCCGCATGGGAATAATCCTGCTGGCCATCCTTTTCAGCGGATTCGTGTTGGCGAAAACCCGCGCTGAAATCATCGCAACACCGCTGCTGAAGGCAACCACGGGTGAAATTGTCGTGAGCGGCATTGTCCATGATGTGGAGCGCGCTTCCGAGCGGCGCGCCACGGTCATTCTCGAGCCCGATAAAATCGAAGGCATGACCACCGCGCAATTGCCGTGCCGACTGCGCCTTTCGAACTCACTCAAGAACGGCGCACCGGCCATAGGAGACAGAATAGCTTTCAAGGCCAGACTTTCCCCCGTCGCCTCGCCAACCATGCCCGGTGGCTTCGACTATGGACGCCAGCTCTACTTTCAAGGCATCGGCGGCACCGGCCGGATTACCTCGAAAATAGATACGCTTGGCAACGCCACATCCGCATCCCTGTGGCTCTCCAGCACGCTGCACACTTTGCGTCAGGACATCGGCAGCCGCATCCGCCAGCACCTGCAGGGAACCATTGCCGCCTTTGCCGAAGCCATGATAACCGGCGAACGCGCCTCTATCCCCAAGGATGTTAACAAAAGCCTGCAGATTTCAGGCCTGGCGCATATCCTTTCAATTTCTGGCTTGCACATGTCACTGGCCGCGGGCGGCGTGTTCTGGATCGTCAGGGCCTTTCTAGCACTCTTTCCAACCATCGCCCAACAGTGGCCAATCAAGAAATGGGCGGCAGCCGCAGCTCTGGTCTTTGGCTTTGCCTATATGCTGCTCGCCGGATCAGGCGCTGCCACTCAGCGTTCCTACATCATGCTCGCCGTGGTGTTTCTCGCCATCATCGTGGACAGGCCCGCCATATCGCTCCGAAATTTGGCGCTCGCCGCCTTGCTCATACTCATCCTGCAACCGGAGTCCGCCATTCAGGCCAGCTTCCAGATGTCCTTCATGGCAGTCATGGGCCTTGCGGCTTTTTTTGAATACTGGAACCGGTCCAGACCGGAGCAGGAGTATAAGATCGAAAGCCGCAAGGTTTACTACGCGCGCAAGTTCTACAAGATCGCTCTTGCCTCAATCCTCACTACACTGATCGCCGGCAGCTTCTCCTCCATTCCCGCCGCCTATCATTTCGGCAGGCTGGCGCCCTACGGCGTTCTGGCCAACGGCTTGGCCATTCCCGTCATCAGCCTCGCCGTGATGCCCTTTGCCATGCTGAGCGTGGTGCTGATGCCCTTGGGGCTTGATGCCTGGCCGCTGGCCGTTCTGGGCAAGGGATTGGAAACGGTCCTCAGCATTTCCGACCATGTGGCGGCCTTGCCTGGCGCCCAGCGCGTCATTCCCCAGGTGCCGCTGGCCAGCGCCATTGTCCTGGCCCTCGGCGCCTCAATTCTGTGCCTGGCCAGCCGCCAGGCAAAATATGCAGGCGGCGTCCTTTTGATCGTGGGATTTGCGTTGGCGCAGTTTAACGGCTTCCCCGATCTTCTGATCGAACGCACCGCCGCCAATACAGCCTTTCGCAATGGCAGCGGCAAACTGGTATTTGCCAACCCCAGCAGGGGCCGCTTTGCCGCCGAGAAATGGCTGCAAGCCAATGGCGAGGAAGTAGCCTTCAAACAGGCCGCAGCCCGGGCCGGCTGGTCCTGCGAAGCCCGCTCCTGCCGCAGTGAAATCAAAGGCAAGGTAATTGGCTATTTTCTGGAAGGGGAGGGCGTCCAGCCTGCCTGTACGGGCCTCGACATCATCATCGCCGCCTATCCCCTGCGCGGTGCCTGCAAGGCCGTGCCGACGCGCATTGACCGCTTTGATGTCTGGCGCATGGGCTCCCACGCAATCGCCATAGAAGGCGGTACCACGGCCATCACAACCGCCCGCGGCCTGAGCGGAAACCGGCCTTGGGTGGTGATCCCGGAACCGCGCAAGAAAATAGCCCTGACCCGTTGACGTGGCGCTTCGACACATTCATGTATCCCCCGATCCGATCGAATGTGGAAGACAATGAATTCAGCAGTGAAAAAAACCGGTATTGCGGACCTCCGACAGGAAATCGACTTGGTCGATGAAAAGCTCATCAAGCTTCTGGCCGAGCGCCAGCGCCTGGTTGAAGCGATCATTGTGGTGAAGCAACGGGAAGGCCTGCCGGCGCGCATTCCCGCCCGCGTTGACTATGTCGTTGATCGCGCCCGGGTGCTCGCCCGCGCCCACCATCTTGATCCTGCCCTGGCGGAATCAATCTGGACCGAAATGGTGGAATGGTTTGTGGCTCACGAGGAGCGCACCCTGGACATGAAGAAGTAATTATCCGCAAATCGCCTTCAAATCTTTCCATTGCGCCTCAGACAGCGGCGACCTCAGTTTAACGTCCATCGGCAATGGTTTGATCTGCGCAATGCGCTCCGTCGTAACTGGATGGGTGGAGAACACAGTTCCCAAATTCGAAAACACCCCGCCCGGGAATTTTCCTTCTTCCTTCAGTATTTTCTCAAGGAAATGTTTCAGCGCCATGGGATCAACGCGCGCCGCACTGAGCATCGCAACGGCATAGGCATCGGCCTCGCGCTCCGCATCCCTGCTGGATTTCAGAATGGCGGCAAGCCCCGCCAGTGAACTGGCATTGTTTCCCCCCGATGTTCCCGTGGCCACACTGATCAGCACCTGCATGCCGGCGATGCGGATCATTTGCTCTTCCGGATGATGATGCGACACATGGCCAATCTCATGGGCCAGAACTCCCGCCACTTCACCCGGCTCGGTTGCTTCCTTCAAAAGCCCGCGCGTCAAAACAACGTGTCCGCCGGGCAGGGCAAACGCATTCATGATAGGAATATCATAGACGCGCACACTCAGCGGCGGCATGTCGGGAGTGCCGTCCGCAAGATTTGCCAGCATCGCCGCCATGGCCCTGTCGCCGTCCGGAGTCTGGCAGACCTTTGCATCCTGAACCAGCGAGGACTCCATCTGCTCGCCCACCCGTTTGCTCCAAGCATCGGGCAGCAATACCGCCAGCCTCTGCGGTGCAAAATTAAGTGTCAGATAGATGAGAGCTGCGAGAATGGTAAGCCCGCCGCCAATCCACAGGAACAGGCGCAGGGCCCGCTTGGGATGAAACCCGCTCTTGAGATGCGGTGCGGCAACAAGCAACTCTTGCGTGAATGCCTCATTGCGAATGCTGAGCCGCGCGCCAGCATGGTTGTCATGGGAGAGCCGTAACGGTTGCCCCACGTGAGGCGGATCAATCGCGGTGAGACCCGCCAGTCCCCAGGTTTGCACGGGAACGCCATCCCCCGAAAATTGAAGCCCCGAAGGCTCAAGACTGACCACCACTTTGCTGTCTCTGGCCGTTTCCCCATCAAAATAAATGGCCTCAATCGCCATCAGACCACACCAAGGTCAAACGCGTCGGCGAGGCCTTCTCCGGTTTGATCCAGCGCCGCCTGCGATTGCGCGATCCTGTCCACATCGATCATGCCGATAACTTCAAGGCGGTCGCACATGTAACGGATCAGGCGCTGCTGCATGAAGGGGCGGCCAATGCCAAGGGTGAAAATGAGAATGAGCAGATTGACAATGACAAGCGCAATGAGGCTGCCCGCCGTGGCATTCAATCTGAAAGTGGCGTTTCCCGCTCGCGTGTAAGTGGCAAAGGTCGAAAGTTCCTTCGCCGAGTAAATCGCCCACAGCATGGGAATGACCAGGAACATTGCCAGGAAAGAAAAAACAAGGATGGCGATGACCGTGCTGGCGGTCCATATTTGCTCGGAGGTTGGCTTGGAGTCGGGTTTGAAAATGTCATCAAAAACCTGCTGCACCTCCGGTCCAAAAAGGGCCACGACCTCGGCACCAAACACAAAGGCAAAGATGATCAGGGCAAGAAGCGAAAGAAACCAGCACAGCGCATAGGTGGGGTAAAGCGGCCCGGCCCGTCCCTTGAACTTGAAGGCCAGATCGCCAAAGCGCATGTCACCAATAATCTGTTCCTGCAGAACTGTATTCAAAACCGGCGTCGTCCAGCCAAGCGATGCTCCGCGCGCCAGCATGGCGCCGAAATAGGTGAGGCTGTAGATCATCGAGGATCCCACCAGGGTGCCCCGAATGCCGCGCCACAGGGTGCGCGAAAGCTGGTAGCGCCGGGCGCGGTAGAGCGCCGCCCCCCAAAGCAGGAAGATGAGCAGGTAGAGCAGGCCATAAAGTGCAAACAGGGCAGGGTGCTCCGGCCCCAAGGCAATATTGATGAAGGCGGCAATCAGCACAAAGGGCAGAACAAACAGGCCAAACACAATCAGGGCGCCCTTGAACAGTTCAATTCCCCGTCCGGTATATTCCAGCGGCTGGCCATTGATGTGCACGCAGCTCCAGATATGCCTTCGCACACTGGTTTTGGCCCAGAAGCGGTAAATTGTCAGGGTCACAACGTTCAATAGAAAGTTGACGATGGCGAGTCGCCCCAATCCGGCGCGCGGAACATATTCAAGACGAATGTGTTCCCCTGCATTTCCGAGAGAATCTGCCATAGTTGCCAATCTGCCACGGCGCGGCGCAATCGGAAACAGCCATTTTAGGCCTTTAAATAAAGGTTAATACCGGTCTGTTGCTGAAATGCCACAAGGTTCTGAATTGTGTGACTGCCGCATTTTTGCGCCACAATGAACCTTTCATCCGCCCAAATTGGTCCTTACCGTCATAATTCACAGGAGCTGAGACCTGTGGATTCGAAGCTTAAGGGGCTTCTGGGAAATTTTGGGCGGGGTTGCACTTGATCACCAGGATTGTGGTGATGAGGTGGCAAGGCCGCCGTTTGTTTGAGAAGGAAGGACTGAAAGCTGTGTCGCCGTTGCCAAGAATAAAACAAAAGCGCTGACACGGAATATCATTATGGATGCGACCGTCATTTCAAAATCCAGGCTTCCAAGCCGCCATGTAACCGTCGGGCCCCAGCGCGCCCCGCACCGGTCTTACCTCTATGCCATGGGCCTGAATGAGCAGCAGATTAACCAGCCCCTCGTTGGCGTGGCCAGTTGCTGGAATGAAGCGGCCCCTTGCAACATTTCGCTGATGCGCCAGGCCCAGTCGGTCAAGCGCGGTGTGGCCGCTGCCAGCGGCACGCCGCGCGAATTCTGCACCATCACGGTCACTGACGGCATCGCCATGGGCCACCAGGGCATGAAGGCCTCGCTGGCATCGCGTGAATGCATCGCCGACTCGGTGGAACTCACCATGCGCGGCCATTGCTATGACGCGCTCGTGGGCCTCGCTGGCTGCGACAAGTCTTTGCCCGGCATGATGATGGCCATGGTGCGCCTCAATGTGCCATCCGTGTTCATCTATGGCGGCTCAATCCTGCCCGGCACCTTCAAGGGCCGCCCCGTCACCATACAGGATGTGTTTGAAGCCGTTGGCAAGCACAGCGTTGGCGATATGTCCGATGCGGACCTCCATGCCCTGGAACAGGTTGCATGCCCGTCAGCGGGCTCCTGTGGGGCCCAGTTCACCGCCAACACCATGGCAACCGTGGCCGAGGCTATCGGCCTTGCCCTGCCTTACTCCTGCGGCGCGCCGGCCCCTTATGAAATCCGCGATACCTTCTGCTTCACCTCTGGTGAGAAGGTGATGGAGCTTATCGCCCGCAACATTCGTCCGCGCGACATCGTCACCTTGAAGGCCCTGGAAAATGCCGCAACCGTTGTGGCCGCTTCCGGCGGCTCGACCAATGCAGCACTTCACTTGCCAGCCATCGCCCATGAATGCGGCATCAAGTTCGATCTCTTTGACGTCGCTGAAATTTCAAGAAGACGCCCTACATCGCCGACCTGAAACCCGGCGGCAAATACGTGGCCAAGGACATGTTTGAAGCGGGCGGCATTCCGCTCCTGATGAAGACCCTGCTTGACCATGGCTTCCTCCATGGCGATTGCATCACAGTAACCGGCCGCACTTTGGCCGAGAACATGGCTTCGGTAAAATGGAACCCGGACCAGGACGTGGTTTATCCCGCCAACAAGCCTATCACCAAAACCGGTGGCGTTGTGGGCTTGCGCGGAAATCTCGCGCCTGAGGGCGCCATCGTAAAGGTGGCGGGCATGAAGAACCTGACTTTCACCGGTCCCGCCCGCTGCTTTGATTCAGAAGAGCTCTGCTTCGAGGCCGTCACCCACAAGAAATACAAGGAAGGCGAAGTTATCGTCATCCGCTACGAAGGCCCGCGCGGCGGTCCCGGCATGCGCGAAATGCTCTCCACCACCGCCGCCCTTTACGGCCAGGGCATGGGCGAGAAAATGGCCCTCATCACCGATGGCCGCTTCTCCGGCGCCACCCGCGGCTTCTGCGTCGGCCATGTTGGCCCCGAAGCGCAGTTGGGCGGTCCCATTGCGCTGATCAAGGATGGCGACATGATCACCCTTGATGCTATCGAAGGCACCCTCACATGCAATGTAAGCGATGCCGAATTCGCCGCCCGCAAGAAGAGCTGGAAGCCCAAGGACCATGGTTATGGGTCCGGCGCTTTATGGAAATATGCCCAACAAGTAGGCCCCGCTGTTTCAGGTGCCGTAACCCATCCCGGAGGAAGTGCTGAAGGTGTTTGCTACGCCGACATTTAGCCTCTTCGTGAAGGCGGCTTTCACGCCTCGTCAGAAATGCAGCATTTGCACTTCTGGCCTTGATGCTGCTTGGCCTGACCACCGTTGCCCGTGCTGAAGGAAGGCGAAGCTGGGTTCTTCTCCTACGCGATGCCCTCGGTCCCCAAGCTTAATCTGCCCGATCTCAACCTCCCGTTCTGGACCGATGATCTGAAGAAAGCCAAGAAGGCTTACAAAGAGGGTAACTTCGATAAGTCGATCAAGTTTTTCCGCCGGGCTTCCGAAGACGGCAACATTGTCGCCGATTGGTTTCTCGGCCATATCTACCGCGAAGGTCGCGGCGTCCCGCGCGATGATGCCATGGCATTCTCCTATTATTCGCGGGTGGCTGAATCCTATGATCCCGATGAAAGCGATAAGAACCGTCTGCGCATTATGGTGGACGCGCAATTACGCGTTGCCGATTACTACCGCGTCGGTATTGCCGATGCCGGCATCAAGGCGAACTATAAGGTCGCCGCCCGAAGCTATTTGAGGATAGCTTCCACCTCCGGTCATCCCGGCGCACTATATTCGCTGGGCTTGATGAATATCCGGGGCCAGGGCGTAAAGAAGAACCCGCAGCAGGGATTGAAGTGGCTGATTGCCGCCGCCAGAAAGCGTCATCCCCTGTCGGAAGCCTATCTCGGCGATCTCTACTGGGATGGCAAGCTCGTGCAGAAGGATCGCACCCGCGGCCTGATGTGGTATATCCTCGCCACGCAGTCCGCCAAGCCATCGGAAAACCCGACGATCTTCGACCGCTACAACGAGATCAATTCGCAAGCCACGGAAGAAGAAAGGCTCGAGGCGGAAGCCCGCGCCCGGGTGTTTGCCGATCAATTTCCGGCGGACGGCAACTCCTTCGTGGAATAAGCGCTACCTTGCGGCGCTTGGACGGCTTCCCACAAACACGCCTGCACCAGCCATGATCGCAATGATCAGCAGGGTAAGCCACACCGGCAGGCTGCCGTAAACCCAGAGCCAGGCCCCCATGAGAGACATGATTGCAATAGCCAGCAATTTGGCTCTGGTCGAAATCACCCCATGATCCTGCCAGTCCCGCACTGGCCGGCCAACGATCAGGTGGTTGCGGATTCTTTCTGCAAGTTCCGGTGATGATCTGCCGAAGGCCCAGACCGCCACCAGCAGCATCGGCGTGGTCGGCAGGATGGGCAGAATGATGCCGGCAACCGCCATCCCAAGGCTCAGCCAGCCGATGCCGAGGTAAATTAACCGCCGAACGCCCAATTTCTGTCTAACCCTTGCAATTCCAAGGCCGTTCATGCGATTTACAACAGGCAATGGCAAGTTCAAACGGCAACAAACTCCCCGCAGCCCCCGCAGCCCGCATCCCCTTCCTGGGGCGGCTCAGGGCCTATTTTTTTACCGGCCTTGCCATCACGGCTCCCATTGCCATCACGATCTGGGCCACCCTCTGGTTCGTCAACATTTTTGACGCCTGGCTCAAGCCCTATATTCCCGCCTACTACAATCCCGACACCTATTTGCCCTTCCGGGTTCCGGGCTTTGGCTTGGTCTTTGCCCTCATCACCATCACCCTTGTAGGCGCCCTTGCCGCCAATCTCGTGGGCCGCACCTTGATAGGCCTGTGGGACAAGGCCTTGAACCGCACCCCGGTGGTTCGTTCCATCTACAAGGGTTCGAAACAGATTTTTGAAACCCTGTTCCTGCAAAAGGGCACCTCGTTCCAGAAGGCCTGTCTGGTCGAATGGCCGCGCCATGGGATTTGGACGTTGGCCTTTATCTCGCGAGAGATAGATGGTGCCATGATAGGCCTCGAGAAGGGCCGGCAAATGTACGCCGCCTATGTCTCGACCACACCCAACCCCACCGGCGGCTACGTCTTCTTTTGCGATGTCGGCGATGTCGTGGTTCTCGACACGACCGTCGAGGATGCCCTGAAGCTTGTCATCTCCATGGGCCTGGTGTTTCCCGATGGGCCGCTTGCCCCGGAAACGGAATTGCTGCAGGCCGGAAAGCCGCCGCGCAAGAAGCCTACCCGGCGGAAAGCAACTTGACCGCTTCGTCACGCTCGAACAGATAGAGCAGGGTGCGCAGCGCCTCGCCGCGCGCCGATTTCAGTTCCGCATCCCTTGCCAAAATCAGCGCCGCATCATCGCGCGCCGCCGCCAGCAGATCGCCATGTGCTGCAAGATCGGCAATGCGGAACAGGGGAAGCCCCGCCTGTTGCGTCCCCAGCATTTCGCCCGCGCCGCGCAATCGCAGATCTTCCTCCGCTATGCGGAAACCATCCTCGGTCTCGCGCATGATGGTAAGGCGTGCTTTGGCCGTTTCGCCAAGCGGCTCCTGATAGAGCAGCAGGCAGGTAGATTTCGCAGCGCCTCGACCCACCCGCCCGCGCAGTTGGTGGAGCTGCGCCAGCCCGAAGCGCTCGGCATTTTCAATCACCATGATCGAGGCTTCCGGAACATCGACGCCGACTTCGATCACCGTTGTCGAAACCAGAATATCAAGCGCCCCCGATTTGAAATCCGCCATGACCGAATCCTTGGCCGGTCCCTTGAGCCGCCCGTGAATCAATCCAACCCGGCCCGGAAACCGCTGCTCAAGATGTTTGAAGCGGTCTTCCGCCGCCGCCAGATCGACAAGCTCGCTGTCCTCCACCAGCGGGCAAACCCAATAGGCCCGCTGCCCGCTTTTGATGCTGCGGCCCAGTCCGGCCACCACCTCATCCATGCGCTCGAGCGGCAGCACCCGCGTATCAATCGGAAGCCGTCCAACGGGCTTCTCGGTGAGCTTGGACACATCCATATCGCCATAGACCGTGAGCGCCAGCGTGCGCGGAATAGGGGTGGCCGTCATGACCAGAAGATCCGTGGCGCTTCCCGCCTTCGCCTGCAGGGCAAGCCGTTGATGCACCCCGAAGCGATGCTGCTCGTCGATCACCACAAGGCCGAGGTTCTTGAATTCAACCCCTTCCTGAAACAGCGCGTGGGTGCCGATCAGAATATCGATCCTGCCCGCCGCAAGGCGCTCCAGAATATCTTCCCGCTGCTTGCCCTTTTCACGGCCCGTGAGAACCGCAATGGAAATCCCGGCAGCCGCGCAAAGCGGCGTGAGGGACGCGAGATGCTGCCGTGCCAGAATTTCGGTTGGCACCATGAAGGTGCCTTGCGTCCCGCATTCAACGGCGGTTGCCAGCGCAAGCAAAGCCACAATGGTTTTGCCCGATCCCACATCCCCCTGCAACAAGCGCAGCATGCGTGACGGTGAGGCCATGTCCGCTTGAATCTCGGCATTGGCAAAGGTCTGTCCGCCAGTCAGCTTATAGGGCAGGGCGCCGGTGATCTTGGCTTGCCGCGCACCATCGCCCACAAAACTTCGCCCCGCCGCCCGCTTCATGTGGCCCCGCACCAGACTGAGTGCCAACTGATTGGCCAGAAGCTCGTCATAAGCCAGCCTCAAGCGTGTTGGCGAAGTGATCGATGGCGCTTCGGAAACTTGCGGGCCGTGCAACGCCTTCAACGCTGCAGAAAAATCCGGCCAGCCGTGTTTCTTCTTCCACGCTGCATCCTGCCACTCCGCCATTTCCGGCAACCGCTCGACAGCCGAACGGATAGCCCGCCCCAATATTTTCGGCGAAAGTCCTGCAGTGAGCGGATACACCGGCTCAATCAGCGGCATGCGGCTGAAGTCTTCCGCCGTCAGGACATGATCCGGATGGGCAATCTGTGGTTCCTCGCCATACCAGCTGATCTCGCCCGAAATAAACCGTGTCTCTCCCTCCGGCAGGCTGCGTTGCAAGTGATCGGCGAAAGTATGAAAAAATACCAATGTCAGGAATCCCGTTTCATCCGAAACCTCCACCCGGTAGGGCAGACGCTTGTTGAAGGGCGGCGGCGGCTTGTGGCGTCCCACCTTCACTTCAATGGTGACGATGCCTTGTTTGGGCAGATCCGCGATCTTCGGCCTAAAGCGCCGGTCCACAACCCCGCTCGGCAAATGAAACAGCAAATCGACAATGCGGGTAGGCGCCGTTGCATCGCCGCGCAGGAATTGCGCCAGAACCTTGTCCAGCTTCTGGCCAATGCCCTTGATGCCCGAGGCGCTTGCAAACAGGGGGTTGAGAACAGAAGGACGCATGCCACCATTTTGTGAGCGAAGGTGTTGCAGCGCAAGTGCAGAAGCGGCTAATCCTGCAGCAATGACATACCCAGCTGAGCCCATTGAATTGCGCCGGAAACGTCTTCTATGGCGCAGTAGCCATCGTGGCATCCGGGAAATGGACCTGCTGATGGGGGGCTTTGCCAGAGCCCGCCTGCCCACCATGACCGAAAGTGAATTAAGTGCCTTTGAATATATCATCGAACTGCCCGACCAGGAGCTTCTCGCCTGGGTCACCGGCGAGGCTCCCGTGCCCGCAACGCTCAGCAATGTGCTGCTGCCTGAACTTCTCAAGTTTCGCCCATGATTGATCTTTCAAAGCTCGTGCCGCGCTTGAAGGTTTCCGGCCGCATCCCGCTGTCGGGCGTGCCCCAGGGCCTTGATGCAATGCTCCTGCCGCAACTGGCAAGGCACCTGGCGAATATCCCGCTGCTCCACATCTGCGTCGATGACCAGCGTCTCTCCACCCTTGCCGAGCAGGTCGCCTATTTCGCCCCCGATCTTGAAGTCCTGCGCTTCCCCGCCTGGGATTGCCTGCCCTATGACCGCGTCTCGCCTTCCGCCGATACTTTGGCGCGCAGGCTTTCAACCCTTACCCAATTGAACCGGCCAACCGGAAAGCCCCGATTGATTTTGGCAACGGTGAATGCCGCGCTCCAGCGCGTTGTACCGCACGAGACCATCGCTAAATCTTCGTTCTCGGCAACATCCGGCAGCCGCGTGAAGAGCGACACGCTGCAGGCCTTCCTCGCCGGCAACGGCTTCTCGCGCGTCGGCACCGTGGTTGATCCCGGCGATTTTGCCGTGCGCGGAGGCATCATTGATATCTTTCCGCCTGGCTCGGAAAATCCCGTACGGCTCGATTTCTTTGGCGACACGCTGGAATCGATCCGCGAATTCGATGCTCAGACCCAGCGCTCCAATGTGACGTTGCGACATCTGACGCTCAATCTTGCCAATGAAGTTCTGCTGTCAACCGAAGCCATCGGTCGTTTCCGCACAGGCTATGCGGCAGCCTTTGGCGGCCTGGATCTGAATGACCCTCTCTATGAATCAGTGACCAATGGCCGCCGCTATCAGGGCATGGAACATTGGCTGCCCTTGTTCCATGACCATCTCGAAACCCTGCTGGATTATCTGCCGGGCTCGCCAATTTTGCTCGATCACGCCGCCGATGAATCCATGGTCGCCCGCCACGAACAAGTTGCCGAGTTCTATGATGCACGGCGAGAGGCCCGCGAGAAGGGCTCATTTGGTGCCGCCCCCTACAAGCCCCTGAGCAGCGAAAGGCTCTACATCAGCGAAGCCGAATGGAAACAGCTCCTGGCTGACCGCACCAGCCTTGCCTTTTCCGCCTTTGAAAGCCCTGACAGTGCCAGTATTTCATTTAAGGGTAAGCGTGGCCGCAGCTTCGCTGCCGAGCGAACTCAAACCGGCTCAAGCATTTATGACGCAGTAAAACTTCACACGGAAGACCTGCGCAAATCCGGCAAGCGTGTGCTGATCGCCAGTTGGACCGAAGGTTCCCAGGAACGCCTGCACACCATCCTGAAGGATCATGAACTGGCCCCGCTGGCCAGCGCCACCACCTGGGCTGACGCCAGTACACGCGACAAGTCCATCGTCAGCCTTGTCGTGCTGGGTCTTGAGGAAGGTTTTGAAACCAGTGACCTCGCCGTCATTGCCGAACAGGATATCCTCGGCGACCGTCTGATCCGCAAGGCCCGCAAGAACCGCAAAGCCGCTGATTTCCTCTCAGAGCTGTCCTCGCTCTCGGCAGGTGATCTGGTCGTCCATGTTGATCACGGCATTGGCCGCTTCGAAGGCCTGAAGACCATTGAGGTTCAGGGCGCGCCCCATGATTGCCTCTTATTGATTTATGCCGGCAATGATCGCCTGTTTCTGCCTGTCGAAAACATCGAACTTCTCACCCGCTACGGCGCGGAAGACAACGGCACCCAGCTCGATAGATTGGGCGGTGGCGCCTGGCAGGCCAAGAAGGCCCGCCTCAAGGAACGCATCCGCGAAATCGCCGAGGATTTGATCAAGACCGCTGCCGCCCGCGAACTCAAGGCAGGCGACATTCTGCCCCCGCCCGATGGCGCTTTCGATGAATTCTGCGCCCGCTTCCCCTATGAGGAAACCGAAGACCAGTTGACCGCAATCGAAGCCGTTCTGAACGATCTGCAGAAGGGCCGCCCCATGGACCGCCTCATCTGCGGTGACGTGGGTTTCGGTAAAACCGAAGTGGCGCTGCGCACCGCCTTCATCGCCGCCATGAATGGCAAGCAGGTGGCCGTCGTGGTGCCCACAACCCTTCTGGCCCGCCAGCATTACGCCACCTTCACCGAGCGCTTCAAAGGCCTGCCGCTTCGCCTGGCCCAAGCTTCAAGGCTCGTGGGTCGCAAGGAAATTGATGCGGTGAAAGCCGGGCTCGAGGCCGGCGATATTGATATCGTCATCGGCACTCACGCGTTGCTCACCGCCAGCATCAAGTTCCGCGATCTCGGCCTGCTCATCATCGATGAAGAGCAGCATTTCGGCGTGAAGCACAAGGAGCGCCTCAAGGAACTGCGCGCCAACGTGCATGTCTTAACGCTCACGGCCACACCCATTCCCCGCACCCTGCAACTGGCGCTCTCCGGCGTGCGCGAACTTTCGCTCATCACCACGCCACCCCTCGACCGCCTCGCGGTGCGCACCTACATCTCTCCCTTTGATCCCGTCATCATCCGCGAATCCCTGCTGCGCGAGCATTTCCGCGGCGGCCAGAGTTTCTATGTCGTCCCGCGCATTACCGATCTCACCGAAATGGGAGAGTTCCTGCGCGAGAACATTCCCGAGATAAAGTTCCGCACCGCCCATGGCCGCATGGCGCCCACCGAACTGGAAGACATCATGTCCGGCTTCTATGATCGGAAATTCGATGTGCTGCTCTCCACCACCATCGTTGAATCCGGCCTCGATATTCCCACCGCCAACACCCTGATTGTACACCGCGCCGACATGTTCGGCCTAGCCCAGCTCTACCAGTTGCGCGGCCGCGTCGGCCGTTCTAAGCACCGCGCCTATTCTCTCTTCACAACGCCTCCAAACCGCGTGCTGACCGAAGCCGCAGACCGGCGCCTGAAAGTCCTGCAATCGCTCGACTCCCTCGGCGCAGGCTTCACGCTGGCCAGTCACGATCTCGACATCCGCGGTTCCGGCAATCTTCTGGGCGAGGAACAGTCCGGCAATATCAAGGAAGTGGGCTACGAACTCTACCAGAATATGCTAGAAGAAGCCGTCATCAAGATGCGCTCCGGCGGCGAAATGGAAGAAGCCGAAGGCACCTGGTCGCCGCAGATCAATGTCGGAACCTCGGTTCTCATTCCGGAAAAATTCGTCTCCGACCTGCAGGTCCGCCTCGGCCTCTATCGCCGGCTTGCCGATCTTCAGGAGCAATCCGATCTCGAAGCCTTCGGCGCCGAACTGCATGACCGCTTTGGTCGCCTCCCGGAAGAATTGCAGCATCTCATCGAAGTCGTCTCCATCAAGCTCCTCTGCCGCGCCGCCAATGTGTCGAATGTTGACGCCGGGCCAAAAGGCGTGGTGCTGGGCTTCCGCAAGGATACCTTCCCCAATCCCGCAGCGCTTGTGCAGTGGATCGCCGGGCAGGGCACCCTCGCCAAGCTCAGGCCCGACATGAAGCTGGTCATCCTCCGCACCTGGAAAACGCCGGAGGAGCGGCTTAAGGGCACACGCCAGATCATGCAGAATTTGGTGAAGCTCGCTGCCTGATCGGATATAGTCTCCCGCAGAGGTGTTGAATGTTTTCTGACTTCGATGCGCTGACTCTCGCCCGGATGCAATTTGCATTCACCATGTCGTTCCACATTATCTTCCCAGCCTTCTCCATCGGGCTTGCCAGCTATCTCGCCGTTCTGGAAGGCCTTTGGTTGTGGAAGAAGGAACAGGTCTACCGCGACCTCTTCAACTACTGGAAAAAGATTTTTGCCGTGGCCTTCGGCATGGGCGTCGTCTCCGGCATTGTCATGTCCTACCAGTTCGGCACCAACTGGAGCGTATTTTCCGACAAGGCCGGGCCTGTGATCGGCCCCTTGATGGTTTATGAAGTTCTCTCCGCCTTCTTCCTCGAAGCGGGCTTCCTCGGCGTCATGCTCTTCGGCGAAAAGCGCGTCGGCCCCGGCCTGCATTACTTCGCAACCCTCATGGTCGCTGTCGGTACGCTGATTTCGGCCACTTGGATTCTGTCGGTGAATAGCTGGATGCAAACGCCGGCCGGCTTCTCTATCAACGCCGCAGGCCAATTCGTGCCGGAGGATTGGTGGGCCGTGATTTTCAATCCGTCATTTCCTTACCGCTTCGTCCACATGGTTCTTGCCGCCTATCTGACCACGGCCTTTGTGGTGGGCGGCATTGGGGCCTGGCATTTGCTGAAAGACACCACCTCGCGCGGCGCCCGCGTCATGTTCTCCATGGCCATGTGGATGGCGGCCCTCGTGGCTCCCATCCAGATTTTCGCCGGCGACCTGCACGGCCTCAACACGTTTGAATACCAGCCCGCCAAGGTTGCCGCCATGGAAGGCCACTACGATACCCACGTTGGCGCGCCGCTAATCCTGTTCGGCATTCCCGACGATGAAGCGGAAGTCACCCGTTACCAGATCGCCATTCCAAAACTGGGCTCGCTGATTTTAACCCACCACGCCGATGGCGAAGTCAAAGGCCTCAAGGCCTTCCCCAAGGACCAGCGCCCGCCCGCCGAAATCGTCTTCTGGTCTTTCCGCGTCATGGTGGGCATTGGCTTTGCCATGCTGGGCATTGGTATCTGGAGCTTGTTGCGGCGTTTACAAAAGGGCAGGCTCTATGAAGATCGCTGGCTGCATCGGGCAGCACTGCTCATGACGCCATCTGGATTCGTGGCAGTGCTGGCAGGCTGGATCACAACCGAAGTTGGCCGCCAGCCCTATACCGTCTACGGCCTGCTCACCACGGCCCGGTCGGCCTCGCCCATAGCCGCTCCCGCCGTGGCCACGTCACTGGTGGCCTTCATCATCGTCTATTTCTTCGTCTTCGGGGCAGGGGTGTTTTACATTCTGAGGCTCTGCGGAAAATCGCCGGATCATGTGGCACCCGAAACCGAACATGGCCCAAGCCACGCCGCAGGCATCAATCCCGGGCCCGCCCTCAAGGCGAGCGAATAGGAGCACATGATGGCAATCGATCTTCCCTTCATCTGGTCCGGCCTTATCGCCTTCGCGGTTCTGGCCTATGTGATCCTCGATGGCTTTGATCTGGGCGTCGGCATCCTCTTTCCTCTTGCCAAGAGCAGCCACGACCGTGATGTGATGATGAATTCCGTTGCTCCCGTCTGGGATGGCAATGAAACTTGGCTGGTGCTGGGCGGCGGCGGCCTCATGGCCGTGTTCCCGCTGGCCTATGCCACGGTGCTGCCCGCCCTCTATGCGCCACTCATCGCCATGCTGTTGGCGCTCGTCCTGCGCGGCGTGGCTTTTGAATTCCGCTGGCGCACCAAACGCGGCCAGTTCCTCTGGGATTGGGCCTTTAGCGGCGGATCCCTGATTGCCACCTTCGCCCAAGGCATGGCCCTTGGCGCGCTGGTGCAGGGTATTCCCGTGGTCAACCGCGCCTATGCTGGCGGCTGGTGGGATTGGGTCTCGCCCTTCACCTTGCTTACCGGCGTGGCCCTCGTCATGGGCTATGCCCTGCTGGGAGCGACCTGGCTGGTGATGAAAACCGAAGGCGAGTTGCAGGAAACATCGCGCAAGCAGGCTTGGCTCACGGGTGCCGCCACGATCATTCTCATCGGTGCCGTAAGCCTGTGGACGCCGTTTCTGGAACCGCTTTACTTCGCCCGCTGGTTTGCCTGGCCCGCCATGCTCTTCAGCGCCATTGTGCCCCTGCTGGTTCTGGTCTGCATCTATGGCCTTTACACGGGCCTGCGCGACAAGAGCGATTACCGCCCCTTCCTCTCGTCCCTCGGCCTCTTCGTCCTATGCTTCGTAGGGCTCGGCATCAGCTTCTATCCCTACATCGTTCCGCCCTCGCTTTCGATCTGGGATGCGGCCGCCCCCGATAAAAGCCTCGGCTTCCTGCTCGTCGGCGCCCTTGTCCTGACACCGCTGATCCTTGCCTACACCGCCTATTCCTACTGGGTCTTCCGCGGCAAGGTGGATCCGCATGAAGGTTATCATTGATGGGCCGCAAATTATTGTGGTTCGCAGGCCTCTGGCTGGCCGGCGTGCTGGTGGTGGCAAGCGTTGGTTACGCCATCAAACTTGTGATCGGCTAGGTCGCAAGCCTGCCAATGGCATCGGCCAGAACGTCGGCCGGTTGCGCCCCCATCAGCCCCTGCTTTTGCGCGAAAATAAAACAGGGAACCCCCGTCACGCCAATGCGGTAGGCACGCTCCACTTCGGCAGTCACCGCGTCAACATCCGTATCGCTATCAAGTTTCGCTGAAACTTCGGATGAGTCCATCCCGGCCTCACCAGCAATCTTCGCCAGCACAGCACGGTCACCGATATCAAGCCCCAGGTTGAAATAGGCCATGAACAAACGCTCGCTCACGTCATGTTGCTTGCCGCCACCATGGCTCCAGCGGATAAGCCGGTGTGCGTCCGTGGTGTTGGGCGTGCGCATGATTTTGTCAAAAGCATAGGGAACACCATCTTCCTTGCCCGCCGCCAGGATTGGATCATGAAGGGTCTTCAGCCGTTCCTCCCCGAACTTGCTTTCCAAATAAGTGCGGCGGCTTATTCCTTCCGCAGGGATCGTGGGATCAAGAAAAAATGGTCGCCAGTTCACCGCGACCCTGATGCCCTCAAGCAAACCGATGGCCTTGTCCAGCCGCCGCTTGCCAAGGAAGCACCAGGGGCAAATGACATCGGAAATCACATCAATCGAAATCGCCTTCATGGATTGCGCCACAGCGTCGTGGCTTCAAAGCCAGGCAGGGGTTGCTTCTCTGGCCTGCCGATGGTGTTCCACCGCGCCACCCATTGCCCGCCCGCATCATAGAACGGGATGATGTAAAAACCGGCGACAAGCAGCCGGTCCAGCGCCCGCACCGCCGCAGCGAATTCTTCATGCCCCTTGGCCGTGAGCAAGGCCGCAATGGCCGCGTCCACCGCCGGATCGGCAATGCCGGGATAGTTCCGTGTACCCTCAATGGTTCTGCCTTCCGAACCGAAATAGAGCTTCTGCTCATTGCCGGGTGACAGCGAGTTGAACCATGTCGCCGGAATCATATCGTAATCATAGGTTTTCTGCAGGCTGGAGAACTGCGCCGAGTCCACAATGCGCACTTCGGCCTTGATGCCGATCTGCTGCAAGCTGCGCTGATAGTGCAGGGCGATCTTTTCCTGGTCCTTGGTCAGGATTGAAATCGTAAAGGCAAAAGGCTCTCCCAACCCGTTGACCAGTCCCGCATCGCCGATCTTCCAGCCCGCATCGCTCAGAAGGGCCACCGCCTTTCGCAGTGCCTTGCGGTCACGCCCTGAGCCGTCGCTCACCGGCAATGCATAGCTGCCGTCCTGGAAGTCTGCGCGAAGTCCCGCTACCGCAGCGCCAAGAACAGCTTTTTCGGCTTCGTCGATGGGTTTGCCCTTGGAAGAAAGCTCCGACCCTGAATAATAGCCATAAGTGCGCTGATAGGCGTTCGAAAATAGATTGGCATTGGCCCATTCGAAATCGAAGGCGATCATCAGGGCTTCCCGTACCCGTGGATCCTCGAATATCTTGCGCCGCGTGTTGAAGGCAAAGCCGCTGGTGGGAGCCGGCGAACGCTGTTCGATTTTTTCCAGTATGACATGGCCGTCCTTTGCCGCCGGAAAATCATAGCCCGTGGCCCAGCGGGTCGGGTCGCCCTCCGTGCGGATGTCGGCATCACCCTTCTTGAAGGCCTCGAAGGCGGCATTGGCATCGCGGTAATAGTCGTAACGCACCGTTTCAAAATTCCACAGGCCTTTGCTAAGAGCCAAATCCTTGCCCCAATACGCGGGGTTCTTCTTGAAGGTGATGCTTTCGCCCGCCCTGACTTCGCCGATCATATAGGGGCCGGAGCCAATGAGGGGAGCAAGCGAGCTCTCGTCAAAGGCTTTCCCCTCCCAGTCGTGCTTCGGAATAATGGGCATCCAGCCGACGATCAGCGGCAGCTCCCGGTCGCCGGCATCCTGGTGAAAGACAACCGTATGGGCATCCGGCGTTTCCATTTTTGTGATCTTTGAATAGGAGTTCTTGTAGCGGGGAAGACCCTTGTCGCGCAGGATTTCAACCGAGAACACCACGTCCGCCGCCGTCACCGGCTTGCCGTCGGAAAATTTGGCTTCAGGCCTGATCTTGAAGGTGAAAGTCTGCCGGTCATCGCTGACGTCAATGGACTCCGCCAGCAGGCCATAGAGCGAAAAGGGCTCATCCCAGTTCCGCCCCATCAGGGTTTCAAACACATAGGTGCGAACCCCCATGACTGGTGTACCCTTCAAAATAAAGGGTGAAAGGCTGTCAAACGAGCCGGTAATGGCCATCCGCAGGGCACCCCCTTGCGGGGCATCCGGGTTCACATAGGGCAGGTTCTTGAAATCCGCCTCCAAGGCGGGTTCGCCGTGCGCGGCAATGCCATGCTGCGGGGTCGCATAGGCAGTGGCTGTCAGTACGCAGCCGAATGCAAAAGAAACGAACGCGCGAACAAATTTCATGAAATCATTCCATTCCTTTTTCTCATCATACCCGCGCTTGATGCGGATATCTTCTCAGGTCGGAGAAGATGACCGGATCAAGTCCGGTCATGATGAGAGTTTAACCGCATCCGCTAGCGCACAATAATGTTCGAAAATTGCCAGGGGTCGCGCCGGTCCAGCTTCTCTTCAAACAATTCGCCGCGGCCCTGCAGCGGCGTCCAGTCCGTGTAAACGCCGCGCAAAGTTCCGAGGTAGGGTGTTTGAATTTCGAGGCAGCGGCGGAAATCCATTTCTTCCGTCTCGACAATTCCGGCCTTCGGATTCTCAATGGCCCAGACAAGACCAGCAAGCACCGCCGAGGTTACCTGCATGCCCGTGGCATTCTGATAGGGCGCAAGCTTCCGCGCCTCCTCAATGGAAAGCTGCGAACCATACCAATAGGCATTCTTCTTGTGGCCGTAGAGGAAGACGCCGAGTTCATCGCCGCCATCCACGATCTCCTGCTCTTCCAGGATATGCGAAGCCGATTGCCGCCTGCCGCCCGCGCCAAACATTTCAAGCACCGACAGCACCGCGTCATTGGAAGGATGGTAGGCGTAGTGGCAGGTTGGCCGGTAAGTGACGCGCTTTCCCTCCCGCACCGTAAAATAGTCGGAAATGGAAATGGCCTCGTTATGGGTAACCAGCAGGCCAAAATGCGCGCCCGCCGTGGGAACCCAGCTCCGCACCCGCGTATCGGCGCCAGCCCGGGTAAGATAGATCGCAGCCCCTGTGCCCTTTTTATGCTTCTTGCCGTCATAAGGCAGTTTCTTTTCATGGGTGCCCCAGCCCAACTCGGCGGGTTGCAGCCCCTCTGAAACAAATCCGTCCACGGACCAAGTGTTGATGAACACATCGAGCGGCTTCGGGTTCTTGGAACGCTGCGTGTCGCGCTCGGCAATATGGAGCCCATTTACCCCAAGCCGCTTCATCAGCTTCGCCCAGGCTTCGCGCGTGGTGGGTTCCTTGATTGAAATTTTCAAGTCGCGGGCCAGGTCCAGAAGCGCCTGCTTCACCAGCCACGACACCATGCCCGGGTTCGCCCCGCAGCAGGAAACGGCGGTGGGGCCGGGCCCCAGCTTGCGCTTCACCTCCAATAGGTCTTCTCGCACCTTGTAGTTCGTGCGGTCCGCGTTATCGAGCTTGCTGTTATAGTAAAATCCGGGCCACGGTTCATTCACCGTATCGATGCACAGCGAGTTCGTCTCACGCGCCAGTTTGATGATGTCGATGGAGCCCACATCCACCGTGAGGTTGACGATCAGCGCCTGCCCGGGACCGGCGGTCAGCAGCGGCGTCAGGATGGATTTGTAGTTCTGCTTGGTGATGGACTGCTTGACGAAGGCAATGCCTTCCTTTTCGATCAAATGGCTCCACGTCGACGAAGGATCGATAATCGTGATCTTTGCCTTGTCGCAGGCGATGTGGCGCAGGATCAGCGGCAGGCTTCCCCGGCCGATGGAACCAAAGCCGATCATCACGATGGGGCCACTCCAGGTGGCGTGCACGGGCCATTTATTCATTCATCAAAACTCCTGTCGCCATTCTCAAATCCCGGAATTTTTAACGCAGGAAGTCAGCCAATGATACAGGATTTTTCAACGCGCGCCGAAGCGAAAACTAAGGCGTCTCCTGGGCCTTTTCGTGCTTCCAGACTTCCCATTTCAGCTTTGACCATTTGTAGGCGTCGATGATCGACATCCCATAAATGAAAATGCCGCCGATATGGCGTCCGAAGAAGCTGGCCGTCTCCGGCATGACATGGCTGCTGGCCCAGCCCAGGATGATGGTGAAGAACAGGAACATGAGCCCACGCTGCGCCCGGCCTTGCAGCACATGGCCGGAACCCGGCAGGATGATGGCGGCCAAAAGCACGAGGCGGGGATTGCGCGGTGCGGCTGTCATGTCCTCTTCGTACTCCAATCAAGGATGTCTTTACGAATGGCAATCAGCCTGTCCAGAATGTCCCGCGCGAGTTGGCCCTCGATCTGAACCTCTCCGAATTCGGCTTGCCGCAAAACCCCATAGCGCGCCCGCTCCGCTTCCGCCAGCAGCCAGACGATGCGCAGGCCGTTCTGGGTAATGAGCAGCTCCTTTGCCCGCGGCCCGAAGAAGGGTTCGAGATGCGGCTCAAGCAGCGAAGCGGGGAAAACGTCTTCGACATTGTCGGTGCGAATGACTGCCTGTTCGGGAAATCCCTCCTGGGGGTCAAGGGTATGGGGCAGGTGATCGAAATTCGAGAATGTCGTGGGCCCCGCAGGGCGCATCATCAGGTCAAAATGGGCTTTCACCGGCAGGTTGTCCTGCAGCGTCACCATCAGCCAAAGGGCGGGCAGCCGCCGCGTCGCAAGCGTATCAACGAGGGGATATATTTGAACCGGAAAGCCACGGTGTGTTCCTGATAGCCGGGGATACTCATCGGCCCCCCGCTGTTCAAAAACCGGCTCTCCTACAACCCCCAGGACATCGGCAAAAAGATATTCAGCCGCTGCCGCCTTCTGCCTTTTCTTGCGGCGGAAAATATAAACCAGCCGCGCCCCAAGCACCGCAAGCGCAACCAGTCCAAGCACCGTACTCCACATGCAACGCCCCTCAATGAAAATGGCCCGCAATCCTGCGGGCCATTCCCTGGATTGATAGTATCAGTAACCCTTTGGCTTCGGCCACGGCATGGTGAACTGCTCGCCGCGCCTGACATACTGGTACCGGTAGAAGTGGAACCACAGCGACATTAGGATGTAAAACACCACCATGGCCGTGAGCTGCGCGCCATATCCGAGGAAGATGGCGAAGAACGTCACGACGCACAGGATGAACAGCACCACCGCCGGGATCGGATGGAACGGATGGGTGAAGCCCCGGCGGATCGTGCCCAGCGGCCACTTGTTGCGGAACATGATGATGTTCACGCTCATGAACGTGTATTGCAGAACGCCCGAAAGGATCGAGAAGGTGATCGCCTGGCCAAGGTTCGCGATGAACGCGAAGGCCAGGGCAATCGGCACCAGGAACACGATCGACCGATAGGGGGTCCGGTATTTCGGATGCACCGCAGAAAACCACGTTGGCAGGTAGCGGTCGCGGCCGAGTGAGAACCACGAACGCGCCGCATCGTTGATGCAGCCATTGGCAGAAGCCAGGCCCGCCAGGATGGTGGCCGTGAACATCATGTATTCCAGCGTCTTGCTGCCGGTCATCCGGCCGGCGTCAAGCAGCGGAAAGTAGGTGTAGCCCAGATACTGCCAGGGCAGCAGCGAGGCGCAGATATACCACGTCAGGCTGGCGCCGATCAGCAGCGTAATCATCCCCGCCATCGTGCCGTAAGGCAGCGAACGGGATGGCGAGCGCACTTCTTCGGCAGCCTGGGTGGTGCCCTCGATGCCCAGATAATACCACACGCCCCAATGGAAGGCGGCAACAACGCCGATCCAGCCATAGGGCAGGGCGTTCGCGGGCGTTACCATATCGCCAAGTTTCAGCACCGCGCCCTGGCTCCACGGTTGCACCGAGAAGAACAGGACGATGATTGCCAGATAGGCAAGCGCCGTGATGACGAAGTTGACGTTGAGCGTCACCAGCACGCCGCGATAGTTCAGGGTGGCCAGCACAACGATCACCGTGGCAATGACGCCCCGGTAATGCCAGTCGCCAAAGCCTTCACCGGCATAGGATTTGATGGTGTCGGCGATCAGAATGGCATTCGATACTTCAAGCATGGTGTAGGCAAAAACCAGGTAAAGCGCCACGTTGAAGGCCATCAAAGGCCCTACGATGTGCTTGGCTTGGGCATATTGGCCGCCGGCGGCGGCAACCGTCGAGGTCACCTCCGAGTCGATCATGGCCACTGAAGTATAGAGAAGGCCTATCATCCAGCAGATGATGAGGGCGGCCAGCGAGCCGCCCTTGTCGGCTGCGAAGTTCCAGCCGGTGTATTCACCCACCAGCACGATGCCAACGCCCAGGGCCCATACATGGGCGGGGCCTAGGACACGTGAGAGGGAAACTCTTTGGGGAGCCGAGCCGGCTGTTGTTGCGTTTGCCATGTCAGCTCCTCAAATCCTGTGTTTTTCTTGTGCTGCTTCAATCTCGCCTTCGCGCGATGACGTCAGCACTTCTTCGGAATAGGACGTATCGGTCTTGTACCAGTCATAAAGCATCCACAGCGCAAACGCTGCCGACACTGCCCAGCCGATATTTGCGAGAGTCATCCACATGTTTGTCTCTCCTATTTCTTGCCGTTGAATTTTTCGTCGATCACTTCCTTGTACTCCTGGTCGGAGGCCCGGAAGAGGAAGACGAAATAGCCGACGATGACGATTATCATGATGATGAGCTGCACCCAGTTGATCGTGTAGTCGAACTTGTTCTGGATGATGTCGTGCGCGGCAGCCGCATCGGCAAAGCCGAGTTTCACCCATTGCTCGACCTGCGCCGGTGTCTGCCCAAGCGCTTCCCACGTGGGGTTATCAATCTTTATGACTGAGCGGGAGATGCCGGCCCAGCCGGCCTGCAAGGGCAGCCAGAGCGCCAGGAAAATGGCCGCGACTACGAAAATGATGTCGACCCACTGCATTGCCTTGGGTTGTTCAGGGGGAGTGTATTTTGCCATGATTGCCTCGCTCAGTTTCTGTTCTTGCGGGATTCATCAAGATGCTTGATGTCGAGGCCGTAAATAAATTCCTTGTCCTCTTCATAATGCTTCAGCATGGCCGCAATGGAGGCCGTGTTGAAGATGAGCACCGCCCCCGCGGCCAGAACCACCGCGACCTTGATCCCCGCGTCAGGGATGTAGGGCCAGGTCATGAACAGGACGAAGAGTATGGTGATCCAGAGAAACAAGATGAAAAGCCATGCACCGCGCTTGTCGCCCTGGTACATGGCCTCAATCCGCTGATTGAGGTCAGGCATTGGTGTTCCCTCCAGCGTGTAGCGCTTGTTTTCCCCGCACCCTGCGCCACCGCCCCTTGTTAGACTCATTTGCTACGGGGCAACTTTGTTATCTCACAGGAAACATGGGCCGTGAACCTTGTCAAGGAACTGTTGAGGTTTTGTGCAGAATTCTGCAAAAATTTTGTGCAGTTGCGAGATGGCTCGCATGAACCGAAAATGAACTCCCCGCTCAGGTTTCATACAGGCAGCCCCCCTTAGAACGGCCTCAAGTTCAAAGGAATGCATGATGACCCGCCCATACAACAAGAAAATCCGCTCTCTCCCGCCCGTCGCGGCCATGGTTATTGCCGTGGCCATCGGGCTGGTTAGGACGGAGAAAACCTGGGCGGAGATGGTTGGTGGCTTGGATTTCCAGCCAACCCACGTGTCCATGGTCCATGACCAACCGGAAGCGTTCGATCCCCGCCGCGTGCCCCCGTCCGGCGGCATGGCCAGCCGCCTGCTGGCCGGGATCATCGTCACCCACGCACGTTCGGAGCTTTCCAGCCTGTTCAACTGATAGCTAGGGCTTTGCCCCGATCGCCGGGGGCAATCCGTCGACCACCCGTTTCAGCATTTGGGGGATATCGACCATTGGCGGCAGTCTCTTGCTGATCACCAGCATGGAAAATCCATGCACCGTTGACCACACTTGCAGGGCTTTTGCCTCTTTGTCCTCCGGACCGGTCGCCGCTGATACGGCATTGGCTAACTGTTCCCAAGCCGTCACTTTGGTGGTCTGCAGGTGTTCCGATGCCAGGGGAGCGGCGGTGCCGAACATGAGCTGGTAAACCGCCGGCCTTTCGCGCGCAAAAGCCACATAGCTCCGGCACATGGCTTTGAGTTTTTCCACGGCCGAGGATGAAAGCGCCGCATTCTTGTCCAGGATTTTTACAAAATCTTCAAAGCCGGTGGCGGCGATTTCAGCCAGCAAATCATTGATGCCGGCGAAATGATGGTGCGGGGCCGCATGGGAAACCCCGGCCATTCTGGCGCAGGCCCGGAGCGTGAGGGCTTCAACCCCGTCTTTTTCAAGAATAGCCCGCCCCGCCTTGATCAGCGCCTCGCGCAGGTCCCCGTGGTGGTAGGTCTTCGCCGTTTTCTTCGCCATGGGGATTTTTTACACTCTTAACTTGACACTGTCAAAATTCATCGCTAATCATATCTTGTCACTGTCAAGTTAAGGAACTGCAAATGAATTGGTTATTTGAAGCCTATTCCAACGTCTTCAACACAGCCATGGGGCAGGGGCAGAAGCCGCGTCATCACCCGCCCCGCAACCCAGCGGCAGGGCAAAAGCAAAGGCTGAGGCGCACAAATGGCAAACATGACGTATAGTTGGGCCGCTTCGCCAGAGGACAAGCTTATGACCTTTGCATCCCCGCTTCTCACCCGCACCGCCGTTGCCTTCGCGTTTCTGTTTCTGGCGGTCTATGGGCTCACTTTTTTCGACGCGCGCTTGCTCAATGGCGTCAGCCTCTGGGAAAAGCCCGCAAAATTTTTTCTCTCGCTAGCCGTTCACATGGCAACACTTGCCTGGGGTATCTCGATGTTGCCGGTCGAGACACAGCGCAGCCGGGGAATCCGCATCGCCACCTACATCTTCTTCGCCGCCGCAAGCTTTGAACTTGCCTACATGCTCTTCCAGGCCGCCCGCGGCGAAGCCTCACATTTCAACCGCACCACGCCTTTCCACGACACGATGTACATGCTGATGGGGCTTGGCGCCGTGACGCTGACCGTTGTCACCGCCTACCTCGGCTGGCGCATCAGGGGTGCGGGAACCAACCCCATGCACTTCGCAGCGGGCTGGAGCTTCATTGTCTCCGCCGTGGCCACCACCGCCGTTGCCGCCTATCTGGCCCAAGGCAACGGCCACTGGATCGGCGGCGACCAAACCGATGCCACGGGGCTGCCCTTCTTCCACTGGTCAACCACCGGCGGCGACCTCCGCGTGCCACATTTCGCCGCCCTTCACATCATGCAGGCCATACCCCTGATCACCTGGTTCTGGCCCGACAAGAGTATTGTGGCGGCAGCGCTTTTAGCCGGCGTGGCGGTCGTGGCAGGACTCACCGTCCAGGCGCTTATGGGCCTGCCATTGCTCCGGATTTGAGCTTTCCCCCCCGCTTCGCCATAGTGGCCGAAACGATTCGGGAACTTTGAAATATGGCCAAGGCCAAGAATACAGACGATCTTTTCGGAAATCTGCCAACCGCTACAAAGCCTTCAGCCAAAGCCACGGCCAGAACCCGGGGCGAGGAGCAATATACCGCCGCCGACATCGAGGTGCTGGAGGGGCTGGAGCCCGTCCGCCGCAGGCCGGGCATGTATATCGGCGGCACCGATGAAAAGGCCCTGCATCATCTCTTCTCCGAAGTCATCGACAACGCCATGGACGAGGCCGTGGCCGGCCACGCCACCTGGATTGACGTGAATTACGACGCCGAAGGCTACCTGGCCGTCACCGATAATGGCCGCGGCATTCCCATCGACCCGCACCCCAAGTTCAAGAACAAGTCGGCCCTTGAAGTGATCATGACCACGCTCCATGCTGGCGGCAAATTCGACTCCAAGGTCTATGAAACCTCCGGCGGCCTCCATGGCGTGGGCGTTTCCGTGGTGAACGCGCTCTCCGAACACTGCATCGTCGAAGTGGCCCGTGGCCAGCAGCTTTACAGGCAGGAATATGCCCGCGGCATTCCCACCGGCAAAATCCAGTCACTGGGCAAAATCTCGGGCCGGCGCGGCACCATGGTGCGCTTCAAGCCGGATGCCCAGATCTTCGGCAAGGGCAATACGGAATTTTCGGCGGCAAGGCTTTACCGCATGTCCCGCTCCAAATCCTATCTCTTCGGCGGCGTGGAAATCCGCTGGCAATGCGATCCCTCCCACATCAAGGACAAGGAAACCCCGGAAAAGGCCGTGCTGCATTTCCCTGGCGGCCTGAAGGATTTTCTCGAAGAGCGCCTGGAAGGCAAAACCCGTGTCGTCGATGAAATCTTTTCAGGCAAGGTTGAAAAAGAAGGCGGCCACGGCAATGTCGAATGGGCCATCGCCTGGTTCGGCGGCGATGACGGCTTCTCGTCGTCCTATTGCAACACCATCCCAACCGCCGATGGCGGCACCCATGAACAGGGCTTCCGCACCGCACTCACCCGCTCGCTGAAGAATTACGCCGATCTCAAAAACAACAAGCGGGCCAACGCGGTTACCGCCGATGACGTGATGACATCTTCCGGCTCGCTGCTTTCTGTCTTCATTCGAGAGCCGGAATTCCAGGGCCAGACCAAGGACAGGCTCGCCTCCGTTGAGGCGCTCCGCATCGTGGAAAATGCCGTGCGCGATCACTTCGACCATTGGCTAACCGGCCACCCAGCCCAGGCCGACAGGCTGCTCGATTGGATTATCGAACGGGCCGATGAGCGCATCCGGCGCCGCGCCGAAAAGGAAGTGGGCCGCAAGACGGCGGTGCGAAAGCTCCGGCTTCCCGGCAAACTGGCCGATTGCTCGGCAACGCAGGCGCAGGGCTCGGAACTCTTCATTGTCGAAGGCGATAGTGCAGGGGGTTCCGCCAAGCAGGGCCGCAACCGCGTCAATCAGGCCATCCTGCCGTTGCGCGGCAAAATCCTCAACGTCGCCAGCGCCACCAAGGACAAGCTCGCTGGCAACCAGCAGATCTCGGACCTCATCCAGGCCCTGGGCGCCGGCACCGGCACCTCCTACCGCGAGGAAGACCTGCGTTACGACAAGGTCATCATCATGACCGATGCCGACGTGGACGGCGCACACATCGCCTCGCTGCTCATCACCTTCTTCTACCGCCAGATGCCGCTGCTCATCGACCAGGGCCACCTCTATCTCGCCGTGCCGCCGCTCTACCGGCTTACGCAAGGCGGCAAGACCACCTACGCCAGGAACGATCAGCACAAGGACGAATTACTTAAAACCGTGTTCGGGGGCAGGGGCAAAGTCGAAGTCGGGAGATTCAAGGGCCTCGGCGAAATGCTGGCGTCGCAGTTGAAGGAAACCACCATGGACCCCGCCAAGCGCCTGCTGCTTCAGGTAACCCTGTCAGACGCCGAACGCACCTCCACCGCCAAAATCGTCGAACAGCTCATGGGCAACAAGCCGGAGGAACGCTTCAACTTCATCTCCGAAAGGGCGGAGTTTGTGAGCGAGGAGGGGCTGGATATCTAGGGAGATATAGAATTGGTTTCTCCAGATTTTTCCTGTTCGGCATTCACCTTTGCAATAAATTCTGCTGTAGGTGTGCCATCTGCTTCATCAAAGTCTGCTTCAAAATATTTAAATTTGAGAATTGAAAGCAATGCAAGCAACCAGGAAACAAGTAAAGTTAGCAGCGAGATCACGGCAAGCCCTAACTCAGCCCAAGACAAAAAAGGTTTCTGAAGTGTTTGTAAAATATTGTTGCCGCATACCAACGTTGGGTAGAGCGCTATAGCATGAAGCGCTATCAGCATGACAACCAGTATGCCAGAAAATGCGACTTTGTGACCTCTACCAGACGTGCTTCCAAAAAATCTTGGCGTTGCAGCCTCTGCCCATAGGTTGATTGCACTTTTGGGCAAAATGTAGAGTCCGAAAGAATAGATTTTTACATGACGACCAATGGTAGCCAAGTAATTATCTATGATCAGATTGTCGATAAAGACTTGTACGACGCCACAAAACGAACTTGCTGCTAAGAAACAAATTGCAGAAGCAAATTCTGGCCGAACCAAAAATGAGACCCCAAGAACAGATACGTTGGTCCCGACAACGCTGTCGAAGAAAGCCAGTAATGTGGTTAGACCGAACATCCATCCAGCAGCTTTGGATTGTTTAGCAAAGAGTTCATTTTTTCTTTCTGCTAACCCATACACATATTCTCTAGACAAATAGTAATCTCGCAATGGACCTGATAGATAAGACTCTAGGGTAACCCCAGAGCGGCCAATAATGCTGAATCGAGTAAATTTCTCAGCTGTAGTCATTAGATTCCTCTTTCGGCATGAAGAAGATTATGGAATCCAGAAATGTTCATTGTGGGACGGACTTCGGTTTGTAGCCTATTGTTATGGTCAATTCAGGTTTCTGATTTATCAGAAGGCGACTTGGGAAAAGGGTTGTCGAGAGTCCAGTGATGCTCTCAATTTCTGATTTAATTTTTTCATTGGTATCGTCAATTGGCCCAAGCCAAATTCCCTCTTTCGTCCATCCAAGTGCAATGTCGGGTTCATATGGTTGGGGCCATTTAAGTTTTTTGAAAATTTCCTCAAAACTTTGAACAAGTGGACGCGCATCCTTGTCAAGAAACATTATTTGGATGTTTCTCGGAGGATAATCTTTGAGCGCTTCAATAATTTTCGCTTTTTGCTCACTTGAAAGAGGAAGCCATTGTGCGGCTTCAAAATCAGAGACTTTTGATTGTAGATCCGAAAGTTGTTTTTTGACTTCAGACGGTGAAGCCCCTTCAAATATTCTTTTGTAGTTCGTCACTTCTTGAGTGAGAGTTTCTATCTGGCTGTCCTTATACATCACAACAAAATATGGGGTAAGGATTCCAAAGTAGTGCAAGAGTATTGCCAGAACGAACGTAGCGGATAAAGTTGTAAGACCAAATGAATAAGGTGCCTTTCTGATCATTGGCACCTCACGCGCCACTTTCAACCAGAAAGGTTGTTCTTTATCGCTAGCGGCGTGGGTTTCGTCCATGCGCTTCGAAAGGGTAGCAAACACCGTGGATGCCCCCGCTGAAAATTCTTGTGACGGAGGGGCGACGGGAGGTGGTTTATTTCCTGATTTGGCCATCCCTTACTAATCGCATAAATCCACGTTTCACACGAGGAGACGTCTAAAGGTTATTTTCGCTTTACCCGCGCAATACTATATTCCTATGACGGTAGCTATGTTCCTGTCCATCCCGGAAGGGGTCTCGGTCGCGGCGGTGATCTTGGCATAGCGGTTAAGCTTTCCACGCAATTCAAATCTAGTTGAAACACCATCCCCAGCGGCCCATACGGCAGCATGAATTCTTCCGGCCAAACCGCCTCACCCCCGCAGCTCACGCACCCTGAAGTTCTCCGCATCATTTTCGGCGTCATCGTCGCCATGATTTTGGCGGCCCTGGATCAAACCATTGTGGTGACTGCCCTTCCCACCATCGGCCGCAACCTTGGCAATCCGGAATATTTGCCGTGGGTGGTGACGGCCTACCTGTTGTTTTCAACCGCGGTAACGCCGCTTTACGGCAAGGTTTCGGACATTGTCGGGCGGCGCAAAACCCTGCTGTTTGCCATCGCGGTTTTTATTGTTGGCTCGGTTGGGTGCGCACTTTCTCCCAACATGTGGCTGCTGATTGTTGCGCGCGCCCTGCAAGGCTTGGGCGGCGGCGGGCTTATCTCGCTAGCGCAAACAATCATTGCCGATATTGTTTCGCCGAAAGAACGCTCGCGCTACATGGTCTATATTTCGGGCGTCTATATGTTTGCCAGCATCACAGGGCCATTGCTCGGTGGATACATGGCTGAGCATTTGCACTGGTCATTGATCTTCTGGATCAATTTGCCATTGGGTTTGATGGCGCTGCTGATGACCAATGGCCTGCTCAAGAAACTTCCGCGCCACGAAAAACCGCACCGGCTGGATTTTCTTGGCGCCGGCTTGATGGCGTGTGGCAGCATTGCGTTGATGTTGGCCTTGAGCTGGGGCGGGGTTCATTTTCCCTGGCGTTCGCCCCAGGTGTTGGGTCTTTTGCTCATCTCCGCAGTGCTTTGGGTGGCATTTGTTTGGCGACTGAACACAGCGCCCGAACCTTTCATCCCTTCCGATATCCTCAAAAATCCAGTCGTGGCGATGGGCACGGCAACGGCACTTCTGATCATGGGCACATATATTGGCATCACAGCCTATTTGCCGATTTACATGGAATTGACCTTTGGCCTGAGTGCCAGCCAATCGGGCCTCAGCCTTATTCCGTTCATGTCGGGAACCGTGGTGGGGGCCATTATCGCGGGACGTTTCATGGCGCATTCGGCAAGGTACAAGAGGCCGGCCTATGTGGGTCTGGTATTTTCGGTTCTCGGCCTTGGTTTGATTGCTGCCTTCAAGCATCATTTGGGAATAGTGCTCGTCGAAGTGCTGATGGCGGGGTTGAGCATCGGACTGGGCACAGTTTTTCCGATCACCACGGTTGCCATTCAAAATGCTGTAAGCCCGCACCAGATGGGCACCGCCACGGGCGTCATGGGCTTCTTCAGATCGCTGGGCGGGGCTTTGGTTGTTTCCTTGTTCGGGGCCGTTCTTTTTTCGCAAATGCCGGATTTGGCAGCCTTAGAACAATCTTCAGCGGCAAAGCTGGCAACCACTGTTGCAAGCGGCGAAATTCATACGGCCTTCAGGCCGCTGTTTGCCCTGGCCGCGTTGCTTTTGGCCTTGGCACTTGCAGCCTTCCACCAGATGCCGGAACGCGTCCTGCGCAGCAGCGTGCGCACCTCCGGTGAGGGGCCTTTGGAATAGGGATTATTGTGAAAATGTGGCATTTCGGCACTTTTGCCTCACCCCCTCCCAATTTTGCCATGAGAGCCTATATAATCCCCTCCATGGCGCAAAAAGATTCACATAAGGACGGCGGCGGGCAGGTCGGCGTGATCACCCGCACTGAGCCCAAGACCAAGAAGCCCAGCCTCTACAAGGTGCTGCTGCTGAATGACGACTACACGCCCATGGAATTCGTCGTCCATGTGCTGCAGCAGTTTTTTGGCAAATCGGCCGAGGAAGCCACCCGTGTCATGCTCCATGTCCACCAGAAGGGTGTGGGCATCTGCGGCGTCTATACTTTCGAGATTGCCGAGACCAAGGTCACCCAGGTGATGGATTTTGCCAAGAAGCACCAGCAGCCCCTGCAGTGTACCATGGAAAAGGAATAGGGGCGCCTAAAGCGCCCCTGCCTCTGTGTTAATCGGAGGTTTCCTTAGAAACGGCCGTTCAACACATCATCGCGGGTCAGGCCGATGTCGGTGAGCATGCGTTCGTCAAGGCCGAGCAACAACGTGCGGGCGGCGGAACGGGCGCGAACCCGGCGCATACCGGAAAGAGCGTCCTTGAGAAACGAAGGGGCCGAAGCATTGGTGCGGGCAGTAAGGATAGTCGCGGTCATAATAAAGTAAGTCCTGTTTTTTGGGTTGGGGTTAGGGTTTAGAAATCGCCGTTCAACACATCGAGGCGGGTCAGCCCCATGTCGCGCAGCAGTTTGTCGTCAAGGCTGAGCAAGTGCCGGCGCTGGGCCGCGCGGGCGCGGCTGCGGCGGAAGCCCTTGATGGCATCCTGGACAAATGAGAAGGCCGAAACGTCGGCCTGATTTGAATAAGTGGTCGTGGTCATGATTTTTCGGTCCATTGCAGTTGAATTAGAACTTGCCGCACATCACATCGTGGCGGTTGAGGCCCATGTCGCGGAGCAGGTAGTCGTCAAGGCCCAGCAGATGCTTGCGCTGGGCGGAACGCAGGCGCATCTGGCGGAAGTCCGTCAGGGCGCTCTTCAGGAACGAAGGGGCGGGGTTGCGGTGGGTAAGGGCGAGGCTGATCACGATTCTGTTTCCTTGATGGGTATTTGTGTTTCGATGACGCGGTTAATAGGGAATTCAGCCTGAAACCAGCCTGAACCGGCTGTTCAGATTCCGTTCATCTGCCGAAAAAAACATCATTAAATCTATTTTTTGGGGACCTCTCCCCAACTTCGCAAAAATGCCTATATAATGAAGTCCAAATCACTTGGTTCGTGCGGGCCGCCCATCGGAAACGGGCAAATTCCGCAGGATCCGGAAGGAGCAAAGAGTTGCCCACGTTTTCACGAAGCCTTGAAAAAGCCCTCCACCGCGCCCTGGCCTTTGCCAATGAGCGCCATCATGAGTTTGCCACGCTGGAACACCTGCTTTTGTCCCTGATCGAGGACAAGGACGCGGTCGCTGTCATGCGCGCCTGCAACGTCAATGTGGATGAGCTGCGCAACAGCCTTGTGAACTATGTCGATACCGAACTGGCCAACCTGGTTTCCGATGACGTCCTCGAATCAAAGCCCACCGCCGGCTTCCAGCGGGTCATCCAGCGCGCCGTCATCCATGTGCAGTCCTCCGGCCGCGAAGAGGTAACCGGCGCAAACGTGCTGGTCGCCATCTTTGCCGAGCGCGAGAGCCATGCCGCCTTCTTCCTCCAAGAGCAGGACATGACCCGCTACGACGCGGTGAACTACATTTCCCACGGCATTGCCAAGCGGGCAGGGATGGGTGAAGCCCGTCCCGTGCGCGGCGTCGACCAGGACCAGCAGTCGGGCACCGGCGGCGGTGAGGGTGAAGGCACCGAGAGCGGCGGCAAGAAGAAGGGCGATGCCGATGCTTTGGAAGCCTATTGCATCGATCTCAACAAAAAGGCCGCCGAAGGCAAGATCGATCCGCTCATTGGCCGTGAAAACGAGGTCAACCGCACCATCCAGATCCTCTGCCGCCGGCAGAAGAACAACCCGCTCTTCGTGGGCGATCCCGGCGTGGGCAAGACGGCAATTGCCGAGGGCCTCGCCCGCAAGATCATCAATGGCGAAGTGCCCGACGTTCTGAAGAACTGCACCATCTACATGCTCGACATGGGCGTGCTGCTTGCCGGCACCCGCTATCGCGGCGATTTTGAGGAGCGTCTCAAGGCCGTGATCAAGGAAATCGAAGCCCGTCCCGGCGCTATCATGTTCATCGATGAAATCCACACCGTGATCGGTGCCGGCGCCACTTCGGGCGGCGCCATGGATGCCTCGAACCTGCTGAAGCCCGCTTTGGCCGGCGGCAATCTCCGCTGCATGGGCTCCACCACCTACAAGGAATACCGCCAGCACTTCGAGAAGGACCGGGCCCTTGTCCGCCGCTTCCAGAAAATCGACGTGAACGAGCCCTCGCTGCCCGATGCCATCGCCATCCTCAAGGGCCTCAAGCCCTATTACGAGGAGTTCCACAAGGTCACCTACACCAATGAGGCCATCGAAAGCGCCGTGCAACTCTCCTCGCGCTACATGAGCGACCGCAAGCTGCCGGACAAGGCTATCGACGTCATCGACGAAACAGGTGCCTCTCTCATGCTTGTCGCCGAATCCAAGCGCAAGAAGGTGATCGACGTGGCCGATATCGAAGCCACCATCGCCACCATGGCGCGCATTCCCGCCAAAACCGTTTCGAAGGACGATGCCACGGTTCTGAAAAACCTCAGCACCGAGCTGAAGCGGCTGGTCTTCGGCCAGGACAAGGCCATCGAAGCCCTGACCTCGGCCATCAAGCTGGCGCGGGCCGGCCTCCGCGAACCGGAAAAGCCCATCGGCTCCTATCTCTTCTCCGGCCCCACCGGTGTGGGCAAAACCGAAGTCGCCAAGCGCCTGGCGGAAGTCCTGGGCGTCCACATGCTGCGCTTTGACATGTCCGAATACATGGAGCGCCACAGCGTCTCCCGTCTGATCGGCGCGCCCCCGGGCTATGTGGGCTTCGACCAGGGCGGCCTCTTGACCGATGGCATCGACCAGCATCCGCACTGCGTGCTGCTCCTCGATGAAATCGAAAAGGCCCACCCGGATCTCTTCAATATCTTGTTGCAGGTCATGGACCACGGCAAGCTCACCGACCACAACGGCAAGTCAGTCGATTTCCGTAACGTCATTTTGGTGATGACTACCAATGCCGGGGCCCAGGACATGGCCCGCGAGGCAATCGGCTTCGGCAGTTCCGTGCGCGAAGGTGATGACAATGAAGCCATCACCCGCATGTTCACGCCGGAATTCCGCAACAGGCTGGATGCCACAATCGCCTTCAGCCACCTGCCGCCGGACATCGTCCGCAAGGTGGTGGAGAAATTTATCCTCCAGCTCGAAGCGCAATTGTCCGAGCGCCAGATCAACATCGAGCTCTCCACCGAAGCCGCCGATTGGCTGGCCAAGAAGGGCTACGACCAGCAGATGGGCGCAAGGCCGCTGGCGCGCGTCATTCAGGAGCATATCAAGAAGCCGCTGGCGGAAGAAGTCCTCTTCGGCAAGCTCACCAAGGGCGGCACCGTGCGCATCCTCCTGAAGGGCGATGAACTGGCGTTCCAGTATCTGGGAAGGGACGAGGAAAAATCCCTCCCCAAACCCCCGGAACGCAAGTCACTGCCGCGCAACAAGGCCAAGGCTGAAACGAAAGCAAAGCCCGCGGCAAAAAAGAAACCCGCCAAGGCGAAGTAATTCCCCCTCTATCTGTCATTCCGGCTAAAGCCGGAACCCAGACTTGCCATAGGCCCCGGCTCCCGCCGGGGTGACAGGCGGATAGAACTTATAACGCAGCTTTGATCATCTCCGCTTGCTTCGCCAACACAGTGTGATCCGCCATTTTCCCCGAATGAGGGCGCAGGGGTTGCCCTTCATTCAGCGGCATGATGTGAAAATGCAGATGGAATACCGTCTGTCCCGCCGCAGGTTCATTGTATTGCCGGACCTGCACCCCGTCCGCCTTGAAGGCAGCCTTGGCGGCGCGCGCGACCTTTTGCACGGTTGCCATAAGTGGCGTGAGTGTCGAAAGCTCGGCGTCCAGCAAATTGCGTGACCCCACCTTTGGAATGACCAAACAATGCCCATTCACCTGGGGCATCACATCCATGAAGGCCAGCGTATGCTCGTCCTCGTATATTTTATGGCTCGGGATCTCGCCGCGCAGGATTTTGGCAAAGATGTTGTTGGAGTCATAGGTCATGGTCGTGGATCCCTTTTAGTCATCTGTTTCATGCCGAAACGGCGAGTGCTCCGCAAGCAGGGCCTGATCCTGGTCAATGGCGAGACGCTCCTGTTCAAGATATTCCCCAACGGCGCGCGCCAGGCCGGGGTGGGCAAAGTGGTGCAGGCTGTAGGTTTTCACCGGCAGATATCCCCGCGCCAGCTTGTGCTGTCCCTGCGCCCCCGCTTCAACCCGGGCCAGTTTGTGCTGAATGGCAAAATCTATCGCCTGATAATAGCAGGTTTCAAAATGCAGGAAATCATGGTGCTCGCTCGCCCCCCAATTGCGTCCATAGAGCGCCTCGGAGCCGATGAAGTTCAAGGCACCCGCAATGATGCGCCCCTCGCGCCGCGCCAGGATGAGCAGCACTTGCGCCCCCATGTTTTTGCTGATCAGGCTGAAAAATTTCCGCGTCAGGTAAGGCGAGCCCCATTTGCGCGAACCCGTTTCCATGTAGAAATCATAAAACGCGTCCCAATGGCTTTCGCGCAAATCCTTGCCCGTCACCCAGTCAAAGCTGATCCCCGCCTCAAGCACCGCCTTCCGCTCCTTGCGGATATTTTTACGCTTGGAGGATGAGAGACCGGCAAGGAAATCATCAAAGGATTTGTAATCATGGTTCTGCCAATGGAACTGAATGTCTTGCCGCTGCAGCCAATGGGCCTTGTCCGCCATCACCCAATCCTCTTCAGGCAGAAAGGTGATGTGGGACGATGAAGCCTTCAGTTCCTTGCAAACCGAAACCAACCCCTTCGCCAGGAGCGCTCGTGTTTCAGCGTTCGCCGAAAACAGGCGGGGGCCGGTCACCGGCGTAAAGGGAACCGAAGACTGCAGTTTTGGATAATAGCGCCCGCCGGCCCGGTGATAAGCTTCCGCCCAGCCATGGTCAAAAACATACTCGCCCTGGCTGTGCGACTTGATAAAACACGGCGCGATGCCGGCGATCTCTCCCTTTGCCGTCTCGTAAACCAGGTGCTCCGCCTTCCAGCCCGTCCGGCCCGTGGCCGAGCCGCTGTCCTCCAGCGCCTTGAAAAACTCATGGGAGACAAAGGGATTGAAGCCCGTGGGATTTGCGCAGGCGTTCCACTGGTCCGCCGGAACGTCCGAAACACTCTCGACTGTGCGAAGCTTCAAGGCGTGTAGCCCTCAAAGGTAACCTGGTCACAATAGCGCAGCGCCTGCGAAGCTTCTTCCCTGGAGCGCAATGTCCAGGTGATCACCGGATGCCCGGCGTTGCGGATTTCCGTGACGGGCTCAAACGGAAGCTCTCGCCAATAATAGGATACAAAATGCGGCTGCGTTTCCGCAAGGTGAGCGAAGGTCCGCATGGAATAGCGCTTAGCCAGGGGCAGGGCATTATAATAGGGGTCCGTGGTCCGGTCCGCCACAATGCCCCGCACCGTCTGGGGCGATAGCGCCCGCAGGCAGGCAATCACGTCGGGATCAAATGACATCAGGCAATAGGGCCCATCGTAGTTTTCGAGAACCTGCAATGCCCGCTTCGCCAGCGCCTCATTGCCGTCCCACAGGGACTTGAGTTCAATGACCAATGTGGCGCGCCCGTCAACCTGCTCCAGTAATTCCGCCAGCGTCTGCATGCGGTCCGACGTCGCCTTCAGTTCAACCTTCTGCAGCGCCTTCATAGTCAAAGCCTTCACCGGGCCTTTCGCCTCCGTCAGCCGGTCCAGATCATCATCATGGAAAACAATGGCCTCGCCGTCCGCCGTCAACTGCACATCGCATTCAATCGCGTAGTCACCCTTGATCGCCGCCTCAAAGGCGCCAGCCGTATTTTCGATGACGCCTTTGCTCTTTGTATGCAGCCCGCGATGCGCAATGGGCCGCGCCACCAACCAGTCAAATGCGCGCAGTTGCGGCGTAAAACGCATCCCTATTCAATTTCCACAATGGCTTCGACTTCCACCGAAAGACCGAAGGGAAGCGAAGGCGCGCCCACTGCTGAGCGCGCATGCCGGCCCTTATCGCCGAACACTTCAACCATCAAGTCCGAAGCGCCATTGATAACTTTGGGGTGATCGCCGAATGTCGGTGTGCAGTTGACCAGGCCTAGGAGTTTCACAACACGCTTCACCCGGTCAAGATCGCCGCCGCAGGCATCGCGTAAGTGGGTGATGATGTTAATCCCGGTCAGGCGCGCCGAGGCAATGGCATCTTCAATGGAAAGCGTATCGCCGACCTTCCCTGTATATTGCAGCTTGCCATCCTTCATGGCGCCTTGGCCGGATATATAGACAAGATTACCCGTCCTCACCCACGGCACATAAGTTGCCACCGGCTGGGCCGGCTTCGGCAATACAATGCCGAGCTCAGCAAGTCGCTTGTCGATCAATCCCATCTCATGCTCCTGTTAAAAGATCGCGCGGGCGTTCGCCCTTGAAAAATGCCGCCAAATTATCGACCGCCCGCATGCCCATGGCAATGCGCGTATTCTTTGTGGCGCTGCCGAGATGCGGCATCATGAACACGTTGTTCAGTTCCCGGTAGCCGGGATTGATGTTGGGTTCGCCCTTGAACACATCAAGGCCCGCCGCCGCCAGCTTGTCCGATTTGAGCGCCGCAATCAGCGCCTCGTCATTAACGATGTCGCCGCGTGCCGAGTTCACGACGATTGCACCATCCGGCAGCAGCCCAATGGCGCGGGCATTGATGCTGTCGCGGGTTTCCGCCGTCGAGGCGCAATTGATGGAGAGAAAATCGCAATGCGGCAGCATGCCGTCCAATGTTGCGTGATAGGTTGCGCCATGGTCCGCCGCCACCGGCTTGCGGTTATGGTAATGCAAGGTCATGCCAAAGGCCGCCGCCCGCTTCGCCACGGCCTGCCCAATCCGCCCCATGCCGTAAATGCCAAGCCGCATCCCGCTCACGTCATGCCCCAGGGGAAACGTCATGGAAGGCGGCAGCCACTTGTTCTCACGCACCATCCGGTCGCCCCAAATGGCGCCCCGCGCCGCGCCCAGCATCAGCAGCAGTGCAATATCGGCGGTCGCATCGGTTAAAACATCAGGCGTATTGGAAACGCCAATGCCCCTGGCCTTGGCGGCGGGAATGTCGATATGGTCGGTGCCCACCGAAAAGGTCGCAATCATCCGGATGGAGGCGGGCAGGGCGTCAATCAGCTCCTTCCGGCAGGGGTCCATGGAGGTAATGAGAAGCCCGTCGAAAGCCTTGGCTTTTTCGGCGATTTCAGTCGTGCTCATGATCTTGTCGCTGACGTTAAGGCTTGCCGAAAAATCCCGTTCCAAGCGGCTTTCCACCTCGGGCGGAAGGTGGCGGGTTACCAGAATTCTTGCTTTGGCCATTGTTGTCATGTTTGCTTTGCCTTAACCTCGAAAGTCCAAATTATATAGTAGACGGTTGGGCAATGGACCACCGTAATCATGGAGTTTCAAGGGTGTTGAAAAGAGTTCTATCGGTAGGTGTATTTCTGGCGTTTGTATCGCAAACCCAGGCTTCCGCCATCGCACCCCACCGTGCGGTTTACGACCTGCAGTTGCTGCGCGCCACCCAAGGAGCGAATGTGGGTAATGTGTCCGGCCGCATGGCCTATGAAGTTTCAGGCAGCGAATGCGACGGCTGGACCGTGAGCTTCCGCCTGGTCAACCGCTTCGACTACAAGGAGGGCAGCCCGCGTCTTTTTGATACCCAATCATCCTCCTGGGAAACCGGTGACGGCAAGGCCATGAACTACAGCGAAAAGGAATTTGTCGACAGCAAGCAGGAGAGCGAAAAGCGCCTGAGCGTTGCCCGCGCCGAAAAGGACAGCGCAGGCGAGGTCAGCATCACCCTGCCGCAAGCGAAGAAAACCTCGATCTCGGCGGAAACCATTTTCCCCATGCGCCACCAGTTGCGCCTGATGGAAGCCGCCGCAAAAGGTGAAACCCGCGATGTCTCGCTGGTCTATGATGGCTCCGACGAGGAAAAAACCGTCCAGGCCATCAGCACCATCGGCAAGAAGGTAAATGCCGGGGAGGGCAAGAAGGACAAGGACAACGCCCAGGCAGCCCCCCTGCAGTCGCTTTCGTCCTGGCCTGTAACCATTGGCTATTATTCAACTGAAGAAGATAGTTCCGAAACACCGCTCTACCAGATCAATTTTGACATGTATGAAAACGGCGTCTCCAACAGCCTGGTCATGGATTATGGAAGTTTCGCTCTCTCGGGGAAATTGGCCCATCTCGAGCTCCTGAAAGCCGAAACGTGCCAATAGGTTTCGGCAAAATTGCTTTGAATTTCCAAAAAGCGCACTATCTGTAGCGCCGCTGTTTGCACAGGGGGCAAGGATATGGCCAAGTCAACAACCTCGATAACTTCGACAGGCGAAGGCAACGTTGCCGATTTCCTGGAGAAGATCCGTGGCCTGCCGCCGGTTGCCAAGGATGGTGAGCGCGGCAAACTGATATTTGCCATGGATGCCACCATGAGCCGCCAGCCAAGCTGGGACCGCGCCCTTTCCATCCAGGCCGAAATGTTTGCCGAAACCGCCCGCATCGGCGGGCTCGACGTTCAGCTCGTTTACTTCCGGGGTTTCAACGAATGCCGCGCCAGCAAATGGGTGAGCAATCCAACGGCGCTTGCCAAGCTGATGACAACGGTGGATTGCCGCGGCGGCAACACCCAAATTGGCCGGGCCCTTTCCCACGTTAAAAAAGAATTGCGCAGCACGAAAGTGAATGCGGTGATTTATGTGGGCGATGCCATGGAAGAAAACATTGATGCCCTGTGCCAGGCAGCCGGCGAAATCGGCCTGCAGGGAACCCCCATATTCACCTTCCAGGAAGGCAATGACGGCAATGCGGCGCGGGCCTTTCAGGAAATCGCCAAACTCAGCCGCGGCGCCTATTTCAAACTCAATGAGTCCTCCGCCCACATGCTGCGCGAACTTCTTTCGGCGGTGGCCGTCTATGCCGCTGGCGGCAGAGCCGCATTGGAAAACCATGCAAAGACCAAAGGCGGAACTTCCACTCTGCTGCTGCGGCAGTTGAAATAGTTGCGATGCCAAACCTTATCATTGCACTGATCGTTGTATTCGGCGGCATATGGCTCATCAGGAAGTTTGCCAAGACCACGCCGAACCAGGCCGCTGGTCTGACCCGGAAACTGGCGGGCGGGGGGCTTATTGCCCTATCGGGCCTTCTCGCCTTGCGCGGGCTTTCGCAATTCGCTGTTCCGCTCTTTGCCGTGGGCCTCGGCATGATTGGCCAGTCGTCAGTCTTCCCCAATGGCTTTCCCTGGAACAAAAAATCCGCCGGGCAAAAATCCCGCGTTGCAACGGGAATCCTCGCCATGGAGCTTGATCATGACTCCGGCAAGATGACGGGGCGGGTTATTTCCGGCCCCTACAAGGGGGTAAGTCTGGAGGAGATGAATTCCACTGACCTCAAATCCCTTTACGATCACTGTGCCAGGGCTTCCGATCAAAGCATTTCACTTCTGGAAGCCTGGCTTGATCGCAATAAGCCGGAATGGCGTGAAACCTGGACGGGTACAGACCGCGCCAAGCAGGCCAGCACCGGCGCCATGTCACGCGATGAAGCCCTGTCCGTGCTTGGATTGAAGGCAGGGGCCACCAATGAAGACATCAAGAACGCCCATCGCCGCCTGATGAAGGACTTTCATCCCGATCGCGGCGGCTCAGATTATCTTGCTGCCAAAATCAATCAGGCCAAGGATATTCTGCTTCAGGATTGAGGCGAAAAGGCCATGCAGGTCAGGCCTTTTTTGGAAAGCTGGGCGCAGGCCGCCTTGGCGGTTTTCTGCGTAAAGCCCGAGAACCGTGCCCGGTAAACCGTCTTGGCTCCCTTTTGCACTTGCACCGTGATGGCCTGCTTGCCGCTCAGGAACTTGTAGCCCGAAGCGCGGATTTCCTTGAGCTTCAGCCGGGCTTCCTCTTTCTTTGGATAGGCGCCGATCTGGATGTTCCAGCTCGGGTCAACCTTGGCCTCCACTTTCTTTTCCACCAGAGGCGCCTTCACTTCCTTCTTCACTTCAAAGGGAAGCTTTGCCGGCGCCGGCTCGGCGGCCTCATCCGGTTCTTCGGTTGAGGCAACAGCGGTTTCCTCAATTTTTGCCTCAAGCACCTTGGTATCTGGCGCGGAAATATCATCCGGGTTCGCCATCAGTTTTTCAAAATTTGTTTCTTCCGCTGGCGCCGCATCATCGGCGATTGAGGCCACCTGGATTTTCTTATCCAGGCCTTTCTGGTCAGCAACGGGTTTCTCCTTTGGCAGGATAACGGCAATTTTCGTATCGGGAACGCTGGCTCCCGCTGAAGTTCCCGCTGCAGCGGCAATCATCTGGCCATCAACGCATTTTGGAAAAGCCTTTTCCAGCATTGTCATCATGTATTTGTCGCGCGCCCCGCCGGAGCTGCCGCCCATCACGACGCCGACGATGCGCTTGTTGCCGCGCTTGGCCGATGTCGTGAGGTTGAAGCCGGACGCCCTGATATAGCCGGTCTTGATTCCGTCGGTTCCCTGGAACCTGCCGAGCAGGCGGTTATGGCTGCGGATAGTCTGCTTTCCGTAGTTGAACGAAGAAATGCGGAAATAGGGATAATACTCGGGAAAATCCCGCTGGATGCGCAAGCTGAGTGTTGCAAAGTCCCGCGCCGTTGTTACCTGCGCCGGATTGGGAAGGCCGGAGGCGTTCTTGAAGGTGGTTTTCGACATGCCGATAGCCCGTGCCGTGCGCGTCATGCGGGCGGCAAAATTGGCTTCGGTGCCTTCCAGGTTTTCACCAATGGTAGCAGCCACGTCATTGGCTGACCGGGTAACCAGCGCCTTGATCGCATCTTCGACTTCGATGGTCGAACCGGGCTTCAACCCCAGTTTCGAAGGCTGCATGTTGGCCGCCCGCTGTGACACCTTGAGGTCGCTCGTCAGTTTGAGGCGTCCCGCCTTGAGGTCCTGGAACAGCACATAAAGCGTCATGACCTTGGTCAATGAAGCCGGATGGCGCGGTCCGTCGATGTCGTTGCTGAACAGAATTTTCCCGGTCCGGGCATCAACGGCAATGGCTGAAAATTGCACCTTGGCCGAAGCGGGCTGGAAAGTGCCCAGCAGCACTAGGCAGGAGAGGACCAAAGCGGCAAACGGGATGAACGGACGGTGCATTTGAGAACTACGAATGGAAATCATCCTAAACTCATTCTTTGGTACCCAAAACCGGGTATTGATTGACCACACAATTGGTCGAAATCAAGGTCCGACCGCCGCCTAAATTCCCGAAGCGCAGCCAAGGAAATTAGTGATTCCAAACTTTCTAAAGGGTAAATGCCTGAATCGCACCTGTTGATTTCATTTTTCTCAATGGTGCAGTGCAAAAAGATTCTTGACATTTATGGTGCAGTGCACATATACAGCTCCACACGGTATGAAACTGATCCCCAACGGAGAGCCCCATGATCAAGTCATTTGAAGATTTCCAGACCCTGAGCAAAGATGGTTACGAAGCTTTTGTGGCTTCCGGAACCGCCCTGACCAAGGGTCTCCAGGCCATTGCCCAGGAAACCACTGATTTTTCTCGCAAATTCTTCGAAAAAGGCACGCAGGTTGTTGAAAAGGCAACTGCCACCAAGTCCTTCGAGGGCGCTTTGGAAGTCCAGCAGGGCTATGCCAAGGAAGCTTACGAAGCCTTCGTAGCTGAAGCCACCAAGCTCAACGAGCTCTATGTCGCAACAGCCAAGGAAGCCTACAAGCCATTCGAAGCCAGCCTCGCTGCTTTCGGCATCAAGGCCCCTAAGTAAGTAATTAGTTCCAGTTTCGGAAAAGCCCGTCGATCAAATCGGCGGGCTTTTTTGTTTTTAGAGCTCGATCACCAGCGGCACATGGTCGGAGGGCTTCTCCCAGCCGCGCACATGCTTTTCGATATGGGCTGAAACCAAACGGTCCGCTGCCTGCGGCGACAGCATCATGTGGTCGATGCGGATGCCATTTCCCTTTTGCCAGGCGCCGGCCTGGTAATCGAAGAATGTGTATTGGTCGCCAGCTGTTGGATGCAGCGCCCGGAACGCATCGGTAAGTCCCAGGGCCTCAAGCTCCTGAAACTTGGCCCGCGTGGCAGGCAGGAACAACGCGTCCTTCACCCACAGGCTGGGAATCTTGGCATCCTGCGCATCTGGAATGACATTGTAATCGCCTGCCAGAACGAAGGCTTCTTCCTGTTTCAGCAGGCTCTTCGTATGCGCCATCAGGCGGTCCATCCAAGCCAATTTATAAGGGTATTTCGGCGAGTCAGTGGGATTGCCGTTGGGCAAATAAATGGACGCCACCGTGGCGCTGTTCGAACCATCAATGACGGTCGCTTGAATATAGCGCGATTGTTCATCGGAGGCATCACCCGGCAATCCACGAACAATATTCTCCAGCGGAAACTTCGAAAGAATGGCCACGCCGTTATAGGTCTTCTGGCCGAACACCGCGGCACTGTAGTGCAGCTCTTCAAAAACCGCCGACGGAAAATTCTGATCCTCGCATTTGATTTCCTGCAGGCACACCACGTCCGGCTTGGCTTCGCTCAGCCAGCGCGTAACCACCTCCAGATGCGCCTTGACTGAATTCACATTCCACGTCGCAACGCGCATTCTTGACCCCGGCAGGACGGATTAAATTGTGAAACTGGTTCCGCAGCCGCAGGAGGCTTTGGCCAATGGGTTTTGCACCTTGAAGGATTGGCCAATCAGGTCATCGACGAAATCGACGGTGGACCCTGACATGTAACCGAGTGAAACAGAATCGATGAGAACCGTTGCCCCATCTTTTTCAATGGCGAGGTCATCGTCACTGCGGTCCGCGGCAATGGCGAAATCATACTGAAAGCCCGAGCAGCCGCCGCCGTTTACCGAAATTCGCAGGCTATGCGGCTGTTTCTCACCTGCGGTTATCTCACAAATCCGGTTTGCGGCGCGGGCGGTAATGTTTACAGTGCTTTCCATGGGTATTTATGTCGGTCTTGGGCGCCGGATTGTCAATGGTGCGGTAAAATGAAACGTCACACGGCAAGCTATGCGGCAAGGCCGGAAGAGAGCAGGGGGCGGTTGTTCCCGGAAGCCGAAAGCCCGCCGCGCTCGGCTTTCGAGCGCGACCGGGACCGCGTTATCCATTCCTCCGCCTTCCGGCGCCTGAAACATAAAACCCAGGTTTTCGTGTATCACGAGGGCGACCACTACCGCACAAGGCTCACCCATTCCATTGAAGTTGCCCAGGTCGCAAGGTCCATTGCCCGCGTCCTCGGCCTAGATGAGGATCTCACCGAAGCCCTCGCCTTGGCCCATGATCTTGGCCATACGCCTTTTGGCCATGCCGGCGAGCGCGAGCTCGACAAGCTCATGTCTCCGTTTGGCGGCTTCGATCACAACGCTCAATCGTTGCGAATAGTAACGAAGCTGGAGCGGAAATACGCAAAGTTCGATGGCTTGAACCTGACCTGGGAAACCCTCGAAGGCCTGGTCAAGCATAATGGCCCGCTGATCGATTCCCGTGGTCACGCCCTTGGCCATTTCAAGGAAAGCGGCCTGCCGCAGGTGATCATCGAATATGCCGAGGCCCATGATCTCAAGCTCGCAAGCTTTGCTTCGGTTGAAGCGCAGGTCGCCGCCATCGCCGATGACATTGCCTATAACGCCCATGATATAGACGATGGCCTCCGGGCAAAACTTTTCGACATCATCGATCTCGGCGATGTGCCGTTGGTGGGCGAGGCGCTGTCTACTGTCCTCAAACTTTATCCCGGCCTGGAAAGATCGCGCATCATTCACGAGACGGTGCGCCGCGTGATCTCGGCCATGGTCACCGATGTCGTGGCCCAGACGAAAAAAAACTGTGCCGACGCCAGCATTAGATCGAGTGATGAAGTGCGCGCGCAAAAGCGGCCCATGGTGCAGTTCGCTCCCCAGATGTCTGAAAACAACCGCGTGCTGCAAGCCTTCCTGTCGGCGCGGATGTATCGCCACGCCCGCGTCCTTGAAATCATGGAACGGGCCCAGCGCGTCATCCGTGATCTGTTCGAGGCCTACATGAATGATGCTTCGCTTTTGCCGGAAGACTGGCGCGAGGAAAACGTCCAGGGTGACCGCAGCCATTACGCCCGCCAGGTCTGCGATTTTCTCTCCGGCATGACCGATCGCTTTGCCCTGGAGCAGCACAAGCGCTTGTTTGACCTCGACCCGCTTTTCAGGTAGGCAGCAATTTCAACAACTTAGAATGATAAAATGAACCTTTTTGGACACTTTCAGGCGCTCGTAAGAGCCGAGCTTTCGGCCATGATGGCGGCCGGCGAACTGACACCCGGCCTTGATATTTCACGCGTCACGGCGGAGCCGCCGCGTGATGCCTCCCATGGTGATGTGACGACCAACGCCGCCATGGTGGTGGCCAAACCCGCCGGCATGGCGCCGAAAGTGCTGGCAGAGATTCTGTCCAAACGGCTGGCAAAACAACCCGATGTTCTGTCCGCTGAAGTCGCAGGTCCCGGCTTTATCAATCTGCGTCTCAAGGAAAGTTTCTGGCCGAAAATCCTGAACGCCATTCTTGATCTGGGCGACGCCTACGGCCGCTCTGAATTGGGCAAGGGCATCAAGACAAATGTTGAATATGTCTCCGCCAATCCCACCGGACCTTTGCATGTCGGCCATTGCCGCGGCGCTGTGTTTGGCGATGCCTTGGCGGCCCTTCTCGAAGTGACCGGCTATGACGTCAGCACCGAATACTACATCAACGATGCTGGCGCCCAGGTTGATACGGTCGCCCGTTCGGCCTTCCTGCGCTATCAGGAAGCTCTGGGTACGGACATTGGTGAAATTCCTGCCGGCCTTTATCCCGGTGAGTATCTGATCCCTGTGGGCCAAGCCCTTGCGACCGAGCATGGAAAAAAACTTCTGGCGATGACCGAAGAGCAATGGCTTCCCATTGCCCGCAGCAAAGCCATCGCCATGATGATGGACTTGATCCGCAGCGATCTCGCCAGTCTGAAAATTCGCCAGGACATTTTCTTCTCGGAAAAATCCCTGCATGACTCCAACGAAGTGCGCGACACTGTGGCCGATCTCCGCGCCCATGGCCACGTCTATGAAGGCCGCCTGCCGCCGCCCAAGGGCGAATTGCCGGAAGACTGGGAAGACCGTGAGCAAACCCTTTTCCGCGCCACGGAATTTGGCGATGATATCGACAGGCCGCTGCTCAAGTCGGATGGGTCCTACACCTATTTCGCCTCCGACATTGCCTACAGCCGCAACAAGATCCGGCGTGGTTTCAAGGAACTGGTCTATGTCCTCGGCGCCGATCATGGCGGCTACGTCAAAAGGCTCGAAGCCGTGGCCGCGGCCATTGCCGGCCCGGGCAAGGTCGATGTCATCGTCAGGCTTTGCCAGTTGGTAAAACTGTTCAGGAACGGCGAACCGGTGCGCATGTCGAAACGGGCAGGGGAGTTTGTGACCCTCCGCGAAGTGGTGGATGAGGTCGGCGCCGACGTGGTCCGCTTCATGATGCTCTACCGCAAGAACGAAGCGCCCCTCGATTTTGATTTCGCCAAGGTCACCGAGCAATCGAAGGACAATGCCGTTTTCTATGTGCAGTACGCCCACGCCCGCGTTTGCTCCGTGCTGCGCAATGGAGCGGAGGTTGGCCAGAGCGGAATTAACCATGATTTTTCATTATTGGTCGACGAAGCCGAGCGTCATGTGGTAAAGAGATTGGCAGAATATCCAAAAATGTTGGAGGGCGCAGCACTTGCCCACGAGCCGCACCGCATCTCGTTTTACCTCTATGAGCTGGCCAGTGACTTTCATTCCCTGTGGAACAAAGGCAAAGAGTCGCCGCAATTAAGATTTATTGTTAAAGATGAGTTAATATTAACCGATACGCGCCTCGCTTTTCTACTTGCGATTCGCTATGTTTTGGGGAACGGGCTTCGCATCCTGGGTGTTAACCCGGTCGAAGAGATGTAAAACGGAAATGGTGGGTATGGATCAAAATTCCGCAAATGACGCCGATAAGCGCAATTGGCGCGAGCGTTTAGGTATTGGCGGCAAGGAAATGCCCCGCCTTTCAAATGAGTTCAGCAAGGCTCCCGAGCCCGTTGAGGTGGAAGCGGCACCGGTGCGCCCAGTCCAGTCGGTGGCAAAACCAGCCCCCATGGCGCCGCGCCTGCCCATGAAGGCCGCTGCGGCCCCAGCCGCTAGGCCGCAGCAGCAGGTCATGCCGCAGGGTGGTCCGCCGCAGGCTCCTGATGCCTTGGCCGAAAAGCTTCGCTCCCAGCGCGCCGCCGCCGAGCGCTTGGCCGAACAGCGGGTAACCGCCGCCAAACAGCGCGCCGAAAACGCCCCAAGCACGCCAGCCCCGGCCAAGGCCCCGGTTGCCGCTGCCGTTCCGGGCGAAAAGCCAAAATTCAGTTTCGCCGATGAAGACAGCAGGGCGGATTTCGGCCGCGAGCCCCGCTCCCTGCCACCAGGCCGGCCGCCGCAACGGCCGGCACCGCAGCAGCCGCAGCTTTCGCCGCCACGGCCACCGCTTGGCGGCCAGCCCCGGATTCCAACGGGTGCGCCCGCTGCCGGCTTCCAGCCGCAATACCGGCCCCAGCCGCCGCGCGGCTATGCGCCGTCGGCCTATGTGCCGCCGCCACCGCTGCAACAGCCCCAGCGAAGCTTTAACGGCCCCATGTCGCAGCCTCAGTCCAGTGAACCGCGCTTGCAAACACCCCGGGTAAATCCCGACTCCTTCCGGCGGGGACCCCAGGACGATTTGGGCTATGCCGGAACGGGCTACGAAACCTCCCAGCGCTCCTTGCAGCAGCGGACAAGCGCCTTGCGCGCCCCGGCCTATGAAGAGGACTACGGCGATGAGATTTTTGAAGACGCGCCAGCCTCAAAGTCTTCTCGCCGGGCCAGCGCCAACGACTACAATCAGGCCTACCGCGAGACCGAGGGAGCCTATGGTGATGAGCGCCGGCGCTCCAGCGGCCCTTGGCTTCTGCTCCTGTTCCTGATGTTGGCAGCCGGCGCCGCCGGTGCTGGCGTCTGGTATTATCAGACCAACGTCAAATCCTTGGCAACCAATGGCTCAACCGACCAGGCACCGGTAGTTGCAGCGCCCGAGCAATCCGCCAAAACGGCTCCCGAACAGCCGCCGGATGGCCAGTCACCCGGTGCGACGACGTCGAAAAAACAGATCTATGACCGGATCATCGGTGACAATGAAGTTCTGGGCGGTCAGGTTGTCCCCACCGAAGAAACGCCCTTGCAGCCGGAAGCCCAGCAGGGCGACGCGGAACAGATCCCGCAGCCGACTGGCGGCGGGTTCGACTCCTTCTCGGAAGGCGGCGACGCGCTTCCCTTGCCCATGCCTCCGCCACCCGGTGCCGGCAGCGATACGCAAGGCGCGCTTTCCACGCCCTCTGCCAAAAACACCGTGGCTTTGAGTTCTCCCGCCACGGCAAAAAATCCAGCCAGCACCGCCGCAGGCACCGATATTGCCCCGGTACCGGGTGAAACTGCTGCAGCGGCGACTAATCAGCAGGCCACGCCGCCCGCAGCACCCGCGCCTGCCACGGAAGAAATCGTCGATGAACAACCCGAGCCGGTTATCAAAAAGCCGCCTGCGAAGAAAGCCAAGGCCGTTGCCGAAAACACTGATGACAGTTTGGGTGCAGCGCCAGTTGTCCTCGTGCCTCCCGCCGATCCCGCTGAGGGAGGCCAGATTGCCTCTGCGCCAATTGTCGTTGATCAGCCCGTAGCCACGCAGCCAGCCCCCGTCGTCAAAAAGAAAAAGACTTTGCTTGGCCTGTTCAAGGGAACCAATGATGAGGTGCCCGAGGCGCAAGCCGCTCCCGTCGCTCCTGAGCAGCAAGTTGCGTCCATTCCCGAGCCTGCACCAATTCAGCAGCAGCCAGCGCCCACCCAGGCTGCAAGCGGCGGCAGCGGATATTTTGTCCAGCTCGCCTCCTTCAAAACCCAGGATGAAGCCAGCGCAGAATTTGGCCGCCTGAAATCCAAATACGCCAGCATCATTGGCCCCCTGCCATCGGCAATCAATCCTGCCACGGTTGGTGGCAGCACCCGCTACCGCTTGGCCGTTGGCCCCGTAACATCGCGCGACCAGGCCACCAAGATCTGCAGTTCGCTGGTCGCGGCCGGCGAACGCGACTGCCTTGTCCGCAAGCAATAGCCTGATATCAGCATCATGAAAATTCGCAGCTTCATCAGCGGGTGCGAAGGCACGCAACTGTCTTCTGCCGAGACCGCCTTCTTTCACGAGCAAAATCCCTGGGGCCTCATTCTCTTCAAACGCAATTGCGAAACCCCCGCCCAGATCACGGCCCTCACCGCGGCCTTCCGCGAGGCCGTTGGCCGCCGGGATGCGCCCGTCTTCATCGACCAGGAAGGCGGAAGGGTTCAGCGCCTGGGGCCGCCCTCCAACTACTGGCGGAAATACCCCTCGGCCCGCGCCTACGGCGATCTCTATGCAAAGAGCCCCCTTGCGGCCCTGCGCACGGCGCGCCATGTGGGCCGCCTCATGGCGGAAGACCTGATCGAAATCGGCGTCACCGCCGATTGCCTTCCGGTTTTGGATGTTCCCCAGGCCGGCGCCCATGATGTCATCGGCAATCGCGCCTACAGCCTGCACATTGAACACGTCATGGCCCTGGCTAGGGCCCACACGGCGGGCCTCATGGATGGCGGCGTGCTCCCGGTGATGAAGCACATTCCCGGCCACGGCCGCTCGGAAGTCGACAGCCACCACAATCTGCCCGTGGTCAACGCCAAACGTCAGGACCTGGAGCAGGTTGATTTCCCGCCCTTCGCCGCCTTTGCCGATGCGCCCATGGCGATGACCGCCCATGTAATCTATACCGCCTTCGACAAGACGGCGCCTGCAACGCTTTCCCGCAAGATCATCAAGTCTGTCATCCGCGAGCAGATCGGCTTTCGCGGCCTTCTGATCACCGATGATCTCTCCATGAAGGCCCTGTCGGGAAGCTTCGAGGAGAAATGCACTAGGGCCCTGAAGGCCGGCTGTGACATGCTTCTGCACTGCAACGGCGTGCTGGCCGAAATGCGCGAAGTGGCAGCCAGCGCGGGCGAACTGAAGGGCAAGGCCATGCGCCGGGCCAAGCTGGCGCTGAAATCCGCCCGCAAGCCGCAAGCCTATGACAAGAAGGCGGCCCTCAGGGATTTGGAATTGGTCGTTTCCGCTTGAATGTGGGGATAAGCTAAGCTCTATCGGGCGAATCACCGGGCGGACTGCGAAAATGCCCGGCAGGAAATTGTGAAATTGAAATGACCGACACAAACGAAACTGCCGTGCAAAAATTATGGCCCGATGGCGAAGGTCCCCTGCGCAAGGAATCCGTCGCTGACGCCGACAGCGCGCTGATCGTCGATGTCGGCGGTTTTGAAGGCCCGCTCGACTTGCTCCTCGAACTCGCCCGCCACCACAAGGTGGACCTCGCGCAGATTTCAATCCTGGCGCTCGCCGAACAATATCTCGCCTACATCGACAACGCGCGGAAAATGCGCCTTGAAGTGGCAGCCGACTATCTGGTGATGGCCGCTTGGCTCGCCTATCTCAAATCGCGCATGCTGATCCCCATGCCTCCCGGCTCGGAGGATGAACCCGCAACCGACCTGGCCGCCCAACTTGCCTTCCGCCTGCAACGCCTGCAGGCCATGCGCGATGCGGCAGCCAAGCTCATGGGCCGCAATATTCTGGGCCGTGATGTATTTGGCCGCGGCAACCCCGAACCGCTGATCGTTGAAACCCAGCGCGAATATGCCGACAACCTCATTGACCTGTTGAAGGCTTACGCCGAGCGCCGCCAGCGCAAGGCCAGCCACCAGACCTACACGCTCAAGCGCCATGCCACCTGGTCCATCAAGGAAGCCCGTGAGGCCCTCGAGCGGCTTGTCGGCACCATGGATGACTGGAGCACCTTTGACCGCTGGCTGGAGGAATATCTGGGCCCGCCAGAAATGCGCCGCACGGTGAGGGCTTCAAGCTTTACCGCGAGCCTTGAACTCGTCCGCGAGGGCCTTATTGAACTCCGCCAGGATGATGCGTTCCGCCCCATCTTCATGCGCCGCCGCGCCTAATGTTTTCGGGATAAAATTATGGTACAAGCAAACATGAACATTGAAGCAGGCGACGCTCCCGAAGCAGATGAAATGGAAGCCTCGCAGGCCGTGGTGCGGATGCATCCCCGCGCCGACCGAAGCCAGCACCTCCGCATCATCGAAGCCATTCTCTTTGCCGCCGAAGCGCCGGTCGCCATCGAAAAACTCCAGGCCTTTTTCCCGGAAGGCACCGATGTCGCGGCCTTGCTGGCCGACCTTCAGGCCAACTATGCCAACCGCGGCGTTAACCTCGTGCAGATCGCCGGCCACTGGACGCTGCGCACCGCCGAGGATTTGAGCTTTGTCCTGCGCCGCGAAACCTTTGAGCAGAAGCGCCTGTCCAAGGCCGCCCTCGAAACGCTCGCCATCGTCGCCTACCACCAGCCCGTCACACGCGCCGACATCGAGGAAATTCGCGGCGTCGTCATCTCCAAGGGCACCCTCGACATCCTCATGGAAATCGGCTGGGTAAAAATGCGTGGTCGGAGGCGCACCCCCGGCAGGCCTGTCACCTATGGCACCACCGATTCCTTCCTCAGCCACTTCGGCTTGAATGAAGTGACCGATCTTCCCGGCCTGCAGGAACTGAAAGGGGCAGGGCTCCTCGACGCCAACCTCCCGCCGGACTTTGAAATGCCCCTCCCACGCGGCAGCGACGAGTTGTCAGCCGACGAGGATCCCCTTGATGGCGACGAGCAAACCCCGCTGGAAATGCATTTGCCTGAGGGAATTGAGAGTTCGGAAGACACCCCGTCTGACTAGGGACTTGTTCTGGTCAGGGCTTAATGCATGATGTCCAAGTGCGGCATCGCGCTACGCTAGTTTTTGGATGCAAACCAATTGGAATCGCAAAACATCGGCTGGATAATTTCGACTATTCTCATAGGCTGTTGCTTAGCAGTCATTGCCTTCGCTTGGATAAGAGAGTTGTTATTTTACCGACGGCACAATTGGGACTTTGACCAAAATGTCAAAGGTCCGAATTTTTATTGGGGTGAATCAGACCACCCAAATAACATGATGACAAATTCAGACAGGTTGAAAAAAGGTTATCCCTTTGCCTTTTTGCTCACGTTGATAATTGGGTTGTGTTTCATTTTTGGCGTAGGGAAATAGGGAACGGATCTAAGCCAACAGAATCCGGAAATAGTCGGGCGCGCACTTTGGCAGCTCGGGGCGTTTCGTGCCCTACGGCAATGTCACATGCGCCCTCCTGACCTCCGGGAATACTACTTCACCGGCCCACGTGTGATGGTCGTGAGTTCCGCAATCACGTCAAACGCCTTGATGCTCAATGTCGGGTCACCTTTCATCTCCGCAATAATTGGTCCGTCCACGAAGGCTTTCACTGCGGCGTCATCGTTGAATAGGTAGATACCGCCGGCTTCGCTTTGGACCTCGCTTATGATCCAGACCTTCCAGCGCAGGCCGGGTATGTCCGCGATGGGTTGAGCATAAGGCAGGTTTTCTCTCTCATACTCGGCCCTCGGCCCGTTGAGCTTGTAGTTGATTTGCAGGATTTTGGTCGACACAAGAGGGCTACTTTGCGGCTGCGAGAAGATAGCCGCCCTCCCAATGCCAAATTTGCTTGTCATCGACCGTCACGTTCAGAATAGCTTGAAAGCCGGCCAACGTCCCGCTTCCTGCGGAGAACGCGCAATGCCCTGTTGGCGGTTTCGCGGTGTCATAGACGATGCAATAACCAATCGCGGAGTCGCCTGGCCCAACGGCGAGAACGACGGAACTACTCGTAAATAGCGGGCTACTGAGAACTGGGCCATAATAAAGAACCTTTGTGCCTGCCGGTATCTCCTTCAGGTTCGATTCGGTAATCGTGCAGAAGCTCGGTGTTTCACCGTTGTAATCGCTGCATTCCTTGGAAAATTTTAGTGGCGATAGCTTGGGTGCGTCGGTCGCCATCGCGGGCAAGCCGAACGACACCGTAACAAAGAGAGTCACTGCGAGAATTTTTCTCAAAGCAAACATTTTCTTCCTCCTAAGTCTGACCACCCGAATTCAATCACCATGACGGCAGAAGGCGGGCTGGCGCTAGGGCACTTTCGGAAGCGTTCCGCTTCAGATTGTGAACTGGCCTTGGACCTCAGCAAGGACTAACTTGCGGCAAAGGAGCGCTCAGCCATGACGCGACGGCCTTACGGACTGATCTGCCCGATCTCCCTCGCCTGCGAGATCCTGGAACCGCGCTGGACAATCCAAATTCTGACCGAGCTTTGGAACGGCTCGACCCGCTTCAATGACATTCGCAAGGGACTGGGCAACATTTCGTCCGCCCTCCTGTCGAGGCGGCTCAAGGAGATGGAAGCGCGGGGTCTGGTCGAGCGCGTTGAGAACAAGGCGACTGGCACCATAGACTATTACCGCACCGGGAAATCGATCAAGCTCGAGCCGGTGATAAACGCGCTGGCGGAATGGGCGCAATGCAACATCGAGGCGGAAATCGCGCTTAGCGGCGCGGATGTTTCGACCATCATGTGGGCCGTGCGGCGAATGATCGACCTCGCTGAACTGCCGCGGCGGCGCGCCGTCATCCGTTTCCATTTCCGCGACGATCCCCCACCGAAGTATCCCCATTACTGGTTTGTGGTCGAGCCAGGCGCGGCCTTGCCCGAGCTATGCTCGCTCGACCCCGGCCGGGACGTCGATCTTTACGTCGAGACTGGCGTTGTTTCGCTGGGAGCCATCATCGAGGGCCGCTCCAGCATCGAGCGCGAGAAACAAAGGGGCGGGCTTTTCCTGAGCGGCGACCCCGGCCTTGCCCGCAGCATGGACCGTTGGCTGCGAACCTCGGTCTATGCGGCGTTCGACGGAATCGTCCAGCTTTCATGAAAATCATACTGAGGTTGCAGCCTCATTCGACCCGTCCGGGACGACGCTAACCCCCTTCGCTCTCGCCAGCGACGGCAAAAGGATATGGGTTAGTTCAAATATTTGAGCCCAACGAGGTGTATCGCCGCCACCTTGAGAGCAGCCTCTGAGGCTCGGGGCCGGTAAGTTATAACTATCGCCTTGGCGAGCAGATCTTTTTCTTTCTCGCTCTGTGTTTCTGGCAATATAGTGCACCCACGAAACACCTTGCCCATCCTGTTTAAATCCTCAGGGCTGAATACTTGATACCTTTTCATCATTGACCCTCAATGGACGCTTTCGTTCTTTGAGATTGCGGCCATGAACGTATCGGTCGTGAGGTAAGCCGTGGAATCGTAGCTTGCCCCTTCTGACGCAAAAGCCCGGTTGTTGAATTCAATTGGAACAAACGCCGAGCTGGCGAGTGCAACAAGTTTTTCTATGATGTCTTCCCTGGCCACATTGTCGGAAATATTTTCAAGACGGATAATTTCTGCGGCCTTGTACACGTCGAGTATGCCGCCTGAAGTGCGGGCATTGTGAATCTGCAATGCGATAGCTTTGAGCATTCCATTGGTAAATTGGGTTTTCATATTGACCTCCATTGTTGGAAGCACTTTGGACCCAATTTTCAATTAGACAATCCGCACAACGTGCAGAAGCTCCATAGCAAGCAGTGATCGCTATAGCCGCTCAATCCACCTAGTGTGCCGTGTGAGTAACGGCTACGAAATCTCGTCAGAGATGGGCGAATTTATTACCCCGTAGCTATCAGACTGCCCGCCCACATTTGCGACTTTGAAGCCCTCAGCCGCAAGGCCGCGTCGCATAATTTCGCGAACCGCAGCAGCGCGACTTGGCATGCGCGTTTTGAAGCGCCAATTTTCGATCGCTTCCAGTTCAGCATTATCCAGCATGATTTGAAGTCTAACGAGCCTCTCCCTACCCATTTTAACCTCCCTCTATTCATTGGTCGTTCGCAAAATACGCCTAGCCTCTCTAGGTCATGGCATCTAGTTAGCCGTGTTAGTAATGACAGTCAAGAGGGTACTATACAAAGAGTACAACGCGTTAATTACGCCTCTTCAAATTATTAGTACTTGCATCCCCTTGACACTATATTCCTATTGTGCCATTTTTGTTCCTGTTACGTTCTTTTGAATTGGACAGGAATATATGAACTGGAGAACGGATTTCAACTGGGCTGGGGCCATCGAACGCCACAGCGAAGCGCTGAAGGGCATAGTCGAAACCCTGTTCGCCATGTTGGGGCTTGATGGCGATGTCACGGTGGGACGGATTCCGCACCGCCTCCACCGCGCCGTGCTGCGCATGCTTAGGCCCGCTGAATCCGCCGTCCGGCGCCTCATTGTCGTTGCAGCCCGTGGCCTCGTGGTGAAGCTGGCGCCTTCGCGTCCCATGCCCAAGGGCCACAGGATCGGAAAGGGCAGCGAGCCTTGCCGCCCCGCCTTCCGGCTCTGCGATAAGCGCATTTTTTTCCCGGAGCTGAACCAGCCCCAAGTCAGATACGCCAAGCATCCCCCGCGCATCCTTTTTCTTGGGCCTGACTCAAAGCTGGACGACCTGTGGCCAAGGCCCCAGCCCAAGACGGCTTCCGCCCCGGACAGCGACGGCCTGGTCAGCGCGGCACGAATTGCCCGGAGGCTCCACGCCCTCAAGCTGGCCCTTGAAGACCTTCCCCGCCAGGCCCGGCGCATGGCCCGCTGGCGGGCACGGCGGGAAGCCGAAAAAGCTCCGAAGTTCAAATCGCCGCTCCGGCCCGGCCGTGCTCCCGGCCACCGGAAGAAACCGGATCACGAAGTTGATGAAATCCTCACCGAGTGCCACTGGCTCGCCTGGGAGGCGCTGAAAATCGACAGCTCCTGAACCGCCCGGCGTTTACCTTAATGATTCATCTTATTGGAAAAAAGCGAGTCTTAACCATAGGTTACGCTAGAGTTAACGCGTCTGATCCGCTAAAGATTTAGTTAAAATAAATGCGGATTGGAAACAATTCACCAAGGTTTTGACAGAAGGAAAAGCGGGGCGGACAGGAAGGCAGCACCTCCCGTCCGCCCCGCCGGAACCTTCCACAGTTGCCCCGCGGATCAGGTTCACCGCATCTCCTGAGACGAGGGGTAAAAGCCGGCCCGGGGCGGTTTTGAGTGGCCTCCTCGATCCGAGTAAAACCCGGGCCGGTACCAATTACTCAACGCTAGCAGTAAAACGAAAAAAGGCACCGCCTGGGCAGTGCCTTTTCGCAACTTATCAACAGAAGATTACTTGATCTTCGTTTCCTTGAATTCCACATGCTTGCGCGCCACCGGATCATATTTCTTGAAGGTGAACTTCTCGGTCTTGGTGCGCGAATTCTTCTTGGTCACATAAAAATATCCGGTGTCAGCAGTTGACGCCAGCTTGATCTTGATAACATTGCCTTTGGCCATAATCGTCTCCGGAGGGAATTTGAGGGCGATAGACCCTATCCAGCGCTCAAAGTCAAGTTGAGCTGCTCAACCCGCCATGACTTGCCCCGGTTGTACTGGAACGAAACCGGGCAACTCTCAGGCGGCAAGCGGTTTTGCGTGAGATATGGCTGCAGCAGGAGCAGGATTTCCCGTGTTATGGAAGGCAGATTGAGCCCCAGGGCCTCCGCCAGGGTCACCCAGTTGATCCGCAAAAGTTCCTCGTTTTCAAGCGGATGCGGCGCATCGAGATTCGAGACAATAGCCGCGTTGGCCACGAAAAACCGGGAATCAAAACGCCGGCTCCGTCCCGGCGGTGTTATCGCCCGCGCAAAATAGATAAGCCCCGAAAGATCAGGCGCGGCACCGGCCGTTGCCCGCCCGGCCAGCAAACCGGTTTCTTCAAAGGTTTCCCGGATCGCAGCCACAAGCACGCCCCGCGCTTTCCTATGGCTGGGCTTCGCCCCCAACCGCAATTTCAGTTTTTGAAGCGTGACCGGCTCCCCCTCATTCACAACCGGCAAGCGAGCATCGCTCTCTTCGCAGCGGCCGCCGGGAAAAACATATTTGTTGGGCATGAAAGCATGTCCACTATGACGCTGCCCCATCAGAATACGCGGAATAGGGCCATCGAAGCGGACCAGGATGAGCGTTGCCGCATCACGCGGTTTGATCGTGGCTTTCTTCTTCGCCAGGTGTTTCAAAGCCAAAACCATGCATCCCCAGAGCCCATTGCAGGCCCACAACCGCCCCTTTTACGATGGGCATGAGAGCCAATGTCAAGGCAAGTGTCAGCGGCAGCCACATGATGGCATGAACCAGGTAGGACGGCTGCCACACCCGCTCCACGATAAGCACCAGCGGAATCATGATGTGCCCGACAATGAAAATGGTGAAATAGGGCGGCGCATCATCGGCCCGCTGATGATGCAGGGCCTCCCCGCAATGCGGGCACGTATCGGCCACCTTCATGAATTTTTTGAACAGGGAACCCTTGCCGCAGGCCGGGCATTTTCCCAAAGCCCCGCGCCACATGGCTTGCGTCCATGACCGGTCGGAAAGTTTGATATGCCCTTGTTCCATAGCTGTAAAATGGGCGTCAAATGACCATTCGGGTAGGGGCCCCCGCGCCGCGCGGCGGCTTGCCGCAAGCCCTTATCGCTTCTTCCGGGATTTCGGAGTCTGCTTGCTCAGGCGGCTAGGGCGTCCATGGCGTTGCGGCGGCGGCTTGCCCTTGCGGCCCTCGGAAACCATCTCAAATCGCAGGCCGCCGGACACAGGCGTAACCTCAAGCAGCTTCACCTCCACCTGATCGCCGAGCTGGAAAGTTTCGCCCGTGCGCTGCCCGGTCAAGGAATGCTGCACTTCCGAATACACAAAATAATCCGAGCCGAGACTCGAGACCGGAATAAAACCATCCGCTCCCGTGTCATTGAGCTTGATGAACAATCCGGCCCCCACCACGCCGCCGATGCGGCCCCGGAAATGCGCGCCTGTCTGGCCCGCAAGATGCGCGGCGATCAGCCGGTCCGTCGTCTCCCGTTCCGCCGCCATCGCCCGCCGCTCCGCATCCGAAATCATCTCGGCGGTTTCCGTGAGGCGCGAAATATCATCCGTCGAAAGGCCATCATCGCCAAAGCCAAGCGCGCTCACCAAGGCCCGATGCACAATCAAATCCGCATAGCGCCGGATGGGCGAGGTGAAATGGCTGTAGCGCCGCAGCGCCAAGCCAAAATGCTCCTTGTTGATCGGCGCATAAACCGCCTGCGCCTGGGTGCGCAGCACCACGTCATTCACCAGGTTCTGGTAATCCTTGCCCTTCACCTCGTTCAGCAATTGATTGAAGTGCTTCGGCTTCATCACCTGCCCGAGGGGCAAAGACAAATCTAAAGTTTTTAAGAACTGCGAAAGCGCCCGCACCTTTTCTTCGGACGGCGGCTCATGCACCCGGTAAAGCTGCGGCGTTTTCTTCGCTTCAAGTTCTTCCGCCGCCGCCGCATTGGCCTGAATCATGAATTCTTCGATCAGCTTGTGTGCATCAAGCCGCAGCGGTGTGACAACCCGCAAGACCATACCCTTGTCATCAAGCACAAGTTTGCGTTCCGGCAAATCAAGCTCCAGCGGTTCACGCTTGGCCCGTGTCTTCATCAGCGCCCCATAAGCCTTCCACAACGGTTTCAGCACGCCTTCAAGCAGCACATCAGTCTTCGCATTGGTGCGGCCATCAATCGCCGCCTCCGCTTCCTCATAGGAGAGCTTCGCCGCCGAGCGCATGATGGCCCGCGCAAAGCGGTGCGATTTCTTGGTGCCTGATTTGTCGAAAATCATGAAACAGGCCAGTGCCGGCCGGTCTTCCTTCTCGCGCAAGGAACAGAGATCATTTGAAATCCGCTCCGGCAGCATGGGCACAACCCGGTCCGGAAAATAAACCGAGTTGCCGCGAAACCGCGCCTCCTTGTCCAGCGCCGATCCGGGCTTCACATAGGTCGCCACATCGGCAATGGCCACAATGGTTTGAAAACCGCCCGGATTTGCCGGGTCATCATCGGGTGCCGCCCACACGGCGTCGTCATGATCGCGCGCATCCGGGGGATCGATCGTGATCAAGGGCGTTTTGCGCAGGTCAACGCGGCCTGCCGGATTGAAAGATTTCAGCGCCTCGCTTTCAGCCAGCACACGCTCGGAAAATTCATTGGGAATGGCGTGGTGATGGATGGCAATCAGCGAAATGTTGCGCTGGTCGTTCATGTCGCCAAGCCGTGCCCGCACCCGCGCCAGCGGAAGGCCACGGCCATGGTCTTTCAGAATCTCTGCTTCGACAAGCTCGCCCTCAAGCGCCCCGTTCTCATCGCCACTCCGCACCTGCAATTCATTGCGGGCTTTCTTGTCCACCGGAATAAGCCGCGCCCCATGCCCTTTCACCAGACGAAAAACCCCCAGCACGCGCTTGGAACGGTCGGAAAGCCCGCGAATAACCCGCGCCTTGAACGGATAGTCCTGACCAAGTGTCGCTTCGATTTTTGCCAGCACCCGGTCACCCTTCGCCGGCGGACGAATGCCCTCAACGCTCCGCACCTCAATCAGCACCAGCGGCGCCTTGCCGGCCACGCGCTCATCCCATTCCACCGGCTCGCCATAGGTCTCGCCATGCCGGTCAATGCCGGTCACTTCAATGACCGTCACCGGGGGCAGGGTGGACATATCAATGAGCTTCCGCCGGCTTTTGGCGAGCTTGCCTGATTGCTCAAGTTGCCGCAGCAACGCCTTGAGACCGATCTTTTCCGCCCCCGTCAGCCCAAAGGCCCGGGCGATTTCGCGCTTGCCCACGACCGAAGGCGAAGTCTGGATAAATTCCAGAAGGGCTGCTTCGCTGGGAAGCCCTCTGCTTTTCGCCTTCTTGCCCTTGATCAAACCGCAACCTTCACGGCCGCCTTTTTCACAGCTTTCTTTGCCGCTTTTTTGGCAGGTTTTTTCGCCGGAGTTTTTTCTGCCACAACCTTTAACGCCGGCGCCTTCTTGGCAGCAGCCTTGCGCTTGGGTTTCTTTCCCGGTCCCTTCGCTTCCCGTTCGGCGATTAGCGCAACAGCCTCGTCCAGCGTAATTGTCTCCGGCGTCTTGTCCCGTGGCAGCGTGGCATTAATTTTTCCGTGCTTCACGTAGGCGCCGAACTTGCCGTTAAATACCTGCACGTTGCCCGTGCCATCGGGATGCGCACCAAGATCCTTCAGGGCAGCAGCACGGCCACGCGGCGTGAAGCCCTTGGCCCGTTTTGCCGCAAGCATGTCCACCGCCCGGTTGATGCCGATGGTGAAAACTTCTTCCGCCGATTCCAGATTCACATAGGTGCCGTCATGCAGGATGAACGGCCCGAAGCGGCCGAAATTTGCAACAATTGGCGTTTGCGTTTCCGGATGAATACCAATCTCGCGGGGCAGCGAGAGGAATTTCAGCGCCGTTTCAAGGTCGATGTCGTTGGGGTCAAAGGCTCGCGGGATGGAGGCGCGTTTGGGCTTCTCCTTGCTACCTTCCGGAACCTCACCGAGCTGCAGGTAAGGCCCAAAGCGCCCCTGCCGCCGCGTAACTTTCTCGCCCGTATCCGGATGCTCTCCAAGCTCAATGCCTTCCGGCGGAATGACTGATTCCCCTTCGCCATTTGCCGTCATCTGTCTTGTGTACTTGCACTCCGGATAATTGGAGCATCCGACAAAAGCGCCAAATTTCCCGAGCTTCAGCGAAAGCTGCCCATCAGCGCAGGATGGGCATTTCCGCGGGCTGCTGCCATCGGTAGGCGACGGGAATATGTGCGGCGCGAGAATTTCATTCAGCGCATCCAGCACATGGGTAACGCGCAGATCCTTGATCTCACCTACATGAGCCGAAAAGTCCTTCCAGAAATCCCGCAGTACTTCGCGCCAGTCGATTTCGCCGTTGGAAATGCGGTCGAGTTGCTCTTCGAGATTTGCCGTAAAGCCATACTCTACATATTTGCTGAAGAAGGATTCAAGGAAGGCGGTGACCACGCGGCCCTTATCTTCGGGAATGAAACGCTTCTTGTCCAAGCGCACATAGCCCCGGTCGCGGATCGTCGAAAGCACCGACACATAGGTCGATGGCCTGCCGATCCCGAGTTCTTCCAGCTTCTTGATGATGGACGCTTCCGAATAGCGTGGCGGCGGCTCGGTGAAATGCTGCTCGGCGGAAATCTTGCGGACGCCCACGCCATCGCCCCGCGCCATGGCAGGCAGGCGACGCGAATCCTCATCCTCCTCATCATCAAGATCCTCATGATAGACCTTGAGGAACCCGTCAAACTTCACCACCGAACCGGTAGCGCGGAAAGTATAGTGCTTGCCGTCCTGGCCGGTAGCACCCAGGTCAGCCGAGGTGCGCTCAAACTCCGCACTCTCCATCTGGCTGGCAATGGTGCGCTTCCAGATCAGTTCATAGAGGGCGAACTGTTCACCATCGAGGGCCGAACGCACCGAGGCGGGCAGGCGGCCAAGTTCCGTTGGCCGGATGGCTTCATGGGCTTCCTGGGCATTCTTGGCCTTGGTCGTGTACTGGCGCGGTGCCGAAGGCAGATAGGGCTCGCCAAAGTTCTTGAGAATGGCATTGCGCGCTGCGGCAATCCCTTCCGGCGCAATATCAACGCCATCGGTTCGCATATAGGTAATGAGGCCAACCGTATCGCCATCAATGTCCACGCCTTCATAAAGGCGCTGGGCCACCTGCATGGTTTTGGCCGAAGAGAAGCCCAGTTTGCGCGAGGCCTCCTGTTGCAGGGTGGAGGTACGGAACGGCGCATAAGGATGGCGTTTGGCCGGCTTGCTCTCGATAGTATCAACCGAAACCCGGGCATTCTTCAAAGTCTGCTCGATGGCCCGCGCCGAAGCTTCGTCCTTGATATCAAGCTTGCCGATTTTCTGCCCGGCAATGGCTTGCAGCGAAGCTGAAAATTCTTGCCCCTGCGGCGTGGTGAAGGTGCCATCGATTGTCCAGTATTCCTGGCTCTTGAAAGCTTCAATCTCAAGCTCGCGGTCGCAGATAATACGCAAGGCCACGGATTGCACCCGGCCCGCCGAGCGCGAACCCGGCAATTTCCGCCACAACACCGGGGAGAGCGTAAAGCCCACCAGATAGTCGAGCGCCCGCCGGGCCAGATAGGCATCTACGAGCGGCCCATCCACATCCCGTGGGTGCTGCATGGCCTCAAGGACGGATTGCTTGGTAATGGCGTTGAACACCACCCGCTGCACCGACTTGCCCTTGAGCGCGCCCTTTTTCTTCAAAACTTCCAGCACATGCCAGGAAATGGCTTCGCCTTCCCGGTCCGGGTCGGTTGCCAGAACCAGCCGGTCATCGCCCTTCAGGGCGTCGGCGATGTCCGCCAGCCGCTTGGAGGATTTGCTATCCACCTCCCAGGACATGGCAAAATCCTCGTCCGGGCGCACCGAACCATCCTTGGCAGGCAAATCGCGCACATGGCCATAGGAAGCCAGCACGACAAAGTCGGTGCCCAGATATTTATTGATGGTTTTTGCCTTGGCGGGCGATTCGACGACAACAACGGTCATTCAAGTTCCTGACTAACAGACGGAGGGCCTCATATAGGCATCTTTCCGCCACTGCAAGTTACGACCAAAATCTCACAATTCTGCTTAACTCCATCAAAATGCAATCAGAGATTGGTTTTGTTGAGATAAAACACGCATATAGTGTGAAAATTAATGGGAGTTAGTTTGTGTAGGTTCGCAAACTAAAGGCATCAATGAATGATCCTTATCACAAGAATTTCGAAAAAGATCCCCATGATCAGGAATTGGCACAATATATCGCCGATATGCTGATTGAAATGCGGAATATGGCCAAGACTGCAGGCTTTACCACCCTATGGGGCCTGCTCGAAATCAGCTTCTGCGAGGCCTTCTCCATTGCCAACAAGGTGGAGATTCCGCCGGGTGAAATCGAAAAACTCAACCGTATGGCAAGCGAGGGAAAGGCGTTATCGCGCAAACTGCCAGTTTCAGGGGAGCAGGGAGCGTAAAAGAATCTCCCGTCCCTAGATAAAAACTGACGTTTGGCTCTAACTGACGGCCTTCTGCTTCACACTCGCCCTGCAGGACATAAGCAAGATGAAGGCTCTTTTCAGACCCTAATCTGTCGCCCGCTTTGTAGTCCGCGACCTTTAGAATCCCGCTGCCGAAATCCCGCCGCACCATCAAATTGAAATCCAGAACCGCCCCTTGGATGAGCAAGCCATGAACCTGTGCATCACCCGAAAATGTGAAGGGCCGGAGCGGCTCCAGGCTAAATCTACCGCCCCCCTCGATATCAAGAACCATGCCTTGGCCTGACAATGTCATGATGTGGCGCTCGTATCCGTTGAACGCGGAAAACGGGCCATCCGCGTTGACGGTCGCAAGGCTCACCCGCCAATCAAAGGCTCCAGAAGGCGGTCTCACACAAATCTCGGTAGTTATGCCCCCGCCATTTTTCCACGGCATGACCCGGTATTCCGAAGGCCCGATGACGCGCATCAAACGCCATGCCTCTGGCGGCCAATTGGTTCCGCATGGGCAATGACCCGGCGGATTGCCGGGAACTTTTCCTGCAGGCCATTTTCAATCTGGTCCACAACCGTATGCACATCATCAATGGTTTCCGAAGGCGCAAAGCGGCAATGATAGTGAACGAACAGGCCCTGGTCATTCTCCCGGATGCGGATGTTGTGCAGGTCGCTCAGGCGAAGCTGTTTCTTGGCCAGCGCCGTGAGCAGGCTGATGATGGCTTTCGAGGTTTTTTCCGGCGCATCGTCGCCTGTAAGCAGCCGTTCCGGCTGGGGTTCAATATGGCTTTCCACTTCAACTCCTGGACCCAGTTCGGAGCGAATGGCATCCTCAAGCTGCGTGGCAAATTCATGGGCCTCCACCAGCGGCATGAGTCCATCCACCTCCAGGTCGAAACTCACCGCCAGCCGCCCTTTGATTTCCTGAACGGTGAGATGGTGAATGGCCAGATTGCGCCGCGAGGCGATCAGCATCACCCGCTGAAACACGGTTTCATCATCCAGCGTCACGGGATTGACGGTAACCGTCACATCCGCACTTGGAAATTTCTGGATGATCTTCTCGGTCAGCGTGTCCTTCAGCTTGACGATGTCGTCTACCGGCATGGTGCGCGGCACCTCCACAACGGCACTGGTAAACAGCGTTGGCCCCGCAGGGCGCAGGCGGAGCGAACTGAGGTGGAGCACACCGCTGCTATTTTCAATCAGCGAACGCAGTTCTGCCGTGGCGCCTGCAGGCGCCGTATCAAGCAGGGTGGCCAGCGTGCGCTTTCCCAGGCGCCATCCGGCCAAAGCCACAAAGATGGAAACGATTATGGCAGCAATTGGATCTGCCATCGGAAATCCCAGCCACACCGCAAACAGCCCGAGAAGCACGACTGCTGAACTCCACATGTCGGAGCTGAAATGCAGCGCATCAGCTTCGAGCGCTTCGCTCGACGTCTCGCGCCCGACCCGGCTCAAGGCCCGGGCCCGGCCAAAATCAACAATGATTGAGCCGCCAATGATGGCAAAGGCCCACCATGCGATTTCAATGTGCTGCGTGTCACCGAGAAGCCGCTTGACCGCTTCCACGACGATCCATGCGGTAGTGAGAAACAGCAATCCGGTTTCAACCAGGGCGGCAACGCTTTCGGCTTTTGCGTGGCCGTAGTGATGTTCGTCATCGGGAGGGTTATCGCTCCAGCGCACGGCAAACCACGTAATAAGTGTGGCTCCGAAATCAATGAAACTGTGGATGGCCTCGGACAAAATGCCGAGCGAGCCGGTGGCAAGGCCCGCGGCAAATTTGGTGATTGTCAGCCCGAGGCTGGCAAAAATGGATACGACGACAACCCGCTGTTTTTCCGATGATGACATGGGGCCTGCATAACGCACTTCCGGCGTCTTTTCTTCCACAAAATTAGCCATACGGGCAACGCATGGCAGCGCGTCCTGTTTGCCTGCCGTGAGGAGTATTTGCACCCGGAATTCTCTGCTAGTTCAATGGTTCAATCATGGCGACCGAATCTGATTTTCCCAACCTCATGTCAGGCCGCAAGGCCGGTGCACTGACCTTTGGCGCGATATTCGCGCTAGAATCCCTGGTCAGGTCGCTGAACTCGACCGTGGTTTCCCTGCAAGCCTACGATCTCCTCGGCAGCAGTCAAAAGGTGAGCGAACTCACCACCCTTGTGGCCATGATTGTGCTGCTCACCACCCTCATGCTCCCCTATGTTCTCGGCCGGCTGCGCCGCCGCTGGGCTTACACATTGGGTATCGTGGGCCTCATAACGGCTAGCTTGTTCTTCGCAAGCTTTACCGTTCCCGGGCAGATCGCCGGCATGTTTTTCCGTAACTGTGGAGCCGGGATTCTGAACATCACCTTATCGCTCTACATCATGGATCATATCAAGAAGAGCGATCTGGCACACTCCGAACCATTGCGTCTCAGCCTCTCGACATTTTCATGGATGGTCGGGCCAGCCGGCGGCGTCTGGCTCTATACGCAATTCGGCCCGTGGGGCCCGCAACTTGCCAGCATCGCGGTGGCCGTTGTCTTGCTGTTGCTTTTCTGGAGTTTGCGCCTGTCTGACCGTGTGGTCATGCCGTCGGGCACACTGCAATCGTTTAATCCTCTTGCCAACGTCATGCGCTTTGTATGGCAACCCCGCTTGCGGCTTGCCTGGATGGTGGCCTTCGGCAGGTCCTGTTTCTGGGTAACCTTTTTTGTTTATGGGCCATTGTTGATGGTTGAAAGCAACGTGGGCAAGCAGGCAGGCGGGTTGATGATTTCGGCAAGCCAGGCGCTGTTGCTGTTTGCCTATGTTTTCGGCCGGCTGGCCCGCAAGTTTGGCGTCCGCGCCATTATCAGCCTGTGCTTTCAGATGATGGCGCTGGCCGCAATCGCCGCCGGGATCGCCGGAAAGGAACACCCCTATATCGCCATGTTTTTTCTGCTCCTTGGTTCTTTCGCGGCTTCCGGCCTTGACGGGGTTGGCGGCATTCCTTTTTTACGGGCGGTGCGCACCCACGAGCGCCAGCGCATGGCCGCCGTCTACCGCACCTACATTGATTTCTCCGATCTCATTCCTGCAATGATTTTCGCCGTGGCGCTGTCCTATTTTGAAATCGGCATCGTGTTCATTATACTGGGGGCAAGTCTTGTCCTAATGGGTGCGCTGGCGTTTCGCTATCTCCCCAAATCCATGTAGCGGGGAGAATCGGGTTAAATGGCCAAACTGCATCTCATTATTGCGAACAAGAACTATTCGTCCTGGTCGCTGCGCCCTTGGCTGGCCATGGCCATGGCCGGTCTCGACTTCGATGAAACGCTGATACGGCTCGATACGCCGGTCATGAAAAAACAGATCGCTGAACATTCCAAGGCGGGGCGTCTGCCGATTTTGCGCCATGGCAAAGTCACGGTCTGGGAAACTCTCGCCATTCTTGAATATCTGGCCGAAACCTTTCCCGAAAAAAATCTCTGGCCCAAGGCCAAAGCCGCAAGGGCCGTGGCGCGCGCCATCTCCAATGAAATGCATGCCGGGTTCTCGGGGCTCCGCAATTCCTGCCCGATGAACCTGCGGCGGCCGCAAAAGCCCATCACGCTCAATGACGAAACCCGGGCGGATATCGCGCGCATCGAAGATATCTGGCGTGACTGCCGCAAAACCTATGGCAAGGGCGGAAAGTTTCTCTTCGGCAAATTCTGCAATGCCGATGCCATGTTTGCCCCCGTGGTTACCCGCTTTGAAACCTATGCCATTCCGGTTGCCAAGGATACTAGGGCCTACATGAATGCGGTAATGGCAACAAAGGCTTTCCAGAAATGGAAGTCAGCCGCCCTCAAGGAAAACTGGATAGTCCCGAGCGACGAAGTGGACTAGGCCAGCCTTAGTAGTGATAACAAATATATTGGTTCTTTTTGTAGTTCACCCTGACAAAGTGCAACTGCGTGCCAAACCTCTTGCGGCAGCGCTTCAAGGCTTCATCAAAAAATTTCTTCTGTTGCTCTTTGGTATAATCAGAGCGGGCGGAAGCCTTCTTTTTGGAGGCGGCTTCGGCCTCAAGTCCCGGTGAAATGGCAAGCGCTGCCAAGGCAGCTAAAACAACGAACTTTTTCATGGTAGAACACTCCCCAGACTGCAATTACTGGTTACATTGTCGATAGTTAGTAAAATTGTCAAAGAGATTCAGGAAAGACTGATTTTCTGCTGGGCCGAGCGGGCAACTCTCCCGGCAAGCTCAAATTCAAGCAAAATGCCAAGGACCAAGGCGGCCGGAAGCCCGCTTTCCCTGATGACATCATCGACATCTATAGGCGTGGGCGAAAGCAGCGAAAGCACGCGTTTGCGATCAGAGGGGCTAGCCTCAGCAGGCTCATCAATGGGCAGTTCCGGTTCTGAGAAAGTCCGGGGCGCAACCATGTATTCCGTCCTTAGGCTTTCGATTACCTCAGCGCTGCTTGTCAGGAGCGTTGCCCCTTCCTTGATCAGCTTGTTGGTGCCCTCGGCGCGGGGATCAAGCGGCGAGCCCGGCACTGCAAAGACATCACGCCCTTGTTCGCCGGCAAGCCGTGCCGTGATCAGCGAGCCCGAACGCAAGGCAGCTTCCACCACAATGATGGCTCGCGACATGCCTGAAATAATGCGGTTGCGCCGAGGGAAGTGTTCCGCCCGTGGCACGGCACCGGGCAGCATCTCAGTCAGCAACAGGCCATTCTCGCCGATAGTTTTTTGCAGCTCGGCATTTTCCGGCGGGTAGATATTGTCAATGCCGCCTGCAATGACGGCAGCGGTCCGCCCTTGCGGTGCAGCTTCATGGGCCGCCGTATCAATGCCGCGCGCAAGGCCTGAAACTACGAGATAGCCTTCTTCACTCAGCTCCGCCGAAAGTTGCCGGGCAAATTTTCTGCCGCCTGCCGAAGCATTGCGCGCCCCCACGATGGCAACACACTGAAGCTCCGCCAGAGCGGGATTGCCCTTTACGCAAAGAAGCGGCGGCGCACCTGAGATATGATAGAGCAGGGGCGGATAGCCCGGTTCTCCCGCCACCACGAACGCAGCGCCCAACTCCCGCGCCTGGTCCATGACGGCTTGCGCGTCCTCTTCCGAAAAAACCCGAATGGGCCGAGACAGGCCGCCTTTCACCGAAAGCTCAGGCAATGCCTTGAGCGCCGCAGCGGCACTTCCATAACGGCCAATCAACTGGCGGAATGTTGCCGACCCGACATTCTCGCTTTGGCTGAGCCGGATCCAATCGCGTCGCTGCGTCTGGTCCAGCAATTGCATCGGTCAGGCTCTCTTTTGAAGATCAATCTTGGGCTCTTCGCCCTTCATCAATCTCACGATGTTGGCACGATGCATGATCCAGATGGCAACAGCAATGATAACTGTGGAAACTATAAGCTCATTGCTGCACCCCAGAAGATAAGCCCACAGCGGCGTAAGCGCTGACGTAACAAGTCCGGCAACCGATGACATACGGAAGGCGAAAGCAAGCCCGAGCCAAAGCGCGATAAATATCAGTCCAAGCGGCCAGAACAATCCAAACAAAACACCCAAGCTTGTGGCCACCCCCTTGCCACCCTTGAAATCAAGCCAGACCGGAAAGATGTGCCCCGCCATGGCCGCAAGCCCGGCAACCATGCCCGCCTGGGGCGTGCCAAAATGCGTGAGCAGCAAAACCGGCACTGCACCCTTCAAGCCGTCAAGAAAAAGCGTGAGCGCTGCAACCTTCTTGTTGCCTGTACGCAAAACATTGGTGGCCCCAATGTTTCCAGAGCCGATGCTGCGCACATCGCCAAGCCCCGCAGCCTTGGCAAGCAGCAGGCCAAAGGGAATGCTGCCACAGAGATAACCAATGAGAACGGCAATAAACGAGATCATGATTTAGCGAGCGTATGCGTAAACCGTGCGCCCTGCAACGACCGTTTCAATGACCCGGCCTTCCAGCGTGCGGTCTTCCTGTGGAGAATTCTTGGAACGCGAGTGCAGCTTGGTTTCGTCAACAGTCCAGCTCATGGTGAGGTCAACCAGTGCGAAGTCGGCGGGCGCACCCGGCGCCAGCCGTCCCGTTTCCAGTCCCAGAATGTCTGCGGGTTTTGATGACATGGCTTCAACGAGGCGTCCCAAGGGCATGTTTTCATTGTGATAAAGCCCGATCGCTGCCGAGAGCATGGTTTCCAGCCCGATGGCCCCGAATGCCGCCTCGGCAAAGGGCAGGCGTTTGGTATCGGCACTTTGCGGATCATGCGAAGACACGATCACGTCAATGGTTCCATCCGCCACGCCCGCCACAAGTGCACGCCTGTCCTCCTCCGTGCGCAGGGGCGGCGAAAGCTTGAAAAAAGTGCGGTAAGCCCCGATGTCATTTTCATTCAGCGTCAGATGATGAATTGAAACCCCGCACGTGACCGGCAAATCCTTTGCCTTGGCGCTGCGAATAACTTCAAGGGAACCCGCGCAGGAAATCTGCGAAGCGTGGTAACGGGCACCGGTCATCTCCACCAGGCGGTTATCCCGCTCCAGCATGATCACTTCCGACATCGCCGGATTGCCCGCCAGTCCAAGCCGCGAAGCCGTCTCCGACGAGTTCATCACGCCCTTTGAAAGGCTGGCTTCTTCCACATGCTGCACCACCAGCATATCAAAATCCTTGGCATAGGTAAGCGCCCGGCGGAAAAGATTGGCGTTCGAAACCGCATGCGTGCCATCGGTCACCGCAACAGCACCAGCTTCCTTCAGGCTGCCGATTTCGCTCATCAGTTCGCCGGCAAGGCCCTTGGTGATCGCCGCCATGGGAGCGATCCGCACCAGCGCCGTATCGCGCGCCCGGCGCAAAATGAAATCCACAATCGCCGCGTCATCAATCACCGGCTGGGTGTTGGGCATCACGATCATGGTGGTGACACCGCCGGCAGCGGCCGCCTCGGAGGCCGTTGCCAGTGTCTCGCGGTATTCCGTGCCGGGTTCGCCGGTGAACACCCGCATGTCGATAAGGCCCGGAATGAGGGTTGCCCCCGCGCAGTCAAAACTCGCGGTGCCTGCCCCGATTGACTCCTTCGTCACTTTCGGGCCAACCGCCAGTATCCAGCCATCTTCAACCAAAATTCCGCCCTTGCCATTCAGTCCCTGGGCCGGGGCAACGATATTGGCATTCAAATAGGCCTTGCGCTGCGCCGATTGCTTTACTGCGGGAGACATCATGATTTCGCTCCCACCAACCAATTGCGCGACAGCGCATCAAGCACCGCCATGCGCACCGCCACACCCATTTCAACTTGTTCTCGAATGACCGACTGCGCCCCGTCCGCCACGTTGGAGTCAATTTCAATGCCCCGGTTCATCGGCCCGGGATGCATGACCAGCGCGTCAGGCTTGGCATAGCGCAGCTTTTCTTCGTTCAAGCCATAAAAACGGTAATACTCCCGCTGTGAAGGCACAAACGCCCCACTCATCCGCTCAAGCTGCAGGCGCAGCATCATTACCACATCCGCCCCTTCAAGCCCGTCACGCATGTTGCGGTGAACCTCCACCCCGAAATTCGCAATGCCTGTCGGCAGCAGCGTGGAAGGTGCCACAACGCGAACCCGCGCCCCCAGTTTGTTCAGCATGTGAATGTTGGAGCGCGCCACACGGCTGTGCAGGACATCCCCACATATCGCAATGGTCAGTCCCTCGATGGAATTTTTCCGGCGGCGGATGGTGAGCGCATCAAGCAGCGCCTGTGTCGGATGCTCATGCTGTCCGTCGCCTGCATTGATCACCGAACAGGAAACCTTCTGCGCCAGCAGTTCAACAGCACCGGAGGATTGATGCCGCACTACCAGGAAATTCGGATGCATGGCATTGATCGTCATGGCGGTGTCCAGCACCGTCTCGCCCTTGGAAAGAGCCGAGGAAGAGATGGCCATGTTCATCACATCGGCGCCCAGACGCTTGCCCGCAATTTCAAACGAGCTCTGGGTGCGGGTGGAGGCTTCGAAGAACAGGTTAACCTGGGTCTGCCCCTGCAAGATCGGATTGCGCTGCCGGGGACCGTTCCCCTCGTTTACATAGGTTTGCGCTAGGTCGAGAAGCGCCGTGATTTCAAGGGGGGAAATATCATCAACCGCCAGCAGGTGCTGGCCTTTGAGAAGCTGGGGTCGTGCAGATGGCGATGTCATTAAAAATGGCTGTCTAGGGGCGAATCTCCCGCCCCGCAAGGGAAGATCGCGGGCCTGTGGAAAATTAACCCAAGAGGCTTAATGCAAAGGGAATTGTCACCGCCGCAAAAATGACCTGAAGCGTCAAAATGCTGGCAATCATGGGGGCATCGCCGCCCATTTGCTTGGCCAGCACATAGGCGCCGGAACCCGTCGGCACCGCCCCGCAGAGAATGGCAACTGCCGCCGCTTCCCCGGAAACTCCCAGAACCCAAAGCCAAACCGCCATGAAAACCGGCATAACCAGGAGTTTCAGGAACGTCGCCAATACCACCGGCCCCTTGGTTGAAAGGGCCTCATCGATGCGCAGGCCCGCCCCCACCGCCAGAAGCGCTAGGCCCAAAGCGCCTTTGCCGATCATATCGAGAACCTGAACCCCCATGACCGGCATGGGCAAATGCAGCAATTGCCAGGCAACGCCGCCCAGCGACGACAGCACAAACGGGTTCTTCAAAATGGAAAGTATAATTGCCCGTGCATTCAGTTTGACGCCGGAGCCATAAACCGAAATCACCCACACATTCACGATATTTAAAAGCGGTGTCATGGCCGCAGCACTCAAGCCACCAAGCGCCAGTGCCGATTGCCCAAAGTAAATGGGGATGATGGCAAGCGCGATAAATGTATGCCAGCGCGTGGCCCCCTGAAACAGGCTTGAGAATTGCGCACCGTTCATATCCATGGCCGCGACTAGTGGCCGGCGCAAAACCAGCAGCAAGGCAAACATCGTCGTGATGCCAAGGATCATGGCCAACGCCATGGACCACACCGGAACATTGGAAAAATCCGCCGCCGCTATTTCCTTGAAAATAATCGCCGGGAACAAGACGTAATAGCAAACATGATCAACCGCATTCCAATGCTCCTCCGCAATCAGCGCGCTCCTCCGCAGGGCGTAGCCCACGAGAATCACGATGAAGACCGGGAGCAGGGCGATAAAGGATTGGGTCATGCCTGCCTCAGGGCATCGAGTGCCGCCTGAAGGATCCAGGCGGCCGCGAGTTTGTCCACCACTTTGTCACGCGTGGCCCGTGAGGCATCCGCATCGATCAGCATGCGTTCCACCGCCGCCGTCGAAAGCCGCTCGTCCCAGAAGACAATTGCCAGCGGCGTGAGCTTCGCAAGATTGCGCGCAAAGGCCCGTGTCGCCTGTGCCCGTGGGCCTTCCGTGCCGTCCATGTTGATCGGCAGTCCCAGCACCAGAACTCCCACATTCTCCTTTGCCGCAATGGCGAGAAGCTCGGTCGCATCCTTGGTAAATTTTGTGCGTGTTATGGTGGTGATAGGTGTTGCAATCTGCCGGCTGCGATCACTCGTCGCAATGCCAATGGTCTTCGTGCCCAAATCCAGCCCCATCAGACGCGAAGCCTGGGGCAGGTTTTCCAAAGCGGACTGGAGGGCCAGAAGGTGGGTGGACATGGGCTTCTGATAGCCGATTTGGCAAACAGGTAAAGCAGCGTTATTGCATAGCCCCGAACAAATTGTAGGAAGGCCTGAAATGGTAAAGAAAGTCGAGCGGCCCGTAGGCTCCATTGTGGACCCGCTGCCCGTGGGCAATGTCCCGGACATGCGCCCCCTGCACGGGCGCTGGATCAGGCTGGATCACGTCTCCGCCGCCAAGCACGCCGCCGATCTCTATGCCAGCTTTGACGGCAAGGACCCGGAAGGCAAGATCTGGACCTATATGGGCTATGGCCCCTTCGCCTCACAGGAAGTGTTCGCCGAATGGGTCAAGGCCCGCGAGGCCGCCCGCGACCCTTGGTTCTACGCCTTTGTGCGCCGCGACACGGGCAAGGCCGTGGGCATGGGCTCTTTTATGCGCAATGACGCCGCCAATGGGGCCATTGAAATCGGCCACATCTGGATGTCGCCCGAATTGCAGCAAACCCGGGAAGCAACCGAAACCATTTACCTCATGATGCGCTATTGCTTCGATGACCTGGGGGTGCGCCGCTTGGAATGGAAATGCGACTCGCTCAACGCCCCCTCCCGCAAGGCGGCGGATCGCTTAGGCTTCACCTTTGAAGGCATTTTCCGCCAGCATTACATCATCAAGGGCCGCAACCGCGACACGGCCTGGTTTTCCGTGCTCGACAGCGAATGGCCCGGGGCCAAGAAGGCTTTTGAGGCCTGGCTCAAGGACGATAATTTCGACGCCGGCGGCCAGCAGAAAGCCAAGTTGCGGGTTCGCCCCTAGGCTGCTATCCCCTCCCGCAGAAATCTAACGGGATTAACGTCTAATGTCAGTTGATCAGGCCACCGTGCGGCGCGTTGCAAAACTCGCCCGCATCAAGGTGAAGGAAGAAAGCGTTGCGCGCCTCGCCGGCGAGTTGAACTCCATTCTCCACTGGATTGAGCAGTTGAATGAAGTGGATGTCGAGGGTATTGAGCCCATGACCTCCGTTGTCACCGTCAAGATGAAGAAGCGCGCCGATGTGGTGACCGATGGTAGCAATCCCCATGATGTTGTGGAAAACGCACCCGCCACCGAAGATGATTATTTCCTCGTCCCGAAGGTGATTGAATGAACGACCTCACGTCACTCACCATTGCGGCGGCCCGCGAAGGCCTGCGCAAAAAGGAATTCTCCGCCGTCGAATTGACCGAGGCCTATATCACGGCGATCGAAAAGGCTCGCACTCTCAATGCCTATATCGTCGAGACGCCGGATAAGGCCCGCGCCATGGCAAAAGCCTCCGACGCTAAACTGGCCAAGGGCGAGGGCGGGGCGCTGGAAGGCATCCCGCTGGGCATCAAGGATCTCTACGCCACCAAGGGCGTTCACACCCAGGCCTGCAGCCACATCCTCGATGGGTTCAAACCGACCTATGAATCCACCGTCACCGAAAACCTCTGGCGCGATGGTGCCGTGATGCTGGGCAAGCTTAACATGGATGAGTTCGCTATGGGCTCGTCCAACGAGACAAGCTACTACGGCAATGTCGTCAATCCCTGGCGGCGCAAGAACTCAAATGCAGCCCTTGTGCCCGGCGGTTCGTCTGGCGGCTCGGCCTCCGCTGTTTCCGCCCATATCTGCACCGCTGCCACCGCCACCGACACCGGCGGCTCCATACGCCAGCCCGCCGCCTTCACCGGCACCGTGGGGATAAAGCCTACCTATGGCCGCTGCTCGCGCTGGGGCATTGTGGCTTTCGCTTCAAGCCTCGATCAGGCCGGCCCCATTGCCCGTGACGTGCGCGATGCCGCCATCATGCTGAAATCCATGGCCAGTGTCGATCCCAAGGACACGACCTCGGTTGACCTTCCCGTGCCCGATTATGAAAGGGCCGTTGGCAAATCCATCAAGGGCCTGCGCATTGGCATTCCGAAGGAATACCGCGCCGACGGCATGTCCTCGGAAATTGAAGCCCTGTGGGATAAGGGTGCCCAGTGGCTGAAAGAGCAGGGAGCCGAGATTGTTGAAATCTCGCTGCCCCACACGAAATACGCACTGCCCGCCTATTACATTGTGGCGCCGGCTGAAGCCTCGTCAAACCTCGCGCGCTATGATGGCGTGCGTTATGGCCTGCGTGTTCCCGGCGATGATATTGTGGACATGTATGAAAATTCCCGCGCCGCAGGCTTCGGTCCCGAAGTGCAGCGCCGCATCCTCATCGGCACTTATGTGCTCTCGGCGGGTTATTACGACGCTTATTACGTTCGCGCCCAGAAAATCCGTACACTGATTAAGCGCGATTTCGAACTGGCCTGGGACAAGGTTGATGTGGTCCTGACGCCGGCAACGCCGAGCCCTGCCTTCGCGCCCGGCGAAATCAGCGATCCCGTGCAGATGTACCTGAACGACATTTTCACCGTCACCGTGAACATGGCGGGCCTTCCTGGCATCGCCGTTCCGGCCGGTATCTCGAAAGATGGCCTGCCGCTCGGCCTCCAGCTCATCGGCAAGGCCTTTGATGAGGAGACCTTGTTCACGGCGGCAGCGGCCATTGAGCAGGTGGCCGGTGGCTACAAGGCGCCAAAATGGTGGTAAGGCGTTAACTCGAGAACTTTGCTGTTAACTATTTGTTAATTATGTTTCCCCGGCCCACGCGATTTGTTTTACTTTGCTCCGAGGCAAAATGTGGTTCTGGGGCGTTATGGGATTTCGGGCAGCAGTTATTTTAGGCGCGCTAACGTGTTTGCTGAGTGCAAACAACGCGTTGGCTTTCGGTTCGGGCACAAAAAACACTGCACCTGAATTCGGCAAGACCTTGCCGCCGGTCGGTTTCGTAAAATTCTGCGTGACCAATCCGGATGACTGCAAGACGCGAAGCGCTGCCTATGAACGGATTGCCATGTCGCCGGAACGCTGGAACCAGCTCTACCTGGTTAATGCCTACGTGAATGGCAAGATTGCCCCAATCAGTGACCAGGACCTCTACGGCGAAGCCGAGCACTGGGCCTATCCCACCGATGCGGGGGATTGCGAGGACTACGTGCTGCTCAAGAAGCGCCAGCTCGAGGGGCTCGGCTTTTCGCCAGAGGCGCTACTCATCACCGTTGTTCTGGATGAGAAAAATGAAGGCCATGCGGTTCTAACCGTGACCACGGACGCCGGCGATTACGTCTTGGACAACCGCTATGACAAAGTCACGCGCTGGAACGACACCAAGTACAAATTCCTGAAGCGCCAGTCCCACGCCAATCCCCTGCAATGGGTGGCCCTGGTCAAGCAGTCCACCTCGAACAGCGGCTTCGTCGCCAGCGGCAACTGACAAGAAAAACCCCGGAAGGTTACTCCGGGGGTAAGTTGGTGCGGGGGAGATTAAAGGAAACGGCTCTATTTTCCGGGCTGCGCCACAAGGCGCAGATAGGGCTTCAGGGTTTTCCAGCCGGCCGGAAATTTTTCCTTGGCCGCGTCATCGGAAACCGATGCCAGAATGATTACATCCTCGCCCTGTTTCCAGTCAGCTGGGGTTGCCACGGATTTGGTGGCCGTCAATTGCAGGGAATCGATCACCCGTAGAATTTCCTGGAAATTGCGTCCTGTAGTCATGGGATAGGTGAGGAGCAGCTTGATCTTCTTGTCCGGCCCGATGATGTAAACCGTGCGCACCGTGAAGTTGTCAGCGGCGGTGCGGCCCTTGGCATCACCTGAAGCATTGGGATGGATCAGTCCGTAAAGCTTGGCTACGGAGAGGCTGCTGTCGCCGATCATGGGGTAATTCACCTGCGCGCCAGTCACATCCTTGATGTCGTTTTTCCAGCGCTGGTGGTCCTCAACGGAATCTACCGAGATGCCAAGCAGCTTGACGCCGCGCTTGTCAAACTCGTGCTTCAGCTTTGCCATGGAGCCAAGCTCCGTGGTGCAGACGGGGGTAAAGTCCTTGGGGTGGGACACTAAAACCGCCCAGGAACCATCGATATAATCGTGGAACTTGATTTTGCCTTCGGTGGTTTCGGCTTCAAAATCGGGGGCAATATCGCCTAACTGCAGGGTCATGACAGCCTCATCTTGGTTGTTGCCCGTTCTATATAGGCTATTTTGCGTTCGTAATAAAGAACAAAATGGTTGAGGGTAACGGCAGACCTGCTTTGTAGGAATCGCAACACTTGGGCTAAATGGGCCTCAAACCGGAGATCCTGCCCCATGCGCTACATCCTGTCGTTCCCCGCGATAGCCCTCGTCATCATCGCCTTCAATATCCTGGGTCTTACCGGCCAATGGATGGACTCCGAGTCCCTCGTGTGGGACGGGACGCTACCATCCGATGCCGAGTTCTATTTGAAAGTCAGCGACTTTTTTATCATGGCAGGTCTTGTCGCCCTGTTCTTTGAAATCATCAAGGCGGCACGGTTGGGGGCGGGCACCATCGTCGATCACATGCTCTCCACCGCTACCTTCATCGTGGCATTGATTGAATTCCTGCTGGTGCCCTTTTGCGGAACCGCGGCCTTCTTCTTCCTGATGATCATGTCCCTGATCGATGTCGTGGCTGGCTATTCCGTTTCCATTCTTGCGGCGCGACGAGATTTTTCCATAGGCCGCAATGATGGCGGCGGACTGTAGTTCATGGCCTTTGATGCAGTCCTTGCCCGCTCGATCGGCCTGACGCGGGAGGAAACGGCGGTCTTCCGCAAGCTGAACACGCCCGAAAAAATTCAGGATTTTCTCACCGAAATCCCGATCAATTTCGAGCCGCAAGGCGATACTTGCCAGTCCGCCCGCATGGCCCTGCAGAATAATTCCTGCCACTGCATCGAAGCGGCCTTTATCGCGGCGGGAGCCCTTCTTCTCCATGGCCACCCGGCGCTGCTCATGGATTTCCAGGCCTCCGGCGATGACGACCATGTGCTTGCCCTGTTCAAGCAGGACAAGCATTGGGGCGCCATTTCCAAGAGCAATTCCATCTGGCTGCGCTGGCGCGATCCGGTTTACGCAAGCCCGCGCGAACTCGCCATGAGCTACTTCCATGAATACGTGAAGGAAAAGCATAAAACCCTGCGCCGGGTTTCAAAACCTTTCGATATCGGAAAATATGATCCCGACTATTGGCTAACGTCGCAGGAGAATTGCTGGGCCATGGCACAGGAAATCGATGCCAGCCCCCACGTGGATTTGATCTCTAAAACCCAGGTACGGAAATTGAAACTGCGGGACTCCCTTGAAACGAGGGCAGGGGATTTCAAAGAATTCACCCGCTAGGCAGCGATGCCCGCATGGAATCGTTCCAAAGCTTTCTTCAGAGCGGCGAAACACGTGCCATCAGTCGCTTTGCCAACCTCTTCGGCCATGATCGAAAGCGCTTTCGAAACCGGCATGGCGGCGCGGTAGGGGCGGTCGGCGGTAAGGGCATCAAATATGTCGGCAACTGCCAAAATACGCGATTCCAACACAATTTCATTACCCTTCAAGCCCTTGGGATAGCCCGTTCCGTCAAGCCTTTCATGATGCGCGCTGGCAATGCTTGCAAGCTCTTGGAAGGCGGAAATGCGCGACAGGATCGCCTCAGTCTGCACTGTATGATTTTTCATTTCTGTCCACTCATCCGCATCAAGCTTACCCGGTTTGTCGAGAGTCGTATTGCTCACGCCGAGCTTGCCGATGTCATGCAAGAGCGCGGCGCGTTTCAGCCAGCGGCGGCGCTCCGGCGTAAAGCCGAGCTCCGCTGCAATCAGATCGGCAAACAGCGTGACACGCTCACTGTGGCCTTTGGTGAAAGTGCTCTTCGAGTCGACGACTTCGGCAAAGCCGCTGGCGATGTCATCAAGATAGTCCTCGTCGACAGCAGCCACATGGTGGGCAGGTTCGATATCATAAATGATTTCGTTCAAGTCTGGGCTATTCAAGGAATCCCAAAACGACGGCCGCCCGGAAACAATGTGAAATGCGGCGGCAATCTCCGGATCGAACCACGTTCCGGAACGGTTCTTGATTTCCTTCCGCGCCGCGTCCTCGCCATCGGCCATCTGAAACACGTCAGCCACTTGTGCGATGAGAGCGATGCGGGAATAAAGCGGAATGGCTTTACCTTCCACCCGCGCGGGCTTACCATTGCCGTCCCAATGTTCATCCAGATTTCCAATGCCTTCTGCAACCGCTTCACTGAAACGCATCTTGCGGGCAATGTCCGCCCCCCGCTGGCACCGCGTTTGAATGAGCTCCGTGGATATCTCGCCGCCATTCTGGAAAATGTTGATGATGGCCCGGAAACGTTCGGCAAGGCCCGCCTTGAGGCCAGTATGGCTCAGCACAAAACGCAGGGCCTGCGGCAGGCTCCCGTCAATCAGCTTGAAGTCCCTTTTGAATTCAAGGTCATTGACCAGATAGAGTTCGCAAATGCGCGCCGCGTTGCTGCTGCAGCCCAGATCTTTGAGCAGCAGCGTGTAATAGAGCTCCCATACCTGCAGCTCATCCAGCTCCAGCTCTTCCGCGATTTGAAGCCCGATCCAGCAGCAGCGCATGCTATGCCCCTCCGGCTGGCCCTCGGTAATGTCCAGGGCATGGCTGAGGGCGCTCAAAAGCTCTGAAAGGCGGACTTCGGTAACCGGTTGCGGGAAGGAGTTCATTGGCGGCCCATTGAAAACAACGAATAGAACAGTGCCCCCTTAACAAAGCCTGAAATCACCAATCACATTCGGTTTTCCCATTGACCTTTGGTTCACAATTCTATATCCGAGTAAATTACTCAAGAATAAGAATTGACAGTGGATCGCCAGACTTATCTCGACCGAAAAGGGGAACGCCTCGTTGTCCAAGGCTTTCGCCATTGGCTGTCCGGCTATGAATTTGGCGATGTCGCCTGCTGGGAACAGGCCTGGTCGCTTTTCACTGAAGAGTTGGGAGCGGTCAACGCCGGGGCATTGGTTTCGCACCTGCATGACTGGGTCAAAGCCATGCGCGAAAAATCCGCCGAACCCATCCGCTGCCTCACCTGCCAATGCCGCTACCTCTGCCGCGAGGAATGTCTCTGCGTCGGTATGATAGCCGCCCTCCAGCATGGCGATGAGGCCAGCGCCGCCCTGTGTGCGAGCACGCTGGTCGGCGGCAAGGCCGACGAAGTCATTGCCACCGCACGGCAATTCGCAGCCCTCCTGATGGACAACGGCGCAAGACTTCTGGAAGTCCCGCCCCACGTGATTGTCAGCATCGTATCGGGCGAAAGGGAAAGCTCGACGTTGCTGAACTAGGCTTTAATGCGTTCGCTCTTGGGATCATAGAAGCTCTGCAATTGCACTTTAGCGCCATAGCGCTTCCAGGCTAGTTCGACCTCCCATTTGCCGCTGTCTATCCAGTCCTTGCTCACACCGCCCTCATGGTTGACATAACCCATGCCAAGGGAAAGATTCACCCGGTGGCCCCAGGCACCGGATGTGGTGGAACCGACGATCACGCCATTTCTGTAAATGGGTTCCTCGTGATACATCATCGGCGCGGCGGCACTTGAATCCTCCAGTGCGATACAGACCATGCGTTTGGGCAGCACGGGAATCGCCTTCTGTTTCAGCAAAGCCTCGCGCCCGATGAAGCCGCCCTTCTTGTCCCATGAAATCGCAAAGCCAAGGCCAGCTTCGAGGGGCGTTTCCTCGTCGCTCATGTCATGACCCCAATGGCGATAGGCCTTCTCCGTGCGGCAATTGTTCATGGTGTGCATGCCCGCCGGCGTCAGGCCGAATTCCGCGCCTGCTTCAATCAGCCGTTCAAACACATGGGCCACAAATTCCGTCGGAATATAAAACTCCCATCCCAGTTCGCCCACATAGGTGATGCGCGAGGCCCGCACCCGCGCATAGCCAATCTCGATTTCCTTGGACGTACCAAAGGGGAAGGCCGCATTGGATAAATCGGCACCCGACAGCTTCTGGAGCAGGGCGCGGGAGTTCGGCCCCATCACCGCAATCATCGGCAGGCCGGAGGTGATGTCGGTGGCGATACAATGGGCATCATCCGGCGTATGCCGTTTCAGCCATGCCATGTCGCGGACTTGCGGCACCGCACCGGTCACCACCAGGAACTTGTTCTCTTCCAGACGCGTAACCGTGAGATCCGCCTCAATCCCGCCGCGCTCATTGCACCACTGGGTGTAAACAATCCGGCCCGGCTCCACATCGACATTGTTGGCGCTGATATTGTTCAGCACTTTGCAGGCATCGCGTCCTTCCACCGAATATTTGGCAAAAGATGACTGATCAAAGAAAGCGCATTTCGTCATCAACTGCTTGGCTTCATGGTCCGCACAGGGAAACCAGTTCTGCCTCCCATAGGAGTATTCATATTCCGGCTTCACGCCGTCCCGCGCATACCAGTTCGGCCGCTCCCAGCCATTCACTTCGCCAAATACAGCGCCCAGCTTTTTCGTTTGCTCATAAATGGGCGAACGGCGCACCCCGCGCGCCGTTTCCGCCTGCCGGTAAGGCCAATGCATGGCGTAGAGCAGGCCCAATGTTTCCGTGACCCGCTCGCCCACATAATTGCGCACCGACTGGAATGGATGAATCCGGCGGATATCCATGCCGTTCACATCCATCGGCGGATGGCCATTTTTTATCCATTGCGACAGCACCAGGCCGGCGCCGCCAGAGGATTGAATGCCGATGGAGTTGAAGCCTGTCGCCACGTAGCAGTTCTTCACCTCCGGCGCTTCGCCGAGATAGTAGCGGTTGTCCGGCGAAAAGCTTTCCGGGCCATTGAAGAACAATTGAATGCCTGCCGTTTCAAGCAGGGGAACCCGGTTGATGGCGCTGGTGAGGATCGGCTCAAAATGATCCATGTCCTCCGGTAACGTGACGAAGGCATGCTCGTCATCGATGCCGCCACCACCCCAGGCTTTGGCTTTGGGCTCGAACGCCCCCACCATCAGCTTGCCCGCGTCTTCCTTGTAGTACGTGCATTCATCGAGCAACCGCACCACCGGCATGTTGCGCGGCAATTCCGCAATGGGTTCCGACACGATGTAGAAATGTTCACAGGCATGAAGCGGAATGTTCACCCCGATGCTGCGGCCCAGTTCGCGCGACCACATACCGGAAGCAATCACCACCTTGTCGGTCATGATCGTGCCTTCGCTGGTTTCGACGCCAATGGTCTTGCCTTTCTCAACCAGAATGCGGGTCACTTTTGTATTCTCGAAAATCTTGGCACCCCGCGACCGCGCCCCCGAAGCCAAAGCCTGCGTCACATCAATGGGATTAACCTGGCCATCCTTCGGCAGGAACACGCCACCCTTGACGCCGTCCATGTTGTAATGCGGCACGCGCTCCTTGATTTCTGCTGTGCTCACCACATCAACCGCAAGGCCAAAGCATTTGGCCATGGAGGCGCCACGCAGCAGCTCTTCCATGCGCCCATCCGATAGCGCAATCGAGATCGAACCATTCTGCTTGAAGCCGGTGGCCTGTCCCGTTTCCTTTTCCAGTCCTTCAAACAGGCTGGTGGTGTATTTCGCCAGTTCGGTGAGATTTTTGGAGGCCCGCAATTGCCCAACAAGGCCCGCCGCATGCCAGGTTGTGCCGGAGGTGAGCTGCTTGCGCTCAAGCACCACCGTGTTGGTGATGCCGATCTTGCCGAGATGATAGGCAATGGAAGTGCCGACGATGCCCCCGCCAATAATAACGACATCGCAACGGGCGGGCAGGGACTTCGGCATGCGGGGAAACTCCAGATTGGGTGGTGAATTCATCTAACATATCCCGCTTCTGAACTGAAAGCGCCAGTCGGCTTCACCCCAGCGCACCAGAACTCACCAGAGCTACACAAGGGGCATCAAAGGGCGTAGACTTCGGCCGCTGGGGACCTCGCAAAAGGAGGAAGCTATGACCGCTTACAACGTTGTACGTTTTAAAGTGAAGCCGGGCCAGGAACAGAAATTCATCGATCTCCATAAGAACCTGCCGGACCTTGATGGCATGAAGGACGGTGCCTTGATCAAAACCGGCGACCGCACCTTTTGTTTCGTGGGCAAGTGGGACGACTTTGAAAGCATTGCGGAGGCAAGGCCTCGGATGATCGGCATTCTGGACGGGTTCCGCGCCATGCTGGAGGACCTGGGTGGAGGCCTGGGTCTGACTGACCCTGTTTCAGGTCCAGCCGTCGTCAAGTTTCCCGCCCATAAACACTGATTGCTAACGCTGGCTTGCCATTTTCCTTTGCCCGGGCACTTTGTTTCGACTATCATATTGTTCGAAATAAAGAACGGGTCGTTTTATGCATAAAGGCAACATCACTCCGACAGAAGCCCATCAGCGCTTGCAGGGCAATGCCTCCGCTGTGCTGGTGGATGTGCGCACCCAGCCCGAATGGACGTTCGTAGGCGTTCCCGCCGTCGAACGGCTGGTGCGCCTGGCCTGGCAGGTGTTCCCGGCCATGCAGGTGAACGCCAAGTTTGTTGAAGAGATCGAGCAGATGGGCCTGCCCAAGGACGCGGAAATCCTCTGCATCTGCCGCTCGGGTGCGCGCTCATCTTCAGCGGCCTCTGCCCTTACGGACGCGGGCTACAGCAATTGCTGGAATGTAGCCCAGGGCTTTGAGGGCGACAAGGATGCCGAGGGCCACCGCGGCTCAACAAATGGATGGAAAGCCGCCGGGCTGCCCTGGGTTCAAAGCTAATGGCAAAATATACGAAAAAACAGAACCCCGCGGGCTGGGGTGATGCCACGAAACTTGTGCGCGGCGGATTGGACCGTTCGCCCCATGGCGAAACCTCGGAAGCGATCTATCTCACCTCCGGCTATGTCTACGAAGATCCGGAAACCGCCGAGCGCCGCTTTGCCAGCGAAGAGGAAGGCTATGTCTATGGCCGCTACGGCAACCCCACGGTCACCATGCTGGAAGAGCGCATGCGCCTTCTGGAGGGCGCCGAAGCCTGTTACGCCGTGGCCTCGGGCATGTCGGCAGCCTTTGGTGCGCTGGCCTGCCAGTTGAAGGTCGGTGACCATATCCTCGCCTCGCGCTCGCTCTTCGGTTCCAACTACCAGATCATCACGGCCATCCTGCCCAAGTTTGGCGTGACCTATGATCTCGTCGATGGCACCGATGCCAAGGCCTGGAAACAGGCGATGAAGCCGCAAACCAAATGCGTGTTCTTTGAGACACCATCGAACCCGTTGCTCGAAGTTCTCGACATTCAAATGATTTGCGATGTTGCCCATAAAGCCGGTGCGGTTGTGATCGTCGACAACGTCTTTGCCACGCCTATCCTGCAGAAGCCGATGGAGCAGGGCGCCGACATCGTTTTCTACTCCAATACGAAACACACCGATGGCCAGGGCCGCGTGTTCGGCGGCACCATCCTCTCCAGCAAGAAATTCAAGGAAGAGCTGCTGAAGCCTTTCCTGCGCCATACGGGGCCAACTCTCTCCCCCTTCAACGCCTGGGTGCTGCTCAAGGGCCTGGAAACTTTAAAATTGCGTGTTGAAGCCCAAAGCAGCGCCGCCGCAACAGTTGCCGAAGCGCTGGCTTCGATGAAGGGTATTGAACGGGTTTATTATCCGCACCACGATACCCATGCACAGGTGAAGCTCGCGCGCAGCCAGATGAAAATGGGCGGCACCATGGTGTCATTCAATGTGGCCGGGGGTAAAGCGAAGGCCTTTGACGTGCTGCGCAAACTCGGCATCATCGACATTTCCAACAATCTCGGTGACGCCAAGTCCCTCATCACCCATCCGGCGACAACAACCCACCGCAACATCGGCCCGGAAGCCCGCGCCATGATGGGGATATCCGACGGCAACCTGCGCCTCTCAGTGGGCCTGGAGGACGTTGATGATCTCGTCGGTGATCTCAAGCAGGCGCTGAAGTAATCAGGCGCTCACAGCCTGACGTTGAACGGTGCGGATAATTTGCCCATTGGCAGTAAAATGTATACCGCATTCCGTCTTGTCGGTTCCAGCCCAGCGTCCGGCGCGCGGATCATCATCCGTTCCGCCGAGCGAAGTGCAAGGTTCGCAGCCGATGGAGCGGTAACCCCTGAGCTTGAGGGGATGCGACGGCAGATGATGGCTGTTCATGTAGGATTGGATATCGAGCGCCGAGAAGCCGGCAAGCGGCTCAACCTTCAGCCGGTCATCGGCGATGCTCACGTAATCCAGGTCAGCCCGGGCCGCACCATGGAAACGCTTGCGACCGGAAATCACTACATCAAATTCTGCCAATGCCTTTTCCAGCGGCACGGTCTTGCGGATATGGCAGCAGACATCGGTGCTGCTCTGGTGCAGAAGGCCCGTGGCGTCATGGGTTAGAATATCAAAAGCCTCCGGCTTCACCGAGCGCACATTGGTGAGCCCAAGCTCTACAATCAGCTTGTCGCGGTAATCCAAAGTTTCCTGGAACAACTTTCCTGTATCCAGAAAGATCACCGGCAGATCCGGATCAACTTCCGAAATCATATGCAGCAGCACCGCAGATTCGGCGCCGAAGGATGAGACCAGGGCTGTCTTCCCTGGATAATCCCGCAGGATGGACTTGATCAGGTCGCGGCCCTCGAGGCCCGCATATCTTTCGACGACACTGTTATCGATAATGTTATCCGGCATGGGGCTGCTCCTCCCATGGCGTAGGCTCGGGTGCGGCCTCCTCGTGGCGCTCACTCCAAACCTCCGCTTCGCCCACCCGGCGGTAAAGCCCGCGCTGATAGGCGAGCGACATTTGCTTTGAGGCCTGCTGCCAGACTTCAAGCGGAAAGCGCTCGGAAACTTCAAAACTGCTGAACCCAACTTGGGCCATATATTGAAACTGGTCAGGCAAGATGTTGCCTGTGGCGCGCAGTTCGCCGCGGTATCCCAGCAGGCGGATTTGCCGGGCAATGGAATAGGCGCGGCCATCGACAAAGGCCGGGAAGGGCAGGATGACCAGCGCCAAATGCGGCAGGAAATGCGCCACATCTTCCGCATGGTCCGTGTTGCTCAGCAGCGTGCCAAGCTGACCCGGAAACTTCGCCAGGTTTTCCCATTCATTCTTCAAACGCGAAAAAGGGATGGAAACATTGCCGCCTTCCGGCAAAGGATCTTCGGCGCCGAGATGCACCCAGTTGTCCTCAATGAAGGCGTTGCTCTTAAGCAACGGCATACAAGGCCTCCTTGAAAGGTTGCGGGCCTAACCGGCGGTAGGCGTAGAGGAACTCCTCGCCCGGCTGGCGCAGCTTCACATAGGTCGTGAGAATCTTTTCGATGGCATCAGCCACTTCATGCCCGGCAAAGCCCGGCCCGAGAATGGAACCAATCGAAGCGCTTTCGGTCGACGAGCCACCAAGCGTGATCTGGTAAAATTCCTCGCCCTTCTTGTCGAGGCCGAGAATGCCGATGTGGCCCACATGGTGATGGCCGCAGGCATTGATGCAGCCCGAGATGTTGATCTTCACCGGGCCGATTTTTTCCTGCACGTCGAGATCGGCAAATTTCCGCGAAATGGCCTGGCTGATTGGAATGGAACGCGCTGTCGCTAGCGAGCAATAATCCATGCCCGGGCAGGCGATGATATCGCCCGCCAGGCCATAATTTGCCGTGGCCAGTTCAGCCGGCACAAGGGCTTGCCAGATGGCCAGCGCATCGTCTTTCTTCACATGGGGAAGAATAATGTTCTGCGGATGGCTCACACGCAATTCATCATGCGAATAGCGCTCGGCCAGATCCGCCATCAGGCGCATTTGATCAGACGTCGCGTCGCCGGGAATACCACCTTCGGGCTTGAGCGAAATATTGACGATGGTGTAGCCATCCACCCGGTGCGCCGCCAAATTGTTGCGGGCCCAGCGGGCAAATCCGGGATGCAGAAGCTTTGCCTCCTCAAAGGCCGGCGAAAAGCGCGACAGCTTGTCAAAAACCGGCGGGGCAAAATAAGCCGCAATGCGCTGCAGTTCTTTTTCTTCCACATGAGTAGTCTGTTCCGGGCGGCGCGCATATTCCGCTTCAACTTCCGCTTTGAATTTCTCCGCGCCGATTTCATGCACCAGTATCTTGATGCGCGCCTTGTATTTGTTGTCGCGCCGGCCATACAAATTATAAACCCGCATGATGGCTTCGATGTAGGCGACCAGTTCCTTCTCAGGCAGGAAATCGCGCACCGTGACGGCAATCATCGGCGTACGGCCCTGCCCGCCGCCGACCATGACTTCCCAGCCAATGGCGCCCGCATCATTCTTGTGCAGCCGCAATCCGATGTCATGGACCTTCACCGCCGCCCGGTCGTTGGGCGCGCCAGTAACTGCGATCTTGAACTTGCGCGGCAGGTAGGAAAATTCTGGATGCAGCGACGACCACTGCCGGAGCAATTCACCCACGGGACGTGGATCAGAAATTTCGTCGGCAGCAGCCCCCGCCCAATGGTCCGTGGTCACATTACGGATGCAATTGCCGGAGGTCTGGATGGCGTGCATTTCGACTTCGGCCAAGGCCGCCAGAATGTCCGCCGTATCTTCAAGTTTGATCCAGTTATATTGAATGTTCTGCCGCGTAGTGAAATGGCCATAGCCGCGGTCCCACTTGTCGGCGATGTAGGCGAGCTGCCGCATCTGCTTGGATGACAGCGTGCCATAGGGAATGGCCACCCGCAGCATATAGGCGTGAAGCTGGAGGTAGAGCCCGTTCATCAGGCGAAGCGGACGGAATTCATCTTCAGTCAGCGCACCGCTGAGGCGGCGGCTGGCCTGGTCGCGGAATTGCGCGGTGCGCTCCTGCACGAATTGATGGTCGAATTCATCATAGCGGTACATGGCTCAAGCCTCCTTAAAGGCGAATGCGCCGGCCGTGCCGTCGGCCTGCTTGCCGAGGTCAAGCCTGACCGTGGGTCCAAGCGTGCGTATGCGCTCGCGCATATGCAGTGCCCGGATTTTTCCATCCACGCGCTCCGCGTCAAACAGATAGGTGCCCGTGACCAATGTGGCTTTCACATCTGCCTTGGCCCGCTCCTCGAGCGCCGCAGTCGCCTGCGGTTCCAGCGCCAGCACGGCTTCATCGATTTTTTCATTCCATTCGCCCGATCGCGTGAGGAATACGACTTCCCCGTCGCGCAGCCGGTTGGCGGTCATGACCTGGCCTTTTTCAATCTCGCTCATGATGCGGCCCTCAGCATTTCCGAGGCAATATCGTCACGCGACATGAAGGGGAATGGCTTTGCTGTTTCGCCCGCAATGCCGGGAACGATATCAACCGCAAAGCCGTGCTGCTCCATAAGCGCCACTTCGTCAGAGCCCTGATCTACATCGCCGGGAACCAGAAATACCACATGCTTGCCAGCTTGCGCTTGCCGCGCCAGCAAGGTGGTGATGTCGAACTGCGTAGCGTTAACGGCAAAGCGCTCCGCATCGCGCCGCGCCAGTTCAAGAATGTTGGAGGAAACATTGCGGTCATAAACAATCACATCCGCCTCAAGCAACTTGCGCTGCGCCTTGAGGGTCAGCAGTTCCGGATCGCCGGGGCCAGCACCCACAATCGAAACCCGGCCAATCGAAGGAGCCGCGTCCTCTTTCAAAGCAATGGTGAGTTCATGGGCATAGCCCGCTTCATCGCCTGCAACCACCGCATCGCGAATCCGCCCGAAGAAAAACTTGGCCCAGAACGAGCGCCGGCGATTGCCATGCGGCAATTCCTTGGCGATCCACGAACGCAGCGCATTGGCCTTGGCTGCAAGTTCACCCAGCGCCTGCGGCAGTTCCGCATCAAGGCGGGCCCGGATGCCCTGGCCCAGAACCGGCGCCGTACCTTCCGTTCCAATGGCTATCACCACCGGATCACGGTCCACAATCGATGGCGTCAGGAAAGTTGAAATCTCGGCCACGTCAATCACGTTGACGGGAATGCCACGTGCCCGCGCTTCGGCGCTGACAATTTCATTGATCGCGGGCTCAGCCGCATAGACCAGTGCCACGCCATCAAGCTGCTTCGGCGAAAATTGCGTGGCCAGCCACTCAACCCGCGGCTCCGCCGCCAGCTCATCATGGAGCAGGGGAGCCACCACCAGAATCCGGGCCTTGGTCTTGAGCAGCAATCGCACTTTGCGGAGCGCTTCTTCGCCGCCGCCGACAACAACGACCTTCCGGTCCTTCAGATCAACGAATATGGGGAAATAGCGCATGATTTCACCTCAGCCATTGGCCACGAGTTTGACTGCGAGTCCGTTTAAATCTTCTGTGTAAATAATCTGGCAAGAAAGCCGCGAGGTTGGCGACAGGACCGGAACCTCGTCCAGCATGGCCTCCTCGTCGTCATTTGCCGGATAGAGCTTTCCCGCCCATTCGGTGTGAACTTCCACATGGCAGGTTGCGCAGGCGCAGGCGCCACCACACAGGCCACCCACCTCGAAGCCGTGCTCACGGATGATTTCCATCACCCGCCAGCCCTCGACAGCCTCCAGGATATGGCTCACATTGTTGGTGTCGATAACCTGAATCACGCCCACATTTAACTCCTGTTCGCTTCTCCGGACGTTTACCCTAGCTGCCTACGCTCTCGAATTTTATTGATTTTTCAATCAAATCAGCGCTAATTGACAGTCAGTAACACCCTATATAGTCATTTCGTTCGTTATTACGAACACAAGTTCTAAATAAAGGACAACAAAATGTCAACGCCGCGCAGCAAAAAAGGCAATGGTTCACAGGATGTTGACCCCACCCCCGCCCTTGGCAAAACCATCCAGCGCCTGCGCAAGGCCTACAACATGTCCCTGGGTGAGCTTTCCGAGCAATCCGGGGTCGCCAAATCGATCATTTCCCAGATCGAGCGCAACGAAACAAACCCCACGTTATCCACCGTTTTCCGCCTCTCTCGGGCCCTCGAAACCAGTATCGACGAGGTGCTGAAAGCCGATAGCGGAACGGCCTTTCTTGACCATCAGATGAAGTCCGCCATACCCATCCTCGAAAGCCAGGATGGTCTTTGCCGCCTCGCCATCATCGGGCCCCTGAACCTGATTGAGCTCACCCAATGGTATGATTTCCAGGCAAAGCCCGCTGGCCTCCTCGAATCAGATCCCCATCCGCCGGGAACCGTGGAGCACCTCTACATGCTGAAAGGCGAGGTGGAGATTACCGTTGGCGACGAAGTCCGGGTCGCCAAGGCAGGCGAAGCCATCCGCTACCGCGCCGACATGCCTCACAAGATCAGGAACACCGGCGATGGTGAAGCCCACGCCAACATGATCCTGATGCTGCGGCAGCTGGGGAACCCGGCCTAACCCTTCTTGCATTCGACACAGGTCCAAGTCATAAGGCCAGCCGATTTCATCCGGAGAGCCCCATGACCGCCATTCTCGACATTACCGCCCGCGAAATTCTTGATAGCCGCGGCAACCCAACCGTTGAGGTGGACGTAATCCTCGAGGATGGCTCCTTCGGCCGTGCGGCCGTACCTTCCGGCGCTTCAACCGGTGCCCATGAAGCCATGGAACTCCGCGATGGCGACAAGAAGCGCTATGGCGGCAAGGGCGTGCTCAATGCCGTGGCCGCCGTGAACGGCGAGATTTTCGAAACCCTCATCGACATGGATGCCGAAGACCAGATCGCCGTTGACCGCGCCATGATCGCCCTTGATGGCACGCCTAACAAATCCCGCCTCGGCGCCAATGCTATTCTCGGCGTGTCGCTCGCCACCGCAAAAGCCGCCGCCGAAGCTTGCGGCCAGCCGCTCTACCGCTACGTCGGCGGCACCGCGGCACGCATGCTGCCTGTGCCCATGATGAACATCATCAACGGCGGCGTCCACGCCGACAACCCCATCGACTTCCAGGAATTCATGATCCTTCCCGTGGGCGCGCCCACCTTCAAGGAAGCACTGCGCATGGGCGCCGAAGTCTTCCACACCTTGAAGGCCTCGCTCAAGAAAGCCGGCCACAATACGAACGTGGGTGATGAAGGCGGCTTCGCTCCGAATTTGCCGTCAGCCGAAGCGGCTCTAGAATTTGCCTTCAAGGCCATCGAGCAGGCAGGCTACAAGCCGGGCAAGGAAATCTACCTAGGCCTCGATTGCGCCGCTACCGAGTTCTTCAAGAATGGCGTCTATGATTACGAAGGCGAGGGGAAGAAGCGCTCCATCGCCGAGCAGGCGAAATACCTGGCCAAGCTCGCCAAGGATTTCCCCATCATTTCCATTGAAGACGGCATGTCGGAAGATGACTGGGATGGCTGGAAGCAGATCACCGATCTGATCGGAAAAACGCACCAACTTGTGGGCGATGATCTATTCGTCACCAACACCACGCGCCTGAAGCGTGGCATCACCGAGCACATCGCCAATTCTATTCTCGTGAAAGTGAACCAGATCGGCTCGCTCACCGAAACCCTCGAGGCTGTGGAAATGGCCCACAAGGCGGGTTACACCGCCGTGATGAGCCACCGTTCCGGCGAAACTGAGGACTCCACCATTGCCGACCTTGCTGTTGCCACAAACTGCGGTCAGATCAAGACCGGTTCGCTGGCACGGTCAGACCGGTTGGCGAAATACAACCAGTTGCTGCGTATTGAAGAAGAACTAGGGACACAGGCACACTATGCCGGCGCGACCATCCTCAAATCCTAAGCCGGCCCGATTCACCAACGCCCATATGGTTGCCACGAGCTTCGCGGCTGTGGCCGGCGTAGCGATTGCCGCCTATCAAACCCTGCTGCCAAGTGCAGCACCCCCACAACCTCCGGTACAGGTGACGCTCGCCGTCGAATCACCTGTAGCGAAAGCTGACGTTCCAGTAGCCAAGGGCGATGTTGTGCAATCGGGCCCGTTCGACATAGGGCAGGGTGCGCAATTTTCCGCCGCCCTCAAGGATGGCGCGGAGCAGCGCTACCGACTGGCGGAATTGTTTGACGGCAAATCGGAAACTTCTTTAAGCATCGCCGCCCCTGACCGCGAACTGAATGTGCTTGTGAGTTTCGCCGGAGACACGGCCCAGCCCGTGAACCTGATTGAGTATGTTCCGCCCGCAGGCAATTTCGGCGCAGCGGCAAACCAGCTTGATGTGATGGTACTGCCCGAAGGCCTGATGGACACCAGCGGCCGCCCGATCGAAAGCTTCACCTTGCAGACAACCCCAGGCAAGCAATCCTTCGCGCTTCCCGATCACGTCATGGGCAAAGGCATCTGGCTGCGCATCACCGGCCCCGCCGACGCCACCAGCATCGCCATCGGTGATTTCAGGATTTTGAAGTAAGCGAACTCAGTGGACCGCTTCGGCCACGTCCTTGAGCGTTGTCCGCGCCAGCGACAATGACAACGCGCTTTCCGCAGCCCGCAGGGGCGCACCAAGAATTTTACCCATCTGGCAGGCGACCGGGCATTTCGAATTTGGATCGGTCTTGTGCATCCGGAAAACGGTTTCGTCCTCCACCGCCTGATAGATGTCAGCCAGCGTAATGCCGTCCGCGTTTCTCTCGAGCTCAAACCCGCCGGAGCGGCCCGCCGTGGCGCGCACCAGCTTGGCCTTTTCCAGTTCCGCCATCAAACGCCGGATCACCACCGGGTTGGTGTCGACGCTCGTTGCAATAGCCGACGAGCACACCGGGCCTTTGTTGGCATGGCGCGCCAGCACGCTCAGGGCGTGGATTGCGACTATGAATCGGCTGCTCGACAACATCTCATTTAACCTTTGCCCTTACATCGTATCCTTTGTGGCAAAAAGCAAGCCCGCATAAGGCAGCTTATTTACCAAACCTTAAGCGACTCGCAAGAACGTGGCGGCATGAAAATCTCCAAATTTGACAGTGTTGTTACCTGCGCCTGCCTCAGCCTGCTCGGTTTCTTTGCCTGGCATGCCCAGGAAGGTCCCCGTGGCTTTGCCTTCCGCGAAAAATTGGCCAGCCAATCCCGGCAGTTAAGCGAAGAACTAGCCGCAATTCAGAAACAGCGCAGCGATTTCGAAACCCGCGTTGCCCTTCTCCGGCCGGAATCCGTGGATCCCGACATGCTCGATGAAATGGCAAGGTCCACCCTCGATGTGGCAGGTCCCAATGATCTGATCGTGCTGGATTCACCATAATTTCCCAATGAATTCCGCGCTGTAAACCGAAATTCGGTTAACAACACTAAAAGCAAGCTATCTCAACCGCTTAATGCTATGAATCACATCAAAAAGCATGGCGGGAGGAGCTTATGGCGGTGAAATCAGCCTATATCGCACGCAAAGGAAGCAAGCCTGAAAAAGGCGATAAATCAGCCGGCAAAAACAGCGGCTTTTCCTCCGAAGAAGAACTCCGCGCCTACAAGGACATGCTCCTCATCCGCCGCTTTGAGGAAAAGGCCGGCCAGCTCTATGGCATGGGCACCATCGGCGGTTTTTGCCACCTCTATATCGGCCAGGAGGCCGTGGTCATCGGCATGCAGATGGCCGTCAAGGAAGGCGACCAGCTTATCACCTCCTACCGCGACCATGGCCACATGCTGGCCGCCGGCATGGACCCCAAGGGCGTCATGGCCGAACTCACCGGCCGCCGGGATGGCTATTCCCACGGCAAGGGCGGCTCCATGCACATGTTCAGCCGCGAAAAACAGTTCTTCGGCGGCCACGGCATTGTCGGTGCTCAGGTGCCGCTGGGGGCGGGCCTTGCCTTCGCCAACAAATATCGCGGCAATGACCATGTGGCGCTCACCTATTACGGCGATGGTGCCGCCAACCAGGGCCAGGTCTATGAAACCTTCAACATCGCCGCCGTCTGGAAACTCCCCGTCATCTTCGTGATCGAAAACAACCGCTACGCCATGGGCACCGCCGCCCCGCGCTCCACCGCCAAGTCTGATCATCTCGGCGCTCGCGGTGAGGCCTTCGGCATTCCCTCCGAACAGGTAGATGGTATGGACGTGCGCGCTGTCAAGGAAGCAGGCGACCGCGCCGTTGAGCATTGCAGATCGGGCGAGGGCCCCTACATTCTGGAAATGCTCACCTACCGCTACCGCGGCCATTCCATGTCCGACCCGGCGAAATACCGCGCCAAGGAAGAGGTGCAGAAGATGCGCGAGGAACATGACCCCATTGAACAGGTCAAGGCGCGTATTCTGAAAGCTGGAATTGCCAGCGAGGATGACCTGAAAAAAGTCGACGCCGATATCCGCGTCATCGTCACCGAAGCCGCCGACTTCGCCACCAACAATCCGGAGCCAGATGTCTCGGAGCTCTACACCGACATTTACAAGACAGCTTAAGAGGCGGAGCCAACATGCCAAACATTCTGATGCCCGCCCTGTCGCCCACCATGGAAGAGGGCAAGCTTGCCAAATGGCTAAAAAAAGTCGGCGACAATATCAAGTCCGGCGACGTGCTGGCCGAGATTGAAACCGACAAGGCCACCATGGAAGTGGAAGCCGTCGATGAGGGTCCGCTGACCGCCATCCTTGTGGCCGAAGGCACCGAGAATGTGAAAGTGAATACACCGATCGCGGTCATCGGCCAGGCCGACGAGGCCCCCGCGCCAAAACCTGCCGCCGCTCCAACTGCTGAAGCGCCTTCGGCTGCACCTGTCGCCGCTCCCGCCGTCATAAGCACCCCAGCCCCCGATACGGAAATCCCCGAAGGCACCGAAATGGTCACCATGACCGTGCGTGAAGCCATCCGCGCCGCCATGTCCGAAGAAATGCGCCGCGACAAGGACGTGTTCTTGATGGGTGAGGAAGTGGGCGAGTACCAGGGCGCTTACAAGATCAGCCAGGGCATGCTCGAGGAGTTCGGCCCACAACGCGTGATCGACACGCCGATCACCGAACATGGCTTCACCGGCATTGCCACGGGTGCTGCCTTTGCCGGCCTCAAGCCCATCGTCGAATTCATGACCTTCAACTTCGCCATGCAGGCCATTGACCACATCATCAATTCCGCCGCCAAGACCCTTTATATGTCCGGCGGCCAGATGGGCTGCCCCATCGTGTTCCGCGGTCCCAATGGCGCTGCCGCCCGCGTGGCCGCTCAGCACAGCCAGGACTATGCCGCGTGGTATGGCCAAATTCCGGGCCTCAAGGTGGTGATGCCTTACTCGGCAGCCGATGCCAAAGGCCTGATGAAATCCGCCATCCGTGATCCCAACCCGGTGATCTTCCTCGAAAACGAAATCCTCTACGGCAAGAACTTCGAAGTGCCGAAGCTGGATGACTGGATCGTGCCCATCGGCAAGGCCCGCGTCGCCCGCTCCGGAAAGCATGTCACCATCGTCTCATTTGGAATCGGCATGACTTATTCGCTCGCCGCCGCCGACAAGCTCGCCGCCGAAGGCATCGAGGCGGAAGTCATTGACCTTCGTACCATCCGCCCGATGGATTTGGCGACAGTCATCGAAAGCGTTAAGAAAACCAATCGCTGCGTGGCGGTGGAAGAAGGCTATCCGCAGTTCTCCGTCACCTCCGAAATCGCCGCCCAGGTGATGACCCACGCCTTCGATTATCTCGATGCCCCCGTGGCCCGCGTCGCCGGCAAGGACGTGCCCATGCCCTATGCCGCCAATCTCGAAAAACTTGCGCTCCCCAATGCCGATGAAGTGGTGGCCGCTGTAAAAGGAGTTCTCTATGTCTAGCCTTGAACGCTCAGATCTAGTTGCAATCGTTCGAAGTGCTTTGAAAAAACTAGACGGTGAAGGAACGGTTGTTGAGGTTGCCAAAGAAATTTGGAAGGAACGACAATCAGACTTAGCTGCCTCAGGCGACCTCTACTACACTTGGCAGTATGATATGCGTTGGGCATGTCAGAAACTTCGAGACCAACGTGAAGCTGTAATTGGGGGCTCGAAGGGCAAGGCGACTTGGCGTTTATTGTAAAGGCAAAACGAATATTCACACGACAGTAAGGTACAATTCTATATGTCTGACCATGATCACCACCACGACCACAGCCACGATACGCATCCGCATCAATTGCAGCCGCCCCATGAAGTGTTTCATGACGAGAAGGCCGGCGAACTGGTACGCGCCTGGATCACCAATGGCCATCTCAGCCTGTCGCTGAACGCCATGGCTTTCGGCAAGGCCGATATCTGGGGCCATGTGCTGGCCGGCATGGCGGAGCAGGTGGCCGCCTCCTGCGCCGAAATGGGCCACGGCACCACCGCTAGCAATTTGGAAGAAATCCGCAAGAATCTGACTGCCGATCTCGCCAAGGCGGCCGCAAAACATTCGCCACTTTCCGTCAAGTCATAGAGAGAGTACCGGACCATGCCCGTCAACATTCTCATGCCCGCCCTGTCTCCCACCATGGAGAAGGGCAAGCTTGCAAAATGGCTCAAGAAAGAGGGCGACAAGGTGAAGCCCGGCGATGTGCTGGCCGAAATTGAAACCGACAAGGCCACCATGGAAGTGGAAGCCATCGATGAAGGCACGCTTGGCAAGATCCTGGTGGCCGAAGGCACCGACGATGTTCTGGTGAATGCCCCCATCGCCATCATTTTGGGCGAAGGCGAAAAGCTGGGCGACCTGCCAAAGGCAGCATCAGCACCTGCAGCAAAACCTGCTGCGGCTCCTGCGACTGCGCCCACAACAGCCGCGGCGCCAGCTTCTGCTCCTGTGAGCGCGCCACAACCAAAGGCTGATGGCTCCCGCATTTTTGCTTCACCCCTAGCCAAGCGCATTGCCAAGCAGAAGGGCATTGACCTTGCGGCTATCAAAGGCTCCGGTCCCCATGGCCGTGTTGTCTTGAAGGACGTGGAGAATGCCAAGCCGGGCACGGCGCCTGCTGCCAAATCCACAGGCATGCCGCAAGGCATGTCGGATGAAGCCGTGCTCAAGCTCTTTGAGCCGGGCTCCTATGACCTTGTACCCCATGACGGCATGCGTAAGACCATTGCCCGCCGTCTCACGGAATCAAAGCAGACCGTTCCGCATTTCTATGTGTCGGTGGATTGCGTACTGGAAAATCTTCTGCCACTGCGCGAACGCCTCAATCTGCAGGCTCCCAAGGACAAGGACGGCAAGCCCACATGGAAGGTCTCGGTCAATGATTTCATCATTAAGGCCATGGCCATGGCCCTCATGAAGGTGCCGGACGCCAACGTGTCGTGGACCGAAAACGCCATGGTGAAACATCACCATGCCGACGTGGGCGTGGCCGTCTCCATACCCGGCGGCCTGATCACGCCGGTTGTGCGCAAAGCCGAAACCAAGGGCCTCACCCAGATTTCCATGGAAATGAAGGACTATGCCGCAAGGGCCCGGACCCGTCGCTTGAAACCTGAGGAATACACCGGCGGCTCAACCTCCGTTTCCAATCTTGGCATGATGAACATCAAGAACTTCGCCGCCATCGTGAACCCGCCCCAAGCCACAATCCTGGCCGTCGGCACCGGCGAGCGCCGCCCCGTAGTGCGCGGCAATGACATCGTGATCGAGCACCAGATGTCGGTCACCCTGTCCACCGACCATCGCTGCGTCGACGGCGCCCTCGGCGCCGAACTCCTCAGCGCCTTCCGCATGTATCTTGAAGATCCCGGTTTGATGTTGGTTTAGCCTATGAAAAACATACTCGCATTTGGAGACTCTTTAACTTGGGGCTTCGTGGCAGGCCAGGATGCACGCCATCCCTTTGAAGCACGCTGGCCCAACGAGCTGGCGACCGGCCTCGACGGCAAGGCCCGCATGATTGAAGAAGGCCAGAACGGCCGCACCACCGTTTTTGATGACGAAACCACTTTTGAATCTCGCAACGGCTCCGTGGCCCTGCCGCTGCTTTTGATCAGCCACCAGCCGCTGGACCTTGTGATCATTATGCTCGGCACCAATGACATCAAGTTTGCCGCCCGCTGCCGCGCTTTTGACGCGTCAATGGGCATGGAGCGCCTTATCAAGATCGTTAAAGGCACGAACTACATGAAGGGGTTCAAGATACCTGAAATCCTAATCATCTCGCCGCCCAGCCTGGTGCCGACGCAGGATGAATGGTTCAACGACCTGTGGGGCCATGCCATTGCCGAGTCAAAACTCTTCGCCAAACACTACAAGCGCGTGGCCGAAGAACAGAACGTGCATTTCTTTGACGCGGGCTCCGTGGCCGTCGCCGATAAAACCGATGGCGGCCATCTCGATGCAGCGAATACAAAAGCCATTGGTGTCGCGTTGGTGCCAGTGGTGAAATCAATACTCGCTCTCTAACCTCACCATGACCGGGCTTGACCCGGTCATCTTATGGAGATGGAATGCGGTACTAAAGTAGATGCCCGGGTCAAGCCCGGGCACGATGAGAAAAAGGGAATGTAAGCCATGGCCGACAATAATTTCGACGTTCTCATCATTGGCTCCGGCCCCGGCGGTTATGTGACGGCCATCCGCGCTGCCCAGCTTGGTTTCAAGACGGCCATCGTCGAACGCGAACATCTTGGTGGCATCTGCCTGAACTGGGGCTGCATTCCCACCAAGGCGCTGCTCCGCACTTCGGAAATTTATCACTACATGAAACACGCCAAGGACTATGGCCTCTCGGCTGACAATATATCCTACGATCCTGCTGCCGTGGTGCAACGCTCGCGTGGTGTCGCGGGCCGCTTGAACAGTGGTGTTACCGGCCTTCTCCGGAAGAACAAGGTGCAGGTCATCTGGGGCGAAGCGAAGATCACCAAGCCCGGCGAAGTCGTAGTCAGCAAATCGGCCAAACCCGCCATGCAGCCGCAAATTCCCGAACCCAAGGGCACGATTGGTGCCGGCACCTATACCGCCAAGCACATCATCATCGCCACTGGAGCGAGACCGCGTGCGCTTCCCGGCCTCGAAGCTGATGGCAAATTGGTGTGGAGCTATTTCGAAGCCATGGTGCCGCCCAAAATGCCGAAGTCCCTCTTGGTCGTGGGCTCCGGCGCCATCGGCATCGAGTTTGCCAGCTTCTACAATGCCATGGGTGTTGACGTCACCGTGGTTGAAATCATGGATCAGGTCATGCCGGTGGAGGACGCCGAGATCGCCAAGATCGCCCAGAAGCAACTGGAGAAGCTCGGCCTCAAGATCAAGCTGAGTGCTAAGGTCAGCGCACTGAAGAAATCCGCCAACAGCGTCACCGCCACGATAGAGCAGGGCGCCACCAAATCCGAACTCACCGTGGACCGCGTCATCTCCGCCGTGGGTGTTGTCGGCAATATCGAGAACCTCGGCCTTGAGGCGCTGGGCGTCAAAACCGAAAAGGGCTGTATCGTCATCGACGGCTTTGGCCGCACCAACGTGGCGGGTATCTACGCCATCGGTGACGTTGCAGGCCCGCCCATGCTGGCCCACAAGGCCGAGCATGAAGGCGTGATCTGCATCGAGAAGATCAAGGGCCTTGATGCCCATCCCATGAAGAAAGAACAGATTCCTGGCTGCACCTATTGCCACCCGCAAGTGGCCTCCGTGGGCCTCACCGAAGCCAAGGCCAAAGCCGCGGGTTTCGAACTCAAGGTTGGCCGCTTTCCCTTCATCGGCAACGGCAAGGCCATCGCCCTTGGCGAGGATCAGGGCTTGGTTAAGACGATTTTCGACGCCAAGACCGGGCGTTTGCTGGGGGCTCACATGGTGGGGGCCGAAGTCACCGAACTCATCCAGGGCTTCGTCATCGCCATGGGCCTTGAAACCACCGAAGAAGAACTGATGCACACGGTCTTCCCACATCCCACCCTTTCTGAAACAATGCATGAGAGCGTACTGGATTCCCAGGGCCGCGTCATACACATGTGAGGGTTAATTGCATGCCACTTGAACCACACCCTTTCGTGGGCCATATCTCAAGCCGGGCGCAAATCAGAGGGGCCTCGCATGGATACTAAGAACATCATTATCGCCCTGCTGCTGGGACTTGTCGCGGGCTGGCTGGCCAGCTTTGTCGTCGGTGGCTACGGCCTGTTCCAATATCTCATCAGTGGCGTGATCGGTTCTTTCGTGGGATCCTATCTCCTGAACAAGATGGGAATCGATCTCGGCATCAAGAATGAATATGGCCGTGACATTGCAACCGCCACCATTGGCGCGATCATCGTCATGATAATCGCAAAGATATTAACCTGAAGCTTAGTGGGAGAATGAAATGAACAATTTGATGGACCTTGGCGGTGGCGTGGGGATTTTTGGAACCTTGCTCATCGGCGCAGTGGCAGGCTGGATTGCCGAGAAGCTGACTGGCAGCAGCATGGGCCTGATCATGAACATCATCGTTGGAATCATCGGTTCATTCATTGGTAGTTTTCTCGCCAATGCAGCCGGCATTCAACTCGGCGAGTTCTTCCAAGGCTGGTTCTGGGGCAATGTAATTGTGTCTGTTGTCGGTGCCGTCATCCTGATTTTTGTCGTGAAAATGTTGCGCGGCCGTTGAACGAATTTTGAGAGGATAAAAATATGGAAGGTTTTGGCTGGATTATGACGATTATTCTCGGCGGCCTTGCCGGCTGGATCGCTGAAAAAGTGATGAAGTTTGATACGGGCCTCATCATGAACATCGTGCTCGGTGTCGTCGGCGCCGTTGTCGGCAACTATGTGCTGGGACTCCTCGGCATTGGGCTCGGCGGCTTGCTGGGGCAATTGATCGTGGCTGTTGCAGGAGCATGCGTCCTGATTCTGGCCTACCGAGCCTTCCAGGGCCACTCCGCCTAAGCCAATGGCAACACTCCTCGATACCCGGCTCCGTCACCCTGAAAAGGCCCACAGGGTCGATACGCCGCTCCTGCGCAAGCCTGAGTGGATCAGGGTGAAGGCGCCGGGTTCGCCCATCTATGCGGAAACCCAGAAAATCGTCCGCGAGAATGGCCTGGTCACAGTCTGCGAAGAGGCGGGTTGTCCCAATATCGGTGAATGCTGGTCCAAGAAACACGCAACCTTCATGATCATGGGCGACACCTGCACCCGGGCCTGCGCCTTCTGCAATGTGAAAACCGGTTTGCCCGGTGCCCTCGAAGCCGATGAACCCGAAAGAGTGGCCGATGCCATTGCCCGCATGGGTCTGAACCATGCCGTTATTACCTCCGTTGACCGCGATGATTTGGCCGATGGTGGGGCCGCCCATTTTGCCCGCGTTATCCGCGCCACGCGCGCCACCACGCCTACGACGACGATCGAAGTTTTGACGCCGGACTTCCTGAAAAAGAACGGCGCCCTAGAGCAGGTCGTCGAAGCCCGCCCCGATGTGTTCAATCACAATCTCGAAACTATTCCCGCCCTCTACCTGAAAATCCGCCCCGGCGCGCGTTACTTCCATTCGCTGCGCCTGCTGCAGCGGGTGAAGGAACTGGATCCCATGATTTTCACCAAATCCGGCATCATGGTGGGCCTCGGCGAAACCCGCGAACAGGTCATGCAGGTGATGGACGACATGCGCTCCGCCAACATCGATTTCATCACCATCGGCCAATACCTGCAGCCCACCCGCAAGCACGCCGCCATTGACCGCTTTGTGCCCCCCGATGAATTCAAGGCCTATGAAACCACGGCCTACGCCAAGGGCTTCCTAATGGTGGCCTCTTCGCCGCTCACCCGCTCGTCCCACCATGCGGGCGAGGACTTTGCTCGGCTGCGAGCGGCCCGGATCAATCATTCCGGACACTGATCGTTGCCTAAATTCTCCACAACCCACCGCGTAGATTTCACTCCTCAGCAGATTTTTGCCGTTGTCGCCGATGTGGGGAGCTACAAGGAATTCCTGCCACTGGTCGAACGCTCAACCGTGCGCAACCGCAAGCCGGCGGTTGACGGCAATGAAAACTTTGGTGCGGACCTTCTCGTCGGCTACAGGAAAATGGGCATTCAGGAAACCTTCTCCAGTCAGGTTCAGACCAGCCTAAAGGATCTTTCCGTGAGTGCCGTCTCCTCCGGCAACGCGGTCAAGAAGCTCATTTCATCATGGAAAATCGCGGCCGTCGAAGATGGCAAGTCCGAGATCACCTTTGCCGTCGACTACGAGATGAAAAGCCCCATGCTGCAATTGATTATGAAGGGCATGTTCGACAGCGCCGCACGGAAAATCATGGGCGCTTTCGAAGCCCGCGCCGCAAAACTCTACAAGAGCTGAGATTCAAGCAGATCAAGCGCCACTTCAACCGAGGCCGTGCGTACGCCTCTGCGCCCGATATCGCCAAATCTTTCTTCGCGGTGAAGTGTCGCGCCATTTCTTCGCGCGCAAGCAAAGTGAACCAGCCCCACGGGTTTTGCCGCCGATCCGCCGCCCGGTCCCGCAATCCCGGTGATCGAAACAGCAAGCGTGGCTGCGGATTTGAGAATGGCCCCATGCGCCATGGCCAACGCACATTCGCGGCTTACCGCGCCGAACTCGGCAATGATCTCAGGCGAAACGCCGAGCATTCCAATCTTTGCTTCATTCGAATAGGTCACAAATCCGCAATCGAAAACATCGGATGACCCTGCAATGGAAGTGAGCAACGCAGCCACCATGCCGCCGGTGCAGCTCTCCGCCGTGGCAATTTTAAAACCGCGCGCACGGCATTTATCCAGTAGAGCCGCTGCTCGTTGCTCAAGGGTCATGGCAGGCGCACAGTTGCTGTTGCAAATGCCGCAAGGCCTTCGCGCCGCCCAATGGCGCCCAATTGCTCAGTCGTCGTCGCTTTGACGGCAATGCGGTCCTTGGAAATATGGAGCAGGGGAGAAAGCAAGGTCTTCATCGCATCGATGTGCGGGCCAATACGCGGCGCTTCCGCCAGGATGGTAATATCCACATTGGCAATGATGCCGTTCCGCGAAGTCACGAGATCAACCGCCTTCTTCAGGAATATGGAAGAAGAGACGCCTTTCCATTGTGGGTCGCTCGGCGGAAAGTGTGTGCCGATATCGCCTTCGCCCAATGCACCGAGGATGGCGTCGGTCAATGCATGCATCGCCGCATCCGCATCGGAATGGCCTTTCAGCTTTTTGTCATGGGGAATTTTAACGCCGCACAGCACCACGCCATCACCGGTTTCAAACTCGTGAAAATCAATGCCCTGTCCAACGCGCAGGTCGAGCCGCTCGGAATTTACCCTTGCCGTCAAAATCCTGTCTGCCTCGTGAATATCTTCCATCGTCGTGAGCTTTTGATTTTCCGCCCGCCCCGCAATCACCCGCACCTTGATACCAAATTTTTCGGCAACCGCCGCATCATCAGTGAGCCCCTGCAGGTTTTGTTCGTAGGCTTTTGTGTGGGCTGCGAGAATGGCCGCCAGATCAAATCCCTGCGGCGTTTGCACCGACCACAGGCTCTGCCGGTCCACCGTGCGTTCAACCAGGCCGCCGGGTGCCAGCTTGATCGTATCGGCGATGGGCAGGCCCGGAATGACGCTCTCGGATCGTTCAAGCTCGGCGATGACGTGGCTGATCAGGTCAGTGGAAACAAAGGGGCGCGCCGCATCGTGAATCAATACCTTTTGGACACCCGCGACGCCGCATGCGGCAACGCCGATGCGGCACGAATCCTGCCGGGTGGCCCCGCCAGTAACCGGAGGTGCCACCTGCAAATCTCCAATAGCCGCGGCAAACAGCTTCTCGTGCCCCGCCCCAATAACGGTCTGGATGTGGGAAACACCGGGATGCTCGGCAAAGGCCTTGAGCGTCCACCAAATCACCGGTCTGCCGCCAATTAACTGATATTGCTTCGGCAGTTCCCCCCCGGCGCGAAATCCCGCTCCCCCCGCAACGATGACAACTGCAACCGACATAATTTTCGTCTAGCAGTCCCTCTGCCATGGGGCAATAAATGGTCTTGACGCAGTGCAACATAAGGCTATTCTGCTTATTAAATATGCTAGCTGGTTACGTGATGAAAAAATGAGCATTCAAATCGGACCCATCAAAACCCGTAACAGGGTTTTCCTGGCACCCCTGTCAGGCGTAACGGACGAGCCGTTCCGCGCCGTGGCCCACGCCCATGGGGCGGGACTGGTTGTGTCCGAAATGGTGGCAAGCGAAGAGCTGGTCCGTGCCAGGCCCGATATGGTGCGCCGGGCGCGCGGGGCGGATAGGCTGAAGCCCTTTGTGATCCAGCTCGCGGGCCGCGAGGCGCGCTGGATGACCGAGGGCGCCATGGTCGCCCAGGATTTGGGGGCGGACATCATCGATATCAATATGGGCTGCCCGGCGCGGCAGGTGACCGGCGGCCTCTCGGGTTCGGCCTTGATGCGCGATCTCGACCATGCCCTGACGCTCATCGAAGCTACGGTTCAGGCGGCCCGGGTTCCGGTCACGCTCAAAATGCGACTGGGCTGGGATGCAAACTCAATCAACGCCCCCGAGCTGGCGCGTCGCGCCGAAGATGCGGGCGTCCAGATGATAACCGTACACGGACGAACCCGCTGCCAGTTCTATGGCGGCAAGGCTGATTGGCGCGCCATCCGTGCTGTCAAGGAAGCCATCAGCATTCCCCTGATTGCCAATGGCGACGGAACCTCCGTGGTGGACGCCCGCGCCATGCTGGCGCAATCCCTGGCCGATGGCGTCATGATTGGTCGTGGTGCCTATGGCAGGCCCTGGTGGCCAGGTGTAATCGCCAATCAACTGGATGCGGGGTCGGGCATCGAAGAACCCTCAATTCACAAAGAGATGCAGATCGTTGCCGAGCACCACCGGCACATGCTCGACGTATACGGCCCCGAGCTCGGCAACAAAACGGCGCGCAAACATCTTGGCTGGACCATCACCCGCCTCCAGGAGCGCAAGTATCTTTCAGCCGAAAGCGCCGCTCTCTGGCGTCAACGCATCCTGACCTCGCGTGACAATGGCCATGTGGCCCATGCAATCATTCAACTCTACGGTTCCCTTGAGGTCCGGGAAGCTGAGGCCGCGTGATGGAAGCCGTCACCATGGCCCAGACAAAAATACCGTCGCTGCGGGCGATTTTTGACGCCCTTCCAAATCCCATTCTGGTTGTCGATGAGAACAACGTCATCTGCTTTGCCAACAGTGCGGCCGAGGACTTCTTCCAGGCATCATCCACCGTGCTGGCGCGCCACAAGCTGGAAGATGCCATGCCGTTTTCCAGCCCGGTGCTGGAGGTCGTCAATCAGGTCCGGCAATCGGCCGGCGTCATGAATGAATATTCCGTGGGCGTTGGCACGCCCCGCATGGGCGGTGAACGCATCGTCGACCTGCAAACCGCGCTTGTGAATGATGACCCGCGCTTTGTTGTGCTCACACTTCTTCGCCGCTCCATGGCCCAGAAGTTTGATCTGCAGCTCACCCATCGGGGCGCTGCCCGCTCCGTCTCCGGCATGGCCGCCATGCTCGCCCATGAAATCAAGAACCCCTTGTCCGGCATCAGGGGTGCGGCACAATTGCTGGAACCGGTTCTCGAAAACAATGACCGCGCCCTGGCCAAGCTGATTTGCGAGGAAACTGACCGCATCAGGGACCTCGTGGACCAGATGGAAGTTTTCTCCGATGAAAGGCCCCTGGAGCGAAAGCCCGTCAATATTCACGTGGTGCTCGACCGCGTAAAGCAATTGACGGCTGCCGGAATGCCGAATGGCATTGTCATCCGCGAAGAATATGACCCTTCGCTGCCTTCGGTCCTTGGCAACCAGGATCAACTGGTCCAGGTTTTCCTGAATCTCGCAAAAAATGCAGCTGAATCTATTGCCGCGTCAGGTGAGGTCGGTGAAATCACTTTAACGACGGCCTTTCGCCCGGGCGTAAAACTTTCTGTGCCGGGTTCAAGTGAGCGTGTTTCATTGCCCTTTGAAGTTTGCATTCATGACAACGGACCCGGCATCAGCGAGGATTTGCGGCCCCATATCTTTGACGCCTTTGTTACAACGAAACCCCAGGGCAGGGGCCTTGGCCTCGCCCTTGTTGCAAAAATTGTGCGTGATCATGGCGGCGTTGTTGAATGCATTTCCCGCGAGCGCGGCACCACATTTCGCGTCCTGCTTCCCATGCTGCGCCAGCAGACCGACGAAAAACCAGAACCAAAAGGCAAAATTAAGTGAGCGCTAAAACGATACTCCTCGCCGACGACGACAGCGCCATCCGCACGGTCCTGACCCAGGCCCTGAACCGCGCCGGCTACAGCGTGCGCTCCACCGCCACAGCCACGGCCCTGTGGCGTTGGGTCTCCGAAGGGCAGGGCGATGCCGTACTTACCGACGTTGTACTGCCCGATGAAAATGCCTTTGACGTGATCCCCCGCATAAAAAAATTGCGCCCCAATCTGCCCATCATCGTCATGAGCGCACAAAACACCATCATGACAGCCATCACCGCAGCCGAACGCGGCGCTTACGATTACTTGCCCAAACCCTTCGATCTCAACGCGCTTGTGCAGACTGTGGGCCGCGCGCTTGAACAATCATCGAAACCCTCCGTTTCGCAGACACGGGCTCCCGCTTCCGAGAACCTTCCCATCGTGGGCCGCTCGCCCGCCATGCAGGATATCTACCGCATCATCGCCCGCCTCACCCAGACGGATCTGACAGTCATGATTGTGGGCGAGTCCGGGACCGGCAAAGAACTTGTGGCCCGTGCCCTTCATGATTACGGCCGTCGCCGCAAAGGCGCTTTCGTCGCTGTCAACATGGCTGCGATCCCCCGCGAGCTCATTGAATCCGAACTTTTTGGTCACGAGAAGGGTGCCTTCACCGGAGCTACGTCCCGCATGGCAGGGCGCTTCGAGCAGGCCGAGGGCGGGACCTTGTTCCTCGACGAAATTGGCGATATGCCGCTGGAAGCGCAAACCCGCTTGCTGCGCGTTCTCCAGCAAAGCGAATATACCTCCGTGGGCGGAGTATCCCCCATCAAGACCAACGTCCGCATTATCGCCGCCACACACCGGGATTTGCGCCAGCTCATCACCCAGGGGCAATTCCGCGAAGACCTGTTCTTCCGCTTGAATGTTGTGCCCTTGCAAATTCCCGCGCTCCGCGAGCGTCTCGAAGACCTTCCCGACCTCACCAGGCATTTTCTTGAGCGCGCCTCGACCGAAGGCCTCCCGCGCAAGGAAATCTCTCAGGATGCGGTCGCCGCATTGCAGTCCTACCGCTGGCCGGGAAATGTCCGCGAGCTCGAAAATTTGATCAAGCGCCTAATGGCCATGGAGAGCGATGATACGATCACCGCGGCATCCGTGACCCGCGAACTGGCCGCCACGCCGGCAACAAAACAAAACGGCAGCCAGCCCATGGATTTCGATAAGCCGGCAGAATTCTTTGAAAACTATCTCGCCGAATATTTTGCCTCATTCGGTCAGAACCTTCCGCCAGGTGGCCTCTACGAACGCATGCTCGCCGAAATCGAGCCGCCGCTTCTGCGCGCCAGTCTGACAGCCACCAATGGAAACCAACTCCGCGCCGCCGATTTGTTGGGCATTAATCGTAACACCCTGCGGACAAAACTGCGCAGCCGGAACATAAAGAGTATCCGCGGACTGCATTAACCAGAACTGTCACAAATTCGCCACTAATAGTGTTGATTTCAGGCAACAGTAGTGGTGAATCAGGGGCTATGGTCGAGAAGAGTGAACATCGCATAACCAGCAAGCTGCGCCGCCTGACCGGATGGGCAGGCTTCGGTCTTGTAGTGCTTAGCATTGGCAGCGCCCTGACTACTTTTGCCATTTTGACCGGCCTGACGTCCATCAATCCGACAAACGATGTGATCGGAGCGCTCCTCTTGGTGAGTACGGTTCTCGTTCTCTCTATGGCGGCAATGGTACTCGGACAAGTCTTCTTCCTCATAAAGGAACGGCGCAGGGGCACCGCAGGAGCCGGCTTACACATACGGCTCATAGCGCTCTTCAGCCTGATAGCCATTGCGCCCGCCATTCTTGTTGCAGTGTTTGCTTTCGTGACATTCAGCAGGGGGCTCGATACATGGTTTTCAGAACGCACCCAAGCCATCGTGAATTCAGCAGTCACTGTCGCTGAGGAATACATAAAAAACACCGCTGAAGCCACCCGCGCCGATGTTGCCAATATCTCGGCTGATCTCAATCAGCAAAAACCGCTTTTTGATTCAGATCGCGCCGCATTCGTCCGCCGCGTCGCCCGCCACGCAGCCCTTCGCGGGCTTGCCGGAGCCTTTGTTTTTGACCAGAGCCAGAAACGCATCGATGTCAACGTGACGGCAAGCGACAAGGTCAAATTTCTGGCGCCCACGCCTGACATGATTGCCCTGGCTGACAAGGGCGATCTTGTACTGATTCCACCGCGCGAAGGCAGCAATCTGGTGCGCGCCCTCATCAAACTGCAGAGCTTTCCAACCCAATACTTATATGTCTACCGCTTTATTTCCCCAGCGGTTATTGAACAGCTCACCAAGACCCGCGATGCCAAAGCGGAATACGACAGTCTTCTCAGGCAGCGTACCTCGGTGCAGCTCTCATTTGGCATGATGTATGCGCTCGTCGCCTTCGCCTTCCTACTGGCGGCCATGTGGATCGGCTTGTGGTTTTCTGACCGGCTGGTGGCGCCGATTGTCCGTATCCTCGATGCTTCGCGGCGTGTGGCCCAAGGCGATTTTTCCGCCAAGATAAGCACCATCGAAGGCATCGGCGACCTAGAAACCCTGGCCCGAACTTTTAATTTCATGACCGATCAGGTAGCCCAGCACCAGGATGAACTGATCAAGACCAATGACCAGCTTGACCAGCGGCGGCGCTTCACCGAGGCCATGCTGGCGGGCGTGAGCGCCGGAGTGATTGGTATTGATCCCGACGAAAAAATATCGCTCACCAACCGTTCCGCCATGCAGCTTCTCGGCGCACCAGAACAGAACCTGCTCAGCCAGCCCTTCAGCACGGCGCTGCCGGAATTTGCCGCAATCTTTGAACTTGCCAAATCCCGCCCCTCCGGCTTCGCCGAAGGCCAGGTAGACATGCAGATCCATGGCCGCGATCTGAGCTTCACCGCCCGCATCACCACCGAGTCATCCGATGATGCACAGCACGGCTTTGTCCTAACCTTTGATGACATCACCGATCTGGTTTCCGCCCAGCGTAACACAGCCTGGGCCGACATTGCGCGCCGCATTGCCCATGAAATCAAGAATCCGCTCACCCCCATCCAACTTTCCGCCGAGCGCCTGAAGCGCAAATACAGCAAGCAAATCCATTCCGACCGCCAGGTGTTTGAGCAATGCACCGACACCATCATCCGTCAGGTGGGCGATATCGGCCGCATGGTGGATGAGTTCTCGTCCTTTGCCCGCATGCCGAAAGCCGCACCCGAATCCATGAACCTTGCCGAAGTGATAAGGGACGCAACCGTTCTGCAACGTGTTTCAACCAGCGAAATCGATATCGATGTGGATGTCAGTAAAGCAGATTTTGTCTTCATGTTTGACCGCCGACTGATCACCCAGGCCGTCACCAACCTTGTGAAGAATGCCAGCGAGGCAATCGATGGCCGGACACTCACGGAAAACATCGAAAAGGGCCATGTGCAGGTAGAGGCTGGGATCGAACACGATGTACCGTTCATCCGCGTGACCGACAATGGCGTGGGCCTGCCCAAGGAAAATCGTAATCGCCTGGCCGAGCCTTATATGACAACGCGCGAGAAAGGCACCGGCCTTGGCCTCGCTATCGTCAAGCGCATCATGGAAGAGCACGGCGGCCGGTTGCGGCTTCAGGATTCTCCTTCCGGCACGGGTGCGCAGGTAACCCTTGAGTTCTCCCGCCTTCCCGAACCTCTTTTGATTTCCGCTGAGTGAGTTGAGCAATGGCTGCTGACGTTTTGATAGTTGATGATGAGGCCGACATCCGCGAATTGATCGCAGGCATTCTGCAGGACGAGGGTTATGAAACCCGCCTTGCCCATAACAGCGATGCTGCGCTGACTGAAGTCAACCAGCGCCGCCCGTCGCTGATCATTCTGGATATCTGGCTGCAGGGCTCCAAGCTCGACGGACTTGATCTGCTGCAGGTCATCAAGGAGCAGCACCAGGACGTGCCCGTTGTCATCATTTCAGGCCACGGCAATATTGAAACGGCAGTCGCTGCCATCAAGCGCGGCGCCTATGAATACATCGAGAAACCCTTCAACGCCGACAGGCTGCTGCTGGTCGTGGGCCGGGCTCTCGAAACCAGCCGCTTGAAGCGTGAGAATGAATCCCTCAAAGGCCGCGCCGGAACAGATTCGGAATTGCACGGCTCTTCCGTCGCCATGCGCCAGTTGCGCCAGCTTCTCAAGAAAATCGCCCCGGCAAACAGTCGTGTGTTGATCAGCGGTGACATGGGCACCGGCAAGGAACTCACCGCCCGCATGCTCCATGCCCTGTCCACCCGCGCCGACGGGCCCTTCGTCATCGTGAGCGCTGCCACTATGGCGCCCGAGCGCATGGAAGAAGAATTGTTCGGCATTGAAGCCGCACCCGGCATTGAACAAAGGGTAGGGGCCTTGGAAGAAGCCCATGGCGGCACCCTGTTCATCGACGAAGTTGCTGATATGCCGCTTGTCACGCAAGGCAAGGTCCTGCGGGTTCTCCTCGACCAGACTTTCCAGCGCGTTGGCGGCGCCAAGAAAGTGCGCGTCGACGTCCGCATCGTATCCTCCACCAGCCGCGATCTGGTAAACCTTATTGCCGAGAACAAGTTCCGGGAAGACCTGTACCATCGCCTCGGCGTGGTTCCGGTGCGTGTGCCAAGCCTCAGCGAACGGCGCGAAGACATTCCCGAACTGATCGACTATTTTGCCAAAACCTATTCCGCCGTGGCGGGCCAGCCGCTGCGCCGCATTGCCAATGACGCCATTGCCGTTCTGCAGACGCGTGATTGGACCGGCAATGTCCGCGAGCTCAAGAACAATGTTGAGCGCATCATGATCCTGGCCAGCGGCGATCCGCAAAGCGAAATCACCGCCGCCATGCTGCCCTCCGATGTGGGAACCACCAATGGCGAAAGCGGCATGTTCTCCGGCGAACATCTCCTCACCTTGCCACTGCGCGAGGCGCGGGAGGCCTTTGAGCGTGATTATGTGGCGGCCCAGCTTTCGCGCTTTGGCGGAAATATCTCGCGAACTTCAGTGTTTATCGGCATGGAGCGCTCGGCTTTGCACAGGAAAATCAAGCTCTTGGGCCTGATCAGCAAGGGAGACGAGGAAGTGACCTAACGGTTTGGCCCATTCCGCATTATGTGATAGCGTGAATTCAAGGTGAACAAGCGTTGGCCTCCAAAAACAGAGAAAAGAATATGGCACAAGAAAAACCGCAAAACCTCCAGGATACCTTCCTCAACCACGTCCGTAAGCAAAAAGTCCCGGTAACCGTGTTCCTTGTCAACGGTGTCAAGTTGCAGGGCATTGTCACGTGGTTTGACAATTTTTGCCTGCTGCTCCGCCGCGATGGCATGTCGCAGCTCGTCTACAAACACGCCATTTCAACTATCATGCCCGGCGGTCCCATAACCCTGTTTGACGAAGAAAGCGGCGGCGCGTGAAGTCCAAAAAACACGCGAAGTCAGGTGCCGGCGTAGATTTCCAGATTGAAGGCCCAGAGCTCACCCGTGCGATGGTGGTTCATGTTGAGCGCAAGAGCCGGGCTGAAACCAAGGCAACGGATAGGGATGCGCAAAGCAAGCTCGCCGAAGCAATAGGACTGGCCGAAGCCATTGATCTGGATATTGTAGATACCATAGTAGCGCCGCTTCTGGCGCCAAAGCCCGCAACCTATATTGGTTCCGGCAAGGTGGCCGAAATCGCCAAGCGCGTGGCTGATGCGGAAGCCGAGCTTGTCGTCGTCAATGCGCAGCTTTCGCCAGTGCAGCAGCGCAATCTGGAAACCGAGTGGAAGGCCAAGGTGCTGGACCGCACCGGGCTTATTCTTGAAATCTTCGGCCGCCGGGCCAGCACGAAGGAGGGCATCCTTCAGGTCGAACTCGCCCATCTGAACTACCAGAAAAGCCGCCTCGTGCGCTCATGGACCCACTTGGAACGCCAGCGCGGTGGCTTCGGCTTCATCGGCGGCCCCGGCGAAAGCCAGCTCGAAATGGACCGCCGCCTGATTCAGGAACGCATTTCCAAGATCAAGGGCGAGCTTGAAACGGTTGTCAAAACCCGTGATCTGCACCGCAAGGGCAGGGAGCGCGTGCCCTTTCCCATCGTCGCCCTGGTGGGTTACACCAACGCCGGAAAATCTACCCTCTTCAACAAGCTCACTTCGGCAAATGTGCTGGCAAAGGATCTGCTCTTCGCAACCCTTGATCCCACCATGCGAAACCTCACGCTGCCCAGCGGCCGCACCATAATTCTTTCCGACACGGTGGGTTTCATTTCCGAGCTTCCAACCACGCTGATTGCATCCTTCCGCGCAACGCTGGAGGAGGTGCTCGCCGCCGACATCATCCTCCACGTGCGTGATGTCAGCCATGATGAAACCGAAGCGCAAAGCCATGACGTGAACCTTGTGCTGGAAGAGCTCGGCATCCACGAGGACCGCCGCAGCCAGATCATCGAAGTCTGGAACAAGGCTGACCTCCTTGATCCGCTTGCATTGGCAACCCGCGAAGCCCAGGCCCAGCGCCGGGACGATGGCGTATTGGTCTCATCGCTGGATGGCCATGGCATCGATGAGCTTCTCGAAAAAGTTGAAAAGCGCCTAGCGAAGAAAAGCACCGTCTATGAAATCATGGTCGATGCCGCCGATGGCAAGGGAATGGCCTGGCTCCATCAGCGCGGCGAGGTTCTGGCGCGCAAGGCCTATGCCGATGGCCGCACCAAACTGTCCGTCAGGTTTGATGCGGATACGGCGGGGCAGGCCCAGTCAAAATTCGGCAAGGCCATGAAGGCCAAGCCCTAGCCCAAGTGCTTCTCGAAATCTTTGGCCGCGTTCCACAAGGCGTCCATTTCTTCAAGGTTTGAATCCTGCGGAGCCTTGCCACGCTTTTCCAGTTCAAGCTCGATGTGCCGGAACCGCCGCGCGAACTTGGCATTCGTGGCCCGCAGCGCCTCTTCCGGGTCAATACCCAGATGCCTTGCTATATTGGCCAGCGCAAACAGCAGGTCACCGAACTCGGCGGCTTTCTCGGCCTCCGGCGCTGCACGAAACTCCGCGATCTCCTCGGAAATCTTGTCATAGACATTGTCGATGCTTGGCCAGTCAAAGCCCACCCGGGCGGCCTTGGCCTGCAGCTTCAGCGCCCGGGTTAAACCGGGCAGGGCCAGCGGCACCGCGGCCAACAATCCCTCCGGTGGTGCCTTGGCCCGCTCCTTGGCCTTCATGTCCTCCCAAAAGCCCTTTGCAAGCTTCGCGGACTTCGCGGCCTCATCACCAAACACATGCGGATGCCGCCGCACCATCTTGGTGTTGATCGCCTCCAGCACGTCGTCGAACGTGAACGCGCCTTCCTCGGCGGCCATCTGCGCATGATAAACACTCTGCAGAAGAAGGTCGCCGAGTTCCTCGCACAAGTCAGCCCGGTTGCCGCGCGCGATCGCGTCCTGCACCTCATAGGCTTCTTCGATCGTGTAGGGCGCTATGGTCTCGAAGCTTTGCTCCAAATCCCATGGGCAGCCCGTTACAGGCGTGCGCAGGGCCTTCATGATGGCAAGCAGGGTCTCAATGCGGCAAGGGTCCATTTGGCTGGGATCAATCGTCATCAGCTTCCATATCCGTAATTCGCATAATATATATTATGGAATATTTTGAGATGGGTATTGAGGTGCGCCAAGGCGGGATTATGTGGCCCCATTAAGAGCTTGCTCCAATACCCTCATCACCTGGGCAAAGCCTGCTTGGGCCATGTCTTGGCGGCGCAGACGGCAACCTTGTTGTAGCTCTTGTCCCACTCCATGCGCTGGCAATCGAACCAGTAAGGCGTCTGTGTGGCCCACGCCGTGCTGGCAAACTTGGCTTTCAGGAGCTGCTGGGCCGTCTCTGAATAAGCCCGGTGACGGCCGTGCCAGTTGCAGCCATAGCGCGTCGTCTTGACCGCCAGTGCCAAGGCCTCAGGAGCCCCGTCATCACCCTTGCTGGCCTTGCCCCAGCGGATGGCCGACTGGCTCAGCAGCCGTGGCGCGCTGGGCATGCTGGCCAGCGCCGCGATCTCTTTCCAGTTCACGACTTTGATCATGGGATGCTGCTTCAGCAAGCCGTCCATCTTGGGCGTAAGGCTGTCGCGCAGCTTCTGGTCATACACGGACGCAAGCCCGCGGTAGCTGTAATCGTCGCTGTCGATCATGCCAGCACTGTTCTTGAGGTCCGTGCGCAGCCCGGCAAGCTGCCGGTCGGTCTCCAGCGGGCACCACCAGTTGCGGTCATTGTGATCGCCGGAGCTCACGTCGCTCCAGTCGTCGACGTTTTCCATCGCTGACCAAAGCTCCGGCGCGTTAACCAAAATCCCAAGGCGCGGGTTTCGCAAAACCGTTAAAAGCCGCTGCCGATCGGGCCTGAGCTTGGGAAACTCCGTAGCAATCTTGTCGGCCGATTCCTTGAGCTTGGGATTAGCCGCATAAAGCTTGTCGGTGTCGGCCGCCGTTGTTGTGCCGCCACGCGCAAACCCACGCGTCCACGCAACGCGCGTCAACAAGGCTTTCTGGTCGCCCGAAAACATCGGGTCATCGGCGAGCGTCCACAGGGTTTTGGTGGGCAGGAAATTCAACACCGGATTGGCTGTCTTCTGGCTGTTCGTGGCAAGCGCTGCTTTCCAGTGAGCCTCGTCCTCAGCGATCAATCCCATGAAACTGGCGAACCCGTCGGTGACACCCGGCGTCATGCTGGGGGGCATGGCGGACAGGTAAGCCGGCGTCAGAAGCTTGTCGCGCATCTTGCGGCCTTCCGCAGCCATGCCCTGCCCCACGATGTACTGCCCAAGTTTTTGGACAACATTATACTGGTAGAAGGATGATGCCTTGAGCGGCAGCTTGCCAAGCTCGTCATAGGCCTGGTCAAAATGTCCCGTTGCCGCTGACACACGCACCGCCTGCGCCAGATAGGTGCCGAACGCAGCCGTTTCAGGTGCATCACCGCAGGACTTCTGCGCGGCATCAAAGGCCCCATGCACCTTGCCCCACAGCGCTTCGCGCGTGCCGTCATCGGGCTTGGCGCGCAACGCATTCAGCACATCAAGCGGCAATGCCGGCACCTGCGCGCCGCTTGGCGTCACCGCCAGCACTTGATCGAGATAGCTCGTGGTGCGTTGCTGCCACTTGTCGCCCACAAGCGACCATGGCGCCGCATTGTAATTGTCCTGCAGCGTTTGCCCCGCCATGATCCACAGCGCCATGGGGCGCTGCCGTGATGCATCGAGGATCGCCTTCGAGATCGTCGGGTTTTCCGGCAGGGTTCCGCTCAGCCACCAGTCATCGCGCTTCCCGCGGATGCCGGCGTAGTCAATGTCATTGAGCGCCCGGCCATAATCAGCCTTCAGCTTATCGGAAGCGAGAATATCCTTGGCTGGCATCTCGATTACCTTGATCGAGTCATCAATCAGCGCGGTCCAGCCCGAAGGCGTATCTTCAAGATTGGCGATGTAGCCAAGAAGTTCCTGGGTGATGCCATGAATGGAAGCAAGCGCCGGATCGGCTAGGATGGCATTTGCCTCGGCTCGGGCCGCGACAACATCTTTCGAATTCGCCATGAGGTTGGCGATATTGTAGCGCGCCGCCGCCTTGTGCGGCGAGTCCGTGGCGGCAATGGCGCGGAACAGTTCAATGGCCTTCGGCTTGTCCTTGTAGAAGGCGATCGTTGCCTCCTGATAGGCCCGGTCTTCGATCTGCATTGTGGGATGCGCCGAGTCAGCGTCTATGGGGTCCGGCAGCGCCGTATCCGTCGTGTCCGGCTTGCTGCACACCTGCAGGACTTTTCCCTGAACTTTCAGCCACTGCTGCACATAGGGATTGTCTTTCCCCAGCATCGCAATGCGGCTTTGCAGCACTTGCAGCGGATAGCCGATGCGGCAGTCATAGCCGACGTCATCCACTGCCTGCCCCGCAGGCAAGGTCGCAGCCACCAGCTTCCTCCAGGCGTCCTGGTTCTGCCATGTATCCGAACCGCTGTAGGAAGGTTCAATCATCGGGTCGCCAAGGCCGTTCAGCACCCGCCAAGTGCGGGCGCTGAAGGGGTTGCTGGCATAAGTGTCGACCATCGCCGAAATCTTGGCCGGATCGCAGGTCTCCTGCGCCAAGGCCGAACTGGAAAACAGCATCAAGGCACTGAAGGCAGCAACGAGTTTGGTGTTCATTTTAAGGGTCCCCGGGGAATCACAAAAGCAGTTTAAGCCCGTCATAGGCCGGTTCAACGCCCGCTGGAAGCTCCGCCTGCAGCGTATCATAATCCATGTCGATGTGCATATTGGTCAGAACCGCCCGCCGCGGCTTGAAGCGGGCGATGGCCCGCAAGGTGTCGTCCAGGCAGAAATGGCTGGGATGAGGGGTACGCTTCAGGGCATCCACCACCCACAGCTCCAAGTCCGCGAGATAGGGTGCGCTTGCCTCCGGAATTCCGTTAAGGTCCGGTGTATAGGCCGTATTCCCGAAACGGAACCCCAGCGCTTCGATATTCCCGTGATGAACCTCGAAAGGCGTGGCTGAAATGCTGCCGCCCTCCCCCGCTATGGCCAACTCACGGCTGGGTTCAATCAGGTTCGGCATGACGACCGGCGGATAATCGCTTCCCGGCGCCGTTTCGAAGCAATAGGCAAAACGCCGCTTGAGCATGGCCATTGTCAGTTCATCCGCCCAGATCGGAACCCGCCGCCGCTGCCGCAGATAGAACCCGCGCAATTCGTCAATGCCGTGGGTATGATCCGCATGTTCATGGCTGAAGCAAACCCCGTCGATTTCGCCCACCCCCGCGCTCAGCATCTGCTCGCGCAAATCCGGCGAGGTGTCGACCAGCAGGCGTGTCGTTCCGGAACCTTCGGTCTTCTCCAGCAGGACGGAACAGCGCCGCCGCCGGTTCTTGGGATTGGCAGGATCGCACAAGCCCCAGTCACCACCGATACGTGGAACGCCGCCCGATGATCCGCAACCCAGTATGGTCAGCGTCACCATCATGCAAATCGTTCCGGCTTAGGGATCTTGGAAAACAGCCGGAAGAAATTGTCATTCGTCGCCTTGGCCATAGCCTCCGGTGTTACACCTTTTACCACCGCTAATTGCGCAAGTGTCTTAACTACAAAAGCCGGCTCGTTGGATTTGCCACGATGCGGAACCGGCGCCAGATAGGGTGAATCCGTTTCCACAAACAGCCTGTCCATCGGCACCTCCGCCGCAACATCACGCAAATTCTCAGCGCTCTTGTAGGTAAGGATGCCGGAGAATGAGACATAGGCGCCGAGCGCCAGCCCGCGCTGGGCAAGCTCCATGGAGGACGTGAAACAATGGAGCAAGGGCTTGAACGTCCCCTTCTTCATCTCATCTTCCAGAATGCTCGCCACATCGGCATCCGCTTCGCGTGCATGGATCACCAACGGCAGGCCTGTCTCGCGCGCCGCCGCTATGTGCGTGCGAAAGCCCTGCGCCTGCGCCGCCCGCGGGCTCAGGTCATAGTGGTAGTCGAGCCCCGCCTCGCCGATGCCCACCACCTTGGGATGCTTGGCAAGCTCAACAAGCTCGGCAACGGTGACGTCGAGCTCCTCATGCGCATGGTGCGGATGGGTTCCCACCGTGCAGAAAACATTGGCGTTATCCTCCGCGATGCGCAGCAGCCGATCGAACTTCTTCACCTGTGTGCCGATGGAAACCATCAGCCCCACGCCCGCCGCTTCCGCATTGGCGAGAACTTCCAGAAGGCGTTCCGCCAAACCTTCGTAATCGAGATGGCAGTGGCTATCGACGACGAGGAAACTCAACTCTTCGCGGGGGCTTCCCCCTCCTCCACATAGCGCGGGAAAATCGGTTGAGGCGAAGATAATGTCACGCCCGAAACCAGCCGCTTTGGCAAGTCCGTAAAGCCCCGCGCGCTCACGCCCAGCAGGTCAAGCAGTTTCGCCGCCGATTGCGGCACATAGGGCTGGATGAGAATGCCGACGATGCGCAAGACCTCCGCCGTCACATACAGCACCGTTTCCATCCGCACCGGATCAGTCTTCTTCAAAGCCCAAGGCTCCTGTCCCGCGAAATAGCGGTTCGTATCAGCCACCACTTTCCAGATGGTATCCAGCGCCCGGCTGATGGCGAAGTCCGTATGGTGCGCACGCACCTCCGCCAGCAGCGTATCGGCCGATGCCAGAATTTCCTTGTCCGCATCGGTCAGCGCCCCGCAAGCCGGAATCTTGCCGTCGCAGTTCTTGGCAATCATCGAAAGCGAGCGCTGCGCCAGATTGCCCAAATCATTGGAAAGATCCGCATTCATCCGCGCCACGATGGCTTCATGGCTGTAATTGCCGTCCTGCCCGAAGGGCACCTCGCGCATGAAGAAATAGCGCACCGGGTCAACCCCGTAGTTGGTCACGAGATCGGCCGGCGCCACCACATTGCCTACCGACTTCGACATTTTCTCGCCGCGGCTGAACAGGAAGCCATGCACCACAATCTGCTTCGGCACTGGCAGCTTCGCCGACATCAAGAATGCCGGCCAGTAAATTGCATGGAAGCGCGTGATATCCTTGCCGATCACGTGGGCGCTCGCCGGCCAGAACTTTGCTTTGGCAGCCTTGGCATCGGGATAACCCGTGGCCGTGATGTAGTTCGTCAGCGCATCCACCCACACATACATCACATGCTTGGGGTTCCCTGGAACCGGAATGCCCCAGTCAAACGTCGTGCGGCTGATCGAAAGGTCATTCAGCCCGCGTTTGACGAAGGCCACGATCTCGTTCTTGTATTTCTCCGGCACGATAAAGTCGGGATGCGCCTCATAATAATCGAGCAAGGGCTTGGCATAGGCCGAGAGCTTGAAGAAATAGCTTTCTTCCTCCACCCATTCCACCGGCGTTCCGGTCTTGGTGGAGTATTTCTTGCCCTCGCGCTCTTCGATCTCGTCTTCGTCGTAATAAGCCTCGTCGCGCACCGAATACCAGCCGGAATATTTCGACAGGTAGATATCGCCATTGGCCTCCATCCGCTTCCAGATGTCCTGCACGGCCTCGCGGTGCCGCGCCGATGTGGTGCGCACGATATCGTCGGCCCGCGCGTTCAGCAGGTCGCCCATTTCCTCAAATTGCGCGGCAGTACGGTCCGCCAGCGCCAGCGGCGTCAGGCCCTCGCGCGCCGCCGTCTGCTGCATCTTCTGCCCGTGCTCATCCATGCCGGTCACAAACAGCACATCGGCCCCGTCAAGCCGGGCAAACCTGGCCATCACATCGGTGGCGATGCGCTCATAGGCATGGCCGATGTGAGGCGCCCCGTTGGCATAAGGAATGGCCGTCGTAATGAGGTAATTCTGCTGTGGCATGAGTTCCGTGACTTTAACTGGGATTAGGCCGTCTTCATGGCCTCGTTGATCAACGACAAAGCGTTGATAACGGCCTGACGTCTATCGAGATTTAGGGCATTTGTCTGCCGAATGGAATGCCCTATTGCCACATGGGCCTCGGCCCAGCCCAGGCCACCACCGGAAAGGCCGGCTTTGCGCGCCTGCGACCCAATCCAGCCGTCGAGCAGGTTGAAAAACACCTCAAAATCATCCGCCGTGCTTGTCCGGCTGCCAAAGCGGTTGCCGAACTCCACCAGCGAAGCGGAACTCATCCGCCCCGCGCCCAAAAAGGCCGCAAAGGATTTCGCACCCACTGAATGCAAGAGCTCCAATCCCCTGCCCGGGCTCCCGCCCGAGAGCTTCACCGCAATCTCCAACGCCTCGCGCTCCGGCGGCTCTTCCAGCGGCAACTCGGAAAGAACCCGCATCGTATCGCCTTGTGACAACGGCTGCAGGTCAATCCGCATGCAGCGTGAACGGATGGTGGGCAGCAACCGCCCTGGCTGGTTACATACCAGAAGCAGCAGGCAGTTTGGCGGCGGCTCTTCAATGAGCTTCAGGAGCGCATTGGCTGATGCATTGTTCAGGTCGTCCGCCGCATCGATGATGGCCACGCGCCAGCCGCCGCTTCCCGCCGTGAGGCCAAAGAAATCTGAAAGCAAGCGGGCATCGTCCACCGCCAGTTCCGATTTCAGCTTCTTGGTCTTGCTGTCCCACCGCCGTTCAAGAACAAACAGGTCGGGATGTGAGCGCGAGGCCAGCCAATGCGCCGTGCGAGAGCTCGGATCGATGCCTAGATCATCCGAAACGGAATCTCCGCCCGCCAAAGCAAACCCGGCAAAGCGATAGGCAAGCGTCGCCTTGCCAATGCCCTTTGGCCCCGAAATCAGCCAGGCATGGTGCAGTTTGCCCGACCCAAAGGCCTGCCGCATCCGCTGTTCCGCAGCCACATGCCCCAGCAGGTTTCTTGCCTTACGCGGATGCCATTCCACCTCGCGTGGATCTTCATTGTCCTCAGCCATGAAGCAAATGCTCCACCGCCGCATGAATGCGGGACTTGATATCTTCGATGGTGCCGGATGCATCAATAACCTTGCAGCGCTTTGGCTCCGCCTCTGCAATCTTCAAAAATCCAGCGCGCAGCCGCCGATGAAACTCTAGCCCCTTGCGCTCATAGCGATCTTCCGATCCATCGGCGCGAGCCTTGGCCCTCTCAAGTCCTTTTGCCGGATCAATATCCAGAATCAGTGTCAAAGTCGGGCGCGTGGAACCGACTATTGAGGCCTCAAGCGCATCAAGCAGTTTCATGTCGCAGCCGCCCGCATAGCCCTGGTAGGCCTTCGTGGAGTCGCTGAACCGGTCACAAAGCACAAATTTTCCGGCAGCCAGTGCTGGCCGGATGATCTTCTCCAAATGCGATGAGCGCGCCGCGTAGTTCAAAAGCGCTTCCGCCTCCGCCGTCCAGCGTGCCGTGTCGCCATTCACCAGAAGCCCGCGCAAGGCTTCAGCCTCCGGTGTTCCGCCCGGCTCCCGTGTCTGGATTAAAGGAACGCCGCAGCCTGCGAGTGTCGCCGCCAGCAGTTTCAACTGTGTCGATTTCCCCGTGCCTTCGCCGCCCTCAAAGGTAACGAATGTCCCGGCCATCCTAGCCGCCAAGCGCCAGGATCAACAGGCTGTCCATGGCGCGGCTCCAGATGGAGTCTACAGCCGCCACCTCGTTCGCCGTCTCCACTTTAACGTCGGCAATTGCCTTTCCGTCCATCAGAAATCTGACCGTGCCGATGGGTGTACCGGCTTTCACCGGGGCGATAAGCGGCCCCGCATAGGTGAGCTTTACTTCAACGTTCTCCTGCTCTTTGGCCGAAAGCGCCAGGCGAAGATCCTGCTTGATCACCAGGTCCACCCAGCGCGATGTGCCGCCCCACACCCGCGCCTTGCTCACCACATCGCCAGCCGCATAGACATCCACCGTCTTGAACTGTCGGAAACCCCAGTCCAAAAGCTTCTGCGCCTCTTCCTTGCGCTCGGCAATCGACGACAGCCCGGCCACGACAAGGATCAGGCGGCGGCCATCGCGCACCGCCGAGCCCACAAGGCCATAACCCGCATCCTTGATGTATCCGGTTTTCATGCCGTCAGCCCCCGGATAATCCAGCAGAAGCGGGTTACGGTTTTTCTGGGTGATATTATTCCAGGTGAATTCCGGCTTGCCGTAAATCTTATAATATTGCGGGAATTCAGAAATGACGTAGCGGGCAAGAATTGTGAGATCCCGCACGCTCGCCCGGTTCTCCGGCTTTGGCAGGCCGGTTACGTTCTGGAATATCGCGTTCTCCTGCAGGCCCAGTTCCTTCGCGCGCTTGGTCATGCGCGCCGCAAATTCCTCTTCCGATCCGGCCATCCCTTCGGCAATGGCAATGCACGCATCATTGGCCGACTGGATCATGGCCCCGTGCATAAGGTCGATGAGCCTGACGTTCGTATTCACGTTGGCATACATGGTGGAACCACCCGATGAGGTCCCTCCCCGCTTCCAAGCATTCACGCTGATCTTGAATTCCGTTTCCTCGGTCACGGTGCCGGCCTTCAGAGCCTCGAACACCATCACCATAGTCATTAGCTTGCTCATGCTGGCAGGCTGCACCAGTTCGTCGGCCTTCTTTTCGAAGAACACATGCCCCGACTTTGCATCAATCAGAATGGCATGCGGCGCCGTGGTTTCAAAGGGCAGCACATCCTGGGCCAAACTGGCCCCGGATACGGCCAGAAACAGAAGCCAAATGGCAGTTCTTAGGAACAACCGAATACCGTTCACACATCACCTCGCTGAGATCGCTAACCTACTGGCCTTTCACGCCAAAATCAACGTGCAGGATTATAGGCAGTGACCTCCTTTTTCTCGAAATCATACAAATGGTTGGAGACGTAAGCTCAGGCACATGATAGCGTTGCTTCCCTAGACTTTGGAGGAAGCGATGGCCAAGAAAGCGAAAAAGACCGTGAAAGCCAAAAAGGCGGGTGCTAAACGGAAGCAGACCACCGCCAAGAGTGCGGCAAAGAAGAAGGTCGTCAAATCCAAGCCGGCCAAGGCGAAGAAGGTTACCGCCACCAGGACGAGCCGTCCAGCGGCGAAGGATTCCAAACCAAAACGGAAATCTGATGTGCCACGGAAACAACAGGCAAAAAACCTTCATCCAGGCATGATGGGCGACGGCACCGAGGAGCAAAACCTGAACCAGACAGGCAATCCCAGCGCTCGCATCACCCAAGATGAAATTGACGCGGCTTTCAAAAAGCCGAATTAATCCACGGCAACGATGCCTGTTGGACTTGGGTTAAGGGGGAAGCGATGAGCCGTAAAGACGAACGCAAACCGGTTCCTGATAGCCCGAAAGCCACCCTCAATGAAAAGCTCGATGAAGCTCTGGACGAGTCTTTTCCTGCCAGCGATCCCGTGTCCCTGGGGCACAGCGAGCATGTTGGACAGCCGAAGCCCAAGCGAAAGAAAGGCATCACCCTGCCAAAGAACTGGGTAGGATTGAAGGGAAAGCAATGAATCTCAACCCTGATACAGTCCCGAAAGTGTTCGCATGCCTGCTTCTCGGCGCATGCACGAACATAAGCCCCGGCGCCCCGCCTACGGTCGAACTCGAAAAACGTTACGAAACTCAGGCGGCGCCAACCGCCACCCTTACGCCCGAAGAAAAAGCCAAAGTTCAAAACGTTGTCCTGTCCAAGCTGAAAAACCCTGATACGGCATAATTCGGATTCATGAACGCAACGCAAGGCGAGGGCGGCATTGTGAACGTCTGCGGATGGGTGAATGAAAAGAACTACCTCGGCCGATGGGAACTTTACAGGCCATTCTACGCAAGATATTTGCCTGTAAACCAACAAGCGGTGCTCGTCACCCTCGCCGCCAAGTCTGACCCAAGATATGTAAAGGGGCAATGCCGCGACAATGGCGTCCCGCTTTCAGAGCAGCCCGGTAGTATTTGATCAAGGCTTCTATTGCAGCGAGGCCTGCCGCAAGTGCGATTCAAGCAAATGCGCATCGGGAAGGCCGTAGCCATGAACCTGGTTGAGCGCGGTTTGCGCATCATTGAGGTTGTCGAATGGCCCTACCCGCATCCGGTAAACCGGACCGTCATTTCCCATGAGCTCGGCCACCTGCACCGGGCCGATGTTGACGAATTCCTGGCGCAGCCGCTCCGCATTGTCAGGATCGGCGAAAGTTCCTGCCTGCACAAAGTAATTCACGGCACTCGGCTGGCTTTGCTCCATCTGCACGGCGGGCTGTTCCGGTTCGTCCGCATAGGTCCCCTGCTCCACCGGATCGGCCTCGGCCACCTGCACTGGCTCCGCCCGGCGTTTGCCGCTGGCCGCCGCAATCATCTGGCGCAATGGGGTTCCGTTTTTCAGCTCCTGGTTCATCGCCATGAGATTGGAGCCGTCGTCATTGATCGGTGCCGGGCCGATATACTGCACCCGCACCGTGGCCGTGCCTTGCCGCTTGAATCCGAGGGCCGAAGCCGTTTGTTTGGACAGATCGATGATCCGCGGGCCTACGAAAGGGCCACGGTCGTTAATGCGCACGATGACAGTGTTGCCATTGTTGACGTTGGTGACCTTGGCATAGCTCGGCAATGGCAGCGTTGGGTGCGCCGCCGTCAACCGGGTCATGTCAAACCATTCGCCGTTGGAGGTCATGCGCCGGTTGAAGGCTTCGCCATACCACGAAGCCGGGCCGGTTTTGTCATAGTTCCGTTGTTCCTTGGGCGTAAACCAGCGGCCCGCAACTTGATAAGGTTCGCCAATGTGATAACGCCCGCCGCCCATGGGCACAGGCCCGCTGCCTTTGTAAATTGGGCTGCCTGTGCCGGCAAACGGGTCGCGTGACGCGTTATATGACTTGTTTGAAGAGCAGCCGGAGATGGTCAGGCTCATGGCCATCAGGATGCACGATACACTGAGCAATTTACGCATACGAACTCCACCGGGCCCCCAAGGCCCCCTTGCGTTGCCGCAAAGCCACGGATGTAGTTTTCGCGCAAACTGCGTAAAATTTGAGTTGAATTGTTTGGTTAACCGGCTGTTAAAGGCTAATTTAACGTAACCGGCGGCGTGGCGGGGTCTGCGGCCGGAGCAATTCTAACCAAGTTGGCCTGGGCGGACTCAATGCCCTTTTCAGCCGCCTGCTTGTAAAAGCTTGCGGCCTTCGTGCGGTCCTTGGCAACGCCCCAGCCCATTTCATACATGCCGCCGAGATTGTTCAGGCCCCAGCCATCACCTTGATTGGCAGCCATTTCGAAAAACTTGAAGGCTTCGCCCACGTTCCGTTCCACCCCTTTGCCATTGAGATAGAGAATGCCGAGGTTGTTTTGCGCGGCGGCAAGCTTCCCTTCCGCCGCTTTGCGGTACCATTCAATTGCTTTGGCTTCATCGGCCTTGACGCCAACCCCGTTCTGATAGGCTTGGCCAATGGCATTCATCGATTCCAGGTGGCCGCTGTTGGCTGCCGCCTCATAAAGCTTGGCAGCAGTCGGCAGGTCCTTGGTCAGTCCCTTGGCGCCCTTGCTCACCAGCCGGGCAAGCCGGAACTCCGCCTCAATATTGCCCTTGAGTGCCGCCTCGCGGTACCATCGCGCCGCCTCCACAAGGTTCTTTTTCGTAGGCTTCACGCCTTGCTCATAGGCACTGGCTACATCCATCTGGGCCTCTTCATCGCCCACCTCGGCAAGCTTCAACTTTTTATCGAAGGGAATCTCCTCCAGCGTCTGAGCCAACGCAAATCCAGCCGACAATTGCAAAAGGATGAATACAAGAACACGTTTCATGGCACCGCCTTACCTCCGCAAAGCATATTTTGATATACAATCATGACAATTATCCGGCACTGCTCAATTCTGCCGGACAAATATCATGGTCTTGCAAAAGGGCCCGACGCAGCCCTTCACTTTCATGTTGCGTCCGGAAAGATTCATGTAGGAAGAATAGGTCCTGCCATCATCGGCATTGTAGATTGTCCCCTCCCACTTGTTCTGGCCTGCAGGCTTCATGTTTGCAAGAATGGTAAGGCCTATCAGTGGCCGGCTGCGCAAGGACTCATTGGGATTTTCCTTATCGACTTTCGGCCTGCCCTTCTTGTCCAGCGGTTTGGCCAATCCAACAATGGCCCCGCAAAGGCTGGGCCCGCAGGGCGTGATTCGTACGGTAACCTTGCCGCTGTTCAGCTTCCAAATACCGCTGGCCCCCTCATCGGCCAACGCAAGCCCTGATAAAACCACAGAAAAAAGTCCTGCAATTCCCAGTTTCTTGAATAATTTCAATGTCCGCCTCCCTTAACAATTTCTACCGGCGACCATGCTTTCAAGGCAATTGTACGCCTTTCATAACTCGGCTAGTTTCCCGCTCTACGGATATAGCAAAGGAAGCCGGTTATGAGCAACGTCACCAACCTCAGCCGCCATCGCAGCCATGACTCAAACGAATGGCAATTGCGTGTTGACCTTGCGGCAGCATTTAGGCTGGCGGCGAAGAACGACTGGCACGAGGCCGTGGCCAATCATTTCAGCCAGGCTGTTTCGAGCGACGGCAAGAAGTTCCTGATGAACCCCCGCTGGCGCCATTTTTCCAAAGTAACGGCGTCGGAACTCCTCCTGCTCGATACGGATGACCACTCCACCATGCAAAAGCCGAACGCGCCGGACCTCACCGCCTGGTCGCTCCACGGCAGGCTGCACGCCCTGCTCCCCCAGGCCCGCTGCATCATGCACCTGCATCCGCCCTATGCCACCGCCATCTGTTCGCTTGCCGATCCCGACGTAAAGCCCATCGACCAGAACACCGCGCGGTTTTACAACCGCATCGCCTTTGACATGGACTACGGCGGCATGGCCAATACGGACGAGGAAGGCGAGCGCATCGCCCGTCTCATGGGCAACAAATCAATCATGATGATGGGCAATCATGGCGTGCTGATCTGTGCGGCAACCGTCGCTGAAGCCTATGACCTCACCTATTATCTCGAACGCTCCTGCCGCAATTTGGTGCTCGCCTATCAGACCGGCCAGCCCCTTCATGTGATGAGCGCCAAGGTGGCCGAGAAAACCGCCCAGGAATGGGAAGCCGACCGCGAGCAATTCCACACCCACTTCACCGAGATGAAATCCATCCTCGATGCCACCGATGCGAGCTACGCCGAATAGGGCTTGAAACCTTGGAAGATACTGCTACATCGCGTGGGTTCTAGCGACCGGGTTTACCTCGCGGAGGGGTGGCAGAGTGGTCGATTGCGACGGTCTTGAAAACCGTTGGGAGTGAAAGCTTTCCGGGGGTTCGAATCCCTCCCCCTCCGCCAACTTTTTACTATAATATCCTGATAAATAAGGGGATTATTTTTAGATCAGTGTCCCTGCCCTACCACGGAGCTGGCTGTGGGCAATGCTGGACTATCTAGAATCGATGATAGTGCAAGCGCCTGAGCGATTGTATTTCTTGGCCTGTCTTCGGCATTCCGCCAAAGCCTCATTGATGGCGCGCTTTTTTGTAGATTTTTGGTCCGAGAATCCACAAGACGTGTATGGAGTGGAAAGCGAGCGGCCGCCAGTTGTCGCTATGGCTTTATGCGGTCCTGCGCGCAGGTATCTATTTTGATATAGCTTCTGGCAGGTGTTGAGCTTTGCAGCCTCTACCTGGGTGGAGTGAATGATACCAAATACAAAATCACAGCTCGCAATCAAAATGAATGACATACAAAATTGCGCGACAGAAACCTTGAACGTTTTCATGGCGCTGGTCCTTCCCATGTAGGCGTGTGGTGTAGGTGAGCACTTTTCTACCTACGCGACAAGACCTCGGCTGTTGCTGCGCGACTGGCGAATTTAGGTGAGGGGCGTCCAAAGAAAAACTCTGCAAATTTGCAGAGTTTCCCCAAAACCTCTGTAGCCCAAGCGGCGGAACAACTTCGTGTCAGCCCGCGAACGGCACACACCGTAAAGAGAGCGATTGAAGCTGCCGCTCCCGGCCTTCTCAAAGCAATAGACCGTGGCGACGTTTCGGCAGCGCTTGCCGCGACAATAGTCAAGGAGCCGAAGCGTTCTCAGGAACGGCTCACCAAGGCTTCCTATACTCTATATCTCGCTCGTACATTGGCTGGCTGTCATAATTGTGCTTCGTGAACACGCTGTGCGATGGGGCTCAACAATCAAACGTCTGCCGATATCAGATATAGTATATCAAATATTAAGCGCGTATTGGCATCCGCAATAGGCCTTGCGGCACTCATTGCTGTTTAGGCATGTGGGTCAAAGGCTAGCGCATCCGCCGACGTTCGCCCACTAAGATGTGAACTGGTTTTTCTTTCGGTGCAGGGAGTAAAGGTGCGGCCGGGTGAGGTATTTCCCGGCCGCAATAACACATTACAGCTTTGCAGGCGCGTTTGACTGGCGGGGTTCGCTGTCCCAGCCATCGCCGCCCTGGCTTTCACCTTCGAGAAAGTTCATGTTCTGCGAGGTGGTTGGTTTTTCCCTGCTGCCATTGACAACGGCGAACGCGTTGCTGTCCGTGGCATAACTTTCCACCCCGTGCTTCGTCGAATACTTGCCGAAATAGGTATCGGAATCGCGAAGATCAAAGCTGCGGTCCGAGGCAAGGGCTGCGCCGGAAACGGCTACAAGGGCTGCGAGGGAAACGAAAAGGGTCTTCATTTTTAGTCTATCCTTAGATTTTAGAGTTAAGTTCAAAGTGAACCGTTTGGCTGAGAGCCGCCGTTGTTTTTCTTAAGGCGTACCGGCCCGGTTCATGGCGCGGTGTGTACCCCCCGCGCTGAGTCAAGGCTTTGAGAGTCCCTTGATTTTTCCTTCAGAAACTATGGATTTTCAAATGAAAGGGAGTTTTAAAAGGCCCGACGCCATATTAAGCCGCTCCAGATACATATCCGAATGTTAGCACGTTCCCATTGTTAAACAAATATCTGCTCAAACCCCAGCCACCTCCCGCAATCATCCCTGATGACCACGCCGTTCAGCAAGATGGTTTCCAGGGTCGGCCCATGAACATTCCAGTTTGCCGCGTGGTCCAGCTGAGGTTTAACGGGAAGCGGTGATCTGGGCGTTTCTACACAGGATGGACAGACAGATTGGTGAGCGACAGGGTTTATCAGCGCGTCGATAGACTTGGTGAGCAGCGCACTACTGAATCGCTGTTGGGCTCTTTAGCAGACTATCGATTGCGTCCCTAATCTCCACATTGTCAACTGGGATTGCGACATGCGATGGGCTTTGAGTTTTCCCGTAGTATGGTTTTGTGTACCCTCGCGTGATTCCCACAACGGAATGCCAATTCCCTTCAAAACTGTCGATTCTGCCCGCAATAATTGGTCCTCCAGAGGTGCCAGGGCCAGTACCGCAATTTGTTGTGAATTCAATCAGACGGCCATATGTGAGAGTTGCAGAAACATTCCCAACGCACGTTCTTGGAATAGTGTCATTGGTTCCTTGTGAAACCATCGTGATGCTTTTTCCGCTACCGATGACGTCCGATGCAAATTTGTATGGCTGGACCCCGTCAACGGGGTGATCGAGCTTCCCGACAGCCCAATCAAACTTGATAGATTCAGTTGCCTTTTTATTTGTTCTGAATCCATGGATCAGGGTCTCTTTCTTAATCTTATAGCTTCCTTTGGAATAGAAAAACTCAATTCTGCATTTGTCAGCGCGTCCCAGGTTTGGGGCGTTCTTTTCCATTGATAGGAACAGGTGGTCGGAAGTAATAAAAATGTCAGAGTCAGCTATCAGGAAGGTGGTAGCAGTGCCCCAAGGGCATGCAATTCTGCCGACCCCTCCGAAACGTTCGCGCATTGCCTGAACTGAGAGTTTATGACGTTCCTGAAATACCTTAAGTGTAAGAGTTTCCGCAGTTCCCAATACGGTTGTTCGAGCAGAATTTGGTGGGGGAGTTTTTTCAGAGACAACAATACACCCTTTTCCCTTCCCACCAAAGCGGCATGATGAGAGAGCTGTCTTTCTGGCTTCCTCAGCGGTGCCATAGCCCCAGGAAAATCCACAATGTCCGTTCTTTGCAATAGCGGCGGCGCCATAGCCACCTTGCTTCTTCCATGATTTATATTTGCCTATGCATTCACCTTGAAAGTTTTTCGTAGTCAACGCCAATGCGTCAGTTGTCCATATTCCGCAAATTAAAATTACCGCACAAGTTGATTGAACAGAAAGCGCTTCCATGAGCGTCCCCTATGTAACTGGTAGCGTCAAGTACTCTCCAGCAGTTGCATTGGCTGGATACGAAATACGCAGACAGAGACTTATGGCCACCAGCATTGCGCGAAGAGTGCCCCCTGTTCAAGGAGTTTATCTCTTTCTGCGCGAGATTGGCCCGATAACCCAAGAATTGCGCTGCTTCAAGCTCTTGGCAAGGGGCAAGCGCGAAGTGAGGCAAGCTTCAATGACGCACTCTATTGATTATGATAGCGTTTTGTCCCAAGTCTATTTGAAAGCGAAATCATGACCCGCGACCAGATAATCGCTCACCTGCGTAGTGCGAACGCCATCGCCCTCGATACGGCCGCGCACGGCCATCACCCTTTCGGCGCAGTTTTGGTCGGTCCCGACGACCGCATCCTCATGCACCAGGGCAATATCAACACCGTGCGTCACGCCGAGACTGAACTTGCGCGGCGCGCTGCGGATGCCTACTCGCCGGAATTTCTCTGGACCTGCACGCTGGTCTCAACCGGCGAGCCCTGCGCGATGTGCACAGGCACGCTTTACTGGGCGAATATCGGCCGGCTGATCTACGGCTACGAGGAGGCAAAGCTCCTGGCGCTCACCGGCAATCATCCGGAGAATCCGACGCTGAGCCTCCGTTCGAGCATCGTGCTTGGCTCCGGCCAAAAAAAGATCGAGGTCCTTGGCCCCTTCCCCGAGATCGAGGATGAGCTGCTTGCGCCGCACCGTGATTTCTGGAAACGCTAAGCTAAGATTGGCTGAGCAAGTATGACATCTGGGTAGTGCCTGAACACATTGCTGGATGGCAGTCTCAAAATCGTGGCGCGTGGTGTAAAGGAAGATCGGTAGAAGTTAGCTTTGAAACTCCGGAGGCTCAGTATGTTAAAACTTACTTTCAAGGGGCTCTGGACTGCGAGTTTTGCAGTAGGCTTGATCGTCATTTTAAGTTTGATTGTGACATCCGAAGCAATGGCGAAGCCGTTGTCATGCAAAAGCGCCTACATCACAAAGTATTTAAACAAACCTCTGCATAAAGCCATGGCAACCTCGGGCGGCCGACCGCCGTCGAGCAGTATGGAAATGTCCTGCGGCTGGGCTTTTGGTTATGCGACCAAGCAACAGGCAGTGAAGCTGGCTCTTGGCGATTGCAGGAGGGCAGACAAAAATTACAAACGAAGGGGAGATTGCAAAATCGTCTATGCAGAATAGGGAACTTCGATTGCGTTATTTGACTAAAACGATCCGGCAGGTTCCCGTTATGCCCCAAGTCGGATGAAGTCCTTCGCTAACACGGCACTCCGACATGGCTTTGGTCACGGCCGCATTCTTTGTGGGAAAACCTTCGGTCCAGCCACAGGACTGGCCATTCTTGTTTGGCTTGTTGGCCGCGAACGCTTTCCAATGCCTGCCCGAAGATTTTATGGTGCTGAACTTCGGCAGGCACTTGGCGGTGACCGCTTCGGCCGCTTCCGCGCGCGGGCCTGTAGGAAGCAGGAAAAAAATAACGGCTAGCACCAGTATTCTTGCCAACAGTGACCACATGTATTTCTCCCTCAACTCAGCAAGTCCCTAGTGTTTAGCTTATCACGGAGATGCTGAAAGGCCGCGGGGATTTTTGTGAATGTGGAGTATCTCATTCATTAAATAAGAAGTGACCTCTGGCGAAGTCACTTCATTTTGTCTGAGATCGACTAGTGTTGGATTACCGCAATTGTCTGCCGCGGCCGCCATCATTGCCATTCTTTCCGTGGCTTTCGTCCATAAGAACTACAGTACGGAGGTAACAACGCTTGGCAACTACGACAAGCGCTAGTGGACTGGGGCCTGACCCGCCTTTGCAAACAGCGGCCTGGTGGCAACTTGTTTTCGTCTCAATCATCCAAGTCGGACGCCCGTTTTCTTTTACCATCTTCTCACAACAAGAGATAACTTTCGAGGCCGTGGCGCCTTTGCAGCTGGATAGACTTTGTGCGGCTTCGGCGCTCCCGCCAAATGAAAGCATGCTCAACATTGCTGCAGCTCCGAGGGCTGCAGCGGCGGTAAACTTGTGGGTATTGATCATCGTGCTCATATTTCGCTCCTTGGGTTGCGATCTTGTTTGATCGTTGGCAGAAGTATAGTGAAAATTGTCTGAGCCGTAGCTGAACAGGCCGTTCATTTTTTATTCAGGTGCATACAGCTTGTTCATGGCAATAACCTCCAAGGCGCGCGGGCGCGCTAGGCCGGGGCCATTATTGCCTTCCGGACTCTCGCCCAGCCCATCAGCCGATTGAGCTTCTTGTTCCAGGCTGCGATGTCTATGATTTGAGCTTCAGTGGCAGCACTTTTGCGGTCTTGCGAGGCTCGCAGTATGCAGCCCACGCTTCCATAAGCTTGCGCCTCTTCTCGAACTGGTCGCCGCGCCGGTAGCTGGCCTCAGCCTTGTCGGAAATCTGATGGGCCAAGGCATGTTCCCGTGTCTCGTGGGAGAATGAAGTCTGCTCCGAAACATAATCAGAAAACGTGGACCGGAATCCATGGACGGTAATGTTTTTCCTACCCATCCTTTTCAAAACGGCGGACATCGCACCATTGCTCAATGGCTTGCCCAGCTTTTGGCCTGGGAACACGTAATTGTAACGACTGGGATATTTTAAGGACTTTCTTGAGAACTGCCAACGCCCGGTCTGAGAGGAGCGCGGTGTTCAATCCCCGCTTTCATGCGCTCCGCCGGGACGGTCCAAACCTTTTTCCCCAAATCCAACTCGGCCGGGAGGTCGTCATAAGGCAGAGCGGCGTGATGGTCCCTCTTGAGCTTCTGCCTGTGCGGAAGCAGGGCCTTTAGGTGCCCCTCCAGGTTGCCGGATTCTCCCCGGCCCGGAGGCCTTTGGCTTTGGCGGTATCCAAAATGTTTTCAATTCGGCCTCTCAGTCGCGAAGCTGTTTCAGGGATTTTCGACCAGATCGGTTGCAAAACCTTAAGAACGGCTTTGGTGTCTACTTCATCTACCCGAAGTGGACGAATGGGTTTGCAATAGGTCTTGAGGGTCATTTCCCACTGGGCAATGTGCTTTGCGTTGCGAAATTTGCTTTTGTGAGTTTCCACATACTCATCGGCAAATTCTCCAACGTGGGGATGATTCGTTCCGCCTCCTTACGGGCCGCCCTGGCGTCCAGAGGATCAACCCCCTCCCCCGCGAGCTTCCGGGCATTGGCGGCCTCCCTGCGGGCTTCCAGGAGGTTTACGTTGCCCTTGGCGGCACTGCCCAAGCCCATTTCCTTGCGCTTGCCCCTGAAGCGATAGAGATACACCCACCGTTTGCCGCCATTCTCAGAAATTGAGAGATAAAGGTTGCCCCCGTCAGCATGCCGGCCGGGTTTCTTCAGAGCTTCGACCTTCCTCGCATTGAGAATTCCTATTTCGCGCGCCATGGTGATTTCCTCTGTGCCCCACCATAGAACGAGGATTGCAGCAAACACTCATGGACACTAACGAACAGGAATTTCCCATAAAGCCTGAATTTACGTGCTTAAATCAAACATCACCGGGCATGGGCGAACGACCATGGACATGTGTTAGGCGGACTCCCCCTCCGCCACCCTGCGCCAAGGCTTCGATCCGCTGACTTCGAATCTCATCCAAGATTTCATTAGGTTCTAAAAGGAAAAAGACCGCTATGAAATTTGGATGGAGTCTGGTACGGCCACAAAGAAAAAATACCGCCAGCGCTGCCAGAAAAATGCCAATCCAGGCTCCCAGGGAACTGGCGAGGAAACCCGTCAATTCCGGGGTGCGCCCTGGAATGAAGTTTTGGAGAAGCTCTAGGATGGCAGAGTTCGCCGTCAGCGCGAGGCCCGCAAAGATCCTTGTCCGCGTTGCGAAATATCCCGCCGCGAATGCCCCGCCAACCAGGGCATAGGCTATCCAGTGTTCATACTCGCCGCCAACCCCGGTGTGGGGCCTTGCCTGCGCGGGCAACAGTGACAGAACGACAATCATCGCATAGCCCACATATCCGGCAATGATGCTTAACCGCCGCAATTTGCAAAAAATCACGTGGCCCGGCTTTTCATGAGCCGCCGCACGACAATGGGCATGGCAATCGAAAAAATGAGCAGCAGCCCCAGCAATACGCTGATCACAATGCCCGGCACATTCACCAGCGACAGGCCAAAGGTGGCAAGGCCCAGAATGAACACGGCAAGCACCACACCCGGAATAGTGCCCGAACCGCCCGCAATGGAAACGCCGCCGAGGATCACCGCGGTGATGATTTCAAGTTCCCAGCCCAAAGCGATGTTGGGCCGCGTCGAACCGATGCGCGCCGTGAGAAGCACCGCGGCGAGGCCCGCCAATGTTCCGGTCAAAACGAAAAGCATGAAGCGGATGCGGTCAACCGGAATGCCGGAGAACCGCGCAGCGACCGGGTTGTTCCCGATGGCATAAAGCTTGCGGCCCAGGGCGGTCTTGTGAAGCACGATGGCGAAGACCACCGCAAATACCAAAAATATCACAAAGGAATAGGGCAGCGGCGGCCATTTGATCAGGTAGCTCTGGCCAATAGCCGTGAAGTTTTTCGGATACTGGGTAATCGCCTGGTCGCCCAGAACCACCTGCGCCAGACCGCGGAAAAGCGACATCGTGCCAATGGTAACCACGATTGATGGCAGCGCAACGCGCGTGACCAGAAACCCGTTGAACGCGCCGCAGGCTGCACCAACCACAGGCCCTATCAGCAAGAGGACCGGAAGCCCTGCCCCCGCCTGCGCGGCAAGACCGATGGCAAGCGAGGCAAGGGCTATGATGGCGGCGACCGAAAGATCAATTTCGCGCACCAGGATCAACAGGGCCATGGCCAGCGCCACAATGGCTTTCTCGGAGAAATTATAGGTGGCGTCCGAAAGGTTGTAGATATCGAGGAAGTAAGGCGAGATTGCCGTGTTGCCAACAATGACAATGATCAGGAGGACAACCAGAATGCTCTCCCAGCGCAGCAGCCAGTCACTGAGGCTTCGGGGCGCGGCATCAGCCACATCATGCCGGGGTGCCACGCTCATTTTGCCGCTCCAGCCAGCAGCCGGGCTTCGGGCAGAATGAGTTTCACGCCGCGCTTTTCCGCCCGCGCGTTAACGACGACAGCGGCAAGGATCACCGCGCCAGAAATCGCCATCTGCCAGAACGGTGTAATCTGCATGACCGGCAGCGCATTCACGATCACCCCAAGGAACAGTGCGCCGAGCAAAGCCCCTGCCACCGTGCCAACACCGCCTGCGATGGAAACGCCACCGATCACGCAGGCGGCAATGACCGTGAGTTCAAAACCCGAGGCAATTTCCGAATAAGCCACGCCATAGCGCGAAACCCAGAAGTAGCCGCAAAGTCCGGAGATTGCCCCTGAGAGCGAATAAACCAGCAATTGCTGCGGCGCCAGATCGATGCCGCAATAGCGCGCGGCAACCGGATTGCCGCCCACCGCATAAAGGCCGCGGCCCACCCGCGTCATCGACAGGAACAGCCACGCCGCAATGGCAACGGCGGCCATGATCCAGAAAATGGTGGAGAGGCCCAAAAAGGTGACCTTGGGAAAGGATTGGAAAATGTCGCCCATCTCCGAAGCATTCACTTGATTGCCGCCGCCATAAACCACGATCATGCCGCGAAAGATGGCGAGCGTGCCCAGCGTCACCACAATGGGAGGAATCCCCAGGAATGCAACGAGACTGCCATTGATCAGGCCGAGCACCAGGCCCGTAGCGATGGCAACTGCTATGAAAGCGATCACCGGCAGATCCGGATAGTTCTGCGCTAGGGACGCCGAAAGCATGCCACTCAGCGCCAGATTTGATGCAACCGACAAATCAATACCCCGCGTGATGATTACCATCATCTGCCCCAGCGCCAGCATGCACAGGATCGAGGTGTCATTGAGAACGCTTGTGGCATTTTCAAAACTCGCAAAGGCCGGCGCATAGATGCTGATGCCCGTGACCATGAGGGCAATGATGAGGGAAAGCGCCAGCTCGCGGTGTTTCAACAGGAAATTCATGCGGCCTTCCGTGCCCCGGTTGCCGCCGAGACGATTGCCTCGGCTGACCAGGTGCCGCGCGTAAAGATATTGGCAATCCGGCCCTCCTGCATGACCACCACGCGGTCAGCCAGGCCCATGATTTCCGGCAGCTCCGAACTGATCAGGATCACCGCAAGCCCCTCCTCCGCCAGCTCACCAATGAAGTCATGCACGGCGGCCTTGGAGCCGACGTCTATGCCCTTGGTCGGCTCATCAAGGATGATGACCTTGGGTTTCGCTGCAAGCCACTTGGCAATGACGACTTTCTGCTGGTTGCCGCCGGACAGCTCACCGAGCCGCTGTTCCCAGTGGGCGGCGCGCACATCAAGCCGTTTTCCCAGCACCCGCACCGCATCAAGTTCCGAGGGTCTCGACAGGAAGAAATTGCGTACGTGCGTTGCGATGGAGGCAAGGGTTATGTTCTCACGGATGCCCAGTGGCAGAATGGCCCCCTGCTCCTGCCTATCCTCCGGTACATAGGATATGCCCGCCGCAATGGCATCAACCGGTGAGGCAATCGTCAACGGAGTGCCGTTCAATGTGACGCGACCCGAAGATGCGGCACTCATGCCGAAGAGGCATTGCATAGCCTCGGAACGGCCGGCCCCCACAAGGCCATAGAAACCTAGAATTTCGCCACGCCGCAGCTCAAATGAAATATCCGCAAATTCAGTCGGGTTCGACAGGCCCTCAACCTTCAAAACCACATCGCCAATGGCGATATCGCGCTTCGGAAAAACCTGATCGATGGGCCGGCCCACCATCAGGCTCACAAGCTTGGGCTCGGTGATGCCACTGATTTTGCCATCGCCCACCTTTTCGCCGTCGCGCAAGCAAACAAAGGAATCCGCCACCCGGAAAATCTCGTCGAATTTGTGGGAGATGAACATGATCGCCCGGCCCTCGGCCTTCAATTGCGCGATGATGCGGAAAAGATCATCAATCTCATTGCGCGACAGGGCGGCGGTGGGCTCGTCCATGATGATGACCGAGGCCTCATGGCTCAGGGCCCTTGCAATTTCAACCATATGCTTCTCGGCCACTGAAAGCTGCTTCAGCTTGTCATCGGGATCAAAATCAGCATCAATGCTTTTTAAAAGTTCAGCCGTGCGTTGGCGCATTTGCGGCCAGTCTACAAATTTCTGGCCCGGCATGTGGCCCATGAAGATGTTCTCGGCCACGCTCAGTTCATCGAACATCACCGTTTCCTGATGAATGGCGACAATGCCGGCAGCCCAGGAATCGCGCGGCGACTGGAACTTGCGGAGTTGGCCGCCCACGGTGATTTCCCCGGCATCCGGACTGTAAATGCCTGTGAGAATTTTCACGATGGTTGATTTGCCTGCCCCATTCTCACCAATCAGCGCCGTCACTTCGCCAGCCCGCAGCGTGAACGAAACATCGTTCAAGGCGCGGACACCCGGAAATGATTTGGAAACGCCGTTCAGAAAAAGAACAGGCTCCCCCCCTTGCGGGGGAGAGCTCGCATCACGTTTTTGCATCAGAATATTTTCGCAAATTCCTCAACGTTGGATTTATCGAAGGTGAAGGGGTCGCCCATGGCGGCCTGGCCGTCATCGCCAACCTTGGTTTCGCCCATGCGGCCCATCTTGACCGTCGATCCGGGGCCCGCTTCCGCGCCGTTCAGGATGTTGATCATGATCTGCGTCGAGGAATAGCCGTAATCGACCGGGTTCCAGATCGCAAAGCTGTCGCAGGCCCCCTTGAGCACCGCGTCCTTCATTTCCGAAGGCAGGCCAAGCCCGGTGATGAACACCTTTCCGACAAGCCCGCCGTCAATGATGGCCTTGGCGCCGGAGCGGATGCCAATCGTGGTCGGCGAAATGACGCCCTTGAGATTGGGATAGGCCTTGACCAGACCCTGCATTTCACGGTAGCTCTTGTCGTCCTGGTCGTCGCCATAGACGGTGGCAACCAGCGGCATGTCCTTGTATTCCGGCTTCTTCCACTCTTCCTTCATGGCTTCGATCCATGAGTTCTGGTTGGTCATGGTGGAAGCTGCCGAGAGAATGGCAACCTCGCCCTTGCCGCCCAGGGTCTTTGCAATCATCTGAACCTGCTTGGCACCGATCAGCGGTGTCGAAGAGGCGTTCAGATGCATGATGCGGCCGTCCTGGCCAATGGCCGAGTCAAAGCTGATCACCTTGATGCCGCGTTCCATGGCCTTCTTGCCGACCGGCACGAGGGCGTCTGCGTCATTGGCGGAAACGATGATGCCATCGACCTTCTGTGCGATGAGCGCATCGATTACGGCGATCTGCTCTTCCGCGGTTGCCTTGGTGGGCGCTGTGTAGATGATCTCGAAGCCGCCAACTTCCGTTGCCGCTTCATTGGCGCCCTTTGCGCAAGCGTCGAAATAGCTGTTGCCAAGGTTCTTCACCACCATGGCAATGCGCTTGCCGTCGGCGCGTGCCGCCGTGGAAAACAGGCCAGGTGCCGCGCTAAGAAATGCGCCCGCCGTGAACAGTTGAAGCGTTTGTCTGCGTGTTGTTTTCGTCATGTTTTTCTCCCATCTGGTTGGCTTTGGATGGCGTTATCGCCGTCCGGTTTAGAATATTTTTCTCCCGCTTCAAGCAGCAAAAGAAATATCGGCGCGCTCTGCACTGACAACAATGACATTCACCCCTGCCTGCCGGACTTGATCCAGAACGGCTTCAGGGGCCTCGTCGTCGGTGATGAGTGTATGAACCCGGCTGAGCGGGCAAACCGCCATGCTGCCCCGGGTTTCAAACTTCGAAGAATCGGCAAGAACAATAAGCTTGTCGGCGCGGCCCAAAAGCTTGGCCTCGGCGCGGGCAATCAGCGCGTCACCTTCAATCACCCCGAGAGGGCCAAAGGAAAAGCAGCTCATGAACATTTTTGATGCCGTATAATGTTGGGAGGCATCGCCATCAAAAGGCGACAGCACAATGCCCTGCTCCCGGTAGATTTCACCTCCCGGCATGATGATGCGGTTTTCGCTCTGTGCCACGAGGGCTTCGGCAATCGGAAATGAATTGGTGATGATTTGCATTTTGCGGTCGCGCAGGAAGTCAACCATTTGAAAGGTGGTTGTACCAGCATTGATGATGATTGAGTCATTATCCTGACAAAGCGCTGCCGCCGCCCGGCTGATCGCCCGCTTGGCTGAGGCCCGCATTGATTGGCTCGCCTCGAAAGCCCGTGTTTCCAGGTGTGGGCGGTCATCAAAATTCAGGGCCTCGACCCCGCCGTGCACCCGCTTGATCTGTCCCGCCTCTTCAAGCTTGGCCAAGTCCCGCCGCAGCGTAGCAGGTGAAGCGCCGGTCCGCGCGATGAGTTCGCGCACCGTGACAACGGCGCGATCCTTAATCGCTCCGAGTATCATCTGCCAGCGTTCCCGTTCGTGCATCGCGCTCTCCAAGATAATCAAAACTAATCATTAGCAATCACAAACGTCAATAGATACCGCAGTGCAAAACGTCATTGCGCTGCAATACGCGAGTTTCTGATTGACCTTGAGCGAAGCTGATCATACGGTGGTTCAAACTCAACCAGGTGCAAATCCATGACATCATCACTTCTGATCCCATCCCTGTGGGACAATTCCCATGCCAAAAATCTCGATGAGCCAGGCCTTCTGCTCTATCGGTCCAATCTGTTGGGCAGCGACCTCCGCATCACGAATTTCGGCGGCGGCAATACCTCCGCCAAGGTGGAAATGACCGATCCGCTCACCAAGAAGCCGGTGCAGGTGCTGTGGGTGAAGGGCTCCGGCGGTGACATTGCCTCCATGAAGCTCGATGGTTTCGCCACGCTTTACATGGACAAATTGCTGGCCCTGAAAGGCCTCTACAAGGACCTCTCCCAGGAAGACGAGATGGTGCACAATCTCAATCACTGCACCTTCAATCTCAATACCCGCGCCGCGTCGATTGATACCTGCCTGCACGGCTATGTCCCCTACGCCCATGTGGACCACGTCCATTCCGATGCCGTCATCGCCATCGCCGCATCCAAGGATTCCGAAAAGCTCACCAAGGAAATCTATGGAAGTGAGATGGGCTACCTTCCGTGGCAGCGCCCCGGCATCGACCTCGGCATAAAGCTGGGCAAGATGGCCACCGAACACCCGGAATATGTCGGCGTCGTTCTCGGCAGCCATGGCCTGTTCACCTGGGCCAAAACAGCGAAGGACTGTTACGACACAACCCTTCGCATCATCAACAAAACCGCCACCTGGCTCGACAAGAACGGCAAAAAACCTGCCTTTGGTGGCGAAGCCGTCAAATCACTCAGCCCTGCCGAAAGACAGGCTGTGATTCTGCGCCTGCTGCCCGAAATACGCGGCCGCATTTCCAAGGAGGAAAAGAAGGTCGGCCATTTCACCGATGCACCGGAGGTGCTGGAGTTCGTGAATGGCAAAATGCTAGGCGCCTTGGCGCCCTTGGGCACCTCCTGCCCGGATCATTTCCTCCGCACCAAAATTCGTCCCGTGATCATTCCCCATGATTCTGCAGGTGCAGATCTCGACAAACTCATCGACGGTTATCGCGCCGACTACGGCAGCTATTACGACCGCTGCAAGCACCCCAACTCGCCCAAGATGCGCGACCCCAATGCGGTGATCTATCTCGTGCCGCAAGTCGGCATGTTGTCATTCGCCAAGGACAAGGCCACCGCCCGCGTCGCTGCCGAATTTTATGTCAACGCCATCAACGTCATGCGCGGCGCCTCATCGGTTTCCGCCTATGTGGGGCTTGCTGAACAGGAAGCCTTCAACATTGAATACTGGCTGCTTGAGGAAGCAAAGCTGCAGCGCATGCCAAAGGCCAAAAGCCTGGCCGGACGGGTTGCCTTTATCACCGGCGGCGCCGGCGGCATCGGTTCGGCTATCGCCGAGCGCCTAATGAAGGAAGGGGCCTGCGTGGTCCTTGCCGATATCGACGAGGCTTCGCTCGACTCAACCGTTGCCAATTTCGGCAAAACTTTCGGCAAGGACAATGTCCGCGGCGTGATCATGGATGTGACCCGTGAGGACGCGGTGATCAAGGCCATGGATGACGCCGTGAAGGCCTTTGGCGGGGTGGATATCCTCGTCAACAATGCGGGCATCACCCTAGCCGCCAATGTCGAGGATACGACCCTTGATCTCTGGAACAAGAACATGACGATCATGGCCACGGGCTATTTCCTCGTGGGCCGCGAGGGCTACCGCCTGATGAAACGCCAGGCGCTCGGCGGGTCCATGGTTTTCATCGCCTCCAAGAACGCCATAGCGGCCTCGCCAGGGGCCTCGGCCTATTGCACCGCCAAGGCCGCCGAAGTCCACTTGGCCCGCTGCATGGCCCTGGAAGGGGCGCCCATGGGCATTCGCGTGAATGTGGTCAATCCGGATGCCGTACTGCGCGGCTCAAAGATCTGGCAGGGCGCCTGGCGCCAGCAGCGCGCCGCCTCCAACAAGATATCGGAGGACGAATTGGAGGAACACTACCGCAAGCGCTCGCTGCTGCAGCGCTCGGTTTTTCCTGAAGACATCGCCGAGGCCGTCTATTTCTTCGCCTCCGATCTGTCGGCCAAATCCACCGGAAACTTTCTCAATGTCGATGCCGGTAATGCCGTGACCTTCTCGAGGTAGACCATGACCTATGCCATCCCGGCGGACCTTATCGGCACGGAGAACAAGAGGCTTGAACAGGCCTTGGCCGATGATTACGAAAGCCTCGCGCGCCAATTGCAGCGCCGGGGCATAGATATTGAAACCATGACCAAACGCGCCATGGACTACGCGGTTGCCATCCCGACCTGGGGCGTGGGAACCGGCGGCACCCGCTTTGCCCGCTTCCCCGGCTTGGGCGAACCCCGCAACATTCACGACAAGCTCGCCGATTGCGGCGTGGTCCAGCAACTCTCCCGCGCCACACCGAACGTGTCCCCTCATATCCCGTGGGACAAGGTGGCCGACTACAACGCGCTTCGCCAGGAAGCGGCTTCCTATGAGCTCGGTTTCGATGCGGTGAACTCAAACACCTTTCAGGACCAGAGCAACCAGAAGACCTCCTATAAATTCGGCTCGCTCACCCACGCCAGCAAAGCTACCCGAGATCAGGCCATTGAACACAATATCGAGTGCATCGAAATCGGCCAGAAACTGGGCTCCACCGCGTTGACCGTGTGGATCGCCGACGGGGCAAACTTCCCGGGCCAAACCAATCTCAATGCCGCCTTTGATCGCTACATGGACTCGCTGAGGGCGATTTATGACAAACTGCCCAAGAACTGGTTGGTGTTTCTCGAACACAAGCTCTATGAGCCGGCCTTCTATGCAACCGTCATTTCCGATTGGGGCTCGAGTTTTATGGCGGCCTCGGAACTCGGTCCCAAGGCCAAATGCCTGGTTGACCTTGGCCATCACGCGCCCAACACCAATATCGAGCAGATCGTGGCACGCCTTATCCGCGCCGAGAAACTGGCCGGCTTCCACTTCAACGATTCCAAATATGGCGACGATGATCTCGATTCAGGTTCCATTGATCCGTTCCGCCTGTTTCTGATTTTCAATGAACTCGTCGACGCCGAGCTGCGGAAAGCCAAGGGCTTCGCTCCCGCCTACATGATCGATCAGTCCCATAACGTGACCGACCCCATCGAAAGCCTCATGGCTTCCGCCATGGAGATCGTCAGGGCTTACGTGCAGGCATCGCTGGTGGATCGTAAAGTCCTCACCGCCGTTCAAGAGGATAGCGATGTGATGGCGGGTCACCGCCTGATCAAACAGGCCTTCAACACAGATGTCGGACCCATTCTTGCCGAAGCCCGTCGCCGCAAGGGCGGCGCCATAGACCCCTTGAGCCTGTACCGCACCTCCGGCTATCGTGCGGCAAAAGCCAAGGAAAGACCCGTCAGTGGAGTAGCCTCCGCCGGCATCATTTAACATCGGAGGTTCAATTGCATATTTTGGTTATCGGCGCGGGCGGAATGCTTGGCGCAAAACTGCTCGCGCGCCTTGGCAATGAGGGAAAGCTGGGCGGGAAGAGCATATCGCGCGTCACCCGCTATGATGCCGTTATCCCCCCTGCACCACCCGCTTCAAACTACCCGGTCGAAACATTTGTCGGCGATCTTTCGGCTGCGGGCGAGGCTGAAAAGCTCATCGCCGGCAGGCCTGACGTCATATTCCACCTTGCAGCCATCGTCTCCGGCGAAGCGGAGAAGGACTTTGAAAAAGGCTACCGCATCAATCTCGACGCCACCCGCATTCTCTTCGAAGTCATCCGCAAAGTGGGCGGCGGCTACAAGCCAAAAGTCATCTTCACATCATCCATTGCGGTTTTCGGCGCTCCCTTCCCCGATGCCATTGGCGACGAGTTCTTCACCACGCCGCTCACCAGTTACGGCACCCAGAAGGCAATCGACGAGCTCTTGCTGAATGACTATTCCCGCCGCGGCTTCTTTGATGGCGTGGCGCTGCGCATGCCAACCGTCTGCGTCCGTCCCGGCAAGCCCAACCTGGCGGCTTCCGGGTTCTTTTCCAACATCATCCGCGAACCGCTTGCCGGCAAGGAGGCCATCCTTCCCGTAAGCGACACCGTGCGCCATTGGCACGCTTCCCCCCGCGCCGCCGTCCAGTTCCTCGTCCACGCCGCCGCATTTGACGCTGAACAACTGGGCAACCGCCGCACCCTCACCCTGCCCGGCCTTTCCTGCACCGTAGCCGAGCAAATCGAAGCGCTCCGCCGGGTTGCCGGCAATGATGTGATCAAACTCATCCGCCGTGAAAATGACGAAACAATTGCCAAGATCGTTTCCGGCTGGCCGCGCAATTTTGATCCGCAAAGGGCCCTGAGCCTAGGCTTCAAGGCCGAGAGCAGTTTTGAAGACATTATCCGGGTGCATATGGAAGATGAGCTTGCGCCATGCAAATAGCGCAACCTTGCTAGCATCCCAGCCACAGTGGGATAGTCCCGCTTAGCGCTCTATAGAACTTGCATGTCTCCAGCGGATTCCCACGAAAATCGCATGCGCGGCATCCTCTGGATGCTGGGCACCATGCTGTGCTTCATCACCCTTGATGCCACCATGAAACACCTGCTCGAAAGCTATTCGCTTGTGCAGGTCACCTGGGCGCGGTTTTTCTTTGCGACCATCATTGCTGTCCTTGTCTGTGGCCGAAGCCTTGGAAAACTTGTAAAAAGCGTTGTTCCGGGAAAGCAGGTAGGACGCTCATTGCTCCTGATGTCCACGACGGCCGTGTTCAACGCCGGCATTCGCACCACCCCGCTTGCCACAGCAACGACCATCATGTTTCTCAGCCCCATCCTCGTAACCCTTCTCTCCATCCCGTTGCTTGGCGAGAAAGTAGGCCTCCGCCGCTGGGCAGGTATCATTGTCGGCTTCACCGGAGCTGTCATCGTTGTCGAACCCTGGCAAAGCGGCTTTGGCGGCATAGGTTTGGGCGTGTTGTTCCTGCTTGTCGCCGCCTTGCTCAACGCCAATTACCAGATCGTCACCCGCATGGTGCGCGACGATGATCCCCTTACGTCCCTGCTCTTCACCGCAACGGCGGGAGCCATCGTTACAAGCTTCATCGTTCCGTGGTTCTGGTCCTGGCCCAAGGCATTTGATTGGCTGCTCTTAATCGGCAGCGGAATGGCAGGAGCCCTTGGTCATCTTTGCCTCATTCGCGCCTTGCGTCTGGCTCCAGCCTCCGTCGTTGCCCCCTTTAGCTATTCGTCCCTGATTTGGGCCACGCTCTTCGGCTTTGTGATCTGGGGCGATTGGCCCAATTCTTGGACATGGCTGGGTGCCGCTCTCATCATTGGCTCGGGCCTCTATATTTTCCACCGCGAACGCCGCCACATTTCCATTGCCGTTGAAGCCTGACCATGCGCGCCAACCGTAACCTTCTTGGCATTGCTTCACTCATCTTCGGGGTGATGCTGTTTTCGACCCAGGACGCCATTATCAAATCTATCAGCCACGACCATGCGGTGACGCTTGCCATGGCCATTCGCTGCGTTGTTGCCCTGCCGCTGCTGCTTCTGCTGGTCCATTTTGAATGCGGCATTGCGAAACTCCGCTCGCCCCTGTTCTGGGCCCTCGTCATGCGCGGCGGCATTCTGCTCGTGGCCTACACGACCTACTACATGGGTTTGCCGGCCCTCCCGCTGGCCGAGGCTATCGCCCTCTTCTTTGCCGCCCCGATTATCGTCACCATCCTTTCGGTGCCGATGCTGGGTGAGAAAGTTTCCGTCCAATCGTGGGCCGCCATTGCCCTGGGCTTTGTCGGCGTACTTGTGATCCTGCAACCCGGCACGGCTCTCTTCAATCCGGCTGCCCTCTTCAGCCTTGTGAGCGCTGCCACCTATGCGCTCGCCATGGTCATCGCCCGCAGACTCGGCGTTACGGAGTCCGCCACGGTCATGGCCTTTTATCAGAATGCGGTCTACTTCTTGGGGGCCGTTTTAATTGCAGCATTCTTTGCCGTTGCGGGAATAGACCACCTCGGCCACCCCAGCTTCGATTTTCTGGTGCGCGCCTGGGCTTGGCCAAACAACCATGACCTGTTTCTCATGGGTGTTTGCGGCGTCATCGCCGCCGTTGCCATGTCGCTCCTCACCAACGCCTATCGCATGGCCGATGCAAATCTTGTCACCGTGTTTGAATATACCGGCATGATCTGGTCGCCGCTCTGGGGCTTCCTGTTCTTCAATGAAATTCCGCGCTGGACCACCGTCGCAGGCCTGGTGCTGATCTTCATTGCCGGACTTATTTCAATCAGCTTGGCCGCTAGAGGACCTTCAAAACCGGACGCCTCGCTGTCAATAGAACGGTAGTCCCGGATACGCTTGGCACATTGCGAGGTTAATGCTAGCAAGCCGCCATGAAACCAGTGCTTCCCTTACCCACCCTCGAAATTGGTTCTGCACGATTCGGCAATAATCTGCCAATTGCCCTGATTGCTGGGCCTTGCCAGCTGGAAAGCCGTGACCATGCGATGTTTATGGCTGCAGCACTGGCCGAAATCGGCAAAAGGCTCAATATCGGGATTGTTTACAAGGCATCGTTCGACAAGGCCAATCGAACCAGTGCGAACGCCAAACGGGGCATAGGACTCGAAGCTGCGTTGCCGATTTTTCAGGAAATACGATCAAAATTTGGTCTCGCCATTCTCACGGATGTGCACGAAAGCTGGCAATGCGCGGCTATAGCAGAGGCAGTGGATGTCCTTCAAATTCCCGCCTTTCTCTGCCGCCAGACGGATCTGCTCTTGGCCGCAGCCGCCACCGGGCGGGCCGTCAATGTGAAGAAGGGCCAGTTTCTGGCGCCCTGGGACATGCGCCATGTCGTCGAAAAACTCGTGAGCGGCGGCAATCAGAAGGTGCTTGTGACGGAGCGTGGCGCGCAGTTTGGCTATAATGCGCTGGTTTCTGACATGCGCGGATTGCCGGTGCTGCGCGACATAGGCGCACCAGTCATATTCGATGCCACACACTCGGTTCAACAGCCGGGCGGCTTGGGGGCCAGCTCCGGTGGAGATAGGAAAATGGTGCCTGTCCTGGCGCGCGCGGCGGTTGCCGTAGGCGTTGCCGGCCTCTTCATTGAAACCCACGAAGACCCTGACCGGGCCCCTTCCGATGGCCCCAACATGATACCCTTGGATCAGTTGGAGAGCCTCATCATTGGCTTGCAGCGTATCGATGTGGTGGCCAAGGACATTCTGAAGCCGTCAGCGGCTTGATCCGGCCGCTTTAAACATCGAGTTGGCAGCTTCCAAATCTTCCGGCGTATTGACCTCCTGCGGCATGTGCGCGAGCTCAATGAAGGCAATGTCCATGTGTCCAACCGCCCGCAACTGTTCCAGCCTGACATCTTTCTCGCGCCCGCTCTGCGGCATCGAATGAAATTTGCGCAGCGCGTTCCGCGTGAAAGCATAAAGCCCGATATGTGACTTGACCGTGGTACGGAAAAAATCCTGGCCTCGCACCTCAACGAGCCCCAACTCGCAAATTGCAGTTGCCATATCGACCATGCTCTTAAGCCCCGCCGCAAATTGCCGCAAATGGGTGGGGTTAATGAAAGGCATGTCGCCTTGCTGGTTGATCACGACTTGATGCTTGCCTCCGGGATCAACTATCTCAGCCGCGATAGCTACCCGGTCCGTGCCGGAGTGGGCCTCTCCCGTCAGTACCGCATGCCCTCCCGCCTTGGTAATAACCTCGCAGATAGCGTCACTGTCGGCTGCCACGTGTACAGGCCCGATATCGGCTTCCATCGCGCGCCGCCAGCAATGCACGATCAACGGATCGTTTCCGATATTCTGAAGCGGTTTGTCCGGAAGCCGGGCACTCTTCAGCCGGGCGGGCACGATTACAAGCGGCATTTCTCATTCCCCAATCAAAACCAGATGTCTAATCGGGAAACAAAAGCCAGGCAACTGCTATGCATTTGAAGGGATTCTTGGCGCTGGAATAGAAGCGGATGGAAGGCTATCTTCCAAAGCAACAAAAGGACTTCAATTTATGCATTATTGGCAGACCGGACTAGCGGCATTGCGCATCGAGGAAGCGGGGCTTTCAAAACTCATTGAGAGTTTCGAGTCAGACCTGGCCGATGAGTTCAACAGGGCCATAACCATGGTTCTGGATACCAAGGGCCGTACAATCGTGTCAGGCATGGGCAAAAGCGGCCATATCGGGCGCAAGTTTGCGGCCACGCTTTCATCCACGGGAACACCGGCCCAATTCATTCATGCCGGCGAAGCAAGTCATGGTGATCTTGGCGGCATTACGTCTTCGGATATCGTGTTTCTCATTTCTAATTCCGGCGAAAGCGAAGAGCTTTCTGCCATTATTGAGCATACCCGCCGGTTTGCTATTCCATCCATTGCCATTACGGCGCGTGCCGACAGCACGCTGGGACGCAATGTCAACGTTGTGCTGAAAATACCAAAAGCCGAGGAAGCCTGCCCAAATGGACTCGCTCCAACCACATCCACCACACTGCAACTGGCGCTCTGTGATGCCGTGGCGGTGACGCTGTTGAGCGCCCGGAAATTCAAGCCCGTGGACTTTCGTATCTACCATCCCGGCGGCAAACTGGGAGCAAGCATCCGCGCCGTTGCGAGCGTCATGCATACGGGGGCCGCCCTGCCGATTGTCCATGAGCAAGTGGCTATGCGCGATGCCATACTCGAAATGACCACCAAGGGACTTGGCATTCTGGGCGTTGTGGATGGCAAGGGCAGCCTCGTCGGCGCGATCACCGATGGCGACCTGCGCCGCCACATCACCGACGCCGATTTATTCGAGAACACCGCAGCAAACATTATGACCCGTAATCCGCGGGTGATCGGCGCGGATGAACTCGTTTCCGTTGCAATGCGGGAAATGGAATTACATAATATCACCGCGCTTTTCGTTCTGGATGGGCAAGGCAAGCTGTCAGGGCTAATAAGGTTGAGTGACCTGGCTCGCATAGGTGTGATATGATGAAACAATGACGCGGAAGATATCCACCCTATGCAGAGCAGGACTGTGTTTCATGCCATGATGGATCAAACACAAATAACTTCCCCGCCAGTTGTCATAATTAGCGCCAGTAAGAACGGTGTTCTCAATCAATGCCTGGCGCTTTGTGAGAGGTTGGAATGGCCGGTTGATGAAACCCACCAAATTGCCGGTGGCAGCCCGCTGGACAGCGCTTTGTCAAAACTGGTGAAACAATTCAAGCGCAGGCTTGCAACGGCACGGCTCTCACCTAAAAAAAAGGCATCTCCAAAACTCAGGGTCGTAGCGAGCGGGGCTTCATCCGAAGCTCTCGTGGCAGCTTACAGAAATCTCTATGGAGATGATTTGTTTGCTGTATTTATTGGCGCACCGAAGTGGAAGAGGCCAATCTATGATTTGGCAATCGCCGCAAATCACGAAATGATTCCCGGTAAATACGACTTTCGAAGTGCCAAGAATACAATTTGGATGTCGGGGGTCTTTGCGCGAAAATTTCATAAACGCAATCCCGTGCCAAAAGAGCCAACTTTGGCTGTTCTCGTCGGAGGCATTAACAGGGCCTTCAAATTTGATGCCCGAGCTTTGGGAGATCAGATCGAGGCAGCTCGGGTTAACAGTTCTGCCTCAAAGTTAAAAACAACGATCATATTTTCACGCCGCACCCCCTTGGAGATTGAGCAAAAATTGCGAAGCCGCTTTCAAGGCGGACAAGTTAAGCTGGTTGACCGAACAGACCGGACAGGTTTTGAAGAGGCGATGGCAAACGCCGCCCACTATCTCGTCACCCCTGATTCCATTACGATGATCTGCGAGGCGTGCTCTTCTAATCTGCCTGTCACCATTTTTGACCTCGAATGCGTCAACCTCAATACCAGCACTGCGCGTTTCGTTGATGAGTTCGTCAGGAATGGCCGAATCAACAGATTTGCGGACTTGAGCAGTCCCCAAAAAACAGAGCCATTAGATTCCGCGCATTCAAAAACCATCAATTCAAGCGCAATTATCTACAAGGCATGGTGTGCGCAGAAATGATTATTTCCAGGCGGCGAAGAAGACACGACAATGCCTACGGTTGTGCCCCAAAAATTACACCCCGCGCAATTATCAGGGCCTATTCAAACCCGCACCCTATTTGCTTGGCAAATACAACATGCCCCGCAAAAGGCACTGCTTTCGGCGCCTTGTTCGGCGGCAGAAAATTCATAGCATCGACCGTTTAGATAAAATCAGGCGGTGGCGTTTATTCTTTAAAAAGCCTCCTCAACCAGGAATGCTCTGGTCGAAGCCTTTTTTGCCAATCCTTTTCCTGTTGTCGGCGAAGTAAAATTTTCTGTGCGTCTTTTCGCCTAAGCAAAACTCTCGAGTCGATCTCACTCCTCAATCCTGTAAGCTCCTCTGCCTCTGAGGAATCACTTCCGGTCCCTAGAACGGCGAAGTGCTGGAGATCAGCCGCTCCAAATAACTTTGCCTGGGCTTCCGAAACAACGCGCTGGAGACCGGAAGTATTGGACAATGTTGCTTTGATTTGATCATAGGTCTCAACCATAGGCAGCTTCACATTAAATGACTCCAGTAAGCCTTCGCCCTTCCAAGTGTTTCCCTTGAGGGCAACAAAAGGGATTCCGGCAAGTATGGCAAGATAAATGCCGTGGTGGCGGCTAGTCACCAACGCTTTCGCCGTCGACAATGTTGAAACAGAACTGCTCCAGTTGCTGATTGCAAGTTCTCCATGAATTGGAAACAAGACGGGGCGTGCGCCAAATTCATGCGAAAGCAGAACTTGCGTAGAGGGTTTGCCGACCCGCTGGTCGCTTGACTTGGCCCAATCTGTCACCAGAACCATTCCGGCAAGGTCATTTAGTTTTCCTGCAAACTGGGCCGCAACAATTGAATCAAAACGTTGGACGCATCGAATGTCGCGGGATTGCGCGTAAGCATGGGATCGCGGTTCTCTCACGCTAAAATAATCGAATGAATTGATGATGCTTTCATCAATCGGCACATCTTGAAAGAGGCAGTTTACGAGCAGTGCGGCCTTATGTTTTTTCTTGGCTATATGAAGTGCGGCCAGCAGGGCAAGGCCGCCGCCATGATGAATTGTTCCCTCCCCATTGACGATTACTGCGTCTACCTCGGAGAGGGCTGCGGAAAACCGCTCGTCTCTTTCTAGCCCGGCAACGATATCGGCGAAACGATCATGGCCGCCATCGGAAAGTTCATTAACAAAAAAGCGTGCATTTACCCGGTGACCGAGTCGCCCAAGCATTCTAGCATGTGCATTTGAGACGGCTTGGCAGCCAATATGAGATTTCGTTCCAGTATCATTGCAGAGCAAAACCTTCATCAGGAATCTCTATCTTCGTCATTGAACGAACTGGTCTCTACCCTATCTCATCCAAAGCAGGACCTAACTGCTCTCGATATTGATGGTTAGCGTCTTGCGTAAAACCTTGGGATCACTTCCCGTCATGGGCCACACCGCATGCCATGAATTGCTGGTCTTGATAAAAACCAGGCATTGGTTTGGCTCAAACGGGAATGTCTTTTGCCGTTCGACTTTTTCAAAATCGAGATAGTGGTTCATCCGGTTGAAAATCTTCGTCTTGTCACGCGGCCATGCTACGGACGTTCCGCCACCCCAGGCATCGTTCCACTCACCTTCGGCAAGCATGGGCACAACCATGGTAATGAGCTTTTTGGGGTGATCAGTATGTGGAAGGATACTTCCCCCGGTAATTGGCATGGCAGAAAATTCAAAACGCGATTTCAGCCGCGGAAAATGAGGAACCGGATTGCCCCTCTTCAGGGCGCGCGCCCTGAGATACATTCGCTCCGTAAAACCTGGGACCGGAAGCCCCAGGTCCACGCTATTCTGTTTTAACATATCAACAGCAGAAGATATGAACTCCGCCGATTGGACATATCGCTGAAAGGCTGACCATGGCGATGAAGACGCCACATACCTTCTGAACTTTGAGGGGTTGTTGACCTGCGAGAGCGAATACTTCTCACCCTTCTCTTTCTTGTACTCAAAAAGTTCGATGGGCGGAAAACTCTTCACCATCGCGTCATAGGTCGCGGTATCGAGTGCAGGACGCGCAACACCGATCGGGTATGGCTCGTAGTCAAACTTCATATTCTCGTATTGAAACATTCTTACGCAGCCTTTGCCATTTCGCCTTGACCTTCAAAATATCGGCTGCCCTTGAGCGTGCCCGCCTTCTCCGTCGAACGAACGCGCCACCGAACGCCTAGGCACCGCTTTGACGCCAGTTCGAACTGGCCCTTCCACCATTCCAGTGGCTGGACAGTACAGGGCGCCGGCATGCCGTTGGGCAACACGTGCCTGGCGACCGCACTGGAGACAGCAACGTAAACAAAGGATTTTGCCGCCCCAAACAATATGTCAAGAACCCAGCCAATATCCTCTTCCGAAACATGTTGAAGCGCATCGACCGAAATCACGCCGTCAAATTTTCCACGGAAAGCTGAGGAAAAAGCATCATTCATCGCATCATAGCAGGTGACGCGCACGTCCGGCCATGCAGCAAGCGATTTGATGCGGCTACCCCCAGCCTCACCTGGAAAAGGGTTGTAACGGGTGCCAGCTCCAGCGCCATAATCGAGAACTGACTTGGCGCCCGTTTCGCTGATCAACTGCTTTATTTCGGTTTCATGCAAACCGAGTGACCGTTGCAGCACGAAGTCCTTTGCCGGCAGGTTCGGGGCTTTACCATTCCCATCAAGCAATATTTTGTATTGCTCCAACAACTCGCCATAACGCTGGCTTGGCTTGTCTTTGGTGAACACGTTGAAGCCCGCCTTGTCGGCGCTGCGTTCGAGCCCAAACCAAACCTCACCATCAGGATGCGGTTCATACCGCAATACATCAGGAAATGGCTGCCAGGGCTGGGTTTGCAGGGTTGTGAAGTGAAAACATTTCGATTTGTCCGCGGAATATTCATCGTCCCTGGCGTTCCACTCGCCAGGCAGCCGGCCCCACAGCTTCTTGTCGTGAACCTCATCGCGGAAATGGCCGTGGGTTTTGCCGCCTTGCGCATCTTTCAAGGTCCATACCTTGATCATTTTCTCGCAATCAATAAGCATGACTGAAGTTTCGCGCTCGGTTATTCCCAGCATTCCCGCCGATCCCATGTCGAGATCGAACATCTCGCCTGGATCGGCAAGATAAATCTGGTCGACGTCATTGTAGATTGCCCGCCCCTTGCCGCCGCCCATTGCCGGAATTCCATACCGGTAGTTGGTGAAGCCGGTTTTCCAACCGGTACGGTCATAGCCTTTGAGTTCTTTCATAAAATAAATTTCATACACGCGCGAAGGATCGCGCACCTTCATGACCGACCACACGAAAATTCGCTCGGCGCGGTATTGGCCGGCCTCTGTCCCCAGGAAAATGCGAACGGCAGGCTTGCGGCTGGCTTTAACTCCATCGGCAACGTCAAGCCGCAGCATCTCGGGAAATTCACGCACGCCTTGCGGGCGCACCAAGGCTTTTTCAAACCAATAGCGTGGCATCCGGTGATACCAGCGTGTCTTGAACTGGGCTTCCTTCTTGTACTTCTTTGCCATTCTTGCCAAACCGCCCTCAGGCGGCACCTCTAATTGCCATTTGCCATGGTATCACATCAGGAATCGTAATAGCGGGGATATTGTTTAATGAAGATAGCACGGATTAGTCAATCCAAGCCGCATTCGCAGGCCTCTTTTTTGTACTGATCCCCAGCTAGGCGCAAGTCTTCTTGAACGCCGGAATTTCGCCCCGGTTCAGCCAAAAAAACACTTCGTCAACGGCCTAATTGCCCCGCCTATGGTGCTCCCAATGGGCTCGTAAAATGTCCCCTACAATGGTGATCTCGCCATTGAATTCCGAAAACAGCCGCAAGATATAATCGAGCTCAGTCTCCCTGCTATGCCCAGGGGAATACGCATTGAGCGTCGTAATATCTCCGGGATAGCTGCCTTCAGGGTGCTGGAACAGATCGATGCCGGCAACGATTAGTTTTTCGGGGTTTAAGGCCACCGCAGTGGCAAGCATACTCGCACCGTTGGTCGGACGCAGATGGCCCCAGTTGAAGCGCGCAAGGCTGCCGGCCACATCATTCACATTAAAGAACTCGGTGCGCCCTGCCAGCGGATTAAAGGCACGGGCCAGCATCAGCCGTGCCTCTGCATCAGATGTCTGCAAACCAAAAACTGTACCGGAAACAGCCCTCATAGTCGACCGCCCGCCCGTGAAGACGACATTCGGATTTTGCAGCTTGCTTCTCTTGAGCCAGGACTGGTTGACCCGGAACAATGAATCAAATTCCATGCTTTCCAAAACTGGATTCTCGGACGAAGGGCCATTTCCAAGGCAGAGAATGACCTTTGGCGACGCCAGCCTTTCCCTGAGCTCCGGCAAATCCTGAAAACGCCGGACCCGCCACGCAATCGTGCTTCGCCAGCGAGGCGAAGCCGCCAGTTTAAGCGGTGCCTGCGCGGAAACACGTCCGAGCGGATTATCATCACGCAACGCCTTCAGATCGCGCGCCAGCATTGCCGCGAGCATGTCAGCGGTCTCCACATTCGTCAGGTGCACTTCTCCGTTTGACGCGGGTTGCGCTCCAGCACCACCGTCAATTACCACCAAAGCCTCGCTCGCCAGCGCGAGAAGTCCGGCAGCCGGAAGATGCTCTGCGCCGCGCGCCGAAAGAGTCACCATGCCAATGGCATTTTTCTTGATAACGGCAAGCAATGCCTGGCTTGCTGTTTGTTCGCCCGGTTCTGCAAATGCGACGGCCCTGACATTGAGTCTTCGCAGAAACAACCCGGTCGATAGCCGGTTGGAAAATGGCAAAGGAAGAACACGCGCGGTCGGAAACCGTTGCCTAAGCCACGTGAGAACGTCAGCCTCTGCACTCGAAAGAATGAGCCGTATGCGGCTGTCCCGTGACTCGATCACACCAATGGTTCTGCTCAATGCCTCGAAAGCTTCTGGCTTGTCACCTATCAGCAACAGGCTCCGCTCAGACTCTTTGCGGGCAAAGCCCAGTTTCGCTTTGAATTTTGGTCGTGCCATTGTGTGATCCCTTAACCCCGGTTTGAGACCAATTCCACTAGGCGATTTTCCAGCTGCCCAAACTCATCCGAGGGGCGCGGAGCAATTGTATTAAGAGAACCGTCAAACACCTGCGCAAGACCTCGCTCCTCCATCGCACGGTGCATGAGATGAAGATCGCGCGCCGGGGTGATCCACCCGGCAAGCAGTATTTTGCGACAAAGCTGCGCCATTGTTCCCTTGCTTTCCGCCGCGCCAAGCAGAGCAGCCGCCAAGCGATTCTTGATTCCGGGCGGTTTCGATTCAAGCGGAAAAATCGTCAATGGCCGAGCAGTAGCAGATCCTTCCGCAATCATCGACTCGCTTTCGCCGGTAACAACCAGCAGGTCAGCATTCGCCAAATAAGAAAGATACGGGTTGTCTTTTCTTGCTTTCTGCCATGCGTGAAAATGGGCAGATGGGGCTGCTGCCCGCATGGCATGCAGGGACTCCATTGGCGTACGCCGGCTCGTGACGATTGCGAGATCACCATCCAGATCATCAGTAGCCTTCGCAATTTGCGATGCCATTCGCCCAGCGCTCTGGGCATCAAAATAGTGCTGCGCTGTGGGTCCGCCCACAAGTAAAACAACACGAGGCTTTCGCAATGTATCCATTGGATTGGGCCGCCCAATCCGCAATGCCGCAAGGTTTTCCTCATCCACTTGAGTTGGCGGCACGACGAGTTCAAACATGCCGTGACGCGGCAGTTGCCTAAAATGAACGCAGCTTACGAAAACATCAATGCCGGCAGGATTACCCATAGCCTTGCGGCCAAGAAGCACGACACGCGTGGCGCCTCCGCTTTGCCGCTTGATCCATCGTGCCGCTGGCACGATCCGCCTCCCCATGCCAATGACCAGGTCGGGAAATGGGGGTTGGAACTGCGCGCGGTCTTGACTGCGCAGGCTCATCAAGCTTCCGCCGAGGATGGGATTGGGTAGCCGATTCATGAAATTGAACCCCAACCGAAAACTGGTGAACGGCCAGTTCATCCGCCTTGCGAGACCTATAACTTGGGTTACGTGACCTGGGCGGTCATCCAGCAATAACCAGACAAGGGGAGGTTTGTCGGTGTTGGATTTGCTGCTTTGGGTGGGCGGGTTTTCTTTATTTTCATTCGGCATCGGACAATTCCATGAGCCAATAATAAACGGTTTTCAAGGCCTGTAATAAGGGCTAACTACCCCATGCAATCCAATTGAATTATGGTCGAATGCCCACACTCGTATTGATGCGCCACGGTGCCACCCTCTGGGGGCAGGAAAACCGGTTTGCCGGCTGGGCCGATACGCCATTAAGCGACACCGGCACAAAAGAAGCATTAGCCGCAACCCAAACCTTGGCAAAGGCAGGCCTTGCCTTCGACATTTGCTACACATCAAAGCTGCAACGGGCACGGCAAACACTTGCGATCGTAGCCGCCGGAAAGGGCCCGCCCACAGGAAAAATCATATCTGACTGGCGCCTGAATGAACGCCACTATGGCGCACTTCAAGGCGAAACCCGCGCTGACATGATTGAAAAATACGGAAATCAGCAGGTGGTCGAATGGCGCCGGTCCTATTCCGCCGTGCCACCACCTTTGGCTCCAGACGATCCGCGCTGGCAGGAGCAGCTTCAACGACTGCCCGAGATTGCACTTGGCCACCAGCCCAGAACGGAAAGCATGGCGCAGGCTGCCGAGCGTGTGGAGCCATTCTGGCGCACGCAAATGATCCCGGGCCTAAAGAACGGAAAACATATCCTTGTCGTGGCTCATACCAGTTCAATTCGGGGGCTGGTTCGCGTCATTGAAAACCTCGGTGACGAAGAGATTGCGGGTTTTCGGATTGCCACCGCAATTCCACTCGTTTATTTGCTCGATGACGATCTAAATGTCATAAGGCGAACCGATTTAAACGATGGCATGTTGAGCAACCTGCGTTACTGGACAAACCGGCTCAAACCCCGGCGCCTGGGGTGGATCTAGGAAAGCTCGGCTTAAGATGCATCTGGGGTATTAAATCTTATGCGAATTGCGATGATCGGCTCGGGTTATGTGGGATTGGTCTCCGGTGCCTGCCTTGCCGATTTTGGCCATGAAGTCACCTGCGTCGACAGCGATGCTGAAAAAATTGCTGCACTGAAACGCGGTGAAATCCCCATCTACGAACCCGGCCTCGATCAATTGGTGAAAGACAACGTGGCAGCGGCACGGATGTTTTTCTCAACCAACCTCGCCGCGGCAGTTGGCAATTCCGACGTTGTGTTCATTGCCGTTGGAACTCCACCCCGTCAGAGTGACGGGCATGCCGATCTCTCCTACGTTTATGCAGTTGCCCGCGAAGTCGCTGCCACGCTCATGGGCTTCACGGTGGTAGCTACAAAGTCGACAGTTCCGTTGGGAACAGGTGACGAAATTGAACGCATCATCCGCGAGATCAACCCCGCTGCCGATGTGGCCGTGGTGTCAAACCCGGAGTTTTTGCGCGAGGGTTCGGCAATCGGCGATTTCAAGAAGCCGGATCGTATCGTGATAGGTCTTGGCGATGATCGGGCCCGCGCCGTCATGACCGAGGTTTACCTGCAGCTCCATGTCAACCAGGTGCCACTCTTGTTTACGGCCAGGCGCAGTGCCGAACTCATTAAATATGCGGCAAATGCCTTTCTCGCGCTGAAAGTCTGCTTCATCAACGAGATGGCAGATTTCTGCGAAGTAGCCGGCGTTGATGTGCAGGACGTTTCTCATGGTATTGGCCTCGATCGACGGATTGGCACCAGGTTCCTGCGTGCAGGACCTGGTTATGGCGGCTCGTGTTTTCCCAAGGATTCGCTTGCCCTGGCCAAGACTGCTCAGGATTATGGCAGCCCGCTCCGCTTGGTCGAAGCAACTGTTGTCCTCAACGACGAGCGTAAGCGCTCCATGGCCCACAAAGTAGTCGCCGCCTGTGGCGGAAATGTTCGTGGCAAAACGATCGCCATCCTTGGTCTTACATTCAAGCCCAACACGGATGACATGCGGGAAGCTCCATCCCTTTCCATAATTCAGGCTTTGCAAGATCAAGGAGCCATCGTACGGGTATATGATCCAGCCGGGATGGCAACAGCACGGACCTTGCTTCATGGTGTACACTTCGCAGATAACACCTATGATGCCGCAACAGATGCTCATGCCATTGTTATCGTTACCGAATGGGATGTATTTGGCACCCTTCAATTTCCTAAACTGGCGGCAGCAATGCGGGCCAAAACACTCGTTGATCTCCGCAATGTTTACCGGCCAGAAGAGGTGACAAGCCAAGGCTTTGCCTATTTCGGAATCGGGCGGCCGACATCATCCAAGGAGCTAAAACACGCCGCTCAATAAACCGGACGGCTTTTCCAGGAGATGACTACCGTGTTATGCTCACAAGCGGGGGCTGGGGAATGACAATTCCCTTCTCACCAAAAGCTTTCAGAATGGCAAAGCGCAAGTCGCTGGCAACCAATACGCCGTAGAAAATATCCCCCACGGTGCCCTTGATTTCGAAATCAAGCGAGTAGGTCCCAAATTTTTGCAGCGTCACAACGGGTTCCGGATAGGTCAGCACATTGGGATGCGCCTTGGTCAACTGCTGCAGGAGGTCTTTTACCTTCTCCACATCACTGTCATAGGCAACGCTCACGTTGACAGTGAAGCGTCCCATGGTGTCGCTATGGGTCCAGTTCTTCACCGGCTCCGTAATCAGGTTGGAATTCGGAACAATAATTGAGCAGCCATCAAACGTTTCAATTTCAGTAGCACGGACATTTATTTTCTTGACCAGTCCCTCGCCCGCCGGAATGGAAACCCAGTCCCCCACCCGTATGGGCCGCTCCGCCAGCAGAATGAGCCCCGACACGAAATTGTTGACGATGGACTGCAGGCCGAAACCGATACCAACACCCAAGGCACCGGCAACGATGGCCAGATTGGAAAAGTCGAGGCCCGCCGCCGTAAGGGCGAACCCCGCCGCGATGATGTAGCCCGCATAAGTGGCGCCCTTGCGAACCGAGTCCTGAACCCCCTTGTCTATGCGTGTTTCCAGCAGAATGCGCCGGTTGAGCCAGCCCACGAAAAGCTTGGTAATGGCGATGCCGCTAACCAGCACGAAGACGACAAGCAGCATCGATGAAGGTGAAACCGTGACACTGCCGACATCAAAACCGAAGAACGCCTTGTTGGCCAGCGCCCGAAAATCGATCCATGTAACCGTCCACAGCAGGAAGAGGACCGGCAGACCGATGAACACCAGAACAATATCCACGAAGGTGCGAAACAGCAGCCCCGCCCGCTCAATGGCGCGCTCTCCCATGCCCGAAACGCGGCGCAAAAATCTCCCCAAATGGCTATTCGGATCAAAGCTTGTGTGGACTGCCGCATCGATGGTGTAGTGAATCAGGAACAGAAACGTGACAACAAGGGCCGTGTCAAAGAGTTTGAAAACAATGAAGTTCGCCAGTGCCACGTAACCGAACAGCAGGGCTATTGTGGCCAGCAGAATGAGCAGCCAGATCGCCGTTAGAAGAACTTCCGTCCAGCGAAAATAGACGATCTGATTGGGTGTTTTCTCCACCAACCCGGACTGGTTGCGGAAATTCAGGAGCAGCAGGGCAAGCAGGACCAGCATAAGGCAGGAGGCAAGCGCCGATTGCCCGATTGAATAGCTCACCGGAAGATAGATGCCATCCGCCAGGTTGCTGAACGCATCGGAGGCTCCCGACATCGCCGCACAAACCGTGGCGAGCAAAGCGAAACGGGACGCTGCGGCATCATCAAGGTTGATCAGCCGCCACTTGGCCTGGTTCGGCGCGGCAAGGCGGTAAGCCAGAACGCCGTTGACCAGCGTTCCCGTAACAATGGCCGCAAGCCCATCGAGCAGGAGATTGAAGCGGGCGGTCACAAATCCGGCATTCTCCAGGTAACTGAGCGTGACGGCAAACAGGATGCTGAGAAGGATCAGGGTGCCAAGCGTGGCGCGGACAACCCGCCAAAGCCTGTCCAGATTATCCGGAAAATCACTTTCAAGGCTTCTTGCCTTGTATCGCTCCCGCAGGAGCCGGCTGAGAAACCACCATACTGCAAGGATGAATGCGATCGTCAGCGGCAGCATCAGCAATGATGACAGGCTCGCCGTATCCTGAATCTGATGCCACCAATTGCCGATCAAAGCCCCGAGGCGTTGCAGAAACACAGTCAGCCCGGCGCCCGCATCACTCCAAAGATAGGGATTGAGAATGGATCTGCTGGATTCGAATATTTTCTGGAAAAACTGGTTGCGCTGAATCGATGAGGCGCGGCCTGCCTGCTGTTCGGCTTCCACGCCCACCAGCTCAAGCTGCGTCTTCGCGCCTTGCAACCGGTTGAGGACATCATTGAGAAGTTTGCGTTGCGCTTCAATTTCAACCGATTCAGTTCGCTCCGCCGGTGGAGCGGGTCCGAGCTTTGCCACCTGTTCGGCGATTTCCCTGATCGGCTCATTTAGCGCGCTCGATTGGTTCAGCGCTTTGATGCGGATATCTTCAAGCGTATTGCGATGGTCAATCAGCCGCTGGTCGCTAATCGTCGATAGCGCCAGTTCACTGTCAATGGATTGGAGGTTGGCCCGGAAGGCCAGCGCCGAACGTTCCGCCTGCCCGATGACCGCCTCGTCAAAAGCCGCAGCGGGCCCCGCAAACACCCAAACAAAAAACAGAAGCGCAAACCAGGGTTTTAAAAGCTGGAGCGCTTTTCCCATGGCTATACCAGCCGGCTCTTGTTCACGGCGGCTCCAATGAAGGAGGCAAACAGCGGATGGGGCTCAAAGGGCTTGGATTTCAGTTCGGGATGGTACTGCACCCCGATGAACCAGGGATGGTCGGGATACTCGATCGTTTCCGGCAAAAGCCCGTCAGGAGACATGCCGGCAAACCGCATGCCCGCCTTTTCCAGTTGCGCCCGGTAGCGCGTGTTTACTTCATAGCGGTGGCGGTGGCGTTCCGAGATATGCGTCGACCCATAAATTTCGGCAATCTTGCTGCCCTTTGCCAGCGTGGCCTCATAGGCTCCAAGCCGCATGGTGCCGCCAAGGTCGCCACCCGCCTTGCGCAGCTCCAACTCGTTGCCCTTCATCCACTCGGTCATCTCGCCAACAATCGGTTGCTTCGTGGGGCCAAATTCCGTCGAACTTGCGTCAGGAATGCCGCACAGGTTCCGCGCTGCTTCAATGCAGGCCATCTGCATCCCGAAGCAAATGCCAAAATAGGGCACACCGCGCGTCCGGGCAAATGTCGCGGCCCTGATCTTGCCCTCGGAACCACGCTCGCCAAAGCCGCCCGGTACAAGAATGCCGTCAACACCTTCAAGGTAAGGGGCCGGATCCTCATTCTCGAAAACTTCGGATTCAATCCATTCGAGGCGAACTTTTACATTGTTGGCGATGCCGCCATGCACCAAGGCTTCGTTCAGTGATTTATAGGCATCAAGCAAGCCAGTGTATTTCCCGACAACGGCAATCTTCACTTCGCCCTCGGGCTGGGTCACCCGCTGCATGATGCCCTGCCATTTGGAAAGGTCAGGAGCCTTTGCATTCTTGATGCCAAAGGCATCCAGAACTTCCTTGTCCAGGCCTTCCGTGTGATAGGCCCGCGGCACATCATAAATGCTTGAAACATCCAGCGCCTGAATAACGGCCGATGGCCTCACATTGCAAAACAGGGCGATCTTGCGCCGCTCACTTTCGGGAATTTCCCGGTCGGCGCGACAAAGCAAAATATCAGGTTGAATGCCGATGGAGCGCAGTTCCTTCACCGAGTGCTGGGTGGGCTTGGTCTTCAACTCGCCAGCCGTCGGGATATAGGGCAGCAAGGTTAAATGTATGTAGATGCACGAACCGCGCGGGGCCTCTTGGCCAAACTGGCGGATCGCCTCGAAGAATGGCAGGCCTTCAATATCACCAACCGTTCCGCCAATCTCCACCAGAACGAAATCGAACTCGTCATTGCCCGATCCGATGAAATCCTTGATGGCATCCGTCACATGCGGAATGACCTGCACCGTGCCGCCGAGGAAATCGCCACGCCGTTCCTTGGCGATGATGTCCTGATAGATGCGCCCGGTGGTGATGTTGTCCTGCTTGTTGGCGGGCCTTCCGGTGAAACGCTCATAATGGCCGAGATCAAGGTCAGTTTCCGCTCCGTCATCGGTGACGAAGACTTCGCCATGCTGATAGGGGCTCATGGTGCCCGGGTCGACATTGAGATAGGGGTCGAGTTTCCGCAGCCGCACACTGTAGCCACGTGCTTGCAACAACGCCCCAAGTGCTGCTGAAGCCAAGCCTTTGCCAAGGGAAGAAACCACGCCGCCGGTAATGAAAATGTATCGCGCCATGGGAGTTCAACCTACTCGCTTGCAAACATGATTCGAAGGCTGAAAAGCTGGGGTTTTCAGAATATTGTTAAAAACCGTGAAACAATTACTGTGAAACAGGTACCTGTGGTGTGGCAGGGGCCGCAGGCAATTGCGGCAATACGCTGCCGCCCGTTGCCGGAGCCTGGCCTGCCGGGGCCGCAGTGTCATTAAAAAGTGAACCACCGGCCCCACCGCCATGGCGGGCAATCAAGGTCAAACCTATGGAAGTAATGAAAAAACATAAGGCCAGGATGGCCGTTGTCCGTGTCAGTGCATTGCCAACACCCCTGGCCGAAAACAGGTTACCACCGCCTCCGCCACCGCTGCCAATGCCCAGCGCGCCGCCTTCCGAGCGTTGCAGCAGCACCGCCCCAATCAGGGCCAGGGCGATAATGAGATGAATGACCAGAAGAACCGTTTGCATGGGGGAGCGAACCTATTTCAATTTCGGGGCGGTTTAGCGTCTATATGGGCCTAAAGCAACCCGCTTCAAGACGCCTCGTAGCGGTAGCGGAAGGTGCAGCAGGAAGCCCCAGCCATAATGGTTTGCTTCCGCTCAAGCTTGATATTGGGGTCATAGCCTTCGCAGAATGTGCCGTCCCGGTTGCAGGACATGAGATGGCCCACCTTGCCCAGCCCCATCTCACGGTAGGTTTCCGCATATTTGCAGCGCGTCACGTCAAAATTGAAAACCGTGTCGCTTGCCTCATGCACCGTCACTTCGAGGGCTCCGTCCGCAGTCCACAATTCATAGAGCTTTATGAAATCCGCCATGGAGGTCACCCCGCCCGGGGCCTTTTTGGCAAATTCCCTGCCTTCGGCAATGGCAGCTTTGCGAATGGCTGAATCGAGAATTGCCGAAGCTTTTTCCTCGCCGACCTGTTCCACCATCTCCGCGTAGATAGGCCCTATCACCTGCGCTTGCAGCTTGCGTTTAACGATGGTTGGAATTTCGGCCATAGGCGTTCCTCACATATAGGCTTTGATGATCCCGATAAAATCCGCAGCCTTCAGGCTGGCACCGCCAACAAGCGCGCCGTTCACATTGGCGGCCCCCATGAGCTCGGTCGAATTTGAAGGCTTCACCGAGCCGCCATAGAGGATGCGAACCCCTGCCCCGTCATCGCCCAGCAACTTGCCGAGATCGGCGCGAATGTGGGTGTGAACCTCCGCCACTTCGGCAACCGTGGGCGTCAGCCCCGTACCAATGGCCCAGACCGGCTCATAGGCGATCACCGTATTTGCGGCCGTGGCGCCCTCAGGCAGGGAACCTTTTAACTGGCCTGACACAACCCCGAGCGTCTTGCCGCCCTTGCGCTGCTCCAGCGTTTCACCAATACAGATAATGGCAATGAGGCCTGCCCCGTGCCCCGCCTTTGCCTTTTTGGAAACCATCTCGTCCGTTTCGGCATGGTTGGCGCGGCGCTCCGAATGCCCGACAATGACGCTGGTGCAGCCCGCATCTTTCAGCATTTCTGCCGAAATATCTCCCGTATGGGCACCAGACGCATTCCAGTGGCAATCCTGCCCGCCCACCTTGATGCGCGAGCCCTTCATCACCGATTTGACCCGCCGGACCAATGTTGCCGGGGGGCAGACCAGCACCTCGCATTTCAGTTTGACGTCGCGTAGCATGCCCGCCAGCAGGCGTGGTTCTTTCAGCATGGCCGTGGTGCCGTTCATCTTCCAATTGCCCGCCACCAGCGGGCGCGGCCCCGATTTTACCATTTTAACCACTCCAAACCCTTGAATCCATTGCCTCATAGCAGAGCAATCTCTTGCTTGCGAGAGGCAAGCCACCTACCTATTATGCAAAATTTGTGATTTGGCTGAAGCCAGCCTTTGAAAGGACGTCCCGATGCTAGAAATGTTCCGCAACGCAGGTAAATCCTGGGTGGCAAAAATCCTGCTGATGCTGTTGGCGGGAAGCTTCGGCGTCTGGGGCATCCAGGATATCTTTGGCGGGTTCAACGCCACGGCCCTCGCAACCATTGGCAACCAGGAAATTTCCGGCCAGCAGTATACCAACTCCTACCGGAATGCCATGCAGAACCTGGCCCAGCAGACCGGACAGAACCTCACGGCTGAGGATGCCCGCAAGATGGGCATTGACCGTTCAATTCTGAGCAACCTGATTCAGTCCGCGGCAATCGATGCGCAGGCTTCAGAGCTGAAGCTCAGCATTTCCAAGCAAACGATTGCCGAGGAAGCCAAGAGCAATCCGGCATTTCAGAGCAACGGCAAATTTGACCCGCAACTATTTGCCCGCATCTTGCAGCAAAACGGCTTGAATGAGGAGATGTATCTGGCCAGCGAAACCCGCAACCGGGCACGAAACGCCATTACCGACACGGTGGACCGCGGCTTCAAGCCACCCAATACACTTATTGAAGCGTTGTACCAGTATCGCAACGAACAGCGCGACGCGAAATATTTTACCATCAAGGCAAGCGAGGCCGATGTCCCGGCCCCCACCGACGATGAATTGAAAAAACAATACGAGGCCACCCCCGCGGCCTATACCGCTCCCGAGTACCGCAGCATTGCCGTCATGAAAGTGGAACCTGCCGACATGGCTCCCAAGATAGCCATTACCCCGGAAGCCCTTTCCGCCGGCTATGAGAAATACAAGCGCGACTACTTCACCCCCGAAAAGCGCACCGTCCTGCAGATTTCGTTTCCCACCGTCGATGAGGCAAAAAAAGCCAAGGCCCGCATTTCTGCCGGCGAGGATTTCATGGCCATCGCCAAGGAACGTGGCGCCAGTGATGCTGACATCACCTTTGCCGATAAGACACAGGCGGATTTTCTCGACAAGACTGTCGCCGAGGCGGCTTTCAAGTTGAAGCAGGACGAGGTCAGCGAGCCCGTATCCGGAAGCCTGGTCACGGCCCTTCTCAAGGCAACTAAAATCGCCCCGGAAAAACAGGCTTCGCTGGATGAAGTCAAGGATGTGCTCACCAAGCGCCTACAGGGCGAACGTGCCCTGGATGAAATTCAATCCATTTACGATGCGGTTGAAGACGCCCGCGCCGGACAGACAAAGTTTGAGGATATCGCCAAAGCCCAGGGCATACCCTTCGTTGTTGTACCTGCAGTCAGCGCCACGGGCCTCAGTCCCGATGGCAAAGAGGTGGACCTGCCCGGCAAGGCGGATGTTTTAAAAGCTGCCTTTGCCAGTGATGTTGGCGTTGAAAACGATGCCCTCACGCCGCACGACAGCTACTTTTGGTATGAAGTGCGCGAGGTCATTCCTTCAACCCTCAAGCCCTTGGATGCAGTCAAGCCGCAAGTCACCAGCGACGTGACCGCCCGCAAGGTCCGCGACCTGCTGACTGAACGGGCGACCGGCATCGTGAAGAAACTGGATGATGGCGCAACCCTCGAGCAGCTTGCAACCGAGGCAAAGTCCGAAATCAAAACGGCCCAGGGCCTGAGGAGAAATGAATCGAACGCTGAATTTGATGTGCCCTCGGTCACCGCTCTGTTCAGCGTTCCGGAAAAGGAATTTGCCTGGAGCCTGGAGGGCGACGGCAAAACCGCAAAAATCATGCAGCCGCAGCCGGTTCTTGCTGAACCCTATAACAGCAATTCGGCTCAGGCAAAGGAGCTGGCGGAGAGCGTCAAGGAAGCGGCGTCCAAGGATCTGCTGACCGCCTACTTGACCGCGCTTCAAGGGCAAATCGGCGTCTCGATCAACGATACACTCTGGCAACAGGTTTCAGGAAGTCCCAACGCTACCCCCTGACAACCCATTCCAGAGTAACGCAAATGCCAATATCCCCCGACTACGATCACTTCGCCGCCGCCTACGAAAAAGGCCAGGCGCAAATCGTTTCAACCCGCCTTGTCGCCGATCTCGAAACCCCGGTTTCAGCCATGCTGAAACTCACCCGCAACGCCAAATACTCGTTCCTGCTTGAATCGGTTGAGGGCGGCGCGGTGCGCGGGCGCTATTCCATCATCGGCATGAACCCCGACATGATCTGGAAGGTTGCCGGCGGCGAGGCGTCGATCAATCGCAAGGCCTTGCACAACACCGACGGCCCGTTTGAGCCAATCCGGCTTGCCCCGCTTGAATCGCTTCGCGCCCTGCTGGCCGAAAGCCGCATTCCGCTCGGCCCCGATGCACCGCCCATGGCTGCAGGCATCTTCGGCTACATCGGCTACGACATGGTGCGCCTGATGGAGGATTTGCCTGAACCAAATCCCGATACACTGGGGCTTCCTGATGCCATGATGATCCGCCCGACGGTGATGGCAATCTTTGACAGCGTGCGTGATGAGGTCACCGTTACCTCCCCGGTCTATGTCGAAAAAGGCGTATCGCCAAAGGCTGCCTATGCGCGGGCCCAGGAACGCATTTCCGAAGTTGTTGATGCACTCGACAGGCCACTTGACCATTTGACCTCCCAGGATTTTGAAACCCCGCCCATCATGGCAGCCACGTCCAATACCACGCCGCAGGAATATGCCGGCATGATCGCCAACGCCAAGGACTACATAACGGCCGGTGACATTTTCCAGGTCGTTCTCTCCCAGCGCTTCGAGGCGAATTTCAGTTTGCCTCCCTTCGCCCTCTATCGCTCCCTGCGCCGGGTGAACCCGTCACCCTTCCTCTACTATCTCGACTTCGATCAGTTCGCGGTCATTGGTTCAAGCCCTGAAATCCTTGTCCGCGTGCGTGACGGCAAGGTTTCAATCAGGCCCATTGCCGGAACCCGGAGGCGCGGTGAAACGCCGTCCGAGGATCGTGCACTGGCCGCGGAGTTGCTGGCTGATCCCAAGGAGCGGGCCGAACACCTGATGCTGCTTGATCTCGGCCGCAACGACGTGGGCCGGGTGGCCGAAATCGGTTCGATCAAGGTGACGGACCAGTTCATCATCGAAAACTACAGCCACGTCATGCATATCGTTTCAAATGTCGAAGGCACCTTGTCCAAAAATTATGACGTGATTGACGCCCTGTGTGCGGGCTTTCCGGCGGGCACCGTGTCCGGTGCCCCCAAAGTGCGCGCCATGGAAATCATTGACGAGTTGGAAAGACACAAGCGCGGGGTCTATGGGGGCTGCGTCGGGTACTTCTCGGCTGATGGCGAGATGGACACCTGCATCGTGTTGCGCACCGCCATCGTCAAGGATGGCAAGATGTATGTGCAGGCCGGGGCCGGCATCGTGGCCGACAGCGTGCCGGAAAGCGAGCATCAGGAATGCGTGAACAAGGCCAAGGCCCTGTTCCGCGCTGCCGATGAAGCGGTGCGCTTTGCCGGCCGCGCCGGGAGGGCCCAATGATTATCCTCATCGATAACTACGACAGCTTCACCTACAACCTGTTCCATTACTTGGGCGACTTGGGCGTTGAAACCGTGGTTCACCGCAATGACAAGATCAGCGTGGGCCAAGTCATCTCGGCAAAGCCCGAGGCGATTGTGCTATCACCAGGACCCAAGACGCCAAACGAGGCCGGGATTTGTTTGGAGCTGATTGAAAAAGCCTCAACCACCATTCCCATCTTCGGCGTCTGCCTTGGCCTGCAAGCCATCGGCCAGGCCTTCGGCGGCAAGGTGGTGCGCGCTCCCAAACTGATGCACGGCAAGCTTTCCACCGTTCACCATGGCGGCAAGGGCGTGTTCAAGGATATCCCGGAGGACTTTGAAGCCACCCGTTATCACTCGCTTGTAGTCGAAAAGGCGGGCCTGCCCGACTGTTTCGAAATCACTGCCGAAACCGATGGACTGGTCATGGGCCTCCAGCATAAAACCCTCAATGTGCATGGCGTGCAGTTTCACCCGGAAAGCATCGCGTCGCAGCATGGCCATGCCCTGCTCAAGAACTTCCTCTCATTGGCAAAGGTGCGCTGATGTCAGAGCTCAAACCGATTATCGCCAAGGCCGCCGACGGCAAGCCGCTCACCCGTGACGAAGCCAGGATTGCCTTTGGCATTATGATGTCAGGCGATGCCACGCCATCGCAAATCGCAGGCCTTCTCATCGCATTGCGCGTGCGCGGCGAAAGCGTAGATGAGATCACCGGGGCGGTGGAAATCATGCGCGAGAAAATGATCCGCGTAATCGCCCCTCCAGATGCCATCGATATCGTCGGTACCGGCGGCGATGCCTCCGGCTCCTATAATATCTCAACCTGTGCCGCCATTGTGGCGGCCGGCGCTGGCCTCAAAGTGGCCAAGCACGGCAATCGCGCCCTGTCCTCAAAATCGGGCTCGGCGGATGTTCTGACAGCCCTTGGCGTGAAAATTGACCTCACTCCTGAAAAGATCGGTGAATGCATTGCCGAAGCAGGCGTCGGCTTCATGTTCGCCCCGGCCCATCACTCCTCGATGAAGTATGTGGGCCCGACTCGCGTCGAACTCGGCACCCGCACCATTTTTAATTTGCTCGGCCCCCTGTCCAATCCGGCGGGCGTAAAAAAGCAGATTACCGGCGTGTTTTCAAAGGCCTGGGTGGAACCTCTGAGCCATGTCCTGAAGAACCTGGGTAGCGAAGCCTGCTGGATCTGCCACGGCGAAGGCGGCCTGGATGAAATCGTGCCAACCGGCACCACCTGGATTTCAGAACTGAAGAACGGAAAAATCACCAGCTTTGAAGTCACGCCGGAAACGGTTGGCCTCAAGCGCTCCAAGCTTGAAGACCTGAAAGGCGGTGACGCCGCCCAGAATGCTGCCGCCTTGCGAGGTGTCCTGCAGGGTGAAAAGTCCGCCTTCCGCGATGCCGTCGTGATGACCACAGGGGCAGCACTTCTTATCGACAACAAGGTCAAGGCCTATGCTGAAGGCGTGCGTCTGGCAGAACAGGCCATCGATAGCGGTGCCGCGCTCAAGGCCCACGACAGGCTGATCAAGGTTTCAAATTCCTGATGGCCACCATCCTTGACAAGATTGCCGCCTATAAGCGCGAGGAAGTGGCCAAGGCCAAAACGGCCATTCCGCAGGCGCGCCTTGAATCTCTCGCCAAACATGCCCCGCCCGTCCGCAGTTTCCACACCGCACTTCAAAACAAAATCGCTGCGGGGCAATGGGCACTGATTGCCGAGATCAAGAAAGCCAGCCCGTCCAAGGGCCTCATCCGCGAACATTTTAACCCGCCCGAACTCGCCAAGGCCTATGAACAAGGCGGAGCCGCCTGCCTTTCCGTGCTCACTGACACACCTTCATTTCAAGGCGCGCCGGAATTCCTGACACTGGCACGGGAGGCCTGTTCACTCCCTGCCCTGCGCAAGGACTTCATGCTTGATCCCTACCAGGTGCTGGAAGCACGGGCCTGGGGTGCTGATTGCATTCTGCTGATCATGGCAATGATTGACGATGGCCTTGCCCGCGAACTCGAAGCCGTAGCAAGGGATTGGAACCTCGATGTCCTCATAGAGGTCCATGACCAGCCTGAACTCGACCGGGCCTTGAAACTGTCGTCGCCGCTCATAGGCATAAACAACCGCAATCTCCACACCTTTGAGACAACGCTGGAAGCCACAATCAAGCTCGCCCCTCGCATTCCGAAGGATCGCCTGATCATCGGCGAAAGCGGCCTGTTCAAATCGCAAGATTTGGCGAAGCTTTCGGCCGCCGGCGTGAACGCCTTCCTGATCGGCGAAAGCCTTATGCGGCAGGATGATGTGGCCGCCGCAACCCGTGCTATACTCGCAAAACCATGAGCAAACTCACCCATCTCGACGCCACCGGAAACGCCCACATGGTGGACGTGTCGGACAAGCACATTACTTCGCGCGCGGCCACCGCCAAGGCGCAGGTCCTGATGCTGCCCGAAACCCTGGCCCTCATCCTTGGCGGCACCGCCAAAAAAGGCGATGTCCTCGCCACCGCCCGCATCGCCGGGATCATGGCCGCCAAGAAGACCCACGAGCTCATTCCACTCTGCCACCCCCTTCTCATCACCAAAGTATCCGTTGATTTCGTGGCCGATGAAAAAGCCAGCTCCATCGAGATAGCCGCGACCGTCAGGGTCGAGGGAAAAACCGGTGTCGAAATGGAAGCCCTTACTGCCTGCTCCGTTGCGGCACTTACCCTCTACGACATGTGCAAAGGTGTCGACCGTGGCATGAAAATCACCGACCTCCGCCTCACTGAAAAATCCGGCGGCAAGTCCGGCACTTTTACGGCGGAATAGAAATGGCCCTGTTGCCCGTCGAAGAGGCCCGGGCCCGCATTCTTGCCGGTGTGAAGCCGATGGCGCCGGAAAATGTTCCCCTTGCGCAGGCATTGGGTCGCGTATTGGCAAAACCCTTAAGCGCTAAACGCGATCAACCGCCTTTCAATTCCTCCGCCATGGATGGTTATGCGGTACGTTCCGAAGACAAGGCCACAGAGCTCACGGTTATCGGCACCTCTGCCGCCGGCCATGCGTTCAAGGGTAAACTAAAGGCGGGTCAGGCCATCCGTATTTTTACCGGTGCCCCTGTGCCTGCATCTGCCGACTCCGTCGTCATTCAGGAAAACACCACCGCCAGTGGCAAAACCGTGACCATTCTCCAGCCCGCCCGTGCGAGCCAGAACATCCGCCCTCAAGGTTTGGATTTCAGGAAGGGCGAAACCCTTCTGCCCGCCGCCATCTGCTTGAATGCACGAGACATTGGCCTCGCTGCCGCAATGAATTGCGATATCCTCAGTGTACGGAGGAAACCGATCGTGGCAGTCATTGCCACCGGCGATGAACTGGTTCTCCCGGGTGGGAAGCCTCGCCCTGATCAGATCGTCTCATCGAATAGCAACGCCCTCGTCGCCATGGCTGAAAGCTTCGGCGCAAAAGTCATCAACAGTGGAATTGTCCGGGATGATCTCAAAGCCACCGAGCGCGCTATTCTCAAAATGGCCAGGGCCGATATCATTGTCACTACCGGCGGCGCTTCCGTCGGCGATCATGATTTCATCCAGCAGGCGTTGAAAAACACCGGCGTGAAAATCGACTTCTGGAAAATAGCCCTGCGTCCCGGCAAGCCCTTCATGTATGGCCGCAAGGGCAAGCAGCAGGTTCTGGGCCTCCCCGGCAATCCCGTTTCTGCCTTGGTATGCGCCCGGCTGTTTCTGAAACCCCTGCTTGATTGCCTGCAAGGCCTGCCTGTAGACGAGTCCGCGACCATGGCCCGCCTGGGTATCGCCATGCCCGCCAATGACGGCCGCCAGGATTACGTCCGCGCCCGGCTCGAAATCGCCCCCGATGGCTCCCGCACCGCCACCCCCTATGGCAAGCAGGACTCATCCATGCAGCGCACATTCCGGGATGCCCACTGCCTCGTTATCCGCCCTCCAAACGCCCCCGCAGCGGCCGTTGGCGACCTCGTCCCCATCCTCAATCTCGATTTTTAGCCGCACCAAAAGTAAACAGTTGCAGAACCAAACCGGAACCTGTATAGATGTTGCAGGTTTGTTCCGATTCCGTCTCCTGCAATGAAAGCGATCCATCATGCTCACGCGCAAACAACTCGAACTGCTGCTTTTCATCAATGAGCGCCTGAAGGAAGAAGGGGTTCCGCCTTCTTTCGAGGAAATGAAGGACGCGCTGAACCTGCAGTCCAAGTCCGGTGTTCACCGCCTGATCGTGGCCTTGGAAGAGCGCGGCTTTCTGAAGCGCATGGCCAACCGCGCCCGCGCATTGGAAGTGATCAAGCTGCCGGAATCCCATTCGCCAAGCCTCACTTCCAAGAAATCCAGTTTCTCGCCCAATGTCATTCAGGGAAGCCTTGGCAAGGTGAAGCCCATGCCTGCCGCCAATGACGGAATCCCCCGCGCCATCATGGTGCCTCTCATGGGCAAGATCGCGGCCGGCGTTCCCATCGCCGCCATTCAGGATCATACCAACAACATTTCCATCCCGCCTGAAATGCTGGGCGGCGGCGAACACTTCGCCCTCGAGGTCAAGGGCGACTCGATGATCGAAGCCGGTATTTTTGATGGCGACACGGTGCTCATCCGCAAGGGCGACACGGCCAACAACGGTGAAATCATTGTAGCCCTCATTGATGATGAGGAAGCAACCCTGAAACGCCTGCGCAAGAAGGGTGAATCGGTAGCCCTGGAAGCGGCAAACCCTGCCTACGAAACCCGCATTTTCGGACCGGACCGTGTGCGCGTGCAGGGCCGCCTCGTGGGGCTGTTAAGGAAATACTGACGCGGGCGTTTCGCCCTTCATTGATCGCCATCCATCGTCTAAGCTGGGGTTGCAAACTGAACCAGTTCGGAAGGTAAGGCCTCGTGAAAATTTATGGCGATACGATTTCTCCCTTTGTGCGCATGTGCCTTGTCACCGCCCATGAATGCGGGCTTGTCGGCAAGCTCGAGCATGTCAAGGAAGCCGTAAAGCCAACCCTGGCGAACCCTAAGCTCACGGCGCTTTCGGCACTTGGCAAAGTTCCCGTTCTTGAAACCGATCACCACCATCCGATCTATGACAGCCGCGTTATCATTGAATATCTGGCCCATGTCGCAGGCAATAAAACCCTGATCCCCGATGACGGCGTGAAACGCTTTCGAGTCCTGACTTTGCAAGCACTGGCACAAGGCATGGCAGATGTTGCCGTGGCCTACCGCTATGAAACCGCCTCCCGGCCGCAAGGATTGCAATGGGCGGACTGGATGGCGCGCACCGAACAGCGCATCAATGCCGCCATGGATGATATGGACAAGAACTGGAAATCCGAACTTGCCGAAGTCACGGCGGGAACCATCGCCGCAGCCGTCGCCCTGGCCTACATCGATTTCCGCCTGCCTGCTTTCAAGTGGCGCGACACACGCCCTCACCTCAGCGCCTTTCATGAGAAATTCTCCAAGCGCGAAAGCATGGTGAAAACTGCCTTGGCGGCAAGCTAGATGACGGACTATAAAGTCATCGTTGCAGGCGCAGGCCCCGCAGGCCTTGCCGCGGCAGCGCTGCTTGCAAAGGAAGGAATGGCAACTGCTCTTGTTGCTCCCGCTGCGGCTGATGATCCCCGCACCGTTGCGTTGATGCAGCCCTCCATCCAGCTCCTGCGCTACCTCGACATCTGGCCGGGAAATCTCGAAGCCCAAACTGCCCCTTTGCGAAAACTTAGGATCATTGATGATACAGGCTCGCTCATCGTGGCCCCAAACCTCGAATTTGAATCACAGGAATTGAATCTGGAAGCCTTTGGCTGGAACATCCCACTTGGCTTGCTCCTGCCCGCTCTCCGCAAACGCGCCGAAGATCTCGGTGTTACATTCATTGAGGCGACAGCAACCGGAGCCAGAACAAGCGGCGATGCTATCCATCTAGCCTTGTCCAATGCGACTGAAATTTCCGCATCTCTCTGCCTCGCTGCCGATGGTGCAAATTCCGCCATGCGAAAGGCCGCTGGTATCGCCACCGACACATGGTCCTATGACCAAACGGCGATTGCCACGAGCTTCGCCCATTCGGTGGGTCACGGCGATGTCTCGACAGAATATCACAAGGCCGCCGGCCCCTTCACCACGGTGCCGCTGCCCGAGAGCAGATCAAGCCTCGTCTGGATGGAACGCCCGACCCGTGCCGAAGCGTTGATGGCCATGAGTGACAAGGAACTGGCTGCGGAAATACAAATCGGAACTCATGGCGAACTCGGCCTCATATCAAACCTCGGTCCGCGCAAGTCATTCCCCATGAAAGGCCTCACCGCCCGCCAGTTTGCGAGGGACCGTGTGATCCTGATTGGCGAGGCCGCCCATGTCGTGCCGCCCATCGGCGCGCAGGGCCTTAACATGTCGTTGCGCGATGCGGCCCTTGCCGCCGATCTCATTCTCGCAAACAAGGATGTTGGAAGCGACAGCCTTATGGCTGAATACAACGCCCTGCGCCGCGCTGAAGTTCTTCCCCGCCAGCAACTCATTGATCTTATGAACAAATCCCTGCTTCTAGGATTGCTCCCCTTCGAAGGGGCGCGCGCCCTAAGTCTTTCTGCACTGCACTATGTGGGGCCTCTGAAACGCTTCGTTATGGAACATGGATTGCAGCCAAAACGCAACCTGCCTTATGCCATGCGCGCCTCTTAGGTGCCTCTTGCCTTCGGGCCAGACTCTTGGCAATCAGGTATGATGAGCGAGATGCCAACAGCCAAGTTTCAGATCGGCCAGATTGTAAAGCATCGGCTTTTCTCGTTCCGTGGCGTGATTTTTGATGTGGATCCGGTTTTCAGCAACACCGAGGAATGGTGGAGTTCGATTCCCGAAGAGTCACGCCCGCGCCGTGACCAGCCATTCTATCATCTCCTCGCCGAAAATGATGACACGGAATATGTGGCCTATGTCTCTGAGCAAAACCTGCTTGTTGACGTGACGGGAACCCCCGTGCGTCATCCGCAGGTCAACGAATACTTCAAGGGCTTCGACGCAAAGAAGAACAGTTACCTGCTCCGCGAACACCGCGCGCATTAAAGCTGTTCACATGATTCAGCATTCCCCCAACCGGCACGCCGTAACCTTTATCTTTATCACTGTGTTTCTCGACATGGTGGGCTTCGGCCTCATCATGCCGGTTCTGCCGCGGCTGATTGAAGATGTGAGCGGCGCCGATCTCGCCGGCGCATCGCTGCTGGGCGGCTGGCTGTTCTTCGCCTATGGCGGAATGCAGTTCCTCTGCGGCCCCCTCCTCGGCAATCTTTCCGACGCCTATGGCCGCAGGCCTATCCTGCTGCTTTCAGTCTTTGGCCTCGGTGTTGACTACTTGCTCACTGCCTTTGCACCCAACATGGTGTGGCTGTTCATTGGCCGCGCTGTCGCTGGCCTGTGCGGCGCTTCCTATACAACGGCCAATGCCTATCTCGCCGACATCACAAAGCCGGACGACCGCGCCAAGGTTTTTGGCTACATGGGGGCGGCTTTCGGCCTAGGTTTTATCATCGGCCCGGCAATCGGCGGAATCCTCGGTGAATACGGCCCGCGTGTGCCCTTTTTCGTCGCCGCTGGAGTTTCGATCCTGAACTTTGCTTATGGCTATTTTGTCTTGCCTGAAACCTTGGCTCCTGAATTGCGGCGGCCATTTGAACTTGCCCGTTCCAATCCGATTGGCGTGTTCAAGGTTTTTTCCACCTACAGGCAGGCGCTTCCGCTGTGCATTGTCATGGCCTTGTATTTCTTCGCCACGTCGGTCTACCCGGCGATCTGGGCATTCTGGGGCATTGCCCGCTTCAACTGGAGCGAGATGACCATCGGGCTGACACTATCCGTTTTTGGCCTGATTACCGCCGTTGTGCAGGGTGGCTTGACCGGACCCGTGGTAAAATGGCTTGGCGAAAGAAATACCGCCATTCTTGCCCTCATCACATCAGTCATCGCCGCTGCGGGCTATGGCCTCGCCACAGGCATGAGCATGATTCTAATTCTGTTTGTCATCCACGCACCCGAAGGCTTCGCCCAGCCGGCCTTGACCGCGCTCATGTCAAAGGATGCACCTGCCGACGCCCAAGGCGAATTGCAAGGCGGCATTGCCAGTGCACAAAACCTCGCCCTGCTCGGGGGCACGGTCATGTTCGCGCAAATCTTCGGCTATTTCCTGCAGGAAGGTTCGCCGCTGCAGTCGCCCAATGTGGGCTATTTCATCTCAGCAGCGCTATGCATGGCAGCACTTGTAATCTTCGTGCGCCTGCCGGGCCGCGCGCCAGTGTAATCAGAATCCCTTGATGATACAGCCAACGGCAAGCACCGCATAGGCAATCGCCATGATCCAGACTGAAGCGAGCGGAACAAATGAAATTGTTCCCATCGCCTCAAGCGCTGCAACTACGGCAACAATTAATGCGACGAAAAATACAAGTCCGGTTGGGGCGCTAAATCTCATTTTTGGCTCTCCTCAATCTGATTCGGAACACAACTATACCGGAAATTGCATATGGCTCAAAAAATAAGAGCTGCCGGTCAGCCCTACTCCACCGTCACCGATTTCGCCAGGTTGCGCGGCTGGTCTACATCCGTCCCGATAAAGACAGCCGCATGATAGGCCAGCAGTTGCACCGGAACCGCATAAAGCAGCGGGCTGATGAAGGAATGCGCCTTGGGTACCCGGATGCGGTGGAATGTCTTGTGGGCGCTGCTTTCATCATCGGTAAGCAGAACAATTTTTCCGCCGCGCGCCGCCACTTCTTCCATGTTTGAAATGGTCTTGTCGTAAAGGTCATCGCGCGGTGCGATCACGATTACCGGCATGTTCTCGTCAACGAGCGCAATGGGCCCGTGTTTCAATTCGCCGGCCGCATAGCCTTCCGCATGGATATAGGAAATTTCCTTGAGTTTAAGGGCCCCTTCCATAGCGATGGGATAGTTGATGCCGCGCCCGAGATAGAGCACATCCTTGGCATGAGCAATTTCCCGCGCCACGCCGGCAATGTGCTTCTCCTGTTTCAGGATTTCCGACATGTGGCGGGGCGCTTCCACCAACGCTCCAACGAGCTCCTGCTCCAGGGCCTTTGAAAGATGCCCCCGCTGCTTGGCCGCAAGCAACGCAAGACAGGCAAGGGCCGCAAGCTGGCAGGTGAAGGCCTTGGTCGACGCCACACCAATTTCCGGCCCTGCGTAAGTGCGCAGCGCCACGCTTGCTTCGCGGGCTATCGTCGACTCCGGCACGTTCACCAAAGCCAGGGTATGCTGCCCCTGCGACTTGCTGTAACGCAACGAGGCCAAAGTATCTGCTGTCTCACCCGATTGCGAGATTACAATGGACAGGCCATTGGGCGTCAGCGGCGCTTCGCGGTAGCGGAACTCGGACGCGATATCAACTTCCGTCGGCAGCCGCGCAATGCGCTCAAACCAGTACTTCGCAACCAGTCCCGCATAGGATGCCGTGCCGCAAGCCGTGATCGTGAGGCGGTCAAGCGAGGTGAATTCAAACGGCAGCTTTTCCGGCACCTTCACCGTGCGGGTGGAGAAATCCACATATTCAGCCAGCGTGTGGCCAACCACCTCCGGCTGTTCCTCAATTTCTTTCGCCATGAAGTGGCGGTGATTGCCCTTGTCCATCATCATGGACGAGGCCTGCGAAAAGTTCATCGGCCGCGACACGGGCAGGTTCGCGGCATTGTAGATTTCAACTGAATTGCGGGTGAGGACCGCCCAGTCCCCGTCTTCCAGATAAGTCACCCGGTTGGTGAAAGGGGCAAGCGCTATGGCGTCCGATCCCAGGTACATTTCCCCGTCGCCATGGCCCACGGCCAAAGGGCTGCCCTTGCGGGCGCCAATCAGCAGGTCGTTTTCGGATTTGAACAAAATGGCAAAGGCAAAGGCACCTTGCAGCCGGGGCAGCACCTGGCCCACCGCTTCACGCGGCGATTTCCCCTTGGCGCGCTCAGCCGCCAGAAGGTGGGCCACAACTTCCGTATCGGTCTGCGTGAGAAATACCGCGCCAGTTCCAGCCAGTTCCTCTTTCAGTTCGCGGAAATTTTCAATGATGCCGTTATGCACAATCACCACATCGCCCGCCGTATGGGGATGCGCATTGGTCTCCGTGGCAGCGCCATGGGTGGCCCAGCGCGTGTGGCCAATGCCGGTCACCCCCTTCATCGGAGACTCCCGCAAGCGCTCTTCCAGATTTCGAAGTTTGCCGGGCGCTCGCCGGCGCTCAATTCCACCATTCTCAAGCGTTGCAACACCGGCTGAATCATAGCCACGGTATTCCAGGCGACGCAGCGCCTCAACGATGCCTAAGGCTACCGGCTGCTTGCCGAGAATGCCGACAATTCCACACATGCTTAACTCCTAAACCTTGGCCTTTGCGCCCTTGCGGCTTTCCTTCATTTTCCGGTAGCGCGAAGCCCAGCCATCTTTCACCTGCAATTCAGCGCGGGTAATGGCAAGAGAATCGGCTGGCACGTCCCGGGTGATAATACTTCCTGCTGCAATATTTGCGCCATCGCCAATTTTGACCGGGGCCACCAGGGCTGTGTTTGAGCCCACAAAGACCTGCGATCCAATATCCGTGAGATGTTTCTCGAAACCATCATAGTTGCAGGTAATGGTGCCTGCCCCGATGTTGGACCCAGCCCCCACCTTGGCGTCGCCGATATAGGCCAGATGATTGGCCTTGGCGCCCCGACCGATGACCGCCTTCTTAATTTCGACGAAGTTGCCGATATGGGCGTTTTCACCAATTTCTGTTCCCGGCCTGAGCCGGGCAAAAGGCCCAATCCTCGCGCCCGAATAGATGTTCGCGCCTTCGATATGTGAATTGGCAAGAATATGCACATTGTCGCCGATGGTGACGCCCGGCCCAAAGAACACATTGGGTTCAATCACCACATCCATGCCAATCTTCGTATCCGCTGAAAAATAAACCGTGTCCGACGCCACCAAAGTGGCCCCGCCGAGCATCGCATCGCGCCGGTATTGCGTCTGCAGCTTGGCCTCGATTGCCCCCAACTGCACCCGGTCGTTAACGCCCGCCACCTCGGCTTCGGGACAGGTCACAAGCCCCACCCGATGATCGGCCTTTGCCGCCAGCCCAATTAGATCCGTCAGATAATATTCCCGCTTGGCATTCTTGTTCTTGATCTGCGGAATAAGCTTCCAGAGAACACTTGAATTTACCGATAAAATGCCGGAGTTACAGAGCTTTATCTTCCTTTCCCGCGGTGAAGCATCAAGCTCTTCGCGGATGGCGCGGATGCTGCCATTTCGAGCCTTGAGCAAGCGTCCATAACCGCGAGGGTCCGCTGCTTCAAAGCCTAGCACCGCCATCGGAGTTTTCTTGTCCAATTTGCCCGCCAAGGCACTTAGGGACGTAGCCTGGACAAGCGGAACATCCGCATAGAGCACCAGAATGGTTCCAGTGAATCCCGTAAGGCTTTCCTTTGCCATTGAAACCGCATGGGCCGTGCCTTGGCGTTCCTCTTGGATGGCCACATTGCAGCCCGGAAAATAACGCTGGGCTTCCAAACCCACGGCATCCATGTCCGGCCCCACCACGACAACCGCCCGTTTCGGTGACAATCCGGCGGCCGAGGCCAGAACATGTCCTAAAAGGCTGCGCCCGCCTGCCCGGTGCATAACCTTGGGCAGGGCGGATTTCATCCGCGTTCCCCTGCCCGCCGCCAGGACAATTAGTGCAATATCAGTCATTTCAGGAATCTGCCTCGCCCACAAAACCCGTTCATATTCGGCCTCTTTAAGACTTTAGTGTGATCAGATAATTAAAGTAAAACAGCGCCCTTGACCCCCTTAGCCCCCGCAACTATGGTCCGCGCCAATCCGCGAAGGCTGACTCGTGGGCCCGTAGCTCAGTGGTAGAGCGTCTGACTTTTAATCAGTAGGTCGCGCGTTCGATCCGCGCCGGGCTCACCAATAGTATCAATACGTTAGCTTTGCTGCTTCAAGATAAATCCCACTATGGGGTTCCTTGGATCCGCAAAATGCGAAGCTAGTACGTTTAAGTGCGCCATAACGAAATCTGGTCCAATCGCCCGGAAGGAATTGATACATCTACGGATGGCGCACTATACTTTGAATAGTATCGTCAGTGGTTAATCAGAAGTTAGATTACCAGCCGAGCTCTTGCCCGTGCGTTTATCGGTCACTATTTCAAAGGAGAGCTTCTGGCCTTCCTTGAGAGAGCGCAGACCGGCGCTTTCTACAGCGGAGATATGGACGAAAACATCCTTGCTTCCATCGTCCGGCTGAATAAAGCCAAATCCCTTTTGATCGTTAAACCACTTAACAGTGCCTTTAGCCATGGAATCGTCCTTCATTTGGTTGTCGTAAGACCTCAAAGAAATGCAAAAGCAGCGCATTAAAGGCCCGGCGAACAAAAGAGCACCGAATTGCCCACGAGTCCATGGGAACCCAAAATTTGTTGCCTTGAAGATGAGGGAATGGCTCAAGTGCCGTTAATTATGCCGCTTTCAAAAAGCGCTCCACCAGCCTGCCCCAAAACACCGGCCCCTTGACCAGAAGCTCATCATTGAAGTCGTAGCCAGAGTCATGCAGGGAACGGCTCTTGCCGTTGCCAAGACCAAAATAACACGAGGGCACAACCTCCTGCATGAAGGCGAAATCCTCCGAAAACATGAAGGGGCCACGCATGTCCACGCGTCCCGGTTCCTGGCCCAATTCGATTGCCACTTCGCGCACCAGATTGGCATGTTCCGGGGTGTTGTAGCCCGGCGGATAGCTGATACCCGGATTGTAGAGGATCTCGGCTTCACAGCCGAAAGCCTTGGCCTGCAAGGCAACCAGCGTTTCAATCCGCTTGCGGATCAAGTCTCGCGTGCCCTTGGTGCAGGTGCGAACCCCGATGTTCAAACGTGCTTCTCCCGGAATGATGGTGGCGAGCGCGCCCGACTGAAACGAACCGACCGTGATGACCGCAGGATCAAGCGGATCAACATTGCGGGCAACAATGGATTGCAGCGCCATGACAATTCCTGATGCCGCCACAATGGGGTCTGCCGCCATGTGGGGAAGCGCCCCGTGGCCACCCATGCCTTGAACCGTGACTTCAACGATATCAACGGCAGCCGTAATCGCTCCGGGCCGCACCGAGATTTGCCCGGTTTCATCGCCCGGAATGTTATGCAGGGCAAAAATTGCATCGCAGGGGAAGCGCTTGAACAGCCCTTCGTCGATCATGCGCTTGGCCCCGCTGATGTCTTCTTCAGCGGGTTGAAAAATCAGATGCACCGTGCCATCGAAATTCTGCGTCTGCGCCAGGTAGCGTGCGGCACCCAGCAGCATGGTGGTGTGCCCATCATGGCCGCAGGCATGCATCTTGCCAACCGTACGCGAAGCATAAGTCAAATTGGTTGTCTCATGGATGGGAAGCGCGTCCATGTCGGCCCGGATGCCTATGGTCCGCCGGCTGCTGCCCTTTGCGAGCGTTCCGACAACGCCGGTGCCGGCAACACCCGTCGCCACCGTAAAACCAAGCCGGTGAAGTTCCTCGGCGACAATCTTCCCCGTCCGGAATTCCTCAAAGCAAAGCTCCGGATGCATATGGAGATCATGCCGGATGGCGGCCAGTTCGCCTGCGAAGCCTGAAATTATGTCGTGATTCATCGACGCGATGGTACCAGACCTTCTGCATAGTTAAAAGCACGGGTAATCAGGAAGGTAAGGACAACATAAACGACCGCCAAAAACAACAATGGTTCGTATGTCAGGTAAGTGTCTTGCCTGATCCGCGAGGTCACACCCATGAGATCCATGACGGGTATCGTAAAGGCCAGCGGGGTTGCCTTAAGCTGGTTTATCGTTTCACCAGCGAGAGTAGGCAATACATGCCTGATGGCTTGGGGGAGCCAGATGCGGGTTAGCACTTTCCGCGGCGACATTCCAAACGCCCGCGCTGCCTCCAACTCATTGCGCGGCACCCCCAAAAAGGCGCCACGCATGACTTCGGCCTCATAGCCGGCAAAGCTCAACGTGAACGCAAGCAAGGCATAATAAAACGCATCAAGCCGGATGAGCCAAGAGAAGTTTTCTCCAAATGCAGGGAAGATTGAACCTGCCATGGGGAAGAGTGAGCCAACCCCATAATACAGCAAATACAGCTGAACCAGCAGCGGGGTTCCACGAATGAAGGTGCAAAACCCCTGCGCGATATCCTTTAATGGCTTGGGTCCAGTAACCTGGACAAGGCCAACGGGTATGGCGAGCAAAAATCCCGCCGCCACCGAAATGACAAGCAGCAAAAGCGTGATGTAAAGCCCCTGTGCCAAAAGCGGCAAATACGGAGGAAGCCAATCCCAGCGCATCCCGCCCTCACGCCAAGTTTGGCTGGCCGCGCCGTACACGACGCTCCAGCCAATCAAAAAATCGGTTTGAGACCAGAGTTATGGATAAATAGGCCAAGGCGGCGATTGAATAGAACATGAAGTACTGTTTGCTCATGCCCGCCGCCTGCTTTGCTACCGAAAGAAGCTCGGTAAAGCCAACGACCGAAATCAAGGCGGATCCTTTTGTCGCGTTAAGCCAAAGGTTGGCAAGTCCGGATATGGCGTACGGCAACATCGCAGGAAGAACAATCCGTCTGAAACGCAATAACGGCGGCATGCCGCAAGCTTTGGCTGCCTCAACCTGGCCGATTGGGACTGCCTGAATAGAGGCGCGCAGAACCTCCGTCGAATAGGCGCCTTGTACAACACCAAGTACAGCCACCGCAGCAACCAACCCGTTCACCTCTATGGCCTGGAATCCAAGCCGCGCAAAGAACTGGTTAATCCCTACGGTGCCCGCGTAATACAGCAACAGTATGAGTACAAGTTCGGGAATGGCACGGAACAACGTGGTGTATCCATCGACGAATCTCCTTACCCACGGGCGGCTCGACAGCTTGCCTGCTGCGCCGCATAGGCCCAACCCCATCCCGAATGCGTATGACAGGATTGCAATCTGCAGCGTACGCGCGGCCCCCCAAAGCAACTCATCGGCATAGCCAGTGTTGCCGAAGGATAAAAGCTGCACAGATGTGGCGATGGTAAAATACAAGCTTCAATCCAGCATTCTTGGTGGCATCAGATACGATGGCGAGGCACGTATTCTTTGCGAATCATCGCTTCTGAGGCGCCTGTTTCTCAACGGCGCGAGATAACTCGATCTAAAAAAATTTACCAAGAGAAAATAAACACTGGCAATTACTGTCAAACTGCAAATCGTGATGCGCATGGACATCGTGATGGGCGGCGGCGAGGCCAGAATGGTTCATCGGCGTGTTGGTATCTGTCCTTCGATAGCACCGAAGATTCGGGTAATGATGAAGGTGAGGATCATGTAGATAGCCATGACCAGCAGCAGCGGGGGATAAATGATATAGGTCTCCTGCCGTACACGGTCGGCCACGCCAAAGAGTTCGACAACGGTGACCAGCGCCGCCAGCGGCGTTGACTTCAATGTGAGGATCACCTCTCCGCCCAGGGCCGGAATGACATTTCGAATGGCCCTAGGCAACCAGATACGTCGCAGCACCTTCCAAGGCGACATCCCGATGGCGCGCGCCGCTTCCAATTCGCCCTTGGGTACGGAAAGGAACCCGCCACGCATGATTTCACCAGCGTATCCAGCTTCGTTCAGTGAGAATGCGAGGATGGCATAGTAGTATCCCTCCCGCAGGATGGGCCAGAACATGCTTTGCCTGATCTCCGGGACGGTTGCTAGAATGCTGCCCACCCCGTAGTAGAAGAGGTAGAGCTGGATCAACAGCGGCGTTCCACGCATCACCGTGCAATAGCCGCGCGCAATCCACGCCAGCCACTTGGGCCCCGTCACCTGAACGAGTCCGATGGGAATAGCCAGAATCAGGCCGAACACCATCGAAAAAACCAGCAGCTGCACCGTCAGGCTGATGCCGCTTAGCAGCATCGGCAGATATTTTGGCAGCCAAGTCCAATCCATCTGTTGTCCCTTACACCAACTTGGGCTGGCCGCGGCGAACCCGCCGCTCCAAATGGCCCAGCAGGTAGTTTGAGACGAGCGTCATGGTGAGGTAGATGCAGCCGGATACAAAATAGAACAAAAAATATTTTTTGGTAAAACCTGCCGCAAGCTTTGTCGCCATCGCCAGTTCTCCACTTGCACCCGTCACCGTAATGAGTGCTGTGTCCTTGATGACTATCATCCATAAGTTGGCAAGGCCCGGAATGGCATTGGGAAGCATCGCTGGAAGGATGATCCGCCGGAAAACTAGCGGGCCCGACATGCCATAGGCCCGCGCCGCCTCGATCTGCCCCATGGGAATGGCTTGAATGGCGCCACGGATAACTTCGGTCGAATAGGCGCCCTGTACAAAGCCCAATACCCCGATAGCTGCAAGCGTTCCATTAATGTCGACAGGCCCATACCCCATCGCGACGCTAAGGGCGCTGATGCCGCGTGTGCCGGCAAAAAACAGAAGCAATATAAGTACAAGCTCAGGCACAGCCCGAACGACCGTGGTATAGATATTGGCGATAAAACGCGAAACCGGGCCACCATAGAGTTTAGCTAGGGCCCCGGTCTGCCCCAGAACAAGACCCATAGCAAAAGACGATGCAGCGATCACCAGCGTGTTTGCGGCACCACGCAGCAATTCGTCGCCAAAGCCATTCCGGCCAAATTCTAGGACTTCAGGAAACATGCTGATCGCCAAATCGGGTGGCCGCCCCGAAAAGAGCGGCCACCCTGTTGCCCTTAACCTTTAGGAGGCAGAATCAGCATGCCGTCAAGGCCATGCTTTTTCGTCAGTTCTTCGAATCCACCCTTCGCCGCAAATGATTTGATCGCAGCATTGATTTTCTCCAGCAGGGCAGTGTCTTCCTTGCGGAGGCCAACGCCCACACCGGGGCCAAGCACGGCTACGTCTACAGGCACGGCGCCATAGAGTTCGCAGCATGCCTTGCCCTCGTCGCTCTTCAAGAACACATCAAGGGTCACACCGTCGGCCTGCACATAGTCCACCCGGCCTGCCGCAAGGTCGGCGTTTGCTTCATCCTGGCCCTTATAGGTCTTGGATATTGCCCCAGCAGGCACAAAATACTTGTCGGTATAGCTGGCATGGGTAGTTGAGCCCTGCACGCCAATGGTCTTGCCCTTGAAGGCTTCCGGCGCAATGTTCTTGTCGCCGCCCTTCGGCCCGATGATCACCGAAGCAGAGTTGTAATACATATCGGAGAAGTTGATCTGCTTTTTCCGTTCGTCCGAAATAGACATGGAGCCAAAAATACCGTCCATTTTCTTCTCAAGGAGCGCCGGAATGATGCCGTCCCACGCGATAGCGATTAGCGTGCACTTTTCATTCATTTCGGCACACAGCGACTGCAGAAGGTCATACTCCCAGCCTTCCCACTCACCCGCCGCATTCTGCGAGGTGAAGGGCGGATAGGGGGCCGCATCCGTAGCGAACACCAAATCGGCTTTGGCGGAAGTCGCGCCCATGACCAAGGCAGCGGCTGCAGCCATCATAATTCTACGTGAAATTTTCATGCTCTTCTCCTTTGATTGACCGCCACCAATTGCAGTGTGCTGATCTTCTGTTTCCAACCTTCCGTTACAAATGAATACGGACCCTGCCCCATTCATTTGCCCCCCTGTTTTCTCATCCCCATCATTCAATGAATGCCGGAGACGAACTGTTTGCAGCGCGCGCTTTTTGGCGAGCCGAATACTTGTTTTGGCGGACCTTCTTCTTCAATGACGCCCTTGTGCAGATAAATGACGTGGCTCGAAACATCACGCGCAAATTTCATTTCATGGGTGACCAGGATCATTGTCCGGCCCTCATTGGCAAGATCGCGGATGACCTTCAGAACCTCGCCGACAAGTTCCGGGTCGAGCGCCGATGTCGGTTCGTCGAACAGCATCACCTTGGGTTCCATGGCCAGAGCCCGCGCAATGGCGGCGCGCTGCTGCTGCCCGCCTGAAAGAAAAGCGGGATACTGGTCCCGCTTCTCATAAAGACCCACCTTGTGAAGAAGCTTTCCGGCCCGTTCAATGGCCTCGGCTTTTGAAACCCCAAGCACATGAACCGGGGCCTCGATCACGTTTTGCATCACAGTCAGATGCTGCCACAGGTTGAAACTCTGGAACACCATGCCCAGCTTGGTGCGGACTCTCTCCAACTGGCGCCGGTCGCTCGGGTGCAGGTTGCCGTCCTTGTTGGGCTTCAAGGCAACCTCGTCGCCACTCACCACGATGCGGCCCTTGGTTGGCATTTCAAGGAAATTTATGCAGCGCAAAAAAGTACTTTTGCCGGAGCCCGAAGCGCCGATCATGGAGACAACATCGCCTTCGCGCGCCTCAAGGGAAACCCCTTTGAGCACCTCAAGTTCGCCAAACCGCTTGTGCAAATCTTCGACCACGACGGCCAAAGGCCGTTCGTCACTTCTTGGCGCAGGACGTGCTGCCATTCAGTCTCCCCCTCCGAGGGCTTATGCCCTTCTTGCCGGACTCACCTTAACACCGATTCTGGTTTGCGCAATTCGTGAATTTCATGGCCGAATACTACTGGTTGGCGATCTGAGCCGCCTTTTGCACCAGAACCTCCGCCTGGCGAACCGAGGCATAATCAATCAGGCGGCCATCAAGCGATACCGCTCCCTTGCCCGCCTTGGCGGCCTCCTCCATGGCAACCAGGATGCGCTTGGCCCGGGTGACATCGGCTTCTGAGGGTGACATCACATCATTGGCCAAGCCGACCTGGGAGGGATGAATGGCCCATTTGCCTTCGCAGCCCAGCACCGCAGCCCGCAGGCCCGCCGCCCGAAAAGCATCGGAATCGGAAAAGTTACCAAATGGCCCATCGACTGGCCGAAGGCCATTGGCCCGGGCGGCCACCACCATCCGAGAAATCGCATAATGCCACATGTCGCCCCAATGGGTCTGGCGTGAACCGTCCGCCAGCGGTTCCGTAAGCACGGCGTAGTCCGCATTCGCCCCGCCGATGGAGGTCGTCCGCGCCTTGGTCGAGGCGGCGTAATCCGCCACGCCAAAATGCAGCGACTCATTGCGCTTGGAGGCCGCCGCAATCTCATGCACGTTTTGCATGCCGAGCGCCGTCTCGATAATCATTTCGAAGCCGACGCGCTTCTTACGCCCCTTGGCCGTTTCAATCTGTGTACAGAGCATGTCGATGGCGTAGACATCAGACGCCATCCCGACCTTCGGAATCATGATCAGGTCAAGGCGTTCGGAAGCCTGTTCCAGCACATCCACAACATCGCGGTACATGTAGTGGGTATCCAGTCCGTTGATCCGCACCGAGAGCGATTTCCGCCCCCAGTCGATATCGCCAATGGCCTGAATGATGTTCTTGCGGGCCTGTTCCTTGTCATCAGGGGCAACCGCATCTTCAAGATCAAGGAACACCACATCGGCCGCGGATTTCGCTGCTTTTTCAAAAAGTTGCGGCTGGCTGCCGGGAACCGCCAACTCGCTGCGGTTAAGCCGTGCCGGGGCCTGTTCGACGGTGAAAAAGCTCATGGGAAAAATCCTCTGCTCAATGCTGCGCTGCCCGCAAATTAGTCGCATGTTGCAACACACCGCAATCCCGGTGCGACAATTGTTGCCGGAAAATATCATCAGTAGGCGGATTAACTCTGGTTGTCCTGGCCGCCTTCCGAACCATGCGAGTAGTAAAACGCGATGGCCTGGGAACGGTTCCTGAAGCCAAGCTTTTCATAGAGATTTCGCAGGTGAAACTTCACCGTGTTGATGGAAATTCCAAGCTCCTTCGCAAGCTCGATATTGGTACGTCCCCGTGCCAGCGCTGAGAGCATTGTTCTCTCACGGTCGGTCAATTCCTCGCGCGGGTCGCGTTTGAGCGCCCGCACATCAAGGAACGGAAATACCATGCGCCCCGCCGCAACGGCCGCAACGATGTCGAGCAATTGCTCCGGTGCTGTATCGCGCGTGCAAAATCCTGCAGCTCCCGCCACCATGGCGCGGCGCGGAATGTCGGGATCATTGGAGGAAGCATAGATCACAATGCGCGGCGGCTTGGGCCTGTCGCGCAAAATCGCCAGCAGGCGCTCGGCCCCAAGCAAGGGCAGCGACCAGTCGATCACCCCCAGGGATACAGGTGCCCGCAGGCACGCCTCCAAAAATCCCTCCGCCGTTTTGGAAGAAGCAATCAGGCTGAAGCGCCGGTCCCTGTCGAAAATTTCCGCAAGCGCCTGCAACATCAGCGGATTGGGATCACCAAGGATAAGGTCAATCGGGCTATTCATGTCCAGTCTCTACCCTAATGGGTAGGTACAAGCAAGCATAGGAATAATTTTATACCTAAAAGAATAGGCAAAACACCACACTTTTGGATGCCAAGAGGCCAGTGTTCCGAGTGTTTCGGAATTTTACCTACCCGTTCATATTTGCCCCTACGAATCCGGAATGAACCGGAATGTTTCAGGGAGGATACCATGCCGGGCATCAAGGGATTGTTTATTCCGGGACCGACCAACGTGCCCCAGGCCGTGCGCCTTGCCATGGATATCGCCATGGAAGACCAGCGCGCGCCCGACCTGCCCGCTTTCACGCTTCCTCTGTTCGAAGACCTGAAGAAGGTTTTCAAAACCCGCGACGGCCAGATATTCCTCTTCCCCTCCTCCGGCTCCGGCGGCTGGGAAGCAGCCATGACCAACACCCTGTCGCCCGGCGACAAGGTTCTCATCGCCTGCTTCGGCCAGTTCTCCCTGCTCTGGGCCGATATGTGCGCCCGCCACGGATTGGATGTCGATGTCGTCGATGTGCCTTGGGGTGAAGGTGTTCCCGTTGAAACTTTTGCTGAAAAGCTCAAAGCCGACAAAGCCCATGCCTACAAGGCCGTGCTCGTCACCCACAATGAAACCGCAACCGGCGTCGTGAGCGATGTGGCCGCCGTCCGCCACGCCCTGAACGACGCTGGCCATCCCGCCCTGCTCTTCGTCGATGCCGTGAGCTCGCTTGCCTCCATCGATTTCCGCATGGACGAATGGGGTGTCGATGTCTGTGTCTCGGGTTCGCAGAAAGGCTTCATGATGCCTGTAGGCTTGGCAATTGTCTGTGTATCGCAGAAGGCGCTCGCCGCCCGCAAAACTGCTGGCCTTCGCCGCGGCTATTTCGATTTCGACGAGATGATCAAGGCCAACAAGGATGGCTTCTTCCCCTACACCCCGCCAACCCACATGCTTCGTGCCTTGCGCGTTTCCGTCGATCTCCTCTTCGCTGAGGGCCTTGAGAATGTTTTTGCAAGACACTATCGCTTGGCGGAAGGCGTACGCCGTGCCGTTTCCGCCTGGGGCCTCTCGCTCTGCGCCAAAGCCCCGAAGTGGCATTCCGATACGGTAAGCGCTGTCGTTATCCCGGAAGGTTTCGATAGCGCCGCCCTCGTGAAGCATGCCTACAACCGCTATAATCTTTCGCTGGGCGTTGGCCTCAACAAGGTGGCGGGCCGCGTCTTCCGCATCGGCCACTTGGGCGACCTCAACGAAATCATGTGCATGATGGCGCTGTCCGGTTCCGAAATGGCCATGCGCGATCTCGGCATTCCCGTTGAAGCGGGCTCTGGCGTTGCCGCCGCCCAGGAATACTACCGCGAAACCGGAGCCGCAGCAGCCCTGAGAAAGGCTGCCTGATCATGGACATTCACGAATATCAGGCCAAGGAAATTCTCGCAAAATTCGGCGTGCCGATTCCCAAGGGCGCGCTGGCCTACAGCCCTGAACAGGCAGCCTACCGCGCCCGCGAAATCGGCGGCAAGCTTTGGGTGGTGAAAGCCCAGGTTCATACCGGCGGCCGCGGCAAGGCCGGCGGCGTAAAGCTTTGCCGCAATGAAGATGAAGTCACTGACGCCGCCGATGAACTTCTCGGTAAGAAACTGGTCACCCATCAATCTGGCCCAGCTGGCAAAATCGTTTACCGCTTATACGTCGAAGGTGGCGTGGCCATCGCCCGTGAACTCTATTTGGGCTTCGTTCTCGATCGCAAATCGGAACGCGTGATGGTTGTCGCCTCCGCCTCAGGCGGCATGGAAATCGAAGACATTGCCGAACAGCAGCCTGACTCCATCGTGCGCATCAGCGTCGAACCCGCCGTCGGCATGCAAGCCTTCCAAGCCCGTGAACTCGCCTTCGCCCTGGGCTTGGCTCCCGCCCAAATCCAGCAGGCCGTCTCAACCATTCTCGGCTGCTATCGCGCCTTTGAAGAGCTTGATGCCACAATGGTCGAGATCAATCCGCTCATCGTCACCGAAGATGGCTCCATCATGGCCCTTGATGCCAAGATGACCTTCGATGACAATGCCCTGTTCCGCCATCCCGCAATCGCCGAACTCCGCGATAAATCCCAGGAGGACGCCCGCGAAACCCGCGCCAATGATCGCGGCCTCTCCTATGTGGGCCTCAGCGGCAATATCGGTTGCATCGTCAACGGCGCAGGCCTTGCCATGGCCACCATGGACATGATCAAGCTTGCCGGCGGCGAACCCGCAAACTTCCTTGACATCGGCGGTGGCGCAACACCCGAACGCGTAGCCAAGGCCTTCAAGCTCGTAACCTCCGATGTGAATGTCGAAGCCATCCTCGTCAATATCTTCGCAGGTATAAACCGCTGCGACTGGGTCGCCGAAGGCGTGGTCCAGGCGCTCGAAAAAAACCCGGTGAAAGTGCCGGTCATTGTCCGCCTCGCCGGAACCCACGTCGAAGAAGGCCGCAGGATTCTCGTCCGTTCCGGCCTGCCCATCATCCGCGCCAATACCCTGGCCGAGGCGGCCCAGCGTGCCGTCATTGCCTGGAAGAATGACAAGTCCGCAGATTTGAAAGTGGTGAACGCATGACCATCCTTCTTGCCCGCAAGACCGCCGTACTTGTCCAGGGCATCACTGGAAAAATCGGCTCCTTCCATGCCAAGGAAATGATGGACTACGGAACCAATGTCGTGGGGGGCGTTACCCCCGGCAAGGGCGGCGCATCCGAGCACGGCGTTCCCGTCTTCGACACCATGAAGGAAGCCGTGGAGAAAACCGGCGCAACCGCTAGCATCGTTTTCGTGCCGCCGCCCTTTGCCGCCGATTCCATCATGGAAGCGGCTGATTCTGGCATCCGCACCTGTGTGGCCATCACCGACGGTATCCCGGCTCAGGACATGATCAAGGTGAAACGCTACATGCGCCGCTACCGTGCTGAAAACCGCATGTGCCTTATCGGCCCAAACTGCGCCGGCATCATTTCGCCGAGCAAGGCCCTCCTCGGCATCATGCCCGGCAATATCTATCTCTCCGGCCACGTCGGCATCGTCGGTCGTTCCGGAACCCTTGGCTACGAGGCAGCGGCACAAATGAAAGAACTCGGCATTGGCGTATCCACCAGCGTCGGTATCGGCGGTGACCCGATCAATGGTTCATCTTTCAGGGACATCCTCGAACTCTTTGAGGCCGATCCTGAAACCCATGCAGTCGTCATGATCGGCGAAATCGGCGGACCCCAGGAGGCGGAAGCCGCCGAATATATAAGAGACCACATGAAGAAGCCGGTGATCGCCTACGTGGCGGGCCTGTCGGCGCCCAAAGGCCGCAAAATGGGCCATGCCGGCGCCATCATCTCGGCCTTCGGCGAAAGTGCCTCCGAGAAGGTGGAAATCCTCCGTGAAGTAGGCGTCGCCATCGCGCCGACACCAGCCGAAATCGGCATCACCGCGCAGAGGGTTTTGAAGGCAGCTTAATTACCATTCCAATATTCTCTCCACGGTCGGGCTTGACCCGACCGCCCAGACTTCTCCCCTGTGGCAAGTACTGGATGGTCGCCTCGGAGGGCGACCATGGAGAGAGTTAGAGAAATGCCCGCGGATTTTCGAGCCTGAAGCTCCTCACTTTACCTTGTCACTGTTTCTGGGCTAATCTAAATTTTGGACCACATGGTCAAACACATATTTCTTTAATTGGACCCCGGTTGCTTGCAACCCGGAAACCCAACGTCAACGACAAGAAAAAATAAAGGGAGACGACACTATGAAGACTCTGAAACATGCACTTCTATCGCTTCTCGCCGTGTCCGCCATGGGCGGAATGGCTGTCGCGCAGGACATGAAGAAGGAACTTGGCAAAGGCGAGGGTCAGGTCAATATCGTCGCCTGGGCCGGTTACATCGAGAACGGCGCCACCGACAAGGCCTATGACTGGGTTACCGATTTTGAGAAGGCGACCAGCTGCAAGGTCAACGTGAAAACCGCGGGCACATCCGATGAAATGGTGGCCCTTATGAATGAAGGCGGCTTTGACCTTGTCACCGCCTCCGGCGACGCTTCGCTCCGCCTGATTGCCGGTAAGCGCGTGCAACCCATCAATACTGATCTCATCCCATCCTGGAAGACCGTCGACGAACGCCTGCAAAATTCCCCGTGGCACACGGTTGAAGGTGTTCACTACGGTGTGCCCTATCAGTGGGGCGCCAATGTCTTGGCCTACAACACCAATGTCTTTAAGGAAGCCCCAAAAAGCTGGGCGGTCGTGTTCGAAGAGCAGAACCTGCCCGATGGAAAGTCCAACAAGGGCCGGGTTCAGGCCTTTGACGGTCCCATCTATATTGCTGATGCCGCTCTTTATCTGATGGCCAAGAAGCCCGAGCTCGGCATCAAGGATCCCTACGAGTTGAACGAAGAGCAATACAAGGCAGCCCTCGACTTGCTCCGCTCCCAGCGCGCCCTGGTGGGCCGCTACTGGCATGATGCCTTCATGCAGATCGATGACTTCAAGAATGAGGGCGTTGTCGCATCCTCGTCCTGGCCGTTCCAGGTGAACCTCCTGCAGGCCGACAAGGACGCCATGGCCAAGACCCCGGTTGCATCCGTCATTCCTGATGAAGGTGCAACAGGCTGGGCTGATACCACCATGATGCATGCCGATGCGGCCAATCCCAACTGCGCCTATATGTGGATGGAGCATTCCATCTCGCCAAAGGTGCAGGGCGATCTCGCCGCTTGGTTTGGCTCGGTTCCAGCCGTTCCCGCCGCCTGCAAGGGCAACGCCCTGCTGACCGATGCCGGTTGCGACACCAACGGCATGCCGAACTTCGCCAAGGTGCATTTCTGGCGCACCCCCGTGGCCAAATGCGCAACCCAGTCCGCGGGCTGCGTACCCTACTATCGTTGGGCAACCGACATGATCGCGGTTCTCGGTGGCCGTTAAGTCTTGATCAATTGAAAGGTTCCCGCCAAGGTAACTTGGCGGGAATTTTCATGTCATGACAACAGCCGTCAGTTTCCAGAATATCAGCCGCTATTTCGGCCCGGTTCGCGCCGTGGACGAAGTAACACTCGACATTGCCGAAGGCGAATTCTTCGCCATGCTCGGCCCCTCCGGTTCCGGCAAAACCACTTGCCTCAGGCTTATCGCAGGCTTCGAGCAACCCACCTCCGGCCATATGGAAATCTTCGGCGTCACCTCGGAAGGCGTGCCGCCCTATCAGCGCAACGTGAATACGGTCTTTCAGGACTATGCGCTTTTCCCTCATATGACCGTGCTTGATAACGTGGCCTACGGTCTCATGGTTAAAGGCATCGACAAGCCAACTCGCCACCGCAAGGCTCAAGAGGCACTGACCCTTGTGGCGCTAGGAAGTTTTGGCAGCCGCCGCCCTTCGCAACTGTCTGGCGGCCAAAGGCAGCGCGTGGCGCTTGCTCGTGCCCTCGTCAACGAACCGAAGGTGCTGCTCCTCGACGAACCCCTGGGCGCCCTTGACCTGAAGCTCCGCGAGCAGATGCAGGTGGAGTTGAAGGCGCTCCAGCGCAACCTCGGAATCACCTTTGTCTTCGTAACCCATGATCAGGGCGAAGCCCTGTCGATGGCGGACCGCGTCGCCATCTTCAATGATGGCAAGATTGTTCAGGTTGGCTCCCCCGAAGACATCTACGAACGCCCCAACACCAAATTCGTCGCTGATTTTGTCGGCTCGTCAAATGTCTTGAGCCCCGCCTTCTCTAAATCAGCTGGCGGCCCCGAAAAATGGGCAAGCCTCCGCCCCGAAAAGATCAACATACTGCCCGCCAAGGTGAAGCCATCGCCCGGGCAGCAAAGCGCCAGCGCCAGCATTGTTGCGGTCCATTACCAGGGCTCGGTCACCCGCCTTAACACCCGCACTGCAGGCGGCGAAATGATCAATGTCACCGTGCCTTCCTCACTCGGCAAGTTTGTCGAAGGCGATGAAGTCATGTTGCATTGGCCGCAGGAGGCCCTGCACATCATGGCGGGTGAAGCGTGAGCCTTACGCGCTCAATCTCCAATTCCCTTTTCAAGCACCCCAGCGGGTTCTTGGCCCTCCTCCTCGCCCCGCCGCTTCTCTGGCTTGGCGTTGCTTTTTTGGGCTCGCTTTTCGTCTTCCTGTTTCATGCCTTCTTTTCAATCGATGAGTTCTCCGGTTTCATCAAATATGAACTCACCCTTTCAACTTTTGCCGAATTGTTCCGCCTCTCCAATTTTGATGTCATCGTCCGCAGCCTCGTCATGGCAACGGCGGTCACGCTGGCGTCCATCGTCATCGCCTTTCCCTTCGCCTATTTCGCCGCCCGCTATGCCCGGGGAAAATGGAAAGCCCTGTTCTATATATTGGTGATGCTGCCGCTCTGGTCCAGCTATCTCGTCAAGGTCTATGCCTGGAAACTGATCCTCGCCAAGGAAGGCATCATCTCCTGGCTGGCGGGAGAACTGCGTCTCACCTGGGCGCTCGATGCCCTGCTCGCTATCCCGGTAATCGGCGGGCCGTCACTCTCCATCAGCTTCCTCGGCACCTTCCTGGTCTTCGTTTATGTCTGGCTACCCTTCATGATCCTGCCCACACAGGCCGCTCTTGAGCGCGTTCCGGTTAACCTCATTGATGCCTCCTCAGACCTCGGCGGAACCCCGGCGAAAACTTTTCGCCATGTGATCTTTCCCTTGGCCCTGCCCGGCATTATCGCCGGCTCGATCTTCACTTTTTCGCTCACCCTTGGCGACTACATCATCCCGCAAATCATTGGAAATTCCAGCTATTTCCTAGGGCAAACGGTCTACACACTGCAGGGAACGGCAGGCAACATCCCGCTCGCGGCGGCCTTTACCGTGGTCCCCATCGTCATCATGGGCATCTATCTGGCGATTGCCAAAAGAATGGGAGCCTTCGATGCGCTCTGAGGGTTCACCCCTGCTTTTGAAAATTGCCGCCCTCGCCTGCGTGGCGTTTCTGCATGTGCCGTTGTTGTTAATCTTCCTCTATGCCTTCACCACCGAAGAGAAAAGCTTCCAGTTCCCGCCCCCCGGCTACACAACCAAATGGTTCGGAGTGGTCTGGGAACGGCAGGATATTTGGGATGCCATCGGCCTCTCCGTAAAAGTCGCCAGCATAGCAACCTTTCTGGCGCTCATTCTCGGCACCTGCGCCGCCGCCGCCGTCTCGCGCGCCAAATTCTTCGGCCGCGATCACATTTCTCTGCTTTTCATTCTGCCCATAGCGCTGCCCGGCATCGTCACCGGCATCGCGCTGCGCTCAGCCTTCGGCATCATGGACATTCCGTTCTCAACCTGGACCATCGTTCTGGGCCACACCACCTTCTGCATGGTCGTTGTCTACAACAATGTGCTGGCCCGTTTCCGCCGCACCTCGGGCAGCATGATCGAAGCCTCCATGGACCTGGGCGCCGATGGTTTCCAGACTTTCCGTTATGTCGTCTTGCCGCAAATCGCCTCGGCTCTCCTGGCCGGCGGCATGCTGGCCTTCGCGCTCTCCTTCGATGAGGTCATCGTCACCACCTTCACCGCAGGCCAACAAGCAACACTTCCCATCTGGATGCTGAATGAACTCATCCGCCCCCGGCAGAGGCCGATCACCAATGTCGTGGCCATCTTCGTCATCGCCGTCACCTTCATCCCCATCCTCGCCGCCTATTATCTGACGCGTGAGGGCGAACATACGGGCGGCACAGGCAAGTAATCAGGCCGTCGATATCTTCCCGGCTGCCTCAGACTTCCTCTTGCGGTATTCAGCAAACTGCTGGTCGGCGAGGACGCCAATGAGAATAACTGACCCCATCACCGCAAAATTGAGAGAACTCGGAATGCCGAGAAGATTGACCAGATTCTGCAAAACTTGCAGCAAGACCGTTCCCAGCACTACGCCAACAATGGACCCCTCTCCACCGCGCAGGGAACAGCCCCCAAGTACCGCCGCCGCAATGGCATAGAGTTCGTAAAAATTGCCATGCGACGATGGCGAGATTGACCGCGTATACATGGCGAAGAAAATCGCCGAAATGGCCGTGAGTATCGCCGAGATCACATAGGCCGCAATGATCACACGGTTAGTGCGGATACCGGAATAGCGTGCCGCCTCCTCGTTCTTGCCCACCGCGTAGAGATAACGCCCAAACACCGAGCGGTGCAGTACCACCCACATGAGACAGGCAATGACGATTAGGGCCATGAAGGAATGGGGCACACCAAAGGTGCGCCCTGTTGTGAGCCATTCCAGTTGCGGCAGGCTCACTCCAAATCCAAATCCCGCCGTGCCGTCCTGCGTATAAAACCGCGCTGCACCGCGATAGATGAGTAAACCACACAGCGTAACGATGAAGGGCTGCATATGCATGCGGGTAATCAACAGGCCATGGATCAGTCCGATTATCACGCCAAGCGCCAGCATAAGCACCAGCGCAAGGGGCCAGGCCATCTCGTGGCCAACAACCAGGTCAACAAACAGAACGCCTAGAAGCGCGATGATTGACCCTACGGAAAGCTCGATACCGCCGGTGATAATGACAAAAGCCTGGCCAATGGCAAAAATGCCAAACAGGCCCACCAGGTTGGCCGTATTGCCCAAATTGATCGCCGAAAGGAACAGCGGGTTGATCACCGCCACGACCGTGCCCACCACAAGGATCAGGATGAGAAGGCCTATGTCTTTCTTGAACACGATGCTCGTCCCCTCAATGAATGCTTTCGCCAACCGCAAGCCGTAGCACATTGTGCTCGCTGAATTCCGACCGCTCCAGAAAACCGCTGATCATGCCCTCATGCATTACGGCAATCCGGTCGCTCACCCCAATCACCTCTTCCATGTCGCTGGAAATCATCAGGATGGCTACCCCGGCATCCGCCAAACCCCGAAGCATTTCATATAATTCACTTTTGGCGCCCACATCAACGCCGCGCGTCGGCTCATCGCAAATCAATACGCGGGGGTTCATGGCCAGCCATTTGGCAAGAACAACCTTCTGCTGGTTGCCGCCAGAAAGTGAACTCCCTTCCTGATCAACACTGGGAGCACGAATGTGCAAACGCGTCTTTTGCTGCTCCGCGTTAGCCGCAACAATTCCATCATTTACCAAGCCACCTGAGGCACAAGCCTGCATGTTGGGAAGCGCGATATTTTCCGCAATTGATACATCAAGAAGCAAGCCGCAGCGCTTCCGGTCTTCGGGCACCAGAAAGATACCATGCGCAATGGCCTGCCGCGGATCATCAACATGAATTGCCTTGCCGTTAACGGCAACCGAACCTGAAAGCAAAGGATCAATGCCAAATATGGCGCGCGCCAACTCCGTGCGTCCCGCCCCTACTAATCCGGCAAGACCCAGTATTTCGCCCTGCCTCACACTAAGGCTTATGGTCTGGGCGGGATAGGCGACCGTTCGCACGTTCGAAATTTTTAATACCACCTCGCCGGGTTTCGCGGCAGGCGGCACATAGAGAGCTTTAAGATCCCGACCGATCATCAGCTTAATCATGGCGCCATGGGTGATTTCACCCTTGCCAAGTTCGCCCACCACCCTCCCATCGCGAAGGACGACAACACGATCCGCACATTTCACAAGCTCATTGAGGCGATGCGAAATGAAAATAACGCTGACGCCGGAAGCCTTAAGCCCGGCCACGACGCTTAAAAGGCGATCCGTCTCAATCAGCGTCAGGCTGGACGTCGGTTCATCCATGATCACCAAGCGTGAGTTCAACGACAGCGCCTTGACGATCTCAAGCAGCTGCCGCTGGGCGATTGACATATCGGAAACCATCGTCTCCGGGGTGAAGTCCACCCCCAGCCGGTCCAGCAGCGGCTGGACGTCGGCATTGAGCTTCTTGCGATTCACCAGCCTGAACGGCCCGCCATAAAGCGGCTCGCGCCCGATATAGACATTCGACGCTACGTCGAGATTGTCAAACAGGTTGAGTTCCTGATGCACAAAGGCAATCCCAGCACCCATGGATTCCAAAACAGTGAGCGACTTCCACTGCACGCCATCAACTTCAAGGCTGCCGGATGAAGGCTCAATCACGCCGCCAATGATCTTCATCAGAGTCGATTTGCCCGCCCCGTTTTCGCCCACAAGGCCAATGACTTCACCCGGGAACACGGCAAAATTCACCCCCTGCACGGCTTGCACCCCCGCATAGGACTTGGAAATATCAGTCAATCGAAAAAAGGGATCGGCCATCTTCAGAATTGAACCCCCAGCAGGCAAGCTGCATTCTGTACAGGCATTCCCCTGTGACGCAAGCGAAAGCCAGCGCAGTTTCCCGCGCTGGCCCGTTTGATCTTACTTGCCGATTGCCGCTTTGAGATCAGCTTCGAACTGATCCACATTGCCCTTGTTGATGATCTTGGTGGGAACAATGATGAGCTTGTTTTCAGGAACGCCCGACTTGTCGCCTTCCATATAGGCGGCCATCAGCTTCATGCCGCGATAACCCCATTCGAAGGGCTGCTGCACCACGGTCCCGGCAAAGCTGCCATCCTTGACTGCACCCAGGGTGATTGGGTCTTCGTCAAAGGCGATAACGGTGATGGCACCAAGCTTGCCGGCGGCTTGCAGGGCCTCATAGATTTTTGGCGGATTGTAGGAGTAGAACCCGACCATGCAGTTGATTTCCGGATTGGCCGCCAGAACATCATCCACATTGCTGCGAGCCCGGGCGAAGTCCACGTCGTCGCCACGGGTATCAACCAGTTCAATGCCCTTGCCTTCGATGGCCTTCTTGAATCCGGCAATGCGCTCCTTGGCATTGTCAGCCCCAAGGAAGCCCACAAAACCCATGCACTTGCCGCCCTTTGGCAGAGCGCCTACGGCGATTTCACCGGCCTGCACGCCAGCGTCCGTGTTGGATGAACCCAGATAGGCAATGCGGTTGCTGTCGGGGGCATCGCTGTCGGTGGTGAACAGAGGTACCTGTGCGGCAATGCGGTTGAATGCATCAACGGAAGTTTTCGGATCAACTGACGAAATCATAATGGCATCGGTGCCGGCAGCAACGAGGTCATCCATCAAGGCATTTTGCAAAGCAGCGGTGCCTTGCGCCGGATACTTGAATTGAAGTTCGTAGTTGGGGAGCTCTCCCTGCGCTTTTTTTACACCGGCTTCTGCCAGTTTCCAGAAATCCGAAGCGGCATTCACCACAAAAGCCAGCTGCTTCTTGTCTTGAGCTTGAACTCCCGTTGCCAGAGCGAGCGCTATGGCTGTTGAAAATCCTAATGCGAGTAATTTCTTCATTTCAATCCTCCCATTCATATTATTTTGAGCTTTGCGCTCTCTTTGGTCGATGCAAGCGGGTTTGCGAACATCGCTTCCCAGAATGATACAGGCCTGCTAATGTATGTCAATAATGAAAAGAAATATCAAATAAATATATGTAACTTCAATATGTTGATATTGATAATATGCGCATGTGATGAATTTATGAAAGGCGTCCGTCAAATGCGTAGTTGGCGCAGACGAGTTTATGGAAGTTGTGATGAGCACTGAGGATCAAACCACCGCTTCGGGAAGCCATGTTTCCAGCGTTCCGCGCACGTCTGGTCCCACCATGACGGAGGTTGCAGCCGCTGCCGGTGTTTCACAAACCACTGTTTCTCTGGTTTTGAATAATGCGTTGGGGGCTCGCCTTTCGGCAAAGACCAGACAGCGGGTTCTCGAGGCTGCCAAAGACTTGAACTATCGGCTGGTCAAGCGCGGAGCAACACGCCCCCTCTTCACCGGTGCCAGCGTGATCGGTTTCGTTGTCGACGAACTTTCCACTGACCCTTGGTGCGCCATCGCCATGGATGGAGCCCGCGAAAAAGCCTGGGAACATGGCCTCACGATCAGCGCGGCAGTCACCCGCGGGGATGTGGAGATGGAGCAAGCGGTCCATGCACAAATGGAGGGCCAGCCTTTGATCGGTTTGATCTATGGCACCATCCAGACCCGGCGCATCACGCCATCGCCTGCCTTCTACCGGATCCCCACGGTACTGCTGAATTGCTACGTTGCTGATCGGTCACTGCCCTCCGTCATGCCCGGCGAGATTCTTGGCGGCCAAACCGCGACAACCCGCTTGATCCGCGCCGGTCATCGTCGCATCGGCCTCATCGAAGGTGAGGTCTGGATGGACGCTTCGCGAGACCGCCTGAAAGGCTATCGCCAGGCGCTTGCAAATGCAGAAGTTTTGTATGACCCCGATCTGATCAGGCCCGGAAACTGGGAACCATCCGCAGGTTATGAACAAACTCATTCCCTGATGAAACTCAGGAATCCGCCCACCGCCATTTTCTGCGCAAACGATCTCATGGCCCTGGGCTGTTACGAAGCCCTCAAGGAACTCGGCAAGCGAATCCCGGACGACGTGGCAGTGATAGGATACGATGATCGTGAAATATCCCAATTCACCCGTCCACCGCTAACCACGGTTCTTCTCCCGCATTTTGAAATGGGAACCCGGGCCGCTGAACATTTAATCAATAATGCTGTACAGCCAAAAGGCCGGCAAGCTCAAATAAAAGTGGAATGTCCGCTCGTCGAACGCAACTCTGTCGGGTCGGCCCAATCAGATTAGGGAGAACGCCATGCTGCTTTTGGTAACAGGCGCCACCGGCAAGGTTGGCACAAACCTGATTGCCCACATCCTTGCCGAGCCCCGCTGGAAAGAGGCCAAAGTGAGGGCCCTGTGCCACAACCGCTTATTTCCCGAAACTCAAAGGGTAGAAGTTGTCAAAGGCGATATCTCCAACCGCAAAAGTGTCGAACGCGCCATGGCCGGCGTAACTCATGTCGTTCATCTCGCGACTTGCAAGGAAACCCCCGAAATCGTCATGGACGTGACGGTGAAGGGTATGTTCTGGCTGCTTGAGTCTTTCCGCCAAAGCAAGACGGCACAACAATTCATTCTCATCGGCGGGGATGCAAGCATCGGCCACTTCTTCTACCGCCATGACGGTCCCATCACCGAAAAAACGCCGCACCAGGCCTATCCCGGCTGCTACGCTCTCTCGAAGGTTCTTGAGGAAGTTCTGCTCACCCAATCCGTCATTCAATACGGCATTAATAGCTGCTGCCTCCGCGCCCCATGGATCATGGAAAAGGACGATTTCCGCTATTCGCTGTCCTTCGGCGATGACGTATTCGGCGGGCCCGACTGGAAAACCATGGTCCCATCCGATGTCGCCAAAAAATGCCAGTCAATGGAAACCATTCCGGTTCTTCACGATGCCGATGGCCATCCGCTCAAACGAAACTTTGTCCACGTGGAAGATCTTGTGAGCGCCATATCGGCAGCGCTCGACAATCCCGTCACGCGCGGCAAACTCTACAACATCTGCATGGACGAACCTGTCGACTACGGCGCGGTTGCAAGCCATCTCAGCGAGACCAAAGGGCTTGCTTCAATTGCAATTCCAAGCTCCTATCATTCAACCTGGCTGGACAACAGCAAGGCCAAATTCGAGCTCAGCTGGCGCCCGCGCTATGATCTGGCAAAACTTATTGACGCCGCCTGGGACTACAAACGCGCCACCAGCGATCCGCGCAAAATCTGGTATCCCGGTTAGCTTTCGCCGCGCCTCCACTGCTCCTTTATCAGCACCCGGAATTCCTCAAAGCGATCCTCGGCGATGGCCGCGCGGATGCCCTGCATGAGATCCTGGTAATAGGCAACATTCGCCCAGGACAGCAGCATCATGCCAAGCAGTTCACCGGAGCGCATGAGATGATGGATATAGGCTCGCGAATATTTGGAGAGAGCAGGACAGGTGCTTTCCGCATCAAGCGGGCGCGGATCATCGGCGTGTTTGGCATTGCGCAAATTGACTTTTCCAAACCGCGTGAAAGCCTGCCCATGCCGCCCGGAGCGCGTCGGCATCACGCAATCGAACATGTCGATCCCGCGTCCCACCGATTCCAGCAAATCTTCCGGCGTACCGACCCCCATGAGGTAGCGGGGCTTGTCCACCGGCAGTTCCGGCGCGGTAAACTCGATCGTCTGCAGCATCAGCTTCTGGCCCTCGCCCACCGCCAACCCGCCAATGGCATAGCCTTCAAAACCAATGTCTCGTAGGCCCTTAGCACTCGTCCGGCGCAAACCTTCGTTCACGCCGCCCTGCACAATGCCAAAATTCCCGCGTCCCGGCTGCGTGCCAAAGGCTTTCCGCGACCGCGCCGCCCAGCGCAGCGAAAGTTGCATGGCCTTTTCCGCATCTTTCTCCGTGTGCGGATATTCCAGGCATTGGTCGAGCTGCATCTGGATGTCGGAGCCAAGCAGGCGCTGGATGTCCATCGCCCGTTCTGGCGTGAGCTCATATCTTCGCCCATCGATATGCGATTGAAACGTTGCCCCCTGCTCCGTGATCTTCCGGATTTTGGATAGCGACATGATTTGGAAGCCGCCACTGTCCGTGAGGATAGGCCCGTCCCAGCCGATAAAATTATGCAGGCCGCCGAGCTTGGCCACCTCTTCCGCTCCCGGCCGCAGCATCAGGTGATAGGTATTGCCCAAAATGATATCGGCACCGGTCTCCTTCACCTGGTCAAGATAGAGCCCCTTCACCGTGCCCACTGTGCCTACCGGCATGAAGGCCGGGGTGCGAATGTCGCCATGCAGGGTACGAACCGTGCCCAGCCGCGCCGCGCCATCCGTCTTGTGAAGCGAAAAGGAAAATTCAGTCATGCGCTTGAGGAAATAGCAGGCAGCAATCGCCATAGGAATAGAAACGATAGTTATTGTGAATCGCATGGGCATAGGCCGCCTTCATCCGCTCCGTGCCGGCAAAAGCCGACACCAGCATGAACAGCGTCGAACGCGGTAAATGGAAATTGGTGATCATCACATCGACAGCGGAAAACCCGTAGCCCGGCGTGATAAAAATCTCCGTCGTCCCGCTGAAAGCCTCCAGCTTCGAACTCTCCAGCAGACGTAAGGACGTGGTCCCCACCGCCACAATGCGCCCGCCCATTTGCCGTGCCGCCTTCAGCCGGACCACGGTTTCAGCTGAAACTTCCCCCCATTCCGCATGCATCTTGTGGTCGCGCGTATCCTCAGCCTTCACCGGCAAAAAGGTCCCCGCCCCCACATGCAGCGTGACAAATTCAGCAGTAATTCCAGCAGCTTCCAATCTTTTCATAAGCTCAGGCGTGAAGTGCAGCCCAGCCGTCGGGGCCGCAACCGCTCCCGGATGTTGGGCAAACATGGTCTGATAGTCCGTGGCATCCTGCGCATCCGTTGCCCGCTTGCCCTCGATGTAAGGCGGCAAGGGCATCTGGCCCACCGCGTCGATGGCCTCGTCCAAAACCGTCCCGCTGAAATCAAACGTCAAGGTAATTTCTCCGGCCTCGCCCTTGGCTTCTACCGTGGCGTCAACATTGCCCAGCAAACAGACCCGGCCTTCCGCCCCAAAGCGCAAGCGGTCGCCCACCTGCAGTTTCTTCCCCGGCTTGGCAAAGGCCTTCCAGCGCGAGCCATCAACCCGCATATGGAGCAGCGCCTCAATCTTCGGCGTCGCTTCGCCCCGGCCAACGCGAACCCCCGTCAGCGCCGCCGGAATGACTTTCGTATTGTTGAAAACCAGCACATCGCCGGCGCGAAGCTGCGTCGGCAAATCAGCCACTGTGAAATCGCCAAGCCCGCCCCCCACCACCAGCAATTTGGCAGCCTCGCGTGGGATAGCCGGGCGCAGCGCAATGCGCTCCGGTGGCAATTCAAAATCAAAATCGGAAACGCGCATCAGGGACCCGAACAGGTCACGGCCCAAGCGCCAACGCCAACTACCCGCAAGGTTCCGGCCGAAACATAATCCTCGCCCTCGCTTGCCTTGAACAGGCGAAGCTGGGCCACGATGGCATCCACCTTGTCGTCGGTCGCATCAATGTAAATCTGGTCAGCGGTCTCGAAAGCCTGCCCCTTGGTAATGAGCGTGGCATCCCCGCCCCGCGTCGACCACTTCTTGCCGCCTGCTTCAACCTCGATGGAATCAACGGCGATGACATTCATGTTGCCAAGGAGAACATTGAACGAGGCCTTGTCGCCATCGGAGCAGTTGAGCCATTCCGTTGCCTTCGCAGGCACAGCAAGAGCTATCAACAACACTCCAATGGCGGCCAGGCGTTTCATTACTTCGCGTCTGCTGCAACCTGCATCTTGACGATCTTGTCCGGGTTGCTCACCGGCTCGCCACGCTTCAGGCCGTCCACAAGCTCCATGCCCGAAGTGACGCGTCCCCAAACCGTGTATTGGTTGTCAAGGAAGGTCGCATCGCCAAAGCAGATGAAGAACTGGCTGTTGGCCGAATTCGGATTTCCCGAACGTGCCATGGAGCAAATGCCACGCACATGCGGCTCCTTGGAAAATTCCGCCTTCAGGTCCGGCTTCTTCGAGCCGCCCATGCCGGTGCCGGTCGGGTCGCCGCCCTGCGCCATGAAGCCTTCGATCACGCGGTGAAACACCACGCCGTCATAGAAGCCTTCCCGCGCTAGTTCCTTGATGCGCGCAACATGGCCCGGCGCCAGTTTTGGCAGGAGTTCAATGACAACCCGGCCCTTGGCCAGATCCATGTGCAGGGTGTTTTCAAGATCAGCCATTATTGCACCGTAACCTTTACCATCTTGTCGGGAGTTGCTGGGGGTTCGCCGCGCTCAAGGCGGTCAACGCAGAACATGCCTTCATCATCAACCTTGCCCAGCACCGTGTAGTTGCCGTCAAGGAATCCGCCGTCGGCGAACATGATGAAGAACTGGCTGTTGGCTGAATCCGGGTCATTGGACCGCGCCATGCCCACCGTGCCGCGGCCGAAATGCTCTTTCGAGAATTCCGCCTTGATGTCCGGTTCTTCCGAACCGCCTGAGCCTGTACCGGTTGGGTCGCCCGTCTGGGCCATGAAACCATCAATCACCCGGTGAAAAACGATGCCATTGTAAAACCCCGCCGCCGCAAGCTTGGAAACCTGCGCCACGTGGTTAGGCGCCAGGTCCGGCCGCAATGCTATCGTGAAGCTGCACTTGTTGGTTTCTACGATGATCTTTTCCGCCGCCATGGCAGGTGCTGCCATCAGCATGGCCGCCATGGCGCATAGGCCAAGTCTCTTCATTCTCAAAGTCTCCGGTTTCAGGGTTAATGGAAATCGAACGCTGGATAATGCCAGATATCGCCAGAAATGAGGCCGCGCAAGGGCTTAGTTCTTGAGCGCCGCGGCCACCGCCGCTTGGGCTTCCCGGGGTATGAACAGGGAAACATCGCCCCCCATTTGGGCAATCTGCTTGACCAGCGACGAGGCGATCATCCGCGTGGCGGGCGAGGCCGCCAGAAACACCGTTTCGATGTCGGGCGCCAGGGCCCCGTTCATCTGCCCCATCTGCACTTCATAGTCGAAATCGCTGGCATCCCTTAAGCCCCGGATAATCAGGCCCGCATTGGCGCGCCGCGCCGCATCCACGGCCAAACCATCAAAAGTCACCACGCTGATTTTGACGCCCGTATGCTCGGCAATGGGCTTGGTCACCTGCTCCAGCAGTTCAACCCGCTTTTTGGCATCCAGAAGCGAGTGTTTTCCCGCATGGGTGCCAACCCCCAAAACCAGCTTCTCCACTAGCCGTGCGCTCCGCGCCACGATGTCGAGGTGGCCATAGGTAACGGGGTCAAAAGAGCCGGGGTAAAAACCTGTGCGTGCCATGGCGATACACTAACCGCTTCACGCTGCTGCCGCAACCTGTCAGCAGGTGTCAGTTAATCTCCGGCTTATCACAACGAAGAGGAAAACCACCATGGCCGACGAAAACCCCTCCATCATCTCCCACGTCTCGCTTGGCACCAATGATTTTCCGGCGGCCCGGGAATTCTATGTGAAGGTGCTGGGAACCTTGGGATGCCGCATCATCATGGAGCACGAAGGCGCCGCAGCTTTCGGCAAGGCCTATCCGGAATTCTGGGTTCAAACGCCGTTTGATGGCGCGAAAGCCTCCCGTGGCAACGGCGTGCACGTCGGGTTCATGGCGCAATCCAAAGCCGAAGTGGAGGCGTTTTTCAAAGCGGCGATTGCCGCCGGAGCAACCGAAGATGGTGACCCCGGCCACCGCCATGATTATGGCGAACCCTACTACGGCTGCTTCGTGCGCGATCTCGATGGCAACAAGATCGAAGCCGCCTTTTGGGATTTCGAACTGGCAGCAAAGCTGGGCTTAACCTAACGGTCAGCGCCCGCGCAACGCCATCCAAACGCCACCAGCGGTCAAGCAAATGCCGCTGACAATTTCAATGGCCCGGATGCGCGAGCGCGAAAGCCAGGTTCCCGCCTTCCCCGCCAGCAGCGCATAGCAAGTGTCGCCCGCTGCGGCGATCACCGCAAAGGTCACGCCGAGCAAGAGCGTCTGCTGCATCATGTTGCCATCCTTGGAAAGAAACGGTGGAATAAGCGCCCCGAACAAAACCAGCATCTTGGGATTGGACATGATCACCACAAAACCCTGCAGGAAGAAGCTTCCCTTGGGCCGCGCCCGGTCCACCGCAATGGCCAGATCGCCGTTGGAGCGGAACAGCTTGATACCCCGCCACACCAGATAGGCAGCACCCGCCCAGCGCAGCACATCAAACCACACGCCCATAAGCTGGATGGCGGCACCAAGGCCAAGCGCTGCAATGGCCAGCCAGATCACCACGCCCGCCTGCGTGCCCGCCACATTCATCAAGCCAGCCCGCGTTCCGTAGCGCAGGCTGTTGGCGATGATCACAGTCACCGTTGGTCCCGGCACAAGGGCCAGAGCTAATGCGGCAAGGCAGAAGGCAAAATAGGATTCATATGACATGATTTCAGCTCCTCTTTAATTATAGGGAGCCAGAAATGCAGCGAGACTGTCAAGCGGAATTACGCCTCGCCTTCCGCCACCTCATCTTCGCTCAGGCTCTCAACCGATACCACGTGTTCGTCATCTGCCGTATCGATCACGATCACCCCTTGCGTCGAGCGTCCGGCCTTGCGGATGCCGTCAACCGGGCAACGGATAAGCTGTCCGCCATCTGTCACCAGCATGATCTGGTCGGAATGCTCAACCGGGAAGGAAGCCACCAGCGGGCCGTTGCGCTCGTTCACCGCCATGGCCACAATGCCTTTGCCGCCGCGGTTGGTGATGCGGTATTCGAATGACGAGGTGCGCTTGCCATAGCCATTGCTCGAAACCGTGAGGATCACCTGCTCGGCCGCCCCCATCGCCGCATAACGTTCCTGGCTCAGGCCCGCATCGGCCACTTCTTCTTCGTCCGAAGTCTCGGGCTCCGCATCCTCGCCCGCCACCGCGCGCGACATTTTGAGGAAGGCCAGGCGCTCTTCCGCCGTCGCATCCACATGGCGGATAACGGCCATGGAAATCACATGATCGCCACCTTCGAGCTTGATTCCCCGAACGCCCGTTGAATCACGCCCCTTGAACACGCGCACGTCATCCACCGGAAACCTGATGCATTGCCCCTGCGCCGTGGTCAGCAAAACGTCATCGGCAGCGGTGCAAATCTCGACGCCTGCAATCATGTCGCCGGCTTCCAGCTTCATGGCAATTTTGCCGGTGCGGTTGATGCTTTCGAAATCATCCAGCGCATTGCGCCGGACGCCGCCGGAGCGGGTGGCAAACATCAGGTGCAGGTTCGCTGCGTCCCCGTCATCTTCCGGCAACGGCATGATGGTTGTGATGCGCTCGTCCTGTGACAGTGGCAGAATATTGATCAAGGCCTTGCCCCGCGCCTGCGGGTTGCCCACCGGCAGGCGCCACACCTTCATGCGGTAAACCATGCCGAGTGACGAGAAGAACAGAATGGGCGTGTGGGTATTGGCGACGAAGAGCTTGGTGACAAAATCCTCGTCGCGCATTTGCACGCCGGCCCGGCCCTTGCCGCCGCGCCGCTGCGCCCGGTAAGCCGAGAGCGGTACCCGCTTCACATAACCCGCATGTGAAACCGTCACTACCATATCTTCCCGGGCAATCAGGTCTTCGTCGTCAACTTCGCCATCGTTCTCGATGATCTCGGTGCGCCGCGGCGTGGCGAAATCCGCCTTGATCTGCGCCAGCTCGCCCTTGATGATGTTCATCACCCGCAAGCGCGAGCGCAGGATGTCGAGGTATTCCGCAATTTCCTTGGCAAGCTTCTGCAGCTCGTCGGTAATTTCATCAATGCCAAGCGCCGTAAGGCGCTGCAAACGCAAATCGAGAATGGCCCGCGCCTGTTCTTCCGAAAGCCGGTAATTATTGTCGGCCCCCAGCGAATGCCGCGGGTCCGCAATCAGCGCGATCAGCGGTCCCAAATCCTTTGCAGGCCATGCCCGGGCCATCAAGGCCTCGCGCGCTTCGCCCGCATCCTTGGAGCGGCGGATCAGCTTGATCACTTCATCGATATTGGCAACCGCGATCGCCAGGCCCACCAAGATATGCGCCCGGTCGCGCGATTTGTTCAGCAGGAACTTGGTGCGCCGTGTCACCACTTCTTCGCGGAACGTAATGAACGCTTGCAACAGATCCTTCAGGTTCAGTTGCTCCGGCCGCCCACCTGTGAGCGCAATGTTGTTCACGCTGAACGTGCTCTGCAATTGCGAGAAGCGGTAGAGCTGGTTGAGCACCACGTCCGCCATCGCGTCGCGCTTGATTTCGATCACCACGCGCATGCCCTGCCGCGAGGATTCATCGCGGATATCCGAGATGCCTTCAATCTTCTTGTCGCGCACCATTTCGGCGATGCGCTCGATCATCAGCGCCTTGTTCACCTGATAGGGAATTTCCGTGATAACCAGCGCTTCGCGGTCCTTGCGGAGCTCTTCCGTATGCACCCGCCCGCGCAGCACCACCGAGCCGCGCCCCGTGTGGAATGCCGACTTGATGCCAAGGCGCCCCAGAATGATTCCGCCTGTCGGGAAGTCCGGCCCCGGCATGAGTTCAATCAGGTCATCAATGGAAATCGCCGGATTGTCGATGGTGGCAATCGTGGCGTCGATCACCTCACCCAGGTTATGCGGCGCCATGTTGGTGGCCATGCCCACCGCAATGCCGCCAGCCCCGTTCACCAGGAGGTTTGGATATTTCGCCGGCAGAACCGTGGGTTCGCGGAATTCATTGGAATAGTTGAACTGGAATTCAACCGTGTCCTTGTCCAGATCATCGAGCAAGGGAATGGCGGATTTTGCCAGCCGCGATTCCGTATAGCGGTCGGCCGCCGGCGGATCGCCGTCAACTGAACCGAAGTTGCCCTGCCCGTCGATAAGCGGCAGCCTGAGGGAAAAATCCTGCGCCATGCGCACCAGCGCATCGTAAATCGCCAGGTTGCCGTGCGGATGGTATTTACCCATCACGTCGCCCACCACGCGGGCCGATTTCTTGTAGGCCTTGTCCGGCGTAAAGCCGTTTTCATCCATGGTGTAAAGAATGCGCCGGTGCACCGGCTTCAGGCCATCGCGCACATCAGGAAGCGCCCGGCTCACGATCACGCTCATGGCGTAATCGAGGTAGCTTTTCTTCATCTCATCTTCGAGGTTGATGAGCGTAATTTCACCGGGATTGGCGGGGGGAACCACGCCATTCTTGTCGTCTTTGTCGGTCACGGACAGCCCTTAACTCAAGCATTCCGCCGCTGCAAAACCGCCACGATTTTTGGGCGATTCGAGCGACTGCCTAGTCTAGTTTGACAGGGCGCCAACCGCAACGAAAAGAGCTAAGAAATCCAGAGGAAAACGGTGCAAAACTGGCTAGATTTTGCGGAATTTCACGCCGTTGCCGCGATACCAGCCATCATCGGCAATAACCCGCGAGCAAGAGGCCTTGCCGTTCATCCAGGTCGACCAGACAATGCACAGCTTGCCGCTCTGCACGCTCCAGCGGCCACGGTCTTCCTGGCCCGTCGTCTGGCCGATCAAGGTGCCATTGCCGCGCGCCGTGATCTTGACCGTGACGGCGCCATTGACCACCGCCTGGAAATTGCCGGGAAACAGCTTTCCAAGCTCGGCCTGCGAAAGCGTTACGGCATCCCCCGCTGTTGCGGCGGTTCCGAGAAAACCCATCATAAGGGCTGCGAGAGTCAATAGAATCAGTCGGTTCATAAGTTGCGCCTCAATTCATGCTGCGTTGCAATATAACTCGGTCGCCTTTAGCTGTCGGAATATGAACGGATTGTGAACAATTGTAAGCTACAGCCGAAGCCACGACAGTGCCGTTAAGAAAACATTTAAAGTTTTATCCACTTCCCGGGGCGAAAAACCCCGTCAGAAGGGCACTTCGTCGTCAAGGTCGCGGGCAAAGCTCTGGGCCTTTCCCGCCCCGCCCCGGGGCCTGTCCATGGGGCTGGACTGGCCAAAATCATCGCCGCCCGAGCTGGCGCCCTCGCCCGCTCCGCCGCCCCGGCCGCCCAGCATGGTCAATTCACCCCGGAAATTCTGCAAAACCACCTCGGTTGAGTATTTTTCAGCCCCGTCCTTGTCGGTCCACTTCCGCGTCTGCAGCGCCCCTTCGATATAAACCGTCGAGCCCTTCTTCAGATACTGCTCTGCCACCTTGGCCAGGTTTTCATTGAATATGACCACCCGGTGCCATTCGGTGCGCTCCTTGCGCTCGCCTGTGGCCTTGTCGCGCCAATTTTCCGAGGTGGCAAGGCTCAGGTTCACAATGGCCTTGCCGTCCTGGGTATGGCGCACTTCGGGATCCTTCCCCAAATTGCCCACCAGAATAACCTTGTTGACCGAACCTGCCATGTGAATTCTCCTTGTTTCCGCGCACCCTAATCCTTCTCAGGCGGGCTTTCACCCGCTGGCTGGATTTATCCACACCGTATATATGTTCTATTTTTGTTCTAAACAAGGCAAAAAACAACCCCGGGGAAACACCGGGGTTGTGATTAAATCTGTTAGGCGCGGCCGAACAGGCGGGCAACCCGGCCAACGCTCTTGCCTTCGCTCATCTTCGCGTTTGCGAGATAGGCCTCAACGTCCTTGTTCTGCATCATGGCAGTGCTGTAAACGTTTGAATATGCTCCAAAAACCCAGTTCATCATCGTTCTCCTCAAATCAAATCTCTGTTGTACCCAATATGGACTTTTCGCGGTCGCAGCACAAACGGTATAAAGCTACACAACCATCAGGAAAAGTTACGTGTTAAATTTACCATGAACGCGCTTCAGCCTCTGCTTCTGCTCCGCCGTCAGGCTGCCGGGCCTGTGGTGAAGCGGGCGCTGTCCCATCGCTGTGTTGTAGACGTTTGAGTAAGCTTCAAATAACCAGTTCATGTTCATCTCCCATGATTGAGCGGGGGATTTGAATATCGGCTCTTGTCGGGCGGGCCACAAACGGCAATAAACAACCAATCCCAACAGAAAATGTTACAGGTCACCCGTGGCACGCCGGCTCCCCTCACTCAATGCCCTCAAAGCTTTTGAAGCTGCCGCGCGGCATGTCAGTTTTACTGAGGCCGCGGGTGAACTCTTCGTCACCCATGCCGCCATCAGCCGCCACATCCGCGAACTGGAGGAATATCTCGGCACCCAACTCTTCCTGCGCACCGGCCGCGGCGTTGCCCTCACCGAGGCCGGCAAGCGCTTTGGCGAGCAGTTGACACCCCTCTTTGATGCCCTGTCCAATGCCTCGCGCGAAGCGGCAGCCGTGGGCGCTGCCCGTCCCCTCAATGTCTCGGTCGAGCCGGCCATCGCCTCGCGCTGGCTCGTGCCGCGCCTGGGTCACTTCAAGGAGCTGCACCCCGATATTGAACTCAACATCGACCCCACCACCCGCCTGGTGGATTTCCGCGTCGATGAGGTCGAGCTCGGCATCCGCTATGGCCGCGGCAATTGGGAAGACGTGGAAATGACCAAGCTGTCATCCAACGTCGTGATCTTTCCCGTCTGCGCCCCGGCCCTCATTGCTGGAGTCGAAAACCTCAAGCCCGAGGATCTCAAGAACTACAATCTGCTCCATGAACAGCGCAAGCAGTGGTGGGCCGACTGGCTCACCGCCAACGGCATTGAAGGTGTCGCCGACTGGAAGGGCACCGTATTCCAAAATCACCTGGCCATCGAAGCCGCCGAATCCGGGCAAGGCTTCGCCCTTGGTGATCAAATTTTGTGCGCAGATTCTATTCTGGAAGGCTGGCTCACCCGCCCCTTTGCACTTGAAATGAAGGACCATGGCAACTATTGGATTGTCCGCGCCAAGGGCTCCAAGGAATCCGCAACGGCGCGCTCCTTCCGCGAATGGCTGACAAGTGAAATGGCAGAGACCAACAAGAAATATGCCGCATTGAAGGCTTCCTCAAAACCCGCCAAACAGGCAGTAGCACCTGCCGGACTGTTTTACCCCCAGTCGAAGCATTAAGTGCTAGGCTCTTTCTCTCACACCAAGGAATTCTGATGGCCCGAAAACTATACGACTGCATGAAATGCCCAGGCTACTGCTGCTCTTATCCTGTCATTGAAGTGAAGGACCGCGATGCCGAACGCATCGCCAAGCATTTTGATATGCCGCTCGCCAAGGCCGAGAAGAAATATTTCAAGAAGGCCCATGGCTACAAGCGCATCATGCGCCGCCAGAAGGACGATATCTACGGCAAGATCTGCCAGTTCTTTGACACCATGGAACGCCGCTGCACGATTTACCATGCGAGGCCTTCCACCTGCCGCGCCTTTCCCGGCGAGGGCCATTGCGGCTATTATGATTTCCTGAAATTCGAACGCGACGGCCAGGAAGATCAAACTTATGTTTCGATCACCAACCACTCGGGCAACTAAAGGACGTTCATGACGTCACACATCAACTACCTCATCCTGTCAGGCTTGACAGCCGCCGAGCGCGCCACCCTTCTCAAGCGCACCGAAAATGATTTGGCGCCTTTCCTCGATAAAGTAAAACCCATCATCGAAACCGTGCGCACCGAAGGCGACAAGGCCCTCTCACGCTTCGCCGAGAAATTTGACGGAGCGCTCGTCGACGAAAGCGCCATTGCCGCGACGCCTGAAGATTTTGACCGCGCCCACGCCGAACTGGAAACTGACGTCAGGGAAGCCATCATCTTCGCCGCCGCAAACATCCGCAAGTTTCACGAGCTGCAAAAGCCGGATGCATCGTGGAGCACTGAAATCCGTCCCGGCCTCCATGCCGGCGATCGCACCACAGCCATCCCTTCCGTCGCCTGCTACATTCCCCGCGGCAGGGGCTCCTTCCCGAGTTCCGTGCTGATGACCTGCATTCCCGCCAGCGTTGCCGGCGTTGAAGACATTTGCATCGTAACGCCGCCCGGCCCCGATGGCCGCATTGATGCGGCCTCCCTCGTGGCCGCCCGCGCCGCCGGGGTGAGCAAGGTTTATAAGGTCGGTGGCGCCCAGGCCATCGCCGCCGTTGCCTATGGCACCAGAACCATTTCGAGATATGCGAAGGTTGTAGGCCCCGGTTCGCCTTGGGTTGTTGCCGCCAAGCGCCTGCTCGCCGATCTTATCGACACCGGCACACCCGCCGGCCCCAGCGAAGCCATCATCTTTGCCGACGAAACAACCGATGGCCGCCTCGCTGCCCTTGACCTGCTGATCGAAGCTGAGCACGGCGATGACAGCTCTGCTTACATCGTCACCACCAGCAAGGAAGTGGCCGATGCAGCTCTTGCCGCCATCCCCACCTACTGGCACCGGATGGGCCCAAACCGGGTGAATTTTACCAAGGCCGTTCTCGCCTCAAGCCGCGGCGGCATTCTTCTGGCGAAAAACGCGGACGAAGCCATGGCCTTCATCAACGACTACGCGCCGGAACATCTGCAAATCCTCTCCAAGGAGCCGCGCAAATATCTGCCACTGGTCAAAAACGCCGGAGAAATCCTGCTCGGTGAACACACTCCCTCAACCCTTGGAAATTTCGTCCTCGGCCCAAGTCATGTGCTTCCCACCGGCGGCTGGGCCAAAACCTTTTCCGCCCTCAGCGTCCATGATTTCATGAAGCGCACCTCCGTCGTCGAAGTCACTGCCCAGGCCTATCCCGAACTCGCCAAACACGCCGGCCTCATCGCCAAATACGAAGGCTTCGACGCCCACGCCAACGCGGTTTCGGATTTGCGCAAGAAACTGCTCGGCAATTGAAAACAAGAGGCCAGGCGTGCAAGTGGGAACTGGCATCGATATCGCAAGGCTCAAGGCCCTGATCAGCAACGGGCGATACGCCGAGGCCGTTGCCGTCTTCGATGCCGTTCCCGATCCGCGCCGGCTTGATAGCACTGCGTTCTATCTCTGGGGCCGCGCGGCGGCGGCACTGGGACAATCGGAAATCGCCGAAACCGCTTACCAGCAAGCGCTGGCAAAAGACCGCAAGCATGTTCCCGCACTTGTTGGGTTGGCAAACCTGCTTCTCAACAGCGGGCGTGTGGGCGAAGCAAAACGTCTGAGCCGCAGCGCCATTGCCTGTGAAGCAACAACGGCCCCGGCCCACATCAACCAGGGCAACTGCCTCATCGCCGAAAGGAAATTTGATAAAGCGTCTATCGCCTTTGCAAGAGCGCAAGCCCAGGCACCTGACGTGGTCGAGGCCTATCTGGGCCAGGCCTTGGCCCGCGCCCTGCGTGGTGGGATTCCGGAAGCAGTATCCCATCTCAAATCCGCAGCACTGCATTTCGCCGGCCATCCCGATGCGCTCCATGCGCTTGCCATGGCCCTCATGCAATTGGGCGACCTGGAGACAGGCCTGCCACTGTTTGAAAATCGCCGCGTGCGCCACCCGGCTACCGGGGTGATAGTTCGTGCATCCAGCCTCACGGCCGAGGCTCGCGATTCTACGGCGCCTGTCGCCGTCTTTCATGAACAAGGCATTGGTGATGCCTTCATGTATTCAGCCCTTCTCGCAGCCTTGGCCAATGTTGCAAAGCTTTCCGCCTTCGTCGTTCCGTCCCACCTGATAAGAGTGTTCAGCACCCATAAGCATGGAAACGTTCTGATAGAGCGGGAGAGGTTTCGTGATGCCACCGAGCTTCACGCCTGCAATTTCGTGCCCGTAATGAGCCTTCCCTATCTCCTTGGGCCTGATGCGGAGCTTCCCCGTGGCCCATGGCTTGCCGCCGCGGGTGAATTGCCGCCGCCCGCAAAGGCCTTGCTTGATGCCGCCCATTTCAAGGTCGGCATATGCTGGCAAGGCAACACCGCTTCACCCGCCGAACCCGGCCGCTCAACCTCGCAGCAGGCATTCCGGCCTCTTGCCCGCATACCAAACGTCCAGATTTACAGCCTGCAAAAAAATTCCGCTTCGCCTGGCGGCGGGCCACGTGCCACGCCGAACAACTGGTATATTGATCTCGGCCAAATTGACATCGAGGGGCAATCTTTCTCCAACACCTCGAGGGCCATGGAAGCGTTTGACCTAGTGATTACGGTCGATACAGCGGTGGCCCATCTGGCGGGCGCGCTCGGTAAGGAAGTCTGGCTGTTGCTCCGCCAGGTGCCGGACTGGCGCTGGGGCCTCAGCGCCACGGCCAGTCCATCCTATCCCGGGATGCAGATTTTCAGGCAGGTCGCGGGCTTTGAGTGGGGAAGTGTCATCGAAGAGGTGGGGCAAGCCTTGCGTGATCGCGTGCAGGGCTGGAAGGGTGTGACGTGAAATGAAGCAACCGCTGATCGCCATATCCTGGGGCGAGTTCTTTGACAGGCTTAGCATCTGCCGGCTGAAGGCATCGAAACTTCCGGACAAGGCCGCGCGTGCCGTGGCGCGGCAGGAAGTTCGGGAGCTTTCACTCCTGGCCCATGGCCTGAAGCGGCCACCGGGTTTGCCCAAGCTGCTGAATGACCTTCACCTCTGCAATGCACGGCTGTGGGCGCTAGAGGAACGTGTGCGCGAAAACATCCGCCAGGGCAGCCTTGGCAAGCCCTATGTGGCAAGCGCAAGGGCCATTACGCTTGGCAACAACCGGCGTTCGAGCATCAAGGCAAAGATCAACAGTCTTCTTCCCACAAAGCGGGGAGAACTGAAATCCTGGAGCAGCGCTTCTAAGTAGGTGGAAGAGCCCTAGAACCTGAAGAGCAGGGAAAGCGTGGCGCTTGTCGTCGACAAGTCGAGATCTTCCGCAGAGATTCCCGGCGGCAATCCGGCGATGGGCTCATTGCCGTCTGGGTAGAAGGCGTGGGCCACCTCGGCGCGCAAGGTGAATCCGGGCGAAAGCAGTGCTTCGACTCCAACGCCAATCACGCCGCCATAGAACCGCTCATTGCCGTCACTGAGAACTGTTGGATCGCCGGGATCGCGAATCGTTACGTCACCATCCACAACCGAGAGGCCGCCGGTGGCATAGACCATGACGGTGTCGGTGGGCAGCATACCGGCGCGAAGCCTGCCCGAGGCTTCCCAGTTGAGGTCCACTTCGACATTGCGGGGGATGGGGCCGGTTGTGTCGTTCAGGGTGCAATCATCGCGACCTGTTCCGTCAAGCAGCGCCCCTTCAACCTCAATGCCAAGGACGAGGCCGCCCTCCGTCACATGATTGAAACCCATAAAACTGCTGCCGCCAAAAAGGGAACTGCTATCGCCGCAGACGCTGACTGCACCACCCAAGGCACCTGCCCCGGCATAGAAGCCGTCAAACCCGCTATCCTGAGCCAGCGCGGAACTGCTTGCACCCAGCGGCAGTAAAACTGCGGCAATCGCCAGCGGTGATGTGAAAATCCTGAAGGTAAATCCCTTGTCGCAAATGCCCATTGCCAAGCGTTCCCCGATTCGAATCAGCTTACGGCCCGACACCCTCTGCCCTAGACCGCCTGCTCTGCATACTTGCTCCCTCATTCCAAGTCAATATTACAGGGCACTGCTAAACAATCAGCCCCGCTGCGGCTTATGTTGCGCCAGCGGGGCCCTCGATCCTTCGAGTCTGTGACTTGATACAACCCGGTTTACACCGGATCACTGGCGAGGCTGGGAGAATATCTTACCTCGCACGAGTTTGGATATGTGTTTTGCAAACCGGTCAAGCGTCGATATTGTGCTGCAGCGCGCTAGCCGGAATGTGATCGCGAGGCCTGCCGCGATCCGGGATGGTGGCCAGGTGGCGTCATGCTCCCTCCGATTGCTGTTTCATTCCATCACCTGCTCCGTGGAGTTCGGTGATACCTGATATGTTGGACGGGCTCTGTGCAAAGTCAAGTAAACTATATAGGTAAAACGCTTCGCAATTCCCTCAGCCCCTGTCGTTTCAGGTCATTGCGGGATTAAAACGGCAGACTAATCTCGCACCATGAACACAGCAGCCGGCAGCATCCATCTCACCGATCACGCCAGCAGCAGGCGTCAAGGCATTCTCCTTGTCGCGGGCTCGGCCGTTGTTTGGAGCTTTGGCGGCGCCATTGCCCGCTTCCTTACGGTTGACGACAGCTGGACCGTGGTTTTCTGGCGCTCACTTTTTGCCGCAATTTTCCTCTTGGGTTTCATGCTGTGGCGCAACGGCCCGCGCGGCACGATCACTCTTTTCAAGAGCATGGGCCTCGCCGGCCTCGGCGTCGCCCTCTGCTTTGCCATCGCCTCCAGTTCTTTCGTCGTGGCGCTTGCTTACACCACCGTGGCCAACATCCTGCTCATGCAGGCGGGTGTCCCGCTGATCGCAGCTCTCCTCACCTGGACGCTTTTCCGCGAAAAAGTTTCAGGCGCGACCTGGGCTGCCATTGCTGCGGTGATTGCCGGGGTTTCCATCATGGTCTCTGAATCTTTCACCGGAAAAGTCTCGCCCATTGGTGACGGCCTTGCCCTTTTGATCTCCGTGATGTTCGCCATCGCTACAGTCATTACCCGCCGCCACGCCCATGTCCGGATGACTCCAGCAGTTTGTCTCGGAACCGTCTTTGCCGCGTGTTTTGCCGGCCTGCTCGCAGGCCACTATGCCGTAAGCGCCCCCGATCTCGGCTGGCTCATTGCCTTTGGAGCACTTAATTTGGGCCTGGGCCTAGTCATGTTCACAACCGGCGTAAGGCTCCTCCCTGCGGCCCTTGCTGCTCTGGTGGGGACCTTGGAACCAGTCCTTGGCCCCATCTGGGTCTGGCTGGTCCATAATGAAATACCGTCCGGGCGAACCCTGCTCGGCGGCGCCGTGGTGTTCACCGCACTGGTCATTCACTTGCTTATTGACTGGCAGCGGCAGTCGCGCGCGCAAATTCCGTAATCTCTTTCAAGAAAATCTCTGCAAATTTTTCCTGCTTGGCTGCTCCCACGCCATGCACCTCGCCGAAGTCCCATTTGGTGAGCGGCACCCGTGCCGCCATGTCAATGAGGGTCCGGTCCGAAAAAATTACATAGGCCGGAACCCGCGCCTGCTTGGCAAGTTGAATGCGCAAGGCTTTCAACCGCACCAGCAAAGCCCCGGCGCGCGGATCAGCTTCGGTAACTCGTGCAATAACCTCAGCCCGCGCCGTTTTCTTCGTGCCGCGCTGCTCCACCTTGCGATAGCGGAATTCACCGCCGCCATTCATCAGGGCACGGCCCTTGGGCGCAAGTGATAGCCCACCATAACAACCCACATCGTGGACCAGGAATCCGGCCCCCACCAGTTGCCGGATAATGCCCTGCCATTCCATGCGCGGGCGATCCTGGCCGAGCCCGAACACCGGCAGCTCCGTATGCCTCAGCGCCACCGCCTTGTCGTTTGCCTTCGCCATCAGCACATCAACAATATGCATGGCCCCGAAGCGCTCGCCCGTGGCCCGAACCGTTTCAAAAATCCTCTTGGCTTCTCCACTGCCGTCAAGCGTTTCACCGGGGCTCAAACATACATCGCAATTGCCGCAAGGCTCCGCCGCCTCGCCGAAATAGCCCAGCAGCGAAACCCGCCGGCAGCTCGGCGCTTCGCAATAGGCTACCAGCGCATCCAGCCTCCGGTTTTCCCGCCGCTTATGGTCCTCGCTTGCCTCGCCCTGCTCGATGAATTGCCGCCGCAAGCGTATATCGCCCAGGCCAAACACCATGTGGGCAACCGCCGCCTCGCCATCACGCCCCGCCCGGCCAATCTCCTGGTAATAGGCATCAAGCGACGACGGTAGATCCGCATGAAACACAAAGCGCACGTCGGGCTTGTCGATTCCCATGCCAAAGGCAATCGTGGCGCAGACAATCACCCCCTTTTCCGTCATGAACAAATCCTGCGCATCGGCCCGCTGTGCGGCCGTCAACCCCGCATGATAGGCCACTGCGCGATGTTTCTTCTCTACCAGAAACGCGGCGATTTCCTCCGTGCTCTTGCGTGACAGCGCATAAACAATCCCGCTTTCGCCCGCATGATCCTCAAGAAACCTCAATATCTGCTGCCGGGTGTTGTCCTTGTTCTGCACCGTAAGTTTGATGTTTGGCCGGTCAAACCCCGCAACAAAAACCTCCGCCTTTCCGCCAAACAGCTTCTTCACAATATCGCGCCGTGCCGCCTCGTCAGCCGTCGCCGTGAACGCCCCAATCGGTGTTTCCGGAAACGCTTCGCGCAGGCCATGCAGCGCTTCGTATTCCGGCCTGAACGATGCCCCCCAGTGCGAAATGCAATGCGCCTCGTCAACCGCGATCAGCTTCACCTCCAGTTTCTGCAAGGCGGCAATCATCCGCTCCGTCATCAGGCGCTCCGGCGCCAGGTACAAAATACGCACCAGCCCCGCCGCCACCCGCTGCCAGATATCGACATTCACCTCGCGCGAAGCCGCCGAATTGATCGTCTCCGCCGCAACGCCTGCCAGTTTCAGCGCCGCAACCTGGTCCTGCATCAACGCCACCAGCGGCGAAACCACAATCGTCAGCCCCTGCTTCACCAGCGCCGGCACCTGATAGCACAACGATTTGCCTGAACCCGTGGGCATGACAGCCAGAACATGCCGCCCGCCGATCAGGTGATCGACAATCTCCTCCTGCCCCGGCCTGAATCCATCGAAACCAAAGACCTCCCGCAAAACCTTTGCTTTCGCCGTCATTGTTCCCCACTTAACGTTGCTGTGGATATCTGCAGTTCTGCTGACATCTGCTGACTGCTATATCCCTAGAATAACCCATATTGCATACGTTCACGTTTTGATCTAGTCAGGTTTCATGTCAGGCCACAAGCGCGTTATTTCGGTTCAGGGTGCTAGAGAGCACAATCTGAAGAATGTCTCATTGGAAATTCCACGGGACAAACTCATTGTATTCACGGGCCTTTCCGGCTCGGGAAAATCCTCCCTCGCCTTCGACACGATTTATGCCGAAGGCCAGCGCCGCTATGTCGAATCGCTCTCGGCCTATGCCCGCCAGTTCCTCGAAATGATGCAGAAGCCGGATGTGGACCAAATCGATGGCCTCTCACCCGCCATTTCCATCGAGCAGAAAACCACCAGCCGGAATCCGCGCTCCACCGTGGGCACCGTCACCGAAATCTACGACTACATGCGCCTGCTCTTTGCCCGCATCGGCATTGCCTATTCGCCCACCACAGGCTTGCCTATCGAAAGCCAGACCGTCACCATGATGGTGGACAAGGTCCTGAGTCTTCCCGAAGGCGAACGGCTTTACATCCTCGCCCCCATCGTGCGCGGCCGCAAAGGCGAATACCGCAAGGAATTTGCCGAGCTTCAGAAGAAGGGCTTCCAGCGCGTCAAGGTCGATGGCCACTTCTATGAGATCGACAGCGTCCCGGCGCTGGACAAGAAATTCAAGCACGATATCGATGTGGTGGTGGACCGCCTCGTGGTCCGCCCTGATCTCGGCACCCGCCTTGCCGATACTTTTGAAACCGCCCTGAAACTCACCGAAGGCCTCGCTGTTGCGGAATTCACCGACAAGCCGCTGCCTGCTTCGCAAACCTCGGAGGACAGCGCGAACAAATCCAAGAACGATACCCACGAGCGCATCATCTTCTCGGAAAAATTCGCTTGCCCCGTCTCGGGCTTCACTATTGAGGAAATCGAGCCGCGCCTCTTCTCCTTCAATAATCCCTTCGGCGCCTGCCCGGCCTGCGATGGTCTTGGTACCGAACTAAAATTCGAACCGGACCTCGTGGTGCCCGATACCTCCCTGTCGCTCCGTGATGGCGCCATTGCCCCGTGGTCAAAAGCCGGCGCCACCTCGCCCTACTACGCCCAAACCCTTGAGGCGCTGGCCAAGCATTACAAAGCTTCCATGGCAGCACCTTGGAAAGACCTGTCCAAAAAAGTGCAGGATGCCATTCTCAATGGCACCGGCGAGGACGAAATCACCATCACCTATGATGATGGCCTCCGCTCCTACAAAACCAAGAAGCCTTTTGAAGGCGTCATCGGCAACATCGAGCGACGCTGGCGCGAAACTGACAGCGCCTGGATGCGCGAAGAGCTCGCCCGCTATCAGTCGGATCAGCCCTGCCGCGCCTGCAACGGCAACCGCCTGAAGCCCCAAGCCCTGGCGGTGAAAATCGACAAGCTGCACATCAGCCAGGTCGCCAGTCTCTCCATTCAGGCCGCCAACACCTGGTTCACCGATCTCGAACCCAAACTCACGGCCAAGCAGCGTGAAATCGCCGCCCGCATTTTGAAGGAAATCAAGGCCCGCCTGAAATTCCTGGTCGATGTGGGTCTCGAATATCTCAATCTGTCGCGCGTCTCCGGCTCGCTCTCCGGCGGCGAAAGCCAGCGCATCCGGCTTGCCTCGCAAATTGGTTCGGGGCTGACCGGCGTACTCTACGTGCTCGATGAACCCTCCATCGGCCTTCACCAGCGCGACAACGCCCGCCTTCTCGAAACCCTCGTTCACCTCCGTGACATCGGCAACACGGTCATCGTCGTCGAGCATGACGAGGATGCCATCAAGCTTGCGGATTTCGTCGTCGATATCGGTCCCGGTGCCGGCGTGAACGGCGGCCACATCGTGGCCCAGGGAACCCCCGAACAGGTCATGGCCAATCCCGCCTCGCTTACCGGGCAATATCTTACCGGCATGCAGCAGGTGCCCATTCCCCACCACCGCCGCAAGTGGGAGAAGAACCGCTCCATCCGCGTCAAGGGTGCCCGCGCCAACAACCTGAAAAATGTCTCCGCTGAAATCCCGCTCGGCGTCTTCACCTGCGTCACCGGTGTTTCCGGCGGCGGCAAATCCACTTTGCTGATCGACACGGTTTACCGGGCGCTGGCCCGCAAGCTCATGGGCACCCGCGAACCGCCCTCCGAACATGACCGCATCGACGGCATGGAACATCTCGACAAGATCATTGACATTGACCAGTCGCCCATCGGCCGCACCCCGCGCTCGAATCCCGCCACCTATACGGGTGCTTTCACGCCCATCCGCGATTGGTTTGCAGGCCTCCCCGAAGCCAAAACCCGCGGCTATGAGCCCGGCCGCTTCTCCTTCAACGTCAAGGGCGGCCGCTGCGAAACCTGCCAGGGTGACGGCGTCATCAAGATTGAGATGCACTTCCTGCCCGATGTCTATGTCACCTGCGATGCCTGTCACGGCAAGCGCTACAACCGCGAAACCCTCGACATCAAGTTCAAGGACAAGTCCATCGCCGACGTCCTCGACATGACCGTGGCCGAAGCCGCCGAATTCTTCCGCGCCGTGCCGTCCGTGCGCGACAAAATGGATACGCTGGAGCGCGTCGGCCTCAGCTACATCAAAGTGGGCCAGCAAGCCACCACCCTGTCCGGCGGCGAGGCCCAGCGCGTGAAACTCGCCAAGGAACTCTCCAAGCGCGCCACCGGCCGCACGCTTTACCTCCTCGATGAACCCACCACCGGCCTGCATTTCCACGACGTGAAGAAACTCCTCGAAGTGCTGCACGAACTGGTCAACCAGGGCAACACCGTCGTCGTCATCGAGCACAACCTAGAAGTCATCAAAACAGCCGACTGGATCATCGACCTCGGCCCCGAAGGCGGCGACGGCGGCGGCGAAGTCGTGGCCGTTGGCACGCCCGAAGAGGTAGCCCGTGAAAAACGCAGCTACACCGGCCACTACCTCAAGGAAATCCTGAAACGCCGCGCGCCCAGCATCGAGGCGGCGGAATAAACATTTCACAACCCATCTCCATTCCGTCACCCCTGCGAAAGCAGGGGTCCCGCTTTGGGCTCGACAAGCGTTGCCGGCGTGTCAATCGAGTCGTGAAGGTCGAGCCAGTCTGGATTCATCTCCTCGATGATGCGAAACTTCCATTCTCGTTTCCATTTCTTCAACTGCTTTTCGCGGCGAATGGCGTCTTCCATCGAATGGCGATGCTCATACCAAACGAGCAATTTCACGTCATATTCGGCGGTGAAACCGGCGTAGCGCTCGTTCTTGTGATCGCTGACACGATTCCAGAGGCCGCTCGTCACGCCGACATACAGCGTGCCGCGATAGCGGCTTGCCATGATGTAAACTGCCGGGGCTTTCTCTTCGCGCATGGGACAAGACTACGCAGAGCGGGGTCGCAGTCAAGAGAGCGGGACCCCTGCTTCCGCAGGGGTGACGGAATGGGAGTTACGCCAATCCTCCCTCAAAACCAATTCCCAAATGTATTTTACCATGGCGTTCATCTGAACAGCCGATTGGATTTCAGCGATGCCCCTGTCTCAAGGGCCTTGCGCTCACAAGCTGGAATTACAATTTTGGAGAATGGTCGTTTATAGCCGGATGACCGCACACCCTCAAGGAGTAAATTCCTCTCGCGGTTGAGGTGGTTACGCCCATGTGGGCAGTTACAAGCTCCATACTTGATCACAAACTTTTGTTCTCGAGGATATTTCATTTCTCTTGTTACAGATTGCGAATCCGCTATTGGAATGCCACAGATCAACAATATTAGGCACAACACCAATGTCATACGGAATTATCCCCACCTCCTGGTCCGGCCATCTTCACGCCGCCCTTCGCATCATCGCCGGCCTGCTTTTCCTTGAACATGGCACCTCGAAGTATTTCAATTTCCCGGCAACCGAATATTTCGCCAATGGCGTTGAAGTCTTCTCCCTCATGGGCCTCGCCGGCGCGCTCGAAATCATCGGCGGCCTTCTCATCATTATCGGGCTTTTCACCCGCATCACGGCCTTCGTGCTCGCCGGCTTCATGGCCGTTGCCTATTTCATGGCCCACGCACCGAACAGCTTCTTCCCGCTTCAAAATCAGGGCGATGCGGCCATCCTCTTCAGCTTCATTTTCCTGTATTTCTCCGCCGCCGGCGCCGGCCCCTGGAGCCTGGACGAAAACCGGAAATAATGCTCCCTTGCAAAACAGAAAGGCCGGATTGTTCCGGCCTTTTTTATTCCCGCACTTTCCGAAGTTTCGCCCAGTAATCCAGCCGCTTCTTCACCTCGCGCTCAAAGCCACGCTCCGGCGGATTGTAATATTGTTCGCGGCCCATCTCGGCCGGAAAATAATTCTGCCCGGAAAAAGCTTCCGGCTCATCATGGTCATAGCGGTAGCCCGCGCCATACTCCTGCTCCTTCATCATTTTGGTCGGCGCATTGAGGATGATCTTCGGCGGCGCCAGCGATCCCGTTTCCTGGGCCCGTTTCATCGCAGCTTTGAAAGCCGTGTAACCGGCATTGGATTTGGGCGCAGTCGCAATATAGATCGTGGCTTGCGCCAGCGCCAATTCCCCTTCGGGTGATCCCAGAAAATCATAGGTGTCCTTGGCGGCCAAAGCCTGGTGAAGCGCATCCGGATCCGCCAGCCCCACGTCTTCAATCGCCATGCGCACCAGCCGTCGCGCCAGGAACAGCGGATCTTCGCCCGCCGTCAGCATCCGCGCCAGATAATACAGCGCCGCATCCGGATCAGAGCCGCGCACCGATTTGTGCAGGGCGGAAATCAAATTGTAATGCCCATCCGCCGCCTTGTCATAAAGCGGCATGCGCTTTTGCACACTCTTGGCCAGCGCCTCGGAGGTGAGCGGCAAGGCCCCTTCCGGAACACTGGAGAAAATTTCCTCAACCAGATTGAGAATATAGCGCCCGTCGCCATCGGCCATGGCAATCAGCGCCGATAAAGCCTGGGCATCAACCGGCAGCGGGCGCTTCTCAAACATTTCAGCCCGCGTCACCAGCGCCGCCATGGCATCCGCATCAAGCCGGTTCAGCACCAGCACCTGCGCCCGCGACAGCAGAGCGCCGTTCAGTTCAAACGATGGATTTTCCGTCGTCGCCCCCACCAGCGTAATTGTGCCGTCTTCCACATAGGGCAAAAACGAATCCTGCTGCGATTTGTTGAAGCGGTGGATTTCATCTACGAACAGCAGCGTGCCCCGCCCCTGCTCGCGCCGGATGCGCGCCTGCTCGAAAGCCTTCTTCAAATCGGCGACGCCAGAAAAGATCGCCGACATCTGCTCGAAGGCTAACCCGGTCTCGCCAGCCAAAAGTCGCGCAATCGTCGTCTTGCCCGTGCCCGGCGGCCCCCACAGGATGATCGAAGGAATGCGCCCCGAAGCCAGCATCCGGCTCAAGATTCCGTCGTCTCCGGTCAGGTGTTCCTGCCCCACTACATCTATCAGCTTCTGTGGCCGCAGCCGGTCCGCCAGTGGCCGCGGCGCTTCTTTGCCAAAGCCAGCCGCTTCGAAAAGCGTGCTCATTAGCGCAGCGTCATCTGCAATTTGCGCCCGCCCCGGTTGATCCCGAATTCCCAATAGCTTTCCTCAGCGGCAACCGCCCGCTGTAAATCATCAACGCTGGCAATGGAAACCCCGTTTACCTCAAGCAGGATATCGCCCTTGCGGAAAAAGCGCTTCGCCGGTCCGCCCTTGATTTCAAGTGCAACAACACCACTAAGATTTGATGGCACGCCAAGCTCTTCCGCCACGGCCGGTGAAAGATTGGCAACCACCATGCCCTGCAATGGATTCTTGCCCTCCATGAGAGTCTCGGCTCTATCGGTTGTCTCAGGTGCGGCCACAAGCTTGACGCTGGCCTCGCGCTGCTTGCCGTCCCGCTGGAACTCGATGATCGACTCTTGCCCTATCTTCGATGTCGCCACCCGGTAGTTGAACTCCTTGGCGTTTTCAACGGGATGCCCGTCAAGGGCCAGAATCACATCGCCCTGCTTCAGCCCCGCGGCAACAAGCGGGCTCTCCGGATGAAGCGTAGCAATGAGGGCCCCTTCCGGCCGCGCAAAGCCGAGAGACTCGGCAATGTCAGCCGTCACGTCTTGGAGGTTCGCCCCGCTCCATGGCCGCTGAATCTTTGTGCCGCTTTCGGCCGATTGCACCACGGTTTTCACCATGTTGGCGGGAATGGAAAAACCGATACCGATGGATCCTCCCGAGCGCGAAAAAATCGCCGTGTTGATGCCCACCAGCTCGCCCGCCATGTTTACAAGAGCCCCGCCGGAGTTTCCGGGATTGATCGCCGCATCGGTCTGAATGAAAAACTGGTAATCGCTGATCCCCACTTGCGTCCGCGCCAGTGCCGACACAATGCCGCTGGTCACCGTTTGCCCAACCCCAAATGGATTGCCAATCGCCAGCACCAGGTCACCCACTTCAAGGTTGTCGGAGTCGCCAAAGGGCAGCGCCGCCAGTTCCTCATCACCCACATCGATCTTCAGAATGGCAAGATCGCTGCGCTCATCGGCCAGCAGCAGCTTCGCCTCAAACTCGCGCTTGTCGGCAAGCACCACCCGGATATCCGTGCCCCCGCGGATCACGTGATTGTTGGTCACGATCAGCCCGCCGGCGTCAACGATCACCCCGGAGCCAAGTGAATTTTCCGCCTGTTTACGTGGCTTGCGGAAATTGCCGCGCTCGCCGAAGAACTGGCGGAAAAACGGATCATTGAGCAACCCCTGTTGGGAATCCTGCGCGGGCATGGTCTTTGAATAGACATTCACAACGGCAGGCGCAGTCATCTTCACCACAGGAGCAAAGGAAAGCTGCATCTGCACCTGGGATTGTGGAACTGTTTCCGCCAGCGCGGGCGCGGCCGAAAGGGTGAACCCCGTGAAAACCAAAGCAATTAACCAGCGCATTTCAGCTCCAAATTCCTCAGACTATTCTATCAAGTCGCCAGCTTTGGCGATATGATGGCCGTCACAAGATTATAGCACGAATCGCCGAAACACACCTTTTTTGCAAAGCCCCCGGACATGCTGAAAACCACCACCAATATGACCTTTGAAACCGCCGCGGCGGCGTCCCTGGCCCTGAAGCCGGATGCGCCCCTGTTTTGTTTCAGCGCCCCGCAGTTGCACGCACGCGCCCAGATATTTCTCAAAGGCTTCCCCGGCGAGGTTACCTTTGCGGTCAAGTCCAATTCATCGGCCCAGGTTATCAAGGGCCTGGCCGACGCCGGCGTCAAGGCCTGGGACGTAGCCTCCGTCCACGAAATGGCCATGGTCAGCAAGGCCGTTCCAGGAGCTCGCTTCCACTACCACAATCCGGTCAAGTCGCGCCGCGAGATCGCCGATGCCTACAAGCTCCATAAATGCCGGCGCTACGTGGTGGACTGCCGCGAGGAGCTTGCCAAAATTGCCGATGTTGTCGGCCCGGCGAAGGATATTGAAATCGCCGTGCGCTTCGTGCTGCCCCGCGAGCGGGCCTCATCAGCCCATGATTTTTCAACCAAATTTGGCGCTCCTGACCATATCTGCGTGGAACTGCTGAAACAGGTTGTTGCCCTGGGCTACGCCCCCCTCCTCACCTTTCACCCCGGCTCCCAGGCCACCGAACCGCAAACCTATGTGCGCCATATCGAGGCCGCCGCCCGCATCGCCAAAACCGCTGATGTGGCAATTTCAAAACTCAATGTTGGCGGCGGCTTTCCCGCCAACTATGTGCTGAGCCCGGCGCCTGAGCCTCAAATGTTTTTCAAGGCCATCGAGAAAGCCGTGCTGAAAGCCTTCGGCAAAGACAGTAAACCGGCGCTGGAATGCGAACCCGGCCGTGGGCTCGTGGCAACCTGCATGTCGCTTCTCACCCGCGTCAAGCTCGTCTGCACCGATGGCGATGATATCTTCATCAACGACGGGGTTTATGGCGGCCTCATGGAATACATGCAGGTGCCTGATTTGAAGCCGCCCTTCCGGGTGATCCGTGATGGCAAATTGATCGAAGGCCCTGCCAAATCCTGGAAGGTCTTTGGCCCCACCTGTGACCCTCTCGATGTGCTGCCCCATAGGCTCGATATCCTCGCTGAACTGCGCGAGGACGACTACATGGAGTTTGGCTCGCTCGGCGCCTACGGGCTCGCCACCATGACAAATTTCAACGGCTACGGCGGCAACGCCATCATCAGCGTGGATCAGGTTTTAGCCTTGTAACACATCCCTGCCATGCGGCCTTCGACTTGTTGTGCAAAGAACCCTGCCTTAAGCATTGGGCATGCATGTCTCACCCAATTTGCGCGGCATCGCCTGCATGATCCTGGCCAGCGGCACCTTTGTCGCCAACGACAGTTTCATGAAACTCGTGCTCGCCGATACGCCGCCCCTGCAGGTTCTCCTGATGCGCGGCATTGCCGCCACCATCTGGTGCCTGCCGCTGGTCTTCATAATGGGTTATGGCCGCGATATCCCCCGCATCCTCAATCCCTGGGTGCTTCTGCGCGCCGCCTTTGAAATCCTCGCCGTTGTCAGCTTCATCCTGGCGCTCAACCATATGCCCATTGGTGATATTACAGCCATTTTCCAGACGTCCCCCCTGCTTGTGGTCGCTGGCGTCTCATTGATCTGGGGCGAGCGCATTGGCGGCTTGCGTATGGTGTTGATTGCCCTTGCCATCACCGGCGCATTGCTGATTGCCCAGCCCGGCAGTTCCACTGCTTCGCCCTACGCGGCCTTTGGCGTGCTTACCGCCATTGGCTCTGCCCTGCGCGATATTGCCGGCAAAAAAATTCCCCATGACATTCCAGCCCTCGTTGTTGCCTTGGCAACTATTCTCGCCGTCATGGCAGTAGCAGGTCTCATCACCGCCTTCCTTGAAACCTGGGTTCCCCCGCGCCGCGCCAACGTTTTCATGATGCTGGCGGCGGGCTTGTTTCTGGTGGGCGGCCACACCTTCGTGTTTCTCGCCTTCCGCTTTGCCAGGGCGGCAGCCGTTGCCCCCTTCTACTACACCTTCACCTTATGGGCCGTGCTCTCCGGTCTGATTGTGTTTGGCGATGTTCCGAACTGGCTTTCAATTCTGGGAATGCTGCTCATCCTCGCTAGCGGCCTCGCCAGCGTGGCCATGGATCAGCGCCGGATTAAACAGTAGGGGCGCGTATTATTGGACAATTCCCAAGGCTTTCATGATCGGCAGCCGTTTGCCGTGGAAATCGACCGCCATTGCGAGCAAAGCGGAAAGGTTTTCTTCCTTTGTTTCAAAGGTCTTGCCATCCTTGATAAGCCGCTGGCCCTGTGCGTCCAATGAACCCCAGGCATCGGCTGCCCACTCGGCGGGAGTCTTCCTGGCGTTCTTGAGGGACTTCAAGAACAGTTTTTGAAACCGGGTCACGCCCACGGCTCCGCCGATAAGCGGGCTGCCGAGAAACATGGCATCGGATGAAAATTCCGCATCGGCGATCAATGAGGCATTCAGGGCATTGCTGGTCGCCTGCGCCAGCTTTCTCTGCGCTGGACTTTGCGTCGGGCATACATGCCCTGAGCCGATCAACAGCGCCAATACCTGCATGATCTGTGCATGGTTCTGCCTGGGCGGTCCCGCCATCAGTTCGGCCCCGGTCTTGGGTGCGTAGCCATTGCTTGCGAGAAGTTCCAAGACTGGCAAGAAGGCTTCTTCCTGAAGCTTCGTTTCGCCCAATACCCCCATGATTTTGAGCGGCACATCGGCAACCGGCGTCATCAGGACAAAGGAATGCTCTTTCACCCGCGCGGCCTGTTCATGCGGCGGCATCGGTCTCGCCCCCTTCACCCAGATATCCTTCCGGAACTGCTGGTTGACCATATAGTCGCGCACTGACTCTTTCAGGATGGGATGTTTGATATCATTCAGCAGCTTCTGCTGGTCGGCGGTAAGATTCATGCCATCATGGTGTTCGATGAAATTGGCCGATGCGGCAAAGGAAAGCTTGGCCTCCGACAGGTATTCCACCACATCGGAAAATGGCATGGGCAACCAATCGGCATTGAAATACTCATGCGCCACATAGTTGCGGTCCTGCGCCTTGATCTTCACGAGCCGGTCGGCCACCGCCGGATTTGCTTTGAAATAGCCGGCCTTCGAATCCACGACATTCTGCGCAAACGCAAGTGCGGCATCGACTTTGGAAAGAACGCCCTGGGCCTCGCCTGAGGCCAGGTCCGAGTGCAGGTTCATAAGATGGCGCAAGGGCATTGCCGCCGACCAGCCCGGTGTCGAATTGTAAGAAATGTACAAGATGCCGCCAACGGCCAGGTGCTGGCGCGCAATCCTGACAATGACCCGGCGATTGGCGTCAGAAACCCAAGACCAGATACCATGCAGAACAATTACGTCAAACACCGGAAGATCATCACGCGCCGCCAGTTCCTCAAACGTGAAATCCAGCACCCGGACATCCGCGCCCGAAGCAGCAGCCAGATCAATGGCGTTGGCAGCCTGTGCCGGATTGAAATCCGTCCCCCAGTACTCGCCCGGCACAGTTGCGGCGTGAACATTGAGCGACAGTCCTTGCCCATAACCCAGTTCCAGATAGCGCAACGGCCTACCAACACGGTAGCTCTGCATTTTTGAAAGCAGCGCAAACTCCAGCATCACCGGGGAAAGATCGCGGTAGTAGCCATGGGTATAGCCAATGTCAGCCCGGTAGCCGAAGGTCCAATCGTCTGGCATTTTAACATCCCCCCAATGGGAAGCGCTATTCTCCTCCGATTCTGGGGGTATTCAAAAGCACAAAAAAGGGCAGGATTTCTCCTACCCTTCAAACCAATCTGGTACCGGCCAGCTTAGGCTGCGACGGCTTCCTTGGGCTCTTCGCCCGACTTCATCGATGGGCCTGAATCCTTGCCCTTTTCGGAAGGATCACGATCCACAAACTCGATGACCGCCATCGGTGCATTGTCGCCAAAGCGGAAACCCGCCTTCATGATACGGGCATAGCCGCCCTGGCGGTCCTTGAAGCGCGCCGCGAGAATATCAAACAGCTTCTTCACCTGCGTTTCATCACGCACCTGGCTCATCGCCTGGCGCCGCGCATGCAGTCCGCCCTTCTTGGCAAGCGTGATCAGCTTCTCGATCACCGGACGCAAATCCTTGGCCTTCGGCAAGGTGGTGACGATCTGCTCATGCTTGATCAATGCCGCCGACATGTTGGCAAACATCGCCAGACGATGCGGAACCGTGCGGTTGAACCGACGACCTCTAAATCCATGACGCATAACCGTTCTCCTTAAACCCGCCTGGCCTCGGCCAGACGCTTAATTTCTCAATAGTGGGTTTCAAACTTCTTGGCGAGATCTTCGATGTTTTCCGGCGGCCAGTTCGGCACTTCCATGCCGAGATGCAGGCCCATCTGCGCCAGAACTTCCTTGATCTCGTTCAGCGACTTGCGGCCGAAGTTCGGGGTACGGAGCATTTCCGCTTCCGACTTCTGGATCAGGTCGCCGATGTAAACAATGTTGTCGTTCTTCAGGCAGTTGGCCGAGCGCACTGAAAGCTCAAGCTCGTCAACCTTCTTGAGAAGGGCGGCATTGAATTCCAGTTCGGGGCGGGCTTCCTCAAGCACAACCTTGGAAGGCTCGGCGAAGTTGATGAACACCGTGAGCTGGTCCTGCAGGATGCGTGCTGCATAGGCAACAGCATCTTCAGGCGTCATTGAGCCATCGGTTTCAACCGTCATGATCAGCTTGTCGTAATCGAGAATCTGGCCCTCGCGGGTGTTCTCGATCTTGTAGGAAACGCGGCGCACCGGGCTGTAGATTGAGTCAACCGGGATAAGGCCGATAGGTGCATCTTCCGGGCGGTTGCGTTCGGAAGAAACATAACCCTTGCCCGTGTTCACGGTGAATTCCATGCGCACTTCTGCGCCTTCATCCAGGGTGCAGATCACATGCTCAGGGTTGAGCACATGAATGTCGGCGGTCTGCTGAATGTCGCCGGCACGGACCACGCCCGGGCCTTCCTTGCGCAGCGAAACCCGCTTGGGGCCTTCCGCATGCATTGCCAAGGCAATTTCCTTGATGTTCAAAACGATGTCGGTCACGTCTTCGCGCACACCGGCAATCGAAGAGAACTCGTGCAACACGCCGTCGATCTGAACCGAAGAAACAGCAGCGCCCTGAAGTGACGACAGAAGGATGCGGCGCAGCGCATTGCCGAGTGTCGTACCGAAGCCGCGCTCCAACGGCTCGGCCACCATGGTGGCAACCTTGCGGCGCTCACGGCCCGGCTGGATGTCGAGCTTGGTCGGCCTGATGAGTTCCTGCCAATTCTTTTGATTTACATGCATTTTTGCTATCCCGTGGATTTCCCGGATGAGCAGGAAAATGCTCTCCGGTTCTCGGCCTCTTTTACTGGGCTCCTTCGTGAGAAACCCATTACTAACCTGTTAGACGCGACGCCGCTTTGGTGGGCGGCAGCCATTGTGCGGAATGGGTGTCACGTCGCGGATTGATGTCACCTGCAAGCCACAAGCCTGCAAGGCGCGCAAAGCTGACTCACGACCCGAACCCGGACCCGTGACTTCAACTTCAACCGTCCGCATGCCGTGTTCCATGGCAGCGCGCGCAACCTGCTCGCCCGCCATCTGTGCGGCATAAGGCGTAGATTTACGCGAACCCTTGAACCCAAGCTTACCAGCCGAAGCCCAGACAATCGTATTGCCTTGGACGTCAGTGATGGTGATCATTGTGTTGTTGAACGACGAATTGACGTGAACCACGCCAGACGAGATGTTTTTGCGCTCTTTGCGGCGCGGACGTGCTGCTTCTTTAGCCATGATCTAAGCCCTTACTTCTTCTTGCCGGCGATGGCCTTAGCGGGGCCCTTGCGTGTGCGTGCGTTGGTGTGGGTGCGCTGGCCGCGAACCGGCAGGCTCTTGCGGTGACGGGTGCCGCGGTAGCAGCCCAAATCGGTTAAGCGCTTGATATTGATGGAAACTTCGCGGCGAAGATCGCCTTCTACCATGTAGTCGCGGTCAATCACTTCGCGGATTGCCAGAACTTCGGCATCGCTCAACTCGTTCACGCGCTTGTTGTGCGGTATTTTGACCTTGTCCATGATTTCGACAGCGTTAACCGGGCCGATTCCATGGATGTAGCGCAGCGCAATAACGGCCCGCTTGTTGGTTGGTATATTTACGCCTGCAATACGGGCCACTCTGTTTCTCCTAAGCTTTCCAAGGACTTAAGCAGTCCGAGGGCGCATTCTGTTATAGTCACACCTGACGCTTCAATAGCGCAAAGCCGCGCTCTGGAAGGTTTCCCTCCCCAAGCCAGCTCTTATGCAGACCAAGATTGTGGGGTTCAATAGGCTGGAATCGCTTACGCGTCAACCGCATTGACCTACAAAAGTGGCCCTAATTCCCACCAAGGATGCGGCTGATTGAGGCCGTCACCACCTTGATGTCCGCCATGCCGTCCACACTGCGCAAATTGCCCCGCTCGGCATAGTAATTAACCAAGGGTGCTGTCTGCTTGTTGTAGACGTTCAGGCGGTCTCTTACCGTCTTTTCATTATCATCGGCGCGCCGGGTGAACTGAGTCCCCCCGCACACGTCGCAAATTCCATCCTTCTTCGGCTTGTCGAAGCTGTCGTGATAGCCCTTGCCGCAGGAAGCGCAGGTAAAGCGGCCGGAAATGCGCTTCACCAGCTCCTCGTCCTCGACCTTCATTTCAATTACGGCGTCAACCTTCTGGCCCCGTGCGGCCAGCATGCCATCCAAGGCCTCCGCCTGGGCCGGCGTCCGGGGAAAGCCGTCAAACACCACCCCGGCCTTGATGTCGGGCTGGCTCATCCGCTCGCCCACCACCGCAAGGATAACTTCGTCGGACACCAAGTCGCCGCGATCCATGATCGCCTTGGCCTTGAGCCCGATTTCACTTCCCGCCGCAACCGCAGCGCGCAGCATGTCGCCAGTCGAGAGCTGCTTCAGGCCCCGGCCCAGTTCAAGCAACTTGGCTTGCGTGCCTTTTCCAGCACCCGGAGGTCCGAGCAGAATGATGTTCATTTCCGGTTGCCGCGCAGCTTTGATTTCTTGATCAGGCCTTCATACTGCTGGGCATAGAGGTGGCCCTGCAACTGCGCCACCGTATCCATCGTGACACTCACCACGATAAGCAGCGAGGTGCCGCCGAAATAGAAGGGCACGCCGGAATAACCGATCAGAAGTTCAGGCAGAAGGCACACTACCGAGAGATACAGAGCGCCGATAACCGTGATGCGTGTCAGCACATAATCGATGTATTCAGCCGTGCGCTCACCAGGCCGGATGCCCGGAATAAAGCCGCCATACTTCTTCAGGTTTTCCGCCGTCTCTTTCGGATTGAACATGATGGACGTGTAGAAAAAGGCGAAGAAAACAATCAGCATCACATAAAGGGCAAGAAACAGGGGCTTGCCGTGGCCGAGCAGTGACGTCACTGAAATCAGCCAGTCCGGCCCTTGGCCCGCGCTGAAATTTGCCACCGTGATTGGCAGCAGCAAAAGCGACGAAGCAAAAATCGGCGGAATGACGCCGGCGGTATTGAGTTTGAGCGGAAGATGCGAACTGTCGCCCTGAAAAACTTTCTGGCCAACCTGGCGCTTCGGATACTGAATGAGAAGACGCCGCTGGGCCCGCTCAAACAACACGATGAAGGCAATCACGCCAAGCGCCATGACCATGATTCCAAGGACCAGGAAGGTAGACATCTGTCCGGTCCGCCCCAACTCCAGCATGGCCGCTATGCCGCTTGGAAGGCCCGCAACGATGCCAGAAAAGATGATCAGCGAAATGCCGTTGCCGATACCGCGCGAAGTAATCTGCTCGCCCAGCCACATCAGGAAAACCGTGCCGCCGGTCAGCGTGATAACCGTGCTGGCGCGGAAAAACATGCCGGGATCGGAAACAAGGTTGCCCTGCCCTTCAAGCCCCACGGCAATGCCATAGGCTTGAAGCGCCGCCAGAACCACCGTGCCATAACGCGTATACTGGTTCATTTTCTTGCGGCCGGACTCGCCTTCTTTCTTGAGCGCTTCAAGATGCGGCGAAACCGTGGTCATCAACTGGATGATAATCGAGGCCGAAATATATGGCATGATGTTAAGGGCGAAAATCGCCATGCGGCCAAGCGCGCCGCCTGCAAGGCCATTCACCCAGCCGAGAATGCCGGCGGTGTTTTGTGCCGCAAAGCGGCCCAGCTCCACCGTATCAATACCGGGAATGGGAATGTAGGTGCCAAGACGGTAAACAATCAGGGCGCCCAAGGTGAACCAAATGCGGTTCTTTAATTCTTCGGATTTGGCCAAGGCCCCGAAATTCAGGTTTGCCGCAAGTTGTTCAGCTGCCGATGCCATATCGTATCCTTGAGCTTTGGTTACAAGCTCCCTATGTGGGGTGGCCCGTTAACCCATGCAACCTTACTTCTTGTGTTCGGACGGCACTTCCACAGGCCTTAAAACCTTGACGCTGCCGCCGGCTTTTTCAACCGCGGCAATGGCTCCCTTGGTGGCGTAAAACACCTCGAAAGCGAGCTTCGATTTGATCTCGCCCTTGGCCAGCAGGCGAACCCCGCCGAGCGGGCGAGAAATAACGCCGGCAGCGATCAACGAAGCCGCCGTAACGGCAGCTTTGGTATCGAGCTTCTTGGCATCAACCGCCGCCTGGACGGTCTGGAGGTTGACTTCGTTGTACGAAACCTGGTTCGGCTTGTTGAAGCCGCGCTTTGGCAAGCGGCGGTAGATTGGCATCTGGCCGCCTTCGAAGCCGGCCTTTGCGCCGCCCTTGCGGGCCGTTTGGCCCTTGCCGCCGCGGCCGGCAGTTTTGCCAAGGCCTGAACCCAGGCCGCGGCCAACGCGTTTGCGGATCTTGCGGGCACCGGCGTTATCGGCAATTTCATTGAGCTTCATTGTCGTATTCCTTAAACTTATTCGACCACGCGAACGAGATGCGCAACCTTGGCAATCATGCCGCGAACCGCGGGCGTATCGTTCAGTGTTGAACGCCGGTTGATCTTGTTGAGGCCAAGCCCAACCAATGTGGCGCGCTGGTCCGCCGGCCGCCGTTGCGGGCTGGCATACTGCGTTACCGTGACTGTCTTTGCTGCTGGTGCTTTGGCCATGATTCTACGTCCTCAACTTATTCTACTGCCGCATCCGGGTCACGGCGGCGCAAAACGTCGCTCACCTTCTTGCCGCGGCGCGCTGCCACTGAACGGGGGCTCGTCTGCTTCTTCAACGCGTCGAATGTCGCGCGCACCATGTTGTAGGGGTTCGACGAACCCTTTGACTTGGCCACGACATCGGCAACGCCGACTGATTCAAATACGGCGCGCATCGGGCCGCCGGCAATGATGCCGGTTCCCGGAGGGGCGGCACGAAGTGTTACCTTGCCTGCGCCCCAACGGCCGTCAATGTCATGATGCAACGTACGGCCTTCGCGCAGCGGCACGCGGATGAGCACACGCTTTGCCGCCTCAGTCGCTTTCCGCACCGCTTCCGGCACTTCACGCGCCTTGCCGTGGCCAAAGCCGACACGGCCCTTCTGGTCGCCCACGACAACAAGTGCCGCAAAGCCGAAGCGCTTGCCGCCCTTCACAACCTTCGCAACACGATTGATGTGCACGAGCTTGTCAATGAACTCGCTGTCGCGCTCCTCGCGGTTGTCCTTGCGGTCTCCGCCCCGTTCGCTACGTTCTTTAGCCATGTGTTCTTTGCCTATTCGCCACTAATCGATTTAGAAGTTCAGTCCACCTTCACGGGCAGCTTCCGCCAGCGCTTTGACGCGCCCGTGGAAAATATAGCCGCCGCGATCGAAGACCACGTCCTTGATGCCTGCCTTGAGGGCACGTTCGGCCACCAGCTTGCCGATTTGGCTTGCTGCCGCCATGTCCGCGCCGGTCTTCTTGGCCGACTTGAAGCCCTCTTCCATCGTTGACGCGGAAGCGACGGTTACGCCCTTCGAGTCATCGATGACCTGTGCATAAATGTTCTTGCTCGAACGGAACACCGAAAGCCGCGGACGCAAATTGCCGCGCTTTGCCAGCGCCTTGCGAACGCGCGTTGTGCGCCGTGCGAGTGGAGTGATTTTTGTAGCCATTTATACCACCAATTATTTCTTCTTGCCTTCCTTGCGGAAGATGTATTCGCCTGCGTATTTGACGCCCTTGCCCTTGTAGGGCTCGGGGCCGCGGTATTCACGGATCTCAGCCGCAACCTGGCCAACCCGCTGCTTGTCGATGCCACTGATCACGATTTCCGTGGGCTTCGGCACCTTGATTTCAATGCCGGGCGGAATGTCGTAGGTCACATCATGGCTGTAGCCAAGGTTCAACTGAAGAGCTTTGCCGTTGAGCGCTGCACGATAACCAACGCCAGTGATTTCCAGCGACTTCGAATAGCCAACCGTAACACCCGTCACCAGATTGGCAACCAGCGTACGCGACATGCCCCACGAGGAGCGAGCCAGCTTGGACTTGTCCTTCGGGTCAACCTTGATCCCGCCCTGCTCCATCTTGGCCAGGACCTGGTCGTTCAGCACCACTTTCAACTCGCCCTTTGGCCCCTTCACGGAAACCAACTGGCCGTTCACCGAGGCTGTAACCCCGGCTGGAACCGGAACTGCTTTTTTACCAATACGAGACATTGCAACGTTCCTTAGAATACCGTGCAGAGAACTTCGCCACCCACGTTTTGGGTGCGAGCATCTGCATCGGACATAACGCCCTTCGGCGTTGACAGAATGGAAATTCCCATGCCGTTGAAAACAGTGGGAAGGGTTTCAACCGAGGCATAAACCCGGCGGCCCGGCTTCGATACGCGCTGAAGTTCGCGGATGACCGGTGCGCCATCGAAGTATTTCAGTTCGATTTCGATCTCGGCCTTGCCGGACCCCTGCTGCACCGTGGTGAAACCGCGGATGAAGCCCTCGTGCTGAAGCACTTCAAGCACGCGCTCGCGCAGCCGCGAAGCCGGCGAAGATACCTTTGCCTTGCCGCGTTCCTGGGCATTCCGGATGCGGGTCAGCAAATCACTGATCGGATCACTTGCACTCATTTATTCGTCTCCTTGTCCGTCCGTTCGCCCTACCAGCTCGACTTGGTCATGCCAGGAACCAAACCCTGGTTGGCCAAATCACGAAGAGCCAGACGTGACACTTTCAATTTCCTGTAGAAGGCCCGCGGCCGGCCGGTGACTTCGCACCGGTTGCGGATGCGGGTCTTGGCCGAATTGCGCGGCATGGCCGAAAGCTTGATCTGGGCCGTGAAGCGCTCTTCCATAGAGACCTTCTTGTCCTGCGTAATCGCTTTCAGGCGCTTGCGCTTGGCCGCAAATTGCTTCACCAGCCGCCTGCGTTTTTCGTTCTTTTCTACCGAGCTCGTCTTTGCCATATGGGCTTCCTCAGGGATCCAGTTTGTTCTTAGGCAGCTTTGCGCGTGCTGCGGCGGAACGGGAAATTAAATGCGTCGATCAGGGCGCGGGCTTCGTCATCGGTGTTTGCCGATGTGCAAATCACGATGTCGAGGCCCCAAATCCGGTCGATCTTGTCATAATCGATTTCCGGGAAAATCAGGTGTTCCTTGATGCCCAGGGCATAGTTGCCACGGCCATCAAAGCTCTTTTCCGAAAGGCCGCGGAAGTCGCGTACCCGCGGCAGGGCAATGGTGATGAGCCTGTCGAGGAACTCATACATCCGCACCTTGCGTAAGGTCACCTTCGCGCCGATTGCCAGGTTCTCGCGAATCTTGAACTGGGCAATGGCTTTCTTCGACTTGGTGATGACGACTTTCTGGCCGGCAATCTTCTCAAGCTCGGCGGCAGCAACCTGCACCAGCTTGGAATCCTGCGTGGCCTCGCCAACGCCCATGTTGAGCACGATCTTGGTGATCTTTGGTACTTCCATCACGTTCTTGTAGCCGAACTGTTCAATCAGCTTGGCGCGCACCACATCGTCGTAATGCTGACGCAGGCGTGGCACATAGCCGTCAGGCAGCTTGGCAACCTTGCCAGCCGGCCTCTCGGCAGCTTCTGCTTTCTTCGGGGCTTTGGCCTGCTTTGCGGGCTTCGCCTTGACTTCTTTTTCGTCAGCCATCGATGACTTCTCCAGAGCGTTTTGCAAACCGGACTTTTTTGCCATCGCCGAGGGTCTTGTAGCCCACGCGGGTTGGCTTGCCATCCTTCGGATCGCGCAAGGCCAGGTTTGAAATTTGTATCGGCATATCCTTGTTGATGATGCCGCCTTCCTGCGCCGCCGTCTGCTTCGTATGGCGGCGTGAAATGTTGATGCCGCCAACAACGGCCCGGTTTTCGGCAGGGATCACGCGGAGCACTTCGCCCTGCTTGCCCTTGTCCTTGCCGGTAATGACGACAACCTTGTCGCCCTTCTTGATTTTAAGCTTCGCCGACATCACAGTACCTCCGGCGCCAGAGAAATGATTTTCATTTGGTTCTTGCCGCGCAGCTCACGGGGCACGGGTCCGAAAATGCGCGTCCCAACCGGCTCGCCCTGGGCGTTGATCAGAACCGCCGCATTGCGGTCAAAGCGGATGGTTGAACCATCAGCCCGGCGGATGTCCTTGGCAGTGCGCACCACGATGGCCTTCATCACGGCGCCCTTCTTCACGCGGCCGCGCGGAATGGCTTCCTTGACCGACACAACGATCACGTCGCCAATCGAGGCATAGCGGCGCTTCGAGCCTCCGAGCACCTTGATGCACTGTACGCGCCTTGCGCCGGAATTGTCAGCGACGTCTAAGTTAGTTTCTTGCTGGATCATAAGATCACCTGTTTACATGGAGCACGAACTGCGCGCTTGTCCTTTTGCTTATGCTTTGCCAGCAGCCACAGTCCCGAGAAGCGTCCAGCGCTTCTGCTTCGAGATGGGCCGTGTTTCTTCAATGCGAACAACATCGCCGGTCTTGGCGGTGTTCTTCTCATCATGCGCATGATACTTCTTCGAAAGACGCACGGTCTTTTTCAGAACCGGATGGCGCAGGCGGCGTTCGACCTTGACCACGATGGTCTTGTCGTTCTTGTCGCTGACTACCACGCCTTCGAGAACGCGTTTCGGCATCTTCTATTCTCCTACTTCGAAGCAGAAGCCAGTGACTGCGCCGTCTTGAGACGGGCGATGTCACGGCGGATCTGCCTGATACGCGATGTGTTTTCGACTTGGCCGGAAGCTCTCTGGAAGCGCAGGTTGAACTGCTCCTTCTTGAGCTTCAGGACTTCGTCCTTGACTTGATCTGGGCTCAAAACCTTGACGTCACTCATTTTCATTTGCCAAGACTCCGGATTATTCGCCAAGGCGCGCAACAAAGCGCGTCTTGATTGGAAGTTTTGCTGCCGCTAGCAGCAATGAATGCTCAGCGACGGCCTTTGGAACGCCGTCCACTTCAAAAATCACGCGGCCCGGCTTAACCCGGGCTGCCCAGTATTCGGTCGATCCCTTGCCTGAACCCATGCGCACTTCGGCAGGCTTCTTCGACACGGGAACGTCCGGGAATACGCGGATCCAGATGCGTCCGGCACGCTTCATGCCGCGGGCCAGCGCACGGCGCGCCGCTTCGATCTGGCGGGCGGTCAGGCGGTCAGGCTCCGTTGCCTTCAATCCAAACGCCCCGAAATCAAGCGTGTTGCAGCTTGTCGACTTGCCATGGATACGGCCCTTGTGGGCCTTCCGGAACTTTGTTTTCTTTGGTTGCAACATAATCGCTTACCTCAAACCTCAGTTCGCGCCATCACGGTCGCGGCGAGGACGTTGTCCACTATCAGGCGTCTCAGCCATGCGCTTGTCCTGCGCCATCGGATCATGCTCAAGGATTTCGCCCTTGAAGATCCAGACCTTCACGCCATTGGTGCCGTAGGCCGTGTGGGCCGTGGCGACACCGTAATCAATGTCAGCGCGCAGTGTGTGCAAAGGAACGCGTCCCTCGCGGTACCACTCAACGCGGGCAATTTCCGCACCGCCAAGACGGCCCGAACAGGTGATCTTGATGCCTTCCGCACCCATGCGCTGGGCCGACTGCACCGAACGTTTCATCGCCCGGCGGAACGCCACGCGGCGTTCGAGCTGCTGCGCGATGCTTTCGGCAACCAGAGTTGCGTCAACTTCAGGCTTGCGGATTTCAACAATGTTCAGATGAACCTCTGAACCCGTCATGTCCGCAACCTTCTTGCGCAGCTTTTCGATGTCAGCGCCCTTCTTGCCGATCACCACGCCAGGACGCGCCGAGTAGATCGTCACCCGGCACTTCTTGTGCGGGCGCTCGATCAGAACCTTGGCAACGCCAGCCTGCTTGAGCTCGGTCTTGAGGTAGCTGCGGATGCCCATGTCTTCGTGCAGGAGCTTTCCATATTCCCGACTGTTCGCATACCAGCGCGAGTCCCAGGTCCGGTTAATGCCCAGACGCAGACCAATCGGATTGACTTTCTGACCCATTAAGCGGCCTCCTTCACTTCGCGAACGATGATCGTCAGTTCGCTGAAGAATTTCTCGATCTTGCCCACCCGGCCACGCGCACCTGGCATAAAGCGCTTCATAACCAAATTCTTGCCAACCCAGGCTTCGGCCACAACAAGGTTGTTGATGTCGAGGTCATGGTTGTTCTCGGCGTTGGCAATGGCTGACTCCAGCGTCTTCTTCACGTCCTTCGCAATGCGGCGGCGCGAGAAGGTCAGTTCGGCCAGGGCCTTGGACGCCTTCATGCCACGGATGATGGTGGCCAATTCGTTCAGCTTGCGCGGGCTGATGCGGATAGACCGGGTCACGGCCTTTGCCTCATTGTCAGCGAGCGAGCGTTTTCTGACTGGTTTGCTCATGGTGTTGGAGCCTTCGTTGCCTTCTTGTCTGATGCCGAGTGGGCCCGGAAGGTCCGGGTCGGCGCGAACTCACCAAGCTTGTGGCCGACCATTTCTTCCGAAATGTTGACCGGAATGAACTTGTTGCCGTTGTGGACCTGGAACGTAAGTCCCACGAACTGCGGCAGGATTGTCGAGCGGCGGCTCCACGTCTTGATCGCTGAATGACGGCCGGCTGCGCGCGCAACATCGGCCTTCTTCAGAATATATCCGTCTACAAACGGGCCTTTCCAGGACGAACGTGTCACGGGCTACCTCTACTGCGATTTCTTGCGATCGTGGCGGCTGCGCACGATGAACTTGTTGGTTGACTTGTTGGAACGGGTCTTCTTGCCCTTTGTCGGCTTGCCCCAGGGGGTGGCCCAGTGCTTGCCGCCGTTGGTACGACCGCCGTTTGGATGGTCGACCGGGTTGCGGGCGATACCGCGCGAAACCGAGCGGGCACCCTTCCAGCGGGCGCGACCGGCCTTGCCGATCACTTCGTTGATGTGGTCTGGGTTGGAAACCGCACCGACCGTTGCCATGCAGGCAGCGTCGACCATGCGGGTTTCGCCGGACTTGAGCTTGAGCAGCGCAAAACCCTGGTCACGGCCGGCGACCATGGCGTAGGTGCCAGCGGAGCGTGCCAGTGAACCACCCTTGCCGGGCTTGGTTTCAACGTTATGGACAATCGTGCCGACCGGCATGGCGCCCAATGGCATCGCGTTGCCGGGCTTCACGTCAGCGGTCTGGCCCGAAATGACCTGATCACCAACCGCCAAACGCTGCGGTGCCAGAATATAGGACAGCTCGCCATCGGCATACTTGATCAAGGCGATGAATGCGGTCCGGTTCGGATCATATTCAATGCGCTCAACCACTGCTGCAACGTCAAATTTCGTGCGGCGGAAATCTACCAGGCGGTAAGCCGTCTTGTGGCCACCACCCTTGCGGCGCGAGGTAATGCGGCCCGTATTGCCACGGCCGCCATTCTTGTTTTGACCTTCCACGAGGGCCTTGACCGGGCCGCCCTTCCACAATTGGCTGCGATCCACCTGGATAAGGTGGCGGCGGCCTGGGCTGGTTGGTTTGAATGTTTTGAGAGCCATTTTCTATCTCACCACTCAGAGGCCAGTTGTCACATCAAGCCGCTGACCTTCTTCGAGGGTCACATAGGCGCGCTTGATATCGCTCAGTCTGGCAAGCTGGCCCTTGAAACGGCGCTGCTTGCCCTTGCGTACGAGGGTATTCACCGACTTCACCTTGACGCCAAAAAGCCCTTCAATGGCTTTCTTGATCGCAGGCTTGGTCGCATCCCGCGCCACGTTGAACACAACCTGGTTGTGCTCGGAAACCAGGGTTCCCTTTTCGGTGATCGCAGGACTGCGGATGATGTTGTAAAACTGTTCTTTGCTCATTTGAACCGCGCCTCCAGGGCTTCGACGGCAGCTTTGGTCAGGACCAAGTTCTTCCGGCGCAGGATGTCATAAACGTTGATGCCCTGCACTGGCAGCACATCGATATTCGGAATGTTGCGGGCCGCGTTGGCGAAGCCTTCGTTGACCGTTGCGCCGTCAATGATCAGCGCATTCACCCAGCCAAGCTTGGCAAATGCCGCCTGAATGAGCTTGGTCTTGGCTTCCTTCACCTCGGCCTTGTCGATGATGATGATCTCGGAAGCCTTGGCTTTCGTCGAAAGTGCATGACGCAGACCGAGGGCACGAACCTTCTTGTTCAGCGAGGTTTCATGGCTGCGGAAACGGGGACCGAAGGCCTTGCCGCCGCCCACGAAAATACCGGCCTTGCGCGAACCGTGGCGGGCGCCGCCGCCGCCCTTCTGGTTGCCGAACTTCTTCGTCGTGCGGTTGATTTCGCCGCGCGATTTGGCCTGATGGGTGCCCTGCTGGCGCTTGTTGAGCTGCCACTGGATAACCCGGTGAATGATGTCAACGCGAGGCTCAAGACCAAAAATGTGGTCCGCCAGCTCAACCGAGCCTGCCTTCTTTGCGTCAATCGTATGAACGTCGGCTTTCATGTCAGCCTTACTCCTTCACAGCTTCTGGTGCTGCAGCTGCCACAGCAACCGGTGCCTTGAAGGCGCCGGGCTTTGGAGCGGCCGCGGGAAGCTTGCGCTTAACTGCGTCACGAACTGAAACCCAGCCGCCCTTGCTGCCGGGAACTGATCCCTTGAGCATGATGAGGCCGCGGTCCTTGTCGGTGCGTACAACAACGATGTTCTGCGTGGTCACCGTTTCGGAGCCGAGGTGGCCAGGCATTTTCTTGCCCTTGAACACCTTGCCCGGATCCTGGCGGTTGCCCGTCGAACCGATCGAGCGATGGCTTACCGAAACACCGTGGGTGGCGCGAAGGCCGCTGAAGTTCCAGCGCTTCATGCCGCCCTGGAAGCCCTTGCCGAGCGAGGTGCCGGTGACATCCACGAACTGGCCGGCCACGAAGTGATCAACCGTCACCTCCGAGCCAACCGGCATGGTATTGTCGGCGCTTACGCGGAATTCCTGCAGCTTGCGCTTCGGTTCAACCTTGGCAGCCGCAAAGTGGCCGCGCTCGGCTTTCGACAAGCGCTTGATCTTTGCAACGCCAACACCCAGCTGAACCGCGGTGTAGCCGTGCTTTTCATTCGTTTTTTGCGCAACAACTTGGCAATTATCCACCTTCAACACGGTGACTGGAACAACTGTTCCCTCTTCCGTGTAGATCCGTGTCATGCCCAGTTTTACGGCGATGAGGCCAGAACGCATCGCTACTCTCCTAATGCCCGCCTTAGAGCTTGATTTCAACATCAACACCTGCAGCCAGGTCGAGCTTCATCAAAGCATCAACTGTCTGCGGGGTTGGATCGACTATGTCTAACAGACGACGGTGCGTCCGCATCTCGAACTGTTCACGGCTCTTCTTGTCAACGTGCGGCGAGCGGTTCACGGTGAACTTCTCGATGCGTGTAGGAAGAGGAACAGGCCCACGCACTTGTGCGCCCGTACGTTTTGCCGTGTTCACGATCTCGCGCGTTGACGTATCGAGAATGCGATGGTCATACGCTTTGAGACGGATACGGATGTTTTGTCGTTGCATCTTGGTAACCCGCCTTATTCAGTAATCTTGGCAACGACGCCGGCACCGACGGTACGTCCGCCTTCACGGATGGCGAAGCGCAGCTTCTCCTCCATGGCAATCGGCGTAATCAGCTCGACGTCAAACGCGATATTGTCGCCCGGCATCACCATTTCCGTGCCAGCCGGCAACGTGACCACGCCGGTCACATCCGTGGTCCGGAAGTAGAACTGCGGACGGTAGTTGGCAAAGAACGGCGTGTGACGGCCACCCTCTTCCTTGGTCAGGATATAGGCTTCCGCCTTGAACTTCTTGTGCGGCTTGACGCTGCCTGGCTTGCACAGGATCTGGCCACGCTCGACACCCTCGCGGTCAATACCGCGCAGCAGCGCGCCGACGTTGTCGCCGGCCTCGCCTGAGTCCAGCAGCTTGCGGAACATCTCGACGCCCGTAACGGTGGACTTCACCGTGTCGCGGATGCCGACAATCTCGACTTCCTCGCCAACCTTGATAATCCCGCGCTCAATGCGGCCGGTCACCACCGTGCCGCGGCCCGAGATCGAGAACACGTCTTCGATCGGCATCAGGAACGGCTGGTCCTTGGCCCGCTCGGGCTGCGGGATATAGCTGTCAACCGCCGCCATCAGCTTGAGAATGGCGTCATGGCCGATCTCCGGCGTCTTGCCTTCAAGGGCAGCCAGCGCCGAGCCGCGGATGATCGGAATGTCATCGCCGGGGAACTGGTAGGAGGTCAGCAGCTCGCGCACTTCCATCTCCACGAGGTCCAGGAGCTCTGGGTCGTCAACCATGTCCACCTTGTTCATGAACACAACCAGGGCTGGCACGCCGACCTGCCTTGCCAGCAGGATGTGTTCGCGGGTCTGCGGCATTGGGCCGTCAGCCGCGGAAACAACAAGAATGGCGCCGTCCATCTGGGCCGCACCGGTGATCATGTTCTTCACATAGTCCGCATGTCCCGGGCAATCCACATGGGCGTAATGCCGGTTCTTCGTCTGGTATTCCACATGCGCCGTGGAAATCGTGATGCCGCGGGCCCGCTCTTCAGGCGCCTTGTCGATCTGGTCATAGGCCGTGTACGTAGCCCCGCCCGTCTCCGCCAGCACCTTCGTAATCGCTGCCGTCAGCGACGTCTTCCCATGGTCAACATGGCCAATCGTCCCAATGTTGCAATGCGGCTTGTCGCGAAGAAATTTCTCTTTGGCCATCGGAGTGCTCCGTTAAACAAATTTGGATTAAGCGTATTTTTTCTGGACTTCCAGGGCAACCGCGCCCGGGACTTGCTCATAGTGGTCGAACTGCATGGTGTAGCTGGCGCGTCCCTGGCTCATCGAGCGCAGGTTGTTGATATAGCCAAACATGTTGGCCAACGGCACCATGGCGTTCACAATTTGCGCGTTGCCGCGCGCCGAGGTGCCCAGGATCTGGCCACGACGGGAATTGAGATCGCCGATAACACCACCCAGATAATCTTCAGGTGACGTAACTTCAACCTTCATGATCGGTTCAAGCAGAATTGCACCGGCCTGCTCAAAAGCCTCGCGCATGGCAGCGCGCGTGGCGATTTCAAAGGCAATGGCCGACGAGTCAACGTCGTGGTAGGCGCCATCAACAAGCGCAACCTTCATGTCTACTACCGGAAAACCGATCACCGGGCCGCTCGACAGAACAGAATTCAGGCCCTTTTCAACACCCGGGATGTATTCCTTCGGCACAGAGCCGCCAACAATCTTGGACTCGAACGAATTGCCGGCTCCCTTTTCCGCAGGCTCGATCTCGAGGATCACGCGGGCGAACTGCCCCGTACCGCCGGTCTGCTTCTTATGGGTGTAGTCCTTGGTCACCTTGCGGGTGATCGCCTCGCGGTAGGCAACCTGTGGAGCGCCAACTGACACTTCAACCTTGTGGGTACGCTTGAGGATATCAACCTTGATGTCCAAGTGAAGCTCGCCCATGCCCTTGATGATGGTTTCGCCGGACTCTGAGTCGGTGGAAACGCGGAAGGAAGGATCTTCGGCGGCCAGCTTGTAAAGCGCCACGGCCATCTTTTCCTGGTCAACCTTGGTCTTGGGTTCGACCTTCATTTCGATGACCGGCTCGGGGAATTCCATTTTTTCGAGGATTACCGGCTTGGCCGGGTCGCACAGCGTGTCGCCGGTGCGCGTGTCTTTCAGACCAACCAGGGCCACGATGTCGCCCGCATGGGCCTCGGCGATTTCTTCGCGGTTGTTGGCATGCATGAGAACCATGCGGCCCACACGCTCGGTCTTATCGCGGGTGGAGTTCAGAAGCGACGTGCCTTTTCCAAGCACGCCGGAATAGATGCGGCAGAAGGTGAGAATGCCGTATTGGTCGTCCATCAACTTGAATGCAAGAAGCGCCAACGGCTCCGTATCGGATGATGGGCGGGTAGTTTCGCCACCAGTCTTGACATCAATGCCCTTGATGGCCGGACGGTCGAGCGGCGATGGCAGATAATCGACAACCGCGTCAAGAAGCGGCTGTACGCCCTTGTTCTTGAAGGCCGAACCACAGAGAACCGGGAAGAAAGCGGCCGTCAGAACCGCTTTGCGGAGCAGCTTCTTAATGGTCTCGTTGGAAATTTCCTTGCCGTTCAAATAGTCTTCCGTCGCCTGCTCATCGAGCTCGGCGCAGGCCTCGATCATGTCGGCGCGCGCTTGCTTGGCGGCATCGAGCATGTCGGCTGGAATCTCTTCATCGTGATAGTTGGCACCGAGAGCTTCGTTCTCCCAGACAACGGCCTTCATGCGCACGAGATCGACAATGCCTTTGAATTCGGCTTCAGCGCCAATTGGCAGCTGAATCGGAACCGGGCGTGCACCCAAGCGCTCCTTGATGTCATCAATGCACTGCTTGAAGGAAGCGCCGGTCTTGTCCATCTTGTTGCAGAACACGATGCGCGGAACCTGGTACTTGTCGCCCTGGCGCCAAACCGTTTCCGTTTGCGGCTCAACGCCCTGGTTTGAATCAAGAACGCAAACCGCACCGTCCAACACGCGCAGCGAACGCTCGACTTCAATGGTGAAGTCCACGTGGCCGGGAGTGTCGATGATGTTCAGGCGCTTGCCATTCCAGACGGTGGTGGTGGCAGCGGAAGTAATCGTGATGCCGCGTTCCTGCTCCTGCTCCATGAAATCCATGGTGGCAGCGCCGTCGTGCACTTCGCCAATCTTGTGGCTCTTGCCGGAATAAAAAAGAATGCGCTCCGTAACAGTCGTCTTGCCGGCATCAATGTGGGCCATGATGCCGAAGTTCCGGTAGTCTGCAAGTTCGTGTGTGCGGGCCATAATCTTGTCTGTCCTGAATTACCAGCGGTAGTGGCTGAAAGCGCGGTTCGCTTCGGCCATCTTGTGGGTGTCTTCCCGCTTCTTCACGGCTGATCCACGGTTGTTGGCGGCGTCCATGAGCTCGCCGGAGAGGCGGTCAACCATGGTGTTTTCGTTGCGGCCGCGCGCGGCGATGATGATCCAGCGGATAGCCAGCGCCTGACGGCGCTCGGTGCGAACTTCAACGGGAACCTGGTAGGTTGCACCACCCACGCGGCGTGAGCGGACTTCAATGGCCGGAGCCACATTTTCAAGGGCCTGGTGGAAAATCTGCACCGGGTCGCTCTTGACCTTTGCCTGGACCTTTTCAAAGGCGCCGTAAACGATGCCTTCGGCGACTGACTTTTTGCCCTCGTACATGAGATTATTCATGAACTTGGAAACCACGAGATCGCCGAATTTCGGATCCGGGTTGATGACGCGTTTATCTGCTTTATGGCGACGTGACATGAATGACTCCCCTCGCCTTACTTCGGACGCTTCGCGCCGTATTTCGACCGGCGCTGGCGGCGCTTGACGACGCCTTGCGTATCGAGAATACCGCGGATGATGTGATAGCGGACACCTGGCAGATCCTTGACGCGGCCGCCACGGATCATCACCACAGAGTGTTCCTGCAGGTTATGGCCTTCGCCCGGAATATAGCTCACAACTTCGAAGCCGTTGGTAAGGCGCACCTTGGCGACTTTCCGCAGAGCCGAGTTCGGCTTCTTCGGCGTTGTTGTGTAAACGCGCGTGCAAACACCGCGTTTTTGCGGGCAAGACTGCATCGCAGGAACCTTGTTGCGATAACTCGGAACGCTGCGTGGCTTACGAATGAGCTGGTTGATTGTCGGCATCGGGCCTGATCTACCTTCGTATAAACTGTTGAACCGGATTGCACATGACCAAAAACACTGACGTGATCCGGCTCGGGACCCCGCAGTGCTCAAAACCAGAGGCCCTTAAGAACGAAAGTCCCTAAAGGCATGACCTCGAATGTCGTTTGTTGTTCACTCGCCAGCGTTTAAGGGTGCGAAACCCAGACTGCCTGTCGCTTGAGAACGAGGCGGGTTCTACTTGGCCCCCCACCCGGCGTCAACCCCTGAATCAGGGAATTTTTACGCTATGGGGCCAAAAGCCGGGCCCATATGAAGTTTATTGCTGCAAGGCACAAAAAATAGCGCCGCAGATGCTGAAATGGCGGGAGAAATAAGGGGAATCAGGAGCTTGCTGAAGCGATTCTACAGCCGGAAGCGCGACAAGTCGCCCACGGCCATCTTTACGTCATACCAAGAGAAGCCAGAGGCATCGAAAAAGTAAGTACCGCCGCCCACAGCCACAAACAGCACAACCATCTTCACGATAAATCCTGCCGACAGGCCCATGCCTTCGGACTGGTCGTCTTCGACATCCGCCATCTCAACATCAGGCTCATAAAACGTCTTTTGCCCGGCACCGCCCAAACGGCGGTTAATTAAGTCTGAAGAAATACTCGTACTGTTACTCATACCGTGCCGTGCCTTTTCGCAAGCAATCCCAATACTATGCCGCCCAAAAACTTAATGCCGTTTTAAGGTGCAAGGCCAACTTGCCGCAATTTGCCCCAATTGAGCCACATCAAAGCCCATCACCCATTAGACACTGATTTTACGGCGACACGATCATTAACTTCGAGAGGGAGAATCTCACAATGACCATGCCGCAACGAAACTGGTGGCACGAACTTAACACCTGGGAACCGGAAATTGCGCTCGCCTTCTATGGCCGCACCCTGGGTTGGCAATTTGAAGCATCCCCGCTTCCCGATGGCGCCGCTTATTGGATTGCACGCAAAGATGGAAAGCCCGTTGGCGGCATCTTTGAATTGACCGCACCGGACTACTCCGGCGTTCCCTCGCACTGGATGACCTATATGTCGGTGGGCGATATCAACAAGGCCGAGAACGACACTGCCAATGCCGGCGGTGAGGTGATGCGGCCCAATACGCGCGTACCAGGTGTGGGAAAGCTTGCGGTGGTGACCGATTCAACCGGTGCCCTGATTGGCCTCATCGAGCCAGACAACTCTCATGCCCTGGCCGCGGTTACGCACTAGGCATCTCTAAAGCCTTTAGACCCTGCGAGTTTACCACGTCAAAGTTAGGCGCCAGCTTCGCTTTGGCTGGATGTCGGGATCCAGCTTTCATCACGCGAATTTCAATCAGTTCAGCGTAGTCGGGTGGAAAGATGGGTCCCGGCCTCTTTGGGTAAGCAGACCGCTCACTGGGCATGGTCCAGCGTTAAGCGCTCTCTGGAGCTAGTGGCTGCAGCCCTGACTGACTACTGTGGCAGGCCAAGCGCAGGAGGCAGATCATGGCGAAACTCGATACGGATTGGTCAACAGCATCAATCGTGGCCCGGCGGGAAAATTACTACGCCGCCTCCCAGCGCGCCTTCGTGCCCTACAAGACCCCACTTATTTTCGCAAAAGGCGACCGCCAGTACCTCTGGGATGAAACCGGCAAGAAATATCTCGATCTCTTGGGGATGAATGTGTGCGTATCGGTTGGCCACAACCACCCCACCGTCACGACAGCCGTGAGGGAGCAGATTGAGCAGCTCCAGCATTGCACCACGATGTTCTATCATCCGGTGCCCGCTCATTTCGCCGAAGAGCTTGCCGCCCGCATGCCCAAGGGCCACGACTGGGTGGTGCATTTCACCAACAGCGGCACCGAAGCTGTCGATCTCGCCCTCGTCATGGCCCAGCAGTTCACCGGCAACATCGACATGCTGGCGCTCCGCAATGCCTATCATGGCGCCACCATCGGAGCCCAGTCGTTCACCGGCATCAGCGGCTTTCGCCACAACATCCCCCTCCTCACCGGAATTCACCACATGGCGAACCCGGATCCCTACCGGGGCATATTTGGCGATGACACGGACGCTTACCTGGCGGAAATTGACCGCACCATCCAATATGCAACTTCGGGAAAACTTGCAGGCTTCATCGTTGAACCCATCCAAGGCTATGGCGGCGTTGTTGAAACTCCTGACGGCTATCTCGCTGCCGCAGCCGCCAAGGTGCGCGAACGGGGCGGGTTGATGATCATCGACGAGGTCCAATCCGGCTTTGGCCGCACCGGCGACAATTTCTGGGGCTTCGAGGCCCATGGCATCGTTCCCGAAATCGTCGTCATGGCCAAGGGCATCGGCAATGGTTTCCCGTTGGCTGCCGTTGTCGCCCAGCGCCATGTGGCGGACGCACTTGCCAGCAAATTCTCGTTCCATACCTATGGTGCAAGCCCAACTTCCTGTGCCGCCGGCCGCGCCGTTCTACAGGTCATTGACGAGGAAGGCTTGCAGGCGAACTCCAAAAAGATCGGTGCTCAATTGCGCAAGGTGCTTGACCGCCTCCATCAGAAGCACGAAATCATCGGCGAAGTGCGCAGTCACGGTCTCATGCTAGCCATTGAACTGGTGACGGACCGCAAATCAAAAACGCCAGCGGCGAAAGCTACCGCCGATATCTTTGAAAAAACCCGCGAGCATGGCCTGGTCATGAGCAAGTCCGGCGCCGACCGGAACATCCTGCGCATGGTACCACCCATGTGTATTCAGGAAAACGACGTGGCCCAAGTGGAACATGCTTTGGAACGTGTGTTTTCCGGCTACTGAAAGTGACTCTTGCAGCCGCCATTGCAATTGTTTTCCTTGCCGCAATCGTGCGCGGCTATTCCGGCTTCGGCTTTTCACTTCTCGCCATCACCGCACTGTCGCTAATTTACGCACCCGCCATAATCATTCCTTCGATTTTCCTGCTCGAAATAGCCGCAAGCCTCCATCTTCTGCCCGGCCTGTGGCGGGATATACACTGGCGCTCTCTTATTCCCTTGGTCATTGGCACTGGCATCGGCACGCCCATAGGGTTGAAGTTTCTGACCGCCATTCCGGCCGCCCCCATGCAAATCGCCTTGGGACTATTCGTGTTTGCAGTCACCTGTCTGCTGTGGATGGGGGTCGCACTGAAAACAATGCCGGGAAATATTGCCAGCACCGGCGCTGGTCTGGCAGCAGGCGTCGCTAACGGGGCCTTTGGCATTGGTGGCCCGCCCGTTATCCTGTTCTACTTCGCCTCGCCCGCCGGAAACATAGTGGGCCGCGCAACGCTTGTTGTCTATTTCTTGCTGACTGACGCCATTGGATTGGCTTTCCTTGCGCGCGAAAACCTCGTGAACACTGACTCGTTATTCCGAACACTGACATTCCTGCCCGCCCTACTCGCCGGCGTGTGGCTTGGTGCCCGGAGTTTCAAAACCGCCGACCCGATCGCTTTCCGGAAATGGGTACTGGCATTGCTTGGACTGCTGGCAGCTATCACCGCCATCAAGGGCATCCACGATCTTTCCGTTAGCTAACAAAAAATAAAAAAGGCCCGGAAATAAACCGGGCCTTTTCAATACTATATAGCAACTCTTACTCCGCCGCTGGCAGAACTTCCGCCCTTGCTTGCTCCTCGAGAATGAGGCCGTCGCGCTTGTCGGCAACCTGGCGTAGACGCGCCAGCATGCCGCCCGTGCCCGCCGGAATGAGGCGGCCAACGATGACGTTCTCCTTGAGGCCTTCGAGCGTATCGATCTTGCCCTGAACCGCGGCCTCCGTGAGAACCCGTGTGGTTTCCTGGAAGGACGCCGCCGAGATGAACGACCGCGTCTGCAAGCTCGCCTTGGTGATGCCCAGCAGAACCGGAACACCCGTGGCAGGCTTGCGGCCATCGGCGATCAGCTTGTCGTTTTCGGTGTCCATTTCAACGTGGTCAACTTGTTCGCCGACCAGCCAGGTGGATTCGCCCGCATCGGTGATTTCGACCTTCTGCAGCATCTGGCGCACGATCACTTCAATGTGCTTGTCGTTGATCGACACGCCCTGCAAACGGTACACTTCCTGGATTTCATTGACGAGGAAGGCAGCAAGCTCTTCCACGCCCTTGATCGCCAGAATGTCATGCGGCGCCGGGTTGCCGTCGAGCAGGTATTCACCCTTCTCGATGAAGTCGCCTTCCTGCACCGGCAGATGCTTGCCCTTGGGGATGAGATATTCCACTGCTTCCAGCGTATCATCCTGCGGCACAATGCGAATGCGGCGCTTGTTCTTGTAGTCGCGGCCAAACTCGACCCGGCCGGAGATTTCAGCGATGATCGCTGCATCCTTCGGACGGCGCGCTTCAAACAACTCGGCAACCCGTGGCAGACCGCCTGTGATGTCGCGTGTTTTGGCGCTTTCCAGCGGGTTACGCGCAAGCACGTCGCCAGCCTTCACCGAGGTGCCGGGATCAACCGACAGAATGGAGTCCACCGACAGCAGGTAGCGGGCTTCGCCGCCACGCGCTAGCTTGTGCACGTTTCCGTCCTTGTCCTTCACCACCATCGCGGGCTTCAGCGATGAGCCGCGCTGGTTGGAACGCCAGTCAATGATCACCCGGTTGGTGATGCCTGTGGCTTCGTCGGCGATTTCGTTGAGGGAAACGCCATCAACAACATCCTCGAACTGCACCACGCCATCCGCTTCCGAAAGTATCGGCCGCGTGTATGGATCCCACTCCGCCAGGCGCACGCCGCGCTTGACCATGTCGCCGTCATCCACGAACAGGCGCGTGCCGTAAACCACCTTGTGAACGGCGCGTTCATTGCCCTTGGCATCTTCAATCACGATGGCCGCGTTGCGCCCCATGACCATGAGACGGCCCTGTGAGTCTTTCATCACATTGCGGTTGCGGATGGTGACCTTGCCCTCGTGGTTTGATTCAACAAACGACTGGTCAAGAACCTGTGCCGTGCCGCCGATGTGGAATGTGCGCATGGTGAGCTGGGTGCCCGGCTCGCCGATGGACTGGGCGGCAATAACGCCAACCGCTTCACCCATGTTGACCGGTGTGCCGCGGGCCAGATCGCGTCCGTAGCACTTGCCGCACACGCCGAACTTGGTTTCGCAGGTGAGCACCGAGCGGATGCGTATTTCAGTGACGCCCGCCTTCTCGATCTTCTCAACATGCGATTCCAGCATCTCCTCGCCGGCATTGACGATCACGGCGTTGGTCACCGGATCAACAACATCGGTTGCAGCGGTCCGTCCGAGAACGCGAACACCGAGCGAAACGATGACTTCACCGGCATCGATGATCGGCCGGGTGGTGATCGAGTTCTTGGTGCCGCAATCCTCCTGGCTGATGATGGCGTCCTGTGCCACGTCAACCAGGCGGCGCGTCAGGTAACCCGAGTTCGCCGTCTTCAACGCGGTATCCGCAAGGCCCTTGCGGGCCCCGTGAGTGGAGTTGAAGTATTCGAGAACCGACAAGCCTTCCTTGAAGTTGGAAATGATCGGCGTTTCGATGATCTCGCCCGATGGCTTGGCCATGAGGCCACGCATGCCGGCAAGCTGCTTCATCTGCGCCGGCGAACCGCGCGCACCTGAATGGCTCATCATGTAGATCGAGTTGATCTGCTTTTCACGGCCGGTCACTTCGTCGATCTGGACGGCCTGAATGCCGGCCATCATTTCTTCGGCAACCTTGTCGGTGCATTTGGCCCAGGCGTCGACAACCTTGTTGTACTTTTCGCCCTGGGTAATGAGGCCGTCGATATACTGCTGCTCATATTCCTTGGCCAGTTCACGCGTCTGGTTCACCAGCTTTTCCTTGGTCTTCGGAATGACCATGTCATCCTTGCCGAAGGAAATGCCGGCCTTGTAGGCGTTGTAGAAGCCCAGCGACATGATGCGGTCGCAGAACACCACCGATTCCTTCTGGCCGCAATGGCGATAGACCGCGTCAATCATCTTGGAGATTTCGCGCTTGGTCATCAGCTTGTTGCAGAGGTCATAGGAAATGTTGGTGGAGAGCGGCAGCAATTCGCCGATCTTCATGCGGCCCGGCGTAGTGTCGATGATGCGGTTGATCACCTTGCCTTCCGGTCCCACTTCCTTGATGCGGCCCTTGATCTTGGTGTGCAGCGTGATAACGCCGGCCGCCAGGGCATGGTCGATTTCCGCCGTGTTGCCAAAGGCCTTGCCTTCGCCCGCTTCACCGTTGCGGATGATCGAGAGATAGTAGAGGCCAAGCACGATATCCTGTGACGGCACGATGATCGGCTGTCCGTTGGCCGGATGCAGCACGTTGTTGGTCGACATCATCAGAACGCGGGCTTCAAGCTGGGCTTCCAGCGAGAGCGGCACGTGAACCGCCATTTGGTCGCCGTCGAAGTCGGCGTTGAAGGCGGTGCAGACCAGCGGATGAAGCTGAATGGCCTTGCCCTCAATGAGCACGGGCTCAAACGCCTGGATGCCCAAGCGGTGAAGGGTCGGCGCACGGTTCAGCATCACCGGATGTTCGCGGATAACCTCATCGAGGATATCCCAGACTTCCGGCTTTTCCTTTTCAACCAGCTTCTTGGCCTGCTTCACGGTGGAAGACAGCCCCTTGGCTTCAAGGCGCGAATAGATGAACGGCTTGAACAGTTCGAGCGCCATCTTCTTCGGCAAGCCGCACTGATGCAGCTTGAGCTCCGGACCCACCACGATAACCGAGCGGCCGGAATAATCCACGCGCTTGCCCAGCAGGTTCTGCCGGAAGCGGCCCTGCTTGCCTTTCAGCATGTCGGCGAGCGACTTCAGCGGACGCTTATTGGCACCCGTAATGACGCGGCCACGGCGGCCGTTGTCAAACAGCGCGTCAACCGACTCCTGCAGCATGCGCTTTTCGTTGCGCACGATGATGTCCGGCGCACGAAGCTCAATAAGGCGCTTCAAACGGTTGTTGCGGTTGATCACCCGGCGATAGAGGTCGTTCAAATCGGAGGTGGCGAAACGGCCGCCATCCAACGGAACCAAGGGCCGAAGCTCCGGCGGAATGACCGGAACCTGGGTGAGGATCATCCATTCCGGGCGGTTGCCCGATTCAATGAAAGAGTCCACGATCTTCAAACGCTTGGCCAGCTTCTTGGGCTTGAGGTCACCGGTGGCAACCTTGAGCTCTTCGCGCAGCTGCTCACGCAATTGCTCAAGCTGGATGGCCATGAGCATTTCGCGCACGGCTTCGGCGCCGATCGATGCGGTAAAGCTGTCATCGCCATAATCTTCCTGGGCCTTGATATACTCGCTCTCGGTCAAGGTCTGGCGTGGCTTCAAAGGCGTCAAGCCTGGCTCAAGCACAATGTATTGCTCGAAATACAGAACCCGCTCAACTTCCTTCAATTGCATGTCGAGGAGAAGTGCGATGCGCGACGGCAGCGACTTGAGGAACCAGATATGGGCAACAGGTGCTGCCAGCTCGATATGGCCCATGCGCTCGCGCCGCACCTTTGACAGGGTGACTTCCACGCCGCACTTTTCGCAGATGATGCCCTTGTACTTCATGCGCTTGTATTTGCCGCACAGGCACTCATAATCTTTCACCGGCCCGAAAATGCGAGCGCAGAAAAGCCCGTCGCGCTCGGGTTTGAAAGTGCGATAGTTAATTGTTTCCGGCTTCTTGATTTCGCCGAATGACCACGACAGGATCTTTTCCGGTGAAGCGATCGAAATACGGATTTGATCGAATGTCTGCGCCGTAACTGCCGGGCTGAAGACGTTCATGACCTCTTGGTTCATGTGTCACTGCTCCTTTGGGTGTTCAAAATTGTTTAACGCGGGTGTTACGGACGAGGCGTTTCCGCCCCGTCCACTGATGATTACTGTTGTGAATTCTGCAATTCCACATTGAGGCTGAGTGAGCGCATTTCCTTGACCAGCACGTTGAAGCTTTCCGGAATGCCAGACTCGAAGGCGTCGTCGCCGCGCACAATGGCTTCATAAACCTTTGTGCGGCCGGCCACGTCATCCGACTTGACGGTGAGCATTTCCTGCAGCGTGTAGGCCGCGCCGTAGGCCTCGAGGGCCCACACTTCCATTTCGCCGAAGCGCTGGCCGCCGAACTGTGCCTTGCCGCCCAAGGGCTGCTGGGTCACAAGCGAGTAAGGCCCAATGGAACGCGCGTGGATCTTGTCGTCCACGAGGTGATGCAGTTTCAGCATATAGATGTAGCCAACGGTGACCGGGCGATCAAACACTTCGCCGGTCTTGCCGTCATAGAGCGTTACCTGGCCCGAGGTATTCAGGCCCGCATCGCTCAGCATTTTGGCAATGTCCTCCTCGCGCGCGCCGTCAAACACCGGCGTTGCGATGGGAACACCGCGGCGCAGGTTTTGCGCCGATTCAACCAGTTCGCTGTCATCAAGGGCATCGAGCTCATCATTTTTGCCATAGATCTTGAACAGGCCGTCACGGAGCGGCTTGATCTTCTGGGTTTCCTGATAGGCATCGAGCATGGCGCCCACTTGCTTGCCAAGGCCCGCACAGGCCCAGCCCAAATGGGTTTCCAGGATCTGGCCCACGTTCATGCGCGAAGGCACGCCCAAGGGGTTCAGAACGATGTCAACATGGGTGCCGTCCTCAAGGAACGGCATGTCCTCCACCGGCACAATGCGCGAAACCACGCCCTTGTTGCCATGGCGTCCGGCCATCTTGTCGCCCGGCTGGATTTTCCGCTTCACGGCCACGAAGACTTTGACCATCTTCATCACGCCGGGGGGCAGTTCATCACCGCGCTGCAGCTTCTCGACCTTGTCAAGAAAGCGCGTTTCAAGACGCTTCTTGGCTTCGTCGTATTGCAGCTTCATGGCTTCGAGCTCGGCAATCGATTTCTCGGCCGAGAGCGCAATGCTCCACCACTGCGAACGCGGAATATCCTCAAGGATTTTTTCCGTGACCTTGCCATCAATCTTGTGGCCGCGCGGTCCACCAGTTGCGACTTTCCCGTTCAGGAAGTCATGCAGGCGGCCATAGGCGTTGCGGTCAAGGATCTTGAGTTCGTCGTCACGGTCCTTGGCGAGCCGTTCGATTTCCTCGCGCTCAATGGCCAAAGCGCGCTCGTCCTTGTCCACACCGTGGCGGTTGAACACGCGCACTTCCACGACCGTACCGGCAACACCCGGCGGCAGGCGCAGCGACGTGTCACGCACGTCCGAGGCCTTTTCGCCGAAGATGGCCCGCAGCAGTTTTTCTTCCGGCGTCATCGGGCTCTCGCCCTTTGGCGTGATCTTGCCGCACAGGATGTCGCCCGGCTTCACTTCCGCACCGATGTAGACGATGCCGGCTTCGTCGAGGTTCTTGAGTGACTCTTCACCGACGTTTGGAATGTCGCGGGTGATTTCCTCAGGCCCCAGCTTCGTGTCGCGCGCCATCACATCGAATTCCTCGATGTGGATGGAGGTGAACACGTCATCTTTCACGATGCGCTCGGACAGCAGGATCGAGTCTTCAAAGTTGTAGCCATTCCACGGCATGAAGGCCACGAGCACATTCTGCCCGAGAGCCAAATCACCGAGATCGGTGGATGGGCCGTCGGCAATGATGTCGCCCTGCTTCACCTGATCGCCCACACGCACCAGCGGACGCTGGTTGATGCAGGTGTTCTGGTTGGAGCGCTGGAACTTGGCGAGCGTGTAGATGTCAACACCAGACTTGGACGGATCGGTTTCCTCCGTGGCGCGGATAACAATGCGCTTGGCGTCAACCTGGTCCACGACACCGGTGCGGCGCGCCGCAAAGGCAGCGCCCGAGTCCCGTGCCACAATGGATTCCATGCCAGTGCCAACCAGCGGAGCATTGGTGCGAACCAATGGCACAGCCTGGCGCTGCATGTTTGAACCCATAAGCGCGCGGTTGGCGTCGTCGTTCTCAAGGAACGGGATCAGCGCCGCAGCAACCGAAACCAGCTGCTTCGGCGAAACATCCACGTAATCGATCTTGTCGGCAGGCACGGAGAGCACGTCGCCGTAGTTGCGCGCAATCACCATGTCTTCGGCAAACTTGTTGTCCTTGGTCAGCACCACGTTCGCCTGCGCGATGTAGTGCTTGCCTTCTTCAATGGCCGAGAGATAGGTCACATCCCGTGAAACCTTGCCGTTGCTGACCGTGCGGTAAGGCGTTTCGATAAAGCCGTACTTGTTAACCCGGGCGTAGGTCGCCAGCGAGTTGATCAGGCCGATGTTCGGGCCTTCCGGCGTTTCAATCGGGCAGATGCGTCCGTAGTGGGTGGGATGCACGTCGCGCACTTCAAAACCAGCGCGTTCGCGTGTCAGGCCGCCCGGTCCAAGGGCCGAGAGACGGCGCTTGTGGGTGATTTCCGACAGCGGATTGGTCTGGTCCATGAACTGCGAAAGCTGCGACGAACCAAAGAACTCGCGCACCGCGGCAGCCGCAGGCTTGGCGTTGATCAGGTCATGCGGCATCACGGTGTCGATATCAACCGATGACATGCGCTCCTTGATGGCGCGCTCCATGCGCACCAGGCCAAGGCGGTACTGGTTTTCCATCAGCTCGCCGACGCTGCGCACCCGGCGGTTGCCGAGATGGTCGATGTCGTCCACTTCGCCCTTGCCGTCACGCAGCTCATGCAGCGTCTTGATCACGGCAAGCACGTCCTCGCGGCGGAGAACCCGCATGGTGTCAGGAACATCAAGTTCCAGACGCATGTTCATCTTCACCCGGCCCACGGCCGAGAGATCATAACGCTCCGAGTCAAAGAACAACCCATTGAACAGGGCTTCCGCCGATTCCCGTGTTGGCGGTTCACCGGGGCGCATGACGCGGTAAATTTCAATAAGCGCCTGCTCATAACTCTCGACCTTGTCGGCCTTGAGCGTATTGCGGATATAGGCGCCCGTATTGATGTGGTCGATGTCGAGAAGGTTGAGCTTGGTGAAACCCGCTTCCTTCAGCGCATTCAGAACCTTCTCGTCAATCTCGTCGCCGGCCTCGGCGAAAATCTCGCCGGTCTTTTCATTGACAAGCTCATCGGCAATGTAGCGGCCATAGAGATCTTCATCGCGCACCAGCAGTTCCTTGGTGCCATCATCGGCAATCTTCTTGGCCAGGCGCGGCGTAATCTTCTTGCCGGCCTCGACCACAACAGCCTTGGTCTTTGCATCGATGAGGTCAACCGTCGGCTTGATGCCCTTGTAGCGGTCAACATCGAAGGATGTTTTCCAGCCATCCTTGGTCTGGGTGTAGCCAACCGACTTGTAGAACTCGTGGAGAATCTCTTCGCCCTGCAGGCCAAGCGCATAGAGCAGCGTGGTGATCGGCAGCTTGCGGCGCCGGTCGATCCGCGCGAACACGATGTCCTTGGGGTCGAACTCGAAATCGAGCCACGAACCGCGGTAAGGAATGATGCGCGCCGCAAACAGCAGCTTGCCCGAGGAATGGCTCTTGCCCTTGTCATGGTCGAAAAACACGCCGGGCGAACGGTGCATCTGCGAAACGATAACCCGCTCGGTGCCGTTCACCACGAAGGTGCCGTTGGAGGTCATGAGCGGAATGTCGCCCATGTAAACATCCTGCTCCTTGATGTCCTTGACCGACTTGGCCTGGGTATCCGGATCGATCTCAAATACGATCAGGCGCAGCGTCACCTTGAAGGGTGCCGCAAAGGTCATGCCGCGCTGCTGGCATTCATCCACGTCAAACTTCGGCGCCTCGAATTCATAGCGGACGAATTCCAGCACGGCCTGGCCGGAAAAGTCCGAAATCGGGAACACCGATTTGAACACGGCTTGCAGGCCTTCATTGATCCGTCCGCCGGTGGGTTCCTTGACTTGCAGAAACTGGTCGTAAGATTCCTTTTGCACCTCAATGAGATTCGGCATCACGGCAACTTCAATGCCCTTGCCGAATACTTTGCGGATGCGTTTCCGACTTGCGACCGTATGTGCCTCAGCCATGTGTTTTCCTTGTCAGTGTAATATTCAAACGATGAAGACGGCTTGTCTGAAGTCCTTTTTTGAGAACTTCAAATAAGCCGTCGGGCAAACTCAAACCTGCAAACATCTTCCGGCGAAGGGTTTGAGCCCCGCGCCGGAAGATATTGTTAATTACTTCAACTCGACCTTGGCGCCAGCTGCTTCAAGCTTCTTCTTGGCAGCTTCGGCATCAGCCTTGTTGAGGCCTTCCTTGACGGCCTTCGGAGCGGCTTCAACCAGATCCTTGGCTTCCTTGAGGCCGAGGCCGGTGATGGCACGGACTTCCTTGATCACTTCGATCTTCTTGTCGCCTGCAGCGGTGAGCATGACCGTGAATTCGGTCTTCTCTTCAGCGGCGGCAGCGGCAGGACCGGCAGCGGCGGCGGCCGCTACGGGAGCAGCAGCGGATACGCCCCACTTCTCTTCAAGCAACTTTGAAAGTTCGGCAGCTTCCAGAACCGTGAGGCTTGAAAGTTCGTCTACGATTTTGCTGAGATCAGCCATTTTATTTTCTCTCTTCTTTTAAGTCGGTTTATGACAACAATTGTAAGGCAGGCTATCAGGCAGCCTTGTCTTTGGTGGCGTAGGCATTGATCACGCGTGCGATCTGGCCGCCAGGTGCTGCCAGCACGCCCGCAATGCGGGTAGCTGGAGTCTGAAGCATGCCGACGATCTTTGCCCTCAACTGGTCGAGTGAAGGCAGTTCCGCGAGAGCCTTGACGGCATTGGCATCCAGAATGGTTTTGCCGAGCGCCCCGCCGAGCACAACGAACTTTTCGTTGGCCTTGGCGAAGTCTGCGGCAACCTTCGGAGCCGATACGGGATCCTTTGCATAAGCAATCATTGTCGGGCCCTTGAAAAGGCCCTTGATCCCGGTTGCGTCAGTGCCATCCAGAGCAAGCATTGCAAGACGGTTCTTCGCCACCTTGATGGTAGCACCCGCCGAGGACATCTTGCCCCTCAGGTCATTGACCTGGTTGACCGTCAGTCCCTTGTTGTGGGCCACAACGATAACACCAGTGTTCTTGAACACGGCATTGAGCGTTGCGACGAGCTCTGTCTTTTCAGCTCTTTCCACTTGCTCTCTCCTTTTTGGCGCAGCACTTGATTGTGCCTGCGCCGTTGGACCAGCCGCTCAAAACGTCACCTACAAACAGCAGGTAAGGCCTTGGGCGGCGCTCACTTGCCTGTCCCCTTACTCCGTTGCCGGAGGTCAGGATCTTGAGGTCCAAACCGACTTGAAACCCGCTATATGGGGTCTCGCATTCAATTTTGACACCCATCTCATGCAGGCTTGGCGGTTTAAGCGAGGATTTCCCTCACGCCTGCAATCTCGGACAGGTAGATCCAGGGCCTTGTGGACCCTGATTAACTCCCTGAAAATGCTTTCACATCATCAGGGAGAAACTTTTGTTACGCCGCGGATACGCTGGCGATATCGAGCTTGAAACCCGGGCCCATGGTGGACGAAATCGAAACCTTCTTGAGGAAGGTGCCCTTTGAACCAGATGGTTTCTGCTTGTTCACGGCATCCACGAAGGCGCGGATGTTTCCGGCGATCTGCTCTTCCGTGAAGCTTGCCTTGCCAATGCCCGCCTGGACGATGCCGGACTTTTCAACCCGGAACTCAACCGCACCACCCTTGGCGGCTTTCACCGCCGCTGTGATATCCATGGTCACCGTGCCAACCTTGGGGTTAGGCATCATGCCGCGCGGCCCAAGCACCTTACCGAGACGGCCAACAAGACCCATCATGTCAGGCGTTGCAATGCAACGGTCGAAATCCAGAGTGCCCTTGTTCACGATCTCGAACAGGTCTTCGGCGCCGACGACGTCAGCACCAGCCTTCTTGGCTTCTTCCGCCTTGGCGCCCTTGGCGAAAACGCCAACCCGCACCTTGCGGCCCGAACCATTGGGCAGCGTGCACACGCCGCGCACCATCTGGTCCGCATGGCGTGGGTCAACACCCAGGTTCATGGCAATTTCAATAGTCTCGTCAAACTTGGCGTTGGCCTTGGCCTTCACCAGCTTCACCGCATCCACCAGGCCATAATACTTGGCGCGGTCAATGTCGGCTTCATTCTTGGCAATACGTTTTGGGGCTTTGCTCATCTGCTTACTCCACAACCTGAAGGCCCATGGACCGGGCAGAACCTGCGATTTCCCGTGCCGCTGCATCAAGATCGCGGGCGTTCATGCCCTTGAGCTTCTGCTCGGCGATTTCACGACACTGCTTCATCGTAACCGTGCCAGCACTGGTCTTGCCTGGCTCCTTGGAACCAGCCGTAATCTTGGCAGCCTTCTTCAGGAAGAAAGACGCCGGGGGCGACTTCATCTCGAAGGTGAAGGACTTGTCCTGGAAGGCGGTGATCACCACCGGAACGGGCGAACCCTGCTCCATCTTTTGCGTGGCCGCATTGAAGGCCTTGCAGAATTCCATGATGTTGAGACCGCGCTGTCCGAGCGCTGGTCCGATTGGCGGAGACGGGTTTGCCTGTCCCGCCGGCACTTGCAACTTGATGTAGCCGACGACTTTCTTGGCCATTCTATAGTCCCTCTTTCAAGGTTAGTGGTCCGGCTTTAAGGGCCTCCCACGGATTACATTCAGCGGATCTTTTCGACCTGCCCATACTCGAGTTCGACAGGCGTTGGCCTGCCGAAAATAGAGACCGCAACTTTGAGCCGCGACCGCTCTTCATCCACTTCCTCAACCTGTCCGTTGAAGGAAGCAAAAGGACCATCCGCCACGCGCACCTGTTCGCCGATTTCGAACGAGATGCTGGTCTTTGGCTTGTCCACACCTTCCGCCACCTGGTTGAGGATGCGGTTGGCCTCGGCGTCCGAAATCGGAATCGGCTTGGAATCCGAACCGAGGAAACCGGTGACCTTTGGCGTGTTCTTGATCAGATGGAACGCCTGGTCGGTGAGTTCCATTTTGACAAGCACATAGCCAGGGAAAAACCGCCGCTCGCTCTTGATCTTGCGACCCCGGCGAACCTCGATGATTTCCTCGGTAGGAACCAGAACCTGCTCAAAAAGGTCGCCAAGACCCTTCTGAACCGACTGTTCTCTTATAGATTCGGCCACCTTCTTTTCGAAATTCGAATAGGCGTGAACGATGTACCAGCGTTTTGTCATTCCAATTCCGTAACTCTCAGCGGCACCCTTTAGAGGCCCAGAAGCAGCTTGTCGATGCCTTGTTTCAAAATGAAGTCCACCACTAGGAAAAAGATCGCCGCCATGGTCACCATGATCATCACCATGACGGTGGAAATCATGACCTCCTTGCGGCTCGGCCAGGCGATTTTCCTAGCCTCTTCACGCACTTGCTGGGCAAATTCTACCGGGTTCGTTTTGGCCATGGCCGCATTTTTCCTTGGTTAATGGCAGGGGCAGAAGGGTTCGAACCCTCGGCCTGCGGTTTTGGAGACCGCCGCTCTACCAACTGAGCTATACCCCTAAATGGTGTTACTCCGTGATTTTTGCAACGACGCCGGCACCGACGGTACGTCCGCCTTCACGGATGGCGAAGCGCAGCTTCTCCTCCATGGCAATCGGCGTAATCAGCTCGACGTCAAACGCGATATTGTCGCCCGGCATCACCATTTCCGTGCCAGCCGGCAACGTGACCACGCCGGTCACATCCGTGGTCCGGAAGTAGAACTGCGGACGGTAGTTGGCAAAGAACGGCGTGTGACGGCCACCCTCTTCCTTGGTCAGGATATAGGCTTCCGCCTTGAACTTCTTGTGCGGCTTGACGCTGCCTGGCTTGCACAGGATCTGGCCACGCTCGACACCCTCGCGGTCAATACCGCGCAGCAGCGCGCCGACGTTGTCGCCGGCCTCGCCTGAGTCCAGCAGCTTGCGGAACATCTCGACGCCCGTAACGGTGGACTTCACCGTGTCGCGGATGCCGACAATCTCGACTTCCTCGCCAACCTTGATAATCCCGCGCTCAATGCGGCCGGTCACCACCGTGCCGCGGCCCGAGATCGAGAACACGTCTTCGATCGGCATCAGGAACGGCTGGTCCTTGGCCCGCTCGGGCTGCGGGATATAGCTGTCAACCGCCGCCATCAGCTTGAGAATGGCGTCATGGCCGATCTCCGGCGTCTTGCCTTCAAGGGCAGCCAGCGCCGAGCCGCGGATGATCGGAATGTCATCGCCGGGGAACTGGTAGGAGGTCAGCAGCTCGCGCACTTCCATCTCCACGAGGTCCAGGAGCTCTGGGTCGTCAACCATGTCCACCTTGTTCATGAACACAACCAGGGCTGGCACGCCGACCTGCCTTGCCAGCAGGATGTGTTCGCGGGTCTGCGGCATTGGGCCGTCAGCCGCCGACACAACAAGAATGGCGCCGTCCATCTGGGCCGCACCGGTGATCATGTTCTTCACATAGTCCGCATGTCCCGGGCAATCCACATGGGCGTAATGCCGGTTCTTCGTCTGGTATTCCACATGTGCGGTGGAAATCGTGATGCCGCGGGCCCGCTCTTCAGGCGCCTTGTCGATCTGGTCATAGGCCGTGTACGTAGCCCCGCCCGTCTCCGCCAGCACCTTCGTAATCGCTGCTGTCAGCGACGTCTTCCCATGGTCAACATGGCCAATCGTCCCAATGTTGCAATGCGGCTTGTCGCGAAGAAATTTCTCTTTGGCCATAATCTCTAACATCCTGTTCTAAATTTGGAGCGGGTGAAGGGAATCGAACCCTCGTATTCAGCTTGGAAGGCTGCTGCTCTACCATTGAGCTACACCCGCCTTATAACCTCTTGGTAACAAACCTCTTTTCACTTCACCTGTCGTGCGCCCGGCCCGCTCCCCAAGGCGATGGTGGGGGAGGTAGGACTCGAACCTACGAAGGCGAAGCCAGGGGATTTACAGTCCCCCCCCTTTGCCACTCGGGACACTCCCCCGATTCGCTGATGAACAAGCCAAACGCCAACAAGCCCGGGTTTAGCCCGGGCCTTTAGTGAGGCGCTGTATGCCGGGGTTAAGAAGCTGAGTCAACGGGGAAAGTCGAGATTTTCGCTGCGATTTTTTGGGATCGGAAAAACCTGCATTCCAATTGAAACATAACCCTAAATCATTGAAATCTGGTGCCGATTACAGGACTCGAACCTGTGACCCCCTGATTACAAATCAGGTGCTCTACCAACTGAGCTAAATCGGCGTCCGGTGGTGCGCTCCCTATAGGCCAACTGGCCCCTGCCCTGCAATACCTGTCAAGGCACACAGGCCTTGCCCCAAAATTGCCATACTTGCCAGCATCCACGAAGCGGTCTAAACCAAATCAACTGCGGATTCGCGGGACGGTGACAGGAGCGGCCAGACCTTGAAAAGTCTGGCTGTTTCGCTTTCAGCGGGTGAGTGCGTAGAGCGCGACAGCCGCTGCGTTCGAAACATTCAGGCTGCGGATTGCCCCAGAAAAGTCTAATTTGGCCACCACGTCGCAATTTTTGCGTGTAAGCTCGCGCAAACCCTTGCCTTCCGCCCCCAAAACCAGCACCAGGGGCGGGGTTTTATCGACCTCGCCAAGGGCAATTTCGGCCTCGCTGTCCAGCCCCACCAGGCGGAAACCAGTCTCGCGGAGCTCCTCCATGGCACGCGCCAGATTGGTAACTTTCACAAACGGGACATGCTCGTAAGCTCCTGATGCGGCTTTGAAAAGAACTCCGGAGGCCTCTGCCGAATGGCGCGCCGTGGTGACGACGGCGGTGACCTGAAAGGCGGCGCAGGTGCGCAGGATCGCTCCCACATTGTGAGGATCGGTGACCTGGTCCAGCATCACCACAACGCCTGATTGTTCGATCTCATTAAGCTGCGGCTGGCGCAGAGGCTTGGCTTCAAGAATCATTCCCTGATGCACCGCATCGGGCTCCACCTTCCGGTCAAGCACCTTGGGGTTCACGATTTCCGGCGTAATTCCAAGGGGTTGGGTAAACGCCTTGAGCCGCTCCGCACCATTCAGGGTGCAGGTCAGCTTGACGATTTTGCGCTTGGGATTTTTCAGCGCCTCCTCAACCGGATGGGCCCCGTAAATAACATCATTCTCATCGCTCATGCCCGGAGCTATAGGGCCAGCCGCGCCAAATGTGGAGCGAATAATGGCTCAAACCGCCTGCGAACTCGCATGAAAATGCATGCAAAAAGTGAGCTTTAGATGACACTAAACGCGCAATTTCGGTGCAAACGGCACTGACATGCTATTCATGCTAACATGTTAGTATGAATAATATCCTGTCCAATTAGGGGGCTGTGGATAACACCGCTTACAATTTGGGCAACCGATGCTATCACCTTCTCCCAATGCCCACAGCTGAATGCCCTGTTGACGATCATGCTCCATGAATGACCCTCACCTGCTGATTCACCGCTCGCCCGCAAAACGCGACTTCTACAACTCACCCCAACCCATATTCTGGTCCGGCGAATTGAAGTGCTGGATCACCTGTGACGCTGACACCATCGTTTCCATTTTGAAGGACCGGGACTTCACAGTCATCAACTACAATAAAGAAACAGCAAATATCTCCCAGGCACTTGGCGTGGATTTTCGCGCCACAGAAAAATTGCTGGACCATGTGCCTTTCGCCCACGAGGGCAAATGCCACGCCGCCTTGAGAAAGGACATGGCCGTCGAGATAAGCGAGAGGGCAGACGCCGCCCTGAAAGAATTTACCCGGTTTTGCAGCACCCGTGTTTCAGCTCTCTTCGATGCCAGCAACAGCTTCAACATAGCTTCAGAATTGTTTGCGCCGGGTGTTTTTAACCTTATGTCGGAGCTGTCCGGCGTTTGCCTGGAAACACATGAAAGTGTTTCTCCAACCCAAGTTTTTGACAGGTCGCTAAGCGTCAACCGCCGCAAGCAGATCAACAGGCAGATCGAAAGCATATTCGAGCTTGCGGACCGCAGCTTCCCTCCGGGAGTTGCCGGACTGCGTTCAGCCATGCTGGTGCTGGGATCAGATTCATTGCTGGGCTCGCTCTCCGAGTCGTTTTGTTACGAGATCGCGAGGAACACAGGCAAGCGCATGAGTGATATTGCCTGGGAGGAAAGAATTCCGGTGACAGCGGTACCCTATGTTGAAAGAACAGCCGCAAATGCCGTGGAAATTGGCGGTGCACGCATAAAGGAAAATCAACGGATAAGACTCTATCTCGACGCGTTCAGTTCGCAAGGGCCGGCGGGGTTTGACCATTATTTCGGCACCGGACGCCACGGCTGCCTTGGGAAGGCCATGTCCCAAAAGGCATGGCAAATTCTGACATCGGAACTTGGCCGCATTGAGAAAAAGATCAGAATCAGCAAAATGGAGTATCGTGGCGCCGATTACCTTTTCAACTTTCCAGCCATCGTAGACGTAAGTGTTCAAGATGGCTGATCCGCAGATTGAATTCATTTCCATCGTGAAGGAATTGCTTGCCCTCAAGGACGCGGATTTCGCCTCCAAATCAAACAGCGAAACAATGGAGCTTGGAATACAGGACTTGAACTTGGATAGCCTTGAGAAGATGGAACTCATCATGAAAGTCGAAGACACTTTCAAGGTCATGCTTGATGAGGGAGAGGTTTTGAAATGTGAAAAAATCCAACACCTTTATGGTCTGGTCAGGAGTGCGGTGCAGTCTTGACCGGAACCCTGAAAGGTTTGATTTCCGCCTTGATTGGGCACGCGCGGTGGAAAATTGGCGGCCTCCTCCTCAAACTATTCATTCTTCGGAACAGGAAGGCGGAACAGGAACAGTTGTTCACGCAAGGCTGGAAATTTGTTCACAGATTTCAATGGCTTTTTCTGGGGCGCCAGCTCTATCAAAACCGCTTCCAAAAGAACTGGGAGAGTTTTGCATTTACCGAACTGGTCAGGGCGGTAAAGAAGCATAACCCTTTGTTCGTTCCCAAGGTAATAACTAAAAACCGCGAACTGCTGGCTGAGCCCGCCAAACGGGGTTCGCCTATCATGGTCGCCACAATTCACACCGGGACTGAAGCATGCCTGAACCGCATGTTTGAAGAACTTGGCATGGAAAGCGCGGTCATTGCCGCTTCAAAAATCGCGACACAAAACAAAGCTGCTCTCTTTGGGCTTAAAGGTACGGTAGACGTAATCGGGCGCACCAGCGATACATTTTTGATCGCCAGACGGAAAATAAAAGACGGAAAAGTCATTTGTTGCTGTGCCGATTTTACCGCGAGGGAGGTTGGCACACTTTATCACGATCGCTTCCTGGCGACCGGCTTGTTTGATTTCGCCAAGCTGGCCAAAGCAGCGATAGTTTATGCAATCCCCACATTGTCGGAAACCGGGGAAATCACCATCAATTTGTCCCAACCGGGTATCGATAGCAAAAATTCCACGGTGGAGGAGCTTGCCCAAGATTTCATTCGGTTTGTTTCTGTGGTGACGAAAGAAAACAGGGTTTGGAAGATCGGCTCGTGGACGCCTAAAATGCCGGGCTCACCTCCGAAATACTCCAAATACTGGATTGCCCGCGCCTCCTGATCCTTACCCTTCCCATGCGCGAATTTTATGGTGTGAGAGGGCACGGCAACCGTTTTACGGAACCATCATATCTTTGCCATCGACGTCGACGACCGAGCAGGCATGCGTCGATAGCTTGAAGACATCTATGTATTCAAGACGGGCGCAATCGTATAGCGCAAACTGCCGGGCATCTTCAGCATACTCCCATTCGGAAACCCAGGAGAAAGTGCCATTCGCATTCGCCGCGAATGCCTTGTGGCCAGGGCTTATTTGGTAGAGTCGTTTTGCTGAAATCTGCGCTTCACTCAAGACAAGTTTTTCCGCCGACCGTGGCCGCGCGAGAATGTATGGTTCTGCGCCAATAAACTCCGACATTGCCTTGGCCACTTCTGGCCGCCACGGCCAAATGTCATGCTTGCTGTTCTTGACTATCACTATTTTGGTCTTCTTGTTCCGGACATAGTTCCGGCATTTCTGCACGCCCTTGTCCGTCAATGGCAGCTTGAACCCCTCCACTGATGGGTCGTTTTCGCCAAGAAGATAGAGTACCGGAACGGAAGCCGGCGCCGAAATTCTCAGCCCTGACGCGTCACACTCATCACCGGACGAAATTATGCCCGCGACCTCCGCGTTGAGATACTTGACAATTGAACCGCCTTCCGAATGTCCCCAGAGATAAATGGGAACTCCAGGATACTTCCTTTTCAACTGCGCTATGCTTCGCAAAGTCTGGGCAACACGCAGCTTAAGTATGACAGTTTGATCCCTGCCTCTTGTTCGCCAGGCAGAGCCGCACACCGCCGCCGGCCGAGGTTCGGCGAAACTGTCAGGGGCAAAAAAATTAAATCCCAAAGCATTGAAATAAGCCCCCCAAATCTCTGTATACCTGCTCCAGCCCAAACCATCGCAGCCGTGAACATGGAGCACAATGCCCCGCGCGGAGCGCCCTGCATAAAACCGTTGGACCCCCTTGTTGAAAGGGATATCCTCTCCCTTTGCGGGCTCTTGCCATGCGGACCCAATCCACGGATCCTTGATCAGCAATTTGCCTTCAAGCGCAAGTAAACGGCATTTGCCTGCTACCCCATTTTTCTTTTGCTGCGCCACCCGCCTGCTGCAGGTCTTGATAGCTGAATTCGCCGCTTCCTTGGAACTTCGGTACCCCCAGCTATAACCGTACGAGGCTTGCGGGCCTATTGCGAAAGCCTTGTGGCCTTTCATGCGGGAATACTCCGTCCGATAATGATATTCCGCGTCGAAGCCCAAGAAAGCTTCTTGATCGGCGGCGAAGGCACTTCCCTCGAAGGCGGTTAACATCAAGCAAACCGGGAGCAGCATCAGGCGCCATAGAAGAAACACTAAACTCCCGCCAGTGACTTTGCGGCAGCAAACATCGAAGATAGACTGCACTCCACAGCTCCCATCGCCCGCGAAAAGAAAAGACGTTAGCCCCATGGAACTGGCAAAGTAAACACCGGCCCTGACCGTCATGCGCTCACCCAATTTGGCGGATGGCAGGAGATGGCACATAGATTCCGTCAAGGTGTGGAAGGCTCAGTAGCCATTTACGCGCGCGTGATTTTCTCCGACCCGCCCATGTAAGGCCGGAGCGCTTCTGGAATGGTGACGCTGCCATCATCATTCTGGTAGTTCTCCAGAATGGCAACCATGGTGCGGCCAACCGCAAGCCCCGAGCCGTTCAGCGTATGCACGTAGCGCGGGCCTTTGCCGTCCGCCGGCTTGAAGCGCGCCTCCATGCGCCGGGCTTGGAAGTCGCCCAACTGCGAGCATGACGAGATTTCGCGGTAGGCGTTCTGCCCCGGCAGCCACACCTCAATGTCATAAGTCTTCCGGCTGCCGAAACCCATGTCTCCCGTGCACAAAACGATGGTGCGGAAAGCCAGCTTCAGCCGCTTCAAGACTTCCTCGGCGCAAGCCAGCATGCGGCTGTGTTCGGCTTCCGCCTGTTCCGGCGTTGTGATGGAAACCAGCTCCACTTTCGAGAATTGGTGCTGGCGGATCATGCCGCGCGTGTCCTTGCCGGCAGCGCCTGCTTCGGCGCGGAAACAGGGCGTATAGGCCGTCATGCGGATGGGAAGTTCTTTTTCCTCCAGCACCCGCTCGCGCACCAGATTGGTGAGCGAAGCCTCCGCCGTGGGAATGAGCCAATGGCCCGATGTCGTCTGGAACAGGTCTTCCTTGAACTTGGGCAATTGCGCCACGCCGAACATCGCCTCGTCGCGCAGCATGTAGGGTGCGTAGATTTCCGTGTAGCCATGATGCTCCGTATGCAGATCAACCATGAACAGGCCAAGGGCCCGTTCGAGTTTTGCAAGCTGGCCCTTGAGAATGACAAAGCGCGCGCCCGACAATTTGGCCGCCGTTTCAAAATCCATAAGCCCTAGCCATTCGCCGATATCAAAATGCTGGCGCGGCTCGAAATTGAATCGTGGCTTTTCACCCCAGGTGTGAAGCTCCTTATTGTCGTGCTCATCCTTGCCTTTCGGCACACCTTCCATGGGAAGGTTGGGGATCACCGCAAGCGTATCATTGATCTTCTGCGTGAGCAGGCGCTCAGTTTCCTCGCCCGAAGCGATGAAATCCTTGAGGCCCGCGACTTCCGCCTTGAGGGCCTCGGCCTTTGCCTTGTCCCCTGCCCGCATCACCTCGCCGATTTCCTTTGACAGCGCATTGCGCCGCGCCTGAGCATCCTGAAGCTTCTGGATGTGGTCTCGCTTTTCCGAATCGATTTTCAAAAGCTCGGCCGATTGGGCGGGAAGGCCACGGAGCGCAAGGCCCTGATCAAAAGCGGCGGGATTATCCCGGATGGTTTTTATGTCATGCATCGGCGGCGTCTTTCACGGCTTGGGCCTTGGCCCGGCGCTTCTCCAGGAATCGCACGGCCAATACGGCCACCTCATAAAGCCCCATCAGCGGAACCGCCATGGCAATCATCGAAATGGGATCAGGCGGCGTAATGAGGGCAGCAAGGGCGCAGACGCCCACAATGGCAAAACGCCGGCCCTTGGTGAGCATGTCATGGGTCACGATGCCGATTTGCCCAAGCAGCGTAAGCACCACCGGCAACTGAAAGGTGAGGCCGAATGCCAGGATCAGCATCATGACGAAATCCAGATAGGCCTCGACATCAGGCATCAACTGGATGGCGGCCTGGTCCGCGCCGCCCGTAGACGCCGCAAGGCCATAGAAGAAGTGGATGGCAACCGGCAGCAGGAAGAAATAGACCAGCGCCGCGCCCATGACGAAAAAGATGGGCGTGGCGATGAGATAGGGAAACAGCGCCTGCCGTTCATTCTTGTAAAGCCCCGGCGCCACAAAGCGGTAAAGCTGCGTGGCAATCAGCGGGAAGGAAATGAACATGCCGCCGAACATGGCGATCTTCAGCTTCACCAGGAACACGCCCAAGAGCTTGATGGAAATCAAACCCGTATCGGTGCCCGTGCCCCATTTGAACGGCAGGATCAGCAGGCTGAGAATATTCGACGAATAGAAGAAGCTGATGATGAAGGTGGCCATGAAGCCCACCACGCAATAGATCAGCCGGGTGCGGAGCTCAAGCAGGTGATCGAGCAGCGGGGCTTCCGAGGCGTCAATGTCTTCCTTCGTCATGGCTTTGGGGCTTCATCCGGAGCGCCAAAGTACTTGTCGAAGTCATTGTTTTTGCTGGACGGGGAAGAAGGCGAAGCGATCTCGTTCTTGATCTGCGTCATGGGATTGAGGTTCTTGAGGCCCTGAAGATCCTTCTTCACGTCCTCGAGCCCTGCATCCTTCATGGCCGAATCCACATGGCCCTGGAATTCCCGCGCCATGCCGCGCGCCTTGGTCATCATTTTTCCAAAGGCCCGCAGCACCTTGGGCAAGTCCTTGGGCCCGATCACGATGACCGCAATCAGGGCAAGAACGAACATTTCGGAATAGCCGACGCCAAAGTCAAACATGGAACCTCTTGGAAGTCCTAGGACTTGACCTTCTTGGCGGGGGCCTTGACCGTTTCTTCCGCCGCCGTTTCAAGCGTCTTCACTTCCTCGGCGACATCGTCGGCGGGATCATCCGCCAAGCCCTTCTTGAAGCTCTTGATACCCTTGGCCACGTCGCCCATCAAATCCGACACCTTGCCTTTGCCGCCGAAAACCACCAGCACGACCACCAGCAAAAGCACCCAGTGCCACCACGAACCGAAACCCATCACAAAACTCCTGAAACCGTCATGTTCAATTTGTCAGGCATTATCGCAGAAAGCCTTCGCTCCCGCAACAAATGCCACGCACCATGTCAAATGCTGTCTGGGGCGGGCTTTGTAAAGATTAAAACGTGATTGTGATCAACGCGGAAATGGGCGGTTTCGCCCCGCTGCGGCGCGGGCCCCGAAAGCAGCACGGCCACCGGTTCTTCAATCCCGTTAAATTGCACCTGCAAACGGGTTTTATCGCCAAGAAAGCGCGCTTCCAGCACATAGCCCTCGGTGCCAGCGCCGGCATGGGCCAGGGTCACGTCCTGGGGCCGGATAATCACCACGACCTCCGCCCCATGGTTAAAACCCGCAGCGCTGAAGGTGCCCAGCGGCGTTTCCACATTACCGTTTTTCACTTGGGCGGCAATTTCATTCACATCGGAAAAGAACCGCGCCACCTGCAAATCTGCTGGCTTGTTGAACAGTTCCGTCGAGGTGCCGGTCTGAATCAGGCGACCCGCCCGCATGAGCAAGATACGGTCGGCAAAATCCATGGCTTCAACCGGATCATGGGTAACGAGCACGCAAGTTGCCCTCGTTTCCTGAAGCAGCGCCAGGGTTTCGCAGCGCACGGTTTCGCGCAGGCGCTGGTCCAGGCCGGAAAACGGTTCATCCATCAGCATCACCTGCGGCCGCGGCACAATGGCCCGGGCTAGCGCCACGCGCTGCTGTTCGCCGCCCGAGAGCGAACTGGGGTAGCTGTGGCGGAAACCGGCAAGCCCGACGCGCGCTAGTGCATGCTCGGCCACTTTGGCGGCTTCCGTGCGGCTCAAGGCGTTGAGCCCGAAGGAGACGTTTTCGATGACATTGAGATGGGGAAACAGGGCAAAGTCCTGGAACACCAGGCCCACATTGCGCCGCTCCGGCGGCACGAAACGTGTGGGGCCATCGACTTCCTCGCCGTCCAGCAGCACCCGGCCCGAAGTCGGCCTCTGAATGCCCGCCGCGATGCGCAGCAACGTGGTCTTGCCGCAGCCCGATTGGCCCAGCAGGCAAGCGATTTCGCCGGCCTGCAATTCAAAGCTCAAATTCTTCAGAATTTCGGTTAAACCGATGGTGCAGGAAACATTCTCAAAGGTGAGCCTGCCCGCAAACAAGGCGCCCGCCGTGCCGCGCGTGCCCCAGCGCTGCCGCCCGGGCTGATTGGAAATTTCACTGCCGTCCTGCATGGAAGCCGCCAATACACCAGAACCGCCGGGAAGGAAACAACGTGACGCCTCAGTCTGAGTCCCGCCTGGCATGGCCCATGTACATGATCATCGTCGACGGCAGCGCGCCGAACACGAAGTCCAGCTTGCGGTTAAGGCCGCGCGGCCCCAGTCCGGTAAAATCCGAAACAGTGAAGCCGCAGGCCTTGAGGCGCGTTGCCAGTTTTGCAGGGCTAATGAACTTGGCGGGATCATGGGTGCCCACTGGCAATATCCCGAAAATGCGCTCACCAAAGAAAACCACTACAAGACTCGCAAGCCAGGTGCGGTTAATCGTATCAAACAGAAACAGTCCGCCGGGCCTGAGTACACGGCGTACCTCATTGATCACCTGCCCGAGATCGGCGACATGCTCAAGCACGTCGACACACACCACATAGTCCCCGCTCCCATCGGCCAGCGGCAGCGCCTCGCCAGTGCCGACAAGATATTCTATCGAGAGAGTCCGTGATGCCGCATGGCGCTGTGCAATTGAAATGGCTTTTTCCGCCGGATCGATGCCGATCACCGCAGCGCCCCGTTGCGCGAGTGCTTCCGCCATGAAGCCGCCGCCACAGCCGAGGTCGAGCACGGTCTTGCCGCGCCACTCCGCAATGCGGTCAAAATATTCGAGACGGGCGGGAACCAAATTCTGCAACGTCCGCAGCCAGCGCTGTGACCCATCCCACCAGTGATCTGCGTAAGCGTCGTAGATGGAAAGGTCGTTCCGTTTCACGTGACGCCCCATCGGCAACCAGTAGGGCCGGATCTTTTGGTAGTCGATGAATTTTTGACCAAAAAGCCGCGTGAAGCGCGCTTCCTTGAACAGCGGGCCGATAAGACAGTAGGCCGTAAGCCCAATGGCGATGAGCAACTGGTCCGGAGTCCACATCGGCACTGTCCAGACCGTGCAGGTGAAGGCCAGATAGATCGGTTGCCGGCACAGTCTGAACAATCCCCGCGTCGGCATGCCGGGATAGGCCGGCCGGGCATTGCGGAAGACAGCCCACCAGCCGAGCGAGCCTGTTTGCAAGGTAATACCCGCATCAAGAATTGCCTGACCCAGCAGCAGCCAGCTTGCAGCGTAGAGCGTGGTGAGAATCCAAAACGGCGCGCCTTGCGCCTGCCACCAGATCACGCCACTCGGTGTCCACAAGGCAAAGAGCGCAAGGACTTGCACCGATGCGATAATGACATAGGTAGTAGTCGAAAGGCTGACGCTAATTGCCCCCGGCGCCAGGCGTGCCAGCAGGCGGCGGCCCGGCCCCGAGAGCAGTAGCGAATGGCCCAGCGGGAACTGGATCAGCAGTAAGGCATTGACGAGCCAGCTAAGGGGTGCGGCCAGCGTGCCGAAGGACTTGCTCATCCCGAAATACATCTGGAAAATCATCATGCCAACGCCGATGGCAAACAGGCCATGGCAAAGCGCTCCGTAGATTACAGCGGCGATCCGGCGATGAGCAAACTCCACGCGGTTCTAAAATCTACTCGTTGATGACGTGCCAGACGCCGCCCTTGCCGTCACCGGTGGCATCGCCCTTTGCCGCATCACCCTTGAAGAAGTAAACGGGCTTGCCGTCATAGGTCCATTGCATGGTGCCATCGGTGCGCTCAACAAGTTTCCAGTCTTCGGGCATCTTGTCGGCGGCGGTGCCAACGTATGGCGGCCAGTTTACGGCGCAGTCATCGTAACAAACGGACTGGTCGCCCTTGTCCTTGTCAAAGACATAAAGCGTCATGCCGTTTTGCGCCGTGAGCACGGCGGCCTGGGCGCCGACTGCTGAAAACATGAAGGCGGAAAACACAAGTGCGGAGCGTGTCAGTAGGGTTGTCATGGCGGTCTCTCCTGGCGTCCAATGCCCGGACGAAGGGGGCGGGCAGGATCAAGTCGAGCCAAAGGCTTAACTCCCGCCTCTAGGGCCTTGTACGAGACCCCGAGTCGGCTCGGATCACCGGGCTGCGCTGCCGTGTTCCAGCATGGAAAATTCACAAAGTAATGGAGGTTTCAAACGCTCCTGACATCAACTGACAAAGCCCTCTGATAAATTGATTGCCAATGGAGATTTATCATGTTGCTGAAACTCAAAATTGCCGCCACCAAGGAACACACCCCGGTTAACCAAGTCTGGTCAACCATCGTGACCCTCATCCGCGCCCGCCGCCAGCGCACCCGCGACCAGCGCATTTTCGCGCGCATGAATGACCATAACTTGCGCGACATTGGCTTTGATCGCTCGCGTAAGCGTGGGCCAAACGCACTATGGCCCTAACAACATCTGGGGAGATAGTTGCCAGGACCATAGGCCGGTTGGCTGGCACTTTTTTGAAATGCCAGCCATGAACTGCGTAACATAAAAACCTTCCATCGCGAAGATTGGACGGAAAGCTGCCCGCAATTTCATGGCAGCTATGTTGCACATGAAGGGCTTGCTCAATAGAGTGCAACAATGATGGAAACTGCATTTCGAATCGCTGCGGGTATCTTGGGTTGGGCCGCACTGACGCTGCAATATGCGCTTGTGCTGGTCAGCAACACGGGTGCCAACCAGTTCACCCGCAGCATTAATTTTTTCAGCTACTTCACCGTCCTCGTCAACATCCTCGCGGCACTTGCCCTCACCTTGCCTTGGCTTGCGCCGCACTCAGCCTTTGGAAAATTTTTCGCACGGCCCTCGATGCGTACCGCCATTGCCGCCTACATCATCATCGTGATGACCATTGTGTATTTTGTCCTGCGCTACCTCACCACCCTGCAGGGCTGGGATTTCGTGGCGGACCTGTTGCTGCACTACGTCATGCCGGTGTTGTTCGTGATCGACTGGCTTTTCTTGGTTCCCAAGCAAACGCTGAAGGTGAGCGACTCGCTCGGCTGGCTCGCCTTTCCGGTCATCTATCTCGGCTGGACTTTCATCCATGGCGCCTATTCCGGCTTCTATCCCTACCCTTTCCTCAACAATAGCGAACTCGGCATCGCCCGTGTGCTGCTGAACGAGGCGGGCCTGCTCGTGATCTTTCTCGTTCTGGGATTTGTTCTCGTGACCGGCGGCCAGTTGCTCGACAAGCGATTGCGCCCCTAATTCCGGCTCACCGGTTTTGATCGCATGAGGCCCACCGTTTCACGCTCGGCCCGCCGGCAGGTGACTGGCGGAAGGCCCCGCGCCATGAGGGCCATGTCATCAAGCACCATTTTGCCCATCTGCTTGAAAGCCACATCAAGCGCCCCGGCGCGGTGCGCCGAGAGCACAAAGCCTTCCAGCGAACGCACCGGATGATCGGCAGGCAAGGGTTCCTGCGGGAAAACATCGCTGGCGGCGCGGATATGCCCGAACTTGACCGCCGCCATCAGCGCCTCGAAGTCGACAACCCCGGCCCGGCTGAGAAGCACGAAACTCGTGCCCTTCCGCATTCTGGCAAATTCCGCCGCACCCAGAAAGCCGCCATTGCTGGAGGTAACCGAGGCGACAACAAAAATCACATCGCTTTGCGCTAACACGTCATCAAGCGCGACAGGCTCAACGCCCTGCTCTTCAAGCACACCGCTGGGAAGCCACGGATCGAAAACCCTGATCTTCGCCCTGAACCCGGCAAGAAGCCGGTGCAGCGCACGGCCCAGATCGCCAAAGCCGATGAAACCTATATTGCCGCCCGACATGAGGCGGGCTTCCGTATTGCCGTCACCGCCCCACAGTTCCTTGCCTGCACGAAAGGCCCGGTCCGCGCCGCTGATATTGCGTTCAAGGCTGAGTGCCAATCCCAGGCCGATCTCGGCCACCGGCGTTGCAAAAACCCGGCCGGTGGTGAGCACGTGAATGCCGTGGGAAAAGCAATATTCATAGTCCATGTTGTCGAGAAAATTGGTTTCGACGTTGAAGATCGCCTTGAGATTTTTGGCCTGCTGCAAAATTTGGCGCGGCAAATCCGGCTGCCCGATTATGAAGCTGGCCTCACCGATATGGTCCGCCACGGTTTTTGAAACAGTTGGCCCCAGCCCTTCAAAAATCCGGTAATCCCGCCGCAACCTGGCTTCATTGTCCTTGCTGAAGATCAATTCCAATGAGCGGGGCTCGGGAACGGAGATAACTATCGGGCGCGTATCGCTCATCGTCGCTGCTTTCCAAAAAATCAGAACTCATCATCAAAAATCTAATGCTGCATTGCACCTTAAGATTTTCCTTGGGAGGCGCGCAATACTGTTATATCAGATTCCAAGGCCATGCATTTTCCGGAACGGACTTCCTGATAAATGCACTGCTTCAAGAGCGCACCAAATGGGGCGCAAATTTTCATGGGAGGATCCATTCAATGCGTAAATACACAAGAAGACTCGTCGTCGCCAGCGCCCTGGTACTGAGCTTTGCGGCAGCGCCTGCCGCCTATGCCGAAGACAAGATACTGGCCTCGGTTCCGGGCCTCACCTTCCCGTTTTTTGTCCACATGATGAACGCCTTCAAGGCGGAGATCGTCAAGCAGGGCTATGGCGTGATCGAGAGCGATGGACAGGTGTCATCACCCAAGCAGACCGCCGACATCGAAGCGGCCATCACCCAGGGCGTGAAGGGCATCGCCATCAGCCCGAACGAAGTCGACGCCATGGCGCCGGCATTGCAGCAGGCCGTTGAAGCAGGCATTCCGGTGGTCACAATCGACCGCCGCGTGCCTTCGGTTGAAGGCATTCTGGCCCATGTCGGTGCTGACAACGTGAAGGGCGGCGAAGCCCAGGCAAATCTCATCGTTTCTATGTTCCCCGATGGCGCCACCATCATCAACTTGCAGGGACAGCCCGGCGCCTCGCCAGCCATCGACCGCAACAAGGGCCTGCACAACATCCTTGATGGCATGGCCGACAAGTATAAGATCGTCTTCGAACAGCAGGCGGGCTTCGACCGCGCCAAGGGATTGGCTGTAACCGAAGCCGCTCTTTCCGGCATGGCCGATGCCCCCAAGGTGATCGTTGCCGCCAATGACGACATGGCATTGGGCGCCATGGAAGCCGTGAAGGGCCGCGGCCTTTCGGGGATCGCCATCATCGGCTTCGACGCGCTGCCGGAAGCCCTGGCCCAGGTGCGTGATGGCGGCCTCACTGCCACCATCGAGCAATTCCCCGGCCAGCAGAGTTCCCTTGGCGTGCAGACGCTCGTTGCCTTCCTGAAGGATGGCACCAAGCCTGCCGAGAAAGTCATGCTGCTCACCCCGGTAGCCGTCACCAAGGACAACCTGAACATTGCCGAACGCCTCGGCGAAGTGAAGTAAACGATCTGAGATAATTTTCCGGCCGGGGCCGCAAACCTCGGCCGGAAGACATTTACGATGGCAACACCACCCGCACCCCAGCCCCTGCTCCGCATGACCGGGATTTCAAAATCCTTTCCCGGCGTGAAGGCCCTTGAATCCGTCGATTTTGAGGTGGGCCCCGCCGAAGTCCACGCCTTCCTTGGTGAAAATGGCGCGGGCAAATCCACCCTGCTGAAAATTCTTTCCGGCGCCCAGGCTCCCGATGCAGGGCAAATTGAACTGAATGGCGAAACCGTTGTTCTCGACAGCCCGCAAGCGGCCCAAGCCAAGGGCATTGTCACCATCTATCAGGAGTTCACCCTGGCTCCCGACATGACCATTGCCGAAAATGTGTTCATCGGCCGCGAACCGGGTTCAAGTCTATTCATCAGCCGCAAGCAGTTGGAAGAGCAGACTCTGGTTCTGACCAACCGCATCGGCCTTGACCGCAACCCGCGCGCCCTGGTGCGTGATCTTTCCGTGGCCGAGCAGCAGATGGTGGAAATCGCCCGCGCCCTGTCCATGAAATCACAGCTCATCGTCATGGATGAGCCCACCTCTGCCCTCAGCCGCACTGAGGTTGAAAAACTCTTTGCTATCATCCGCAGCCTCAAGCGCGACGGCATCACCACGATTTTCGTGACCCACCGGCTGGAAGAGGTATTCGAGATCTGCGACCGTTACACCGTGCTGCGCGATGGCCGGCATGTGGGCAGCGGCAGCGTTGCCAAGACAACGCTCGATGGCATTATCCGCCTGATGGTGGGCCGCGAGCTTGGCCTGCTGGCGCCCCGCGACACCTCCTACGCTACGGGCGAAGTGGCCCTTTCGGTCACCGGCCTTTCGCGCCGCCGCAAGAGCAGCGACGCCAGCGCCATTGAACTGCACGATGTTTCCCTGGCCGTGAATAAAGGCGAAATTTTAGGCATCGCAGGGCTTGTAGGTGCTGGGCGCACCGAGACCGCGCGCGCCATCTTTGGGGCCGATGTGATCGACAGCGGCAAGATCATCGTGAATGGACGGGAAGCCAAAATTGCCTCGCCCCGCGATGCCATCGCTCTGGGCATTGGCCTGGTGCCCGAAGACCGCAAGCAGCAGGCCCTGTTTCTGGCACTCGCCATCCGTACCAATCTCTCCATTGCCTCGCACGACCGTATTTCCGCCTTTCGCTATTTCATCAGCAACAGCAAGGAAGAGGCCCTCGTCGACGAATACCGGAAACTTCTCAACATCCGCATGGCCTCGGGCGACCAGCTCGTCGGCAACCTCTCCGGCGGAAACCAGCAGAAGGTGGTGCTGGCTCGCTGGCTGGCGCTCCGGCCCAAGGTGCTGATCGTCGATGAGCCGACGCGCGGCATTGATGTGGGCGCCAAGGTGGAGGTGCACAACCTGCTGTTCCAGATGGCGGCCTCAGGCATTGCGGTGATTGTGATTTCCTCGGAACTGCCGGAGATACTGGCGCTCGCCGACCGGATCGTCACCATGCGCGAAGGCCGCGTGACAGGTGAAATCTTCCGGGCCGACGCCGACCAGGAAAAACTGATGACCCTGATGGCTTTGAGTTCAGACAAGGCAGCATGAGCGTGGTGGAGAGATAAATGGCTGAGGCAGCTTTAAAAGAAAACGACAAGGCCTTTGACGCCTTCTCCTTCCTCGCGCGCTTTGCACCGCTGATCTTTTTGCTTCTGCTGATGGCGATATTCGCCATCATGGAACCGCGTTTCCTCTCGTCGATCAACCTCTTCAACGTCATGCGCCAGGTGTCCATCACCGGACTTCTCGCCATCGGCATGACCTTCGTGATCCTCACCGCCGGCATCGACCTTTCCGTAGGCTCGCTGCTGGCCTTTGCCGGACTGGTGGCGGCAGCCGTGGCCAAGGGCGGCATGCAGGACCGCTTCACCGTAGGCGATGCGGCTATCGGCTATGGCTGGCCGTTGGCCGCACTTTCGGCAATTCTCATAGGGCTAGCCTGCGGCTATCTGCAGGGCATCGCCATCACCAAACTCAAGGTTCCAGCCTTCGTGGTGACTCTCGGCGGCATGTCGGTGTTCCGTGGTGCCGCGTTGCTCTTTGCAGCAGGCGGACCCATCTCCGGCTTCCAGCCTGATTTCACCTGGTGGGGCCAGGGCCGCATCTTCACCGTGCCCGTGCCCGTTATCATTTTTCTGGTGTCAGCGATGCTGGCCCACATCGTTCTGCACTATACGCGCTATGGCCGCAGGGTTTATGCGGTGGGCGGCAATCCCGAAGCGGCGCGGCTTGCAGGCCTCAACGTCAACCGCATCATCTGCAGCGTCTATGTGATCATGGGCTTCTTCGCCGGGCTTGGCTCCTTCGTTCTGGCGGCGCGGCTCAATTCCGCCGAAGCCGTAGCCGGCACCGGCTATGAACTCACCGTGATCGCCTCCGTGGTCATCGGCGGAACCAGCCTGTTCGGCGGCTCCGGCTCGATTTTCGGCACGGTGATCGGCGCGCTGCTCATCGGGGTACTGCTCAATGGCTTGGTCTTGATGAACGTCTCGTCCTACATCCAGCAAATCATCATCGGCGTCATCATCGTGCTGGCCGTGGCCTTCGACACCTTCGCCAAATCCCGCCGCCGCAAAGCGTGATCACACCCGCAAACGAACCTGTGCTATACGCAACGGGCGAATGGGTGTTCGAAAAGGATCAAGGCCATGGTCAAGGTTTCAAGGCGGAATGCAATGTTGATGTGCGGCGCGGCGGCGCTGTGGCCCGCTGCCGGGTTTGCAGGGTCTGGCCTTCCAGCCGTCACCGCCTTTCGCAATCCCGGTTGCGGCTGTTGTGAAAAATGGGGGGAACTCCTCAAGCAGGCGGGCTTCGAGGTGACAATGACCGATGATCCGGCGCTCGATGCACGCCGCGCCAGGCTGGGCGTGCCCGCGGGCATCGCCGGATGTCATACTGCCGAGATAGGCGGCTACGTTATCGAGGGTCATGTGCCACCCGAAGACATTCTACGCTTCCTCGCTGAGAAGCCCGCCGCGCGCGGCCTTGCGGTTCCCGGCATGCCCATGGGCTCGCCCGGCATGGAAACCGATGGACCGGCCGACGCTTACGATGTGCTGGCCTTCATGGCGGATGGGACATCTAAAATTTATGCACGCCACTAACGGCCTTGGCCGCAGCTGCTAGTGCTCGCTGCCGCAATGGCGGTGGTCGCTCAGCACTTCAATCACCCGGCAGTGGCTGACCCGGACATGGCCGCATTCGCCCACCATCCGCAGGAGTTCCTTTCGCAGAACCTTCAACTTCTCAAGGCGAATTTCCACCTGCTCGAGCTGCGACCGGGCAATGGCGTCTGCGGCCGAACAGCTCGTCTCGGGATTGTCCGACAACTGGAGCAGTTCGCGGATCTCCCCGATGCCGAAGCCAAGCTCGCGGGCATGGCGGATAAATTTCAGTCGCTGCACATCTTCCGGGCCATAAATGCGGTGCCCGCCTTCCGTGCGGCTGAATGGGCGGATGAGGCCAATCTCCTCGTAATAGCGGATCGTCTGCACCTTGGTGGCGGCGATCACGGCGAGTTTACCGATGGCCATGTAGGACATGAATTTACCTCTTGAATCTCCAGTGGCTAGAGGTTGTAGACCCCGGTAAAGCAATTAGAAATCAAAAACCGTTGCACGAGAGATCAGCCATGAACCGACGGACCCATATCAAGACTCTGCTGCTGGCAGGCGCCGCCCTAGTTGGCGCTTCTGGATCTTCCCCGGCTGAAACGCCTGCCGAATTGGCACAAAAGCTGCTCGCCGCCGCACCTTCGCTTGGTGAGCAGAGCCTCGGCAAGGCGGATGCGCCCGTCGTGCTGGTGGAATATGCCTCGGCCACCTGCCCGCATTGCGCCGAGTTCCACGAGAAGGTGCTGCCGCAGCTCAAGGCTGATTACATCGAAACCGGGAAAGTGCGTTTCATCTTCCGCGAATATCCCCTGGACAAGCTGGCCATGGGGGCCTTCATGCTGGCCCGCTGTGTGCCCGCCGACAAATACTTTCCGACCATCGACATGATGTTTCGCCGCCAGCAAACCTGGCGGACGAGCAGCAATCCGGCCGACGAACTGTTCCGCATCACGCAGCTCTCCGGCATGGACAAGGCCGGATTTGAGGCCTGCCTGAAACGCCGGGACATTGTCGACGGCATCGCGGAAACCGCCAAAAAGGCCCGCGAGGAGTTTGGCGTGAAGGGCACACCGGCGATCTTCATCAACGGAAAACTGGTTGATGGCCACAAGGAGTTTGCCGAACTCAAAATCATCATCGACGCGGCCCTGGCGCAGCAATGAACGGGAACGTGCCAAATACCTACCGCTTTGCTGTGTCCGGCATGGACTGCGCCGCCTGCGCGGGAAAAATCGAAAAGGCCGTGGGGCGCATTTCTGGCGCTTCGCAGGTGAAAATCGGGCTGCAAAGCCAGACCCTTTCCGTCACTCTCGAAAACCCGGAAAAAGCCGAAGACGTTTCAGCAGCCGTGAAGAAGCTGGGCTACGGCATTTCGCCGAAAGCCGCGAAAACCTCTTCCGGCAAGCCGCCCAAGCATAATGATGACGATGGTCATGATCATTCCGACCATGGCCAGCCCATTGAAGGGGCCTGGTGGAAATCTCCCAAGGGCAAGCTGGTGCTTGCCACCGGCGCCATGATTGCCGCGGGCTATCTCGAACAATGGTTTGTGTCCTACGGCTCGCCAGTAATTTTCCTCGCGGCCTGCCTCGTCGGCACCTTACCCGTGGCACGGCGCGCCCTGGCGGCCCTGATGTCCGGTTCGTTCTTCACCATTGAAACGCTGATGACCATCGCCGTTGCCGGCGCCGTGGTGATCGGCGCCGTTGAGGAAGCAGCCATCGTTGTTTTTCTCTTCGCAGTGGGTGAACTTCTGGAAGGCGTGGCAGCCGGGCGGGCCCGCTCCGGCATCCGGGCCTTGTCACAAATCGCCCCCAAGACCGCCATGGTTGAAACGCCAACGGGGCTTGTCGAAACATCCATCGAACAGATCGTGATCGGCACCATTGTCGTGGTGCGCCCCGGTGACCGGGTTCCGGCGGATGGCGTTATCGTATCCGGCACATCATCGGTGGATGAATCGGCTCTGACCGGCGAATCCGTACCCCGTTCCAAAGCCAGGGGCGACATGGTGCTTGCGGGCTCGATCAATGCCGAGGCCGTGCTGCGGGTCCGCGTCGACAAGCCCGCCGAAGACACCCTCATCGCCCGTGTGGTGAAGCTGGTGGAGGAAGCCGCCGACGCCAAGGCGCCGTCCGAACGCTTCATCGATACGTTCGCCCGCTGGTATATGCCGGCGATCTGCCTTCTCGCCATTGCGGTCGCCGTTGTCCCGCCGCTCCTGTGGCAGGAGTCCTGGGATATGTGGATCTACCGGGGCCTTGCCCTGCTGCTGATCGGCTGCCCCTGCGCTCTGGTTATTTCAACGCCTGCCTCCATTGCTTCCGCCTTGGCAACGGGCGCGCGGCAAGGCCTTCTCGTCAAGGGCGGCGGCGTGCTCGAAGCCATCGGCAAGGTAAAGCACATTGCCTTTGACAAGACTGGAACCCTCACCGAAGGCAAACCCAAGGTGACCGACGTTGAACCCTTTGGGAAGATGGACGCGGATGAACTGCTCCGTATTGCCGCCGCGGCGGAATCAGGCTCATCCCATCCGCTGGCAACCGCCATTGTCAGCCACGCCCAAGCCAGGAAAATAAAATTCATCGCGGCGGAATCCCACGCCATGCCCGGCAAGGGTTTGCGGGCAACGGTAGACGGGAAACTTGTGACGATTGGTGCAGCCGCGAGAATTGGCGTCAAGGACCAAGCGGTTCTGTCGCGCGCCAGCGCCCTGGAAAGCGAAGGCAAGAGTGTGTCCGTTGTGCTGGTGACCGGCAAGGCCATTGGCCTGATCGCACTCCGCGATGAGCCGCGGCCCGATGCCATTGCAGCAGTCAAAGAGATTATAGCACTTGGCCTCAAACCCGTCATGCTGACCGGTGATAACCGCGCCAATGCCGAGGCCGTTGGCAAAATTATCGGCATGGAAGTGAAGGCCGAGCTTCTGCCGGAAGACAAGCTCAAGGTGATAAGGGAACGAGCCGGCGATGGCGGTATTGCCAAGGTCGGCGATGGCATCAATGACGCCCCGGCCCTTGCCGCGGCAACCGTTGGCATTGCCATGGGTTCCGGCACCGATGTGGCGCTGGAAGCCGCCGACGCCGCCGTGCTGAACAACCGGGTGGGCGATGTGGCAGCACTCATCAGGCTCTCGCGCCGCACCCTTGCGGTGATCCGCCAGAACGTGACCCTCGCTCTTGGCCTGAAGGCTGTTTTCCTGGTCACCACGGTGCTTGGCATGACCGGCCTGTGGATCGCCATTCTCGCCGACACGGGAGCAACGGTTCTGGTGACCGCCAATGCCCTGAGGCTGCTCCGGGGCAAGTAACGCTGCGGCACACGCTCTTCAATTTCCAACCATGAACTGGTAAGGTGATATTAGAACTTCACCCCTCCAAATGGCTGGACCGGAATGACTGAATTGGAAGCAGACGTACTGGTCGTTGGTGCCGGTCCTACAGGGCTGATGCTCGCCAACCAGCTTGTCAGGCGCGGTGTGCGTGTGCAGATCATCGACCGGCACGCCGGCCCTTCGCTGCAAACCCGGGCCCTGGGCGTACAGGCCCGCACCCTGGAAATTTATGCCAAGCTTGGCATCGTGGATCGCGCGCTAGAGCTTGGCAAGCGTGGCACGGGAGCAACCCTTTGGGTCCAGGGGCGGCGGATGGGCCGGGTGCCTTTGTCCGAAAGAGGCCAGGACGCAACACCCTATCCCTACATTCTAATTCTTGGCCAGGACGACAATGAAAAGATCATGGGGGAAAAGCTCAACAAGCTGGGCGTGAAAGTGCGCTGGAACACCGAGCTTGTTGGCCTTGACCAGAACGCTGACGGGGTGACTGCAACACTCAAGCTCGCTGACGGAACAAGCCAGTCCCTGCGCGTGCCCTGGGTTGCCGGATGCGATGGTGCAAGAAGCGCCGTGCGCGAGTTGAGTGGCATAACGTTTCCGGGCGCGCCCTACGAACACGTGTTTTTCGTGGCCGATGTCGAGATGACCGGCCGCATGGCGCCGGAAGAGGTCAACATCTATCTCTGGCGCGAGGGATTTCACCTGCTGTTTCCCATGCGCGGGCAAAACCATTGGCGCATCGTGGGAATTCTGCCGGAAGACTTGCGCGGCAAGGATGACGTCACATTCGAAGCGGTCATCCCATCGCTCCGCAAGGAAGCGGGCGCCGAACTCGATTTCAAAACATGCACCTGGTTTTCCACCTACCGCATCCACCACCGGAGTGCCGCGCGCTTCCGCGACCATCGCTGTTTCCTGCTTGGCGATGCAGCCCACATTCACAGCCCTGTCGGTGCGCAAGGCATGAACACCGGCCTACAAGATGCCTATAACCTCGGCTGGAAACTGGCGCTGGTTGTCAAAGGACAAGCCGGCGAGGCCCTGCTTGGAACTTATGAAGACGAGCGCATCCCCGTGGCGCGGCGACTGCTCAACACCACCGACCGGGCCTTCAAACTGGTCGTCGCCGACAACTGGCTCGCCGGCCTGTTCCGCACCAAGATTCTGGCGCGGATTGCCGCCTTTGCCATGAGCAGCAAATCCATCCAGGACGTGGCCTTTCGCACAGTCTCCCAGATCGGGATAAACTACCGGAGAAGCCCGCTCTCGAAATCACTGCAACCCCTGCCTGCCGCAGCACCCCAGGCGGGTGACCGCTTTCCCTGGCTTAAGCTCCAATTGAAATCCGGCGGACCGGTGGAAGACCTCTACCAAAAACTCGACGACACAAAATTCAACCTGATCGTCATCGGCCAGCTTCTTGAAAAAACGCCTGACTTGGGCGGCCTGCTGAACGTTTACGGGATACCATCAGTGCCCGGCAACGCGGCAGAACTGGCGCGCCTCAATGTGCCCCAGCCCTCCTTCTATCTCCTCCGTCCTGATGGCCATGTCGGGCTTTGCGGGCGGCAATTGGACCCTGCCGCGCTTAAGCGTTATCTTTCCGAAAATTTGCATCTCGCCGTTTGAGCGAAGCCTGGCACCACGCATCTCCAAAGTTGGGCCTTGCCAATCCTACGGCTTCGCAGCAGTATTGCGAGGAACCAAATTTTCACTGCATTCATGGTGACTTACACCAGCATCGGACAAATCCTTGGAACACCCGGTTATCGAATTCAGGAATGTCACCAAGCGCTTTGGCGAGGTAGCGGCGGTTGTCGAGAACAATCTTGCCGTCAAAGCCGGCGAATTTCTCTCCATTCTCGGCCCTTCCGGCTGCGGCAAAACAACGAGCCTCCGCATGATGGCGGGCTTTGAACAGCCCAGCGAAGGCGAGGTTTTTATCCGCGGCGAGAACATGACCGGGGTTCCCGCTTACAAGCGGCCGGTCAACATGGTGTTCCAGCACTACGCCCTGTTTCCGCATCTTTCCGTCAGCGATAATGTGTCCTACGGCCTGCGCCAGCGCAGTCCCAAACCGTCACGTGCCGAACTCGCAAAAGAAGTGACCGAAGCACTCGCCATGGTGCGGCTTGAAGGTTACGAAAACCGCCGTAGCTATGAATTGTCGGGTGGCCAGCAGCAGCGGGTGGCCCTCGCCCGGGCGCTGATCAACCGACCGGCCGTATTGCTGCTTGACGAGCCGCTTGCCGCCCTCGACCGCAAGCTGCGCCGTGAGATGCAGATTGAGTTGCAGAACCTGCAGCGCGACGTGGGCATCACCTTTCTCCTTGTCACCCATGACCAGGAAGAGGCGCTCTCCATGTCCGATCGCGTCTGCGTCATGCGCGAAGGCCGCATCGTCCAGTCGGGCTCGCCGCGGGAACTCTATGACAAGCCGGTCAACCGCTACGTCGCCGATTTTGTCGGCAAGTCGAATTTCTTTGCCGGGCCTACGAGGGATACCGTGATCAGCGTGCGGCCCGAGCTGGTGGAGATCGCCGCCACCGAGGCCGTCTTGCCGGAAGGCCTCAGCGCGCACTATGCGGTTAAGGTCCTCAACCGCATATTTCTTGGCGAGAACACGGAATACCGGGTTGCCAACGACAAGCTGGGAGAATTCATGGTGCTCACCCCGCGCAAATCCGAGCGCAGCAGCGGCACCTTCGAAATCGGCGATACGGCCGCAACCGGCTGGCGGCCGGAAGCGGCCCTCGTATTGGCCGCAACGTGAGTAACTAAAAAACTAAACAGGGAGAACGTCATGACCAAAGATAAAAACATTATTACGCCGCAGCAGTTCGTTGATGAACTGCGCCGCTATCAGAAGGGTTCGGTTACCCGCCGCCATTTCCTCGGCGTCACCGGACTTGGCCTCGCCACCGCCGTACTGGGCGGCGCCATGCCCGGCCTCAAACCGCGCAAGGCCTATGCGGCGCTGTCGGGCACGCTCAATTTCACAACTTGGCCAAATTATTTCTCGCAGGAAAACTTCGACAATTTTACCAAACAGACGGGCGTCACCATCAACGTCAACGTCTTTGGATCAAACGAGGAAATGCTGGCCAAGCTCCAGGCGGGCTCGACCGGCTGGGACGTGTTCGTGCCGACTAACTACACGATCTCAACCTACAAAAAGCTTGATCTTATCGAGCCTCTCGACCTCAAGCTGATGCCGAACTACGACCAAAATTCCCAAGATCCGCGATTCCTCGGTCCGGGCACCATCGACGGCACCGTCTATGCGGTACCGAAGGACTGGGGCACGACAGGCTTCATTGTCAACACAAAGTCCGTGTCTCAGAAACCGGCGAGCTGGAAGGAATTCTTTGAACTTGCGCAAGGCCCGCTTACCGGCAAGGTGATGGTCCACGACTATCAGCTCACCACAATCGGCAGCGCCGCCAAAGCCTTGGGCTACAGCTTCAACACGATTGACCCCAGCGAGCTGGCCGAGGTCGAGAAGCTGCTGATCGCCACCAAGCCGCATCTGTTCGGCATCAACTCCGACTACCAGCCCTCGATGCGCAATGGCGACGCCAGCATGTCTATGTGCTGGACCAATGATGCCGCCCAGCTGCATCGCGACTTGCCAGAGATGACATATGTGCTCGGCAAAGACGGCGGCGAAATCTGGGTCGACCACTACGCGGTGGTAAAGGGCGCTCCTAACCGCGACGCGGCCTACGCCTTCCTCGACTATATCCTGACGCCGGATATCAACGCCAAGGAAATCCAGGCCCATGGCACGCCGTCAACGGATTCACGCTGCATCGCCCTGCTGCCCAAAGAGATGCTGGAGAACCCGATTCTCTATCCGGCGGCCGAGTCGCTTTCGACGCTGGAATATGGTGCGGCTGAGACTCTTACCAGTCCCGCCCGCGCCGAATTGATGGCCCGCTTCAAGGCAGCCTGATCCATCTTGAGCGACAGGCAACACTCCCGCGCGGTTACGGCATTGCTACTGGCACCCGCGGGGGTGTTCTTCTTTTTTCTCCTGATCCTGCCGATGATTGTCGTGCTGGCCTATTCCTTCGGCGAGCGCGCCGATGCAGGCGGTTATGCGCCCGCCTTGACCTTCGACAATTATTTGAACCTTCCAGCCCGCAGCAAGGCCTTCGTCAATACCCTGACGCTGGCCCCGCTGGGCACGCTGCTCACCGTGCTGTTTGCCTATCCCATGGCCTATTTTCTTGCCATCAAGGTTAGCCCACGCTGGCGTGTCACCATGCTTGTGCTGGTGATGGCCCCGTTCTGGACCAGCCAGCTGCTGCGCTATTATGCTTGGATATTAATCCTTGGGGCCAAGGGCATTCCCTCCTGGCTCGCCTGGATTGGCATTGATGATGTGCGGATCATAAACACGCCTTGGGCGGTTCTCATCGGGGCCGTCTATGGCTTTCTGCCGCTCATGGTTCCGCCGATCTACGTGAGCCTTGAAAAGCTCGACAAGCGCCTGCTCGAGGCCTCCGCCGACCTTGGCGCCACGCCATGGAAAAGTTTTCTGCAGGTCACCCTGCCCCTGTCGCTGCCCGGCGTTGCCACTGGTTCCATGCTGGTGTTCATCCTCCTCATGGGTGATTATATACTGCCGCAATTCCTGGGCGGCGGAAAAGTCTATTTCATCGGCAATGCCCTGGTTGACCTGTTCCTGCAATCGCGCAACTGGCCGTTTGGCTCTGCCGTCTCCATTGCGCTTGTCGTCATTATGTTCGTTACAATCTTCTTCTATATGCGCTTTGTGCTGGGCAAGAGCGGCCAGCGCCGCGTGGCCATGGTGTAGCCATGCGGGTTTACGCCATCCTGATTTACATTTTCCTCTATGGCCCCATCGCCCTGATCGTCGGCTTTTCCTTCAACGCCGGGCGCTACGCCATGGACTGGCAGGGCTTTTCGCTCCAGTGGTATGGCAAGGCCTTTTCCAATCCCCTGATCACCGAAGCGCTGGCAACCAGCCTGACCATTGCTGGGTCCACGGCTTTCCTCTCAGCCATTATCGGCACCCTAACGGCGCTGGGACTCGAACGGATAACCGGCTGGCTCCGCCATTTCTTTGACGGCCTGCTTTATGTGGCCATCATGGTGCCGGGCATTGTCATCGGCATCTCGACGCTTATCGCCTTCGTCACCCTCTTCAACATCGTCAATCCCTATCTGCTGGCGGCCTGGAATTTCAAGATTGAGATGGGTGTGTGGACCGTGATTGCGGCGCATGTGCTGTTCAATATCGCGGTCGTCTGCCTGCTGGTGCGGGCAAGGCTCACCGGCATGGACCGCAGCCTGGTGGAGGCCTCCGAAGACCTGTACGCCACACCCATGGGAACCTTCCGCCAGGTCGTGCTTCCCCTGCTCACGCCGTCCATTCTGGCCGGTTTCCTTCTGGCCTTCACCTTTTCGTTTGAGGATTTCATCATCACATTCTTTGTGGCAGGGCCTAATGTCACCCTTCCGATCTACGTGTTTTCCTCCATCCGGCGCGGCGTTACCCCGGAGATCAACGCGGTCGGAACGGTGGTGCTGATGACGTCACTGGTGCTGCTGGTTCTTGCGCAAGTTATCTTGCAGCGTGGAAGCCGGACGCTGAAAACCCGCAGACCCTAGGCTGCGAGGTGGGTAACCCGGTTGCGGCCCTCGCGCTTGGCGATGTAAAGGGCCTGGTCAGCGCGTTTGAGGAATTCCTCGAGCTTGTCGTTGGCGCCCGTCAGCGTTGACAGGCCCACCGATACCGTAATGTTCAATGTGCCGCCACTTGGTCCGGCGCTGAACGGCTTGCTGGCGATTGACTTGCGGATGCGCTCGGCAATTTTTTGCGCCAGATGCAGTTCGGTCGCAGGCAGGATGATGGTGAATTCCTCGCCGCCCACGCGGCAGGCCATATCCACATTCCGGATATTGTCGCGAATGCGCCCGGCCAGTTCCTGCAAAACCTTGTCGCCAACATCATGGCCGTGGGTGTCGTTCACCGGCTTGAAAAAATCCACGTCGATGGCAAGTGCTGAAAGCGGTTTGCCGCGATTGATGGAATGCTCAACCAGATGTCCGAGATGGGTTTCCATATAGCGCCGGTTGTAAAGGCCCGTGAGCGCGTCGGTCACCGCCATTTCAATGGATGTCTGCACGCTGACGCGGAGCTGCTCGGCATAGCGGGCGCGCCTGATCTGGGTGTTCACCCGGGCCATCAACTCCTGCCGGTCGATGGGCCGGATGAGATAGTCGTTCACGCCCATGTCGAGGGCCCGCATGAGGCGCTGCTCGTCGTCAGGCGCCACCACGATGAGAATGGGAATTTGCCGGGTCTGCTCAAGCGATTTAAGTTGCGAGCAGAGGCGCAGGCCATCGAACTGCTCGGCATCGAGATTGACGATGACCAGTTCGTAAGGGTTGGCACTTTCGGTAATCGATGGAATGACCTCCAGGGGATCAATCACCGCGGAAACCTTGTGCTTTCCGGTGAGCGCCACGCGCACCCGGTCAATAAAGGCAACGCGGCTGTCGACCACCAATATGTTTCCGGGGCGCGGATCAACCGGGATTCCTTGTTTGACGACCAGCCCCATGGTCTGGCTGGATTCGGCCCGGGCCCGCAATTCGTCCGAAAGCATCTTGAGGCGAACCAGGCTTTTGATGCGGCAAAATAGGGCAACGTCATTCACCGGCTTGGTGAGAAAATCATCGGCGCCGGCTTCAAGGCCGCGCACCCGGTCTTCCAGCTGGTCAAGGGCGGTCACCATGATGACCGGAATATGCTGCGTGGTGGGATCGGCCTTGAGCCGCTTGCAGACTTCGATGCCGTCAATGCCTGGCATCATCACGTCGAGAAGCACGATATCCGGCTTGGCACGCTGCACCGCTTCCAGCGCATCCACGCCGTTCATGGCGGTGACGACTTCAAAATACTCGGCAGAGAGCTTGGCTTCCAGCAAACGGACATTTGCGAGAATATCGTCAACGACAAGAATGCGGGCTGTCATTTTGGCACGCCGAGGAAACTGTCGATTGTTTTGAGAAAGCTGATGACCGAGATAGGCTTGGAGACATAAGCCTCGCAGCCGCCCTCGCGGATTTTCTGCTCGTCGCCCTTCATGGCAAAAGCAGTGACTGCGATCACCGGAATGGCGCGCAGTGCGTCATCTTCCTTCAGCCACTTGGTGACTTCGATGCCGGAGACTTCCGGCAACTGGATATCCATGAGAATGAGGTCCGGCATGTGCTTGCGCGCCAAGTCGAGCGCCGAAAGGCCGTCACGGGTCTGGATGACCTTGTAGCCATGGGCTTCGAGAAGGTCGTTGAACAGTTTCATGTTCAATTCATTGTCTTCGACCACCAGCACGGTTTTGGGCTTCGCAGGCACGGCCCCGGGTGTTTTCATCACGTCAGCCATCTGTGTTGCGTTAAAATTCATAATCGACGCCAATCTCACATTTGCAGGGGCCTTGCTTGTTTGACAAGTGCCCCGCCGCTACCACTACCCTATTGATGGTCATTGTGAGGCGATTCCGTCACTAATGGCTTAATTGCCGGGGTTGCAGCCAGAGGGTTAGTCAGATTGGTTAATTGCGAGCAAAGATGGCACTAAGGTTTTCCGGCGACATTGAGCAGGCCCAGACGATCGCTTTGAAAGCATTGGGCTATTTAGCGGCTGATGAGGAGCGCTTTGAGCCGTTTTTGGGCTCCACCGGTTTGCTGGCAGGAGACCTCCGGGCCGGGGCCACCGACCCGGCGTTCCTGGCCGGTGTACTGGACTATTTTCTGCAGAATGAAGCTTTACTTCTGGCCTTTGCGGCCTCAGAAGAACTCGCGCCAGAAACCATCGTGCGGGCCCGCCTGCGCCTGCCCGGAGCCCTTAATGATTAGTGAAACCACAATAAACCAGATTGCCAGCCTGCAATTGCGCGCCAACCGCCCCCTCGTCATTTGCGACGTGGATGAGGTGGTGGTGCATTTTACCCGGGATTTTGAAGACTATTTGACAGGCCAAGACCTCGAACTTGATACCTCGCGCATGCTGTTCAGCAGCAATATCCGCCAGCGCAAAAACTTGGTGACACTCGGCCCCGAGGATAGCGAGAGAATCATCGTGCAGTTCTTTGCCGAGCGCACTCTGGCCATGCAAACCATTGATGGCGCGGTGGAAGCCCTCCTCAACATTGAAAAATCCGCCGATGTCATCATGCTAACCAACTTGCCCCATGAAGCCGGCGACGACCGCCGCGCCAATCTTGCCGGGCACGGCCTGAATTTCCCGGTGGTGACGAATTCCGGCCCCAAGGGCCCGGCCATCCGGAAAATCGCCGCGCAGATTGAAGCCCCCGTGGTTTTCATTGATGACAGCCCTGGCTTTATCACCTCGGCCTTTGAACATGCCCCTGACGTTCACCTCATCCATTTCCTCCATGATGAGCGCTACGCCCGCCTCGTGCCGCCGCTCGATTTCGTGTCGCTGCGCACCCACACCTGGGAGAAAGTCCACCCCCATGTCCTGGAGCTGATTGCGGGGCGTTAGCGCCCAACTAAATTCAGCGCTAAAATGCCGCCATGAGCACGCCCCAGGGAGCCCCCGGATTCTGCCGTGACTGCTTTGCGGCGGTTGAGCCGCAGGATGCGCGCTGCCCCCGGTGCCGGGGCCCACGGCTGAAGCGCCATGCGGAAATCCACCAGCTCGCAATCGCCCATATCGATTGCGACGCTTTCTACGCGGCGGTGGAAAAGCGCGACAATCCGGACCTTATGGACAAGCCCGTCATTATCGGCGGCGGCACAAGGGGCGTGGTGTCAACCGCCTGCTATGTGGCCCGCATCAAGGGGGTGAAATCCGCCATGCCCATGTTCAAGGCGCTGGCGTTGTGCCCCGATGCCACGGTGATCCGCCCTGATATCCGCAAATATTCCGCCGTGGGCAAGGAGGTGCGCGAACTCATGCTGGAACTCACGCCCCAAGTGGAGCCCATTTCCATCGACGAGGCGTTCCTTGATCTCACCGGCACCACAAGACTGCACGGTAAAAGCCCCGCACTTTCCCTGGCCACCCTGCTCAAGACAATTGAAACTAAAGTCGGCATCAGCGCCTCCGCCGGGCTTTCCTACAACAAATACCTGGCCAAGGTCGCTTCGGATTTGGAAAAGCCAAAAGGCTTTTCAGTTATTGGCAAGGCCGAAGCGAAAAGCTTTCTGGCAGAAAAATCCGTAAGCCTGATCTGGGGCGTGGGCCGCGCCTTCCAGGCGCAGTTGCTCAAGGACGGAATATCGCTCATCGGTCAATTGCAGAACATGGAGCGCAGCGAGCTCATGCGCCGCTATGGCGGGATGGGGGCAAGGCTCTATCATTTGTCACGCGGCGAGGACGCCCGCCATGTCTCGCCCCATGATGAAAGCAAAAGCATCTCGGCCGAAACCACCTTCAATCACGATATCAGCAGCTTTGAGGCACTGGAGCGTATTCTCTGGCAACTCGCCGAAAAAGTGTCCTGGCGCGCGAAGAAAGATGGCCTTGCAGGGCTCACCGTGGTGCTGAAACTCAAGACGACCGATTTCAAGATCCGCAGCCGTAACACCACGCTGGATGAACCCACGCAACTGGCGCACCGCATTTTTTCCGCCGCTCTTCCCATGCTGAAACGCGAGACAACCGGCGCGGAATTCCGCCTGATCGGAGTTGGCATCTCGCAGCTCAGTCCCGCCGTGGCCGAAACAAAAAGCCTCGACGCCAGAGTCGAAACCCTCACCAAGGCCGAGCGCGCCATCGACAAGCTGCGCCGAAAATTCGGCAAGCACGCGGTAGAGCGTGGCCTGAGCTTCAAAACTGACAATGATTAAGCGGCGAAATTGATTTCGGCGAATTTGCGCGACTGGATGAGCGGCTTGGCGCGGGCATGGAAATAGACGGCAAAGGGGCGGAACTTTGCGACGATATCCTCGCGCAGCAGGGCCCATTCCTCGTCAGTGCTCTTGACGTTCACCGAAAACAGCACATCGCCAAACTCGCCATCCCTGAGGGGGAATGAAATGCCGAATTTGGTAATCCCGTATTTCAGCGCGGTGGGGAGAAGGTCTGTCTTTGTTGAATCATCGTGGGCCCAGTCAAGAACCTGGTTTTCGGAAATTGCGGTCTCAAAACTGCTGTCGCCCAGCGGCGTATAGTTCGCCATGTAGAAGCTCATGTATGACGGATCATAGGTCGTAATCCAGGTGACCTGATCGGGCGTTCCATCAATGGAGTGAACCAGCCAATAGGACAGGTGATTGACCTTCAGGCGCGCGCAAACGTCCTCAAGATAATGCGTTGCCTCTTCAAAAGTGGCAAATGCGCTTCTCGATTCAACTGCTAGATCAAAATCATTGTCCATGCCACACCAACCTCCTTATACGAGGATAAGTTCCCGCTCTAAAGAGAGCGTTACCCAACAGGGTAAATTCAGGAGAAAGATTGCTCCGTTTTGATTTAATTTTTTGCTACGGTTTCCATGGACATTAACGCGGCATTTCCGCCCGAGGCCGTGGTGTCGGTGGAACACACCCGTTCGGTGGCAAAACGGTGCATATAATGGCCTCCTCCGGCCTTTGGCCCCGTTCCGGAAAGCCCTTCACCACCAAAGGGTTGTGCGCCGACAACCGCACCAATCTGGTTGCGGTTCACATACATGTTTCCGACCCGGACGAGGCTTCGTACTTCGTTAACCGTGCTCTCAATGCGCGTATGCAAGCCAAGGGTGAGTCCAAATCCTGTTGCATTCAGCGCATTGCAAACCTCGGCGATGCGGTTTCCGGCAAAGCGCACGACATGCAGGACGGGACCGAAGACTTCGCGTTTCAGTGAAGCAATGGAGTCGAGTTCATAGGCTGCAGGCGAGACAAAAGTGCCATGGGCGCAAGTCCCTGGAAGCGGCAAATCAAGAATGATCTTGGTCTGCCTTGCCATCTGTGTCTTGTGGGCATTAAGTTTTTCGCGCGCCTCCGCATCAATGACCGGGCCAATATCGGTGGAATAGTCCAGGGGATCGCCGATGCGAAGCTCGGCCATGGCGCCACGCAGCATGGGAATGACCCGGGGCGCCACATCGTCCTGAACAAACAGCAGGCGGGCCGCCGAACAGCGCTGCCCGGCACTGTCGAAGGCAGACGCGAGAACATCGCGCACCGCCTGTTCGGGAAGGGCCGAACTGTCAACGATCATGGCGTTCATGCCGCCGGTTTCGGCAATCAGTGAAACAAAAGCCCCGTCGCGCGCCGCCAGCGCCCGGTTGATAAGCGAAGCTGTTTCATTGGAACCAGTAAAGGCAACGCCTGAAAGAGCGGGATGGGCGAGCAGCGTTTTGCCGATTCGCGCCCCATCGCCTGGGAGGAAATGCAGAATCGATGGTGGCACGCCGGCAAGATGCAGAAGCTTCACCGCCTCATGGGCCACCAGCGGCGTTTGCTCGGCAGGCTTTGCCACAACCGCATTGCCAGCAGCCAAAGCAGCGGCAACCTGCCCGGTGAAAATAGCGAGCGGGAAATTCCACGGCGCAATGCAGGCGAACACGCCGCGGCCATGGAACGTGAGTTCATTGCTTTCGCCCGTAGGCCCCGGCAGGTGCAAGGCATCCGAAAATTCCGCCCGGGACTGCACCGCGTAGTAGCGCAGGAAATCCACCGCCTCGCGCAAGTCGGAAAGGGCATTGTCGAGGGTCTTGCCCGCCTCTTGCACCAACAGCGCCATCAGCCGCGCCGATTTCTCTTCATATAGCGAAGCGGCCTTCTCAAGAATGGCGCCACGCGCCGCGCCGCCAAGCAAGTCCCAGTCATGCTGTTGCTTGGAAGCCGAAGCCATGGCCTGGATCACCGCCTTTTCATCGGCCTCATGCACCACGCCGACATTCACCCGGCTATCGTGCGGAGCGTTAATGTTGCGCAGCGACCCACCGCGCAAAGATTTGCCATCAACAAGCGTTGAAGCCTCGCTGGGCTTTGCCAGCTCACGCTTGATGCCGTCCACAATTTTGGCCCGTGTCGCATCATCCCATAGAGGCGTACCCGCCGAACTCACGCGGCCTTCAAAAATATTGCGTGGGGGCGGAATGCGGGGATGGGGAATCTGCGGAAGTGCTACAACCTCAACCACCGGATCGGCAATGATATCGGCAATGGGCGCATCATCATCGGCGAGCCGGTTGACAAAAGAAGTGTTTGCCCCGTTTTCCAGAAGCCGCCGCACCAGATAGGCCAGCAAATCCTCATGGCTGCCGACCGGTGCATAGATCCTGCAGGGCAAGTTCATTTTTGTGGAGCCTACGACCTGCTCATAAAGCGCCTGCCCCATGCCGTGCAGCCGCTGGAACTCATAGCCCCCCTGCTCCCCCGCCATGATCTTGACCGCGGCAATCGTGTGGGCATTGTGGGTAGCAAACTGCGGGTAAAATAAACTGCGCTTGGCCAGCATGAATTTAGCGCAAGCCAGGTAGCTCACATCGGTTGAAACCTTGCGGGTGAACAATGGATAGGCCTCAAGTCCCGCCTCTTGCGCCCGCTTGATTTCCGTATCCCAATAGGCGCCCTTCACCAGCCGCACCGGCAGAACCCGTTGCGTTGTTTCGGCAAGTCTGGCCAGCCATTCCAGAACCGGCTTGGCCCGCTTGCCATAGGCCTGCACCGCAAGGCCAAGGCCGTTCCAGCCCTTCAGGCTGGGTTCCGCCGCCAGAGTTTCAAACAAGTCCAATGACAGATCGAGCCGGTTCACTTCTTCCGCATCGACGGTAAGGCCTACGTTCAGGGACTTGGCCAGAACCGCAAGCTCAATAATCTGCGGTAGAAGCTCAGCTTGCACCCGCGCCTGCTGCTTCACTTCATAACGGGGATGCAGCGCGGAGAGCTTCACCGAAATCGATGGCCGCGCAAAAACATCAGCACCCGTGGCCTTCGCGCCAAGCTTCTTCAACGCCGATTTATAGGAAGAAAAGTATTTCTTCGCATCATCAGCGGTAAACGCCGCCTCACCCAGCATATCATAGGAGAATCGGTATCCCTCAGCTTCCAAGGGCTTGGCTATGCCAAGGGCTTCCTCAATGGTACGGCCCAGCACGAATTGCTTTCCCATGATCCGCATGGCCTGTTTCATGGCGCTGCGGATGACCGGCTCGCCCGAGCGCGTGATCAGGCGCTTGAGATAGCCCGCCGTATCAAACTTGGTGCCCTTGCCTAACTCCACAATTCTGCCGGTCAGCATCAGACCCCAAGCCGAGGCATTCACAAACAGCGATTCCGACTGGCCGAGATGGCCTTCCCAATCCTTGCCACCGATTTTGTCGGCAATCAGCTTGTCGGCGGTCTCCGCATCGGGAATGCGCAGCAGCGCTTCCGCCATGCACATCAGCACCACCCCCTCTTCAGAGGAGAGCGAATACTCCTGCATGAAGGCGTCAATGCCGCCCTGCGCCTGGCGGTTGGCCCGCACCGCCGCCACCAGAAGCTTGGCGAGGTCAGCCACACGCTTCTTGTCGTCGGGACTCAGCAGCGCTTCCGCCGCCAGCTCCTTCACGAGCTTGGTTTCATCAGCGAAGAGGCGGGCGGAAATGGCGGCACGGCTTGATTGGGCGGTCATGAAGGTCTCCGGAATGGCGGGACAATGCCACAGTGCGAAACATTTTTCTCGCCATTAACGGCAAAATATGTGGATATAAAGCTCTTCGTTTGTGCGCCAGTTGCTGCCGATTCCCAAACCCAAGGTTCAAAACCCGTGAAGCCAAAGATCGTCCGTACCATTGAAGGGCTGCGCCGCGAAACGGCCAAATGGCGCAATGACGACCTGACCTTCGCCATTGTGCCCACCATGGGGGCCCTCCACGAAGGCCACCTTGCCCTGGTGGCCGAAGGCCTGGAACAGGCCGACAAGGTGCTTGTGACGATTTTCGTGAATGCCAAGCAATTCGGCGCGAATGAGGATTTGAGCCGCTATCCCAGGGATGAAGCGGGCGATGTGACCAAGCTTGCCGAGGCCGGAGCCCATTTGATTTTCGCCCCGCCGCCGGAGGAAGTCTATGGCGCGGATTTCGCCACCACCGTGGCGCTCAAAGGCCCTGCCAAGGCCAATCTCGAAGACAAGTTCCGTCCCCACTTCTTTGATGGCGTGGCCACTATTGTAGCCAAGCTCTTCATCCAGAGCGGCGCCGACTTCGCCATGTTCGGCCAGAAGGACTACCAGCAATTGCTGGTGGTGAGCCAGATGGCGCGTGACCTCGACATGCCGATCAAAGTTATCGGCGTGCCCACCCTGCGTGCCCCCGATGGCCTGGCGCTGTCTTCGCGCAACCAGTACCTCACCAAAACCGAACGCGGCCAGGCCACCGCCATCCATAAATCCCTGACGCAAGCCGCCGAGAAAATCCGCAACGGCACCGATCCGCAGAAAGCCATGCGCGCCGCATCGCGCTCCCTCACCACGCTCGGCTTCAAGGTCGATTACGTCACCGCACGAAATGCCGAAACCCTCGCCGTGCCGCAATCCCACAGCGACGAACCCTTGCGCCTGTTAGCCGCCGCCTGGCTTGGCAAGACGCGGCTGATTGATAACATCGAGGTGTGAATTCACAGCAAACCCAGCGCCGACAATTCCCGCCGCATGGATTCATCCATCTCGCTGGCAGTCGCGCCTTTTTTCAAATCGGCCGGCGCATCCTCGGCGCTGAGATAGCGCCAGCCCTGGAAGGCCCGGCGCGGCGTGGGCCAGACCGGAACGATCTTCGCCTTGAAATCAATGCGGCAGCGGGAAATGCCGTCCTTGCCCTTGACCGGCACAAGATCGGCAACGGGTTGGCGACACAGAATCATGCCGCGGATCACCCAGTAGAGTGAACCACCATTCAATATCTCGTCACCACGCTTGGGATACATCCGCGTTGTGTGATCGAGGCTGTCGAGGCCCTTGCGCGCATCCCTGACCCACTGCCTGAGCTCGGACACTTCCGAAACACCTACACATAATTTGATCAGATGCAGCGCCATAAACCAACCGAATTCCTCTGGACTTGGGATGAAACATTTATGCTAACATGGGCCTGAGGAAAACCTCAAAGCCAATGTTTTCCAGCACGAAGATAGGATAGGCCATGACCACAGTTGCAAAAGTTATTGAACTCACCGCCTCTTCCCCCAAAAGCATCGAAGATGCCGTAGAAACCGGCATCAAGCGCGCCGATAGCACCCTTGACCAGATCGAAAGCGCCTGGGTGCAGGACATAAAATGCGTTGTCAAAAACGGCAAGGTTAGCGAATGGCGCGTCAACATGAAGGTGACCTTCCTGCTGAAGTGAGCAGTACGTCATCACGCTAACGTGAGGGCATGAACGGGCTCGTGATTGGCAAGTGATGCGGGGGGTCGTCATCTGTGTCAGATGATGGCCGTCGATGAAACCCTCACTCTTGCTCGCCTCACGGAGTTTCTGGCTGGGGATTACCTAAGGCTCAGGCTCTACATGGGCGAGACTAGGTTTAACACCATGGTGCGCCATCGCCTTGCGGCAGCTGAAACTCCAAAAGTCCGGCTGCTGTCACGGCATCTGCCGGATTTTCTCGATCTGACAAAGCCCTTCTCACGAAGCCCGGAACTTTCCGATCTGGCGCGCCTGGAGAAAGCGTTTCATGCGGCCCTCAATGCCCCCGAGGCCAGCATCATCACGCGCCTGCCGCCTCACCCGTTTCACATCGCACTCCACCCTTCGGTTCAAAGGTTGCAACTGCGCACCAATGCCGCCAGCATCTGGGCGGCATTGACCGCTGGCGAATTGCCCCCACTTCCGCATAGGTTGGATGAACCACAGGAGCTGCTGGTCTGGCGCCATGGTGCCGCATCGCGCTTCCGTATGCTCGGGCGCGAAGAATCCGTGGCACTTGATGCGGCAGCGCGCGGTGAAGCGATTGCTCAGTCTACGGAGAATTTCCTGCGAGGCTGGCTCGAGGCTGAGATCATTTCCGTGGTGCTATGAGTTGAGTTTGCTCACATAGCAGGAAACGCCGCTGGATTTCAGCTTTGTGCAGCTTTTCTTCGCGGCATTCTGGTCCTCAAAGCCGGCCAGGCGCACCCGGTAGAAGATGCCCTTGGTGCCGAGATCGGCCTTCACGACTATCGGCTTCGAATCCGCAAGCGACCGATACTTGGCCTTCATTTTCTTCCAGGTTGACCAGGCCCCATCCTCGCTGGTGGCTGATGCCACCTGCACGCTCCATCCCCCCATGGCGGGAGCAGAAGCGGGTTCTACCTCAGCAACCTCGTCAGCGGCAGGTTCGGCAATGGCGGGTTCAGCGGCTTCGGGCACGGCCTCAGCGGTTGCGTCATCGTCCTCAACCACTTCCACTGCAACGATTTTTTCTTCTTCGACCGGTACGCGGTCAACAATTTTTTTGGACGCAGGTTCGGGCGGGCTGACCGCCGCGGTCACAATGGGATCGCTTTCGCCTTCATTCAGCAGTGCGGCGCTTGGCTCGACCGCCTTTGGCAAGTCAGGCTTGTGCACCGTGAGCTGGCCACCGCCAACAGAGGCCACGACCGAGGGCTTGGCCATGACGCTGCCTTGCAGCGTGGCAAGCTTGTCCGCCGCCTGCGTGAACTTGGGATTGGCCGCAACGGCCCGCTCCAGTGATTTCCGCGCCTCGTTCGGGCGTTTCAGGCTTTCATAGGTGAGAGCCTCAGCATAATAGACTTGGGCCGCATTGGGATGATGATAGCGCGTGGCTTTTTCGTAGTCCGACAGGGCAAAAAGGAACTGCCCGCTTTCGCGCAGCGCATTGCCGCGGCCATAATAGGCATGGGCAAAGGTGGGATCGAGAAACAGTGCGCTGGTGTAATCCTCAACCGCCGCCGACAGATTCGGCAATTTCTGCTGGCTCAAGCCCCGGTTATAAAGGGCGGTGGCGCGCATTTCAGCGCTCATCGCGTCAAGCTGCAGCGCTGCCGTATAGTCATCAATGGCTTCCTGGTAGTCTGCCAGCTGCTGATAGGCCAGGCCGCGATTGAGCAAAGCATTCGCCAGCACTTCCGTGGGCAAATCCTGGGATTCAATCGCCTGCGAATACGCGCTTATCGCCGTTTTCTGGTCTCCCGCAGCCAGCGCCTGATAGGCCTGTTCAGCGATGATTTCATTAGGTTTTTCGGATGTGGCGAATGCCGGACCGGATGCAGCCACACATGCAGCGAGAAACGCGGAACTAACAGACGCAAGGATTACACGACGGACACTCATCCCGCCAGTAATAGGCCGTTAGGGTTAAAACTCCGTTGCCGGGGCCGGTTTCAAAAGGAAACGAGGGCTTAACTTTCGCGTAACGCGTGGGCGAACTGATCGGTGAGCGGTTTCAGGAAATAGGTCATCGGCGTCTGCGCTTCCGTCTGGATAAAGGCTTCCGCCGGCATGCCGGGCTTGAGCTTGTTATCGCCAAGCTTGGCAAGTTCCGTGGCCGAGATCATCAGGCGCACCGAGTAAAATGGCGGCGAATTCGCATCGGTCCGGCTCGTATCGGCGGAAATCTGCGTCACCTTGGCGGCAACTTCCGGCGTCAGCCTGGAGTTGAAGGCGGGGAAACGGATATGGGCGATCTGGCCCGGCTGCACCTTGTCGATGTCCTGCGGCATGACCTGGGCCTGCAGGATAAGTTCGTCGGCTTCCGGAACGATAAGCATAAGGGGTTCGCCCGGCCCGATGACGCCGCCAATCGTGTGAACCGCAAGCTGATAAACATCACCGGTGATCGGCGATTTGATGACCATCCGTTCAAGACGTGACGCCACGGCGAGCTTGCGCTCTTTCAACTCTGCAACCTTGCCCTCGATATCACGAAGGTCAGTTAGGGTCTGCGACAGGTCTTCTTCGTCAATCTGCAGGATTTGCACTTTCACTTCAACAATGCGCGCCTCAGCCGAAGCCTTGCTGGCCACCAGTTCGCCCCTTTCGCCGTCAAGCCGCGCCGTTTCGCGGTCCATCGCCATGACGCGGCTGATCGGCACGAGCCCCTTGCTTTGCAAGTCTTTGAGATCGACGAGTTCAGCGCTGATCAAGGTCAACTGCTTTTCTTTGGCGATCTTCTGCGATTCCAGGCCGCCAATTTGCTCCGTCAACTGGCCAATCTGCTGGGTGAGCTGGTCCTTCTTGCCGACAACGGCCTGCAGCCGCGCATCGAACAATTTGGTCTGCCCCGCCATGATGGCGGCAACACCCGGCTCACTGGCCCGTGCCAGAACCTCGGGTGGAAAGATGATGGCCGAAGCCCGGTCGCGTTGCGCTTCGAGCCGCGCCCGCTTGGCAAGGGCCTCATCCAGAAGGCCATCGATGATGGTAAGTTCGGACTTGGTTTCGGTATTGTCCAGGACAATCAGCGCCTGCCCCATTTCGACGCGGTCACCGTCCTTCACCCGGATCTCGCCGACGATGCCGCCTTCCTTGTGCTGAACCTTCTTCGAATAGGATTCAACCATGATGGTGGCAGGCGCGATGACCGCGCCATTCAGTTTCGTGTAATTGGCCCAGCCACCCACCACGCCAACCATAAGCAGGACGGACAGGAAACCGACAAGCTGGAAGCGGCGCAGCGAAGAATTTGTGTTGATCGGTTGCATCGCCTAGTTCACCTGTGTGAGGGTTGGTTTGGCGGGCGGCACGGCCCGCGCCTCACCGGTTACGGGCCGATTCAGCACTTTTTTCAGAATCTCATCACGCGGACCTAGCGCCACGGTCCGGCCTTCGCTCAGGACGAGGATTTGCTGGATCGAAGCGAGAGCGCTTGGCCTGTGCGCAATGACGACAACGGAGGCGCCTCTTTCCATGGACACGCGGATGGCCCGGTCAAGCGCCGCCTCGCCTTCCGCATCAAGATTTGAATTGGGCTCATCGAGAACAAACAACACGGGGTCGCCAAACAGGCAGCGGGCCAGGGCAACCCGTTGCCGCTGGCCCGCTGAAAGCCTTGCGCCATTTTCGCCCAGCGGTGTGTCATAACCCTGGGGCAGGCGCATGATGAGATCATGGACATTGGCAAGCTGTGCCGCCTCCACAATCTTCGCCGGGTCCGCATTCATATCAAAGCGCGCGATGTTCTGCGCCGCCGTACCGTCAAACAATTGAATGTCCTGCGGCAGATAGCCGATAAGCTTGCCCATTTCGTCAATGTCGCGCTGGTCGTGGGTGGCGCCATCAAGGCGCACCGTGCCGCGGGTAATCGGCATAACGCCAACCAAGGCCCGCGCCAAGGTAGATTTGCCCGCCCCGGTTGGCCCGATCACGCCAATACCCTTGCCCGGCTCAACGGTAAAGGTGATGCCATGCAAAACCGGTTTTTCCGTGCCCGGCATTTGCACGATGAGATTCTCCACTTCCAGCTTGCCGGTAGGTGCCGGAAGTTTCATGCGGTTGGCGACGGCCGGAACCGACGCCAGGATATTTCCCAGCCGCTCGATCGCCTTGCGGAAACCAAGGAACTGCTGCCAGCTTGCAACCGCCTGTTCAACAGGAGCAAGCGCCCGGCCCATGATGATTGAGGCTGCAATCATCGCACCTGCTGAAATTTCGTGCTGCAGTGCCAGATAGGCGCCAAGCGCCAGAATGCCGGATTGTACCATAAGGCGCAAAACCCGCGAGGCAGCGCTGAGGCTGCCGCCCACGTCATTGGCAATGGTCTGGTGATCCAGCGCCACCTGCTGCATGTCCGACCATTTCTTGCGGATGGCGCCGCGCATGCCGAGCGAATGCAGCGCCTCCGAATTGCGCCGGCTTTCATCGGTCATGATAGAAGACTTGACCATCGCCGCATTGGCTTCAGCCAGGGGACCGCGCGTTGCCTTTTCCGACCATACCGCCAGAATGAAAATGACAATGGCCGCAATGACGGCGGCAACTCCCAGCACCCAGTGCATGAGGAAGATCACCAGCAGATAAATCGGCACCCACGGCATGTCGAGAAAGGCAAAAGGCCCCTGCCCTGAAAGGAACTGGCGGATCGTTGCAAGATCATTGATCGGTTGGCCGCCGATCCCTTGCGTCCGGCGCAGCGCATGTTCCGCCATGGAATCAAAAACCCGGTCGCGCAGTTTTTCTTCAACCCGGCGGCCAATGCGCACCAGAATGCGGGCCCGCAGATATTCCAGGAAGCCATAATAGGCATAGAGCGCGATGACGATGCCGGTCAGCGCCACCAGCGTTGGCACGCTGCCTGAAGTGAGCACCCGGTCATAGACCTGCAGCATGAACAGCGGCCCAGTGAGCATGAGAATGTTCACCAGGCAGCTGAACAGCGCCGTTGATGCAAAAGCCGCGCGGCTTGCCAGCAAGACCGCTGCGATCTCACCCCTGGATTGCTTCTGCGCGGACATAAAGGCTCCTTGGCCAACCCTGGAATTGCCGCCTGATTCGTCTTCATTGCTCAAGGTAGGTTGGGACTTAGGTAAACCAACGCCGGAGGCGTATCAACCCTGTTGACACGCCTGCCCGCGCAAAGTCGTTTAAAACTTTATGTAATCAACGGCCCCAGGGCAGCGGCGGGATCGCGTCCCGCAAGACCTTGTTGGTCTCTGCCATGGCGCCCGGAACCGGCGGCTTCTCAAGCCCAACCACCGGCACAACCTGGCGCAGCATGTCGTGGTAGGCCCGAACCCCGCTTTCCAGGTCAGAGAGAATAAGCCCCATGTAGCCCGAAGACTGCAACGCCTCGAAGCACCAGGCGATCAATTGGGTGTCTTCCATGCCGGTCATCTCATCAATGCGCTTGGCCAGATAGCGCGAAAGTTTGGTCTCGCGGCGGTCATCGTCCAGTGCATAATAAGAAAAGCGCTGGATGGTCTTGTCGACGCCCACCGGGTATTCCTGATAGAAGCCCACCATGTCCGGGTAGAGCATGAACACCATGTTGGGGAACATGCCGTAATAATACCAGGCCTTCTGGTTGGCTTCCGGCAGATGCGCCATGGGCGGGAGAATTTTCTTGTAGTTCCGCACGCTCCAGTAACGGTCGCGGCTTTCGTTAAAAACGCCCGTTGAACGCGTGATGCCAAAACCCATGTTCTCGTCGACGTAACCATTGCCATAGAGATCCTGCAGCGCCGGATGGGCCACGGGCACGTGGTAGCCCTCATTGTCCACATCGCGCACCGACTTCCAGTTCACCGGCATTTTCTGCGAGATCATCTTGCCGTAGGGCTTTGTCTCCGCCATCCGGTAATGGCCGATGATATCCTCATGCGGCGCCATCATATGAGCCACCGAAGGCTGGTCGCCGCGCACGAAGCGCACAAACACAAAACCGTGCCAGATTTCAAAATCAACCGGCGGCAGGCCATGCGCGACCGGATCAAGCTTAGGCAGGGACTTGGCCTGGGGCACCGCCCGCAGGGTTCCGTCCAGATTGTAGGACCAGCCATGGAAGGGGCAGACGATGGCCGACTTGCAGGTGCCGCGCTCCGTGGCCACCACCCGGCTGCCGCGATGCCGGCAGACATTGTGGAAGGCCCGCACCTGATTGTCCTTGCCGCGCACAATAAGGGCCCGTTCGCCCACCAGATCGAAGCTGTAATAGTCGCCGATATTGGGCACATCGCTCACATGGCAGGCAATCTGCCAAGTCTTGCGGAACAGCTCATCCTTCTCAATCTCGAGGAATTCCGGATTGGTATAGGTCCAGTTCGGCAAACCGCCCCGTTTGTCGTCGTCAAGCTTTACCCGGACGTTCGCTGCCATGTTCATGATCAATCTCGTTTATATTGAATGTCCATTCAATATAGCCTATTCCCAGTCAATTGCCAAGGGGTGGCAATCTGCGCTTTATCGGCGTGGCTTTCACAATTGAGGTATTTGTTTCAGCTTTTTCAGTGATCCGATCAAGGATTGCATCAAGCTGGGCCATAGACCGGAAACACAGTTTTGCGATAAAGCAATCATCGCCGGTAACCTTGTCGCACTCAATAAATTCAGGCGTTTCCTGGATAAGCTGCTCAACAATATGCAACATTCCCGGCAGCGGCCTGACCCGTACAATAGCCTGCAAGCTGTAGCCCAAGGCCTCCAGATCAACATCAATCGTGAAAGACCGGATAATCCCCCTCTCCTCCAACCGGCGGACCCGGTCCATCACACTTGGCGAGGACAATTCCGTCGCCATGCCCAAATTCTTGAGAGAACGGCGCGAATTCGATACGAGAAGATCGATAATCCGACGGTCAACTTCATCAATATTAGCTTCGAGCATTACAACACCTAATATTATTAGGAAAAAATAAGATAATACCTTATTATTATCATATAAGCAACCGATGGGACCAATTATCCTGTTCACCATGAACAAGGATTTTACCCGTGGAACGATCGAAATGAGTGCCGCCATGCTCATTTCCGGAACAATTGGCTGGTTTGTTGTCGTGTCGGGTCAGCCCGTTTTTAACGTCGTATTCTGGCGCTGCCTGTTTGCCGTTTTTGCCCTGCTCGTGGTTTGCGGGCTACTCGGTGTGCTGAAACCAATCTCCTTGAAAATTCTAGGATTGGCGGTGCTGGGAGGCGTAGCAATTGTCTTGAACTGGGTGTGCCTCTTTGCGGCCTATGCCGACACATCCATTTCGCTGGCGACAATCATTTACAATACGCAGCCCTTCATGTTGCTCTCACTAGGCGGCCTGTTTCTCGGCGAGCGGATAACCGCCACCAAACTCGGCTGGCTCTCAATTTCATTCGCCGGGATGCTTCTCATCGTTTTCACGCCCAGTGGACAATCAGCCTCCACAAATTTTCTTCTCGGCGTTGGACTTTCACTGACCGCAGCTTTTCTCTATGCCATCGCATCTCTGGTTGCCAAACGGCTCAAAGGCACGCCGCCCCATTTGATTGCCTTGATACAGGTTGCAACCGGCATGGTTATGCTTGCCCCGCTGGCCGATTTCTCCACCCTTCCCGGATCAGGCAGCCAATGGTTGAGCCTTGTGACAATCGGCGTCGCGCACACGGGGCTGATGTATTACCTGCTCTATGGTGCCATTCAAAAATTGCCAACCCACATTGTTGGTGCGCTTTCCTTTATCTATCCCGCAGTAGCCGTGCTCGTGGACATGCTAGCCTTTGGCCATGTGCTGCGTCCTGTTCAATTCCTCGGAGGAGCCTTGATTCTTCTTGCCGCCGCCGCTTCCACCCTTGGTTGGTGCTTTTTCAGACCAAGCCGCGCCACAGAATCAGGTTGACGGAACCAGCCCCGGACTGGCACAACAGAAGAGCTCGGTGCTCAGACACCATACGGTGAAGAGCCTAACAGGGAACACGGTGCGGACGACCCAAATGGGGCCAAAACCGTGACTGCCCCCGCAACTGTAAGCGGCGAGGTTTCATGCGAATAATGCCACTGGGAAACCGGGAAGGCCCGCATGAAACCAGCGACCCGCGAAGTCAGGAGACCTGCCGCGCAAGAACCGGGGTGAAAGCCCCAAATGAAATAGGTCGCACGGAGGGTGTCCATGGCCATTGTAAAATCATCTACCCAATCTCTCAGCGTTTCGCAGCGCGTGACGGCAGGCGCGGTTTGCCTGTTTGTCGGCACTTCACTCGTGTTCCTCGTTGGCATGTCGCACATAAGCGCGGCCCACAACGCGGCCCACGACACGCGCCACTCCATCGGCTTTCCCTGCCACTAAAAATCAGGGATCAAAATCATGATTGGAAGACTCGTGCTCGCGGCACTTATCGCGGGAATGGCGGCTGGCTTTATCTATGGCGGTGTTCAGCATGTGCAGACCACACCCTTGATTCTCGCCGCGGAAGTTTACGAAACAGCTCCCGCCCATGACCATGCGGCGGCAGCGACCGATCTGGCAGCGCCTGCCCAAACGGCAGTAACGCCAGCTCATGAACATGAAGAAGAGGAATGGGCTCCCGCCGATGGCTGGCCGCGGACCCTTTCAACGACCATTTCCTCGATGATCACAGGCGCAGGCTTTGCCCTTCTTCTGGCCGGCGTTTCTCTGCTGACCGGATTACCCATTACCCCAAAGAATGGCTTGATCTGGGGCATCTGCGGTTTTCTCGCGGCAACGGTGGCACCGGGTGCTGGACTTGCGCCGGAGCTTCCCGGCATGCCGGCAGCCGATCTGGTGTCCCGCCAGGTTTGGTGGGTGGCAACCATCGCCGTCACGGGAGCTGCAATATTCCTGATTGCCACCAGGCGCGAACTCATCTGGTTGGCCGCCGCCGTGGTTCTCATCGCCCTGCCCCACATCATTGGTGCGCCCCAGCCGCTGACCCATGAAACTGCGGTGCCCGCCGGCCTTGCCGCAAGCTTTGCCGCCAACACCATTGCCGCGTCGGCGGTGCTGTGGAGCCTTATCGGGCTGTTCCTCGGCCTTGCCTTGCAGAAATTTGGCAAGGACGTTTACGCGTCATGATCCCCGGCAAAATTCCCACGACCATCATTACCGGCTTTCTTGGAGCCGGTAAGACCACCCTTATCCGCCATATGCTGGAAAACGCCAATGGCCGCAGAATCGCCCTCATCATCAACGAGTTTGGTGATGTGGGCGTGGACGGCGAAGTGTTGAAAGGCTGTGGAGATGCTCTGTGCAAGGAGGAAGATGTCATCGAACTCGCCAATGGCTGCATCTGCTGCACCGTGGCTGATGACTTTGTGCCCACCATGAAAAAGCTTCTGGACCGCGCAACGCCCATCGATCACATCGTGATCGAGACCTCAGGCCTTGCCCTGCCTCAGCCGCTCATCCGTGCCTTCAACTGGCCGGAGATTTCGGCCCGCGTCACCGTTGATGGTGTGGTGACCGTGGTAGATGCCAAGGCCCTGGCCGAAGGCCGCTATGCCGACGACGAGGCCACCATTCAGGCCATGCGCCAGGCCGACCCCAAGCTGGAGCATGAAAATCCCATCGAGGAACTTTTCGAGGATCAGTTGAACTGCGCCGATATGGTGATCCTCAACAAGACCGACTTGCTCGACGACGAGGAAACCCTCGATGTCACCGCCGACATCGAAGGGCAAATCCGCAAAGGTACCCGCATCCTGCTGAGCGAGCACGGCAAGCTCGACATCAAGGCGCTGCTTGGCCTTGGCTCCGCCGTTGAGGGCGACATCGGCAACCGCCTGTCGCACCATGAAATGGAAGGCGAGGAGCAGCACGACCATGATGACTTCATCAGCTTCACCGTTGGCCTTCCCGATGTGAAGGACCGCGGCGCGCTGCAAAAGCGTATCGCCGAGGTGATCGCCGACAGCACCATTTTGCGATTGAAGGGTTTCGCCAATGTTGTAGGGTCGTCGTCACGGTTGCTGATTCAGGCCGTAGGACCCCGCATGAACAGTTATTTTGACAGGCCCTGGAAAAGTGGTGAGAACCGCGCCACCAGACTTGTGGTGATCGGCGTAAAAGGCATGGACCAGCAGGCAATCACTGCGGCCCTTCAGGGCTGATGCACCTCCTCGCCACGACAAGTGGCGTGATCGACGGGGCGGCAGAAGCGGTCGACCTCAAGCAGTCGCCCGCCGATATCGTAGTGCTGAGCGCGGCCGACAGCGAGATAGCCGCCTTGGCCCGGGCCTATGACACCGGAAAATTCCCCACCCTGCGCCTCGCCAACTTTCTGCACCTCCAGCACAATTTATCTGTTGATCTTTATCTCGAAAAAACTCTGAGCCTGGCCCGGCTGATCGTGCTGCGCATTTTGGGCGGCGCCAGCTACTGGCCCTATGGCCTTGAGCAGATAGAGGCGCTGGCCAAGGACAACGACATCAAGCTCGTTGTGCTGCCCGGCGATTCTCAGCCCGATCCCGACCTCACATCGCGCTCAAACCTGCCTCTGCAGGATTGCGAGCGCCTGCGCCAGTATCTCGTGGCCGGCGGCCAATTCAACGCCGCGAAATTTCTTGGCTACTGCCAGCATCTGCTGGAAGAAACCGAAATTCCCGCCCCCGCCGAAGCGCCGCCGAGCAACGGCATTTACCGCAGCACCACCGGCAAGCAGATGACCGGCCTGATCTTCTACCGTTCCGTGCTTGACGGCGCCCAGACCGCACCCATTGATGCCCTGATCGATGCGCTGGCAAAACGCGGGCTTGGCTGCGTGAGCATTTTCGTGACCAGCCTGAAGGACAAGGCCAGCACCGATTTCATTCACGAGTCTCTTGCTGAGCATTCACCCAGCCTGCTGTTGAATGCGACGTCGTTCGCGGCCTCATCCGGCGGCAGCGGTGATCCACTCGCGCAATATGATTGCCCGGTGCTGCAGGTTGTCCTCGGCACGGTTTCAGAAGAAAGCTGGCGCGAAAGCACCCAGGGCCTGGGGGCGCGCGATCTTGCCATGAATGTGGTGCTGCCGGAACTCGATGGCCGCATTCATTCCCGCGCCATTTCCTTCAAGAGCGACAGCTTTTACCACGAGGCCACCCAAAGCCGTGTCGTGACTTACAAGCCTCTGGCCGACCGCGTGGAATTTGTGGCGGACCTCGCCGCAAATTGGATTGCGCTTCGCCACCGTGAATCGATCAACCGCAAGGTGGCGATCATCCTCGCCAATTATCCCAACAAAGATGGCCGCATCGCCAATGGCGTGGGCTATGACACGCCGGCCAGCACCATCGCCATGCTGAGGGCCATGCAGGATGCGGGCTATGACGTGGGCGAGGTTCCAGCTAGCGGCAATGAATTAATCCATCTTCTTGCTTTCATGCGTTCTCCACAGTCACCCCCCGATGCGCCTCACCACGTCAAGTTAAGTTTGGCGGAATACCAGAAATACTTCGTTGAACTGCCCTATGCCGTCCGTGAACAGATCACCTCGCGCTGGGACATTCCGGAAACCGATCCCTTCTTTCGCAATGGCGCATTCCATCTCGCCGTGCTGACCAGCGGCAATGTCGCCATCGGCATCCAGCCCGCCCGCGGCTACAACATTGACCCCAAGGCCACCTATCATGATGCGGCGCTAGTGCCGCCCCATGGCTACCTCGCCTTCTATTTCTGGCTGCGCCACAGCTTCAAGGCCCATGCGCTGATCCACAACGGCAAGCATGGCAATCTGGAATGGCTGCCGGGCAAGGCCAATGGCCTCAGCGCCGAATGTTACCCTGAAATTGCCCATGGTCCCTTGCCCCAGCTCTATCCCTTCATTGTCAACGATCCCGGCGAAGGCACCCAAGCCAAGCGCCGCACCTCGGCGGTGATCATCGATCACCTCACCCCGCCGCTGACCCGGGCTGAAACCTATGGTCCGCTGAAGGATCTGGAAGCGCTGGTTGATGAATATTATCTCGCCTCCGGTCTTGACCGCCGCCGGCTTGCCGCACTCAAGAAAGACATTCTCGATCTCACCCGCAGCAACCGCTTGGACCTGGACGCGGGCTTTACCGGCGATGACGACAGCGACCTCACCAAACTCGATGCCTATCTCTGCGATCTCAAGGAGGCTCAAATCCGCGATGGTCTCCATATCCTCGGAACCTCGCCAACCGGTGCGCAGGAAGCCGACCTGCTGGTAGCGCTCACCCGCGTGCAGCGCGGCCTCGGCGAAGGCGGCGACCAGTCGCTCATCCGCGCGCTCGCCAAGGACTTTGGCTTTGACGGATTTGATCCGCTGGCCTGCGTCATGTCCGATCGCTGGACCGGGGAAAAACCTGTGGCGCTCCTCAAGCTCGTGAATTCACCCTGGCGCAGCAATGGCGATACGGTGGAACGGCTGGAAGCCTGTGCCCAGGCCCTGCTCATGCCCACCAAGAGGAAACCCGGTCCCATCGTCCAATACAACGAACTTGGCCCAAGCATCCGCAGTGCCGAAAAAGAAAATGTGAAATCCGTGATCGAGAGGATCGACACGGTCATACGTCCTGCCTTGCGCGCCTGCGGGCCCAGCGAAATCGAAGCCCTGTTGACCGGGCTGGATGGACGCCGCGTGGCACCCGGCCCTTCCGGGGCGCCAACGCGCGGGCGCCTTGATGTGCTGCCCACCGGCCGCAATTTCTATTCCCTCGACAATCGCACCGTGCCTACCCCCACCGCCTGGACCCTCGGCCAGAAATCTGCCGAGGATATGCTGGTCCGCCACTTCCAGGATTTCGGCCAATACCCGAAAGCCCTTGGCCTTTCCGCCTGGGGAACCTCCAACATGAGAACCGGCGGCGATGATATCGCCCAGGCCTTGGCGCTGATGGGCGCAAAGCCCGTCTGGGAGCCCACAAGCTGGCGCGTCACCGGTTTTGATATCATTCCTCTGGCAAAATTGGGCCGCCCCCGCGTGGATGTAACGCTGCGCATCTCTGGCTTCTTCAGGGATGCCTTCCCGGCGCAGATCGAACTGCTGGACAAGGCCATCCGCGCCATCGGGGGGCTTGAAGAAGATGAATTCGATAACCCCATTTCGGCCCGCATGGCGGCAGAAGCCTTGGCCTTGCAAAGGTCCGGCATCAGCGAAACCGACGCCAAACAAATGGCAGGCTACCGCATATTCGGTTCCAAGCCCGGAGCCTATGGCGCAGGTCTCCAGGCCCTCATCGACGAAAAAATCTGGACCGAGCGCGGTGACCTCGCCGCAGCCTACGTTACCTGGGGCGCTTTCGCCTATGGCGCGCGCGAAGCCGGCGTCCAGGACGAGGCGCAATTCACCCAGCGTCTCAAAAACATTGAAGCCGTTGTCCACAACCAGGACAACCGCGAACATGATGTGCTGGACAGCGATGACTACTATCAATTCGAAGGCGGCATGTCGGCAGCGGTTGAAGCAGCCTCCGGTGCCCAGCCCCGCGTCTATCACAATGACCACTCACGCCCCGAGCGCCCAGTGATCCGCACCCTGGAGGAAGAGGTGGGCCGCGTCATGCGCTCGCGCGTGGTCAATCCCAAATGGATTACCGGCGTGAAACGCCACGGCTACAAGGGGGCTTTCGAAATCGCCGCCACCGTTGACTACATGTTCGCCTTTGCCGCCACCACGGGAGCGGTCAAAACCCATCATTTCGATTTGGCCTATGACGCTTTCCTGGCCGACGAAGACACTCGTGAATTTATCGAAATCAACAATCCTGCCGCGCTGAAGGAAATTGCCCAGCGCTTTGAAGAGGCCGCAAGCCGCGGCCTTTGGACACCTCGCCTCAATTCAGCCTATGATCTGCTCAAGGACCTTCAGCAATGACCGAAGACATCGACGCCGCCCGCCACCACGACAAGATGGCCAAGAAGAAAGCCGCCCGCGACAAGATCATGGCGGGCAAGACCATTGAGCGCGGCCTGCTCATCGTCCACACCGGCAAGGGCAAGGGCAAATCCACCGCCGCCTTCGGCATGGTGTTCCGCCACATCGGCCATGGCATGCGCGCGGGCGTCATCCAGTTCGTCAAAGGCTCCTGGGGCACCGGCGAGCGCACCGTGCTGGAAAAATTCCCCGAGCTTGTGACCATCAAGGCCATGGGCGAAGGCTTCACCTGGGAAACCCAGGACATCAACCGCGACATCGCCCATGCGCGCGCCGGCTGGGAGGAAGCCAAGCGCATGATCACCGATCCCAGCTACAAGATGGTCATGCTCGACGAGCTCAACATCGTCCTGCGCTATGATTACCTGCCGCTGCAGGAAGTTCTCGACGTCCTGACAAACCGGCCCACCGACAAGCACATCGTCGTCACGGGGCGGAATGCCAAGGAAGAACTCATCGAAATCGCCGATCTCGTAACCGAGATGGAACTGATCAAACACCCCTTCCGCTCCGGCGTGAAGGCCCAAGCCGGGATAGAGTTTTAAGGGCAGTCAGAAGCGGGACCGGCTTTCAGCGATTTGCTGAGGCGCTCGACAACGGGATCGTAGTCTTTCTTCTGTGCTTCCGGATATTCAATGCGAAAATGCACCGCTTGCGTCCCTTTGCAGGATGAAACTGCACGAGCATACATAATGCGGCCGTTCTGGCTTCCGGAATAAACCGACCAGTCATTGCCGGAGTCCTTGTAGGGAACTTGCCAGTCGTCATCCAGTTCCCGGTTGAGCCGGATCGCGGAATCGAGTTTGAAGTCGCCGTCCGTCAGATTGCCGCCCCATACCAGCAGTTCCGCTTGTTTATCGGCTGAGTGAAAAATCAATCCATCGCCATTTTCCGATGCCGGAACATCGTTCACAAATCCCGGCGGAACATCCACGCTGGCACCAAAGCGCGGGTTTGAATAGACCGTCCACTCAGCCGCAAAGGCCGGCGAACACAACAGTAAAAGGAACAGGATAATCCGCATGACAATTATGCGGCTTTGCGCTGGGCTGCCGTTGCCGAATCTGAAAGCTTCACCCGCACGCCCTTTTTTATCACCTCGGGAGCATAGGCCTTCCGCGCAAAAACCTCCCGCACCATGCCAGCGAAAAATTCCAGCGGCTTGGTTTCATAATCAGGATCAAAACTGTTCTGGTCCCACCTCTCGCAGAATTCGGCGCAATCATCAAAATAGGCATGGCCCTTGAAGGCATCCCTCTTGTTGGGGTTGCCGCCCACATGCTGGGCGTAATAGACCATCTGGAAATCCCCGTGGGTCTGCACCACCCAGGCGCATTGCTCGCGCACGAAGGGCCGCAGGATAGTGGCCGCATATTCATCGTGGTTATAGGGTGCATAGATATCGCCGATGTCATGGAGGAGCGCGCACACCACCCAGTCAATGTCCGCCCCGCCTTCCCAGGCCCGCGTGGCAGCCTGCAGAGAATGGCCAAGCCGCGTGACCTTGTAGCCGGAAATGGATTTGTCGAGATCCACCATGGCGTTCAGCAGGCGGTCTGCCGTGCCCGCCGCATATTCCAGTTCATGGGTACCGAGGAAGGCATAATCCTCCCGGTCGCCATCTTTCATCTGGGTGAATTTTACCGTTTCCATCGCCACCTCATTCATTTGCATCTTCAAAAAATGTCAGCCGGTTTCCAAAAGGATCGGCAATCGTCAGTTCCTTTTTTCCCCACGGCATCACCTTGGCCTTGCCCGGCCTGGCGTGCTTATATTTTTTTCGCCAGCAGTCCGGCGGAATAGGCATCGACATCGTCCGCTGATATCCGGACCTGCGCGCCGGGTGAGCCATCGCCGAAATGCTCCGAGAGATGCAGCGTGCAGCCGCCATGTGAAACGCCCATGTAAAGCGGAAAGTCGGGCTCATACCGGTGTTCGAAATCGACCTTGAATCCGAGGAAACCGATATAGAATTCACGCGCCTTCTGCTCATCAAATATCCGCAAAACGGGTGTAACCGAACCGAGAATAGCCATGCATCACTCCTGTTTTTGTTGATCTTTTGGGAGCTTAACCTGCCAAAACAATAGCTTCGCTCGCCCCGCGAAATCAAACCCGGAGTTAAAATGCCGCTCCGCAACACCCACCCGCCGTTTCTATCCTTGTCCCGATTCCCGCATGCGCCTATGAAGGGTCATCAGCAGCGTTCCCCTCGAGGGACTGAAAGCTATTCCGGTGCGGCTTACCTCTCAAGGAGCCAAAACCGGAGCTGCCTTCCGTGGCCATTACTGGCAACGCTGATTTATGGAAGGCAGGCAAAATGACAAAACTGGGCGTAATGCTGTGTGGCCATGGCAGCCGGGATACCGATGCGGTCACCGAATTCGCTGTGCTCTCCGAGCACCTAAAAAAGCGCCTGCCGCAATACCCGGTGGAGTACGGCTATCTCGAATTTGCAACGCCCATCATCCGCAATGGCCTGGATGTGTTGAAGGCCAAGGGGGTGGAGCGCGTGCTCGCCGTTTCCGGCATGCTCTTCGCGGCGGGCCACGCCAAGAATGACATTCCCTCCGTGCTCAACACCTATGCCGCCAGCAACGGCCTGAAAATCGATTACGGCAAGGAACTGGGCATTGACCCGAAGATGATGCGCGCCGCCGGCGACCGCATCCAGGAGGCCCTCGACGCCAACCGTCGAAGGTGCCGCTGCATGAAACCCTGCTTGTCGTTGTGGGCCGCGGCGCCTCCGATCCCGATGCCAATTCCAATGTTTCGAAAGTCACCCGCATTCTCTGGGAAGGCTTCGGCTTCGGCTGGGCCGAAACGGCTTACTCCGGTGTAACCTTCCCGTTGGTGGACCCCGGCTTGGAACACGCCGCAAGGCTGGGCTACAAGCGCATCATCGTCTTCCCCTATTTCCTCTTCACCGGAATTCTCGTCCAGCGCATTTACGACGCAACGGACGATGTGGCCAGGCGGCATCCCGGAATCGAATTCATCAAGGCCCCCTATCTCAATGACCATCCCGCCGTGATCGACACCTTCGTCGAACGCGTGCAGCAGATCCTCACCGGCGACATCGCCATGAACTGCCAGATGTGCAAATACCGCAGCGCAGTGCTGGGCTTCGAGGCCGATGTGGGCGCCGTGCAGGAAAGTCACCACCACCACGTGGAAGGCATCAATGCCAAGGGCCCGTTTGAAATCGTGAACCAAGCGCACCATCACGACCATGAACATGGCCATGATCATTCCCTTGATGATGGCCACACCCATACACCCTACCCCCATGCCAAGCATCCCCTTGGTCCCCTCAGCATGAAGAAGAAATGATGGATTACCTCCGCGACCCATCGGCCATCTATGAAAAATCCTTCGCTATCATTCGTGGCGAGACGGACCTTTCTGCTTTGCCTGCGAGCGCGGAAGCCATCGCCATCCGCATGATCCACGCCTGCGGCATGACCGACATTGTGGGCGACCTGCGGATTTCCGAGGACTTTGTCGCGGCTGGTACAAAGGCGCTGGCCAAACCAATCCTGACCGATGCCGAAATGCTGCGCCACGGGATCATCGACAAGGCGCTTCAAGTCATCTGCACCCTGAATGAACCCCGCGCCCGTGAAATTGGCATTTCCACGCAAACCACGCGATCCGCCGCCGCGGTGGAATTATGGTCACCCCATCTGGAAGGCGCCCTCGTGGTGATCGGCAATGCCCCCACCGCGCTTTTTGCCCTTCTCGAAATGATTGATGCCGGCGGACCAAGGCCCGCCGGCATTGCCGCCTTCCCCGTGGGCTTTGTCGGCGCGGCGGAGTCGAAAGATGAACTCGTAAAAAACCCGCGCGGCATTCCCTATGTCACGATCCTCGGCCGTCGCGGCGGCTCCGCCATGGCGGCAGCCTGCGTCAATGGCCTGTCGAAAGGCCTCACATGATCAAATGGCTCACCATCATCGGCATGGGAGAGGATGGCTTTGAGGGCCTGTCCGCCCGCGCCAAACTCGCGCTGCAAAACACAGATGTGATCGTGGGTTCGGAACGTCTCCTTGGTTTTCTCCCCGCCCTCAAGGCCGAGCGCCTGGAATGGCCGCAGCCCTTCTCCGCCGTCGTCGAGCAAATGAAACCCCTGCGCGGTCGCAACACCGTGATCCTAGCCACCGGCGATCCGATGAATTATGGCGTGGCGCGGAAACTGCTTGAGTTCATTCCTTTCGCGGAGATGACCGTCATCCCCCATCTCTCGGCCTTTTCCCATGCCGCCGCGCGCATCGGTTGGTCCCTGCCCGATTGCGACACGCTCACCTTGCACGGACGTGACGCCGCCAATATCGAAGCCTTTATCCAGCCCGGCGCAAAGTTGATTGTCCTCACCGCCGACGCGAGCACCATTCCCGAAGTCGCGCGCCGGCTGGTGGCGCGCGGCTTTGCGAAGAGCCCAATCACCGTTCTGGAAAACATGGGCGGCGCGCACGAAGTGCAAATCAGTTTCGTCGCAGACACCCTGCCAAAACAACAATTCTCCGATCTCAACACTCTGGCTGTGGAATGCGCCGCCGGAACAAATGCAAAGATCTGGTCGCGTCTTGCGGGTCTTCCCGATGAGGCCTTTGTCCATGACGGCCAGCTCACCAAACGCGAGGTCCGTGCCGCCACCCTTGCCGCGTTGGCTCCCGCTCCCGATCAACTGCTCTGGGATGTAGGGGCCGGCTGCGGCTCGGTTGCCATCGAATGGATGCGCTCCACCCGGGGCGGCGAAGCCATGGCCTTTGAACATCATAAAGACCGCCTGAAAATGATTGCGGCGAATGCCGATCAACTGGGCACACCGCGCCTGAGAATCGTCGCAGGCGAGGTGCCCGATACCTTGCAGGGCAAGCCTCGCCCCGATGCTGTGTTCATCGGTGGCGGCGTCGGTATTCCAGGGGTTTTCGAAACAGCCTGGGAATATCTAAAATCCGGCGGCCGCATGGTGGCCAATGTCGTCACCATCGAGGGCGAAATGCACCTCTATGACCTGCAGGAAAAACACGGCGGCGATCTGGTGCGCCTCGAAATTTCGCACCTCACACCCATCGGGCCTTACCGCGCCCTCAGGCCACGCATGGCGGTCACGCAATGGAAGGCCATCAAGCCATGAAAACCGGCATCCTCTATGGCCTCGGCGTTGGCCCCGGCGATCCGGAACTGATGACGGTGAAAGCCTGGCGCATCCTTTCCATGGCCCCCGTTGTCGCCTATCTCACCGCCAATGGAACCGAAAGCACGGCGCGCGACATTGCCAAGCCCTTCCTGCCCGATGACGTGATCGAACTCAAAATCGACATGCCCATGCGCACCGAGCGCGAACCGGCGCAGGAGGCCTATGACAGGGGCGCTGCCGCCATCACCGAACATTTGAAAGCGGGCCGCGATGTGGCCATGCTCTGCGAGGGTGATCCCTTTTTCTACGGCAGCTTCATGTATATCTTTGCGAGGCTTGCCGACCGCTTTGAAACCATCGTGGTGCCCGGTGTCTCCTCCATCACCGCGGCGGCCGCCCGCATGGGACGCCCGCTCTCGGCCCGCAATGATGTGCTGAAAGTCCTGCCGGCGACGCTTGAGGCCGACCGCCTGCGTGAAGAGCTGCTCACCGCCCAGTCCACCGCCATCATCAAGGTGGGCCGCCACTTCGACAAAATCAAAAACATTCTGTCGGCGCTTGATTTGATCTCGAAGGCCACGGTCATCGAAAACGCCACGCGGCCCAACGAACGCATCCGCAAGGTGGAGGATGTGGACGGCGACAGCCTGCCCTACTTCAGTACCATCCTGATTTATACCGGCAGCGAGCCATGGTGAAACCCGCCATCTTCATTCTTGGCATCTCCGCCCTGCCGCTTGCCCAGAAACTGAGAGCCGAACTGAACGGTGAAATCCACACACCCGATTGCGTCGGCGGAGAAGATGTTTCCTACGCCAAGGCCACCGCCCATCTCGCCCAACTGTTCCAGCAGGGCCAAACCATCATCGGCCTCTGCGCCAGCGGCATCCTCATCCGCGCCATCGCGCCCCATCTCACAGACAAGCGGACTGAGCCGCCCGTCATCGCCGTTGCCGAAGATGGCTCATCAATTGTCCCCCTCCTCGGCGGCCACCGCGGCGCCAATGCACTTGCAGCGCAGATCGCAAAAATAACCAGTGGCCATGCAGCTATCACCACAGCCAGCGATGTGCGTTTCGGTTCGGCTTTCGATGAACCCCGCGAAGGCTATACGCTTGCCAATCCCGAAGACATGAAATCTGCCACCGCGACAAAACTCGCAGGCGGTGAAGTGCGCGTGGAAACAACCGAACACATCGTGAAGGGCGGACCAAATCACATTGTCTACCACCCGCACACCCTCACCATTGGCGTTGGTTGCGAACGGGGCACCAGTCGTGAAGAGGTTGTTACTCTTATCAAGAATACGCTGAAAGAAAACAATCTCGCCATCCAGTCTGTTGCTGGTTACGCGTCAATTGACCTCAAAGAAGATGAACCGGCTATATCCTCCCTTTACAATGTAAACTATTTCACCGCTGCAGAGTTGAATGCACTCGCTTCCAAACTGAGAACACCATCGGATTATGTGATGTCCGAAGTTGGTACTCCCGGTGTAGCGGAAGCGGCGGCACTTGCCGCTGCTGGACCTGATGCAGAGTTGATTGTTCCCAAAACCAAAAGCAAGCGAGCAACTGTTGCAATTGCTCGCGCACCTTCGCCAATAGTTGAGATGCGTGGCCGCTTGAGGGGCAACATCGCGGTAGTTGGCATTGGTCCTGGTAGCAAATGGACGCGAAGTCAGACCGCCGTGCATGAATTGTTTATGGCGACGGATTGGGTGGGTTACGGCCTCTATCTTGATCTTGTCGCAGACCTGAAGCGGAACCAGACCGAACATCGCTTCCCGCTTGGTGGCGAGGAAGATCGCGTCCGCCACGCCATCGAGCTTGCCAAACAGGGCAAGCAGGTGGCCCTCGTCTGCTCCGGCGATGCGGGCATCTATGCCATGGCGGCGTTGGTCTATGAGATCATCGATCTTGAACCAAATCGTATCAGCGTGGACGTGATCCCAGGTATTTCCGCTTTCCAGGCCGCAGCTGCAAAAGCCGGGGCCATGATCGGCCACGACTTCTGCTGCATTTCGCTCTCCGACCTGCTCACCCCCTGGGACGCCATCGAAAAGCGCGTGAAAGCAGCGGCGGAAGGCGACTTTGTCATTTCCTTCTACAACCCGCGCTCGCTGAAGCGCCGCGACCAGCTGGAGCGCGCCTTTGCCATCCTGAAAAACCACCGCCCGCCCGATACGCCGGTGATCATCGCCAGCAACCTAGGCCGCGCCGAAGAAAATGTGCGGATCGTGAAATTCGCCGATTTCAATCCCGATGACGTTGATATGCTCACCCTTGTGATGGTGGGCTCATCCCAATCCAAATCCTTTGCCCGCGGCGATGGCCGAACCTACGCCTACACGCCGCGCGGCTATGCCAAAAAGCGAGAGACCTTATGACCGTCCATTTCATCGGCGCCGGCCCCGGCGCTGCCGACCTCATCACGCTGCGCGGCCTGAAGCTCATCCAGTCCTGCCCCGTCTGCCTTTATGCCGGTTCGCTGGTGCCAGAGGAAATCGTGAAGGCAGCCCCCGAGGGTGCCCGCGTTGTTGATACGGCGCCTTTGCACCTCGACGAGATCATCGCCGAAATCCAGGCCGCCCATGCCACAGGCCACAATGTGGCCCGCGTCCATTCCGGCGACCCCTCGATCTATGGCGCGATAGCCGAACAGATGCGAAGGCTCGACAGGCTCGGCATTGACTATGACGTCACCCCCGGCGTGCCCGCCTTCGCCGCCGCCGCTGCCGTTTTGAAAACCGAATTCACCCTGCCCGAAATCGCCCAGACCGTGATCCTGACCCGCACCACCATGCAGGCTTCCGCCATGCCGCGGGGCGAGGAACTGGAAGAACTGGGGCGCAGCAAGGCAACTCTTGCCATCCATCTGTCGATCCGCAACCTCGGCTATGTGGAACGCGCCCTCACGCCCCATTATGGCGCGGATTGCCCCGTGGTTGTCGTCTACCGTGTGACCTGGCCCGACCAGAAAATCATCAAGGGAACCCTGTCAACTATTGCCAAACTGGTGAAGGCCGCCAAGCTCACCCGCACCGCGCTCATTCTCGTGGGCCACGTGCTGGACGCCCGGGAATTCCGCGACAGCGCGCTATACGATGCAGGCCACGAACACGTGTTGCGCAACCGCAAAACCATGAAGGTTTAAGCCCGCTCGATCCGGCAGGTGTAGCAATTGTTCACCGATGAACGGACATGCACATAGGCCACGTCTTCGCGCTTCAGAATGTTCGCCGCTTCCGCATCAAGCGCGGCTGAGGGCACGATCTTTCCCGTGCCGTAAACAATCCGGTCGTCGCTGGAATAACCCTTGATCAAATGGGCCGCGCGCTTGGCCAGCATCGCCGGCGTTTCATGCGCATCATCGGCCCGCGCACAGGCTTTTGCATGGAGGAAGATCGGCCCCGTCTCCGCATAGGGCTGGAGCGCCGGAAATGGCCGGTAGGCCAAGATAAGGTAGTCCTCGCCCGCTGCCACATCCTTGAGGCAATGGCGGCAGGGAACCCCATCGCCATCAGAGACGCACCGTTCCGGCGACAGGCCATAGGCGTCAGCGGCGCCTGCCTGGAATTTGCGGGCTTCGACCGTAGGTATTGCGAGATATGTAATCATGCCCCGATTTTGCCAGCGCCTTGAGGCAGGAGCCACCCGAAAACGGATCGCGCCCTCAAATCAGCAGCGCCCCTTCATGCTTCAGCAGCCATTCCTTGCGCGGCAGCCCGCCGCCATAGCCCGTGAGCGAGCCATCGGCCCCGATCACCCGGTGGCAGGGCACCACAATGGAAATGGGATTGCGGCCATTGGCAAGGCCCACCGCCCGCATGAGATTTGGGTCACCCAGACGCTTGGCCAGCGTGCCATAGGAAATAGTGACACCGCAGGGAATGCGCTTGAGCTCGTCCCACACCTTGCGCTGGAATTCCGTGCCGCCGCCATCGGTGGGAATGCCCTCGATGGCCTTGAAGTCGCCGGCGAAATAGGCGCGGATGCGGCCCGAAAACCCGTTGGGGTTATCCGCCGGAAAGCGTTCAGATGTGCCATAGCGCAACCGCAAATCCCGCGCCACGCGCTCCGGCTGGTCGTCAAACTCAAGCCCGATCATCGCCCCGTCCCGCGCTAAAAGCAGCATGGTTCCCAGCGGTGTTTCGATATGGTCCGAGAGGACAGAGATCATGAACGCAAATTGACACCCAAGAATATGTCCGCGTCAAGCGCGGTCATGATGAGAGGTGGATTTGGATCAGAGCCCTACCCCAACCGTTTCAACGCCTCAGCCAACTTCACCTTCTGCACGTCAAGCTCCGCCTTGCGCTCGCGCGTTTCGGCCAGCACGTCTTCCGGGGCCTTGGCGACAAAGCCGGGGTTTCCCAGCCTGCCGGCAATCGCGGTTGACTCCTTCTCGATCCGTTCCAGCTCCTTCTTCAGCCGCGCCGTTTCCGTAGCGAAGTCGATGACGCCTTCCAGCGGCAGGGCCACCGTCGCCTCTCCCAGCACGATCTGCGCCGAGGCCTTTGGCACCCGGTCTTCGAAGGAGATGGAGGACAGCCGCGCCAGGCGGATGATTTCATTTTCCCAGGCCGAGGAAATCCGGCGCGAATCCTTGTTGGCGCCGACCAGCACACAGGGGATTTTCAGGCCGCCGGAAATGTTCATTTCAGAGCGCACCGAACGGATCTCGGAGATGATGGTGATCACCCATTCGATTTCCGCATCGGCCTTTGGATCGCCAAGGCCCTTGTAGCTTGGCCAGTTTGCTTCCATCAGCCAATGTTCGCGCGGCGCCGTCTGCTGCCAGAGCTCTTCCGTCACAAACGGCATGAAGGGATGCAACAGCACCAAGATCTGATCGAGAACCCAGGCGGCCGAGGCCTGCGTTTCCTTCTTGGCCGCTTCATCGGTTCCGCCCAAAATTGGCTTGATCAGTTCCACATACCAGTCGCAGTAAACATTCCACACAAACTGGTAAAGCGCACCCGCCGCTTCATTGTAACGGTGCTCTTCAATCGCCTTGGTCACCGCATTGCGCGTACGCGAAGCCTCGCCGGCGATCCAGCGGTTCACCGTCACCCGCGCCGCCACCGGATCGTAATTGGGATCGCGCTTCACCCCGTTCATTTCGGCAAAGCGCGCCGCGTTCCACAGCTTCGTGCCGAAATTGCGGTAGCCCTCAACCCGGGATTTGGCGAGCTTGATGTCGCGCCCCTGCGCCGCCATGGCAGCAAGGGTAAAGCGCAGCGCATCGGCGCCGAATTCATCGATCAAGTCGAGGGGGTCAATCACATTGCCCTTGGACTTCGACATTTTCTGGCCGTTCTCGTCGCGCACCAGCGCGTGGATGTAAACCGTGTGGAATGGCACCTCCTGCCGGAAATGCAGCCCCATCATCATCATGCGGGCCACCCAGAAGAAGATGATGTCAAAGCCAGTGACCAGCACATCGGTCTTGTAGTGGCGCTTGAGGATCGACGTCTCCTCCGGCCAGCCCAGCGTCGAGAAGGGCCACAGCGCCGACGAGAACCAGGTATCAAGCACGTCTTCATCGCGCGTGATGGCCGTTTCCTTGCCGTAATGCTTCTTGGCCGCAAGCTCCGCCGCAAGCTGCGTCTCTTCCACAAAAATTGTACCGTCAGGACCATACCATGCCGGAATCTGGTGGCCCCACCAGAGCTGGCGTGAAATGCACCAAGGCTGGATGTTGCGCATCCATTCGAAATAGGTCTTGTCCCAGTTTTTCGGCACGAAAACCGTATCGCCCTTTTCAACGGCGGCGATGGCGGGCTTCGCCATCTCCACCGCATTCACATACCACTGCTCGGTGAGCATCGGCTCGATGACCACATTGGAACGATCACCAAAGGGCTGCGCGATGATCTTGTCTTCTTTGCCGCGGTAGAAGCCAAGCTCCTCGATTTCCGCCAGCACCATTTCGCGCGCTTTGAAGCGGTCCTTGCCGTGATAGCGCTCGGGCACATTGTTTTCCGGCGTGGAGATCATCCGCGCCTTCTTGTCCATCAGCACGATGAGTGGAATGTTATGCCGCCGCGCCACTTCGAAATCGTTGAAGTCATGGGCCCCGGTAATTTTCACCGCACCCGTGCCAAATTCCGGATCGGGATATTCATCAGCGATGATAGGGATGTGCCGCTCGGCAACCGGCAGGCGCACCAGCTTGCCGATCAGGTTCTTGTAACGAACGTCGGAAGGGTGCACCGCGACCGCACCATCGCCCAGCATGGTTTCAGGCCGCGTCGTGGAAATGACGATTTCGGAAATGCCGTCCACCGGCCCATCCACCAGCGGATAGGCAAAAGACCACATGGCCCCCTTGGTGTCGCGCGTTTCAACTTCGAGGTCGGAAATCGCCGTCTCGAAAACCGGATCCCAGTTCACCAGGCGCTTGTCCTTGTAGATCAGCTTTTCCTTGTAGAGCTGGACAAACACCTTGCGCACCGCGCTGGACAGGCCCTCGTCCATGGTGAAACGTTCGCGCGACCAATCGCAGGAAGCGCCAAGGCGGCGGAGCTGCTGGGTGATGATCCCGCCCGACTCTTCTTTCCACTGCCACACGCGCTTGAGGAAGGCCTCGCGCCCCATGGCGCGGCGGTCGGTTTTGTTTTCCTTCATCAGCAGGCGTTCCACCACCATCTGCGTGGCGATGCCCGCATGGTCGGTTCCCGGTTGCCACAGCACGTCGCGCCCGCGCATCCGCTCGAAACGGCAGAGGATGTCCTGGATGGTGTTGTTGAGCGCATGCCCCATGTGCAGCGAGCCCGTCACATTGGGCGGCGGAATGACAATGGTGAAGGGCTTGGCCTTGGGCTTCCGCCCCGGCTTGAAAAAGCCGCGGGTTTCCCATTCCTCGTAGAGGCGGGTTTCCATTTCCGATGGGGTAAAGGTCTTCTCGAGCATTTGGGGAATCTTCGGGTTGCTGTTTGGGCGCTATAAACACCACCCCGCCCCGCCATGCAACTGCCGTGGAATCAGGTGGATTCAGGTATTTAATTACTACGTCCGCATTTAACGGCCGCGCCGCGCCACCCGCTCGATTTCCTCGCGCACCAGCTTTTCCACGAGACCCGGCAAATGCGCATCAAGCCAGCTCCGCAGCATGCCCTTGAGCAGGTCCTGGGTCATATCCTCAATGGAGCGTTCGCCCAAGGCCCGCGCCATCAGGGTATCGGCCAACTGGTTGAAGGAGGAATTTGCCGCATTTATCGTTTCAGACGACATCAGCGGCGGGCCGGGCGCAAAGGCCGGCCCATCCTCCGCCCAGCCTACCTCCGCCGGGTAGACTTCCGACTCGCTGTAGCCGCTGTGATGATAATCCTGCGGGGACGGCGGCAGATCGTCCTGAATGGTGGGGCGCAAATCCGGTGCATCCGCCTCGTGCTTGGTCCGCGGCGCCCAAGGCGTCACCTGTTGGCCGTCACCACCAAGGATTCCGGCAAAGCCCGATTTTGCAGCGGGCCTCGGAGCCGGCTGCGGTGGTGCAGCAGTTGGCAGGCCCGGCAACCGTGGCAGGGATTCAGTAAAGCCCGCACTCTGCCGGTTCCTCTGTATCTTGTTGCGCAGGTCTGAGATTTCTTCCGCCGCATCCCGGCGCAGGGGCGGTTCATCATCATAGCGCACCCGGGATTCACGCATGGCGCCGCTGAACGAGGTGTCGGGCGCCGCAGGTGATGGGGATTTGGTGTTCTTGCCGATATCGGAGTCTATGGCCTTGCGGATGGAAGCCAGTAAACTTTCCATGTCTGGTTCAGAAGTCACCGCTCATTTTCCCTCTTCGCAACACACACAAACAAACCCCTTGGCCGAGGCCCCGGCCAAGGTTCTTACTCGATTGTATCAGCCCCCGTGCCGAACCACTTGCCACGCACGTTCAGATAATTTTCATCGGCGTCATAATAGTCAACCGGAAGCGAAAGGTCACGCGCCGTCAGCCGCCCGATGGAACCCAGAATCTGATAGGCCGCAACAATCTGGTCGCGCTCGGCCGAAACCAGCGCGATGCGCGCCGTCACAACGTCAGTTTCCGCATCGAGGACATCAAGAGTAGTCCGCGAGCCCACCAGATATTCCTGGCGCACCCCGTCAAGGGCGAGAGCGGCGGCTGAAACCTGCGACTTGGCCGAACGGATGATCTCACGCGCCGCCGCCAGATTGTTCCACGAGATTGAAACGCTTTCGCGCACCGAACGGCCCGCCTGGATCACCTCCAGACGACGCTGGCTGGCCACATGCTTGGCTTCACGCACCGATGAGTAGACACGGCCCGCTTCATAGAGCGGAATGGTCAGCACACCTTCAATCTGGGCGCGTTCCGATGAACTCGTACCTGAACTGGGATTGTCGCTGAAGGTAGCCGACGCATCCAAACTTGCCGATGGCAGGAGATCGCCTTTTACAACCTCGATATTATAGGTCGAAGCCTCTTCCACATAGGCTGCAGCCAGAATGTTGGGATTGATTTCAGAGGCGGCCGCCTGTGCCTGCTCCAGGGTCGTGGGGAGCTTGGCGAGTTTCGGGTATTTCAAACTCCCCGGCTGGTGCCCCACCACATTGATGTAATTGGCAACACTTGCCGCCAGCGTGGCTTTGGCCGAAGCCACGTTCGATTGGGCGCCGCTAAGGCTTGCGCGCGATTGGGCGACGTCAGTACGGGTGATTTCACCAACCTTGAAACGCTCATCGGCAGCCGTGAGCTGCTTTTGCAACACCCCGACGTTCTGCTGGCGCAAGCCTACAATCTGCCGGTCGCGGATGACGTTCATGTAAGCCTGGATGGCCTGGAAAAGAATATCCTGCTCGATGGCCAGAAGGCCCTGCTTGCCTGCCTCGACATTGGCTTCCGCCGCCTTGGTTCCATTGATCGTTTTGAAGCCGCGGAAAATTGGCTGGGTCAGGCCGATCGCGACTGACTTTGGATCATTTTCCGATCTTGGCGTATCACTCGTATCCGACCAGACGTTGCCAATCGATCCATCCGTGGTAACCGTGGGGCGCCAGCCGGACAGGGCCTGGGGAACAAGTTCATCGGTTCCCCGTTGCCGGGCACGTTCAGCCTGCAATGTCGGATTGCCCGAATAGGCTGAGACCATCGCTTGAACCAGGGTTTCTGCCGAGACCCGCCCTGCTCCCACCGCAAGCGCGGCTGAGGCCAGCAAAATTCTCGTCCAATGCTTCAAACCACCTTGCATTCCATACCACGCTTGTTGAGTTTCAGTGTCCCCAGACCACAGTATTTGTGGTTTCTTACGCGAACTTCAATACTAGATGACTCGCCCACCGAATCGAAATGTATTTTTGCAACCTTTTCGTTCAAAAAACAAATGCTGCTTTTTCAACCATAAACCCGGGAAGCGGCGCAATTGACACATCGAAGGCCGAACGCGACGAACGGTGCCCGTCTGTAAGCGTCGCAATCTGCATCTTGGAAACATCCGTGTTACCGACTGCTGCCACAATCCGCCCCTCATTGGCCAACTGGGCAAACAGGCTTTCCGGCACGGCGGCAATCCTCCCCTCGACGATGACGACATCATAGGGCGCTCCCGCCCCATGGCCCGCCGCAAGGCCGCCTTCGACAACCTCGACGTTCCCGTCTCCAGCCAGGAAACCCCGGGCCAAGGCGAGTAGCTCCGGATCGGATTCAAGGGCCACAACCGTCTTCGCCAGCCTCGCTATGACCTTGGCGCCATAGCCCGTGCCAGCCCCTACCACCAGAACCCGGTCTGTAGGCTTGATCAAGGCCAGGTGAATCATCCGGGCAAAAGCCATGGGCTCGATCAGAAAGCGCCCCTCTTTGAGCTGCACATCCTCATCCAGATACGCGATTGTCTTGCGCCCGGCAGGCACAAAATCCTCGCGTTTCACCTGCGCCATGGCATCAATAATGCGGTGATCGGTGATCCCGTTGGGGCGCACCTGTGACTCCACCATATTGAGCCGCGCCGCTGCAAAATTCGTCATCCCGGAGTCCATCTCGCTTGCTTATTAAGATCTCGGCCAAACTAGCCGCGAACCCCGTTTTTGCCAAGCAAACTGTTACCCGCAGTTTATTATGTTCTAGGTTTGGGTTGTTTCCGCAATTTTCCTCCCCTATACAGCCGCCCGAAGGCCTCGTGACCGAGTGGTTAGGTAGAGGACTGCAAATCCTTGCACCCCAGTTCGATTCTGGGCGAGGCCTCCAATCAAAAAGCTTGACGGAACAAACAGTTACGTCCCTTCGACGAGAGGCGAAAATGTTGCATATAGCATTCCGCCTTGGTCCCTCTTAATCCATTGAATTATTTGGCTATCCCTCTGCGTATTGCTGGGCATTTGCGACACGCTTGCAACACGAGCCGATGTTGCGCGTTCGAATTGTGTGCAAAAAAACACTATCCCTTAAAATCGAACGCAAAAACCGACACACTGCTTGATAATCGTGATTTCCCATGCCAGCTTGTTAAAGAATTCTTAGCAAAGCCTTGCCTGGGGAAGCGCGAATCGATGGAGATTGACATGAAGCGCATCGTTTGCAGCATGGTCTTAGTTGCCTGCGGTTTGACAGGAGTGGCGAATGCGGCAGACCTTGAGGCCGCCAGCACGCCAAATTGGTATTTGAACATCAATGCATTGGCCCTGAACCGCAGCACGCCGGACGGGGGAGCAATCGTGGCCAGTAACCCCGGTGGTGTGACCCCGTTTCTGTCGGCGGACGACCTTGACTTTGACTGGGCCCCCGGCATTGACGCGTCTATCGGGTTCAACGCCTTTGACAACGAATCGTTTGAAGCCAGGCTGATGTATTCAAAGACTGAGGGGGAAAACAGCTTTGTTTCACCCGGTAACTTCATTGGAGTTGGCTTCACTGGGCCAGGCGGCACAACTTTTGTATCGGATTTCAGTACAACCTTCAGCAGCGCCGAGTTGAATTGGCGGCACAACATTAACGATCAGCTGACCTTATTGGCCGGCTTGCGCGCACTGGAAGTGAAGGACTCCTTTGGCACTGTGCTGAACAACAATGTCGCGACCGGGCTTTACGACGGCAAGAACAAGCTATATGGCGCGCAGATCGGTGCCCAAATGTCACTCTTTGACGACACCAATCCATTCCAGCTGATGTTGTCCGGCAAAGTCGGTGCCTATGCGAACCGTTCCAGCGCCGGAATCAGGGAATATCAAGGCAACAATTTCATCGGTAGTTTCGAAAGCGGCAAGGACACAAAAACCAGCTATGTCGCTGAAATTGGTCTAACTGCAGGATATCAGCTGTCCGAATCATTGACGCTAACAGCCGGTTACGAGGCTGTTTGGTTGGACAGCCTCGCATTAGCCAGCAATGCCGCAAGCGAAAGCATGCTGAACCCGGGCCTCTTGAGAAACTCCATCTTCCGGGACGACCTTTTGCTGCATGGCGCATCGATAGGGTTGCAGATTTCGTTCTGACAGAGGCTTGGCTAGCAAGACCTCATAGAATAATTGCTCTTGATTGGCAGAATTTTCTCGTCAACGAGAACGGCGTTACTGCCATAGAATATGCGTTGATTGCATCGGCTATGGCCCAGTTCGATTCTGGGCGAGGCCTCCAGATATCCTACAGTTTTTCATCCCGCGGCGCGCCGTAGCCGATGATCCGGGCGAGGCCGGGCCAGCGCTTGTGCAGCCAGTAGCCGATATTGACCGTGGCATTCCGGCGAAAGCGCCGCACCGGTGGCAAATCAACCGAAAGCACAACTAGTCCCAAGGGAACCATCCAGAAGCCGAGGATCGGCAGGAATCCCAGGAGCCCGCCGATGACAAGGAGCACGCCAAAGCCCATGCGCAGCAGCGGATGGCCCGGCACATTAACCTTGTAACCCGCGAAATTGACCTTTGGCATCTTAATTCCTTTGTCTCAGCAGGCCCTTATATAGTGCGACATCGCGCCATGCACAGGGGACCGCCAAGGTAACGACAAAATGTCTTTTAGTCCGTAAGACCCTCTGCTATACGCCGCTCCAACATTCCCCGATAGCTCAGTTGGTAGAGCATTCGACTGTTAATCGAATTGTCCCTGGTTCGAGTCCAGGTCGGGGAGCCAGTTTTCCAAAACGCGGCTGGAATCGCTTCCGGTCGCGTTTTCATTTCCGGTCTCGGTGATCGTTTCCTCAAGCATAACAACCGTCACCGCATCGTCTGAATTTGGCATGAAGTTCCACTATAAACATTCTTCCGGTCCCTCAATGCCATTCCTTGACAACAGGCAGGCCCAGCCTGACCGGCACACTTGATCTCCGCAATCTATAACCCGGCTAGTCTCAGTCATTTCAATGGAATCGTGATTGGCGCCATCCCAATATCATGGGCCCAAAAAACACGTCTCTGCACCAATGACACTTGTACAGAAATCGCGTTAGCTGCCTTGGATAGGTCAACAGGAATCCACACGCTCAGCTTGCCATTAGCCGGGATATCCAAAGGTAAACTTTTTCTGGCATTCCATTCACTGAGGGGATTTCCACCCGCATCCAAGAATCGCCACGCAACCCGGATCGGCGTACCAACGTGTGAATTTGCCGAAAACGGCAAAGTTCCCGTGTTTCGAATGACGACTTCAACATCAAGCTTGTTATCGCCTATTCTTACCGCCCCCGAACCATAGCTCAGTTGCCTGAACTCCTCGGGCGTGTATGCACGGTCAATACTGGAAATGGGCAGTGTCATGGACCAGGCAGGGTCGCAACCCTCAAAGCCGATCGGGACGATGCGCGCCATCAACGCTCGATACGCTTGGGTATCGTCTGATTTCTTGGCAAACGCCAAATAGGAAACAACGCGCCTGGGAATCACGGAGCAATCTCTTCCATATTCAATTTCGTAGCCGGGACCAGGCGGGTGGATGCCCGAAAATCCGTTCATGGTCTTTACGCCATGGGCATAAGAAACCCACATTGCATCCAACTCATCGGCATAAAACGGGCCAGATCTTTGGGCAAAGAAAAGGATAGCATCGGTTGGCAAATTTTTCGGGAAACCACTCTCCAATTCAAGCAGCCTTTGCCGCCATGCTTGTTTTAAACTCGTGCTCATCGCAGTCATTCCGGACTCAAAAATGAGGAGCGGCAGTATCAGAACAAAAACTGCCGTCAGGCCCCACTTGAACTGAGTGCGGAAATAATCAACTGCGACAACCGCGAGGTAGGCAATTGGGAAGAGAAGGGCCTGGTCCAGGCGGGTCATTGCCCTGATCGCCGAAGCCAAAGGCAGCTTGTGGAACAGATACCAAAGGCTGAAACCACCCACATAGAGCGTCAATACAACGGCAATCCCAAGCATCCCGCTCATCAGAGGGAACGTCGCGCCGCATCGCGCGCGGCTGCCCACAAAAAAGCCCGCCAACGCAAGTAACAGCGGGACCAAACCGACGAACATCTGGTGCTCGTGGCGCATGGGAATTCCGGCGAAAATACGCGAGCCTTGGGTTGCCCAGAGAAAAGATGAATCCGAAAGGAAAAAGCTCTGGGGGCGCGGGAGCATTGTTGCAATCTCGCCCCATGATCGCTTCGCTCCATACAAATTCGCGACTTGCAAGTACGGATAAAACAGTATGGCCAACAGCAGCAGGAGAAAACCAAATCCCCCGAGGGCAACAAGTTTTTGCTGCCGTGACTGTGACTGCCACGAAGAACGGAAATCCTTTAACATGTCCCTGATCGGACGCTCGCGTTCAAGCAAGGCAGAACCAACATAAGCCATGCTCATGGTCGCCATCAGCAACAATGCAAAAAAACCGATGTAAACTCCGGCATAGAACTGCCATACCAGCCATGCACCGGAGATAACCAGCGAACGCCATTTCTTTACGGTGAGGAATTCTGCAAAGAAAACAATGGCCAGGGGAAGCCCAAACCGGTAATGCAATTGTGCGTGGCCTACGTGTGTGGTGGTAGGCAAGGCAAAGGCGAAAATCACCGCGCCGATTGATGCCGCGAGAACACTCCCGTTCAATCGCCGAAGCGCATAGTACGCGGCACCAAAGTTTGCCGCATAGCCCGTAAAAAACCAAACTTGATAGGCAGTGTCCGCCTTGCCTGTAATCAGTCTCGCAAGCGCATATACGGGAGCAGACCCGAAAAGATTATCAGAAAACCCGAGAACATAGGGAAATGGAAAAAAGAAGGGCAGATGCCAGAGCGAAACCGCGTTTCCCGCGAAGAACTGATAAACATTTTCGAGAAAGTAATTATTAAGCCTGGCATCGCCGATATCGCCCGGCATCTTGGCGAAACCGCCGAGCTGCGACACCGGTATAAAGAAAAACACCAACAAGAAAATCGCCAGGGGCGTCCAGGCCTGCGCGGAAACCTGAATTTTCACTAACGTGCCTCCTACTTTCTTCCGCACGAATATTGATCAATACTGGCGCTGGTCCTGAAAGGGTCAGTAAGCACATCGCTGTATCGCCCCATCAGCAGCCGTTTCTTGGGCAGCCAATGCTGGCGAAAGTTGCGGCTGAAACCTGCAATAGATGCTCCCTTTGGCGTCAGCAGCACACAGCCATTCTCAATGACAATGGTTCCGGACTTCAGTTGCTCGGTCAGCCGGACATCAACCAGGTGATATTCTCTCACATATTCCTGCGTGAAAACCTGCTCAATACTGTCCTGCCGGATGCCGCCGCGCTGCTGGATTTTTTCCAGGATGTAAAAAGACAGCGAACGGTCGATCACTGTCGGCACCGATATCGCCAAGGCATAGCCGGCCAGCAGCCAGATGACGATCAGTTGAAACTTCTCGAAGCCGCCAAGCGGCCGAAACAACTTCAGCCAAACAAGGCCAGCCCCGGCAATGAATGACGCCAGCACGCCATCGGCGATGGCGGCGTAGAAGACCACATCAACCTTGAGGTAATTGATGTGAACGTAATAAACGATCAGCAGAATGATCAGGAACGCCGCTGACGCAATAAGTGCACGTGTTAGCTTCATGCCTTGAAAACCAATAATTTATTCCCCAGGTAGCTGAGCGACACCTGGATGGCGGTTGCAACCAAGAATCCCATCCGGTAGTCCAAGCCATTCAAATCAGTCCAGATCCAAAGAAACAGTCCATGCAGGACGGCAATTGCGCCATACAAGCCGCTGAATTTCACTGCTTGATCGAAAATGCTCGCTACCGTGCTTTGGAAAACAAAGTAGCGGTTTCCAAGGAATGAGGTGGCTATGGCAAAAATTGCGGCGACAAAATTGGCCACGCCTGCCGACTTGAATTCCAGCACGTTCAGGTTCGCCGTGAGCACGCCGTAGTGTACGGCTGTTGCCACGACACCGTTGATGGCGTAGCGCGCGATTTCTGCCCGGTGCGATCTCATGCCGTGGCCGGGCGCTTGGCGGTTGTGATGACCTGGTCAACGAAGTCGTGATAGGCAATCGCCATCGTTACCGACTCGCCTCGCACAACCCCAGTCAGCATCAGCGTCATGAGCGCCAGAGCGCCGGTTTGCAAGAACATCAGGATCAAGATTCCCAAAGCGATGGAGAACCAGCCAGGCGTCGAGAACCCGACAAGTTTGAGGACAATTGCCGCAGCCGCCCCGATGACGGACAGGACCGCGATCCCGGCACACGCTATGCCGCCGCGCACCAATACATCTTCGGCAAAGACCATCAGGCCTTTGAAGCCATGGAGCACCAAACCTACAAAGTTTATCTTTGACTGGCCGGCGTAGCGCCGGCCGCGGTCCAGCGGGCAGACACTTGTGCGCAGCTTGGATGCCAGCACCGCGCCGGCCACATGAATGGACAGCTCCTGCATGGCCACCAGGCGCCTTACCGAGGCTGGCTTCAGCGCCATGAAGTTGCCGAAGCTGATCGATCGGCCGGTCATGAGGCCGAAGAATCGTTTATAAAGCGCATAGAAAACCTTGAAACGGAAGGTTTCGACCCGGCTCTTGCGTTCAGCAACCACCACATCCGTCTGGTCGGATTCGAGTTGCGCCAGCAGCGCCGGTATCGTGGACGGCAGGTCTTCGCCATCAGAATCCATCACGACCACGCGCTGTTCAGGCTGCATGTGCTCCGACACATAGCCCAGGCCGATCGCGATGGCGCGTTGATGCCCCACATTGCGCCGCAGCTTGAGCACCACTCCCTCGATGCCCGCCTTCAACAGGCTCTCGATTTCCAGGGGCTGTTTGACCGACCCGTCGTCTACCGCCACCACGAAAACATCATTGCCAAACTGCGCGGCAAGCTCCTTGAACAATCGGCTGCTGGCCTCGAAATCCTCATAGACCGGCGTCACGACGACAAGGCGGTGCTGGCGGTCAATCATAACGCCAGAAACTTTCTGAAATGATCGATCGTTTTCACAAGCCCTTCATCGATCTCGATCTGCGGCTGCCAACCCAAGGCGTTCTTCGCCAGTGTAATATCCGGCTGCCGCTGCCTGGGGTCATCCTGCGGGAGTGGCTGCATCACCAATTTCGATTTGCTGCCAACCATCTTCAGCACCTTCTCAGCCAATTGACGTATGGTGAATTCACCGGGGTTGCCCATATTGATCGGACCAGTGACGTCCTTGGGGCTCGCCATCATCCGCATGAAGCCTTCGATCAAGTCATCCACGTAGCAAAAGCTGCGCGTTTGCGAGCCATCGCCATAGATCGCTATGTCTTCGCCACGAAGCGCCTTCACGATGAAATTCGAAACTACCCTCCCGTCGTTGGGGTGCATGCGCGGGCCGTAAGTATTGAAGATGCGTACCACTTTGATTTCCAGGCCGTGCTGACGCTGATAGTCGAAAAACAGGGTTTCGGCGCAACGCTTGCCTTCGTCATAGCAGGAACGAATACCGATCGGATTCACTCTGCCCCAATAACTTTCCTGCTGCGGGTGCACTTCCGGATCACCGTAAACCTCACTGGTGGAGGCCTGGAAGATTCGCGCCTTGGTGCGCTTGGCCAAGCCCAGCATATTGATCGCACCATGGACGCTTGTCTTGGTAGTCTGCACCGGGTCCCGCTGGTAGTGGATGGGCGATGCCGGGCACGCCAGATTGTAGATTTCGTCAACCTCGACAAAAAGTGGAAATGTCACGTCGTGGCGCATCAGCTCGAAAAGCGGGTTACCGAACAAATGAGCGACATTATCCTTGGTGCCGCTGTAGAAGTTGTCGAGACAAAGAACGTCGCAGCCCTCGTTCAGCAGGCGTTCGCAAAGATGCGAGCCTAGAAAGCCGGCTCCGCCGGTGACTAGGACCCGTTTCCTGTTTGAAACCCGCATTCACTTCTCCTTGTGATAATCAGACTGAAAAGCCGGCACTGGAAGAACGGCGCATTTATCCTTTAACCCCCGAAATTGACTTTTGGCACGATAATCCCTTCTTCATGGCAGGCCCTTGTACAATGCGGCATCGCCACATGCACGGTCGGCAGGCAAAGTAACAACAAAATCTCCCTTAGTCTGCAGGGGCCCTTGCTATACGCCGCTCCAACATTCCCCGATAGCTCAGTTGGTAGAGCATTCGGCTGTTAATCGAATTGTCCCTGGTTCGCGTCCAGGTCGGGGAGCCAATTCAAAAGCCGGTCCTGCAAGGGACCGGCCTTTTCATTTAGGCCACCGGCTTGCCCCGGACCCGGATAGGCGGCAATCTGTCCAGCAGTCAAGCAGTGACGGGATTGGAAAATGATCCGGGTTGGTATCGGCGGATGGACTTACGAGCCGTGGCGCGGCCTGTTCTATCCCGACAAGCTGCCAAAAACCAAAGAGCTGTCCCATGCCAGCCGCCGGGTCACCTCAATCGAGGTTAACGGCACGTTTTACAGCACCTTTACCCCATCGACGTTTCGACGCTGGTCGGAAGAGACGCCAGATGACTTCATTTTCTCGCTGAAAGCCCCGCGCTTTGCCGTGAACCGCCGCGTTCTTGGCGGGGCCGGCCCCTCGATTGAAAAATTCCTGGCAAGCGGTGTCAGTGAATTGAAATCGAAACTCGGACCCATCCTGTGGCAACTCGCTCCCACCAAGAAATATGATCCGGAAGACATTGCCGCATTCCTGAAGTTGCTTCCGGAAAAATTCGACGGCCTGAAGCTCCGCCATGCGCTTGAAGTAAGGAATGAAAGTTTTCGCTCCGCCGACTTTATCGCCCAGGTCCGCAAGGCTGGCGTTGCCGTGGTGCTGGCTGATTCACAGAAATACCCGTTGGTTGCCGACCTCAGCGCCGACTTTGTCTACGCCCGGCTGCAAGATGCAAAGGCTGACGTGGAAACCGGCTACAGCGCCAAGACGATCAAAAGTTGGGCCACGCTGGCGAAGGGGTGGGAAGACGGCGAAGAGCCGGAGCAATTCCCGATTGCCGCCCCAAAGGGCAAGCCGTTGAAATCCCGAGACGTCTTCATCTACTTCATCAACGGCGCAAAGGAACGGGCCCCCGCCGCGGCAGAAGCCCTGATCAAGCTTTTGAAAAAATGAACGTTTATCGCGTCTGCGCCAGCGCCACCGCGTCAGCACCCGCCGGAAACCGGAGCTGCCCGGTCCCGTCGTTCGCCGCACGCCACACGGTCTCGGCCACGTCGGACTCTTTCGTCACCACAGCCGGCTGCGCGAATGCGGCGAAGACGCGCTCCGCAAAAGGCGCATAGGCCTCGGGTATCACTCCATCCATCCGTGATCCCGAGTTCGCCGCAAAGCGCGTCGTCGGGCCATATCCCGGCTCAACCAGCTTCACCTGCACATTGAACGCCTCAAGCTCGAAGGCGAGCGACCCGGTGAACCCTTCGATGGCCATCTTGCTCGCGGTGTAGGCCGCCGCCAACGGCATCCGCGCCAGCGTGGCACTCGATGTTACATTCACTACGACGCCCGACTTCCGCGCCCGGAACAGGGGGAGCACCGCCTGCGTCACTGCCATCACCCCGAAGGTGTTGGTCTCGAAGACCTCGCGCACCGTGGTCATCGGCGTGGCCTCGAAGGCACCGACGATGCCGATGCCCGCGTTGTTGACCAGCACGTCAATAGCCCCGAAGGCGGTCGTGGCATCGGCAATGGCTTTGCTGATGCTGGTGGAATTGGTGACGTCGAGCGGCAGTAGTTTCAGCCGGTCATTCCGCGTGCCGAAAATAGCCCCATCCGGCCGCCGCATGGTGGCAACGACATTCCAGCCGCGCTCGAGAAAAAGTCCCGCCGTTGCCTTGCCGTAGCCGGACGAGGCACCTGAAATAAGCACTGTTTTAGTCATTCCTGTCTCCATAGTGTTTCCGGCACCATAGACATTCCCGCTGGACGATATATAATTGAAACACCGGAAATTATTATGGATCGCCCAGGAATGGATCCACTCAGCGACATCATCACCCTTCTGCGCCCGCACGCTGCGTTCTCGAAGCCCATCACCGGCCGTGGAAACTGGGGCGTCCGCTACGCCGCCTATGAATCGCCGAGCTTCTGCATCGTGCTCGCTGGCCACTGCTGGTTTGCGCGTGAAGGCACCACCCCCCGCCTGCTCGAACGCGGTGATTTCATGCTATTGCCCGTGACCCCGGCCTTCACCCTTGTCAGTGAACCGGACGTTGAATGCGTCCCCGGCCAGCCTTCAAACACGGGCGTGCGCCACGGCGACCCGGAAGGCGATCCTGACTTTCGCATGCTTGGCGGAACGTTTCAGATCGAGCGGATGAATGCGGCGCTGCTGGAGCTTTTGCCGGAGACGATCCACATCCGCGCCGCTGAATCCGATACCAGCCGCCTCGCCCGCATCATCGATCTGATCATGGAGGAATACGCCGCCGAAAGATCAGGGCGGGACATGATCCTTGAACGCTTAGTGGAGGTCTTGCTCGTCGAAGCCCTGCGCTGGCGCAGCATCAGCGGTGAGTCCGTGCCTGTGGGATTGCTCGCCGGATTACGCGATGCGCCACTGGCAGGAGCCCTTCGCGCCATGCACGCCGACGTGCGCCATGGCTGGACTGTGGCCGCGTTGGCAAAGCAGGCCGGCATGTCGCGCTCGGCTTTCGCGACGCGCTTTGCCACGACACTTGGCTGCGCCCCAATGGAATATCTTTCGCGATGGCGCATGAGTTTGGCCCAAGATGCCTTGAGCCGCAGCGGAAAGTCCCTCGACCGCGTCGCCGAAGAGATTGGCTATGACTCGGCCAGCGCCTTTAGCACCGCCTTCCGCAAGCGGCTGGGCTGCGCCCCGGGGGCATTTGCAAGGTCGCGCCGTGTTTCCGAAACGGCCTTGAGGCGGCAAGCCCCAGATTATAACCTTCCTTCAAATGCTACAATTTGACCTCCCGGCCCATGTCGGGCATTGCTAGGGCGAAGCTCGGAGTTTTCCATGGATATCAAGAACGACGTCATTGCCGCCATCGGCAATACCCCCCTCATCCGCTTGAAAAAGGCCTCGGAACTGACGGGCTGCACGATTTTGGGCAAGGCTGAGTTCATGAATCCCGGCCAGTCGGTGAAAGACCGCGCCGCCCTGTTCATTATCCGCGATGCCATCGCCAAAGGGCACCTGAAGCCCGGCGGCACCATCGTTGAGGGAACCGCCGGAAATACCGGTATCGGCCTTGCCGTCGTGGCCCGGGCCATGGGTTTCCGCACGATAATTGTCATCCCTGTCACCCAGAGCCAGGAAAAGAAAGACGCCATCCGCCAATTGGGCGCGGAGCTCGTCGAAGTGCCCGCCGTGCCCTACAAGAACCCTAACAACTACATCAAATATTCTGGCCGCCTGGCCAAGGCCATGGGCGCCGTCTGGGCCAACCAGTTTGACAATGTGGCCAACCGCCAGGCCCATATTGAAACCACCGCACCCGAAATCTGGGCCCAGACCGATGGCAAGGTTGATGCCTTCGTCTCCGCCGTGGGTTCCGGTGGAACCTTGGCAGGCGTCAGCATGGGTTTGAAATCAAAGAACAAAAACATCAAACTCGTGCTCGCTGATCCCATGGGTGCGGCCCTCTACAGCTATTACAAAACTGGCGAGCTGAAATCCGAAGGCTCCTCCATCACCGAAGGCATCGGCCAGGGCCGCATCACTGCGAATCTGGAAGGAGCCGTCGTCGACGACGCCTTCCAGATCCCCGACAGCGAAGCCATCCCCACGGCTTTCGATCTGCTGGAACATGAAGGCCTGTGCATGGGCGGCTCTACCGGCGTGAACGTGGCAGGCGCCATTCGCTTGGCCAAGCAGATGGGACCGGGTCATATCATTGTCACCATGCTCTGCGACTACGGCACGCGCTATGCGTCCAAACTTTTCAATCCGGAATTCCTGCGCGAAAAAGGCCTGCCCGTTCCCAAATGGCTGACCGAAACGCCAGAGGTGCCGACTGTGTTTGAAGCGGTTTAAAAATGACCGAACTGATCTTCCGTGAAGATGCCTATCTGAGATCCGTCGATGCCGTTGTTCAAAGCATCACTGAGCGCGGCGGCATTGTTTTGGATAAAACCAATTTCTATGCCGCGGCAGGCGGCCAGCCCGGCGACAAGGGCACGATTGCCGTCAACGGGAAATCCATTGAGATTGCCACGACCATCTACGACGAAATGAAAAACGTTGTCCATGTCCCGGCAAGTGCCGGTGATTTTCCAGAACTTGGCGCGCCAGTGACGCTCGCGCTCGATTGGCATACGCGCTACCGCAACATGCGGGCCCACACCATGATGCATCTCCTCTGCGCCTGCGTTCCCTTCCCGGTGACCGGCGGTTCCATTTCCGATGATGGCGGACGCATTGATTTCGATATTCCCGAAGGCCAGATTCCCGACAAGGAAGAACTGGCCGCGCGCATCAACCAGCTTATCCTTGAAGACCACAAGGTCACCTTCCGCTGGATCAGCGATGCGGAGATGGAGGCCAACCTGCATCTGGTGCGCACCATGTCGGTGAAGCCGCCCATGGGAACCGGCAAGGTGCGGCTGGTGATGATCGGCGAGGAAGGCCGGGTTGATTTGCAGCCCTGCGGCGGCACCCATGTGAAATCCACCGCCGAGATTGGCCCCATCCGTGTGGCCAAAATTGAAAGCAAGGGCAAGATCAACCGGCGCATCCGCCTGGCCTTTGCATAAACAGGATCACGCCATGACGCAGGAACTCATTTCAACAGCCTGGCTCGCCGAGCATCTCGCCTCCCCCGATATTTCCATCATCGATTGCTCATGGCACATGCCCGCCGCCAAGCGCGATGCCAGGGCGGAATTCCTCGAAGCCCGCATTCCCGGCGCTCAATTTTTCGATATCGATTTAATCTCGGATACCGATAGCCCCCTGCCCCACATGCTGCCAAGGCCGGAAAAATTTGCCAGCCACGTCCGCAAGATGGGCATCGGCGATGGCAAGAAAGTTATCTGCTACGACAGCGTCGGCCTTTTTTCAGCGGCCCGCGTCTGGTGGATGTTCAAGGTCTTCGGCCACAATGACGTGGCCGTGCTCGACGGCGGCCTGCTCAAGTGGAAAGCCGAAAACCGCCCGCTTGAAGATGGTCCGCCGATCAAGCCGCAGGAACGCCATTTCACCGCCCGCTTCCAATCCATGATGGTGCGCGACAAATCCGATATGCGAAAGGCCTTGCAGGTGGCCGATGCGCGCTCGCCCGGAAGGTTCCGCGGCGAGGAGGTGGAACCGCGCCCCGGGGTCCGCCCCGGGCACATGCCGGGCGCCAAAAATGTTCACTACGCCACGCTGCTGAATCCTGATGGCACATTGAAGTCAGAAGCAGAACTTGCAAAGGTTTTTGAAACCGCCGGCATTGATATTGCCAAACCCGTGGTCACCAGTTGCGGCTCGGGTGTCACCGCCGCCATCCTCTCCCTCGGCCTCACCACGCTGAACGCAAGGGACCACGCGCTCTATGACGGCTCATGGACCGACTGGGGTTCGGCCATCGATACGCCCGTTGTCACCGGGGCCTGACCATGCGTGAACTGCAAACCGTCGTCACGTTCCTGGAAATGAAGGCTGAGTCCGTTCACCACGTAGCCGCCCCATCAAACCTGAAGCTCATGCTGCTGCGGGCGGAAAACGTCACCCTGGATTTCTACCGCTTTCTCTATGATGCCGTGGGCCGCGACTTCAACTGGTATGACCGCCGCTATTTCACCGATGCCGAACTCACTGCCGCCATTCATGCCGAAGGCGTGGAGGTCTGGGTGCTCTATGTGGGCGGCCAGCCCGCCGGTTATTTTGAACTCGTGCCGCGTGCAGACAACGTCATGGAACTCGAATACTTCGGCATCATCCAGATCTTCCAGGGCCGCGGCCTCGGCAAATGGCTGCTCGCCGAAGCCATCCGCGCCGCCTGGGCGAGGCAGCCCAGCAAACTCATCGTGGAAACCAATAGCCTCGACGGCCCAAGAGCCCTTCCCCTCTACCAGAAAATGGGCTTCACCGCCTACGCCCAGGAACCGCAGGTGTTGATCGCGCGGGATTAGCCGTCACCTTACCGGCGGCACATACAGTAGCCCGCCGGCGTTCCACAGCGCATTGATCCCGCGCTCGATACCAAGCTGTGAACCCTTGCCAAGATTGCGCTCAAACATTTCCGAGTAATTACCCGTGGCCTTGATAGCCCGCGCCGCCCAATCCGCATCAAGCCCCATATCCGCGCCAAATGTCCCTTCAAGGCCAAGCAGGCGCCGGATGGTTGGTATCTTGCTGTTGGCTTTGAGTTCATCAACGTTCGCCGCCTTCACATCCAGTTCCTCCGCATTGACCAGCGCAAACAGGGTCCAGCGGACAATGTTGAACCACTGCTCATCACCCTGGCGCACCATGGGGCCGAGCGGCTCCTTCGAAATGACATCGGGGAGAATGATGTGGTCTTCAGGCGCCTTGAGCTTGAGGCGGATCGCATAAAGCTGCGACTGGTCGGCCGTGTAGCTGTCGCATTGGCCCGCCTCGTAAGCCGCCACGACTTCATCGATGGTATCGAACTTGACCGGCGTGAAAACCATTTCCCGTTCGCGGAAAAAATCCGCCACATTGGCTTCCGTCGTCGTCCCTTCAAGAAAGCAGATAGCCGCCTGGCTCATGGTGAACACCGAATTCACCCCCAAAGCCTTGCTCACCAGAAAGCCCTGCCCGTCCATATAATTCACGCCGACAAAGCGTAAGGGGAGTTTCGTCTCGCGCTCCATCGTCCACGTGGTGTTGCGCGCCAAAACATCGACGGCGCCCGATCTCAGTTTCTCAAAACGGTCCTGTGCCGTGAGCGCCACATACTCAACCTTCGCCGCATCGCCAAGTGCGGCAGCAGCAACGGCGCGGCAGAAGTCCACGTCAAATCCGGCCCAGGCGCCGTCATCACCCTTGGCGGCAAAACCCAGCAATCCGGGATTGACCCCGCACAGCAATTTGCCCCGCGCCTTCACGTCATCAAGGGTTGTTGCATGGGCCGCCGCCGTGAAAAGCACGGTGGCCAGCAGCGATAAAAGCACTTTTTTCATGAACACGAATCCAGCAGACTGCAAAAAAGCCAGCCTACCGCCTAGGCGGGTTAATGCCAAGAGCTTGAGGTTAATGCAAAATCTGGCTCAGGAACAGCTTCGTCCGCTCGCTCTTCGGGTTTTCGAAGAATTCCTTGGGCGAGTTCTGCTCGATGATCTGGCCCTGGTCCATGAAGATCACCCGGTTGGCCACCTGCCGGGCAAAACCCATTTCATGGGTGACGCACAGCATGGTCATGCCGCTCTGGGCGAGGTCGACCATGACCTCGAGCACTTCCTTGATCATTTCAGGATCGAGCGCCGAGGTCGGCTCGTCAAACAGCATGATCTTGGGGTTCATGCACAGCGAGCGCGCTATCGCCACGCGCTGCTGCTGGCCGCCGGAAAGCTGGCCCGGATATTTCCTGGCCTGCTCCGGGATTTTGACGCGCGTGAGATATTTCATCGCCAGCTCTTCCGCGTCCTTCTTCGGCATCTTGCGCACCCAGATTGGCGCCAGCGTCAAATTCTCGAGGATGGTGAGATGCGGGAACAGGTTGAAATGCTGGAACACCATGCCGACTTCCTTGCGGATTTCGTCAATCTTCTTCAAGTCATTGGTGAGTTCAACGCCGCCCACGAAGATGTGGCCCTTCTGGTGCTCCTCCAAACGGTTGATGCAGCGGATGAGCGTTGACTTGCCTGATCCTGAAGGGCCGCAGATGACGATGCGCTCGCCTTTGTCCACCGACAGATTGATGTCGCGCAGCACATGAAACTCGCCGTACCACTTGTTCATCCCCGAAATGGAAATCGCCACTTCCGGAGATGTGGGATCGGTTGACTTGATGTTTGGAACTGCTGCCATGGTTACCTCTTGTGGCCGGTATTGAGCCGGCGTTCGACATATTGTGAATAGCGCGACATGCTGAAGCAGAAAACCCAGAACAACAGCGCTGCAGTGAAATAGCCCGTGTTGCCGGTTTGCGGCGAGGCCCACTTGGCATCGGCCGAACCGGTGGCGATGATATTGAGCAGGTCATACAAGCCGATCACTGTCACCAGCGTTGTATCTTTGAACAGGCTGATAAATGAATTCACGATTCCCGGAATGACAATCTTCAGCGCCTGCGGCAGCACAATGAGGTTCATCATGTTCCAGTAGGGAAGCCCAAGTGCCTGCGCCGCCTCAAACTGCCCCCGTGGAATGGCCTGCAAACCGCCGCGCACCGTTTCCGCCATATAGGCCGCCGAAAAAATCGCCGTTGCAATGAGGGCCCGCGTCAACTTGTCGAAATTTGTGCCCGGCGGCAAGAACAGCGGCAGCATGACACTGGCCATGAACAGCACGGTGATGAGCGGCACACCGCGCCACACCTCAATGAAGGTGACGCAGAAATACTTGACGATAGGCATTTTGGATTGCCGGCCAAGAGCCAAAAGTATGCCGAGGGGAAGCGACGCCACAATGCCGGTGATGGCCACCACAAGCGTCACCAACAGCCCGCCCCATTGCGAGGTTTCCACATATTCCAGGCCGAAATCGGCCTTCAGCAGAAGCATGGCAGCCAGCAAGCCACCTGCCACGATTGCCAATAGCTTCAGGTTGAATCGCGCAACCGGATTTTCCGAACCCAAGAGTGACACAAGCCCGAGCGCGCCGCCTGCAAACATCAGCAGTGCCGCCGCCATTTTACCGATATCAAATGCGCCGAAGCTGCCGTAATTCACAAAGAATGTTGAGAACCAGGCCAGCAGCCCCAAGCCCACAAGAATAATTCCCGGCTTGGCTTTCTGAATGCCTTCCTCGATGCCGTAGACCGAAAGTGGCAAAAACGCCGCGACGGCGGCAAGCACTGCGGCCACGCTGACGAAGGACCCGAAGGTGAGCGAGAAATTTCCGCCCGTCAGCAATATCAGGCAAATTAGGGGAAATGCCACCAGCAAGAACAGTGCATTCCACATCTTGTAGGGCGCCGATGGCATGAGCATTGGCGCCATGCCGCCAGCCAGCAGAAGGTAGCAGATGTTCACGCGCCAACGCTGGTCTATGGGGTAGAATCCGTAAATCCATTGCAGGAATTTGGCCTGGACAAACGGCCAGCAGGCTCCGGCGTTTTCGACCGCGCAAACCTCGCGGTTTTCGCCCGTCCACACCGCACGGAATATCGCCCAGCCGAGAACATTCGATAAAACAATATACACAAAATATCCGGCCACAACCGTGAGCAGCGTGTTCTTCCAGTTCGAAAACAAGTTGGCCATGATCCAGCCGCGCCACCCAATAAGGTTTGCCGGTGGCGCCAGATAGGGCGCGTCTTCAGTGCGGACATAGGCGAGTGAGTCGCTCATCTTACCGCTCCACCAGTTTCACGCGCGAATTAAACCAGTTCATGAAAAGCGATGTAAGCAGGCTGAGCGACAGGTAGACCACCATCCAGATCAGCACGATTTCAATGGCCTTGCCGGTTTGGTTGAGAACCGTGCCGCCGGTCGAAACAAGGTCAGGATAGCCAATTGCAACACCCAGCGAGGAATTCTTGGTGAGGTTCAAATACTGGCTAGCTAGCGGCGGAATGATAATCCGCATGGCCTGCGGAACAATCACCAGCCGCGTCGTCAGGCTCGGACGAAGGCCCAAGGCACCAGCCGCTTCCGTTTGGCCATGGCTCACTGCCTGAATGCCGGCGCGCACGATTTCGGCAATAAAGGATGCAGTGTAAATGCTGATGCCAATCAGCATGGCAATGAATTCAGGCACGACCGTTATGCCACCCTTAAAGCCAAACGCCCCGCCCACCGGATAATCAAGCGTGACAGGCCAGCCGGCGAGCAGCAGGCCGGCAAACGGGGATAATATAACAATGAGAATCCCAACGGAAAGATGCGGGAAAATCTGCCCCGTTGCTGTTTGCCTTGCCACCGCCCAGCGCCGGAGAGCGATGGCGCCAATCACGCCGGCGATCAGGCCGGCAATCGCCATCCAGCCGCCGGGGCCATAAAGCGGCAGCGGCAGGTTAAGGCCCTTCTTGGAAAGGAAGAACATGTCGCCAAGATTGAGAGCCTCCCTGCTGTCAGGCAAGGGCACCAGAACGAGCTTGTACCAAACAAACAGTTGCAGCAGCAGCGGCACATTGCGAATGGTTTCGATATAGACCATGGCAATTTTGGCCACCAGCCAGTTCTTGGAAAGCCTCATGATGCCGACAATAAATCCGATCACTGTCGCAAAAATGATGCCAAGGATGGCAATGAGCAACGTGTTCAGGAAACCCGTGATGATGGCCGTGCCATAGCTCGAGTCGCTTGTGTAGGGGATCATCGATTGAATGATGTCGAAGCCTGCCGTACGGTCCCAGAACTCATAGCCAAACGTCTTGTTCAGTTTTGCAAGGTTGGCGACAGCATTTGAATAAAGGTAATAGCCGCCCAGCACCAAAGCCACCACAATGATGATCTGCACGGCGATGCTGCGCGTTTTGGGATCATTCCAAAATGGAATCTGTGGCGTTCGCGTGTCTTCGACTGCGCTCATTGCGACTCAATCCCCCAGGCCCAATAAAATCCGCCGGTTTGCCCGGTCTTGATTAAGAGAAAAGGAGCCTGGCAATGCCAGGCTCCTTCAGACCGGTTAGCGGATTGGCGGTGCGTATTGCAGGCCGCCGGCATTCCAAAGGGCATTCTTGCCCCGGGAGATTTTAAGCGGTGTGGACTCGCCCACATTGCGCTCGAAAACCTCGGCATAGTTGCCCACGGCCTTTATGATTTGCGCCGCCCATTCTTCCGAAAGGCCAATGCCCGTACCGAAGCCGGCGGCGGTGCCGTCAGCATTCTTCACACCGAGGAAGCGCTGGATTTCAGGATTTGTTGAAGCTTTCATCTCTTCGACATTGGCCTGTGTGATACCCAGCTCTTCCGCGCCAACCAGCGCGTAATAGGTCCACTTGATGACGTTGAACCAGGCATCGTCGCCCTGGCGCACAACCGGGCCAAGCGGTTCCTTGGAGATGATTTCCGGCAGAACCATATGATCATCGGGTTTGCTAAGCTTCAGGCGCTGCGCATAAACGCCTGACTGGTCGGTGCTGTACACATCGCAACGTCCGGACTCATAGGCGCCGATGACTTCTTCTTCCTTCTCGAAGGCAACTACCTTGTATTCCATCTTGTTGGCCTTGAAGTAGTCAGCAAGATTGAGCTCGGTGGTGGTTCCGGTTTGCACGCAAACTGCGGCGCCCGAAAGCTTCAGGGCGGAATCAATGTTGAGCGCCTTGCGCACCATGAAGCCTTGGCCGTCATAATACATCACGCCGCCGAACATGAGTCCAAGCGAGGTGTCGCGGCTCATTGTCCAGGTGGAGTTGCGTGACAGCAAATCGATTTCGCCGGACTGAAGCGCCGTGAAGCGCTCCTTGGCGGTCAATGGCGAAAACTTCACCTTGGTGGGATCGTTGAAAATTGCGGCAGCTACGGCCCGGCAATAATCAATGTCCATGCCGGTCCAGTTGTTCTGCGCATCAGGCGTTCCAAAGCCGATGAGGCCCGGATTAACGCCGCATTGTACAAAGCCCTTGGCCTTCACATCATCAAGCGTGCCTGCTGTCGCAGCGGTTGCTGCAAACAAACTTGCAGTGGCGGCAATTGCCAAACCAATAAATTTACGTTTCATAACTTACCTTCCTTTTGAAATTGGCGGACCACGCCTGATGGCTTTCTCGGTGGAAATCCCCGGCGATCCTCCGCAGTTACTGTCGTCGTCGTCTCCCTTTAGAGGTGTCTTTGATTTTTATCACCTCACTGTCCCTAGACAAGCCGGAAACGACCGGGGGGTCAAGCCGAATTGCAGGGCCGTGCCCCCAGTGCGATAAGTTGCGGGGCCGTATCAGGCCAATGCGGCCACCAGTGCGGACGCCGAACCAAATGCGGGGGCGGACGGTTTTTGCGGGCGCTCGATCATCACAACGGGGATTCGCTGGGCCCGTGCCGCCATCAGCTTTGCCACCGTAAGTTTACCCCCGGCATTTTTTGTAACAAGGTGGGTGATCTTTTGAAATGCCATCAATTCCCTCTCCGCCTCGACACTGAAAGGTGGCCGCGCCAGCACCAAGGCCCAGTTTGGCGGCAACTCAAAGGGTGGTTTTTCAATCATGCGGACCACTCCGCTCAAATCATCCCGCGCCAGAAATGCCGCAATTTCCTTGCGCCCGATGGTGAGCATGATTCGGGAGGCATTTGGCAAAACCGCAACGGCGGCTTCGGTGTTCTGAACGCTGATCCAATTGTCGGCCGGCAACGGCGTCCACGCCGCACGTTCCAGCCGCAAATAGGGAATGCCGGCGCGCTCCGCCGCATTGAACCCGTGCCGCGAAATCTGCGCCGCGAAGGGATGCGTGGCATCGGCCAGGGCCGCAAAGCCTTCCGCCTTGAGATAATCATAAAGACCGTCTTCGCCGCCAAACCCGCCAACGCGGATTTGGCCTTCGGGAAGAGCCGGGCTTTCAGTGACCCCGGCAAATGAAGTCACGACATCAAAGCCTGATTTCAAAAGTTCCTTGGCAAGGACATTTGCATCGGACGTGCCGCCAAGAACCAGAATTCGCTTATTCGGCATGGGCGATAATCTTTCCGCCGCGGTCAACAATCATCACATCCGCCGCAACCGGCGCGCCGCGCAAAATCTTTTCAACCTCCAGCTTTGCTTGCCCTGCCACCTGGCGTGCAAGCCCCGCACCCAGCATTTCCAAAACCTGTTGCGCCGTATTGGCAGCCTTCACGTCTGCGTGAAGATTTACGGGCGCGAATTTCGCCAGCCATTCAAAGTCAACCTGGCTGCGCCCCGAATGCAAATCCATTGCGCCCTGCGCCAGCTTGGTGATTTTTCCAAAACCGCCACCGATGGTGACACGGGCAATCGGATGTTCCCGCACATATTTCAGCAGACCGCCAGCGAAGTCGCCCATGTCCATCATCGCTTCCAGCGGCAAATTGAAATGCGCCCGCACCGCATCTTCTGACGTCGAGCCCGTACAGCCCGCGATATGTGTGAGCCCCATGGCGTGGGCCACATCAACGCCCCGGTGAATGGAAGCAATCCACGCCGCGCAGGAAAAGGGATGAACGATCCCCGTCGTGCCGAGAATGGAAAGGCCGCCCACAATGCCAAGCCTTGGGTTCCAGGTTTTCTGCGCCAGCGCTTCTCCATCCGGAATGGAAATCTCGATTTCCACGTCGCCCCCGCCCTGCTCTTCAATCACCTTGCGCATCATCTCGCGCGGGATCGGATTGATGGCGGGCTCACCCACCGCAATGGGAAGTCCTGCTCTTGTAACAGTGCCAACGCCCTCGCCGGCCTTGAAGGTCACGCCATTGCCCCGGTTCCGCACCGTGGCAATCACCGTGCAGCCGTGGGTCACGTCCGGGTCATCGCCCGCGTCCTTCACGATCCCCACTTGCGCCCAGCCCTCGCCCCTGCCTTCGAGCGCAAGGGAAAAACTCGGCGTCTCGCCTTTCGGAAGCCTGATGCTGACCGGATCGGGAAACGTGCCGGTGCGCAATGCCGCAAACGCCGCCTTGGTCGCCGCCGCCGCACATGCACCCGTAGTCCAGCCGCGCCTTAACTCCCCTTCGGGCTTCTCTATTCGCATGCGATCACTGTATAAGGAACTATGAGCCGCGAACCAACAAAATCAGCGCATCAACCGCCTGTGGTTAAGTCCGCAAGCGTGGGATTTGCCCGCCTCGATGGCGAAACCTTTCCCGTGTTTGAAGCGGGCTGGGTCTGGCTCGTGGGCGCTGGCCCGGGTGCACCCGGCCTCATGTCGCTCCTCTGCTACCACGCCATGCAGAATTGCGATGTTGTGGTCTACGATGCCCTGGTCAATCCGGACATCCTGCGCTGGGTCAGGCAGGGCGTCATTCTGGAGTATGCCGGAAAGCGCGGCGGCAAGCCCTCGCCGGTCCAGCAGGATATCTCTCTCCGCCTCATCGAACTGGCCCACGCTGGCAAACGGGTTTTGCGGCTGAAGGGCGGCGATCCCTTCATGTTTGGCCGCGGCGGTGAGGAAAGCCAGGCCTTGGCCAAGGCCAAGATCCCCTTCCGCATTGTCCCGGGCATTACAGCCGGAGTTGGCGGCCTCGCCTATGCCGGAATTCCCTCGACCCACCGCGACACCAACCATTCCGTGATCTTTTTGACCGGCCATGACGCCACCGGGAAAATGCCCGCCAATGTGAACTGGCAGGCGGTGGCCACCGCCTCCCCCGTGATCATAATGTATATGGCCGTCAAGCACTTGGGCGAGATTGCTCAGGCCTTGATGGAAGGGGGACGGGCACCCAAAGACCCCGTGACCATCATTTCCAACGCCTCCCTTCCGCATCAGCAGGTGCAGGCAACCACCCTCGATCAGGCCGGAGCGCATGTGGCGCAGAACAATCCACCAACCCCCGCCATCGTCGTCGTCGGCCATGCCTCCGACTGGCGCGAAATGCTCGATTGGTATACCCCGGCGCTCCGGGAGAATGCCATTGGCTAAGGCCTTCGTGGTTGCGGCCCCATCCTCCGGCAGCGGCAAGACCATGCTCACCCTTGGCCTGCTCCGCGCTTTCCGGAACCGGAGTCTGCGCGTGGCTTCTGCCAAGGTCGGCCCCGATCATATCGATCCCCGCTTCCATGAGGCCGCCAGCGGCAGGCCCTGCCTCAACCTCGATCCCTGGGCCATGAAGCGCGAGGTCATCGCCAGACTCTTAACCGATCTTAACCATGATTCTGACCTCGTCATCGTTGAAGGCGTTATGGGGCTGTTCGATGGCCCACAGGGTGCAAGGGGCTCCACCGCCGATCTGGCGCAGGATATGGGGCTGCCCATTGTCCTGATCCTCGATTCCGCCCATCAGGGCCAGTCCATCGCCGCCCTTGCCGAAGGTTTCCTTAACCATCGCAAGGGCCTCACCTTCGCAGGGTTGATTTTGAATCGCGTGGCCAGCGACAAACACGCCGCCATCCTGACCGCAGCCCTCGCCCCCCTCGGCGTTCCCATCCTCGGCCTCGTGCGGCGCAGTGACTCACTCAACTGGCCCTCAAGGCACCTCGGACTAGTGCAAGCGCAGGAGAATCAAGAGCTTGAATTGTTTATTGAAACCACAAGCTTAGCCGTTGCACGTGAAACAAAGCTTGACAAGTTATTAACGCTTGGCGCGGAAATCCGCCCCGAATCACTTTCCAGCCTGGTCCTGCCCCCTCTCGGCCAGAAAATCTCGGTCGCTGACGATGTGGCCTTCAGTTTCGCCTACCCCCACATCCTGCAAGGTTGGAAAAAGGCGGGCGCCGAAATCTCCCTCTTCTCGCCCCTGAAGGACGAAGTGCCAAAACCGGAGTCCGATGCCGTTTTCCTGCCCGGCGGCTATCCCGAGCTCCATGCCGGTCTCTTGTCCCAGAACCAAACGTTTCTCAACGACCTGCGAAACTCTAAAGCGCTCATTTACGGCGAGTGCGGCGGCTTCATGGTTCTGGGCGAGGCCCTGATCGACGCCAAGGGCCAGCCCCACCCCATGGCGGGCCTGCTGCCGTTAACCACAAGCTTCGCCATCCGTAAGCTTCACTTGGGCTATCGTCAGCTCACGCCGCTAGGCGGACATTGGACAAAGCCGTTGCGCGGCCATGAGTTTCACTACTCGTCAATCGCCAACGAAGGCAAAGCCGATCGACTGTTTAAAGCCAGTGATGCGGCCGGTGAGGATCTCGGCCCCATCGGTCTCAAGCGCGGCAACGTCATGGGCTCCTACGCCCATATTATCTGTGAGGCTCCATGAAGCCCCGCGCCTTCATGCTCATGGGCACCGGCTCTGATGTGGGAAAATCCCTAATCGCCGCCGGCCTCTGCCGCGCCTTCGCCAGGCGCGGGCTGAAAGTCATGCCCTTCAAGCCGCAGAACATGTCCAACAATGCCGCCGTCACCAGCGATGGCGGCGAGATCGGCCGGGCCCAGGCCCTGCAGGCCCGCGCGGCCAAACAGCCCGCAACCGCTCATATGAACCCGGTGCTCCTGAAACCTGAAACCAATACGGGAGCCCAGGTCATCGTTCAGGGCAAACGCGCCGCCACCATGACGGCCCGTGATTTTTTCAAGGATCGCCAGCAATTCATGCCGGCCATCGTCGAAAGTTTCCGGACGCTCGCCAAGCAGGCGGACCTCATTATCGTGGAAGGCGCGGGAAGCCCTGCCGAGGTCAACCTGCGCGATGGCGATCTCGCCAACATGGGCTTTGCCAAGGCCGTCAATATTCCGGCCTTCCTCGTGGGCGACATTCATCGTGGCGGGGTGATCGCCTCCATCGTCGGCACCCTTGCGGTGCTGGACGCCGAAGACCGGGCCCGCCTCAAGGGTTTCATCATCAACAAGTTCCACGGCGACGTGACACTCTTCGAAAATGGCAAAGCCTACCTCAAGGAAAGCACCAATCTCCCCTGCCTTGGCATCATTCCCCATTTTCCCGCCGCTCGTAACTTGCCCGCCGAAGATGCAGTGGCATTGGAAGACATGCTTGTAACCAATTCAAAAGGTTACAAAATATGCGTTCTGAAACTGCCCCGCATCGCCAATTTTGATGACCTTGACCCCCTCCGCCTCGAGCCCGGCGTTTCCGTAAGGTTTCTGAACCTAGGCCAGCCCATTCCCGGCGATACGGACCTGGTAATCATCCCCGGTTCCAAATCCACCATGGCCGATCTGTCGGCTGTCCGGGCCACCGGCTGGGATATTGACCTCCGGGCCTATGTCCGGCGGGGCGGCCGCGTCCTGGGCCTCTGCGGCGGCTATCAGATGCTGGGCCAAACGGTACACGACCCCGAAGGCCTCGAAGGCGCCGCGGCCAGCATGAAAGGCCTGGGCCTGCTCAACATCGAAACCACCCTCCTGCCCGAGAAGACCCTGACCCGCATAACCGCCACCCATGTGGCCAGCGGCCAAAAAATTGAAGGCTATGAAATCCATCTCGGCGCTTCACAGGGAACCGATTGCAACCGGCCCTTCGCAAGGATCGGCACTCAGGTTGATGGCGCTATAAGCACAGATGGCCTGGTGAGCGGCACCTATATCCACGGCTGCTTCGCCAGCGATGGTTTCCGCAGCACCTATCTGAAATCCCTTGGCGCTTCTTCAAGCGACCTAGCTTTCGAATCCCTCATCGAAAAAACCCTCGATGAACTGGCCGCCCATCTCGAGCAGCATCTCGACCTCGACCGGATGCTGGAATTGGCAGGCGAGATATGACTCTGCATTTTACTGCGGCGGCGCTCGCTCTCCTCATTGAGCGCCTGTTTGGTTATCCCAAACCGCTCTACGACAAGATCGGCCATCCCGTTGAATGGATCGGAGCCATTCTTAAAAAACTCGAGGCCCTGCTTTACGATCCAGACGCAGAACCGATCCAGTCACGGCTCAGGGGCATTGCCGCATTGCTGGCCCTCCTGCTCATCGTTGCAATACCGGCTATCGTCATCACAAGCGTTCTCTCCACTTTCAAATTTGGCTGGATCATCGAAGCCCTGCTCGCCACCGCGCTCATCGCCCAGCACTCCTTGTATGAGCATGTGAATGCGGTCGGCAAAGGCCTCGACACGTCCTTAAGCGAAGGGCGCAAGGCCGTAGCCAAGATTGTCGGCCGTGATCCCGCCGCCCTCGATGAATCCGGTGTCGTGAAAGGGGCGCTTGAAAGCCTCGCCGAAAATGCCAGCGACGGCATCGTTGCTCCCGTCTTGTGGTATGCCCTGCTCGGCTTGCCCGGCATCGTGGTCTACAAGGCGATCAACACCGCCGACTCGATGATCGGCCACAAGTCTGAGCGCTACATCTATTTCGGCTGGGCCGCTGCGCGGCTCGATGATCTCATCAACCTGCCTGCATCGCGCCTTACCGGATTTTTGTTTGCCGCCGCTGCCGCATGGAATGACAAAGAACGCGGCAAGATCACTGTGCAGGCCATGTGGCGCGATGCGCCCAAGCATCAGTCCCCCAATGCGGGCTGGCCTGAATCAGCCCTTGCCGCAAGCCTGGGCGTGAAGTTCGGCGGCCCGCGCAGCTATGATGGACACAGCGTTAATTTGCCCTGGATGGGCGAAGGCCGCGAGACCTTGAACCGCGACGACATCCGCAAAGGCCTCAGGCTTTACGGGACCGCGATGACTTTTTTGCTTTGCTTGGTGGCGGCTTGCGCTCTGCTTTCTTAAGCGTGAGCGGCAGGCCTGCAGCCATGAAAACCACTTCGTCAACCGCTTCGGCCACCCGTTGATTGAGAAACCCCTGCGCGTCGCGGAAGGCTCTGGCCACTGCATTGGCCGGAACAATCCCAAGCCCCACTTCATTCGACACCAGCACCACCTGCGCCTTGGTCTTCTTCAAGGTCTCACAGAGCATTTCAGTCTCACGCGTGACGTCAAGCTTCACGATCATCAGGTTGCTCAGCCAGATCGTCAGGCAATCAATCAGGATGAACCGCCCCTTGCCGTCAATCGTTTGCAGCGCGCTCACCAAATCCAACGGTACTTCGAACGTTTCCCAGCTGGGTCCGCGCTGCACCCGGTGCGCCGCAATCCGCTGCACCATTTCCTCATCCGAGGCTTCCGCCGTCGCCACATAAAATTTCTGCCCCTTGCCCAGGCTTTCCGCGTAGCGGCTCTTGCCTGACCGGGCTCCGCCAAGAACCAGAAGCGTGCTCATGACCTGCTCCTGGGAATGCGCGCAATGAAATGGCCGCGCATGGCGCCCGGCCATTCACGGAATGGAACCTCGCCAGTCATTGTCGTACCATGCAGGTCAAACCAGGCAAGAATGGCTTCCGCCTGGGCCCGCTCGGGCACATGGTCGCCGGTGAAATAGGTGAAGCGCTGGTCGTCGCGCAGCACCACGCTGCAATGGCGCTTGCAGTTCCACAGGCAGGCCTGGGTTTCGATATTAATGTCATGGCGTCCCTTCTCGGTTACCACATCCTTCATGTGGTCAATCAGCGTCTGCCCGCCCGTGCGCCCGTCAGCGCCCGTGGCTTCGCTCTGAGAATAGCGGCATGTTGTGCAAAATACGAGCGAACGCATGGGCTTGCTTCGGTCCTTCGGGGATTGCTATGGTCGTCGCGCCTTCAATGGTGGCAAAGCCTTGATCTGTCAACGCAAACGAAAGCGACATGAATTACGCCCGCATCGCCTTTTCCGCTTCCGACACGCCTGAAGCCCGCAAGGCCTTGTCCAAACTGGCCAAGCGCTATGGCAATGCCACGCCCGAATCAGCCGATGTGGTGGTGGCGCTGGGCGGCGATGGCCACATGCTGCAAACCCTGCACCGCTATGTTTCAACCGGAACCCCGATCTACGGCATGAACCGCGGCTCCGTCGGCTTCCTGATGAACGATTACGCCGAAGGCTATCTGCTTGAGCGCTTGTATGCCGCCGAACTCACCGCCATCCGGCCCCTGCGCATGGTCGCCACCGACGAAAGCGGCAAGTCCCATAAGGGCATCGCCTTTAATGAAGTGTCTCTCCTGCGGCAGCGCTCCCAGGCCGCCAAACTGCAAATCTCCATCGACAACAAAGTGCGCCTTGAGGAACTGATCTGCGATGGGCTGCTGCTGTCCACGCCTGCCGGCAGCACCGCCTATAATCTGTCCGCCCACGGACCAATCCTGCCGGTGAACGCCCCGCTGCTGGCTTTGACGCCGATCAGCGCCTTCCGCCCCCGGCGCTGGCGCGGCGCCGTTCTGCCTCACGATGCCAAGGTCACCATCACCGTGCTTGAGCCCGACAAGCGCCCGGTGGCCTCCGTTGCCGATCATGTCGAAGTGCGTCATGTGAAAACCGTCGACATCGCCGAGGACAAGAAACGTTCGGTGAAACTTCTCTTCGACCCCGGCCACAGCCTGGCCGAGCGCGTGCTCAACGAACAGTTCAAGTTTTAAGCGGCGCGGCATTTCCCCACTTCTCATCATGCCCGTGCTCGACACGGGCATCTCCGTCTTGCAAAGAAGATGACCGCGTCAAGCGCGGTCATGATGAAAAATGTAAACGGAATTACGCTGGGGGAATTTAAGCGGCGCGCACCATGTCGGCGCGCAGGCGCTTGGCAATCTTGCGCACCCGGTCTTCGGCGAAACGGCCGATGAATTCCAGGTTCTTGCTGCGCTCGGCGCTCTGCATGTTTTCATAACGCGTCATCAGCGCCTCGATGAGCCGCCGGCCAAAGCTTTCAGGATCGAGCGGAAGCCCCTCTTCCTTCGCATCCTTCATCACGTCGCAGGCCGCCACCAGCAGGCCGTAGCAGGATTGGGGCAGGCCCGATTTGCCGTGCAGCGATTTCAATCCCATGAAGCCCCGGCCCATCATCAGTTCATGGGCCCGCGCCAGCCCAACACCGGAGAGATGCGCCAGCGACCATTGCACCATTTTCATTTCGCCGATTGCCGCGGCCCGCAGAATGATCGACGGCGTCAGCATTTTTTTGGAAACCAGGAAGGGAATGGCCCGCGCCAATTCTTCGTTGCTGGCTTCAACCAGGATCCGCAAGATGGCCGTTTCTTCCGCGTCGGCCACCAGCTCACTGGCATCATTATCCGCCATCCAGCCACGTTCTGCCATCAGTTGCTGCATGCGGTTTGAGGCGCGCTTGGCCTGCAGGATGCGGATATCCAGCGGCAGGTTCGGACGGCCCAGCAAAAGCTCCACCATTTCCGGCGCCTGTCCAAAGCGCGTGTAAAGCGTGTGATATTCCCGGTCGTCAAGATGCAGCGCCATGTTTTCAAACAGCCGCAGGCAAACCTCAAGCGGCGCGGATTTCACTGCATAGGCCAGGGATTCCTTTGAAAGGTCGGAGCGGAGAACCACGGTCTCCTGGCGCGCCGCATCGCCCACCCGCAGCACCGCGAGCATGTGCCAGTGATTGAGCGCCGGAGTCGCCGCCAGAAACGGCAGCGCCACATCGTCGTCATCGGCGATAATTGAAAACAGGATATCCGCATGAAGGGTCAGCAGGCCAACCAGTCCGTCAACCAGCGTGCGGCGCACTTCCTTGACCGGATCGACCGAGAGCTTGAGCACCACCGGCACGACCTGCGCACTGTCACTCTTCGACGTGTCTTCGGCGCACATGAGAGCCGCAAGCTGGACGGCAAGCTTGGTGCGCGCCATCGCATCGCCATTCTCAATAACGTCCATGAATATGCTGGTGTCGAGGCCGGGCTTGGGTTCACTACGCATTTACGGGAGCCAATCTGATCATCATCTGATGGCCTAAGGCTACGTGGCAAGCCTTAATATTTGGTTCACCATGTCTCTTGACGAACCCTTAAGCCGGGTTAGAGCACGCCGGCTTGGTGCAGCTTGAACTGCAGAAGCTCGAGATCGAAGGGCTGCATCATGAATTCCGCCGCCCCTTCCAGGATGGATTGGCCGATCTCTTCGGCATCCGGCTTGTCGGCATAGAGAATGACAACCGTCTTCTTGCCTTTTGCCGTTTTGCGCATCCGCCTGATGAAATCGCTGGGCGCCATGCCTTCCGGGCTTGCCGCCATCACCACCACGTCGGGCGAATTGTCGTTGCAATACTTGAGGCCTTCGTCGGCGGCGGAGCTTTCCGCGAAGTTAAGGCCGAGATCGCCCAGCAGTTGCGAAACGCGCTTGCGTTCCGTTGCATCCCTGTCGATCAAAAGGCACCTAACCATTGCGAGTCTTCCTTGGCGTTTTGACGGAAATGCCGTCTCTAAAATTTGCCGCCGTCCGACTCCTGAACCCCTGTTGGTTAATGAGACGTTAAACACCTTTTCCACAGCTTTTCCACAACCCCTAAGCCACTGACAGACAAAAGCAAATCACTGTTGTCAACAGGGCTTACAACTGTGGCCACAATACGGCGTTCTCCGCCCGTTCAGGACTCGTGCGCAGCGACTCAGGGCAAAAGGCAGCAAGGCAGGGTTGCAGAGGTTCCGCTGGATATCGCGCGGCCGGTGTGAAACGATGCTCCCGGGAGATCACAATGGCCGGACTTTGGTACGAAGACTTTGAAATCGGCAAGCTCTACCGCCATCCCATCACCCGGACGGTGACCGAAACCGACAATATCCTGTTCTCCACCCTCACCCACAACGCCCAGCCCCTGCACATTGACCGGCATTTCGCCGCCGGAACCGAATGGGGACAGCCGTTGATGAATTCCTTTTTCACCCTCGGCCTCATGGTCGGCATTTCAGTGAATGACCTGACTTTGGGCACAACCATCGCCAATCTCGGCATGACCGATGTGAAATTCCCAGGCCCCCTCTTCCAGGGCGACACCATCAACGTGACCACGGAAATCATCTCAAAGCGCGAGAGCAAATCGCGCCCCGATGCCGGCATCGTGGAGTTTGACCACCGCGCCTACAAGCAGGATGGCACCCTCGTGGCCCAATGCCTTCGCCAGGCCTTCATGCGCAAGCGGCCCGTTGGATAACTAGTCCGGCCTTCGCATCCGCCAGACATCATCGATCGTCGCATACTCCGCATAGCCAAGGCGCGAGATCATCTGCATGGCCCCGCTGTTCACCCGGCCATTTTCAATGAACCGGTCATCGATGTGAACCCCGATGACACGCCCCACCACCAGCCAGTTGGCAACTTGCCCCTCGTCATCGGGCAGTTCGATTTTCTTGTGCAGGCGGCATTCCAGATTGGCCGGACTCTCGGCAACGCGGGAAGGCTTGATGAGTTGGCATGGGGCCTTGGTCAAACCAGCAAGCGCAAATTCATCCACATGCGGCGCCACACGCGATGACGTCATGTTCATTGCTTCGCGGATTGCGTAAGTCGCAACATTTATCGCGAATTCACCCGTCGCTTCGATGTTGCGCAGACTGTCCTTGTAGCCGGTAGAGCCGAAGATAACGTAATGCGGCCGTTCGGAAACGATGTTGAAAAAACTGTAAGGCGCGAGGTTGGCAACGCCATCCGCCGAAAGCGTTGAAAGCCAGCCGATGGGCCGCGCCACCAGCGCCTTGAAGGGATCAACTTCAAAGCCATGATCATTGCGGATGGCGTCATAGAACATCTCAGATGGACCTCAACAAGGCCGGCAGCTCGGCGATGCTGCGCAGTGTGTGGTCGGCAAGGTGCGCAATGTCGTCATGCCCCGCATTGCCCGTGAGAACCGCAATGGCCAGGCCTGCCCCGCCATTATGCGCCTCCTCCATGTCATGGGCATTGTCGCCCACCATGGCAATCTCGGAGGGCTTCACGCCAACCGTGGCGGCAAATTTGCGGATCATGTCGCCCGATGGCTTGGGCACCGCCACCGTATCAAAAGCAATCACCTCGTCAAACAGGTCAATCACCCCGAGATGGTTCAGATGGCTGCAGGCTGAATAGTGGCTGTCATTGGTGGCGAGGCCCACGCGAAGCTTCATCTGCTTCAATTCCTGGATAAGCGGCGCCAGCGGCATCAGCGGCTTGACCATCGATTTGGAAAGTGGCCCATAATCCACATCAATCATGCGGGCCTTTTCCATGTAGCCCGCTTCATCCAATCCCGGCCACCAGTATTCGATGAGTTGGCGCGTGGTGCCTGCCGCGAGCATCGAATTGGCGTTGAAGGCATCGGTGCTGGCGTTATATCCTACCCCCGCCATCATCATGTCGGCTTCGGCGGGCTTTATATTAAACTGTTCGCACAGCATCTGGCGGTAGATCGGAACCCACGTGCCATTGATGTCGATGAGCGTGCCATCCTTGTCAAAGAGAACGCCGCGGATCGTCATGCCTTCACCCACCGCGTCAGAAGTGCCTTCGCATCGGGCCGCGGCCGGTCTTCCAGAGGCGCAGTCGTCGTTCCAATGCAAATGATGCCTGCCACTTTTTCACTTCCCTTCACCCCCATCGCCGCCATGGCCTCGGGATCATAGGCCACCCAATCAGTCTGCCATTGCGCATCAAAGCCCATGGCGTTTGCTGCCAGCACCATGTTGTAACAGACCGCCGCCGCTGAGAGCAGTTGCTCCCATTCGGGGATTTTGGCATGTGGTGCGGCGGTTGAAACCACGACAATCACCACCGGGGCCCGCATAAAAAGCCCGCGCTGAAAGGCAATGCTGTCCTCGCCATGCTTCGAATGCAGCACCTTCCATCGCTGGGCAAAGGCATTCCCGATATCCGCCCGCGCCTGTCCCTCAAAAAGCACAAAGCGCCAAGGATTGAGCTTGCCATGGTCAGGCACCCGCACGGCGATATCCAGAATCTCGGAAATTTGCCCTGAACTGGGCCCCGGCAACCCTAAGGCCTTGACCGATCCGGATTTTCTGGTTTTGAGGAAAGCCAAAGGCGAGCTGAGATCGTTCAGTTTTGTCATGATTCCTGCAATGTGGCGGCTCGAGTCCAAAAACGCAATGATTTCAATTGGCCGGGGTTCATTAACTAAAAATTAAGTATCCCGTTGCTGGAAGCAAGGGGGCCGTGCTTTGTTTCCGTTACCGGCCGGAAGGCTGGGGGAAAACGAAACAGGGGACGACAGCATGCACGACCTCAGCACCCGTGCACTGCAAATCCGCCGTCAGAAAAGCGCGACATCCGCAGCTCTTCTGACGGCGGTTCTGTTTCTAAGTCCTTTTGCCTTCGCTGATGCGCTGGGCGCTCCCAAAACCACCGATGAAAGCGCCGTGGCGGTCATGGCGCCAAAATTCCAGACCAAGGTCGCCCATGACATCGCCATCGAGATCGTGAAGCCCGGCAACGAAGGCCTGGAACTCTCGGCAAGGCTCTCGGAATCGGGCGGCCTGATTGAGCGTGACATTTCCTGGACGCTCAGGGATGCCCAGGGCGGCATCGTCTATGACAAAAACACCGAACTGGCCCAAATCTCCCTGCCACCCGGCGACTATTCCATTGAAGCCCGCTACGGCTCCGCCAGTTTTTCACAGAGCCTGACCCTGCTTGAAGCCAATCGGCTGATGGTCAGTTTTGTCCTCGAAGTTGGCGGCATCCGGGTTCTGCCTCGCGTCCAGGGCCTCGGGCTGACGGCGGCACAAACCCAATCCCTCGTCTATGCCCTCTCCGGTGCCGACAAGGGCAAGCTCATCACCATTTCCAAGGTGCCGGGCGAAATCCTTCGCGTCAAATCCGGCGACTACCGCATTGAAAGCCGCTTTGCCACCGGCAACGCCGTCGTCGTCGTCGACGTTCATGTGAATCCCGGCTTGATGAGCGCCGTCGAGATTGACCACGCCGCAGGGCTGGCACGGCTGTCCTATGTCGGCGCTCCCGATGCCCATGTTTCCTGGCTGGTGACCAACGATCTCGGCGAAGAGCTTCCGGCCATTGACGGATTGTCGGCAAGCCTTGTCCTCAAGCCCGGCGCCTACACCGCCAAGGCCCGGATCGGCACCGAGCTCCTCACCGCCAGCTTCGATATCGCTGCCGGCCAAGAACGCGACATTTTGCTCGGAAATTAGGCACTTCCATAGTTTTGCAAAGCTGTCACACTGACCGGGAATCATGGTCCCCGGGGAGGACTTGCCGTCATGACCGCATTCAAAGAGATTTTCAGTCCGCGTTTCATTTTGCTTACCCTCGCCATTGTGGGCCTCGCCGCCACCTTGATCGCGGTTTTGTTCCTGCATGTGAGTGGTCCCGTTGCCGGGCTGCCCTTCCTGATCTTTGGCGGCCTGACAGTTCTCGGCATCAGGGACATGACGCAAACGCGCCATGCCATCCTACGCAACTATCCCATCTCCGGCCACATCCGCTTCCTGCTTGAAAACGTCCGCCCGGAAATCCGCCAGTACTTCCTCGAAACCGACAAGGACGGCATGCCCTTCCCGCGCGACAAACGCGCCATCGTTTATCAGCGCGCCAAGCGGGCCCTCGACAAGCGCCCCTTCGGCACGCAATACGACGTCTACGAAAGCCGTTATGAATGGCTGCACCATTCCATTGCGCCAAAGCCGCCAAGCAAGGAGCCGTTCCGCGTCACCGTCGGCGGCCCGAATTGCACCCAGCCCTATTCCGCATCGGTCTTCAATATCTCGGCCATGAGCTATGGCTCGCTGTCCGCCAACGCCATCCGCGCGCTCAACCGTGGCGCCAAAATCGGCGGCTTTGCCCATGACACCGGGGAAGGCGGCGTGAGCCCCTATCACCGCGAATTTGGCGGCGACATCATCTGGGAAATCGGCTCCGGCTATTTCGGCTGCCGCAACCCAGACGGAACGTTCTCCGGCGAGCGTTTCGCCGAAACGGCCAAGCTTGACCAAGTCAAGATGATAGAGATCAAGCTGTCGCAAGGCGCCAAGCCCGGTCATGGCGGCGTCCTGCCCGCCGTAAAAGTGACACCTGAAATCGCCGCCATCCGCGGCGTCGAGTTGGGCAAGGACTGTATCTCGCCGCCATCCCACTCCGCCTTCACAACGCCACTTGAACTCGTGGCCTTCATTGCAAAACTGCGCAAGCTCTCCGGCGGCAAACCCGTGGGCTTCAAGCTCTGCATCGGCCACCACTGGGAATTCATGGCCATCATCAAGGCCGTCATTGAAACCGGCATCGCCCCGGACTTCATCGTGATCGACGGGAAGGAAGGCGGCACGGGCGCTGCCCCGCTCGAATTCATGGATCATATCGGAACGCCGTTGCGCGACGGCCTGAACTTCGTGCATTCCACCCTCGTCGGCGCAAACCTCCGCGATCAAGTCAAGATCGGCGTGTCGGGGAAAATCACCTCGGCCTTTGACATGGCCCGCGTCATGGCCATCGGCGCCGACTGGTGCAATGCGGCGCGCGGCTTCATGTTCGCCGTGGGCTGCATCCAGGCCCAACACTGCCACACGGACAAATGCCCCACTGGCGTTTCAACCCAGGACCCGGCCCGCCAGCGCGCCATCGTTGTGCCCGACAAGGCCGAGCGCGTGGCCAGCTTCCACCGCGAAACCATCAAGGCGCTCTCCGACTTGATCGCCGCCGCCGGCCTCACGCATCCACACGATCTGCGCCCAACCCACTTCATGCAGCGCGCAGCACCCGACCGCACCATCAGCTTCGAGGAACTTTATTATTGCATGAAACCGGGAGAGTTGCTTGATGGCCGAGCACCATCTGCCATGCTTCACGCCTGGGAGATGGCCACAGCGAAAAGCTTTGCCGCGCAAGTCCATTGAAAATTGGTTTTTCGGGACTTCTTAAGCCGCAGGCAGCGGGATAAATTCTTTTTCATCGCCGGGCACAATGTCAAAGCGTGCCCGCTTCCAGTCTTCCTTGGCCGCTTCGATGCGCTCCTTGGACGACGACACAAAATTCCACCAGATATGGCGTGGCCCATCCATCGGTTCACCGCCCAGCATCATGAAGCGCGCATCGCCATGGGCCGTGACAGTGATGGCGTCACCGCCACGGAATACCAGAAGCTGGTTGGCACCATGAACCTGGCCACCGATCTCGAGCGACCCCTCCACGATATAAATGCCGCGCTCCTCATGCTCCACCGGCAAGGGCAGCCGCGCCCCTGACTTGAGCTTCACATCCGCGTAGAACAGCTCCGAATGAGTTTTGACTGGCGATGCTGCACCATAGATTGAACCCGCAACAACCCGCACCTCGCGGCCATGGTCCGAAAGCAGCGGCAAGTCCGCCATGGCCACATGCTCAAATCCCGGTGCCGTTTCCTCATGCTGCTTGGGCAGCGCCACCCAGCTCTGGATGCCAAATATCTGGTGCAGCCGCGCCCGCTCGTCGGCAGGGGTGCGCTCCGAATGGACAATGCCCTTGCCCGCGGTCATCCAATTGAGTTCGCCGGGTGCGATCTGCTGTTCCGAACCCAGACTGTCGCGGTGATACATCTTTCCGTCAAACAGCCAAGTCACCGTCGAGAGCCCGATATGCGGATGGGGCCGCACGTCCTGTCCCTGGCCCACCTTCATGGTGATGGGGCCGAACTGGTCAAAGAAAATAAACGGCCCCACCATCTGCCGCTGGGCCGAAGGCAGGGCGCGGCGCACTTCAAAATCCCCGATGTCGCGCACCCGCGGAATGATGACGATGGGCAGCGCGTCCGCGGCAAGGGCATCGCCGGGCATCGGATCGGGAATATGGGGTAGCGTCATGACTTTCCTCCAACGGCAGCCCGCACCAGCGGTACCACTTCCTTGCCCATCAGTTCAATCGCCCGCAGCATGTCCTTGTGCGGCAACGAGCCAAGTCCCATCTGCACCAGAATGCGCTCATTCCCGAAAATCCTGTGCAGCCCAATGATCTTGTCGGCCACGCCTTTCGGAGTGCCAATGATCAGATGTCCTTGCGGCCCGCAGGATGCCTCGAACTGCGCCCGCGTCGTGGGCGGCCAGCCGCGCTCGCGGCCAATGCGTGTCATCACCTCGGCATAGCCCGGGAAAAACGTGTCCCGCGCCGCCTTCGCGTCATCGGCCACAAAGCCATGCATGTTGAGGCTGAGCGGCACATCCTTATGGCCAGCGCGCTTGGCTGACTCGCGGAACAAATCCGCGTGCGGCTTGAAGCGCACAGGCTCCCCGCCAATGATGGCCAGTGCCATCGGCAGGCCCAGTGTCCCCGCCCGCACCACCGATTGCGGCGTGCCGCCAACGCCCACCCAGACCGGCAGCGGAGTCTGCTGCGCCCGCGGATAAATTCCGGCGTTATTGAGCGGCGCACGGATCGTGCCGGACCACGTCACATGCTCCTGCGCCCGCAGCTTCAGGAGAAGGTCAAGCTTCTCCGAAAACAGCACGTCATAGTCATTGAGGTCATAGCCAAACAGCGGATAGGACTCGATGAAGGAGCCCCGCCCCACCATGATCTCCGCCCGTCCACGGGACAGAAGATCAAGCGTGGCAAAATTTTGGTACACCCGCACCGGATCATCGGAGGACAGAACCGTCACCGCAGAAGTCAGCCGGATGTTCTTGGTCCGCGCCGCAGCCGCCGCCAGCACGATGACCGGGGCCGAAGCCGCATAATCCGGCCGGTGGTGCTCGCCCACGCCATAAACATCGAGCCCGACCTTGTCGGCCAGCTCGATCTCCTCAACCAGATTGTTAAGCCGCTCCCCCGCCGAAATCGCAGGCCCCAGATCGGCAAACGTATACATCCCTATTTCCATGGGAGACATATGTAGCGGTTATAATGGCCGTTCAAGTATCAGGCTTGTTACCGAAAATAGGGCTACTTCAAATCCGGCGCGGTCGCCTCCGCCACCAGCGCCGCAATCGCGTCAACCAGGCTCATCGACTTCTGATCCTGGCTCCCAAGCCTGCGCATATTCACCGCCTGCTCATCCATCTCGCGTTTGCCGACGACCAAAATCACCGGCACCTTCGCCAGTGAATGCTCGCGCACCTTGTAGTTGATCTTCTCGTTGCGCAAATCCGCGTCCGCCCGCAGTCCGGCCTTGCGCAGGTCGTCACGCACCTTGACGGCGTATTCATCCCCCTCCGACGTGATCGTTGTCACCATCACCTGCACTGGCGCCAGCCACAGCGGAAAATGGCCTGCATGGTGTTCAATCAAAATGCCAAGAAAGCGCTCCATGGAGCCGCAGATGGCCCGGTGGATCATCACCGGCACATGCTTCTCGCCGTCAGCGCCGATGTAAAACGCCCCGAACCGTTCCGGCAAGTTGAAGTCCACCTGCGTCGTGCCGCATTGCCAGTCTCGGCCGATGGCATCGCGCAGCACATATTCAAACTTGGGGCCATAGAAAGCCCCCTCGCCCGGATTGATCGACGTCTTGATCGTGCCGCCCGATTGCTCGGCGATCTGCACCAGAACCTTGTTCATGATGTCTTCCGCCCGGTCCCAGTCCGCATCCGTGCCCACGCGCTTTTCAGGCCGCGTTGAAAGCTTCACCACGATCTGGCCGAAGCCAAAATCCTTGTAGGTCGACAGAATGAGATCATTGATCTTCAGGCACTCATCCGCCATCTGCTCCGGCGTGCAGAAAATATGGGCGTCATCCTGCGTGAAGCCACGCACCCGCATCAGCCCGTGCAAAGCGCCCGACGGCTCGTAGCGGTGCACATTGCCGAATTCAGCTAGCCGCATCGGCAGCTCGCGGTAGCTGCGCAAGCCATGCTTGAAGATTTGCACATGGCCCGGGCAGTTCATCGGTTTTATCGCGAAAATCTGGTCATCATCCGTTTCATCACCCGCTGAACGCGCCGCAAACATCGCTTCGCGGTACCAGCCCCAATGCCCCGATGTTTCCCACAGGGACTTGTCCAAAAGCTGCGGTGCATTCACTTCCTGATAATCGAGCTTGGAAAGCCTTCGCCGCATATAGGCAATGATCTGCTGGAAAATCGTCCAGCCCTTGGCGTGCCAGAACACCACGCCGGGGCCTTCTTCCTGGAAATGGAACAGGTCCATTTCGCGCCCCAGCTTGCGATGATCGCGTTTCTCGGCTTCTTCCAAAGCCGTCACATAGGCCTGCAAGTCCTTGTCGCTGGCCCAGGCCGTGCCGTAAATCCGCGTCAGCATGGGGTTCTTGGAATCGCCGCGCCAATAGGCCCCCGCCACCTTCATCAGCTTGAAGGCGTTGCCGATCTTGCCCGTCGACGTCATGTGCGGGCCGCGGCACAGGTCTATCCAGCCGCCCTGGTCATAGAACTTGATGTCCTCGTTGCCGGGAATCGCATCGACCAGTTCAACCTTGAAATTCTCGCCCTTGGCGCGGAAAAATGCCTTGGCCTCCTCGCGCGTTTTCACCGATTTTGTAAACGGCTTGTCGCGCTGGATGATCTCGCGCATTTTCTTTTCGATGGGCGCGAAGTCTTCCGGCGTGAACGGCTCATTGCGGAAAAAATCATAGAAGAAGCCGTTCTCGATCACCGGGCCAATGGTGACCTGCGTTCCGGGATAAAGCTCCTGCACTGCTTCCGCCAGCACATGGGCGCAGTCATGGCGGATGAGCTCAAGTGCCCGTTCATCATCGCGCGTGACAATTTGCAGCGTGGCGTCAGCCGTAATGGGATCATTGAGATCAACCAGAACGCCATTGACCACCGCGGCCACGGCTTTTTTTTCCAGTGATTTTGAAATGCCCGCGGCAACCTGCGCCGCACTCAACCCCTGTTCGATTTCGCGCTTGGCGCCATCAGGGAATGTCAACGTAATCATGCTTTCCTCCTGCTCACTCCTGCCAACACATGCAGGTAAGCGCTATCGTGGTTTTGGGTGCCGCGCTTATGGCCTCAAACCTCGCCTTTGGTCAAGTGCGCCCGGAAAACCAGCATTATTAACGCGTTATTAGCTTTTGCATAACCGCGTATTAACCTTAACACTTCATGTTCAGCCCGAACGACAGCGTAACATTTGGGTTGGGTATAAAAATGAACAAATTCTTTCTTCGTCTTGCTTTTGCCGTAACAGTTTTGCTTCCGATGCCTTCCGCACTGGCAGCCGATCTCGATATTCCACCGCCTGATCTGCGTAATGCGAACTTTGACTGGTCAGGTCCCTATATCGGCGTGTTTGGTACGGCTGTGGCCGTCGATGGCACCTTCGACGGCGTTTGTAGCCCAGTTTGCGGTACAACCTACACCGATATGGAACACAGCGGCATTGGTTACGCTGGCGGCATTTTGGGCGGCTGGAATTACCAAGTGGACAGCTTTGTCCTTGGCATCGAAGGCGACTGGGCCTTTGGCGGCACCGTCGCCACCAATGATGAAGCCACTGTCGACACCGACCTGAGCTTCAACAATATTGCCACCCTGCGCGCCCGCGCCGGTTTTGCCCTAGACAACACCTTGCTTTACGTCACGGGCGGTTTGGCCGCCGTTGACATGGAATTCGGCGCAGTCATGTCTACCACCGAAAGCGACAGCAAGTGGGCTTATGGCTGGACAGCCGGCGGCGGTCTTGAGCACGCCTTCTCCCAAAACTTCAGTGGCCGCATTGAGTATCTTTACGTCGGCATGGAGGATGTTGATTTCAGCATGACGGACGGGGCTGCTACAACACTTGACGCCACCCAGGAGTTCAACGACATCCACATGGTCCGTGTCGGCCTGACCTATAATTTCGGCTGGTAAGCCACTTTCATCACGGTTCAGGGGCCCTTATGGGCCCCTTTTCTTTTGCCGCCACTCCGGCCCCTCATAAGTATCCGGCACCGGATCAAATCCATCCCCGCCCCACGGATGGCAGCGCGACACCCGCGCCAGCCCCAGCAAAAATCCCCGCCACGCCCCGTGCTTTTCAATCGCATGTCGGGCATAGTCCGAACAGGTCGGCAAATAGCGGCAGCGCCGGCCCATAAGTGCCGACAATGTGAGCTGATAGGTTCGGATCAGAAACAGAAGCAGATACTTCATCATGGCCTCAACGAAACCCAATATCCTGTTCATTATTGCAGATCAGATGGCGGCGCAATTCCTCAGCCCCTATGGCCACGGCGTCACCAAAACCCCAAACCTTGCCCGTCTGGCAAAATCCGGCGTGGTTTTTGAAAACGCCTATTCCTCCAGCCCCCTCTGCGCGCCGGCCCGCGCCACCATCATGAACGGCCTTCTGCCCTCGCGCACCGGGGTTTATGACAATGCAGCGGAGTTTCCCTCCTCCATTCCCACCTGGGCCCACTATCTGCGCTTGCAAGGCTATAGAACCTGCCTCTCCGGCAAAATGCATTTCGTCGGCCCTGACCAGTTGCATGGGCTGGAAGAGCGCCTCACAACCGATATTTACCCCGCCGACTTCGGCTGGACCCCCGATTGGCGCTTGAAACAGGAACGCATCGACTGGTGGTACCACAACATGACCAGCGTTCTGCAGCCCGGCATTGCTGAAATCACCAACCAGCTTGAATACGATGATGAGGTGGCGTTCCTGGCGGTGCGCAAGATTTATGATTACGCCCGCTTCGAATCCGGCAAGCCCTTTTGCCTGATGGCCTCCTTCACCCACCCGCATGACCCCTACGCGGCACGCGCCAAATACTGGAACCTCTACCGTGATGAGGATATCGATCTTCCACGCGTTCCCGCCCTTTCGCACAATGCGCTCGATGCCCATAGCAAGCGCCTCTACGACGTGTCCGCCATGCAGGACTACACCGTCACCGAAGCCGATATCCGCGCCGCGCGCCACGGCTACTACGCCAATGTTTCTTATGTCGATGAACTCATCGGGAAATTGCTGGATGCGCTGGAAGCCACCGGCCAGCTTGACAACACGGTGATTGTTTTCACCTCTGATCACGGCGACTTCCTCGGCGAACGCGGCCTCTGGTACAAGATGTCCTATCTCGAACCCTCGGCCCATATTCCCTTGATTGTGTGCGCTCCCAAAAAATTTAAGCCGCGCCGCGTCAAGGAACCGGTGTCACTTGCCGATATTCTGCCAACCCTTGTGGACGTAGCAACGGATGGAAAGGCCGAACTCTCCCGCCCCACCGATGGCCGCTCGCTCTATCCCCTCCTCGGTGGTGCAGCAGAAAATCCCCACGCCACCGCCTGGGGCGAATATCTGGCCGAAGGCACCGTGGCGCCCATGTACATGCTCAGGCGGGGGCCGTGGAAATATATCTATTGCCCAACCGACCCGGAGCAATTGTTCAATCTCGTTGACGATCCCGATGAACTGAACAACCTGGCGGAAAGCCATCCCATAGCCATAAAATTCCACGATGAAGTGGTAGCGAAATTTGATATTCCGAGAATCAACAAGGCGGTGCTCGAAAGCCAGCGCGCCCGCCTGATGATGTATGAAGCATTGAAAAGCGGTGGCCAATTCCACTGGGATTTCCAGCCGCTCCGCGATGCGTCCGAGCAATATACCCGCAACCACATGAGCGTCACCGACCGGGACCTCCAGTCACGTTTTCCCAAAGCCCCCGATATCGAAAACAAGAAACGCTAGAAGGGCTCGCCCGATTTCCGCGTGACGGTGATGGTCTTGCCATCCCGGACATAGCGCATGTCCACGTCAGAATAATGGGCCTGTTCCTGCGGGGCCCGCGTCCCGATTTCCAGATAGGTCACCGGCACTTTGCTCTTGTTGACCAGATGATGGCCATTGGCCACGCCCGCTTTGAAGCCGGCGCACATGCCGGGCTTCAGCAGGTGTTCACCCGCATCGTCAACCAGGGTGATCTCGCCTTCGACAACGAAAACAAACTCATCCTCATTGTCATGCCAATGACGGTGCGCCGACCAGGTGCCGGGCGCCAGCGTTGTGAGGTTCACCCCAAACTGCGTCAGGTCAAAAACATTCCCCAGCGCCCGCTTCTCGCGCCCCACCAGCGGTGGCGCCAGTTCCGGCGGAGAAATACTGCCGGTCCGCGGGCTAACGGTTTTGGGATCAAGGATCGGCGGTTTCGTCATACGGCCTCGGCCTTTGCCTCAATCTGCGCAATGGCGTCAGTCACAGCATCAAAGGTCAAAAGCGTCGAGGCGTGCCGCGCCTTGAAATCGCGCACCGGGATGAAGGCTTCGTAATCCACCCACTTGCCGGCAGGCGCCGGGCCGCCGTCTTTGAGCATGGCGTACATCTGCTCTTTCAGCTTGCGCAGCTCCGTAGCCGTCGAACCAACTATATGGCGCGCCATGACCGATGAGGAAGCCTGCCCCAAGGCACAGGCTTTCACCTCCTGGCCAAAGTCGGTCACCACATCATCCTTCATTTTGAGGTCAACGGTGACCCGCGAGCCGCATAGCCGGGAATGGGCCACGGCAGTGGCGTCCGGTGCAGCCAAGCGTTGCAAACCCGGAATGTCAGCCGCGAATTCAAGGATTTTCCTGTTGTAAATCTCGTTAATCATTCACATATCCGCGTCGGTCTTGCTTAACCAAGGGTCTTTGCCGGTTTGCCTCAATTTACCCCCCATGATATGGGAAGACCAGAAACATTAGTAAAGTCAATTTAGTACCCAAAATCAAAGAGACAAAATGGACGCTATTATCAAGAAATTCCAGCGCGAAACCTCTGAATCAAAGGTTAAGCGTCCATCTCAGGAAGAGGCCGAGGCCGCCGTGCGCGTTCTCCTGGCCTGGGCTGGCGATGACCCCGCCCGTGAAGGCCTGCTGGATACCCCTCGCCGTGTGACCAAGGCGTTCAATGAGTATTTCAGCGGCTATAACGAAGACCCCGCCGAAACCCTGTCGCGCACCTTTAAGGATGTTGGCGGCTATGACGACATCGTCATGCTGCGCGATATCGAGTTCACCTCCCATTGCGAACACCACATCGCCCCCTTCGTCGGCCGCGCCCATGTCGCTTACCTGCCAACCGAACAGGTCGTGGGAATTTCCAAGCTGGCCCGCGTCGTTGAAATTTTTGCCCGCCGCCTGCAAACCCAGGAAACCATGACGGCCCAGATTGCCAATTCCATTTGTGCAAGCCTCAAGCCCCGAGGTTCCGCCGTCATGATCGAGGCGGTCCACACCTGCATGTCCATGCGCGGCATCGGCAAGCGCAATGTGGCAACCATCACCACCCAGTTCACCGGTGAGTTCAAGTCCAACCCGGCCATGCAGGCCCGGTTTATGGAACTGGTGCGCTCGCCGTCCGGCGGGTTCTCCCTCTGATGGCAGCCGCCGCCCTCGATGAAACGAAGGCGCTTCACCTGAAGTTTGATGAACATGGCCTGATCCCGGCCATTGTCACCGACGCGCGCGACGGCACCGTGCTCATGTTCGCCTACATGAACCGCGAAGCCCTGGATGTGACCTTGGTCACCGGGCAGATCCACTTTTACAGCCGCTCGCGCAAGGTTCTGTGGAAAAAGGGCGAGACCTCCGGCGAGACCTTCGCCGCCATCAGCATTCTCACCGATTGCGATCAGGATGTTCTGCAGATCAAGGTCACCGCCGAAGGCCATGGCGCCGCCTGCCACACCGGCCGCAAGTCCTGCTTCTACCGCAAGATCGTCAACGGCGAACTCGAGTTCATCGATAACGAAAAACTGTTTGACCCGGATTTTGCTTACCGGAAATAACCGCCGCTATCTCAGAAATTCTTCCGCAAGCCAACGAAGCCACCGAAGGAAGTGAAGTCTTCGGCGAATTGGATGTCACCTCTGAGATTGCCGCTCCAGCCGCTGCTGAGGCTTAGGGCTTCTATCCCGAGGCCTGCTTCCCCAAAAACTTCGGGTGTATTGTCGGCGACTGTGAAGGCGGTGAAGCTGGCGCTGTTGTCGCCCTCGAATTCACCCCAGACTTTCCAACTCAATTCCGGCTTGACGGTAAAGTCGGAGCCATTGATCTGGCCGCCGAAGTTAAGGCCGAAGGCGCCACGCAAGCTGTCGCCATCTGCGTTAAATGCGGTGCCCAAGGCATCGCCATCTCGGATGCTGCTGTCAACATAGGCAAGTTGCGCCACAGGTTCGGCATAGAAGTGGTCAATCACATCCATCCGGTAGCTCGCCTCGATCGCTCCGCCGAGGCTTAGAACATTGCCATCCGACGTCCCCGAAGTGCCAGCCATGGTGTAATAGAGATCAAGGATGTTGGCCTTGAGCCGGCCATTCATATGGAAATGGCCACTGACATAGGAGGCATAGAGGCCCGCAACGAAACCTTCGTAGTTGGCAGCAGAGCCCGAGTCGAAGTCTTGGTCAGCGGTGACATAACCACCGGTGACGCCGAGAGCGAGCGAACCATTCGCGCTATCCAAAACACCATCAATGCCAACCACAAGTCCGGTGGTATCCAGGCCATAGCTTATGTCGGTTGCAACCCCGCCAACCGATGAAGTGGCGTTGCGATCCGACATGCGGCCAATGACCTTGCCCCACAGGCCGGCTTGCGCTGATGGACTGTCGGACACCGGCTGGATCAGCGTGTCACCGCTGATGATTACGGCTCCCCGAATATCCTTATGCAATTCATCGAAGCGTTCGTCGAGAACACCCAAAGTGTCATACCAGATGGATTGGGCAGCCGAGGCAAAGGTAGCTAGCTCCGCACTAACCGCAGCAGCCCCGGTGCTGACCAGTTCATGGACATTGTTGCCCGCATCAAACTGCAAGTCATAAGTGAAAAGACCAGCAGAGATCGGCCCGCTTGCCAGAATAAAATCACCGGCCGCTGACGTTCCATTGACCTGTACAAGGGCGATGCCATCAAGATTGGCACCGCCTCCACCTGCGCTGGTGTTGAGCACCTGAAGCTGGGTCACGCCGGACACATTGCCCGTGACAATCATGAGGTCCGCAGTGGATCCCGGGCCGCCCAAATAGGCATCCATAAACATGACGCCACCACCGACGAAATCACCATTAACGGTCAAAGTATCGTGGGCCTGCGAACCATTGCCAGCAGTTTCATCGGACAGACTCATAAGACCAAAATTGGTGAAGGTTCCGGCATTAGCAAAGGTGGTTGTTTCTGCCGCGCCACCAGTGTTGGCTGTTACAATCTGGCCAATGTTGACCATGGCATTGGTTCCGCCGCCAAAATCACTCACGCCGTTTGACCCCCAAAGTCCGCCATTGCCAAACAAATCATCACCGCTATCGGTATTGACACGCCCAACGATAGTACCCTCATTGGCTATGGTGACGGAGGCACCACCGGTAGTTTTGATGGCTATGCCGTCCAAATTGAAACCGGGGGTGGGAGAGATGGTGGAAAGGCCGCCACCGATTGTGATCGAAGTTGTCCCACTGCCAAAATTGGTTGCCTTGATGCCGAACTCACCGCCCAGCACGGTGCTGTCGGTGCCAGTGGTCACCGTGAGATCGGTGCTGGCGAAACTGTTGCCCGCATAGATGCCGTCAGAGAATGCACCCGAGGCCGTCACATCGCCGTCAACTGCGATCATCAGCGCTCCGCTGCCGAAGTTGTGGGTGTCGATTCCGTCGCCGCTATCGCTCGTCACTGTGCTTCCGGCTCCGGTGGTAACCGTAAGATCGGTGCCAGCGGCATAACTGCGCGCATAGATACCGTCGAGAACTGTGCCATTGACGTCGCCATCGGCGATAATTACCAAGGCGCCGGAACCTTTGTTACTGGCAAATATGCCGGACAATTGGCCCGATACTGTGGTGCCCGAACCGGTGGTGACAGTCAGATCGGTGCTGAAAACATCGGCTGCCGCACGGATGCCATCCACGCTCGTGCCGGTCACGTCGCCGCTGACGACGAGATCCAGCGCTCCTGTGCCGGTGTTGGCAGCTAAGATGCCGTGCTGGCCACCTGTGACTGTGGTTCCAGCGCTAGTCGTTACTGATAGGTCGGTGCCATTGAAGTTGGACGCATAGATGCCGAAGTCGCTTGTTCCGCTGACATCTCCATTGGCGGTGATTTCGAGTGCGCCGCTGCCATAGTTGAATGCCTTTATGCCATGCTCGCCACCTGCAACAGAGGTACCCACGCCTGTGTTTATGGTCAGGTTTGCCGTACCGGCATAGTTAAGCGCATCAATGCCGTAATTGGCCGTGCCGGTGACATCACCGCTGGTGTCGATCAGCATGTCACCCGTGCCGTCATGAAATGCCCGAATGCCGACGGTGCTGCCCAGGATTGATGCGTTCGCGCCTGTTGTTATCTGGAGGCCAGCGCCCATTTTTTGTCTGGCGTAGATGCCATACCCGCCATTGCCCGTCAGATTGCCATCGGCAGTGATGGATAAGGCGCCAATACCGTTGTTAACGGCGCTGATGGCGTGAACCGCACCGGTAACAATGCCATTGATATCAACAGTCACGGATCCCGCGCCAGCGCCAAGGCCCGTGATGTCCAAGCCATGTGTGGTGAGACCGCTTGGCCCGCTTGTGATGGTGGAGTTGTTCACGTCGGTAAAGCTGATGGTGCCGTCGCCGCTGATTTCTATGCCGTTGCCCGCCGCAGCATTGACGCTAAAGCCCGGAAGCGTTGAAACCGTGGCATCAGTGACATTCAGGATCGATTGGGTGGCACCATTGACGCCGGAGCATTCATAGGTTGGGGAAACGGTGACCGTGCAAGCCGCATCGGCGCTGCGGCCATAGGTGAAAAGGCTTGATACGGCCAGCGCTGAACCCAGCAATAGCCTGCGGCGCGTGTGTGCAATTCCCAAGGCATTATCCCCACATCTAACTGCGTGCTTTCCCCCACCTCAGCGAAAATCACATCGCCTGCGAATCTAACGCAGAGGCCGCGAAAGCAGTAGCTGGCGAAATGGTTAGGTCTTGTTCTGGACCTATCGGAAAGGCTAGGTTTGCTGGCGCCGGGTTTTCGTATATCTCCCGTCAATGGGGCACGAGGTACACCATGCTAAACGCAAATAGCCTTAGTGATTTCGTGGATCATCTTGGTTCCGAGGCGAGCGTTGATGGCGCGTGGGCACGCACCTGCAAATTTTTTGCCGGCCAGGGCCTGCCATGGGTCTGTTACGGCTATGCCGACGCGGGCAAGGACACTGAGTTCAGCATACCGGCGCTAAAGAGCAATGTGCGCGATGATTTTTTGAACCGGTGGATCGAAGAAGGGCTCTGCGGCGAAGATCCCAGTGTTTGCCACGCGGTCTCGTCGCTCCATTGCAGGGTTTTTGGCTCTGAGTTCATGACCCGCGGCGATAGCAGCAAAGCTGTGTGGGAGTTCTATTACGACTTGCGCGAGATCGGCTCCTATTCGTTTCTGGCGATTCCAATTCGAAACAACGCCAGTTCAACTTCGGGATTCTTCGAGATCGGCGGGGCCTTCATGGCAAATGACATGCTGCGGTATCTCTCGGAATGCCAGGATCGACTTGCCCTTGCGGCGCACTATGCGGACCAGCGGCTGCTGGACCTCACCAGGACCGAGGATGTTGCAGCGGCCAGCCTGTCACCGAGGGAAATTCAGTGCCTGCAAAAGCTCGCCAAGGGTTCACGCAATGACCGCATTGCTGACACACTGGGGATTTCACCGCCGACGGTGAAGCTGCACCTGCAGAACGCGCGGCGCAAATTGCGTGCCACAACGCGGGAACAAGCCATTGCGCGCGCTGTTTTCCTTGGGTTGATTGAGCCCTGAGGGCACTGCCGAAATGGCTATGCATCGCCTTGGCCTATCGAAAAAGCTAGGTTTGCCGCCGGCGGATTTTCCTATATCACTCTCCGGGGGGGCACGAGGTGCACTATGCTCAACGCTACCAGCCTTGGCGATTTTGTGGACACACTTGGCTCTGAAACGGGTTTTGCCGGCGCATGGCTGCGCACCTGTGAATTCTTCAGCGCCAATGGTCTGCCGTGGGTCTGCTACGGCTATGCCGATGTCGGGGAAGAAACCGTTCTCCGGGTGCCCAAGCTGCGCAGCAATGTGCGTGGCGATTTTGTCGACAGGTGGATTCAGGAAGAACTGAGCGACGATGACCCCGGCGTGCGCCACGCGGTGTCCTCCTTGAGCAGCAAGGCCTTTGGTGCCGAATTCATGGCGCGCGGCAACTACAACAGGGCCGTGTGGGAATATTACTGCGACTTGCGCGAAATCGGCTATGCCTCGGTACTCAACATTCCGATGCGGAACAATGCCCGTTCGGCCAGCGGATTTTTCGCCCTTGGCGGGCCATTCAAGGCAGCGGAAATGTCGCATTATCTTAATGAGTGCCAGGACCGCCTGGCCCTTGCCGCCCACCACGCGGATCAGCGGCTGGTGGAACTCACCAAGGCAACCGAGGTTGCTGGATCGGGCCTGTCGCCGCGGGAAATTCAATGCCTGCAGTGGCTGGCCAAGGGCTTGCGCAATGACCGCATCGCCGCCAAAATCGGCATTACCCAGCCCACAGTGAAGCTGCACATGCAGAACGCACGGCGCAAGCTCCGTTCGTCAACGCGCGAACAAGCCGTGGCCCAAGCCGTTCGCCTCGGCCTGATCGAACCATGAATGATGGAATGCCCGCCAGGGCTGAGCCGGCGGTCGAAAGCAGACAGGACGGCAGCACTCCGGTCGTGGCGACAGAATCTGTCACGTATTCCTGCTCGCCGGGGCTGGGAGCCTTTTTGTCCGCGCTCAACAGTGCCATTGCCATCTCCTCCTACCAGTCGGGAAAATTATATCTCATCGGCGGAAAGCCTGGCGGCGGCCTCAGTGTCCATGAACGGTTCTTCCGCAAGGCCATGGGCCTCCATGCGACGCAGAACACCATTGTGCTAGCAAGCCTGTTCCAGATCATCCGCTTCGAGAATGCCTTGAAGGCTGATGAGACCATCAACCACACGTACGACGCTTGCTTTGTGCCAAGGCTCTGCCATGTGACCGGTGTGCTTGATGCCCACGATGTCGGCCTTGCTGCCGATGACAGCATCGTCTTCGTCAACACACGGTTTAACTGCCTTGCCAAGCCTTCCGCCTCGCACAGCTTCACGCCGCTTTGGAAGCCTCCCTTCATTTCCAGGATCATCGACGAAGACCGCTGTCATTTGAATGGTTTGGCCATGCAGGACGGGCAACCGCGCTATGTGACCGCCGCAAGCCGCTCAGACACGATTGATGGCTGGCGTGATCGCCGCCGCGATGGCGGCATTGTCATGGATGTCCAGAGCAACGCCATTGTCTGCGAAGGGTTGTCCATGCCGCATTCACCGCGACTGTGGAACGGCAAGCTGTGGCTGCTCAATTCCGGTGCCGGAGAGTTTGGCTGGGTCGAGCCGGGTACGCCGGGGAAATTCCACCCCATCACATTTTGTCCGGGTTTTGTACGCGGCCTTGGCTTTCGCGGAAAATATGCCTTCGTTGGCCTTTCAAAACCGCGCTATCAGCGCTTTGAAGGCTTGGCTCTTGATCAGCGCCTGAAAATTTCAGATTCCGAACCCTGGTGTGGAGTTCAGATCATTGACCTGACAACCGGCAACTGCGTGCAGTGGTTCAGGATCGATGGTGCCGTGGCCGAGCTCTATGATGTGGCCGTGGTAACTGGATGCAGGCAGCCCATGGCACTGGGCTTTGCCAGTGATGAGATACTTTCCTTCATCACCCACGATTCCCTGGAGCCCTACCCCGCTGAGGCGATGTAGCTCTTCATCTCTTCCGCCTCGCGTTCAATGGCTTCGATGCGGAATTTCACGATGTCGCCGATGGAAATCATGCCCGCGAGCTTGCCGCCGTCCACCACCGGCAAATGGCGGATCCGGTGTGTTGTCATCAAGGCCATCAACTCAATTTCGCTGTCGCCGGCCTTGCAGGTTTTGACGGCTTTGCTCATCACGCCGGAAACGGGCAAGGCCATGGATTTCGCCCCATGCTCGGCCAGGGCCCGCACGATGTCGCGCTCCGAAACAATGCCAGCAATGGCCCCCTTGTCGTCAACAATAACCACTGCGCCGATACGGTGCTGCGCCAGTTTCTGCGCTATGCTTTGAACCGTTTCCTTTGCCGCGCCGGTAATGACGTTACGGCCTTTGACACCAAGAATATGGGATACGGACATGCACACCTCCCGTTACTTGAACGTTCATGGGCGCAGTGTACCACGCCTGCGCGGAAGGTAAATCAATTCCACCGGTCAAGCCAATAAAAGGCGATAAACCCCGCCACAAATCCGCCGAGATGGGCCTCCCAGGCTATACGCCCTTCCTCCATGAACGAGGCGCCTGTCCAGCCGCTGGCGCCGGAAAACAGGGTGACGGCTATCCACACCAACGTGAAAATAAACGCACGCCGGTTCGTTAAAATTTCCAGAGGCCGCAAGGGCCTGACCGTGGCGATATCCATGCGGTAGGTATCGCCAAGCCGGAGCCCCGCGCCATACATCAGCGGAATGGCTGCAGCCATCAGGCCTGAAACCGCTCCTGATGCGCCGATCACAATCGCCGCCTGGCCCCAGCTTGTCAGAAGCGTTGCCACCGCACCCATAATGGTAGAAGCGCAGGCAAGCGCCAGAAACTTGATGGCTCCCAGCCTGCGCGCCACCACCGAACCAAAAACCAGGAGCCAAAGGCTGTTGAAAAACAGATGCATCATGTCCGCATGCAAGAACCCGTAGGTGACGAAGGACCACACCTGCGATCCCCAAATGGCGGGAAACGGGACGCCGCCGGAAATCCGCGCCGGAATAAATGCAAACGCGTAAAGGCTCCAAATTCGCAAATCTTCGCCGCCCAGCAGAATGGCAACATGCACGCACACCAGAACGGCGATCAGGATGAGAACAACTGTAGGCGCCCTGAAGAGCGGCTCTCTGGCCACGGGTTCAACCGCAACCGCATCTGGTTCGTTCATGAATTCAAAATCTCCTGTCGAATGGCATGGCCCCTGCAACGCTGGGCCTGATAGTTCACGATTGGCACAGGCAGCGGTGGCCTCAGCCCTTGGGGTTACGCAATGTTAGTTAACGACTCGAAAGACGCAAGCCAAGCCTATGCTCACATTAAGCATCCGGGCACCCGCGCGCTGTTCAGCTTCTGGGAAAAAATCCGCGGCGAAAAGGCTGCCCCCAACCGCGATGATCTCGATTTGAGGCAAATCGCCACCATCGTGCCAAATCTGGTCATGCTGGAACGCGACCACCTCCACCAGACGTTCAAATGGCGCCTGGCAGGAAGCGAAATAAGCCAGCTTTACCGTCAGAATCTCACCTCCTCCGACGCCCTTGCCGGCTGGCGCAGCTTTGAGCGCGATACCCTGAAACAGCTCTTCACCACGGTGGTAACCGGCCTGCAGCCCTGCCTGGTGCGCTACCACCTCACGACCGACACCGATGAGGTGATTGGCGCCGAACTGCTGGGCCTTCCCATGCATGCCAGAAATGGCTCGCGATTTCATGTATTTGGCGGGATTTTCCCGCTCCGGGACGTATCCAGCCTCGGCTACAACGCCATCACCTTTTTGGAGCTGACCTCGGCCCGCTCGATCTGGACCGAACCCCTGCCCGGCGACAAACTGGTCGCCAGCCTGAGCAAACCCGATCCCCGGCCCGGCGGCCTCCGGCTGATCAGGGGTGGCAGGACTTAGCACTTTGTGGATTTTCCTTAACTTGGCCTTTACAAGCAGCAATTAAGGTTACCGGAACTTTCACAATTGTGACGAGAATCCACACGGCTAACATCGTGGCAGGAGCAGCTTCGAGGTCCTGAATTGAGTGTAACCGCTGAGAAACTTGATGTGGCCGACACCCCGGACCAGGCACGGGTATTGTATGGCCGCTACATGCTTCCTGATCTGTCTGAGCACCCCTGCCAGGTCAGCAATCTGACCACCACCGGCGCCACCTTCATCACCGATACAATTCCCGATATTGGCCTTCCGATTGTGGCCTATCTTGAGGAGCTGGGCCGCATTGAAGCGACCTCCGACAAGGCCGTCCCGGGCGGCTTCCGCATTTCATTTTCCCTCAAGGGAGCCCGCCTTGAAAAACTTGAGGCCCGCATCAAGTGGCTCGGTGAACGCCCCTCAAACAGCGATGAAGACCGCAGGCACGCGCGTTTCGAACCGCGCGACAGCCAATCGCAAATCACCCTGCCCGACGGCCGCGTCTATAATTGCGAAGTCGTCGACATTTCCGTCTCCGGTGCCGGCATCACCGTCGATGTGATGCCAAGCCTCGGCACCTATGTGATGCTGGGAAAAATGCGCGGCCGCGTAGTGCGCTACCTGGAAAACGGCGTGGCAATTGAGTTCGTAAAGCCACTTGAACAGGCCCGCGCCAAGTAAATATATCACAAGTCGGTGCGCCCGACGGCTTTTCTAATCCCGTGATTTAGGCTTAACTTGCTTCCACTTACGTGTTGGGGAGAGCAATTTTGGCCAAAGCCGCAAAAAAAACAAAACTCACAAGCCTGTCGGAAATCTATGCCTACTTCAGGCAGAGCCAGACGCCCATTACCTTCCTGTCGCCCACCCCCTATAACATTCTGGGCCTCGGCCGGTGGATCAACAAGTTCGAATACATAAATTTTTTCGACAGCTTCGATGGCACCCATCCCAAGATTGTCGTGCCGCGCGAACATGGCCCCCACGAGTTCAAATCCATCGAGGACGTGAACAATTACCTGCTGCGTCACAAGGAAGTGCGCGCCCGCCTCAAGGAGCGCGGGCCGGGCCTTTTGATGCTTGTGATGTTCGACGAGGAAACCGAATTTCTCGCCGGCGAGCTCGGCCTGCAGATCGCCCTTCCCCCCGCCAAATTGCGCAAGCACATTGATTCCAAGATTACCACAACTCAGCTTGGCAACGAGGCGGGCATCAAGAGCGCACCCAACACCCTGGGCAAGGCAAAAACCTATGAGGAGCTCTGCGCCCTCGCGGATGCGGCAAACCTCGGCCGCGACCTTGTGGTCCAGACGCCCTACGGTGATTCAGGCCGCACCACATTCTTCATCAAGTCGGAAGCCGATTGGTATAGCCATGAGGAAGACCTGGTGAAGGAAGAACTCAAGGTCATGCGCCGCATCAACCACCTGCCCGGCACCGTTGAAGCGGTTGCCACCCGCCACGGCACCCTGGTTGGCCCTATGCAGACCGATATCACCGGCTTTCCCGAAGTCACGCCCTACCAAGGCGGCTGGTGCGGCAATGACGTATTCACCGGCGGTATGGCCAAGGAACGCAAGGCCGTCACCGAAATGGCCCAGAAGCTCGGCAACCAGCTTTACAAAGCCGGTTATAAGGGCGCCTTCTGCATGGACTTCCTGATCGACACAGATACACGCGAAGTCTATCTCGGTGAAATCAATCCGCGCATCTCCGGCGCTTCGCCCCTCACCAATCTCATTACCTCGACCTATGGCGGTTGCCCCATCTACATGTTCCACCTGCTGGAATTCATGGATGTCGAATGGGAGCTAGATCTCGCCAAGGTGCAGGACCGTTGGTCTGAATTCGACAACTGGAGCCAGCTCATCTTGAAATACCCGGTTGACCAGGTCGAGATGATCACCAAGGCGCCGTCATCCGGCATTTACCGCATGGACGAAAATGGCGCCATCAAGCTGGTGCGGAAATCCATCGACTGGTTCGTGGTCTCCGACGAGGACGAGGCGTTTTATCTCCGCGTCTATTCAGCAGGCGATTACCGCTATCACGGCGCCGACCTCGGCATCCTCGTCTCGCGTGGCCGCTTCCAAACCGATGACCGGCAATTGACTGACCGCGCCAAATCCTGGGTCAAAGCCATCAACGGGGAGTTTGAATCAATAGCCGTCACCGGCTCGTCTGCTCCCGCCCCGCCACCAATGCACGCCGCGAACAAGATGTTCTAGCTGCGCCTACTTCACAAAACTCCGCCGCACAGGCAATGTCTTCACATTGGCGGGCGGCACCTCATCAACCCGACGCGGCGTGGCAAGTGGGCCCAGGCTGTCGAGATAGCCGGTATCGAAGCCTTTTTCATAAACCGGGAAATTGGCAGGCCTATCGCGGAAGGCTTTGCTCATCTGGCCAAGCCCGCGAATGCCGCGCTCGCGTGAGCGCGACACCTGCTCCATGTCGATCTCAATGGGAATGATCTGTTCGGTTGCGTCGCCGCGATAGAGCGCGCGGCCGGAAGGATCGAACACGCAGGACTGGCCATTGCCGCCTGCCCCTAAACCATTCACGTCAAAAACATAGCACTGCATCATGGAGGACGTGGCATGGCTGATGGCGATGTCCACATCGCGGTCAATCGTATGCGTCATCACCGGATGGAGGATGACCTCAACCCCCATGGCGGTGAGCTGCCGCGAGGTTTCCGGAAACCAGATGTCATAGCAGTTCAGCACCCCGAACTTGCCAACACCTTCAATATCAAAAGCCAGGAACTCGCTTCCCGCCTGCACTCCCTGCTCCAGTGGGCGGAATGGAAACATCTTGCGGTAGCGCCCGACAATCTCGCCCTCCGGATTGATCACCGAGGTGGTGTTGTAAATGCCGCCCTCGCGCCGCTCATACATGGAGCCGTTCACCAGCCAGATGCGGTGATGCCGCGCCATATCCTGGAAATCCGCCTCCACCGTTCCGGGCAAAGGCTGGGCATGTTGCAAAAGCGGGCCAAAGGCCGCGAGTTCCGAAAACATGGCCATCTGCACCCAAGGATAGAGATGCATGGTAAGGTCTAGCCGTTGCCGCATGGCAAGGATATTGGAGCCGTGGTTCAGGTGCATCTGAATGCCGGCGATCGCAAATGGTTTCATAACGTCTGGGTCTCCAACACAAGCCTTCCGGGCCGGCGGTTTCTCTAACATGAATCACGCCATTTTAGGCGTTTCGCTGGGAATATAGCAAATCAGGAGCTAATATGGGGTGGCATACCAGCTATACAAACCACAGACTGCCAACCCAATGAAACTAAAGTCTAAATTTCATGTAATGGCGCTGTTAACCCTGTGCTCAGCAGCCTCTGCCGAAGCCCAGGAGCTGGGCGCGTGGAGTCTTGGGCAGTCGAAGGCGGCAAATGGCGCAATCATCCATATGGCTACCGTGGCCTCATCAACCCTGATCGTTTCCGCCGCCACCGACTATGCCGCCCTCTACTCAATTTCCTGTCAGACTGGGGAACCCATGAAATGGGCCCAACAGTTGAAACTTGAAGATGCCCTTTCAAGCCGTGGCCAGATTGAACTCATCGCCACCATCGACAAAAAACTTCCGCGCGAGGAATTATGGATCGTCTCCAAAAACAAGCGCCTTCTCACCCGCGAAAACCTTCCCGACATCGCCGAACTCCGCACCGCCAAGACCCTGAAGCTCGAATGGAACTGGGGCTGGAGCTGGCTATGGCTTTCCGATGAGGCGCATTTCGAATTGGGCGACGCCGAAGCGGTGATCTTCACGCTGGCCAAGAATTGCGGGATTGAAGAGCCGTGACCCAAATCCTGAAGTCCGAAAATTACCGGGAAGGCCGCTGGCTGAATGGCCTCGGCCTGTCGTGGGATATCGCCGCCGCCCCCCATGATGCGGGTGCGCAAGACTTTGCATGGCGCATGGCCTTGGCCCAGATCGATTCGAGCGTGGATTTTTCCTATTATCCCAATGTCGACCGCATCTTCACGCTGATCGAAGGGCATGACCTCGATCTGGTTTTCGATGACCGCGAAATCCTAAAAATCGACAAGCGCTTTGTACCTCATGAATTTGCCGGTGATGTAAAGACCTCGTGCGTGGTGAACAACGGTCCGTGCCGCGCGCTCAATCTTTTCCTCCGGCGCGGGAAATGGAAAGCTTCAATCCGCTTGCTGAATGCCGGCAGTGATCTCGGCATCGTTTCCACACAAACCACCATGGCCTTCGCGCTGCAAGGTTCCTTCAAGCTTACCGCCGGCGGCGCTCTCAACCGCGGCGACACCTTGCATCTTTCCCCGGGTGATAGCGCAGCGCTGGAACCACAAAGCGAAGGCGCACTGCTCTATGTCGCGGCCTTGACGCCCGCTAATTAGAAGTCATGCACGTCCACAACACCCTGGATGGACTTGATCGCCCCCTTGATCTGCGGCGTGATGGCAAACTTGTTACCCAACGCCAATTCAACCTCGCGGCCCGACTCCAGTTGCAGGATCATCCGTACCGGCGCCTTACCGCCGGAACTCAGGCGCAGCGCAATGGAATCCAGCGGCTTCGCATCGCGCACGAAAATCGTAAGGCCCGTGACAATCGCCGCAGCCGCCTTGTCCAGAACTTCAACGCCCTGCAGCCGCAGCTTTATCTCTTCGCCGTCCACATCGCATTCGACGCGCGCAATCACCGCCTTGCCCGGCTCCAGCAAATCCCGCGCAGCTGCCAGCGTGTCAGAAAAACAGATGGCCTCGAATTGCCCGGTGGGATCGGAAAAACCGACAAAGGCAAACTTGTTGCCGGATTTTGAGCGCCGCTCCTGCCGGTGGGTGATTGTGCCCGCCAGCTTCCCGGCATTTGCCCCCTTGGTCAGCGCCTTGTGCTGGAATGCGGCCCAGGTATCCACCCCAACCTTGGCCAGCGGCTTCATGTAATCGTCGAGTGGATGGCCCGAGAGATAAAAACCCACCGCCTCAAATTCTTGAGACAGCCGCTCCATCGGCAGCCACACATCGCGCAAAGGCAGCACCAGCTCTTCCTTTATTCCAGTGGCTGCCCCGAACAGGTCATTCTGCCCCGCATCTGCTTCTGCGCTGGTGCGGCTCGAGGTGGCAATGATCGTTTCAACCCCCGCCAGAACCTGCGCCCGGTTGGCATTGATCTCGTCAAAGGCCCCCGCCTTGGCCAGGCTTTCCAAAGCCCGCTTGTTCAGTGTGGAGCCCTGCACCCGCCGTGCGAAATCCCCCAGCGAGGTAAAGCGCCCGCCCGATTCGCGCGTCGTTATCAGATGCTGGATGGCGCTCACGCCCACATTCTTCAATGCCGCCAGCGAATAGAAAATCACCCCGTCACGCACCCCGAAATCAATGGCACTGCCATTGACCGAAGGCGGCACCACCTTGATCCCCATGCGCTGGGCTTCGTCACGGAACACCTGCAGCTTGTCCGTGTTGCCCATGTCCAGCGTCATCGAAGCCGCAAGGAATTCCACCGGGAAATTGGCCTTCAGATATGCCGTCTGGTAGCTGATGTAGGCGTAAGGCGCCGAGTGCGATTTGTTGAAGCCATATTCGGCAAACTTGGCGCAGGCCTCGAATATCTGGATGGCGATGTTACGGTCGACGCCCTGATCGGTGGCGCCCGTAAGAAACCGCTCGCGCTGGTCATCCATTTCTGACTTGATTTTCTTGCCCATAGCGCGGCGCAGAAGATCAGCTTCCGCCAGCGTATAGCCCGCCAGGTCTTTTGCAATCTGCTGCACCTGTTCCTGATAGGTGATAACGCCGAAGGTTTCCTTGAGGATCGGCTCAAGCTTGGGATGCAGGTATTCGATCTGTTCCTTGCCCAGCTTGCGCGCGCAATAGGTCGGGATATTTGCCATGGGGCCCGGGCGGTACAAAGCCACCAGCGCGATCAAATCCTCAAACCGGTCGGCGCGCATCTGGCGCACCGCATCCTTCATGCCGGAACTTTCCAATTGGAACACGCCCACCGTGTCGCCTTGCGCCAGCATGTGGTAGGTCGGCCCGTCATCAAGCGGAATTTTTGCAATGTCGAAATCGGGCTTGCGCGCATGAATGAGCTTCAACGCCTTGTCGATCACCGTCAGTGTCTTCAATCCGAGAAAGTCAAACTTTACCAGCCCGGCTTTTTCCACATATTTCATGTTGAATTGCGTGGCAGGCAGCGTCGAGCGCGGGTCGCGGTAAAGCGGCACCAGTTCTTCCAACGCCCGGTCGCCGATCACCAGCCCCGCCGCATGAGTCGAGGCGTGGCGGTAAAGCCCTTCCAGCTTCAGGCCAATATCCAGCATGCGCCGCACCGTCGGGTCGCGGTCGCGCTCTTCCTGAATGCGGGGCTCACCCTCAATGGCCTGTTTCAACGTCACCGGATTTGCCGGGTTCATCGGGATCAGTTTTGAAATCCGGTCCACCTGCATATAGGGCATCTGCAAAACCCGGCCCACGTCACGGCACACCGCGCGTGCCTGCAGCTTTCCGAAGGTGATGATCTGCGCCACATGGTCTCTGCCGTAGCGCTCCTGCACATAGTCGATCACTTCGTCGCGCCGGTCCTGGCAGAAATCGATATCGAAGTCGGGCATCGACACGCGGTCGGGATTGAGAAAGCGTTCGAACAGAAGCTGGAAGCGCAGCGGATCGAGATCGGTGATGGTAAGCGAATAGGCCACCAGCGAGCCGGCCCCCGAGCCGCGCCCCGGCCCCACCGGAATGCCTTGCGCCTTGGCCCACTTGATGAAATCGGCCACGATCAGGAAATAGCCGGGATAGCGCATCTTGATGATCACGCCGAGTTCGAACTCCAGCCGCTCCTGATAAACCTCCAGCGAATAACCCTCGGCCATGCCAACCGTCGCAAGACGATGCGCCAAACCTTCCCGCGCCTGGTTGCGCAGTTCCTCCGCCTCGTCGCCGGCGCTGAAGCGCGGCAGGATCGGCGCATGGCCTTTCACGATATAGGCGCAGCGCCGGGCAATCTCGATGGTATTTTCGATGGCCTCGGGGATGTCGGCAAACAACGCCGCCATTTCCTGCTGTGATTTGAAATAATGCTCCGGCGTCACCCGCCTGCGATCTTCGGCGGAAACCACCTGCCCCTCGGCAATGCAGATCAGCGCATCGTGGGCCGCATAGTCGTCAGGCTTGGCAAAATAAACCTGATTGGTCGCCACTAATGGCACCTCAAGCTCATAAGCCAAGTCAACCAGCCCCGCCTCGGCAGCGCGCTCCGCGTCGGTGCCATGGCGCTGCAATTCAATATAGAAGCGGTCACCAAACAGCGCCTTGAGACGCTCCACTAATTGCCGCGCCAGCGAACCCTGCCCCTGCACCAGTGCCTCGTCGATGGGCCCGTCAGACCCACCGGAAAGGCAAATGAGTCCGGCGCTCAACTCCTGGAGCATTTCCCAGGTCACATGGGGCAGTTCGCTTTCCGGTGTCTGCAAATAGGCTCGGCTCGAAAGCTTCATCAGGTTGCGGTAGCCCGTGTCATCTTTCGCCAGTAGCACCAGCGGCGGCAGCTTCTTGGGATGAGGCTGGGCCTTCGCCGTCGCATCGGCAGAAGCCGCGTGCGTTTCCACCCGCAGCGAACAGCCGATAATCGGCTGAATGCCCTTGTCCGCCAATGCTTCCGAAAATTCCAGCGCCCCGAAAAGATTGCCCGAGTCGGTAATGGCCAGCGCCGGCATGCCGGCCTCCTTGGCCAGCACCGCCATCTGCTTGATATGCAACGCCCCCTCGGCCAGCGAATAGGCGGAATGCGCCCGGAGATGAATGAATGTGGGAATTTTCAATTCGGTGGCCATGCCGGGAGATTAGCCCAGATTCGCCCCTGCCGTCAGGCCCTAGGCCAGTCCGTCCACAAGAATGCCGGACTGCAGGCTCACGATCCGGCTCATGCGGCTCGCCAGCGGAATATTATGGGTGGCAATCAAGGCACCCAGCCCCTCCTCCTTGATCAGGCGCAGGAATTCCACATGCACCCGCGCCGCCGTGTCCGGATCAAGATTGCCCGTGGGCTCATCGGCCAGCAACAATAAAGGCCGGTTGGCAATGGCTCGGGCAATGGCCACCCGCTGCTGTTCGCCGCCCGACATTTCCGAAGGCCGGTGCTCAAACCGCTCCGCCAATCCCAGCCGGTCAAGCAAGTCCTTGGCCCGTGTCACCGCCGCAGGCTTCGCTGCCCCAGCAATCAACTGTGGCATCACGACATTTTCCAACGCCGAAAACTCCGGCAGCAGATGATGGAACTGATAGACAAAGCCAATGCCGATCCGCCGGATGCGGGTGCGCGCCACATCATCAAGCGCCGTGCAATTCTGCCCGGAAATGAAAACCTCGCCCGCGGTCGGCGCTTCCAGCAGCCCGGCAATATGGAGCAGCGAGGATTTGCCCGCCCCCGATTGGCCCACTAGCGCCACGATTTCACCGGCATAAACCTCAAGCGCCAGGTCCTTGAAAATATCAAGCCGCCCCGCCCCTTCCGCGTAGGAGCGGGCCACATGGCGAAGCTCAAGGGCAGGCGTCATTATTCGTACCTCAGGGCTTCAACCGGATCGAGCTTGGCCGCCCGCCACGATGGATAAAGCGTCGCAATGAAGGAGAGGACAAGCGACATCACCACGATCCAGAAGGTCTGGGTGTAGTCAATCACCGCCGGAAGCTGCGCTAGGTAATAAATTTCCGCATTGAAGGGATCAACACCGGAAAGCCATTGCACGAATTGCCTTATGCTTTCCACATTGAGGCAAATAAGAATTCCCAGAACGAGTCCGGCAAAGGTTCCCACCACGCCGATGGCCGCGCCAGTAATCAGGAAGACCCTTTGAATAGCTCCCCGCGTCGCCCCCATGGTCCGCAGGATGGCAATGTCATGACCCTTGTCTTTCACCAGCATGATCAGCCCGGAAATGATATTGAGCGCCGCCACCAGGATGATCATGGTAAGCACCAGGAACATTACATTGCGTTCCACCGCCAGCGCATTGAAAAAGGCTTGGTTCCGGTCCTTCCAGGTCTGCATCCAAAGGTCAGGCCCTGCCGCATCACGAAGTGCTGGAACAATGGCGCCAATGTCATCAGGCGATTCCACCATCACCTCAAGTCCGGTGGCGCCTTCTTCGGAAACAAAAAATTCCTGCGCATCGGCCAGCGGCAAATAGGCAATGCCTTCGTCATACTCCGACATGCCGATCTTGAAAATGGCGACAACCGGAAAATCCCGGATGCGAGGCGCCGTGCCCATCACCGTATCGGGGCCATCTGGAGAAATGATCGTCAGCATACTGCCTAATTTTAGTTGGTGCCGCCACGCCAGGCGCTCGCCAACCGCAATCCCCTCCGACTTGTCGAACCCGGCGAAAGATGGCGTCAAGTCCGGAACTCCGGGTTCGGTGATCGAGGTTTGCAAATCCTTGTTGTTGATGCTGGTCAGCTTCTCGATATCGGCTTCGGCAATGCCGCGCACCAGAACGCCCGTGCTGCTTTTCAGCGACGAAGCCATCGCCTGCCCTTCGACCAGCGAAATCACCCGCTTCACCCCATCCACCTTTTCAAGCCGCGCCTGGATTTCCTTGAAATCCGGAATCGGGCTCAGGTCCTGGTGATAGAAAGTCGCGTGCCCGGAAAACCCTAAAATCTTGTCCAGCAATTCGGCGCGAAATCCATTGAGAACCGACATCACCACAATCAGCGTGGCGACGCCGAGCATGATTCCCAAGAATGAAAACAAGGAAATGACCGAAATGAAACTTTCCTTCCGCCGCGCCCGCAGGTAGCGCAGCGCCAGCATCCATTCGAAATTGGCGAAGGGCTTCGTATCGGGAAGGTCATTTTCCATCAGGCGGTAAAGCGTCCCACAACCTGGTCAAGCGCCACGTTCTCGCGCGCGCCCGTCTTGCGGTTCTTCACCTCGGCAATGCCGTCCTTCAGGCCACGCGGCCCGATGATCACCTGCCACGGCAACCCAATGAGATCCATCGCCGCAAATTTGCCGCCTGCCCCGCCATCCTTGTCGTCAAACAGAACGTCGACGCCCTTGGCCTGCAGTGCCTTGTAAATCTTAAGGCAGGATTCATCGCTCGCTGCATCGCCAACCTTGAGATTGATCAGCCCCACCTGGAAGGGCGCCACCGCCTCGGGCCAGATAATCCCGGCATCGTCATGGCTCGCTTCAATGATGCCGCCGACAAGGCGCGACACGCCAATGCCGTAGGAGCCGGACTGCACCGCCACCTTCTTGCCGTCAGCGCCCTGTACTTCGCATCCAAACGGCTCCGAATATTTTGTCCCAAAGAAAAAGATATGCCCCACTTCGATCCCACGTCCCGTCATCCGCTTGGCCGCAGGCACCCGCCGCTCGAATTCCGCCGCGTCATGCTTCTCATCGGTCGCCGCATACTTCGACGTGAAGCCCTCCACCAGCTTGGCAACGGCGTTCACGTCGTCATAGTCAACCTCAACCTTGTCCCAGTCCATCTCATGGAAATCGCCATCGAAGAAAACCCCACTCTCGCCCGTCTCGGCGAGCACCAGAAACTCATGGCTGTCCGAGCCGCCGATAGGCCCGGTCTCGGCCCGCATCGGAACCGCCTTGAGGCCCATGCGGGCAAAGGTGCGGAGATAGCTCACGAACATCTTGTTGTAGGAATGCTGCCCCGCCTCGCGGCTCACGTCGAAGGAATAGGCGTCCTTCATCAGGAACTCGCGCCCCCGCATCACCCCGAAGCGCGGCCGCACCTCGTCGCGGAATTTCCACTGGATATGGTAAAGATTGCGCGGCAAGTCCTTGTAGCTTTGCACGCCCTGGCGGAAGATATCGGTGATCATTTCCTCGTTGGTGGGGCCATATAGCATCTCCCGGTCATGCCGGTCCTTGATCCGCAGCATCTCCTTGCCATAGGCGTCATAGCGCCCCGATTTCTTCCATAATTCGGCGGGCTGAATTGTCGGCATCAGCACTTCCAGGGCCCCGGCCCGGTTCTGTTCTTCCCGCACGATTTGCTCAATCTTCTTGAGAACCCGGAAGCCCGTGGGCAACCAGGAGTAGTTGCCCGCGGCCTCCTGCCGGATCATGCCAGCCCGCAGCATAAGCTTGTGGGACACGATTTCCGCCTCCTTCGGGTCGTCTCTCAGAATGGGCATGAAATACTGCGAAAGCCGCATGGGAATCCTCGTGTCACCTGTGTTGCGCCCTTTTAAGGGAAACAAACGGGAACACAAGCCGGGCTCTTTCAAAGTCAAGACACAATTCCGTAATATTTCACGTGACACGGCGAATCTTTGTGCTAGCTTCGCCGCCAATCAAGAAAAAGACCGTCGGTGTTTACTCTTAAAGTGGACCCAGGTCTGGGGAGGATGCTTCCGGGCGCGCATACGGGAAACCGTAAGACAGCGGCCCCGTTGATCTCTAGGGATCAGCAGGAAAATGGAAGGCCAACTGACTTAGAAAGGGCGAAGTGAAAGCTTCGCCTTTTTTTATTGCTCAGATGGATGAGGGCATAATGTTGTAGAATGGCAGGCTTTCGAGGCTCAAAAAACCCCGCGTCTGCGCCAGATAGAAAATCGCAAACACCACTGTTGCAAGCAGCGTCGTGATGATAGCTTTTTGGACAAGGCGCGGCCTTACTGGCGCTCCCGGCTCATTGCCCTCTTCCACCGTCTCGCCCGTATCATGCGCATTGCGGATGCCGAAAGGCAGCACCAAGAAAAGCACCAGCCACCAGATGATGAAATAAATCGCAATGGCGCTGGCAAGGTTCATGCCTGTTCCAGTTCAATCAGGGTTCCGCAGAAATCCTTGGGGTGCAGAAACAAAACAGGTTTGCCATGCGCCCCAATCTTCGGCGTGCCGTCACCCAAAACTCGCGCTCCTTCCGCCACCAGCCTGTCACGCGCCGCCATGATATCAGACACCTCATAGCAAACATGATGCATTCCACCCGACGGGTTTTTTTCGAGGAATGCCTTGATCGGTGAATTCTCGCCGAAGGGTTCCAGCAATTCAATTTTTGTATTGGGCAGTTCCACGAACACCACCCGCACCCCATGCGCCGCCTCCGTCTGCGGCGCCGATACCTTTGCCCCCAGAACCGACGCATAGATTCTCGCACCCGCCTCAAGGTCAGGCACCGCAATCGCCACATGGTTCAATCGTCCGAGCATGTCCTATCCTTTAAGCTGCAGTGCCACGAGGTCAATGCGTCCTTTGGGCCAGATCGGCAAGCATCCGCTGGCGTTGCTCCGGCATCTCAAGCCCGCGCGGTTCGAAGATATGGCGCTCGAGGAAATGTCCCGTGAGCTTGAAGCCATCCAGAATGTCTTCAGTTGATTTCACTTGCTGCCCCAAAAGGAAGCCGGGAAGCTTGAGCAGCTTGTCGTGATAAAGTTCCCCCGCCTGCAGGCAGGCGGCGCGGCCGGTTTTCGGGGAAACATAGAAAAGATTTTCAACCGATCCGGTCACCGCACACTTGCTCAGGTCCAGGCCAAAGCCCAGTTCCTCCAGAAGGCCAAGTTCCCAGCGCACCAGCAGCGCTGGCCAATGCGCGTCATTGTCGATGGCATCAAGCACGATTTGAAACGCGTCATACAGGCGCTGGTGCGGCTCGCGCTCCGGCAAGGTCTGCGACAGGCTGGTGAGCGTCGTCAGCCCCGCTAGCCGGAACGAGCTTTCCATGATCGTACCCGCCGACAGTTTCAGCGGCTCAAAAACGAATGTGCCGAGATGGTCTTCCAGCCTCGCCCGCCATGTCGCCGTCACAAAATTTCCAGGCTGCAGAACCGGCCGTTGGATGCGTGAGCGTCCGCCCCTCACCAGCCCCAGGCAGCGTCCATGCTCCGGTGTCAGGAGTTCGGCAATGGCGCTAGTCTCGCCATGGCGGCGGACTGAAAGAATGACCCCGTGATCGCGCCATTCCATGGCCCGCGCCTCAATTCCCCAGGCCCATCATGCGCAGGCGTTCCGGGTCCTCCGTCCAGTACTCTCGTACCTTCACAAATAGGAAGAGATGCACTCGCCGCTCAAAGGATTTCTCCAGCTCTTCCCGCGCCAGTTGCCCCAGCAGCTTGATCATCTGCCCGCCCTTGCCCAGCACAATCGCCTTCTGGCTGTCACGCTCGACAAAAATCACCTGGCCGATTTTCACTGAGCCATCCTTCTGCTCTTCCCAGGTTTCCGTCTCAACCGTCGAGGAATAGGGAAGCTCTTCATGCAGCCGCAAATAGATTTTTTCCCGCGTCACTTCCGAAGCCAAAAACCGCAACTGCACATCCGCCGCTTGATCTTCAGGATAAAGCCACGGACCTACCGGCATCAACCCGGCTATTTTCTTCCGCAGGTCATCAACGCCAGACCCCTTCAGGGCGCTAATCATGAAAGTATCGGAGAACTCATAGGCCTCGTTGAAGCGCTTGGAAATTTCCAGCAACACCTCGCGCCGCAGCAGGTCCACCTTGTTCAGCGCCAGCAGTGCCTTTGTCCCGTTTTTCTTCAATCCGTCGATGATGCGCATCACATCATCATTCCGCCCCAGCCGCGCATCCGCCAGAAGCACCGTCACATCGGCCTCCGCCGATCCCGTCCAGGCATTTTCCACCATGGCTTCATCAAGCTTGCGCTTGGGATCGAATATCCCCGGCGTATCCACGACGATGACCTGCGAAGCCCCTTCCATGAAGATGGCCCGCAGCCGCGCCCGCGTAGTCTGCACCTTGTGCGAAACGATGGAAACCTTTGAGCCCGCCAGTTGGTTGACCAGCGTGGACTTGCCTGCGTTGGGGGCCCCGATGATGGCGCAAAAACCGCACCGCGTTTCGTTCATTGCCGGATATCCTCGCGCTTCAGGAAACTGTCCGCCGCCGCCATTTCGGCGAGGCGCTTGGACGGGCCCGATCCCTGGACCGCCTCCCAGCCTTTGACATTCAATTCCACCGTGAAGAGCGGACTATGCTCCAATCCTTCGCGCTTGAGTATTTTATAATCCGGGATGGGAAGCCCCCGCGCCAGCGACCATTCCTGCAGGTAGGTCTTGGGATCCTTGCTCACCGCGCGGTTTTCCGCGATGTGGCGCGACCAGTTGCGCAGGATAAAGGCCTTGGCGTCACCCAGCCCGCCATCGAGGTAAATCCCGCCGATCAGCGCTTCCACCACGTCCCCCACCACCGAGGTAATCAGGTTCACGCCCTTCTTGCGTTCGCTCGGCCCGACGATGATGAATTCGCCAAGGCCGAGCTCCTTGCCCACCTCGCCGCAAATTTCGCCGCGCACCAGGTTGCTGTGCAGGTTCGCCATGTGGCCTTCCCGGTGCGCCGGGTTGAGCCGGAAGAGCTCCTCGGCAATCACCAGGGCCAGAACCCGGTCACCGAGGAATTCCAGGCGCTGGTAATCGTCAAGTTTGTGGTTGGTGCTGCTGTGGGTCAGCGCATGGCGCAGCAAAACCTTGTCCTTGAACTCATAACCAAGGCGCTGCGTGATCTCGTCATACAGTGTTTGCGAAAACCGGACCAAAACCCCGGGCGCCTAAAGAAGGTTCAGGAAACGGCCCCAGCGAATTTCGAAAGGCCACTTCCAAACTTCCCAAAGGGTTGTGCCGCGCGAAATCGAAAAGAAGATGATGTCCGCCCGTCCCACATAGTTCTCAATGGGCACATAACCTACATGATCCAAGAAGCGCGAATCCTCGGAATTGTCCCGGTTGTCGCCCATCATGAAATAATGCGTCGGCGGCACCACATATTCGATGGTGTTGTCGGCCGAGCCATTGGGATCCCGGTCCAGCACCCGGTATTTCACGCCATTGGGCAGGGTCTCTTCAAACTGCTGGATGGGATGGCCGCCGCCTTCGCCGCCGATTTCATCGTCCACATAGTCTTCAATGCGTTCTTTCTTCACCGCCTCGCCATTGATGAAGAGAACCCCATCGCGCATCTGGATGCGGTCGCCCGGCAGGCCAATCACCCGCTTGATGTAATCGATGTTTGTATCGGTCGGCAGCTTGAACACCGCCACGTCGCCGCGCTTGGGCGTATCGGCCAAAACCACCCGGCCCGGAAAATCGATGGGGCAGCATTTGATCCAGGTGGTGCCAAACCCGCCGAACGAGAAATTGAAGGAATACTTGCTGTAGCCATAGGAAAGCTTGGAAACGAAAAGATAGTCGCCAACCTTCAATGTGGGGTACATCGACTCCGACGGAATGTTGAACGGCTGGTAGAAGAAAGTCCGCACGAAAAAGGCAATCAGCAGCGCCTGGATGATAACCTTTACGGTTTCCCAAATCCCCTCTTCGGATTTCTCGCGCATATCCCGGGCCGGTGCCATGTGATAGTCTTTCTTGTGCATCAAAATCGAGCTTTCCGCGCTCTATATATACTTCGGGCTATAGCGCCTCCCCCATATGAGGTGCAATGTAGCACCATGCAAGCTCCGGTACTGTGACGAATAAACCACAGTCAGGAAACGGCCACCGCCTCAATGATGACAACGGCCTGGGCGTAGGGAAAATCGTCTGTAATCGTGAGTTGAATGCGGGCGGTGTGCCCAGCCGGGGTGATTCGCTCAAGTTGCTCCTTGGCCCCGCCGGTAAGCTGAAGGGTGGGCTGTCCTGAAGGCTCGTTCACAACCCCCATGTCCTTCCAGAAAACCCCCCGGCGAAACCCCGTGCCCAAGGCCTTGGAACAGGCCTCCTTGGCGGCAAAGCGCTTGGCATAGGAGGCCGCCCGCTGCGCCCGCCGGTCGGACTTCTTCTGTTCGATATCAGTAAAAATCCGCGCCACGAACCGGCTGCCATAGCGCTCCAGCGTCTTTTCAATGCGCCTTATGTCCACCATGTCATTGCCAAGGCCGATGATCATTTGGAAAGGCCCCGGCTGCCCGGCTTGATCGCTGGAATGGCCGCCAGCTCCGGCGGCAGGGCATCGGCCGGATAGGCCGGAATTTCAAGGCTGGTCAGTGCAAACAGCGGCACACCCAAATCGGCCTTCCCGCCCGAACGGTCAATCAGGCAGGCGGCGGCCAGCGTCACGCCCCCCTCCTCGGCGATGCCCGCAATGCATTCCCGCGACGAAAGCCCCGTGGTGACGATGTCTTCCACCATGAGAACCCGCGCGCCCTTTGCAATGGTGAAGCCACGCCGCAGAACCAGCTTGCCCTCCACCCGCTCAAAGAAAATGGCGGGAACCCCAAGTTGCCGCCCCATTTCATAGCCCACCACAACGCCCCCCATGGCGGGTGAAGCCACGATATCTATCTGCGTCCGGATTTTGTCAGTGATTCGCTGCGCCAGGGATTGGCAAAGCCGATCCGCCCGCTTGGGGTCCATGAGAACCTTGGCACATTGCAGGTAGCGCGAACTGTGCAAGCCGGAGGACAGGATGAAATGCCCTTCGAGAAGAGCCCCTGCCGCGCGGAACTCGCCCAATACCTCGTCGTGGCTTAGCATCTGTTACCCCGTTGCCCGTGTCACGGCACTCACCGCATTCTTGGTCCTGAGTCCCGTGATGATGTCGTTCAGATGCCGTGCATCATGCACTTCCAGCAGAATGTCCAGATCAAAAAAGTCGCGCACCCCCTGCCGCGCCATCATCTGCAACTCGTCGATGTTGCCGCCCTGGTCGCCGATCACCTGGGTGATCTGGGCCAGGGCGCCGATCTCGTTCAGCAGCACGATATTGATCCGCGCCGGAAATTTCTGGTCGGCGGCGGCGCTGTCCCAGGCGAGGTCGATCCAGCGTTCCGGCTGGCTGTCAAACTGTTCCAGCGCCCGGGCGAAAATCGGATAGATCGTAACGCCCTCGCCCGGCATTGTAATGCCCACAATGCGTTCGCCGGGAACCGCACCGGTTTCCTTGGAAATGGTGAAAGCCATGTTGCCGCTCAAGCCCCGCACCGGAACCGAGGCCGCATGTGCCGGATCGGATTTCTTGGTGGCAGACCCCTTGCGCCGCGACTCACGCATCTGGCTGGCTTCAACCGTAAGCCCCATGGCCTTCAGCATGTCATATCCCGAAAGGTCGCCCCGTCCGATCGCTGCCATCGTGTCGTCCACATTCTTGTGACCAAGGCGCGGCACTGCCGCGGCAATTTCCTTGGCCACCATGGGCTTATTCTGCTTGGCCAAAAGCTTTTCGACAATTTCGCGGCCAAGCCCGGCAAACTGCTTGCGCATGGCAGCCCGTGTGGCGCGCCGGATCGCCGCCCGGGCCTTTCCCGTAACCGCGATGTTCTCCCAAGCCGGCGGCGGCACCTGCGCATCCGAGCGGATGATATCCACCTCATCGCCGTTCTCGAGTTCCGCGACCAGCGGCGCATGCCGGCCATTCACCTTGCAGCCCACGCAACTGTCGCCGATGGAGGTATGCACCGCATAGGCGAAATCGATGGGCGTGGCGCCGCGGGGAAGCGCGATGAGTTGTCCCTTCGGCGTGAAGCAGAACACCTGGTCATGGAACAGTTCCAGCTTGGTATGCTCGAGAAATTCCTTGGGGCTTTCGCCTTCTTGTAACATTTCAACGAGATGCCGCAGCCAGCGATAGGCGTTGGATTCAGCCCCGGGCGCCCGGAACCCGTCAAGCGCCTCCTTCGCATCGGGCGCATCCTTGTAAAGCGCGTGGGCCGCCACCCCGCGCTCGGCAATTTCATGCATCAGCTTGGTGCGGATCTGCATTTCAACCCGCATGTGATGCGGCCCGATCACAATCGTATGCAATGAGCGGTAGTCATTCTGCTTCGGCGTTGAAATGTAATCCTTGAACCGCCCCGGAATGGCTCGCCAGGTCCGGTGCACAATGCCGATGGCCCGGTAGCACTGGTCTACCGTGCCTACCAGCACCCGGAACCCGAAAATATCGGAGAGCTGGCCAAGTGACAGATGCTTGCGCTCCATCTTGCGCCAGATCGAATAAGGCCGTTTTTCCCGGCCATAGACTTCCGCCTTGATGCCGTTTTCCGCCAGCTTGGTGGCCAATGCCTTTTCAATCTCGCGCAACACGTCGCCGCTTTCTTCGTGAAGCTGCGAGAGCCGGTCCTGGATAATCTTGTTGGCATCCGGATTGAGAACCCGGAAGGAAATGTCTTCCAGTTCGTCGCGCACCGTTTGCATGCCCATGCGGCCGGCCAGCGGCGCGTAGATGTCCATGGTTTCCTGGGCCACGCGCAGGCGCTTCTCCGGCTTCACATGCTCGATAGTGCGCATGTTGTGCAGCCGGTCGGCCAGCTTCACCATCAGCACCCGCACATCCTTAGACATGGCCAGCAGGAGCTTTCGCAGATTTTCCGCCTGGGTGGCTTCGGTGGTCACAAGGTCGATCTTCTTGATCTTGGTGAGGCCATCCACCAGCGAGGCGATCTCCTTGCCGAACTTCTCCTCGATTTCCTGATGGGTGGCTTCCGTGTCTTCCACCGTGTCATGCAGAAGCGCCGCCGCCACCGTGGCATCATCCAGTTTCATTTCGGTAAGAATGGCCGCCACTTCTAGGGGGTGGTTGAAATAGGCCTCGCCCGAGGCCCGCGTCTGGTTGCCGTGGGCCTTCATGGCATAGACATAGGCGCGATTGAGCAGATCCTCATTCGCGTCCGGGTCATATTTCACGACCCGTTCAACCAATTCATATTGGCGTATCATATGCCTAGTTTACGATAAAAAAGGCCGGACGCGAGGGCCCGGCCTGAATAATCTTAATTAATTTGAGTTTAGTAGCCGTTGCGCTGGCTGCCGGGGCTTTCGGCAGGCGGCATGCCTTCAAGGCCGCGGAGCAATTCTTCCTCGGTCATCTGCTCGAATTCAACCACGTCGTCGGCACCGGCGGTTTGCTCGCCCACACTGCCAGGAACGGTCGAGGTCAGGAGCGGCATGTCAGTTGGCTCCGGTTCATCCACTTCTACATGCTTCTGCATGGCGTGGATGAACTCTTCGCGCAGGTCGTCCTTGTTGATCGTCTCGTCGGCGATCTCGCGCAGCGAAACAACTGGGTCCTTGTCGTTGTCGCGGTCAAGGGTGATGGGCGCCCCTTGCGAAATCATCCGGGCCCGGTGGGCCGAAAGCAGAACCAGTTCAAACCGGTTCGGCAGCTTGTCAATGCAGTCTTCAATCGTGACGCGCGCCATAAGCTCGTGTTCTCCTGAAACGGGGGTAAATCGGGATTTGGGCGGCTTCTAAGGGTATTTCAGCCAAAATGCAAGCTTTGCCCTAACTTTGCAGGTCGCCAGCCTGAGTTCCGGCCAACTTGCCCCCTTCTGCTTTGAATAGCCCTCCTTTCCTGCTACGGTCGCTACGGACGGTCCATGGAGGATCAGATGCGGAACATCATAGTAGGTGCATTTTTGGTTGCGTCTTGTGGAACGGCAAATGCCGCTATTCCCTTATTAAACGCCAACTGTCCCGGCAAGATAGAGGTCCACGCCGACGAAGGTGGACCGATCTATATCAATGGCAAAGAGGGCAAGTTGAAGAAATTCAACGACAATTATTTCGAGGCCAAACATGGCCATGTTACTATTTCACTAACCATCAGGCCCGATGGTTCGCCAGATGTTTCCTATACAGCGCAAGGTGGTGCGAACGGGGTTTGCACGATTGCGGATTAAGGCGGCGGCCAGCATGCCGACGGCGGACAGCACCGCAATCGCGAATCCGGAGGTAAAGGCCTCTCGGGCCAGGGTCAGCAGAGCCGTGCGCGCCAGTTACATCAGCCGGTCGATAGCGTGCGGGTGTTAACCGCCAATTGGGCGGCGAAGGCCCGCTTGTAGGCGGGCCGCGCTTCGCCCCGGGCGACATAGGCGGAAAGGGCCGGATACGGGGGCTCCTTCATCACACCAAACGAAACAGGGGTTACGATGACCGTCATTTCGGTCATTTGGAGACGCTGCTATGATTCTACGATTCTAACTGGTGGAGAGGAGCGGTGGATAAAATGTATGCGCGGGATCTCATGTTCTGGCTTCACGAACGGCTTGCAGACCCAGGTACGATTGAGCAGACACAGAAGCGTTTTGAGAGTCTAAGGGGATATGGCTTGCTACCCAGAGGGCGCGAGAATGCCGGGGTTAGATTGTCCAATGAACAGATAGCAAGCGCTGTTCTTGGTTTTGCTCATCCCTCCCCCGGATTTGCGGGGCATGCTTCGCTAATTTTGGGTGACCTACGCCCAGTTGGGGGTGTCCACGCGTCGTTTAGGAATGAATCAAGCTTACTGGGCGCTGTTGCCACACTCATCGGAAGTGAGGACGCAAATCCGAACTTGCTGCGCCTAATTCTGTCCGTCGAGCATGATTTCGGTGACGATGAGTACGTTGCCAATATCTACTCTAGCAAGGATGGTTTTGTAAGAACAACCTCTTTTGTTTCCAAGTATGCGTCCAGTCTGCTTGGGACTGGCGCAGATGAGGGTTACAATCACGAACGTCTGGATAAGCTGACAGCGGTGCAAAGGTCTTATGGGTTCAGTTTTTTCAGAGACTTGTCGAGTACAGTATCAATCTCGCGACATCTCGGTAGGCCTTTCAAGACTGACTGGCGCGAGTATGAAACGGAAGAGGAGAAAAAAGAGTTTCACCAACGTCTTGGCGCACGGTCTTCATCTCGGTTTCTAAACCTACGGGTGGATGCGCAGGTTACATGGCCTAAAGAGCCAACCAGAATCAAATTCGGTGGCCATCATTTGGTTCTGTTCCCAAGGACGAAAGACAATTCTCACTCGGTCAGCCTTGATCTTACCCATGAACGAATATCGGCAAACGATGCACGGTCACTTATCAATCGCATGTTGAGCGTTATGTCGTGGTGCGATGACCGTCCTGCATCACTTCATGAAGGCTGGTCCGGCAACCGAGTCCCAGTGCCAGTGTCGCGGCAGAACTTGGCATTCATGACGATGCATGAATGGCACTTCTATCGATCGCTACCTGATAGCGATGAACTCAGGAAGTGCTTGGCCTATTACCGCGACGGATTGAACGCGTACGCAGCGGGTCTCGCGAGTCATGCCGTCCTCAGTTTCTTCCGTGTTTTTGAGACAAAATACGACAAGAAACCGGCTGTTCGTGGTTGGGTCAATGAAGTCTTCCCAAGGATTAAGGACTCGCTGTTGGTAAATGAGTTGCGAGAATTTGAGAAGGACCGAGAAACGAATGGCGCTGACCCGGGCACCTATGTCTACGTAAATTGCAGGGTTGCAACTGCTCATGCGGCGCGAGACGCTCCTTCGGATCCGGATGGTGCAGACGAAGCCCGGAGACTATTTAACGCGGCACACATACTTCAGCGATTGGCCCGCTATTTCATCAAACAGGAATTTCAGTTCTCAGACTCTTACCTAACTGACGAACATGGTCCGAACGAAACATTGGCATGACGGTTTCGAGCGCATGACGAACCTCAATGGTCCGGTCACTAGTTTGTTTAGCAAGCCGCCAATTGGGCGGCGAAAGCACGTTTGTAGGCGGGCCGCGCTTCGCCCCGGGCGACATACGTGGAAAGGGCCGGAAATTCGTCAAGAATGCCCGATGGTTTCAGCCGCTGCAGCACATGCACCATCATCAGGTCGCCCGCGCTGAACCCGCCATCAAGCCAGTCGGCACTGCCAAGGCGGGCGGAAAGTTGCTTCAACCGGTCGCGGACCCGATCCACGACCAAGGGCAAGCGCTCCTTGCTCCAGTGTTTGTCGCCTTCCAAGAGCCTGGCGTTTGCGAATTCAAGGATCGGCGGCTCCACCGTACTCAGCGCGGCAAACATCCATGTGATCGCGCGTGCCCTCGCATTCGCATCGATTGGCAACAGGCCCGCATGGCGCTGCGCGATATGGAATATGATCGACCCCGTCTCGAACAGGGCGAGATCACCGTCCTCGTAGGTCGGAATCTGGCCGAAGGGATGAAGCGCCAGATGCGCCGGTTCCTTCATCGCACCAAATGACATAAGGCGGACCTCGTAGGGTTGACCTACCTCTTCCAGCGCCCAGCGAACGCGCGTATCACGCGCCAATCCCTTGCCGCCATCAGGCGATGCCGCGAAGGCGGTAATGGTGGCAGTCATCAATGCGCCCCTTCTCCAGCCGGTTGAACGTTGCGCAGAACCGTAAGGGTGATGATGGCCGCGGCCAGCATGCCGATGGAGGAGAGCACCGCAACCGCAAAAAATCCGGTGCTGAACGCTTCCCGGGCAAGGGTCAGCAGCGCCACGCCCGTGTCACCCGGCAGCGACGTGGCCACGTCAATCGCACCCACCAGCGTGCTCCGGGCCGTGCGCGCCAGTTCCACAGGAACATCGGCAGGAATAGCACCCGCCATTTCACTGCGATAAATGAAGGTGCCAAGGCTGCCCAGAACCGCTATTCCCAAAGCCCCGCCCAGTTCGGCGGCGGTTTCGGAAAGGGCTGAGGCAGAGCCGGTCTTTTCCGGTGGAACCGCCCCCACGATCAATCCCGTGGTGAGCGCGATCACCGGTGTAAATCCCGCCGAGAAAATAAGCGAGGCTCCGACAACGCCGATAAGGGTTGTCATCTGCGACAGCAGCAGGAAGCCAAAGGCCGACACCAGCATGCCCGCCGCCAGCAAATAAGCCGGCCGCATCCGGCTCACCAGCATGGGCGTAATGAATGACACCGCCGTGAAAACCAGCGCCGAAGGCACCGACCACAGCCCCGCTTCAAGCGGCGTCAATCCAGCCACAAGCTGGAAATACTGCGCCATGAAAATGAACGAGCCGAACATGAAGAAAATGCCCAGCATGTTGATGCCAAGTGCCGCATTGAAGCTCAGTGAGCGAAACAGCTTGAGGTCGATTAACGGGTCTGCGAGCGTTACTTGGCGGCGCAGGAATACAATGGCCACCGCGATGCCAGCCAGCATGAAGCCCAAGGGCTCCCAGCCGAAGCCCGCCTCCGCCATGTTTTTCATGCCGTAGATGAAAAGCAACACCGCCGCCAGCGACAGCAGCGCACTAGTGATATCCAGCCGTCCTGCATTGGGATCGCGGAATTCGGGCAGCAGCGATGGCCCCAGCAAAAGCAACAGGATCATCACCGGAACGCCAGCCAGGAAAACCGACCCCCACCAGAAATACTGGATCAGCAATCCGCCAACCAGAGGCCCGATGATGGCACCCACCGAATAGCTGGAGATCCACATGCTGATGGCAAAGGTCCGCTCCGTCGGATCGCGGAACATGTTGGTGAGCAGCGACAGGGTCGAGGGCGCAAGTGTGGCGCCCGCAACGCCGAGAATGGCCCGCGTGACGATCAGCATTTCGGCTGTGTTGGAAAACGCCGCGAGAATCGAGGCAACGCCAAAGGCCGCGGCCCCAATCAGCAACAGCTTGCGCCGCCCGATGCGGTCGCCGAGGGTTCCCATCGTCATCAGGAATCCGGCCACCATGAAACCATAGATGTCGATGATCCACAGAAGCTGCGCCGCCGTTGGCTTCAAGTCGGATGCCATCTCAGGAATTGCCAGGTTGAGCACTGTCAGGTCCATGGAATAAAGCATGCAGGGCAGCGCTATCACGCCAAGCCCGATCCATTCACGCCGTGTTGCCTTGGGTTCAGCAGTTGTTTGATTTGTCATGAGGTCAGGCTTCCCGGCCATTGAAATGATGAGAACTCAATTGACGGGGTTCAACGCCGTCGAGGCAGTTTGCGTTGACAGCAGCCATCGGTGTGCCGTCGGGCATCGCGCTGTAGGCGAAGCTTTCAACACCACAGATTTTGCAAAACAGATGATGGATTTTATGCTTGTTGAAGAGATATTCGGTCAGGTTCTCTTCGCCGGACAAAAGCCTGAATTTGTCCCTTGGAGTGAAAGACAGAACTGAACCCAGCCTTTGGCAGCGTGAACAATTGCAGGTTATCGTCTTGTCGAGGTCCGTATCGACTTCATAGCGAACCGCGCCGCATTGGCAACCGCCATGGTAATGTTGAACAGGCATTGCTCGACTCCTCCGGAAATTTTTTGGATTTAACGTTTCAATTAAATAGCTTCTAGCGCCCGTCGTAAGCGGCCTGCAGTTTCTTGATGTCGAATTTCACCATCTGCATCATCGCGGCCATCACCCGGCCAACCTTGGCCTGGTCCTTGTCGCCGATCATCTCCATGAAAACCTTGGGAACGATCTGCCAGGACAGGCCGAATCGGTCTTGCAGCCAGCCACATTGCACTTCCATGCCGCCATCAGCTGTCAGCAGCGACCAAAGCCGGTCAACTTCCTTCTGGTCTTCGCACAGTACCATAAAAGAAATGGCTGGGGTGAACTTGTACATCGGCCCGCCGTTCAGCGCATGGAGTTGCTGGCCCTCCAGCTCGAAGTCCATGACCAGCACGCTGCCCTTGGGGCCGGCCCCGTTGTCGCCATTACGCATCACCTTGCCGATCTTGGAGTTATCAAAAATCGAAGTATAGAGCGTCACCGCCTCCTCGGCATTGCCGTCAAACCACAGGAACGGGGTAATTTTTCGAACCTTTGCCATGTCAGGTGTCCTTCTTTGCATTTTGCGGTCCCGGCTCAAGCAATGCCCAGGTGATGCCCATGGGATCGCGAAGCTTGCCCCAGCGGTCGCCCCAGAACTGCATTTCAAATGGCACGTCCACCGTGCAGCCCGCATCAACCGCGCGCTTCCACCACCTGTCGCCCTCGCGGGTCACAAGCTGCATCATGTAGCTCTGCGAAACATTCTGCTTTTCCCCCATGACAACGGCATCGCTGAGCATCAGGGCACCGCCGTTGATTTCAAGCTGGCTATGCATCACATGCTTGCCGTCTTCGCTGCGCATCGTGCCCAGGTCCTTCGCGCCGAATGCCTTTCCGTAAAAGGCAATGGCCTTGTCGGCCCCGTCAACCATCAGATAGGGAATGACGCCTTGCATCACGCGTTCCATGTCGGTCATCACATTTCTCCTTTGACGTGTCAGATTATTTTACAGCAGCAGGATCCATCCACATGATCTCCCAGATATGCCCGTCCGGGTCCTGGAAACTGCGCCCATACATGAAGCCATAGTCCTGCGGCTCGCGCAGTTTCTGGCCTCCCGCCTTTAACGCCGCATCCGCCATTTTGTTCACCTCGTCCTTGCTCTCCGCCGAAAGGCAGGTGAGCACTTCCGAGGTTTTGCTCGTGTCGGCAATCGCCTTCGGCGTGAACTGCTTGAATTTCTTGTGTGTCAGGAGCATGGCATAGATGTCGTCGCTGATTACCATGCAGGCCGCCGTTTCATCCGTGAACTGAGCATTGAACGTAAAGCCCAGCGCCTTGAAGAAAGCCATCGATGCGTCCAAATTCTTCACCGGCAAATTGACAAATATCTTGCGTGGCAGTGTTGCCATCGGGCGTCCTCCTTTTAAGGCTTGTGATTGAAAAGCAGTTTGAGATGGCAGCTGAGATGATTGAGGCAGTCCACCGCCACCTGCGGCCCGCCCTTGGCCTTGGCCAAAATGAAAGCCCCTTGAATCACCGCCTGGGTATAAAGCGCCAGACTCGCCGCCGTCCAATTGGCGGGCACACCACGCGTCGCCATGACAGCGGAAATGTCGGGCTCAAGCGTTGTCGCATGTTCGCTGATGTAGCGGTTCGCTGCCGCCGCAATGGCTGGATGCGTTTCGTAAGCCTCCTGCACCAGGGTGCCGAGCAGGCAGGTGAATTCCGGCAGCGTGCCCGAGAGAATGCTCTTGCGGAAATCCACATAGGCCAGCAGCCGCTCCAGCGGATCGGCCAACGTGCGGTAAGCCGCCTGCGAAAACAGCCCTTCGGCCATAGCGCCGAAATGCGCCGCCGCCGCTACCGCCATGTCTTCCTTGCTCTTGAAATGGTGAAAGAAGGCTCCTTTGGTCACCCCCGCCGCATGGCAGAGGTCGTCCACACTGGTGCCCGCATAGCCCTTGGTGCGGATGACCATCAGGGCCGCGTCCAGAAGCCTGGTTCGCGTATCAGGCAATGCGGTGGCTTCGACCATGATTTTCCTCTCGTTCTTCACATACCAACTGGTCGGTACCTATGTCAATAAGAAATTTACTGGCGCATCATCTTTCCCGCCCTGTAAGGAATGCCAAACGGCCCCACGAAAAGGCAATGTCCTTGGAACTCCACACTTTTCTCCTGCTCTTCGCCGGCGGCATGCTGGCCGGCGTGATCAATGTAATTGTAGGCGGTGCCGGTTTTATGACCTTCCCGCTCCTCGTGGCTGCCGGCATGAGCGAGATCGAGGCCAACGCCTCGAACTTCGTGGCCGTGCTCCCCGCCAACGTGGTGGGCACCTACGCCTACCGTTCGGAGCTCGCCAGCGTCCGCAAGCATCTGGGCCTCAGGCTTTTCCTCGCCGCCATTGGCGGGATCATCGGCTCAACCATTCTGATCTACACCGGCCAGGCCTCATTCCAGAAAGCCATTCCCTGGCTGCTGCTCTTTGCCACCTTCTCCTTCGCCGCTGGCCCCGCACTGAAAACGCGGCTCGAACGCCATTTCAATTTTGACGGCAGCCGCTGGCTCTGGCTGTCCTTCATTCTGGAATTCCTCGTCTATGTCTATGGCGGCTACTTCGGCCTCGGCATGGGCATTTTGATGTTCACTATCTACGCCCTGTTCACCTCCATGAACCTCCACCAGGCCAATGCGCTGCGCAACATCACCATCTCATTGATGACGCTGATCTCAATTGTGATCTTCGCACGCGCCGGAGTAATCAGGCTCGGCCCCGCCGTCGTGATGATGTCGGGCGCCATCGTTGGCAGCTACTTCTCCGCCAAAATCGCCAAGCGTGTCGACCCCCGCCTCGTGCGCAACGGCATTCTCGTTTGGGCCATCATCCTCACCGCATTCGCATTTTGGAAATACTACTAACGTTCCAATTAGCATTTGCCTGAATCCCTCGCTCACCTTAAACTTCCACCGCACAACAGGAGACGCCCATGAAAAAATATCTGGCAAAATACTGGTGGGTGTTCCTGCTGCGTGGGCTCTTCAGCGTCATCTTCGGCGTGCTCGCGTTCACCATGCCGGGACTCACCATCGCTACCCTGGTGATCGTCTGGGGCGCTTACGCCCTGGTCGATGGCGTCTTCGCCCTCTACGCCTCCGCTACCGGCGGTACCAAGCCGGGTGACCACTGGCTGGTGGGCCTGCAAGGCCTGATTGGCCTCGCTGCCGGCATCATCACCCTCCTCATGCCGGGCGTCACCGCACTCGGCCTGCTCATCGCCATCGCCGCTTACAGCCTGGTGGTGGGCGTCCTGCAAATTGCCGCCGCCATAAAACTGCGCGAGGAAATCGAGGGTGAATTCTGGCTCGGCCTCTCAGGGCTGATTTCAATTCTCTTTGGCATGTTCATCATCGCGCGCCCCGGCGAAGGCGCCCTTGCCGTCATCTGGATCATCGGCGCCTACGCCATCATCTTCGGCGTATTCCTCATCTCCTTCGCCTTCCGCATCAAGGGGCACGGCCAAACCGCCTGATTTTGTTGAACGAAGATCAGTGAAGGCGCCACTCGGTTCCGACGTAGCGCAGCCGCGCCGGCGCCACGAGCCCGGCTTGCGCCACCCGGATGGTAGCAAGCGGCCCATCCAGATTATGCGACCAGAAATCCAGGAACTTGATCAGCTTCGGAAACCTCGGCGCCAGGTCGTAGTCCTGCCAGATATAGATCTGCATGATGTCGCGGAAGTCCGGCATGCGGTAGGTGATTTCCGCCGTTGTAAGACGCAATCCCCGCAACTGACCTTCAAAATCTCTGGTACCCATGGTGGCTCTCCAGTGTCATGAGCGCCTCCGAATCAAGATCGGAAACATAGAGCCAGTCAATACCTAAAGGATTAAACAGTGTTTAAAATCAATGTGTTAGCAGCCGTGATCAAGGGCTGCTGCTAGGCATTTGCACTTGCTTCCCGCAGTGGTAGCGACGCCGACATCGTTCTCGTCAAGCCGCATTCCCCAACGGCACAATCTTCGCCAACTTCGCTGCCATTTTCCGCTTCGCAATCGTCGTGTCATGGCTCACCTGCAGCCGCAGCCACCAACCATCGGAAAGCCCGAAGAAACGACACAGGCGCAGGTCCGTATCCGCTGTAATTCCGCGCTTGCCCGAAATGATATCGCCAATGCGCTGGGCGGGAACACCGATGCTCTTGGCCAGCCGGTACTTCGTCATGCCCAGCGGCGCAAGAAATTCCTCCTGCAGCATTTCGCCGGGCGAAACCGGGGCAATGGTTTTGCTCATGTCATTCTTCCTTCAATGGTAATCAACTATTTCAACATCCGCCGGGCCGTCTGAAGTCCAGCGAAAACAAATCCTGTACTGGTCATTGATACGAATGCTCCATTGGCCTTTTCTGTTGCCGCTCAGGGCTTCAAGCCGGTTTCCCGGAGGCACGCGCATGTCGCCAAGGCTTTGCGCCAGATCGAGTTGCACTAGCTTGCGCAAGGCCTGCCGTTCAATGCTTGCCCATTTCCGGACATGCCCAAGCCCAAACAGCTTTTCCGTATCAGAATCGCCAAAGGACTTGATCATGCTAAATAGTAACGAATTTCGTTATTAACGTCAAGCGTTATTATAATTCTTGAGGTACACCGGGGACTACCTCACAAAAGCCAGATCGCCGCCAATCCCAAAAACGCGAAAAACCCAACCACGTCGGTCACCGTAGTGACGAACGTGCCCGAGGCGATGGCCGGGTCGATGTCGAAATGGTCGAGCGTCAGGGGCACCAGGATTCCGGCCAGTGCCGCCGCCAGCAGGTTGATCACCATGGCCGCGGCGATGACCAGCCCCAGCTTGTCCGAGCCGAACCACCACCAGGCAAACGCCCCCATGATGGCGGCAAAGAGCACCCCGTTGATCAGCCCCACGGAACATTCGCGCAAGGCCACGCGCATGGCGTTGAGCGGCCCAAGGTTGCGCGTGGCCAGGGCCCGCACCGCAACGGTCATGGTCTGGGTGCCCGCATTGCCGCCCATCGAAGCCACGATCGGCATGAGAATGGCCAGCGCCACCATCTGCTCGATGGTGCCGTCAAACCATGAGATCACCCACGAGGCGAGAATGGCTGTGAGCAGGTTGATGAACAGCCAGGAAAAGCGCGAGCGCGTCGTCTGCCAGACCGTGTCGGTGATGGTTTCCTCGGAGCCCACGCCGCCAAGGCGCAGGATATCCTCCTCCGCCTCCTCCTGGATCACGTCCACGATGTCATCCACCATCAGCGTGCCAACGAGCCTGCCCGCATCGTCAACCACCGCGGCGGACACAAGATTGTATTGCTCGAACTTGTAGGCGATATCCTCCTGGCTTTCCAGAACGGTGAACACCGTCTGTTCATCGTCCATCACATCGGCAACTTTCCGGTCGCGCTTGGATCTGAGAATGCGCGCCAGCGGCAGCACGCCCTTCAGGTGAAAGCCCGGATCGACGACGTAAATTTCAACGAACTCATCGGGAATATCCCCAGCACTGCGGATATGATCGATGGTCTGCCCCACCGACCAGAATTCCGGCACCGCCACAAACTCCGTCTGCATCAGGCGGCCGGCTGAGTATTCGGGATAATCGAGACCCCGGTTCAGCGCCGCGCGGTCTTCCTTGGAAACCTTGGAGAGGATTTCCTCCTGCTCCTCCTTTTCCATGTCCTCGATGAGATAGAGCGCGTCGTCCGTGTCGAGCTTCTTGATTGCCGAAGCAATCACCTCATTGGGCAGCGCCTCCATCAGGGCGTCGCGCGTGTCCTCGTCAAGCTCGGCCAGCGCTTCCACATCAAAGCTGCGGCCCAAGGCGGCAATGAGTTTTACGCGGTTGTCCTGCTCGAGATTTTGAATGAGGTCGGCCAAATCCGCCGCATGCAGCTCGCGGGTGATGGCGCGCACCATCTTGGCATTGTCGTCGTTAAGGGCCGTCTCAACGCGAGCCAGGAAGTCGGGCGCAATCGAGCCCCACTCATCCCCTACCCGCATATCGCCCTGCACGTCCGTCATCTTGCCTGTCCCAGAGTGTTGCGCTCTAACTGTAGCGCGTGATCAGGAAAAGTGGACTTCCGGTTTTCCGTCCGATCACGCGCCAACATAAACTTCCATCAACACCATTCCCGGGGCCAAGGCAACCAATGCGAACCGAAAATCTGGCAAAGCTTGCCGTCGCCCTCTCCGGCATTGCCTGGGGCCTGTTCTGGATACCGCTGCGCGGCTTGAATGGCGCGGGGCTGGATGTCTTCTGGTCCTTCATCATCTTCAACGCCACGCCGGCCATCATTCTCCTGCCGCTCTTTCTCGCCCGCTGGCGCCAGCAGCGCGCCGGCGGCGTCTGGCTGTTCGCCATCGGCCTCTGCATGGCGCTCACCCAGTTTTTCTATTCCCTCGCATTCCTCCACACGGAAATCGTCCGCGCCATGATCCTGTTTTATTTCAATCCGGTGTGGGCAACGATCATGGCCCGCGTCTTTCTGGGCGAGGCCATAACCCCCATCCGCTGGCTGTCCATCGCCGTTGCCTTCTCCGGCATGTTCATCATTCTCGGCATCGACAAGGGCTTTCCCTGGCCGCGCAATTCAGGCGATTGGGCCGCCGTCGTGGGTGGTGTTGCCTGGGCCGCATCCATCGTGCTGCTCCGCCATCACAGCGACCAGAAGCCGATCGACCTCTTCCTGCAGAATTTCTTGTTCACCGGAGCGCTGCTTCTTGTTCTGCTGGCGGTGACGGGAGTGGGCGGCGCCCCGCCGCTTGGCCTGGTGTTGAACCAGCTCTGGTGGCTCCTGCCCTTCATCTTCCTCATCGCCATGCCCGGAGTCTATCTCTCCATGCGGGCCGTGCCCCTGCTCGCCCCGGCCATCGTCGGCGTCCTCTACATGACCGAAATCAGCGCCGCCGCCATCAGTTCCGCCCTCTGGTCCGGCGAACCTTTTGGAGTCCGAGAAGTTTTGGGCATCGCCCTGATCACCGTGTCGGCAGTACTCGAAAGCGTCCGTGACCTCTGGCGCGAACGGCGGGCGCTCCAACACTGATCCCAACCCAACCTCGTCATTCCGGCGAACGCCGGAATCCGGCAACAGCACAATACATTGCCGACAAAGATGCTTTCACTTGAAATTTGCATGGGATTCCGGCGTTCGCCGGAATGACGAAGTGGGGGAGAAAAATTAACTCGCCAGCTTCAAACACCCACCATCTTTAACAACCCGCTTCGTCGAAGCCGGATGTTTCGCCAGCATGTGCGCCGGCCGGATGGGCCGTACCGAAAAATTCCCGCCGCAGTTCGGGCACACGCCCTTCAACACAGTCTCGGCGCAGTCCGCGCAAAACGTGCACTCATAAGTACAAATCCGCGCATCCCCGCTCTCCGGCGGCAGGTCCCGGTCACAGCACTCACAATTAGGCCGAAGTTCCAGCATTTGATTTTCCCCCTTGGTTAAAAGTGAGCCTAGCGAATTTCCTTAGCTTCGGCAGCTGCCAGCATAGCTCCTCCGAGCACACGTTCACCCTTCGCGACTAACTTCTCTCCAGCGCTTCGCATGTCGCGGACCTCTTTGTTTTGACTCAACTTTGCCTTGCCAACCAGGCGGGTAATTTCAATTTCGAGGCCCACAACTGCTTTGACCATGGTGTCGATGAAGTCTCTCGAACTATCAGACATTTTCCATGGCTGCGGCTCCGCCGCTTCATGGATTCGGGTCAATCTGGCAACAACGCTTCGGATATACCGCTCGTCATCGCGAATGGTGACACGCCCATGAGCGTGAGCAACGATGTAGTTCCAGGTCGGGACCTGCTTATGAAACTCGTGTTTGCTGGGATACCAGTTCGGAGAGACGTATGATTCGGCAGCCCTGAAGACGGCCAGAACCTCTTCGCCCGTTGCGATGTCCTGCCAAACTGAATTTGCGCGGGCAACGTGACAGTGAAGAACACCCTTCGACCCGTCCGTTCTATTGAGAAGGAATGGAATGTGATTGGCGTCAAGACCGCTCTTGCCGTTCGTAACCAAAACGCCAAATGGATTTTTCTCGATCACATCGAACAATACTTCTGGCCGCAGCTCGTTGAAGTGGGGAGGAACGTACATGAAATCTCCATGCGCCTGGGCAAAGTATAATTGGCGTTAGCTATCGGTAAACTGGATTACTGAGAACAGCCAGTATCAAGCAGTTTAGGCGGTCCACTTACTGACGAGTCCTAAGCAAATACGAGCGTTGCTTTGGAGAGAGTTGCGGCTCAAATATAGGTGATGTGCAATCTCTATGGTTCTAAGGGATATTTTTGAGCCATTTATCGTATTCGGGAACTCCATATTCGTCGAACGGAAAAATGATGCTTCCTCCCCTACTTTCAGACGCATCTTTTCGTCCCACTTTGGATTGGAAGCATTCTCAGGATACATGGCTCTATATTCTCCAATCCTCTTATCCATCCAAGCTTGCTGTTCGTTTTGAAAAGCCTGCATCTGCGCATTGGACGAAGCTTGTTCTTCGGTTTTTTTCTTCCTCTCTGCGGCTTCTGCGGCAATTTCTTCTGGAGTCAACTCACGTTCTACACATTCGATTTCGATTTTTAGTTCGCCTCTATCAATCTCATCCGCATAGCCATTTTGAAGCAGCCATAACCCGGCGTTAGGGGCGCCTATATCCTTCATTAATTGACACTCTTGTAAGGTGGTGCCAACTTCAGGCAACTCGACTATAGGGGTGTTCATAAGCAGGCCGACTTGATAGATCACCATGACTATTTTCATATTTTCCCCTTCTCGGCCCAATCGCAATTAAGTCCATATTGTAGCACGAGTTCGCTGGGGCAAAAAATTCCCTAAAAAATTCGTCTGCAAATGATACAGATTTTGCACCACAAAGTGCTACAAATAGCTCCACTAATCTTTTGTTAAGCTATTAAAAAGGTTAGGAAAAGGCGAATGGTGCGGTCGAGAGGACTCGAACCTCCACGAGTTTCCCCGTTACCACCTCAAGGTAGTGCGTCTACCAATTCCGCCACGACCGCACGTCATTTGCGAATGCGCCGGGAATAACAGGGCGTTAGCCCGAAAGCAACCCCCGCCGGCTCAAGCCTTAAGCAGCCCGTAGGGTTAATGAAGTGAAACCGTTTTGCCGTGCATTTTCATAGACTTATACCACGGTTCTGAACGTGGCGGAAACACGGCAAGTGTATGGTGGCCCCATAAATAAAAACGGAATGGGGCATCAAATGAACATCAAGACCGCTGTGGGGGCGGCACTTTTAGGAATCTTCTGGAGTTCGTCCATGGCATTCGCTTTCGACACCGCTTCAAAGGCTCCTTTTGGCCAAACCAGGGAAAATTTCGCCCGTGAATTCGGCAAGACGCTGCCGCCTGTCGGCTTCGTGCAGTTCTGCGTGAACAATCCGGAGGATTGCAAGGGCAAGGGCGGCAAGACATTCAAGCTCGCCATGTCGCCGGAACGCTGGAACCTGATCTACCAGGTGAACGCTTACGTGAACGGCAAGATTGCACCGATCAGCGACCAAGATCTCTACGGCGAACCCGAACGCTGGGCCTATCCCGTCGATGCGGGCGACTGCGAAGATTATCTGCTGCTGAAAAAGCGCTCGCTGCAGGAGCTTGGCTTTCCGCCTGAAGCCCTGCTCATTACCGTGGTTCTCGATGAGAAAAACGAGGGCCACGCGGTGCTCACCGTCACCACCGACGGCGGCGATTTCATTCTCGATAACCGGCGCAATGACGTGCTGCGCTGGAGCGACACGAATTACACCTTTCTCAAGCGCCAGTCGCACAATGATCCCGTGCAATGGGTGGCCCTTGTGAAGCAGCCCACATCAACCAGCGGCTTTGTCTCGGGAGGCACGAAGCACTGAGCTAACCCGCAAAATGACGAGCTAGGCCCGGTCGGCGTCCCCCCAATCCCCCAACCGCCGGGCTTTAAGGAGCCGGCACAGTCCCACCCTGTGCCGGCTCCGCCTTTTTTGGGCTCACGCCTTGTTCTTGAAATAAACGTCGAGGAACACGGCGAGCATGAGGACGGCGCCCTTGATCACAAATTGCCAGTCGATGCCGATGCCCATGATCGACATGCCGTTGTTCATCACACCAATGATGAAGGCGCCAATCACCGCCCCGATGATCTTGCCGACGCCACCCGTCACCGCCGCCCCGCCGATGAAGCAGGCCGCAATCACTTCCAGCTCGAAGCCAGCCCCGGCCTTTGGCGTCGCCACATTCAGCCGGGCCGCAAATACCAGGCCCGCAAGTGCTGCCAGGGCCCCCATGATGACGAAAATCATGAGGGTCATGCGCTCGGTGTTGATTCCGGACAGCTTCGCCGCCTTTTCATTGCCGCCCATCGCATAGATGCGGCGGCCAAAGGTGCTCCGTGTCGTGACAAATACAAACAGGGCAATAAGCGCAAACATCACCACAAGCACATTAGGCAGGCCCTTGTAACGCGCCATCAGGAAGGTGAAGCCGAGGAAGGCCGCGGTAATCAGCAGGTTGCGCCCCATGAAGATGATGTCCGGCTCCTCGGCAAGCCCGTGGGCCTGCTGGTCCCGGCGTTCCTTGAAATTGAAATAAATGATGAGCGCCGTCACCAGCGCGCCAATGACCAGCGCCAGCAGGTTGAAAGGCGATCCGAACATGGGAATGTTGAATATGTCTGGCACATAGCCGGAGCTCAAAAGCTGGAAGGCCTTTGGAAAGGGGCCAACCGATGCGCCGCCCAGAACCGTCAGCGCCAGGCCCTTGAAAATCAGCATGCCCGCCAGCGTCACGATAAAGGCCGGTATCTTGTAATAGGCGGTGAAATAACCCTGCGCCCCGCCGATGATGCCGCCAAGCGCAATGCAAACGATGACCGAGGTGATGATGTCAACCTTGTAGGTTACCATCAGCACGGCAGCAACCGCCCCAATGAATCCTGACACCGACCCCACCGACAAGTCTATGTGGCCCGCCACAATGACAAGCAGCATGCCCAGCGCCATGATGACAATATAGCTGTTCTGCAAAATGAGGTTGGTCATGTTGACCGGCTTGAACAGGGTTCCGTTCGTGGTGAACTGGAAGAACACCATGATCACCAGCAGCGAAAGCAGCAGCGCATAATCGCGGATATTGCTTTTCACGAAGCGCAGGATGTCGCTCCGCAATTGCGATTGGACGGTGGTGTCAGTCATGTCAGCCTTCCCAAGATTTCATGATGGCCCGCATGATCTTTTCCTGCGTGGCCTGTTTGGCCGGCATTTCAGCTACGAAACGCCCTTCATTCATCACATAGATGCGGTCCGAAATACCCAGCAGTTCCTGCATCTCCGAAGAGATGACGACAACCGCCTTGCCCGCTTCAGCGAGCTGGTTGATGATGCCGTAGATTTCATACTTTGCGCCCACATCAATGCCGCGCGTTGGCTCATCGAGAATGAGCACGTCCGGCCCCGAAAACAGCCATTTGCTCAACACCACTTTTTGCTGGTTGCCGCCAGAAAGGTTCACCGTGGTCTGGAACACGCTGGAACTGCGGATGGCCAAATCCTTGCGGTACTTGTTGGCAACCTTGAGTTCCGCTGTCTCGTCGATAACCGAACGCTTTGACACACCTTCAAGATTGGCGAGCGTCACATTGTGTTTGATGTGATCGATCAGTACCAAGCCGTAAGTCTTCCGGTCTTCTGTGGCATAGGCAAGACCTGCTTCCATGGCACGCGGAATGGTGCTGACATCCGCGATCTTGCCGTTGATTTTAACCTCGCCGGAAATCTTCTGGCCATAGGCCCGGCCAAAAATGGACATGGCAAGTTCCGTCCGGCCCGAACCCATGAGGCCCGCGATGCCAACGACCTCGCCCTTGCGCACGTTAAGGTTCACGCCTTTGATCACCTGCCTGTCCGCATGCAGCGGATGGTAGACGCTCCAATTCGTCACTTCCAAAACCGGTTCGCCGATTGCTGCGGAGCGCGGCGGAAACCGGTCATTGAGTTCACGGCCCACCATGGCCTTGATGATACGGTCCTCGCTGACTTCCTGCCTGGTCGCGTCAAGCGTATCCACGGTCATGCCGTCGCGCAAAACCGTAATACGGTCCGCCACCTTGGATACTTCATTCAGCTTGTGCGTGATGAGAATGGATGAAATGCCCTGCGCCTTGAATTCTTTCAGCAAAGCCAAAAGCGCATTTGAATCCGTTTCATTGAGGCTGGAGGTGGGCTCATCGAGGATGAGCAACTTGACCTTCTTGTTAAGCGCCTTGGCGATCTCCACCAATTGCTGCTTGCCTGTTCCGATGTTGGTAATGAGCGTATTGGGATGTTCCTTGAGGCCCACTTTGTCCAGCAATGCCTTGGTGCGCTTGAACGCTTCAAACCAGTTGATGACGCCGTAATTGGCGGTTTCATGGCCGAGGAAAATGTTCTCGGCAATCGAAAGCAATGGAACCAGCGCCAATTCCTGGTGGATAATGATGATGCCGGTGTTTTCGCTGTCGGCGATGCTGGCAAATTTCCGCGCCTCGCCTTCAAAAACAATGTCGCCGGAATAGGTGCCGTGGGGATAAACTCCCGACAGGACTTTCATGAGCGTGGATTTGCCGGCGCCGTTTTCGCCAACCACCGCATGGATTTCCGCGGGCAGAACTTCAAGATTTACGTTTTCCAGGGCATTCACCCCCGGAAAGGTCTTGGTGATGCCGAGCATTTCCAGGATGGGTTGCATGTCTCCCCTTTGCGATTCCGCCCACTCAGCCAGACTTGTTCGTCCGGTCTTCTTGCTTGGCTACAATAAAACGAAAAGCGGGGGCTCCGCAACAACGGAGCCCCCGCCTGGCGATTAACTAGTTGTCAATCTGGTCCTGGGTGTAATAGCCCGAGTCAACCAGCATCTTCTTGATGTCATCCTTGCCTACGGAATAAGGCGTGAGCAGATAGGACGGAACAACTTTCACACCATTGTTGTAGGTCTTGGTGTCGTTGATTTCCGGTTCCTTGCCTTGCAGCACAGTATCCACCATCTTGGCGGTAACCTTGGCAAGTTCGCGCGTGTCCTTGAATACGGTTGAGTACTGCTCGCCTGCGATCATGCCTTTTACCGATGGCAATTCGGCATCCTGCCCAGTGACGATCGGCATTGGCTGGTCTGCACTGCCGTAGCCTACGCCCTTGAGCGAGGAGATAATGCCGCGCGACAGGCCATCATAAGGCGCCAGAACGCCATTTACCTTCTTGTCGGTGTAGTTGGCCGACAGCAGGTTATCCATGCGGGCCTGTGCAACGGCACCGTCCCAACGCAGTGTGCCGACCTTGTCCATGCCCATCTGGCCGGAGACGACCACGACTTCCTTGGAGTCGATCAGTGGCTGAAGAACCGACATCGCGCCGTCATAGAAATAGAAGGCGTTGGTGTCGTCCGGCGAACCGCCAAAAAGCTCAACATTGTAAGGGCCTGCACCGCTTGCCTTGAGGCCGGCAATCAGTGAGTTGCCCTGCAATACGCCAACGCCGAAGTTGTCGAAGGTGGTGTAATAGTCAACATTTGCCGTCTTGCTGATGAGGCGGTCATAGGCAAATACCTTGATGCCGGCGTCATGGGCCTTCTGCAAAACGTCGGAAAGTGTCGTGCCATCGATTGCGGCGATGATCAGAACCTTGGCACCTTTGGTGACCATGTTTTCAATCTGGGCGAGCTGGTTTGGAATGTCATCTTCGGCATATTGCAAATCCGATTCGTAACCCAGCGCGGTGAATTCCTTCACCATGGATTCGCCATCGGAAATCCAGCGCGTTGAAGATTTGGTAGGCATCGAAATGCCGATAAGGCCCTTGCCCTGGGCCATTGCCGGGCCAGTCACCATAAGCGAGCCAACGGCTACCGAAGCAGCCAAGAAATTTCTGCGAGTAAACATATTTTCCTCCCATTAAGCAGCCTTGCTGCGGTATAGATTTTCCGGGCAGTTTCACCCAGAAACATTATTGTTAGAATATCGGATGCGGCCGTGCAATCCTTAATTGTATGATAATTTGGCCAGATGAGAGACAAAATGAATCCCGGAAAATCATCGCAAAAAGCTTCGCTTGCCAAATCCTCCGGCAGCAATTTGCACCGCAAGGTGGCGCAAAGTATTGGAAATCAGATACTTAGCGGTGTCTATGCGCCGGGCGCCATTTTGCCCAACGAAGCCGATTGGTGCCGCATCTATGGCGCGAGCCGCACCACCGTGCGCGAAGCCGTAAAAACACTCACCGCCAAAGGCCTGCTTAAATCCCGCACAAAAATTGGTTCACGCGTCGAGCCCCGTGAAAACTGGAACATTCTCGACCGCGATGTCCTGGCCTGGCACATGGCCTCCATGGACCCGCAGGAATTTTTTACCTCAGTGCAGGAAGTGCGAAAAATCCTCGAGCCGGAAATTGCCGCCCTTGCCGCCCTCAACCGCACCCCCCAGCAATTGCGCGCCATCACTGAAGCCTTCGAGGATATGCGCAAGGCCAAGGCCGGCCTGAATTCCGTGGCTCCTGATGTGAGATTCCATCTGGCGCTTCTGGCGGCCGCCAACAACGTGTTCCTCACGCCCTTTGGAATTATGATCGAGGCGGCTCTCACCAACATGTTCGAGTTCACCTCCACCCACAATCCGGAACCCGACATGTTCATTCCAAAGCATGAAGGCATTTTGAAAGCCGTGACGCGGGGAAATGCGAAAGCCGCCCGCAAGGCAGCTCTCAGCCTGTTAACCGACACGGACCACACAATTGCCCGGGTTCCCGCAAAGGCAAAAAATTTGAAAAAGGGCTAAACCGTTTTCATGCCTTTCGCGTAGCGCTGCCAATTCCGCACATAGCTGGCCGCAGCGGCGCTTAGCCGGACAATCGCCGCCGCATCAAGCTCCCGCACCACCTTGCCGGGAGATCCCATCACCAGGGAATTGTCGGGAATGACTTTGCGTTCGGAAATAAGCGAATGCGCCCCGATCAGGCAATTCTTGCCGATCACCGCGTTGTTGAGAATGATCGCCCCTATTCCTATCAGGGTATTTTCACCAATCGTGCAGCCATGGAGCATGGCCTTGTGGCCAATCGTGCAGTTTGCGCCGATGGTCAGCGGTGAACCCAAATCCGTATGCAACACACAGCCATCCTGAATGTTGCTGCCCTCCCCCACCGAGATCAATTCATTGTCGCCGCGCAAGACCGCGTTGAACCAGACACTGGCATTTCGCCCCAGCCGCACCCGGCCAATGACGTCGGCGCTGGCGGCGACCCAATAGGCCCCCTCCTCCGGCAGTTCAGGAGCAATGCCGTCAAGGACATGAAGTGCCATAGGGGATTCCCGTTCAGGTGACGCCAAAGAATTGTGTCAGGATAAATACACCTTGCAGAAAGCTCCAGCCCAAACTTGCAACAACCAGCAACATGCCCACACTGGCACTGCCAACATAACGCCGGGCCACAAGCAGAAGCAGGAGTGGTGCTGAGGTGACCACCACCACTGCCCGCAGCGGCGCAACGGCACTCGGCTCAAGCAACAGGCCAAACCGTGGTTCTTCCCCCGTAGCCAACGTCCAAAGGCTTGCCGTAACGCCGGCCGTGACGATGCCAACGGCTACGGCAAACAGATAGGCCAAATGTACCATATCCAAGCTTCACTCCCCTGGCCTGTATCATTCAGGCACATCCACGCATCCCTGGGGAATACGCAGCAAGTCATGGACCAGAGGAAAGGCCCGACCTATAGTTTCGCCGCATGGTCAGCCATCACCTTAACTATCTTCTGCAACGCCGGCGCGAACGCTCCCTGGGGTTTGTCCTCTTGTTTGCCGCCATGACATTTTTCAGCCTTGCGGGCGTGGTGCTGGCGATCTACTTCGTGCCCAATCCGTCCCTGCTGTTTGGCCGGCAGGAAATCGGCGCCCCTTCCACCGCGGTTGTTGTGGCAACACTGGAGGATACCGAATTTACCCTGCCGGAGACCATCGTGGCGAAAATCGACAAGCCGATTCTGGGCAACACCACGCGCATTGACCTCCGCCTGCCCTGGCCGTTCGACCGGCAGCAACTCAACATCGTTCATGCCTTGCCAACAGATTTACAGAACTGGGTGCTGGTCACCCTCGAGCCCCGCCTGGGCCGCACCGGACTTGAGGAGCGCATGGAGCCGATCTACAGCGTCTATCTTGATCCAGCCAAAGGCGAGGAAGCCGGACTCGTTCTCAGGAAATTCAAAGCCGATTCACCCTATACGGATTCCGAGCTTCTCGTGGCGCCGTCAGGCGAAGTGATCCGCTGCGATAAAAAACCGTCCGTATTGGGGCCTATCATTTGCGAACGCCTGTGGCCTCTCAGCAACGGCGTCATGGCGCGGGTGCGCTTCTCGCGTCAAAGGCTGGCGGAATGGAAAGACATGGATGAGACGGCGCAAATTCTCCTGAAGGAATTCACGCGCTAATTATTCCAGGTCAATGTCCAGAATGGCCATGGAGAAATGGTAGGACAGCTCGCCGTCCTCCTCATCCTTCGAAATCACCCCGATGAATTCTTCACCGATATAGACTTCGGCTGAATCATTTTTCTGCGGGCGCTTGCGCACCGTAAGCGTCGGCGAGCCGAAGGTGTTGCGGAAATAGGTGGTCAGCTTGGCAAGTTCTTCTGGCTTCAAGGTGATAAGCTCCTGAGGGCGATTGACCGTGGTCTAACCTTATTCCGGCTGGCCCGCAACATCTTCAACCTTATGGTCCATGGCCCGCGCCGGCTCCTCGCAACCGGCATAGCCAACGATTTTGGCGGGCACGCCGGCAACGGTGCGGTTTGGCGGAACATCGTGAAGCACGACCGAGCAGGCAGCAACCCGCGAGCAATGGCCGATTTCAATATTGCCGAGAATCTTGGCGCCAGCGCCGATCAATACGCCGTGCCTGATTTTCGGATGGCGGTCGCCGCTTTCCTTGCCGGTGCCGCCAAGCGTAACACCCTGCAGAATGGAAACATTGTCTTCCACCACGGAGGTTTCACCGATCACGATGTCATGGCCATGGTCAATCAGGATACCCTTGCCGATTTTTGCCGCCGGATTGATATCAACACTGGAAATCATCGAAGAGCGGCTCTGCAGGTAGCTGGCAAAGTCCCTGCGTCCCATGTGCAAAAGCCGGTGCGCCATGCGGTGGGTTTGCAGGGCCTGAAAGCCCTTGAAGTAAAGCAGCGGGTCAACATATCGGTGGCAGGCGGGATCGCGCTCGAACGTGGCGATAATATCAGCCCGTGCCGCAAAGCCGATGTCAGGCTCTTCTTCCATGGCATCTTCAAAGGCCTGCACCACCAGTTCGGCACTTAAATCCACATTGCCCAGGCGCTGGGCCAGGCGGTGCACCAAGGCACGCTCAAAGGTATTATGATTGAGAACGGCGGAGAAAATGAACCCGCCTAGAACCGGTTCCTTGCGGGCGATATCTTCCGCTTCCCGCCGCATGCGGTCCCAGACGGGGTCAATCGCCTGGACGACTTGCGGTTTGGTGGATTGGCGCATGGTTCGTTCTCCTCAAACACATATATAGCAGATATGGTTACAAATGGGGAGTGCCCCGGTTAATTGTCAATTCCGAGTAAATGGGCGCCCAAAAACGTTAAAACCGCGTCCTTGTACTGCCTGTCGCCAACCGCATTCATATGATTGCGCCTGGGCAGCGTGACCCCAGTTGCCCCCGGAATGACAGCCAAAAGGGGGCCAATTTCCCCCGCCACATCGTCCTTTTCACCCACCACCACCAGAACCGGGACCTTGATGGTTGCCAGCATCTCCGCGGTAATCTTCACCCGGGATGACTTGATGCAGGCTGCCAGGGCCCTCAAATCGCCGCGGGTCTGTTCGGCAAATACCCGAAAGACCCGGGCTTCGACGTCTGTCACGTCCAAAAGCGATGAGGCCTCAAGCGCCCTGGCAATCTCGGGCCCTCCGCCAACCCCCGTAATCATCCGCGATGCCAGGCCGGCGAAAACCGCAGCCCCCACCCGGGAGGGATGGGCGATCGTCAGGAAAGCCGCAATCCGGGCCCCCATGGAATAGCCCATCACATGAGCCCGCGGGATTTGAAGGTGATCCAGCAAGCGCCGCGCATCCTCCGCCATCTCCGCCGCCGAATAGAGATCGGGATTGTAAAGCTTCTCGCTTTCCCCATGGCCGCGGTTATCCATGGTGATGACGCGAAAGCCGCCATCGAGCAGGGTTTTCACCCAACCTGTGTCGACCCAGTTCACCCGGCCATTGGAAGCAAAGCCATGGATGAGAAGCACGGGCTCGCCCTGCCCCGCGTCGTCAAAGGCGATTTCCACACTGTCCGAATTGAATTTGTGCATGGCCGACAAGATATGCTATTTGGCTCCCCTCACAAGGTATTTCGAGGATCCTATGGCAGCTTCATCCACCCCGCATTTCCAGAATGACATGGGCCTTTCCAAGATCGAGATCGGCGCCAGGGAGTTCATGTGCGTCGGCGCCAAGCCGCCTTTCGATCACCCGCACGTTTTTCTGAACATGGGTGGGACCGACGAAATCGTCTGCCCCTATTGCTCAACCCTGTTCAAGCACAACGCCAAACTCAAGCCGGGCGAGGCCAGGCCCGAAGCCGCCGTATGGCACGACGAGGCCGCATAACCCGCCCTTTCACCATCCGCAAATACAAAGACAGCGATGAAGCGCAGGTCGTCGAGCTTGTGCGCGAGTTGCAGGCATTTGAGTCTCCGTTGTACAAGTGGGGAAAACCGCCGGAGGATATTGGCCCCTGGTACTTGGAAGAAACCAGGAAATGGTGCGTCAAAAATGAAGGGGTAATTCTCGTTGCCGAACGCGCCGGCGAATTATTGGGATATGCGACCATTCTGACCAAATGCGAATCCGACGGAACCAGCGATGAGATTGCCTACACCTACGCCCATGTGGCTGATCTCATTGTCACAAAATCAGCACGGCGGCAGGGAATCGGCGAAGCTCTTCTGGCAGCCTGCGAGCAAGAGGCCCGCTCCAAAGGCCGAAAAATCTTTCGCATTGGCGTTCTGGCGCGGAATACCGCAGCGATTGCTGCCTATCACAAATTTGGATTTGCCCCTTATCTCCAGACGCTGGAAAAAATTCTTGAATGAAACCTTCCCTTTCCCTTGCTGAAGCCCGCCGGCTTGCGCTCGTTGCGCAGGGCTTCACCTTTCCCAAGCGCGAGGGCAAGGCAAACTGGACAAAAATCAGCAACACCATCAGCCAGATCAACCTGCTGCAGATCGACAGCGTGAATGTTCTGGTGCGCTCGCATTACCTGCCGGTGTTCTCAAGGCTCGGCCACTATGACCACGCCACGCTGGATGCCCGCAGCCTCAGCAACAAGAAGCGCACGATGTTTGAATGCTGGTCCCATGAGGCAAGCCTTGTGCCGCTTGACCTGCACCCCCTCATGCGCTGGCGCATGAACCGCGCCCTGAATGGCAATGGGACCTATGGTTCGATGAACCAATTTGCTAGGGATGAAAGCGATTATGTGAAGAGTGTGCTTGATTTTGTGAGGCGCCATGGCCCCACAGCGGTGAGCGACTTTCCCGACAGCGGCAAGGGTGCCGGTGGCTGGTGGGGCTGGAGCAAGGGCAAGATGGCGCTTGAAACCCTCTTCGACCAGGGCCTTGTCACCACTGCCGCCCGCCCCTCCTTCGAGCGCATCTACGATCTCACTGAGAACGTCATTCCTGCCGATGTATTGCAGAAGCCAACGCCACCGGAATCCGAAACCTTCCGCAAGCTCATGGAACTTTCCGCCCTGGCCCTTGGCGTGGGCACCGAGTTTGACCTCCGCGATTATTTCCGCCTGCCCGTGGCGGAAACCAAAGTGGCACTGGCCGAACTCCTTGAAGCAGGAACGCTCATCCCCGTATCCGTGCAGGACTGGAAGCATCAGGCTTACATCCACCGCGACACCAAACTCCCGCGCAAGGCCGGAGGCACGGCGCTGGTCTCGCCTTTCGATCCCTTGGTATGGGAGCGCGCCAGGGCCGAACGGCTGTTCAATTTTCATTACCGGATTGAGATCTACACGCCCGCCGAGAAGCGCAAATACGGCTACTATGTCCTGCCTTTCCTGATGGGCGACCGCTTTGCCGCCCGTGTCTGCCTGAAGGCTGACAGGCAGGCGGGTGTATTGCGCGCCAACGCCATCCACCTTGAACCCCATGCCGATGCCAAGGAAACAGCCGAATCCCTAAGCAAGGAATTATTGCTCATGGCAGAATGGCTGGGTCTGGAAGGCGTCGAAGCCGGCGCCAAAGGAAATCTTGCCCGCCATTTGAAAGCCGCCCTGTGATCCACATTGAAACCGACCGTCTCATCCTCAGGCTCGTGCCGCTTGCCGGGCTGGCCAGCACGGCGGCTGGAAACATCAAGGCCACGCAAGGCCTGGTCGGCGAAAAACTCTCCGAGGAATGGTTCGATGATTCCTGGGTTTACAAACTGCGTTACGATCAATGGCTGGCCGACCCCACATATGCGCCTTGGTCAATGCGCGCCATCGCCTCGAAGGAAACCGGCGAGATTGTCGGCAGCATGAATTGCCATCACCAGCCCATGCCATTCCTGCTCAATGGCAAAGAAAGGCTGGCAACCGAAATGGGCTATACCATTTTCGAAGCCTACCGCCGTCAGGGCATCGCCTATGAGGCCATTAATGCTTTCATTGCCTGGGCCAAGACCCAGGGACTTGAAGGCGTCATTCTTTCAATCCAGCCAACCAATGCGCCTTCCCTGGCGCTTGCATTGAAACTGGGCGCAACCCAGATCGGCTCGCAAATAGATGAGCGCGACGGGCCGGAAGATATCTATTACTTCGACTGTTGAACTCTCTAGTTTCCGCCGTGCTGAATTGGCCGCGCGAGGGCAGGCAGCAAGCCGCCCTTCACCAAGTCATGCGTCACCTCTTCGATTGCTCCATGCAGCGTATCAACGAGGAAATCCGCTTCCCCCATGCTCAAGGTCAGCGGCGGTGACATCACATCCAGATGGCCGATGGGCCGCACCAGAAGCCCGCGCTCCTCGCACAGGCTTGAAATGCGCTTCGAAATATTGATCTCATCGGGCAGATGCGCCTTGGTAACCTTGTCCGCCACGTATTCCACACACATCATAAGCCGCTTGCCCCGCACATTGCCCACCAGGCGCAAGCTCTCCAATTCCTTCAAGCGCTTTTCAAAATGGTCGCCCACCACTTTCACATGGTCGAGCAGGCCTTCGCGCTCAATGATCTCGATGTTCTTCAAACCAACCGCACAGCACACGGGATGTCCCGAATAGGTGAAGCCATGGGCAAACCAGACGTCTGGTCCGGGCTGACTGATTGACTCATAAACCGCATCGGAAAAAATCGTGGCGCCCAACGGCAAATAGCCCGACGTCAATCCCTTGGCTGAAACAATAATGTCGGGCTCGACACCGAACACATCATAGCTGGCAAACCAATGACCCAACCGGCCAAAGGCCGTGACCACTTCATCAGCAATGAACAGAATGCCGTTTTCCTTGGCCACTTCCCACATGCGCTTGAAATAGCCGGGCGGAGGTGTGACTACGCCGCCCGAGCCCTGAATGGGCTCTGCAATGAAAGCAGCGATATTCTTCGCACCCACTTCCCGGATTTTTGCCTTGAATTCCTCAACCAGAAAATCCGTGAACTGGTCTTCAGTCATCCCATCGGGCCGGCGATAGGGATAGGGCGCCGAGAGATGATGGATGAAATCCGAGAGATAATGGAAATTCTCCGTGCGGTCGCCATCGCGGTTGCCAATGGAAATCGTGAGATAGGTCGAACCATGATAGGAATTGTGCCGCGAGATGATGTGCTTACGGGAAGGTTCGCCCCGCCGCGCATGGTAGAAATGGGCAAGCCTGATCGCCGTGTCGTTTGAGCAGGAACCGGAGGTTGAAAAAGCCACATGGTTGAGCGAGCCCGGCGCCAGTTGCGCCAGCTTTGCCGCCAACTCCGCTGCGGGCGCATTGCTCATATCCACAAAGGCATTGGCATAGGGCAGCAGCAGCGCCTGTTCCGCCATCGCCTCGGCCATTTCCTTGCGGCCATAGCCCACATTCACACACCACATGCCGCCAAGCCCGTCGAGGTAGCGCTTGCCGTTCACGTCGGTGATGTGGGTGCCTTCGGCCTCCACAATGAGCAGGGAGCCTTCCTTCTTGAAACTATCGAAATGCGTCCAGGGATGGAGAAAGTGATCATGGTCCTTCTGCCACAGATCTTTCGCGTTGAAGCGGTTGCTGGCCGATTTCAAAATAGAAGTCTCCCCTATTGAATGTACGTTCAATACATATTAGCCCGCGGTTCAGGCCGAAGCCACCAGCAAATGCCGGTAGCGCTTGATGAAGCTTTCAAGGGCACCCAAAAGCCGCTGCGTGTCGGGCGCGCCAACCACCATGGAAAGCGCCATGAAGCCGCGCTCGGCGATGTAAATGCCCTGGTCCAGAAGATAGAGATAGAGAAGCCTTTTCAAGCGCTTGTCTGCCCTCTCCGCATGTTCTGGTTTAACAATGGAACCTGCGATGGGATGCAGCGTGATCATCGACCCCACCCCCGTTGCCTGCAGGCTCGCCTGATAACCCATGCAGAGGTCATTGATGGCATGGCGCAGCGTCTCGCCCCGTTCATTGAGGGCGACGCATGCTTCAGCCGTAAAAATCTCCGTAAGTCCCGCATGGCCCACCGTCATGGTGAGCGTGTTATTGTTGAAGGTGCCCGCATGGGGCAGCGCATTGGGCCGCGAGGGATCAAACTGTTCCATGATGGCCCGCGTGCCGCCAAAGGCCCCAAAGCTCATCCCGCCGCCGATATACTTGCCAAGAGTTTTCAGGTCGGGCTGAATGCCATATTGCGCCGACAAGCCCTTGGGGTGTAGCCGTGACGACATCACCTCGTCGAAGATCAAAACAATCCCGCGCTTGGCAGTCTCCTCACGCAGCATTGCCAGAAATTCGGGGGTTGCCGGAAGGCACCCGCCGCCGCCCAGCATCGGCTCGAGAATGACGGCAGCCAGATCATCCGCATGCTGAACAATAAGCGCGCGGGTCTTTTCAATATCATTGAAGCGCGCCAGCACGCAGTCAAACGGTGCATTCACCGGCGAGGCGCCATGGCTGAAATAGAGCGTGCCTCCGTGATAGCCGCCTTCCATCGGCATGATCTTCTTGCGCCCCGTAAAACAGCGCGCCGCCGCCAGCGCCATCATGTTGGCTTCCGTGCCGGAATTGGTGAAGCGGATGAGATCAAGATCAAAGCGCTTGGTCACCGCTTCCGCAAAAATCACTTCGCGGGAATGATGCGCCCCCAGATTAAGCCCTTGCGCCAAGGCATCGCTGACCGCCTTATGGATTCGCGGGTTGGAATGCCCATAGATGCCTGCCGAGTATTCCCCCACCAGATCAAGATAGGAATGCCCGTCAATGTCCCAGATCGTGGAGCCTTCGGCCCGCTCGGCCCGGATGGGAAACGGGGCCGAATACAAAACCGTGCGCGTATTGCCGCCCGGCATCACGGCCTTCGCCCGTTCATGGAGCGCTGCCGTCTTCGGGCGCTTGGCCACAAAGTTGTCTACTGCCTCGGCAAGGGCTTCATCAATCGTCGTCACAGCTTGGACTCCGCTACAGGATCAAATTTCGGATTATACCTTATCGAAAGTGTGGGCCGTTTGCACCCACTCAAGCCTGCGCTTCAATCAGCGCAGCCACGCGTTCCTGGAGGTCCCAGAGATAGCTGTCATGGATGCCGTGCGTCTCAAGCGAGAGCACGGTTTGGTGCAAATACTCGGCGCAGCTCCCCCAATGGCCACAAGCCTTTGAAAGAGTTTGTGCGATATCGTCAACTGCGAGCCCGCCAATGTAATTGGGGCTTTCCGGATTTGCGGTGAAGGCGATGGCTCTCGCAGGCTTCCCCTCAACCAGAACATCAATCCAGCGCGGAAAATTGCTCGGCGGCTTGTTCGTCATCTCACGCCGCCACAGCACCGAAAGGTCTTCCCATTCGCTGCTGGCTGCCACCTGCTGAACCAGGCCCTCGCATTGGCCACCGCGGTCAATCTGCATCATCAGCCCAGGCTGTTCCGCCGTGCCGCGAAACCTCACGATCCGCAGGCAAAAGGCCCGCTGCCATCCCAAGGCAGTGGCCCGTGCAGTGGCAACCGGTTGAAACACAGGCTTCCAGATCAGCGAACCATAACTAAAAACAAGGAGTCGGCCCTCCGGCCTCTCCTTCAGAAACGCACGCAAATGCGCGTCATAATCGTCCTCGGAAAATACAACGGAAGACGCCAAAGGCCCCGTATCAGGAATCTCCCTATGGGCGCGGCGGACATGATCTTCCGTAAGGCGCAGGCGGTTGTTCATTTTGGTTTGGCGGTCACATCAAATTTCTAAACAGCCTACATTAGTCGAATTCGCCGCTCTGCGTAAATTTGATTCAACCTGCACGCGAGACATGCGCCCTTGCCGAAAAAACAGGCACAATTCCCAGTTCACAGAAATTCCCTGCAAGTTCGATTGACAACATTTGAACTGCTCATCATCATAATTTTTTCACTTAAGGAGAGCGCCATGGCCCGCAGTCCCGCTAACGCCGTAAAAGAAGAAACTTTCGAAGGCATGGGCGGGCTCAAGATTTTTCTCCGGTCGTGGAAACCCGCTTCAAAGCCGCGCGGCGTAATCGTCATCTGCCACGGCGTAAACTCCCATGGCGGCCAATACATCAGCGTGGGTGAACAATTTGCGGCAAGCGGCTTTGCCACTTACGCGCTGGACCTGCGTGGTCGTGGAAAATCGGAAGGGGCGCGTTACTTCGTCAATAACATCTCGGAATATGTCAGCGACGTTTCAAACACCATAAAGTTGGCAAAAGCGCGCGATCCCGGCCTACCAGTTTTCCTGCTCGGCCACAGCGCCGGCGGTGTGGTGTCCTGCTCCTATGCGCTCGATTACCAGTCTGAGATCACGGGCCTCATCTGCGAAAGCTTCGCCTTCAAGGTGCCCGCCCCTGATTTCGCCCTCGCCATCATCAAGGGCCTGAGCCGCATCGCGCCGAACCTGCCCGTGCTCACACTCAAGAACAAGGATTTCACGCGCGATCCCGTGGCGTTGCAGGCCTTGAACAGCGATCCGCTGATCGCCAAAGAAGTTCAGCCGGCGCTGACCGTCGCGGCCCTGGTTCGCGCCGACGAACGGTTGAAGAAGGAATTTCCGCGCATCACCCTGCCAGTGTTTATTCTCCACGGCACCGCCGACAAGGCTACCGTGCCAAGCGGCAGCCAGTTCTTCTATGATACGGTGGGCTCCAAGGATAAGAAGCTAAAGCTTTACGAAGGCCACTTCCACGACCTCCTCAGCGACATCGGCAAGGAAAAGGTCATGGCCGATATCACTGACTGGATCGAGAAGCGCCTTTAAATGCTTCGGCTTAGCTGACGTTGGCTTTCAGCTTTAGCCAAGTTGTGCGCACGTTTTCCTTGACCTCTACCCACTCGCTCTTTGCCACATCCCAGTTGACGATTGCGCGCGATGTGCTGGCGGTCGCACCATTGGCAACGGTCGATGTCGCCATGGAATCATGGACATAAACCACGCCGATGGTAAGCAGGCAGCCGAGAATCATTCCAATAAAAGTTCGCATGGTGATCGTCCTCCTTTGGCCATAACGCAACTGGGGCAGTTAGGTTCCATTTAGCGATACCCCGCCGCTTGCAATTCAAAAAGTTCGGCATAGCGCCCGGATTGCGCGATAAGTTCTTCGTGGGTTCCGGCCGCTTCCACTTTTCCTTCGGCGAGAACCAAAATGCGGTCAGCCATGCGCACGCTGGAAAACCGGTGTGAAATGAGAATGGCGGTTTTGCCCTCGCTCAGTTCCTTGAAGCGCTTGAATACTTCAAATTCGGAACGCGCATCCAACGCCGCTGTTGGCTCATCAAGGATGAGCACCTCGGCCTCGCGCATGTAAGCCCGTGCGATGGCCATTTTCTGCCATTCGCCACCGGAAAGCTCCACCCCATTCTTGAAGCGCTTGCCAATCATCTGCTCATAGCCGCCGGGAAGCTTGGCAATCACCTCATCGGCCTGGCTGCGCAGGGCGGCGCGCTTGATGCGGGCCTGATCGTCACGGGCCGAAATCATGCCCACCGCGATATTGTCCGCAGCGCTCAAATTGTAACGGACGAAATCCTGGAAAATCACCCCCATGTTCCCGCGCAAAGCCTCGAGATCATAGTCTTTCAAATCATGGCCATCGAGAAGAATGCGCCCCTCATCCGGATCATAAAGGCGGCTGAGGAGTTTTACTACAGTGGTCTTGCCGGCGCCATTTTCACCGACAAGGGCAAGCACTTCCCCCGCCTTGAGCGTAAAGCTCAGATTGCGCACCGCCCAGCGCTCCGCACCGGGATAGCTGAAGCCGACATTCTCGAACACGAAACCCTGGCGGATGGGTTTGGGAAAAGGCCGCGGATTTTCTGGTGAGAGAATTTCCGGCTCGACCTCAAAGAACGAGAACAGGTCATTGAGATAGAGCGCCTGGCTTGCCGTCGTCGAAAAACTCGCGAGAAGCCCTTCAAGAAGATTGCGCAAACGCCGGAATGAGCCCGCAAGGAAAGTGAGATCACCGACCGTGAATTCGCCAGCCAGTGTGCGCCACGCGATGTAGGCATAGGCAAGATAATAACCCACGGTGCCGATTGCGGTGAACAGGCCACCCCAGCTCGCCCGCAGCACCGCCAGCCGGCGATTGGCCGCATAGAAGGCGGTGGCAAGCTTCACATAGCGGTCTATAAGGAATCCGTTGAGACCGAAAATTTTCACTTCCTTGGCGGTTTCCACGCTGGCCGCCGTCTGCCTCACATAATCCATTTCACGCCGCTCCGGGGTGCGGCCGAAATCGAGCGAATAACTCTGCGCGTTGAAATGCGCCTCGCCGAGGAAGGCCGGCACAAGAGCCAGAAGCAGCAGGGCAATGAGCCACGGCGCATAGAACACCAGGCCCGCGGCAAAGCTTGTCACCGTCACAAGGTCCTGCGCCTGGCTGAAGAGCTGCCCCATCAGCGTCATCCGTCCGCTGGTCTGGCGGCGCGCCCGGTCAAGCTGGTCCTGGAATTCGGCGTTTTCAAAATCCTCGAGGTCAAGCGTTGCCGCATGCTCCATCAGGCGGATGCTAGAGGCATTGGTCACCCGTTCCGAAAGCAGGCTGTCAATGAGCGAGACAATCCGTCCAAGAATGTCGGCCAGCACCGCCAGTGCGAATTCGGCGATGAGTAAAAGGCCAAGCCAGTTGAGCAACCCGCTGTCCCACCACTGCTGCAGTGTGACGGGCTTGCCCGGCATCTGCACCAGCAGCACGACATCGTCGATGATCAGCTTGCCGACATAAAGCGTGGCCACCGGAAGCAGCGCCCGGATCAGGCGCAGTACCAGCGTTGCGGCGGTTAAGCCCGGACTGGCACTCCATACCATCGCCATGAAGGGCCGCAAATTCCTGAGCGCGCCCACCCGTTGCTTAAGAGAACTGGCACCCGGCGTAGCAGATCCCTCAGGTGGTCGCCGAAAAGCCCCGGCAGTCGCCCTGCCGCCCTTATCGTATTGTTTCGGCATAAAAACACTCCTCTGCCTGGCGGAGAACCTAAGGAGCTATCCTGGAAACTTCCATGGTGAATGACCGATAACGTTAAGTCAAACGCCAAGCATCAAGCAGCCTGGCCGCTCGTGATTGAACTGGGAATAGATCTAAACCTCAATCGCGGTCCATCAATGCTTCTGCCTGCTGGCCATCCGGGAACTGCGTGACGTCCCGGTTTACTGCAAAAGGGCCCGGTTGCGGGCCCTCTTTTCTGCTGACTAGAGCCGCATGATTGCTCATATACATAGCGAAAGCAGATAGGAATTATTCGCGAATTCAACGAATCATGATGCGAAAAAGAATATAAGAAATGGTTTTTTCATCGAGTTCAGGCTACCGTAATTTTTTATTTCAATGGTCCAATGGATATTAAACCAACACATTTTTTTCGAATTAAACTCAGACATGCAGCATCCCGCAATTAACAAGAACTCAACCGCAGTGATAACCGGCGGAGCTGCAGGAATAGGGTTTGCCGCAGCAAGCCATTTTGCCTGTCTGGGCCTCAAGGTTTGCGTTGCTGATAGGGGCGTTGACCGGCTTTCCCATGCTGCCTCGCTCCTCTCGGCATTGGCACCCCATGGCGCGCCCAGCATCATGACGCAGGAGATCGATGTCAGCAGCATTGACCAATTGCACAAACTGAAAGCCTCGGTGGATGAACGATTTGGCGGCACCGACATACTGATGAACAACGCCGGTATCCAACCAGGCAGCGCCATGTTTGGGCCGCCTGAAAGCTGGAGGCATATTCTCGACGTGAACCTCTGGGGCGTCATCAATGGCAGCCAGGTTTTTCTGCCTGACATGATTGAACGGGGCCGCCCAGGGCTAGTGATTAATACCGGATCAAAACAGGGAATAACCACCCCGCCGGGCGACCCGGCTTATAACATTTCAAAGGCCGGGGTGAAGGTTTTTACCGAGGCCCTCGCCCATGACTTTAGAAATACGGCAAACTGCAAAATCACAGCCCATCTTCTCATCCCGGGGTTTGTCTTTACGGAACTCACGGCAAAGGGCCGTTCAGAAAAACCGCCGGGCGCCTGGACCGCTGACCAGACAATCGAATTTGCATTCGAGCGCATTGACGCTGGCGACTTCTACATTCTATGCCCGGACAACGAGGCTAGCCGCGCTTTGGATGAGAAACGCATTCTCTGGGCCGCCGGGGACATTGCTGAAAACCGGCCGCCACTGTCCCGCTGGGTTCCCGCATATACGGAAGCGTTTGCGCAATTCCTGAAGAAAAAGTGACGCCGCGCGGGTGTTTCGATGATTTGACTGGGACGGCGCAAAATAAAAATAGTACCGTTTCTCAACTTATCACAAGATGCCAGCGCCTTTTGATGAAGTCATGTCCCGGGCATTGTTGCCGGCGTCGATGGAGGCGGTTTTCACGATGGCGAATATGGGCATGCCAACCCCAAGCTTGAGGCTTTCCGATGATTGATAGGTAATGCGCGACATGATGGCAGTACCCGCACAATCGATTTTCACATCCACCAGCGGGCCATTGCGGATAATTTCAGCAATTTTCCCGTCCAGCAGATTCTGTGCGCTTAGTCCCCTGGGTCGCTGGTTGGCAATAAGAACGTCGCGGGCTCTCACGCGCAATCGAATGGTCTTTCCGGGGATCGCAATTTGGCCAGGTATCCTGATTTCACCAATTGCAGAACGCAGAAGCGTGATGCCAAATTTTTCATCAAAAGAAACAACAACCATTTCGAGCACTGAGCCAGCTTCACCCTGCTCTTCTACCGGCATCAGGTCTGAACGTTGCAGGATCTCTTCCGTGCTACCCGCAGCGATCACCATTCCATTCGACATCACGACGACGTCAGTTGCCAGGCGCGCCACCTCCGCCACTGAATGGCTGACATAGATGATCGGGACCTTCGTCTCGTCTCGCAGCCGTTCAATAAAGGGCATGATTTCGCTTTTGCGGGCCTGGTCCAGTGAAGCGAGGGGTTCATCCATAAGGAGTAATTTCGGACTTGATAGCAGTGCCCGCCCAATGGCGACACGCTGTTTCTCACCACCCGACAGTAGATTGGGCATACGGTCCAGGACTTGTGCTAATCCGAGCAGATCAATCACACTCTTGGAATCCGTGCTGCGGTCTTCTGCCGGTGCAAACCAGCGACCATAGGCGAGATTTTGCCGCACACTCATGTGGGGAAACAGGCGCGCCTCCTGAAATACATAGCCGATGCGGCGATTATGGCGTGGTACATTGATCCGCTTTTCTGAATCGAAAAGGACACGGCCATCTACGGCGACTTTGCCATCAGATGCTTTAATCAGGCCGGCGATAAAGTTGATAACCGATGACTTGCCCGATCCAGAGGGGCCAAAAAGCGCCGTCAAACGTCCAGTGCTTGCGAATTTTGCGTCAAGCCGGAAATCGCCAAGGCGTTGAAGTATCTCGACGGCAATTGTCATTCGAGCTCCATCCGCCTGCCAACGCGCCGGGCCAGTATCTCGGATGCCACGAGTGCAATCATCGACACTGCGATCGAAATCAGCGTGAGGCGCATTGCGCCCCAATCGCCACCGGGCACTTGCGTGAAGGTATAGATCAACGAAGGAAGGGTTTGTGTCTCGCCCGGAATATTGGAAACAAAGGTGATGGTTGCGCCAAATTCGCCCATGGCTTTGGCAAATGACAGAATCATACCCGCGACGATTCCCGGCAGGGTGAGCGGCAGCGTGATCGTGAGAAGTACCCAGGCTGGGTTTGCACCAAGTGTTCCCGCCGCCGCCTCAAGTTTTCGGTCAACGGCTTCAATGGAAAGCCGGATGGCGCGGACCATCAGGGGAAAACCCATAATTCCGCAGGCAAGAGCTGCCCCCGTCCAGCGGAAGGAAAATACGATACCGAAATCAGCCAGAAAGGCCCCGAACGGAGCCCGCTTGCCAAAGGTCAGGAGGAGCAGATAGCCAGTGACTACCGGCGGCATGACCAGCGGCAGGTGGACGATCCCATTGAGGATGGACTTTCCCCAGAACCGTCCACGCGCCAAGATAAGTGCCACAAATATGCCAAGCGGCAGGCTCGCCAGCATTGCCCAAAAAGCAACCTTAAGGCTGAGATAAACCGCGTTCCATTCTTCGGGGCTGAGCTCCAGCCAGGTCATGCTCAGTTTGTAGGGGCGGCCACCAGTGTCGTAAAGCCCTGTTCGTCAAAGATCGCCTTGGCCTTTGCCGACTGAAGATACTTCACGAATTCTTCCGCATCGGCATTGGTGGAACCTGCCGTAACGCCCAAGGGGTAAACGATTGGCGGATGGGAATCTTCAGGGAAAGTGTCTACGACCTTTACCGAAGGATCGGCATTGGCATCCGTTTGATAAACAATGCCGAGCGGCGCTTCCCCGGTCGAAACAAGCTTGAGAGCGGCGCGAACATTTTCAGCCTGGGCAATCTTGCCTTCAACGGAAGCCCATACGCCAAGCTTCTCAAGCGAAGCCTTTCCATAGGTTCCGGCGGGAACGGCCTTGACATCACCCATCGCCAGTTTGCCGTCGCCGATCAAATCGGAAAGGGGAAAGTTGGGGGCAATGGTAGCCTCGACCTTTGAATCCTTCGGTGCCACAAGAACGATCTGGTTGCCCAGCAATTGCACTTCCGTACCTTCCTTGATCAATTTCTTGTCGGCGAGATACTTCATCCATTTCGTATCGGCGGAAATGAAGACATCAGCCGGTGCCGCTTCTTCAATTTGCTTGGCCAGTGCGCCACTTGCGGCATAGGAAATCGTCGCTTCCTTCGAACTCTCCGCCTTCCATGACGCGTTCACGGCGTCCAGCGCATTCTTGAGGCTGGCTGCAGCAAAAACCGTGATATTATCCGCTGCCAAGGCTGCTGGACTGCCCGCCAGAAGCATCGTGGCCATGCCGCCGATGGCCACTGCGAATTTAAGTCCAAAACGTCTGCGATTTAACATTGTCGTCTCCCAGTTACTGTTGTTCACGATTAACCAATTGAAATTGGTCGGATTCCTGTTTTATCTGGCGTTATATATGGCTATATACGGCGACTATAGCGATATCCGGCGCTAACTCAAGAGCAGGAATCAAAATGCCCGGACTGCGTATTTCCCAAGCCAACAAAGGAGAAAGACCATGAAGATCAGTGCGCGAAATATCCTGAAAGGAAAGATCGTTGAGATTACCAAGGGTGCCACCACAGCCCATGTCCGGATCGATGTTGCCGGCACGGTGGTCACCTCCTCGATTACTAATGCTGCCGTTGACGACCTCAAGCTCGTGGTAGGCAAGACCGCCTACGCGGTGGTGAAGGCTTCCGATGTCATGATCGGGGTTGATTGACCTTGGTTCCGCAGAACGAGGTCGGGACAAACGAGGTTGCAGTTGATGGACATCTCAAGGCAGATGCCCAACTCGTCTTTATTGGATGAATACAGACTCCTTGAACATCGCGTCTCGAACGCCCCCGGCAAGGTCGTAAGGAGGGGCCAATTTGCCGGATCGAGATTTTTGAACCCTGCGTCCAACCGCTTTAAGGTGTGGAACGCCATGAAAGGCTGGAGGTTCTGTCACTCGACGAGGAGGTGAAAAGGCGGTCAAAAAAGAGATGACTTTGGCAACCCTTTTCAATTCAGCGGCAAACCCTAACCGTTGTCCAAACCCAGAACGGCCAAAAACCGTTTATTATCAGTGGTGCGGGCGGCCGGACTCGAACCGGCACGGAATTTCTTCCAACGGATTTTAAGTCCGTTGCGGCTACCATTACGCCACGCCCGCCAAACCAATCGTCTCAAACCTTCGCGCCGTCCTGTAAAGGCGGCGTGAATTGCAGGCCCATGTCCCAGGGAAGGTAGATCCAGGTATCCTGGCTCACCTCGGTTACAAAACTGTCAACCAGGGGCCGTCCCAGGGGCTTGGCATAGACCGTGGCAAAATGCGCTTTCGGCAGGATTTCTCGCACTACTCGCGCCGTGGCGCCTGTGTCCACTAGGTCGTCAATGATCAAGACCCCTGCTCCCTTGTCCGAACCCACGATTTTCTCGCTCACGGTCTTCAAAATGCTGATGGCTCCCTGCTTGTCGTAGTCATAGGAGGCCACGCAAATCGTCTCGATGATCCGGATGCCCAACTCGCGGGCCACAACCGCCGCCGGCACAAGGCCGCCCCGTGTGATGGCGACCACCGCCTCAAAGGGCCCCGCCGTTGACAGGCGCCAGGCCAGGGCGCGGGCGTCCCGGTGGAACTGGTCCCAGGAAACCGGAAAGCTTTTTTTCCATTTTTCGTCCATTTCGCACCCAAATCCGCAGAATACTGGAGAATCCTTATGCCCGCTCGGCCAATTTGGCGCAATCCACCACTTCCCCGTCAACCCTTGCTTCACACTTTCTGGGCAAAACTGGCAAAAAACCGGGTTCCGGAGCCTCTTGAATGACGAAGACCGCAAATCCCGTTTCGCAGCTGATGAATGCCTTTGAGCTGGCAAACATCGAAGCCTTGGCGGTGTTGCTTCCCGCAGCCACCGTTACCGAGCTGACCACCGCTGCCATCCGCAAATGGAATTGCGCCCGCAGCGACATCATAGGCCGCCAATTGGTAAAATACGGCACAGGAACAATCTCGGCCCGCTACCTCGCCGCCAAACCGGGTGAAGTTTTTCCCGACGTGGAAGTGACCTATGCGCCGCCCCTCGCCGTGCAGAAGGCCTCCTCGTTCAAGCAGCAGCAATGGAGCGACGGCACCCGCGATTTCATGATTCTCATTGGCCAGCACGCCAATGAAGAACAGGCAAATCATGCCATCAAAAATGAGCAGCGCCTGAATCTCGCCCTGCGTTCCGGCAGCTATGCCGTCTGGGACCATGATTTCATCACCGGCGAAACCTACAATTCGCCGGAGATGTACGACATCCTCGGCCTGAGGCCGGAAAACTCGGACCTGAGTTTTGAAAAGTTCAATGCCCGCATCCATCCAGAGGACACCGACAAAACCTTGATGGTGATGATCAAGAAGTCGCCCTTCGGCACCGAACTTTTTCAATCGCGTTTCCGGATCCGCATGCACAACAACGAGTATGTCTGGGTCGAATCGGTGGCCTGCGTGGTCCGCGATCCGGCAAGCGGACGGGCGATAAAATGCGTCGGCCTCTGCCGCAACGTCAGCGACCAGATGGCGACGCTGGAACGCATGCGCAGTTCCGAGCGCAACCTCAAGCGCACCCAGGAAGCCGCAAGGCTTGGCAGTTTTTCCCTGCGGGTGGAAACCAACGTGTCGCGCCTTTCAACCGAAATGGCGAGCCTCATCGGCATGCAGGAAGCCATCGTTCATCCCAATCTCGCAACCTTCATGGATATGATCGAAGCGGGCGACAAGGAAAAATTTGCCGAAGGCATCGAGCTCGCCAAGCTCGGCCAGCACATAACCGACCTAGAAATTGCCCTGCGCCTCAAGTCCGGCGACATTGAATTCTTCCAATGCACCATCGAACCGGAGCGCAATGCGGCGGGCGAGGTCGAAACCCTCTTCGGTTCCTGCCAATGTGTGACCGAACGCAAGTCGCTTGAGCGCAAATACCTGCAGGCCCAGAAGATGGAAGCCGTGGGCCAGCTCACCGGCGGCGTGGCCCATGACTTCAACAACCTCCTGATGGTCGTGATGGGCAATCTCCAGCTTGTGGAGCAACTCGTTAAAAACGACGAGCGCGCCAGCAAGCGCATCCGCGCCGCCCTCGAAGCTGCCGACAAGGGCTCCGACCTCACCAAGCGCATGCTGGCCTTCTCGCGCCTGCAAACCCTGCAGAACAAGGAAATCTCGGCCAACGAGCTCATCATAAAGATGACGGACATGCTGAAGCACGCGGTAAGCGCCACCGTCGATCTCAAGATCATTCCGCAGGAAGGCCTCTGGCTTATCAAGGCCGATCAAACGATGCTCGAAACGGCCATCCTCAATCTTGCCATCAATGCCCGTGACGCCATGAAGCCCAAGGGCGGCAACCTCATTATCGAAACCGCAAACCGCCATCTGGATCAAGCCTATTGCAGCGAGCATGAGGATGTCACGATTGGCGATTACGTGGAAATCGCCGTCACCGATACGGGTGCCGGCATCGCGCCGGAAAATATTGAAAAGGTTTTCCAGCCCTTCTTCACCACGAAAGGCCCAGAGGCCGGTTCCGGCCTGGGTCTTTCCATGATCTATGGTTTCGTAAAGCAATCCGCCGGCCACATCAAAATTTATTCCGAAGTTGGCCATGGAACAGCGGTGAAAATCTACCTCCCCTGCTTCAAGCCAAACGCGGCTGTTGGTGGAGTTATCAAACCATCGGAACTCCAATCGCATCTTGCCCGCGAACTGGGTGTGAACCCCGAAGACGTCGCCAATGATTCGCAAACCGTCGAAACCCCAGCCAAGAAGCAGGTCGTGCTTGTGGTCGAGGACAATGACGCGGTGCGCGATATCGCCGCCGCCATGATTGAGGAAATGGGCTATGAAGCCATTGTCGCATCGAATGGCCCTGAAGGCCTGGACATCATCACGGCACGCGACGACCTTGCCCTGGTGCTCTCCGATGTGATCATGGCCGGCGGCATGAATGGGCCGGAACTTGCAGCCAAGGCTCTCAAGGTGCGCCCGGGATTAAAGGTTCTCTTCATGTCCGGTTATGCTCCGGGCTCCGTGCGCCAGATGCAGGACTTACCCGACACGATTGATTTCGTGAACAAGCCCTTCACCCGCAATGATCTTACCGAAAAAGTCCGCCGCGCCCTTGCGGCCTAGGACCAGCCCCTGGCCTTGCCCTCGCGGGTCATCGTTTCAGCCAATGCCTTGACCTCCGCTTCCGCCTTCTCAAGTGATGCCGGAACGCGCGACCGCAACACCAGATTGGTCGCAAATCCTCCCGCTCCCTCGAAGGGATAGGATCCAATGAACACATCCGCATAGCGGTCCTGGATTTCGCCCAATGGCTTGGCCACGTCGCCCTCGCCACCCTGCAAGGCCACTGTGCGCGATTGCATCGGCACACCCTTGTCGAGGGTTGGCGCAACTGCCTCCATCATGGCCTGCATGATTTTGGGAACCCCCGCCATGACGAAAACATTTCCCATCCGGAAACCCGGCGCCTTGGAAACCGAATTTTCAATCAACGTGGCCCCTTCCGGCGTCCGCGCCATGCGCAGGCGCGCCTCATTGGGCTCCCGGCCAATTTCTTTGAAATAGGTCAACAGGATTTCCAGCGCCCGCGGATGATGCCCAATGGGAATCTGAAACGCCTTGGCCACCGCATCGGCCGTAATGTCATCATGGGTGGGGCCGATGCCGCCCGTGGTGAACACGTAAGTGTAGCGCGCCCGCAACGCATTCAGCGCCGCAACAATATCACCCTCGTCATCGGCAACGCAGCGCGCTTCCTTGAGGTCAATGCCAAGGCCCACGAGGTAGTCCGCGATGAAGCCCAGGTTCTTGTCCTTGGTGCGCCCGGACAGGATTTCATCGCCAATCAGCAATACGGCAGCGGTCGGAACAGATGTCATGATTACCTCGGTCAATGCCTAGACATCTGCCACCGCTTCAGCCCACTGTCAAAACCATGAAATTCAAGAGCCCCCTGGTTCGCGGTCGGAGAACAGCCATGCGATGTCGTGGCAGACACGCTGGCTGCGGCTTTCGAGACGGCCGTGATCTTTGTCAATGATCAAAGACCTTCTGCTGCGCTTCGCATTCAGCGAAGACCCGAAGCCGCTGACTTGGCGCGCCTGAGCCGAAGGTCCGACTCGACCGATACAAGAAAGGACGCCCGAGGGCGCGCCTTTCTCGTTTTCACCCAGCAGTTACGTCTTCGGCAAGGCGTAGGCGACGATGAAGTCGCCCGTATCCGCCGACTGGCGTGCGCCGCCGGCCGAAATGACGACGTATTGCCGCCCATCCTTGCCAATATAGGTCATTGGCGTCGCCTGTGCGCCGACCGGCAGCCGGCCCTTCCACAGTTCCTCGCCGGTTGTCGTATCGAGAGCCCTCAAATAGTAATCTTGCGTGCCGGCGTAGAAGGTTACGCCGCCCGCCGTCGTCATCGGGCCGCCGAGCGAAGGCATGCCGATCGGAATCTGCAGCCCGGTCTTGATCATGCCGGTGGTGAGCGGATTAATCGGACCGGTGTCCTGCAGCGTACCGGCGGGGATCTGCCAGACGATCTGCCGCTTTGCGAGGTCGATGGCGCTGATCGTGCCATAGGGCGGCTGGTGGCAGGGCACGCCAAGCGGCGACATGAAACCCGCCTTGATGACGCCATAGGGCGTGCCGAGCTGCTTCGAGAGGCCATCGTGCGCAGCGGACGGGCCGTAGGTATCGACGTTCTCGCGCGGGATCAACTGCACGAACTGCGGCATGCGGATGTCGTTGACGATCAGCAGGCCACGCCCTTCGTCGACCGACGCCGAACCCCAGTTCATGCCGCCATAGTAGCCCGGATAGATCAGGCTGCGGTCGAGGCGCGGCGGCGTGAACTCGCCGTCATATCGCATCTTCTTGAATTCGATGCGGCAGTAGAGTTGGTCATAGGGCGTGGCGCCCCACATTCGCGCCTCGGTGAACGGCTCGGTGCCAATCTCCGGCATGCCGACCGAGTAAGGCTGGGTGGGGGCGGTGAAATCGCCATCCTCCGTGCCCTGCGGCACCGGCTTCTCCTGCACCTCCGCGATCGGCGTGCCATCGCGGCGGTCCAGCATGAATATCTGGCCGCGCTTGGTGATCTGGATCAGCGCCGGAACCGTGCCGCCCTTGCCGTCCGGCACGTCGTAAAGCGCCGGCTGGGCCGGGACGTCATAGTCCCAGATGTCGTGATGCGCGGTCTGGAACTTCCAGCGCTCCTTGCCCGTTGCGATGTCGAGCGCGACGACCGAGGCGGAATATTCTTCGGCCGCCTTGGTACGGTGGCCGCCCCAGAAATCAGGCGTCGCGTTGCCGGTGGGCAGGTAGACGAGGCCGAGCGCGTTGTCATAGGCCGGCGTCGACCAGACGTTCGGCGTGCCGCGGGTATAGCTCTCGCCTTCGGGCGGCAGCTTGGTGATCGCGGGATTGCCGAGGTCCCAGGCCCAGGCCAGCTGGCCGGTGCTGGCATCGAAGGCGCGGACGGCGCCCGAAGGCTCGCCGGTCTCGACGCTGTCCCAGACCCAGCCGCCGACCAAGATCAGATTGCGCATGACAGTGGGGGCGGAGGTTTGGAAGTAGAAACCGTCCTTGACCTCACCCATGCCCTGCTTCAGGTCAACTACGCCGTTGACGCCGAAATCGGTGCACGGCTCGCCGGTCACGGCGTCGATCTCGATCAGGCGTGCGTCGATCGTGGTCATGACTATGCGGGCCGGGCAGACGGCTGCGGCGGCCGCTGAAGGCGCAGGCGCTGCGGGAGCCTGTGCGGTGTCGGTCGTGCCGGCCGGCGCCGCTGCTTCAGGCGCGGCTGAAGCGTCGTAATAGGAAACGCCCCTGCAGCGCTGCCAAAGCGGCGACTTCGCCTGTGGATCGTAAGCCCACTTCTTCGCGCCGGTCGTGGCGTCGAGCGCGTTGACGACATTGGTGGAGGAGCAGGTGTAGAGCGTGTCGCCGACCAGCAGCGGCGTGTTCTGGTCCTGCGCGCCCGGCGCCGGAGTTTGCCCGGTGCGGAAGGTCCAGGCGACTTCGAGGTCCTTGGCGTTGACGGGCGTGATCTGGTCGAACGGGGCATAGCGCGTACCGGCGGGGGTGCGGCCATAGGCCGGCCAGTCGTTGCCCGACGCGGCGGTGACCGGTGAGGGCACTGCCCCGGCAGCTGGAGTGAACGCGACACGAGTCACCTCATGTGGCACGAAGGCATACCACCCCGTTGCGGCGAGACCGGCGGCGAGCAGAGCCGCAACGCCATAGGGTAGCGCCCTGGCGCGGCGTTCGATGGCGGGAAATAATGGCGCGATCAGCGCGACGATGATCGCAAGCACCGTCGGCGCGACGAGCCGCGGGATCTGCGGCCAGAAGGCAAAGCCCGCCTCCCACAGCGCCCAGGCGGCAGTGCCGAGATAGATCAGCACATAGAGCCAGACCGCGGCGTATCTGCGCAGCGCAATGAGCACGCCCGTCAGGGCGACGCCCGCGCCCGCGATTAAATAGTACCAGGAGCCGCCGAGCGAGACGAGGCGCACGCCGCCCCAGACCAGCGGCAGTGCTGCGAGGACGAACAGGATGCCAATGACCGGAAGGGCCCAATCTCTTCGACTTCGCTTGACCCCGGTGGATGAAACTGTGGTGCTGGTCATTGCCTTCCTCGCTTTCCGGACCAATACCTAGACATCTGCCACCGCTTCAGTCCACTGTCAAAACCATGAGATTCAAAAGCCCTCTTGTTCGCGGAAAATTGATCAAACGTTACAAAAGGTTCTTGGCTGATGTGGTGTTGGATAGCGGCGAATTGGTGACTGCGGCCTGCGCCAATACGGGTTCCATGCTGGGCCTGACCGAACCGGGCAATGCCGTTTGGCTGTCGCGCTCCGAGAGCCTCACCCGGAAATTTCCCCATAGCTGGGAACTGGTGGATGTTCCCGAAATTGGCCTGGTGGGCATCAATACCGGCCAGCCCAACCACATCGTGACCGAGGCCATTATTGCAGGGAAAGTGGCAGAACTGTCGGGTTACGCAAGCTTAAGGAACGAAGTCAAATACGGCCAGAACAGCCGCATCGATATTCTCCTGGAGGATGCAAAGCGCCCGCCCTGCTACGTGGAAATCAAGAATGTCCATTTCTTCAGGAAACCGGGGCTCGCCGAATTTCCCGATTGCGTCACCGAACGCGGCGCCAAACACCTTGTTGAACTGTCAAACATGGTAAAGGCCGGAGCCCGCGCCGTCATGGTCTATCTCATTCAATGCCATAAACCCTCGCGCTTTGCCCTTGCCGACGACAAGGATCGCACCTATTTCAATGAATTCAGAAAGGCGCGAATTGCTGGCGTCGAGGCTTTGGCCTTGACTTGCCATGTCTCGACAAGCGAAATAACGGTTGATCGGGCCATTCCGGTCTTGGAAATTTGAATGAACGACGTTCAGGAAACCACCTCGTCCCGATCCACCCGCATTAAATTGCACAAGCCTGAAGATTTTGAAGGCATGCGCAAGGCAGGAAGGCTTACGGCTGAGGCGCTGGATCTGATCACCCCCCTGGTGATGCCCGGCGTTACAACGGATACGCTGGATCGTTTCATTGTTGAGTTTGCCCGCGACAACAAGGCAATTCCCGCCCCTCTCAATTATCGCGGCTACACCAAGTCAATCTGCACCTCTATCAACCACGTGGTCTGCCACGGCATCCCTAATGACTCTCCCATGCGTGAAGGTGACATCGTCAACATTGATGTCACCCTTATCGTCAATGGCTGGTTTGGTGATTCGAGCCGCATGTATCCGGTGGGCGAAGTCAGCCGCAAGGCCGAACGCCTCAATGAGGTTACCTATGAATGCCTGATGCGCGGCATAGCCATGGTGAAGCCCGGCGCCCACCTCGGCGATATCGGCTATGCGATCCAGACCTTCGCCGAAGCCGAGCGCTGTTCCGTCGTGCGTGATTTCTGCGGCCACGGTCTCGGCCGCGTCTTCCATGACCATCCCAATGTGCTGCATTACGGCCGCATGGGCGAAGGCGTTGAACTCAAGGAAGGCATGTTCTTCACCATCGAACCCATGATCAATCTGGGCCGGGCCCATGTAAAGGTCTTGAGCGATGGCTGGACCGCCGTCACCCGTGACCGCTCGCTCTCCGCACAATTTGAACACACCATCGGCGTGACCAAAGAGGGCTGCGAGATTTTCACACTGTCGCCCCGCGGCCTCGATTGCCCGCCCTACAAGATCTAGATCATGCCGAAGGGTTTTGACGAGGTCTCCTCGAAACCCCACTTCCTTGGCCATCGTGAACGCCTGCGCGAGCGTTTCCGCGAAGCAGGCCCAGAGGCCCTGCCCGATTATGAGCTTCTCGAAATGATCCTGTTCCGGGCCATCAAGCGCGGTGACACAAAGCCCCTGGCCAAAACCCTCATCGCCAAATTCGGCAGCTTCGCCGAAGTCATCAGCGCGGCACCCGAGCGCCTGAAGGAAGTGGATGGCGTTGGTGACGCCATTACCACGGAACTGAAGCTCATCCGCGCTGCGGCGCTGCGCCTGATGAGGGGCGGGATTGTCAACCGGCCGCTGCTGTCGTCATGGAGCGCCATTCTCGAATACTGCCGCGCCTCCATGGCTTTCCAGGACAAGGAGCAGTTTCGCATCCTGTTTCTGGACAAGAAGAATCAGCTCATCGCCGATGAAGTGCAGCAGGAAGGCACCGTTGATCACACGCCGGTTTATACGCGCGAAGTGATGAAGCGGGCGCTGGAGCTTTCTGCTTCCGCCATCATTCTGGCCCATAACCATCCCTCGGGCGATCCCACCCCTTCGGTTGCTGATATCGACATGACGCGAAAGATCATCGATGCCGGAACGAAGCTCGGCATCACCGTACATGACCATGTGATTGTCGGGCGTGAGGGCCACACCAGCTTCAGGGCTTCAAAGCTGATCTGATATCCTGCAGGGCCTGCGGCGTATCAACATCCAACAGCACGGCCTGCGTCTTGACTTCAATTTCCACCACCTCGTCGGACAGCGCATCCAACAAAAGCCTCGCCCCCTGGTCGCCTTCGATCTCGTTAATCGCGATGAAATGCTGCCGCCCCCACAACACCGGATTACCGCGCTTGCCCTCGAATGTCGGCACACAGATCGTGCGGTGCTCGGCAACATTGAACGCGGCCACCAGCCGGTCAATTGTCTGTGCATCCACCAGCGGCATGTCGCCAAGGCATACCAGCACGGCATCCGTCTCCACCGACACGACCGCAAGCCCACGCTTCAAGGACGTCGACAATCCTTCGGCGAAATTCGCATTGTGAACCAGTGTCACGGCAAGCGGCTCAAGAGCGGATTGAACCCGCTCCGGCTCGTTCCCCGTCACAACGATGATATCATGAACTCTTGAAGCCTTTAGCGCTTCCACGCTGTGGCGCAGCAAGGGCTTGCCGTTGAGGTCAGCCAGAAGTTTGTTGCTGCCCATGCGCGATGACTTTCCGGCAGCCAGAACGATGGCCGCAATGCGAGGCGCATGCTGGGCAACGGGTTTCCGGTCGCGCGGCGATGGCCTGCTTGAAATCTCCGCCAGCAATCCACCAGCCCCCATGTCCATGATATCGCGTGCCGAAAGCGTAATCCCGGCGAGCACCCGCTCCAATACCCAATCAAAGCCATTCACCTTGGGCGATCTTGCACAGCTCGGCACGCCCAGCACCGGCACGCCATTCAAATCGCCCAGCATCATCAGATTGCCGGGGTCAACCGGCATGCCAAGATGAACGACAGTCCCGCCTGCCGCCGAAAGCCCCGCAGGAATTACGTCTTCCCTGTCGACAATCGCCGATGCTCCAAACAGCAGAATGGGATTGCACGACAGTGCCTGTAACTCATTCACGGATTCTCGCACCGCTTCGATGGAATGTTCGCAAACCCTGACCTGTGCCAGGTCGCTGCCCAGCGCCTTCACCCGCTCACGCATCGCCATTTCGGATTTTTCAATAAGTGACTGCTTGCCGCCGGCCACTTTGGTGATCACCAGGCCAACGCGTTTCTCGGCCAGGGCCTGAACCCGGATCACCGGCGTAGTGCCGATCTCAGCCAGCGCCTTGTTGAGATTTTCCCGTCCCACGGCAAAGGGAATGATCTTGATCGTCGCAATCATCTGCCCCTTGTCAACCACATGAAAATTGGGAAGCGTGGCCAGCGTCATGCTTTCATGCACGCGGTTTATCGCGTTGACGCGGGAACCGTCGACAACCACAAGCCCGCGCTGCTGCGCATAGACATTGGCCCGCCCCGTGAAGGGTTCCTGGGCCGTCACCCCCGAGCCAGCAATCTTTCCTGCAATCGCCCGCGCCGCCTCATCCTCGGGAACATCATCCGCATCCAGTCGCGCCACGAATATTTTTGAAATGCCCGAGACAGCGAGCAGTTTCAAATCGTCCGCCGCCAGCTTTCGCCCCTTCTTGAACACGCCAGCCGAATGCCGCACCGAATGTGCCAATATGCAACCGAGTGTCTCTTGCAGCGGCAGTTCGGCAAATTTCATGTCAGTTGCCCAAACGCAAACTGCGGGTCATTTCGGCCATGATGGAAATGGCAATTTCGGCAGCGCCCTTGGCCCCGATAGGCAAGCCGATAGGCCCGTGAATCCGGCCAATCATCGCGTCGGAAAACCCCATCTTCTGCAGGCGTTCAACCCGGCTCGCCTGGGTTTTCTTGGAGCCCAGGGCACCGATATAGAAGCACTCGGATTTCAGCGCCATGGAAAGGGCCGGATCATCAATCTTCGGATCATGGGTCAGCGCCAGAAGCGCCGTGCGCGCATCTACGCCAAGACCCGGCAATACGTCCTCCGGCCAAGTGGTGTGCAGCGTGATATCGGGAAACCTTGCACCCGTTGCAAAGGCTCCACGGGGATCAATCACCGTAATGTCATAGCCCGCCTGCCGCGCCATCGGGATCACGCTCTGCGCGATGTGAACAGCCCCGATGATAACAAGCCGCAAGGGCGGGTTATGGATGTGTACAAACTCTCCGCCATGAAGTCCCGATTGATCGAAACGGAAGGATTCTTCCAAAGCGGCACCAAGCGGATCGCTCACAAGATTTTCCTTGGCCACCAACCGCTGTTCGCCATTCTCTATGATGGTGACCACGGCAACCGCCCGGCGCTCCCGCTTTGCTTCAAGCACGGCTTTTAGAAGCGTTGGTTTCACGGCCCCAGCGGCTCCACAAACACCCGTATCTTGCCGCCGCAGGCGAGACCCACCTGCCAGGCGGTTTCATCGGCCACACCAAAGGCCAGAACCTTCGGCTGGCCCGAGGCAATGGCATCAAGCGCCTCGCTCACCACCGCGCCTTCAACACAGCCACCCGACACGGACCCGGCAAAATTGCCTTCGCCGTCAATGGCCAACTGGCTGCCCACCGGTTGCGGCGCCGAACCCCAGGTTTCAATCACCGTCGCAAGGGCAACTTTCCGGCCCTCCGCCAGCCAGGTGGAGGCCTGTTCAAGTACGTCATTGCCAGCCAAATCGCCCTCCTGTCTCAAACCTCAGGTGAAACCACACAGGACACGCCCCCGTATATGTGTCAAGATGCTCATATTGCGGGAGACCCATGATGCTTCGTTCTATCCTCGCTGTATTGCTTTGGGGCTTCATTTCGGTCGCTGCCTTTGCCCAGTCCATAAGTGAGACTGAAAAGACCGAATTTCAACGCATTATTACCGCCCAAATCAGCGCCTTCCGGGCCGATGACGGCCCGACCGCCTACAGCTTTGCAGCGCCCGTCGTCCGCAATGTTTTCCCCACGCCGGAAATCTTCATGTCCATGGTGAAGCGGGGCTATCCGCAGGTCTACCGCCCGCAGGCCTTCAATTTTACCGAAGCCCTGATCGACCCTTTGGGCAGGCCCGCCCAGAAAATGCTCGTTGTTGGCTCTGACGGAAAAACCTACGAGGCGCTCTATTCCATGGAAAAGCAGCCTGACGGCACCTGGCGCATTTCCGGCTGCACCCTGCTCGAAATTCCTGGCCTCGACGCCTGACACCGCTCCCGGGACATGCCATTGTCCGATCATGCCATCTGATTCACTGAAAGCTTCGCGGCCTACCCTTTGGGGGCCAGTCCTGGCCGCCGCTATTGTCCTGGCCATCGCCATCATTCTGTTGGCGATGGGCCGTGAACCCATATGCAAATGCGGCTATGTCAAGCTCTGGCACGGCGTGGTGATGAGTTCGGAAAACTCCCAGCACCTCAGCGACTGGTACACGCCGTCCCATATCATCCATGGCTTTCTGTTCTACGGCCTGTTCTGGCTCGTCGGGAAAAAATGGCCGCTCACCTTGCGCCTCTGCCTTGCCCTTGTGATCGAAGGCGCCTGGGAAATTTTCGAAAATACGGATTTCATCATCAATCGTTACCGCGAAGCCACGATCTCGCTCGATTATTATGGTGACAGCGTCATCAACTCGGTGAGCGATGTCATTGCCATGGCCGCAGGGTTTTACGCCGCGTCCCGCCTGCCCGTGTGGTCCACCATCGTTCTGGCACTGGCCATGGAGCTGGCGGTCGGCGCAATCATCCGCGACAACCTCACGCTGAACATCATCATGCTCATCTATCCGCTCGATGCCATCAAGGTGTGGCAGGGCGGAAGCTGATCACTTCACGCAGGTGACGCGGCTAAAGGCTTTGCTGGCCTTCTTGTTGGTCTTGCCGGTGCCAATCTGAATTGTTGGCTTTATGGCGCTCACATACTTGAAATCCTTCGCACCGCTGAATCCTTGCTGGGCGCACCAGGCCTCGGCAGCTTTTTTCCCACAACCGGCTTCCGCGTCGAAACACCAGCTCAAGCGAACGCCCTCATGCGTGGGGTTCTTGAACGTTTCACTCGCAGTTTCGGCAACGGCCGGCGCCGCCGCGGGAGCGGCAGCATCCGCCGCAGGCGCTTCCGGCGTGGCTGGCGCTGCCGCCGGCAAGTCTGCCGTGGCACAAGTGATGGAGGCAAAGCCGTCGCAATAGCTCTGGTCGCAGACCTCGCCCGTGGCAATCAGCTTCGTGGGCGCTGAGGCCCCGATATCAGGGGCCTGCTGGACGGCAACGGAATGATCATAGGCATTGCTCTTGCACCAGGCGGTCGCCGCGTCCGGGCCGCAGCCCGTGCCCCAGTTCACACACCAATCCAGGCGATTGGTGCCGATCATGGGATTCTCGAATGTCTTGTTTTCCGCTTCAGCAAGGCCGGACGAAAGGCAAAACACCAACAGCGTAATAATACCACGCACATGATTCCGCATCAGGGCCTCCAGTTCACGGGAAACACCCTCTGCCCCAAACTGCTATCTGGACGCAAGCTCTTAATGGCCAAAGGCGCGGTCATCCGGTTTTTTCTGATCGACAGGCTCGATCAAATAATAAACCCATTGCGAAGCATAGGTCTCGCCATAGACAAGCACCTGGCAGATATCGCCATCAAGTGAGGTAACCGGACCTTCACGGCCATCCGGAACCATCACCGTATGCCCTACCTTGCACCAGTTGTTTGGTGTGGGCGGAGCCGTAGGTGGAATCACGGTAGGTGCCGCAATAGCGGTTGCAACAAACACAGTCGCCAAGAGTGTTTTCATCTCGCAGTCCCAGTTCGCCAGTCCCTGAAAATCGGCGATTTTTGCCAAAAACGCAAGGCCGCCCGCGAATCAATCAGGTCTTTCGCCACTTGGACGGCGGCCTGCCAAATTTTAGCTTAAAACTTCTCGAAAATTGTGACAGTGATGAAAAGCCTGTGGCAACAGCAACTTCCCGGACGCTCAAAGTGGAGTAGTTGATCAGCCGCTCGGCCCGCTCCAGGCGCAAGCCGAGATAAAATCCCATCGGCCTTGCTTTCATCGTGGCGGCAAACAGCCTTTCAAGCTGCCGCACTGAAAGTCCGGCCCGATTCGCCAATTCACTTATTCCACGAGGTTCTTCAATGTGCTCCTCCATCATGGCGATGCAGGACAGTACGCGCGCGTCCCGCGTGCCATAGCGTTCCGCCGCCGGAATGCGGGCCTCGCCCGGCTGTTCGGCAAAACGCGAATGAACCAGTTGGTCGGCAACGGTCACAGCGATCGCAGCCCCCAGCCGTTGCCTGATCCACTCCAGCATCATGTCGATTACCGAGGAGCCTCCCGCGCTGGTCATCCGGTCACGGTCAACTTCAAAGAGCGACTGCCTGACCTGCACCCGTGGGAAACTTTCACGAAAACCCGGCAGGCTTTCCCAATGGCACGTCGCCTGATAACCATCCAGCACACCAGCGCTTGCCAGAATGAAAGGCCCCGTATCCATCCCGGCAAGTAAGACCTTCGCCGCGGCCAGCTTGCGCAGGGCAACAAGCGTCGGCTTGCTGATGCCCTTCTCCGGCTCATAGCTCGCAGTTACCATCAGCAGGGTGGGACGGCCCACATCCGCCAGACGGCCCGATACGGAAACCGGTATGTCATTGGAAGCTGAAACCGGTTCGCCGTCCGCTGAAACGAAGCGCCAGGAAAACACCTGCCCCGCGAAACGGTTCGCCAATCGCAGGGGTTCAAGCGCCCCGTAAAGCGATATCATCGAAAAGCGCGGGACCAGATGAAAGACGACATCTACGGAGGACATGGCGATAAATGTTAAATAAATGGCGAAAAAAGTCAAACTTGCAAACAGGATAAGGCTAACGTCACCGCAAACGGAGGATCCCCATGAACCCCAAGATCATTATTACCTGCGCCGTCACTGGCGCTGGCGACACAGTGGGCAAAAGCCCCAATGTGCCCGTGACGCCGGAGCAAATTGCCAATTCGGCTTTGGAAGCCGCCGCCGCTGGCGCAGCCGTGGTACATTGCCATGTGCGCGATCCCAAAACCGGAAAGGGTTCCCGCGGCGTCCACCTCTACAAGGAAGTCATGGAGCGCATCCGCGCCAAGAACAAGGAAGTGATCATCAATCTCACCGCTGGCATGGGCGGCGACCTTGACGTTGGCCCCGGCGAGACGCCGATGAAGTGGGGCGCTGGCACCGATCTCGTCGGTCCCGTTGAGCGCCTGCTCCACATTGCCGAACTGCGCCCCGAACTTTGCACGCTGGACTGCGGCTCGCTGAACTTCGGCGACGGCAATACCATGGTTGTGCAGACGCCCGCGCAATTGCGCGAGCAGGCCCGCCTCATCAAATCCTATGGCGTGAAGCCCGAGATGGAAATTTTTGATTCCGGAAATCTCTGGTTTGCCAAGCAGCTTTGCCTCGAAGGCCTGATTGACAGCCCGCCCCTGTTCCAGCTGTGCCTCGGCATTCCCTGGGGCGCGCCCTACGACACGGAAACCATGGCCTATCAGAAAGCCCAGCTTCCCAAGGATGCGATCTGGGCTGCCTTCGGTATCGGCCGCAATGAATTCCCGGCCGTAGCCCAGGCCGTGCTTCTCGGAGGCCATGTGCGGGTTGGCCTTGAAGACAATCTCTGGCTCGAAAAGGGCGTCCACGCCACCAACGGCAAGCTGGTTGAGAAAGCTGTGAAAGTCATCGAAATCCTCGGCACCAAGGTTGCCACTCCGGACGAAGCCCGCGCCATTCTGCAACTCAAGCCAAGAGCCTGACCATGTCCAAAATTAAAACTGTCGGCATTGCCGGAACCGGATTGATCGGTGCAGGCTGGGCGGCGCGTCTGCTCATCCGCGGCTTCGATGTCATAGCCTACGACGTGCACCCCGCTGCCGAAGCAAAGCTCCGCGCCGCCATCGACGTGGCCTGGCCTTCCATGTCAAAGCTGCTGGGTTCGTCCGGCAAAAAAGGCAAACTCAGTTTCACCACTGATCTCAAGGAGATGGCCTCGAAAGCTGACTTCATCCATGAAGCGGCCCCCGAGCGCGAAGACCTCAAGGTAAAACTCTTCCGCGATATCGATGCCATCGCCCGACCTGAAGTGATTATCTCTTCGTCATCCTCCGGCTTCCTGCCCACCGTGCTGCAATCCCAATGCCAGCACCCCGAGCGCGTGATCATCGGCCACCCCTTCAACCCAGTCTACCTCCTGCCCCTCGTTGAAACCGTCCCAGGCGCCAAAACCTCCAGCGAAGCCATGGACCGCGCCGGCGTCTATTTCGAAGCCATCGGCATGCAGGTGCTGCGCTTGAAGAAGGAAATCGAAGGCTATATCTGCGATCGCCTGCAGGAAGCCCTGTGGCGCGAAGCCCTTCACATCCTCAACAAGGACATCGGCACCACCGGCGACATCGACGACTCAATCGTTTACTCCGCCGGCATGCGCTGGGCCTTCATGGGCTCATTCCTCACCTATCATGTGGCCGGCGGCCCCGGTGGCATGCGCCATTTCATTTCGCAGTTTGACCCCACGCTCGAACTTCCCTGGACCGATCTGAAATTCCCCAAGTGGAACGATACGCTCGAAAAGAACCTGATTGAAGGCTGCGAGGCGCAAAGCGCTGGCCAGACCGTGGCGCAGATCGAAGCCAAGCGCAACGATGTGCTGGTCGACATGATGCGCCTGTTCAAGCACCACAAGGTGGGCGCCGGTCTCGTTCTGGCCCGTGATGAAGCCAAGCAGGGCACCAAGGCCAGGCATTGGAAAAAATCCGACAAGCTTGACGCCCCGGTGAAGCTTCACAAGGGCGAAGTCCTCTCCGCCTGGCTCGATTACAACGGCCACATGACCGACGCTGCCTATCTCATTGCCTTCGGTGATGGCCTCGATGCCTTCTTTCGCTACATCGGCGACGATGAAGCCTACAGGGCCACCGGCAACACCTTCTTCACCGCCGAAACCCACATCAACTACTACAAGGAAATGAAACTCGGCGAGACGTTCTCCATTGAAACCCAGGTGCTGGGCTGCGATGAAAAGCGCATGCACCTGTTCCACCGCATGTATCACGGCAAGACCAAGGAACTGGTGGCCACCAACGAGATCATGCAATTGCATGTCAACCAGAAGGCCGGAAAAGTTGTCCCCATGCGCAGCGACCTGTACGATGCGTTGTCCGCCGTTGGAAAAGCCCACAAGAAACTGAAGAAGCCCAAGGAAATGGGCAGCATCATGAAAGTCAAAAGGAAATAGCATGCCACAGCGCGTCATGATCACCGCCGCCGCCGCAGGAATTGGCCGCGCCGTTGCCAAGGCCTTTTATGATGAAGGCGCCAAGGTCCACATCTGCGATGTCAACGAGCAGGCGCTCGCCGCCTTCCGCGAGGAATTCCCCGAGATCGCCGCAACCCATGTGAATGTGGCCAATGAAGCCGAAGTCGACGCCTGGTTCGATGACGCACTGGAAGATCTGGGCGGGCTCGACGTGCTGGTGAACAATGCCGGCATCAAGGGCCCAACAGCGCCCATCGATGATGTGGAATACGCCGACTGGAAGGAATGCCTCGCCATCTGCCTTGACTCGCATTTTCTCTGCGCCCGCCGCGCCGCCCCCGTGATGAAGGCCCAAGGCTCCGGCAACATCATCAATCTGTCATCAACCGCCGGCCAGTATGGTTTCGGCAACCGCACCCCCTATGCGGCGGCCAAATGGGCCGTCATCGGCCTCACCAAATCATTGGCCATTGAACTCGGTCCCCATGGCGTGCGCTGCAATGCCATCTGCCCCGGCGCCGTGCGCGGCGACCGCATAAACCGCGTTATCCAGGGTGAAGCCGATATACGCGGCGTTGCCTTCGACGTGATTGCCAAGGAGATGACCTGGTCCCAATCCATTCCGCGCTTTGTCGAGCCGGAAGAGATTGCCGACATGTGTCTCTTCCTTTCAAGCCCCGCCGCCAAGATGGTCAACGGCCAGGATATTGCCGTCGATGGCCACCTCGAAACCATGCACATCAGGTAACACCATGGATTTCAAGCTCTCCGAAGAACAGGACATGATCATCAAGACGACGCGCGATTTCGTCGTCAACGAACTCTATCCCCATGAAGTCGAAATCGAGAATACCGGCGTGCTCCGCCCCGAACTGCGCGAGGAAATCAAGGCCAAGGCCATCGCCGCCGGACTCTACGCCGCCAACATGCCCGCCGAAGCGGGCGGTGCGGGCCTCGATACGCTAACCTGGGTTCTCTACGAAAAAGAACTGGGCCGCGCCAATTACGCGCTCCATTGGAATTGCGTGGCACGACCCTCCAATATTCTCATGGCCTGCGTCGGCGAACAGCGCGAAAAATATCTTTTCCCCGCCGTTCAGGGGAAAATGGTGGATTGCCTCGCCATGACCGAACCCGGCGTCGGCTCCGACGTGCGCGGCATGAAATGTTTCGCCAAGCAGGATGGCGATGATTTCATCGTCAACGGCACCAAGCATTTCATCAGCCATGCCGACGAAGCCACCTTCACCATTCTTTTTGCCGCAACCGGCGAAGAGGATACGCCGCGTGGCAAGAAGAAACTCATCACCGCCTTCCTTGTCGACAAGGGCATCAAGGGCTTCACCGTGCGCGACGGCTACAAGAACGTCTCGCACCGCGGCTACAACAACTGCATTCTCGAATTCAATGATTGCCGCCTGCACAAGTCGCAGATCCTTGGCGAACTGCACAAGGGCTTTGAGGTCGCCAATGAATGGCTCGGCGCCACTCGCCTGCAAGTGGCTTCAACTTGCCTCGGCCGCGCCGAACGCGCCATGGAACACGCCAAGCAATATGCCGTGGACCGGCACCAGTTCGGCCAGCAGATCGGCAAGTTCCAGGGCGTGTCCTTCAAGCTCGCCGACATGGCCATGGAATTGAAAGCCGCCGAACTGCTCACCCTCGAAGCCGCCTGGAAGTTCGACCAGAAAACCGTGACCGACATGGACATGGCCATGGCCAAGCTGAAGGCCACCGAAGTTCTGGCCTTCATTGCCGACGAAGCCATTCAAATTCATGGCGGCATGGGCCTGATGTCCGACCTCCCCCTCGAGCGCATCTGGCGCGATGCCCGGGTTGAGCGCATCTGGGAAGGCACCTCGGAAATCCAGCGCCATATCATTTCCCGCGCCCTGCTGCGCCCGCTGGGTGGCTGATCTTGACGCGTAGCCTCACTCGCCTGCTCAATCCAAAGTCCATCGTCTTCGTCGGCGGCAACGAATGCGAAGTCGCCATTCGCCGTACCCGCGAACTGGGCTTTGCCGGCAAAATCTGGGCCGTCCACCCCAAGCGCGAAAGCCTAGGCGGCATTGCCTGCATCAGGTCGGTTGCCGATATCGACGGCGCACCCGATGCGGCTTTCGTTGCCATCAAACGCGAACCCACCATCGAAATCGTCCGTGAACTGCGGAAAAGGGGCTGCGGCGGGGCGGTGATCTACGCCAGCGGATTCGCCGAAACAGGCGATGCCCACCTCCAGGAGGAACTGCTCGCGGCAGCAGACGGCATGCCGCTCATGGGGCCCAATTGCTATGGCTTCGTGAACTGCCTCGCCCGCGTCGCCCCCTGGCCCGACGAGCATGGCATGGAAATCATCGACAAGGGCGTTGCCATCATCACCCAGTCGGGCAACATCGCCTGCAACTTCACCTTCACCCGCCGCGCCCTTCCGCTCGCCTGCATCTTTGCCATCGGCAACCAGGCTGACATTGACATGGCGCAATTGCTTGAAGAACTCGCCCGCGACGAACGCGTCACGGCCATCGGCCTCCACATTGAAGGCCTGACTGACGTGGCAGCCTTCGCCCGCGCCGCCGAGGTCGCCCGCCAGCTCAAAAAACCGGTGATCGCGCTCAAAACCGGCCGTTCCGAGCAAGGTGCAAAAGTGGCCATGAGCCACACCTCATCGCTCGCCGGCGCCGACACCCTCTATGATGCGCTGTTCGAGCGTTACGGCATCGCCCGCATGAAGTCGGTGACGTCCTTTGTGGAAACCCTGAAGTTTCTTCACCACGGCGGGCCCTTGCACGACAGCCGCATTGTTTCCATGAGCTGTTCGGGAGGCGAAGCGGCCCTCATTGCCGATATGGCGCTGGAGCGGAAAGTGAGCTTCCCGCCCTTTGACCCGAAAACCAAGGCGGAAGTGAAAGCCACCCTCAACGAATATGTCTCGATCGACAATCCGCTCGACTATCACACCTTCATCTGGGACCAGTTCGACAATTTGACCGCAACCTATTCAGCCGTGCTGCGCGGCGGCTTTGATGCCGGCGTGCTGATCCTGGATGCGCCAACCCATGCGGGAAGCAATGCAGCCGCCTGGGTTGTTGCGGCGAAGGCCCTTGCCAAAGCTTCCAAAATCGCCGGCGCGCGCGCCGTTGTCACCGCTTCGCTTCCCGAATGCATGCTGCCCGAAGTTGCCGCCGATCTGGCGAGCAAGGGCGTTGCCCCCATGATGGGCCTTGATGACACGCTGGCCGCCTTCGAAGCCGCCGCCTTCATCGGCAGGAACTGGGCCCGCAACGAAGCGCTGCCTGCGCTGGCAGCACCTGCCTTAACAGGCAAGGGCGAAATCATCTTGAGCGAACATGATGCCAAGATTCTCCTGAAGAACTTCGGCCTCCCCGTGCCCGAGGGGCGCGTCTGCAAAACAACGGAGGCGGCAAGCGTCGCCCAGCAGCTTGGCTTCCCCGTCACCATCAAAACATCTTCGTCGGCCATCGCCCACAAAACCGAAGCGGGCGGCGTGGCCCTGAACATCAAAACCGTTGAAGACGCCGAAGCCGTAGCCCAGAAAATGGCAAAGCTGGCGCCCGATGTTCTTGTCGAACGCATGGTGACCGGCGCCGTGGCCGAACTCATCATCGGCCTCAAGAACGATCCGCAATTTGGCCTGGCCCTGGTGATCGGTGCCGGCGGCGTTCTGACCGAACTCCTGAAAGACAGCGTCACGCTGCTGCTGCCAACTTCGCGCGAGGAAATCACCCGCGCCCTGCAGTCCTTGAAAGTATGGAGGCTGGTCGAAGGTTTTCGCGGCAAATCAGGCGATCAAAAAGCCGTCATCGCGGCAGTCCTCGCCGTGGCGGATTTCGCCAAGGCCCACCGCACCACAATCGAAGAACTTGATGTAAATCCCCTGCTCGTTTTGCCCAACGGCGCTGTTGCCGTTGATGCCCTCATCCGTATGCGGAGAGACTGACATGACCTTACCCATCTTCACCGAACGCCATGGCGCCGTGCTCGAAGTCACCATCAACCGCCCCAAGGCCAATGCCATTGATGCCGCAACCAGCCGCATCATGGGCGATGTCTTCGCCAAATTCCGGGACGATCCGGAATTGCGCGTGGCCATCCTCACCGCTGCCGGCGATAAATTCTTCTGCCCCGGCTGGGATCTCAAGGCCGCCGCAGAAGGCGAAGCGCCCGATGCGGATTATGGCGTGGGCGGTTTCGGCGGCCTGCAGGAATTGCCGGGCCTCAACAAGCCAGTGATTGCCGCCGTAAATGGCCTTGCCTTTGGTGGCGGTTTTGAAATCATGATTTCGGCTGACATCATCATCGCCGCCGAGCACGCGACCTTCGCCTTGCCCGAAATAAATTCCGGCACCCTGGCTGACGCCGCCACCATCAAGCTGCCGCGCCGCATTCCCTATCAGGTGGCGACCGAAATGCTCTTCACCGGCAGGCGCTTTTCCGCCGCTGAAGCCAAGCACTGGGGCATCATCAATGAAATCGTGCCCGCCGCCGATCTGATGGCCCGGGCCCGCGCCGTAGCGGCCCTGCTGGCAGATGGCCCGCCATTGGTTTTTGCCGCCATCAAGGAAACCCTGCGCGAAACCCTGCACCTGCCCGTGCAGGAAGCCTTCAACCTGGTCACCAGGCGCAAGCTGGCAACGGTGGACAAGCTCTATTCCAGCGAAGACCAGCTGGAAGGCGCCAAAGCCTTCGCCGAAAAGCGCGCGCCCGTTTGGAAGGGGCGCTGATTTCCCTGGTTCGTCATTCCGGCGGAAGTTCTCATAATTGATTTCACGTTGCAATGAGTTCCCCCAATTTGTCATTCCGGCGAACGCCGGAATCTTTTCAACGTCAACGGGATTCCGGCTTACGCCGGAATGACGGACTCGTGGAATATTAATCCGTAGACGGATGATTTTTGCCTCAGCTTGTGTCGAGCCTCTCGGCCTCCCAGGCAAGCCAGTGGCAGTTGGCGAGAACCTCGTCGACTTCGTGAGTGGGTTTCTTCCGGGAGCCGGGGGCACGGCCGGGCCGGAGTGGCGATTTGAACGTCGGAGCTTTTGAGTTCTCCCGCCTCACCCGCCAGCGGGCCATACGCCGGGCTTGGCGCGGTAGGTCATCGAGCGCCAACTTGAGGGCTTGGAGCCTCCAGCTGATGCGTGCCGCGCTGACCAGGCCATCGGGCGGCGGCGGGGTAGGAGCACGAGGGGGCCGTGACCACAGGTCGTCCACCCGGGAATCAGGCCCCAGGAAAAGGACACGTGGCGGATACTTCGCGTATTTGACCCGGCGCTGGCTCAGTTCGGCGAAGTATTTGCGCGTATCGAAGAGCTTGAAGGCGGGGAGCCTGCTCCCGCAGCCCTTTACGATCTTGTGCCCCTTGGCCATGGGACGCGAGGGAACAATCTTCACCACAAGGCCCCTTGCCGCAATCACAATCAGTCGGCGTACGGCGGATTCGGCGGGACGCAGCACCCGCAGGACGGCCCGGTGGACGGGCAGAGGAATCCGCGAAACCGTGGCCTCACCCACAAGCCCCAGCAGGACGAACAGGGCTTCAATTATCCCCTTGAGCGCTTCGCTGTTGCGCTTGATGGCCAAGTCCCAGTCCATCTTCCAGTCCATACGCTTCCCACCCGGCACAAAACAAAACAAGAATATATGCCTTGAATAGGAACATGTCAACAGGGGTAGGAAAATAAATCTCGGCAGCCACCCGCTCTCCATGGAGAAAAGAAGATGGCGGTGGGCGTTTGGCCTACATCAGCCAGGTGCGCCCGCTCATGCGGAGCTTCGCGTTTTCAGCGTAGGTGGCACTTGCCGCTGGCTCGAACCGGACCATGCCCTTGAGGAAAAGCCACAGCCTGTCGGCAGTGCCAACGGGTGCATAGGGGAAGCTTGTCTGGGCGGTTTGGCTGCTGGAACGTGACATGATATTCATCTTTCATTAATTTTAATTGATGATCCAGATATAAGCGATTGTAATTGTTTATACAAACGACTAGTTTTCACCTCATCTACAAATCCTGTTTGAAGATGTGCCATGCTCGAGCTGTTTCCCGGCCTCCGTTCCCTCCGCGCCTTTGATGCCGCCGCCCGGCATTTGAGCTTTACCCGTGCGGCTTCCGACATGGGCGTCACCCCCGCAGCCATCAGCCATCAGATCAAGGAGCTGGAAGAGCAGATCGGCGTTTCGCTGTTTGCCCGCACCAGCCGCAGCATGCGCCTCACCCGCGAAGGCGAAATTCTCCTCGCCGCCGCCGCTGAATCACTGGACTCCCTCAACCGCGCGCTCCAAAGAATCCGCAAGCTCAAGAACACCAAGCAGCTGAAGGTCTCGGCCTCGCCCTCGATCGGCGCCAAATGGCTGGTGCCGCGCCTTGACCGGTTCCTGGCGGTCGTGCCCGGCGCCGACGTGCGCCTTGATGTATCTGCCACCGTCCTTGATTTTGACCGCGACGACATCGACATCGCCATACGTTTTGGCAATGGAAAATATCCGGGCCTGCGCGCCGACCTGCTGTTTCAGGATCAGGTGTTTCCGGTCTGCAGCTCCAGCCTGATCACCAAGGACAAGCCGTTAAAGACGCCGCGCGATCTCCTGCAGCATCACCAGCTCATTCACCTGGATTGGGAAGCCCAAGGCCTGCCCTGGCCCAACTGGCGCATGTGGCTGCTGGCGGCCGGCATCCGTGATTTCGACGATTCCGCCGGCCTGCACTTCAGCCAAACCTCCCTTGCCGTTCAGGCGGCCATCAATGGCCAGGGCGTGGCGCTGGGGGACTCAAATCTTGTGGCGGATGATCTTGCGGCAGGCCGGCTGGTAAAACCCTTCGAGCTCTCGCTGCGGGCTCCGCCGCAATTTGCCTACCATGTCATCTCTCCCACTGAGACGGCGGATACGCCAATGGTGAAAGCCTTCCGCGAGTGGGCGCTGCGCGAAGCGGGCGTTACGGGCCAAACCCCATGACGCGGCGCGGTCTCTTGAAATGGCTTGGCGGCCTCGCCCTTGCGGGCGCTTCCGTCGGCACCTATGCACTGGCCATCGAGCCGGGCTTCCTGCTGCGCACCCAATACTACGCCCTCACCCCGCCGAACTGGACGCCCGGCCTCAAGCTGCGCCTCGTGCTGCTTGCCGATCCCCATTTGGGCGAGCCCTACATGAGCCTTGCCCGCTGGAACCGCATTCTTGATCTGGCAAATTCGCTTGAAGGCGATCTGCATCTATTGCTGGGAGACTATGCGGCAACCCATCGCTTCATAACCAAACAAATCGAAGTCACCGGCACGGCACACGCCGCAAGGAAACTCAAATCACCACTGGGAACCCATGCCATCATCGGCAACCATGACTGGTGGGGCGATACGGCGGCCCAAAGCCTGGGCCACGGCCCCACCCTCACCCAACGCGCCTTGGAAGATGCAGGCATTCCCGTTCTCGAAAACAAAGTGGCGCGCCTTGCCAAGAATAATCTCCCCTTCTGGCTTTCGGGCACTGCAAGCATCGTGGCTATAAAGACGAAAGTCCGGGGCCATTTCGAAGGCCGTGACGATCTCCCCGGCACCCTTGCGCAAATCACCGATAACGCGCCCATCATCCACCTTGCCCATGAGCCTGACCTGTTCACGCAAATGCCGCCGCGCGTCTCCCTCACCCTGAGCGGCCACACCCATGGCGGCCAGGTGCGCCTTTTTGGCTGGTCGCCGATCACCCCGTCCGAATTCGGCAATCGCTTTGCCTATGGCCATGTCGTTGAGGATGGCCGCCATCTCATCGTGTCCGGCGGGCTCGGCTGTTCGGTTCTGCCCATCCGCTTCGGTGTTCCGCCGGAAATCACTGTCGTTGATCTTATGGGCTGAGCGCCGGATGGCTGTCGAAGGTGCCCACCGGCATCTGCTCGTAATCGATCACCGCACCGGTCATCATTTGTGCCGGCGGTGAAACCAGAAAGGCGCAGAGCCCCGCCACATCATCCGAGGTAATCAACCGGCCAAACGGCATGCGGGCGCCGATGTCCTCAGCCCAGTTCTGCGGCAGCTTGTGAAACGTCGTCTGCAGCTCATGCTCGCCGTCAGTCAGCGCCCAGCCTAAATTTATGCAGAATACCCGGATGCCATCGCGCTTGAAGGTGTTCGCCGCACTCCGCGACAAGGTCATCAGCGCCGCTTTGGAAGCCGAATAGGTGGCGAGGTTCGGTGGCCCCCCATGCGCCAGCATGCTGGCCACATTGATGATCACGCCGGACTTTGCCGCCACCATATGCTTGGCCGCCTCCTGCATGATGAACAGCGGCGCTTTCACATTCACCTCGAACAGGCGGTCAAAAGATTCCGGCGTCGTGTCCGCAATGCCGCAGCGCTCCGTATTGCCAGCCGCGTTCACCACCACATCAAGCTGTCCAAAACTCTTGATCGCCTTGGCCACGGCGCCAGCCGGTGTTCCCGCGTCACGCAAATCGCCCGCATAGATTTCGACGCCCTTGCCGATCTGCTTCTGCATCGCCGCTAGCTTTTCCGCATTGCGGTCAACCAGCAGCACCCCGGAAAATCCCTCACCCAGGAATTTGCGCGCCACTGCGGCGCCAATGCCCTGTGCGCCGCCGGTGATCAAAGCCGTTCTCATCGCTACCTCATGACAAAGGGATCAGCCATCGGCACCTCCGATGTATTGATCCAGATTGATTTCGTGCGCGTGTAGTCCCGGATGGAATCCAGGCCGCTTTCGCGCCCATGGCCCGTGTAGCCATTGCCCCCAAAAGGCACAATGGGCGAAACCGCGCGATAGGTATTCACCCACACCACCCCAGCCCTGATTTTCCGCGTCAACCGGTGCGCCCGACCCAGATTCTGCGTGAAAATGCCTGCGGCAAAGGCATAAGCCGTGCCGTTGGCCAGGGCCACCGCTTCCGCTTCGGTTTTGAACTTGAGGACGGAGAGCACCGGGCCAAAAAATTCTTCACGCACGCAGGGCAATTCGGCGGAGGGTGCCAGAAGAATGGTGGGCTCAAAATAAAATCCCGCACCTTTTTTGGCCTTGCCGCCTGTCACCAGAACAGCGCCAGCAGCAACGCTTTCCGCAATGAGTTTCTCCGCCCGCTGCACCTGCTTCAGGGTGGCAAGCGGCCCCATCTCGGTTGCCATATCAAGCGGCGCGCCGATTTTGATTTCGCCGGCCCGCTTGGCAAGCCGCGCCACAAATTCATCATGGATGGACTCGTGAACCAGCAGGCGCGACCCCGCCACGCAGGATTGCCCCGTTGCCCCCCAGATGCCCGCAATCACCCCGTTCAGGGCCGAGTCCAAATTCGCATCATCAAAGACAATGACCGGAGACTTGCCGCCGAGCTCCAGCGTGGTCACCGCAAAATTTTCCGCCGTGTTGCGCACCACATGGCGCGCCGTTTCGACGCCGCCGGTAAAAGCCACCCGCGCCACAAGCGGATGCGACGTCAAAACCTGCCCGCAATCCGCGCCAAATCCGGTGATGATATTGACAACCCCGTCGGGAAATCCCGCCTCATGCACCAGCTTGGCAAAATGCAGAAGCGGCGCCGGCCCATCTTCCGAAGCCTTGACCACCACCGTGTTGCCAGCCGCCAGCGCCGGGCCAAGTTTCGTGGCCGTCAGAAACATCTGCGAATTCCACGGCACAACAGCCGCCACCACGCCCAGGGGCTCGCGCCGGGTTGAAACCTCGAGGTCCGGCTTGTCGATCGGGAAGGTTGCGCCTTCAATCTTGTCAGCCAGCCCGGCGAAGTAACGGTAGTATTCCGCCACATAGCCGGTCACCGCTTTTGTTTCACGGATCACCTTGCCTGTATCGCGCGTTTCCAATCCGGCAATGATGGAAGCGTCCCGTGCCACCAGCTCCGCCAGTTTATAAAGCAGCTTGCCCCGCGCCGTTGCCGTCATTGCCGGCCATGGTCCAGCGTTAAAGGCAGTGGAGGCGGCACGCACGGCGCGGTCCGTATCAGCCGCACTGGCCTTGGGCATCAGGGCCCAAGTCTTTCCCGTGGAAGGATCAAGGCTCTCAAATGTGGCGGAAGCTTCCGCGTTGCAAAACGCCCCATCAATATAAAGTTGAAAAGCCTCAGCCACCCGCCGCCTCTTTTTCCGCAAGAGCCTTCAGCTTGGCCAGTCCCTTTTCATAGTCTGGACCAATAAAGCGTTCCATCAACAGGCCAAACCAGCGGTCCATCATGCCATCAAGCTTCATCTTGAAGCCCCACGTCGCCGAAGTCCCTGCGCCTTCCGGCTGCAAGTCCCAGGTGGATTGCGACTTGCCCATCGCGCCAAAATCCAGATCAACCGTGACATGGGAATTGGGAACATGCTCCGTAATCACCTGCGAACCGGCGCCAACATTGGGATCATTGGAAGCCCAGCTCATTTTCGCGCCTACGCCTGAGTCAGGGCCTTCAAAGGTGTAAACGGCCTTGGGATCAAGTTCCGCCCAGGGCGACCATTCCTGAAACCGCTTGTATCCGCCCACCAAGGCAAATACCTTTTCCGGCGGCGCATTGATCACCGTCTGCCGCTGCAGGCTGACCTCATCCGGCAGGAGATAGCCGCCGCCGATAAAGATCACGACAAGTGCTGCCAGAATCCAGACAATGGCTTTCAGCAATTTCTTCATGAGCTTCCCCTCTTCAAAAACCGGCGCAACACGGAATTGACTTCATCAGCCATCTCAACCGGCATCATATGCCGTCCTCCAGCGATGATAGAACACTCGGCCCCCGGAATCATCCCCGCCAGATTCCGCGCCATGGCAGGCGTCGAGCCCGTATCCAGTTCACCCGTCATGACCAGCGCTGGCCGGTCAAACGCGGCAAGCCCACCCACCAGGTCCCGGTCCGCCGTTGCAAAGCATTTATATGCCGAGAGAAATGAAGCAGCATCATTGCTCCGCAACAGGGCCTCATACTGATTCAGCATTTCGGAGTGAGCATTAAGAAATTCAGGCGAAAACCAGCGAATAAGCGCTTCAGAAATAATAGCGTGAGGCCCATAGCGCCGGGCCAGGTCAAGCCGCGACCAAACACGGGCGCGCTCCGCTTCGCTGCGGTCATAGACCGTGCTCATCAGCACCAGCTTGTCAATCATGCGAGAAGTCTGGGCCGCATAGCTTTGCGCAATCAGCCCGCCAAAGGAAAATCCCACCAGCGCGAACCTGTCCAGTGCCAAATCACGGACAACACCGTTGAGTTGATCGACCCAATCAGAAATCACACCATTTGTAAACGCTGGAGCACTCCGGCCATGTCCCAGCAAATCATAGGTGATGACTTGAAAATCGGATGCCAGCGCCTTTACCTGCTCGGCCCAAGTCGACTGGTTCAGGCCGACGCCATGCAGCAGAATGACCCGCGGTCCGCTGCCGGAAATTTCAAACGCGTTACCATTAAGTGAAAACCGCTTCACTTCTTCTCGGCCGCCATTTCTTCTTTGTCCATATAGCGGTTGCCGATGCGCGGGAAGGCCCGGCCCGTTGTGGCAGCGCCAATGGCAACCAGGATTTCATCCGGCCCCGGCGCATCGGGCACGGCAAATTCCAGCGTCAGGTAATGCGAGCGGAAGCCCTCGTCGATTTTGTGCATCATCGGAATTTGAATGGAAGAGCCGGCAACGCCGCGCTTGTTGGTGAAGGACAGGTAGGATTTGCCGCCGACGGCTTCGCGGAACTTGTTGCCAAACCGCAGGGTGTGAATAAGCCCCGAAGCGTGTTCGATTTCGCCATTCAAGCCAACAATGGCGGCCTTGCCATAGGCCTCAATCCTCTCGCCGCCGCCAAGCTGTTCCAGCAGAAGCGGCACCAGCAAATCGCCCAATACCGGCGCCATGGTCAGGATTTCCGGCCGGAGATTTTCAACAAAGCCCTTGCCCACCCAGGGGTTCTGGATCACCGCGGCAACGCCCGCCATTTCAACCGGCACATCCGGCGCCCGCCCCCCTTCAATATAGGTCGTCTCGATAAACGTCACGGTCTTGCGGATGCTGGGCTTCATGAGCTCACTCCGCCGCCTGGTGCAGACCAACCCGGCCCTTGAAACGCGGCATCACTTCATCGGTGAAGAGCTTCACCGAACGCATCGCCACCTCATGATCAACCCCCGGAAAATGCGACCAGACCAGCAGGGTTTGCAAATTCAGAACCTCGATCAGTTCCTCGATGCGCGCCGAAATCTCATCGGGCGTTCCAAACAGCAAATTTCGCTCATCAAGAAAATCAACCGAAAGCAGATCGAGCTTGTTGTCCGTCTTGGGCAGTTCCTCGCCGAGATGCCGGTGGTTATCAAGCCCGCGCCAGTGGCACACCCAGCGCAGATAATCCACAATGCCCTGCCCGCCCAGGCGCTTGGCTTCCGCCTTGCTTTCGGCGCAGAACATGTCGCGCACCAGGCTGACGCCTTCGCCGAGCTTGACCGCGCGCTGTTCCTTTGCCGCCTTCTTGTCGCGGTAGAGTTCAAACCGGGGCTTCAGCGCATCGGTGGGCGGAATCCACATCATGGCGCCCATGTCGTTCTCCGCCGCATACTGAATGGCCAAATGGCCATCCACCACCTGGTGCATGGGCGGTGTTGGCTGCTGCAGGGTGCGCGGAACCACCGTGAGCTTGTGCAGCTCAAGGGTCTCCATGTTCTGGTAGTCAGCGCTCTTGGGCGACATGCCGTGATCCCACACAAAGCCGGGATCGGGAAATTTGAAGAACTCGCCCTGGAACTCAAAATACTGGTTCGACCAGGCCCGGCGGACAACTTCCAAGGCTTCCGCAAAAATCCGGAAATTCTGCGCCGGGTTGCGGGTGTCCGCCATCTTGTTGAGCTGCAAGGCTTCGCGGCCATAAATGCCGCGGCCAACCCCCACCTCAATGCGCCCGCCCGACATGTGGTCAAGCATCGCAATGTCTTCGGCAAAGCGCAGGGGATGCCAGAAGGTGATGATATTGGCCGCCTGCCCAATGCGAAGGCGCTTGGTATGGGCGGCCGTCCAAGTGGACATCAGAACCGGATTGGGAACAACCTCAAAACCCTCATAGGAGAAATGATGTTCCGTGTACCACACGGAATCCCAATCGTGGCGGTCCAGGTATTGCGCCAGGTCAACCTGCTCCTGCATCAACGTGCCAAAGGGCTTGTTGTGGCGGTTGGTGGGGTTTGCAAAATATCCGAATTTCACGTTGTGTGGCTCCTTCTGATGAGGTTTCAGAGTTCATGGCACACACCGATTTCGCTGACTGCCTGCCGACTTCAGCTGCCAAAACCCTATCAGGTCAAAGCCAGATTGTCACCGCCCGGCACATTTGGAAAGCAGGAAATTTACGCGGCGCGAATGTCCGCCTGACGCCCGGCCTCGCTGGTTCCGGAAAAGGCCTGGGCCCATTCCCGGAAGGCGTTTGCCGGAAGCGGCGAAGAAAACAGGTAACCCTGCCCAAAGCCAATGCCGTAGGAGCGCAGCAGGTCGAGCGTAGCGATATCCTCAATGCCCTCGGCAATGATCGCAATCCCAAGTTCGGCGCTCAGCGTTGCCGTAGCCTTGATCAAAGCGCGCGCCCGCTGGGCTTCAGCCTCGTTTCCACGGCTGAGAAGCCGCGAAAAGCTCCGGTCCAGCTTGATGAAATCCACGGGATAGCGGCTGATGTGGCCGAGCGACGAATAGCCCGTGCCGAAGTCGTCAAGCGCGATGCGGGCCCCCGTTTCGCGGATATCCGCAAAGAACTCCGAGAAGCGTTCTTCATTTTCAAGCAGCGCCGTTTCGGTGATCTCAAAAACCAGGGTCTTGGCCAGGTCGGGCGATTTCCTGAGGCGCTTGACCAGATCGGCTGTAAACGCGCTGTCCAACTGCCGGGGTGACAGGTTTATGGCAAGATAGCGCTTGGTATCTACGGCAAAGGCCCGTTCCTGCTGCAGGGTGGAAATGGCCTCGCCGACAACCCAATCGCCAACCGGGCCCATAAGTCCCGTTTCCTCAGCCACCGTAATGAAGTCTGTTGGCTGCATCAGCCCTTCGTCCGGGCATTGCAGGCGCAGCAGCGCCTCCGCTCCCACAACCCGCAGGCTGGCGAGGTCAATCACCGGCTGGTAGAACAGCCGCAACTGGTTGCTGCGCAGGGCTTCGCGGATCTGGTCGGTCACCCGGGCCCGCGTCAGTGCCTTGTCGCCAAGATCGCTGGAATAAACCGATATCCGGTTCTTGCCCTGCTGCTTTGATTTATACATCGCAAGGTCAGCCAGGCGCAGCAGCTCTTCGGCGCTGCTGGAATGCGTGCCCAACAGGGCAATGCCGATACTGCACCCCACATGCACTGCAATTTCGCCCAAGTGGAACGGCGCAACCAGGGCGCCAAGTTCCCGCAGCCCAATGGCAACAGCGTCATCGTCCTGTTTTAAACCCCGGAGCACGACAGCGAATTCGTCGCCTCCAAGGCGCGCCAGAAAGTCGGCCGCGGTGATGCAGCCGCGCAGCCGCCTCGCCGCTTCGACCAGGAGGCTGTCGCCCGCCTCGTGGCCATGCGTTTCGTTTACCCATTTGAAGTTGTCGAGGTCGATGTAAAGAATTGCGACCCTCTCCATAAACTTCTCGGACGCGGGCTTCATTGCCGAAAGATACTCAAAAAGCCCCTGCCGGTTCGGCAGGCCCGTAAGAACATCGGTCACCACCTGGGTGCGGAGTTTCTTTTGAGATTCCTTGAGGCTGCTGACATCGTTCAGCACACACAGGAAACAGGCTTCCTCACCGCTGTCCACTTTGTCGGCAACGGCGGAAAGCAGCACGTCCATGCCGGTTCCATCCCGGCGCAGCAATTGCAGCGGGATGTCACGCAATCCCTGCCGCTCAGTCAGTTCCACCAGCGGAAAGCCGGACTCATGGCTCCCTGGCGAACTCCGCAGGAAATTGGAAATGGCATTACCCACAACATCCTCGCGGACATAGCCCGTCTGCTCAAGCCAATGGCCGCTGACATTAAGCATCAACCCTTTGGCGCTGATCGAAAACATCAGGGCCGGTGTTTCGTTGTAAAGCCTGTCGACATGTTCAAGTGATTTCCGGTTGCGGCGTGCTTCCTCGCCGAGTTTCACTTGCATCTCATTGAACGCGCCAATCACTTCGCCCATTTCGTCAGCGCTCTGGTGCCCGATAACTGCCACTTCACCGTTGGCGCCGGCATTCCTGATGGCCTCAAGCAGCGCTTTCATCGGCCGCTCGACGATTGACCGGAAACTGAACCAGCTTGCCCCCATCGCCACAAACAGGCCCATGAGCATCGCAAGCGCACTGAATTGCTCTTTCCTTTTTTCGGAAGCGGCAATTTCCGATTCATCATACCGCACACGCAACTGCGAGCTGGGAGAATCGGAAAATGGCACCAGAAGGGTTTTCCCGTCGCCGGTTTTTTGGCAGCCATTCCCGCCGGGCGCTTCAGCCAGCACATGGCCGCTGCGGCCAATCAGCTCCACACAGCGTATGGCGCGGTCCACCAACAGGAGGTTGACCAGATTTCCGCTAAGTTCGCCATTTCCCAGCTCGGCTTCCGCCTTGAGAACGGTGGCAATCCGGGTCGTAAAAGTGCTGATGCGCTTGTTAATGCTGTCGCGCTCGGCCCGCTGGAATACGTTCGACACCAATGCCAGGCCAAGCATCGACGCCACGACAAATATCGGGATCAGGAAAAGCAGGAACCTGCCAAACAGGCTTCCGGTTTTGGCCCGTGCGCGCGATCCAGATAATGCGGGAGTGGCTAGCGGCATGTACAACCCAAAAGACAAGGGAGAGCTGGGCAAATCTGCCGTGCCACGCCTGCTGCGACTTTTTTCATCCCGCTCACCATGCAATTTGAGAGGGCAAATCTAGCTCCAGACTCTTAATCGCTGCTGTCTGCGCATGGTAAACACCGGCGGCTTGAAGGCGTGGTTAACGAAAAGTGTAGCGGCTGTTTCAGCCGCCCACAGGGCCTTGTTGTAGCCAGCCCAATCCCCTAGGCTTTCCCCGCTTGGTGCCGGCCCCGGAAGAGGCTGGAGAATCGGGAATGCGGTGAAATTCCGTAACGTGCCCAACGCTGTAAGGCGGACCGGGCGGCATTTGCCACTGACGTCAAGTCGGGAAGGCGCCGCCGGGGATGATGCCGAAGTCAGAAGACCGGCCAGGCAAGAGAAGTGGCGCCGTCATGGAGGTCGGCGCCTCGCCATACCGCATCCGAAGGGGAACCACGATGCCAGAACATGCCCATGGATTAACGTCCGCTTCACCATTTTCAAATGCGGAGCGCGCCGCCGTCTACCGCGCAATTTTCACCCGCCGCGATGTGCGCAGCCAGTTTCTGGGCGATGCCGTTCCCGATGAAACCCTGGCCCGGGTCCTGTTAGCCGCCCACCACGCGCCGTCCGTGGGCTTTATGCAGCCCTGGAACTTTCTGGTCATCACGGCGCAAACGGTAAAGGTGGAAATCCTCGGGGCTTTCCAAAAGGCCAACGCCGAAGCGGCCCTGCTCTTTCCCGATGAGAAACAGGCTCTCTACCATTCACTGAAGCTCGAAGGCATCACCGCCGCCCCCGTCAATCTCTGCATCACCTGCGATCGCGAGCGCGGCGGACCCGTTGTGCTGGGCCGCACCCACAACCGCGATACGGACCTCTACAGCACTGTGTGCGCGGTCCAGAACCTGTGGCTGGCGGCGCGTGCCGAAGGCCTGGGCGTTGGCTGGGTAAGCATTTTCAATGCCGCAGACTTGAGCCGCATCCTGGGCCTGCCGCATCACGTAGTGCCCGTGGCCTATCTTTGCCTCGGCTGGGTCAAGAAACTTCACGCCTCCCCTGAACTCGAAGCAAAAGGCTGGCGCAAACGCCTCGACTTGGCAGAACTGGTGTTTCAGGACCAGTGGGGAAAATCAGCCAGTGATGACCTCAAGGCCTCAATCAACAATCGTGACCCGAGTCGACTTTGAGCCATACTTCTGGACCAGATTGTATAGCCTCGCGGCGTTGGCAGGCAGAAGCCGCACACAGCCGTGCGAGGCGGGCCGCCCCAGCGATCTTACATAATAGCTCCCATGGATGGCATAGCCACCCTTGAAGAACACCGAATTTGGCATCGGCGAATTATCATACTTCCGCGAGTAATAGACCTTGGCCGTGCGCTGAACCCGGAATGTGCCGCGCGGCGTGTGATAGCCCGACCGCGCCGTTGAAACTTTCCACCGGCCGTAGGGCCAGCCGTTGACCTTGACCGACATGGATTGCGACGAAATATCGATGACAACATTGACCGCAGGCCCCGTGGCCGCACCCCATTTGGCTTCAACGGGAGAAGCAAAAAACAGAGTTGTTGCAATGACAAGACTTAGGAGTGAGAGGAATCGAATCATCATGATGTTTGCCCCTGACCGTATGCCCCACAAAAAAGTAACACCAGATTTGCGCAACGCGCAAGAAGCCCGCCGTTCACATGCCGGTGAACTAATCGAAAAGAAACTCGCGGCCCACCTTCACCCGACGCACCCCGTCATAGGCAATGATGTCGGCCGTGGCATAGGTTTCAGTGAGCGTTGCCGGCAGGAAACTGCCGGTGCCTACCATATGAAGCGGTGCTTTTGCAGCCCCCATGACCTGGCATTTCTGTGGATCAAACCCCGACGACGCAACAATCTGCGCCTGTTTAAACCCGGCATTATCAAGGGCCCGGCGCACATGGATGATGGAAGCCACTGAAACGCCCTTGCCGAACAGAATGCGGCGCACCTTGTCCACGAGAATGTTGTTGGGATCCAGCTGGAAGGCCCTGCCCCCCAAAACCTGTTCCACGATGTTGTACTCGCCCGCAACGCCCAGCCAATGCCCCACCGTGTCAACGGACTTTTCATAGTCCAGCCCTTCGGCAAACCGCCCGCCATGGGTGTCAAGCCGCACCCCGAAGGCCTTGTCCCTGTCCTGCAATTTTGCCTCTTCATAAAACCAGCGGGCGCAGCGCAGGGAATCGGTGACTTCCTCACCCGTGTAGTCAACAAGGGCAATCAGGGTTTTGGCTTCCGGAATGGTCTCAGCAAAAAGCTTCATGGCCTTGAGCACATCGCCCTGCGTGTAGCCCACAAGTGCATGGGGCATGGTGCCCATTCCGGAAGCAGCGCCAAACAGGGGCGCGGTCAAATCCTGTGACGAGCCCACAAACCCCTTCACATTGCTGTCCGCATGCTTGGCCGCCGCACTGCCAACCGCCGCGCCATAAGAGGCGAGGATATTCATCTCCGCCCCGCTGCCGTGGCGCGCGTGCATGTCCATGAACGCCGCATAGGGAATGGCCCGGCACATTTCATAGGCGTTGTTGGCGGAGACGCAGGGAAAGCCGATCTTCTGCAGCACCAGCGTTTCAACTTCCGAAAGCTTGGCCATGGATCCGGTGATCTCAAGCATCTTGCTTTCGGACGGAACAATGTCGCCTTCCTCGTAAAACCGTTTTACCCGGGCGGTTGGCACCAGCCGCTGCACCATGCGGATGGTGGGCTCAAGGGCCGCCACCACGCGCCGGCGCATGAACACGGCAAACGTCACATCGGTGTCGCCATGGGCCGCAACAATACGCGACGTATTGGTAAAATACTTGTCCGTCTGGCTGCCGATGGGGCCAGCCGCAAGGGCTATATCCACGAGCTTGTCGAGGATCTTTTCATAGCCGGGAATGAGCGAGGTGCGCTTGTCCATAATGGCCTCATTGTCACAAGAAAGGCGGCGGACGTCAAACGCCCTTTACCGCCTTCATGAGGCTTTCGGCCCCCGCCTGCAGAAGGTCCACATCAACGGCCCCCGCCATGAACGTATAGCCCATCGCCGCATAGGTCTTGATAACATCGGCGGTGCCGGCAAATGCCCCGGCAACCAGATTGTTTTTCTGGGTGGCGGCAGCAACACGCTTCATCGCCTCCAGCGTGTACGAGGCTGTCTTGTCGATGCCGGCCCCTTTGGAAAGGGCGATGGAAAGATCGCTCGGCCCCACGAAAAGCCCATCAAGGCCCGGCACTGCCGCGATCTCTTCCACCGCATCAAGGGCGGCTTGGGTTTCGATCATGGCAAACACCTGGGTAATGGTATTGGCCTTCTTGAGATAGTCGGCTGGTGAGAGGCCATAGGTCTGGAACGCCGTGTAGCCGCCCCAGCTCCTCCCACCCAGGGGCGGGTATTTTGCCGCCTTTACCACCGCCTCGGCCTGCGCCTTGCTGTTCACCATGGGAACAATAACGGCAGCAGCGCCCGCATCAAGCGATTGGCCGATAAGCCCCGGCTCATTCCACAGCACGCGGACAATGGCTGGCCTTCCCGCATTGCTGATAGCGGCAATCATATCCACCGCGTCGGAAAAGCCGATCATCCCGTGCTGCAGGTCAAGGCAAACGCCTTCAATCGGCAGCCGCGCCAACTGCCCCGCCAGGTGCGAACTCGGCATGGTCATCCATGAAAACAAGAACGGCTCGTTCCTGTTGGCGAGCCGTGCCTTCAGGTCAAAATTTTGTGTAGCCAATTATTAGCCCGCCTTTAACTGTTCGACGGCAACGGCCAGCAGTTCATCCATGTGGCGGCGAATCTGGTGGTCCGACTGCTCAACCTTCTTGGCGTCGAAGTCTTTCCTCACCTTGCGGAACAAATCCTCGGTGCCCGCCTCTTCAAAATCGGCAACAACCATGGATTTGGCGTAGGCATCGGCTTCGGCCCCCGAAAGGCCCAATTTTTCAGCAGCCCACAGGCCCAAAAGCTTGGCGCGCCGGGCGTTGGCCTTGAAAAGCATCTCTTCATCATGGGCGAATTTCGATTCGAAGCCCTTTTGGCGTTTATCCATATTCATGTTGGTCTCCACTTCCGCGTATCCCCTTGAGATAGCTAGTCGCATGGCCCAAATCAACCACTCAAAACCATTGTGCAATGCAATAAGTTGAAGTAGAAGCCCGTGCAATTGGCGGGAACCATCGCCATATTGTCGAAACATGTGAACTATGAGTACCGCCCGCTGGTTTTGTGCTAAAAGGGTGGATAAGGGTTTTGATGAGGATATTGCATATGACCAGCAGAAGAACCCGGATTTACGAAGGCAAGGCCAAGATTCTTTACGAGGGCCCCGAGCCCGGCACGGTCATCGTGCATTTCAAGGACGATGCAACCGCCTTCGACGCCCAAAAGAAAGCCGTGATTGAAGGCAAGGGCGTTCTGAACCAGCGCATCTCCGAATATATTTTTTCGCGCCTCAACGAAGTCGGCATTCCAACCCATTTCATGCGCTCGCTGAATTTGCGCGAACAGCTCGTGCGCGAAGTTGAGATCATTCCGCTCGAAGTGATTGTCCGCAATGTGGCGGCGGGTTCCCTGGCCAAACGCCTTGGCCTTGAGGAAGGCACCCCCCTGCCGCGCTCAATCATCGAGTTCTGCTACAAGAACGATGCGCTGCATGATCCCATGGTCTCGGAAGAGCATATCACCGCCTTCGGCTGGGCCGCGCCCCAGGAAATCGACGACATCATGCACATGTCGATCCGCATTAATGATTTCCTCACTGGCCTCTTCCTCGGAATCGGCATCAAGCTGATCGATTTCAAGATCGAGTTTGGAAGGCTCTACGAGAACGACATGATGCGTATCGTGCTTGCCGACGAGATCAGCCCCGATTCCTGCAGGCTCTGGGACACCAAGACCAACGACAAGATGGACAAGGACCGTTTCCGCCGCGACATGGGCGGCCTTGTCGAGGCCTATCAGGAAGTGGCCAAGCGCCTTGGGATAATCACAGAAAACGAAAAACCCGAACGCGCCAAGCCCAAACTCGTGAAGAGCGACACCTGATGAAAGCCAAAATTAAAGTCACCCTGAAAAAAGGCGTGCTGGACCCGCAAGGCAAAGCCATTGAAGGCGCTCTCAGCCACCTTGGCTTTGCCGGCGTCGAACACGTGCGCCAGGGCAAATACTTCGAAATCGACGTCGCCGAAACCGACAAGTCCAAGGCCATGGCCGCAGTCAAGGCCATGTGCGAAAAACTCATCGCCAATACCGTCATTGAAAATTACGATATAGAGCTCGCATGAAATCAGCCGTCGTCGTCTTCCCCGGCATCAACCGAGAACGTGACATGATGCTTGCCCTTGAGGCGGTCACCGGCGTTGCTCCCGTTGCCGTTTGGCACACCGATGCGGAATTGCCCAAGGTTGATCTCGTCGTCGTTCCCGGCGGCTTTTCCTATGGCGACTATCTCCGCTGCGGCGCCATCGCCGCGCGTTCGCCCATCATGGCGGATATCCGCGCCAAGGCCGCGAAAGGCCTCAAGGTTCTCGGCGTCTGCAACGGCTTCCAGATCGTCGCCGAAGCGGGCCTCCTGCCCGGCGCGTTGGTGCGCAATGCCCATCTCCATTTTGTCTGCCGCGAAGTGAAACTGGCCGTTGAAAACAATTCCACCTTTTTCACCAACCGCATGAAAAAAGGCGCCGTCGTCTCCTGCCCCGTGGCCCACGGCGAAGGCAACTATATCTGCGACGAAGAAACCTTGAAGGCTTTGGAAGGCGAAGGCCGCGTCGTCTTCCGCTACACGCAGGGCACCAACCCCAACGGCGCCATGAACGACATTGCCGGCATCGTGAACAAGGTAGGCAACGTCATCGGCATGATGCCCCATCCGGAAAACATGATCGAACCGCTCCACGGCAAAACCGATTGCCGCCCGCTGTTTGAGAGCCTTCTGGCCGCTTAGGCAAGCCTCCTGAAGGCACTTAAAACCGTGTTAAGGGTTGTGCGCTAACGCTTTGCAGCGCGAATAGCTTCAAACGTTGATAAACCGCTGTCCCAATGACATCCGATGAATTTACCATCCCCCGGGAAACAGGCAATCGAGTGTGGTTTTTTCCCGCAACGGTTGCTGATGCAATTTTCCCAAACATCTGGTTCTGGGTCGCTTCGGCTTCATTATTCTTGATCGATTTGGCGTGGATCGCCGCCTCGCCAAGAATTTCAATTGTTTCTGATGCTTTCACTTCGATGCTTGCGCCCCTTGTCATAGTGTTCGTTCTGGCATTTATCAGGCACGCCCGATTGCCCATAGCTGGGCTCCTGTTAAAACGAATGGCCAGCGCCGGAATGGTGTTGTTTTTTATCCTTTTGACCATTCCCGCTTTGCGCATTTTCAACCATCTCTTGATGACATTGCCGTTTCCAATGGCCGATGGTTTATTGGCTTCATGGGACGAGGCTTTTGGCTTCCGATGGCTTGATTATGCGAGGTTTGTTGCTGGCAATAAATTGGCCGTCGTTGCCATGCAATACGCATACGTCTATTTCTACTTCGCTGTGCTCCTTGTTGCCCTGGATGCGACAATTATGGGGCATTTTTGCCGCTGCCAGGAACTGCTCGCACTGACCTTGGCGAGTGCTGTGACCAGCTCGCTGATTGCATGCCTTTTTCCCGCGCGCGCCGCTATGGATCATTACGCAGACGAAGCATTGCGCCTGCAGTTTGATTCAAATGCCGGAATCTTCCACATAGAGCAGTTAATGGCATTGCGAGGCTCAGATCCCGTAACCCTTAACCCGGATGCCCTGGCCGGACTTTCCACTTTTCCTTCATTCCATACCGCTGCTGGAATACTGATTGTGTATGCGTGTCGGGGAAACAGTATTCGGCTTGCTCTTGGCACAGCCTATTCTGCCATTATGATCGCATCAACGCCGCTTTTCGGCGGGCATTATTTTGTTGATCTCATTGCCGGCACTGCCCTTGCAATTGCCCTGATCATGCTTTGGCGTTCATTTGGCACGAAACCAACGTTGGAAAAGAACTTGGCTTGAACTCCTGATCGAGTTGCCGCAAGGTGAGCTATCCGACTGCCCCTCCTAGCCGCCTGAGCTTACCCGTGATACGTTCGCGGCGCGCGGAGGAACAACATGTCGGACTATTATGATCTCGGCCCCTTTACCCGCTCTGTCACCACCACTTCAAAAGAAGCGCAGGCTTGGTTCGATCGCGGCCTGCTCTGGTGTTATGGCTATAACCACGATGAAGCCGTGCGCTGCTTCCGCAAGGCCGTCAAACACGATCCCAATTGCGCCATGGCCCACTGGGGCATCGCCTATGCGGCGGGTCCAAACTACAACAAGCAATGGGTAGCCTTCGACCCGGTTGACCTCAAAAACTCCCTCAATCTTGCGCATGCCGCCACGAAACAGGCATTGGAACTTCTCAAGCACGCAAACCTGGTTGAACAGGCCCTGATTCATCCCCTTGCAAAACGCTATCCATTGAATGAACCGGGCCATGTCACGCCCATCTGGAACGATGACTACGCCGCCGCTATGCGCGAAGTATACCGCGCCCACAAGGATGATCTGGATGTAACAGCCCTCTTCGCCGAGGCGATCATGAACCGCACCCCATGGCAGCTCTGGGACATCAAGACCGGAAGGCCCGCCGAAGGAGCCGACACAGCAGAGGCGATTGCTGTTCTGGAGCGCGCCATGGCGGCTCCCCACGGCATGCGCCATCCCGGTATTCTCCACATGTATCTCCACCTCATGGAAATGTCGCCCACTCCGGAGCGCGCGCTCCGTGCCGGCGACGCGCTATGCAGCCTTGTGCCGGATGCCGGCCATCTCATCCACATGCCAACCCACATCGACGTTCTCTGTGGCAACTACAAGGACGTGATCGACCGCAACGAACGCGCCACCAAGGCCGACCGGAAATATCTGGCGCGCGAAGGTGCCGTCAATTTCTATTCCCTCTACCGCTGCCACAATTATCATTTCATAACCTATGGCGCCATGTTCCTCGGCCAATATGGCCCGGCTCTCGAAGCGGCAGAGGACATGGCCGCCGCCATTTCGGAAGACCTGCTGCGCGTCGAGTCACCCCCCATGGCCGATTGGCTGGAAGCCTTCGTCTCCATAAAACTCCACGTCTACATCCGCTTTGGCAAATGGCAGGACATCATCGCGGCACCGCTTCCCACTGACCAGAAACTTTATTGCGTGACCACCGCCATGCTGCATTACGCCAAAGCCGTGGCTTACGCCGCCAGCTTCAATGTGCCATCTGCGGAAAAGGAAGCCCGCCTGTTTGACGAAGCCCTGGCCCGCGTGCCCGAATCCCGCTGCCTGTTCAACAATACCAGCCTTGATATTCTCGCCGTCGCCGCCGAGATGATGAAAGGCGAAATCGAATACCGGAAGTTCAATTACGAAAAGGCCTTTGCCCACCTTCACAGGTCGGTCGAACTCTACGACACCATGCGCTACGACGAGCCCTGGGGCTTCATGCAGCCCACGCGCCATGCGCTCGGGGCTTTGCTGCTCGAGCAAAACCGGGTTGAAGAGGCCGAAGCCATTTACCGTGCCGATTTGGGACTGGACGGCTCGCTGGCTCGCGCCTGCCAGCACCCCGACAATATCTGGAGCCTCCACGGCTTCCATGAATGTCTGGTGCGGTTAGGAAAACACGCCGAAGCCACGTTCATCAAGCAGCGCCTTGATCTGGCCACGGCCCGGGCCGATGTGCCGGTGAAGTCATCCTGCTTCTGCCGGGTGAACGCCGCATGATTCGCAGAAATTTGACTAAACTTTCCTCCGCCCGCGAAGCATTCATTCACCAACGTCTGAGTTAACCGTAGATTAACGCCGCCGATTGTCGCTCTACTGTCAATGAAACAGCAGCCTTAACGAGACATGAGCGGGGTCAGGATGTTCAAATCACTCTTCGGCAAAAAGCAGCCAACATTAGAGCAGGAATTAGCCCTCAAGGAAGCCAACATGGCGCTCCGTGTGCGCATGGACCGGCTGGTCCGTGAAGGCGCCGAGCCCTTCGGCCAGGCCAAGGTGACCGACCAGTTCGGCCACCGCGTTTTTGAGGGCCAGGCTGCAGCCTGACCGGGGATTATCGTCCAAATGCCGTTGTGAATCCCTGTGCGGGCGGCTAAACCGCCCGCAACATGACAAAAGCCCCCGCCCCCAAGATCACCCCCGACATCGTCAAGCAACACGGCCTCAAGCCCGACGAATATGCCCGCTTTCTCAAGCTGCTGGGCCGCGAACCCACCATGACGGAACTGGGCATCTGCTCGGCCATGTGGAACGAGCACTGCTCTTACAAGTCCTCCAAAAAATGGCTGAAGACGCTCCCCACCAAAGGCCCCCGGGTTATCCAGGGCCCGGGCGAGAACGCCGGCGTGGTGGATATCGGCGATGGCCAGGCCGTGGTCTTCAAGATGGAAAGCCACAATCACCCCTCCTTCATCGAGCCCTACCAGGGCTCGGCCACGGGTGTTGGCGGCATCCTGCGTGACGTCTTCACCATGGGTGCCCGCCCCATCGCCGCCCTCAATGCCTTGCGCTTTGGCGCTCCCGATCATCCCAAAACCCGCCACCTCGTCTCCGGCGTCGTCGCCGGCATCGGCGGCTACGGCAATTCCTTCGGCGTGCCCACCGTTGGCGGCGAGGTGAATTTCCACGAACGCTACAATGGCAATATTTTGGTCAATGCCATGGCCGTGGGCCTCGCCGATGCCGACAAGATTTTCTATTCCAAGGCCAAGGGCGTCGGCCTTCCCGTGGTTTATCTCGGCGCCAAGACCGGCCGCGATGGCATTCATGGCGCAACGATGGCGTCGGCTGAGTTTGACGACAACGCCGACGAAAAACGCCCCACCGTGCAGGTGGGCGATCCCTTCACCGAAAAATGCCTGCTCGAAGCCTGCCTGGAATTGATGGCCTCCGGCGCTGTCATCGCCATTCAGGACATGGGCGCCGCCGGGCTCACCTCGTCCGCCGTTGAAATGGGCGCCAAGGGCGATCTCGGCATTGAACTCAATCTCGACATGGTGCCCTGCCGCGAAGACCATATGACAGCCTATGAAATGATGCTGTCGGAAAGCCAGGAGCGCATGCTCATGGTGCTGCGCCCCGATCTGGAAAAACAGGCGGAAGCCATTTTCCATAAATGGGGCCTGGATTTCGCTATCGTCGGCAAAACCACCGACACGCTGCGCTTCATCATCAAGCACGAAGGCGAAGTGAAAGCCGATCTGCCGATCAAGCAGATGGGCGACGAAGCCCCGGAATATGATAGGCCCTGGACCGAGCCCAAGAAGCTCGCCGTATTGCAGGATGTCCCGGCACCCAATGATCTGAAGGCCGCCATTCTGAAAATCATCGGGTCGCCCGACATGTGCTCGCGGCGCTGGGTCTGGGAACAGTATGATCACCTGATCGGCTCCAACTCCGCCCAAATTCCCGGCGGTGACGCAGGCGTGGTGCGCGTTGGCCCCAACAAGGCCATCGCCCTCACCACTGACGTGACGCCGCGCTATGTCGAGGCCAATCCTTTCGAAGGTGGCAAGCAGGCCGTGGCCGAAACCTGGCGCAACTTGACCTGTGTGGGCGCCGAGCCCATCGCCATCACCGACAACCTGAATTTCGGCAATCCCGAAAAGCCTGAGATCATGGGCCAGCTCGTTTTCGCCATCAAAGGCATCGACGCCGCCTGCCGTGCCCTGGATTACCCAGTCGTCTCCGGAAACGTCTCGCTTTACAATGAAACCAATGGTCAGGCGATTCTACCCACCCCCGCTATCGGCGGCGTGGGCCTGCTGACCGACTTGAGTAAGATGACCACGCTGGCCTTCAAAACTGACAGCGAAGCCATTCTCCTGCTCGGCGGCCACGGCTCCCATCTCGGCCAATCCATCTATCTCCGCGAGGTCTTGGGCCGCGAAGAAGGCGCTCCCCCGCCCGTCGATCTCGCCCGCGAAAAGCGCCATGGCGACTTCGTGCGAAACCTCATCAATCACGGCCAAGTCACTGGAGTCCATGACATTTCCGACGGCGGCCTGGCTGCCACAGTCATCGAAATGGCCCTCGCCTCCGGCCTTGGAGCCAAATTGGATGCCCTGAACCACGAAGCTCTCTTCGGCGAAGACCAAGCCCGCTATGTATTCACCTGCAAACCCGCCGAGGCCGTCAAAATCATCACCCAGGCCCATGTCAAAGGCATCGATGTCATCCGCATAGGAACCGTGACAACGGAACCCGCTTTGAAGATTGGCAGCGAAACCCAAGTCGCCCTCGCCGAGTTGAAGTCAGCGCACGAAGGCTGGTTCCCGGCCTACATGTCAGGCGAGCTCTAAGGAACTAGACCGATGCCCATTGATGCGGCATTTGACCAAACAGCGGATTGTGTGACATTTGCACAACACTCCGATGGAAAAATTTCTTGCCGTCAATAACTCCGAGAAATCCCATACTGGCAATTGGCCAGTTTCGGATAATTGGTGTATTGAGGTTACATCGTGCCGGATTCTGGCGATTGTCGATCAATCGCTATCAGGGGAGAATTCAAGCCATGAAGCAATTTGCCCTTTGTTTGGTTGCAACCGCCGCTCTAACAAGCAGCGCCTTGGCCGCAGATGTCAGCACTCCATCGGCTTATGACTGGTCCGGAATTTATGTGGGCGCTCAAATCGGCGGCGCATGGGCCGATCTGGACGTGGATGCCACGCCCTACGGTGGCCCCCAATGGGAAAACGAACCTTCAGCCATCTACTTCGGCGGGCTGCTGGGCGCCAATTATCAGATTGACCAAATTGTTGTTGGCATTGAAGGCGATATTGGCCTGATGAACGGCTCCACCGACGAGGTTGACATTGGTTTAAACGGCTGGCTTGGCCAAGGTGACTTGGATTATTTGGGGACCGTGCGGGGCCGTTTGGGTTTGGCTTTTGACCGCGTGCTCGTCTACGGAACGGCGGGTGTCGGCTGGCTGGGAACCGAAATGACGCTCAATAATGGAGCAACCAACACTGACACGAAGTTGGATCATTTCGGGTGGGTTGCCGGGGCGGGTGCCGAATGGGCAGTGACTGACAATGTTTCGGTGCGCGCGGAATATCTTTACGGTGACTTCGACACAGAAACTTCTGTAAATAGCCTTGGCCCAATTGGCGACGTAGACCCGACCTTAAATGTCGTTCGTGCGGCTGTGGTATTCAAGTTTTAGCCTCCATAAAGTTTCGCGGATCTGCATGGCTTAAGCCTTTTTTGATTCGCCGAATTCTCGCCGGTAAACTGACTGGTTAATGCCAAAGCGGGGACTTCCCCTCACTATCCAGGCCGGAACTGCATGCCAATTCGCCACTGGTTATTTGCCCCCACCCGCATTATCTCTACTCCAAATCGAAAGGCACCACCCATGGCCATGGCCGCCGCCGAAATTGAACGCTTCATCAAGGAAGCCCTGCCCGACGCCAGCGTGGAAATCCGCGACCTCGCCGGCGACGGCAATCACTATGCCGCCACGGTGATGTCAGCAGCCTTCAAGGGCAAGTCTCGCGTCCAGCAGCATCAAATGGTATACGCATCCCTCAAAGGCCGTATGGGCGGCGAATTGCATGCTCTCGCTTTAACGACAAGTGTTTTGGAGGGTTAGACCATGATAACTTTGGGTATCATTGCATTTGCTCTCTTGATAATCGCAGATTTCGTGTTCTCGCTCGTGAGTTTTTGGCAGGATAAGAATAATCCTCGTCGCCACGGGTTGATCGAACCAGTACTGCCCCAATTGCCGTGGCGGCCCGTTACATCCATAGTAATCAACAAAGTGATTGAATACAAAAAACCAAGGGACTTGAACCATGACTGACATTGCAAAATGGATCGACAATGAGGTGAAGAGCAACGATGTGGTGCTCTTCATGAAAGGCACGCCCGACATGCCCATGTGCGGCTTCTCCGGCAAGGCCACGCAGATTCTCAATCACATGGGCGTGCCCTTCAAGGGCATCAATGTGCTGGATTCCGATGAGGTCCGCCAGGGTATCAAGGAATACACCAACTGGCCCACCGTGCCCCAGCTCTACGTCAAGGGCGAATTTGTGGGCGGCAGCGACATCATGATGGAAATGTTCCAGTCTGGTGAATTGAAGCAGTTGATGGCAGAAAAAGCGGTTGCCTGAGTAACGGATGCGGTAACGGCAAGGGAGGGTTGCGGCGGCATCAATTGACGCATGGCCGCTCCTCAAGCATCCTGCCCTGATGCTCACTCTCTTCCATGCCCACAACACCTGTTCGCTCGCCTCTCATATTGCGTTGGAGGAATCTGGTGCTGTTTATGAGGCCAAGCGCCTGAACTTTGCCGAAAATGACCAGCGCAAGCCGGAATACCTGAAGATCAATCCCAAGAGCCGGGTTCCCGCCCTGGTGACTGACCAGGGTATTCTGACCGAAACCCCGGCCATTCTGGTTTACATCGGGCAAAGTTTCCCCAAGGCTAATCTCATTCCCGCCAATGACCCTTTCCGCCTCGGGCAGATCCAGTCGTTCAACAGTTACCTCTGCTCGACCGTTCATCCTGCCCATGCCCACCGCACGCGCGGCTACCGCTGGAGCGATGATGAAGCGGCAAGGGAAACCATGAAGAAGAAGGTTCCGCAAAACGTCGGTGATTGCTTCGAGCTCATCGAGCGCGAATATTTCAAAGGCCCCTGGGTTATGGGCGCGGATTACACCATTGCCGATCCCTATCTCTTCACCATCGCCAAATGGCTCGAAGCCGATGGCGTTGATCCCAAGCGCTTTCCGAAAGTGCTGGATCACCGCAACCGAATGGCCGAACGTGCCGCCGTGAAAAAAGTTCTGGCGCGTGAAACCGCTTAACAATTATCTCCCACTATTGGCGCTCGGCTTCACGGTTCTTGTCTGGGGCGTGGCCCCGGCTTTCATCCGCTCCTTTACGCTGGCCGCGGGTGCCGCCGATGCGCTGGTGATCCGCTCAGCCGCCACCGGCATCTGCTGCCTCTTGCTGCTGCCATTCTTCGGCGGGTTCACGGTGGCCCGGCAGGATGTGCCACGGCTGTTGCTGATCTCGCTGATCGGCATGTTCGGCTATTTTGCTGGTTCGGTTTTCGGCTTTGCCTACATAACGTCCGCCATCGGCGGCATCGTGATTTCAACCCAGCCGCTACTGATCGCCCTACTCGCCAGCGTGATCGGCGCCGAGCGCGTCACGGTGCCAACCATCATCGGGCTCATCGTCTCCTTCATCGGCTCGCTTTATCTTTTCAGCGGCGACGCGCAGGGAAACCTCAGCCACGCCAGCATGATCACCGGCGGCCTGCTGATTTTCATGAGCGGCGCATTCTGGGCCGTCTACGTGATTTACAGCAAAAGCCTTATCCAGACTTATGGCACGATGAAGCTCTCGCTATTATCATTGGCGATTGCAACGTTCCCGGCGCTGCTTTTCATATCGCCAAACACTTGGAAAACCACAATCAACCTGGATCAGAACGCGATCATCTCGCTTGTCTACCTAACGTTTATCGGCACCCTCGTGACACTCGGCACATGGAATTATGCCGTGGGCCTGCTGCGCCCCACGGCTGTTGGTGCCTCGCTTTACCTGATCCCGATTTTTGCGATCACGGCGGGAATGCTGCTGCTCGGCGAAATCGTAACACCCACGACGTTGATTGCCGGCGCGATCATTCTTCTTGGCGTCGCCATTGCGCAATTTGGCCCCGTTCTCATGAGATACCGCCCGCAAACATGAACACGACCGGAAAACAAATTCCCTGGTACTTCACTCCCGCGGTGGTGATCGTCGCGGGCTGCCTTGTGGCCATGGTCAACTTCGGCGTGCGCTCCAGTTTCGGGCTTTTCACCGCCCCCATTTCGGAGGCCCATGCCTGGCCCCGCGAAATCTTTTCCTTCGGCCTTGCTCTCCAAAACCTTCTCTGGGGCATTGCCACGCCTATCGCCGGCGCCTTGGCGGACCGCTATGGCTCGGCCCGCGTGCTGATGGTCGGTGCCATCTTCTATGCCATGGGAACCGTGGTCATGGCCGTGGCCGAAGCCCCGCTGATGTTTCACTTCGGCGCCGGCATCCTCATCGGCATTGGCGTCGCCATGTCCTCCTTCGGCATTGTCATGGCGGCGCTTGGCCGGATCGTGCCGCCGGAAAAGCGCTCCTGGGCCTTTGGCATCGCTACCGCATCAGGCTCCCTTGGCCAGTTCATCTTCGCGCCCTTGGGCGGGGCCCTGATTTCCGCCTATGGCTGGGAACATGCGCTCTACATACTGGCCGCCTCCACCCTGCTCATCCTGGTTTTCGCACTGCCCCTCATGGTACAGAACAGCTCAAGCACCAAGATAACAGCGGGCGAAGCCGACATCACCATGCGCCAGGCCATTGGCGGGGCTTTCGGCCATGGTTCATACCTTCTGCTTGTATCAGGCTTCTTCGTCTGCGGCTTCCAGCTTGCTTTCATAACGGTGCATTTGCCGCCCTATCTGGCCGAACACGGCATCAGCAAGGAATTCGCCGGCATCGCCATGGGCGCCATCGGCCTGTTCAATGTGGTGGGCTCCTACATGTCAGGTATCATCGGCGGCAAATACCAGAAGAAAATTCCCCTTAGCCTGATCTATGTCCTGCGGTCGGCCTCCATTGCCGCCTTCATCCTGCTGCCCATTACAACAACCACCACGATGATCTTCACCGCCACCATGGGCTTCCTCTGGCTGTCCACCGTGCCGCTCACCATGGGTCTCGTCACCGTCATGTTCGGCACCCGCTACATGGCAACGCTTTATGGCTTCGTGTTCCTCAGCCACCAGATCGGCTCCTTCTTTGGCGTCTGGCTCGGCGGCAGGCTCTATGACCAGTTTGGCTCCTATGATCCTGTCTGGTGGATGGGCGTAGCGCTCGGGCTGTTTGCGGCCATCGTGCATCTTCCGATCAAGGAATTGCGCGCGCCCAAATTCGCGGCGTCCTGAGCCCATGCGCTGGCCCGGCCACCGCCTCGCCGTCAGCCTGTTTTTCAGCGTACTTGTCGCATGGATTGCCGTCATGGCCGTCCTCATGCGCCAGGCATCCCTGTCGCACGAAGCAGCAGGCCCCATGCTTGCGGTCTTTCAGCCCGGGACTCCGCCCGATGACATCTTCGCCAAGCTCACCATCGCTGGCGCCCGACCTATTCGTGAAACTGCTTTCGGCTTCATCTGGGTGGTGGCGGGCGATGAACCGGGCCTCGCCGGCCGCCTTGCCGGGCAAGGAGCCATAGGCGCTTACCGCGAGTTGCCGCTCAACCCTTCGATCGCCGGGTGCTTTGCCCTCGCCGATGCCAAAATTACGGAATATACTGGCCTTTGAGGAGACGTGAATCATGAACATTCAAATCAGCTCCCTTGATGCGGCAGCCCAATTGAAGGCCAATGTCGCCGTGCCTTTCAATCAGGCCCATGCTATGCCCAAGGCCGTTTATACCTCCGAGGAATTTGCCACCCAGGAAGTGGAGCAGATTTTCAGCAAGGAATGGTTCTGCATCGGCCGCGTCACGGCACTTGCCAACCCCGGCGACTACGTGACCCTGGAGCTCGCGGGCCAGCCCGTCATGGTGATCCGCGACCGGGAAGGCACGCTCCGCGCCCAGTCCAATGTCTGCCTGCATCGCATGTCTATTCTTCTCAAAGGCACAGGCAACGTCAAAGGCATCGTCTGCCCCTACCATGGCTGGAGTTACAACACCGATGGTGCGCTCCGCGCCGCACCGGCAATGAAGCACAACGAGGGCTTCTGCAAGGAAGACTACCGCCTGCCGCAAATCCGCTGCGAGGAATGGCTGGGCTGGGTGATGATAACGCTGAACCCGGATGCCGTTTCACCAAAAGAAAAGCTCGTTGACGTGGAGGGCCTCATCGCCGACTACCGGATGGAAAACTACATCGAGAATTTCAACGAGCAGTTCATCTGGAACACCAACTGGAAGGTTCTCGCCGAAAATTTCATGGAGAGCTACCACCTCCCCGTCTGCCATGCCAAAACCATCGGCGGCCTGTCGAAGCTCGACGAAATGATTTGCCCGCCGGGCCTGCCCACCTTCAACTATCATACGATCCTGAAGGACGATACGCTGAAGATCGCCTTGGCCCACCCTTCCAATACGCGCATGGAGGGCGACCGCCGCCGGACAACCTTCCTGCTGGCCATCTATCCCAGCCTGCTCATCACCCTCACACCGGGATATTTCTGGTATCTCTCGCTGCATCCCCATGGCGCGGGACAGGTGCGCGTTATTTTTGGCGGCGGCCTGTCGCCGGAATTCGCCAACGACCCGGATGCGCAAGCGCACTTCAAACAGCTCAAGGCCCTGCTCGATGACGTCAATGTTGAGGACAAGGGCTGCACCGAGCGCGTCTACCGCGGCCTCTGCTCCGACATGGCCAAGCCCGGTCACCTCTCCCATCTGGAGCGGCCGAACTTCGACTTCGCCACCTACATTGCCTCAATGCTCAAATAAAAACGGCGGAGAAATCTCCGCCGTTCCGAACTCAACAAACGCCAAACTGTTAGCGTGAATAATATTCCACCACGAAATGCGGTTCCATCTGAACCGGATAGGGAACATCGGCCAGAGCGGGCACCCGCACCAGCTTCGCCGTCATTGCCTTGTGATCGACTTCCACATAATCCGGAACATCGCGCTCGGCCAGTTGGACGGCTTCAAGCACGATCGGAAGCTCCTTGGACTTTGCGGTGAGCTCAAGGGCGTCACCGGCCTTGATGCGCATGGAAGCAATGGTTACGCGGCGGCCGTTCACCTTCACATGGCCGTGGCTTACGAACTGGCGTGCGGCAAACATGGTGGGCACGAACTTGGCGCGGTAGATGATGGCGTCGAGGCGGCGCTCCAGAAGGCCGATCAGGTTCTCCGAGGTGTCGCCCTTCATGCGCGAGGCCTCTTCGTAAACCTTCGAGAACTGGCGCTCGGAAATATTGGCGTAATAACCTTTAAGCTTCTGCTTGGCCTTGAGCTGGATGCCGAAGTCCGACATCTTGCCCTTGCGGCGCTGGCCGTGCTGGCCGGGGCCATATTCACGCTTGTTCACCGGGCTCTTGGGACGGCCCCAGATGTTTTCGCCCATGCGGCGGTCGATTTTATGTTTAGCGGACTGACGCTTTGTCATTTACGGTTCTCCATAACCATTTAAGTTGGAACCCACCCTCCTCTTCCGGTCTCCCGGCCGACAGAACCTTTAACGGTTCACGGGCAAGCAAAACGGGGCTTCTGGCCCCGTCAGTGGGTGGGCTTCTAGCCTAGAGGTCCCCGTCTGTCAAACCGGCAAATCCACGAATTCATGCCTTGGAAAACCCATGGCGCCATAGGCGGCAAGGGACTCCGAGGCGCTGCCCCTGGCCGAGGTCAAAAGCACAGTATCGGGCTCCGGAACACCAAATTGCAGGCCTGCCAGTTTCAGCTCCGCCACAACGTCACTCACCCGCCGCGCAATGGCGGGAGCCGGGTCGAGATAGTTAACCTCCCAGGGCGCCACCAGCTTCATCTCGCCGATCACCAGCGGGTAATGCGTGCAGGCCAGCACCACCACGTCGGTTTGCTTGCCGTCCCGCTTGCGAAACACAGGAGCGATTTCATCGCGCAGTTCATCCAGATCGGGGGCATGGCCCTTGAGTTTCTGCTCGGCGATTTCAGCCAGACGCTTGGCCCCATGCAGGACCACCTTGCAGTGGAAGGCATAGGTATGAATGAGCGTATGGGTATATTCACGGCTCACCGTGCCGGGCGTGGCGAGAACGCCAATGATGTTGGATTTGGTCTGCGCCGCTGCCGGCTTGATCGCCGGAACGGTGCCCACAAAGGGAACAGCATATTTTTCCCGCAGCGCCGCCAAGGCAAGGGTAGAAGCCGTATTACAGGCAATCACCACCACATCCGGCTTGGCTTTCTCAATCAGCGCGCCCATGACATAAACAATACGGGCAACAAGCGCCTCTTCTTTCCAGGCGCCATAGGGAAAGCCAGCATTGTCCGCCGAATAGATCAGATGCGCCTCAGGCAATTGCGACCGGACGCAGGTGGCAACGGTCAATCCACCCATTCCGGAATCAAACAGAAGAATGCGGGGGTGCGTCATTCCTTTGGCCCCTTGCCCCGCAGGTGCGTGCGCGTCAGCGACGAAACCATGCCACGCAGCGAACGGATTTCCTGTTCGGTCAGTTCCGCCCGCACAAACATATTGCGCAGGTTGAGCCGCATGGTTGGCTTCTTCTTTTCGGTTTTGAAAAACCCGGCATCATCCAGCTCCCGCTCCAGATGATCAAAGAACCCGTAAAGCTCCTCCTTGGTTGCAAGGCGCGTATCGGGCGTTTGCAGGCCGGGGCCATCAAGCGCTGCCAGTTCCGGGGTTTGCTGTCCAAGGCTTGACGCATGTTCCTTGAACCATTCATAGCCCATGAGCAAAACCGCCTGGGCGATGTTGATGGAGGCAAAGGCCGGGTTCACCGGTGCTGTCACAATGACATCAGCCAGTGAAACTTCCTCGTTGCTCAGGCCCCAGCGCTCGCGCCCGAAGAGGATGGCAACTTTTTCGCCGCGCCCTACGCGGGCCCGCATATCGTGGCCTGCCTGCTCCGGGGTGATCACTTCCTTGATCATGTCGCGCGGCCGTGCCGTGGTGGCGTAGACATAGTTCATGTCGATAAGAGCCGAAGGCAAGTCATCGAAAACTTTCGCGCCTTCGACAATCCAGTGCGCGCCGGAGGAAGCCGTCACCGCCTTCTCGTTTGGCCAGCCATCGCGCGGCGCCACCAGCCTGAGTTCATGCAGGCCGAAATTCGCCATGGCCCGCGCCGCCGTGCCGATATTCTCGCCAAGCTGTGGATGCGCCAGCACCACCAGGGGTGCCGGCCCCAATACTTGATTCTGCGTTTTGTCCGTGCCTGCCATGCGTCAAAGGGGAATAGCCGACAGTTCCGGAATGCGAAAGCGCATTCATGTCGCTTCCATGTCTCTGTCTTGCTTGCGCTTTTGCGCGCGCCTTATAATCGTTCTAAACATTTGATTTACTTGAACTTTACGGAAAGTTAATTTGACTTCATGGGGTTTGCGACTTATCCGACAAATTCACTCGGAAAATTAGCTGGCAAAGGAGATCAACAATGTTGTCACGCGTTTTGCCCACTCTGATGATGAGCCTTGCAATTGCCGCCGCCGCCTCCGATCAGGCTCGCGCCGATGAGACTGTCACTTACGAAACAACGCTCAAAGGCAATGGCTTTACGGTGTCGGAAATAAGGGTGCCAGCCGGCAAACCCTTCAAGATCAAGATGACCAATGCCAATGCCGGTCCCGCCGAACTTGAATCGAGGGAGCTCAAGATTGAAAAGACCGCCGCAGGAAACAAATCGATCACTGTTCGCGTCAAAGCGCAGCAACCCGGCAAGTATCTTTTTGTAGATGAGTACCAGGAAGACGTCGCCAAGGGCTATGTCATTGTCGAGTAGGAAACCGGTTCAGCCATGATTGGAGCACTTATCATCGTCTTCCGGGAGGTTCTGGAGGCGGGGCTTATCGTCGGCATCGTGCTGGCCGCAACCCAAACCATCACAGGCAGCCGCCGCTGGGTTTTGTTTGGCGTGCTCGGAGGCTTTCTGGGAAGCTGCATCGTTGCTGCTTTTACCGGCGCCATCGCGGATGCCTTCAGCGGTTTCGGGCAGGAAATGTTCAATGCCGCAATTCTGGCAACCGCGGTTATCATGCTGGCGTGGCACAATATCTGGATGTCGCAGCACGGCCGGGAAATGGTGGGCGAGCTCAAGCAGACGGGCCGTGAAGTTCTCGAAGGCAGGAAAACCCTTCTGGCGCTGGCCATTGTAGTGGGCGTTGCGGTGTTGCGGGAAGGTTCGGAAGTGGTGCTCTTTCTCTACGGCGTTGCCATTAGCGATGGCGGAACGGTTCTCAGCATCATCACAGGCGGGCTCACAGGCCTCGCACTGGGGGCAGTCGTTTCGGCACTTACTTACTACGGTCTGCTCAACATCCCAACGCGCCATTTGTTTTCAGTGACAAGTTGGCTCATTGCTCTGCTTGCCGCCGGCATGGCCGCTCAATCGGTATCTTTCCTTGAAAAAAGTGGCGTCGTCGAATTGCTCAGCGCCACTGTTTGGGACACGTCAGGCATATTGTCGGAACAAAGCATTGCGGGCCGCATTTTGCATACCCTCGTTGGCTACAGTGACCAGCCTTCAGAGCTGCAACTGATGACCTATGTAGTGACGCTGGGCGTGATGCTGGTTGCGCCCCTGTATTTGACCAGAACGAAGAAGCTCTCAACCGCCTAGTTTATTTCCCGCTCAGCGTCCGGGCGGTGCGCAGTTCCGGGAACCAGCGCGACCAGAAGAACGCCACCGCCATGGTGCCCGCCCCGCCGATGGCCACCGCCGTCACGGCCCCGATCCAGGCCGCCACGACCCCGGCGCGGAATTCGCCCAACTCGTTGGAAGCGCCGATGAACACCCGATTAACTGCATTCACCCGGCCCCGCACCGCATCCGGCGTCCATAATTGCATCAGGGTTTCACGCACATAGACACTGACCATGTCACAGGCCCCCATGAGGGCAAGGGCTACAATCGACAGGGGAACCGATTTCGAAAGCCCGAACACGATGGTGCAGAAACCGAACCCGGCCACGAATAGAAACAGGATTACCCCGGCATTGTCCTTGATCGGATATTTGGAAAGCCAGATCGCCATGATGATCGCCCCAATGCCCGGCCCGGCCCGCAACAGGCCAAGCCCCCAGGGGCCTACTTCAAGAATGTCACGCGCGTAGATTGGCAGCAGCGCCACCGCGCCGCCGAGCAACACGGCGAAAAGATCAAGCGAGATGGCCCCCAGAACGATTTTCTCGGATTTGATGAATTTGAAGCCCGCCAGCAGCGTGGCAAGGCTTGTTTCCTGTGCATGATTCAACTGCGGCACCCGGCCGACCAGAACCACGCAGAAGATTGCCACAGCCATCAGGCACATCGAAACACCGTAAGCAACCTCGCCGGAAATCCCGTAAAGCAAACCACCTGCCACGGGACCCGTGATGGTCGTGATTTGCCAGGTCATGGAATTGAGCGAAATGCCATGTGCCAATGCCGTCTTGGGCAGAAGGTTTGGCGCCAGTGCATCAGCTGCCGGATTCATGAAGGCCCGCGCCGTGCCGAACCCAACCAGGATCACAAAGATCGGCCACACATGCCGGAAGGCCGAAAGCGTGAAAACCAGCAGGCCCAAGGCACAGGCAACTTCAACAAGCAAGCATAGAGCGATGATCAGCCGGCGATTGAATTTATCGGCAATAAGCCCTGTCACCAGCACCAGCAGCAACGCCGGCAGAAATTGCGCCAAGCCCACAAAGCCAAGATCAAGCGGGTTGCGGGTGAGGTCATAAACCTGCCAGCCCACCGCCACCGACATGATCTGCACGGCAAAACCCGCGGCACCCAAGGCCGCCAGATAAAACACGTAAGGTCTGTGATGGAGGGCATTGGACGATGCCAATGCCGGAGGATCAAGAGCCGTCATGCGGAGACGGGTGCCACAACATCAAGAGTAAGTCAAAGCGGGTTTTAAGCGCGATCTTCGCCCGTTCCCAAAAACACCGCGCGGACAAAATCGCGGTAGAGCATCACTTGCTTGGGCAGGAGTTCTTTATCCTTGAGGACACGTGACAAGATAATTCCGCCATCGACAAGCCCGGACATCATGTCGGCAAGCGCATCAAAATCCACCGGAATTTTCGGTGGATAGCGCCGCGCAATCAATTCGAACTGATTGCGGAACCGTTTCCGCCAGGCGAGAAGCGCGGTGGCATTCAACTCCACCACATCCTGGTTAAACAACTGTTCCTGATAGCAGACCGCAGCAACAATGCATCCGGGGTGGGCGCTCGGGAGGTCCGCCATCATCTCGGCAAACAATTTCAGCCCAACGAGGAATCCATGCAATGGATCCTCATGAAGCTCAAGAGCACGCAGGAAGAGTTCATCAAACAGAACCTCCTCATGGCCGATATAGCGTTCAAGCAAGGCCTTGGCGAGATCGCTCTTGTCAGCAAAGTGGTAAAAAAAACCGCTTTTGGTTATGCCCACGGCGGTGATGATTTCTTCAATGGACGTAGCCGCGAATCCCTTGGCGAGAATAGCTTCTTGTGCCACCTCAAGGATGCGTTCACGCTTGCTGCCGCTACGAGTCAAAACTGCTGTTGTCATATACTTTACCGCAAGTGCAGTTAAGGCGTACCAATGTCCGCCACTCACCTGAGAACGAACTACCCTGCATCATCTAACAGCATGATCTATATAGAGGTTTCTGCTTATTGGAAAGCCTTGACCATAAGCTGGGTAGATATCATGGACGCTCTCAATCATCTTGCCGTCATGCAATGCGATTCAGCGCGCCGCAAATTACAGCAATGGAGACGATTATGACAAAGTACCGGCAAAACCTGCCGCAATTGACTAATCGCTTGTTCCTGACTGACGGTGGGATTGAAACAACCATCATCTATCATGATGGCATCGACCTGCCTTATTTCGCGGTATTCGATCTTTTGAAAACCGAAAGAGGCACCCAGGTACTGCGTGAATATTACAGCCGCCACGCAGCAATCGCCCGCGCCAATGACCTGGGATTCATCCTTGAATCACCCACCTGGCGGGCCAGCGCCGATTGGGGCGTGAAGCTTGGCTATACGCCGTCCGCACTGGCTGACATTAACCGACAGTCCATTGCATTCCTCGAAACGCTCCGCAAGGATTTCGAGACAGCTCAATGCCCGATGCCGATCAGCGGCTGCATTGGCCCGCGCGGTGATGGTTACGATCCCGGCCGCCTCATGAGCGAAGCCGAAGCCGAGGATTACCACAGCGGCCAGGCGCAGGTTTTTGCGGCAACGGCGGCAGACATGGCAACCGCCATTACCATGACCAACATCAACGAGGCGGTCGGCGTGGCGCGTGCGGCCAAGGCTGCCGCGATGCCGGCGGCAATTTCCTTTACCGTCGAAACCGACGGCCGCTTGCCCTCAGGCGAGTTGCTTCGTGAGGCCATTGAATTAGTTGACGCGAGGACGGGAAGTGCCCCGGCCTACTACATGGTCAATTGCGCCCACCCAACCCATTTCGACAGCAAGCTGGTCGAGGCGGACTGGACCAAACGCATCCGCGGCATTCGCGCCAATGCCTCTAGCTGCAGCCATGCCGAACTGGACAGGGCAACCGAACTCGACGCAGGAAATCCGGTAGAACTTGGGCGGCAGTACCGCGCCATTCGTGACCGCCACAGCCACATCAACGTGCTGGGCGGCTGCTGCGGCACCGACCACCGCCATGTTGAACAAATTGCGCTGGCCTGCAGCAGGGCGGCGTAAGACAACATCTCAGGGGGCCGTGTGGCCCCTTTTTTTCTTCCAGTTTGCCCCCTCATCATGCGCCTGCTATAGCAACGCCGAATTCCAGCCAAAGATGATGAGGTTTTCCCAATGAGCAAGATAAAAGTCGCTAATCCTGTGGTTGAACTCGATGGCGACGAGATGACCCGCATCATCTGGGACCTGATCAAGAAAAAGCTGATCCATCCCTATCTCGATGTTGACCTGCACTATTATGATCTCTCCGTCGAAAACCGCGATGCCACCAATGACCAGGTGACGATTGACGCAGCCAACGCAATCAAGAAACACGGCGTTGGCGTGAAATGCGCCACCATCACCCCCGATGAAGCCCGGGTAAAGGAATTCAAACTCAAGCAGATGTGGAAGTCGCCCAATGGCACCATCCGCAACATCCTGGGCGGCGTCATCTTCCGCGAGCCCATCATTTGCAAAAATGTGCCGCGCCTTGTGCCCGGTTGGACCAAGCCCATCATCATCGGCCGCCACGCCTTCGGCGACCAGTACCGTGCCACGGATTTCACCTTTCCGGGCAAGGGCACGCTCACCATCAAGTTCGTGGGCGATGACGGCAAGGTCATCGAAAAGGAAGTGTTCAAGTCTCCGGGCGAAGGCGTGGCCATGGCCATGTACAATCTTGACGACTCGATCAAGGAATTTGCCCGCGCCAGCCTGAACTATGGCTTGAATCGCAACTATCCAGTTTATCTCTCAACCAAGAATACCATTCTCAAGGCCTATGACGGGCGCTTCAAGGATATTTTCCAGGCGATTTTTGATGCCGAATTCAAGGCTGAATATGTGAAGCGCGGCCTCACCTATGAGCACCGGCTGATTGACGACATGGTGGCCTCGGCCATGAAATGGACCGGCGGATATATCTGGGCCTGCAAGAACTATGACGGCGACGTGCAATCCGATCTCGTGGCCCAGGGCTATGGCTCACTCGGCCTCATGACATCAGTGTTGCTGACGCCCGATGGCAAAACCGTCGAAGCCGAGGCGGCCCACGGAACGGTGACCCGCCACTTCCGCCTGCATCAAGAAGGCAAGCAGACCTCAACCAATTCCGCCGCATCAATCTTTGCCTGGACCGGCGGCCTCAAGCACCGCGCCAAGCTTGATAGCAACGCGGCGCTGGCGAAATTTGCCAGCACGCTGGAGGCGGTCACTGTTGCCACCATCGAAGAAGGCAATATGACGAAGGATCTCGCCGTCCTCGTGGGGCCGGAGCAAACCTGGCTTTCCACCGAGGGCTTCCTCGATGCCATCGACAAGAATCTGCAGAAGGCCGCCAGCTGATTGGCTAGGCTGCCTGCTGGCACGCATCCAGTACGAGCGGCAAGTCCATGGGCTTGCCGAAAAACCCGAGGGCCCCGCCATCCATGGCTTTTTTGAGCAGGTCATCAGCGCTGTAGCCAGTCATAAAGTAGACTTTGGCGTCGGGCCGCTGTTCGCGGATTTCAAGAAAGCAGTCCACACCGTTCTTGCCCGGCATCATCACATCGAAGAAGCCGAGATCAAAGGGTGTGGCGCGATAGGCGTCAATGGCCTCCTGGCCGCTGTAGGCAACCTGCACCTTGTGATCGTCAAGGGTCAGGAGCTCGGCCAAAGAATCCGCATTTTCGGTATTGTCGTCGAGTACAAGAATGGAAAGTGTCCGCGCCATGTCAGGCTGCCTCCTCTAGTGTTTCAATGATAGGGAACCAGGCGGTAAAGCACGCGCCTTTGCCTGGTGTAGATGCGATGTCCAGCCCGCCGTCGTGCTGCTCCAGAATCTTCTCAACCGCAGACAAGCCAAGGCCAGTGCCAAAGCTCTTGGTCGTAAACAGCGGTTCCCTGATCCTCGAGAGAATTTCGGCGGATATGCCTGGGCCATTGTCGGTAACGCTGATTTCAATGCCGCGCCCGGTCCGGCTGGAGTTGATGGTAATTTTTGGAACAAAGCCCGGTGCCCCTTTCACGTCATCACCTTTGCCCACCAGCGCTTCCGAAGCATTGCTGATCAGGTTGATCAGGCTGCGGCTCAGGCGCTCCGGATCAATGGCCGCCACAAGTCCGCCCAGTCCCAGTGTGCATTCGATGGTCACAATGACAGGCAGCTTGGCCGCTTCTTCCTCGATGATTTTGGCAAGCCAGTCATCAAGATCAAGAAGCTTGCGTTGGACCGGCCGGGTGCGCGCAAAATCCAGGAGCTGCGAGATGATATTGTCGCAGCGCACGACGCCATTGTCGATTCTCTGCAATTGCTGCTCGACCCCCATGCCTTTGCCCTTGATCTTGCGGTCAAGCACAAAGGCCGATGTCCTGACCGCCGCCAGGGGATTGCGCAGTTCATGGGCAACGGTGGCAGTGAGCTGTCCAAGCTGGGCCATGCGCCCCGCCTTCACCATCTCTTCCTGCGTGGCCTTAAGCATTTTGATGCTGTCGGAGAGTTCCGCATTCAGCCGCGTGACCTGGTCATTCACCGTTTGCAGGTCACTGATTTTCGTCACATCAACAAATGTAACCATAACGGAACGGCCTGCGATTCCGGCATTATCCAGCCATCCCGAGGAAACGACCATGGCCCGGGCAACCACCCTGCTCCGGGACATGAGATCAGTTTCAAACCGTGAGGCTTTTCCAACAACGTCGGCAATGCCCTTGTCCGGGCTGAAGGCCAGAATGTCCCTAGGGTCCGTTGCAGCGAATTCGGTCTCACTCATGCCAAGAATGGCAAGCAGGAACGGGTTCACATAGACCGTTCTGCCATCCTCATGGAGATGCCAAATCCCGACCGGAACAGTTTCGGCAAGGGCCCGGTATCGCGCCTCTTTTGCCTCAAGCTCCGCCTCATAGCTTTTCATCCCGGTTACGTTGGTATTTGTGCCGACCAGATAGGTGGCGCCATCGGAAGTGATGACGCGGGCCTTCCGCGTGAGCGAATATACGGTGGACCCATCGGCGCTGGTCGCGAGTTCCATAAACTCCCTGGGCTCCGGCGAACTCAGAACCGACCGGTCCGCCTCCATGAACCTCCTTGCCTGGTCCTGCGGGTAGAAATCAGCGTCGGAAAGCCCCAGAAGTTTCTCTGCCTCCGACCCAATGATCTTGCAGTGGGCCTCATTGGAGAACACGAAGTTGAGCTTCTCGTCCTTGACAAATATCGATGTCGGCACGAGATCCAGGATTTGCAGCAGCGCATCGATATCAGTGATGCGCGAGGCCGGTGTTTTTCCGAATATGGACATGGCGGTTGCTTTCCCCGGAGCAATAGTCAAAATCAGGCGGCCAGCTTTTCGAGCCGGGCCAGCAGTTCTAATGGATCAAATGGCTTGTTCAGGATTCCCGTCAGCACGACATCATCAAAAAGCGCAAGTTCCTTGCTGTGCTCGGAGGCGTTTCCGGTGATAATTATTGTCGGAACGCTGCGTCCCTGTTTCTTCAGTGTGTTGTAAACCTCAATGCCATTGATCAGCGGCATTCTCAGGTCGAGCACGAGAACATCCACGCCCCCTGCCACAACCCGCGATATCGCATCGCGGCCATTGCGGACCAGTTCGCACCGGTAGCCGTTGCGGTTGATAAGCTGGGCCAATGTCGGGCCAAAATCAGGATCATCCTCGGCCACCAGGACAACTCCGGAAGTCCCGAGCCCCGAAATCGAGTCCAGAATCTGGTAGAGATTGACCGGTTTTGAGAACACGCCCATGGCGCCTCCGGCAATGGCCTGCTGGAGGAGCTGCTCCACACTGTAGCCAGTCATCATATAGACCTTGGCCAAGGGCTTAAGCCGCTTGATTTCCAGGAAGCTTTCCACGCCGTTCTTCCCCGGCATCATCACATCCATGAAGGCAATATCGAAATCTTCCTTGAGATAGGCCGCAATGGCGCCTTCACCGTCATAGACCACCAACGGCCGGTGCCCCTCCATCTCAAACAGTTCGCCAAGGGAATTCGCATTGTCGGCATCATCGTCAACAACCAATATGCGCAGGGACCGTGTCATGCCGCTTGCTCTCCGCTGTTTTCGTGTACAGGCAGCCACAGCGTGAAGGTGGCGCCCTTCCCCTCGACCGAATCGATGTCGAGGCCGCCGCCATGCTGTTCCAGTATCTGCTCAACCGCGGAAATTCCCAGCCCGGTGCCGAAGTTCTTGGTGGTAAACAGCGGCTCGCGGATTTTCGACAGGTTGTCCGTTGAAATGCCTGGTCCATTGTCCGCCACGCTGATCTCGGCGCCACGTCCCGTCAGCCGTGTTCTGATGGTAATGATCGGCGTTTCCGTGAATCTCGCCTTGGGATCATCGCCTTTGCCAACCAGCGCTTCCGAGGCATTGGCGAGCAGGTTGATAACGGCGCGTTCAAATCGCCCGGGTTCAAGGTCAACAAGTTTCTCGCCAAGGCCGAAGTAGCATTCGATCGAAACCAGCTCCGGCAGCTTTTGCGCTTCCGCCTGGACCAGCTTTTCAAGCCAGACATCAAGAACCGTGGACTCCGCCTTGATTGCCTTGGTCCGGGAAAAATCGAGCAGTTGGGTGATGATGTTGTCACAGCGTATGACGCCATTGTTGATGCGTTGCAATTGCGGCTCAACGCCAAGCCCCTTGTCCTTGATCTTGCGCGCCAGAAGATACGTCGAGGTTCGAACCGTGCTGAGCGGATTGCGAAGTTCATGGGCAACAGTTGCCGTCAAGTTGCCGAGCTGCGCCATCTTGCCCTTGCGCAGCGCCTCGTCCTGGGCTTCCCGCAGCTTGGTGATATTGTCGGTGAGCTGCCGGTTGAGCGTGCCCATCTCGCTGTTGACGTTCTGGATTTCATGCGAAAACGAGAGCGCCTGTTCATGCGACGAAGCAAGCTCGTTATGCGCCTTCTCAAGCTCAATGAATTTCCGTTTGAGCAGGCGTCCCATGAACTGCCCGTAGAAAGCAACGGCGCAGATGACAAATGCCATGAGCACCCCGATGTAAAACTCGTAATTGCGCAGTTTGGTGACCGTGGCATTTGCATCTTCGACGGCGTTCAGTTTCATCCGCCCAATCAATTGGTTGAGGTCTTTGATGCTGAACCTGAGCGAGGAATAGCGTTCGACGATGCGCGTGACAGCCGCCTGAGCCGCTTCGTTATCACCAGCATCAACAAGGAGATCTATTCTTTTCGCATGACCTTCGATCTCTGTCATAGAGGAGTCTATGCGGCGCAGCAGCGCGAGAGCCTTGTTTGCAGGTTTTTCTTCCGTATGCTCTGGAAGCTGGGCGCGGAGCCGGTTGATTTCCTGGCGGAATTCATAAGTTTTGGATTTGAACATGGATTGGGCCTGCGCCGGCGCCTTCGTACTGAGCACTTTGACGTATTCCGATTGTGCGTCTGCGGCTGAATCCGCGATGATCCATGAAGAGGCGAGCTGGCGGTCAAAAAAAGCGGATTCTGCGACGCTTGCCTGGTAAACGCCAATAACCAGATGGCTCAGATACAGGCCGCAGAAAATGGCAACAAGATTGAAGGCGGCAATCAGGAAGTAGACAAATTGCACGCGGGGCCATGAATTTTGGCCGTTTTGGTGTGTTGCCGTCCCCAACTCCGTTGCTCCCGCCTGCTTCCCACAGCATTGAAAAGCTACGGTGCTCCAATTATGGTAAACAAATGGTTGAAATTCCCGAATCCGGCGTGAAAGAGCCTAATATCATGGATCATTTCTCTGGCGGCTGCCAATGCGGCGCGGTCCGTTTTCGGGTCACGGGCCCCCTTGGAAACGCCGGAATTTGCCATTGCCGCATGTGCCAAAAGGCCTTCGGCTCCTGGGGCGCGGCGCTGGTTTCCGTCCCCGCCAAAAACCTGAATTGGACCCGGGGTCAACCCAGCGAGTTCCGGTCCTCGGCCATCGTGGCGCGGGGTTTTTGCGCCAAATGCGGCACCCCCCTCCACATGCGGGAAGACGGTGACAGCAACTTTGAACTGGCCATCGGAGCCTTTGACGAGCCTTCCAGAATTGGTCCCCTCACCGAACAGGTGGGCGTGGAGGGCCGGGCCTCATGGTTCAAGGGCATGCATCTCCTGCCGGAGCATACCACCGCCGAAACACGCACGCCGCAAGACCTTGCCAAGCTGAAAAGCCGGCAGCATCCCGATCACGATACGGATCAATGGCCGTAGCTAGCGCAGGAGCGCGCCCACTGCTGCAAGCGCTTCAGCCGCTTTTCCGGCATCCGGCCCACCGGCTTGCGCCAGATCGGGCCGTCCGCCGCCGCCCTTGCCACCCAGCACGGCAGAGCCTGCCCGCACGAGGTCAACAGCGCTCAACTTTGCGGTCAGGTCAGCGGTGACCCCCACATAGAGGCTGGCCCGGCCCTCGGCATTTGTGCTGAGCAGCGCCACCACGCCCGACCCAAGCTTCGCCTTGCCATCATCAACCAAGCCCTTCATGCCTTTTGAGTCCATGTCGCCCAGAATGCGTTTCATGAACTTGATGCCATTGATGGTCTCGATGTCGCTGTCGCCAGCCGAGGGCCCCCCGCCAAGGGCAAGCGCCTTCTTGGCTTCGGCAAGTTCGCGCTCCAGCTTCCGGCGCTCATCCACCAGGCTCTCAACACGGCTCACCAAGTCCGCAGGCGTGGTCTTGAGAAGGGCCGCAGCGGCGGCCACGCGCTTGTCTTGCTGTTCGAGGTAGTCGCGCGCCGCGGGACCAGCCAAGGCTTCAAGCCGTCTTACACCCGCCGCCGAACCACTTTCGGCGAGAATTTTGATAAGGCCGATATCACCGGTGCGCGACACATGCGTGCCGCCGCACAGTTCCAGCGAATAAATTGGCCGGTTGGAGCCTTCCGGATTGCGGCCCATGGAAACGACCCGCACTTCGTCGCCATATTTTTCGCCAAACAGCGCCATGGCCCCCTCGGCAACCGCCGCATCAACCGACATCAGCCGGGTGTTGACCGGATCGTTCTGCAGGACAACGTCATTGGCCATGTCTTCGACAGCGGCAAGCTCCACCGCCGACATGCCCTTGTTGTGGGAAAAATCAAAGCGCAGGCGGTTGGGTTCAACCAGCGAGCCTTTCTGCGCCACATGTGTGCCCAAGGTCTTGCGCAGCGCTTCATGCAACAGATGCGTTGCCGAATGATGCTGGCGGTTGCCGGAACGGCGCCCGTGATCAACATTGAGTTCCACCGCTTCGCCAAGCGCCAGCGTACCGGACTCAACCTGGCCCATATGAATGACCAGGTCACCCAGGCGCTTTTCCGTACCCATTACTTGGAATACCCCGCCACCGGCCGACCTGATGATCCCGTGATCACCGGTCTGGCCGCCGGACTCTGCATAAAACGTTGTCTGGTTGGTGACGATTGCAGCCGTTTCGCCCGTCTTCAGCGATTTCACCTGCTTGCCGCCGGCAACCATGGCCGTGATCACGCCCTCGGCCTTTTCCGTTTCATAGCCGAGGAACTCGCTTGCCCCCACGGCGTCGCGGATTTCAAACCAGACCGCATCGGCTTTTGTATCGCCTGTTCCCTTCCAGGCGCGGCGCGCTTCGGTCTTCTGGACGTCCATTGCCTTTGAAAAAGCATCGGTGTCCACCACCACGCCGCGTGAACGCAGCGCATCCTGGGTGAGATCAAGCGGAAAGCCATAGGTGTCATAGAGCTTAAAGGCTGTGTCGCCAGCAAACACATCGCCGGTTTTCAGCCCCGCCGACTCCTCGTCGAGAATGCGCAGGCCCCGTTCCAGGGTTTTGCGGAAGCGCGTTTCTTCGAGGCGGAGCGTTTCAGTGATCAGGTCCTGCGTGCGCTGCAGCTCCGGATAGGCCGCACCCATTTCATGGACCAGGGTGGGAACCAGCTTCCACATCAGTGGCTCGCGCTGGCCCAGAAGTTCCGCGTGGCGCATGGCGCGCCGCATGATCCGCCGCAGCACATAGCCGCGGCCCTCGTTGGAGGGCAGAACCCCATCGGCAATCAGGAATGATGAAGCGCGCAAATGATCGGCGATCACCCGGTTCGACGCCTTGAATTTCCCTTCGGCCGGAACCCCGGTCCTCTCCACAATGGCCGCGATGATGGTACGGAACAGGTCCGTTTCATAATTGTCGTGGGTGCCTTGCAGAACAGCGGCAATTCTCTCCAGTCCCATGCCCGTATCAATGGAAGGCTTGGGCAGGTTGATGCGTTCCTGCTTGCTCACCTGCTCATACTGCATGAAAACCAGGTTCCAGATTTCAATGAAGCGGTCGCCATCCGCCTCGGCGCTGCCCGGAGGTCCGCCGGGAATCTTGTCGCCGTGATCATAGAAAATTTCCGAGCACGGGCCGCAGGGGCCGGTGTCGCCCATGGACCAGAAATTGTCCGAAGTTGGAATGCGGATGATGCGGCTGTCGGGCAGGCCGGCAATTTTCTTCCACAGGCCAAAGGCCTCGTCATCTTCCGAAAAAACCGTGACCGTCAGCTTGTCCGAAGGCAGGCCGTATTCCTTGGTAACCAGCGTCCAGGCCCATTCAATGGCATCGGGCTTGAAATAATCGCCGAAGGAAAAATTCCCGAGCATTTCAAAGAACGTGTGATGGCGCGCCGTATATCCCACATTGTCGAGGTCATTATGCTTGCCGCCGGCCCGCACGCATTTTTGCGCCGTGGTGGCCCGGCTGTAGGGGCGGCGCTCGGCTCCGGTGAACACGTTTTTGAACTGCACCATGCCCGAATTGGCAAACATCAGGGTGGGATCATTGCGTGGCACAAGCGACGACGATGGCACGATTTCATGGCCGCGGGTCTTGAAGAAATCAAGAAATGTCGAGCGGATCTGGGCAAGGCTGGTCATTGAATATCCAGGGGTTTGGCGAAAATAACAGTGGGATGCTCTTTAAGGTGCGATGGCCCGTCCTGTCCAGAATTTCCGGAAGCGCATGGGTTATCCCTTGCAAAGCAGAACAGCGCCCTCCGGGGGCACGGAGGGCGCTTCGCCTGCGGTGTGGGGGACACACCACCATAACCTGCCGCCCTCAACTCAGACGGCAGGAATTCATGAATTCTGATGTCTAGTCGTCGGACTCGTCGGCCGTAGGCGCCACCGTGATCTTGGCGGCAATCAGCCCCGCATTGGCGCGGATGGCTGCCTCGATGGCATTGGCCATGTCGCCATTGAGCTTGAGGAATTCCTTGGCCTTGTCCCGGCCCTGCCCGATACGCTCGCCGTTATAGGAGTACCAGGAGCCGGATTTCTCAACCACCCCGGCGGTAACACCGAGATCGACGAGCTCGCCAACCTTGGAAATGCCTTCGCCATACATGATGTCGAATTCAACCAGCTTGAAGGGAGGGGCTACCTTGTTCTTGACCACCTTCACCCGGGTCTGGTTGCCAACCACCTCTTCGCGGTCCTTGATGGCGCCGATCCGGCGGATATCGAGGCGCACCGAGGCGTAGAATTTAAGGGCATTGCCGCCGGTCGTGGTTTCCGGGCTGCCAAACATCACGCCGATTTTCATGCGGATCTGGTTGATGAAAATGACCATGCAGTTTGATTTGGAAATCGACGCGGTCAGCTTGCGCAGCGCCTGGCTCATCAGGCGGGCCTGCAGGCCGGGCAGTGAATCGCCCATTTCGCCTTCAAGCTCGGCCTTGGGCGTGAGTGCCGCCACGGAATCGATCACCAGGATTTCAATGGCCCCGGAGCGCACCAGCGTATCGGCAATTTCAAGCGCCTGCTCGCCCGTATCGGGCTGCGAAATAAGAAGTTCCTGAACATCAACCCCGAGCTTTTTGGCATAGCCCGGATCCATGGCGTGTTCCGCGTCAATAAAAGCGCACACGCCGCCGCGTTTTTGCGACTCCGCAATGGTTTGCAGCGCCAGCGTAGTCTTGCCGGAGGATTCAGGGCCATAAATTTCAATCACCCGCCCGCGTGGCAGGCCACCAATTCCAAGGGCAATGTCGAGACCAAGGGAGCCCGTCGAAATCGCTTCAATTTCAACAACCGGGTTGGACCCCAGCTTCATGATTGAACCCTTGCCGAAAGCCCGTTCAATCTGGCCTAGCGCCGCGTCCAGCGCCTTGTGCTTGTCCATTGAAGTATTCTCAACTACCCGAAGATTCGTCTGCCCCATCGCCCTTACTCCTTAAGTCAGATGCCTCGCTCGGTGCAATCACTTCCTTTGTACCAGCGATGTTGACGTTATGTTCTAATTTTGTTCCAAAGGCAAGTGGTTTTTGCTGAGAGTGCGAAAAACTTATTGGAGCAGGTTTTCAACCGCCTGACCCACGGAAAACAGGTTCTGGTCCTGCCCCCACACACCCATCAGCATAAGGCCAACGGGCGCAGCACCCGGTTCATTCACCGGAATGGAGATGGCGCAGCAATCGAGGAAATTTCCCACATAGGTGTTGCGGAGACTCATGGAATTGTAGCGGAGATAATCCTGATCGCTCTCAAGCGCCGCTATGGGCGGTGGCGCAATCATGACAGTGGGGAGAACAACGGCAGTAAGCCCCTGCGTAACAGCGCTGAAGCGCCGGATCATCTCGTCCCGCCGTTTCAAGACGGAAAGATATTCGGCAGCACTGATGCCCGCCGCCGCATCCAGGCGAATGCGCACCCGGGGATCATAATCAGCCCCCTTCCGCGCGATGAGATCGCGGTGCTGGGCATAGGCTTCCGCCGCCACAATGCCGCCCTTGATCGTCAGGCCCGGCATCTCCAGCAACTCTTCGAATGCCAGATCAACGAGCGTAGCGCCCGCCTTTGAAATGTGCGACAGCGCGCGCTGGTAAGCCGCCGCCACATCCGCGTCCAGGCCCTCAAGCACGGCGGTTTTTAAAACGCCAATCCGTAGGGATGAAACGTCACGAGCCGCAATCTTCCCCGTCCAGTCGCCCGCCATCAGCGCGTCAGCGGCGGCACAGCAGGCCACCGAATTTCCCAAAGGCCCAACGGAATCGAAACGCGATGAAAGCGGATAGGCGCCGCGCGTGCTCACCCGGCCCGTGCTGGGCTTGTAGCCGACAATGCCGTTATAAGTCGCAGGGATCCGGCAAGAGCCGCCCGTGTCCGTGCCAATGCTCAAGGCGCACAGCCCGTCCGCAACGGCAACCGCAGCACCCGATGACGATCCTCCGGGAATGCGTCCGGTCTTCCGGTCAAACGCCGAGCGCGGCGTTCCGTAATGCGGGTTCAGTCCCACCCCCGAATAGGCAAACTCCGTCATGTTGGTCCGCCCCAACACAACCAGGCCTGCCGATTTCAATGCGGCAATGGCTGGCGCATCCGAAAGCGCAGGGGCCGCATCCTTCAATACCTTGGAACCCGCCGTTGTAACCTCGCCGGTCAAATCAAAAAGGTCCTTCACCGAAATGGGAATTCCGGCGAATGGTGACGGCTGGCGGTTCTGCCGCCGCAGCCCATCCTGATAGTCTGCCGCCGCCAGCGCCCCTTCCGCATCGACCTTGATGAAGGCCCGGGCGCCCTCCCCTGCCGGATCAGAAATTTTCGCCAGCGCCTGCTCCACCAGCTTTCGTGAGGAGGTCTTGCCCTCGCGCAATTCGCCTGCAAGTCCGTCCAGTGTCCATTTCCGCAGCATCAGCTTTCCATGACTTCCTTGACCTTCTCAACCAGCTGCTTCAGCGAAAATGGTTTGGGCAGGAAGGCAAAATCCGTTTGCCCTTCAAGATTTTTCTCAAACGCATCCTCGGCATAGCCCGACACGAAAACCACTTTGGTCTTTACCCCGCGCTTGCGCAATTCGCGCAGCATTGTAGGCCCGTCCATTTCCGGCATGACAACATCCGAGAGGATGAGATCAAACGGCTCCGTCTGGGTTTCCATGACCTCCAGGGCGCTTTCGCCGGAATCCGCCTCCACCACCGTATAGCCGCGCGAAGTGAGGGCGCGAATGGCAAAGGCCCGCACCGCATCCTCATCCTCGACAAGGAGAATACGCCCCTTGCCGGTGAAGTCGGAACGCGTTGCCTTCACTTCCTCTTTGGCCGCGGCAGCCGCAATCTCGATGTCCGTTGGGTAATGGCGCGGCAGATAGATGCTGAACGTCGTGCCCTTGCCCACCACGCTGTGGCAGAAAATGAAACCGCCGGTCTGTTTCACAATGCCATAGACCGTTGAGAGGCCAAGCCCCGTGCCCTTGCCCACTTCCTTGGTGGAGAAAAACGGCTCCCAGATTTTTTCGACAATCTCAGGCGCGATACCTGAGCCCGTATCGCTCACTTCACACAGCACATATTCGCCAACCGGCATGGGGTCGCGGATGATGGCCCGCGACTCCTCCACACTGATATTTTTCGTCTTCACCGACAGGGTGCCACCACGCGGCATGGCATCCCTGGCATTGACCGCCAGATTGATGATCACTTGCTCGAACTGGTGCACGTCAACCAGCACCAGGCCCAGGTCGCGGCTGTGGCTGATCCGCAGTTCAACCTTCTCGCCCAAAACCCGGCCCAGAAGATTGTCGAGGTCCGACATGGCATCGGTGAGGGAATGCACCTTGGGCTGCAGCGTCTGCTTGCGCGAAAAGGCCAGCAACTGGCGGACCAGATTGGCAGCGCGATTGGCATTCTGCTTGATGCTCATGATATCGGCAAAGGCCGGATCCGTGGGCCGCATCTTGGCCAGCAGCAGATCGGCAAAGCCGATGATGGGGGTGAGCACATTGTTGAAGTCGTGGGCGATGCCGCTGGCCAATTGCCCGACCGCCTGCATTTTCTGGCTCTGCGCCAATTGCACTTCCAGCGTCTTGCTCTCGGTCTTGTCGACGGCGAAGACGGTCAGGTTCTTTCCCATGCCCTGCAGCCGCGCAAAGGAGAACTGAACCAGCCGGGGCTTCTCATCCATGATGGTGGCATCAACCACAACCACCGGCTCGCTCTTGTTCTGAAACTTGTCCAGGCCGCTGCGAAGTTCGCTGCGGTCGCTCTCAATCACCATGGAGGCAAAGCTGGCACCGCGCTTGGCCCGGGCCGAGTACGACAGGAATACCGGATTGGCCGACTGGATGATCCCCTGGTTGTCGATTTCCGCAATGCCGATGGGGGCAACACCCGAAAAACGCGACAGTGCTTCCCTGTCTTCGCCCTCTTTCGTAAACCGCCGCGGCACGATCAGGGTGCGGGCCGGGAGCGCCTTGGACTGGGCATCAAAATCCACCCGGTGAATGATCTCAACCGGCAGGGTGGCGCCCTGGCGCGTCTTGAGGTCAAGGCTGAACATCTCGGTCCGCCCGCCGCCGGCCAACGGTTCGATTGCGGTGAGCAGCTTGGCCCCGGTTTCACCCAGAACATCACTGAGCCGCAACTCGCCATTCTGGCTTTCGGCGATATCCAACCCCAGCCATTCCGCCAGCGTGGCATTGAGATAATCAATCTTCTGGCTGGGCAGCGATGAAAAGAAGCCGGCCGGCGCATGGTCGAGATAGGTGATGATGAACTGGAGACGGCCAAAGGCTTTCTCCTGCCGGGCCCGGTCCACGCTCACATCCTGCAGGCGCCACAACACCAACCCGCGCTTGGCCTGCCCGGCCAGCGGCGCCACACTGATCTTCAGCCACTTCGGCGTATCCGGGCTGGCGCCTGCCGCGGTGGACCCGGCGGGAAGCCGGATTTCCCGGGCGTCGCTTTTCCCCTCAAGGGCGGCCTGCGCCAACTGATAGATGGGTTCCACAAAAGCCGCCTGCCCCGCATAGAGCAGATCGAATCCGACGAGGCGGCCCACGCCTGCCGCCGCCGTCAATTTCAGGAAGGGCGCGTTGCCGTAAATTGCCCGCGACTTGCCGTCCGTCACCACGCAGGCATCGCCTACGGCGTCGGTGAGGCCATCGAAGAAAACGCGGGTCTGGTTCTGCCGGTCAAAGCGCACCAGCCCCGCCATGAAGGCGAAGATGGCGAAGAGGCCGGCCAGCGCCAGCACCGCCCCGGTGTAGAGAAGGCCGCGCGTAAGCGTATCCTGCAACTGCCAGACGGCGGCACCAACCGCGGCGGCAAGCATTGCAGCGAGCGAGAAGGACAGCACAACGGAGACCCGGCCAGATGCCGAAGCCATGCCGGCCACCTCATTTCCACCGCGCTCCGCCATTTAGCTCCCATCCCCGAATCATTCGAGTATAGACGATTCCCGAAATTTCGGATTCCTCTCCACTCAACCAAAATTTATGGTATGATGCCACCACAGCGTGAGTTTTTGTAAGGAGACGGCCCGTGGAAATACTCGCCCCCTATATGAATTACATCATTACCGCAGGCATTGCCCTATTGGTTCTTATCGTGGGCTTCTGGGTTTTCAGGGCCCTGAGCGGGCCGATGATGGGCCGCAAGGGCCAGCGGCTGGGGATCAGCGAGTATCACGAGATCGACAAGACGCGCCGCCTGGTTCTGGTGCGCCGCGACGAAACCGAGCATCTCATTTTGATCGGCGGGGCCCAGGACATTGTCGTCGAGAGCGGCATCAGCCTCAACTCCGGCATGGACGACGTGCGCGAACCGCCCCGCCCGCCCATTCCGATCCGCGCCGCTCCCCGCGCCCCCGTGTTCAGCGGCGAACGCCGCCCGGCGCTGAGGCCCGTCGAGCCGCCGATGATGTCCCAGCGCGGCTACGAGCACGAAGAGAACTGAGCCGGGAAGCCTAATTCATCCGTCTACGGATGATTGTTGCCTCTGCTTTCCATGGCCGGGCTTGACCCGGCCAGCCAGTTCTTCAGGCAGTACCGATGTTGAAAGCCTGGGGGGCCGGGTCAAGCCCGACCATGGAAAGTGTGTATTTTGGATGCCCCTGAATTCGGCTTAATTTCCAGTCTCTTGGGAACAACTGCGCCTTCGCGGCGGGGTCATTTGTTCATTAACTTGTATTAACCATGCCACATATCCGCCACATATATATGTCCGATTCGATATGTTCAGTGGGACGGGCCTAAACAACTGTAAATATTGCAGAATTCCAATGAGCGGGGATGCGAAACAGGTTAGTAAGGAGTGTCGGGGATGAATCGGTTACCAGTAAAGAACGAGCGGGAGGCTTTTAACGAGGCACCTCCCACTGATGGCAATGAACAGCAGTTGGGCGAACTCAGCCTTTCCGGCAGCTATGAGCAGTCGTCGAACTTTCTCAGCGCCGCCAGCCAGTTTGGTTCAAAGGTGGTGCAATTCGCCGTCAAGCCGGTCATCGACTACGATACAAAAAAGATCAGCAAACGGGTTCTGGCGTCCATGGCGGGCGACCCGGATCCGGTGAAGACGCTATCTGACATCCGCACCCTTCTCGTGGGGCCGACGCGCAGCCTGCATGATGCGATGTTCGAGGAAGTGATCGACATTCTCGAGGAATCCGACCGCGAGGTGCAGAGTGCCCTGCAGTCGCTGGAGAGCAATTATTATCGGCTTTCCGACATCACCGAGAATCTCATTTCCGCGTCGGTGGACAGCCGCGATCAAAGCCGCCAGCAGACCGAGCTGTTTCAGGCGGAACTGCAAAAATCCGTCGCCGGCCAGCAGGAAATGCTGAACGAGATGTTCATGGCCATCGACGCGAAAATCGCCGATTTGACCGCCCGACTTGACCGGAAAATCGAAGGCATGGCGAACAAGCTGGAAGCCGGCCTGCGCGAGGCGGCGATTAGCCAGGAGCGTGCCAACCAGGCGCTGGAAGCAAAATGCCTGGCAACCGCCAGCGAAGCCATCGATCTTCTGGAAACGCGCCTGAGCCATCTCGAAAGAACCTCAAGCACCGACCAGGCCGTCATCCGCGAGGTTTTCGCCGACGGCCTCCTGAACATCGCCGACCGCTTCAAGAGCCTGCGCCAGAACTGATCTCTGCCTGAGCTGAAATACGGGCTGGCCGGATACGCGAGATGCCACACAATGTGGCGCAAGACCCCGTTGCTCGCCGGCTTCATAGTGTGTTCGCAATTAGTTATTGGGTACGCACGCCGCGTTCTATGGGTTGGGGGGAGGAGCAAGAAACCACAGCACTCTTCTCCACTCACACCTACGACCCCGAACATCCAAATCCAACGGTGGAGTGAATAGAGAAAGTTGATTCTTCAGAACTACTAAGTTTCGCTCTTCAGAACTTTCTCCAACTTTGGAAAATACCGCGTAATATCCGTCATTGGCAGCGTTAGAGCCTCCGAGCCACCTCGATTAGGTTTCTGATTTATCATTGTGTCGCAATCATTTCTCACCCGATTTAAGAATACTGGAAACGCGGAATCATAAGAAATAACCGCAAGTTCCGAGGCTTTGCCGAGTGCCAATCGAGAAATCAAAGCGTCTTGTTGAACGACATAAACTCCGTGTGGGTGAGATTCAGGCTCCGCCCGACATGCTTCCATTACTTTTTCCTTGAGAGAGCGTTCTGGTATGTCACTCTTGTAAGCAAAAAGATAAAACCTAGGGGCCAGTTGATTCCCCTGTTTACCAACATAGCCTTTGTCCTTTGCTAGGTCCCGAACAGCTTTGTTTGCACTCAATGATCTTCGTAAACCATCTACGGTCAATGTGGTCTTTACTTCAATATAGGCGTAAACCATTTCAATTGGGAAAATGCCAAACTCATCGGATTGGTAAAGGGGCGAATTATTTAGGCTATCATAGATCACAATATCTAGCTGCGGGCCATTGTTCTTATTAAACGATACATTGGAAACAATGAATCCGGTTCCCACTCCAAATTTCCTGGGCAAGTACCTCTTCAAAAGCTTCATCAAGTGATTTTCGTTTAGCCAGCCTTTTTCGCCCGAATGTTCCGATAACGTAGAAAAGTAGTCGGCCTCTGTGATCAGTGTTTGCTTCTGACCCTCAAAAAGGCGATCAAATTTTGAGAGCTTTTCCATTCATTGAGAGCCTTTCCCGTTCGATTACAAATATCAATATACTCGTTTCTCGCTCTAATGGTTGCCGATCTTACCAAGATTTTAATAGGGCAGAAGTAATCGAGTATCCATACTTTGAATAGCGTCAACTTTTGCCGGACGTCCTCCGACTGCCTGTAGTTTGCAGTGTATTTCTATATATTTTTATTGGCTTGTCGCCGTGAGCAATTGACCCTGACTCCCAGTACGAGGTTGGCACTTTGTAACTTACCGCGGTTGACAGTGACGGCGTACTTCCTCGTATTTCATATGTTGGAGGACCGGGTGGGACAAGGACTTGATTGAATCGAACGCTTTTCTCAATTCGTGGAGTTCGCGGAATAATGATATATTTCGAGAGAGGCATCTTGGGAGCCAGTGGACTTCCCGGACTCTGAATTTGATCATTAACTAAGGCAATTTCTTTTGGACTCAGATCTTCAATTGCCAAGCGAATTAGTTCCTCAATTATTCTGACTTCGGTAGAGGTCGGTGATCGACCAGCAAAATTACAGGAACGCTCAAGTGATTCGATCCGGTTGAGCAGTCGGCTGATACGACCAATCGATTTGGTTCTACGTTCTGTGCGGTAGACTTGCGACGGAACAACATTGACGGTTCTGAAAAAAGTTTCGTTTATTGCTTGTGTAAAAAATCTTACATCTGTCGACAGTTCATTGATGCTTTTTTTGAAATCTGAATATTGGGCTACACCTTGATAAATCCCATAAAGGGCCGCACCCGCAGCAACCCATCCCTTGAGGCTTCCCGGGGCCAAAGTAATTTTCAACGTTGTCTCGAATTGAAATGCGCGCTCGGCTCGTTCGCGGGCAATCTGCGAAAGTTGTTCGCCTAATTTCGACAAAGAGTCATTATTTACTTCGAACGGACTAAGATGAAAATATGCTTCGCCTATGTCCGCCACGATTTCCTCAGAAGTGAATTTACGAAGTGCGTGTCATAAAATAGTGCGCAGCTTGCAATAACACTCCAATAGCGGCAGCAAATGCAGCCCACGCAGCCCACCAACCTTGCCGATAAATGTCATTCATGAAAGAATCAATCTCATTTCGGATTGGGATACTGGCTGCAACAATCGCTAACGCCGCGGCTATAAGACCCGCACCGATAGATGCAGCCATCAAGTAGTCCCTCACCGCTTCCCTCCCCAGTTATTTTTTGCATAATTGAGATCATTAACACTACCGCAGTTTTTGCTCTTGCGCACTAACACAATTTGGCATCTCAAAGTTCCTGACTTACTGACCTTGGCAGCACTAGTGCCCCTTTATCTTCCTAGGTAGCAATGCCTTCTGTGAAAAGTCGTCCCCACCCTTATCAAGCTTTTCTCAAGAAACAATCAAGCCAATCTCAAAGACTTCACATCACGAGGGCACCTACACCCCGCGCCATGGATCGGGCAGGCACGCCTTGCGAGGCGGCTGTTAGCAAGACGGTTCACTTCAAACTTTAACTGTAGGATACTTGAAATTGAAAAAACTATTGATCTCCCTCTTTGCCCTCGCCGCCATTTCAGGCGCTGCTTATGCCTCCGACTATGGCAACAGCAAGGGTGACAACGGCTCGTACATCCGCAAATCGACCGATAGCTCCGCACTTGTTGTTGTGAAGAAGAGCAAGAAGAAGCTGACCGCGTTTGAACGCATGAACCTGACTGCGCAAGACAACGAGCACGGCGGCAGGGGTAACGATCACGGCGGCCAGAACTAAGCCTCGCGTCTAGTCAAAACAGCGGCCGGGTAATGACCTTCGCCCGGCCGCTGATAGTTATTCCGGCAGCACGCCTTACCTTTTATCAGCCTTGCCAGGCCTCAGCCTTTTGTGAAAAACTCCCCTTCAACACGATGTCCATCTTAGAGACGTCGGTTGAAAAATCACGGGAGGATCCACCATGACGATATTCAGTTTTGCGCGTTTGGGCGTGGCTGCCGCTTTTGCCCTCGGCCTTGGCGCGGGCGCAGCCAGTGCCGAAGATGTGCCGCAGGCCCAGATCGACGCCATGCGCGCCGCACTCTCCAAATATGAAGACCCCTATGTCGCCGTGCGCGATCTTTACCTGTCCACGGTGGGCTGCGTGCATTACGACGGCATGAAGATGGAAGGCCACATGGATTACCCCAAGGGCGCCATGGGCATTCACTTCGTCAACCTCACCATCCAGGGCCCGCCCGATCCCTTGAAGCCCAATGTGCTGATCTATGAGCCGGTGGGCGACAAGCTCAAGCTGGTGGCGGCCGAATGGCTGGTGCCCACGGCGGTTGCCAAGGAGCGCCCGACACTGCTGGGCCAGCCCTTCCAGGGGCCGATGGAGGGCCACGAGCCGCTCATCCCGCAAGGCTTCCACCACTATGACCTGCATGCCTGGCTGTTCAAGGACAACCCGCTCGGCATGTTCGTTCCCACCAATCCCGATGTGAGCTGCAAGGATGCGCAATTCACCCTGATGGAAATGCCGACCAAGATCGTGGCGCCGTAAGGGGCCTAAATAAGAAAGCCCGGCGTTGCAGCGCCGGGCCTCCAAATGCAACGCGAAATTGTTGGTTACGCGCCGACTTCCTTACCGTCCACGCGCTGGATGGCGACGACCGCCGGGCGTGGCACGTTGTTGCCTTTGAAATCCGGCCAGCGGGTTCCAACCTTGTCCAGCGTCTCGGCGTCTTCCGCCGGGTGCTGCACCGAGACAAACAGCGTCGTGCCATCCGGCGTGAAGCACGGGCCAGCGGCTTCCGCGCCATGCGGGCTGGTGAACAGCAGCTTGGGCAGGCCGCGCGCCGGGCCTTCCGTGTCGACGCCATAAATGCCGTCGGGCAGGTCGAAATCATTGGCCCCGTCCGTGGCCACGAACATCCGGCCCTTCGGATCGAAGGTAAGATTGTCCGGGTTCACGAACCAGCCATCCTCCGATGTGGAGGGATGGAACTTGGCCCCATGCTTCGGATCCTTCGGGTTGCCGGCCAGCACGAAGAGATCCCAGGTGTAGGTCTCCGCCGTATGGTCCGCGTCCTTGCCGGCACCGCCCGGCGGAATGAGCTCGACGATATGTCCGTAATGGTTTTCCGGACGGGTGTTCACCGGGTTGAGCTTGTCGGCACTGATCTTCTTGTTCTTGGTCATGATCGCGTAGACGCGACCTGTGACCGGATTGGTTTCAATGTCTTCCGGGCGGTCCATCGGCGTGGCGCCCAGCGCATCGGCGGCAAGCCGCGTCTTGAGCAGCACGTCAGCCTGCGAGGCAAAGCCCTTGTCCGTGGAGAGCGGCCCTTGCCCATGCACCAGCGGCAGCCAGTTCATGGTGCCGTCCGCATTGACCTTGGCCACCGACAACACGCCGTCATCGAGAATGTTCCTGCCGGTTTCCAGATTTGCCGGGTCAAATGTGGCGGCCGAGACGAAACGGTACATATATTCGAAATAGTCGTCGTCGCCCATATAGACCACCACCTTGCCGTCCTTGTTCAGAACGACAGTTGCAGCCTCATGGGCCATGCGGCCCAACGCGGTGCGCTTTACCGGCGTTGAGGCAGGATCGTAGGGGTCGATTTCGACCACCCAGTCAAAGCGGTTGGCCTCATTGGGTTCTTTTTCCACATTGAAACGGTCGTCAAAGCGGGCCCGGCCATAATAGTCGGAGCCGTCATAGCCATAACGCTCCAGCACGGCGGCGAAAGGAGATTTGGCGATGTCGCCGCCGAAGGTGTCGGAAGCGCCCTCCTCGCAGGTCAACACCGTAGACCACGGCGTTGTGCCGCCGCCGCAATTGTAATTCGTGCCGCGCACCATGCGGCCCTCCGAATCATAGGAGGTTTTCATCAGGTCATGCCCGGCACAGGGGCCGGAGATGGCAAATTCACTTTCCAGCGTAAGGCGCCGGTTCAGGGCGCTGTCGGCCACGGTTTTCCAGGTGCCGCCCTCGCGCTTGATCTCGATGATCGAATGGCCGACCGCCATGTTGCTCAGCGCCACCTGCTCCTTCGTCATGGCCGCACCCATGCCGTCTTCCTTCAGATTGTCGAACATGACATGGGCGGACACATATTCATTGTTGACGCAGAGCAAGCCATTGTCGGAACTATTGGAGCCCTTGGGCAGCGGCATGAAGGCCACAAAGTCGCAGTTATAGCCGAAGCGTTCGGCCTGGCTGGCCGCATCAAGCTTGGCCACGTCGAACGCCTCCTGCGAAGCTTTCATCGGATCGCCCCAGGCCACAAGGGCTTCCGCCTTGTAGCCATCGGCCACATGATGCTTGTCGTCATAGACGCGCTTCAGTTCGGTGAAGCCGAGGCTCGAGGACACATCCTGGGCCAGCGCCTCGCCGGAAAACAGCGAGCCGACAAAGCCTTGGGCGGCTACGGCGCCAAGGCCCGTTGCGCTGCCGAGCAGGAACCCGCGACGCGACACGCGCTCGGCAATGATCTGGCGGATGGGGGGATGTTGGGAATTGGTGTTTCGCATTTATGCCTCCTGGGTGAAATGGAACCCGGACTCGTAGTGAGGCCCTGTGACAGGTATGTGAAGGAAAAAGAAAGCCCTGTAAAAATTTCCGAGATCGTGGAAAACTTACATAATGCCAGCCACCAGGGAAAAATTGCACGCCGCCGAATTTGCCAAACGCCTGGGCAAGGTCGAGGGCATTCCCATGGGAAAAATCTTTGCCCTGGCAAAAGAGTTCATCGGCATGCCGCCCGCGGAAATTGAAAAGCTGCTGGAGAACCCACGCCACGAAATGCGCGTCGGCGCCGTCAGCATCATGGACTGGAAAGCCCGCGCCAGGAAAACCTCCGAGGCCGAGCGCAAGAGCTTGTTCGATCTCTACATCCGGCGTCATGACCGGATTGACACCTGGGACCTGGTGGACCGCAGCGCCCCTTACGTGGTGGGCGGCTATCTCGCCGGTAAGCCCCGCAAAATTCTCTACAAGCTCGCCCGCTCCGCCAATCCTCACGAACGCCGCACCGCCATCGTCAGCACCTATTTCTTCATAAGGCAGAATGAACTCGACGACACCTTCGCCATCGCCGAAATCCTCGTCAACGACAAGGAAGAGGTCGTACAAAAAGCGGTGGGAAGCTGGGTCCGCGAAGCAGGCAAGCGCGATCCCCAGCGGCTCCTGAAATTCCTCGACAACCACGCGGCCACCATGCCGCGCATTATCCTGCGCTACGCCATCGAAAAACTGAGCAAGTCCCAGCGCGAACACTATCTGGGCCTCAAGGCAAAATAAAAAGCCCGGAAACTCTTTCCGGGCTCGTTGGTGTTACGTGGCTGGCGGTTCGCTCGGCGGCGGCGCATTGCGCTCCGCCATAAAGCGGTCGAACTCGTCCTGGTCCTTGGCCTTGCGCAAGCGCGCCAGATGCTCACGGAATGCCTTCTGCTCATCATCCAGCTTGCGCCGCTCTTCTTCAAGGCGGGCCAGCTGCGTGCGCTTGTAGTCGTCAAAGGCGGCATTGCCTGACGAGGCAAAACCGCAACTCGCCGAACGCCACTTATCCGTGGACGGCATCTTCCAGTTGGCCCAGGGAGCCGCACCTTCCGTAGCCTCTTTCCACATCTCGCCATTCTTCAATTTAACGAACAAGGCCAACAGGCCCAAAGGCCAGAAAATGACAAAGCCGGCAACCATGGCGATGATTTCCGACGCGGACCAGTTCATTCTGCCCTTGCGGGAGCTTTTACCTTCGCCCAAATTACTCTCAAACGTGCCTGAAGCGGCCTGTGACATGTACGTCCTCCTCTATGCCTAACGGATATCAGGTAGGGAGGCGTTTCAGAGATTCAAGAAAGAAATTTCAGGCCGGCGTATGCGGCTTGGCCAGCACCACGGCCGGTTCGCCCCAGCGTTCGTTGCGGCGGCGCTCAATGATCTGCTCGCTGAACTCCACGCCCAAATGGTTCTCCGAGATCCACATCACCGTACAAAAGCGCAGCGTGGTTTCGCCATCAAGGCGCAGCCAGAACACGAAGGGCATTTCCTTCGCCAGCGGCACGTCCAGCAGCGCCCCGTCCTGTGACAGGTCACGCACCATGCAGTCCACGTGCTGGTTCTGGTTGGGATAGAAAATGACAGCCGGCATGAGCGCCTCGCGCCGCGGCGACCGGCGTTTTTCCTTGCTCTTCACATTGCTTTTCGTAGCCATGGCAATTCCGGGCTCTTGCAGGATGGCAAGCCTAGGACAGATGCTTAAAACTATACTTATCAAATTCGCTAAAATTGTCTTGGCATTGCATCGCCCCTGAATTCGCGCCAAAATGCCCGTTAAGCGTGAACCGTAAACATCCACGCAGGGGAGAGAAACACCATGAAATTCAAGCATATTCCGGCATTTGTGATGGGCGGCGCCTTTGCCCTCATGGTCAGCATTTCCATGGCCCAGGCCGAAAAACTCGTTATCGCCACCTGGGATGGCTATACGCCGAAGGACATGGTGGAAAAATTCAAGGCCGCCACAGGCATTGATCTCGAACTCACCATGCACGCCACCAACGAGGAAATCATGGGCAAGGTGACGGCCTCGGGCGGCGAGGGCTATGACATCATTTTCGTCTCCTCGCCCTTCGCCGAGGCCCTGAAAAAGCTTGATATGCTGGCGCCTATCGATCATTCGAAAGTCCCGAACTTCGCCAACCTCTACCCGGAAGCGAGCCAACTGAAGCATGATCCCGGCAACACCTATTCCGTGCCTTATACTTGGGGCACCACCGGCCTGTGCTACCGTTCGGATCTTGTGAAGGCAGAACCTACAAGCTGGAATGACCTGCTCAAGCCAAGCGATGACCTCAAGGGCAAGATTACCATGCTGGCCACCGACCGCTGGTTGATGGCAGCGGCCTTCCTGGCTGACGGCCTGTCGGTGAACACCGATGACCAAGCAAATCTCGACAAGGTGCGCGACCAGCTCGTGGCCACCAAGAAAGACTTGCTCGCTTATGACGACACGACCTTTTATTCAAAGCTTGTCTCCGGCGAAGCGACACTGGTTCACGCCTGGGATGGCTGGTGCAACTACGGCACGGCTGAGAACGCCAAGATCAAATACATGATCCCCAAGGAAGGCAGCGATCTCTGGGTTGACACTCTCGTCATCCCCAAGGCCGCAAAGAACCAGGACGCAGCCCATAAGTTCATCGACTTCATTCTCAACCCTGAGAACGGCAAGTGGGTGGTTGAGAACATCATGTACAAGGTGCCCAACAAGGCCGCCATGGACTCGCTCGACAAGGCGATGCTCACGACCTATCCGAACATCGCCATCCCGCCTGCCGATCTTCTCAAATACGAGCAGTTGCGTGATTTGGGCGACGGCATGAAGGCCTTTTCCAAAACCGTTTCGGAAATCATGGCTGCAAAGTAAGCTAGTCCTCACCCCGGCATGTTTGCGCGAAGCGGGCAGCCGGGGCGGGGGTAGTACCGAATGTCTCCACGCTTAATCTCATGGGTGCTCATGGCACCGGGCCTTCTCTGGCTGACGGTGCTGATGATCGTGCCGTGCCTGCTCATTTTCGTGCTGATCTTTTTCGAGCGCGGCACCTATGGCGGCATTGACTGGTCGGTGGCCACGCTGGGAAATTTCACCCGCGCCTTTGATCCGCTTTACCTGTCAATCCTGCTCGACAGTGCCCGCATTGCGCTGACAGCAACAGTCATTGCCTTGCTCATCGGCTACCCCGCCGCCTATGCCATCATGAAAGCCCCCGAGCGCTGGCAAACCTCGCTCCTTTTCCTCGCCATCCTGCCCTTCTGGACCAACTATCTCATCCGCACCTATGCCTGGATCGTGCTGCTCAATCCGGTGGGTGTGATCAACAATGTGCTCACCTATGTGGGCCTGATCTCGCAGCCCCTGCCCCTGCTCTACAATGAATTCGCCGTCATCCTCGGCCTCGTCTACAACTACACGCCCTTCGTCATCCTCGCCATCTATTCGGCCTTGCAGCGGCTTGATCCTTCCTACGCGGAGGCCTCGCGCGATTTAGGCGCCACCGCGGTCACGACTTTTTTCAAGATCACTCTGCCGCTGACCGCGGCCGGCGTGTCGGCCGGCGCGGTCTTCGTATTTGTGCTTTCCATCGGAAATTTCATCACGCCCGATCTTTTGGGCGGCGGCAAGATGCAAATGATCGGCAACCTGATCTATGACCAGTTCCTCACGGCGCGTGACTGGCCCTTCGGCGCAACGCTTTCGGGATTGCTGATAGCCCTTATGATGATCGCTCTTTTCCTGCAGGCCGTAGCCTCAGGCCGGGCCCGGGGTGATCACCATGCCTAGATTGCTCAAGGCCCATCTCGGCGTGACCTTCGCCTTCCTTTATATTCCGATTGCGGTGCTCATCGTGCTGTCGTTCAACCGGGCGGGCATGCCCACTGCCTGGTCTGGGTTCTCGGTTGAATGGTACGGCAAGTTGGCAAGTAATCCCAAGATCCTCAATGCCGCTTGGAACTCCGTGATTGTGGCCACGATTTCTGCGACCATCGCCACCGTACTCGGAACACTGCTGGCGCTCGGCGTGGAACGGGCGAGGCCGTCGCCCGCGCGTGATGCGCTGCTGTTTGCCCCCATGATCGTGCCCGATATCGTGCTGGCAATTGCACTTCTCTCATTCTTCACGCTCCTCAAATTCACCCTCGGCCTGCACTCCATTATCCTGGCCCACGTGGTGTTCAACATCGCCTTTGTCTGCGCCGTGGTGCGCGCCAGGCTGAAAGGCTTTGACTGGTCGCTCACCGAAGTGTCGCGCGATCTCGGCGCCGGGCATCTCGTCACCTTCCGGAAGATCACCCTGCCCCTGATCCTGCCCTCGGTCATTGCGGCAGCACTTCTGGCCTTCACGCTTTCCATCGATGAATTCATCATCGCCTATTTCACCGCGGGCGCGGGGCAGGCTTCAACGACGCTTCCCATGCAGATCTATTCCATGATCCGCTTTGGCGTGACTCCCGAAATCAATGCCATGGCCAGCATCGTCATGGCTGTCAGCTTTGCCCTGGTGCTTCTGGCCCAGCGCCTGAACCATGGCCGCATGCCGGGAGCGTGATCTAGCTGTTGGCCAGCCAGCCTACGATATTGCGCCAGAGCGTGGTGTAGCCCGGCCATTCATAAAATGAAGCGGGCAGCCAATGCGGACTGATGTCGGAAGTCCAGGCCAGCGTTCGGCCCTTGCCATATTTTCCCGTGACCAGGAGCGGATGCCCGCCCTGCTCCGCCGGAAGGCTCGCCAACACCTCAACGCCTTCAATCTTCTTGAGCCTCACTTCATTGGCCCCCAGCAGCAGCGGCCATTTGCCGGTAATCCCCTTGAGGATTGCGTGGGACTTAGCCCCATGTATATCAGCACTGAAGCCTTCGGGAATTTCAAGCCGGTCATCATGGGGCAGGCATTCCACCGGCAGGGCCTCCTCTACCGGCGTGCGGTGCCAGCGAGCCCGGCCATCAATGCCCTGAAAACTGAAATAGCCGCCGATCATCGCCAACCCGCCTCCGGCGGCAGTCCACTCCCGCAACAGCTTCAAGCGGTTGGGCACAGGCTTACCGCGCAGCCAGACATCGGGATGCAGCAGCAATGAATTTGCGCCGATATCCGACAGCAGGATCGCATCATAGGCCTGCAGGCCCGCAAGATCGAAAGGGAGTTTTTCGATCGCTTCATGGGCGGGCATATGCGTCAATTCAAACGCGGTTCCGGCGAGCGCCTTGACCAGAGGGTCCGCACCGGAATGGAAGGTGACGCTGCCGAACTGGTCAAACCCCTTGTAGTGCGAAGCGGAACTCATCCAGGTTTCGCCGACGAGCAGGATTTTCTTGATTGCGTTGGCCAAGTCTGATGCTCCCGGTTTGTGTTGGTTATGGCATTTAAACCGATTACACTGGATTTGGAAACTGGCGGCCAGGGAGATTATTTTGCGACAGGCACTCATTACGGGCGGGGCCCGCGGCATCGGCTGGGGCATCGCAAGCGCCATGCTAGACGCCGGATACGCCGTAACGGCGACCGGCCTGACGCCCGATGAAATCAGATCCGTCCCGGCGCGCGAACATCTCAAGGCGGTGCAACTGGATGTAACGAGCGACGCACAGGTTGCAGCCCTGCTCGCCCGCATTGACAGCTTGGATGTGCTGGTGAATTGCGCCGGCATCATCATGCGGGGCGCGGAATATGAGATCGAGACCTTCAAGAAAGTCGTCGATGTGAACCTCACCGGCACCATGCGCATGTGCGTGGCTTCCAAACCGCTCCTCGCCAAATCGGGAAACGCGGCAATCGTCAACACGGCCTCAATGCTCTCCTTTTTCGGCGGCGCATTGGTTCCCGCTTATGCGGCCTCCAAGGGCGGCATCGCGCAACTCACCAAGTCACTTGCTATTGCCTGGGCGGCGGAAGGCATTCGTGTCAATGCTATCGCCCCCGGCTGGATCAGCACCGAGCTGACCCGCGGCCTTACCAGCGACGAAGCGCGCTCGGCGACAATCCTTGCCCGCACCCCCATGAAGCGTTGGGGCGAGCCTGCCGATATCGGCGGCAGCATCGTGTACCTCTGTTCCGACGCGGCCCGTTTTGTAACCGGAATTGTGCTGCCGATTGATGGCGGCTACTCTGTAATGTGAAGGACCCTGACCATGGACAAAACACCCGCCAATCGTTCGAGTAATGTTGATAACGCCCGTATTCCCTACCGCCATCCGCAGCCCAAGGAAGCCTTTCCGGAACTCGTGGTGCCTGACGCAATTCCGCAGGACGAGCGCCTTTGGGTGCCCCAGCAGGAAAACGTCTGGTTCCGACCGCTCTGCCTCTCAACCAGCCGGGGTTATTGGGTGAACCTGTTGCGGGTGCGCAAATCCGGGGTCCTGTCGCGCCACCGGCATCCCCAGCCCGTGCATGGTTTCGTGCTGAAAGGAAGCTGGCACTATCTGGAGCATGACTGGACCGCAACCGAAGGCGCCTATGTCTACGAAGCGCCGGGGGAAACCCACACCCTGGTGGTCGAGCCCGACGTGCCCGAGATGATCACGCTCTTTCAGGTCAACGGCGCAATGATTTATGTGGATCCCGACGGCGCGGTCCAAGGTTACGAGGACGTCTTCACCAAAATCAACCTGTGCCGCAAGCACTATGCGGCGGTGGGCCTCGGCGAAGGCTTCGTCGACCAGTTTCTGCGCTAAGGTTCACGTTCATTAACTGGCCAGCGTGCCATCAGGAGAATTAAAATGTCAGTCGACAACAAAGGCAGCGACCCGAAGACGTGGCAGCCTGAACTGGATGCGGTGATCGTGGCGCCAGAGAACCATGTCGTGTTGCACGAGGACGAGTTCATCCGTGTGCTGTCGGTTCGTTTGCCGGCAGGCGAGACGGAAAAGCCGCACCATCATCGCTTTCCGTCTGTCATGATCATTGACCGGGGCATCAAGGCGCGGGACTTCGACGGCGTTACCCGCCAAGAGATAAAACGGTCCGCGCCGGGCCAGGGCGAACCATTGTTGCCGATCGTCATCAGGCTGCCGCCACAAGAGTTGCACTACATCGAGAATCTGGACACCAAGGCATTTCATGGGATCCGAATTGAGTTCAAGAAAGGGTTTCCAACCGAAAGAGGCTCAACCGCTGGCCCGTCATACGGTTACTCTGATCAACCGGTCCGCTAAATCGATCCAGCTTCCACCATGTAGTTGTTGGCCGTGCACATCTTTGCATCGTCGGATGCAAGAAACAGAACCATGCGCGCCACATAAACGGGCTCGATCAAATCCGGCAGGCACTGCGCTTTGCGGTGCGCTTCAAGCGCCTCGGGCGTGGCCCACAGGGTTTTCTGCCGTTCGGTCATGATCCAGCCGGGAACAACCGTGTTCACCCGGATCCGGTGCGGACCGAGATCGCGTGCCATGGTGCGGGTCAGTCCGTGTACGGCCGATTTTGCCGTTGCATAAGCGGGAAAACCGCCAACCGCTTCCCACCAGCTATTGGAGCCCAAGTTGACAATCGAGCCGCCGCCGGCAGCTATCATGCCGGTGGCCACGGCCTGCATGGCAAAAAAGAAGTGGCGCAGATTTGTGTTCAGCCGGTCGTCCCAGTACTCTGGCGTCACATCCTGCCACTTGTGGCGGTCATCGCGCGCCGCATTGTTGACTAGCACTGAGGCCGCGCCAAGCTTGGCCTGCAAAGCCGTGAATGCTTTCTTCAGCGCGCCGATATCGCGGAGGTCGCAAATCTCATAGGCAGCCTTCGCACCCAACTCCTCGGCAAGTGCCGCGCTCGCCGTACCATCCAGATCGATAAAGCCAACCTTTGCGCCCTGGGCCGAAAAAGCCTTCACGATTTCGGCTCCGATGCCCGATGCGCCTCCGGTGACAAAGATGGTTTTCCCGGCAAGGCTTGGATAATTGGCAAAAGCGTTCGTCATGGTCTGCGTCACCTGTCCTGTTGCGTGAATTAATGTGAAAGTTCGGCAGCGATCCGCTGCCATTCGCTTGCGATATCGGCGGCGCGCTTGGCACCCACCCGCCGGTACCAATAATTGGCGTTGGCTTGGTCGCCCTCGATCCAGTGCACCAGCGCATGCACGAGGTCATAGGCGTGTTCGCCTTCCTCCGTCTGGCAAATGTCATGGGCTTTCTGCCATTCCGGCCCCACGGTGAAATTACCCTTCTTCAGCCACCACAGCGCCTGTTGCGGCGGCGAAGAAGATGTTGGCGGAGCGCTTTCCGTGGAGGACCACGGTTTGGAGTCTTTCATATTATCCCCTGAATCATTTCGGCTACCCTTTACACCAAGGTTTCCCGAAACGCTGCCGCAATGATCTCAAAACCATCATCTTTCAAGCACATGAGATATGCTTTCCTGCTTTTTTGTTCGCGCCGAAAAATCGGTGAGGTATTTTTGAATTCCATTTGATTTTATATTTATCCCGTGCTTTCCTGAAAAAAGCAAAACAAAGAACAAAAAATGGCGCTACGGGGAACGAACCAGGAATTCGGCAGGCCGTACAATCGGCGGATTGTGCTTGAGGCCATACGCCAGCACGGGCCAATCGCCCGGGCCGACATTGCCGGGCGCGTGGGGCTCCACGGTTCAAACCGTTTTCCAACATTATCCGCGAACTGGAAGAGCAGAATTATATCGCCGGCGTCAGGGATGCTCCCAAAAGCCGCGGCTATCCCGCCACCAGCCTCAGCATCAATCCCGAAGGCGGCTATGCCATTGGCATCAACATCACGCCGCTGGGGCTTGAGGCTGCTCTCATCAATCTGGCGGGCGAAGTGGTGGCCCGCGAACAGCGCAAGCTTTCCCACCCCGCGCCCGAAGCGGCGTTCCGCGAAATCTTTGCGCTCGTGGAGGAATTCAAGCACGCCAAACCCGGCCAGCGCATGCTCGGCATCGGCCTTGCCATGCCCGGCCCTTTCGATGTGGAGTCCATGAGCTTTGTAGGGCCCACCACGCTGGAAGGCTGGAAAGGCGTTCGCGTGCAGCAGCGCCTTGCCGAAGGCGCAAACTTGCCGGCCTTCATCGAAGCGGACCACGCCGCCGCCGCCCTTGGCGAACGGCTTTATGGCGCCGGCAGGGATTTTCGTGACTTCTACTACCTCTATTTGGGCGTCGGCCTCGGCGGATGCATGGTGCAAGGACGGGCCTGCCCCTGCGGGGCAGCTTCCGCAATGCCGGCGAGATCGGCCACCTGCCGCTGGTTCCCGATGGCGAACCCTGCCCCTGCGGAAACCGTGGCTGCCTCGAACGCTACCTGTCACTCGAAGCCTATGAGCGCCGGACGAAGCAGATTGGTGTTGAAGGCTGGCTTGCCGAAACCGTGCCGCTGTTTCGTTCCGCCATCGTAGGGATCGAGAATCTCTTCGATCCCGAAACGATTATTATCGGCGGGATTGCCAGTGAGCCACTGCTGGCGCAACTGGTGGCCGCGGCCCAGCCTTTGAGCAATTCAATTTCAAAGCGCGAAAACCGGAAAGCGCCCCGCCTGATGCATTCCACAGTGGGCAAAGATGCGGTCTTGCGCGGTGCCGCCGCCCTTGCCGTGGCAGGCGTCCTGTCACCGCGCTTTGGCATCCAGTTCACGGAAGCCAGCGCCAGCCCGCCGCGCGATCCCATGCTGAAGCGTGTGGAGGCCGCATGACCACCGGTACAGAGCCACTCCTCAGCCTGCAAAACATCACGCGCAATTTTGGCGCCATCGAAGCCCTGCGCGGCGTCAGCTTTGACATGAACCGGGGTGAAGTAGTGGCCCTGCTTGGCGACAATGGCGCGGGCAAATCAACCCTCGTCAAGATTATCGCGGGCGGCCTGGAAGCAACCTCGGGCAAAGTCCTGTTTGAGGGCAAGGAGCGCAATTTCGCCTCGCCTGCTGAAGCGAAAGCAGCGGGAATTGAAACGGTCTACCAGGATCTCTCGCTCTGCACCAATGTTGATGTGGTGGCGAATTTCTTTATGGGCCGCGAAATCGTCAAACGCTACTTCGGCATTCCCATTTTGCAGGAGGCGGAAATGTTCGCCGCCACCGAAAAGGCCATCAGCAATGCCGGAACAAAAATTCCGTCGCTGCGGGTGAATGTCGAGCATCTCTCAGGCGGCCAGCGCCAAGCCATTGAGCTTAACCGCTTCGTGCATTGGGGCGGCAAGCTTGTACTCCTCGACGAACCTTTTGCCGCCCTCGGTGTGGAGCAAACGCGCCGCGGCCTTGAGATGATCAAGCGCATCGCCGCCCAGGGCATTGGCGTTGTCATCATCACCCATATTATGGCCCAGGCCTTCCAGGTGGCCGACCGCATCGTGGTCATCCGCCAGGGAAAAGTTGCAGGCGACGTCGCCCGGGACAAGACAAGCCCCGACGAAATCGTCCGCATGATTACCGGTGAAGCCTTCCAAGGCAAAGCCCAAGAAGCGAGGCCGAATGGCCCATGAACCCGATAACCCAAAAGGAGCCGTCCCATGAAACGAATACTCACGGCCATAGCTGGCGTGCTGGCGCTTACCGCCCTTGCGCTGCTGTCTCCGGCCTACGCCCAGTCCAAAGGCAAAATCTACTACATGGTGCCAACGCTGCTTGACGAGTTCCAGACGGAATCCGTCAGCGCCCTCACGAAATTCCTGGCCGACGTGGGCTATGAAGTTGTCACCCTCAATGCCGACAACAAGACCGATGTTCAGCAGAGCCAGATGAACGATACGATCACCCTGAAGCCCTCAGCAATCATCCTTGCGGCTGTCGACTTCAACGCGCTTCAACCCTCCATTGAAAAAGCCCGTGCGGCTGGCATTCCGGTCATGGAATTTGACCGGCAGATCACCGCTACAATGTCGGACTTCACCTCGGTCGCGGGCACCGTCGAGATCGGCTATGTCGCAGCCGGCGAAATCCAGCGCCTGCTCAAGGAAAAGAATGGCGATGTGAAGGGCAAGGTTCTCCAGGTTCTTGGCGACCCGGCTGACCCCTACACGCTCGACATCCAGAAAGGCTTCGAGGAGAAGATGAAGGAATTTTCCGGCGTGCAGATCATCTCGCTCCCGGCCATGGCCTGGGAAGCCTCGAACGCCGGAACCATTGTTTCCGACCAGCTCGTGGCCAACCCGGACATTGACTTGATCTTCGTGCATGCGGCCCATCTGGCCGTTGCCGCCGTTGCTTCCCTTGAAGCAAAGGGCAAGAAGCCCGGCGATGTAATGCTTGTCTCGTCGAACGGTGCGCCGGTCGGCCTTGATCTCATCCGCAAGGGCTGGGAACAGGTCGAAGTCGAGCAGCCGCTCTATGCCCAGGCCGCCGCAATCGCCATGTTTGCCGACAAAGTGGTGAACAAGCAGGAAATCAAGCCCGGCACCTATATGGTTCTTGGCCTTGAATCGACTGTTTCGATCGAGAAGTGGGGACCAAACATCAAGATCCCGGGTGCCGCAATCACCAAGGACAATATTGATGAGCCGCGCTTCTGGGGCAACCTGAAGGCGCCGACCGACAAGATCGTGCCGGTCGAATAATCAACCCATAGTCTCCCGGGCCCTTAGCGGCCCGGGAAACCCAATTGGAATCCCCTCATGATGAGTTCCCGCCAAAGAGCCCTTATCGAGTTCGTTCTCGATAACCTTGTCTGGTTCCTGCTTGTGTTCGTGCTCGCCGTCTTTTCGGTGGCGATCCCGAACTTCTTCCAGATCGGCATCTTTGCCAACATCATCGAGCAGTCGACCTTTGTCGGCGTCATGGCAATTGGCTTGGCAATCGTCATCATCGCCGGCCACATGGATCTGTCGGTTGAGTCCGTCGCCGCCCTTACCGCCATGGTCACCGGCATCCTCTTCTGCTCCCACGGCATCGGCCTCGGCTACACCCTGTCGCCCGAATGGCTCATCGTGCCCGTGTCATTGCTTCTCGCCATGTGCGTGGGCGCTGTTATCGGCGCCATCAACGGCTGGCTTGTCGTGCGGCTGCAAATGAATGCCTTCATCGTAACGCTCGCCGCCTATATCTGGGTGCGCGGCCTTGTCGTTGCCATTTCCGGCGGGCGTTCCGCCCAAGGCCTGCCGCCTTCACTGCGGTTCATCGGAATTGATACGATAGCCTACATCCCGCTCATCGCCTGGATTGCCATTGCCTGTTTCGCCCTCTTCACCTTCATCATGGCCAAGACCCCCTTCGGCCGCCACATCACCATGATCGGCGGCAATGCCGTTGCCACCTTCCGCGCCGGAATCAAGGTGGACAAGCTGGTGGTATTTTCTTTTGTTCTGGCTGGCGCCATCGCCGGCGTTGCCGGCTGGCTGCTGGCCATCCGTACCTCGGGCGCCACCGCTAATCTGGGCACCGGAATGCTGTTCAACGCTTTTGCCGCCGTGGTGATCGGCGGCGTAAGTTTGAAAGGCGGCGTTGGCCAGTTGCCCGGCGTTTATGCGGGCGTGCTGCTCCTCTCCTCCATCCACACGGCGATCAATCTCATGGGGCTTCCCGCCCATTACACCCAGATGATTCTCGGTGGATTGGTGCTGGCCGCTGTCCTTCTCGATACGGTGAAACTGTCCATCCGGCAGAAACTGGCATGACGGGACGTCTCCACAATCGCAGCGCCCTCGTGATCGGCGGGGCGCGCGGCATAGGTGCTGCAATTGCCGAGCGGCTTGCAGACGAAGGCGCGCGTATCGTTATCGCTGACACCGAAGAGGATGTGGGCCACGCCACCGCGAAACGCCTCAAGGGACGTTTCATCGTAACCGACATTTCCCGGAAAGCCGATGCGGAGCAGGCAGTCAATGAAGCCATTGCCGCCCATGGCACACTCGACATCATTGTGCAGAATGCCGGCATCTACCCCTGGACACTTATCGAAAACATCGAGCCTGAGGAATGGGACAGGGTGATGGCCGTCAACCTCAAGGGCACCTATCTTGCGGCCCGCGCCGCGCTGCCCGTCATGAAGGCAAGGAAACAGGGCCGGATGATTTTTACCTCGTCCATCACCGGCCCGCGCGTGACCAGCCCCGGCCATGGCCATTATTCGGCATCCAAGGCCGGCATCAACGGCTTCATCAAGGCGGCGGCTCTCGAGTTTTCCGGCTACGGCATCACCGTGAACGGCATCGAGCCCGGCAACATCCTGACTGAAGGCGTGAAAATGCACCGCTCGCCTGCCTTCATCAAAACCATGGAAGACGCGGTGCCGCTTGGCCGCCTCGGCACGCCACGCGACATCGCCAATGCGGCACTCTTCCTTGCATCCGACGATGCATCCTATATTACCGGCACGACGATCATTGTCGATGGCGGGCAGACCCTGCCGGAAGGCAAAGACTTCAGGCTCAATCCGGAGTAACCCATGAACATTCTCGACCACTTCACTTTTGAACATGTGGGAACCCGCATTGAAGACCTTGAAACGCCGGTGCCGCTGGTGGACATCGGCATCGTCGAGCACAACCTCAAGAAATGGCAGGCACGCAGCGACAAGCTGGGCATTGCAAACTGGCCCCATATCAAGACCCATAAGCTGGTGGCGCTTGCCAAGGCGCAAATTGAACTCGGTGCGCGCGGCATCACCGTGCAGAAGCTCGGCGAGGCCGAAGTGATGGCCGATGCCGGCATTAGCGATATGCTGCTCACCTTCAACGTCGTTGGTACCCACAAGCTTGAACGCCTCACCGCGCTGGCCAAGCGCGTCAACATCTCTGTCGTGGCCGACAGCAAGGAGGTCGTCGAGGGCCTCAGCAGAGCCGGGCAAATGGCGGGCCGCGATATTCCCGTGCTGGTCGAATGCGACACGGGAGCCGGGCGCAATGGCGTTCAATCGCCGGAAGCGGCGGTGGACCTCGCAAAATTCATCACAGCTAGCAAGGGGCTGAAGTACGGCGGCCTCATGACCTATCCCGGAACCCGCGCTGACGCCGACAAATTCCTCGCCAAAGCGCTGGAGCTTTCCAAGCAGGCGGGCCTCAAGACCGACGTAGTAAGTTCCGGCGGTTCTCCCGACATGTGGAAGGACGAAGGCCTTGCCCATGTCACCGAATACCGCGTCGGCACCTATATCTACTTTGACCGCTCCCTGGCCGAGCGCGGCGTCTGCACCTATGACGAATGCGCCGTGAGCGTGCTGGCCACCGTCGTCAGCCGGCCCAATGACCAGCGCGCCCTGATCGATGCGGGCTCCAAGGCGCTGACCAGCGACCTGCTTGGCCTCAAGGGCTATGGGGTTGTCCGCGAGCTCGGTTTTGCCAAGGTCTACAACGTGAACGAGGAGCACGGCTATCTCGACATCGCCGACTGCAACGACAAACCGAAGGTGGGCGATCTCGTCCGCGTGACGCCCAACCATGTCTGCCCGGTCATCAATCTTTTCGACAAGGTCGTGGTGGTGCGAGGCCAAGAGGTTCTGGGCGCGGTGAAGGTCGATGCCCGCGGCCTGGTGCAGTAAGGAGCTTTGGAATTGGTGGGCGCAGTAGGACTCGAACCTACGACCCGCTGATTAAGAGTCAGCTGCTCTACCACCTGAGCTATGCGCCCGCCCTGTGAAGGACGTATGGCCCCGCGATGCAGGGCCAACTGCGGGGTCTATACGTCCCCTGCCCGCCCTTGTCCAGAACCTTTCGCCCCTCATTTTGCGGGCCTTTCCACATAGGTTTTGGGCGGCGCTTTCATCACTATGCCCCCGGCGCCATAGGGGCCGTAGAGATGGTCAAATTCGCCCGCCCGCCAGCGCGCCGTCATCTCGTCCCTGTGCGCCAGCCTGATGGCCAGGATATCGCTGAGATGCTTGAGCGGCGCTGCCAGGCTTTTTTCATCCGTAACCGGCGGCACCGCCTCCATCGCCCGCTGGTGCGGGTCGCGGCTCTCCCATTTCCTTTGCTCGGAGGGCGAAAAATGCGTGCGCCGGCAATAGAGGCCGTCATGCGCCGCAAGACAGGCCTTGACGCGCCGGCACCGCAGGCTGGGGCAGACAGGCAGGGGATTGCCCCGCGGGCAGTCATGCCGGGTGAAGCCTGTCCATGGTTCTGTGGAGACATGGGCGCCCGGCTCCGGAAGCGCGAAATTGCTCATCCGTACACTGATGGCTTTTGGATCTGGACAATGATTCATGGTGGGGCTCGCGGGATGTTGGAGGAAGAAGGTGGAGGGGATGTCCCCGCCCTGGCTTCAAGCCTGCAAATGCTGGAAGATGTGGTGTTTGGGTTGGTTAGGCTCAAAGCCCGGCCTTGGAACGCAGCGGTTTTTGCCTCGGGGTCGCTCTTGCAGAGCCCTGGATCGCACGGTGTCTTAGGTTTACCGCCAGGGTTGTTTAGCCATCTAAGGCGCGGGGACCATAGTGTCCCCGGGTCTTCCCTTCGGCTCCCGACGGAGCGGGGCGCTATCTTTCCCCTCTCCTGCAGGCGCTGCCCACGGTTCCGGCAATTTCGAGACGCTGTCGACACTGTCCCCTCCTTTCCGGAACCATCGAAAATGCTTATAATCCTACACTAGGAACAAGTCAAGAGATTTCTCAAACGGTACGATTTTGTGGTTTCATTGTCACACGTGCCTTTAATTTAAGCAATTTCTTGAAAAGCGGGCGTGAATCTCTTGCATCCCCCTCTGATTGCGTGTGGAAATTCTTTCTAACAACCAAAAAATTTGGGAATCGGCAAAAGCAGGGTGGAGCGTATGGAAAAGTCATTCAGAAACGGATTATTGGCGGCAGCGTCAGCGTTAACAATGATCACCATATTTTCAAGCACAGTGCAGGCGGCCGATCCGGTAGCAGAAGGTCCCGACTGGACTGGACTTTACATAGGCGCGAGTGTTGGCGGCGGCGCGGTTGTCAATGAGATCGGGGTACCCGTTTTCCTCGACCTGGAACTTAACGGCATTGGCGGTGAAGGTGCGCTCGGCAGCATCATGGCGGGCTATAACTACCAAATGAACAACATTGTGTTCGGCCTCCAAGGTGAGGTCGGCTACAATAATCTCAGCACTGAACTCAGTCTTGGCGGCACCGATATCATCGAAGCTCAGCAGGGCTTGGTGGCTTCGATTTCCGCCCGTGCCGGTCTTCTGCTGACGCCGGAGACGTTGGCTTACATCATTGGCGGCTACAGCTACTCGGAATATGAAACCGAAATCAGTCTCGGTGGTCCATCGGAGTCGTTTGACGAAACTTATGATGGCTACCATATTGGTGGCGGCCTCGAAACGATGATCGGCCAACATGCCACGGTGCGCGTGGAATACCGCTATACCAGTTACGATGGCGAAGATTGGGGCACGGGCGGCTTCATTGACGTAGCGCCCTCAACCCATACGGGAACCTTGGGCCTCGCCTGGAACTTCGGCGGTGGCGAATCCTCTGCCCCTTCGACATCTGGTTATGTTGCGTCAGGCAAAAGCGACTGGACTGGACTTTACATAGGCGCGAGTGTTGGCGGCGGCGCGGTTGTCAATGAGATCGGGGTACCCGTTTTCCTCGACCTGGAACTTAACGGCATTGGCGGTGAAGGTGCGCTCGGCAGCATCATGGCGGGCTATAACTACCAAATGAACAACATTGTGTTCGGCCTCCAAGGTGAGGTCGGCTACAATAATCTCAGCACTGAACTCAGTCTTGGCGGCACCGATATCATCGAAGCTCAGCAGGGCTTGGTGGCTTCGATTTCCGCCCGTGCCGGTCTTCTGCTGACGCCGGAGACGTTGGCTTACATCATTGGCGGCTACAGCTACTCGGAATATGAAACCGAAATCAGTCTCGGTGGTCCATCGGAGTCGTTTGACGAAACTTATGATGGCTACCATATTGGTGGCGGCCTCGAAACGATGATCGGCCAACATGCCACGGTGCGCGTGGAATACCGCTATACCAGTTACGATGGCGAAGATTGGGGCACGGGCGGCTTCATTGACGTAGCGCCCTCAACCCATACGGGAACCTTGGGCCTCGCCTGGAACTTCTGACGGTTCTCAATATTTGAACCAGACGTCGATTGCGCGGCACTGTCAGACTGTGCTTGACTAGCCTCTCGGAACACAATGCTGCGTTGCTGAATCGAAATACAGTAAAATAATTCGTAGAAATCGATCAGGTGTAGTCATTGATGTTCGAATTCTAGCTTATCACTATACCCCCCACTAAAGCGGGGAGAGGGAGTCTTCAATAGATGGATTTCGCCGCTTCGATAAAGGTCACGATAATCCCCGGCTTCACCAGCTTGGCCAATTCCGCCGCGTCCCAGTTGGTGAGCCGCACGCAGCCGTGCGAGGCGGTTTTGGAAATCTTTGAGGGGTCCGGCGTTCCGTGGATGCCGTAGGTGGGCTCCGACAGGTCTATCCAGGTGCCTCCCACGGGGCCATTGGGGCCTGCCGGAATGGTGAGCTTTTCCGTATTTGCGGCTTGCTGGAAATTGACGTCGGGGTTGTAGGCGTAGGTGGGAAAGACGGCGACGCCGTTCACCTCATGGGTTCCCTTTGGCGAGGGCGTGGACTCGCTGCCGATGGTTGCGGGATAGACGAGCACCGGCCGGTCGTTCTCGCCATAAATCACGATCCGTTCATTGGATTTGTCGGCGACGATGCGGCTGACCACAACCGGGGCCTGTTCGCCCGGATTGATGACGATGATGCTTTCCCCGATGATGAACCGCGCAAAGGGATTGAGGGCCATGAGAAAGTTCTGGTCCATGTGGAATTTCTCGGCCAGCGCCTCCGCCCCTGAGGTGTAACCCAGCCATTCCATCTTGGCCATCTCGGCGTAATCCGCAGGGATACTCGGGACTATTTTTTCAAGGTCCTGCGCTGTGATGGTGTAAGTCACGGCAACGGGCTCCGGCGAGCGCAGCCGCTCCCATAAATCCGGCGTCATGATCCCGTCGACGTCTAGGCCATTGATTTCTTCCAGGCCACGGATGGCCCGCGTCACATTCTCGCCGGCCACGCCATCAATCACCCCGGGGTTTGCCCCCGCCCGGTCGAGCAGCACCTGCAGCTTGACAGTAAGCGCACTAACCCCTTCCGGCATGACATCGATAAACTCCGCCGCGTTGATCTCGTCGGCGGTCAGGGGTGTCTGGCCAAAGCTTGCAGGGGAAGCGAGGAAGGACAGGGCCAAAAGGCCGAATGCGGCGAATTTTTTCATCCCTATCAACGGGATAGGGTGGATTTTGTTCCCGGCGAAGCAGGGTGGGCAATGCGGGGGCTTCAGCCCTTCACTCCCTTCACCTTCCCAATCGCCTTGCGGTTGGGGGCCTTCCCCTTCCGCTTTGCGGACGAAGACAAGACGCGCGGCACAGCGCTTTTAATCTTGGCCGGGGTTTTCAGGTCCTCGCCCGTAATGTCGGTCAGCACACCGGCCTGGGCGACTTTCTCCGCCAGCTTCCGGTTCATCGCCGCACTGAGCGCCGTGCGCAGCGCCGGATTTCTGTTGAGGACCGCATGCAGCGCCTTTGAATCCCACACGCAGTAATGGCAGCCGGGTTCCAAGGTGACGGTGGCGGTGGCAGGCCGCCCCAGCAGGAAAGCAATTTCGCCGATGAACGTCTTGCCTTCCGAAACCGTCCGGTGCCCTCCCTTGCCGATCGTCATCTTGCCATCAATGATAAAATAAAGCGCGTTCGACGGCTCATTCTCCCGCGTAACGACAAGCGGCGACGTCGCCACCTCCTGCTTGCCGGCCTTCAGCAGCGTGCGGAACTGGCCCGGCGTCAAATCCGCCAGCAGGTCAAACAGCTTGCGCTCGTCGGCCCGCAGGCTGAACTGCACCTCGTCAAGGAAGATGAGCCAGAGCATCGCCACATTGGCGATGGCGAACATGGCGCTCCAGAATATCCCGCCCCACAGGGGCTCGTCCGGGGCAAAATAGAAATACAGGACGTAAAGAAGATCGCCCAGCAGAACCAGCCCGCGCAGGATGAACTGGTCGCGCGACAGGAAGCCGAGCAGAAACAGGAGTGCCGCCACATGCACGATGTTCTTGCTGACAAAGAGATCGGCGATAACGGCAAATAACACGCGCGTGGCCCCTGCACCATTGGCGAGGGGTTAGACTGGCGCGTTGAAGGCGGCTTGTCCAGAGGCTCTCCGGTAGGAGCGATATTGCGATTATCTGGAATTTCTGCTCATTTCGGCGAATGAAAAATCTGCCAGCCATTCTGATTGTTTCGGCCCTCTGTTCCACTGTGGACAAGGCCCATGCTTTTTCCTGCGATGATTTCAACGCAGCCATTGTGGCGATAACCGCCGAGGATAAAGCCATAGACGCACAGCATAAGGCAGCGGGCACATCCGACGCTGATCAGTGCCGATTCAACAAGGATGCTTTCATTCCCTACATTGCAAAGACGAAACAGAGCGTGGCGTTGTTTGTGAATTGCCCGAAGAGCGGCGGCGGCGCTGCCGCCCTGGTCGGTGAGTATGAGAAGGCATTGAAGGTGCTGAACGATCTTGACGCCAATAGATGCCCCTAGAACTTGAAGGGCAGCGGGGCGTCCAGTGTCGCTTTTATGCATCACTCCCACATCGGACTACGCCGACTCTGGCGAATTCGGTGATTCGGGGTTAGCCTGCTTACAGGCAACATTTTAGACAGCTCGTATCTAGCGTTAGACCATTGCTTTTGTTTGCCTTTTCCGCCCGGAGCTCGGAGTTGGCCCGGAAGGTGGGGCTTTCCTCGCGCATGCGATGCGCCAAGGACGACTTAGCGGCCGGGGACTTTCATATGCGCGTCATGGCAAAGGTGCTGTTCAGCATCGCGGTTCTAACGATTGCAACGCCCGTTTTCGCAAGGGGCGACAGGGTCGACGATCGCAGCCTGTCAGCCGAAATCCTGAACCCGAAGATGGCGGTGTTCTATTACTATCGCGGCACGGTTCATTTTTACATGGACCGGTATGACGATGCCATCACCGACTATGATCTGGCGATCCGGCTGCGCCGGAACTACGCCGATGCCTATTACAACCGCGGGCTCGCCTTTGACGGCAAAGGCCTGCTGCGGCAGGCGTTGGGCGATCTCCGCAAGGCGCTGACCTGCAATGCTTTTGCAATTCCAGCCAGCAAATGGACGGGCGAAGCACGCGCCAAGGTCAGCGAGATCGAGGCGAAGCTCTTCGAAACCGAAAATCTTCAGGCGCAAACAATGGACGTTGGCGCTGATAGCACCGTCGTAAAATGAAGGCGAGGCCTTGCGGCCCCGCCTTCAGAAATAATGTTGGCCCTCAGAATGCTCGTGGGCCAGTGCTCGAATAATCAGTTACTGTTGGGTGTTATCGTTAGTGCTGCCTGTATTGTTAGTGCCTGTAGTACTGCCTGAATTGTTCGGTTGGCCGTTGTCTCCAAGGAACGCAACGCATTCTTCGAGTTTATTGGCCTTGAATGCAGCATCAGCTCCTTCCCAGTTTTTCATAGCCGCGGTTTTCTTGTCCTGGTCTGTCATGGCATCAATGTCAGTGCGCATTTTGGTGAGTGACACCTCATCGCATTTAGCCGCCTGCTGGGCGTAAACCGGGACAACTAAGCTGAAACAAATGGCGCTGGCCAAAAGAGCTGTTTTAATCATGGTAATCTCCTAGGGATTGGACTGGATTGTCCGTGGGAGAAAGCCGTGACAGATGAAAAGGTTGCAAAACTAAATCGCCACCCCGCAACTTTTTTGTGATCACCAATTTGGGAACCAATTGAACTCCAGAGCGTTTGCAGCAACCGGGCGGTCCTTGAGACAAGCCCAGGAACCGCCTCAAATTGAATCCATTATCGCTTCAGAGCGCGGTTGACGCCGGAGACAACAGCTTTCAGCGAAGCCACCACGATGTTCTTGTCGATGCCGACACCGAAGAGCGTTGAGCCATCGGCCAGCCGCAGTTCCACATAGGCAATCGCCGCCGCGTTGGCGCCGTGGCCCATGGCGTGTTCGCGGTAGTCGGCCACATCGAAGCCGAGCTTCGACTCCTTCCGCATGGCATCCACAAAGCCATCGACCGGGCCGTTGCCATGGCCGTGGATGGTCTTGTGCTTGCCGTCATCGGTGATCTTGGCCGTGAGGTTTTGCTCGCCGTGGTCGGAAGCCGCCGTGTGCTCGATGAATCCGAAGCGGCCGTTGCCGTCGAGATACTCGCCCTCGAAGCTGCGCCACAAGCGCTCGGCCGAAAGCTCCACGCCCTCGCCATCGGCAATGGCCTGCACCACCTTGGAGAACTCAATCTGCAGCCGCCGCGGCAGATCAATGCCGTGTTCGGTTTCGAGGATATAGGCAATGCCGCCCTTGCCGCTTTGCGAATTGATCCGCACCACGGCCTCGTAGCTGCGGCCAAGATCCATGGGATCAATCGGCAGATAGGGCACCTCCCACAACGGCCTGTTGGATGCCTTCATGGCCTTGAAGCCCTTGTTGATGGCGTCCTGGTGCGAGCCGCTGAACGCCGTGAACACCAGCTCGCCCGCGTAAGGGTGCCGCGGGTGCACCGGCAACTGCGTGCAGTATTCCGACATGCGGATGAGATCATTGATGTTGGAGATGTCGAGGCCGGGATCAACGCCTTGCGTATAAATGTTCATGGCCAGCGTGACGAGGCAGACATTGCCGGTGCGCTCGCCATTGCCGAAGAGCGTGCCTTCCACGCGGTCCGCACCTGCCATGAGGGCGAGCTCCGTGGCGGCCACGGCTGAGCCCCGGTCATTGTGCGGATGGAGCGAAATGATGACGGACGTGCGGTTCTTGATCTTGCGGCAGAGCCACTCGATCTGGTCCGCGTGGATATTGGGCGTGGACATTTCCACGGTGGCGGGCAGATTGAGGATCAGCGGCTTTTGCGGTGTGGGGCGGATTTCATCCATCACCGCTTCACAGATTTCCACCGCATAGTCGAGCTCGGTGCCGGTGAAGCTTTCCGGCGAATACTGGAAACGGATGGCCTCTTCCATGCCGCTTTCCTGCGTGAGCTTCTTGATGAGGCGGGCGGCTCCGGCGGCGATTTCGGTGATGCCGGCCTTGTCCTTGTTGAAGACGACACGGCGCTGCAGTTCGCTAGTGGAATTATAGAAGTGGACGATCACCGATTTGGCGCCGCGGATGCCTTCGAAAGTGCGGGTGATCAGGTCCTCGCGGCATTGCACGAGCACTTGCACGGTGACGTCATCGGGAATCTTCTTGTTATCGATGAGGAAGCGGCAGAAATCGAAATCCGTTTGCGAAGCGGATGGAAAGCCGATCTCGATTTCCTTGAAGCCCATTTTGACGAGCGCGTTCCACATGCGGAGCTTGCGCTCATGGCCCATGGGCTCGATCAGCGACTGGTTGCCGTCACGGAGGTCAACGCTACACCAGATGGGGGGTTTGCTAATCGCTTTTTCCGGCCAGGTGCGGTCCGGCAAGGCTACGGGCGGATAGGCGCGGTACTTTTCTTTGGGGGAAATCATCATGGTCTTTGTCTCTCTTAGCTGGGAATGTTTTTATGTTCTTTTCCCCAAAGAGCCAAGGCAAAGCCCAGCCGGCCCTCAGGGGGAGCTAAGAAGGAGGAGCTGGTTCAGCTTGCGAGACATGGGGCTTGCATAGACGATGAATTGCCAAAGCGCAACACCTGTGGCTTTTACGCCGCATTAAGGATGTTTTTTTGGGCGGCCAGAATCAGGCTAAGTTCGGTCATTATTGGCTGCGAGAAGCGCCACATGCATTTGGGGACCACCATACTATGAAGACCTTTATTCTTGCTGCTTCCATTACCTTTGCGCTTTCGACGGCCGCTTTTGCCGGGCAATGCCAGGACGATATTGCAAAAATTGATGCGGCTTTGGCCAGCGGCGATGTAGGCCCCGACCAGAAGTCCCAGATTGAAGACATGCGCAACCAGGCGGTTCAGCTCTGCGGCGCCGGCAATGAGGCCGAAGGCCTCGACGTCACCGCCGAAGCCAAGGCCATGCTGAACATCCAGTAGGTTAAATCTCCAGCGTTCCCTGCATGACCTTCACGGCCTGCCCCGCCACGCGCACGGCTTTCAGCGCCCCGCCTGCCACATCCGCCTCAAGAAAAAGATCGGACGGGCGGCCCATCTCATAGCCCTGCTCCAATTGCCATTTGTGGGTGCCGTCATTCAGGGCTTCCGCCTTCAGAAGCTGAGCGGCAAGGAGTGCCGTAGCAGACCCGGTGGCCGGATCCTCTGGAATGCCGCCTGTGGGGGCAAACATGCGGGCCCGGAAATGCGTCTTGGGGCCGTCGCCGCCACGCGTGTAGACATAGGCTGCATCCACCCCGCCCATGGGCCTTATGAGGGCCGACCAATGGGGTTCAAGCACCCTGGATTTTTCCAGTACGGCGCGTGATTTGACCGGCACATAGAAAAAGCGCGGGCCACCCTCAAGCGAAGCCAGTCCATGCGCCTCAAAGCCAATGTCCTCAGGCAAAAGATTGAGCGCCCTTGCCGTCTCGGCAACGCTGGGCAGCGGCACGTCGGCGCGGAAGGGCACAACTGGCGCGGTGAACTGGGCCCGGGGATGATCGCCAATGCGAGAGACCTTGACCGGCACCAGCCCCGCCCCCTCCTCGAGCCGGATTTCCGTTTCAAAGCTGCATCCCGCCTTGTATTTCATTTCAGCGAGCAGCACGGCGCAGCCCACGGTGGGATGCCCAGCGAAGGACATTTCCCCGCCGGGAAAGAAAATCCGCACCTTCGCCGTGTTGGCCGGGTCTTCCGGCTTTATCACGAAAATCGTTTCCGACAGGTTGAACTCGCGTGTGATCGTCTGCATTTGCTCCGTGGACAGAGCATCGGCGCCAAGCACCACCGCCAGCGGGTTGCCGCCGAAGCGCCGGTTAGTGAAAACATCAAGGGTATGGAATGTAAGCTGCATGACCCGCAAAATAATATGGCCGCCGCCACCCCCGCAAGCTAAACATTGTCCCGATTGTCACCCCCTCAGGGAACCTTCACTTCGGTCCGTTCGCCGGGCTTCACCACCACATCCGTCTCGGCGATCACCGCGCCATCCCCCGATTTGGCGATGACGTGGTAGGCGCCGGCGGTGAAAGCCTTGTTGAAGGTGCCATAGAATTCCGTGCCGATCTGCTTGCGGGCACCCGACAGATCCTTTTCGGCCGTGAAGATTTCAAAGGACGTCGAGTCATTGGGGCCGGTCACCGCCAGATAGCCGGCCTGGAGATCAACCAGGGTCTTCACCGTGTCCGCCGCCGTTACCTCAACCGGAACTGAAGCCGTGGCATAGTCGCGGATTACCACGATGAGGTATTTCCCCGCCGGAACCTTGAAGCGCGAGGGCATGGCATATTCGGTGCCGAGCCATTCATATGTTCCGTCAAGCCCCGCTTCAGCCTTTCGCAGCTCGATGGTGGCTCCCTCCGGAACCGCCTGCCCGCCGGATGAAAACACCGCCGAGACTTCCACCACCCCGGCCCCCAGCGCAATTTTCTGCTCGGACAATTTGCCTGCGGCGATCTCGATATCCTGCTCTACCTTTGCAGTGCCCAGCGACAGGCGAACCTTGTAGACGCCGGCATTGGCCATGAAGGCGGCCTCCGCCCCGTATTTTGTGGTAATCCATTTGCCAGAAGAATCGAGAAGCTCCCACGCCGCACCGGCTTCGGTCATGGGAGTGGCCTCGTCCATCATGCCGGAGAGCCGCAGGATGCCGGCTTCAAGACTGACGTCGAGCTTCTCAACTTCGCCGGTTTCAAGCGTCATCGGCAATTCCACGGCCGCCACATCGTCGGACACCCGGACAATGAAATCGCCGGTGCGCGGCAGATTGATTTTGATGTCCGTGCCATACTCGGTTTGAATCCACTGGCCCTTCTGGCCATCCACCACATCGAAGAATTCCCAGGTGGCTGACTCATAACCCTGGCTGAGTTCCACGCCTTCCGCCATCATCACATGGCCCGTCACGTTGAAGGCGGGGGCGACCGGCTCAGGCGGCGGGGCTGGCGCGGCTTCAACTGTCTTGGTCAGCGCCGCTTCCAGCTCGCTGGCGTTTTCCGCCGTGGTATAGGTGCCGCCGGTTTTCTCGGCGAGGCATTTTAATTGCGCAATCGCGCCTTGATTATCCAAGCCAAAGCCCACCGTATGAACCGTGAGATCAACGCCCAGCTTCTCAAGTTCATCGGCCACGGCGCAGGGGTCAAGCCCGCAGGTTTCGATGCCGTCCGACACCAGAATGACGCTGGCCTTGCGCTCGGTGTATTTCAGCGACTCCGCCGCCATGCGCACCGCCGCCGTCATCGGCGTCTTGCCCTTGGGATTGAGCGCGTTCACGGCATTCATATAGTCAGCCGCATCAAGCGGGCCCGGTTCGCGCAGCACTTCGATATCCTCGCAGGAACCCTTCTCGCGGTGGCCATAGGCCACAAGCCCAAGCTCGTTCTCCGGCTTCCAGGCGCCGACAACCCGGCCCACTACCTCCTTGGCGATTTCCATTTTCGATTTGCCGTCGATCTGGCCCCACATGGAGCCCGAGGCATCCAGCACCAGGATCACCCGCGATCCCTCGTCGGCCCGGGACGGAACAGCCGCCAAAATGAAAAGGAAAACGGCAAGCAAAACGGTGCGGAAATTCATGCCGGCGACTCCTTTGCCCACTCAGGAGCCAAAGTGGCAGATCGCTCAGCCGTTTGTCAATCCGACCACGCCGTCATAAACCAGCTTCAGCGAGACTAGGAACAGCGCCACTTCCACGATGCGAAAGAAAATTTTCTCGGGCAGGATGCGTGTGAGCCGGTAACCCACATAGGCACCGATGATGGCGAGCGGCGACAGAAGCAGCGCCGTTTCAAGGCTGCCAAGATTCACCTGGCCCAGAAACCAGTAGGGCGGCAGCTTGAGAAGATTGATGATCGCGAAAGTGATCGTGGAAGTGCCGGCATAGACCATTTTTTCCAGACGCTGTGGTAGCACATACATTTGGTAGGGTGGCGCACCCGAATGCGAGACAAAACTGGTGAAGCCGGTAATGCCCCCCCAGAAAATGCCGCGCGGCACATCGGCGGGTTTCGGTGGCAGATTGCGGCGCGCTTTTAGGAACGCATCGATGCAATAGGCAAGGCCGATAAGGCCCACCAGGATCGTGACAACATCTTCATTGGTAACCGAAGCCGTGGCCCAGCCGAATATGATGCCGATAGCAGCGGCCGGAACCAGGATGGCGATGTTGCGCACATCAAAGGATTTACGGTAGATCCACAGGCCATACATGTCGCTGATGATATAGATGGGCAGCAACAGACCTGCAGCGACCACCGGCGAGATCTGCAGCGCCATGAGCGGCACCGCCAGCGTGCCGATCAGCGGCAGGCCGCCCTTGGCGCTGCCGACAAAAAGCGTGGCAAGGCCCGCCAGAATCCAAAACCAGACATCGCCAGTCATCATGCTGTTTCGGCCTGCAATGCTAATTGCGCATGATCAACGCCCAGGAATTGGCTTAAGGATTCAACGACAAAATTATGATCATCACGCTGCGGAATACCCGACACCGTCACCGTGCCGACAATGCCCGTGCCGATAAGGTGAATGGGAAAGCTTCCGCCATGGGGCGCTACATCAATCGGGTTGACACCGCGCAGCTCATCCAGCGCTTGCCCGCTGAGGGCGATTTCGCGGCCCACACGGTAAGTGCATTTGTGCAGCCGCATCACCACATTGATTTTCCGCCGCACCCATTCGGCATTGTCGGGCGTCGTGCCGGGCAACGCCACATAGAAGAGCGGCCGTCCCGCGACACGGATATCTATGACCAGCGGCAGCTTCCGCGCAATGGCCGCATCGCGCATCAGCGTGCCAAGCTTCCAGGCGTCGGCCTCGTCAAATTTCTCGAAGCGCAGTTTCTGCTCCTGAAGCTTCAGCCGCTCAATATCGCTTTCGAATGACACGCAATGTTCTCCTTAGGCCGACTTATCCAGCGGCAACAGAAGCGACTGGTCCAAATCCGTCAAGCCATATTCCACATTCGGCGGCACGGTGGGATAGACTTTCCGGTATGGCACCTCATCCCGTATCGGGCAGGCCACAGCCGTAAACGTTCTAATCTCGTTGCGCATTGTTGCAGTATTGAACCTAGAGTGGTAAAATTACCCCCGGTTGTAAAGGGTCGTCCAATGTGGCGCGGTCTGATTTTATGGCTTCTTTTCATGATTCCGACCTCTGGAGCCGGGGCAACAGACAATTCTGTCAATGACCGTCCGCTTCCCGAAAATCAATTCATTTGGTACAAATATCGCGGTTACTTCAGGGTCGCTGAGTCCAGCCAGCCGGGAGACCTCGACCTTCACACCGCACCCTCTGAGGACTCGCCGAAGATTATAAGCGTGACTGGCGGCAGCATTGCCACGTCTGATGGCACGACCGCCCGCGATAACGATACCACCTGGCTCAGAGTGGCCATCGAGGGAAAGATCGAATGGATCGGCTGGATACGCATACGCAATCTGCGACACGTCAAACCAAGTACCTTCCCGGGAACCGAGTTGGCCATTTCCGGCTTTTGCTCCGGATATGAGCCCCTGTGGGCGTTGCGCTGGGAAGGGCCTGCTGTGCGCCTCTCCACATTTCCTGGCGACGAACAGCTCGCAATCAGCATGCCCACCGTCACTTCTGCCGGCGATGCCACAAATTTTTTAGCCGCCAACAAGGACATGGCGATTGAAGCGGTCTTCGACGGCCATGCCTGTACGCCTTCGCAGGTTCAGGGATTGATTGGAACGACGGGTCTCGTCATTGTGACCCGTGGTGGGCAACGCCGTTTGCTGGCCGGTTGCTGCCAGGTGGCAGCAGAAGCCTTTGCCCAATAGGCAAAATCCCTACCCCACCTGATCGAAATTCCGTCGCGCCGCTTTCACTTCTTCATGATTCTGCGTCGACCATTCAACCAAGTTGTCGAGCGGCACCAGAAGCGACTGGCCCAAATCCGTCAAGCCATATTCCACGCTCGGCGGCACGGTGGGATAGACTTTCCGGTAGAGCAGCCCGTCGCGCTGCAAATGGCGCAGCGTCTCGGTGAGCATGCGCTGCGAAATATCGCCGATCCCGCGGCGCAGCGCCCCAAAGCGCACCGGACCGTCTTTCAAGTGCCCGACAATCAAAACGCTCCACTTGTCACCGATCCGGTCCAGCACATCGCGGATCGGGCAAGCCGCCGTGAGTTTGGGATCAAGCCGGTTCGAGAGTTGAAGCGATAGAGCGGTGGTCATGCTGGCAGTTCCTTCTAGGTAACCAGGAGCGCTGAAAGTGCCGTCTTGCGCCCCGTTCAAAATGTTCTATTTGAGACTTACTCTCAAAAAGAGACTATTGCAACAGAAGGATTTGAACCATGTACCTCGTCACCGGCGCTTCCGGCCATTTGGGCCAGCTCGTTATCAATAACCTCCTGGAAACCCACAAGATTCCAGCAAACAAGATCATTGCCACAACCCGCAAGCCCGAAACACTGGCAGCACTGAAAGCCAGGGGGGTGGACGTCCGCGCCGCGGATTTTGACGACACCGCCAATCTGGTGAAAGCTTTCAAAGGCGCCACCCGCCTCTTGTTGATCAGCACCGATGCGATGGACCGCCCCGGCCACCGCCTTGAGCAGCACAAGAACGCCGTTACCGCCGCCGAAAAGGCTGGCGTGGAACACGTGCTTTATACGTCCCTGCCAAAACCTGAGACCTCAGCCATTCTCTTTGCGCCCGATCATCTCGGCACCGAGAAGGCGCTGGCCGCTTCCGGCCTCAAGGGCTGGACCCTTCTGCGCAACAACTGGTATTTCGAGAACCTGTTCTATTCCCTGCCCTCGGCCATCAAGTCCGGCACCTGGTACACGGCTGCAGGCGAAGGCAAGATCGCCCACATCGCACGCGAAGACCTCGCCCGCGCCGCAGCCGCGGCCCTTGCATCTGACAAGGGCGGCAAGAACACTTACACGCTGACCGGCGCGCAGGAATATACAACGGACGAAATCGCCAAACTGGTCAGCGATGCGGTCGGCAAGCCCATTTCCGTCGTCCAGGTTCCGCTCGAAGGCCTCGTTCAAGGCATGGTCGGCGCCGGCTTTCCGGAACCGGTTGCCCGTGTCTTCGGCTCCTTCGACACCAACACCGCCCAAGGCGGCCTCTCCGGCGTAACCGGCGATTACAAGAAACTCACCAGCAACGACAACACGCCGTTCGCAAGCTGGCTTGAAAAAAACAAGCAGGCCTTCCTCGGCTAAACACTTGCGACATAGTGAAAGGGCCCCGGCAGGGGCCCTTTCCAATCCTTCCTACTTGGCAGCAGCCCCGATGATCGCCACCATTTCCGCATAGCCTCGCTGCTTGGCAAAATCGAGCGGCGTCATGCCGGACCTGTCAGCCAGTTTCGTACTGGCGCCCGCATCGACAAGGGCCCGCACCGTGTTCACATGGCGGGGTCCGCCGTCTCCCAAAATCACGGCTTCAATGAGCGCGGTCCAGCCAAGATTGTTCACATGGTCCAGCGGCGCGCCGACCTTGATCAGCTCACGGACGATCCGGTCATGGCCGAGATGGGCCGCAGCGATCAGCGCCGTGCCGTCATAGGGGCTGGTAATGTTGCCAGCCTTGGCCCCGATCTCGAGCGCCACAAGCAGCGTCGGCACATCATCGGCGACGGCCGCAATTGTGATAATGTCATAGCTCTGATATTCCAGCGCGTTGACATCCGCGCCAGCCTTGGCCAGAGCCCGCATGGCATCGTGCCGGCCGAGATAGGCGGCTACATGCAGCGGCGTTCTCTGATAGCCATCTCGGGCATCCACCGCGGCATTCCCGGCAAGCGCCGCTGCAATTTCATCCAGGTCACCCCTAGCCGCCGCGGCGTGAAGCCCGGTGTATTGGCTGATTTCGGATGCCGTTGGCGGAACCTGCGCGGCGGCAAGGCTCATGCCCTGCCCTATCACGATCATCACGCCAACGATCCTGAACAGTTCTTTCATCTCATGCCCGCCAACTTCAATGTTCAAACGTCTTTACGACAAATTCCGGACTTGGTACATGGTTGGAAACCTAGAACAATGTATCATGCAAGATAACCCGCTGGTTTTTTCCGCACCCATCGTCAAGCTCGGCATCAATGCCTGCCTGAATGTTCCGGAGAAAATTGTGAAAAGCCTTTTGGCTGCGGCCGGAAAAAAGAGTGCGCCCGTTCAGGTGAAGTGCGAACTGAACGGCGTGGATTTCGATGCCAATGTCGTGCGCTATTCCGGCGACTGGCGCCTGTATCTGAATCTGGTGACGCGCCGCGCCGCCGATTGCGATATCGGCGACAAAGTCAAAATTCACCTCGCCTATGATCCCGCAATCAGAATGCCGCCGATGCCTGAACCATTCCGCCAGGCCCTGCGCGGCGATCCTGATTTGCAAAAAGCCTGGCGCCTGCGCCCCAGCGCCAAACGCCGCGAAATCCTCGAGTCACTCAACGGCAAAAAAAGCGACACCGAACTCGCACGTGGCATCGCTGAAACAATTGAGCTTCTTCTGAAGAAGCGGTGAGCGCGCGCCTCGTCCACTCCTAGACCTTAAATGAACGGGCATTTCACAAGGAGTTCACTTTGCAGCCTGTAGGTGGGGGCATCGTCAACAAACCCCAAGGAAAAATCATGTACTGCACCAACCTGAACCTCAACGCGGCCAAGCATGGCCTATCGACACTCTTCGTAGCTACGACCCTTTCCATTTCTGCCTCCGCCGCCATGGCGAGCAACATGGAAAAAGTTGATATCGTGACCGAGGGCATCGATTTGAGTCCTATCTATGTGAACTCCAATTCCAACGGCTACACCGGATCAGAAAACAAGAGCCACAAATATATGGTTCGAGTTTTCGCCAAGGCCAAGGGCCAGAACCGCGTCTGGAGAGTGTCCATTTACGGCATCGGAAAAGGGCGTCGCCTTGTTCAGCAAGAACGTCGGCAAATCCGAGGGCTGGCCTGTTTATGGCAAGAGCCATGAAGTCCATGCCAAGCCGAGCAGCCTGAGCTGGCTCACCACGCCCAAGACAGCTTGCGATAACCTGCTGAAGGACAAGGTTTCCGGCGGCATGAGCAAAGCCGATGTCCTGAAGAACGACCGCAAGACAATGGCGGCGGCCTTCGTGGCGTTTTCCGCTTCGGCTGACTCCAAAGCCCACAACAAGAATAACAAGCACGTCACCACTGACGGCATGGCAGACCACAATGACAATGTCGTCTACAAGGTTCCAGTAGTCTGCCGCGCCGCACTCTGAAGCCCGCCCACCCAAAGAGCTCTGGATACTCCGCAAGAGCGGGGTATCCAGATTGATCAGCGTTCCTCAACGACAAGCAAAGCGATTTCGATTTCTAATCCTGCACCTTGTCCTCCAGCATGTTTCATGGCCGCTCCATGGAACTATGCTAGGGCCGCTTTGCCAGATTGCAGTTTTCTCCGGGAGTGATGCATTTCTGCAACATTCTGATCGGATAAGTCTTTAAATTTACACCAGCTTGGGGCAGAAATTTATAGCTGGGTGCCTCGGGCGCCTTGTCATCAGCGAGGGGAGCGGCCTAGTATTAACAAATAGTTAACGGGAATCGCGTAAATGAAAAAAGCTTTTTGCTGCTGCGGCTATATCCGGATATTTAGTGTTGACCAATGCAGCGATTGCGGCCGATCCCTATGTTGACGCGGCGTATGATTGGTCCGGCCTCTATGCAGGTATAAAGGGAGGCCTTGCAAAATCCGATTTTGAAGGAATTTACGATTCGGGCGGCAACCCCGGTCCAGTTGACCTCGATGTTCTTGACGGCAGCTATCCGACGATTGGTGGCCGCATAGGTTATAATCATCAATTTGACAGCTTCGTCGTTGGCTTGGAAGCTGACGGCGCTTTCGGTGTGGACAAAGATGAATTCGAGATCAGCATTTTTGGCGGTGGCGCACCATTCACCCACCTGTCAACGGAGCTAAATTTTTTGGGTAGTGTTCGCGCGCGCGCTGGTATGGCATTTGATCGTCTTTTGCTGATTGGCTCTGCTGGTTATGGCTACGCCGACTTCACTTTCAAGGGCCGCCAGGATGGCGGCATTGACGCGCCGCCCACAAGTCTTTCAGAAACTGATTGGGGGCCTGTGGTAGGGCTAGGAGCAGAATATGCATTCTCTGAGAATGTTGTCATGAATGTTCAGTATTCGCACTACTTCGTGAAAACTTCGACTGATCTGGACGCCGCGAGCTTCATTGACGCAGATCCGGGCGATGTTTTGGAATTGGATGGAATTGGCCAGATTGAATTGGGCCTGACTTGGAAGTTCTGACCACTAAATTTTGCCTGATGCACAAGGGCCCCAACCGGGGCCCTTTGCATTTCTAACAGCTTGCAGGCAGCATCTGATAATGACGCCTCGCTCTAGTTCCTTGCCTTGTCCACCAGCTTGTTCTTGGCGATCCAAGGCATCATTTCGCGGAGCTTTTCGCCGACCGCTTCGATGGAGTGGCTGTCGTTGTTGCGGCGGATGGCCTTGAAGCGGGCCGCACCGGCGCGGTATTCCTGCATCCATTCGGAGGTGAACTTGCCGGTCTGGATATCGGCCAGCACGCGCTTCATTTCGGCCTTGGTTTCGCTGGTGATGATGCGTGGTCCCGAGACGTATTCGCCCCACTCGGCGGTGTTCGAGATTGAATAGTTCATGTTGGCGATGCCGCCCTCGTAGATGAGGTCGACGATCAGCTTCACTTCATGCAGGCATTCGAAATAGGCCATCTCCGGCGCGTAGCCGGCTTCCACCAGCGTTTCAAATCCGGCGCGGATGAGTTCAACCAAACCGCCGCAAAGCACAACCTGCTCGCCGAACAAATCGGTTTCGCATTCTTCCCTGAACGTGGTTTCGATAATGCCGGAACGCCCGCCACCCACACCCGAAGCGTATGAGAGTGCGATGTCATGGGCATTGCCCGAGGCATCCTGGTTGATGGCGATGAGGCAGGGCACGCCGCCGCCCTTCAGGTATTCGCCGCGCACCGTATGGCCCGGGCCCTTCGGCGCGATCATGATCACGTCAATGGTCTTCTTCGGCTCGATCAGATTGAAATGCACATTGAGGCCATGGGCAAAGGCAATCGCCGCGCCATCGCGGATGTTGGGGGCAATGTCGGCTTTGAAGATATCGGCTTGCAACTCGTCGGGCGCTGCCATCATCAAGAGGTCGCCCCACTTGGCAGCCTCCACCACGGTCATCACCTTGAGGCCATCGGCCTCCGCCTTCTTGATCGTGGGCGAACCGGCCTTCAGCGCCACCGCCAGGTTCTTGGCCCCTGAATCCTTGAGGTTCAGCGCATGCGCCCGGCCCTGGCTGCCATAGCCGACGATGACGACTTTCTTGCCCTTGATGAGGTTAACGTCGGCATCCCGGTCATAATAAACGCGCATGTGAAAGGTCCCTGTTTGAATAACAGCGCGGGAATTAGCGGTCCGGCGGGGTTAAGGCAAGCCTCAATAAGCATGGGGCCTATGTGCAGGGATGGCCCTGTACCGGCTGCCGAATTCACAGCATAGTACGGGCTGCGATAACCACGCGTGGAGCAAACGATGCCGTCAGCAACGCCCGAGCAGCGCCTGGAGCAACTGGGCCTCGTCCTGCCGCCGCCGGCCGCCGCCGTAGCCAATTATGTGCCCTGGGCCATCACCGGGAACCTCATCATGACCTCCGGCAACCTGCCCTGGCGCGATGGCAAGTTGGCCTATACCGGAAAGATCGGTCGCGAGCTTTCCGGCGAAGATGGTTACAAGTGCTGCCAGCTTTCCTGCCTCAACGCCATCGCCCAATTGCGCGACGCGGCGGGCGACCTTTCCAAAATAGCCCGCGTTGTCCGGCTTGAAGGCACCATGAATGTGGCCGAAGGCTTTGCCGAGCATCCAAAATGCCTGAACGGCGCTTCCGACTTGATCAATTCGGTTTTTGCCCTTCGCGGCCTGCACACCCGCATGATCTATACAAATCCGGTGATGCCGCTGGACTGCGTCACACTTGTCGTCCTCTACGCCGAGATTGCGAATGAGTGAAAGCTGGCGCAGCGCCGAACTGGAAAAGGCTCCGCTTAATGGCCGCGTCGGCCATACGCTGGTGTCGGAAACCGATGTCGTCCGGGTCTGGGTGATCTCGTTGAAGCCCGGCGAGCGCCTGCCCTATCATTGTCACGTGCTGAATTACTTCTGGACCGCCACCTCCGAAGGCAGCGCCAGGTCCCATTTCAGCGACGGCCGCAGTTCGGAAACCAGCTACAATGTGGGCGACACGCGGCACTATGTGTTCGGGCCGGGAGAATCCATGATCCATGATCTTGAGAACACCGGACCGGCTCCTTTGAGCTTCGTCACCGTGGAACTGAAAATCGGCAGCGCCAACACGCCGCTCGTGCTGGCCTAGGCGGTTTTGACCTTTGCAATTTGAACATCGCCAATAGCTTCCCGGAACAGGCGCACCGTTTCCGCCAAGCCGAAGGTGAGCGCATCGGCGATGATGGCGTGGCCGATGGAAACTTCCGCGAGGTTTGGCAAAGCCGCGACAAGCGCCGGCAGGTTTTCCCGCGTCAGGTCATGGCCCGCATTGAGGCCAAGCCCGGCAAATTCCGCCACCTTTCCGGTGACAATGACCTTGTCAAATTCAAGCGCGCGCAACCTGGCATCAAACGCGCCGCCATAGGGGCCGGTGTAAATCTCGATGCGGTCGGCCCCAACTGACTTTGCCTGCTCGGCCAGTTTCGGATCGGCGTCGACAAATAGCGACACGCGCATCTTGCTGGCATGGAGCCGCGCGATCACATCCTTGAGAAGCGCATGATGCTTTGCAACATCCCAGCCATGGTCCGAAGTGCCCTGCGCCGGATCATCGGGAACCAGCGTCACCTGGTCCGGCCTGTTGGCCTCCACCAGCTTAAGAAAACGCTCATCCGGATAGCCCTCGATATTATATTCGCGGGCAGGAAATTCCTTCCGGATCAGATCGCGCAACACCGGCACATCCGCATGGCGGATATGGCGCTCATCCGGGCGCGGATGAATGGTGAGCCCCGCCGCCCCTGCCTGCAAGGCAATGCGCCCCAGCCCCTCAAGGCTCGGCCAGGGCAGGTTCCGCCGATTGCGCAGATAGGCAATGGCATTGACGTTCACAGACAGCTTGCAGCTCATGGCGCTGGAATGTAGGCGTACAATGGAATGCTGGAAAGTCCGGTTTTAATAAATAATGTCAGACCACTTGCATCGCCCTCCCCACAAGAGGAAGGGTAATGGGAGTCTAAACCCGCATCCCCTCCGGCCCGCGCGAAATGCCGGCAACGCCGGTGCGCGAGACTTCCACCAGCCCGATGGGCACCATCAGCGAGATGAACTGGTCAACCTTGTCGGGCTTGCCGGTGATTTCAAAAATGAAACTGTCGGTCGAGGCGTCGATAACGCGGGCCCGGAACGCATCGGCCAGGCGCAAGGCCTCCATGCGCTTCTCGCCATTGCCGGCGACCTTCACCATGGCAAGCTCGCGTGCGATGGAATTGCCCTGTACCGTGAGGTCGGCCACCGAATGCACCGGCACCATGCGCTCAAGCTGGTGCCTGATCTGGGTGAGAACAGCCGGCGTGCCCGTGGTCACGATGGTGAAGCGCGACACCTGCTTGTCATGGATCGTTTCCGAAACCGTGAGCGAGTCGATGTTGTAGCCGCGCCCCGCGAACAGGCCGATGATCCGGGCGAGGACGCCCGGCTCGTTGTCGGCCACCACGGCCAGCGTGTGGGTCTCCACCGTCTTCTTCGAGGTGTCGAGGAAATAGGCCGAGCCCGTGGGCTGTTGATGTGCGTTCATGTCTCTCTCCTCAAACCAGCTCTTTGCCCTTGGCGTCGATGGCGCTGCCGACTTGCTCGTCGGACACGTCTTCGCCCAGCAGCATTTCATTATGCGCCTTGCCCGACGGGATCATCGGGAAGCAATTGGCAAGGGCCGCAACCCGGCAATCAAACAGCACGGGATGCGGCGTCTTGATCATTTCCCTGATCTTGTCATCAAGCTCCGCAGGCTTCTCTGCCCGCAAGCCGACGCAGCCAAAGGCTTCCGCCAGCTTCACGAAATCCGGTAGCGCCTCCGAATAGCTTTCACTCAGCCGGTTGCCATGGAGCAATTGCTGCCACTGCCGCACCATGCCCATGTACTGGTTGTTCAGGATGAAAATCTTGATCGGCAAGCGGTACTGCACCGCCGTGGACATTTCCTGCATGGTCATCTGCACCGAGGCATCACCCGCGATATCGACAACCAGCGCCTTGGGATGCGCCATCTGCACGCCAACCGCGGCAGGCAACCCATAACCCATGGTGCCGAGCCCGCCCGACGTCATCCAGTGGTGCGGATCCTCGAACTTGAAGAACTGCGCCGCCCACATCTGGTGCTGGCCAACTTCCGTGGTGATGTAGACTTCCTTGTCGCGCGTGAGCTCATACAGCCGCTGAATGGCATACTGCGGCATGATCACGTCCTTGTTGGCCTTGTACTTCAGGCTGTCCTTGGCGCGCCAAACGTCAATTTCCTTCCACCAGGCGGCCAGCGCCTTCTTGTCGAGCTCATGGGCTTTGGCCTTCCACACGCGGATCATGTCTTCCAGCGCATGGGCCACATCACCCACCACCGGAATGTCAACCTGCACCGTCTTGTTGATCGACGAGGGATCGATGTCGATATGGATTTTCTTCGAGCCCGGTGAGAAGGCATCGAGCCTGCCCGTGATGCGGTCATCGAAGCGCGCGCCCACATTGATCATCACATCGCAATCATGCATGGCCATATTGGCTTCGTAGGTGCCGTGCATGCCCAGCATGCCGAGCCAGTTCTTTCCGCTCGCCGGATAGGCGCCAAGGCCCATCAGCGTCGAGGTGATCGGGATGTTCGTCATCTTCACGAATTCACGCAAAAGCTTCGAGGCAATCACGCCGGAATTGATCACGCCGCCACCCGTGTACAGCAGCGGGCGTTTGGCCTTGGCGATCAGTTCAACAGCAGCACGGATGGCGTCCTGGTTTGGCTTCACCTGCGGGCGATAGGTCTTGTGCTCAATGTTCTTGGGGCCGACATAGCGCCCCTTGGCAAACTGAACGTCCTTTGGAATATCAACCACAACCGGGCCGGGCCGCCCGTGGGTGGCGACATAGAAGGCCTCGTGCAGAATGCGGGCGAGATCATTTACGTCCTTCACCAGCCAGTTGTGCTTGGTGCAGGGCCGGGTGATGCCGACCGTGTCACATTCCTGGAACGCGTCATTGCCGATCAGATGGGTGGGGACCTGCCCCGTCAGGCAGACCATGGGAATCGAATCAAGCAGCGCGTCGGTGAGGCCGGTCACCGCATTGGTGGCCCCGGGGCCGGAGGTAACCAACACCACGCCGCATTTGCCGGTGGAGCGCGCATAGCCTTCCGCCGCATGGGTAGCCCCCTGCTCGTGGCGCACCAGGATGTGCTTGACCTTGTCCTGCTGGAAAATCTCATCGTAAATGGGAAGCACGGCGCCCCCGGGATAGCCGAAGACATGTTCCACCCCGTGATCGGCCAAAGCCTTCAGCACGATCTCGGCACCCGACATTAATTCGCCCGTAACCATTTCAAACCTCTTTATTCCAGCCACTTCGTTTCACATGAACCTGCCATTCAGGCAATAAAAAAGGCCCCCTTAAGGAGCCTGTTTCGCGCAACACCGTGTATCCCGGAAGCTTAAGCTTCCACGGTGCTACGCGATCCCACGACGATAAGAATGCTGTTCATACTTCGCTTCTACCCAGCCCGGAGGAAGAAATCAAGCGCCCCCTGTGAAATTCGTTAACCGCTTATGACTTCTCAGCTTTCAAGACTTCCTTGCCCCCGCAACCAGGTGAGCTGGCGCTTGATATATTGGCGGGTTGTCGTTTTGGCTAAAACCACCGCTTCCTGCAGGGATATTTCACCACGCAAATGACGGGTGAGTTCGGGAACGCCAATGGCCCTCATCATCGGCAACACGCTGCCCATACTTGATGAGGGCACGCACTTCCTCGAGCGCTCCGGCCGCCATCATCTGGTCAAACCGGCGTTCGGCGCGGTTGTAGAGTTCCTCGCGCGGCACATCGACAAGATGGCGCTCGACGGCCACATCCTTGAGAAAGGCCTGCGATTGCGCCTCCCTCTGCCAATGGGAAAGCGGTTGCCCGGTTCCCTCGATCACCTCCAAGGCGCGCGACAGGCGTTGCCGGTCGTTCGGCTTCAATGCCTTGGCGCTTTCCTTGTCACGGCTGATAAGCTCCCCATAAAGATCACCCTCAAAGCTCCGCCATTTTTCGCGGATCTCCGGGTCAATGGGCGGAACTTCGGCCAGCCCCTGCTCCAGCGCCATGAAATACAGTCCGGTTCCACCTGTAATGATGGGCAGTTTGCCGGCAGCCCAAGCCGATTCAATTTCACGCTTGGCATCCGCCAGCCAATGCGCCACCGAATAGCCGTCGAGCCCCGACACATGGCCGTAAAGCCGGTGGGGCGCCGTGTGGATTTCTTCATCAGTCGGCCGGGCTGAAAGGATGCGCAGTTCCCGGTAAACCTGCAGCGCATCCGCATTGATGATGACGCCGTCCCGCTCTTTGGCCAGCGTCAGGGCGAGGGCAGACTTGCCGCTGGCGGTGGGGCCTGCGATAAGCAGCGCAGATTTGGCTTTGGTCTGGTTCATCATGACATCGGTTCTTGTTCTAATAGCAGCCCCGGGCTCCAACGCAATAAACGACGCGGTCGTGGCTATTGTAGGAACGCCGCCCCACTGGCTCTCCAAAGGCGAGGCGGCGGACTTCGCGGCACCAGACGATATTGAAAAACTCCGCCAGGCCCTCGCCCCATTCCCTGTTGATGTAAATCTGGTTTCGAAAAGCAATCGCCGCAAGGGGTTGCTTATCGCCGACATGGATTCAACCATGATCCAGCAGGAATGCATCGATGAATTGGGGATCGTGGCGGGTCTTGGCGACAAGATCAAAGCCATCACGGTGCGCGCCATGCGCGGTGAGATCGATTTTGCCGACGCACTGAAAGAGCGCGTCGGGCTGATGGCGGGGCTTGATGCCAAGGTCATCGACAGCATTCTGCGCGAGCGCATCACCTTCATGCCCGGCGGTAAAACCCTGGTGGCCACCATGAAGGCCAATAGAGCCTATACTGCTCTTGTCTCCGGCGGCTTCCGCCAGTTCACCTCAAAGGTCGCGGCCAGCATCGGCTTTCACACCAACGAGGCCAACGACCTCATCATTGAAAATGGCAAGCTCACGGGCATGGTGGCAGAACCCATTCTCGGCAAGGAAGCCAAGGTCGCAGCCCTCAAGCATCTCAGCCTAGTGAATGGCCTAATTCCTACCGATGCCATTGCCGTGGGCGACGGCGCCAATGACATCCCCATGCTGCAAGCCGCCGGCATGGGCGTGGCGCTGCACGCCAAGCCGAAAGTGCAAGAGGCCGTACCGCTCCGCATCAACCACGGCGACCTGACTGCGCTGCTTTATCTGCAGGGATATAAAAAAACGGAGTTCTCTTAACGTCTTCTCCCGCAAAGCGGGAGAGGACGAATTACTTCTTCAGTTTCAGGGCGATGAAGCGCATCTCCGTTTGCTTGCCGCCTTTTGAGACCAGCAAGAGGACGGAGTTCTTTCCCGCTTTCTCCGCATCCGCAATGCTGGTGGAAATGTCGGCAGCACCAGTGACAGCCTTCTCCCCGGCTTCGGTGATCACGTCGCCCGGTTCAAGCCGCTTGTCGGCGGCGGCACTGTCGGCCGTCACCTCGGTGACTACCGCGCCCTTGATGTCGGCATCAATCGTATATTTCTGCCTGAGCTCGTCGGTCATCGAACTGACCGTCATGCCGAGAACCGTGGCCACGGCTGGCGCTGGCGCGCCTCCGCCGGTGCTGTCCTGCTGGGCCACGACCTTTTCGCCGTCCTCAAGCCGGCCCACTTCCGCCATGAGCTGAAGCTCCTTGCCCTTGCGGAAAATCTTGATCGGCACTTTCTTGCCAATTTCCGTGTCAGCCACAATGCGCTGCAGATCCCGCATCGCGTTGACCGGCTTGCCGTTGAATTCGATCACCACATCGCCAGGCTCAATGCCGGCTTTTTCCGCAGGCCCCGTCTTGGTCACGTCCGCAATCAGGGCGCCGCGCGCCTTGCCCATGGCCATGCTCTCGGCAATGTCATCGGTCACCGACTGGATCTTGACGCCAAACCAGCCGCGCCGGGTTTCCCCGAACTTCACCAGTTGATCGACAACGCCCTTGGCGGTATTGGCAGGCACCGAAAAGCCGATGCCGACGGAGCCGCCGGTGGGCGAAAAGATCGCCGTGTTGATGCCGACCACTTCACCCTTGAGGTTGAACAGGGGGCCGCCGGAATTGCCCTTGTTGATGGCCGCATCCGTCTGAATGTAATCATCATAGGGGCCGGAGTTGATGTCGCGGTTGCGCGCCGAGACGATGCCAAGCGACACCGAGCCGCCAAGGCCGAAGGGATTGCCGATCGCCACCACCCATTCGCCAATGCGCAGCACGTCACTGTCGCCAAAGCTTACAACCGGAAGCGGCTTGTCTGGCTTTACCCGGAGAACAGCCAGATCTGTTTTCGGATCGCGGCCCACCAGCTCTGCCTTCAGGATTGTGGAATCCTGGAAGTGAATTTCAATGCTCTCCGCCCCTTCAACCACATGGTTGTTGGTGACGATGAGGCCGCTTGCGTCAATCACGAAGCCCGACCCCATGGAGCTGACCGAACGGTCCTGCGGCTCCGGCGACTGGCCTTTCCGCTGCTTCTTCAGGAACTCGTCAAAGAAGTCCTTGAAGGGCGAATTATCGGGAATCTCGGGCATCTGCAGGGCGGGGCCGCTGGTTTCCGATTTGGTCTGAACTGAAATCTCCACAACCGCGGGAAGCAGGCGCTCGGCAAGGTCGGCAACCGAGGGAAGCTGCTCAAGCTGGGCCTGCGCCGGCTGCGTGGCGAGGGGCGAGACAACAAACCCTAGGCTCAACATGCCAAACGCCGCGCCACCCAAGAGGTTACGCACAATACCGATCCCAACCGTCATGTAAGCCGCCTCCCGAAAGTCCTCAGACAAAAAACGCTTTTACCATCCAAACGATGAAAACCCCAAAGCCCACGGCGGCCAGGCCGCCCATGCGGAGCGCGTCATCTCCGACGCTTTCCATTGCTTTCATCATATTTTTCAAATGCCCCGGAACCAAGGCATAAAGAAGGCCCTCGATCACGAAAACGAGACCAAGGGCCATCAGCAGGGAATGCATCACTGGGCAGGCGCGGGTGCGCTATTTTTCTCAAAACCGAAATACTTGAAGAATTCCGAGTCCGGGTTCAGCACCATGGTAGTGCCATCGGCCCCCATGCTCTTGGTATAGGCTTGCATCGACCGGTAAAAACTGAAGAACTCAGGATCCTGCTGAAATGCCTGGGCAAACACCTTGTTGCGCTCGCCATCGCCTTCGCCCCTGATAATTTCAGACTGGCGCTGGGCGTCGGCAAGCTTGACCGTATAGGTGCGATCCGTTTCGGCATTCATGCGGGTCTTGGTCGCCTCGCCCTTGGAGCGGATATCGGCTGCCAGGGCGTTGCGTTCGGATTCCATGCGGTTGTAGGTTTGCTCAAGAACGTTTTCGTTCAAATCGGTGCGGCGCACCCGCACGTCAACGATCTCGATGCCGAATGTGTCGGCCTCCTTGCGCAACTCGTCGCGGATTTCGCGCATCATCACGGCCCGGTCGGAAGACAGGGCCGCATCAAAGGAACGGCGGCCATAGGTCTGCCGCAGGGCGGAATCGAGCCGGGCCGCAACACGGGCCTCGGCCTGCACAAGATCGGCACCAAGCGTTTCACGGAACAGCCGCGTGTCGGAAATCCGCGCCAGGGTGATCGCGTTCACGATGTAAACCTGGCTGGCGATGTCCTGCACGGGCCGGTCATTGTTTTCCCAGATCAGCATGCGGTCTTCGATAAGCGTAACGCTATCGGCGAACGGCACCTTGAAATACAGGCCCGGCTCTTCAACCGAACGGTTGATTTCACCAAAGCGCAGAACCAGCGCCTTTTGGCGCTCGTCCACCACGAAGTAAGAGGAGTAGGCAATGAAGGCGATGATCGCCGCCACGATGCCCAATACATTTTTAAAGCTGCTCATGTGAATGTCCCAAATCTGAATTACTGGCCCGGCGTGGCAGCACGTTTTTGAATTTCCGGGAGCGGCAAGTAAGGCACAACGCCCGATCCGCCTTGTCCGCCCTCGATGATCACCTTGTTCGATTTGGAAAGTATCCCTTCCATCGTTTCAAGATAAATCCGCTGGCGGGTTACATCCTTGGCATTCTTGTACTCGTTGTAGACCGAGAGAAAGCGGGCCGCTTCGCCCTGTGCCTCAAACACCACGCGGGCCTTGTAGCCATTGGCGTCTTCAACCAGCTTGGCCGCTTCGCCTTCTGCCAACTGAACCTGCTGGTTGCGGTATTTCTCGGCTTCGTTGATCAACTGCTGCTGGTTCTGCCCGGCCCGCACCACTTCGGCAAAGGCATTCGCCACTTCACTAGGCGGCTGGACGTCGCCAAGGTTGATTTGGCTGACAATCACGCCGGTCTTGTATTCATCAAGCAAGCCTTGCGTGATTTGCTGAACCTGGGCTGCAACGGCGTCCTTGCCGGTTGTCAAGATCATCTGTGCCCGCGTCTGGCCAACGATTTCCCGCATGGCGCTTTGGGCAATCGCCCTGATTGTCCGTTCTTGGTCGGCTACGTTGAACAGGTATTCCTTGGGGTCCGAAATCCGCCAGAACACCGAGAACGGAACCGAGATAATGTTCTTGTCGCTGGTGAGCATCTGCCCTTCGTTGCCCTCCATCCCGATATTGATCTGGCGGACGGCGCCAACGCGGGGCTTTTCCATTGTTTCAAAGGGCCACACGGCAAAATGCAGGCCGGGGTCGGCAGTGCGGGTATATTCGCCAAAGCGGAGCACAATGCCGCGCTCATCGGGCTGAACCTGGTAAATAGAATTGTAAACCCAGAACGCCGCCAGCAGGGCCAATGGCAGAAGCCATGAGCCGCGCCCGCCGGCAGGAATAACATTCTTCAGGCTGTCCTTGCCGCGCTGCAAAAGTTCATCAAGGTCGGGCGGATTGGGACCGCGGCCACCGGTATTGCGCGGGCCTTTCGGACCCTGGCCCCATGGCCCCTGCCCCCACGGACCCTTGCCCCCACCACCTTCATCACTATTCCACGGCATATATTAAGGTTCCCATAGGTTGAGGGTTGATCATTGTTCCAGCCGATATAGGAAGCCTGCGGCGGAATGTCCACGAGTTTAGGAGGGCAGCCACAGGGGGTCTTTTGGCCCAGCCGGGAAGCCCAAAGCGGCAGCCGCCTTGTGCGCCGCATCAAGCCCGGTTTCATAGGCCCCGTGAACCGTTGCCATGTAATGCCGGTGCACGTGCTCACCCGCCAGAAAGAGGCGCTCATGGACCGGTTCGGAAAACACCTTTCGGGCCTCGGCCCTGCCGGGTGCGGCACCCGAATAGGCCCCGCCGATATGCTCGTCCATTGTCCATCCTGTGGTGGCACTTACCGCAATGCGCTGGCGGATATCCGCACCAAAAGCCTTCATCAGCGTATCAATGGCAAACCCCTTCATCACCGCTGGACCTGCTTGCGCAAGCTCCTTTGCAACGCTGCCGCCCACATGCGCCACGGCAATGGGCCGGCCAAACGGATGCAGTTCAAAATTGAGTGGTTTCGTTTCCGGCGACACCGGATCAAACACATCGGCAAAGGGAATTTCAAAGCCCTCAAAAACCTTGCGGTCAAAGCCCAGCGCCACCTTTTCCCCATAGCCCATGGTCACATCGGCAAAGGCCTGCTGAACGGCGGCGGGTAGGCCCGGCTTGATGGCAATCCGTTGATTTTCCATGATGCGGGAAGGAACCGCCAGAATGCAGGCCTTGGTCGTGATTGTGCCGGAATTTGTTTCAACACGAACCCCGCTGCCAATAATCTCGATGGCCTTGACGGTCACGCCAAGGCTGATCGGCAAGCCGCGTGACAGGCGCGCCACCAGCGCTCCATAGCCATCCTCCACCGGCAAATTGACATGGCTGTCGGAATAGCTTCCGGCATCGCCCGTCGAAAGCTCGGAAGGATCCTTGGAGTAAATCAACTGGCACCAGTGGCGCAGCATTGGGTACAGGGCGTGGCTGCGGTCCAGAATGCTTTCCGCCGCCACATCAAGGCCGTTGCGCCCGGCCTGGGCAATATCCTCCAGCTTGGTCCACACATAGTCAGTGGCAAAGTCCGAAACTTTCCATTGGCCTCCAATAAAAGACCGGAAAATCGTGACAGCCGGATCTTCGGGGCGGAATTTATGCTTCAGCTTTTCCGCCATGAACCGCATGACGTTGACATCGCCGGAATGCAGCCAATGCGCGCCATGGTCCCAGAGGTGGCCGAGACTTGACGTATCGCTGTAAGCCCTGCCGCCAACCCGCTGTTTAGCTTCAAGAATAACATGGGAAACACCAAGCCGCGTCAACGCCAGCCCGGCGCCGATGCCAGCCGCACCCGCTCCCACAATCACAACATCTGGATTTTGAACCATCATTCAATAGTGCAGGGTTCAGGCATTCCGGTCAAGCACCCGAAACACAAAGCCTGCGCTGTCATTGGGGCCTTTTGGATGAATTTCCCGCGCCGTATCTGTCCATCGCGCAGGATCAATCACTGGAAAGAAAGTATCGCCGTCAACCTCAAGATCAACTTCGGTGAGATAGATGCGGTCCGTCTGCGGCAGAAACATATCGAAAATTTCCCCGCCGCCGATGACGCAAACCTCTTCAACCTGCCCTGCCGCGGCAAGGGCCGAAGGAATATCGCTGACTACAATCGCCCCCTCCGCCCGGTAATTTTTCTGCCGCGTGATCACGATGTTGGGCCGCCCCGGCAACGGCTTCTTGGGCAGGCTTTCCCAGGTCTTGCGCCCCATGATGAGCGGTTTGCCCATGGTGATTGTCTTAAAGCGCTTGAGGTCAGTTGAAATATGCCACGGCAATCCCCCGGCACGGCCAATCATCCCATTGCGCGAAACCGCGACGACAAAGGAAACCCGGCTCATGTCGCCAGGGCCTTCAAGGCGTCATCGCGAATCCGGCAGAATGTCGTGCCCGGTTCGATCTCGGCACCGATGCTTTGATAGAGGGCGCTGGCTTCCGTGTTCCAATCCATCATCAGCCAATAAACACTGGGATAATTTTTGGCGAGCGCCAGACGCGCGACCGCTTTCAGCAGGGCCCGCGCCACGCCGCGCCGGCGGAATTCGGGCAGCACCGACAGGTCTTCAAGATACATGACTTCCGCCCCCCGGTTGGTGGAAAAACTGCGGTGCCACACGGCGCAGCCCGCAAGCTTCCCATCATATTCCGCCATCAGCGTGCCGACAATTGGCTGATCGGAAAACATTGCCGCTTCATACATCGCAGGCGTTGCCAGCACCGTGTGCAGAAGTTCATGCGACTCCGCCAGGGCGCGGACCATCGACAGGAGTGCGGCCCCCTCGCCGCGTTGCATCGGACGCACCGTGATCATTTCGCCGCCAGCTTGTCCAGGGCTTCGCCGGAGACGCGAAACACCGTCCATTCATCCTGCGGCACCGCACCCAGGGATTTATAGAATTCAATCGACGGGGCGTTCCAGTCCAGCACCCACCATTGCAGGCGCGGCAATCCTTCCCCGACGCAACGCTGCGCCAAATGTTTCAGAAGCGCCTTGCCAATGCCCTTGCCCCGCATTGCGTCATCGACAAAAAGGTCTTCCAAATAAATTCCGGCCCGCCCGCGAAAGGTGGAATAGTTGTAAAACCAAAGGGCAAAGCCCGCCGGCTTCCCGTCCCAGAAAGCGAGATCGCAATAGGCCCGCGGCGTGGCGCCAAACAGGCTTTCACGGATATCCCCAACGGTGGCCGCAACCTCGTGGCGCAGGTTTTCATAATCCGCCAGCTTGCAGATGTACTCAAAGACGACCTGTTCATCGCCCGGAACCGCCTGCCGGATAGTCAGACTCATTGCGAAGACATCCCGAGAATTGTCAGGGACGTAATTGCGTTCCACACACCATGGCAAACCATTGTCACCCACAGGCTGCCAAAGCGGATGAGCAGGCAGCCCAATGCAATGCCCATGACAAATAGCACGCCCACAAGAAACCAGGGGCCGGTGCCCTTATGAATCAGGGCCCAGGATGCCGATGTCAGAAGTGTTGCACCTGTCAGGCCAAGGCGCGTCCTGGACAGGAATGAAAACATGTAGCCGCGAAAAATAAGCTCCTCGCCAATGGGAGCGCCGACCACGACAGCAATAACCGCAAACCAAAACAGCATCGGTTCTTTTGCCATTTCGGCCATCCCCTGCCTGACCAGGTCCTGCGCTTCTGAATCCCCGTCCGGGCTCGCCTGGAATTGGCTGAGGTCAATTTGGAAAACGGCAACGATTAAAATGACAACGGCATACATTGCGATCAAAAATCCGCCAACGACAAGCAGCCATCCGAGCCACCCCAGCCGGGGCCATCGCAAGGCGAGGATGTCGCGCGGAACTCCGCCGCGAAACTTTGAAACCCACCAGATGAAACCCGCCGTGAGAATTGAGGCGGGAAACACGCCGATAATCGCCGATTTCAAAAGCTCCGACGGGTCGTCCAGTTGCGCCCGAAATCCAAGAACCGAAATGGCCAGGCCGACAATTGATTGGAGAATGAAATATACCGCCAGAATGGCCAGCAGAATTCCAAGACCAACCCAAAAGCCGGTAACGCTGCCGGATTGATAGAGCTTTGGATATGTATATTTCTGGAAGTCCGTTCCGAATGCTGCCATCGCGACTAGATCGCCACCGACCCGGAAATGTTCGGATGTGCCTGATAGTTCACGATTTCAAAATCCTCATAGCGGAATTCACCGATGGCCTTGACCTCGCGTTTCATCACCAGCCGCGGCAGGGCATAGGGCTCACGCGAGAGCTGCTCATCGATCTGTTCGAGATGATTGAGATAGATATGGGCATCGCCCAGCGTGTGGACAAATTCGCCGACCTTCAGCCCCGTCACATGGGCCATCATGTGGGTGAGCAAGGCGTAAGACGCGATGTTGAACGGCACGCCGAGGAAAATATCAGCCGAACGCTGGTAGAGCTGGCACGACAATTTGCCGTTGAGCACATAGAACTGGAACAGGCAGTGGCACGGCGGCAGGGCCATCTTGTCCACATCGGCAGGATTCCACGCGGTGACCAGCAGCCGCCGCGAATCGGGATTTTTCTTGATGCGTTCAACGGTGTCAGCAATCTGGTCGATGACGCCCCCGTCACGCGACGGCCACGAGCGCCATTGCTCGCCATAGACGGGACCGAGATCGCCGTTGGCGTCGGCCCACTCATCCCAGATGGTGACCTTGTTGTCGTGCAAGTATTTGACGTTGGTATCGCCGCTCAATAGCCACAGCAGTTCATAGATGATGGAGCGCAGATGCAGCCGCTTGGTCGTCACCAGCGGAAACCCGGCAGCAAGGTCAAAGCGCATTTGGTAGCCGAACACCGACTTCGTACCGGTGCCGGTACGATCCATTTTCTGCCCGCCATGGTCGCGGACATGCCGCATGAGATCAAGATATTGACGCATGGGCCCACACTAGCCGATTCTTTTAACCAAAACAAAACGCGGAACGCTGGGCTACCCTGCGCTGCCGCATCTAATTTTTACATAAATCATTGATAAAATGGCGGAAACGGGAGTTTTCAAAGTTGTGGACTGGCCCTTTCGCTCGGGCACCGGAAGCCCTATATCAAGGGTGCCACCCAGCAATGGGCGGCTATGGTGATAAAATGCCATCGTAATAAACCTTTCGGACCCGGGGGCAGTACCCGGCGCCTCCACCAAAGCCGTTTGACTTCAAACGGCAGCCGCCCGACAACAGGTTTCCTTAAATCTGGGATAGGGCAACTCAGCTGCAAGCGGCTTTGATGGGGGCGAACTAGGATCGACGAGGGTGTAAAGGATGGAGCTTTGCCCGTGATGGTTCCGACGTTATCGGGCTAAACAAGTAGTTGCAAATGACAACTATGCTCCGGTACGTCTCGCTGCTTAATGCAGTGCGAATGCCGAAATCAAAGTCCTAAGGCTTAGCAGTTTTAGGCGGGGTCCGCCGGCACCTGGCAACAGAAGCCGGCACTTTCAATTATGTGGGACAAGTGAGTAAATGGCTGCGGAAGGCCTTGCGCTGTAGTATCTGAGGGTTGAGTCGGCCTTTCCAAAGGATGTAGTGCCTATGCCTGAAGACCTGATGCGATATGACCAACTGGCGCAAAACGCCCTGCGCGGCGTGGTGCGCGAGGCCCTGCGCCGGGTCGAGAAATCAGGCCTGCCCGGCGAACATCACTTCTATATCGCCTTCAACACCAAATTTCCCGGCGTCGACATCGGCGAGCGCATGGCCCAACGCTACCCCCGCGAAATGACAATTGTGCTTCAGCACCAATACGAAAACCTTCTGGTGAAGGACGACCGCTTCGAAGTGGAATTGTCATTCGACAACATCCTGGAAAAACTGGTAATCCCCTTCAACGCAGTGAAGGGATTCCTCGATCCTTCGGTGCAGTTTGGACTGCAATTCGAGGTCGTCACGGTGGACCCCCCCGTTGACTCTGATGCAAAGCTGGAGAAACCTGCACCCGGCAAGGTAAAGCGTGAGTTGGAAGGAGCTGAAACCGGCGGTCCTTCAGATGAACCACCCAAGGACGGGCCCAAGGTTGTTTCCCTGGATTCGTTCCGCAAGAAATGAGGATCCGACGGCTTATGCAGATTTCAAAGTTCCTTGCAGCCTTCTCCATTGCAGTAATTTTCATGTCGGCGCCTTCAGCCCTCGCCCAGTCAGCCAAGGATCAGGCGGCACTTGCCGCCTTGGCCGCCGTCGACCTCAAGCACACTCCCGCCAAGAAACTTTTCGGCGCCAAAAAGCTTCCGCTTAACATGCAGGCTCGCGCCATTGGCAGCTATGCCAAGGGATGCCTTTCGGGCGCCAAGGCGCTGCCCGTGACCGGCCCCGCCTGGCAGGCCATGCGCACTTCGCGCAACCGCAACTGGGCCCATCCCGCCATGGTCAGCATCATTGAAAAGCTGGCCAAAGAAGCAAAGCAAGAAGATGGCTGGAACGGCTTGCTGGTTGGCGATATGTCACAGCCTCGCGGTGGCCCCATGCTGACCGGCCATGCCAGCCACCAGATTGGCCTCGATGCCGATGTTTGGTTCACGCCCATGCCGGACCACGTCCTGACCGAGAAAGAGCGCGAAACTTTTGCCCCCATTGAGATGGTGAAGGACCGTTCGCATCTGAACTACGACACCTGGACGGAATCTCGCGCCAGGCTGATCCAGCGCGCCGCCTCATATCCGGAAGTGGCCCGCATATTCGTGCACCCTCCGATCAAGGCCGAACTGTGCAAATGGGCCAAGGGTGACCGTTCGTGGCTGGCCAAGGTGCGCCCCTATTACAACCACACTTATCATTTCCACATCCGCATAAAATGCCCGCCGGGCTTTGCCGGGTGCAAGAACCAGGCTCCGGCAGCGCCAAAGGATGGCACGGGCTGTGGCGAGGAACTGGCCTATTGGATGGGACCCAGGCCGTGGAAACCCCTGAAGCCCGACCCCAACGCCAAACCGGTGAAACCGGCCCCGGCCTTGACACTGGCGGGCCTTCCTGCTGAATGCCGGGCCGTTGTGACGGCCCCTTAGACCGTTTCAGAAAGTCATCAAGGAGTGGAGCCCCGCGTGGGCGGTCCATGACCCAAACAAGCACTCCCGCAAGCGATGCAGCCCGCGCCTCGGGCCCCACTTCCGTCAAATACAAATTGGCTTTCGCTTCCATTGGCGTGGTCTTTGGCGACATTGGCACAAGCCCGCTTTACGCCATGCGCGAAGCCCTGCACCCGGTGGTGAATGCCGGCGGCGACCTGCGCCTCGCGGTGCTTGGCGTTGTCTCGCTTTTGCTCTGGGCCCTGATCCTCGTCGTCGGCCTGAAATATGTCGTCCTGCTCATGCGCGCCGACAACAAGGGCGAAGGTGGCATTCTCTCGCTTGTCGTGCTTGTCGAAACGCTGCTGAAAAAAAAGGGCGGGCTGGTTCTGGCCCTCGGCATCATAGGTGCTGCGTTTTTCTTTGGCGACGCGATGATCACACCGGCCATGTCGGTGCTCTCGGCGGTGGAAGGCCTCACGGTCATCAACCCCCGCTTTGAATTCTTCGTGGTGCCGCTCACCCTCGCCGTGCTCTTTAGCCTGTTCCTGGCCCAGTATCGCGGCACCGCCGGGGTTGCTTCAATTTTTGCGCCCGTGACCGCCGTGTGGTTTGCCGTCATCGGCCTGATGGGCCTTGCTCATATCGGCGATGACCTCGAAATATTTTACGCCTTCAATCCACTGTATGGCATTCGCATGCTGATCGAGCAGCCAGGCCTTGCTCTTCTGGTTTTCGGCGGCGTATTCTTGGCAGTGACCGGTGGTGAAGCCCTCTATGCCGACATGGGCCACTTCGGAAAAAAATCCATCCGCCTTGCCTGGCTTTGCGTGGTGTTTCCCGGATTGGTGCTGAACTATCTGGGCCAGGGCGCCTTCATCATTGCCCATCCGCAGCACGTGGAAAACCCGTTCTTCCTGATGGCCCCCACCTGGGGCCTGATCCCCCTTGTTATCCTCGCAACCTTGGTGACCGTGATCGCCAGCCAGGCGGTGATCACGGGGGCCTTCTCCATTGCCCAGCAGGCCATGTCATTGGGACTGCTGCCGCGCATGAACATCACCCACACCAGCGAAACCGAACAGGGGCAAATCTATATCGGCCAGATCAACTGGATGATCCTTTTGGGTGTTACCTTGCTCGTGCTGGTTTTCCGCTCCTCGTCAAATCTCGCCTCCGCCTATGGCGTTGCCGTCAACACCTCAATGGTTGTTGATACGATGCTCGCCCTGGTTTTCTTCTGGAAGGCCCGCACCCTACCAATCTTCCTGGTGATCCCGGCACTTGTCGGCATTTTCGTAATCGAATTGACCTTCCTTGCCGCCAATGGCTTGAAACTCGCCAACGGCGGCTACATGCCGGTTCTCATTGGCGCCACCATCATTCTGCTCATGGTGATCTGGATGCGCGGGCGTTTTGCCTTGGCCGCCAAGCTCCGCCGCGAATCCATCGAACTCGTAGGCCTTCTGAACAGCCTCGAAAAACGCCAGCCCACGCGCGTAGCGGGCGCTGCCGTCTTCATGCAGACCGATCCCGTCTACGCGCCCAGCGCCCTCATGCACAATCTGAAGCACAACCGCGTGCTGCACGACATTCTGGTTTTCGTCACCGTGGAAACATCCGACGAGCCTCGCGCCGATCCGGACAACCGGGTGACGGTGAAGCGCCTGCCCCTGGGGGCTTGGCTGGTGGAGGCGAAATTTGGCTACATGGAACAGCCCGATGTGCCGGCGGCTTTGCGGGCTTGCGAGCCTTTGGGGCTTTCCATCGATCCGGCGCAGGCCTCTTATTTCCTTGGCCGCCGCGTCATCCGCACCTCGGCCAAATCCGCGCTGCCCTTCTGGCAGCAACGCATTTTCATCATGTTGGCAAATCAATCGGCCCGGGCTATCGAATTCTTCCGCATTCCCCCCGACCGGGTTGTTGAACTCGGCATGCAAATGAGTGTCTGATGCCTTCACTTTCTCCCTTCTCGCGTCCCGGCCGCTTTTGGCGTGGCAATCTCCATACCCATTCGACGCTTTCCGATGGCGCACTTGAACCGCCGCAGGTGATCGAGGCCTACAAGAACGCCGGTTATGATTTCATGATGCTGTCGGACCATTTCATGGGCCATTACAATTGGCCCATCGCCGACACGCGCGCCCTGCGCTCCAACAATTTCACCACCATCCTCGGCTCGGAACTGCACGCCCCGCAAACCCAGGTTGGCGAGCTCTGGCATATCGTTGCCGCGGGCCTGCCGCTTGATTTCCCGCCCGCCGGAAAAACCGAAACCGGCGAACAGCTTGCCCGCCGCGCCCATGATGCGGGATCCTTCATCGGCATTGCACATCCTGCCTGGTCGCAACTCACCATCGAGGATGGCCGCGCCATTGACTGCGCCCATGCTGTGGAAATCTACAACCATGGCTGCGCCATCGAAAACGACCGGGGCGACGGCTGGTATCTGCTCGATCAGCTTTTGAGCGAAGGTAAGCGCCTGACCGCCTTTGCCACTGACGACGCGCATTTCAAGTCGCCGGACCATTTCGGCGGTTGGGTCCATGTGAAGGCCGAAAGCCTCGGGTCGGAAGTGCTGCTCGAGGCACTCAAGAAGGGCCACTACTATTCAAGCCAGGGACCGCAGATTCACGATATCTCGATAAGCGGAAGTGAAATCAATATCGTCTGCTCGCCCGTCGACAACATTACGGTGCTCTGCGGCAATTCCCGCACCCTGGTGCGCAATGCAAAATCCATCACCGAGGCAACCTTTGATCTGAAGAAACTGGAAACCGGCTGGCTGCTGACCAAACTCAGCCCTTGGTTCCGCGTGGTGTGCATTGATCATGCAGGGAAAAAGGCGTGGAGTAATCCCATCTGGAAAGATGAACTTTGATTCTGGGATAGAATGGCGATGAAAAAAACCCGTACCGAAACCGACAGCTTTGGCCCGATTGAAGTCGACGTGACACGCTATTGGGGCGCCCAGGCCCAGCGCTCTCTCGGCAATTTCAAGATCGGCTGGGAAAAGCAGCCCCTGCCCGTGGTGCGCGCTCTTGGCATCGTCAAGCGCGCTGCGGCGGAAGTAAACATGACGCTGGGCCGACTTGATCCGAAACTCGGCAAGACAATTGTCAGCGCCGCGCAAGAGGTGATTGAAGGCAAGCTCAATGATCACTTCCCGCTGGCCGTGTGGCAAACCGGTTCCGGCACCCAGTCCAACATGAATGCCAATGAGGTGGTGTCAAACCGCGCCATTGAAATGCTGGGTGGCGAGATGGGCTCGAAGAAGCCGGTGCACCCCAATGACCATGTGAACATGAGCCAGTCGTCCAACGACACCTATCCCACGGCCATGCACATCGCCTGCGCCGAGGAGATTCACCACGCCCTGCTCCCGGCGCTGCACAAGCTCCGCAATGCCCTGAATGACAAGGCGAACCAGTGGAAGCGCATCATCAAGATCGGCCGCACCCACACCCAGGATGCAACGCCGGTGACCCTCGGCCAGGAATTTTCCGGCTACACCAGGCAAATCGAAAACGGCATCGCCCGCATCGAGCAAACCATGCCCCTGCTCATGGAACTGGCCCAAGGTGGCACCGCCGTGGGCACCGGCCTCAACGCGCCCGTGGGCTTTGCCGAAATGGTGGCCGAACGCATTGCCGCCATTACCCAGATGAAGTTCACCTCCGCGCCCAACAAGTTCGAGGCGCTCGCCGCCCATGACGCCATGGTGATGAGCCACGGGGCGATCAACACGGTGGCCGCCTCGCTCTTCAAGATTGCCAATGACATCCGCTTTTTGGGATCGGGCCCGCGCTCCGGCCTTGGCGAATTGTCGCTGCCGGAAAACGAGCCCGGCTCATCCATCATGCCGGGCAAAGTGAATCCAACCCAATGCGAAGCGCTGACCATGGTCTGCGTGCAAATCTTCGGCAATCACGCGGCGCTGACCTTTGCCGGTTCGCAGGGTCATTTTGAACTCAATGTGTTCAATCCGGTGATGGCCTACAACTTCCTGCAATCGGTGCGCCTCATGGCCGACGCGGCCAACAGCTTCACCGACAACTGCGTGATCGGCATCACCGCCCGCGAAGACAATATCAAGGCAGCTCTGGACCGCTCGTTGATGCTGGTGACGGCGCTTGCGCCGAAATACGGCTACGACCGCGCCGCAAAAATCGCCAAGACGGCCCACAAGAACGGCACCACGCTGCGCGAGGAAGCCATCAAGGATGGCATACCGGCCGCCGACTTTGACGCCATCGTGCGCCCCGAAGACATGCTGGCCCCAAAATGATGGCCGAGGTCGTCAATCTCCGCAGCTTTCGCAAGCGCAAGGCGCGCAAAGACAAGGAGACTGTCGCTCAAGTCAACCGCGCCGCCTTTGGCCGCACCAAATCCGAAAAGGAATTGAGCAAGGCCAAGCTTGCACTGGAAAAGAAGGCGCTTGACAAGCACAAGCGCGAAGATTGATGGCCAAGGATCTCAAGCGCTCACTTACCATTGCCGGCCATCGCACCTCGCTCTCCCTCGAGCCCGAATTCTGGCAGGCTCTGCAGGACGTAGCGCGGGCCGAAAAGAAAACCCTGGCCAGCCTCGTCGGTGAAGTGGACCGCACGCGCGGCACGCGCAACCTTTCGAGCGCCATTCGTGTCTGGCTCTTCAGGCGGGCGAAGAAGGCCTGATCAATAGAGATTGGAAGGCGACGCCGGCGTTTGGGGAGGCTGGATGATTTGTGGCTGGATGATGGGCTTGCGCGGCGGCGTTATCGCCGGCACCGCTTCCGCCACAACTTTCCGGTAAAGCCGCAGTTCCCGCAGCCGCAGCCGCAGCTCCGCCTTGTTGATGGCATCGCCATCCCGGATCAGCCGCTGCTCTTCAACCTTCGCCAGCTCGACATCCAGAATCCGCTGGGCGGCTTGAACCTTCAGTTCGCGCAGGCGCAGGCGCAACTCCGCGCGCTGCGCATAGAAGGCCGCCAGCCGCTCCTCATCGACCTTGCGAAGTTTATCCTCCTCGATGGCCATGCGTTCCTGCTCCGCCTGCGCTTTCTCAAGCGCATCAACGCCCTGCTCAAGAACCTTGAAACCAAGATAGGAGGTGAGCGCCGTCCGGTCTTCGCCAGCGACAAGCTGTGACGGTTTCCCGAAATAGGAAATTTCCATGGGCGGCAGTTCCGGCAAGGCCTTGAGGCTGAGGACCACGCCCAGGTCAATTTTCCCGTCCGCCAGTTCGGCGATTGGCTTGACCAGAACCTGCGCGTCAGGCCCGGTCATGCCGAAAGGCGTGAACGTCGCCACACCATTGGCAATGGTCACTGCGCCGGAAACCGGCCCCAGCGTGATGCCTTCGCCACTGCGCAAACCGGCAAAGGCCAGTTCCAGGCCCGCCGCATCTTTCGCCGTCAGAATAAGCTTGGAGAAATTTTCCGGCGTAATGTTCAGAAGCTTGCCGTCCTGCAGCTTGAATGCACCCTTGCCATTGAGCATGGCCAGCACCCCGCCGGGGCTGCGCCCCACGCCGTCAAACTTGACATCAACCGTGGCCAGCCCCGCGGCAACGGACCTTCCGTCACTTTGCTTGAGGTGCTGGAAAACATTGATGGGAACGGTCACCTGCCCGGCGATCTTCCGCCCTTCATTGGCCTGGCGCGAGGCAATTTCAACGGCGATATTATCGCCCTCTTCGGTTTTGGCCGATGCGATGAATTCCGTCATGTCCGCTTCGGCCGTAATGCCAATTTGCGCATTGCCCACGGAAAGCCCGGGATAAATCTCAAGCGTCTTTGGCCGCACCCACACCACGCCGGTCAAGCCGAATGGCAGGGTTTTGGCGAAGGTTTCTTCCAGCGGCTGGGCGCTGCCATTCCACGGCAGGAAGACCGGCGCCATGGTGTTCGCCAGCGAAATATCTCCCACATCGAAATCCCCCGTGAGCTGCGTCTGGTCTTTCAGCGCGGCGCTGCCTGAGAGGGTGAAATCTGAAAGCTTCGCCTCAATCTCGTCAAAGGATTGCACGTTCCCGGCCGTGTTGATCTTGGTGGCAAAGGACAATTGCCCGCCAACTGCCGAAAGGGCTGGAATCTTGAGCGCGGCCAGCAGGTCCTGCGCCTGCGCACTCTGCAAAGTGAGAGTGCCGTCAAGCACCAGCTTGCCGGGGTCCGGATTGACATTGCCCCTAAACTTCACCTCTGAACGGTAGATGTCGCTTTGCAGGTCAATTTGAAAACTGTCATGCAACACGCCGTCGGCGGTGAGAACAGCCCGGGCCGGTATGGCATCCACTGCTTCGGCCGCCCCGCCAAACAGATTGAACAGGGTAGCACTCGACGGGCTCTTGATTTCTGTGGTCCCTTTGAGACCCGTGCCGGTCATGCCGGCCCCCACAGTAAAGCTGCCGTTTGAGGTGATGTCGAGATCGCCCACCTTGCCGATGACGCCAAAATGAGTCGTGGGCGCCGTGGCCGACGGCTTTGCCTGTAGATCGATTTTCAACGTGGTCTTGCCCAGAACCGATGACCATTGCGGAGTAGTATCACGCGGCAGCAAGCCGATCAGACGCAGAAGCTCACGGGGATCTTCGGCGGTCAGCGACATGCCGATATCACCATCGGGGCCTTCCTCTGTATTGAGAACGTTACCTGATACGCTCAATTTCGCCCCACCAACCGAACCTGCCTCAATGGTCTTGAGATCAAAGCCCTTCACTGTGGTTTCCATGTCCACCGCGACATCGGAGGCCTCAACCCCATTGAGCCTGAGCGTTCCTGCCTGGAAAGTCAGATGCAGATCGCGCTTGACCTGCTCTTCGACAAAATTTCCGACGATGCTAGTCCAGCTTGCACGGCCATCGGACGAAAGGGCCACCAGTCCATTGGGGACATAACTGTCAATGTCGGCGGTTTCCATGTCGAGGCGCAAATCCATGATCGGACGCTCACCGTTGACCAGCACTGAAAGGCCCGCCTTGCCCCGTTCACCATCCAGCTCATAGTTAATGTTTTGCAGCTCAAGCTTGGAAGCCGTGAGCGTCACATCCGCCTTGGCTTCCAGATTTCCGCGCAGGCCAGTCCAGGTCCGGGCGATTTCGCTTTTGCTGTCGGGCCACAGCCAGAGCGAGAGCGCCCGCGCATCCGGCGATTTCACCTCAAGCGTGCCGGCCAGTTCGGCATATTGCGTGCCGGGGAAAAATACTCCTTCAAAGCGTGAGCGCGAACGCCCGGGAAGCGAGGCGGAAAGCTCGTGAATGCGCATGGCGCCGCGGTTGGCGGAGACATCCAGCAGGACATTGTCCAGAACTTCCCCGCCGGTTTTAAGCGCCGCGAATTTGATAGACGACCGCAAATCAACCGCCTCCGGCAGGGCCGCCAAAATGCCGTTCACCAAGGAAAGCCCGCCGCCATCGCGCAGCAGGCGGCGTGCGCCTGCACCCGCCAGCGCATCAAAATCCACCCGCGGGGCGGAAAAATCGGCGGTGGCTTTTATCTCCTTGTCGAGGACGAAACTTGCCGAGCCTGACAATATCGTGCCCTGGTCGGCCACATCCGCCGGCCTGATTTCGATTTCGCTGAGGTCGATCTTTTCAAAGCTGCCAATCACCTTCGACTTGAAGGTGATGGGCCGGACCTGCCCTTCCGTGTCGGATTTTCCATCGGGGCTTTGCGTGGGATCAAGGCGCAAGGTGCCATCGAATTTGCCTGCCATGCTCTTGCCATCAAGGAAATAGGAGTAGCCGGAGTTCTCCTGCGATGACACGCGAAGCCCGAAACTTAAAGGCACGTCATGCGCCCAGGTGCCGGTGCTGGCCGCAAACGCCAGGGGCATGTCGCCATATTCAAAGCTGCCGGAACTGCGCCACGGGCCTGCGAGATTCAGCGCCGAGAAGGTGGCATTGATCTTCTTCAGTTCGGCAGGGGCACTGCGCCGGTCATCAACCACTTGCACGGTGCCGCCGCTGAGCGTGATCTGGTCCAGCTTCACCTGGTCGAGCAGGCGGCTGTTGCGGATATTCTCGGCCGGCACAAAATTCCAGTTGGCGCTGCCGTCAAGCGCGCGCCTGAGCTTGATCGTGGGATTGTCGATGTTGATACTTTCAACCTGGATTTCAGCGTTGAACAGCGCCCCCAAATTCATCCGCACCACGATCTGGTCCGCCGTGGCAAACCATGTATCTGCTGATCCCGGAGGATTGGCGATGCGCACTTCATGGGCCGTAAGCCGCGGCCACGGGAATAGCCTGACGCCGATAGGCCCGGCGATTTCCACCTTTCGCCCGGTGAGCTTTTCACCATAGGCTTCCAGCCCCGCGCGGTAACTGCCCCAATCCACCACAAAGGGCGCCAGCATGGCGCTGAGCACCGCCAGCACCAGCACAATCCCGAAATAAAAGACTGGTGATTTCCAAACCTTCATGGTTCTCTACAATAGGAGCAAACTTTCAGAGTGCAAGAATTTTGCCGGGGTTCATGATGTTGAGCGGGTCCAGCGCCTGCTTGATCTGGCGCATCACATCGAGAGCCTTGCCATGCTCGGCTTCAAGGAATTTGATTTTGCCGCTGCCCACCCCATGCTCGCCCGTGCAGGTGCCTTCCATGGCGATGGCCCGGTGGATGAGCCGGTCATAGAAGCCCTTGACCCGCGTGACTTCCGCCGCATCCCCCGGATCGCAGTACAGCACCACATGGAAATTGCCGTCGCCCACATGGCCAATGATGGGGCCGAAAAGATTGTTCGCCCGTAAATCGTCTTGCGTGGCAGCCACGCATTCCGCCAGCCGGGAGATAGGCACGCAGACATCGGTTGAAAAAACATCCTGCTTGCCCGGCGCAATGGCCCGCGTCGCCCAGAAGGCGTCATGGCGGGCCTGCCACAGCTTCTGCCGGTCCTCTTCCTTTTCCGCCCACTCAAAGGCCCCTGCGCCATGCGACGTTGCGATTTCCCGGAACATTTCAATCTGCTCTCGGGCATAGGCAACAGTTCCGTGGAATTCCAGAAAGAGCGTCGGGGCAATCTTGAGATCAAGCTTCGAATAGGCGTTGAGCGCTTTTACATGCTCCTCATCCACCAGTTCAATGCGCGCCACCGGAATGCCGAGCTGGATGGTTTCAATGGTGGCGTTGCAGGCGGCCTCGACACTTGGGAAGGCGCACACGCCAGCCGTCATGGCTTCGGGGATTCCGTAAAGCTTGAGGCCAACTTCGGTGATAATCCCAAGCGTGCCTTCCGAGCCCACCAGCAGCCGGGTGAGATCATAGCCCGCCGAGGATTTCTTGGCCCGCGTTCCGGTGCGGATGATTTCACCATTGGCCATGACGGCCGTAAGACCCATGACGTTTTCCCGCATGGTGCCATAGCGCACCGCATTGGTGCCCGAAGCCCGCGTGGCCGCCATGCCGCCAAGGCTGGCGTCAGCCCCCGGATCAATCGGGAAGAACAGGCCCTGGTCACGCAAATGTGTGTTGAGCGTTTTGCGGGTAACACCCGCCTCCACCCGCGCATCAAGGTCCGCCGCATTCACCGAGAGGATATTGTTCATCTGCGAAAGATCGACGGTGATGCCGCCAAAGGGCGCCGTGATATGACCTTCCAGCGAGGTGCCCGTGCCAAAGGCGATGACCGGAGTTTGGTGCCTGGCGCAGATCGTAACGATCTTCTGCACTTCTAGCGTGTCACGCACGAAGGCCACCGCGTCGGGCGGGGCCCCGGCAGCCCAAGTCTGGTCCTTGCCGTGCTGTTCGCGCACGCTTGCAGCGGTCGAAAGCCGGTCGCCCAGGAACTCCCTGATTTCGGCAATGGTGGTGATTGTGCTGTTGGCGCGGTCTCGTGTAAGCATTTGGCAAAACTAGCAGACGGGAAGAAAATTACGATGGTTTTTCCAAGCCCCATCAAAAGCGCCCCCTATTCCATTGAAAGCCAATGGATCGACTACAACGGCCACTTCAACATGGCCTATTACAATGTGCTGTTTGACAAGGATTCCGATGTGGCTTTGGCTCATGTCGGTCTCGGCCCCGCCTATGTGGAAAAAACCGGAAATTCCTATTTCACCCTTGAGGCCCACATCAGTTATTTGCGCGAACTGACCGTCACCGATCAAGTCAGGATTGCAACCCAGATCTTGGATTTTGATTCAAAGCGCCTCCACTATGTACAAATGATGCACCACGCCACGGAGGATTGGATTTCCTGCATCACCGAAATCATCGTGATGCATGTGGATTTAAGATTAAAAAAATCCTCGCCCTTTCCGGCGGACGTTCTGGAAAAAATCAGGACCGCCCACGAGGCCCACACATCGCTTACTGTTCCATTACAAGTGGGCCACAAGATCGGAATTCCCCGAAAGACCCCACAATCGTAACATTCTCGTCGCAATCGCCCGCCATAACGTGACTCACAACAAGAAACACGATGGAGGCGAATATGATGACACATTCCGGTTATTTGCAATTTGCCGAGGCCCTGGTTTTTGCCCAGGGTCCCAAGGCCGAAGCCGAAGCGGCCAAACACGCCATTCTCTGCGAAAAGTCCGGCGACATGGAAACCGCCGAAACCTGGCGGAATGTCCAATTTGCCTTGAAATGCGTGAGCTTTAAGAAAGCCGCCTAGGGCGAATTGCATTTGCTATAAGGGGTCTGTAAGGATTCGTCAGACCCCATGACTGCCAAGCCGATTGATATTGCCAACACAAGCATTTCTGCACGCGCCTTGGCGGGCAACGAGCCCGCTTATTTCAAGGGTTTGAATCCTGAGCAGCGCGACGCCGTCGAATCAACCGAAGGCCCCCTGCTTGTTCTCGCTGGTGCCGGCACCGGGAAAACCCGGGTGCTGACGACAAGGCTGGCCCATATCCTGGCCACCAACAAGGCCTGGCCCAACCAGATGCTGGCGGTGACCTTCACCAACAAGGCGGCACGCGAAATGAAAGAGCGCATCGGCCACCTCATCGGCGGCGTGGTGGAAGGCATGACCTGGCTTGGCACCTTCCATTCCATCGGCGTCAAGATCCTGCGCAATCACGCGGAACTGGCGGGGCTCAAATCCGGCTTTTCCATTCTCGATACGGATGACCAGATCAGGCTTCTCAAGCAGCTTCTCTCCGCCCATGAGATTGACGAAAAGCGCTGGCCCGCTCGCCACCTTGCCAACCTGATTGACGGCTGGAAAAACCGTGGCCTTGTGCCGGAGAAAGTTCCCGCCGGCGAAGCCCACGGTTTTGCCAATGGTGTGGGCGGCAAGCTCTATGCGGAATACCAGGCGCGCCTGAAAGTTGTAAACGCCGCCGACTTTGGTGACCTGCTGCTCGAAGTGTTGCGCATCTTCCAGTCCCACCCGGATGTTCTGAAAACCTACCAGACCCGCTTCAAATACATGCTGGTCGATGAGTATCAGGACACCAACGTGGCGCAGTATCTCTGGCTGCGGCTCCTCGCCCAAGGCCACAAGAATATCTGCTGCGTCGGTGACGATGACCAGTCGATCTATGGCTGGCGCGGCGCGGAAGTGGATAACATCCTGCGCTTCGAGAAAGATTTTCCCGGCGCCAAGATCATCAAGCTGGAACGCAACTACCGCTCCACCCCGCATATCCTCGGTGCTGCCTCGGGCCTTATCGCCAAGAATGAAAGCCGTCTCGGCAAGACGCTCCGCACCGACAAGAATGATGGCGACCCCGTCATCGTGCGCAGCCATTGGGATGGCGACGAGGAGGCCCGCGCCATTGGCGATGACATCGAAAGCCTGCAGCGCAAGAAGGAAAAGCTCAACGACATGGCCATCCTGGTGCGCGCCTCTTTCCAGATGCGCGCCTTTGAAGACCGTTTCATTACCCTGGGCCTGCCCTACCGCGTGATCGGCGGTCCGCGCTTCTATGAGCGCGCCGAGATCAGGGATGCGCTGGCCTATCTGAAAGTCACCGCCTCGCCCGACAATGATCTCGCCTTCGAGCGCATCGTGAATGTGCCCAAGCGCGGCATTGGCGATACCTCGATCAAGCGCATGTTCGAGTTTGCCCGGGCCCGCGGCCTATCGCTCTATCGGGCTGCCGAAGAATTGACGCTCACCGATGAACTGCCCAACAAGACACGTACCGCATTGCGCCTGCTCATCGAGAGCTTCAGCCGCTGGCGTCAGGCCTTGCAGGGCTTGCCCCATACGGACGTTGCCGAAATGATCCTCGATGAATCGGGCTACACCGAAATGTGGCAGCACGATAAGAGCCCAGAGGCCGAAGGCCGGCTCGAAAACCTGAAAGAACTCGTGCGCTCCATGAGCGAGTTTGAAAACATGGCGGGCTTCCTTGAGCACATCGCTTTGGTAATGGACCGTGACAACAACGATGCGGATGACAAGGTCAGCATCATGACCCTCCATTCCGCCAAGGGCCTCGAATTCGGCACCGTGTTCCTGCCCGGCTGGGAGGAAGGCTTGTTTCCGCACAAGCGGGCCCTCGAAGAAAAGGGTACGGCCGGCCTGGAAGAAGAACGCCGCCTCGCCTATGTCGGCATCACCCGGGCCAAGCGCCGTGCCACTATTTCTTTTGCGCAGAACCGCCGCGTTCATGCCATGTGGCAGACCGCCCTGCCCTCGCGCTTCGTCGATGAATTGCCGGAAGCCTTTATCGAGGTTGCCCCCATGAGCAACAGCTTCGGCGGACACAGCCTTGGCAACTATGGCGCAAGCCGATTTGATGAAACAAAGCCCTTCACCAACACCTATGCCACGCCCGGCTGGCAGCGCGCCCAGGAACGCTGGAGCAAGGGCGAAGGCCTGCGCTCAACGCCGAAATTCATTGAAGGCGAAATGGTCACTCACGGCGAGGAAAACCCGGCGCTGACCAAGGGCACCCGCATCTTCCACCAGAAATTCGGCTACGGCCGCATCACCTCCGTCGACGGCAACAAGCTCACCATCGACTTCGAAAAAGCCGGTGAAAAACGCGTCCTCGACAGCTTTGTGACGGCGGCCTGAGACTCCCGGTTTGGCTTAATCCTGTCTTAAGAAAACCTGCCTATGCCTTAATTGGCGCAATGGAAGGTAGCATTTTTGCAGATTGCAACAGAAGCCAAACGGGCAACGCGTGCCAACCTCGAGACCCTGAACCGGGCCGCGCCCGCCGTCTTCACCATGGCGATATTCACCTCGGCCTTTCTGCTCTTTGCCATCCAGCCCATGTTCACCAAAATGATCCTGCCACAGCTTGGCGGCTCTCCCGGCGTATGGTCCGTGGCCATGGTTTTCTTTCAGGCCGTGCTGCTCCTGGGCTATCTTTATGCCCACCTGTCAACCCGTTACCTGGCGCCGCGCACCGCCATAATTGTCCATGTGGGGCTTCTCCTGGCCACCTTCATCGCCCTGCCGATCTCCATCACCTCGGGTCTTGGACAACCGCCGGCTGAAGGCCAGGCCTTTTGGCTGATCGGCGTATTCACCTTTTCCGTGGGCCTGCCTTTCTTTGCCGTGGCAGGAAACGGCCCGCTCTTGCAGGCCTGGTTCGCCCGCACCCGGCACAAGGACGCCGGCAATCCTTACTTCCTTTATGCCGCGTCAAACCTGGGATCCTTCGCAGCACTCCTGCTCTATCCCCTTATCTTTGAAACCACGCTGCGCCTGCCGCAACAATCCCTCGGCTGGTCAATCGGCTTTGTGGCGCTTGCCCTGCTGATCGCGGCCTCGGGCTATGTTTTGCACCTGACAATGGCCGAAATGAAACCAGGCGCCATGCAAACCAGAAGTGTTGCGGGACCGAAGAAACGTTTGATCGGCGAATATATCTGGCTGTCATTCATGCCGTCTGCCCTGCTGGTGGCTGTCACCGCCCACATTTCGACCGACATCGCGCCCGCACCTTTCCTCTGGGTGATCCCGCTGGCGCTCTATCTCTTGACCTTCGTGCTGATCTTCCGCGACCGACCGCTGATTCCCACAAAAATCGTCGCCCACCTGGTCCCGGTCCTGGCCGGGTTGATCATTCTATCCAAAGCGGTCCCCTTTAATATCTTCCTGAGTTGCGCCTTGCATCTCGGGTTTTTCTTTGTCGTGGCCCTTATGTTTCACCAGCGGCTTTACAACTTGCGCCCGCCGGCCCAACACCTCACGCAATTTTACTTGTGGATGTCTTTTGGCGGTGTCCTGGGCGGCATTTTCTCCGGCTTGCTGGCGCCCGTCATTTTTGATCGCATCCTGGAATACCCAATTCTCATAGGCCTCGTAATGTTGGCCCATCCGGCGGTGCGCGAAGCCTCACGCATGGACTTCGTGAGGGAAGCTCTGCCGGTATTTGGGCTGGCACTGCTTTTAGCGGCAGGATTCTACCTATTTCGCGGGAATGCGCTGGCTGGTTCGGGCACCTACTATACTTACCTGATAGCGCTGGCGGGCATTGTAATCACTGTCCTCTATGTTCATCAGCTTGCAAGGGCAGCGCTGATTATTGCGGCGCTGGCGGCCGTGGAGATATTGCCCGCCGGCATCCTCAACACGACCTACGATCGCTCCTTCTTTGGCGTTCACAAAACATACCTGATGGACAACGGGCAGTTCCGCACCCTGGCACATGGAACAACGCTGCACGGCGCAATCCGGGTCAAGAATCCTGATGGTACCAAATATACCGGTCCCATCACGCCGCTTACTTACTATCACCCCAAAGGCGTCCTTGCACAGACACTTCTATTGCTGCCACCTCAGATCAATGGCCGGGACATTGCCGTCGTAGGCCTCGGCCCCGGCGCTCAGTCATGCAATGGCATGACCCGCGATCACTGGACTTATTTTGAGATTGATCCTGTCGTCATCAAAATAGCCAAGGACCCCGATCAGTTTGGTTTTCTGGCAAACTGCACACCAACCGCCAAAATCATTCTGGGTGACGCGCGGCTGACCCTTGCCGAACAGCCAGCCTCGGCCTTCGACTATCTGCTCATCGATGCCTTCTCTTCGGACACGATTCCGATTCACCTGCTGACTCGCGAGGCCATTGCCCTTTACGTGTCACGCCTCAAGAAGGACGGGATGCTGGTTATCCACATATCAAACCGCAACCTTGAACTGAAAAGCGTTGTGGCGGCGCTTGCCCGCGACGCCAACATTGCCATAAAAACCAGGATCCTGATCACCAGCTCAACCTCGCTTGGCGATCCGAACTCCTCGGAAGTTGCAATTTTTGCGCGCCAGCCGGAAACCCTTGCCCCATTCACCGAAGAGCTTGGCTGGAAACAACCGGCCAGCAATGATGTGGCAGTCTGGACCGACGACTATTCAAACATACTGGGCGCCATGTGGCGGAAATATTCGAAATGAAGACAGCTTACACTGTGGCCGGCACAAATTTCAGCGCCAGCCCGTTCATGCAATAGCGCAGGCCCGTGGGAGGCGGGCCATCATCGAACACATGGCCCAAATGCCCGCCGCAGCGGCGGCAATGGACTTCGGTGCGCGTCGAGAACAGCGTGTTGTCTTCCTTCTTGCCAACCGCATTTGGCAAAACGTCAAAGAAGCTCGGCCAGCCCGTGCCGCTGTCATATTTTGTCTCCGACGAATAGAGCGGCAGGTCGCACCCCGCGCAGGCGAAGGTGCCCTTGCGGTGCTCGTCCAGAAGCGGGCTGCTGTTGGGCGGCTCGGTGTTTTCCTCGCGCAGCACCGCATATTGCTCAGGCGCGAGCAAGGCCTTCCATTCGGCCTCGGTCTTGGTGATTTCAAAGTCCTCAGCCAGGCCCGCGCGGCTTCCGACGGCCAGGCCGATCACTGAAAATCCAGCATATTTCAAAACGCTGCGTCGATCCATGATACCCTCACTTTAACACAGTTACGGGCCAAGCAGGCAAAAGGTTTCAGAGTTCAACCGGCCCTTCCGCCACAGGCTGCGGCGCGGCGGGCTTCCGCCGGGAAATAACCGATGACCCCGCATTCGCGTCAAGCCGGGCGAACTGGAACACGGAAAGCATGGCAATTCCCGCCACGATAAAAAACGCCATGGAGAAATCATCCGCCGCGATGACCGCTTCACCGCGCCAGTACTGCACCGCTTCCAGGACGAAAGCCGCCACCGCCACGCCGGCCGACAGCGAAAACTGCTGGGCCACCGCGTAGAATGTGGTGGCGTTGCTGGTGTCGGCGCGGACAATGTCCGCGTAGGTGAGGGCATTCAGCGCCGTGAATTGCAACGACCGGAGGAAGCCGCCGGTAAGCAGCAAGAGCGAAATCAGGACAAAGGGCGTGACGGCCGAGAGCAGGCCATAGGCCGCAATGAAGAGGCACGACACCACGCCGTTGACGATCAGCAATTGCCGGAAACCAAAGCGGCGGAGCAAGGCCGATGCGGAGAATTTCATGGCCAGGGCTCCCGCCGCGGCCCAGCAGCTCAGCAGGCCCGATTGGAAGGCGCTGAGGCCGAAGCCAAGCTGGAACATCAGCGGCATCAGGAACGGAATGGCCCCCACGCCGATACGGTAAAAACTTCCACCTTCCACCCCGGCGCGAAAGGTGGGAATGCGCAGAAGCTTCAGGTCAAGGATGGGATTTTTTACGATGGCCGCATGGCGCACGTAAAACGCCAGGCACACCGCGCCAAAACTGATGAGAAGAACCTGTCCGTAGATAGGCAGCATATCCCGGCCGATGATCGTAAAACCAAATACCAGCGACGAAAGCCCCAGCGCCGAAAGCAGGAAGCCGCGGAAATCCAGGGGGAGCACCGGTTCCGGCGGCATCTCCGGCAGGTAGCGCGTGGCCACAACGATGCCGAGAAGTCCGATGGGAATGTTCATCCAGAAGATCCAGCTCCAGTCAAAGTAGGTGGTGATGAACCCGCCGATGGGTGGCCCCACCAGGGGGCCTATGAGGGCCGGGATGGTAAGCCAGGCGAGGGCATCCACCAGTTGCGATTTTGGAACCTCGCGGAGGATGATAAGTCGCCCCACCGGCACCATCATGGCACCGCCCAGCCCCTGCACGGCGCGCGCCGCAATGAGCCAGCCCAGCGATTGGGAATAGGCACAGGCAATGGAGCCCAGCATGAACACCGCGATAGCCGCGCGAAAAATATGCTTTGCGCCGAAACGGTCAGCGCACCAGCCGCTGATCGGAATGAAAACCGTGAGACTCAGGAGATAGGTGGTGAACGCCAGTTTCAGCACGATGGGATCGGTGCCGAGATCCGCTGCAATGGCCGGAAGCGAGGTTGCAATCACCGTCGAGTCCATGTTTTCCATGAACAGGGCGGAGGCTACAATGAGCGGAAGCAGGCGGGCTGGGGAGACCATTTCAATGACCAGCAGAATGCCAAACTATCCCAGCTCACGCAATGTGGCACCCCAATAAACGCTCATGTTTTAATGCGCCAACCCCATGCAACCACCTCATAAGACTGGTGTTTTTTCATTGCAAACAAGGCCCTAGGGCAATTACGCCTGCCTTTGACCCCCGCGCGGTGAAGGCGCTATAAGGCGCCCATGATCAAAAGATTTTTTACCTGGCTGGAAAACTACGTCGATTCCTTTCCCATGCAGCAGGCTGAAAAGCCCGCGCCGACGCTGTTTGCCTTCGCCTTTCATTATACCAAGCCGTTCCTGCCGCTGCTGATCGTCTCGATTCTCTTCTCGACGGTGATTGCCCTGATTGAGGTTTACCTCTTTGCCTTCATCGGCAATCTGGTTGACCTTCTGTCGGTGGCGAACCGCGCCACCTTCTGGGAAGATAATTCCACCAAGTTGATCCTGATGGGCACGCTGGTGCTGCTGGTGCTGCCTGTCCTGAACTTCATCTCCGAGGCCATTTCCCACCAGGGCCTGCGCGGCGCCTTTGCGATGCGCATCCGCTGGCTGGCGCACCGCTATGTGCTGCGCCAGAGCATGGACTTCTTCCACAATGATTATGCCGGCCGCGTGGCAACCAAGGTCATGCAGGCAGCGCTCGGCGTGCGTGACGCGGTAATGAAAATCACCGAGGTCGTGGTTTATGTCACTGTCTACTTCCTCGGCGCGCTTGTGCTCGTGGCAACCAGCGATTACTGGCTGATGGTTCCGCTTCTCGTCTGGCTCGGTGGCTATGCGCTGGCCTGCTGGTACTTCGTGCCGCGTCTTGGAAAATTGTCGGAAGCCCAGGCGGAACTCCGCTCCCTTGTGGTGGGCCGTGTGGTCGACAGCTACACAAACATTTCGACGGTCAAGCTTTTCGCCCATGCGGAACGGGAAGACTCCTATGCCCGCGAAGGCATGGGCTGGATGCTGGAAAGCGTCAACCGCTCCATGCGTATGTCCACCTTCATGACATCAACGCTCAGCCTGCTTAGCGGTATTCTCATTTTCATGATGTCCGGCATTTCCATTTACCTGTGGCATGTCGGCGCCATCAGCACGGGTGCCATTGCCTTCTCCATCGGCTTGACGCTGCGCCTCAAGGCCATGTCGCAATGGATCATCTGGGAAGTGGCGGGATTGTTTGAAGATATCGGTGTCATTCAGGACAGCATTGAAACTGTGGCCCGCGACCGCCTCGTAACCGACGTGTCCGATGCCAAGCCGCTTGCCGTCAGCAAGGGCGAAATCGTCTTTGACAACGTGCGCTTCAACTATGGCAAGGAACACGTCGAAGGCCGGCATGATATTGTCGATGGCTTCTCGCTCACCGTCCGGGCCGGCGAAAAGGTGGGCCTTGTTGGCCGCTCTGGCGCCGGCAAATCCACCTTGGCCAATCTGCTGCTGCGCTTTTACGATCTCGAAAGCGGCGCCATCCGCATTGATGGCCAAGACATCTCGCAGGTTCAGCAGGAATCCCTGCGCTCCAAGATCGGCGTGGTGACCCAGGACACCTCCCTGCTCCACCGTTCGGTTCTTGACAATCTGCGCTATGGCATGCCCGACGCGACGCTTGCCGAAGTGGAAGCCGCCGCGCAGAAAGCCCATGCCGGTGAATTCATCGCCAACCTTGTCGACCCCAAGGGCCGCAAGGGTTACGACGCCCATGTGGGCGAACGCGGCGTGAAGCTCTCCGGCGGCCAGCGCCAGCGCGTGGCTATCGCCCGCGTGCTGCTCAAGAATGCCCCTATCCTGGTTCTTGACGAGGCAACCAGTGCGCTCGACTCCGAAGTCGAATCCGCCATTCAGGAAAATCTCTACACCCTGATGGAGGGCAAGACCGTGATCGCGGTTGCCCACCGGCTTTCAACCATTGCCGCCATGGACCGCCTGATCATCATGGACAAGGGCCGCATTGTCGAAGAAGGCACCCACAAGCAATTGCTCAAGCGTAACGGCCTCTATGCCAATCTCTGGAAACGCCAGTCCGGCGGCTTCCTGGTGGACGAAACCACGCTGGCAGCCGAGTAAACCTTTCATTAACCATAATCCAGCCACAACAGCCTTTAAACAGGCCCAGCCATTTCCGGGAACACCATGAAACACTCAATCATCGCCTTGACCGCCGCATCCTTCCTGCTCGCCGCCTGCTCAACCGACCCCTATACCGGTGAGCAGAAGGTTTCCAACACCGCCATTGGTGCGGGCACTGGCGCCCTCCTCGGTACCGCCGCAGGCGCCCTGCTCGGTTCCACCACCAATATAAAGACACGCAAAGCCATGCTGGTGGGCGCAGGTCTTGGCGCATTGGCTGGCGGCGGCGTCGGCCTCTACATGGACAACCAAGAAGCCAAGCTGCGCCAGCGCCTCGAAGGCTCCGGCGTATCGGTCACCCGCCATGGCGACAACATCATTCTCAACATGCCCTCCAACATCACCTTTGCCACCGACCAGTCGGATATCAAGCCGGCCTTCTATGACGTGCTGAATTCGGTGGCCATCGTGCTGCGCGAATTCAATCAGTCGCTGGTGGATGTGAACGGCCACACCGACTCCGATGGCTCCGATGACTACAATGAGGAGCTCTCAAGCCGCCGCGCCAATTCTGTCGCCCACTATCTCGTTTCGCAGCAGCTCGACAGCCAGCGCTTCTCGGTCCAGGGCTTTGGCGAAAGCCAGCCGGTGGCCGATAACAACAGCGCCTCCGGAAAAGCCCAAAACCGCCGCGTCGAAATCGAGATTGTCCCGTTGACCTGATAGACTTAACCAGAGCGGGAAGCTAAAGCCCCCGCATGACAACGGCGCGTGTAATTCTCACCATCCCTGCCCTCAGCCTCGCGGCGGCGGAAGACATGGCAAACAGGTTCGAGAATGATTTCCGGATTGAGCCGCTGGCTGTCACCATCAACGAAACCGATGAAGCCAAGAATCTTTGGGAATCCGTGGCCTATTTCGCCACCGACGAAGATGCGGAAGAAGCACGGCGGCTTCTGCAAGTGCCGACAGGAATTATATCAACGCTGCCAGATACGGATTGGGTCAGGCATTCGCTAGAAGGCTTGGCGCCTGTTGTGGCGGGGCGGTTTTTTCTGCACGGCTCCCATGACCGTGAACGCCGGCGTCATGGCGGTGTGCCGTTTGAAATCGACGCGGGAACCGCGTTCGGAACCGGCCACCACGGCACCACGGCCGGCTGCCTCCTTGCCCTTGACGCGATTTTGAAACGGCGGCGGCCGCAACACATTCTGGATCTCGGCTGCGGCACCGGCGTGCTGGCCATCGCCGCGGCCCTTGCGGCGAAACGCAAAACCCTGGCCACTGATATTGATCCTGAAGCGGTGCGCGTGACTGAGTTGAATGCGGCGCTCAATGGCGTGGCCCCCCTGCTCAACAGCGTGACGGCGCCTGGCCTCAAGCACACCCGCATCGCTCATGGCGCGCCCTATGACCTGATCTTCGCAAACATCCTGGCGCGGCCGCTGATCAGCCTGGCCCATGGCCTGAAAGCCATGCTGGCTCCGGGCGGAAGCCTCATTCTGTCCGGCCTCACCCGCGATCAGATCCGCTGGGTCTCAGCCGCCTACCGCAACCGCGGCCTCGTCCTCAGTCAAACCCTATTGCTGGGAAACTGGGCCACCCTTGTGTTCAGCAACCCCGCAAAACAAAACCGCCCAAAACGCGAGCGCTTCGGGCGGATAGTTTCCGGTGCTGTAGGCAAGGGATGGGAAGAGACTTAGTTGCCCCAAACCATCTTTTCGATTTCCGAACGGCGCACGCCGATATCGGCAAGCATCCGGTCGTCGAGCTGGTGCAACTGGCGCTCAGCCCGGGTGCGGGCAAAATAGCCCTTTACGCGGCCCATGATGCCGGGGCCAAAATCGCTGCCCTTGATGTGGCTGGTTTCGCGGCCATAAGTCGTCGTGGTCATTGTCTTTCTCCTTCAATTTCTTCCCAAAAACCCCGCTTGATGCTGGTTTCCGAGGTTCCAAATCTTGTGCGTTGCACAACTTCATCGCCTATATATGCCGCAGTTCGCCCTGTTCGTAGAGCTAACCTTCCGTGTCTGCCATGCAGTAATTACATGACTACGTTCATGTTCCGTTAATCCAACTGGAACATCGCACGGATTGTCTTATGCGCTTGAAATATGACAATTATTCAACGATTTATGCCTTTGTTCGGTCACAATGGTTGAAAATTTCTAAAGACTGAGAGCAGGATTTTTAGCGAATCTCAGGTCTAAGGCATGCTTGTTAAGCATGAAGTGCGCTTGCCTGAATTTTGCGCTGCACAATAAAAAATGCCCGACCTATTGGTCGGGCACCGTAATTCGCAAAGTTTTGCTAGCGATTAAGCAGCAGTCAGATTACCAGCCGAGCTCTTGCCCGTGCGCTTATCGGTCACGATTTCAAAGGAGACCTTCTGGCCTTCCTTGAGAGTGCGCAGACCGGCGCGCTCTACAGCGGAAATATGGACGAAAACGTCCTTGCTTCCGTTGTCCGGTTGAACAAAGCCGTAGCCTTTTTGCTCATTAAACCACTTTACAGTACCCGTATTCATGGGATCGTCCTTCAGTTGGGTTATAGTGAGGCCTTAATGAAATGCAAAAGCAGCGCATAAAGACCCGTGTAGTCGATTGTTGGAGGAGTCTTTGCGTGCGCGCAACCCTGACAGGTGGCGGAGCGGCCAATCGTCCGGCCCAAGTTTTCGATCCAAGTGATATGGAACAAGTTGACGCAGGATGCAAGTATTTCCTTTTGCCGGAATCGCATCGCCGTATTAAGCTGCGGAAATGACTCACAAATCCCGCGTGACCGCCCTTCGGCTGCTTTTCAGGAAACAAGGGCTTACCGGGCTGATCATCCCCCGGCAGGATGAATTCCAGGGTGAATATGTAGCGGCCTACGCCGAGCGCCTGCGCTGGCTGACAGGTTTTGCCGGGTCCTGGGGCATGGCCATCCTCACCCTGAACAAGGGGGCCATCTTCGTTGATGGCCGCTACACCATCCAGGTGCGCCAGCAGGTGGACACCAAACTGTTTACTCCCCGCCACCTCATCGATGAGCCGCCAGCCACCTGGATTGCCGAAAACCTGAAAAAGGGCGATGTCCTGGGGTACGACCCGTGGCTGCTGACCGCCGACCTGGCCGAGCGCTTCGCGGCAGCCTGCACCAAGGTGGGGGCCAAGTTGCAAGCACTTGCCAGCAATCCCATAGATGCGATCTGGGAAGATCAGCCCAAACGGCCAACCGCCTCTCTCTCGGTGCAACCCCTACAGTTTGCCGGCCAGAGTGTTGCCGACAAGCTGGCGATGATTTCGAAGCTGCTCGCCAAAGCCGGAGCCGATGCCACCGTGCTCACCCAACCCGACTCGGTTGCCTGGGCTTTTAACATCCGCGGCCATGATGTGCCCTACACGCCCGTTGTGCTCGCCTATGCCATTCTGAAAAAGAAAGGCAAAGCCGAACTCTTCATCGACAAGGCAAAACTGCCGGAAGACGTGCAGGCCCATCTCAAGAAATCCGTCACCGTCAGGAAACCCGCCGAATTTGAAGCGTCGCTGAAGGCCCTGGGAAAATCCGCCGTTCAGATCGACGGCAATTGGGCTCCGGCAAAAATCAAACTGGCGCTGGGCAAGGCGAAGATCATCAACGCTACGGACCTCTGCGTTCTGCCCAAGGCAAAAAAGAACAAGACTGAACAGGAAGGCGCCCGCGCCGCGCATAGGAGGGATGGCGTAGCCATGTCACGCTTCCTCTGTTGGCTGGAGGAAGCCGCACCGCAAGGCGGCCTCACCGAATGGTCCGTCGCAGAAAAGCTCGAGCAGTTCCGCAAGGACACCGGCATGCTGCTTGATCTGTCCTTCGACAGCATCGCCGGCGCCGGCCCCAACGCCGCCATTCCCCACTACCACGTGGACCCTGATGATTGCCTGCCGCTCAAGATCAATGAGATCTTCCTCATCGATTCCGGCGGCCAGTATCAGGATGGCACCACCGACATCACCCGCACCGTCATTGTCGGCGAGCCCACGGAGGAAATGCGGGATCGCTTCACCCGCGTGCTGAAAGGCATGATTGATGTCTCGCGCATCCGCTTCCCGAAAGGCACCTGCGGATCACAAATTGATGTGCTGGCCCGCCAAAGCCTCTGGGCCGCCGGCCTCGACTACGATCACGGCACGGGGCACGGCGTTGGGTCCTACCTCTCGGTGCATGAAGGCCCGGCCCGCATCAACAAGTCGGACCGCATAGCCTTGGAACCCGGCATGATCCTTTCCAACGAGCCCGGCTTCTACAAGCAGAATGAATTCGGCATCCGCATCGAAAACCTGTTGCTAGTCCACGAAGCCAAAGCCATCGATGGCGGCGAGCGCCCCATGCTGGGCTTCGAAACCCTGACGCTCTGCCCCATCGAGCGGTGCTTGATCGATACAAAGCTGCTCACGCGCGACGAATTGCACTGGCTCGACACCTACCACGCCCGCGTTCTCAAGGAAGTCGGCGATCATCTTTCCGGCGAAGAACTGATGTGGCTGCGAAAGGCCTGCGCGCCCTTTAACTGAGAAACATCCGCAGCAGCACCACGCTGATCACGCCGGTCAAAACCGTGACCACCAGTGGCGCGCGCATGAAAGCCACAGCCGCTGTCAGGATTGCCGCAGTGGATTCGGCAGGGCCGGTCGTCAATATGGTTGGCGCGATCACCGCCATGAGGATGGCGGGGGGCAGCGCGTCCAGCGCCGCTTTCAGCCGCCCCTTCACCACCACGCCGCGCATGAGATAGAGCCCGCTGGCGCGCGTCGCGTAAGTCGCAAGCGCCATACCCAGAATTGCGAGGATTGTTGCCGTCATGATGGTTCGCCTTGCCTGTAAAGAAGAGCCGCTACCACCATCCCGACAATCCCGCCGATAACGATGTACCACGCACCGGGAACATAAAGCTTGGCCAGTGCCGCAGCAATCGCGCTGGCGCTCAGAATCGCGCCGGTGCGCGAGCCTTTCCAGAATCCCGCCAGAATGCCGATGAACATGGCCGAGAATGCAAAATCAAAACCATAGGCCGCCGGATCACCAAACGACCGGCCAACAATCGCGCCCGTGATTGAAGAGGTTGTCCATGTAATCCACATGGGCAAGGCAAGTCCGAAGTAGTAACCCAATGTCAGCGGCGTCTTAAGCGCACGGCGTTCGGAAAAGGCCCAGTTTTCATCGGCCATAAGGAACATCATTAACGGATGCCAGCGCCCGTCAATGCCTCCGAGGTGGCGTGACAGGGATGCCCCCATCAAGACATGGCGGATGTTGACGATCAGCGCCGTGACCGTCGGTAATATCCACGGCACCGGATCACGCCAAACCTCGATGGCAACGAATTGCGCCGCACCGGCAAAAACCGTGGCGCTCATCAGCCAGACTTCAAAGGGCACCAATCCTTTGCTCGCCGCCAGGGTTCCCCACAGCAAGCCGATAGGCGTGGCGGCAACCAGGATGGGCAGGACATCTAGCAGGCCCTGCCAGAACTCACGCGCCGATGACGTCATGCGCAGGCCTTGCTCAGGCGGAACCTTCCGGGGGTGATGCCAAGCCGCGACTTGAACACACGCGTCAGGTGGCTTTGATCGGAGAAGCCGCATTGCGCCGCCACATGGGTGGCGCTCAGGCCGGCCCGCAACAGGTTACAAGCCAAGTGTACCCGCCGGTCCACCAGCCAGTTATGCGGGGTCATGCCCGTGGCCTTGCGAAACACCCGGATGAGATGGAAAGGACTGAGGCCCGCCGCCTTGGCCAGATTTTCAAGTTCCACCTGTTCGTCAACATGGGCCACCAGATAATCCTTGGCGCGGCGCACGGCGAGAGGCTCGCGGCCCGCCATGCCAACCGCATTCAGGCCTCCCGCATGGCGGTCAATCATGTCTAGCAGCACCGAGGTCAGCGCCTCATCGACACCCAGCGGTTCCGCCCCTGCTTCAAGCGCCTCATGGGCCCGCAGATAGCGGGCGGCAAGCAACTCATCCTTGATGACCGGGCCATTGAACTGCGGCGCGTTGGCCCGCCTGCCGGTTGCCATTTCCACGATGTTCTGCAGGAGCGATGGCTTGGGGTAAATCATCCGGTAGCTGTAGCCATCGCCTTCTGGCACCGCGTCATGAACTTCGCCGGGATGGACGAAGCACAATTCGCCAGGCCCTGCCCGCAGCAGCGCGCCGCTGATCCGGTAAACATTCACCCCACCAACCACCGCGCCGATCACATAGCTCTCATGGGTATGGGGCGGGAAAACATGGGTGCGGAAAGTGGCCGAGAGGCATTCCAGGGACTCATGCCGGTTTACCCGCCAGAATGACGTCTCGTCATTCGGGGCCAAGTCGTCCAGCGTATCGTCAGGAGCAAGAAGCTTCATGGGGTATACTTAACAGGCCAATGGAGAAACGCTTGTACAGAATTGCGCCTACTTTTTCTCCCCCAGGCGGCGGAACCACTCGGCCTCGTCAATCACCTCAACCCCATGTTTTTCGGCTTCCTTGAGCTTGGAACCCGCCCCCGGGCCCGCCACAAGCAGATCGGTTTTCTTGGAAACCGAGCCCGCCACCTTGGCCCCCAGCCGCTCCGCCATTGATTTCGCTTCCTCACGCGTCATCATTTCCAGCGCCCCGGTAAACACCACGGTTTTTCCCGAGACCGGCGAAGAGGCAGCAACGGCGGCAAGCGGCGATGGCGTCACATGCTTCAGCAATTCCTTGACCACTTCGATGTTGTGGCCCTCGCCGAAGAACTGGGTAATTGCTTCGGCCACCACGGCCCCGATGCCATCAAGCGCGTTAAGCTCGTTCCAAGCTTCTGAATCGGGTTGCGCAGCAATCATCTGCTCGAGAAAATGCTGCGCCGACCCATAGGCCCGCGCCAGAACCCGGGCCGTGGTCTCACCCACATGGCGGATGCCAAGGGCAAAAATAAACCGATCAAGGGCAATGCTGCGCCGCTGGTCGATGGCCTCAAACAGTTTCTTTACGCTGGCCTCGCCCCAACCTTCGCGGTCCTTCAGTTTCTTGAGAGAGCGCTCATTGCGCGTAGCAAGCGTGAAAATATCCGATGGCGATTGAATGAGGCCATCGTGATAGAATTCCTCGATGATCTTGTCACCCAGCCCCTCGATATCAAAGGCATTGCGCGAGGCAAAATGCTTGAGGCGCTCCACCCTTTGCGCCGGGCAAATGAGACCGCCGGTGCAGCGCCGCACCACATCGGTCTTGCCCGTGTCGCGTTCCTCGCGCTCCGCATGGCTGCCGCAAGCCGGGCAGACTTTCGGAAATTCGTAGGCGACCGCGCCACGCGGGCGCTTCTCCATAATCACAGCGACAATCTGCGGGATGACATCGCCCGCCCGCTGCACCGTAACCGTGTCGCCGATGCGCAAATCCTTCCGGGCGATTTCATCCTCGTTATGCAGCGTGGCATTAGACACCACGACTCCACCGACTGTGACGGGCTTGAGCCGCGCCACCGGCGTCAACGCCCCGGTGCGGCCCACCTGAATGTCAATGCCTTCCAGAACCGTTATGGCCTTTTCCGCCGCAAACTTGTGGGCGATGGCCCAGCGCGGGCTGCGCGAAACAAAACCCAGCCGCGCCTGCCAGTCCAGCCTGTTCACCTTGTAGACAACCCCGTCGATATCATAGCCCAGATCAGCCCGGCGCTCCTCGATGCTGCGGTAATGAGCCAACAATTCTTCACTTGAGCGGCAGAGCCTCATCAGCGGATTGACCGGAAAGCCAAGCCGCTTGAAGCCCATCACCACATCCCACTGGGTGTCCCCCGGAAGGTCCGGCGCCTCGCCCCAGGCATAGGCAAAAAACCGCAGTGGCCTGGAAGCAGTGATCGATGAATCCAGCTGCCGCAAACTGCCCGCCGCCGCATTGCGCGGATTGGCGAAAGTCTTCTCGCCGTCCTGACTCTGTTTCTCATTGAGTTTGGCGAAGTCCTTGTGGGACATATATATTTCGCCACGCACTTCCAGCACAGCTGGGGCCTTGCCCGTCAGTTTTTCCGGCACGTCGCCAATCGTCTTCACATTTGCGGTGACATTTTCTCCTTCCGCCCCGTCGCCACGCGTCGCCGCCTGCACCAGATTTCCATTCTCATAGCGCAGCGAGATGGAAAGCCCGTCGATCTTGGGTTCAGCCGTGACCTCGATTTCGGTGGCTTCCGGCAGGTTCAGAAACCGCCGCACCCGCCCGAGAAATTCCACCACATCGCCATCTTCAAAAGCATTGCCGAGCGACAGCATCGGCACCCGGTGCTGCACCTTGCCAAATTTCTCCTGAGGTGCCGCCCCCACCCGCTTCGACGGTGAACTGGCCAGCACAAGCTCCGGAAAGCGGTCCTCAAGCGCCGCATTGCGCTTGCGCAACGCGTCATACTCAGCATCGGAAATTGTCGGCGCATCCTGCCCGTGATAGCGCTCATCATGTTCGGCGATTTCCTTGGCAAGCCGCTTCAGCTCCGCCTTGGCCTCGGCCAAACTCAACTGGTCAGGGGATTTTTCCGGCATGACTCAGCCCTTGGCCGCCAGCAAACGGTCGGCCTGGGCGCGGGCCTCATCGGTCACCTGCGCGCCCGAAAGCATGCGCGCCACCTCTTCACGCCGGCTCTTGTCGGAAAGCGATTGCACCCGCGTCACCATGCGGTGGCTGCCCACCTCTTCCATCTTTGAAATCAGCATGTGCTCGCTGGCCCGTGCCGCCACCTGTGGCGAATGGGTAACAGCAAGAACCTGTAACCCTTGCGCCATCCGCGCCAGACGTCCGCCGATGGCATCAGCCACCGCACCACCAACCCCCGTATCAATTTCGTCGAAAATCAAGGTGGGGGCCGAGCCCTTGGCCGCAAGAATGACCTTAAGCGCCAGCATGAAGCGCGCCAGCTCACCGCCCGAGGCCACCTTCATCAGCGGCGACAGCGGCGTTCCAGGATTTGCCGCCACGACAAATTCCACCCGGTCAACCCCGTGCGGCCCGGGCTTGCCCGCATCGCTGGTGATCTGCGTTTCAAACCGCGCCTTCTCAAGCTTGAGCGGCGGCAATTCAGCAAGCACCGCCTTGTCCAGGTTCTTTGCAACTTTCTTGCGCGCTGCACTCAACAGATCGGCCGCCGCATCAAAATCCTTCTGCGCCGCCGCCGTCTGGGCTTCGAGTTTCGCCAGACGCTGGCCGCCATCGGTCAGTGTCGCCAGTTCTTTTTCAAACCGCTCGCGTGTTTTAGCCAGATCATCAACCGTGCATTTGTGTTTGCGCGCCGCTGCCCGCAACGCAAACAGCCGTTCCTCAGATTTTTCCAGATCCGCCGGATTGAACGAGAACGAGCGCTGTGCCTCTGCCAGCGCCCGGTTCGCCTCATTCATTTCAATCAGAACTTTATCGAGCGCCGCACAAGCCTGATCCAGCCGGCCGCCAGCGGTATCCTTTCGCCGTTCCAGTTTGCGAAGCGCCGCATTCAGCCGCGCTTCGACGCTGTCGCCGGACAACACATTCTCCGCCTCGCTGAGAGCACTCGCATATTGCTCCGCATGCATCATCACCTGGCGCGCGCTTGCCAGCTTCAATTCTTCATCCGGTTGCGGATCAAGCACCCGCAGCTCTTCCACCGCATGTTCAATGTAGTCGCGTTCGGCTTCCGCCCGCGCCATCAAAGCCCGTTGTTCGGCCAGTTCATTGGTCAAATCACTTAATGCCTGCCAAAGTTTTCCAACTTCGCCAGCCTGTCCGTCGAGATCGCCGAAAGCATCAACCAGCCGCCTGTGGTTGGCCACATCCACAAGAGCCCGGTCCGCATGCTGGCCATGAATTTCGGCAAGGCTTCCGGCAATCTGGCGCAGCAGGTTCAAGCTCACCGGCTGGTCATTGATCGTGGCGCGGCTCGGGCCATCGGCATTCTGAATGCGCCGGATTACCAGCTCGCCTTCCGTTTCAATGCCCTGCTCTTCGAGAAGCCGCAGCGCCGCATGGGCCTTGGGCAACACAAATCCCGCCGTGACAACACCCTTCGCGGCCCCGTGGCGCACCAGGCCCGAATCACCGCGCCCGCCCAGCGCCAAGCCCAGCGCATCGAGAAGAATGGATTTTCCCGCGCCCGTTTCGCCGGTTAAAACCGTAAGCCCTTCTTCCAGCGAGATATCCAGTTTCTCGATGAGCACAATATCGCGGATGGAAAGGGCGGTCAGCATGAGAAGACTATAGCTGAGTCTTTTGGCGAAGGGCGAGAGCCTAATTTAGCCGTTGAAGAGGCGGCTGATCCAAGACTTCTTGTTTTCAACCGGCTGCTGGCCATCGCTCGAAACAAGGGTGTAGGCATCCTTGTACCATTCGCTGTTGGGGAAATTCTGCCCCAGCACGGCCGCCGCCGTTTGCGCTTCCGAGACAACGCCCAAGGCGATATAGCCTTCGGTCAGGCGGTACAGCGCTTCCGGCACCTGGCTGGTCGTCTGGTAATCCGTCACAACTTTTTTGAAGCGGTTGATACCGGCAAGATAGGAACCCTTTTTGAGATAGTAGCGTCCGACTTCCATTTCCTTGGCGGCGAGATGATCACGCGCCATCGCGGCTTTGCTCATCGCATCCGCCGCATAGGGCGATTGTGGGAAACGCTTGCCTACTTCTTCCAGCGCTTCGAGGGCCTTTTGCGTCCTTGACTGGTCACGGCGCACGTCGCTGATCTGCTCATACTGCGAGATCGCCGTCAGGTAATAGGCATAGGCCGAATCCTTGTGGCCGGGATGCAAGGTGATGAAACGGTTGGCGGCATTGATCGCGTCATCATACTTATTGCTCTGGTAGTTGGCGAAGGCCTGCATCAGCAGGGCCTTGGTGGCCCACTTGGAATAGGGATGCTGGCGCTCAACCTCAGCAAAGCTCTTCGCGGCGGCCTTGTAGTTGCCGGATTTCAGTTTTTCGAGACCGGAATTGTAGAGCTCGGCAACGGGATCACCCATTCCAGGAGCTTCATTACCGGGGCTCATTGCGCCGCCGGTCAACCCCATGCTAGTCGAGGCTGCAGGGGTGGAATCATTGCCGAATACGTCTTTGATCACGCTCGCGGTTGAACACCCGGCAAGCAGCACTGCAACCGTTCCGATGCCCAATAAACGCAAGGCCCGAACAGGACGATTTCCAACGGCAAGAACCATTCGCAACTAACTCTCTATCTGAATTGCAGCATATTCTAGCCTATCGCGCCGGGAACATGAAGCAGATAGCGTTAGAAGCACGAAACCCGGCGGAAATGTGACCGCCGGGCTTCGTAAAACGGGTGGGAATTGCTCAGTTTGCCTGGCGGCGCAGGAAGGCCGGAATGGTCAACTGGTCATCGTCCAGATTGGGGTCAATATAGGTCTGGGGTTCAGGCGGGGCCTGGCGGGCCTGTTGCCGGGTGACTTGCACCTTTGGCTCCGCACGAACCGCCATGACGGGTTCACGCGCCACCGGGGCGGGATCATCCCGGCGGCCCAGGCCGACATTTGCCAGGCGCTCGAACAGGCCCTTCTTCTTGCGGGCCGCATGTTCGGCAATATGCTCGATGCGGTTTTGCTGGGCCGCGATCTGCTTTTGCGCAATGGGTGGGAATTCTTCAATCGCGGGAATGCGCTGGCTGCGGACTTTTGCCGAAGCCTTCGCCGCAACCTGCATGTCGTGCTCATCGTCCATGTCTTCTTCGATAACCGCTGGTTTCGGCGAAGCTGGCGTTCTGTTGGCAACAGGATTTGCGCGTGCTGCCATTGGCGCCGGCTTTACAACTTTCGGAATCGCAGTCTGCTGCTTGCCCGTGTAGCCAAAGGAAGAGCCGGAAGCTTCCTGCATTTCGCCTTCAGCTTCAGCCGGATCGGAATTTGTCAAAGCTTCCTGGGCAAGGCCCGTGGCAACCACGGACACACGCATGGTTCCTTCCAGGGAATCATCGAATGTGGCACCCAGAATGATATTGGCTTCAGGGTCCACTTCTTCGCGGATGCGTGTTGCTGCTTCATCCACTTCATACAGAGTCAAGTCTGGTCCGCCCGAAATTGAAATCAGAAGGCCGCGCGCCCCGCGCATCGACACATCATCAAGCAAGGGATTGGAGATCGCGGCTTCGGCCGCTTCAATGGCGCGTTTTTCGCCGGTGGCCTCGCCGGTGCCCATCATGGCCCGGCCCATTTCGCTCATGATGGCGCGCACGTCGGCGAAATCGAGATTGATCAGGCCTTCCTTGGTCATCAGCTCGGTGATCGAGGCAACGCCGGAATAAAGCACCTGGTCTGCCATGGCGAAGGCCGCGGCAAAGGTCGTTTTTTCATTGGCGACCCGGAACAGGTTCTGGTTCGGGATGACAATCAGCGTATCAACATATTGCGCAAGCTGCTCAATGCCGCGCTCGGCGGTTTGCAGGCGCCGGACCCCTTCAAAATGGAAAGGCTTGGTCACCACGCCAACCGTCAGGATGCCCTGCTCTTTTGCGGCGCGCGCGATAACCGGCGCAGCACCTGTGCCGGTGCCGCCACCCATGCCCGCGGTAATGAAGGCCATGTGGGCCCCCGCCAGATAATCAAGAATTTCAGGAAGCGCTTCTTCAGCCGCTGCCGCACCGATTTGCGGTTGTGAACCGGCCCCCAAGCCTTGCGTCAAGGCGGTGCCCATCTGCACCCGGCGCGTGGCCGAATTCTGCAAAAGCGCCTGTGCGTCCGTGTTTGCCACAACGAATTCGACGCCCTCGAGGCGACTTTCAATCATGTTGTTAACGGCGTTGCCCCCAGCACCGCCAACCCCAAAAACCGTGATACGGGGCTTGAGTTCAGAAAGGTTTGGAATGTTCAGATTGATTGTCATGACTGCTTCCGGAGAGTTTTTCCCTGCCGTCATCTTTCTTACTCAAACAATAACAAATGGTTAACGCCCGCTAACCAAGTCTCTCAATCTTGCTTAAAATATGCCTCAAAATGACTCAAAACAGTGCCAAAACGTTAAATCTTGGCTCTCCGGCCCCCGAAATTATATTTTTTGCTCAGAAGCTGTCGGCAATCCAGCGCCCCACCCGCCGGACATAGCCCTGCTGGGCTTGGTTCAGGCTTTTTGCAGCCAGGGCCGGCAGCACGGAATGCTTGTCCGGCTTCAGCCCATAGGAAAGAAGCCCGACGGCCGCCGAAAATCCGGGGTTTCGCCCGGCATCGGGCATTCCTGACACCGGTTTGGGCAGACCCAACCGAACTTGCCGGTCCAGCCAGAGGCTTGCAACCTCCGCGACCCCGGTCAATTGGCTTGCACCGCCCGAGAGCACCACCCGCTGCCCGCCGAGATGCGCCACGGAACAGGCGTTCAGACGCTCGGCCACAAGCTCGAAAATTTCATCGATGCGCGGCCGGATGATGCCCGTCAGCATGGCACGCGGCACCTTTTGCACCGTGTCAACGCCGCGCTCGCCCAGCAAAGGCACCGACAGCAACTCGCGCTCATCGGCACTGGTTGGAAGGGCGCTGCCCCACAGGGTTTTCATCCGTTCCGCATGGGCAATCGAGGTGGACATGCCACGCGCGATGTCATTGGTGACATGCATGCCGCCAACCGGAACGCTGTCGGCAAAAACCAGGTTGCCTTCATGGAAAATGCCAATGCTGGTGGTGGCGCCGCCCATTTCAACAAGAATGGTGCCGAGCACCGCTTCATCTTCCGCCATGACGGACTTGCCCGCCGCATAGGGTGCAATGACATAGCCCGTCACCGAAAGATGGGCCCGTTCAATGGCAAGCGCCAGATTGCGCAAATGGGCGGAGTCTGCGGAAACCACGCCCAACTCAACGCTCAGATTTTCGCCATGCATTCCAAGTGGTGCGGAAATACCTCTGACGTCATCAAGCTGGTATTGGATTGGCGCCACATGCAGCACCGTGCGGCGCGATGGATGGATCTGCGCCACCGCCGATGCGATGACCGTATCCACATCGCGGGGGCTTACGCCATTTCCCTCGAGCGTGACCTGCCCGATGTAACAGGTTGATTGCGGACGCCCGCCCGACACATTGACATAGACCTCGGAAATCGTTTGCTGCGCCATGCGCTCGGCCGCATCAACGCTGAGGCGGATGGCCCGTTCGGCTTCATCCACATCAACCACGGACCCGTTGCGCACGCCGCGCGAAACCTGGTGTCCAAGGCCCAGGATTTTCAGGGCTTTCTGCTCGGAAGCACCCGGCATTTTATGCTTGGCCGGCAGGGTTTCGCCGATCAGGCAGGAAATCTTCGACGAGCCGATGTCCAGCGCCGCAATGATGCTGCGCCTGTCAGAAACCGCCCCGCCGCGCCCCACTGATTTTCCGTGCAATTGCACCACCGTCATTACCCAGCACTTCCCCGACCTGTTATTCGCTCTGGCTCAGTTTGACCTTCGCCTTCTCCGCTGTGTTCTCTTCTATCCTGGCAATCGCCACGATCACCCGTCCGGAGAAGCGCAAATCAACGCTTTTCACGCCCTTGGAAAGCAAATGTTGGCTTGCATCGAGCGCCGCAACCCGGACCAATGCCGCCTCCACATCTTTCTCGGGCAACAGGACGGTGACGCCGTTGTCGAGATAAAGATTCCACCGGCGCTGTCCAACCCGGGCAGCGCCACGCACTTTCGATGATAGGTCAGGAGAAACTTCCAGTTGGTTAACAAGTCCTGCAACCTCAAACTGCGCGCCCTCGCCTGTCACCAGCGGGAGCGATGGCAATTTGCCGGGCATGACGTTGCTCATGGCCGAACCCGAACGGTCAATCACGTAATAAGCGCCAGCCCGCTGCCACACGGCAAAGGGAACCCGCTCCTCCACCGAAATTTCCAGTTGGTTGGGAAACGAACGCTGCACCGTGGCGGTCGCCACCCAATCCAGGTTTTCCAGCAGCGCCTTGGCATTTTCCGCATCAAAGCCAATCAGGCTTCCACCGGGCTTGATCCCCAGGGCGGTCAGAAGCATCTCCGGTTCCTGGTGAACGAGGCCGGTGATCCGGATATCATCAGCGGCCCAGCCGACGAGGCTCGACAATTTGCCGGGCACTTTTGCCCACGGGCTGCCGTTATAATTGAGATAGCCGCCCAGAATGATGCTGTGCAGAATGGTCAAGCCGAGAAACAGCACAGCGCTTGCCCGCGCCGCAAAGCGGACCCGCCTGCTCTGGCCCAAGTCCAAAAAGCCCACGCGCTGCCTGCCGTAACCCTGCGTCATCGGTTGATCGATGCGTCGTTGACCATCCATGTCACCAACTCCTCATAAGAATGCCCCGAATGGGCCGCGAGCTCAGGAACCAAAGAGGTGCCCGTCATCCCCGGCTGTGTATTGATTTCCAAAAGGATCAGCTCGCCTGCTGGCCCATGCGTATCGTCGTAACGGAAATCGGCCCGGCTCACGCCACGGCAGCCCAAGGCCCGGTGGGCCTGAAGCGCATATTGCTGGCATTTCCGGTAAACGTCCTTTGGAATGTCGGCCGGCAGAATATGCTGGGAACCGCCGGGCGAATACTTTGCGCGGTAATCGTAAAAACCAACCTTGGAAATAATGTCGATGACGCCAAGGGCAACATCGCCCATCACGGCGCAGGTAAGCTCTCGTCCCGGAACGAACCGTTCCGCCATCACATGCGAACCGAACAGCTTGCGTTCCTCAAGAATGATCGCGGCAGGGCCGTTGGATTGTTCGGTAACGATATGAACCCCGACGCTTGAACCTTCACCCACAGGCTTCAGCACGTAAGGCAGCGCCATCGGATGCTGGGTCGCGGCGATTTCGATTTCAACCAGCACGCTTTCCGCAACCGGAATACCCGCTTCATGGAACAAGTGCTTTGATTTTTCCTTGTGCATGGCGAGCGAAGAGGCCAGGACACCGGAATGAGTGTAGGGAATTTGCAGCGTTTCCAGAAGTGCTGAGGCACAGCCATCTTCGCCCCATTTTCCGTGCAGCGCATTGAACGCCACATCGGGTCGCAAATCCTGCAATACGGAAAAAATCGTTTCACGCTGCACGTCAATCGGCGTCACATTGAATCCGGCCTGGCTCAGCGCTGCCGCACAGCCCTCGCCCGATGAGAGGCTGACCTCCCGCTCTGCCGACCAGCCGCCCATCAGGACGGCAACATTGGTTTCCTTCGGGTTGCGCTTCGTCATGCGGCACCTGCGGGAATGCCGATGCGCTTGATTTCCCAATCAAGTTCAATGCCTGAATTTGCTTTCACACGGGCACGGATGGTTTCGCCAAGCTCTTCAATCTGCGTGGCGGTTGCCCCGCCTTCGTTGATCAAAAAATTGCAGTGAAGCTCGGAAACCTTGGCCGGACCGATGGCAAATCCGCGCAGGCCCGCCTTGTCGATCAATTGCCACGACTTGTTGCCCGGCGGGTTCTTGAAGGTTGAACCGCCGGTGCGGCTCTTGATCGGTTGGGTTGCCTCGCGGCTGTCGGTAATCTTGTTCATGGCGGCCAAAATTTCTTCCTGCTGTCCCGCGCGCCCCTGCAACAGGGCCTCGGTAAAAATCAAATCCTCCGCCGCACCGCAGTGCCGGTAGGAATACTTCATCTCCGCATTTGACAGCACGTGTATGTTTCCTGCCCGGTCCACCGCGCGTGCTTCAATGAGAACGTCCTTTGTTTCGCCGCCATAGGCTCCGCCATTCATCCGCAACGCGCCGCCTATGGTGCCGGGGATACCTCTCAGAAAGGTTAACCCATCGACGCTGTTGTCATAGGCAAAACGCGCCGCGCGCACATCCGGTACGGCGGTGCCCACGCGCACCCGGTGGCCCGGTTCCACCTTGATCTCGGAAAATCCACGGCCCAGGCGGATGACGATGCCGGGAACCCCGCCATCGCGCACCAGAAGATTTGAACCGACGCCGATCACGTAAACCGGAACGTCCTTCGCCACGCCGCGCAGGAAATCAACCAGGTCCGCCTCATCCTGCGGCGCAAACAAAACCTCCGCCGGACCGCCAACGCGAAACCAGGTCAAGTCCGCAAGCGGCGCATTGGCTTCCAGCCGCCCGCGCACAGCAGGCAGCCTTTTCACCAATGCCTCCCCATCCAGCTTTGGCATTACGCGGATCCCTTGCCGCCAAGGGACGCCAATTGGCCGGGCAGCGCATAGGCCCACTGGCTGATCGTGCCGGCACCAAGGCAAACCACAATATCACCGGAGGCCGCTTGCCCATGCACCAAAGGCGCCAATTCTTCCGGCTGTTCAATGGTGTGAACCGAACGATGGCCACGCCCATGCAGGCCTTCGGCCAAATGCGTATGCGTGGCGCCTTCGATGGGAGTTTCACCGGCGGCATAGACGGGCGCCAGGATAACCGAATCCGCATCGTTAAAACATGAACAGAACTCGTTGAAGAGACTCGACAATCGCGTGAAGCGATGCGGCTGCATGATGGCGATGACCTTGCCCTTCGTCACTTTCCGAGCCGCACTCAGCACTGCGGCGATTTCAACCGGATGATGGCCGTAGTCATCAAACACCGTAACGCCGTTATGCTCACCAGTGCGCGTGAAACGCCGCTTCACCCCGGCAAAACTCTTCAGGCCGTTGCGGATGTTGTCGTCACTCAGGCCAAGCTCATGGGCCACAGCCACGGCGGCGGTGGAATTCAGCGCATTGTGGTCACCGGGCATTTGCAGTTCAAGGCCGCTGATATCCTGCGTGACTCCAGTCAGCCTGTCGGTGATCCGCACCGCAAATTTCGTCACGGCGTTTTCGTAAGCCAAATCGACTAGGCGGAAATCCGCCTGCGGGCTGAAACCATAGGTCACCACGCGGCGGTCGTTGACCCGGCCGATCAGTTCCTGAACCATCGGATGGTCAATGCACATGACCGCAAAGCCATAGAAGGGAATGTTCTCGACAAAGGCCAGATAGGCTTCCTTGGCCTTATCGAAACTGCCGTAATGATCCAAATGCTCAGGATCTATATTAGTGACGATCACCACGTCCGCCGGAAGCTTGACGAAGGTACCATCGGACTCATCCGATTCAACCACCATCCAGTCGCCCTTGCCGAGCCTTGCATTGGTGCCATAGGCATTGATGATGCCGCCATTGATCACCGTTGGATCAAACCCGCCCGCATCGAGCAGTGCCGCGACAATGGATGTCGTCGTGGTCTTGCCATGGGTGCCGCCAACCGCCACGCAGGATTTGAAACGCATCAGTTCCGCCAGCATCTCGGCCCGGCGGACGATGGGCAGATAGCGGGCCCGCGCCTCCACAAGTTCCGGATTGTCCGCCTTCACCGCCGATGAAACAACAACCACCTGCGCCGTGCCAATGTTGGCTGCCTGGTGGCCGATGAATACTTCAATCCCGTTCTTGCGCAGCCGCGCCACGTTGTAATTGTCGCTGAGGTCCGAGCCCTGCACCTTATAACCAAGGGTTGCCATCACTTCGGCAATCCCGCTCATGCCTATGCCCCCGATGCCGATGAAATGAATGGGGCCTACGTCGCGCGGCAGTTTCATGTCGACTTCTTCTCCAGTTTCGCTTTTGCGGAATTAGCCGCAAGCCTTGCCGTCAAATCTGCCAGCCGCTGGGCAGCATCTGGTCTTCCGTGGTCAAGGGCAGCCTTGGCAGCAGCCCGCAATTCCCCCTCCTCATAGCGCAATCGCGTCAAAAATGCGGCAAACTCGCCCGGAACCAGCTCCGCCTGCGGCTTGATCCAGCCCGCCCCCGCCCCGGCAAAGCTTTCCGCATTGCGCAATTGGTCGTTATCAAGGGCGTGGGGCAGCGGCACCATAATGGCCGGCCTCCCGATAACCCCAAGCTCGGCTATGGTGGAAGCCCCGGACCGGCAGATCACCAGGTGCGAATTTGCAATCCGCAGTGGCATGTCCATGAAGAACGAGCGCAAATCAAACTTGAAGTTGAGGGACTCATAGACGGCCTTGACCGCTTCCATGTCTTCCGGGCGGCATTGCTGGGTCAGGCGTAAATTCTTGAGAACGGCCCGCGGCAGTTCCGCCATGACCTTGGGCATGAACTCCGCAAAGAAGCGCGCGCCCTGGCTGCCGCCAAACACCAGCAGGTTGAACGTCTGGTCCGCGCCCGTTGCAGGATATGGCGAGGCCCGCTCGGCCATTACCAGGGCGCGCACCGGATTGCCGGTCACCACCAGCTTTGCCTTGGCCTGTTCGGGAAGCTTTGCGAGTTTTGGAAATGACGAGGCAACCGCATCGACAAAGCGCGAGAGGAAACGGTTAGCCCGCCCCATCACCGCGTTCTGGTCATGCACGCAGGTTGCAATGCCAAGCCGCGAAGCGGCAATGATCGGCGGAAACGAAGGATAGCCGCCAAAGCCAACGACCGCCTCGGGCTGCAATCTTTTCAAAATGGCCTTTGCCTGCTGCACGCCGCGAAACAACCGGAACAACCGCTCCGGCAGCAGCCACGGCTTGGAAAGCGAAATGGTTGTTGAGGGAACGATATGGGTTGCAACGGCCGGAAAGGCCTTGCCGTAGTCGGCCACGCGCTCATCGGTGATCAGATGGATGAGAAAGCCGCGCGCCACAAGCTCTTCTGCCAGCGCCTGGGCGGGAAACAAATGCCCGCCCGTACCACCCGCCGCCAGAACCACAACGCCACGCCTAATGTCCACCACACACTCCACTCACACTCATGTTGTCACGGGCTGCCATGTCGTGGAAGCGAGCGAGATATGGGGCTGGCGGCGGCTGAAGGCCAGAACCATGCCCATGGCAAAGGCGACACCAATGAGTGATGATCCGCCATAGGAAATGAGCGGCAGCGTCATGCCTTTTGCAGGAAGCAGGGACACATTCACTCCCATGTTGATGATCGCCTGCAAGCCAAAGACAATTCCCAGGCCACTCAAAGCAAGGGCCGGAAAAGGATCCGGTTCAATCTTCGCCCGCTGCAGGATACGCATGACGACAAAGGCAAACAGCAGCATCAAGCCGATGCAGGCAATCAATCCGAATTCCTCGCCAACGACCGCAAAGGTGAAATCAGTATGCGCGTCGGGAAGAATTTGCTTAGCCTGGCCACCACCGGGTCCCGTGCCCAGCAAGCCGCCATTGTGAAACGCGGCTGTGGCCGTATCAACCTGGAAACTATCACCCTTGTCTGGATTCAAAAACCGGTCAATGCGCGAGGCCACATGCGGAACAAGAGCGTAAGCCGCCATCACGCCCGAAGCGCAAAGCCCCGCAAGTCCCAGAACCAGAATCCATGGAATGCCATAAATGAGCAGCATGGCGCCGAAGGTCAGCACCACCAGAGCCGTCTGGCCAAAGTCTGGCTGCACAATGAGCAGACCCACAAAGATTGCGAAGATCATATAGGCGATGACATGCCCCGGCATGTCCGGCCGCTTCGTATGTTCCGCCAGAAACCACGCGGCAATCACCACAAAGCTGGGCTTGGCAAGTTCCGAGGGTTGAAGCCCAATCGGCCCGAAATTGATCCAGCGATGAGCGCCTTTGATTTCAGGCCCCAAGAAAAGCGCGGCCACCATCAGGGCAAAGGAAAGTCCAAGCATCAGAAATGCGGCGCGCCGCGCCTGCCTGGGTTCAAGCAGCGAAACCGAAATTAGCAAAACCACAGCAGGCAAAAGAAAGGCCAACTGGAACTTGAAGAAGTGAAATGTGTCGAGGCCAATGCGCTCCGCCACCGGTGGGCTTGCGGCCATGCTGATCAATACGCCAATGGCCATCAGCAGCAGAACCGCCGACAGCAGCGGCCTGTCAACCGTGAACCACCAGCGCGCAAAAACTCCCCGGTCACTTCGCGATACGAGCATCAGGAGTCTCCCTTTATGGTCATGACAATGCCGGGCAATTCGGAAACATGTTTCACGAAGGCGTCGCCGCGGATTTCAAAATTTCGGTAATGGTCAAACGAAGCGCAGGCCGGTGACAGCAAAACCACCGCATCCCCCAGCCCGGAATTCACCGCATCGCGCGCCGCAGCGATAACCGCCTTGTCGAGCGTGCCGCATATTTCGAACGGCGCTTTGCCGGCCAGCGTCTGCGAAAATTCATCCGCCGCCTCGCCGATCAGATAGGCTTTCTCGATGCGCGGAAAAAACGGCATGAGCGAGGTGATGCCGCCCGCCTTGGCAATGCCGCCGGCAATCCAGAAAATATTCTCAAAGGAGGCCAGCGCCTTCGCCGCCGCATCGGCATTGGTGGCCTTCGAGTCATTGATGAAGGGCACATAGCCGAGCAAGCCAATTTCCTGCATACGGTGCGCAAGGCCCGGAAAACTCGCCATGGCGCTTCTGATCTCGGCCACGCTCAAGCCAAAGGCCCGCACCGCACCATAGGCCATGCAGGCATTCTGCCAGTTATGAGCGCCCTTGAGCGCAGGCATTGGGCGGAGATCAATGCGCGCCACTTCGCTGCCGTTCTGCCACTCGCGGAGAATGCCGCCCACCGCCGAAATGCCATCCTCCATTTCATGAACAACGGACACAGCCCGCACCTTCGAGCTGTTCTTGATGCCCATGGCGATGTCCGCGCACCATTCGTCATCGACGCCAATCACCGCCGTATCATTTTCATCCTGCTTCAGGAACATCCGGGCCTTGATCGCCGCGTAATTTTCCATGGAGCCGTGACGATCCAGATGGTCAGGCGTGAGATTGGTGAGAATGCCCACATCCGGTTTAAGCCCCGGCATCAGGTCAATTTGAAAGGACGAAAGCTCAAGCACATAGATGCGGTCCCGCACTGGCGGCCGCATCAGAAACACGGCGGTGCCAATGTTTCCGCCCACATCAACATCGCGGCCTAAGGCCTGAAAGATATGGCCGATCAGGGCCGTGGTGGTGGATTTGCCATTGGTTCCGGTAATGGCGACGATGCGCGCCCCCGTGCCCGCCACTTCCCGCTGGAACACTTCCGTATCGCCGATGATTTCAATGCCAGCGGCCTTGGCCTTAACAACCGTCCAGTGCGGCTCCGGATGGGTAAGCGGCACGCCGGGACTTAAAACCAAACTATCAAGCGTGGCGAAATCAATGTCATGCAAATCCGAAACGGAAAGATTAGCGTCCTTCGCCGCCGTCACCGCCGCTTCCGAGTCATCCCAGGCAGAAACCTCGGCCCCGCCAAGCCGCAGGGCTTCGGCGCAGGCCAGTCCCGAGCGCGCCAGGCCGAAGAGCGCTACTTTCTTGTTCTTGAATGAGTGGGCGGGAAACACCAATGCCTACCTGAGCTTGAGGGTCGAAAGGCCGACGAGGGCCAGCACAAAGGCAATGATCCAGAAACGGATGACGATGGTCGGTTCTTTCCAACCCTTCTGCTCGAAGTGGTGATGCAGCGGCGCCATGGCAAACACCCGCTTGCCCGTCATCTTGAACGACGCCACCTGGACGATGACAGAAACGGTTTCCAGCACGAAGAGGCCGCCGATAATGGCCAGCACGATTTCATGCTTCACCGCAACGGCAATGGCGCCAAGCGCCCCGCCAAGCGCCAGCGAACCCGTGTCGCCCATGAAAATCATGGCGGGCGGCGCATTGAACCAGAGGAAACCAAGGCCAGCGCCCACCAGCGCCCCGCAGATTACCGCGAGCTCGCCAGTGCCCTTCACATAATGCACTTGCAGGTATTCCGCGAAAACCGCGTTACCCACCAGATAAACGATCATCCCGTAGCTCGCCGCCGCGATCATCACCGGCACGATTGCCAAGCCATCAAGACCGTCGGTAATGTTCACCGCATTGCCAGCAGCCACAATGACAAACACGCCCACGATAATGAAGAAACTGCCAAAGGGGATGAGCACATCCTTGAAGAAAGGTATGGCGAGCGAACTCGACAGCGGCTTGTCACCAATCCACATGAAACAGGCCACAGCCACGCCCGCGATCAGGAATTCTGCCAGCAGCCGCGCCTTGCCGGAAAAACCCTTGGTGGTCGAACGGGTCACTTTCAGGAAATCATCATAAAAGCCGATGGCGCCAAAGCCGAGGGTGACAAAGATAACCGCCCAGACATAAAGATTGCTGAGATCGGCCCACAGGATGGTGGAGACAAAGGTGCCCGAGAGGATCATGAGGCCGCCCATGGTGGGCGTTCCCTGCTTTTCAACGATATGGCGCTGCGGGCCGTCGCTGCGGATGGGCTGGCCCCGTCCCTGCTTCACCTTGAGCAGCGCAATGATCCTTGGCCCGAATACGAAAATGAAAAACAAAGCCGTCAGAATGGCCCCGCCGGTTCGCGTCGTGAGATAGCGGAACACGTTGAACGCCGAAACGTCATTGGTGAGGCTGGTGAGAAGGTAGTAAAGCATCAGCTAGAGATTCCTGTTCAGTGGCGCAAAGCGCTCTTTTATGGCGTCCACCAGCGGCCCCATGCGGCTGCCAAGCGAGCCCTTGATCATGACGACGTCTCCGGCATGAAGCCCTTCCAAAAGACTATCCTTCAGTTCCGCGGAAGTTTTGGCAGAAGCGCCACGGCGGTCCTCGGGCGTCTTCTCCCAGAGATGGGCCATCAGGGGACCGGCGGCATATACGACATCCACCTTGTTGGCGTCCACTGCCTTGAAAAGCTCGGCGTGAAGGGCTTCCCCGTCCTTTCCAAGCTCCAGCATGTCGCCCAGAACGGCGATGCGCCGACCGCCCTTGCCGGTTTTGGCCCGGCCAAGCAGGGCCAAGGCAGCCGCCATGGAAACCGGATTGGCGTTGTAGCTCTCATCGATCAGCAGCAATTCGCCAGTTTCAATGCGCAGGTGATGGTGAACCCCCCTGCCCTTTGCCGCCTCGGCAACGGCCAGCGCCAGCGCCGCCCGGGCCAGATCGGCGCCCATCATCTTCGCCGCCGCAAGCACCGCAAGGCTGTTCAGCACCATATGCTCGCCGGGCAAGCCAAGCTTGTAGATGAGCTTCTCACCCATCACATCCGCCGTCACGCAACTGCATGTCGCATGCAGCACCACGCGCTCCGACTTTACATCAGCTTCTTCATGGGCGCCAAAACTGATGATGTTTTGAATGCCGGCGCTGCGTGCCGCTGCGGCAAGGCGATCAAAGAACGGATTGTCACGGTTGAGCACCGCATGGCCACCAGCCTGTACGCCTGTGAAGATTTCCGCCTTTGCATCGGCAATTTCTTCAACCGAATTAAAATTGCCGACATGCACCGGGGCCACATTGGTGATGATCGCCACATGGGGCCGCACCATGCCCACCAGTGGGGTGATTTCGCCCGCATGGTTCATGCCGATTTCAAACACGCCATAGGCTGCATTGCGCGGCATCCGTGCCAGCGTCAGCGGCACCCCCCAGTGATTGTTGAATGACGCCACTGAGGAATGCGTGAGGCCGGATGCTGCCAGCGCCACGCGCAACATTTCCTTGGTGCTGGTCTTGCCGACACTGCCGGTGACGCCCACGATCTGCGCCTGAGAGCGGGTCCGAGAGGCACGGCCGATTTTCTCAAGGCCTTCAAGCGGATCATTGCCAACAACAAGAAGCGGCCCCGCCGCCTTCATCTCGTCTGTAACACGCGAAACAATCGCAAGACTTGCGCCAGCAGTCAGGGCCTTCGCCACAAATTCGTGTGCATCATGGGTCTCGCCCTTGATCGCCACGAAAACATCGCCAGTGGCAATCGTCCGCGTATCAATGGAAACACCATTTAGCGGCTTACTGACGGTACCAATCAATTTTCCGCCGCTCGCTGCAACCAGTTCATCCGCCGTCCAAAGTGCGGGTTCAGCCATGATAGGCCCTCCCTTCGATGGCGGCACGCACCGCGTCATGGTCGCTGAAGGGAATGATCGTGGTTCCAACGGTCTGACCTTCCTCGTGCCCCTTACCGGCAACGAGCAGAACGTCTCCCGCTGAAAGACCGTCAACACCGGCGCGAATGGCCTTGGCCCGGTCGCCAATCTCCTGAGCCCCCGGGCAGGCGACAAGTATTTCGGCGCGTATAGTTTTGGGGTCTTCGCTGCGCGGATTATCATCGGTGACGATAATCCTGTCCGCATGTATTACGGCAAGAGCTCCCATCTGCGGCCGCTTACCCTTGTCGCGGTCGCCGCCGCAGCCGAAGACCACGAACAATTTTCCATCCGTATAAGGACGAAGTGCCATCATGGCATTCTCAAGCGCATCGGGCGTATGAGCATAGTCCACAAAGATCGAAGCCCCGCTCTTGCTCTTGCCCACAAGCTCCAGGCGACCTTTTGCGCCCTGCAAGGATTCCAGCGCGTGCATGACAAGAACTTCTTCGCCGCCCGTGGCAAGCACAAGGCCCGCCGCCACCAGCGCATTCGACGCCTGGAAATCGCCAACCAACGGCAAATAAACCGAATGAATTTTCTGCACGCCTTGCAATTGCAGGTGCTGGCCCAAACCGTCCCGTTGCGTACTGAGCAATTTAAGTTCCGCGCCAAGCTTGCCAACCGAAAAAATCTTCAATCCGCGCGCCTTGCAACGCGCCGTAACCTGCGCACTGAAAGCCGTGTCAGCGTTGATGACCGCAGGAGCGCCGGCGGGAAGCAGATCTTCAAACAACCGCATCTTCGCTTCAAAGTATTCCTCCAGCGTGGCATGGTAATCCAGATGATCGCGCGTCAGGTTGGTAAATCCCGCCGCTGCGAAGCGGATGCCGTCCAGCCGGTATTGCGCCAGGCCATGGCTCGAAGCCTCAAGTGCCAAATGGCCCACATGATCCTCAGCAAGTGTTGCAAGGAGCCGTTGCAACTGCACCGGGTCAGGCGTTGTGTGGGCGAGATATTCGGAGCCTGAGGGGCCTACAACCCCAATGGTGCCGAGGCTTGCCGCGCGGAAACCCATGGAAAGCCAGATCTGGCGCACGAATGCGGCAACCGAGGTTTTCCCGTTGGTGCCCGTCACCGCCACCGTAAGGTCCGGCTGTTTGCCAAAAAACCGTGCCGCCATCCGGGCAAAAAGCTGGCGCGGATTGGGCGTCTCGATCACCAGTCCGGCGCCGCTGTAGGACCCCTCATTGGCGATGACAACGCTGGCCCCGCGCGCAAAGGCCTGGCCAATATATTTTGCCCCGTCGACTTTCGTTCCCGGCAGCGCCGCGAAGGCAAATCCCGGCTCAACTTCGCGGCTGTCCGCCGTCAGCCCGGCAACCAGCAGTGAACCCGCGGCTTCCGGTAAAGCCGCGTCCGTTCCCACCAGTTTTGCCAGCATGGCGCTCATTCCGCTTAACCGTCCTTCTTTGCGGTTTTGGCAAGCTTTGCCAGCTTCTCAATGTCTTCCGGTGTAAACACCGGGCGAACGCCGAGAAGCGGCGCTATCCGCTCGATGATCTTGCCAGCGGTGGGCACCGCATTCCAGCCCGCCGTGGCAAAACCATAGGTTTCAGGCGTGGCTTTTGGTTCGTCCAGCATGACGATAATTGCGTATTTGGGGTTGTCCATGGGGAAGGCCCCGATGAAGGAATTCAACAATTTGTCCGGGGCATAGCGGCCATGGACAACCTTTTCCGCTGTACCGGTCTTGCCCCCCACCCGGTAGCCGATGACATCGGCCTTGGAGGCCGTTCCCTCGGTCACATTGAGCCGGAAAAGATAGCGCATTTTCTCGCTGGTTTCCGGCTTGACGATGCGCTTGGCCAGCACCTCCGCCTCCGCCACATCGCGCTTCAGGAACGTGGGCGCGGTCATAACGCCATTGTTGATCAATCCACCAATCACCGAAATCCCTTGCAAGGGCTGTACGGCAAAACCATGGCCAAAAGCGGCAGTGGCGGTGGCCAGTTTGCTCCAGTGCTTAGGCAAAAGCGGCTTGGCGCTTTCCGGCACCTCCGTGGTCAGCCGGTCAAAGAAGCCAACCCGGCGGAGGAATTCCTGGTGCCCCTCGATCCCCACGTCGAGCGCCATGCGGGCCGTGCCGATATTGGAGGAATTGATGAAGATTTCCGGAACCGTCAGCACGCGCCGCTGGGCGTGGTAATCGCTGATGCTGGCGTTGCCGATGACCAGCGGAAAGCGCGCATCATACTTTCCTTTGAGATCAGTCACACCGTAGTCAAAGGCCATGGCGAAGGTGACGGCCTTGATGACCGAGCCAAGCTCGAATACCCCGCTTGTCATCATGTTGGCCTGTTCCTTGCGGAACTTCTTGTCTTCCTGGTTGGGATTGAAATCAGGAAGCGAGGCAAGAGCGATGATCTCGCCCGTGGTGATGTCGAGAACAATGCCGCCGGCGGCTTTGGCCTGGAACTTGGTGACCGCCTTCTCCAGTTCGTCGGTCAGCGCGTGCTGCACCCGCGTGTCGGCGGAAATCTGCGCTGGGCTCGCTGTCTCGCCAGAGCCTTCGGCAAGGGACGCCGTATAAAGGGCCCCCTGGTCATCCAGATATTTCTCAATGCCGGCGATGCCCTTGCTGTCGAGATCGACATAGCCAACCGTGTGGGCCGCAAGCCGTCCGAGCGGATAAACCCGGCGGCGCTCGTTCACAAAACCAACTCCGGGAATGCCAAGATTGTAAACTGCATCGCGCTCTTCCGGCGCCACCTGCCGCTTGAGCCAGACAAAGGCCCGCCCCGGCTGGGTGAGCTTGGCGCGCAAGGCTTTTGCATCCAGATCGGGAACCGTTGCCGTCAGGCTTTCAATCGCCTCCTCGACATCGATGATTTTTCGCGGGTCCGCGTAAAGCGAGGCAACTGCGATATCCGTTGCAATCACCACGCCGTTGCGGTCGACAATATCGGGCCGGGGCATGCGTGGCTGGTGTTCCGCCAGCACATCGTCTTCAACGCCCATGCCCTTGTAGATGGTAAGGTTGGCCAATTGTACTGATATGGCGAGGAACGCAATTGAAAAGCCGATGGCCACAAGGCGAATGCGGTTTTGGCCCGCCAGTTTCGCCGGGCCATCAAATCTGTCATCAGGCTCATGTGTCATGGTCACTGCATTTCTTTGAGAATATCGCCAATCACGTCCCTGCCCTTTTTCTCCAGCATGATGATGGGTTCGGCCGGGACCTTCTCGGCGAGTTCGCTTTCGCTCACGAATTGCGAGGCGGTGACGGTTTGCAGTTTGAGGTTTTCCTGCGCCAGCTTCTGCAACCGGTCGGGCCGCGTGAGGCTGCTCCACTCGGCCCCCAGCACCTTGATGGATTCCCGCTCTTCCGAAATGCCGCTTTTGAGTTTGGCGATCTGCCGCTCGTAGCCGCGCGTTGAATGTTCCAACGAATAGAGAAAGAAGGCCGAGACCAGAACCGCAAGCACCAGGCAGGCGTTGAAAAATTTATGCATGGTGGCGGCTCCTTTCAATCCGGGGAATTCCAAGGTCGCCCCGCGAATCCGGCCACATCGGGGCAGCGGTGCGCGAAGCGGCCCGAAGCTTGGCGCTTCGGGCCCGCGGATTTCCGTCGGCTTCCTGCTGTGACGGATCAAGATGACCCTTGAACAACAATTCGAAACTGGGCTTGGCCTGCGCAATGGTCCCCGGCATGTGGCGTGAAACCTCCGGCGTCTTGCCGCTGCGCATCGCCAGGAAGCGCTTCACGATGCGATCCTCAAGGGAATGGAAACTCACCACCACCAGCCGACCGCCAACTTCCAAAATCTTTTCGGCCTCATGCAAAGCATCAACCAATTCTTCCAGTTCTGCATTCACATAGATGCGCAGCGCCTGGAAAGTCCGCGTCGCCGGATGGGTGCGGTCCTTGGCCCGCTGCGGCCCCGTTGCCTTCTCAACCGCTTTGACGAGATCTATCGTCGTCACAAGCGGCGTCTCAAGCCGTTGCGCCACAATGGCCTTGGCGATGGCGCGCGAACGCGGCTCTTCGCCAAACAGGAAAATCACTTTCGCCAGCATCTCGGGAGAATAGGTGTTGACCACGTCAGCCGCACTCTGCCCGGCCTGCGACATGCGCATGTCAAGCGGCCCTTCGCGCATGAAGGAGAACCCGCGCTCAGCTTCGTCAAGCTGCATCGAAGAAACGCCGACATCCAGCACCACGCCCTGCACTTTCCCAAGCCCAAGGCTGGCAAGATGCTCGCTCATGACGCCGAACCGGCCCTCGACCAGCGTGAGCCTTCCAACAAATTTGGCGGCAAGCCCCTGCCCGCCGGCAATGGCAGCAGGATCACGGTCCAGAGCCACAACCCGGCAATCGGCGGCTTCCAGAATGGCCCGCGTATAGCCTCCCGCGCCGAAGGTTCCGTCGACATAAATGGCGCCGAATTTTGGCCCAAGCGCCTGCACCACCTCGTCAAGCATGACGGGCACATGGCGCGGCTGGGTTTGGCCTGTTTCAGGGGTCATTTGGGCAGGATATCACAATGAACAAGTCGTTAACGTTTGCCCGACATTGCCCCCGGGAACATTAACAAATAGTTTCAAATTAGCGTCATCCCGCAACAGAAATGTCAGTCGGCCTGTAAGCCGGGTTCTGTCCCGGCGGTTTCCCGCCATGGATGACCATTCATCTGGAACCTCCGTTGCCGGAGGCTTCGCGCGACCTACCCGGGCAGTGGGCCGAAAAGACCCTGGGCCGAAGCCCGTACCACCCCTATTCGGTCTTGCTCCCGGTGGGGTTTGCCCTGCCGCAACCGTTGCCGGCCACGCGGTGCGCTCTTACCGCACCGTTTCACCCTTGCTGCGGATAGTCCGCGAGCGGTTTAATTTCTGTGGCACTTTCCCTGGGGTCGCCCCCGCCGGGTGTTACCCGGCACCGTTTTTCCGTGGAGCCCGGACTTTCCTCCCCCGCACCCTTTCGGGCCTAGCGGGAGCAGTCATCCAGCCGACTGACGCCCCTGACCTATTCCGCCCCGCCGCCAAGGTCAACAAAAACCGCCTGTCCACAAATTCCTTGGCCCGGGCGATATCTTGGGGACAAAAAGCGCGCTAAGAGGAAGGAAATGCGCGCCCGCCTGCCCATAATGCTTGCCACCCTTGTGCTGGGATCAGCCCCGTCTTTGGCCCAGGAGCGCATCTGGACTCTCGACCAGAGCGATGCCGAGGTCTACATGGTTTTTGGAGTGCCCGAAACCGATGATGTGGGCGTGAGTTTCTGGTGCACCCAGCAATCTGGAATCGTCAGACTGTATTTCCCGGACTCGGACCCCACGCTGAAACCTGGCGCGGAGGTAAATTTCAAGCTGGAGGTCGCCGCCAAAGCCTATCCCCTCAAAGGCAAGACCGCCTTCAATGAGGAATCGACGGGAACCAGCCTCGAAGCCGAACTGAAGACAACTGATCCGGTGTTTGCCGCCTTGCAAACGGCCAATCGTTTTGCCGTGAAGGCCGGTTCAACCAGCCATGTGTTCCCCTTGGGCGAGGCGGATTTTCCCACCTTCCTCGACGTCTGCGGAAAGCCCTAAACCCGTTCCAGTCCGTGCAGCAGGCGGTGCAGGGTGATGACCGTGGAGGAATCCGCAATCCCGTCTACTTGTAAAGGCCGGAAGTGGCGCTGGAAAGCGCGCACAATGGTTTGCGTGGGGCCGTCATAAACTCCGTTGATCTCCACCCCGTAACCATAAAGCTGCAGCAGGCCCTGCAGCGCTTCCACCGGCTGGCCCTGGTCACCCAATTGCAGGAAGGTTCCGCCCTCAATGGGTTCGGGCTTCACCCAATGGCCAATGCCCTGCGCATGCAGGCGCGCCCAGTCAAATTTTTCTCCGGGATCAATTTTCCGCTCGGGCGCGATATCCGAATGCGCCAGCACCCGGGTCGGATGTATCGCATGGCGCGCCACAATATCCTTGCACAGCGCAATGACCGCCAGCATCTGGGCTTCAGGAAAATCCGGGTATCCCGCCGCATGGCCCGGGTTTTGAATTTCAATGCCGATGGAACAGGAGTTGAGGTCCTGTTGGCCCTTCCACGAAGAAACTCCGGCGTGCCAGGCCCGCATGTTTTCGTTCACCATTTGGATGACCGCCCCGTTTTCCTCAACCAAATAATGGCATGAGACTTTCGAGACAGGATCGCACAGCCAGCGGCAGGCCTTTTGGGCGTCAGGCATTCCCGTGTAGTGCAGGACAAGCATGTCCGCCGTGATGCCATCCCGCCGTGGCTCGATATTGGGCGACTGCACGAAAGCTGAAGCAAGCAACGAGCGCGTCACAACTGATGTTCCTTCAATATCTGCTCATACGCCGCATTGATGCGCGCCAGGTGGCTTGTCGCCAGGACAACCATTTCGGCGGGAACACCCGCGGCAATGTGCTTGTCCGGATGATTGTCGCGCACCAGTTTCCTGTAGCGCAGCTTGATTGTGGCCAGATCCATTTTCCGGTCGACATCAAGGATCACATAGGGGTCGTCCGGACCGGCACTCACATGGCGCGCCTTGATACGGGCAAAGTCATGGGGGCCGAAACCGAAAAGCGCCGCAACGTTTTCAAGATAGCTCAGTTCCGCCGGATGAATGGCGCCGTCAGCCTTGGCGATGTGGAACAGCCCATCGAGAACGCTTTCGAGCGTGGCGGCTCTGGCGTGGAACAGCCGTGCAATCTGGCGCGCATAGGAATCATAGCCCGTCACATCCTGCTTCGCCAGATTGAAAACCCGGGCTACGGCAGCAAGGTCCGCTTGTGGAATGTGGAACACCTGTTTGAAGGCCGCCACTTCATCAACGGTCACAACGCCGTCGGCCTTCGCCATCTTGGCGCCTAGCGCAATCATCCCGATGGTGAAACCCAGGGATTTTTCAGGCGCAGTTACCCGCGCCTTGGCCAGCTTTGCCAGAAAGCCGCCAATCGAATCTCCAACGAGGGCAAGCGCCTCACTAATGCGGGTCCAGATAGACATATGCGGGTGAACTTAGCGGATTCAGGGACAGGCTTAAGAGGCAATCAGGTTTTCTTGAAATAGTGCAAAAGCTTGAAGTTGGGAACATCAATATCCTGGTGCTCGGCCAGCCGCCGTTCCACATGCCAGGCCCGGCCTGCGGTCCAGATCGTTGCAATCACTGCAGGAACTAGTCCAAGGATCATAAGCCCCTCGGACAGGATTTCCGGCAATCCAAGCAGCTTGGAAAAGGCCCAAATCGTGGTCAGCGCCGCAGTCCCTAAAAGACAAAAGGTAAGCAGCGTTATGCCCGAAGCGGCAATAAAGCAGCCAAGCGGGCTAATGGCCTGTGAAGAGCCCTTGGGCGGTACATCCGGTTTTATCAATTCCTGTTCCATGGGCCCTCATATGCCCTTTCAGGCCACAAATTGCAACGAACCCGGTAATTTAATGACAATAAGCGTTGCCGCTTCGCCGGTTCCGCAAATCCAGGTGAATATGGTCGCGGTGGTGCGCGTCCGAACCCGGTCCCAGCACGGTTGAAAACTCGCCGCAGGCCTCGCCCCGAACCTGGTGCAGGAATTTCTTGGCATCCCGGTCACCGTTCCAGTCGGCCAGAACCGAAACCTTGCGGCCGCTCTCAAGCGTGAAACCGGAAATATCAATGGCATTGCCAAAGCCGTGCTCGCTCATCTTGGCGCCCCGCGCATTGTTGCGCCCGCGGCAGGCATAGGAGGCGGCCACGTCAATGCCCACAACCCTTTCGCCAAAAGCATCAACCGCAGAGTTCTGGACCGTTCCATCGAGCCACGTGTTGAGCGGCGCGGCAAGTCCGCAATTCATCGTAGCCGATTGGCTGAACCGGACGCCGGCCAACGATGAAACGCTGTAGCGGTTGTGCACTTCGCAGCCATTGCCCTCGTCAATATCCGGCATGGCCTGCGCCTGGCCCAGGGAGCGCGGGTCTACCGTGCAGGCTGAAGCGGGAGTGCGCAGTCCCTTGCTTTCAAAATATTTCCGCGAAGACGAGTCCGAACATGCCGTCACCACAAGGGCCATCGCAATACATGCAGACAAATTTTTAAACCAACGCATAAGCCGCCAACCAAAGGACTAAATCCAAAGCAGGTTAGGCTGAAGCGGTTAACGACAGGTGATTAGCGCGTGAGGGCCGCCACCAATTGGCTGACATCGCCTTTGCGCTTGGAAATATAGGAGGTGAACAACCCACGCTGCAAATAGGTGAGCGAAAAGCCCATGACCTTCACATCGGCGATCTTGTATGTGCCGTTGCGCCAGGTGAGCTTCCAGCGCACGTTATAGGTTTGCCCCGAGAGAAGATAAATCTTGGTGGCAACAACCACATCCTTGCCGTCGTCAACCGTTGCCTCGCCGATCTCATATTTGGCCACGCGGTACTCGCGCGACTGCTCGGCAAAATACCGCGACATGAAGGTGACCACGCCCTGGTAATATCTGCTCCGCTGGTTGGCGCGCAGGTTGGGCTTGTACTGACCCAGTGAATAATTGGAAATTCCGGCGACATCCGCATAGGCATCAATGACGCCGGCAAACTTGCCGACCGTTCCCAGACGGTGCGCCGCCAGCATGTCTTTGCCGAAGCGGTTCATAAACGCAATCGACGGATGATCAGCCGCAAACGCGGGTGAAATGGAACTGGCGGCAATGAATCCCAAAAGGGCGCGGCGTGTGATCATGATTCGATTTTCCAACGGAACTCTTCGGGCAAATATGCCTAACGGTTTCTAAACACGCTCATAAACTTGTTTGCCGGAATTACCAAGTCTCCGCTTCCCGCAATTCGGCGAAAAGCGCGTCAAAGTCCCCCTTGGAGCGATTGAGAACGTCGCTAAAACGCTTCTTCGTCGCAATCGTCAGCCACACGCCCTTGATGTTGATGTCGCTGATTTTGTAGCCGCCGCCCGCCGGCACAAGCCGCCATTTCACTTGCTCGCGCCCGCCACCGTTTTGAACAATCGCACTTGTGATCGTGATGTAATTGCCCTGTTGCGAGGTTGAAATGATTTTCAGGTCGGAACCCTTGAAATCATCCACATAATAGACGAACAGGGCTGCCGCATAATTGCTGAACAGGGTGTAGAATTCATTCTTGTCGCCGGGTGAAAGCTTCTTCTGATAGGGGCCGAGCGCAAAATTGGCGATGCTCCGCAAATTGATGTAGCGGTTCAAGACGGAAGCAAACCTTCCGCGCAGCGCCGTGCCCTTGCTCCCGCTGTTTGCCAGCGACATGACTTCGTTGGCAATTTTGTCAACATAGTCTTCGGCAGGGCTTACCGCCGCAGCGGCAAAACCAGCCCTGCCCGTAACTGCCGCTCCCAAAAGCAAAGCCGCAAATTCACGGCGGCTGAACTTGCGGGTTAATGTGCCGTCCATAGAACCTCCAAACAGCTTGACGGAGTTCCCTCCAAGCGTCTGCCAATCGGCGCACAATACGCCTTGAAAGTATGGAAAAAGCAAGGCCGCAATCGGCAAATTTGCATCAGCCGGAAAACTGCCTTGCTCTTCCGCGACTTAATCAATCATTGAAAAGCATATAAAGATATGTTTATGTCTATTTCAAGAGGAGTTTTGGCATGGATGAATTGCTTGTAGGGCTAAGGGCAATCGCCGAATCGACCCGCGTGCGCATTCTTTTTGTCCTGTCCCATGGCGAATTCAACGTCAGCGAACTCACCCAGATCCTCGGGCAGAGCCAGCCCCGCGTCAGCCGCCACCTCAAGCTCATGGTTGAAGCGGGCATGGTCTCGCGCCACAAGGAAGGCAATTGGGTGCTCTTCCGCCTGCGCGAAGAAGGTCTCGGCGGAACCTTGTCCCGCGCCATTGTTGACTTGCTGCCCGCCCATGACGCGACCCTCGCCCGAGACCTCACCCGCCTTGAAACCATCCGCACCCAACGGGCCGAATTGGCCGCCAGCTATTTCAGCAGCAATGCCGCCAATTGGGAAAAGCTCCGCTCCCTGCATATCCACGAGGAGGATGTTGAAGGCGCCATGCAGGCCATTCTCGGCAAGGCTCGCGTTAAATCGCTGGTCGACCTCGGCACCGGCACTGGCCGCGTCCTCGAACTTTTCGCCCCCCAAGCCGAACAGGCCATCGGCATTGATTCAAGCCGTGAGATGCTGGCCATCGCCAGGTCCAATCTGGAGAAAAAGGCACTGCGCCATGCCCAGGTCCGGCAGGGGGAAATCTACGCCCTGCCCTTCGCCAATGCCTCGGCTGATCTCGTCGTCATCCACCAGGTCCTGCATTACCTTGACGACCCCGGGCGCGCCTTGCTCGAAGCCCACCGCATTCTTTATCCCGAAGGCCGCTTGCTGATTGTCGATTTCGCCCCCCATGAACTTGAATCCCTGCGCAGCGAGCACGCCCACCGCCGCCTTGGAATTTCAACCGAGCAAATCACCGGCTGGTTCAACCGCGCCGGTCTTGCACTGCAGCAGCACGAACTCCTGCCGCCGCCCTGGCTGAAAGAGCAAACCGGCCTGACCGTATCAGTCTGGCTGGCCGTGCCCAAGATCACGCGGACAATGCCAAATCTCGCGAAGCATTCCGTTGACCTGGAGTCAAAGGCCCAATGACCGACGCAACGCCTGAGGCCAAAAATCTCTCCGTCTCATTCGAATTCTTCCCGCCAAAACCCGGTGAGGCGGAAGACGCCTTCTGGCGCACCTTGAAGCGGCTCGAACCCATCAATCCAAAATTCGTCTCAGTGACTTACGGGGCAGGCGGCACCACGCGCGACCGCACCCTGAGCACCGTCAAGCGCATTCACAACGAAACCAAACTCAAGCCCGTGGCCCATCTCACCTGCGTGGACGCATCGAAAGACGAAGTGAACGCAGTGATCAGGGAGAACTGGGATGCGGGCGTCCGCCACATATTGGCGCTCCGTGGCGATCCGCCCGGCGGCGTCGGCAAGCGCTTTGAGCCCCATCCGCAGGGTTACAAGAACGCCGCCGATCTGGTGCGTGGCATCCGCGCCATTGCGGACTTCGAGGTCTCCGTCACCGCCTATCCCGAGCGCCATCCGGAATCCGTATCCATCGAAGAAGACCTGGCCTTCATGGCCGACAAGGCCGAACATGGCGCCAGCCGCGCCATCTCGCAGTTCTTTTTCCACAATGCATTCTTCCTGCGCCTGCGTGACCGGATCTTTGCCCGCGGCATCGACATTGAACTGGTACCGGGCATTTTGCCCATCACCAACTTCGCCCGCGTCTGCGAATTTTCCGCCAAATGCGGCGCCCACATCCCGCCTGATCTTGCCCGCCGCTTCGCCGGACTAGATGCGGACCCGGAAACCCGGAACCTTGTGGCCGCCATCGTTGCCGCCGAACAGGTTGAGGCGCTGCGCCGCGAAGGCGTGAGCGCCTTCCATTTCTACACCCTCAACCGCGCCGATCTGGTTTACGCCATTTGCCGCGTCTTGGGTTTGGGGACGCCTAAAGAAGAGGCCGCTTAAGGCATTCTATTTCGCACCCACACCTTTGCAATCAACGGCCGGGCGGCCACACGGTCATAATGTCTCTTGATATTGCCATGGCGCGCAAAAAGCTTCGTCACGTCCGGCGCCCAGCTCACCAGCATGGCCGCATAGATATCAACCGCGCTCATCGCTTGGCCGAGAATGAACGGCCCCTCGCCGAGCGCCGCAGCAAAAATGTCATAGTCCCGCTCCATGTCTTCCATCGCCTTGGCCTTGATGGCCTCAGCATGGCCCGCGTCGGTTGAATGGCGCGCCGGATAAAACAAACGCAGATCCGCCATATAGACGCCCGTGGCGAAGTAAAGCATCCAGCGCAAATAACGGGCCCGGTCAGGCGAAGTCACCGATGGTGCAAGGGCTGCCGCCGGATGGAGGTCTGCCAGGTAGATCATCATGGCCGCACTTTCTGTCATAATACTGTTATCAGCCAGGCGGAGAGTGGGCACTTCGCCTCGCGGGTTGATTTGCAGGAAACTTCGCGGCACCGAACCGTCAGGATCACGGAGAACGTCAATGATCTCGAAGGCAGCGCCGCATTCGGCAAGCAGGGCCTCAACCGCGGCGGAACCGGCATTGGGCCGGGCATAGAGCTTGAACATGAACTTCTCCTTTGGCAGGCGCGCAATAGAGCATATAAGCGGCAATATCCAGCCAACACCTTTTGGATTGCCCCGCAGCGACATGTCAAAAACCCCGGTCCATCCCAGCAAGTCCAAACCGGTGCGATTTTCCTATTCAACCTCCGACCAGCCCGCCCTGCAGCGCGCCGTCATCCAGGCCATCGAGAAGATGGGTGGCCAGCGCAAGCTCAAGAAGCTTTATTTTCAGCACCAGAAAAGCGTGGCGGGCGGCGAGAATTTCTTCGATGCCGCCATCCGCCTGCTGAAACTCGATGTCATGTATGATGAGGCGGAACTGGCCCTCACGCCCAAAACCGGCCCGGTGCTCTTCATCGCGAACCATCCCTATGGCGTCATGGATGGCATCACCCTGACCTGGCTCGCCACCAAGGTGCGGGCCGATACCAAGGTTCTGGCCAATGATGTGTTGTGCCAAGCGCCAGGTGCTGCTGGCAATCTCCTGCCTGTGGCCTTCGCCCCCACCCGCGAGGCCCGTGAAACCAATGTGAGTTCACGCCTTGCCGCGCAGAGTTGGCTGCGCGAGGGCCATGCCGTTGGAATTTTCCCCGGTGGCGGCGTTGCAACATCGGAGAAACCGTTAAAGGGCCAGGCTGTTGACCTGCCCTGGGCACCCTTCACCGCAAAGCTCCTGCGCATGTCAAAGGCAACAGTCATTCCAATCTTTTTCACCGGGCAGAACAGCCGGCTGTTCCAACTGGCGAGCCATTTGAGCCTGACACTCCGGCTTTCCCTGGTCTTTCGTGAAACCACAAGGCGCATTGGAACTGGCCTGAACGTGCGCATCGGGCGGCCCGTTCCCTTCAGCGAAATCGCCCATATCGAAGACCGCAATGAACTGGTCATGGAACTTCGCAAGCGCACCTATGATCTTGCCAAGGCTGAAGACATCAAGGGCACCCGCACCGGACTGCATTTGCGCGAAGCAAAAATCAAGGGCGTCAAAAACCGCGACGCGGAATAATCCTCTCTCCTCCGAATGGGGCTTGCGACTCAGATTCAATCGGATTCAAACAGGGGCGATCGGGACTGAGATGATGCGTCGGCACTGGGTTGTCTTTTTATTCATCCTGTTAATGGGCGGCTGCCTTCCCAGCGCCGCAGCGGGTGCCTGTGAGGCCTCGGCCTTTGTCACCAGTGCGGGCAATGCTTTTATGCGGGCAGCCCGCGTCCATACCGCCTCGGCCTTTTCCGGCACCACGGAGCGCTACACCGATCTGCGCGGCATTTCCATGTTTGCCCTCGGCCCCCATCGCGGGAGTTTGAGCAAGTCTAGGGAAGCCGAATATCTGACACTCACCCGCGCCTTCATCGGTCGTTTCATGATGAAGCATTCCGGCCGTTTCTCCGGCAGCGGAATGACCATCAAGGATTGCATCACTTCCAATAACGCCCTGACCGTCAGCACGCGTATGTCAAACGGCAAGAAGATCATCTTCAAGCTTCACCGTTCCAAGCGCGGCTTTCTGGTGCGCGACGTCAATGTCTCGTCGGTCTGGCTGGCCCAGCAGCTGCGCTCAACCTTTGTGGGCGTCATCAACCGCAACGGCGGCGATATCAACGCCCTCTTTGCCTATCTGCGCAACTGACTTCAAACCTGCGCCACCAGGAAAATGCGCGGAAAGCGCATCAGAACTTTGCCGCCAAGAATTTCGGGATAAGCCTTCGCCAGGTTGGCGCGATAGGCATCAATGAATTTTCCGCGCATCGCTTCTTCCAGCGGATCGAGATAAGGCCTCAATCCCGTTGTGCTGAAAAAATCAACAATGCCCAGCACCCCATCGAGGGCATGGTAGTAGGCCGTATGCCAGATATCGAGGCTTCGGCAATGAGGCTTCAGCAGCGTGTAGTATTCATTTGGCGTCCGGATTATCTCGCGCGATCCCGCCGCGTGTCTGAGGGTATTGGCCCAAGGTCCGACTTCCGCCGTCTCGCACATCAGCCGGTGGCTGGGTTCATTCAGATTGTCCGGCATCTGCAGCGCCAGCACGCCTCGGGCCTTCAAGCCCTTGAGAAAGCGAAGCAATACCGAAACGTGATCGGGCACCCAGTGGAAACTGGCATTGGCATAAAGAAGGTCGGCATGGGAGTCTCCCGGCCATGCGGCGATGTCAGTTTCCATGAACTGAACCTGCGGCAGGTCTTTCCGCGCCTTCGCCAGCATCGTCTTCGAATTATCGAGGCCCACCAGTTTTGCCTGCGGATAGGCCTCAAGCAAAAGCGCCGTGGAATTTCCCGGACCACAGCCTAGATCATAGACAAGCTCCGGCGCCCTCAAGGGAATTCGCGCCAAAAGATCGCGCGCCGGACGGCTGCGCTCATCGTTAAAGCGAAGGTAATCCTCAGGCCGCCAATCCTTCATGCCTAACCGCGCCGCCGTGAGTCCAGGGCCGAGCGCTGGCCCATGAAACGGTTCCTGACATCAGCCGGCAGATTAAGGTCCGCCAAGTCGCGGTCATTGAGCGCCATAAGATCAAGCCGGGGGATGCGGGCGCGGCCCGCACCATTAACCGTCAAAATACCGAGCAAATGGCGGGCCATGCGTTCCAGGGAAAGTGTCATTGTACCCTCGTGAATTGATAGCTCAAGTTTGAATACGTTCACTATCATCCCATTTTTAGCCATAAACAAACGAGTTTTATGGACAGAGACATCAAATCAGCTTATGTCTCAACCATGACCGCAATGCCGCCCCTTGCCGCTATCCGGGTATTTGAAACCGTGGCCCGTCATGGCAATTTCAGCCGCGCCGCAGCCGAACTGAACATGACCCAATCGGCCGTAAGCTACCAGATCAAACTGCTGGAAAGCTTCGTCGGCGCCCCCCTGTTTGTGCGCCAGGCCCGCGGCGTGGCCCTGACCGAAAAGGGCCAGACAATCGCCCCCACCGTGAGCCGCGCTCTTGGCGATCTCGCCCAAAGCTTCCGGCTGGTGCGCGAGGAAAGCAATTCCGTGCTGGTGATCTCAACCATGCAAACCATTGCCGGAATCTGGCTGGCGCCGCGTCTCGGCGGCTTTCAGTTACTTCATCCCGAATTTGCCTTGCGCATTGATATTTCAGATCAACGGGTGGACCTGGACAATGATGGCGTGGATGTTGTGATCCGTTCCGGCAAGGGCAATTGGCCGGGCCTCACCAGCCATTTCATGTTGAGCCAGACGTTCACACCCGTGTGCAGCCCGCATTATATCGTCCGCGAAGGCAGGCCCGCATCGCCCAGCGATATTCCCAATCATGTGCTGATTGACCGGAATGACGTGTGGTGGCCGATCTGGTTTGAAACTGCGGGTCTCGACCGGAATGCAGCAATCACCCGCACCAGCATCGACGTTGATACCCAGCAGATGGCCGCCATCCTTGCCGTATCCGGTTCCGGCATTGCCCTCGTTTCGCCAGCCTTCGTCAAAGATGATCTGAGTTCCGGCCGGCTCATCCAACTTTTTGACGTGATGGCAAAGTCCGGCTCGAACTACTACCTCGCCTATTCCGAAGCCCGCCGCAACACCCCCAAAATCCGCGCTTTCCGCGAGTGGATATTGAAAGAGGCGGGGACCGCCTAGCTGGAACTAACGGCATCTTCTGTTGCCGTTTCCAAGCTCTTTATCACAGTACTCAGCGGATCGTTCTGGAAGCAAATAGCAAACAAGCGCGCCACTTCACTCTTTCGAAGCCGTAGTTCGACCAAGTAGTCTCCATTCAATTTGCTGAGCTTAGCGCCAGTATAAAACTGTATCGAGGGATTAGAATCCCCCCCTGGCGGAAAAAACTCTATTGTGGGCTCATACCAATTGTGGCCGTGGCGCAACTTGTTCCTCAGCGTCGCCGATTCAACATCTCCAGCTACTATCGTTCGGGGGCCGTGATTACGGCCCCAGCCGCTAACAACAAGCTCCATGACAATTTTCCTCTAAAGTAGATTGCGGTCACTAAATACTATAAGACTATTTAATCTACTTTAAGGCAAAATTGTGTTTTTGGAAGACTCAAACTATTCCAACAATTCTACCTCGAAAACTGCTTGTACTTGATGCGCTTGGGCATCACCGAATCTTCCCCAAGCCGGCGCTTCTTGTCTTCCTCGTAATCCTGGAAATTGCCCTCGAACCATTCCACATGGCTGTCGCCTTCGAAGGCCAGGATATGGGTGGCAAGGCGGTCAAGGAACATGCGGTCATGGCTGATGATTACGGCGCAGCCCGCGAAATCTTCCAGCGCCTCTTCAAGCGCCGCCAGCGTTTCCGTATCAAGGTCATTTGTTGGCTCATCGAGCAGCAGCACATTGGCGCCGGACTTCAGCATCTTTGCCAGATGCACCCGGTTGCGCTGCCCCCCGGAAAGCGTGCCGACTTTTTGCTGCTGGTCGCCGCCCTTGAAATTGAAGGCTCCCGTATAGGCCCGAGAATTCATTTCGCGCTTGCCGAGATAGAGAAGCTCGTTGCCGCCGGAGATTTCCTGCCAGACGGTTTTTTCCGGATCGAGCGAGTCGCGGCTCTGGTCAACGTAGCCAAGCTGCACGCTGTCGCCGATTTCAATTTTCCCGGCGTCGGGTTTTTCCTGGCCGGTCAGCATGCGGAACAGCGTCGTCTTGCCCGCGCCATTGGGACCGATAATGCCGACAATGCCGCCGGGCGGCAGCTTGAAGGAGAGGTCCTCGATCAGCAGGCGGTCGCCATAGGCCTTGTTCAGGCCTTCAACCGTGATGACGTTATCGCCCAGCCGTTCGCCCGGCGGAATGATGATTTGCGCCGTGGTTGACTTGAGCCGCGCATCATTGGCCTTGATGAGTTCATCATAGGCTTTGAACCGCGCCTTGGATTTGGCCTGCCGGGCCTTGGGCGAGGAGGAAATCCATTCCTGCTCGCGCTCGATCACCTTTTGCCGCGCCGCATCCTCGCTCTTTTCCTGCGCAAAGCGCTTGGCCTTCTGGCGGAGATAGGCCGAGTAATTGCCCTCATAGGGAATGCCCCTGCCCCGGTCGAGCTCAAGAATCCAGCCCGTCACATTGTCGAGGAAGTAACGGTCATGGGTGACAATGAGAATGGAACCGGCGTAATCGGCCAGATGATGCTCGAGCCAGTTCACGCTTTCAGCGTCGAGATGGTTGGTGGGTTCGTCGAGCAGCAGCAGATCGGGCTTGCGCAGCAATAGCTGGGTGAGCGCCACGCGGCGTTTTTCACCGCCAGAGAGATTGTCGATCGAAGCGTCGCCCGGCGGGCAGCGCATGGCATCCATGGCCTGCTCCACCTGCGCCTCAAGGTCCCACAGGTTCTGCGAGTCGATCACGTCCTGCAGTTTCCCGGCCTTCTCGGCATTCTCATCATTATAGTCAGCCATCAGCGCGTTGTATTGGTCGAGGATCGCCTTCTTGTCGGCCACCCCTTCCATCACATTGCCCATCACATTAAGGGCGGGATCGAGCTCCGGCTCCTGCTGGAGATAGCCGCGCGTGGCCCCGTCCGCCAGCCAGGCCTCGCCGTTCCATTCCTTGTCAAGCCCCGCCATGATGCGCAGCAACGTGGATTTGCCCGAGCCGTTAGGCCCCAGAACGCCGATTTTCGCGTCCGGATAAAATTGCAGGTGCACGTTATCGAGCACTTTCTTGCCGCCTGCATAGGACTTTGAAAGGCCCTGCATATGGTAGATGAATTGACGTGCCATCGGGTGAGCGCTCTTTCGGATAAGGGGAGGTTTCGGCGGCGCTTCTAGTGGCTTTTCGACGTGAGTTCAATCGCTACGTGCGGCGGAGCACGCTACCCTCCAGTCGGCGGCGCAGCACAAAGCCCAGTTTTTCATAAAGCCGGATGGCATTGGCATTGGCTGCATAGGTGTGAAGGAATGGCGTCTCGCCACGCGCCACGATACGCGCCGCCACGACCCGCATGAGATGGCTGGCATAGCCTCGCCCGCGGAAATCGGGGTGGGTACAGACGGCACTGATCTCGGTATAGCCGGGCACCTTCAGGCGGTGACCTGCCATGGCGGCCAGCCGGCCGCCTTCCCTAATGCCGACATAACCGCCAAAGACGTGGGTGCGCGCATTGTAGGGCCCGGGCTTGGTCAGCGTGGCCAGCGCCAGCATCTCGGGCGCATCGGCGTCTGAAAGTTCGAGAACCTCGGTTTCGGTATCCTGCGCGGTGGCGGTCCCGGCAACCATCTGCACCACCTGGAAGTGGTTTTCAGCCACCATCCCGGGCGGCAGCGGATGCGCGCCGGCTTGCACCAGGATTGCCATGCCGTTTGCCGGGATGAGTGCGGCAAGCGCGGCAAGTGCTTCCGCGCTGTCATCAACGGCAGTGGCGAAGGCCGAAATCTCAGGCTGATAGCGCAGCGCCAGGGGACCTCCTTCAGACAGGCACTTGTGGCGGGTGAGCAAGGCATTGCGGATCGGCTGGTCGAGAACATGCGATGTCATCTGCTGGCTCCCTGCAAGCTGGCGGCGGCATCCCACCGGGCCTGTTTTTCAGCACGAACATCAACTTTCAAAACGGCGTGAGAGAGAATGACTTTTCGGGCACGTGGCGCCGCTTCGCAGAATGGCGGCAACGGATCCGGCTCTCGCTGCGCGCCCCCGGTCAGGCCAAGCTGCTTTCGAGATTTTCGGAAAGCCCGATCCTCAATGGCAACAAAGGGATCGATATCGAGCCGCAGGCGAACTGCCCATTGGCGGTCTTCTTCGTCAATTTTCAGCAGTGCCAGGGCGTGCGCGTCCATTCGCGCCAATTCCTTCCGTCTGATCCAGTTGCGCAACATTCGGACTGGCGAAAATCCGATTTGCTGGTTCATCACAGCGCAAGTGAGGACATAGTCTCTCATGATGCGAATCCTTTCAGGATCGGGTTTTGCGACAAGTGGAGTGCATCAGGAACCTTCTGCATCGCTTGAAGCGCCACCGCCGCGGCGATAGAGGGGTTTACTGGCCAGCGCTTCCTCGATTGCACCAAGTTGCGCGAGCAATGGCCCATCAAGGCCATCGCAAATTTCCGCGACGGCGCGTTCGACGCGCGGCCAGATTTCGCGCTTGGCATGATCGACTACATTTCGCCCCTGCTCGGTCAGCGCCACGCGCTTTACCCGTTGATCGGTGTCGGACCGCAACGGCTTGACCAGCCCGCGCGCCTGCAATTGGGCGATGCTGCGGGTAACGCCAGGCTGGGCGATATCAAGGCTCTGGGCCAGTTCGCCGATGGTGATCGGCCCGTCCCGTTCAATCGCGCCCAGCATCGTCCAAAGTGCGCCATGAAGCTCAAAGCCGTACGCCGCCGTGAGCCGCTGAACATCCGCCTGCATCCGCTCGCCGATGCGCTTGAAGCGGCTTCCGAGCGTCAGGTAGCCATAACTGCGAACGAGATCGTCGGCCATTCAAACCTCTCTTTTGATTACATAACAAGTTATATAACACGGTATGTAATATCTTGCAAGAGGGTCCTTGATGGCGGGAGAATTGATCTCAGGTCAGGAGTATCCGGGCCCTTCATGGGCAACAGCGGGCTGCACCTTCTCTTCCGCCATAATCTTCTTCTGGTAGCGTCCCTGGATAACATCGACAACGATCAGGGCCGCCACCACGAAGTAGAAAGTGCTCTTTGCCATGGGCTCAATCGGATAGCCAAAGAATGCCAGATGGGCCAGGTGGCCGCCCTCGGCAAACAGCATGACACCCACCAGCAGCAGCACGAACAATCCCAGCACTTCATACATGCGGTTCTTCTGCAGGAAATTGGCCACATGCTCGGCCAGTAGCACCATAAGCGCGCCGGAAACGATGATCGCCGTAGCCATGACAATGAAATGGTCGGTCAGCGCCACGGCGGACAGAACCGTATCGAACGAAAACACGATATTCATCACCAGGATCCAGAAAATCGCTGACTGCACACTGCGATGCTTCAGCCCCTCGGCGCCGCCATGCCCCAACTCGTGCACCACCAGCATATGGAAAATTTCCTTCAGCGCCGTGTGAATAAGGAAGGCGCCGCCCAAGAGCACTATCAAGCTGTGGCCGTTGAATGAACCCTTTGCAAAGGGCAGATCGAAGCCGAACCATGGCGACTGGAACAGGCTGATGAGCTGCAGCACCACGAAGAGCAGCACGATGCGGAGGCCGATGGCAAGGATGATGCCCAGCCGCCGCACATACTTCTGCTTGTCCGGAGCCACGCGCTTGGCCTCGATGGAAATGTAAAGCAGGTTGTCAAAACCCAGCACGGTTTCAAGCGCGGTCAATACCAGCAGCGTGAAGAGATTTTCAATCGTGAACAGTTCAACCATTTTTTGCCCCTGCCTGGTGCCTGAATTTGGCCAGTCTCATAAAGATAATTCCCACCCTTGACGAGCCCCAACTATTGACCGAAACCAAATTTCCATATTCCCCGCTGTGAGAGTGTTGCCCCCGTGAACCAAGCCGACAGCCCGCCCGTCCATATCGATTTTTTGAACCGGTCGGACATTTCCAGCCTCGGATTAACGGATGATGACATCATAGCCGCCGTGGAAACAGGTCTCGCCATGCAGGGCCGCGGCGAAACCGCCATAGAGCCCCGCGTTCATCTCGAGCCGCGCGCCGGTGTTGAAGGCCATTTCAATGTGTTGCGCGGCTGGATCGGCGGCCATATCGCCCAGGCCGGCGTCAAGGTCGTCGGTGATTTTGTCGGAAACTACAAGGAAGGGCGGCCATCCGAATACGGCCTCCTCGCCTTGTTCGATCCGCTCAACGGCGCGCCCACCGCCATTATCGATGCAACCGGCCTGACCGACATGCGCACCGGAGCCATCACCGCCATCGGCGCAAAACATCTTGCGCGGAAGGGCTCAAAAATATTGGGCCATGTCGGCGCACGCGGAACCGCTTACTGGAACGTGAGGCTCTTGGACCGGCTCTTCAATTTCGATGAAATCCGCGTTCATTCCAGACGCGCGGAAAGCCGCGACAGTTTCGCCGCGCGCCTGTCGGATGATCTCGGCAAGAAGGTTGTTGCCACACAGGACTGGCAATCCTGTGTCGAAGGTGCAGATATTGTGGTGGAAGCCTCGCGTCTTTCGACACCCACACCGATGTTGAAGACAGAATGGATCAAGAAAGGCGCGCTGGTCATTCCCTACGGAACCATGAGTGCTGTCGAGTTGAATCTCACCGACATCATGGACAAAATCGTGGTTGATGACTGGGGCCAATGCAAGACCGGAAAATTCGGTTCGCTGCGCGCTCATGTGGAGGCAGGCAAGCTCACCGAGAAAACCCTCCATGCCGAACTCGGCCAGATTGTCGCCGGAATTAAAAACGGACGGCAGCGCGACGATGAAACCATTCTCTTCTGGCATCGCGGTCTTTCTCTGTCCGACATCGCCCTTGGCCATGCGATGCTGGAAAAAGCCAAAAAGCTTGGTATGGGCCAACGGCTGAGGTTCTACTGATGCAGAAACTTTATCTTGATGGCAGCCACGTTTCTCTTCAGCGGTTTGTCGAACTCGCCGATGGCCCCGTGTCAATTACCTTGGCCCCGGCAATCCGCGAATGCCTTGTCCGCGCCCGGGAAATCGTCGCCCGCTATGCCGCGAGCGACCAGCCCGTGTATGGCCTCAACACCGGGCTTGGCGGCAATCTCCAGCATCGCATCGCACCCAAGGACATTCCCGCCTTCCAGGCGCAATTGCTGCTGGCCCGCAGCACCGGTGTCGGCCCCAATCTTCCGGAATGGATAAGCCGCGCCGCCTGGCTCTCGCGCATCATTGGCGCCACGCGCGGTGCTTCGGGCCTGTCGCTCACCACTTTTGATCTCATGCTGGCGATGGCGGAGCGCGGGCTTGCCCCCGCCGTTCCAACCTACGGCTCGATTGGGACAAGCGATCTCGTGCTCTCGGCCCAAATGGGTGCCAGCCTGATTGGCGAGGGCGAAATCTGGGACAATGGAATTTGCCGCCCCGCGGCAGAGGCGCTTCGGGCCCATGGTCTTGCCCCCATCGAACTAGCCCCGAAAGATGGCCTGGCGCTGGCCAACAACTCCAGCCTCTCCATCGCCCTTGCATCACATGCTCTTCGTCAGGCGCGAAGCACAATGGATCTGGCGCAAGCCGTCACGGTGCTGTCCGGTGAAGGCTACGGCATGAACCCCTCTATATTCGAGGCCCGCATTCACGCGCTCCGCCCCGCCGCGGGCCAGGAACAGGCCGCCGCCTGGTTTCGCGCTGCCCTTGAAGGCTCATCCCTTTATACAAGCGGTGCCCCGCGCTCAATCCAGGACGCCTTGAGTTTCCGTGTCGTGGCTCCATTGTTCGGCACCGCGCGCAATGCCCTTGCCCTCGCCGAAAAGGAAACCGAAATCGAGCTCAATGGCGCGGCGGACAACCCCGCAGTGCTGATCGACACAAATGAAATGCTCTCAACCCCGAACTTCCATACGCCAGCCTTGGCGCTTGCACTCGATACGCTTGCCATCGCCCATGTTCATCTGGCCACGGCCTCCGCCCAGCGCGTTCTCAAACTCATGAACCCGCATCTTTCCGGCCTGCCGAAATATCTCTCGCCCGTTGGCGGCGCATCATCAGGTTTGTTGCCCCTGCAGAAAACCGTAGCGTCCCTTCTCGCTGAAATCCGCCTTCACGCCCAGCCCGCAAGCCTCGATACCATCGCCGTATCGGAAATGGTTGAGGATGTCGCCCCGCAAACTCCGCTGACCGCCCGCAAACTTGCCACCCAGAATGACCTGCTCCTTTGGCTCTTTGCCATAGAAGCGCTTGTTGCGGCTCAGGCTGCGGACCTCCGCAAACCCAAAAGCCTTGGCCGCGTGGCAAAACTGCTCCACACTTCAATCCGCGCAGTTGTATCCGTTCTCCACGAAGACCGCGCTACCGGGCCGGATGTTGCAGCAGTTCGGCAGGCGATCAACGCCGCCGAACTGCGCACTGTATTGGCGAATGTCGGTCTGAGTTCTCTTTAGCTTTTGTTGACTACGGGAATCGCAATCCACGCAAACAGCAGCATGCCGAGGAAGAACAAGATTGAGGCAACTGCCGTCACCGGCTCAACTCCCGGATTTCCCGCCAGAACAAAATAAAGCGAAACCGTAAGCACCACGATCCCCACTGCATGCATCCAGAAATGGATGGTGGCGAGCTTGTTTTGCCTGGCAGCAGGAAACAGATGATAGAAGAAACCGAACACCGCCGACATGAGCCAGCCTGCCACCATGATATGGGCGTGAACTGGCATTTGAAGATGGTCATTGGTCATGGCCATCTTGAGGCCGAGCATCATCCCGGCAATCGCCATGACAATTCCAAGTATAAAGAAGTTCCGTGCAACACCTTGCATATCAATCCCCTGAGATTAAACCGCCCCCGCAGCGCAATCTCTAGCAGATTCGAATCATTCTAAAAAGCCTCAACTCTGCTTTTCGAATGCATCCCGGATGATTTTTTGCAGTTCCTCGCGGCGGTAAGGCTTCATGATGATAAAGCCCTGCCGGAAACGCGGCTCGTCCTGGTGCACCATGGCGCCCTTGGGATAGCCGGAGGTATGGACAATCTTGAGGTCGGGACGCATGCCGCTGGCCGCCTGGGCAAGGTCAAAACCGTTCATCCCGCCCGGCATCACGATATCCGAGAACATGAGATCGATCTCGGGATCCTCTTGAAGCTTTGACAGGGCCTGGAAGCCATCTTCCGCTTCCACTACATCATAACCGAAATCCATCAAGAAGCCGCAAGCCACAGCGCGCACCGCTTCCTGGTCTTCAACCACAAGTATCTTCTGCGGCCGCGCCGCTTTCATCGGAACTGCGGCTTCCTCTGAATCTGCGGGAGGCTCTGCTTCGATCGCCAGTGACCGATTGTTGGCTGCCGTCTCGGCAGAAATTTCGCCGACGGTAATTTTCCGCGGCAAATACATTTTAACCGAAGTGCCGTGCCCGACTTCGCTGTAAATGCTGATATGGCCGCCCGACTGCTTGATGAAGCCATAGACCATGGAAAGGCCAAGCCCCGTGCCCTTGCCGTTTTCCTTGGTGGTGAAGAAGGGATGGAAAACTTTTTCGAGCAGCTCCGGCGCCATGCCGGTGCCTGTATCCGAAATCGCCACCATGACATGGTGCCCGGGAACAACCTCGGGGTGCTTTTCCGCATATTCGTGGTCGAGATAAACCAGCTGGGTTTCAATCGTCAGCAGCCCGCCATTGGGCATGGCATCCCTGGCATTGATCGCCAGATTCAAAATGGATGATTCAAACTGCGAAGGATCGATCAGCACCTTGGGCGCACCGGCCGCCACATCAACTTTGAGTTCAACATTCTCGCCAAGGGTGCGCGAGATCAGGGCTTCCATGCCCGTGACCAGGTCATTGACCTTCACCTCGCGTGGTTCAAGATCCTGCTTGCGGGCAAAGGCTAGCAACTGGCGTGTCAGGTCCGAGCCCTTGCGCGCCGCATCAAGGGCCTCATTGGCGCGCTTGACCGCCTTCTCGTCGCCGCCCAGCTTGCCTTCGAGCAATTGCAGATTACCCATGATGATGGTGAGCAGGTTGTTGAAATCATGGGCCAGGCCACCGGTCAGTTGCCCGATGGCCTCCATCTTCTGCGCCTGGTGCAGGCGCTGGGTGGTGAGCTTGCGCTCCGAGACATCGACAATCTGGACCACGAGCTGCTCGATTTCAGCCTTCTCGCTTTTGACCATGGAAACGCTGGTTGAGCCATGCACAATGCCGCCCGTCCCTGTCGTGTAGCGCAGTTCCTGCTTCAGCGACGGAACTTCGCCCGACAAAAGCTGGCGCATCCCATTCAGGAACTGGCCGCGGTCATCGCGGTGCAGGGTCTCGTCAAATGTCAGGGTGGATTGGTCGATATCTTCCCGGCCCAGGAAAATCCCGAAGGCCGCGTTGGAGAGTTCAATCTGCCCGGTTGGCGATACCAGCGCCATGCCATGGGCTGCGGCGGCAAAGGCCCCGCGGAACCGCTGGTCGCTGCGCACCGAGGCAATTTCCGCGATCTTCTGGTCGGTCACATCCTGCATCAGGCAGATCGAGCGTTCGATGCGGCCCTTGTCGCCGCGATAGGCATTCATCGACAGCATGACGGTTGCCAGCGTGCCGTCCTTGCGGTGGACAAACATTTCCTCGCCGCGGCACAGGCCGGTCTGCAGGTATTTTGGATAAATCGTGGTGATGAGGTGCGAGCGCGATTGCGGCGTCAGAAGTTCATTGAAGGATTTTCCGATCACATCGGACGGCAGGTAGCCCAGCGTCTTGCACCATTGCCGGTTGACCGAATTCAGCCTGCCCGAGCCATCCATGGCATGCATCATGAAGGGGAAGTTAAACAGGAGCTGCTCGTAAACCCCGCCGTTTTGATCCGGGAAAAATGGCGCAAGGGAATCCGCCTGAACCTCTTCCCGCTCGATTTTCCAGCTTGAAGCCTTGGGCCCCAGTTCTTCCCAACCTGAAAACACGGGCTCTTGGGCGGCAGATTTGACAGCAACGTTCATCGGAAAAAATTCTCTCTGGAAACCTTTCCGACCCTATCAAATTTGCAGTTAACAGGGCCTTTCCGAAACCCTTTCATTTCCCGGTGGCGCGGAAACCCGCCGACAACAGTTGAACTATGGTAAATGGCCGGTTAACGCCAACTAGGCTGGCGAAGGCCGCCCGATGGCCTCGGCCGTGATTTCGGCCTTGAGCAGGCCGTTGTCGTCCATCGCATCCGGCAAATAATACTTCTTTGTTTCTACACTTATTTTCGGCGAAATCGCCCCTACCCCCAGCGCCATGCTTTCCGCCTGGTCATGGGCTGAAGTCTGGGCAAAGGCTAGCGCCTCAGTCCCCGAACCGAAAATCCGCGTACCCTGCCCGCCGTGAACGCGGAAAGCCCCGTTCCCGTCGCCTTCCACCATCACCATGACCTTCAACGCGACAAGGCCGGCAGCGGCGCCAATCGCATTGGCAACCTCGCACCACTCGACAAATACAACTTCGCAATCCAGCCGCTTGGCAACTTCCCCGTAATAAACCCGGGCCGGTCCGCCAACCGCCACAATGGGAATAGTGGGCGAAATTTTGATCGCCGCCAGGCCCTTCACCGGCGCCCCCGATACAACACTCTCAATCAGGGCATTATTCTCAACCGGCATGGCGAGCGCCGAATTCAGAATGGCCTTCGCCGACAGGCGCACCGTTTCACTCCATACATCCCGGCAAAACGCCTCAATGCGCTCCGGCGTTGCAAGCCGCATGTCGCGAAACCGCACCACAAGCTGGGCCGCCAAAAGTGCGGCTGGCTTTGACCAGTTGGCCTGCAGGCCAAGCACGTGGGCCGCATCCGAAGGGGTGAATCCGCAGAGCTGCACCAGCCCCTTCTTGCGCAAGGAGGATAGGGCCCGCTGCGCGCCCGAGGACACAGCAACTTTCCGCAGCGGCCTCGGGCGGTCCGTAACTATGGCCAGAAATTCGATCTCGCGCGCCGTCAACCCGCTGTGATCGGCAGGCCCGGACTTGCCGAATGGCAACACCACAAAACGCCCCTGCTGCGAGCCGCCTTCCGTATCCGCAAGGTCAGCCTCAAGCATTGCAAGGACTTCCGGATAACGTGCGCCAATCAGCGAAATCGGTACAATGCGTTGCGGCCCGATTTGCATCGAGCCATCCATCGCCAGGTGAACCTCGCTGTCGCCGCCAAGCCCAATAGTCGTCACATCAATGGCCTTCACCATGGTGCGCCAGCCGCCGACCTCGGCCCCCTCCTCCGCCACCTGCGGCTTGCCATGCTGCAGAATGCCGATATCCGTTGTCGTGCCGCCAATGTCAGACATGATGAAGTCATCAAGCCCTGACAGCCATTTGGCCCCCACCAGACTGGCCGCCGGTCCCGACAGCACCGTTTCAATGGGCTTGAGTGCCACGTTTTCCGCCCGCGCCAATGAGCCGTCGCCTTTCACCACCATCAGCGGGCAGGAAATATGCAGGTCCGCCATGGCAACCCGCACCGCTTCAATCAGCAGCGATATCCGCGAAATCAGCCGGGCATTCAACACCGCCGTCAGCGCCCGGCGCGGCGCATCCAGCGACGAGGTCAGCTCCGTCGAAAGCGTAACGGGCTTCCCCGTCACCCGCATGATGATGTCGCGCACTGCCTTTTCATGTTCCGGATTCCTCACGGCAAAAGCAGAGGCAACCGCGAAGGCCGAAACCTCGCCTTTCAACAGGTCCGCCTCGCGCTCCACCGCCGCTGCATCCAGGGAAATTGCCACGTCACCATTATGGTCATGGCCGCCCGCAATCATCCGCAGCGGCACATTCGGAAAGGCCTTGGCGATGCCGGTTCGCGCGGCCATGGCAGCGTCAAAACCAATGAGGAATACCGCCACCGGACTGCCATGTCCTTCCACGACCGCATTGGTGGCCAGCGTTGTGGAAACCGAGACCAGCCCGATGGCTGAAGATTTTGCCCCGGCGGGAAGAGTCTCCATCACGGTTGTGAGCGCCTCTTTCACCCCGATGGAAAGATCGCCCTTTGTCGTCAGCGCCTTGGCCCGGCCGAGAATCTTCTGCGTGTCATGGGCAATGACTACGGCATCCGTATAGGTGCCGCCCGTATCAATGCCGACAAAAAAGCTCTCCGCTGGTGTCATTTCTGGCTTTCAGGGTTCAGTTGGCCAATGCTTTTACTGAAAGCAACCAGCAAGTCCACCGCCACGAGCGAAGAATGGTTTATCCGGCGTTGGGCCGTTTCAATGTTTACCTGATCTCATCGATCGAGCCATCAACCGCCGCCTTCTCCGCCAAAAGCCTCACGACCTGGATCTTGGCGGCGATGAATGTTCCTGCAAATTCCGGGCTGGGCACTGAATCCAGGAGCTTCACCAGCTTTATGGTATCGGCCAGTGTCTCATTCAGCCGGGCCTGCAAATGCGTAAGATCGGCAAGGTTCTGGCGCGGCGCTGCAACCCGCCTGTCAGCGACACCCAGTGTCGCTTCAATCTCGTCAATGAGATGGTTCAAGGTGATTGCCTTTTCGGCCGCGATGTTCCCCCGCCGAAGCTCGTATTTTATATGCTCGCGCAATTCCGCGAGATCATTCCGGTGCGACAGGATCGTGCGGGACCTTGCCCGGTGCCCTGCGCCTGTGAGCCCCGCCGGCGCATCGTTTATGGCAACGGGCGGCGTTACATCCAGCGTGACGAAGCGCAGAGATACAGGATCATCCGGATGAATGAACAACCCGCCCGCAACGGCGCAGCCCGCCATGGCGAATGCCCCCGCCGAAATGAAAAAAACGCCAACGGCAAGGCGCTTGGCCAAGGCAAGCACCGCCAGAAACGTCAAAATCAACACAACGACCACAACAACCAGCATACGCAAACACAACCCACATGGCGCAATTTTCGATTGCGCCAGCCGGACACTCTAGGAAGGATTGATTTCTTTGGCGTTAATGTAGATTGCCAGGTTCCTACTCCAGGCTTCAGTTCAGGCCCGGGCCATCCAGCACGGCAACGGTGCTGCGGTAAGCCGTTTCGAGATGGTCACGCATCGCCCGCGCCGCGGTTTCGGGATCGCCGCTCTTCAACGCAGTGATAATGACGCGATGCTTCTCAAGGGTCGTTTCGGCCTCGCCTTCGCGCGGCACCATCATGTGGCGGCAGCGGTCAAGCTGCGCCTTCGAAATTTCTATGGCCCGCCACAGCCGCGGCAGGTTGCTGATGTCGGCGATGTAACGGTGGAAATCATCGTCGCGCTCAATCGCTTCCACATATTTTTTGCGTTCCAGGGCCCGGGCATGCAGCAGGAGAATGTCATCGAGGCGGTCCGCGTGCGATTGGGTCATGCGCGTGGCAGCCTGCGCCGCACTTTCTGATTCCAGCGCGCGGCGGATGAGGAAGGCCTCGGCAATCTCATCCCTGGCAATGCGCGCCGCCCGCGTTCCCGATTGCGCCACCACCTCAACCAGGTTTTCATCGCTCAGTTTCTTCACTGCTTCCCGCACCGGCGTACGTGAAACATTGAGCTGGGCCGCAATTGCCTTCTCGTCGATGACCTCACCCGGCTTGATGGCGCCCGTCAAAATCATCCGGCGCACCAAGGGATAAATCTGGTCGCGCATGGGCCGCGAACGATCAAGCCGTGACCTTGAAAGACTGATTACCATCACCTCATACTAATATAACAGTTGTAGACAGCAAGCCCAATTTTTGTCTAAGATGATTCAAACTAAAAAAGCCTATGGGAGTGTGCATGGCTGGCGCGAACAATTTTCCAAAACTGCACAATGCTATGTGGCCCGGCCTTGTGGGCCGCGGCTCGCCCGAGATCCCGGCAATCGGCCTCGACACCATGATCGATCTGACGGTCAAGGCCGAGGTCAATGGAGTGAAATTTGACGGCATCGACATTTTCCATGCGGCACCCCACACCAATATCGATTTCACCGGTGACGACGTGAAGAAACTGGCCGCCAAGGTCCAGAAACACAATCTCGCCATAGGCTCGATCGTAGCGCCCGTGTGGCCGCCTGTGGGCGGTGGTTCGGCCATGGGGTCGGCGTCGGACCGCAAAAAATTCGTCAACAATGTCGAGAAGTCCTGCAAGCTCGGCAAGCGCCTGCGTGACCTGGGTGTGCGCCCTTACGGCGTCATCCGTATCGATTCGGCCACCAGCACCGCCGAATGGACGAAGGACCCCGTTGCCAACACCAAGAAGATCGGCAAGACGTTCCGCGAGGCATGTTCCGTCGCCGCCGACTACGGTGAACGGCTGGCCTGCGAAGGCGAGATCTGCTGGGGCGGCATGAATTCTTGGAAGGACATGCTGAACACCTTCGAGGAAACCGATCGCCCGCAGACCATCGGCTTCCAGGCTGACATGGCCCACACGCTGCTCTACACTATGGGCTACAACGCGCCGAAGTCGCGCCTGCTTCCCGCCAACTATGACTGGAAGGACAAGGGCGTCCTCGACGAGGCGCTGAAGAAAATGACCGATGCGCTCCGTCCCTGGACCATCGACTTGCACATCGCCCAGAACGACGGAACCGTGAAGGGCCTCGGCTATCACGACAAGACTGGCCACCACTGCGAGGTGGACGACAGGAACGGCAAGCTCAACATCACCAAGCACGCAGGCTACTGGCTGCGCGACAATGGCGGCGAGTTGGTGAAGGCCTTCCATCACGTGTGCTGGGACGGCTGCATGTTCCCGCCCGAAGTGATGGCGAACCCCAAGACATGGACCAACATTCTCGCCACCATGATAAAAGTGCGCGACAAGCACGGCTGGCAGGCCTGACATGACCAAAAAACCTCTCAATGTCGGCATGGTCGGCTACGGCTTCATGGGTCGCACCCATTCCAACGCCTTTTCCCAGGTCGGCCATTTTTTCGATGTGCCCTTCCGCCCAGTGCTGAAAGCCATCTGCGCCCGCGATGCCGCCAAGGCCAAGGCCTTTGCCGGGCAGTGGGGTTATGAATCAACCGAAACCGATTGGCGCAAACTGGTTGAGCGCAAGGATATCGACATCATCGATATCGCCAGCCCCAACGACACGCATCTTGAAATCGCCGTCGCCGCCGCAAAGGCCGGCAAGATGGTGATGTGCGAAAAACCCCTGGGCCGCTCTGCCGCCGAGTCCCGCCAGATGGTGGAGGCCGTCGAGAAGGCCAAGGTTCCAAACATGGTCTGGTACAATTACCGGCGTGTTCCAGCCGTCACCCTTGCCAAGCAATTGATCGACGAAGGCAAGCTTGGCAGGATTTTCCACTACCGTGCCAAGTTCCTCCAGGACTGGACCATTTCCAAGGACCTGCCCCAGGGCGGCCAGGGCCTGTGGCGTCTCGATGTCGGCGTTGCCGGAAGCGGCGTGACCGGCGATCTTCTCGCCCACTGTATTGATACAGCCATGTGGCTCAACGGTGGCATCACGAAGGTCTCCGGCATGACCGAAACCTTCATCAAGGAGCGCCACCACAATATCACCGGCAAGACGGAAACCGTTGGCATCGATGACGCAAGCCTGTTTCTGGCCCGCTTCGCCAATGGCTCGCTGGCAAGTTTTGAGGCCACCCGCTACGCCCGCGGCCACAAGGCCCTCTACACCTTCGAAATCAATGGCGAAAACGCATCGATTTTCTGGGACCTGCACGACCTGCACCGCCTGCAGTATTTTGATCATCGTGATGAAGGCCGCACCCGCGGCTGGCGCTCGCTTCACATTACCGATGGCGACCATCCCTACATGGACAAGTGGTGGGTACCCGGCCTGCAGATTGGCTATGAGCACACCTTCATTCACCAGGTCGCCGATTTTCTCGGCGCCGTTGGCGGCGGAAAGGTTGCAGCCCCAACTTTCCGTGATGCCCTTGCAACCGACCTGGTGACCGACGCGGTTCTCAAGTCGGCCAAAACCGGCCAATGGGAAAGCGCAAATGGCTAATTATTATGCAGAGATGCGTGGGGCCTCGGGCTCACCCGAAATAATTAATTTAGTTTGATGATAGGCGGCTTGCAAATAAAGAGAGACAAGCTAGTCTCTGCCAAAAATAGCCCGGACGGGCAGACAGGGAATGGGAATGGCTGAAGGTGCGAAGCCCGCGGTGCGGTTGTCGGGGATTGCGAAATCCTACGGCAAGGTGCGGGCTCTTGAAAATCTTTCTTTCGACGTGGCGGCGGGACGGTTCTTCGTCCTGTTCGGGCCGAGTTCCGTGGGCAAAACCACGACGCTGCGCACCATCGCCGGCTTGGTAAAGCCAGATTCCGGCCGCCTGGAAATCGATGGCAAGGATTTTACCAATGCGCCAATCACCGGCCGTGGTGTGTCGATGGTGTTCCAGTCCTTTGCCCTTTATCCGCATCTCACCGTCTTTGAGAATCTTGCCTATCCCCTGCGTGAGGAGAAAGTAGCGTCCGCTGAAATCGCCAAGCGTGTCAACGAAACCGCGGCAATGCTGAAGCTTACCCATCGCCTTGAACGCAAGCCCAATACGCTCTCCGGCGGCGAACAGCAGCGCGTTGCCCTCGGCCGCTCGCTGGTCCGCCATCCCAAGATTTTGCTGCTTGATGAACCACTGACCAATCTTGATGCCAAGCTGCGCCATGACATGCGCGCCGAACTGAAGCGCCTGCACCGGCAATTCGGCATGACCATTGTCTATGCCACGCCCGATGAGCTTGAAGCCCTTTCCATGGGCGAGGAAATCGCCGTGATGCGTGATGGCGCGGTCGTCCAGCGTGGAACTCCCGAAGAGCTCTATGAGCGCCCGGTCAACACCTATGTGGCCGGCAAGATCGGTTCGCCCCATATGAACATGCTGCAGGCAAAGGTCGGCAAGGATGCAAAAACCTTTGAAACCCCGCTTGGCAAAATGAGTCCAAAAGTACCGCGCAAGACAGCCGCAGCGGGTGAAGCGGCCATCATCGGCATTCGCCCCAGCGACATCAGGCTGGCGGCCAAGGGCGAAAAAGCCATTGCCTCGAAAATCCATCTGCTGGAGCCCTTGGGCGACATTACGATCGTGTCCGTGGAGACCGGCAAGGAAGTGCTGCGCATGGTGCTTCCCGAAGCCAAGGCAACCTCGATCAAGATTGGTGATCCAGCCAGCATCTACATTGACCCAAACGATATTCACATCTTCCGCGCCGCCAGTGGCCAGGTAATGACCTGACACCGAGGGACAGAAGCAAGCAGGTTAACAATGGGAGAAAACCTAAGATGACGATAATGACGAAGATACACGGGGTCGCCACGGCGTTTAGCTTTGCCGCCCTGATGTCGGTTGGAGGCGCATCGCTCGCATCCGCCGAAGACGTGACGCTGACCATGGCCGTGCCTGATTGGCCGCCAACCCGCGTCATGAAGAAGATGTTCGACGAGCAGTACAAGTCAAAGACCGGCAACAACGTGAAGCTGGAAGTTGACTTTATTCCATGGCCCGACTTCTACACGCGCGTCAACGCTTCGCTCACCTCCGGCGAGCAGAAGTATAATTTCGCCGTGTCGGACTCGCAGTGGCTAGGCGCCTTTGTTGAAGGCGGCTACTTCCGCAAGGTCAATGACCTCATCGACGCTGATCCTGAGCTGAAAGCGACGATGGATGACATGCATCCTGCGCCGCTGACGGCCTATTCGACCTATCCGAACTCGACGCCCAACTACTACGGCTTCCCGCAGTTCCCGGACGTTCTGGTGACCTATGGCCGCTCGGACATTCTGTGCAACGATGAAGAGCAGAAGAACTTCCAGGCGAAGTTCAACAAGAAACTGCCTTGCACCGGCGAAGAAATCGATGCCATGAGCTGGGATGATTTCGAAAACGTTGGAAAATTCTTCCAGCGCAAGAAGGGCGAAATGCTGGCCGGCAAGCCTGCCGACGACGATTTCTACGGAATCGCCTTCCAGGCCGGCAAGGGCTACGACTTCTCGTCCATGCAGATCAACGGCTTCATCTGGCAAGAAGGCGGTGACACCTGGAACGAAACCAAGCAGCCCGATGGCCAGGCTGAAGGTGTTGTAAACTCGCCGCAGGCAGTGGGTGCGCTTGAGCATTACCTGCGCTTGATTCAGTACATGCCGCCAGTTGCCAAGACCGGCACCATGGACATCTTCAAGTCGGATGAACTGTTCCGCGAAGGCAAGGTCGCGATGAACATCGACTGGATTGGCTTGGGTGAAGCTTCACTCGATCCAAAAACCTCCAAGGTTTCCGACAAGCTGGTGTTCGGCTTGGCGCCAGGAACGCCAGGTCCGGATGGAAAGCTCATCCGCTGGTCAAACATCGGAGGTCAGCCTTTCGTGCTCACCACTTGGACAACGCCAACCCAGCTGACCGAAGCCATGGGCTTCGTGAAGTGGTGGCTGTCTCCTGCGATCCAGCACCAGTTTGCTGCATCGGGCGGCCAGTCGGCGATGAAGTCCGTGTTTAACGATCCGAAATATGTGACCTATCGCCCCTGGAACCGGGCTTGGGCCGCATCTCTCGATTGGCAGAAGGACGTATGGCATGTGCCGCAGTTCTTTGACCTTCTCACCCAGCAGCAGGATCAGTTCGATCTTGCCATCACGGGCAAGCAGGATGCCAAGACAACCTTGGACAACATTGCCAAGTATCAGCAGAACCTCCTCACGGAAGCTGGCCTGATCAAGTAAGAGTAAAGCAAGTCAGGGACGCGCGTAGTGATTTGCGCGCGTCTCTTTTATCCCCTTCCAATGAGAAGCTGAATTTTAATGACCATGACGGCAACACAGCAGCAGGCACCCGGATTTTTGAACGTGGCGCCCGATAACTGGAAACTTGCAATCGCCGTTGGGCTTGCCGTTTCCATTCTGGCTGGCTCGCTGCTGCCTGCCTCGGCCTCATTCTGGGTGATTGGCGCCATGGTGGCCATGGTCGCCGCCAGTTTTGTAGTCAACGCTTTCCGCAAGCATTATTACGGCGGCCTGCTCGTCTCGCCAGCCATCGCCGTGCTGTTTGTCATGAACATTTTTCCCCTGCTTTGGTCTCTCGGGCTTTCCTTCTTTGCCTATCAGAGCAGCCAGCAGAGCATGCGTTTTGTAGGCCTCGCCAACTATTCAAAGCTGTTGACCGATGACCTGAAGGCACCCGAGCTCTGGGCCAACATGACCAATACGGCCATGTTCACGGTGCTCACCGTATCAGCCCAAATGGTTGTCGGTTTTCTGCTCGCCGTCATGTTTGCCAAGCAGTTTCCGCTGCGCCGCTACCTTCTGATCCTTGTGCTCACCCCCATGATGCTCTCTGTGGTCGCCGTCGGCGTGTTCTTTTCATACTACTATGACCCGACGTTCGGCCTGATCAGCCAGTCGATCAAAGCCTGGAACGGCGAGCAGTTCATTCTCTTCTCCAGCAAGGTCGGGGCCGTCGCGGGCATTGTCTTTGCCGACGCCTGGATGTGGTCGCCCTTCGTCATGCTGCTGGTGCTGGCGGGCCTCGTGTCTGTCCCCAAATATCTTTATGAAGCAGCCTCCATTGACCGCGTAGGCTCATGGCGGCGCTTCTGGACCATCACCTTCCCCTATATCCGCGGCCTCCTCATGCTGGCGCTCCTGTTCCGCACCATCGAGGCCTTCAAGATGGCCGATCTCATCATCCTGCTCACCAAGGGCGGCAATGACACCATGACCATTTCCTACCACGTGGTCCGCATAGCCAACGAGCAGAACAAGACGAGCGAAGGTGCTGCCCTTTCTTATATCATGCTCTTTGTGGTGATCGTGCTCACCAACCTTTATCTCTATATCGCCAACCGCCGCAGCCAGGAAAACTGATCAATGGCCACCTCCACCACCATCTGGGAAAAACTCGGCTTCAGGAAGGCCTCGGGCGTCACCGAAGCCGGCTGGGGGCAAACCCTTCTCGCCGGGCTCGTCAGTTTCATCTACTTCCTGCCCGTGCTTCTTATCATCATCACCTCGTTCAAGTTGCAGAATGAGGCGCTCTCCGTTCCGCCGAAGTTTTTCCCCACGTCCTTCTTTGGCCTGATCCCCGACATCTATGTCTTCACCCCGACGCTTGAGAATTTCACTTCCGTGTTCTCGCGCGCCTTCACCACCGGCGGCGCTGTTGAAAGCACCGGCTTTGACCGCTTCTTCTTCAACTCCATGTTCATCGCCGGCTCGTCGGTGCTGCTTGCCCTCGTCATCGGCACCCTCGCCGCCTATGGCTTCTCGCGCTATCCGCTGAAGGGCAATGACACCTACCTGTTCATCATCCTCACCACCCGCATGCTGCCCGCCATCGTGGTCATCATCCCGATCATCCTGATGTTCCGCATCGCCGGGCTCTCCGGCTCCTACCCCGGCATCATTTTCCTCTACACCGCCTTCAACCTGCCCTTCACTATCTGGATGATGAAAAGCTTTTTCGATGAGCTCTCGCTCGATGTGGAAGATGCCGCCCGCATTGACGGCTCGTCGGAGCTGCGGGTGTTCTTCAAAATTTGCCTGCCGCAGGTCGTCGCCGGGCTCGCCGCAACCTTCGTGTTCGGCCTCATTCTCACCTGGAACGAGTTCCTCTTTGCCCTCCTTCTCACCGGCATCGACACCCGCACCGTGCCCGTTGCCATGAACCAGGCCGTGGCCGGTGGCGGCATCGGAGTGCTCTGGGGCTTGCTCGCGGCAATTGAAACCCTCTTTCTCATCCCTGTTTTCCTGGTCACGTTCTTCCTGCAGAACCATCTGCTGCGTGGCGTCACGTTCGGAACGGTAAAGCGCTGATATGTCCACTATTGAAGTCAATAAGATCACCAAGAAATACGGCGATTTCCTCGCCGTGAAGGACGCTTCCCTGTCGGTCAAGGCCGGCGAGGTTGTCTGCCTCCTCGGCCCATCGGGCTGCGGCAAGACAACCACGCTCCGCATGATCGCAGGCCTGGAACGCGCCACCGAAGGCGACGTGATCATTGCCGGTAAGCGCATGAATGACCTGCCGCCGGAAAAGCGCGATATCGCCATGGTCTTCCAATTCTACGCGCTTTATCCGGCGCTGAATGTCGGCCAGAACATCGCCATGCCCTTGCATTTCGAAAAGCTGACCAAGGAAGAGTCCGAAAAGCGCGTCAACAAGGTCGCCAAGATATTGCATCTCACGGACGTGCTTGACCGCATGCCGGGCCAGGTTTCGGAAGGCGAAAAGCAGCGCATCGCCGTGGCCCGCGCCATTGTGCGCGATCCCAACTGCTTCCTTTTCGACGAGCCTCTGTCGCGCCTCGATGTCGAGCTCCGCCATTCCATGCGCGGCCAAATCAAGGAAGTGCTGTCCAATCTCTCGAAGGCAACAGTCATCGTCACCCACGACCAGCTCGAGGCGCTCACCATGGCGGACCGCATCGCCATCATGCGCGATGGCATGATCGAACAGGTGGGAACTCCCCATGAGGTTTTCGCCAAGCCCGCCAACGTGTTTGTCGCAAGCTTCATCGGAACGCCGCAGATGAACCTGATGGAAGCGGACCTCAAGTCGTTCGAAAAGGGCGTGGCCTCGGTTTCACTCTCAGGCAGCGCCGTTGAGATGGCCGCCGACCCAGCCGTCTCAACCTTGAAGCCGTCCAAGGTCATGATCGGCATTAGGCCCCGCGCCTTCACGGCGGAAAGCAGCGCCAGCAAGAGCACCATCCGGGCCCAGGCTGAACTCATTGAACCCATGGGAGCCGAAACCCTCATTCACGCCCGCACCAAATCGGGCGGCGACATCCGCGTGGTTGTGCCGCGCACCCAGCGCATCAAGATTGGCGAAGTGCTGCATTTGAAGCCTGACCCGAAGCAAACCCATTTCTTCGGCGAAAATGGAAGGGCAGTGCGCGCATGAGCGATGAGACCCAAACCGGCATGTCGCCCCGTTGCGCCCTGCGCCTTGAACTCTTCATTATCGGGCTTGGGCTTTTCGCCCTCGTCCTCATCTTCCAGCCTTTCAGCCTGACCCTGTTTGCCATCGGCAGCGGCCTTGTCGTGCTGGCGGGCCTTGTGAACAATCTGCTGCCGCTGGCCCAGCCCGGAGTTCCGGTGCGCTCCGTCGTGGTTGTGGCGCTGGTTGTCGCCATGATTTTCTGCATCGTGCTGCTGGTTTCAATCTCCGCTGCCCATCTCTACGGCGTGTTCTTCCTGAAACCGCCCGATCCCAACACCGTAACTGGCCGGGCAGCACTCGCCGCCCTGCCCTTTTACATGCAGCCCTTTGTCTGGTCCCTCGCCGTGGTCGCCGCCGGATTGGCCGCCATCATTACCTACATGAACAAGGCCGCCCGCTGACATGCGTTACGATGTTTCGGTTATCGGCCTCTACATCCTTGATGTATTGGGGCGGCCCGTCACCCGCATTCCGGACCGTGGCAACGTGGACTTCATCGAGGAAATCCGCCTCACGGTTGCCGGCACTGCCGGCGGCACCGTTGTCGATACCGCCAAGCTTGGCCTGAAGAGCCTCGCCGTTGGCGCCGTTGGCGATGATGAAAAGGCCGATTGGATCCTTCTCACGCTGAACAAACACGGCGTCGACACGACAGCTATGCAGCGCCTCAAGGGCGTTCCGACCTCGGCGACGATTCTGAATGTGCGGCCCAATGGCGACAGGCCGGCCCTTCATGTGCGCGGCGCGTCCGATCATTTTGATGTGGCGCCGGGCATGTATGACCAGGTCTTCGACGCCCCCATCATCCATCTCGGCGGAACCGGGCTGCTGAAAAAGCTCGATGGCGCGGCGAGCGTCACCCTGCTCAAGGAAGCCAAGAAACGCGGCCGCATCGTGACCTTCGATCTCATCGCCGCGAGCGCCGAAACCTTCGGCAATGTCGGCCCGCTCCTTCCCTACATCGATTATTTCATGCCCTCGATTGAAGAGGCAAAGGACATGTCCGGCCAATCCACCGCCGAGAATTGCGCCAAATTCTTTCTCGATAAGGGTGCGGCCTGCTGCGTGTTCACCCTCGGCGGCGACGGCGCCTACTACGCCCACAAGGATGGCACCCGGCTCAAGTCGCCCGCCTATGATATCAAGATCGTGGACACCACCGGCTGCGGCGATGCCTTCGATGCGGGCTTCATCACCAGCCTGCATCACAAAATGGACACCGAAACCGCGCTCCGTTTTGCGCAAGCTTCTGCTGGACTCGTGGCCACCGGGCTGGGCTCCGACGCCGGGATCGTTTCGTTCGAAGACACACTTCAAAAAATGAAAAACTGGAAGATCAAGTCATGAGATTTGCAGGCAGGCGGGCAGTTGTAACAGGCGGCGCTTCGGGTATCGGCGAGGCCGTGGCCAAGCGTATTGCGGCGGAAGGCGGCAAGGTCGCCGTCTGGGATCTCAACGGCGGCATCAAGGTCGATATTTCCGATTACGCCTCCGTCGAAAATGCCGTGAAGGAAACCGTCAAGCAGATCGGCGGCATCGACATTCTGGTGAACAGCGCCGGCATCACCGGCCCCACCGTTCCGCTGCTCGAATTTCCAATCGATGGCTGGAAACAGGTAATCGACATCAACCTGAACGGCACCTTCTACTGCAACCGCGCCGTGGCCCCTTTGATGGTGGCGCAGAACTACGGCCGCATCGTCAACATCGCTTCCATTGCCGGCAAAGAAGGCAACCCCAATGCTTCCGGCTACTCCGCCTCAAAAGCCGGTGTCATCGGGCTGACCAAGTCGCTGGGCAAGGAATTGGCCAAATACAATATCACCGTGAACGCCGTCACCCCCGCCGCCGTGCGCACGCCGATCTTCGACCAGATGCCGCAAACCCATATCGACTTCATGCTGTCGAAAATTCCGAAAGGCCGCTTCGGCACCGTCGATGAAATGGCAAGCCTCATCTGCTGGTTGGCCAGTGAGGAATCGTCCTTCTCCACCGGCGCGGTGTTTGATCTCTCCGGCGGCCGCGCCACCTACTAGAGCGCCGTATAGCCGCCATCGATGAGAATGTCCTGGCCGCAGACAAGGTCTGACGCCGAAGACGCCAGGTAAAGAATCATGTCGGCCACTTCAACCGGCTTGCCAAAGCGCCCGGCCGGAATCTTGGCCAGCATGGGCGCGGATTTCTCCGGGCTGCCCCAGTTCTTTTCGCCCATTGGCGTGAGGATCACGGTGGGACAAACCGAATTGATCTGGATGTTGTGCTTCGCCCACTCAACCGTCATGGCCTTGGTCAGCATGTTGAGGCCGCCCTTGGAAGAGCTATAGGCTCCGTGATCATCCACCGCGATAACGCCTGCTTGCGAAGACACATTGATGATCTTTCCCGCCTTCCTGGCAATCATCTGGGGCACCAGTTCCCGCGCGATCAGGAATGGCGCGCGCAGATTCACCGCCATCGTCGTATCCCAATCCTCGACAGAGAGTTTGGACAGCGGGGCGATGAGGGCAACGGCCGCATTGTTGACCAGGATATCGATGGCGCTGAATTCCTTCAGCGCGGCCCGCGCCGCAATCACCGGCCCGTCGGGACTTGCGAGATCGGCTTCGATTGCAAAGCACTTGCGCCCGAGGCTTTTGACCGCCGCGGCAACTTCCGCGAGCCCCGCCCTGTCGCGCCCAACCGCCGCGATGTCCGCCCCGGCATCAGCCAGCACCTTGCATGTCTCATAGCCGATGCCCTTCGTGGCGCCTGTGACCAATGCGATTTTCCCCGCAAGGCTGAATCTTTTTATCCACTCGGCCATTGTTTCCCTCCCGATGTCCGGTAATCTTTCCATGCAAAATCATTGTGGGTCAATGGCTGCAAGAGAGGGAAATGGCATATGGAAAGAATGGCGCAGATCATCAAGGTAAAGCCGGAAGTCATCCCCGAATACAAACGCATCCACGCCGCCGTCTGGCCCGAAATCCTCAAGGCCATTTCCGATTCAAATATCAGGAACTACACAATCTTCCTGAAAGAGCCGGAAAACATCCTCTTCGCCTACTGGGAATACCACGGCACAAATTTCAAGGCGGACATGGAAAAAATCAAGAAGGCCCCGCGCATGCAGGAATGGTGGGACATCACCGACCCCATGCAAGTGCCCTACGAAACCCGAAAGCCCGGCGACTGGTGGGCGGTGATGGAGAACGTGTTTCACGCCGACTAACCAGCCAGCACCCTTCCTTCCGGCGAACGCCAGAAGGTGAATTCACGATTAATCCGTTTACGGATGATTTTCGTTTCAGCTTGTGTCGAGCTTCTCGGCCTCCCAGGCAAGCCAGTGGCAGTTGGCGAGAATCTCGTCGACTTCGTGAGTGGGCTTCTTCCGGTGGCCGGGAGGTGGACCTGGCCTGAGCGGGGATTTGAACGTCGGGATTTTTATGGCCTCCCGCCGGACCCGCCAGCGGGCCATGCGCTTGGCCTGACGCGGGAGGTCATCAAGGGCGGACTTCAGGGCCTGAAGCCTGCGCGCAATGCGGGCCGCGCTGACAAATCCATCGGACGGTGGGGGAACAGCCTTGGGGGGCCTTGGCCACAGGTCGTCCAGCCTTGAATCAGGGCCCAGGAAAAGGATACGCGGCGGATACTTCGCGTATCTGACCCGGCGCTGGCGCAGCTCCGGGAAATCCTTCCGCGTGTCGAAGAGCCGGAAAGAGGGAGACCGGCTCCCGCCACCCTTTGAAATGATCTGCCCCTTGGGCATGGGCCACGAAGGAGCTACCTTCACCACAAGGCCCTTTGCCGCAATGACAATCAGGCGCCGCACGGCGGATTCGGCGGGACGAAGGACGCGCAGCACGGCCCGGTGGAGGGGATGTGGAATCCGCGAAACCGTGGCGTCCAGCATGGCGAACAGGGCCGCAACGATGCCCTTGAGCGCTTCGCTGTTGCGTTTGATGGCCAAGTCCCAGTCCGTCTTCCAGTCCATGGTGCCTTCTTACCGTTCATAAAGAACAAAACAGGAATACAAATGGCATAATAGGAATATACTTGTCAAGGGTATTTATTCATATAGCAAGCAAGTTGCCCCTCACCCTCCCACGCCTGCGGCGCGGGCCCCAACCCTCTCCCCGCTAAAGCGGAGAGAGGGGAAAAAAAGAAAAGCGCTGGGCTTTCCCTCTCCCCCGTGAAACGGGGAGAGGGTTGGGGCCCATTGCGAAGCAATGGGAGGGTGAGGGGCCGGAGGGGGAGACAGATTCACTTCTTCCCGAAAAAATTCTTTTCCAATTCCGCAAAGGCCCGCTGGTAGACATTCTCCTCCGTGCCCGGAATAAGCGTGAGGTCATCCTGCGGGCTGGCCACCCAATCGCCCGTCCATACGCCGAATGTCGCGTTGTCGGAGGTCACTGGCCAGAGCCGCGGCCCCGAGACATAATTCATCCAGGGGATTTCGCATTTGGTGATGCGGTAGGAGAACGAGCGCGTGAGATCGCAGAGATGCAGCAGCTCCTCATTCAAATGCCCCTCACCAAAATAGAAATCCCGCACCCCGGAAACCTTGTCGGGCCGCGCCTTCTTCAGCATGTGCATTTTGGTGATCTCGCCGTGCCAGGCGCCCATGCCGGCGAAATCCCGCATCTTGCCCCACACCTGCTCGACAGGGGCCTTGATCACCCGCGAGGTCCACACCTTGTTGGGCGCCCATGCCTTCCAGCGCACACTGCCCTCCGGTTTCTGCAGCTTCTCCCGCTTGATCTTTTCTCCCAGCGCCTTGAGGCCCCCGGCAAAAACATCCGTGGAAACGATCTTCACATATTTCCCTTCATCACCCGGCGCCTCGTCGAAGGTGGCCTCCCATTCAATAAAGGTGGCATCGCCTTGGGTCACCGGCATGAGCCGCATGGTGGCAAGATAGTTTTTCACCGGAAAGGCGGGCTTTTCGAAATTATAGGTCAAGCTGTAACGCGCATCATCAAGGGTGAGCAGGCGCTCGCGGATATGAGTGCCGTCCTTCGTATGAAACGACCGCACGCAGCCCACCACATCGGCGTCCAACCCGCCCTCGATTTTTGAATCGACAATGCCCGGTGCCCAATTCGGCAGGCCGTTGAAATCGCGCACCACGCTCCACACCGTTTCGACCGGCGCCTTGATGATCCTGCTCGCATAGGCCCGTGCCATTCGTTTCTCCCTAGAATGAAATCTTCTTGAAGGCTTTTGTCTGCTGGGTGAGCGCCACCTCCGTGGGCAGCCGCTCCATCGAGCTTGCCCCATAGAAGCCGTGCACGTTCTTGGTGTTCTTCAGGATATAGGCCGCATCATCGGGCGAGGAAATCGGCCCGCCATGGCAGATCACCATCACGTCTTTCCGCACCCGCTTTGCTGCCTCGGCCCATTCATCGATAATCGCCGGGCAATCCGCCAGCTTCAGGGAGGTTTCTGCTCCGATGCTGCCGCCCGTGGTGAGCCCCATGTGCGGAACAATCATGTCGGCCCCCGCTTTTGTCATCGCCACAGCCTCGTCGGCGGAGAATACGTAAGGCGTGGTCAGCATGTCGCGCTCATGGGCCTTGCGGATCATGTCGACCTCAAGCCCATAGCCCATGCCGGTCTCTTCCAAATTTTTGCGGAAGATGCCGTCAAACAGCCCCACCGTCGGAAAATTCTGCACCCCGGAAAAACCCAGTGCCTTCAGGTGATCAAGCAGATGATCCATGATCGCAAACGGGTCCGTGCCGTTCACCCCCGCCAGCACCGGTGTATGCTTCACCACGGGCAAAACTTCGCGCGCCATCTCCTGCACAATGTCATTGGCATTGCCATAGGCGAGAAGGCCCGCGAGCGAACCCCGCCCCGCCATGCGGTAGCGCCCGGAATTATAGATGACGATGAGGTCGATCCCGCCCGCCTCTTCGCATTTGGCCGAAAGCCCCGTGCCGGCCCCGCCGCCAATGATCGGTTGCCGCTTGGCAATCATGCTACGGAATTTCTCCAGCAGAACCTTGCGTTCAATCCTCGCCATCTGTCCTCACACTATCGCTTTGAATTGTTTGACGGCCTCAGCCGCAAAGATTGGATCGTTGATATTGGCATCGACTTCAACCAGCCGGCGGTTGCGCGCCGTAACCCAGCCCGCACGGATAGCCGAAAAAAGTGCCGCATCCGCTTCCGCATCATGGAACGGCTGCCCCGTAGCATCGATGGCAGATACGCCTTTGAGCGGCAACAGGAACCGCACCGACCCCGTCATGCGGTTAAGCCGCTCCACAATCCAGGTTCCAATAGCCCGGTTTTCCGCAGGAGTCGTCCGCATCAGCGTCACCTGCGGATTGTGGATATAGAATTTGCGGCCTTCGAAGGTTTTGGGCACCGTGTCCCGGGCTCCGAAATTCACCATGTCGACCGCGCCCACCGATCCCACATAGGGAATTTTCGTGCGGATGACAGAGCCGAAGCGGTCCTCCGTGCACGGCAGAATGCCGCCGAACAGATGATCGGCAACTTCCGTCGTGGTGATATCGATGACGCTTTCGAGAAGTCCCGAATCCACCAGCTTCTCCATGGACTGCCCGCCCGTGCCCGTGGCGTGGAACACAAAACATTCAAAGTCTTTTTCGATCCGGGCGCGGATCTGCGTGATGCAGGTTGTCGTCACGCCGAACATGGTGAGCCCGACGCCCGGCTTGTCCGCCTTCTCGCGCTTAACTGAATTCATCGCCATGCCCGCCGCCGCATGGGCCGCATTGGAAATCACCTTGCGCGAAATCGCATTGAGCCCCGCCACATCGACAACCGCATACATCATGGCAATGTCCGATGGCCCCACATAGGGCGCCACATTTCCCGAAGCCACCGTCGAAACCATCAGCTTGGGAACGCCCACCGGCAAGGCCCGCATGGCGGTGGTCACGATAACCGTATTGCCCGATCCGCCAAGCCCCAACACCGCGTCTACATCCTTGCGGCTCACCATGAATTGCGACAGCGCTTCCGCCATGGCGCCCACCGCAGCGCCCCGGTCAGTTAACCCCAGCACCGCAGCCTCCCCCTTCGGATGATGCCGCGCAACCTCGCGCGCGCTCACATCAGCCTTCGCCTTGCTCAGCGTGGTGGACACATCAACCAGCACGACTTTCGCACCGGCCTTCTCGGCCCGGCGCCTGGCATAGCGCAGCTCCGCCTCCTTGGTGTCCAGTGTGCCGATGATATAGACCTTGCCCACGTCAGCTCACTTCGCGCGGGCCCAGCCGGCTTTCATCTGCTTGATGCCGTCGAGATAAACGCTGTCCTGCGACGGGAAGAAATCCCGCCATACGCGCGTCGCGGCCGCCAGCGCCGGAAGCGACCGGCCGAAAGCCTCAATGGTGATCCAGCCATCATACTTCGCCGCCCGCAGCGCCTTGTAGGTTGCCGCCCACGGCACATGGCCTTTGCCCGGCGTGCCCCGGTCATTCTCGGAAATATGCACATGGATCATGTGCTTCCGGATGGCTTTGATGGCGGCCACTGGATCCTTCTCCTCGATATTGGCATGAAACGTATCGTACATGCCCTTAATCGCCGGATGGTCCACCTCGTCGAGATAGTCCGCAAGCTGCTGCATGGTGTTGAGGAAATAGCATTCAAAACGGTTGAGCGCCTCGAGCGCAAAACGGATGTCGTGCCTGGCCGCATAGTCGCCCACCTTGCGGTGATAGGAAATCCCGCGCTTGGTCTCGGCTGCTGTTGCACCATCGCCGGAGAAATAGCCAAGCTCCGAATGCATCGGCCCCGCAATTGTCTTGGCACCAAGGGCTTTCGTGCAATCGATCACCCATTTCGTGTAATCCACCGCTGCCGCCCGCGCCGCCTTGTCTGGCGAAAGCGGATTCTTCCCCGAAGGGCCGATCACGCTCACGATGCTGCGTTCAAGGCCGATCTTGTCGAGCTGGTCACCAAGCCTGGCGAAGTAATCCGGCGTGCCTTCGAATACCGGTATCTCCACCGTGTCATAGCCGGCCTTCTTGATGCCCTTCAAAATGGCCGTGTGCTCTGCCGTGACATGCCCCGTCCAGAGCAGCAGGTTAAATCCCGTCTTCATCGCAAACCCCTCAAAACAAAGACAATTAAGACAGCCTTTCCGGAGGGTTTTGTCAATTTATGATATGCGCTGATCAACCGTTAGCGGAACCCGAGACAGATCAATTCCCCTGAATGGAAATCCCGTTGCCATCAATCTTGATCTCAACGCCCTTGGCCTTCTGCCGGTCCTCATAGACCAAATAACCCAATACCACGATGGCCACGCCGAAAACCGCTGTGATGGCGTAGAGCAGCTTACGGCTCACGTTTTAGCCACGCCTGACGAGCCGGAGAACGAACAGCAGTATGCAGGCACCGATGGTGGCATTGATGATCGCCCCGAGGACGCCGCCACCGATGATGATCCCAAGCCTGGGCAAAAGGAAACTGGCAATCGCCGCGCCGACAATACCGACGATGATGTCGCCAAGCAGGCCGAAACTGCCGCCCTTCATGATCTGGCCGGCCAGCCAGCCTGCGATAGCGCCAATCAACAGAAAGATGATAATTCCGACCAGATCCATTTTTGCCTCCCGCAAAGTTGAGTGCCGCAATCGGTTTGCCGCCCTGATTGCATGGTCTGATTCGACCACCTTCGCAAGAAAAGCATTCAGCTAAGCCGGTATAGCCAGCGCCAAAGCCGGATCCACGGCCTCGCTATCCTTTTCCAGCTTCACGGACGTGCCAGGCAAAAGCGATGCTGCATTTGCCGGGCTTAGAAATTCGGCATGGTCTCCCGAACCGGCCCAGGCAACGCTCAACACGCGTGCCCCTTTAACCAGAGGAGTTAATCGCCGGAGCACATAATTGTGCTTTGCCTCGCTTGGCGCCGTCAAATAGCACAGGCAAACAAATCCGACTTTAGCCATGTCGATTTGCGGAAACTTGCCGGGTGCGATGGCGTCTTCCGGGAGCATTGCATGATTGATATTTTTTGTTTTCAAAAGTGCGGAGAACGCCAACGTCGCCGCAAAGTTAAGCGGGCCGTGGGCGGAGACAAGAATAACCGGTGCGGCCGTTTCCTCCTGAGTATCCTCCGGCCAAACTTCGTCAAGCATTTCGGAAAAAGAATGAGCAACAACCGTTTGGCGCTCAACGGAAAGTACGCCGCGGAGATGATCATGATTGGCGAGCATCAACCCGGGGACTGCAACCTCGTCTATGAAGCTGTCCAGCCGTTCGTCCTTGAGATAGGCGTCTGCCTGTTCGGCAGCTTCGAGAGGATCGGATGCCAGCAGGCGCTGGTAAAACGCATGTTCAGGCGTGAGCACCGGCTCACTGCCAAGAAGAACGTCAAAGAAATTCAGCGACTCGATATTGCGTCCAATCACCAGCAGCCCAATGGTGAGAGGAGTTGCGAGAATGAGGCCGATGGGACCCCAGAGTGCTGCCCAGAACGCCGCTGAAGCAACGATGGCAAAGGTCGAAAGCCCGGTCATTTTGCCAAAGAACAAAGGCTCCAGCACCTGCCCAACGATGATTTCAACGGTGAATATGATGGCAATTGTGATGAACGCCAGGCTCCACCCCTCGCCGATGGCGGCAGCGATAATTACGGGAAACACGGCCGAAAGAATTGTGCCGACATAAGGCACGAAACGCATGACTGCCGTCAGCACGCCCCATAAAATTGCTCCCGGAATGCCGATGAAAGCAAGCGCCACACCGATGAACGCCCCTGTCAGGCCGTTGATGAGAATTTGTGTTGTAAAAAGCTGGCTCAACCGCTGGCCGGCATCATCGAGCGCCGTTGTCGTCCGGTGGATATCGCCGGTGCCCGCCAGGCGGATGAGCCTGTTCCGCAAGTCTTCCCGGTTGAAAAGAATGAGCACCACCATGAGCAGGACGATGCCAAACTGGGTCATCGGATGAATTAGAATCGCAACTGCCGTTATCACCGGATCGAGCGGGCCAAAATTGGTTTCGCGGATTTCCACCGGAATTGGCTTGTTCGAGTTCATGGTGAGGGATTGCTGTGGTTGCTGCAGCTCAACCTGCAGGTCTTTCAGCACATTGGCCGCTTTCTCGATAGTGCCGCCGCCCGACGTGGCAAATTTCAGGCTCCGCGCCTTTTCGCGCAAAGTGCTTTCATATTGCGGAAGGTCCCCGGCGAGGCGGGTCAGGTTGGTGGCAAGGACAGCAGTCATTGCAAACAGAATCGCAAAGGCAATGCAGACTACGCTGACGATGGCCGCCGATTTCGGGATCCGGAATTTCTGCAGCAGCTTCACACAGGGTGCAAGGAGCAGTGACAACAGGATAGCGAGAACAATGGGGATCAGGATTGACTGGCCATAATAGAGAATTGCACATACAGCCAGGAAAATGACCAGGCCGTTCGCCAAATCCTGGCTTCCCGGTGTTCGCAAAATGCTCTCCCTGAATACTTTAGCGGGCAGTGGCCGCATTTCACGTTTTCCTTGCACTTCATAGCAGCCGTCGCTTACCGAATATGGTCGCTGCGATGCGCTGCTTTAACGGACAACGGGGGTGTTTGTTCCGTGCAGGTTTGATCAATCAATGGAGAAATTCGGCGTGGTGGGCCCGCCAGGATTTGAACCCGGAACCAGACGGTTATGAGCCGTCAGCTCTAACCATTGAGCTACAGGCCCCCACGCCGACGCAGTGGCTACAGCAATTCGCGCGTCTGTGCTATAGGGCAGATGATGTTGACCCAGAATCTCACCCCCCAGGCTGCCGTAGACCAGCTTATCGAGCTTCATGCCAAGGCCACCGCCAGCCTGAAATCCTGCCTCGACCGCTATTTTGCCACCCGCCAGGCCCCCACGCCCGATGAGCGCAGCAGTTTTTGCTACCCCCAATTGCGCGTGACCTACGAGTCGCAGGGGGTGCAGCCGTCAATCTCCCGCGCCTTCGCCAAATTCCAGGGCCCGGGCACCTATGTTACAACCATAACCCAGCCTGCCCATTTCCGCCGCTACCTCGTGGACCAGCTCTCCTATCTTGTGAAGGATTATGCCGCCACCATTCAGGTGGGCGTCTCACTCCAGGAAATCCCCTACCCCTATGTCCTCGACAAGGGCGATGACCTGGGCGGCGAGGGCACCAAGGCCGTTGAACTCGCCCTCCATTTCCCCGTGCCCCGCCTTGATCTGGTGGGCGATGAAATTGCCGACGGCAACTGGGACCATATGCCGGCGCATCCCCTACCGCTCGCCATGTTCGATGCGGTCCGGGTGGATTATTCCCTGAAGCGCATCCAGCACTATACCGGCACCCATTGGCGCGACATGCAACCCTGGATACTCCTCACCAACTATCACCGCTATGTCGACCAGTTCATTGTCTGGGGCGTTTCGCAATTGAGCGTCGAGAGCTCCTACGAGTCCCTGCATCTCCCCGGCGGCGGCACCATTGTGCGCGGCATGGATCCCGCAACCATCGCAAAAATTATCGAAGGTTCCCTCTGGCACCGCTACCAGATGCCGGGCTACCACCTCAAGAAACGGGACGGCATGGGCGGTGGCGTCACCCTCGTCAACATTGGCGTAGGCCCGCCCAACGCGAAAACCATGACCGATCATTTGGCCGTGCTCCGCCCCCATTGCTGGCTGATGATCGGCCATTGCGGCGGCTTGCGCCAATCCCAGCGCATCGGCGATTATGTGCTGGCCCACGGCTATCTCCGCCAGGATGGCATTCTCGATGACGTTGTGCCGCCGGAGATTCCAATTCCGGCACTCGCCGAGGTGCAGGTGGCTTTGCAGCAGGCAGCAGCGGCAGTCACCGGCGAAAGCGGCGAAGCCCTGAAAGCAAGGTTGCGCACAGGAACCGTGGTGACCAATGACGACCGCAATTGGGAACTACGCTGGAGCCAGGAGCGCAAGCGCATCAACCTGTCGCGCGCCATCGCCGTGGATATGGAATCAGGCACGGTGGCCGCCCAAGGCTACCGCTTCCGCGTGCCCTACGGCACCCTGCTCTGCGTCTCCGACAAGCCGCTTCACGGTGAAATCAAGCTGCCCGGCGCCGCCAATGCGTTTTACGACCGCGCCGTAAGTGAACATCTGATGATCGGGCTGGCCGCCTTGGACCGCATGCGCGGCGAACTCTCGCAGCTTCACTCAAGAAAACTGCGCAGCTTCGACGAGCCGCCGTTCAGGTAAATCAAGCGATGCGGTTCCGGTGAATTTGCCAGAAAAGAAAAAGCACCGCCGCCACCGCAACCGCGGACGGATTCAGCGCCACAAGCAGTTCCCTGACATTGCCATAGACTGACGTCACAAAACCGCCCGCCCCCTCGCCCATGAGCAGGGCGACCAATACGATCACCAGCACGAGCTGAAACAGCAACGCGATCACGGTCCAGACAACATCTGTAAACTGCTTGATCATGGTTGCAGGAATGCGAAGGCGGCGCGAAAGCCGCCTCCGCGCCTTGAATTATTTACGCGCGGCAGCAGTGCTGCTGCGGCCCGAGAGCAGCCACAGGATGACACCCAGAACGATCAGGCCTACCAGGCCATTCGAACCGAGATCCTTGACAAGTCCCGTCAGGTTGGTGACGACATTGCCGAAGAACGGCAGCGAGCCGCCAACCAGGATCGACAAGACGATAGCTAAAGCAATAAGCACGAGACTAATGTCGATCAACTCACGCACAACGTTTTTTACGTGTCCGAACATGTCCATATTAGCCCTCCATTCGCGGTATGCGAATCACTTACGATAATGTCACAATTTTGTTCATAAAGTATTAACGATAAAAATTTCCCTTTGAATTCAACAGGAAAGGACTGCTCATGAATTCATCAGGCGGGTGCCTTTGCAAGGCAGTGCGAGTTTCGATGACCGCTGCGCCCCTTGCTGCACGGGTCTGCTGGTGCCGCGTCTGCCAGTATCTCGGCGCTGGAAACGGCGCCATGAGCGTGTGCTTCCGCACCGATGCGGTGTCGGTGCAGGGCGAGGTGAAATGGTTTGAAAGCATCGCCGACAGCGGCAACCGAATGAGCCGCGGATTTTGCCCGACCTGCGGAACGCAGCTCTTCAGCAAGGCCGAAGCCCGCCCGCACCTGATCTTCATCCGCGCCGGCGCGTTGGATGATCCAAATCTCATCAAGCCGCAAATGACCATCTGGACCGATTCAGCGCCGGACTGGGCCTGTATTGATCCGGCCCTGCCGAAAGTGCCCGGCCAGCCACCGCCAGTCGCCTGAGGCAAACACACTCCAGCCGCAATTCTTCGCCACATCAGCGCCGGAATTTAATCGGGAGCATATCTAAAATGTTAAAGACCCTCTTCGCCGCCAGCACCTTAAGCCTTGCCGCCGCCTGCCTCACCCCGGCCCTTGCCGATGACGGCAAGCTGGTCCGCAGCATTTCGCTTTCCGGCCATGGCGAAGTGCGCATGGCGCCGGACCTGGCCATCGTCACCGTGGGTGTAATGAGTTCCGCCGCAACCGCACGTGAAGCCCTCGATGCCAACACCAAGGCCATGCAAGGCGTCATGGGATCGCTGACGGCAGCCGGCGTTGAGACACGGGATATCCAGACTTCTAACTTCTCGGTGAACCCGCGTTATGACTACGGCCAGAACAACGCCCAACCGCCGAAGGTGGTGGGCTATGATGTCTCCAACAATGTCTCCGTCACCGTGCGCAAGCTTGATAGCCTCGGCGCGGTATTGGACAAGGTCGTGTCCTCCGGTTCCAACCAGATCAACGGCGTGGCGTTCCAGGTGTCAAAACCTGAAGCCGCAACCGACGAGGCCCGCAAGCTCGCCGTGGCCGATGCCCTGCACAAGGCCCAAGTCTACACCGCCGCCAGCGGCGTCACCCTCGGGCAAATCATTTCGCTCTCCGAAGGCGGCGGTTACCAGCCGCCCCAGCCCGTTTTCAAAACCATGCGGGCTGAAGCCGCCTCCGCCGATGTGCCGATCGCCCAGGGCGAGCAGGTGATCGCCGTGGATGTGAACTTCACCTGGGAAATCAAGTAAATATGAAATAGAAGTGATCCTGCTGTCATTGCATGGCAGCAGGCCTCTGCTAGGCTCCGGCCATGCCCATCTGCGAACGTGATCCCTGGCGCGACCAGTATTTCGAAAATATTCCGTGCCCGGAAAACGTCCTGATTCCGACCGACGATTTTGACGCCTGGCCATGGTTTCCCAGGCACAACTGGATTTACGACAAGCTTCGCGTGGCGCAGAGCCAGGGCTTCACCTCTGGCCCCCACGGCGTCATGCCGCCTGCCTTTCCGGTATTTTCCAAACCCATCACCAACCTGAAAGGCATGGGCGTCGGCAGCCGCGTGATTGCTTCGCAGAAGGAAATGCTGGCCTGCTCAACCCCCGGCCATTTCTGGATGCCGCTGCTCGAAGGCCCCCATGTCTCAACCGACTGCGCCGTCGTTAATGGCCAGGTGAAATGGCTGCGCCACGCAACCGGCGTTCCAGGGCCCGAGGGCACTTTCAAGTATTGGACGCTCCATGCCGACGAAATGCCGGAGCTCGCAACCTATCTCAAAACCTGGGTCAGCAAATACATGGCCGCCTACACCGGCATGATGAATTTCGAAACCATCGGCGGAAAAATCATCGAGGCCCATCTGCGCTTCGCCGACCAGTGGTGCGATCTCAACGGCAAGGGCTGGATCGAAGCCATGGTGCGCCTTTATACCGATGGCACATGGGCCTACGACGAAGGTGAGCGCCGCGTGGGCTATTCCATTCCGCTCTTTGCCCGCCACAACAGCAATTTTTCTCATCCGCCACAGGACCTGCAGGCCCGCATCCGCGCCATGCCGCAAGTCTCAAGCCTGCAAATTACTTTCTATGATAACAAGGACGCCGTCGATCATCCCATGCCCCCCGGCGGCTTTCGCATCGGCATTGTCAATGCCTGGGATCTCAAAGCAGGCTTCGCCGCCGTCGATGAACTGGCCAAAGCCTTCCCCACCCACTCACTGCTTCGCGCCTAAAAACATTTTCCTCGCCCCAGCGGGGAGAAGGAAAATTCATGCCCCCGAAATATCCACCATCGTCGCCGCAGGCAGCGCCCCAGCCCCCGGCTGCTCCGGCCAATGCTTGTAGGTCTGCACCCCGCCCGAGGCGCGTACCTTTGCGATCAAATCAAGATCGACCTCCGCATAAACCCATTGCGGTTTGTTCATTTCGCCCAGCGCCAAAACACCGCCCGGCGGAAAGCCCACATCCGAGGGCGCGAAGATTCCGGCCATCCCGCAATTGGCCGGGCACGCCGCACTCCACGGGCTTGCGCCAACAACCGGCGAATGCACCGTGTAAACCTGGTTCTCCAAGGCCCGCGCCACCGCCCCGGTGCGCACACGCCAGTAACCCCATTCGGTTTCCGTATTCGACGGCGCCAGAATGATTTCCGCCCCCGCTTCGGCAAGCGCCCGCGACAGCAGCGGAAATTCAATGTCGTAGCAAATCAAAAGGCCGATGCGCGTGATGCCGACGTCAAACACCGTCAGCGTTTTGCCCGAAGCAATATTCCATGGGTCGCGCTCCCACGGCGTCGGCATGATCTTGTCGTAATGCCCCCGAATCCCCGTGGGGCCAAAGATATGCGCCACATTCATTGTGCAGCCCGGCCGGCGCTGCGGGCCGGAGCCCGCAACAATCGTCACGCCATGCTTAGCCGCGAGTTTCGCATGAACGCGGTCAAGCTCCGGCACCAGCCCCGACACCACATCAAACGAGGCCTGCACATCGGAAGCCTTGTTGCCGATGCTCGCCAACTCCATGCTGCCATATTCCGGAAACACCAGAAGCCCCGCACCCGCACTGACGGCCTCTTCCACCCAGCGCGTGACCTTCGCTTCGTAAGCGGTAAGATCTTTCAATTCATCAAGGGGATATTGCGCGGCGGCGATCTTAATTTTTCTTGTCATTATCATCCACATGGAAATCGTGCAGGATACGGTGGAATATGGGCGCCAGCATCAGCCCGGCCACGCCGAAAATCAGCAGCCCGCAAAAGATAGCATAGAGGCCCGCAAAAATTTTGCCGCCGACAGTCTGCAAGGAATTGAGCTCGCCCATGCCCGCAAGGATCATCGCCGAATTGGCAAAGGCGTCAATCAATGACATGGGTTCAAAATACATGTAGCCCGCAATGCCCGCCACAAGCGCCACCACAATCACGGTCATTGCCAGAAACGCGCTGTACCACAGCCGCGCCCGGAACTTGGCCCGTGTGGCAACCGGCTGATGGCGCTTTTCAAATGCCAGCAGGTGCTTCACCGGAAAATCTTCTCGCCCTGCTCATCGATGATCTGCCGACCCTTCACCAGGGCTATGTCCGCTGCCTCGTCAATCGAAGTGAAACGGTCGGCCCTGATAAAACTGTGCTCCTTGCGCACCCCGTCAATCTCTTTCGAAATCACGCCCGCCAGTTGAAACTGCCCGCCCTCCTTGTAGGGCCGGGCCTCAATGGTAAAGCCCTTATGCTCGGCTGACTTCACCGCTTTCGGCGCCGCCGGAGCCCCTCCTCCGCCGCCAAACAGTTTCTTGAAAAATGACATCGTGGAATCCTTTCGAGCCTTGCCCTGCCGCAATCTAACACCGATGCCATTACCCGAGAAGTAATTGCCGAGGGTCATCCGATGGACATAATTTAACGTAACAGATAATGTTCCAATATCAAAACAGAGAGGAAAGTGGCCATGTTGCAGGTTTCGATGAATGGACAAAAACACCTCGTGCTCGACCGCCGCAAATTCATGGGGGCAGCCGCAGGCCTGATCGCCGCCGGCATTTTGCCAAAAAATGCCTTGGCGCTTGCCGCGCCCTACAGCTTCAAACAGGGCGCCTATGATGTCACCGTTGTCAGCGACGGCACCTTGACCCTGCCTCTAGCACTTTTTCCCGATGCCAAGCCCGAAGAACTTGCAAAGCTGCTCGGCGCCATGGCGAAGGGCGATCAGGCCCAGTTCGAGGCAAGCCCCCTGCTGTTCAGGCAGGGCGGCGAGGTGATCCTGATGGACACGGGCTCCGGCGGCAATTTCGCGCCCACCGCCGGGAAAGTTATTGAAAGCCTGAAAGCCGTGGGCATCAACCCCGGCGCGGTGACCAAGGTGATTTTCACCCACGCCCACCCCGATCATATGTGGGGCTCGCTGGGTGCTGACGGCAACCCCCTATACCCCAACGCCTCTTTCCACGTGGCGGAAGCCGAATGGAATTTCTGGATGGCGCCAGACCTTGCCAGCAAGATGCCAAAGGATATGGAAGGCATGGTGAAAACCACGCAGAGCCAGCTCACCGGCATCAAGGAAAAAGTGAGCATGTTCAAACCCGGAAGCGAAGTTCTACCGGGCATCGCCGTCATCGACACGGCGGGCCACACGCCGGGCCACGTCTCTTTTGAATTAGCTGGCGGCGATGGCCTGATCGTCACGGCTGACGCCATCACCAACCCGCTGGTGTTCTTCCCGCATCCCGACTGGAAATTCGGCTTCGACGCCGACCACGCTAACGCCATCGCCAGCCGCAAGAAGCTACTCGACATGGCGTCTACCGGGAAAAAGAAGCTTATTGGCTTCCACTGGCCCTACCCCGGCATCGGCATGGCCGAGGCCAAGGACGGTGCCTATGTTTATGTGGCAGCGGCGTAAAAACCACCAATCATAAAAATGGGCGCTTACCGCGCCCATTTTTTAGTTATCCAGGAAGCTCCTGAGTTTCCTCGACCGGCTCGGGTGCTTCAGCTTCCTGAGCGCCTTCGCTTCGATCTGCCGGATGCGTTCGCGCGTGACGCTGAACTGCTGGCCTACTTCTTCCAGCGTGTGGTCGGTGTTCATGCCAATGCCGAAGCGCATGCGCAGCACACGTTCCTCACGAGGCGTCAAAGAAGCCAGCACACGCGTTGTTGTCTCGCGCAGGTTGGCCTGGATCGCCGCATCGATGGGCAGCACCGCGCCCTTGTCCTCAATGAAATCGCCGAGATGGGAATCTTCCTCGTCGCCCACCGGCGTTTCAAGGCTGATTGGCTCCTTGGCAATTTTCATCACCTTCCGCACCTTTTCCAAAGGCATGGAAAGTTTTTCAGAGAGTTCTTCCGGTGTCGGTTCGCGGCCGATCTCGTGCATCATCTGGCGCGAGGTGCGCACGATCTTGTTGATCGTTTCGATCATGTGCACCGGAATGCGGATGGTGCGCGCCTGGTCGGCAATCGAGCGGGTGATCGCCTGGCGGATCCACCACGTGGCATAGGTCGAGAACTTGTAGCCGCGGCGGTATTCAAACTTGTCCACCGCCTTCATCAACCCGATGTTGCCTTCCTGGATGAGATCAAGGAATTGCAGGCCGCGGTTGGTGTATTTCTTGGCGATGGAAATGACGAGGCGGAGGTTCGCCTCCACCATTTCCTTCTTGGCAATGCGCGCCTCGCGTTCGCCCTTCTGAACCATGCCCACGATCTTGCGGTATTCCGGAATCTGCAAGCCGGTGGCGGTGGCGAGTTCATAAATCTCGTCGCGGATGACGCGGATTGATTCCTTCTCGTCATTGGCGAATTTCTTCCAGCCGAATTTGGTCAGCCGCGCAACGCGCTTCAGCCAATCCAGGTTCAACTCGTCGCCCTGGTATTCCTTCAGGAACTCCGTGCGCGGAACTTTATAGGTTTCAGCCAGGCGCATAAGCCGGCCTTCCAGCGAATTCAGCCGCTTGTTGATGTCATAAAGCTGCTCGACCAGCGCCTCGATACGCGCATTGTTCAGCGCCAGGGATTTCACTTCAGCGATGATATCATCGCGCAGCTTGCGGTAGCGCCTCTCCTGGCTTGGTGAAAGCTCGGTCGACTCCGCCACTTCCTGGTCCTGCAGCTTGCGCAGCGACTTGTACTGCTTGGCAATGCTGTCGAAAATTTCCAGAACCTTGGGCTTCAGCTCCGCTTCCATGGCGGACAGCGATACGCCGAGGTCATCGCCCTCGTCGTCATCATCGTCTTCAATGACCGGCTTGTCGAAATCCTCCGGCGAAAGCACATCGCCATATTCATCGTCGCGCTTGCTGGGCTGCGCCTGCTTCAGCCTCTCGGGGCGCTTCAGTTCCGCTTGCTTGCGCACTTCTTCCTTGGGCGGAACATAGGGCTGCGGTGCCGCCACCGGCTGGTTGTTCTTGGCATCAGGGCCCGCATAGGTCGCTTCGAGATCGATGATGTCGCGCAGCAAAATCTTTGCTTCGTTCAGTTCGTCGCGCCAGATGATGATGGCCTGGAAGGTCAGCGGGCTTTCGCACAATCCGGCGATCATCGCCTCGCGGCCCGCCTCGATGCGCTTGGCAATGGCGATTTCGCCCTCGCGTGAGAGCAGTTCCACCTGCCCCATTTCGCGCAGATACATGCGCACCGGATCATCGGTGCGGTCCGTCGGCAGCTTCGCCGCTTCCACCTTGATGACGGCGGTTTCCGAGCTTTCCTCGCCCTCGACCTTGGCGACGACGTTTTCGGTTTCTTCTTCGCTTTCGACAACCGTGATGCCCATGTCGGCCAGCATCGAATAAATGTCTTCGATTTGGTCGGAGGTGACTTCCTCGGAAGGCATCACTGAATTGAGTTCGTCGAGCGTTACATAGCCCTTGGCCTTCGCCGTCTTGATCAGCCGCTTGACGGCCGCATCGGTGAGATCAAGAACGGGAGAGTCCGAACCTTCCGCTGGCACATCGGCGGCATTGTCCTGGTCTTCCGCCGCATTGGCGTTGTCTTGGTCTTCGGTCTTGGTTTCGCGGACTTGGGCAGCACGGGCCATGGGCAATGATCTTTCGTCGGTGGGTGCGTGTGATTCGCACAAAACTGGATGATTCGGGTGAAAACTAGGCCTTACGGTCTTAAACACCGCTTAACTAATCTTGGTTCCGGGCCTTACGAGATGACGTCAACAACCCGGCCGGATGCGGCGCCGAACCCTGCGATGAGGGCCTCGGAGCCAACTGCCGATAGCAATTGTTCACGCACCCCTGAAAGGGCGTTGAAATTCTCCTCCGTCGGTTCGGCAGTGAAAGCGGCCTCCGCCGCCTTAAGCTCCCGATCGAGCGTTACGGTTTTCCGGTGTAAGGCGAACATCTGACGCAGGCCAGTCCGCGCATCATCTGGTGCAGCCGCAGGACCAAGGAACCATTCGTTCAAACGCGTCGCCTGGTTTTCGAGGTGGTCCAGACTAGGGCCAAAGCCTCGAGACAACAGGTGGCCCTTGAGCCTCGCCGTATCAAGGCCTTGCTCAAGCGCGGCGCTATTTATGATTTGTGTACGGAGGGAGTCAAGCTCGCGGGAAGCGAATTCCGCTGCGGCAAACTCGTCCAGAAAGTCCCGCAACAGGTCAGGATGGTTTACGAAAGTGAGCACAATCAGCCGTTCCCGCCGTTCCAGGGCCTTTTGCGCCCCGGCAAAGGCCGCCATGGCCTTGAGCTGGGGGGAGGCGGGCTGCGGCGTTTCCCAGGCTTTTTGCCCCTTTTTCCATGGTTTTTGGGGGGCAAATTGCGAACGGGGTCGGAAATTGCCCCCCGCCCGGTTGCGCTGGAAAAGCTGGTCAAACCGGGACGTGAGGTCGGCCATATAGTGCTTGCGCACCGTTTCATCGCCAATTTGGTTCAAAAGCCCGCGCAAATCCCGCTCAAATTGCGCCTTTCGCTCCGGGGTAGCCCGGTCATTTTCGGTCAAAGCCCGGCGCCAGATCACGTCCGACAGGGGCTCCGCCGCCTCAATCACCGCCTTCACCGCCTCCGGCCCTTGAGCTTTCAGTAGATCATCCGGATCCTGCCCCTCCGGCAAAAGCGCAAATTTCAGGGAATGGCCCGGCTTCAACAACGGCAAAGCCAGATCCAGCGCCCGGTAAGCCGCCTTGATGCCCGCGCTGTCGCCGTCGAAACACAGCGTCGGTTCCGCCGCCGCCTTCCACAAAAGCGCGAGTTGGTCTTCGGTTAGCGCCGTGCCAAGCGGCGCCACCGTATTGGGAAACCCCGCCCGGTGCAGGGCGATCACATCGATATAGCCCTCAACCGCAATGATGGCTCCCAACTCATGGGCGGCGGCCCGCGCCTTGTCATGATTATAAAGCACCGCCCCCTTGTGGAATAACGGCGTCTCCGGCGAGTTCAGATACTTCGCCGCCACATCCGCCTTCAAGGCCCGCCCACCAAAAGCAATCACTTTCCCGCGCGGATCCCGGATGGGAAACATCACCCGGTCGCGGAAACGGTCATAGGCCACCGGAATGTCATCGCCGGCAATTACCAGCCCCGCTTCCGCCATCTGCTCCACCGTCACATTTTTTGACGCGAGATGCGAACGCAGCGCCGAACGGTCGTCCGGCCCATAGCCGATGCGGAATTCTTTTTGGATGGCCGCCGTCAGTTGCCGGTCCGCCAGATAGCCCCGCGCCTTCGCTCCCCGCGCCGCCTGCAACTCCGCCTCAAAAAACACCGCGGCCATTTCCATCACATCATAAAGGCTTGCGCGAACCTCCTCGCGCTTTACATCAGCTTCCGAAAACTGCGGCATCGGCAAGCCCGCTTCCTGCGCCAGCCGCTCCACCGCCTCAGGAAAACTCGCGCCTTCCTTTTCAACCAGGAAAGTGAAGATGTCGCCGGACTGCTTGCAGCCAAAGCAATGATAGCGCCCCTTCCGGTCTTCCACATGGAATGACGGTGATTTTTCATTGTGGAACGGGCAGCAGGCCCAATAGTCGCCCTTGCCCACATTGGTCTTGCGCCGGTCCCAGGCCACACGCCGACCCACCACGGAGGAGATCGAAACCCTCCCGCGAATGTCATCAAGAAATGAAGGTGGAAACCGCATGCCTATGTCCTAGCAAGACCCCGCCTTGCCAGCAACACGTGGGCATGCCAGCATGATAACTCAACAAGGAGGCCATCATGGCAATCAAGAAACTTTACACCGCTCACGTCACCTCAACCGGAGGCCGCGGCCAGGGCCGGGCTGTATCCGCCGATGGCATGATCGACTTCAAAATCGGCCAGCCCAAGGAGATGGGTGGCAAGGACGACGGCCTCAACCCCGACCAGCTCTTTGCCGCAGCCTATTCCACTTGTCTGCTCGGCACGATCAAATATGTCAGCGCCAAGGAAAAGAAAACCGTTCCGATTCATCCGGATTCATCCATCACCGCGCATGTGAGCTTCGGCCCGCGCTCGGACAAAAAAGGTTTCGGCATTGCCGTAGCACTGGATATCAGCCTCCCCGGCGTGCCCAAGGCGATAGCCGAAAAGATCGTCAAGAAGGCCCACGTCGCCTGCGCCTATTCCAACGCCATCAAGAAGAACGTGAAAGTCACGACGAAGATCGTGTAGCCACTATCCTCATCATGCCCGCGCTCGACGCGGGCATGATGAAATTTGGAGAGCGTTGGGACTACCCCAATAACCCCTTCACAATCCCGCCGGCCTTGGCCATGTCCATCTGGCCTGCATACTTGGTCTTGAGCTCCGCCATCACCTTGCCCATGTCTTTCACACTCGATGCGCCAACCGCGGCGATCACGCCGGCCACCGCCTTCTTCGCCTCGTCATCGGACAATTGCTTCGGCATATAGCTCTGGATGATGTCCATCTCCTCGCGCTCCTGCTGCGCCAGTTCGGGCCTGCCGCCCTGCTCATACATGCCGAGGCTTTCCTGACGCTGCTTCACCATCTTGGCGAAGAGGTCAATGAGGCCCGGATCAGGCGTCAGAAGCGAGTCATGCCCGTCCGTTCGGCTGTTGATGTCCTTGTCCTTGATCGCCGCATTCATCAGGCGCAGCGTCGAAATCCTGCGCTTGTCGCCCGCCTTCATGGCGGTCTTCAGGTCGTCGTTGATTTTGGCACGAAGGCTCATGGAATCTATCCCTTTGTGGAAACCCGCTAGATAGGAGCTTGGCGAGCCTAACGCAACCTTGACGGATGCGCCCTGCTCCCCCATAGAGTTTGAAATTCCCGGAGATTCCATGATGACCAGCCCGAAAAAGGCCAAGGCCAAACCACGCAAGGCTTTCAATGACTGGGACAAGCCCCGCATCACCGGCCTTCTCGTCCTTGCCGATGGCACCGTCATCGAGGGCCAGGGATTTGGCGCCGAAGGCGAGGCCGTGGGCGAGGTCTGCTTCAACACCGCCATGACCGGCTATCAGGAAGTCCTCACCGACCCTTCCTATGCCGGCCAGATCGTCACCTTCACCTTCCCCCACATCGGCAATGTCGGCACCAATGATGATGACCTCGAAACCACCAATCTCGCCGCCTCCGCCGCCGTCAAAGGCTGCGTGGTCAAGGCTCCCGTCACCGACCCCGCCAATTACCGCTCCCACAAGCATTTCGATAAATGGCTGAAGACCAAGGGCATAATCGGCCTGTCGGGCGTGGACACCCGCGAACTCACCAATCTGATCCGTGACAAGGGCATGCCCAACGGCGTCGTCGCCCACAATGCCAAGGGCAAGTTCGGCGTAGAGAAACTGCTCGCCATGGCCAAGGCCTGGGGCGGCCTCGAAGGCCTCGATCTCGCCAAGGATGTCTCGCTGACCCAGCGCATGGAATGGGACGAGAAGCAATGGGACTGGACCACCGGCTACACCAATGCGGTGGGCGGCACCTATAAGGTTGTCGCCATCGACTACGGCCTCAAGCGCAATATCCTACGGTGCCTTACGTCTGCGGGCTGCGATGTCACCGTCGTTCCAGCCAATGCTTCAGCGCAAGACATTCTTGCCATGAAGCCCGATGGCATCTTTTTGTCGAACGGCCCCGGCGATCCCGCCGCCACCGGCGAATACGCCGTGCCCGAAATCCAGAAGCTCATCGCCAGCGGCAAGCCCATCTTCGGCATCTGCCTCGGCCATCAGATGCTGGGCCTCGCCCTTGGCGCCAAGACCAAAAAGATGCACCAGGGTCACCACGGCGCCAATCACCCCGTGCAGGATTTCACCACCGGCAAGGTCGAGATCACCTCAATGAACCACGGCTTCACCGTGGACCGCGACACGCTGCCCCAAGGTGTCACCGAAACCCACGTCTCGCTCTTTGACGGCTCCAACGCCGGCTTGAGCCTCGATGGCCACCCCGTCTTCTCCGTGCAATACCACCCCGAAGCCTCCCCCGGCCCGCAGGACAGCCACTATCTGTTCACAAGGTTCGTGGGCGAAATGGAAAAGGCGCGGGGTTAAACCGGTGTTTTGCCTTTGGTGGCACGTATACTAGATTGGTTGAATGCCCCTCAATGCTGAGCGCCACCTTATCCTCGTTAACCGGCCGCAATGGCAGGCGATCGAGGACTTTGAAGACATCAAGCGGCGCATCGAAGCGCAGGCGCCCGACATCGAAGTCTTCATCGCCACTACCGAAGGTCCCAACATCAGTTTGCGCAAGCGGGCGGCAAAGCGACCTACACTTGTGATGTGCCCATCTGGCCTTCGCCAGTTTCAACCCCGGCGCGGCAAAATTTACAATGGCCGTCTCGTCCCAAAACGGGAGCAAATTGATCGCCTCGCTGCATTGGGCGTTTCGACACCGCTGACGGCGATCCTTGGACCTGACACGAAAGTTGACCCCGAAGAATGGGGTCCCTACGTGTTCCTGAAACCAGCGAGCACCCGCTATGGTTCACAGGGGCTCGGTGTGGCGGTCGTAAAGACCGAACACTTGCAATACCGCCCGCCGGAGTCCTTTCCGGAGGGGCATGTTGGCCGTCACACCAACTTCATTGTCCAGCAATTCATAGACACCGGCGCACATGCCGCCAACTACCGGGTTAATACATTGTTCGACAGGCCGCTTTACTGCCTGCACATGCAGCTCGACGAGCCGCGGCCCACTCTCGACGGTTCCGCCGCTGAAATTTGGGATACCCGATTTGCCTCGAATACCCACGCGGTAACAAGGAGCCGGACGCTTTGCATTGAACCCGAAGTCATTAAGCTAGCCCTCCGCTGCCATGAAGCTGTGCCCGATGTCCCGGTGAAAGGCGTTGATATTCTGCGCGAGGCGTCAACCGGGAAACTCTTTGTCATTGAGTTGAATTGCTTAAGCGCGACATGGCACATTTCTTCAGCCTACTTTGAAAAGTATCGCAAGCACGGCCTTTCGCGCGCTGAAATGGCGGGCCAGCTCGGCGCCTTCGACCGCGCAGCGGAAGTCCTCATAGAACGCACTCGCAGGGAAGCCTTGTAAGGGCATCTGCAATAATGGAACAAAACCGGGCGTTGGCCGTTGCAAGATGAACAACTGGGCGGAAGCCATGGAACCCGCATATCTTAACAACCGTATTCTTTTGGCTATGGCCTTGCTGATTATGACCGCAACGATTACGGTCACCTCAACGCTCGCCTGACCATTTTGCCATTGAAAGCTCAGCCGCTCTGGCACATACGCTTGCGTCCTGAATAGGAGCGCAGCACTCATGTCCTTCACCAAGCTCGACGAACTCGGACGGAAACTTGAAGCCTTGGAGCATGCCCAGTCCATGCTCAGCGTCGATGAGGCGGTGCAGATGCCATCCGGCGGTGGCGAAAAGCGCGCCGAGGCCATGTCCATGCTCGCTGGCATGCATCATGAAATAGCTTCGGCGCCCTATATCGCCGAGTGGATCGCTGACGCCCGCAAGGAATCTCTGAGCGACACGCAAAAAACTGCCGTCAATGAATTCGAGCGCAGCTACATCAACCTCACCTGCCTCTCGTCGGATTTCGTCCGCCGCCAGGTCTCGGCCCGGGTCCGCTCCGAACAGCTCTGGCGCGAACTCCGCTCAAGCGGAAACTGGAAAGATTTTCTTCCAGCCTTTGAAGGCATCGTGAGCCTGGCCCGCGAGGAGACCCAGCTTCGCGCAGGCGTGCTCAAACTCGCCCCCTATGATGCGCTGATTGAGCAGTTCGATCCCGGCAGCCGCGCCGCCGATATCACGCCGGTTTTCACCGAGCTTAAAACCTTCCTGAAAAAATTCATCCCAGAAGCCCTCGCGGTGCAAACCGAACGCCGAGCCAGGCATCCCGCCAAACCTTTCAACGCCCCCTTCCCCATCGAAAAGCAAAAGGCGCTCGGCGAAGCGATGATGAAGGTCATCGGTTTTGATTTCACCCATGGCCGCCTTGATGTCTCGCACCATCCCTTCTGCGGCGGCGTGCCATCGGACGTGCGCATGACCACGCGCTACACCACCAGTGAATTCCTCTCCTCCCTCATGGGCATCCTCCATGAAACCGGCCATGGCCTTTATGAGCAGGGCCTGCCGAAGGAGTGGGGGCATTGGCCCGTAGGCAAGGCGCGCGGCATGGCGGCCCATGAAAGCCAAAGCCTGTTTGTTGAAAAGCAGCTGGCCCGCAATCCCGCCTTCTGGGAATGGGCCATGCCCGTGCTGCGCCAGCATCTGGGAGACGCCGCCATCGCCGGCTGGAGCCTTGATGATGTCCTGGCCCACGTTCACCGCATTGAGCGCGGCCTCATCCGCGTCGATGCCGATGAGGCAACATACCCCCTCCACGTCATCCTGCGTTACGAAATCGAGCAGCAATTGATTGCCGGAAATCTCGGAGCCCGCGATGTGCCCGAAATCTGGGATGCCAAGATGCAGGAATATCTCGGCCTCTCCAGCATCGACAACCCAAAGGATGGCCCCATGCAGGATGTCCACTGGCCTTCCGGCGCCTTCGGCTATTTCCCCAGCTACACTCTCGGCGCCATGATCGCGGCCCAGCAGTGGGCCGCCGTCGAACGCGAAAATCCAAACGTGAACGACGATATCCGCAAGGGAAATTTTTCCGGCATCAACGATTGGCGCCGCAAAAACATCTGGTCGAAAGCCTCGACCCTCTCAACCCCTGAACTCATGCGCGCCGCCACCGGCGAAACCCTGCAGGCCAAATACTTTACCGAGCATTTGAAGAAGCGGTACTTGGGCTAACCAACATCTCTCCATGGTCGGGCTTGACCCGACCACCCAGACTTAGCAAAGCAAACCAATGCCCGAAAGCAGTGCCGCAAGAATAGTAACAAACCATTTTGAGATTAGCCGGCCAAAGAACTGGGTGGTCGGGTCAAGCCCGACCATGGAGGGTTTGATAGCCGCCTCACCACCTGCATCCCATCAGTTCTTAATCTCCTGCACCTCGGCGCGCTCCGTCTTGCGCGAATAGAGACACAGCATTCTGCCCAAAGCGCCATTCATGAAATCCTGGGGATAAATGCCGGATACAACCCGGGCATCAACTGCCAGTTCATCGGAAAAATGCAGGCTGGGCTCTGCCTTGGCATCGCGAAATCCAGACGCGGCAATGCAGGCCATGGCCGATGCCTCATCAAGCTTTTGCCATTCCTCTGGCGTCGAAGCCTGGGCAACCGGCAATACCCCTACGACAAAGGCGGCGAAAGCCAGCTTCCCGCAGCTTAATCTTTTCAACAACAACTTCATAAGATCTCCATGTTCCGTGGTAATGAAGCTGCGAGTCCTGCAAGCAAATTGCAGCCAACAAAAGGCACGCGCCGAAATCTGTCACATACCTGTCATGGTCGCCCACTACGCCACCTGACTCTAATCACACAGGAGTCGATCATGCGCCTTGTCACCTCAGTCGCCATTCTCAGCCTTCTCGCCACCACGGCCCTCGCTGGCCCAACCGTGACCGAGATCAAGGCTCCCGATCTGCCGCTCGGCGAAGTTGCTTATCCCGGCGGCAAGACGCTGAAGCTCAATCTCGGTATCGGCTCGGCCGCCTGGCATGATGCGAAAGATCCCGCCGGAGTCGTCTGGACCATCACCGACCGTGGCCCGAACCTGGATTGCGCCGGCATCGACAAGCTAACCGACCTTTCGATCGACAAGCTCTGCGCCGGCAACAAGACAGCTAAGAACTTTGCCCTGCCGGATTTCGTCATCACCATCGCCAAGATTGAGATCGGCGCCGACAATACGGCCAAGCTCCTCGAAACCATTCCGCTGAAAGGCAAATCCGGCAAGCCCATCTTGGGCCTGCCCTTCTCTTCCGCCAATTTCAAGCTCGAAGTCGCCTACGACGTGAACGGCAAGGTCATCCCTGGCGACCCATCCGGCCTTGATACGGAAACCCTCGCCCGCCTGCCCGATGGCAGCTTTATCGTGGGCGAGGAATATGGCTCATCGGTTCTGGAAATTGCCGCCGACGGCACCGTGCTGAAGCGCCATGTGCCAGCCGGCGTTGAGGCCGAACTGAAGGATGCCGACTATGAAGTCGTAGGCTCGCTCCCCGCCATCATTGCCAAGCGCACCATGAACCGTGGCATCGAGAATGTCGCCGTCTCCGCCGATGGCGCAACGCTTTATGTGCTTATGCAAAGCCCGCTCTCCAATCCGGACAGCGCCGCCTACAAAAATAGCGCCGCCACCCGCCTGTGGAAAATCGAGCGTGCCAGCGGCAAGGTCTTGGGCGAATTTGTGTACCAGATGGATGACGCCACAAGCTTCGCAAGCGACAACAAGAAAGAAGCCCAGAAGCAGAATGCCGTGCGCCTCAGCGAAATGGTGGCCTTGGCCCCCGACAAGCTCATGATTATTGAACGCATCAGCAAGACCACCAAGTTCTACACCGTGAACCTTGAAGGTGCAGCGCCGCTTGATGCCATCTTCGATGATGTCGCCACCTCGCCTTCGCTTGAGCAGCTCAGCGCCGCCGACATCGAAGCCAAGGGCATCAAGCCGCTGGTCAAGACCTTGCTGCTCAACTCCGACGACATCGAAAACATGCCGAAGAAAATTGAAGGCGTGGCCGTCATGTCGCCCACCGAAATGATTGTCATATCCGACTCTGATTTCGGCATCGAAGGCGATGAAACCCAGATCCGCCGCATCACCTTCCCTGAGCCGGTGCTGCAGTAAGCCCCGCAACCCAAACCATACCGGGCTTCATCTGCGCCTGGCACTTTGGTGCAGATGGAGTTCCCGCTCCCCTCACGGAGCCAAATCTTGAAGCCGCAGTGCTGGCAGGCGACGGCTGGTTTTGGCTGCATCTCAATCTGGGTGACCAGCGCTGCCTCCGCTGGCTCAGCCAAAGCCTTGCTGTGCCGCAGGGACAGGCAGCGGAATTTGCCGAAACCTCCCAGCGCCAATATCTTTCAAGCCACGGCGATTATCTCACAGGCCACCTCAATGACTTTCGCCAGGAATTTGACAGAGACTGCAGCGAGCAGGCCTGGCTCCATATTCTGATGGCGAAAAACTTTCTGCTCACAGGTCGCGTCAAGGCCGTGCAATCGGCTGAACGGCTGCGCAAGGACTTGGCGCGCGGCATGGCTTTCGCCGGGCCTGCCCAGCTCCTGTCCCACACCATCACCAATTATCCCGATACGCTTGATGCCCTGCATCACGCCCTTCTCGACGAACTTGAAATCATCGAGGACCATGTGCTGGATGAGCACCACCGCGGCGAACGCAAGCGCCTGATGCTGACAAGGCGCGAAATGGCCCAGCTCCACCGCCACATGCGCAGCCTGCGCCGTGCCCTGCTCAACGCCGAACGAACCCTGCCCAATTTCCCCGAAGGGCTGGCTCCCGTCATCCCAAGGCTCGCCCATTTGGATCAGGATTTTGAGGTGATGGAAGCTCGCGCCCGCTTCTTCCACGACGAGATCGATGCCAAACTCGCCTCCGAAACCAACCGCCAGCTCTATATTCTCTCCGCCCTCACCGCCGCCTTCCTGCCGCCTACCTTGGTGGCGGGCCTCTTCGGCATGAATTTTGAAGGCCTGCCCTGGTCCGGCTCGCCTTGGGGCTTCTACATTGCGCTCGGCCTTTGCCTGCTGTCTTCCGCTGCGGTCTGGCTGTTCCTGTGGAACGCCAGTCGGAGATAAGTGCACTCACACAAAATCGTGACCGCCGGATTCGGAACACTTTCCCGTCCTATGAGTTGAACCACCATGCAGGACCGCGATGCGTTATCGTGTCCGAAGAGTGGTCGATTGGAGTCTAAATCATGTCGAATAAATTCACCTCAATAGCTTTGGGAGCCGTGCTTGGCCTCAGCGCCGTGGCTTTCTCGGGCGCCAGCGCCTCTGCCGCCATGCTTCCCCTGCCGCCAATTGTGACCGGCCAGGCAAATGCCGCCAATGTCGGCATCGTTCAGGTCGATTACGATAAGAAATGGAAGAAAAAAAAGTGGAACAACAACTGGAACAACAACAATGATAATTGGAAGTACCGCAAGCACCGCCGTGGTTACGACAACGGCGTGTACCTGAGCCTGCCGCTCATCCTCGGCGGCGCCTACGCAGCCAACCAATACTATGGCGACGATTATTACGACGGCGGCTACGGCTATGACGACGGTGGTTACGGCGGCGGCCTCAGCAGCCGGCACGTCCGCTACTGCCTTAACAAGTACCAATCCTACAATCCGCGCAACAACACCTGGTTGGCCTACAGCGGCCAGGTGAAAAGGTGCTACAGCCCCTACATGTAAGCTGTCAGCAATAAACAAACCGGCGTCCGCAAGGGCGCCGGCTTTGCATTTTCGAAGCGAAACAATCTGTTTACCAACCTTCTGCTTCAAGCAACACAAACGAAACCTTTGGCATGAGGATCTCGTAGTCTCTAGGAAATGCGAATCCTGATAAACGTCCTTGCCATAGCCCTCATCGTTGGCGGTCTCGCCTACCATCTTGCGGCCCTCAAAATCTTCAACACGCTGGTGTCCAAGGATGCCGGAACCATACTTCTGGCGGAGGACATTGCTTATGGTCCCGATCTTCGCCAGCGCCTCGATATATATGCCCCAGAAGGCATCAACGCCGGTCTTCCCATTCTACTTTTCGTAAATGGCGGCTCATGGAACGAAGGCTCACGCAGCGACTACGAGTTTGTGGGACGCGCCTTTGCCGCAAGAGGTTACCTCACCATCACCATGGATTACCGGCTGCTGCCGAAGAACCAGTTTCCCGCCTTCGTGCGGGATGTGGCTCTGGCCATTGCCTGGGCACAAAAGGAAGGGGCGCGCTTTGGCGGCGACCCTAAGAAGATTTTTGCCGTGGGCCATTCCGCCGGCGCATATAATCTTGCCCTTGCTGTTCTCGATAAACACTTTTTGCGCGAGGCCGGCGCGGATCTCAAAGCCCTGCGGGGTATCGCAACTTTGGCCGGGCCTTTTGATTTCCTTCCGCTCGACACGCGCGTGACAATCGATACTTTTGGAAAGGTGGCCATTCCCGGCACGACGCAACCCATAAACTACGTCTCGCCCGAAGCCCCGCCCTTCCTATTACTCACGGGAAGTGCCGATACCACAGTCTACTCGAAGAATAGCCGGTCCCTGGAAAAACACCTGAGAGAGGTAGGCGCTGCTGTGGAAATCAAGGAGTACGACGGGATGGGACATGCCCAGATTATGCTCGCCTTGGCCAAGCCGCTGCGGAGGAAGGCATCCCCGGTTTATGAAGACATCCTCGATTTCTTTGCAAGACAGAAGTAAAATACGCGCAGGTCCATATCTCAGCTCAATTTTCCTGCAGCACCGACAAAATGTGCCCCGCCGGATCTTTGAACCAGGCAATAGCCTTGGGCCCCATCCCGCCCTTGTCATTGCGCAAAATGCCTTTCGCGTCCGTTTTCATGTCCGGCAAATCATAATGTTCCATGCGAACCCCGCGCATCACAAGCTGGTCGACAGCGTCATCGATATCATCCACCATGAAATTAAGAACCGTATGCTCCGGCGCGTGATAATCGGTTGAATGATAAATGAAGACCGGAACCCCGCCGCCAGCGAGATGCAGCTCAAGGCCTTCCGGGATTTCGTTCACGTCAAGGCCAAGCGTCTCCGCATAAAAAACCTTGGCCTTCTTCATGTCGTCAACGGAGAAACTGCTGAAGGCCTTGGTACCCTTGAACATCAGGCCTTCATTCCCCAGCAGTTCCATGGCCTTAGTCATCGCTGACGTGTTCCGGCAGCTTGGAGCGCTTGACGGTGGCCAACGCGTCGAGCTCCTTTTCCGTCATAGTCTCATACATCTCACGCGAAGCGCCCTTCAACTTGGCTTTAGGAACCTCGCCGCGCTTGGCTGCAAGGGCGGCGCCTGCAGCTTTCTGCTGGGCTTGGGATTTGGCTGGCATCACATCCTCCTGCGGTTTGAATTGGTTAACGGCAAAACGCGCCATGGGCCCAAGGGTTCCGCTTTTTGGCGCAACTATGGAACAAATGCCGGGGCAGGCCGTTTAAACCCCAGTCAACCGCAACCCCCGCAAGGAGCACTGCAATGGTAACCTATGCTGACCCGAAATCCAAAACGGCCGACCCGCGCCCGGGTGTAAACGTCACCCAGACCAACAAAGGCTCAGGCACCACCATCGCCTACATCATCGCGGCCATCGTGGTCGTCGTCGGCGCCTATCTGCTGTTCTTTAACAACCCGGGCACGTCACCCGTGGTTCCGTCCGTAACGCAGAACAACACGATTGTTCCAGCGCCAGACGCGGTAACTCCCGCCCCCGTAACCCCTGCCCCGGATGCTGCAACGCCTCCAGCCATGGAAACAGCACCAGCGGCCCCTGCTCCGGCAACCCCGCCTGCAGCGAATCCATAACGCTGCAGTTTTGCCTGATGGCGCGGTAATTCCCCTTACCGCGCCCATAAATCACGGCAACGAAAAAGCCTCCCTTCGCGGGGGGCTTTTTTGTCGGCTCAACGCTTGGCTTTTTTCTTCACCTGAGTTTCCTTCACCCGGAACTTCGCTATTTTCGTCACAAGGTCATAGGGAATGGGCTCATCAAGCGGAAACTGGATGGACCCCTTCGCCACCTTGTACCGCGCCAGTTCCTTCTTGAACGCCACGTTGCCCGAAGGCGTCGCATAAAACCCGATATGGTCCTTCCACGCGGCAAAGTGCACAAGATTTTTGCCGTTCAGCTTGAACGTTGGAATTTGATAGCTGATGGCCTCAACGGCGCTAGGCGCGGCCTTTCGGATCGTCTGCCTGATCTCTTCAAGAATGCCCTGAACCTCTTTCGGGAAAGAGGCGATATAGGCATCCATCGTCGTGAATTTTGCTTTGCTGGCCATGGCTCAATCTTAGCCTAAATTGGGTTTGGTTAAAGCTCTCCCCTGCCTCCAATCCCGCCCTTGCTTTCGCCCCCTTTTTCCGCCATACACCCCCCAACTTCGACCACCCAGCCGGGGGCTGAACGGAAGGTCTGGCTTGCCAGATAGGGCGAAAAATCCCGTCTTCCCGTGTCTCCGCTCTTACGTTTGACCGGTCTTTCGAACCTTTCCCTGGTTCGTCAGAGGCTCTGCGCTGGATGCCGAAAGTAGAACGAGAAACAGAAAGGTTATCAGAACATGGCTCTTTATGAGCACGTATTCATGGCCCGTCAGGATGCCTCGCCGGCCCAGGTTGAAGCCCTGGTCGAGCAATTCAAAGGCGTCATCACGGCAGGCGGCGGCAAGGTCGGCAAGGTTGAATCCTGGGGCATCCGCTCCATCTCCTTCCGCGTGAAGAAAAACCGCAAGGCCCACTACACCCTTATGAACATCGATGCGCCCTATGCGGCTGTGGCCGAAATGGAACGCCTCATGCTGATCAGCGAAGATGTCATCCGCTTTATGACGATTGCCGTTGAAGAGCACGAAGAAGGCCAGTCGGCCATGCTGCGCCGGCGCGATGAGCGCGAAGAGCGCGGCAGCTTTGGCGATGACCGCGGCTTCGGCTTCGGTGGTGGCGGAGGCGGCGGCTTTGGCGGCGGCGGTGGCTTTGGTGGCCGCGGCGGTGCCGGCGGCGGCCGTGGCCGTCCCCGTGAAGATCGTGTCGAACCAGTGGCGGAGGTGCTCTAATGGCTATGGAACAAACTGCCCGCCGCCCATTCTTCCGGCGCCGGAAAAGCTGCCCCTTCACCGGTGAAGGCGCACCCAAGATTGATTACAAGGATGTGCGCCTGCTTCAGCGCTACATTTCCGAGCGTGGCAAGATCGTGCCAAGCCGCATCTCGGCGGTCTCCGCCAAGAAGCAGCGCAAGCTCGCCCAGGCCATCAAGCGCGCCCGCTTCCTGGGCCTGCTGCCTTACGTCTTGCAATAGGAGAATTGAAACATGGAAATCATTCTTCTTGAGCGCGTCGCCAAGCTGGGCGCTTTGGGCCAGGTCGTAAAGGTAAAGGATGGGTTCGCCCGTAATTTCCTTCTGCGCCGTGGCAAAGCGCTGCGCGCTACCGAAGCCAACCGGGCAAAGTTCGAAACCCAGCGCGCCGTGCTGGAAGCAAAAAATGCCGAGCGCCGCAAAGGCGCCCAGGATGAGGCCAAGGGCCTTGATGGCAAGTCATTTGTCATCATCCGCCAGGCCGGTGAATCGGGCCAGCTCTACGGTTCCGTTTCGCCGCGTGACATCGCAGAAGCCGCATCGACTTCCGGTGTGGCCGTCGAACGCAGCCACGTGCTGCTCGATACGCCGATCAAGACCATCGGCCTCTACACGGTAACGGTGGCGCCGCATCCGGAAGTGGAAGTGAAGGTCACCATCAACGTTGCCCGCTCAGCCGATGAAGCCGCAGCCCAGCAGCGCGGTGAAAATCTTGCCGGCCCCGTCTCCGACCGTGCCGAAATTCGCGCCGCGGCTGAAGCCCTCTTCGACGAGGAAGCCGCCATCCCCGAGGAACTCGCAACCCCGGCAACCTAAGCTTCTGACTTCATTTAAAATTGGGCCACCGGAAACGGTGGCCCTTTTTGTTTGCGCCGTCCGTCATTCGGGGGAAGACCACACCGAGTTACATTCTTACTGACGGTGCGCTTTGTTTCCGTTTATTTATACCTCTCGCTCTTGTACGAGCGAAAGGAAGGCTCTTAGGTCCATAAGTCCGGCCTGTTGGTCAGGGCGGTAGCTGCCATGTATTGAACGAGGTATGACCAACTGGACCTTCTGGGCTTTTATCTCGTCCGTTTGCTGAACCGAAATTCCAGGTTGGAGCGTGAACAGGTGCTTGTACTCGATTCGGTCTGCCTCCCTAGTCATCTGGCGCCATCTATCCTTGAGTGAGGATTTTGAAGCCAACATGGTAAGACGTCGGGGAGGAAAATTCGCGTCTTGGTATTCAGCAATTCCGGGAAAGACAAAGTCTGGTTTGCTTGTTCTTTCTGTTATCCTGCCTCTTGAATACTTAAGTCCAGTCTGCCTGAAAATTGCTTCAAGATGATGTTCGAGGGAAAATCCCATGCGCGACATACGTGCGTTGAAAATAGATTTGAAAAATGCAGTCGATCCATCAACATCTGTTTTGTCTTTTGTGTGAAATGAAGGCAGGCGTTTTTCAATCCTGAGATACTCATGACGACGGAACAGTTTTTCCTCGTGATCAAGCCATGCCAAAAGTGCGTCATCCGGCGCCTCCACAACTGAAACCTTGTCAAACAGCGTGTCGCGGGCAAATTTGGCAAACTCGTCCGTCCTGGGCAGGTCCTCGGGAAATTTTAGCAACAGCTCATCAATTCGATTGCTTTCCGGAATCTCAAATTCGACTCCAAGTTCTTCAAGTATGAAGCGGGCGGCAAAATCCAGGTCGGTTGGCGTTTCATTGCTGAAGTCCACAAAGGTGGCAGCCTTTTTGTCGTCAGCTTCCGACACTTGCAGTTGTTGTTGGTAATCAATGCCAAACAGCCAATAGAGTTGCTGCAATATTCCACTCTCGGCGGGTACGACGATCACAAGCGCCTCGTTGTCAGGCTTGAGTGCGATGAACGCGATGTCACCTATGTTCATCGCTTCGGTAATCGCATTGCTCGAGTAGTAAAGATGATACTCCGCCGATCGCGGTTTTCCCTTTCGGACATTCGACCAACTAATGAAGCCCACGTCAGACATGGCTTCCTGTTCACGTGTCATCCAAATGAATGTTGTCGGGATTTCCTTTCTGTCTTGTTCGCCGAAGAGCACTCGTAGAGGTTTTACCCCTTGAATTTCATGCTGGTTGGACTTGTCAGTGATGGTCTCCACCAAAGTCAGGCGTTTTGCCACAACACCGGTGAAAATCTTCGCTAGGAAACCTTTTCGAATCCCTGTCATTCAATCCCCCTGATCGAAACTTGCCGTCTCCTGCCCAGAATCCATTTGATGCACTTTTCAGCGGTTTTCTGGTTTTTGTATTTTGCTCCCCTGGAAACAGCGCATTCCCAAACCGTTGCAACACGCCAACCAGCGGACTTTAGCAACTCTTGGGCCTGATCGTCCCTCTTCTGATTCCCTCGGATTTTACTTCTCCAAAACGCACTACGCGTTTTCGGCATGCGAAAATTCCTGCAATCATGTCCATGCCAAAAACAGCCGTGTACGAAAATGGCTATGCGGTATTTCGGAAGTACAATGTCCGGCTTGCCTGGCAGGTTTCTCACGTGGAGACGGAAACGGAAACCTGCGGCATGAAGTGCGCGCCTGACAAGGATCTCGGGCTTGGTATTCGTGCCTTTGATTGCCGCCATCATGCGGCTTCGGGTAGCCTTGTCGACTATATCAGCCAACGGCTTTGAACCGCTGCTGTTTGACCAAAAGGTTTTCAAGACTCGGCTTCATATGCGCCGCCACTGCTTCAATCACGGGCACGGCAACGGAATTTCCAAATTGCCGGTAGGCTTGTGTATCCGAAACCGGAATCCTGAAATCGGAACCGGTCAATTCATCAAACCCCATTAGTCGGGCGCATTCGCGTGGCGTCAGGCGCCGTGGCCGCTTGTCTTTTTGTGCCACCAGAATTTCCGAACCATCCTTGTAATAACGGGCCGATAATGTACGTGCCACGTCTTTCGGTTCCACGACGCTGCATCCGAAGCCGTTGCCTTTGGCTTTGTGCTTGGCCGCATACGCCTGAAGATAATTCCACAGGTGCTCCGTCAATGTGTACTTGGCGGGCACACGGGCTATGTTTCCCTCAGTGTAACCTTGGGGATCAGGCGCTTGACTGCCATCTTCCGGGTGCAAGATAGCTTTCAGCCTTGGCGCCCTTGACTTGTCCGGCAATGTCATTGCCGAAATGTCAAAGCCCGCATCGTCACGGAAACCCACAATGATAATGCGTTCACGGTGTTGAGGAAGATAATGTTGCGCGTCGATGATGCGCGTCTGAACCTTGTATCCAAGCTGCTTTTCGAGGACCTCCATTATGACCTTGAAGGTTTTGCCACTGTCGTGGCTCACGAGGTTCTTGACGTTCTCCAGCAGGAAAGCGGCTGGTCTATGATATTCCAGTATTCTCTGAACTTCATAGAACAAGGTACCTTGTGTTTCGCATGCAAAGCCATGTGGCCGCCCGAGCGCATTCTTTTTTGAAACGCCTGCGATTGAAAAGGGTTGGCATGGAAACCCCGCGAGCAAAACATCATGAACTGGAATATCTTCCGCGCCGATGAGACGGATATCTCCTTTGATTTCATGATCACACTTGAAGTTGGCTCGATAGGTCGCTTGGGCGTATTTGTCCCATTCAGATGTAAAAACACATCTGCCACCAATTGCGTCAAACCCGCGCCGGAGGCCCCCGATGCCAGCAAACAAGTCGATGAACGTGAACCAACCGTCTTTCTTGGATGCTATCGTCGTTTTATCTTTGGATGCAAAGCCCAATCCCTTGAGTGCTTGAACTTCTTTCGCCCGTGGCTTGCATTCGCCATTCTCATATCGATATGCCGTGCTGACGGAAATTTCGAGCTCTTCGGCGACCTCACGCACAGTCAATCCGGCCGCTTGGCGTAAGCCCGAAAAGTCCTCTTCCATAGCCGATTCTCCCTCTGGGACGATTTTTCCCAGATTGAGATGATTTCGCCCGCGTTGTCAATTTGTTCTTTTTGATTACAATAGTTCATGACATTTTTGGAGGCATGCCTGCTCCAGATTCGATCCATTTTTCAAGACCTAGATAGCCACTTCGGAAGGCATTCTTGGAGAGATAAGATAGAGTTATGCACAGTTGAGGGATAAGCGTTTATAATTAAAATTAGACTCACATTCAAACAATAGAAAACCGCTAACCGTACTCCCATGGCCACTCAAGCAAACCTCCGTCCCGTCGAAGCCGACGGTCCAGACGATACCTTCCGCACCCCGCCCCACAACCTTGAGGCGGAGCAGGCGCTGCTTGGTGCCATCCTGGTGAACAACGAGGCCTGCGACCGCGTCTCGTCTTTCCTTCTGCCCGATCATTTCTCGGAAGCCATCCATGCCCGGATCTTTGAGGCGGCCTCAACCCTTATCCGTATCGGCAAGCTCGCCTCGCCTATCACCCTGAAAACCTATTTCGATTCAGACGCCACCATGAAGGAAATCGGCGGCCCCGCCTATCTGGCGCGGCTTGCGGCGTCCGCCACCACCATCATCAACGCCGAAGAATATGGCCGCATGATCTATGAGCTGGCCCAGCGAAGGAAGCTCATCGGCATCGGCACCGACATCGTGAACGAGGCCTTCGATACGCCCGTGGAGGAAACCTCCCGCGACCTCATCGAGCGCGCCGAGCAAACCCTCTACGGCCTCGCCGAGACCGGCAAATACGGCCAGGGCTTCCATCCCTTCGCCCGCGCCCTGTCGGACGCCATCGACATGGCCGCCGGCGCCTATCAGCGCGATGGCGGGCTTTCTGGCATTTCCGCCGGCCTCAAGGACCTCGATGAAAAAATGGGCGGGCTTCAGGCCTCCGATCTCATCATACTCGCTGGCCGCCCCGCCATGGGCAAAACCGCGCTCGCCACCAACATCGCCTACAATGTCGCCAAGGCCTACAAGGCTGAGCACCAGACTGATGGCACCGTGAAGGTAACAGATGGCGGCGTGGTCGCCTTCTTCTCGCTGGAAATGTCGAGCGAGCAATTAGCCACCCGCATCATCGCCGAGCAATCTGGCATTTCATCGGAACGCATCCGCCGCGGCAAGATCACCGAGGATGAATTCCACCGCATCGTCGAAGTCAGCCGCGAATTGCAATCGCTGCCTTTGTATATTGATGCAACTGGCGGCCTCACCATTGCGCAAGTGGCCGCCCGCGCCCGCCGCCTGAAACGCCAGCGCGGCCTTGGCCTCGTCGTGGTCGATTACCTGCAGCTCCTCGGCGGCTCCGCCCGCAAGGCCGCCGAAGGCCGCGTGCAGGAAGTCTCGGAAATCACCGTGGGGCTAAAGGCATTGGCCAAGGAACTGGCCGTTCCAATCATGGCGCTGTCGCAGCTTTCCCGTCAGGTTGAAAACCGCGACGACAAGCGCCCGCAATTGGCTGACCTCAGAGAGTCCGGCTCCATTGAGCAGGATGCCGACGTGGTGCTCTTCATCTACCGCGAGGAATATTACCTCGCCCGCAAGGAGCCGCGCCCCAACACCACCGAGCATCAGGAATGGCAGGACCTGATGGATAAGGTAAACGGCGTCGCCGAAGTCATCATCGGCAAGCAGCGCCATGGCCCTACTGGAATCGTCGAGCTGCAGTTCGACGCCAGCCTCACCAAGTTCCAAAACCTCATCCGCGCCGACTACCTGCCGGAGCAGTTTTCGTAACCTTGAAACTGTCGCCCAAACCCCGTAAAGCGCGGGGATAATGGATCAAACCGCAACCGTAACGCCCAAAGATCTTGCCGGGGCTGTGCTCTCGATTGACTTGGGCGCAATCCAGAAGAATTGGCGCTATCTCGCAAGCCATGCGGGCTCGGCTGAATGCGGCGCCGCGGTCAAAGGCAATGCCTATGGCCTGGGGGTTGAGCCCGTGGGCCGCGCCCTCTGGGAAGCGGGCTGCCGCAGCTTCTTCGTGGCCCGCCCCAAGGAAGGCGAGGAGTTGCGCGGCGTTCTTCCGGAAGCCGTGATCTACGTGCTCGATGGCCTGTTCCCCGGCCAGGCAGAATTCTATGCCCAGAACAATCTCCTGCCCGCGCTGATCTCCACCGAGGAGGCGCGCGAATGGGCGGCCTTCGGGCGCGTCTACGGCCGGAAACTTCCCTGCGCCATTCATGTGGATACGGGCATCAACCGCCTGGGCTTTCCTATCCGCGAATATACCGCCTTGCTCGCTGAGACCGCGACGATGGAGGGCCTCAACGTCAGCCTTCTCATGAGCCACTTGGCCTGCGCCGAAGAAGCCAGCCATCCCCTCACGCTGAAGCAGCGCGACACCTTCAACGAAGTCCGCGCCAAACTCCCCGGCGTTCCCGCCAGCCTCGCCAATTCCAGCGGCATATTCCTCGGCAAGGATTACGCCCATGATCTCGTCCGCCCCGGCATCGCCATCTATGGCGGCAACCCCACGCCCGCACTCGCCAATCCCATGCAGGCCGTGGCGCTGCTCGAAGGCACCATTTTGCAAACCCGCACCGTTCATGCCGGCGAAACCGTGGGCTACGGCGCCACCTGGCAGGCATCCCGCGAAACCCGCATCGCCGTGCTGGGTGCCGGCTACAAGGATGGCGTGCCCCGCGCGCTCAGCTCCGGCAACAGCACCACCCCGCCGCAAATCTTCCTCGGCGGCCAGCGCTGCCCCATCATCGGCCGCGTCTCCATGGACATGATGGCGATTGATGTGACCGATCTCCCCCACGCCGTCTCCCGCGGCGAAACAGCCGAAATCCTCGGACCCAACATTCTGATCGATGAAGCGGCGGGCTGGGCCGGCACCATATCCTATGAATTGCTCACCCGTTTGGGCAGCCGTTATGCCAGACTCTATTCTGAACTCGATTCGGGACCCCAATCTTGAACCCTTTCCAGCCCATCGGCCGTGCCGTGCTTGCTCTCCTGGCCGAAATTGGCCGCGTCAGCCTTTTTCTCAAGGATGCCGTGGTGCAGGGCCTTACCCCCACCTATTATGTCCGCCAGATTCTCGAGCAGATGTGGCGCATCGGTTATAACTCGCTCCCCGTTGTCGGCCTCACGGCCTTCTTCACCGGCGGCGCCCTGGCCTTGCAGATCTATCAGGGCTCAACCCCCGGAACGGCCAGCACGCTGGTTCCAAATATCGTTGCCCTCGGCATCACCCGTGAGCTCGGCCCCGTGCTGGGCGGCCTCATGGTGGCGGGCCGCGTCGGCGCCTCCATTGCCGCCGAGCTCGGCACCATGCGCGTCACCGAACAGATTGATGCCCTTGTCACCCTGTCTACCAATGCCTTCAAATATCTCGTGGGGCCAAGGCTCATCGCGGCGGTGGTGACGCTGCCCATCCTCGTGGCCATCGGCGATACCATCGGCATCATGGGCGGCTACATCGTCGGCACCCGTTCGCTTGGCATGAACTCTTATGCCTACATCAAAACCACGGCGGATTTTCTGCATCTGGATGACGTCACCTCGGGCCTCATCAAGGCCGCCGTCTTCGGGCTCATCATTGCGATCATGGGTTGCTATCACGGCTTCCATTCCAAAGGCGGCGCGCAAGGCGTGGGCCGCGCCACCACCAATGCCGTCGTCTCCGCCTCCATTCTCATTCTCGCCGCCAACTTCGCCCTCACCAACCTGCTGTTTGCGGAGTGAGCGATGGCTGAAGGTCACATCATCCTCCAGGACCTGCGCAAGAGCTTCGGCCCGAAGCATGTTCTCAACGGCGTCAGCCTCTCCGTGCCGAAGGGCCATTCGCTGGTGGTGATCGGCGGTTCCGGCACCGGGAAATCCGTGATGCTGAAATGCGTGCTCGGAATCCTCCGCGCCGATTCAGGCTCCATCCGGATCGACGGCGAGGAAGTTGTGGGGCTAAGGGGCAAAGCCCGCGATGATTATCTCTCGCGCTTCGGCATGCTGTTCCAGGGCAGTGCCCTTTTTGACTCCATCCCCGTCTGGGAAAATGTTGCCTTCGGCCTGATCCAGGGCCGCAACATGGCACGCGCCCGCGCCAAGGACATTGCCATCGAGAAACTCAGCCAGGTTGGCCTCACAGCCGAAGTGGGCAAGCTTTACCCGGCGGAGCTTTCCGGAGGCATGCAGAAGCGCGTCGGCCTGGCCCGCGCCATCGCCGCCGATCCCGAAATCATTTTCTTCGATGAACCCACCACCGGCCTTGATCCCATCATGGCCGACATCATCAACAAGCTGATTGTTGATTGCGTGAAGCGCCTCGGCGCCACCACCATTTCGATCACCCACGACATGGCCTCGGCCCGCAAGATCGCCGATGACATCGCCATGATCCACAAGGGCGAAATCATCTGGCAGGGCCCCGCCAAAACCATCGACTACAGCGACAACCCCTACGTCGACCAATTCATCCACGGCCGCGGCACCGGGCCAATCCAGATGGAAGTGCTGAAGGCCTAAGTCTTGGCCCAGGATCACTGACTCGACGAAGACTAACCAGGAACCTGAATGCCGCCGAGCCAGCTTGTGACCTGTTCAAGCGTGCGCCGCTCTTGATCAGCCTCAATGGAAAAGCCTTCAAGGAGGCGCGCCTGGGGTGCGTTCCTTGCAATAACAGAAAGACTGGACCCCAATCCGTAGCCTCCATGCGTGATGAATGGGATTATTGTCGCTGTCGAAAGGTCATGATTGGCAAGAAACGAGCGGATCATCGGCGGTGCAGTCTCTCCCCAGATTGGAAAACCGAGGAACAGAGTTTTGTATTTGGCTATGTTGGATATCTTAGTTTTCAACTGCGGTTGGTAATTCGCATCTCGTTCCTGTTTCGCTTGCTCGACTGTGGCGAAATAGTCTTCTGGATACGGTTTCTCCGGCACTATCTCGAACAAATCGGCCCGCAAGGTCCGGCTGATGTGACCCGCAATGACACGGGTATTTCCACTTCGAGAAAAATACGCCACCACTGTTTTGCTCACTGAGTCTTGGGAAGCTGCGGCAGTGGCAGAGGATTGCGCCGTTCCGTTAGCCGCGAGAGATAACAAAAGCGAGGCTGTGAGCAATTCTCTTCGTGTTCGATGTTGGAGAGCCGTCATCCATTTCATTCCTTCTTAGAGTCCGGTCATCTTGAGTGACGCCTCGGGCAGGCGTTCACCTCGAACCTCGAATTGTGACAAACCAGAAGCAATTTCCCGCAGATCCTCCACTGTCAGCGTGACATCCACCGCGCCCAGATTTTCTTCCAGGCGGTGAAGTTTCGTCGTACCAGGGATCGGGACGATCCAGGGCTTCTGTGCCAGCAGCCAAGCGAGCGCAATCTGGGCTGGCGTGGCGCCGTTGCGCTCCGCAACTGACTTTACAATTTCGACCAGCGCCATGTTGGCTTTGCGTGCTTCGGGCGAAAAGCGCGGCACATAATTTCGGAAATCAGTCGGATCAAACTTCGTATTCTCATCAATTTTCCCCGTAAGGAACCCCGCGCCTAGTGGGCTGAACGGCACGAAACCAATGCCGAGCTCTTCCATCATTGGCAGGATTTCTGACTCCACGCCGCGATAGAACAGCGAATATTCGTTTTGCACCGCCGTGAGGGGTTGTACCGCATGCGCACGGCGAATAGTTTCAGCGCCTGCTTCCGAAAGCCCCCAATGGTTGACCTTTCCCTCCGCAATTAGCTCCTTGATTGCTCCGGCAACGTCCTCGATCGGGATGTTTGGGTCGACGCGATGCTGATAAAACAGATCAATGCGATCGGTCCTCAGGCGCTTGAGGCTGGCATCCGCGACAAGCTTAATGTGTGCAGGTCGACTATTGGTGCCGCCGCTACGTGCGCCTGTTTTCTGATCAATGTCGAAGCCAAACTTTGTGGCGATCACCACCTGGTCGCGGATCGGTTCAAGGGCCTCACCGACAAGCACCTCGTTGGCGAATGGTCCGTAGGCTTCCGCTGTGTCGAACAGGGTCACGCCGCGATCATAAGCTGCGCGGATGAGCTTGATCATCTCAGTCTTGTCGCCAGCTGGACCGTAGGCACTGCTCATGCCCATGCAGCCGAGACCGAGAGGGAAGACTTTCAATTCTCCAAGCTTTCGAGTTTTCATCAATTTAACCTTTCAAATGATCACAAGCGTTCAACCTGGTTTTTCAGCTCTTTTCAGGTGCCTCCACGCCGGAAAAAGCGAGCACTGGTCAGGAAGGCGCTGCCCCTTTACCTCGATCTCTGAAACTGACCGGTTCAGTTCCTCAATTTCGGTAGGTGTGAACTGAACTGCATCGGCTCCAATGTTCTCGATCATGTGTGGCATCTGGGTCGTACCGGGAATGGGGACGATCCACGGCTTCTGCGCCATCAACCACGCGAGTGCGATCTGCGCTGGAGTGGCTTGCTTGCGCTTGGCCCAATCCTTGAGGAGGCCAACAAGAGCCAAGTTGTGTGGGAGATTATCCGGAGAAAACCGTCCTTCAACCTTGCGAATGTCACCGTCTGCAAAGCGCGTCCTGGCATCAATGGCCCCAGTCAGGAAACCTACGCCCAGCGGGCTCCAGGGAACGAAGCCGATGCCAAGCTCTTCGCAAAGGGGTATCACTTCCCTTTCCGGGCCACGCCACAGCATGGAGTATTCGTTTTGAACGGCGGTGACAGGCAGTTCCGCGTGGGCACGGCGTAGCGTCTTCAGTCCCATCTCCGACAAGCCCCAGTGCAGCACCTTGCCTTCCGCCATCAAGTCTTTTACTGCGCCAGCGACATCTTCAATCGGAACCTCGGGATCGACCCGGTGTTGGTACAATAGATCAATGCGGTCGGTGCGAAGGCGCTTGAGCATGCCCTCAACCGCAAGCTTGATGTGGTCGGGACGGCTGATGAGGCCGGGACGACGTTCTCCCGTTTCAAGATCAATATTCCAGCCGAACTTCGATGTTATCCTTACGCTGTCGCGGAACGGCTCAATGCCTTCCCCTAGAATTCGCTCGACTTCGTGTGGGCCGTAAGCCTCGGCCGCGTCGTAGAATGTAACGCCACGGTCGAATGCTGTCCTTATGATGTTAATCATTTCGGGCCGGGTGGGAATAGTCTGCTGATAGGTTCGGCTCATGTTCTGAACCCCAAGCCCGATGCTGGAGACTTCCAGTGAACCTAGCTTCCGCCGCCCATTAAGCGCCGCTTGGGCCACCGGGCTTCCCTGCTGCGCAGACGCTGTGACTGATAGTCCGGCCCCAATTGCCACGGCCGCAACGGTTCCGGTTGCGCGTAAGAAGCTGCGCCGATCTACGGCCTGGCTGATTTTTCCAATAATGTTGGTGGGTTTTGTCATGGTGATCCTCGCTATCCTTCAGTTAATGAAGTCGATGTAGGGCTTTCGGCAGCTTGCGATAAGATGCTATAATCCGCATGGGCCTTTAAGCTGGACTAACAAATAGACATGGAAAACTTCAACGACCTTTTTTCATTTGCTACCGTGGCCAAGGAGCGAAGCTTCACGCGGGCCGCCGCGAAGCTGGGCGTCTCGCCCTCGGCTCTGAGCCAAACTGTCCGCAATCTTGAGGAAAGATTAAAGTTGCGGCTGCTGACCCGCACAACACGGAGCGTGGCTCCAACAGATGCGGGCGAACGCTTGCTGCGCACAGTGTCCCCACGCTTTCAGGAAATCGAGACTGAACTCGCAGCATTGAACGAGTTTCGAGACAAACCCGCAGGCACTGTCCGGATTACGGCTGGCGAACACCCAGCCATTTCCATTCTACAACCCGCGCTCAAGCGGTTTCTGCCCGACCATCCCGACATTCACGTTGAAATCATCGTCGATTATGGTCTTACGGATATAGTTGCGGAGGGCTACGACGCAGGTGTGCGCATGGGCGAGCAGGTTGCGAAAGACATGATCGCAGTACGCATCGGTCCTGACATGCGCATGGCTGTTGTGGGGTCACCAGCATACTTCAAGATGTCCACCATTCCGGAGAAACCGCAAGATCTGACACTTCACAACTGCATCAATACGCGGCTTCCAACCTATGGCGGACTTTTCGCGTGGGGACTAGAGAAAGATGGCCGGGAGGTGAAGGTACGGAGCGACGGGCAGCTCGTCTTTAATCATCTCAGCATGAGATTGAACTCCGCATTGGACGGCTTGGGGGTCGCTTATATGCCGGAAGACCAAGTCCTCCCCTATATTACCAAGGGTCGGTTGATCCGGGTGCTGGAGGATTGGTGCCCGAAGTTCCCGGGCTACCACCTCTATTACCCCAGTCGGCGGCACTCCTCTCCTGCTCTAACGCTGCTAATTGAAACGCTTAGATATCGCGGAAACTGATGGAGTCCTCCTGAACCTGCGGCGTGACAACTGGAATGGATATAAAAAAGAGGCCGCTGTGAGGCGGCCTCTTCCGTGAGATGCGTTCCATCAGCATCCCGGTATGAGATCGATCAGGCAGTAACCCCTGCCAAGAATTCGATCCGCACGAGCCTGACGGCATACGCTGTGAACTCACTCGACATCGGATCACCTCCTTTCAATTGTTAATGACAGGGCCAAATGTGGAAGCTTGCGCAATTAATTGCAAGCCTGCATTTTGGCCCCCGCAAAACAGGGAAAAATCATGCCATCTGCCGATCTGATCATCACCAATGCCCGCCTCCTCACCATGAACAAGGCTGCTCTGCGGGCCGAATCGCTGGCCATCGCGGGAAACCGCATACTGGCCGTCGGCTCCAACGCCGACATGAAAGCCCTGAAGGGCAGTAACACCCGTGTTATTGACGCCCAAATGAACACGGTGATGCCCGGCATCGTCGAAAGCCACATCCACCTGTTTGGCGGCGCGGTCGAGCTCGACAGCCTGATGATCAGCAATATCAAGGGCTTCCCCGCCGTATCGGCAGCGATACGTGAATATGCGGGGGCCAACCCGAAAGACCGCATCATCATCGTCAACAGCGCCTCCCCCGTTTCGCTTGGCGACGATACGGCCATCACCCGCCAGCTTCTGGACAGCATCATCGCCGACCGGCCCCTGGCGCTCATCTGCTTTGACCACCACACGGTCTGGGCCAATACCAAGGCGCTGGAAGCCGCAAACCTCCTGCATGGCGCCAGCCTAACCCCCGGCAATGAAATCGTCATGGGAAATGACGGGCTGGCCACCGGCGAACTGCGCGAGGCCGCCGCCTTTGCTCCCATCCTTGCGCTCACCGCAACCGCCGGGCGCGAATGGCTTGGCATGGTCACCGGCGAAAATCCCGTGCCGCCGGCCACCGCAGCCGAGCACCTTATCGACCAGAATTTCATGAAGCGCGGCCTCGACTATTGCGCCTCCCTCGGCATCACCTCCATCCACAACATGGATGGCAACTGGTATCAGCTTGAGCTGCTGAAGGCGCTCATGGACAAGGATGAGCTCATCGCCCGTGTCGAGGTGCCGTTCCATCACAAGAATTATTTCGAAACCTCCCGTGTCGATGAAGCGGTGGAGATGCGCAACCAGTATCAGGGCGACATGCTGCATTCCGGCCGCGTGAAAATTTTCATGGATGGCGTTCTCGAATCCCTCACCGCCCTGATGCTTGAGGATTACCCGGGCTTCCCCGGAAATCGCGGCGCGCCGCTGTTCACCGCTGCGCAATTCAACGAAGTCGCCACCCGCGCCGACAAGCATGGGCTTCAGATCAGCGTCCACGCCATTGGCGATGGCGGCGTGCGCCGCACGCTTGATGGCTATGAAGCTGCCCGCAAGGCCAATGGCGTCAGAGACAGCCGCCACCGCATCGAGCATATCGAACTCATCGACAAGGCTGATATTCCGCGCCTGAAGCAATTGGGCGTCATCGCCTCATTGCAGCCCATCGTGGGCCTGGGCGTTCCCGGTAATCCGCTGGAACCCTGCCGCAGCCGCATCGGAGACAAGCTGCCGCAAGCCTACGCCTGGCAAACCCTGCGCGAAACCGGAGCGACTGTTGCCTTCTCCTCTGACTGGCCCGTGTCGCCGCTCGATCCCTTCCTCGGCATTCAATCGGCCATGACATCCGTTCCATTGTCGCCCGACAGCAAGCCGCAAGCCCAGTCCCTGCTGGACGCGCTCGATGGCTTCACCGCCGCTGGCGCCTACACAGAATTTGCCGAAACCAAAAAAGGCAAGCTGATGCCCGGCATGCTGGCCGACGTGATCGTTCTCAACGGCAATATCGAAGCAACGCCCGCGGCACAGATGTCAACCCTGAAACCCGTCCTCACCATCTGCGATGGCCGGATTACATTTGAAAGGTGATCCCTTGATCCGTCTTTCCGGCGAAAGCCGGAATCCCCATCAGGACGGTCTCCTAAGCCGTCATTCCGGCGCAAGCCGGAATCCCGTTCAGGATGGAAACTGCCGCCGGATTCCGGCTTACGCCGGAATGACGATCTTTTTTAAGCAGCGCTTCTCAGCTTCTCGACTTCAACCAGGGCGGCGCGCGTTTCAAATACGATGATGTCCACCAGGTCGCGCGCCACAAATACCTGCCCGGTGCGCGCCAGAAGCTCCAGATTCTCGCAAGCCTTTCCAGCCCGCTTGGCGCCCAGGCTGGAAACCACCGATTTCAGCGCATGGGCCGCATTGGCCAGGGCACCCACATCCTGCGAACCGGCAATGCCTTCAATTTCCGCCAGGCGTCCCGGAACCTTCTCGACAAAATGGCTCGCCACCCGCTTGAACAGGGCCTCCGTGCCGCCAATGGCCTTCAGCTCGGCAATGACATTCTGATCGATGATATTGTGGGCGGCGGGTTCCAAGATTGCGGTCCTGTCTGTTGCTTCTGGACATCAACCTTAATGGCCGAATCTTAAGGGGGATTTTTGCCGGGCCACCGGATTGGAGCCAATAGTTAAAGGTAAAATTATCCATTTTAACGATTGCGTTCCCCAATTGTTCCAGGCTAGATGCAGCCATGGTTAAATCAGCTTCAAGTTTCGTCTGCCAGTCCTGCGGCAGCGCCGCGTCCAAATGGTCCGGGCGCTGCGATAATTGCGGCGAATGGAACAGTATTATCGAGGAAAAGGGCTCAGCCCCCGTTTCCGGCGCCAAAGGGGCCACCCTCCCAAAGGGCAAGCCCTCCCGCCTCGTGGGCCTGCGTGGCGAAAGTCCCCCGCTGCCCCGCATCCAGACCGGCATTGCCGAGTTGGACCGGGTGGCCGGCGGCGGCTTCGTTCCCGGCTCCGGCGTGTTGATCGGCGGCGACCCCGGCATCGGCAAATCCACCCTCCTCCTTCAGGCCCTGGCGTCGCTGGCCCGTACCGGCGCCCGCGTCATTTATGTCTCCGGAGAGGAAGCCATTGCCCAGGTACGGTTGCGCGCGCAACGCCTGGGGCTCGATGACGCAAACGTGCTGCTCGCCACCGAAACCAACGTCTCGGACATTCTCGCCACCCTGAATGAGGATGAGCCGCCCGCCATTGCCGTCATCGATTCCATTCAAACTCTCTGGTCGCCGGTCATCGAATCGGCCCCCGGCACCGTGTCGCAGCTGAAGGCCGGTTCAGAGGCGCTGGTGCGTTATGCCAAGCAAAAGGGCACCGCCATGCTGCTGGTGGGCCATGTCACCAAGGATGGCCAGATCGCCGGGCCGAAAGTTATCGAGCATATGGTGGATACGGTCCTCTATTTTGAGGGTGATCGCGGCCATCAGTACCGCATCTTGCGTGCCGTGAAGAACCGTTTCGGCCCCACCGATGAAATAGGCGTCTTCGAGATGTCCGATGGTGGTCTCAGGGAAGTAACCAACCCCTCGAAGCTCTTCATGGGTTCCGACAGGCCCACGCCGGGCACCGCGATTTTCGCCGGCATGGAAGGGACGCGTCCGCTGCTGATCGAAGTGCAGGCCCTCGTCTCGCCGTCTCCCCTAGGAACGCCTCGCCGCACCACCGTGGGCTGGGATTCCAACCGCCTTTCGATGATCCTCGCCGTCCTGGAATCCCGCGCCGGTGTCGTTTGCGGCGACAAAGATGTTTACCTTAACGTCGCCGGCGGCCTGAAGGTGCGTGAACCTGCCGCAGATCTGGCCGTCGCCGCAGCGCTGCTTTCCTCTCTCACTGGAACTGTGATTCCCCACGGCACCGCTGTCTTCGGTGAAGTGGCCCTTTCAGGTGCAATAAGGCCTGTGGGGCAAACAGAAGCCCGCCTTAAGGAAGCGCAGAAGCTGGGCTTGCGGGAAGCTGTCGTTGCCGCAGCAACGGAGTCCGTGAGCTTCAAGGGCTTGAAAGTGAAGTCAATTGAAACCATTTCTGATCTCGTGGCCTGGACTGCTGCACAGGACAAAGGTTTACGACGAATCGTCTAGATCAGTTGGCAAAAGCTGCCTATAAGGTGGCTCATCCGACCAACCGGGAAAAATCTATGCCCTTCCAACTGCTTGACCTCATACTTTTTGGAATCATGCTGGTCTCGGGGCTCTTGGCCCTGATGCGCGGTTTCACCCGCGAAGTTCTCTCACTTGTCGCCTGGGGCGCCTCCGCCTTCGCCGCCTATTTCGCCATCAAGCAGCAGGCGCTGCTCGATCTTGCAATGCCTTATGTCGACAAGCCGATCCTCGCGCAAATCGCCGTAGGCGCCATTGCCTTCGTCATCACCCTCATTGTGGTGTCACTGATCAGCGTGAAAATTTCCGATTCGGTTGTGGACTCCGCCGCTGGCGCTTTTGATCGCACCCTTGGGTTCCTCTATGGCCTCGCCCGTGGTTTTGTTCTCGTGGCCATCGCCTATCTTTTCTATGGCTGGCTCCTGCCCTTCGACAAACAGGAAGACTGGGTGCGCAATGCCTCCTCGCTTCCGGCCATCAAGGCCGTGGGTGAAACCCTGCTTGGCTTCATGCCGCCTGACATTGCCGAGACGTTGTCGAACACCGCACTGATGAAAAATCCCGATGCGGCGGGCACCATCGCGCAACCTGCCCCCAATGCCGCAAAACCTGACGCCGGCTATCAGTCCGGCGAAACCCAGGGGCTGGACAATCTCATCGAAGGCACCGGCAACACCACCCAGCAACCCGAATTCGGACAAAGCACCACCCAATGACAGAAGATTTCGACATCAACGGTGACCGCTTACGGGAAGAATGCGGTGTCTTCGGCGTTTATGGCCACCCCGACGCGGCAGCGCTCACCGCCCTCGGCCTCCACGCCCTCCAGCATCGTGGCCAGGAAGCCGCAGGCATCGTCACCTTTGATGGCGAACGCTTTAACGCCGAGCGCCGCATGGGCCTGGTTGGTGATCATTTTTCCAGCGAGAAAGTCATCAACCGCCTGCAGGGCCGCTCCAGCCTGGGCCATGTCCGCTATTCCACCACCGGCGAAACCATCCTGCGCAATGTCCAGCCGCTGTTTGCCGAGCTTTCGGCGGGCGGCCTCGCTGTTGCCCATAACGGCAACATCACCAATGGCCTGACGCTCCGCCGCGAACTGATCAGTCATGGCGCCATTTGCCAGTCCACCTCCGACACGGAGGTGATTCTGCATCTCGTCTCGCGCTCGAAAAAAGCCCGCATCATTGACCGCTACATCGACGCGCTGCGCAGCCTCGAAGGCGCCTATGCCCTCGTGGCGCTCACCAACAAGAAACTCATCGGCGCGCGCGATCCGCTCGGCATCCGCCCGCTCATTCTGGGTGAACTGAACGGCGCCTACATTCTCTGCTCGGAAACCTGCGCTCTCGACATCATCGGCGCAAAATTCGTCCGCGAAATTGAGAATGGCGAAGTCGTGGTGATCTCCGAAGAAGGCATCGAATCGCACCGCCCCTTCCCCAAGCAACAGGCCCGCCCCTGCATCTTTGAATACATCTATTTCTCCCGGCCCGATTCAATCCTCGGTGGCCGCTCGGTTTACGAAGTGCGCAAGGAACTCGGCAAGCAGCTCGCCATCGAATCCCCAGTGGACGCCGATGTCGTCGTCCCCATTCCCGACTCCGGCGTGCCCGCAGCTTTGGGCTATGCCCAGCAGACCGGCATTCCTTTTGAGCTCGGCATCATCCGCAATCACTACGTGGGCCGCACTTTCATTGAACCCACCCAGACCATCCGTTCGCTTGGCGTGAAGCTCAAACACAATGCCAACCGTGCCGTTGTGGCCGGAAAGCGCGTTGTGCTGCTCGACGATTCCATCGTGCGCGGCACCACCTCGGTGAAGATCGTCCGCATGATGTATGAGGCTGGCGCCCGTGAAGTCCATATGCGCATCTCCAGCCCGCCAATCAAGTTCCCCGATTTCTATGGCATCGACACACCGGAAGAAAAATCGCTTCTCGCCGCCACCCATACGCTGGAAGAAATGCGCCAGTTCATCGGCGTCACCTCGCTGTCCTTCATCTCGATAGAAGGCGTTTACCGCTCAACCGGCTTTGCCGGCCGCGATAGCCACCGCCCGCAATTCACCGATCATTGCTTCACCGGCGATTATCCAACCCATCTCACCGACATTATCGGTGAATCCGCCAAACAGCAGCTCTCTCTTCTGGCCGAAGCCGGCTGAACCCATGGCAAAGCAGCTTGAAAATCGTGTGGCCGTTGTCACCGGGGCCTCACGCGGACTTGGCCGTGCCATTGCTTTGGCGCTGGCAAAAGAAGGCGCCCACATCATCGCGATGGCCCGCACCCAGGGTGGCCTTGAAGAACTTGATGATGAGATAAAAGCCCTTGGCGGCTCGGCTACCCTTGTGCCCTCCGACATCAAGGACTACGCGGCGATTGACCGTCTCGGTGCCGCCATTTTCGAACGCTGGAAAAAACTCGATATCCTGATCGGCAATGCCGGCATCCTCGGCAAGCTCACGCCCCTTCCCCACCTCGATCCAAAAGTTTTCGATGATGTGATGGCAGTCAACGTCACTGCAAACTTTCGCCTGCTGCGTTCGCTTGACCCGCTGCTCCGCGCCTCCGATGCGGGCCGCGCCGTGTTCGTCACCTCGGGCCTTGCCCAGAAATGCTGGGCCTACTGGGGAAGCTATTCCATGTCGAAAGCCGCCCTCGAGGCGATGGTGAGAACCTACGCCCTGGAGAACGAACAGTCTGCCATTCGCGCCAACTGTTTCAGCCCCGGTGCCACCCGCACCAAAATGCGGGCCCAGGCCATGCCTGGCGAAGACCCGGAAACCTTGCCCTCCGCCGAAGACGTCGCAGCCCAGATCATTCCGCTGTGCTTGCCAAGTTTCGCGGACACCGGCGCGGTTTACAAATACGCAGCCACGGGCCTGTTCAAGTTCGTCGCATGAGCCAAACCTCCATCATCACCGCCCTGCGCGAAGCGCGCCTGTCCGGTGAGAAGCTTGCGTCCTACCCGGGCCCAACGCCCTCGAGCATGGCCGAAGCCTTCGCCATTCAATCAGCGGTCCGCACCTCAGTTGGCTGGACCCACGCCGGCTGGAAAATCGGCTGCACCAGCGAGAAAGCGCAAAAAGCCTTGCACACCGACGGGCCGTTTCCCGGTCCGGTCTATAAGGAGCGGCTGTTTCCCGCAGGCAGCCATGTTGCAACACTGGCCAGCAACAGCCGCACCACCGAACCGGAAATCGCCTTCACCCTGGCCCGCGACCTGCCCGCACGGGACAAGCCTTGGTCCGTAGATGAGGTACTGGAAGCGGTTGCAACGGTTCATCCCTCAATCGAAATCGTCAATCCGCGTTTGCCAAAGGGCTTCAACGATGTCGTCGAATGGTACGTGGCCGATGGTGGCTTGAGTCACGCACTTGTGCTGGGTCCGGGCGTCAAGCCGCTTAAGCGGGCCGATTATGCCAGGATCACCAACCGCGTTTCCATCAATGGCCAGAAAAAATACGATGGCCTCGCAGCCAATGCCCTTGGCGGACCTGAACTGGCCCTCACCTGGCTTGCAAATGATCTCGTGGCAAAAGGCTTGTTCCTGCGCAGTGGCGACGTGGTCACCACCGGCGTCATCACCGCGGTTTTTGAAACCAGCATCGGCGATCATGTTGAAGCTAGCTATGACCTGATCGGAAACGTTTCAGTCCATATCTGACAGCGCCGCGTCACTTGTCCTTGTCGAAGGGGTTCTTGCCTCCCCGCAGGCTGAAGCGGATGGGAACGCCCGCCAGGTCAAAATCCTTACGCAGCGTGTTCATCAGGTAGCGCTTGTAGCTTTCCGGCATTTTCGCCATCTGGTTTCCAAACACCGCAAAGGTCGGCGGCCGTGAGCTTGCCTGTGTCGCATAGCGGATCTTGATGCGCCGCCCCGATGGTGCAGGCGGCGGATTTTTCGAAACAGCCGATTCAAGCCAGCGGTTGAGTTGCGAAGTGGTGATGCGCGCGCTCCAGCGGTCCACCGCCTCGAACACCGCCTTCATCATCTTGTCAACGCCGCGCTCCTGCTTCGCCGAAATTGTAACTACGGGAACGCCGCGGATTTCCGGCAACACATCCTCAAGCTGGCTGTGAACTTCAGCCAGAACCTTCTGCTTGTCCTCCACCAGATCCCATTTGCTGAGCGCCAGCACCACCGCACGGCCCTCCGTTGCGACAAGGTCGGACAGGGCCAGATCCTGGCGCTCGATCTCCATTGAGGCGTCGATGAGCACGACAACGCAATCGGCAAAGCGGATGGCTCGCAACGCATCGGAAACCGCAAGCTTTTCGATCTTGCCTGTCACCCGCGACTTGCGCCGGATCCCCGCCGTGTCCCACAGTTTTATCTCGCGGCCCCCGAACGACCAGTCGGTAGAAATCGCATCGCGCGTGATCCCGGCCTCAGGCCCGGTCAACATCCGCTCCTCGCCAAGCATGGTATTCACCAGTGTGGATTTACCCGCATTGGGCTGGCCGATAATCGCAAGGCGCAATGGCCGTGCCAGTTCGGCTTCTTCCGCTTCCTCTTCCGAAACTTCTTCGGTCTTGGGTGCCAGCGGCGCTATGACATCATAGAGGCTCTCCATGCCTTCGCCATGCTCGGCGGATACGGCAAGCGGTTCGCCAAAACCCAGCGAATAGGATTCCAGCACTCCGGCCTCCGCCATGCGCGCCTCGGCCTTGTTGGCCACAACGCGAACCGGCTTGCCGAATTTCCGGATTTTCTCGGCGAACTTCCGGTCAATCGGCGTAATGCCGGCCCGCGCATCAATGACAAAAAACACGAGATCGGCTTCTTCGACCGCCATCTCGGCTTGCGCGCTCATCCGCGCCTCAAGCGTTTCCTTCTTGGCATCATCAAGCCCCGCCGTATCAAACACACGGAAAGTCAGGTCGCCGATTTGCGCAAGGCCTTCGCGACGGTCGCGCGTAACCCCCGGCTGATCATCGACAAGCGCAATCTTCCGCCCAACCAGGCGGTTGAATAGCGTCGACTTCCCCACATTGGGGCGACCGAGAATAGCGACTGTAAAGGTCATTCCGCCGTACTGGATTCTTGATCGATGTCGGGAGTTTGTTGATCGCTCGGAGGGGTAGCGCAACTTGCATCATCAGGGCTGCACGGCGCGGTTTTCTTGCCCGTTACATCAGGATCCCGTGCGGTTTGCTGCTCCGGCGTCAGGATGTCCTCGCGGCTGCCCGGCAAAATGCTGTCATCGCGCTGGCCGGTAAATTTCTTCACCGTGCTGCACGCCATCAATGATGTTGCGAGCAATGCCATCAGCAGAAGTGTCGGAAGTTTTTTCATGGGCATTACTTCTGCAACAGCGGCGTTAGAAGCTGGATCATAATTTGCGCCCGCTGGCGCATGTCCTGCGGTGTTTCGGGATCGACAAAATTTGCATTCATGTAACGGTCAGCCATGGAGTAATCTCCGGTGCGATAGGCCGCAACGCCAAAAATTTCCCGTGCCGCATGGCGCCAGACCTCGCCATCCCGGTCAAAACTGCCCAGCCGCGAAATCAGCTCGTCAGGCTTGACGCTGTCGGCCAGCAGGTAGCCGGCGCGAATGCGCGCCAGGTCACGCAGGGACTGGTCCACCGAAGCATCGGCGGAAAGCGCGTCGTAGGCCGCCACGGCCTCTTTCGTCTTGCCCTGCTCCGCCAGAATGCTGGCCTCCTGCAGAAGCCCAAGCTGCTTGAAACCCGGGTGATTGACTGCTTCCAGTGCCTTCAAGGCATCGTCGAATTTCCCGTCAGAAGCCCGCTTGACGCCGTCAAAATAGACCACCGCCGCCGCTTCTGATTGCTTCACCTGGAAATGCTCATAGCCCTTCACGCCCGCCACCGCCGCGACAATGATCACGCATAAGCCTACGAAATAATTGCCAAATTTATCCCAAAGCTTTTTGTATTGTTCCTGGCGGACTTCTTCATCCACCTCGCGGAATAGTGATTCATCGCTCACAGCCACCAGCTCCATAAATGCTGCCGTGGGGGTAAGCCAGTGGAAGGGCTAAATCAAGGCATATTCAGAGCAAGGGGCCGTAGGTATCACGGATCGTCTTGCGCGTTTGCCACAGCATGAATACGCCCATAACAGTTCCGCAAACCAAAAAACCGGCAATCAGTCCCAAAAGTCCATCAGACATGGCATCCACCCTCTCAGATGGAATCTAGTAGGCAGAGAATGTGGTTAATTATCGGTTAAGTTGTGGCGTTCCCGGGCTACTCGACGGCAAATGAGGCAATCAGGCCTGAATCCACCCGCTCCGCCACCAGGCTTTGCAGCGCCCAAATTCCGGGATTATCCGCCACAAAAGCCAGCTTTTGCTTCAGCATAGCGGGAACCAGCGTGGTGTCGCGCCAAGGCTGGCCCTCCTGAACAGCACCACCCTGCTCGATCACCTGCCACACATGGCCATGGATATGCAGCGGCTGGTCAAACTGCGTGGCGTTATCGACGTCCAGGATGATGCTCTCGCCTTTCGCAAATTTCCCGATCACCTCGCCGCCAGGACCCGCAACACCGTTGATGACCCAAGCCATGCCCCGCTCCAGCAGGCCGCGCAGGTCCAGCACCTCATTTTTGAATGTCGCCGATTTCAATCCGCCCTTGGCCCCACCCGCGATGACAACAGGAATGGTCCTCGCCTTCGCCACATCCACATTCACCGTGATGGGGTTTATCGGCAGGGCAAAATTATCCTCCAGCGCCGCAGCGCCGCTCCCGCCGTCCCGCTCCAGATAGCAAACCTCCACAATGTCCCCGGAAATATCGAGCGCCATAACCGCATCGTCACCACCCGCGTCCAGAACGAGATCGATGCGCTGCCCCGGCTGCAGCACAAGTCCCAGCATTCCCCCCTGGCGCGGCGCAATGGGCTGGCCATCGAGCGCCACAACCAGCGGATCGGCGCCTTTGAACTGCAGGCCCATGGCCCGGCTGTTGGCGGCGTTGAGCACGCGCAAGCGGCAGGACCGGTTGGCAGGCAGCTTGAGATGCGGCAGGTAAGCTCCATTCACCGTGAACCAGTTGCCCAGCCGCCCCGCGCCCACCGCCGCCTGGAGATCGCCAAAGCTCCCGTCGATTTTTCCGTCATCTGCGATTTTCCAGTCATCAATGATCAGCGGAAAATCCATAAGGGCGGGAATGGCCTCCTTCTCTTCCACGATCAGCAATCCATAAAGCCCCATGTCGCGTTGCCTCGAAGCATCGGTCAAAGGCCCGAACCAGAACGTGCCTGCATCCGGCGGCGTGAAAACGCAATCCACCGCATTCGCTTCGCCCGGCTGGACGTTCAGCGTCATCATGTCAGAGGGACCGCGCACTCCAAACAAGTGAAACCAGATTTCGCGGTCCAGGTCGTTGATGATGCGCACCTTGAGTTCGCCGCCCTGCCTGGCGCGCAGCACGGTTGTTGTCTCTTCAATTGAAAAGCGCCAGAGCAGGGTCTTGATCTCGGTGTTCTCGAGAAGCTCGGCCACATATTTCTGGGCCCGCAGGATTTGAAAACCATCGGCACTGGTTTCGCCAACCGCCAGCCGCGGATACAGGGCCGCAAGACCGAGCGCTCCTATAAAACCCCGCCGCGAAAGCTGCATTCCAAGCCCCATCGAATCAGCTGAAATTTACGGCCCCTATGTGGCGATTCGTAGATCAGCCCCGGTCATTGTACCGCCCGTCCACCCGTGATAATAGCCGATTAAATCACTAGGATTTAAGATGAGCCCGCTAAAATGCTTTTGAATATTGCCGACGTGTTGGATGCCGCCGCCATTGCCACCATTCATGACGAGATCAAATCGGGTGGCGTCGTTTTCACCGATGGCAGCGCCACCGCCGGCTGGCAGGCCAAGGCCGTGAAGAAAAACGAACAGGCCTCAGGCCCGGCCCTCGACGGCATCATCCAGAAAGCCGCCGCCGCCATATTGGCCCACCCGCTGTTCCGCGCCGCCGCCAGCCCCAAGCAGCTCGTGAAAGTCATGCTCTCGCGCTACAAGCCCGGCATGGCCTACGGCACCCATGTCGACAACGCCCTGATGGGCGGCGTCAGAACCGACCTGTCCTTCACTCTCTTTCTCAAAGAGCCCGACACCTATGAGGGCGGCGCCCTGGTGCTTGAAGGCAATGACGGCGACAATGAAATCAAACTGCCTGCCGGAAGCCTGGTTCTCTATCCCACCACGACACTGCATCACGTGTCCGAAGTCACCTCCGGCGAAAGGCTAGCCATCGTCGGCTGGGTGCGCAGCTACATCCGCATTCACGAAAACCGCGAGGCCTTGTTTGATCTGGAAAATGCCATCTCAAGCCTCAGGCTCGCCAACGTCGACCGCGCTATTCTTGACCGCCTCCTGAAAGTGAAAGCCAACCTGCTCCGCAGCTGGGTGGAAGACTAGTCCTTCACGTCATAAGTGTTCTCAGGCAGCGGAAACTTCCGCGCCCGCACTTCATCAGCATAGGAACTGATCGCCTTCTCAATGGCTTTTCCAACTTCGCCGAATTCCTTGACGAATTTCGGCACGCGGGGCGAAAGGCCCAGCATATCTTCCATCACCAGGATCTGACCGTCGCAGGCGGCAGAGGCCCCGATGCCAATCGTCGGAATGGCCACCGACTTGGTAATCTTCTTGGCTAGCGGCTCCACAATGGCTTCCAGCACAACAGCAAAAGCCCCGGCATCGGCCACCGCTTTCGCGTCTTCTTCAATGGCCGCCCACTTGTCCCGCGTGCGTCCCTGGGTTTTGAAGCCGCCGAATACATTGATGAATTGCGGGGTGAGCCCGATATGCGCCATCACCGGAATGCCGCGTTCGGTCAGGAAATGGATGGTGTCCGCCATGCGCTTGCCGCCTTCAAGCTTGATGGCGCCGCATTCCGTTTCCTTCATCACCCGCGCCGCATTGCGAAAGGCCTGAGCGTGGCTTTCCTCATAGGAGCCAAACGGCATGTCAACCACCACCAGCGCCTGCTTGGCGCCCCGCATCACCGCCCGGCCATGCAGGATCATCAGGTCAAGCGGCACCGGCAGGGTTGATTCAAAACCATGCATCACCATGCCGAGTGAATCCCCCACCAGGATGAAATCCACATACTTGTCGGCGATGGCCGCCGTATGGGCATGATAGGAGGTGAGCGCCACAATGGGCGCGCCGCCCTTGCGCTCGGTAATCTCCGGGGCCGTCAAACGCTTCGACATTTTTTGAACGGACATGGCTTAACCTGCTTTCGATATTGCAAAAATTGGAACGCCGATGACGGCGGGATGAAGCTGCGTCATGATCCCGTAAAGCGCCGCGCCAAAAATCAGCGACAACCCGTTATGGCCAATTCTGACCTCGGGTGCGGGGCGAATGCCATTGGCCACGGCCAGCGCCATAAGCGCCACACTGCCCAATAACAAGCCGCCAAAAAGGATAAGGCTCGCCAAGTCGCCATTGGCAAAAAGATGTCCGACGGCCCAGAACACCGTTGCAATCCCCATGGGAAACCGCAAGCGCTGGCGGAAGCTTCCGCGAAACAGAAAAACTCCGAGGCAAAGGAAGCCGATGAAGCTGAGCACATAATTCACATACCAGCCCCAAAGGCGCGGCTCATAAACCGCCACAAAATCTGAGTTCCGCCAGCCCAGCACAATCACCGCGATTGCGACAACCGATGCCAGGCCAAAAACCGGGCCGTACCAGCGTTCCCCCATCCGCGACTTGACCCAGCTTTTGTAGCGCGGAACCGCCGCAACCCCATGCAGCAGCGCAAACAACAGAACACCAGAAACCAGGATAATCATCAGATGATCGGCACATTGAAAATATAGGGATGAACCCCAAACAGGAATATGGCGTAGAGAACCACCCCTGAAACCACGGCGGCCATGTCCGAGCGGATTTGCGGCTCATGGCCCGGCCGCTTGCCGCGCGCCATCGAGAGAACGATGTCCAGCACCGCCAAAACCAGAAACGTCCCAAAGAGCAGAACGTCATGCAGCATGCCGTTCGCCAGCAAATGGCCAACCGACCAAAGCACAACGCCGATTGAAAAGGGATTGCGCAGCCACTGCTTCAGGTAGCCCTTACCGTGAAACCCGCTCAGCGAAATAAAACCCAGCAATACCAGCAGCATGGTCACATGGCGAGCCCAAGGGGCAGGCTCATAGACAACGCTGCTTGTGGCCGGATCCGAACTGAGGCTCCAGAAGCCCCAGATCATCAGCGCAAGGCCAGCCAAGGAAACCAGCGAGTAAATCCCCTTGTAGGGGCCCTCCCCCATGCGGGCCTTGAGCCCATTGCGCTGACCCGGCAGAAGCAGCGAAAATAGATGCACGCCTGCGAAAACCACAATGCCAAGGATTAGGTAATTCATTCAAGCTTCTCCAGCCGGAGTGTTTGCCAGATTTCAGCCACCGCGCCAACCGGTCTCCTCAACCGCCCCGGTTTGCCACATTTTAAGCGTGATCATTGCTGAAAACAGGGGCCAACTGCGATGCTGGCTGTCATGCAACTGAAAAAGCCCCGTGTTTTCTTCAGGCCTTGAGTGTTTGCGTTCAGTTCGGAAACCATGATAACAATTCCTCGATAAAGAGGCCAATGCGGAGGGACTACCATGAAACCAACTCTCATTCTCGTGGGCGCGGACAAGGGCGGCGTGGGCAAAACCACCGTATCGCGCGCCTTGCTGGACTTTTTTGCCCGTAAAAACATTCTCACCCGGGCTTTCGACACGGAAAACCCGCGCGGCACCCTGAGGCGCTTTTACCCCGATCTCGCCGAAATCATCGATCTCGGCAATGTCGCCCACCAGATGAAAGTGCTGGACACCATGGACACGGCCAATGTGCCCGTCACCATCGTGGACCTCAAGGCCGGCAACATGTCCTATGCCCTCGACATCTTTGAGCGCATCGGCGTTCTCGAAGCCGCCCGGGCCGGCGCCTTCAACCTCGGCCTGTTCCATGTCATCGGGCCGTCCATCGCCTCGCTCGATGAAATCGCCGAAATCGCCCACTACCTGCAGGGAGTGCATTATGTGGTGGCGCGCAATTTCATCAATGAAACGAATTTCTTTGAATGGGATGAGGCCACCCAGCGCAAATACTTCGCGCAGATTCCCAAGGCGCAGGAAATCGCCATCCCGAAACTCAACGAAATGGCCTATGAGCAGGTCGATCTTGCCGGCGTCACCTTCAAGGACTTCATTGAAAACCGCTCGCCCGATGGCTCGCCCGGCAAATATTCCTTCGTGCTGCGCGGCTACGTGCGGAAGTGGAGTTCCGAGATCGACGAGCAGTTTGCACATGTGAAGCTGATCCATGATCTTCTCACCGGGGGCCGCCTGCCGCAACCACACCTCGTCGCCCAAAACTAAACAGAAACGGCTAAGCTTTGGCTGACAAGCCAACGATCTACATCGTCTGCTCCGACCGGCACCGCAATGGAAAAACCCTTCTGGCGCGCGTGCTGGTCGATTATTTGCTGCTTGAAAAGCGCGACCCTTTCGTCATCGATGCAGGCCATCCCGAAGGGCCTTTGCGCGCCCTCTTTCCCGGGCGTACAGCACTTGTCGATTTTTCCCAGATCCTGGGCCGGATGAAATTGTTCGACACGATCATGGGTTCTCCCGGCCGCGATTATGTGATCGACCTTCCCGCCCCCCAGGCGGAAAACTTCTATGCCACCTACCGCCAGTTGGACTTCCATCTCGAGGCCACCCAGGCAGGTTTTCAAATCGTCGTCTTCTTCATCGTCGACAAGGATTATTCATCCCTGAAATTTTCCGAAGAGGTCCAGCGCCAAGTGGCGCCCGCCCTGTTCATTCCCGTCCGCAACATGCAGATCGGCAGCGCCCTGGTTCCGCGCAGCGATACCCTGTCGATTGATATTCCCGAGCTTGACCGCGACGTCATGAACCTCATCGAAGTCCGCTATTTTTCCCTGCGCAATTTCATTCTGGGCGACGAGTCGAACATGCCAGCCCCGCTCTCCCGCAAACTCAAAATTTTCCTCCTCGAAATGATGACGGCGCTGCGCGACATTGAACCCGCCATGACCCTGGCCAGGCTCAGGGCCTGAGCAGCTTGAAACAGTTTCCCCGGACACCCATTTGGACTAGGATATTGCCACCAAGGAGAAACCCAATGCCCCGCTTTCAAACTGTCATCCGCTCCGCCTTGTTCGGTCTCGCAGTGCTGGCACTGTCGCCCGCAAACCTGCCAGCCCAGTCTTTTGGCGGCAGCACCTACAAGGCCGAAGCGGCCATTATGTCCGCAGGCTCCCGCGCCGCCGCCGTCTCCAGGTTGAAGGCCGTTCCAAGCATTGGCGTTGTAAACCTGAACATCCGTTGGGTGCCGACGTTCCGCTCTGATATGCCGGACGTTGCCGAATACAGGATCAGCGCCGGCAAAAACTTCGGCGGCATCAAGCGCCTGCGCAATGCCCTTGCCTCCAACCCTGTCACCCGCCGCGCTTTGGCGCTCCGCGGCATTTCCATAGGCCGGGTTGTCGGCGTTGATGTCTATTCCAGCGGTTCAATAAGGCTCTATATTCTTTAAATTTCGAGATCTGCTCCCCTCTTAAGCAAGATTTATTACTTAGGTATTGACCTAAGTTTTAATCCATTCTAGGAACGCTTCATGATTGCCCTGTCTGAAGCAGCAAAGCCCATCGACCACGTGTTCCGCGCCCTGTCGGACCCCACGCGCCGCCATGTGCTGGAGCGCCTGAGCCGCAGCCCGGCTTCGGTAAGCGAACTCGCCGCCCCCTACGGCATGGCCCTGCCCTCCTTTGTCCAGCACATGGGCATTCTTGAGGAGTGCGGATTGGTGCAGTCCCGCAAGGCAGGCCGGGTGCGAACTTATGAAATCATCCCCAAACGCCTGAAGCTCGCCGAAGACTGGATGGTTCGCCAGCGCGCCCTCTGGGAAAAGCGCCTCGATCAACTCGATTCCTATCTCATCACCCTCAAGGAGAAATGAAATGGCCCTGTGGAAACCCGATCCGAAACTTGATCTCGTTCTCGAACGCGTTGTGGACGTGCCGCGCGAACTCGTCTGGGCGGCCTGGACCAAACCTGAGCACATCGTCAAATGGTTCACCCCCGCGCCTTGGACCACGACACACTGCGAGATCGATCTGCGTCCGGGCGGCAGATTTTACACCATTATGCGCTCGCCCGAGGGCAAGGATTTCCCCAATACCGGCTGCTATCTCGAAGTCGTGCCCAATGAGCGCCTCGTCTGGACCGATGCGCTCCTTCCCGGTTACCGCCCTTCGGAGAAGCCGTTTATGACCGCAGTCGTGGCACTGGAGAAACAGGGTAATGGCACCCGCTACACCGCAACTGCCATCCACCGTGATGAGGCAGCGAAAAAGCAGCACGAGGAAATGGGCTTCCACAACGGCTGGGCAACGGCGCTAGACCAGCTCGTGGCACACATCAAGGCATCAATGCATTGACCATCTGAGCCATCACGCAAAGGAAATCGACATGACTACAGATCGCGCACTGCTTTTTGCCGGAGTTGCCGCCGGGCTCCTGTTCTTCATCATTCCAACAATCGCGGTTTTCACGCGCCCGGGTTTCGACATTCAGCGCCATGCGATCAGCATGTTGAGCCTCGGTGACGGCGGCTGGGTGATGAAAGCAGTCTTCATCGTCTGCGGCATTCTCATGCTCATGTGCGCGTTCGGCATATATATGGAGCTGGCGCATGGATGGGTCCGCATCGCTGCCCCTCTTCTCATTGGCGCCTACGGGTTCGGGCTTATTCTCGCCGGTTTTTTCGACGCACCCGCAGGGTTGGGGTTCCCGCCTGGCGCACCCCAGGATCAAGCGCCGGTTATGACCGTTGGTGCCATTTTGCACAGCGTGGCCTTCATGGTCGCGTACAGTGCCCTGATCGCCTCTTGCTTCGTGTTCGCGCTTCACTTTTATTACGCGCAACAGGCGGTTTGGGCCGGGATCTCCTTAGCTGTTGGCATAGCTCTCCCGGCGCTTATCGGTCTTGGCATGTCCATGACCATCGCGCCTGGCATTGCGTTTTACTGGGCCGGAATGCTGGGCTGGCTGTGGCTCGCGGCGGCAGTGCTGAGACTGCCCCAAACCTCATGATTTACATGAAGCTTGAGCGGAGACTTGCGACACCGCCGGCAAAGCCATAGAAGCTCCGCCATGGCCAAGCTATCCCCATCGTCATTGCTGCCCTCGCTTGCTGTTGCCGCTACCATCACCGTCTGGGCCATAGCTTTTCCGGCAATCAAGCTCGCACTTCTCGAAATGCACCCCTTGCCGCTGGCGTCGGTTCGCTATGCCATGGCCACCTGTTTCGCCGTGGTCTGGCTGCTTTGGAAACGGCCCGCCCTGATGCCAATGGCCGATCTGATGACCTGCGTTGCCTGCGGCGTACTGGGTGCGGCCGGTTACAGCGTGCTTTTGAACCTCGGGCAAGTCACCGTTTCCGCGGGCGCGGCTAGCTTCCTCATAAAGACGGAAAGCATTTGGATGGCCATTCTCGCCGTAGTGATGCTGAAGGAAGCATTCAATATCTGGGCCTGGGCCGGAACCTTGATCTGCTTTGTCGGAATCGGCCTGATTGCAAACGCCCAGCCCGGCGGCATCGCCCTGGGCGGCGGCGCCGCATTCGTTCTGGCCGCCGCTATCTGTTCGGCAATCGGCTTTGTCCTGCAGCGCAAGCTAGTTCAAAAATATGGCGCGCTGCATGTGGCTTCCATCATGCTGATCTCGGCGGCAGTGACCCTGTCTCCGTGGCTCGCCACCGCGATTTCAGAAATGCGGAATGCGTCAGCAGCAACCGTGTGGTGGGTGGTGTTTCTCGGTGTCTTCCCAACCGCCGTCGGGCAGATCTGCTGGTCCTATGCGCTGGGCCACTTCGGCGCCGCCCGCGCCGGAAATTTCCTCTACCTGGTAGCGCCTCTCGCAATGCTTCTCGCCTGGCTGATTTATGGCGAGGTGGTGTCGCTCTTCACAATCGCCGGCGGCATCCTTGTCCTGGGCGGCGTCATTCTCGTCAACACGCGCGGCCGCACCGCAGCTTAAACCTGCCCCTCAATCAGAGGCACTGATTTGCCGTCGATCATGCTGATGTCGAGGGCGAGTGGATCAATGCCTTCGACACAGCCGAGATTGACGCGGTAACCGTCCTTGCCGTTCTCGCCATCGCCAATGTAAGTGAATATTCCGCAAGCCTTGCAAAAATAATTAAGCAAAACCTTCTCATTCCAGAGATACAAGCCCAGGTCATTCAGGTCGTGGTGCGGTGTGAAATCTGCAGCCGAAATATAGGTCGAAGACAGCACTGCGCCCCTGCGCACGCAAAGAGAACAGTCGCAGCGGCAACCCGTCTTGATCTCAGGACTGCGGAACGAGAAGCGGACTCGTCCGCAATGGCAGCGGGCCTTGTACTCCATGATGTCACCTCGGCGGCATCTTGTCGAATTTCGGCAGGGCTGGATCGAGGTGGTCCCAGGCGTAGCCGCGCACGCCGTAGGTCACCGCCTGCGGCTTGTACCGGCTGGGGTCGTCAAGGCTTCCCGCGTGTATGGTGAACAGGTCCGGCATGGCTGCAAACGTCATATACACCGGCGACCCGCAGGTTGGGCAGAAGGCGCGCGTCTTGACATTGCCGCTATCGCCAACCATGTCCCATTGCTTCGCTTCGCCTTCGAGTATCACGCTCCTCTTGCCCGCAAAGGTCAGGTAGGATCCGTGCCCGCTGCCGCTCTTGCGCTGGCAGTCGCGGCATTGGCATTCGTTCGAGAATATCGGTTCGCCGGAAATTTCATAGTGGATCGCGCCGCAGGCGCATCCGCCCATATAAGCCCCGCTCATGACTTTTCTCCTGCCCTTGCGTCTGCTTCCTCCGCCACAATGGCAATCAGTTTGGGTACGACTTTCGACCAGCCAGCGTTGATGTTCTGGAAGACAGACATGTTCTTTGGCATGATGAAGCCCGAATGCACAATGCGAAGCCGGGTGCCTAGGTCATGCCGGGCAAGTGTCCAGGTGACGACGGTATCGAGGCGTGACACATAGACCCCGTTGCTCTCATGCCCGCTTTTCCACGTGTAGACGAGGCGTTCGTTGGGCACGGCCTCCAGCACCTCACAGTGAATGACGCCGTCCCATTCACCATCTGGCGGAGTCTGGAAACTGAAATGGGTTCCCTTCACGGGCGCAAAACCCTTCTGCGTCATCAGCCATCGGTTGATCAGTTCGCCAGTCGTGAGAACTCTCCAGATGGCGGCGGGCGTGTGCGGGAAAACTTCGTCAAACACAATCTCCTGAGTACCGGATTTCACGGCGGCGGCGGTCATGGATCGATCTCCTTCAATAAGGTTCTGAGATTTGCAAAGCGCTCGCGCCAGAAGACGCCGTAGTGGCCCATCCAGTCGACGAGCGGCGCGAGGCCTTCGGGCTCGGCGCGGTAATAGACGTTGCGGCCTTGGGCCCGCTCGGCAACTAGGCCCGCCTGCTTCAATGACTTGAGGTGTTGGGAGATGGCGCCCTGCGTCACGCCACTCCCCCGCGTCAGCTCGACCACGGTAATCTCGTCGGACCTGACGACCCGCTCAAACACGGCCCGCCGTGTGGGGTCGGCAAGGGTGCGCATGACAGTGTTGATGGTGGCGGCTTCAATCATGTAAATACATTAGTACAAACTAATTAATTAGTCAACACTAACTTATTTCCAGCGATTCCCGTGCCGCTCATGTCTTGCTTTGCGGGTAGATCGTCTCGCCGCGCTTGAGCATCGCGACAAAGGTCTCGATCTTCTTCTTCCGCCCTGCTTCGGTTTTCATGTTGTGGGTGCGGAACGCCAGTGCGAAGCGGTTCTGCTCACTGAGCTTCGCCAGCATGGCTTTGGCCTTGGGCTCGGCGTTGATGGCGGCCTGAAGATCGGCGGGAATCTTCATGTCCTTGCCACTCTTGTAGGCGCGGTCCCAGCGCCCATCGGCCTTGGCGGCTTCGACATGCTTCAATCCGTGCCCGGTCATCCTCTCTTCCGTGATGAGCCGCGCAACATTGTCGACATTGATCTGGCTCCAAACGCTCTTCCTGCCGCGCGGCGAATAGCGCTGCAGAAAGCTGTTCTTGTCAAATCCCTTGCGCAAGCCGTCGATCCATCCCCAACAAAGCACCACATCGATGGCCTCCTTGGGTGTGATCGATTTGAGCCCGGAGTCTACCTTGTGGATCTTGATCCAGACTTCGTCGTCCTTGTCATGGCGCTTGGCGAGCCACTTATAAAAGCTTACAGCATCCTTGAACGCGCGAATCTTTGCAGGATCGATCGTGACGGCGCGCAGCTCGGTTCGCATCAAACTCCGCCAGCCCAAGGCATATTAAAGTTTGCCAAAGCGACACCTTTCTTCACAAGAACATTCTCACCTTTTTTCCAAACACCGCTGATTGGACCATCTTGGGATATCGCTAGAACAACCGCCCCCTCGCATTGGCTAGCCAACTTAATCGCAGACCGATGACGCATGCCAAACTGCTCAACATCGCATTTGACGCTGGCCTTGGTCATCTCGCTCTCCACTTCGAGAACGCCAACACCATCCTTCATCTCAGCTCGAATTTCGGCACTAAAGCCGAGAAGTTTGAGATCACGGGTCAAGACAATAGCCCCGTCGCAGGAAGCAAGTCTCGCAATGAACCTCGCCGCCTCAACTAACTGCTCGCTGGCAGCACCTAGGGACACCTCGGCCTCGTAAACACCCTTGGAAACCTTTTTGCCCTGCTGTTCAGCCCGCTCAAAGAAGTCGGCGGTCTTGTTTCGGGCATTAACGAAATTGACGAACGACGTCCGTAGGGTCACGAAATCTCCAGCGTACTTAATTCGAAGAAGTTCTACATCCTCCACCTGTGATGGATCAGCGATTATCAACATACCTCCATGAGAGGAAAGACTTATCGTGTTAGCAATAGATGCGAAGACGTTCCATAGCGCAGTGAACCAAAAGGAGGTGTAGTCCTGCGGACGTTCCCACCTTGGCTCAGTGAATTGTGGGGCAAGTTGCGAAATGCCTGCGTTGACACTTTCATGTAGGAAGAGATCAAACTCGATGCCTTTGCTGGCTTTGAGCGTTCCGTCCGTCAGGGTCGCGACAAGGTATTGGCCCTGGTACAATTTCATTCGGCCCGGTCGGTCAACTTGAACAAGAAGTGCGTGAGGAGCTCGGTAGGCATAGGTGAGTCCGGCCCTAGCACGGTGCCATGACATTCCGAGATCGGCAAGTCCAGCGATGGCACATTCCTCGCCTCGGAATTCAACCCAGATCGCGGACTTCTTGAGGTCAGATGCCGGGGCGAGCCTCCGAAGCTCAGCGACAGTTACCGATCGCGATTGCTTGAAAGCAAACGGGTTTGTACCAACCTTCTTCATATCGGCGTCCCTCGGGACCACAACTACGTTGAACTGCGGGTATCGTCCCTCTTCGGGCGAGGAGGAGGCTAGGTATACAGCGTTGAGAATGTTCCCCAGGGTTGCGAGAGGAGGAATATCTGGTGCCGTGTATTGACCCCCAACAAGAGTGTCCCATCGAGCTATGGCGGCCTTCGCTAGGTCGTTAGGAAAACTCATCAACCTGTCCTTGCTACTCCCACTCAATCGTCCCCGGTGGCTTCGACGTCACGTCATAAACCACGCGGGAGACACCCTTCACTTCATTGATGATGCGCGTCGCGGCGCGGCCTAGGAAATTCATGTCGAAGGGATAGAAATCCGCCGTCATGCCATCAACCGAGGTCACCGCCCGCAGCGCCAGCACCCGGTCATAGGTGCGGCCATCGCCCATGACGCCCACCGTCTGCACAGGCAGCAACACGGAAAACGCCTGCCAGATTTTATTATAGAGCCCCGCCTTGCGGATTTCATCGAGATAGATCGCATCGGCCTTGCGCAGGATATCCAGCTTCTCGCGCGTAACGCCTCCGGGCAGGCGGATCGCCAGTCCCGGCCCAGGGAACGGATGCCGCCCCACGAATTTCTCCGGCAGGCCGAGCTCTTGGCCGAGCTTTCTCACCTCATCCTTGAAGAGTTCGCGCAAGGGTTCCACCAGCATCATCTTCATTCGCTCCGGCAGCCCGCCCACATTATGGTGCGACTTGATGGTGACCGATGGCCCGCCGGTGAACGACACGCTTTCGATCACATCCGGGTAGAGCGTGCCTTGCGCCAGAAAGTCCGCCCCACCGATCTTCTTCGCCTCGCGCTCGAACACCTCGATAAACAGTCGCCCTATGGTCTTGCGTTTGGTTTCCGGGTCCGCCTCGCCCTCCAGCGCCGTGATGAATTCGTCGCTCGCATCCACATGCACCAGCGACAGGTTGTAATGCTCGCGGAACATGCTCACCACTTCCTGTGCCTCGTTGAGCCGCATCAGCCCATGGTCCACGAACACGCAGGTGAGCTGGTCGCCGATTGCCTCATGGATCAAAAGCGCCGCCACCGAGGAATCAACCCCGCCGGAAAGCCCGCACAGCACCCGGCCCTTGCCGACCTGCGCCCGGATGCGCGCAATCGCCTCCTGCTTGAAGGCGGCCATGGTCCAGTCGCCCTTGCAGCCCGCGATATTGCGCACGAAATTCTGGATCAGCGCCGCGCCCTCCGGCGTATGCACCACTTCCGGGTGGAACATCAGGCCATAGAATTTGCGGCTCTCATCTTCGATGGCCGCATAGGGCGCGTTTTCGGAAACGCCTTTTACTACAAAGCCTGGCGGCAATTGCGTGATGCGGTCGCCATGGCTCATCCACACTGTATGCTTGGCCCCATCGCTCCACACGCCCTCGAACAGGCGCGACGGCGCCTTCACCGAAACCTCCGCCCGGCCGAATTCCCGATGGTGCCCGCTCTCCACCTTGCCGCCGAGTTGCGCCGCAAGAAGCATCTGGCCATAGCAAATGCCGAGAACCGGAACCCCGGCCTCAAACACGATCTGCGGCGCCCGTGGGCTGTCCAATTCCGCAGGCGAGGCTGGCCCGCCTGAAAGGATCACCGCCCTGGGCTTCATCCGGGCAAAAGCCTCGGCGGCCTTCTGAAAGGGGACGACTTCCGAATAAACCCCCATCTCGCGCACCCGCCGGGCGATGAGCTGGGTCACCTGGGAACCGAAGTCGATAATGAGGATTTGGTCGTGAGTCTGCTGTGTCATGCGGAGCCTTTAAGGGAGGCAGGCGGAGTCCGCAAGATGGTCCTTATCCCGAGGCCAAATCCCACAGCAGCTTCATGTTGAGGGCAATAATGATGGCGGCGATGATGCCGGCAATCACCGTCAGCCAACCCGGCGCCACCAGCGCCCCCATTTTGGCCTTGTCGCGGGTAAACATCACCAGCGGCACAATGGCAAAGGGCAATTGAAACGCCAAAATCACCTGGCTGAGAATGAGCAATGTCCCCGTGCCGCTCGCCCCATAATAGATTGTCACAGCCGCCGCCGGCACAATCGCCACCATGCGCGTCGCCAGCCGCCGCAGCCAGGCCGGCAGGCGGATATTGAGGAAGCCTTCCATCACGATCTGCCCCGCCAGCGTGGCCGTCACCGTCGAATTAAGGCCGCAGGCCAACAATGAAATGGCAAAGAGCTTCGGCGCAAGCAAGGAGCCGAGCAAAGGTGCCAGCATCGCATGGGCATCCCCAAGCTCGGCCACATCCGTGCGCCCCGTTTTATAAAAGGTGGCCGCCGCCAAAATGAGAATGGAGGCATTGACCAGCAGCGCAAACATCAGCGCCACAGTTGAATCCCACGTGGCAAAGCGCAACGCCTCGCGCTTTTCCGGCACACTTTGGCCATAGTCCCGTGTCTGCACGATGCCCGAATGGAGATAAAGATTATGCGGCATGACCGTGGCCCCGATAATGCCAAGGGCCAGATAAAGCATCTGCGGGTTGCCCACGATATCCACCGTTGGTGCAAAGCCCTTGATCACCCCGCCCCAGTCCGGATCGGCCATGGCGATCTGGAAAAAGAAGCAGACGAAGATCACGCCAAGCAGCGAGATGATGAAGGCCTCCACCCAGCGGAAACCAAGCTTCTGCAGCCAGAGAATGATGAACACATCCAGCGCCGTGATGATCACGCCGATTTCCAGCGGAATGCCAAACAGCAGGTTGAGGCCAATGGCCGTGCCCACCACTTCGGCAATATCCGTGGCGATGATGGCGATTTCCGCGAAAATCCACAGAATGAACGACACGGTTTTGGGGAAGGCATCGCGGCAGGCCTGGGCCAGGTCACGCCCCGAGCCGATGGCCAGCCTGGCGCAGAGCGACTGCAGGATGATGGCCATGATATTGGAAAGCAGCGCCACGAACAGCAGCGTGTAGCCAAACTGCGCGCCTCCGGCGATCGAGGTGGCCCAGTTACCCGGGTCCATATAGCCCACCGAAACCAGGTATCCCGGCCCGACAAAAGCCATGGCCCGGCGGAACATGCCGCTCGAAGGGTTGATCTTGATGGTGCGGAAAACATCGGCAAGCGAAGGCTCGCCCCGCGTCTTGCGCCAGCCAGCGTCGTTTTTGATTACCTGTGCGTCCTGTGCCATAAACCAAAGTTTAGCATAGGCTAAGTTATATGCAATAGGCTAATCTCGCGCTGCAAAAGGACGGATAAAATGGCACTTGCGACCAAGAAAATCCCCTCGGCAAAGCTGCGCTCGGCGGCCTTCAAGCGGGTGCGCGCCGATCATTCAGCGGAACTTGCCGGCGACTATGTGGAAATGATCGCCGATCTCATCGATGAGCGCGGCGAAGCCCGCTGCACTGATATTGCCATGCGGCTGGGAGTTGCCAACGCAACCGTGGTCAAAACACTGAAGCGGCTGCAAGCCGCCGATCTCATCACCCAGGAACCCTACCGCGCCATTTTTCTCACCGTCGAAGGCTGGAAAATGGCCGAGGATGGGCGGCGCAAGCACGCCATCGTGGAAAAATTCCTCCTCGCCCTCGGCGTGAGCCAGGAAACCGCCCGCATCGATTCCGAAGGCATCGAACACCACGTCAGCACCGAAACACTCCGCGCCATGGGCAAGTTCCTCGCCCGCAACGGCGGTTAGCTCCGCCGCATCACCGCAATGAAGAAGCCGTCAGTGCCGTGCCGCGCCGGCGTCAGCAGCAATGTGTCATGCGAACCATCGGCAGACTCCGGTGCCGGCAATCCAATTGCCGCAGCCCATTGCTTGGCATAGGGAATGATTTCAAAATTCTTGTGGGCCTTCAGGAACGCCTCAACCTGCGCCGCGTTTTCCTCCGGCAGCACCGAGCAGGTGATGTAAACCAGCCGCCCGCCTTCCTTCACCAAAGCAGCACCCTTTTCCAGCACTTCGCGCTGGTCCTTGATGCGTTGCTTTAACTGGATCTCCGCCAGCCGCCATTTGGCATCGGGTTTCCGCCGCCACGAGCCGGACCCGGAGCAGGGCGCATCAATCAGCACGCAATCAAAGCCGCCCATCTCGTCAAGCTTATTTCCTTCGTCGGCGGCCACGATATCGATATTGGTGGCCCCCGCCCGCGTCATCCGTTCAAAAATCGGCCGCAGGCGGTGACGGTCCGCATCATGGGCCACAACCTTGCCCTTGTTCTTCAGCATCGCCGCAAGCGCCAGGGTCTTGCCCCCGGCCCCGGCGCAAAGATCAAGCACCGTCTCGCCGGACTTGGCACCTGACATGAGAGCCGCAACCTGCGAGGCCGCATCCTGCACCTCGAACCAGCCCATGCCATGAGCCGGCTCAACCTCCACATTGATATTGCGCGTATTCGCGTCGGAAGATTTGATCCGCACGCACAGGGGCGACAGCGGCCCCGCTTCCGCCCCATGCTTGGCAAATGCCACCAGCAACTGGTCCCGGTCGGCCTTCAACGTATTCACCCGCAAATCAATGGGGGCCCGCTGCGCAAGGGCAGCCCCCTCCTCCGCCGCGCGCGACCCAAAAACCTGGACCATCGAAGGCAAGAGCCATTCCGGAAAATCACCCCTGATGTGCACCGGCAAATCGTCCCGCATCTCGCGCCCAAGAGCGGCCTTCTCCGCAGCGCTCAGAACCCCGGGTCCATGTTGCTCCGTACACAGATTTTCAATCTCATCCGCGGGCAGGTTCCACACCTCCCGCAACACGCCCAACACCAGTGCCCGCGGCCTCCCATCGCCCATGCGCGCCGCCGCCGTATTGCGCCGCCGCAGCGTGTCGTAAACTAGCGTGCCGATGGCATGGCGGTCAGTGGAACCCGCAAAGCGGTGTGCCTTCCCCCAGTCCTTCAGCGCCTCGGAAGCCGGGCGGTGCTGGGTGAAAACCTCGTTCAGAACTTCTATTGCCGCGGCAACGCGGCCAGCCATGCGCATGAATTATCCAATCACAAAAAGCTTGAGGCCAAACCAGGCCCACATGCCAATCAAAAAAACCAAACCAGCGACAAAAACCTTGAACCGCGTGGCAATTATGTTCGAGCCGGTGTGTACAAAACTATGCAGAAGCCGGGAACCGACAAAGGCCCAGGCAAGTCCGATCAATACAAAATCAACACACTCCGCATTTAAAGCGAAGGCCAGAACCGCGTAGAACAACACCGGAAGCTCAAATTGGCTCTGGTAGTTGCTCATAAATCTCTGCACCGCCTCCGAATAGGCAGTTTTGGTGTCGACTTCTGAATACTTCACGCGCCCCGAGCGCACCGCCCTTACCCGTCCCTGCCCCATGCGCACCAGCACATAAACCGTCAAGGCAAATTGCACAAAGGCCGGCAGCAGCAGATGCTGAGTTAGCGTCACAACTAGTCGCGCCCCTGGTAGTTCGGCGCTTCCCGCGTGATCATCACATCATGCACATGGCTTTCGCGCATGCCGGCCGAGGTGATCCGGATGAACTCAACCCGTTTTTGCAGCTCGGCAATGGAGCCCGCCCCCACATAACCCATGGCGGCGCGAAGCCCACCCGTAAGCTGATGCAGAACATTGGCAACTGGCCCCTTGTATGGCACCTGGCCTTCAACCCCTTCCGGCACAAGCTTCAAGCTGTCTTTCACTTCCTGCTGGAAATAGCGGTCCGCAGAGCCGCGCGCCATGGCGCCAACGGAGCCCATGCCGCGGTAGGATTTGAACGACCGGCCATTGAACAGATAGGAATCGCCGGGGCTTTCATCGGTGCCCGCCAGCAGCGAGCCGATCATCGCAACACCCGCCCCCGCCGCCAGTGCCTTCGCCAAATCGCCGGATTGCTTGATGCCGCCATCGGCAATGATAGGCACGCCGGATTTTGCCCCTTCTTCGGCGCATTCCATGATGGCCGAGAACTGCGGCACACCAACGCCCGCCACAACCCGCGTCGTGCAAATCGAGCCCGGGCCAATGCCGATCTTCACGGAATCAGCCCCGGCCCCGATCAGCGCTTTCACCGCTTCGCCCGTTGCCACATTGCCCGCAATGATCTGCACCTTGTTGGAAAGCTTCTTGATGCGGGCAACCTGGTTGATCACATGAATGGAATGGCCATGCGCCGTATCCACTACAAGAATATCAACGCCCGCATCGATCAGCATTTCGGCGCGCAGGAATCCCTTCTCGCCCGTGCCCGTGGCCGCTGCCACGCGCAGCCGCTCCTGCTCGTCCTTGGCGGCGAAGGGATGATCCGCTGCCTTTTCCATGTCGTTGACGGTGATGAGGCCAACGCATTCATAATCCTCATTCACGACGATGAGCTTCTCAATCCGGTGCTTGTGCAACAGGCGCTTAGCCTCAAGCCGGTCAACCCCCGCCTTCACCGTGATCAGGTTGCGCGTCATCAAGTCGGAAACCTTGGTGTTCATGTCCGTGGCAAAGCGCACGTCACGGTTGGTGATGATTCCCGCTAGCTTGCCATTCTCTTCCACAACCGGAATGCCGGAAATCCGGTGCCGCTCCTTGAGCTGCATCACTTCGGCCAAGGTGGCATCAGGCCCAATGGTGATCGGATTGACCACCATGCCCGATTCAAAGCGCTTCACCTGCCGTACATGCTCGGCCTGCACATCAGGCTCCAAGTTCTTGTGAATGACGCCAAGCCCGCCCGCCTGGGCCATGGCGATGGCCAGCTTGGATTCGGTCACCGTATCCATCGCCGCCGAAATGATGGGAATGGACAGCATGATATCTCGGGTGATGTGCGTGGCCGTCGAAACCTCAGCCGGCAATACGGACGAAGCCCCGGGCTTCATCAGCACGTCATCAAAAGTCAGATATTCCGGAATTTGGCGGAGAGCCATGGGCCAACCTTTCAGGTATTTCAGGATTCGTTGAGTTGGCAGCGGCTTCTAACACTGGCGGGGCTCGCCTAGCAAGCGGTGAATCTACCCCCGAAACCCCATCGCCAGAACAAACAGTTCCGCCGAGTCGTCCCGGCTGGACATGGGCTTCACATGACGTACGCTGGCGAAGTCCTTCTTCATCTGCTTCAGCATCTCGCCTTCCGTGCCGCCGCGCAGAACTTTCGCCAGATAGGTGCCGCCCGGCGCCAGCACCTGGCGGGCAAAATCAAGTCCCGCTTCGGCCAGTGTCATCACCAGGATATGGTCCGTCTGCCGGTGCCCCGTGGCATGTGCCGCCATGTCGGACAGCACCACATCGGCTTTCCGCCCCTCCAGCGCATCAAACAGAAGCTGCGGCGCGTCATCGTCGAGGAAATTCTTCTTGAAAATGGTGACCGCCGGAATGGGATCAATGCCATGCATGTCAATGGCGATGATCGTGCCCCGTCCCTCTTCCGCCTTCACCCGCTTGGAAGCAACCTGGCACCAGCCGCCCGGTGCCGCCCCCAGATCCACTACCACAAGCCCCGGCTTCAAGAATTTGTACTTGTCGTCAATCTCAATCAGCTTGAACGCCGAACGCGCCCGGTAACCAAGCTTCTTTGCTTCAATCACGTAAGGGTCATTGAGCTGACGCTCAAGCCAGATTTTCTGCGAAACCGTGCGACCCTTTCCCGTGTTTACCTTGACCTTGAGATTACGTCCGCTGAGTTCATTCCTGCTTCCCGGCCGGCTCATGACGCCCGCCCATACGTTCCGTCTTCCATCATCAACTGAGTGAGAATGCCCTCGCGTAGTCCCCGGTCTGCCACGCGAATGCGGCTTGCCGGAAATGCCAGCCGGATTTCTTCCAGGATTGCGCAGCCCGCCATCACCAGGTCCGCCCGCTCACGTCCGATACAGGCATTCATCGTCCGCTCTTCATAGGTCATGGCCAGCAAGTCCGCCGTCACCTTGCCCACATCGTCGCTGAGCAACCAGCAGCCATCGACCTTCGACCGGTCATAGCGGCGAAGCCCAAGCTGCACCCCGGCAATGGTCGTCACCGTTCCCGAGGTTCCCAGCAAATGCGAAGGCAGTGGAGCACTTCCTTTAATCTTGTGAACCCGGGCCACGAATTCTGCCAGAAGCGGCCGCAGATAATCCCGCATGGCGGCAAAGGATTGGGCGGTCACCTCGATGCCGCCGCCAAATTGTTCAGATATGGTTACCACGCCAGCCGCTAGCGAGGTCCAGGCCAGAAGTTCTTTTTTCCCGCCGCTCTGCTCAACCCACATGACCTCGGTGGAGCCCCCGCCGATATCAAAAACCAAGGCGCTTTGCGCGTCCGGATCAATCAGCGGCTCCGCCCCGGTGGCCGCCAGCCGGGCCTCGGTCTCCCGGTCGATGATCTCAAGCTCCAGCCCTGTTTCATTAACAACCCGGGCGATAAATTCCGGCCCGTTGGTGGCCATGCGGCAGGCCTCTGTGGCAATCAGCCGGTGTTTTTTAACCTTGTGCCAGACAAGTTTATTCGAACAAACCCGCAGCGCTTCAATGGTGCGGTCCATGGCCAGGGCGTTAAGAGCCCCGGTTTTGCCCAGCCCTTCGCCCAAACGGACAATACGCGAAAAGGCGTCTTTGACGTGAAATCCCTGCTGGGCAGGGGCCGCGATCAAAAGCCTGCAATTGTTGGTTCCCAGGTCCAAAGCCCCGTAATAAGCCTCCCTTTCGGGGGCTGCCACCTCAGGTTCGGGACGGTCCTTGGATCGTCCCCTGCTGCCGTGCAACCCGAATCTGCGCCTGCCACGGGCATTGCCCGCACCGCTGGTCGCGTCCACGTTAAGCCTTCCAGACGGCCTGCCCTCAACGGGCTGCCCCGGAGCTCAGAAACCATCTCTTAATCATTGCGTTGGAGCCATCTTAACAGCTTCAAACCTCACGTAAAGCAAATGAATCCTCTCCAAATGCCAATTAAACATTAACTCATAATTGAGACTATGGCGGCTAGCTATGCGCATCGGGGCAGGAGTTTTATGCGTACATTTGGAAATCGCTGGTTCAAGGACGGCTCGCTGATCGGCGAATATGCCGAGCATTTTGGCCAGGCTGTCACCCGCCAGAAACAATCCGCAGCCCTCACCGCCGCCAAGGTCGATGCTGAATTGGCCTCCAAGGCCAAGTCCGAATTCATTGCCAACATGAGCCATGAACTGCGCACCCCATTGAACGCCATCATCGGCTTTTCAGACATGCTGGCCACCAAGACCGTATCAGGCCCCGAGAAGATCGAACAATACTCGGCCTACATACGCCAGGCCGCCGAACATCTCCTCGCCCTGATCAACGGCATCCTCGATGTCTCGAAGATTCAGGCCGGCAAACTATCCGTCGATGTGGAATCCGTCGGTATCAACGCCATTCTCCAGTCTTGCCTCCTGATCGTGGAAGCCAAGGCCCGTGAAAAAGACGTGCATGTTGAAACCCACATCATGCCGGATATTCCAGATCTGAAGGCCGATCCGCTCAGGCTCAAGCAAATCCTGATCAACCTTCTCAGCAATGCCGTGAAATTCACGCCCGCCAAAGGCCGTATTCGCATTGACGTTGGAATCCGCGGGAAAGATTTCGCCACTATCAGCATCAGCGATACCGGCTTGGGCATGTCGCTTACGGAGATTGAAACCGCCATGAGCCCGTTTGGCCAAGTCGACGCGGGCTTCAACAAGCGCCATGAGGGCACCGGCCTTGGCCTGCCAATCGCCTATGCCCTGGCCCGCCTCCATGGCGGTGACCTGCAAATTGAATCCAAAAAAGGCGCCGGCACGCGCGTCACCGTAAGTCTTCCCATGGCGGCATCAGCCGCCGCCACCGAACACAGTCTTCATTAAGGGGTCCTGAGTCCATGAACCGTACAAATGCAATGCCTCAGGATAAAGTCGCCCCCCGTGCTGAACCCATTGCCCGCGTTGGCCGCATCGTTGCCGTAACCGGCGCCCACGCCATAATCCTGCTTGATGTGGAAGAACGTGCTAACGTCGACGCCGAAAGAAGCCCTGAAATTGGAACCTTGCTGAAGGTGGATGGCCCCACCTCCATTTCCCTGGCACTGGTTTCAGCCCTGAGCTCACCCATGCCATCCCATGCCAGGGGCGAGCATGAATTGCGCATTGTCGAAGTGGAATTCATCGGCGAGCTTCCCAAGGATGAGCATGGCCGGCCAAAAACTTTCCGCCGCGGCATTTCCTCTTATCCTTCGCTCGGCGATACCGTATACCGCGCCAGCCGCAGCGAACTTTCAAAAGCCTATGCTTGCGATGTCGAAACCTCGATTCGCGTTGGCCACATTCAGCAGGACCCGTCCATTCCCGCCATGATCAAGATCGATGAAATGCTGGGCAAGCATTTCGCCGTGCTGGGAACCACAGGCACTGGAAAATCCTGCACCGTGGCCCTTATTCTCCGCCGCATCCTGGAGAAAAATCCACAAGCTCATATCCTGCTGCTCGATGTCCACCGCGAATATGCCCAGTCCTTCAAGGGTATTTCGGAAGTCATAGCCCCCGATAACATGGTCCTGCCGTTCTGGCTCCTGAACTTCGAAGAGGCTGTTGAAATTCTCATTGGCCAGCAGCCCGGCCGTGAAACCGATGTGGAAATCCTCCGCGAACTCATTCCGCAGGCCAAGGCCCGCTACATGAACAACCAGCGCCGCGACAAAAATGGCGCAACCCCGCGCGGCTCTCTTTTCGATGGTTCAAACATCGGCGTTGATACGCCGCTGCCTTACCGGACCTCCGATCTCACCGGCATTCTCGAGGAATATATCGGCAAGCTGGAACTGCGCGGCGAACTTGCCCCCTATAAGCGCCTGAAGGCCCGCATCGAAACCATCTCGCGCGATCCGCGCTATGCCTTCATGTTCGGCAGCCTCACGGTCCAGGACAACATGGCCTCGGTCCTCGCCCGCCTGTTCCGCATTCCCGTCAATGGCAAGCCCATCGCCATTGTCGAACTGGGAGGCCTGCCTTCCGAAATCATCAACGTTGTCGTTTCGGTTCTGGCCCGCCTTGCATTCGACTTCGGCGTCTGGAGCGCCGGCCGCGTTCCGATCACTTTCGTGTGCGAAGAGGCCCACCGCTACGTTCCCATTGACAAGACTTTGGGTTTCGAGCCGACCAAGAAATCAATTTCCAGGATCGCCAAGGAAGGACGCAAATACGGCGTGTCGCTCTGCATGATCACCCAGCGCCCGGCGGAATTGGACCCCACCATCCTGTCCCAGTGCAACACGATCTTTTCCATGCGCCTTACCAACGAACGCGACCAGGACATTCTGCGCGCCGGCATTTCGGATGCCGCCGCAAGCCTTCTCGAGTTCATGTCCACCATGGGAACGGGCGAAGCCATCACCTTCGGTGAAGGCGTGGCACTCCCCACCCGCATCAAGTTCGACATGCTGCCCGAGGACGAAATGCCCAAGAGTAACACCGCGTCGTTCACCACAAACTGGGCCAGGGACCTGCCGGACGATTCATTCCTGAACGAGGTTGTAAACCGTTGGCGGGCACAGACCTTCAATCCCGATAGCGCCGCCTACACAGTTGAAGCCGCACCAGCCGTCCAGGTGGCCATTCCGCAACAGCCTTCCATCCGGCGCGATGCCTTGCAGCCAGCGGCAGCCCCCCAGAGGCCCGGTATTCAACCAGCTCCCAACGGCTTTGGCCAACACGCCCCGGCACCACAGTTGCGCCGCAGCTCCGATCACACCCAGACAAGCGCCGCTCCGCCGCCAGCCCCCGCCGTGGGCCAGCAGGCAAGCCTCGCCAACCTGATCAAACAGTTCCGGACGTAATTCGCGGCCCTCTCCCGCTTCTGCGAAGAAGGCTAAGTCCACCCTTGCACTAAAGCCCCCCCGCCGCTATTGAAGCGGCCATTCCCGGCGCATTGGGGGATCGGCTAACGGTAGGCCCACAGACTCTGACTCTGTTTGTCTAGGTTCGAATCCTAGTCCCCCAGCCAACATCTGCAACCTCCTACAGCAGTTCGCGAATGCGCCTCATCGCTTCCAGAATGTTCTCAGCGCTGTTGGCGTAGGAGAATCGCAGATAGCCCTCGCCCCAGGCGCCGAAGGATGTTCCGGAAACCGTCGCAACGCCTGCTTCTTCAAGAAACCGGTTCTGGGCCTCCTTGGACGTCATCCCCGTCCCTTCGATGTTGGGGAAGGCATAAAATGCTCCTGCCGCATCGGCACAGCGGAAGCCCGGCAGGGCGTTCAGTTCGCGCACGATGATTTCGCGGCGTTTGTCAAATTGGGCGACCATCGCAGAAACCGCATCTTGCGGACCTTGCAGGGCCGCAAGCCCCGCATATTGCGCCGCCGCGTTGACACAGGAATGGTCGTTGATGCACAGCCGCGTGACATGTTCAACCGCCGAGTCGGGCCAGACGGCATAGCCCAGCCGCCAGCCGGTCATCGCATAGGTTTTCGACCAGCCATCGAGCATGATCAGACGGTCACGGATTTCGGGATATTGCAGGAGGCTGAGATGCTGCCTGCCGCCATAGAGCATTTGCGAATAGATCTCGTCAGACAGAAGCGCCACATGCGGGTGCTTCAAGAGGCCGGCGACCAGCTTGTCGACTTCTTCCTTTGGCGTGACGCCGCCCGTGGGGTTGGCCGGACTGTTGATGATGATCAGTCGTGTCTTGGCCGTAATTTGGCTCAGAATTGCATCGGCCGAGAAGGCGAACCCGTCTTTTTCCGCCAGCCTGAACGGCACAGGCTTGGCGCCCGAATACTTGATTACTGACTCATAGATGGGAAAGCCCGGATTGGGATACATGATCTCAACGCCCGGTTGGCCAAACATCATGATCGCAAAATACATCGTGGGCTTCCCGCCGGGCACGACAACGACATTGTCCGGATTGACGTCCGCGCCGTGGCGGCGCTTCAGGTCGGCCGCAACCGCCTCGCGCAGGGGCGCAATGCCATTCGCAGGCGTATAGCCATGATGGCCGTCACGCAGCGCCTTGATGGCCGCTTCGACAATATGCCCCGGTGTTTTGAAGTCCGGTTGCCCGATGCCAAGGTTGATGATGTCGCGTCCTTCACTGGCAAGCTTCTGGGCCCGCGCCAGAACAACAAACGCCGACTCCGTGCCAAGTCGTGAGAGGCTGTCGGCGAAAATCAAGTCAGACACAGTATTCTCCCTGTCAGAATAAGTTGAAACTTTGAATTATTATTTTAGGCCGCCTGAACGGGTAACGGCTGCAAGGCAGGTGAGTTCAAACATCAAGTTGGCCGCATTTATGCAGGTGATGCCGGTGGGATCAAGCGACGGGACCACCTCGCAAATATCACCGCCCACCATGTTCATGCCCGTCAAGGTCCGGAGAATCATCTGCGCGTCGCGCATGGAAATGCCGCCCGGTTCCGGCACGCCGGTTCCAGGCGCGTCCTTCGGATCGAGGCCATCGATATCGATTGTAATATAGGTGGGTGCATCGCCAATAACGCGGCGGATTTCCGCAATCACCGCGGCGCGGCCCATCTCTTCAAATTCATCCATCGGGATCATGCGGATGCCGGCCTTGTAGCCATAGTTGATGTCGTCATCGCCGTAGCGCGTGCCACGCAGGCCAATCTGCAGAATGCGCTTCGGGTCAAGCAAGCCTTCTTCAACCGCGCGCCGCACAAATGTTGCGTGGTTGCACTTGGTTCCCATGAACTCGTCAAAGGTATCCGTATGCGAGTCGATCTGGATCAAACCAAGGGGGCGCTTCTTGGCGATGGCCCGCAGGATGGGCAGTGGCACCGTGTGGTCGCCGCCAATGGAAATTGGCGAAGCACCAATGGCATGAATTCGTTCATAGAAGGTCTGAATAAACTCAACGCTGCGTTCAACGCTCAAGGGATGCGTCGGCGCATCCCCGACATCGCCGATATTGCAAAGGCGGTAAGGTGCCACCTTGGTGGTCGGATTGACCTGCCGGATCAGCCGCGATGCCTCGCGCACTCCCGATGGCCCTTGCCGCGCGCCCGAGCGGTAAGTCGCGCCAAGATCAAGCGGTACGCCGACAAGTGCTATGTCGAGGGGTTTGGCAATCTCGGCCCGCGCCGCCCGCATGAAGCTCGCAACTTCCGCATAACGGGGAATCTTGGATGAGTCTGTCGGTTCGAATGCTTTCGTTGAAGCCATGGTTCCTGAAATCCCGTTTCTGTTTGTTTAGGTTGTCGGCCGCTTCATTTTATCTTGGGCCGCTTTTCGCCCCACACGGTCGCCGCCTCATAAGCCTGCGAAGCCCGCAGCACCATCCGGTCATCAAACATCTTCCCCACGATATGCAGGCCGATCGGCAGCCCCGCCTTGGTGAAGCCGCAGGGCACGCTCGCGGCGGGCTGCTGCGTCAGGTTGAAGGGATAGGAAAACGGCGTCCAGTACACCCACTTGGATTTGCCTTCATCGGCGGGCGACAGCAGCCCGGCGCCGAACGCCGCAATCGGCAAGGTGGGTGTCAACAGCAGGTCATAGCTTTCCATGAATACCCGCATCTGCGAGCCCAAAAGCCCGCGCTCGCGCACCGCCTCGAAATACTCCTCCGGCGTGATCGCCATGGATTGAACCACCACATCGGCGAGCGCCGGATCGAGCATCGCCTTCTTCTCGTCCGGCAATTTGCCGAGCAGCGCCCGCGCGCCTGACCACCACAGCGTACGAAAGCAAGCTGCCGGATCGGCAAAGCCCGGGTCAACCTGTTTGATTACAGCACCCAGGTCCGCCAAAACCTTCACGGCTTTTTTCACCGCCCGGGCAATTTCCGGATCGACCTCCGCATAACCAAGTGTCGGGCTGAAGGCGATCTTCAGGCCCTTCACCCCCTTGCCAAGTTTCTTCACATAGTCGCGGTCGTCATAAGGCAGCGAGGTCCAGTCGCGCGCATCGGGCTTGGCAATCGCGTTCATCATCAGGGCCGAGTCTTCAACCGTGCGCGTCATCGGCCCCACATGCGCCACCGTGCCGAAGGGCGACAGCGGATAGGCCGGCACCCGTCCGAAGGATGGCTTCAAGCCATAGATGCCGCTGAAGCCCGCCGGAATGCGGATCGACCCGCCGCCATCGGTGCCCAGCGAAAGCGGCGCATAGCCCGCCGCCACTGCCGCAGCCGACCCACCCGACGAGCCGCCCGGCGTCTTGCTCAAATCCCAAGGGTTGCGCGTAATGCCGGTCAGCGGCGAGTCAGTGACACCCTTCCAGCCGAATTCCGGCGTGGTGGTCGCCCCCAAAAACACGCAGCCCGCTTCCCGCAGCCGCGCCACCGAAGGCGCATCCTGGTCCCAGGCTTGGTCCCGCGAAACGGTTTTAGAGCCCCGCAGGGTGGGCCAGCCCTTGGTCAGCAGCAAATCTTTGATCAGAACCGGAACGCCATCCAGCGGCCCCAGCGCCTTGCCCTTTTTCCACCGCGCCGCACTTGCCTCGGCCTGTGCAAGAGCGGCTTTCTCCTCCACCCGGCACATGGCGTTCACCGCATGGTCATGCTTGGCAATCTGCGCCAGGCAGGCCTTCGCCACATCAACCGGCGAAAACTTCTTCCGCGCAAAGCCCCTGGAAAGCTTTGCCGCACTCAACCAATTCAACTCACCCATCGTTCACTCCCTGTAAGGAGCCAGCTTAGGCAGAAATCGGCGTTATAGTCATCAGCCTGAATAAGGCCCCTGAAGACCCAATTTTTCCAGCAGTGCCGCATGCTGGTTGCTGGCCTTGACCAGCGCCGCCCCATGGCGCTCGATCAATTCGCGGCGGCGGTCAGGATTGACCGTGGATGACAGCGCCCCCCAGATTGCCGCCATCGCCTCGGCCGTCCTGCGCGCCTGGGCCAGCGCCTCCGCATCTTCCGTCGCGCGAGCCAGATCAAGCCCCGTCACCGTGCCGACCCCGTTCACCGTGCGTGCGCCTGCATTCACATATCCCGCAGGTAACTGGCCTTTGAGGTTGGTCACCGCCTTGAACTGGATGAGGTCAAAAATCTGGTCCACCGCCTGCTTGGCGCCTTCAACACGCGACAGGTGCTCCGTGTCTGCCGCCGCATGGGGCAACAATTCCATCTTGCCCCGGTGCCGCGCTTCCATCTCGCGGTAAGGCACCATCGGCCCCGTCAGCGCCCCTGTCTTGGCATCCTTGAACAGGTCCGCGTCGATGCACGCATACCGCACCTTGCCGCTCTGTAACGCCGCATCCAGCGCCTTGGCATCAACAACTTCGCCGCGGTCGTAATTGATCACCACCGCCCCGTCATTCATGACAGCCAGAACTTCACTGCCCACCACACCGGCGTTCACATATTTACCCGTGGCCGCGTTAAGCGCCCCAAGCCCCGTATGCGGACTGATGAAATCAGAGCCCCGCGCCGCGTCCTCAGCGGTCGCCGCAAATTCAAAACCTTCCGATTCAATCCATTCCTGGTGCCGCGGCCGCGCATGGATTGAAACCTTCATGCCAAAGGCCTTGCAAAGCTTTGCCACTTCGCGCCCGATATTGCCGTAGCCGATAATGGCAATTTTTTTGCCTTCCAGTTTTTCCGTGGGAAATTCCTTGAGATTGCGCGCCGTATCAAAATCACCGGCCACCACCCGCGCATGCAATTCATCAACCGCCAGGTCCGGCGCCACTTTCAGCATGGCCTTCATCGCCATCTGCGCGGTGGCGCGGCTGTTGAAGCTCGGCGTATTCATCAGCACCGCCTCGCCGCCCTCGCCATTGCCGCCGCCCCACGTGACGCAAGCCATGTTACCGGTGCCCGCCCCGATGCGCACTCCGCCAAGCTTGAACACCGAAGCCTTTGGCAAATGCGTCGCCGCCGCAATCACCGCATCATACTGGCCGGCATTGGTAATCGGCAGTAGCTCCGCCTCAGTACCGAGCTGCGGCTGATAGAAGAAATGCAGCTTGCCTTTTGCGAGCTTCGCATCATCGCCCAGCGGCCCCTCATGGAACACCCCGCCCTTCTTCTCAATGTAAGCACGAACCGCGCTGTGGTCTGGCTTGCCATCTTTTCCAGGCTTGAGACCAACAAGGTCGCACACCAGAATCTTGTAGGCTTTTGTAGGATCATCCACCCGCTGCCGCCCGCCCACATCATTGGGCGGCGGAAATTTCTCGCCAAGCGCCGCGAGCTCTTCTTCCAGCACCAGAATTTTTGCGCGCAGGTAAGCATAGTGCAAATTGTCGAGCAGCGCCGTCACATCCTCCGGCGCGCGGATGCCGCCAATCCAGGCCCGGTAATCGCCGGGCGTTCCCGGAAAGGCATTCACGTAGCGCGCCACATCAAGCCCGCGCTCGTGGTTGCCATCCGGATGGGTCAAGCCTTCATATCCCAATATCTGCTTCGAGCGCGCAATGATCCGCCCGTGAATGGCCGCATCGGTGATGTCCTTGTCATTCACTTTCAGAAGTGTCACCGCCGCACCCCGCCGCTCCGGCTCGGCCACGCCTAGCTCCAGCATCGGATGCGTAGCCACCCACTCATTAATCGCCGTGCGGTTGGCAATGGAGCGCCGGTTGAGATCGGAAACCGAACCCAGCCGCCGTTCCGAACGCAGCAGCCCAAATGTCGTCTCGGCAAAAGCTAGCGTGCTGTAAGTGTTGATCACGCCCCCCAGCATCTTGTCCTGCGCCGGATCATAAATCGGCCCCGCATTCACGCTGCGGGCACCGGTCAGCGGACGCTTCGCATCAAGTGGCGCCACGATCTTCAACTGGCGTGGAATGGCCCACGATGGATTTTTCTGGTTGGCCTCAATGAGAGCGAGAGCTTGCGGCGTAAAGGAAGCAACATAATAGCCGGAAATGCCGCCAATGGCTTTCTGGAACGGCATGAACAGGCAGCATTCGCTCACCACCCGCCGCACAATCGCCTCGCCCCATGGCATGGCCCCAAGCATCGACGTGGCATCCAGCACCGCATGATGTTCCGCCGGATTGCGTTCAATCCAGTCCAAAAGATTTGTAATGTCGGAGAGTGTATAGGTCGTGGCCCCCGTCGTCTCATGGCCCACGCCTACGAAAATCTTGATCCCCATTTTCTCAAGCTGCTCAGCGCCCGGAATGCTGCCTTCGTCCTTGGCAAAGTGAATGCGCTTTTCATTACCGCTCCGCGCATAGCGCTGCAGTTCAATAATTTGTGCGCCCCAGGACTGGCGGAAAAATCCGCCCGCCTTTGCCATGTCCGATTCAGGCTCCGGCGTATCCACAAACAGATGCTGGCTCTCGTCGGTGGCATTCATCATGTGCATCAGGCACACGGTGAAGCCGCTGTGCCCGCCGCCAAGCCCAACCGCCATCTTGTTGGTTTTGGGAAACTCGAAATAGCGATGGATTTCGCGCATCATGTCGGCCAGGAATTTATCCGCCGGATAGCCCCGGTGCATGCTGCGGGCAATTTCCGCCACGGTGAAGGGGCCAACATCGCGCCCCTTGTCGTCCAGCTTGCGGTAATTCTTTTCCAGCCAGGCCTCGAACTCAAAGCGCAAAAGGCGCGAGGCCACCTCGTCGGTTGAGGCATCGGTAATGGGGCCTACGCCGAAGAACTGGTTGGAGGTGCGCTTGGGCGGCCCGCCAGCTGTGGCCTTGAGCGCTGCCAAACGCTGGTTTTTCAAGTCATCGATCTTCGCCATCAGCCTGTCTCCGGGTTTCCGGGGACATTACTATGGGTGAACGCGCCGGCCCCATTCCCCAAATGCGTCATAATCGCAGGGGTTTGCGCCGCTCAGATATTTTGCCGCGTCTGCGCCAGTTCCGCCTGGCCCACGTTGAACGGCATTTCCTCGATTTCAATTGACTGGGTGACGGACGCACCCTCGGTAACGCCGATCGCGTCGATGAACTGGTCCACCTTCACGTAGGACTGGCTGCCGCGCACCACCGTCACGGTCACTGTCTTGGGGATGGTCGGCATGAGGAACAGCAGGCTTTGCTGCACCGTCACGTCCACTTCGCCCTCGGGAAACGTCGCCGCGATAAACGAGCCCGCCCGCATGCGCCCATAGGATTTATGCGCCATGGAGACAAAAGGATCTTCGCCCCGCCGGCCGATTTCCGTCAGTGGGCGATAAACATAAATGGTTCCGCTATTCTTTGCGCCCTCAAGGCTGTTGGGAGTGTAGCGCGCACCCTCTGCCGCACAGCCCGCAAGCGGCAATGTCAATAACTGAAACACTGACCGACGCGTAATCAAGCCACCCATGAACCGCCCCACTCGAATCACTCGGGCGATGAGAGGAACAATTTAAGGCCGCAATGGGGCAGTCCTTGTGGATAACCTACTCGGTGGCCACCAGCTTGCCGGTGAACATTACGGGGCCCGTCGCCTGCCCCGTTGGAGATCCGCCTTCTGGCTCAAGGCTTACCGCAAACAAGGTGTCGTTCAAGGCCGCCGGATCGATTTTTCCAAGCGTGCTTGCCGGAATGCGGAACGATGCATCAATCACGCCAAGCGATTGCGGCTTGTCACGCCCGGCGCCCACGGCCCACAGCTCATAGGATTTTCCGGGCTGCGGCGGCGCCCCAACCGTGCGCACGCTGATGCTACCGTTTGCCAAATCAATGGAAGCCAGAAATGCCGGTCCCGGCCCTTCCGCCTGCAGCACAGCCACATAGCGCTGGTCGGTGAGCGGCCCTTCCGGTGTACCCAGCGCAATGAAGGCCGCCAATGACGCCGCAATAGCGCTCGCACCCACCGTGGCAAGGCGCCAGGCCGAGGCTTTGCGCTTCCAGGCCACAACCGTTTCCGAACCCGGCGCATCCCCGGCAATGGCCTTCATCACCGCGCCCCTTATGCGCGGCGGCGCTTCTACCGGCTCCAGCGCCAGGGCCAGCGGAATCAGCCGCCGTTCCCAGGCATTTACCATCTCGGCAAAGGCGGGATCGCTGGCCATCAGCGCTTCCGCTTCCTGTCGTTCGGCAGGCGGAAGCGAGCCAAGGGCAAATTCGGCTGCCAGTTCTTCCATGTCTTCAGGCCTAGCCATCAAGGCATTCCTTTAAGATGGTAAGACTCCGCCGCAGCAGGGTCTTGATTGTCGTGGCCGGGCGCTTGTATTGCGCCGCAAGCTCATCCCGGCTCCAGCCCTGATAATAGGCCAGAAGCACCATGTCCTGGCGCTCCTCGGGCAACAGTTTCAGGCATTTCTTGAGCCGGCTGAGGTCCATGGCCAAGTCCGCCTCCGGCATCACCGGCACCGAATCGGCGGCTTCCAGCTCCTCCGCCCGCGCCGCCATGCGTTCAGAAAATTTCCGTTTAAGATCAATAGCTTGGTTCCGGGCAATGGCAGCTAGCCAAGCGCTTGGCCGCAGCGAACCCGCCTCATAGGAGCCAGCCCTCTGCCAAACCTTGATAAAAGCCTCCTGCAAGGCCTCCTCGGCAAGCTCTGGCTTCTTCAAAACACAGCGCACAACCGCAAATAGCTTGCCTGACGTAATGTCGTAAAGCCGGCCAAAAGCCAGCCGGTCGCCTGCCGCGATTCGGGGCAAAAGGCCATCCAGTTCGCTATCTAAGGGTTCAGACAAGGCGCTCATGACCCCAATTACGGCTCATTTCGCCCAATAGTTGCACACTTTCCTCCCAAGATAAACGCCAGATGAACGGAACATTCAGGTTGGGTTCGGGGTTAGGTCAGTATGTTGGGTTCAAGATCGAATACACGGGAGGAAACCACACCATGATCCGCTACACATTCTTCGTACTCACAGTCCTAGGATCGGCCGCAACTGCAATTGCTGCCATCACCCCTGCCAGTGAAATGCCCTTGGCCAATGCCAAGAACGTCACGGTAATCGAAATGAACCAGGCTTTTCCGGTTTACGGCCCCATCGTTGTTGAGCAGTGCGCCGTTGAGAACTGCTCCGACGTGGAGGTCTGATCGAACGGCCCAGCCTAATCCGCTGGGCATCGGAACCGGGGTCTTGGAACAGCAACTTATATCCCTCCCCTCTCGTAAGTTGTCATGACCTTACCCCGGTTCCAAAATTCCCTCCCCAAGCAAGATCCCCTGCAATGTCCTGCTTGTTACTCAAAGGCCCCGGTAAAACCGGGGCCTTTTCTTTTTTTCCCGGCTCAAGGTTGGTTTTGAGCCGAATCTAAACGCCAGATGAACGAGCCATTCAGGCTCCATTCCAAAGCGCTGGGGTAATTTGTTTTTAACGCTGCAAATCGTCTCTGGAGGAGACACAAAATGAAGACCCTGATCGCCACCGCAACCCTCACCATCATGTTCCTGTCAGCCGGCGCCTTTGCCGGAAATGACATCCAGATGGCAACCGTTGCCAAGCCCCAGATCAGCAACGTGACCGTGATCATCAAGAATGGTCAGTGGCCAGTGAAAGGTCAAACCAGTTTCGACGCCTGTTCAGTCAGGCGTTGCCTCGACGCCTAAACCAGTTTCACCGTCAACCTTCGCAAGAGGGCTGAGGGACAGGAGGCAAGTGGGGTGGATCAACAGCCCCCTCTCAAGCCGCTCCATTTCGCTTCCTGTCCCACTCTTTCAAATCCGGAGCCTGAAATGTTCAAGACCTTTGCCGCAACCCTGGGAATTCTGCTTCTGGCGTCAACCGCCGGAGAAGCCTCGGTGCGCAATTTCTTTGCCCCCGTTGTGGATGGCTCCCGCATCGATAACTGCCTGAGCGGCAAGGCCGATTGCGGCAAGCCCGCCGCCGACGCCTTTTGCGTGAAGGAAGGCTTCACCGAATCCATCCTCTTCCAGCGCGAAGCCGCCAGCGCCACCCGCCAGTTGGGCTCCGAGGCCATGTGCGAAGGTGAAAGCTGCGTAAGTTTCAGGCGAATCAAGTGCATCGGCCCGGCCGAAACCGCCGAATTGACGCAAAACTGATAACTCTGCGGAAAAGCTTGGAATCCGCCCCGTGATTGTGTAGGGAACCCCAAATCGGGTTTCCTCAAAACATGCCAAAGCGTACAGATATAAAATCCATTCTCATCATTGGGGCTGGCCCTATCATTATTGGCCAGGCCTGCGAATTTGATTATTCCGGCACCCAGGCCTGCAAGGCCCTCAAGGCCGAGGGCTACCGCATCATCCTGATCAATTCCAATCCGGCCACCATCATGACCGATCCGGATCTGGCCGATGCCACCTACATCGAACCTATCACCCCGGAAGTGGTGGCCAAGATCATCGAGAAGGAACGGCCCGACGCCCTGCTCCCAACTATGGGCGGCCAGACCGCGCTGAACACCGCCCTCACCCTCAACAAGATGGGCATCCTCGAAAAATTCGGCGTCGAGCTCATTGGCGCCAAGGCTGAAGCCATCGATATGGCGGAAGACCGGGAATTGTTCCGCGAAGCCATGAAACGCATTGGCCTCGAAACACCGAAATCCATGTTGGCCAATGCCTCCGATGCCAAGGATCAGGACAAGGCCTTCTTCATCGCCGAAACCAGTCGCCTGAAATCTGAGGGTGGTGACATCGCCGCCTTCGAGCGCAGCTGGGCCGACCACGAACCCGAGCGTCTGAAAAAATACCGCAACCGCGCCATGGTCGAAGCCTTCGAAGCCATGCTCACCATCGGCCTGCCCTGCATCATCCGCCCTTCCTTCACCCTGGGCGGCACTGGCGGCGGCATTGCCTATAACCGCGAGGAGTTTTTCGACATCGTCGAATCGGGCCTCGATGCCTCGCCCACCGCTGAAGTGCTGATCGAGGAATCGGTGCTCGGCTGGAAAGAATATGAAATGGAAGTCGTTCGCGACAAGAACGATAACTGCATCATCGTCTGTTCCATCGAGAACGTCGATCCCATGGGCGTGCATACCGGCGATTCCATCACCGTGGCCCCTGCCCTGACGCTGACCGACAAGGAATACCAGATCATGCGCAACGCCTCGATTGCGGTGCTGCGCGAAATTGGCGTCGAAACCGGCGGCTCCAACGTCCAGTTCGGCGTGAACCCCGCCGATGGCCGCTTGGTCGTCATCGAAATGAACCCCCGCGTCTCGCGCTCTTCCGCCCTTGCTTCGAAAGCCACCGGCTTTCCCATCGCCAAGATCGCTGCAAAGCTCGCCGTCGGCTACACGCTGGATGAATTGGCAAATGACATCACGGGGGGTGCCACGCCCGCCGCCTTCGAGCCCACCATCGATTACGTTGTCACCAAAATTCCGCGTTTTGCCTTTGAAAAATTCCCCGGCTCGCAAGCCATTCTGTCCACCGCCATGAAGTCGGTTGGCGAAGTCATGGCCATCGGCCGCACCTTCCAGGAAAGCGTGCAGAAAGCCTTGCGCGGCCTCGAAACCGGCCTCAGCGGTTTTGATGAAATCGAAATCCCTGGCCTCGGCGAAGGCGATGACAAGAATGCCATCCGCGCTGCCCTTGGCACGCCCACACCTGATCGTTTGCTTATCATCGCTCAGGCCTTCCGCCACGGGGCGACGGTCGAGCAGATTTTTGCCTCCTGCAAATATGAACCCTGGTTCCTCCGCCAGATCGAAGAGCTGGTGAAAACCGAAGAGAAGATCCGCGCCAACGGCCTGCCCAATGACGCAGTGAATTTCCAGAAGCTCAAGGCCATGGGATTCTCCGACAAGCGCATGGCAAAATTGATTGGCGTGGATGAAGACAAGGTCCGCAAGCATCGCCACAAGCTCAACGTGCGTCCCGTGTTCAAGCGCATCGATACCTGCGCGGCGGAATTCGCTTCACCCACCGCCTACATGTATTCAACCTATGAAACCGGCTTCATCGGCCACACCGGCAATGAAGCGAAACCATCGGACAAGCAGAAGGTCATCATCCTTGGCGGCGGGCCAAACCGCATCGGCCAAGGCATCGAGTTTGATTACTGCTGCTGCCACGCCTGCTTCGCGCTCCATGATGCGGGCTATGAATCCATCATGGTCAATTGCAATCCGGAAACCGTCTCCACCGATTACGACACCTCGGATCGCCTCTATTTCGAATCCCTCACCATCGAAGACGTTCTCGAAATCATCCACGTCGAGCAATCGAAGGGCACCCTGAAAGGCGTCATCGTCCAGTTCGGTGGCCAGACACCGCTGAAGCTCGCAGGCAAACTTGAAGAGCTTGGCGTTCCCATACTCGGCACCACCCCCGATGCCATTGACTTGGCCGAAGACCGTGACCGCTTTTCCAAGCTTCTGAAGAAACTGAAACTGCGCCAGCCGGAAAACGGCATCGCCCGCTCCGCCGCCGAAGCCAAAAAGATTGCCAGGAAAATCGGCTTCCCCGTGGTTATCCGTCCTTCCTATGTGCTGGGCGGTCGCGCCATGGAAATCGTCCGCGACGATGCCCATCTCCAGCGCTATATCACCGAGGCCGTGGTCGTCTCCGGCGATAGCCCGGTGCTGATCGACAGCTATCTCTCCAACGCCGTTGAGGTCGATGTCGACGCCATATGCGACGGCAAGGACGTGTTCATTGCTGGCGTCATGGAACACATCGAAGAGGCCGGCATCCACTCCGGCGACAGCGCCTGTTCGCTCCCGCCCTATTCACTCAAGGCTCCAGTCATCGCCGAAATGGAAGCGCAAACCAAAAAAATGGCCCTTGCCCTCAATGTCGTGGGCCTGATGAATGTGCAATTCGCCATCAAGGATGATCTTGTTTATGTGCTCGAAGTAAACCCCCGAGCCTCGCGCACCGTGCCCTTCGTGGCCAAAGTCGTAGGCATTCCCGTGGCCAAGATCGCTGCCCGCGTCATGGCCGGTGAAAGCCTCGCCAGCTTCAAGCTGGTTAACCGGAAGCTCTCCCATGTCGCTGTAAAGGAAGCGGTTTTCCCCTTCAACCGCTTCCCCGGTGTGGACGTTCTGCTCGGCCCCGAAATGCGCTCAACCGGCGAAGTCATGGGCCTCGACAAAACCTACGACATGGCCTTCGCCAAAAGCCAGCTCGGCGCCGGCATGCGCATTCCCATGTCCGGCACGGTTTTTGTCTCGGTCAACGATCCCGACAAGTCCAATATCCTCCCCGCCATCCGCAAGCTGGTGGACCTGGGCTTCGTCATCAAGGCCACCGGCGGCACCCAGCATTTCTTCGAAAGCAAGGGCATCCCCTCCACTAAGATCAACAAGGTCCTGGAAGGCAGGCCCCATGTGGTGGACGCCATCAAGAACGGCGAGATTCAGCTCGTGCTGAACACCACCGAGTCCAAGGCTTCCGAATCTGATTCAAAATCCATCCGCCAGACAGCCATGCTGCAAAAGGTGCCCTACTACACCACCCTGCCCGGCATCCTCGCCGCCACCAAAGCCATCGCCGCACAAAAAGCCGATACCATTCAGGTCCGCCCGCTGCAGGATTATTTCAAGTAACGCCGCGCTTCACCGCAGTCGCAATCAGCTCCGCATTGCTTCGCGCTCTGCGCCCGTCCGGCAGGAAGCCGCCGTCCTCAAAACCAATGCGCTGGTCGAGCCCCAGCCGCAATGCTTCCGCATGCATCACCCATTTGCAGGCATCAAAGCCATGGAGCTGGCGCGGCAGCGTGCTGCCAGTCCTATCCAGTACTGCGATGATCCCATGCGCCACGCGAAATGCGGCAGCGCTTTCCTGCTCCTCAATCTCAATCAGCACCCGTAAACAGGAGTCTGCCTCAGGCAAGGCCACATAACGTTCCGCATCGGCCGCCGTCGCCAATCCCGCTTCAATGCCGATACCCCGCTTCAGCATGAGCCCGATCACCTCCGGTGCATCCACCTCGCTGAGGTTGACCGACACATAATCCGGCAGAACCTTCCACGCCTGAAACGCCCGCTGGCGCGCCGCAGGATCAGCCATAATTCCCTCCCGCGTCGAGATGCCAACCGGCACCCCCGGAATGCTGGCCCGAATCGCCTTGAGCGCAGCACCAATATCGTCCGCCGCGAAACTCTCGACACCCTCTGCATCGCGCGGATGGACGTGAAACTCATTGGCGCCAGCAGCCATGCAAGCCGCCGCATCGCGCCCCAGCGCCTCTGGCGTCAAGGGCACCGCAGAATTGTAATCATGCCCGCGGGCACCATTGAGGCAGGCTTGCAGCATGGCGCAAAAGTTAAGAGTGCGCAGCCTCGCGGTCAAGCGCTCCAGCGAACGCCGCCCAATCAAAAGGCTTGCTTGCTGGAATGCTTGCATCAATAATCAGCCGCATCACAACAAGCTAGGATTTGAAAACCGGAATGCCGCACGACACACCGTTGATTGCCACTATTGTCGCCGGCCTCGGCCTTGCCTTCATTTTCGGCACAATCGCCAACCGGCTGCGGCTTCCGCCCATCGTCGGCTACATTCTCGCAGGCGTGCTGCTCGGTCCCTATACGCCGGGCATGGTGGCCGACCAGAAGCTGGCGCCCGAGCTTGCGGAAATCGGCGTCATTTTGCTGATGTTCGGCATCGGCCTGCATTTCTCCTTGAAAGAACTGCTGTCGGTCCGCGCCATCGCCATTCCGGGCGCCATCGTGCAGATCGCAGCGGCGACCGTACTTGGCGCCGGGCTGGCCTGGTATCTCGACTGGTCAATGGCAGCGGGCCTCGTGTTCGGCCTGTCGCTGTCGGTTGCCAGCACCGTGGTCCTGCTCAAGGCGCTGCAAGAGCGCCGCCTCGTCAAAACCGAACGCGGCCGAATCGCGGTGGGCTGGCTCATCGTCGAGGATCTGGTCACGGTGCTCGCCTTGGTGCTGCTGCCTGCGCTTGCAACACTGCTGGGAACCTCCGAAGCGGCGGCCGTCAGGGATCCCATCGCTTCCTACTTCAATCTCGGCCTGCCCGGCGTGTTCCTGCTCACCTTCCTGAAGGTCGGCGCCTTCATCGCCCTGATGCTCATCGTGGGGAGGCGTGTCATCCCATGGGCCCTGCACTACGTGGCCCATACGGGCTCGCGCGAACTGTTCCGGTTGGCGGTCCTGGCGATTGCCTTGGGTGTTGCCTATGGCGCTGCCGAATTATTCGGCGTTTCGTTTGCGCTCGGCGCCTTCTTTGCCGGAATGATCATGAGCGAATCCGCTCTCAGCCAGCGGGCCGCGGAAGAATCGCTGCCGCTGCGCGATGCCTTCGCCGTCCTGTTCTTCGTGTCGGTCGGCATGCTCTTTGATCCGCTCACCTTGCTGAACGATCCGCTCCCCGTTCTGGCAACGCTTTTCATTATCATGATCGGCAAATCAGCCGCGGCATTTCTGATCGTGCGCGCCTTTGGCCATCCCACCGGAACCGCGTTGATGATCTCGGCCAGCCTCGCGCAAATCGGCGAGTTCTCGTTCATCTTGGCCGAACTCGGCGTCCAGCTCAACTTGCTGCCGGAACAAGGACGCGATTTGATTCTCGTCGGCGCCATCCTGTCGATCCTTCTCAATCCACTGGCCTTCGCCGCAGCGGAGCGCATGAAATCTTACCTCGATCGCGGAGCGCCGCTACCTGTCAGCAACGCCCCCTCACCGCAGTCAGAAAGCGCCGTATCCGCGCCGGAAGCAAAGGACGAGGCGGCGCTCGTCACAACCAGCCTGAAGGGCCATGTGGTTCTGGTTGGCTATGGCCGTGTTGGAAGCCTCGTTGGCCAGGCCCTTAAATCAAGCGGCCGCCCCTTCCTGGTGATCGAATACACCGATGACAAGGCCGATGAACTCAAAGCCCAGGGAATTGAAATGATCGTCGGCAACGCCGCACAGACTGATATTGCGGCTGCGGCAAATATTGTTGGTGCAAGTTGTCTGATCGTTGCAATCCCTGATGCCTTCGAGGCGGGCCAGGTGGTGGAACAGGCGCGCCATTCAAATTCAGCCCTGCAGATTCTGGCCCGCGCTCATTCCGACGCGGAGGTGGAACATCTCGGGGCCATGGGCGCAAATGTTGTCATCATGGGCGAGCGCGAGATTGCCCGCGAGATGATTGATCATCTCGCGCGGTCGAAACCCAAGGCGTGACGCCAGCGTTCCCGGCCGGCGACTCGTGGAAAGGTTAAAATTGCCTTTCCGATTGGCCCCGCGCCGGGCCTGTAGGGCCCAAAAAGCCAATATAATCATCATACTGACCATTCCATTGAGCCCCCTTGAATCTGGGGCCTTTTTGGGCCATCTTACCTGATACCCGGTCGCAAGCGCGCAAAGCGCTTGGCCGGGTCTAGTTTTTCACCCAACCGAATGAAATCTGGACGATGACGATGGAAAAAGTACCGATGACGCTGGACGGCCATGCCAAGATGATGGATGAGATCAAGCATCTCAAAACCGTCGAGCGCCCCCGCATCATTCGTTTGATCGAAGAAGCGCGCGCCCATGGCGACCTCTCCGAGAACGCCGAATACCATGCCGCCAAGGAGCAGCAGGGCTGGACTGAAGCACGCGTCAGCGAGCTTGAGGACAAGATCAGCCGTGCCGAGCTCATCGACATCTCGAAGCTCTCCGGCGACACCGTAAAGTTCGGCGCGAAGGTCACCCTGGTGGATGAGGACAGCGAGGACGAGTCGTCCTACCAGATCGTCGGCGAATTCGAAGCCGATGTGAAGAAGGGCAAGATCTCGATTTCATCGCCCATCGCGCGCGCCATCATCGGCAAGAAAAAGGGCGACAGCGTCGAGGTCAACACCCCCGGCGGCGGCAAGTCCTACGAAATCCTGAAAGTGAAGTGGGCGTAATACAACTCTTTCCATGGTCGGGCTTGACCCGACCACCCAGACTTTCAACTTTCAAAATCGCGCGACAATTATCGCCTTCTCCCGTGCGCTTGCATGGGAGAAGGTGCCCGACAGGGCGGATGAGGGCCTCTTACTTCCCCGCCAGCGCTTCCTTCACCGCTGCCGTCAGCCGCGGCCCCTTCGGCAAAGCCCGTGACGAGAACCAGTCGATAAACTGCCCATCCCGGCCAAACAGGAATTTGTGAAAATTCCACTTGGGCCGGCCCGCGCTGCCCGCCTTCGCCGTCGCCCATTGATACAGCGGATGGGCAGCAGCACCCTTCACCACCAGCTTGTCAGAGAGTGGAAACGTCACCCCGTAATTGATCTTGCAGAACGAAGCGATCTCGCCCGCCGTCCCCGGTTCCTGCGCCCCAAAATTATTCGACGGCACGCCCACCACCACAAGCCCCTTGTCTTTATTGGCCAGCCACACCTGCTCAAGCCCCTCATACTGCCCGGTATAGCCGCACTCAGAAGCCGTATTTACCAGCAGCACAACCTTGCCCTTGAACTGCGAAAGCAGCAGGGGCTTTCCGTCAATGCCCTGAAGCGTAAAATCGTGGAGTGTCTTTTGTGTCGTAGCCATACCAAATCCTTCCAGAAAAAATTGTGCCTTCTATTTTCGTGAAACCATCACATGCCGCGCTCCAAACAGCAGCAGCCCCGCCACCAGCCCCAAAAAAGCCGCGCCTAAATTGCCGAAGCTTACCCATTGAGACCCGCCAACGGGCAGCCATAGCGGAACGGTTACACCCGATGCCGTTACCAAAAAGGTGATCAGCGCACTTTCAATATCGCGCGCCTCTTTCAGCATGGCAACGACACTGCCCATCAACGGTGAAAACAGCGCCAGCCCCGCAATGGTGGTGATCAGGGCCGCAGGCAAGCTGCCGAGCACCTGCACAAACAGCGCCGCCGCCAGTCCAACCGCCACATACAAAACCGCATAGGGCCAAGCCACCAGCCAGCGCTTCGCCGGGTCTTCATGTGTGTCGGGCCCCGTCACCAGCGAAGCCGTGATCGCGGCCAGGTTGATCGCATGGCTGCCGAAGGGTGCGGCCACCATGGAGGCAAATCCCGTGGTGAGCAGGCATGAGGTTACCGGTGGTTCATAGCCGTTCGCCCGCAGCACGGCGAAACCGGGAAGATTTTGCGATGCCATGGTCACCAGAAACAAAGGCACGCCCAAACTCAAGATGGTCGCCCCGTCAAACTGCGGCGTGGTCCATTCGAGCCGCGTTATTCCGACAACGCAGCAGTCCGCGCTGAATGATCCCGCATAGGCCGCCATGGCAACCCCCAGCACCACCACGACGGGGACCGCAAATAGCGCAAAGCTCAAACGCAAGCCGAAGAATACGATGATCAGCGGCAGCACAAACAGCGGCATAGAGAGTGCCGCCGCCGGAACCCCCAGCGTATATTTCAGTAACACGCCCGCCAGCATGGCCGCAGCTATAGGAGCCGGTATCTGTGCAATGGCGCGCGCAAGGGGCTTGATCAGCGCCGTGAGGCACATGAGCAGCCCCGCCACCACGAAGGCTCCCAGCGCATTCTCGTAACTGATCCCTGCAGCACTTGTGGCAATGAGAGCGGCCCCCGGCGTGGACCACGCGGTGATGATCGGCATCCGATGGGTCCATGACAGGTAGAGCGTGGTAACCGCCTGCCCGAAGCATAATGCCGCCGCCCATGAGGCCTGCTGCGAAGGTGTTGCCCCCACCGCCTGTGCTGCCTGCATGATGAGCAGGATGGTGGAGGCAAAACCCACCACCACGGCTGTGGCCGTCGTGGAGATGATGCTGAACCAGCCGCTCCGCGAAACCGTCTCGTCACTCATTTCAGGGGAACTCCCGGTTCGTATTTTGACACCCGCATGATCATCGTGGTTTTCACATGGTCCACATTGGGGTCCGCCGTCAAAGTCTTGATGATGAAATCCTGAAGCTCGGCAAGGTCGCTTCCCAGACAGCGCAGAATGAAATCCGCCTCGCCCGAAATGGCATAGGCCTCGCGCACCAGTGGCCATTCCGAAACCTTCGCTTCAAAGGCCCGGAGCTCAACCTCGTTCTGGCTCTTCAGCCCCACCATGGCAAAGAGCTGCACGTCAAATCCCAGCTTCTGTGCATCGAGCAAAGCCCGGTAACCCGCGATATAGCCCTTCTGCTCCAGCACCTGCACCCGCCGCAGGCAGGGGGGCGGCGAAAGACCAATCCGCGAGGCCAGCTCCACATTGGTCAGCCGGCCGTCCCTTTGCAGCTCCCGCAGGATCTTCCAATCGGTTAAATCGAGGGTTGTGGCGCGTTTCATGGCCTTTTGTGCAACAATATTGCGTGAATCTGCAAGCGGTCTGTTAAGAAGCCCCCGTTGCGGACTTGTTCTGGCGCACAAAAGAGCTATGTTACTAGCTCATAGCAACCCGGAGCCCGAAAATGTCCGCCCGCCACGCCCGCGTCCTGATCCTCGGTTCAGGTCCAGCGGGGTATACTGCTGCAATATATGCCGCCCGCGCCATGTTGAAGCCTGTGCTTATTCAAGGCATCCAGCCCGGCGGCCAGCTCACCATCACCACCGATGTTGAGAACTATCCCGGCTTTGCCAAAGTCATCCAGGGCCCCTGGCTGATGGAGGAAATGAAGGCCCAGGCCGAGCATGTCGGCACCGAAGTGATTTCCGACACCATCACCGAAGTCCGCCTGAAGGACAAGCCCATCTGGCTGAAAGGCGACAGCGGCCAGGTCTATACCTGCGACGCGCTGATCATCTGCACCGGCGCGCAAGCCAAGTGGCTGGACCTGCCATCGGAGCACCACTTCAAGGGCTTCGGCGTTTCCGCCTGCGCCACCTGTGATGGCTTCTTCTACCGCGACAAGAAGGTGCTGGTCATTGGCGGCGGCAACACCGCCGTTGAAGAGGCTCTCTTCCTCACCAATTTCGCCAGCGAAGTAACCGTGGTTCACAGGCGCAATGAATTCAAGGCCGAGCGCATTTTGCAGAACCGCCTATTTGCTCATCCCAAGATCAAGGTCATTTGGGATTCAGAACTTGCTGATGTTATTGGCACCAGCAATCCCAAGGGCGTGACCGGCGCGCTGTTGAAGAATGCCAAGACGGGAGCCGTGCAGGAAGTTGCCACCGATGGCGTCTTCATCGCTATCGGCCACAAGCCCGCAACCGAATTGTTCGAAGGACAGTTGCCCTTCAAGCAGGGCGGCTATCTCATCGTCGGAAACAACTCCATGGCAACCGGCATTCCCGGCGTCTATGCGGCGGGCGATGTGACCGACGATATTTATCGCCAGGCCGTCACCGCCGCCGGCATGGGCTGCATCGCCGCCCTCGAAGTGGAAAAATATCTCCATGCAACTGAGCAAGTCCGCAAGGCAGCCGAGTAGCTGCCATGGATTGGGACAAGCTCAGGATTTTTCACGCGGTCGCCGACGCCGGCAGCTTCACCCATGCGGGCCACGAGCTTGCCCTGTCGCAATCGGCTGTCAGCCGCCAGATCAGCGCCCTTGAAACCGATCTCAATGTACCGTTGTTCCACCGCCATGCCCGCGGGCTCATCCTCACCGAACAGGGCGAAGTGCTGTACCGCACCGCCCACGATGTTTTCACCAAGCTGGCCGCCGCAAAAACCCGTCTGATGGATTCCAAGGAAAAGCCCTCCGGCGAGTTGCGCATCACAACCACCGTGGGCCTCGGCTCCGTCTGGCTCACGCCGCGCATCAAGGAATTCACCGAGCTCTATCCGCAAATCAGCGTCACCCTTTTGCTGGAAGACCGTGAACTCGATCTCTCCATGCGCGAGGCCGATGTGGCCATTCGTTTGCGCCGTCCCACCCAGCCTGATCTCATTCAGCGCAAGCTCTTTGTCGTGCATCACCATGTCTATGCCTCGACCGACTACATCAAGAAATACGGCATTCCAAAATCCATCGAGGATCTGGACAAGCACAAGATTTTGACCCACGGCCAGGCCCCGGGCTATCTCACCACAATCAACTGGCTGGAGCGCGCCGGCCGCGCCGAGGATAATCCCCGCCCCGTGGCGCTGCGCGTGAACAATGCCTATGGCCTCCGCCGCGCCGTGCAGGCTGGTGTCGGCATTGCCTCACTGGCCGATTATATCGTCGCCTCCGACAACAACCTCGTGCAGATTGATCTGCCCATCGAGCTCCCGGAATTCGACAGCTATTTCGTCTATCCCGAAGAGCTGAAGGAAACCAAACGCATCACCGCCTTCCGCGATTTCATCGTGTCAAAAGCGAAGGAATGGAGCTTCTAAGTCAAGAAGCCCCGCCCCACGCCTGGCGGCACGGACCTGAACCTTCCATACTTGCGCAAGGCCGGCCGTTTATGCACAGTCGTGGCAGAACGGGAGGCACCCCCATGCGCAGCGGTGTTGCAGTTGACAGTGATGTCCTGATTGTTGGGGGAGGAGCCGCCGGGCTTTACGCGGCCTATCGCCTGCAACAGGCGGATATTTCATTCAAGTTGCTTGAAGCAGATGATCATGTTGGAGGCCGTGTCCATTCCCGGCCGGAAAACCACTCGCATCTTGGCCTTGTCCTTGACGATGGCGCAAATCTGATCAATTCAACAGATACGCTGGCCATTCGCCTGATGAACAATTTTGGCATTACCTATGTGCGACGGCTAAAGTCAGGCGTTGACAGCATGAACTACCTGCACGACGGCCAGTTGTACACCCAGTCTGGCATGGACCGCTTGCTCTTCCAGGAAAGCCGGACGGCATTGAACCATATGCTGCACGATCAGGATGCTTGGCGCAGCGATATAGAGCGTGATTTCAATCCCAAATTCATTGATGAAAGCATTGCGTCTTATCTTGCCCGCTGCGACGCAGGCCCTGTTCTCAAGGCCATGCTGAAATCATTCTTTTGGAGCGAGTACGGCCATCTGATTGAAAATCTGAATTTGCATGTGCTCTTTGATTATCTGGAAATCGATCTTGCCGCTCCCAATTTCCGGCTCATTCCCAATGTGGATGAAGCCTATACGGTTCCCGACGGTACCGGCCAGATCGCCAGCGCGCTGGAACGGGCAACTCGCCAGAACATTCTCTATGGCCGGCGCGTCAACCGGATCGAAGAGCAAAACGGCTTTGTCAGTGTCACGGCAACCAACACCAGCCAAAACCAGGAAACCCACACGGCAAGGCAGATCTTCTTTGCCGCACCCCTTCACAGCCTGCGCAAGATTTCCGTCTCGGTCGATGGCTTGTCCCAACATGCCATCGATCAGGCCCAAACCTCCAGCTACGCCAGCGGGACCAAACTTCACCTCAAGTTCACGCCGGGCTTTGACCGGGTATACGCCTATACCGGCATCCTTCTGACCGACACCGGTGAGCAGATTTGGAGCTCGGGCACGGGCCAGGGCGGAGCGGGCCTGTTGACCGTTTTGACAGGCCCCATGCCCGAAGGGCGCGCCGCCGCTGTGGCCCAAGCGGGGCGCGTGCTGCTGTCGCTTGACCGCGTCTATCCCGGCCTCAGTGAGCTCTATGTGGGCGTCGAGCGCACGGACGCGCCGATGAGCTATTCCGGCTCCCTGCATCCCGGTGAAATTGCCCATCTCGCCATTCACGGCGGGGGCGCCCGCTGGGCAACGATCGGCGAGGCGAGCAGCGGCGAGTTGCAGGGCTATCTGGAAGGCGCGCTGCGGTCTGCCGAAAATGCTGTCTGCCGCTACCTGCTGCAAAAGCGCGCTATCAAGCGTTCACAGTAATTGCGTCATCGGTTAGTGCCACACCAGTGGTGCCAAACTCAGAACCAGCAGCACCGCCATTGAGATATTGAAAACCCGCAGGAAGGTGGGCTGCCTCAGAAGGTTGCGCAGCAGCGTTCCGAACATGGCCCACAACCCAACCGTCGGAAAATTCACCACGCCGCAAACCAGCGCCACGATCAGCACCGGCCACAGGCTGCCGTTTCCCGGCGTGTAGGTTGCAATGGCGCTGATCGTGATCACCCAGGCCTTGGGGTTCACCCACTGGAAAAGCGCCGCCTGCAAAATGGTCATGGGTGTGCCCGAGGTCTTGCCCTCGCCCACCGGGCCGGAATTGGCAATCCGCCAGGCAAGCCAGAGCATGTAGGCGCCCCCGCCATAGCGCATGATCTCATAGGTTACCGGAAACCGCTCAAACACCTGCCCCAGGCCCAGGCCAACCACCAGGATCATGAAACTGAAGCCAATGGTGATTCCCAGCATGTGCGGAAGGCTGCGCCGGAAGCCGTAGTTCACGCCCGAGGCCAAAAGCATCACGTTGTTTGGCCCCGGTGTCACCGACATGACAAAGGCAAACACCACCAGGGCCAGAAACAGGTCAATAGTCATGCCCCGGCATGCCATAAGGCGCTGTGGAATGCAAAAATGAATGGCAGATGCCCATGAAACGCTCACATGGCACCCATGAGGAAGCGCCGCTTGTTGGCAGGGCCGTTCCCCTGCATTCTCCCTCTCGGATGCTCCCCCTATGGGCGTTCGAATAGCGGAAGATACTCTCTCCCCTTGTGCCTTCCGCAACTGGTTTCAACCCATGCCTGCGCATGGCTTGTAATCATACCCGACCAGGGTAGCCTCACTGCAAAGACCGGATTCTCTCCGGTCTTTTTTTTGGGCGGCTCACATATAGAGGCTTTCTTTGTCCAGGCCGCTGTAAAGGCTGGCCACGTGTTCTCCATAGCCGTTGAAAAGCTGCGTCGGCACCCGCTCACCGGTACCCAAAACCTCTTCCATCGCCTGGCTCCAGCGCGGATGCGAAACCTCCGGGTTCACATTGGCCCAGAAGCCGTATTCGGAAGACTGGATCGCCTCCCACATGCCAATGGGCCGCTCCGTCACAAAACTGATCTTCACGATGCCCTTGATCGACTTGAACCCGTATTTCCAAGGCAGATGCAGGCGGATGGGCGATCCCATGCTTTTCGGCAGCGGCTTGCCATAGGCCCCCGTCACCAGGAAGCTCAGGTCATTCATCGCCTCCGCCACGGTGAGGCCTTCCACATAGGGCCAGGGATAACTGCTGAACAATCCCGGCTGCTGGCCAACGGCCACTTCCGGCTTGTTGAAGGTTTCAAAGCGCACGAACTTGGCCGCAGCCTTTGGCTTGGCCAGCTCCACCAGCGACTTCAGCGTAAAGCCCGTCCACGGCACAACCATCGACCAGGCCTCAACGCAGCGGTGGCGATAGATGCGTTCTTCGAGCTGGATTTTCTTCATAAGGTCATCAATAGCCAGCGTCATCGGGGCTTCAACTTCCCCGTCAATCACAATGCTCCACGGCCTGATGGGCAAGGCTTCCGCCGCATCATAAATCTGCTTCGACGTGCCAAACTCATAATAGTTGTTGTAGGTCCGGTTGATCTCCAGCGGAGTCACCGCGCGCCCCGCATCCGCATAGGTGGCATTGAGCTTGGCCGGATAAAGCCCAGCCGAAGGGTCATCCTCCGCCCGCACGGCACCCGCCGAAAAGGCCACTGCTGCACCGGCGGCAGTCCCCATAAAGGCCCGGCGGTTAAGAAACATGTGCTCCGGCGTCACTTGTGACTCGGCTATTTCCCAGCCCTTGCGTTGCTTGATCAGCATGTGCGGCGCGCTCCTATCGCTCACACCATAATAGGCAGTCCCGGCAAATCCCGCAATTCACACCCGTTCACACTCCGGTCATCTGGTCCCGCATTGACCCGGAGGCGGCATCGCTCACATAGTGCAATCAGCGCCAAAGCGGACGGAGGAGTTCATGACAGACATTAAACTTGCTCTTGAGCAGCTTTGCGATGCATTTAACGAGCACAGCCTCGATAAAATCATGAGTCATTTTGCCGACGATTGCATTTTGGAAATGCCGCGCGGCAATCATCCCTGGGGTGCACGTTCTGAAGGCCGCGAAAATGTGCGGAAAGCCCTTGCCACGCGCTTCGAAGGGCTGCCCGACGTTCACTATGGCAACGCGCAGCACTTTGTCGATAGCCGTTCCAACACGGGCATCTCGAAATGGACCCTGACCGGAACCCGCCGTGACGGGCAGCGCATCGAAGTGTGGGGCTGCGACTTCTATACCTTTCGCGAAGGAAAAGTGACCCGCAAGGACTCCTACTGGAAACTCTTGGAGTAGCTCCCTACCCCGCCATCTGCGCCTTCCGCGCCGCCACCACCTGTTCGGCGCTGCGCCCCACCAGTTCCGCCATGTGATCGTGGCTGAACACGAAGGTGCCCACCCCGGAGGTGGCCGAACGCAGCTCGATGATGAGCGAGCCGATTTCCGATTCCGGCAGATGCGCCTTCACCGTGTCCCATCCGTCCCAGCCATCACGCCCGTCAAAGCCCAGGAGTTGCCCCCGGTGCCCGGTGACAATCTGGTTCACCCGCGACGTCGCATCGCTCGGCACGTGGATGTGAACCGCAACAATAGGCTCCAACAGAACCGGCGAACATTGCGGCATGCCCTCGGTCATCGCCAGCCGCGCCGCCAGCTTGAACGCCATTTCCGATGAATCAACATCATGGTAGGAGCCCTCGGAAAGATTGACGTTGAAGTCTACCACCGCAAAACCCAGCGGCCCCTGCACCATCCATTCCCGAACCCCCGCCTCAACCGCCGGAATATATTGCTTGGGAACCACACCGCCGGTGATCGTGTCGGTGAACACAAAGCCCGAGCCGCGCGGCAGCGGTTTTATTTCCACCGTCACATCGCCATACTGGCCATGCCCGCCCGATTGCTTCTTGTGCCGTCCCCGGAGCTGCACCGATTTCTTTATCGTTTCAAGATAGCCAATGCGCCGCGGCTGCGTCTTCGCATGAACTCCGAACTTGCCCTGCAGCCGTTCCAGCGCCACGCGCAAATGCACTTCTCCCTGCCCCCACAAAACCATCTCGTGGGTATTGGCGTTGTGCTCCAGCGACAGCGAGGGGTCTTCCTCAATCAGCTTGGCAATGGATGAGGTGAGCTTCACTTCATCCTTACGGTCAGTCACTGAAACCGCAACACCGTAAACCCCCGGCGCCGGCTTCTGCGTCGCCAGTTGCTTCGCGGCGCCCTTGACAGTCGAAATCGTCTCACCCGTATTGATTTTTTCCAGCCGTCCCAAAGCCACAGTGTCGCCTATCACGGCTTTCGGCATTTTCGTGGGCGTGGCACCCAGCATGGAAAACACCCCGGCGGCCCGCGCCTCCTGGCCATTGGCCCCATACAGCACTGCACCGTCAGGCAGTTCGCCTGAAAGCACCCGCGCAATGGAAAGCTTGCCGCCACTGGCCGTGTGGAACGTCTTCAAAACCTGCGCCGTAGCACCCGCCCCACCCTTGAGTCCCAGGCGATTGACCGTTGCCTCGACCGTTGGCGCCTCATGGCGCAAGGCCTTCAGCAGGCGCCCAATGCCATTGCCATGCTCCGCCGAGCCAAAGAACACCGGCGTCACCTGCCCCTCGGCAAGCTCGCGCGAAAGATCAGCGAACACCCGGTCGCGCGGTGGCTCCATATCGGCCAAGAGTTGCTCCAGCAATTCATCATCATGGTCCGCCAGCTTCTCCAGCATCGCAAAGCGCTCGTTCTTTTCCGCCGGTTTCATGTCCGCCGGAATTTCGATCACCGTGCTTTCCGCATGCTCGCGGTAAACAAAGGCCCGCTCCAGCGCCAGATCGACAAACCCGGTCACGATGCCGTTGGTCCAGATCGGCAGTTGACGCAGAACAAGAGGCTTGCTGCTCGCCGGCTGCATGAATTCAAGCACAGCATGCGGCGTCGTGCTCGAATGATCGATCTTGTTGATGAAAACAACGCGCGGCAGGCCTATCTCGTCAAGTCGCTTGAGAATAAGCTGCAGGGCCGGAATCTTTTTCTCATCCGCCTCGCATACCACCACGGCCACGTCGCAGCCAATCAGCGCAGCGCCAATGTCCTGGTTGAATTCGATGGACCCCGGGCAATCGAGAAACGTGTAGCGCTCGCCCAGGTAGTCCGTCGTGGCCACGTTGAGCTCAACGCTCATGCCGTGCCCGCGCGCTTCCGGTGACGCATCGCCTATAGTTGATTTTTCGGAGATTTTGCCTTGGCGCCGCGTGGCGCCGGTGCGAAAAAGAATGGCTTCGAGGAGTGTTGTCTTGCCGCTGAGATAGGGGCCCACGAGCGCCACACAACGCGAGCCCTGGGACCTTCTGCCGAGGTTGGAGTCCATGTTCGATCCTCCCAAAATGTCAAGGACCGTCCGTGTGCGGGGTGAGAGGCCCCGTCTCTGGGCGCATCCGACACCACTATGCTTGCGCCAATTCAGGCGCTTGGCAAGGGGCAAGTTTTGTAGTTTAGACTGGGGCCATGGACAGCACGGCCCCGCTCAAGCAGCGCATTTATGAAATGCTGATGGAAAGCCAGTTCTGGCCGCCTGGGCAGATGCAAGCCTATCAGCGCAGCCAGCTCACGCAATTGCTCAGGCACGCGAAAGCGACCGTGCCTTTCTACAAGACCCGCCTTGATCCCGTATTCAAAACAAATGGCGACATTGATTGGGACCGCTGGCACGAAATACCCATCGTCACCCGTGCCGATCTGCGTGACAATCACGATGAAATGCTGACAACCTCGCTGCCCCCGGGCCACGGGCCAACCAAAACATTTCACTCGTCAGGTTCTTCGGGTGTTCCAGTGTCAGTGGAGGCAACCCGGCTTGCATCGGTGGCCAAGCTTGCTGCCGTCAGCCGTCATCACGCATATCACGGGATAGATTCAGGCAAATCCCGCGCCAAGCCGGTCCACGTCAATGCAAAGGGCGAGTTTTTTGAGGAGGAATTCTACTATAGGAATTCGCAGAAGGACAAAGACGGCGCCTTGCCTGAGGCACCCGACATTGCCATAAACCGCAACTTGCCTATCCGCCGGCAATTGCAGCTTCTGAAAGAGCTTGCGGTCAGTTATTTGCATGAAAATCCCAATAATGCAGAACTGCTTGCCAGGGCCAATCTGGAATTCGGCGAAGGTGTCAGGCTTGAGGCAATATTTTGCACGGGCCAGGAACTTACGCCCGGTCAAAAAGACCTGTTCAGGGAAAGTTTTGGGGCGCGCGGCCACATCATATACAGCTCCAAGGAAGGGAGCATGATGGGATTTGAATGTGGCGAAGGCCCGAATTTCCATGTCAATTCCGAATTGACGATGCTTGAAATCGTCAGGCCTGATGGCAGCCCGTGTGAAGTGGGGCAACTGGGCCGCGTGATCATCACGCCATTCTTCAGCACCGCCCTTCCGCTCATTCGCTATGACCAGGGCGACACCGCAAAATTCCTTCCCTCATGTGATTGCAAAAGCAGGCTTCCGCTATTGGGGGAACTAAAGGGAAGGCAGGACCAAATCATGCATTTTCCCGATGGCCCCGTTGCCATAGCCTTCCTTAATCACCAATTTATGCGCGAAAGCCTGAATGCCCTGGCATTTCAACTCGCCCAGACAGCGCCACTGACACTGGAAGTCCGTTATATTCCGGCGAACAGCAAATTCCATTTGGATGCTGGCAGCATCACGGACTATCTGCACCGCATCGTTCATCCCAAAATTGATGTTGTATTGAAGGCAGTGGATAAAATCCCTCTAAACGCCGGCGGGAAGCAGCAAAGCATCGTCTGTGAGCTTGCCTGATGGGCCCGATGAAAAAACAAATTTACGACATGCTGATGCAGAGCCAGTTCTGGTCGCCGGAAGTCATGCTGGAGTTTCAACGCACCCAACTTACTCAACTGCTTCTTCACGCCAGGGAAAATGTCCCGTTTTATAAAACCCGTCTTGATCTCCTGTTCAAAAAAAATGGCGACATTGATTGGAACCGCTGGCAGGAAATACCCATCGTCACCCGCGCCGATCTCCGCGACCGGCGCAGTGAATTGCTGGCAACCCAATTGCCGCCGGGCCACGGGCCCAGCATGCCATACAGCACATCGGGTTCATCCGGCATTCCCATCGCAATAGAGATCACGCGGTTTTGGGGGCAGGCAAACCGCGCCGCCCTCCACAGGTTTCACAAACTCCACGGAATAGTTTCGACAAAATCGAGCGCCTCCTTCTCCCATTCTCTCAAATCTGACGAATTGCGCACATCGGACTATCTTTCAAAAGTGAAAGAAGGCCTTTCCAATGGTGCCGCCAATGCAGCACGGGAACTTGTGCTCCCTCGCAGCCTTGCCGAAAGCCGCAAACTGGATATTCTGCAGGCAGAAGGTGTTGACTACATATTCGATATCCCGAACAACGTTGAGGTACTGGCAATTGCCAATCTCACTCGCAAAAATCCCGTCAGGCTGGAAGCCCTGATATTTCATGGGCAGGGTGTGACCCAGGAACAAAGGAACTTGTTTCAGAAGAGCTTTGGCGCCCGCAGCTTGTCAATTTACAGTTCCAACGAAGGCGGCCTGATGGGATATCAATGTGTCGATAACTATCACTATCATCTCAATCCTGAAATGGTATTCCTGGAAATTCTAACCGCCGAAGGCAGAGCGTGCCGGCCCCGCGAGCCGGGCCGCGTTATCGTCACGCCTTTTTTCTGCACGGCCCTGCCGCTGGTTCGCTATGAACAGGGCGATACCGCAGAATTTCTGCCCTCTTGCACCTGCGGCAGCAGGCTTCCGCTGATCGGAAATATTTCTGGCCGGCAGGACCAGTTCTTTCGGTTTCCGGAAGGTATTCGCACGGCCACGGGGCTGAGCCAGGCGATTTTGCGTGATAGCCTGAACGCCCTCGCCTTCCAGCTCGCGCAAGTCGAAACCTACAAGTTGGAACTTCGCTTTGTTCCTGCCGATGCCGGCAGGCCGGTCACCCCAGGCCCCATTATTGCCCACCTCCGCGAACTTATTCATCCCAAACTGGATGTCACATTCAAACCCGTTGAAACCATTCCCCTCAATGCCGGAGGCAAGCATCAACGCATCGTCTGTGAACTGCCGCCATGAGCGTGTTCGGCGCCGGAATGAATGCAATGTCTGCCGGTCCACGCCTGAAGATCAAGCTATCTGTCAAAACAACTTCTTTGCAAGGCCGGCAATCACCTGTGAGGGAACGGCATTCCTGAATTCGGAATTTTCTTCCGCCAGCCGCAGTGCCCGTTCATGCATGGCCGAAGACGCAACGACCCGGTCCATTGCCTCGGAAAGCACGCTTGCATTGACATCCTTGTATCTCGCAGAAACGCCAGCGCCTGCCTCGACAATGACTTTTGCGTTGAACCAGTTTTCCTCATGGTTATGCAACACGACTTGTGGAACACCGGCTAAAACCGCCGCCACGGAAAAACCCAATCCACCCTTGTGAACCGCAACCGCCTTGCCCGGCATGTCATCACGAAGTTTCAGGGAATTGGCGGAAAGATGGACGCGTGAGCCGTCGAATTTTTCGACCAGCCGGCGCAGTGGCGAACCGAAATATGCCAGCGTCTCAATATCTGCCCCCAAAAGACCATCAAGCACGCTATCATTAAGCTGCGTATCCTCGTGAAAATAGGCAATGCCGCCTGAAGCATTGGCAAGCGGTGCTGGCGAACCTCCAGGAATTTCAACGCCTAGATGAGGTTGTCGCCGCTGGGACCGGTAAGGATCGAAGATGGGAATCGTCCTAAGGCCATAAGCGTCCGCTTCGTTCAATTGCGGCAGCCTTTCAATGGGCCGGGCCCCGGTCTTCACCAGGTCCGTATTCAGCCTGTTGATGATCTCCGGTTCGCTGGCATAAAGCGGGCGGTTCAATTTTGCTATGGGCGGAAAGATTGCCATTTCCGGCGGAGGCAATGTATAGCCGGTGCCCACCGCCAGCACCGGCCATCTCCCGCGCGCAAATAGACTGAGGCCGGGGGCATATTCCGCAATGATCAGATGCGGATCGAAGTCCCGGACTATTTTCTCCCAGCCTTCCAGCCGCGAGGCAAAAGCCCCGTCCTCGCTCATCAGCGATTCGGAAACATACTCGCCATAGGTTGCCCTGCCCGGCGGCTTTTTGAACCCGGCGGATTTTTGAGGCGCGGGTACGGCAATGACAGAACGGACGGGCAAGCCGGAAGCAATGCTATTTTGAGGCTTTCGAAGGGCAAAAAGGAACTCGCAGGATTGCGCCTCACCAATGTGTCTGGCGATTTCCCGCAGATGAACAATGTGTCCGAACCCGCCGCCAAATTCCCAGCCGAGAAGGATCCGGCGAATCATCTCAGACAGAAAAAAAAGGGCCGCATATAAATGCAGCCCCGTAATTATCGCAAAATGCAGAAAAAACTAGAATACCTCCGCCCTTACAACGCTTCTGGATCAACTTCACAGTAAGGGTCCATTTCAGTCGGTTGGCAACCCGGATCATCACCCAGCACACCACCGCCACCGCCCAGAAGGCCGGCGCTGAAGATGTTGAAGAAGTGGAGCCGCGGATCATCTTCACGATGACGCCGGATCAGGCTCTTGTCCTCGCCGCCGAAGTACAGGCTGAGGCCAGCCAGAACTGAGGTATAGCCATCTTCGCCGAGCTGGCCTTCAACCGTAAGGGAAACCGGAAGCCCCGTATCACCCATAAACCATTCAAGTCCGGCATTGCCCGATTCAAAACCGGCAACTGTGCTGGCGCCAACCGACAGGCGCAGGTTGTCTGTCGCATAAAGAGCCACTTTACCCATCGCGTAGAAATCAGTGCCGGAAACACCACTGATATCCATGAAGCCGCCAACCGCCTCGATCGAGATGTTGTCGAGATACAATTCAGCTTCAGGGCCGACATACCAGACATTGGCCGAGCCAACGTCAGTATAACCGCCGTAAACGCCCAAAAGATAGGAATTAGGGTCACGCGTAAAGAAATGGCCTGCGCCGCCTACTGCTGTTTCGCCATAGGCGTCCAAAGCCGTCAAATCAGCCTGGATGCCGAACATGTCGCCAACCGGGAAACTGAAGGCAGCACCGCCGCGAAACACTTCATCGTCGCCCAGGTCATCAATGTCGGCCCAGCCGCCACCAATTTCCACCTTGCCGTTGGGACCCGAAACAGCCGGAAGAGCTGTGTTCGTCTCAACATCCGCAGCCATCGCCACGCTGCCATACATGCCGGCCGCAATTGTTCCGCTCAGAAGAAACGCCGCTCTTTTCATTGAAATTGTCATAAAACCCACCCTGCAAAACTTGGCCACGAGACGAGGTTGTCCCCGATTCCTCAATTTATAACCCACAATTCATCGGCTGCCAAAGCCAAAACCTTCCTGTCCCCAAATTTCCGCCCCATTGCTGCCAAAATGCAACACCCCGAGCCTCACCTGACTCACAAAAAAAGGGGCCTTTCCGGCCCCTTTTTCCCAATACTACAGGCAGTTACCGATCATAGCGAAGATGCAGGCTGCCGATGCCGCCCGCCACATTCAGACCCGTTTGCGCCTGGACGCTGAGCGGCTGCAAGTTGATTCCCTTCTTGAAACCGCCAACCAGCACGTTGGCGCCAACCCCAATAGCCACCGTGGCCTCGGCCGAAGCACCTGTATAGGAGCCCTTCAAAGCGCCCTTGTTGATCTTGCCCGGCGCGAATACGGCCCAGGCCAAAACCGTCCGGTCAGTGAACCCGATATCCACGCCAAGTTTGCCGATTGAACCAGAATAGTGTTCCGCCCGTGCGCCGCTGGCCGGCTGGTAAACACAATCAACGCCCTTGGAGGAGCCGATGATAAAACCAACTCCGCCGTCCACTTCGCAGGAAAGGACGCCAATTTTGACACCCGACTTGGCTTCCGCCGCCGAGGCCATGGTAACAAGAGCCAGCAGGCCAACCGATAAAAATTTATACATTATGTGATTTTCCTTTTGATTATCGCCAAGAGCTTTCCCAGCCGATTGTGACCCCATTTGGGCGTAACCCGGTTTTTATACAACACCGGTCGCGGCAAAAAGTTCCTGTGGAAAGGCTTTTTCTGCGTGCAACTGCCGGGTGAAACCCGTTAAGAGGGTCCGGTTTGCCCCTTGCAGAACATTAACCACGCCACCACCTCCCCTGAAACAACACGGAAAATTCATGGATTTTAGCCCCGCATACCTCCTGGCAATCACCCAGATCATCTGGATTGACCTTTTGCTGTCGGGCGATAATGCGGTGGTTATAGCCCTTGCCTGCCGCTCGCTGCCGGAAAAGCAGCGCCGCATCGGCATTCTTTTGGGTGCTGGCGCCGCCGTGGGCCTCCGCATCGTTTTTGCCTTTATCATCACCCAGCTTCTTGGGATTCCCTTTCTCAAGGCTTTTGGCGGCGTTCTGCTTATTTGGATTGCCATCAAGCTCATTATCGGTGAGCACAAGGAAGAAAACGAAATTCCGGCGTCCGACAGGCTTTGGAAAGCCGTTGGAACCATTGCCATGGCTGACGCGGTAATGAGCCTCGATAATGTCGTGGCCATCGCGGCCATCGCCCGTGACGATTATTCGCTGTTTGTTTTCGGCCTGCTCTTGTCCATTCCGCTGATCGTGGTCGGCGCTTCGCTGATCTCCGGCATCATCGCCAGGTTCCCCATATTCGTCTGGGCCGGTGCGGCACTTCTCGGCTGGATCTCCGGTGAAATGATCATCAGCGATACGGCGGCCTTCGCCCATCTCGGCGTGGATGTGCCTCATCAACTGCATTATATGGCGGCCGCCTGCGGCTTGCTCCTGGTTGTCGCGGCGGGCTACTTCCTCAAACCCAAAGTTGAGAAACTAACTTAAATTCCGTCCCAGGAAATCGCCCTTGCCAATCTCCAAGCCGTTGTGGCGCAGGATGTTATAGGCCGTGGTCACATGGAAATAGAAGTTGGGCAGCGCTGAGCTTGAAAGATAGGCCGCGCCCGTAAGCTCCACGTCTTTGCCAGCAACTTTTATCGTCACCATCCGCGTCGCCGCGCCGTCAAATTGCTCCTTCTTGAGTCCGCCAACAAAATCCAAAGTCTTGGCAATGCGCGCCTGCAGTTCGGCAAAAGTTTTTTCCTCGTCCGGAAAACTGGGATTGGCCGTTCCTGTAAGCCGCGCCCCGCAACCCTTCACGTGATCGGTGGCGATTAGCACCTGGCGGATCAGCGGCAGCATGTCCGGAAAAAGCCGCGCCGTGAGCAGCGCATTCGGGTCGATTTTCCGGGCTTCGCAATAGGCTTCAGCCTTCTTCAAAATCGCCGCAAGCGCCTTCAGGGAATGACTCATCGGAGCAATGGAACTATCGAACATGATTAGGTTTTTCCTTACTTGAGATTGCCGCAAAAACGCTGGATTCGGATGCACGCATCTTCGAGAACGGATGTTGCCGTCGCATAGGAGATGCGGAAGAAAGGTGAGCTACCAAAAGCAGCGCCATGCACTGCGGCAACACCTTCGGCGGCCAGCAGTTCGGTCACAAAATCCTCATCCGTCTTGATCACGTTCCCTGAAGGCGCGGCTTTCCCGATGGCCCCCGCACAGGAAGGATAAACATAGAAAGCCCCCTCCGGCGTCGGGCAGGAAAGGCCTTTGGCCTGGTTGAGCATGGAAACCACCAGGTCGCGCCGCTCCTTGAACACCTTGTTGTTGGCGGCAATGAAATCCTGCCGCCCGTTAAGCGCCTCAACCGCCGCCCACTGGGCAATCGATGAGGGATTGGACGTCGATTGCGATTGCAGCTTGGACATGGCCTTGATCAGCACTTCCGGCCCTGCCCCATAGCCAATGCGCCAGCCCGTCATGCAATAGGATTTCGAAACCCCGTTCATCGTCAGTGTCCGGTCATAGAGCCTGGGCTCCACCTGCGCCGGGGTGAAAAATTCAAAGTCGTCATAAACCAGATGCTCATACATATCGTCGGTCAGAATCCACACATGCGGATGCTTCACCAGCACATCAGTCAATTGCTTCAGCTCCGCCTTGGAATAGGCCGCCCCGCTCGGGTTTGATGGCGAATTCAGGATCAGCCATTTGGTCTTGGGCGTAATCGCCTTTTCAAGATCAGCGCCCTTCAGTTTGAAATTGTTCTCAACCGTTGTCTGCACAACAACCGGAACCCCGCCCGCCAGCATCACGATGTCGGGATAGCTCACCCAATAGGGTGCCGGAATAATCACTTCGTCTCCGGGGTTCACCGTTGCCATCAGCGCATTGAACAGCACCTGCTTGCCGCCAGTCCCCACCGAAATCTGCGATGGCTTGTAATCCAACCCGTTCTCGCGTTTGAACTTGGCGCAAATCGCTGCCTTCAGTTCGGGAATGCCATCAACCGCCGTGTACTTGGTCTTGCCTGCCCGGATGGCCGCAATCGCCGCCTCCTTGATATTGTCCGGCGTATCAAAATCCGGCTCGCCCGCCGCCAAGCCAATCACGTCCTTGCCTTCCGCTTTCAAGGCCAGCGCCTTGTTGGAGATGGCAATGGTGGCGGAGGGTTGAATGCGGTTCAGCGCGTCGGAAATGAAAGCCACAGGCGAGGTTCCTCTGTTGGTGATGGCGGTGATCTAGGCGGAAGTGCCTTCGCCTGCAAGCCTCAATCCGCCCCATGGAATTAACCCCGCTTCATGCCATGATGGATCATGGCTGATTCACCTTTTCTCATAGTCGGCGGCGGAATTGCCGGCCTTGCTGCCGGGCTGGGCCTCGCCCGCATCGGCAAACCAGCGCATATTTTTGAAAAGGCCCCGTCCTTTGATGAAATCGGCGCTGGCCTGCAATTGGGGCCCAATGCGGTGCGCGCCTTGCAATATCTCGGCGCCTGGGACGCCGTTGCCCCCCACTGCGTGTCCCCCGCTGAAATCCACGTGCGCGATGGCGTAACAGGAAACATCTTGCAGCGCATTCTGCTGGGAGAAGAATTTGAAAAACTATTCGGCGCACCCTACCGCGTCGCCCACCGCGCCGATTTGCAGAACGCCCTTCTCGAATCGGTGCGTTCAAAACCCGGCATCAAATTGCAGAACAATGCCGAGGTCACCGAAGTTTCAATTGCCGAAACCACCCTCTCCCTGGAATCTGGCAAGACTTTCGCGGGCCAGGCCATCATCGCCGCCGACGGTGTGCATTCCACGATTCGAAACCTCGTGACCGGACAGCAGGGCAGAACGCAAAACGGCCACACTTTGCATCGAGGCCTTGTTCCCATCGGTTTAATCCCGGCAAGTGCCAATGCCGATGTCGTAACTCTCTGGCTCTATCCCGGCGGCCACGTCGTTCACTATTGCGTGAACAACGGAAAGCAGTTCAACATTGTCGCCGCCGTGGAAGATGCGGAAATTTCCCTCAGCGCCGCATTTCAAAGCGCCTGCAAACCGCTCGCGGAGGTTCTCGCCGCAAAAATAAAAAGGGCCAAATGGCCCGCCCTCGATTTTGCCCCCGCGCCAGTCTGGAGCAAAAATCGCACGGTGCTCGTGGGCGACGCCGCCCACGCCAGCCTCCCCTATCTCGCCCAGGGCGCCGCCATGGCGCTCGAAGATGCCTGTGTGCTGTCTAACGCAATAAAAAATGCCGGTGAACTGGAATCGGCGTTCCGGAATTTTACCGGGTCGCGCTTCAAGCGCACGTCAGCAATTCAAAAAAAATCTCGCCAGCTCGGCACGATCTATCATGCCAAGGGCGTGCTGAGACAAGTCCGCAATACTGTTCTGAAAGCCACGCCAAGGCACAGCTTCATAAAAGAGATGTCATGGATTTATAGCTGGCAGCAGGAAGAGTGATCTCTTGTGAGACCACTCTCCTGTTGCCTGTATTGATAACGGATTACTTTTGGGCGTTACGGCGACCCTCGTTCTTGTCCTCTGGGCCACCTGCACCGTCGATGGCCTTGGCGAGGACATAGCACTGACGCCTGTGGCATTTTACGAACTCCACCGTGTCATCGCAATTCATCCGGGCCTGGATCATCCAGAGCGGCCGGCGTCCGTTTTCGCCAACGACCTTTTCACAACAGGACGCGATTTTCGCGGCTGATGAGCCTTTGCAGTTGAGAACGCTTGCGGCTTCGGCATTGCTGCCGAATGAAAGCATGCTGAAAAGCGCGGCAGCGCCAAATGCTGCGGCGGCAGAAAATTTGTGGGTGCTGGTAAGGTTGGTCATAATTTTGCTCCTTGGGTTTGCGATCTTATTTGATCGTTGGTCCAGATATGGCGAAATCGGCCTGAGCCAATCCTGAACGGGCCGTTCATTTTTCGCTAACCTGCAATCCAATGCCGGAATGGCTCCGTAACAGTGTTAAGTTCGACAAAGCCCCAAACCCCTAAGTCGTGGAGATCGACCATGAAAAAGCTCATTTATTTTTCCCTCGCTGCCTTTCTGATTACCTCAGGCAGTTCAATGGTGTTCGCGGCCGGCGGCGCTGGCGGCAGCCCGGGCCAGGATGAGGTAAAGACGTGTAAAAAAGGCGAAGTCCTCAAGAAAGTCGGCAATATTAAAAAATGCGTAAAAGTTGAATCAGGCATTCTGCCGGATGAGGATCTCTATCAACAGGGCCGCGCCTTGGCCAAAGCCGGTCAATATGATTGGGCCTTGCAGGTCCTCGCGGCAATTCAAAACCAGAATGACCCCCGTGTGCTCAATTACACGGGCTACAGCAACCGCAAGGCCGGCCGTCTCGAAATCGGCATCACCTATTACCGCAAGGCGCTGGCCATCGATCCCAACTTCGTGCTGGCCCGTGAGTATCTTGGCGAGGGCTATGTCGCCGCCGGCCGCATTGACCTCGCCCAGCTTGAACTCAACGAGATCAAGACTCGCGCCGGCACCGGCAGCGAAGAATACCAGGACCTGTCAAAGGCAATTACCACCGGTGTAATTTCGGCTGACTGATCAAGCTTTGGGAGCACGCGATCGCCGTGTGCTCCCGAACATCAAAGACTTTGAACCCGCTGCGCTAAACGCTGCAGCGCCGCTGCTTGCCGGTTCTGGATTTATAATTGCCCGTGACACTGTCGAACGAGGCATATTTTGCAGCACATGCTGAAATCCACGCCGTTGTTCCCGGCTCCAGAATCCGTGTCCGTTTCTTTCTGGAATAAGAAGTCGCCGGCACCACCACAACTTTCTTGGAAACCTTCTCTGCCGTCTTTTGAGGCGCCGGAACGGCTTTGCCGTCTACCGCATACTGCGCCAGGCAGTCGCCAAGCGCAGAGCGGAAACTGCTCTGCCACTCATCCACGTCAGAAGTCTTGGCGCTGGCAAAGTCTTGGCTGAAAACTTCGCAGTAGGATTTGACATCAGCAAAGGCTGGCGCCGAAAAGACGCTCAATGCCAACATGCCCAAAAACATACGCATAACACTAATACCTTACGTTGCCGTTCAGGGATTATCCCTCTTAACTATGGCAGACCCGCGGCAAAAGCTACAGCCCTGTGAAGAGGTGGTAAATCCTTGATATTTCATGTTATAGCGCGAAATCCTATCCCGCCGCAACCGCCTCTATTTCAACCAGGTAATCACTGTGCGCCAGCCCCGCGACCACCAGATAGGTAGCAGCAGGCGCATGCCCTTCCATCCACTGGTCCCGCGCCTTGCGGTAAATGCCCACAGTTTCAGGCCCCGGTACTGTTACAAACACCGTCACCTTCACAATATCGGTTTTCGCCATTCCCGCCGCCGCCAAAACCGTGCCGATATTTTCAAAAGCCTGCTTGAATTGCGCTTCCATACCCTTGGAAACACTGCCGTCCGGCGCAACGCCGATCTGCCCGGAAATATGGAGCCAGCGCGCATTGGCACCTACCTCGACGCCCTGGCTGTAACGAGATGCCGGCTGCACCATGCCCGGTGGATTAAACGCTTTCAGCATTCCGTGTCTCCCAATCTATAATGGCCATCATGATCATATCGCCAAACCGTCCGTCAATGCACGTCGCGCGCCGCTTGATGCCTTCGCGGACAAAGCCCACCCGTTCATAGAGAGCAATGGCGCGCGGATTGTCTGCATGGACCGTAAGCTCAACGCGGCTGAGGCCCACCCGTTGCGCAGCTCGCAGGGTTGTTTCAATAAGCCTCTTGCCGTGTCCACGCCCGCGATACGCCGGAAGCAGCCCCATCCCCAACACACCTGCATGGGCATGAATGGGCCGGGTCTGCCGGATCACATCGCACCAGCCCGCAACGCCGCCATCAGTGATCGCCACGAACTGCGGATTGCCCTTCGCGATATTCTCCAGCACAAATTCCCGCGCACTCGCCAAAGGCGGCGCTTCAAGAAACGCCAGATATTTCCGCTCCCGCGCCACTGCATCCACGGCACGGTGAAACCCTTCAATATCTTCCGCTGTGATCGGCCTGATTTCCAAACTATGTCACCTCTTCGCTTCCGTCAGCCATTCAACACTGCTCTGCCCCCAGGTTCCAATGCCAAGCCGCCCCGCCAGCGCCGGAACAATCACCTTTAACTCGTCCTCAAGCCCCCAGGGCGGATTGACGATGATCAGGCCAGATCCCGCCAGCCCGCCGCCCGTGAAAGATTCACGCACCCGCAGTTCGGCTTTCAGCATCGCCGGAATGCCGAGGTTCTGGAACGCCGCGCAAATCTGCTCGGCAAAATCCTCTCCCTTCACCGGATACCAGATCATGAAAATGCCCGTGGCAAAGCGCCGGATGCCGAAACGCAGCGCATCAAGCGCCAACTCGCGTTCGTTCTTCACCTCATAGGGCGGATCAATCAGCACCAGCCCGCGCCGCTCCGGCGGCGGCAGGTTGGCCTTCATCAAAACCGTGGCATCGATGCCGGTGATCCCGGCACGCGCATCAATATAATAACGGTCGCGGAGCAAAGCATAATCATCGGGATGCAATTCATTCAGCGTGAACCGATCCTCCGGCCGCAGCAGCCGCGCAATCACTTCCGGCGAACCCGGGCAGCGCATAAAGCCGCCCTCCGGATTCAAGTCAGCCAGCACCTTGCGATAAGGCGCCAGCAGCACCTCAATCTCCGGCGCAAACGCCTCCTGCATTTTGGCAATGCCGCCCTGCCACTCGCCGGTCTTCTGCGCCTCAGGCCCGTCCAACGCATAAACTCCAATGCCCGCATGGGCGTCGAACACGCGGAACGGCTTGTCCTTGTGCTTGAGGTGCTCGATGATCCGCGCCATCACGATATGCTTCAGCACATCCGCATGGTTTCCGGCATGAAAGGCGTGACGATAGTTCATGTTGGCTGCTCATGCCAGAACTGCGGGGCCTTGGCTATCTCCCCCTGCGGGTAGCTCCTATAAGCCGCCCATGACCGCCACCGAAGCTACGATCAACCCAGCCCCCCGCCCCTCCTTTGCCATTCTCGTTGCCATCTCGGCCATCGGGCCCCTGGCGCTTAACCTGTTCATTCCCTCCATGCCGGGGCTGGAGAAAACCTTCGGCGTGCCCTACGGCACCGTGCAACTCACCCTCACGCTCTATCTCATCGGCATGGCCGTCTGCCAGTTGATCTACGGCCCGGCATCCGACAAATTCGGCCGCCGCCCCATGCTGCTCGCGGGCCTCTCGCTCTTCTTCATCGCCAGCGTCCTCGCCGCTATCGCCCCCACCATCGAACTGCTCATCGCCGCACGGCTCATCCAGGCCATCGGCGGCTCGGCCGGCATCGTGCTGGCCCGCGCCATGGTGCGCGATGTCTTCACCCGCGAACAATCCGCCAGCATGATTTCCTACATCACCATGGCGTTTGTCGTGGCCCCGATGATTGCCCCCGTGCTCGGCGGCTTCTTCGAACAATACGCAAGCTGGCGCACCGGCTTCTGGATGCTCGCAGGCATTGGCGCCGTCGTCTTGAGCGCCGCATGGCTTACATTGCCGGAAACCCATGTGGCGCGCGGCACCGATCCGCAGAATTTCTTCCGCAACGCCGGCCATCTCTTTGTCCTGCGGCGCTTTCGCGCCTACACGCTCACCTTGGGGTTTACCTCCGCCGTCTTCTTCGCCTTCCTCGGCGGCGCGCCGCACATCATGATGGACCTCCTCAAGCGCACCCCCATGGAATACGGCCTTTGGTTTGCCACCATCTCAGTGGCCTACATGGCGGGCAATTTTCTCTCGGGCCGCTACACCATAAAATTCGGCATTGACCGGATGATCATGGCTGGCTGCCTGGTCACCGTCTGCGGAGGCTTCCTCTGCCTCGCCGCCGCCGTCACCGGCTTTCTCGCTCCCGCCACGCTGTTCCTCCCCATGTCGCTGGCCGCCTTCGGCAACGGCCTCACCATCCCCAACGGCACCGCAGGCGCCATCTCGGTTGACGCCCGCATGACCGGTGCGGCGGCGGGCTGGTCCGGCTTCACCCAAATGGCCTTCGGCTCCATCGCCTCACAACTGGTGGGCTCCCTGCAAACCGCCTGGCCCCTCGCCGTTTTCTGGTTCATGGCCGCGGCCAGCATGCTAGCATTGTTCACCCACTGGCTTGCGCTAAGGCGTTCTTGAGGAGAAGATCATGGACAGCGACGAACTCAAATCACTCCAGGCCCCGCTCAAGGCGCGTTATCGTGAGACTCCGAAGGACGCGGTAATCACGCTGAAGGCCGAAGGCGCCATCGGCGAAGGTGTCACCTGTTCGGTCGCCACCGCGAAGGCCATGGTGGAAGCGGGCCTCCATCCCGCCACCGGCGGCTCAGGCTTTCACGCCTGCTCCGGCGATATGCTGCTTCAGGCCCTCGTCGCCTGCGCCGGCGTCACGCTCAATGCCGTGGCCACCGCCCTTGAAATTCCCCTCGCGAGCGCCACGGTTCGCGCCGAAGGCGATCTCGATTTCCGCGGCACCCTGGGCGTCGACCGCGAGGCCCCCGTGGGCTTCCAGGACATCCGCCTGTTCTTCGATCTCGAAGGTGCCATCACGCCCGAGCAGCGCGCCACCCTGCTCAAGCTCACCGAACGCTACTGCGTGGTATACCAGACCCTCCGCAAAAGCCCGCCCATTGCCGTGGAAATGACACTTTAGAAGTGCTATACTCGCCCCCGCAGGGCAAGTACGAGGTGTTCCATGAGCATCCAGAGCATTCTTGACCACAAGGGCAGCAAGGTCGTCACCATCGCACCTGATACCAGAGTAGGTGCCGCCGCACATAGGCTCCGCCTCGAGCATATCGGCGCCATAATCATCACCAGCGGCGACCATATCGAAGGCATCCTCTCCGAGCGCGATATTGTGTATGGCCTCACCGAGCACGGCGCCGCCGTCGTCGACCTGCCCGTCTCAGCGCTCATGTCGCGCAATGTGCACACCTGCAGGCCCACTGCGGAAATCCGCGATGTCATGCGCCTGATGACAATGCACCGCATCCGCCACGTGCCGGTGGTCGAGAACGGTGCCCTGCGCGGCATTGTCTCAATCGGCGACGTGGTTAAGAGCCGGCTCGAGGACATGGAGCTGGAGACCAACATCCTGCGCGACTACGCCGTCGCCCACCAGTAATTCCCCGGAATCTTTTCTCGACACCCGCATCTAGGATAAGGCGTATGGTTAGTAGCCAGAGTAATGTCTTAATGCCTGCCCTGAAAACGAGCCCTGTTCGATGGCGTCACGGAAGCGGGCCTGATTGCCCGCCGCCATCCGCGACTAACTCAATGTAGCGAGAATTACCTCCATCCCATCAGGATATGAGGGAATGGAGATATCTATTCTTCCCTTGCAAATTTGGGAAGAAAATTTGACAGTCACGAGGATGCAACAATCCATAGCTCCGCCCGAGCGATACTCTGTAGCCCGCCGCTTCCATGAAAGCCTCATGCGGTCGCAATGGCTGGACGCCCCAGGACTTGCAGTCTATCAAGAGAGTCAACTTCAGCAAATGTTGCGTCATGCAGCTTCCGAAGTTCCTTATTACGGCGGACCACTTTCCCGTTTGCGCCGTGCTGATGGAACATTTGACCTGTCACACTGGGATGAACTCCCCATAATCTCGCGTTCTGATGTTGCAGCCAATTGGGACGCATTCCAGCCCCGGAACCTTCCACCCGGTCACGAGGGCATCATAAGCGTCACGACATCCGGCTCTGAAGGCAAATCCCTTGAAATTCGCAAGACGCGCTTTGAGCATACAGGGGTTGCTTGCGCGTCATTTCGTTACGCCGACTGGTTCAGCTACGACTACAAAATTCCGCTGGCAATGATTAGGGCAGGTTTCATCCGGCCCTCCGACCCCGATGACCCGGAGGACGGTTTATGGGGGCCACCGTGGCTCGACGCTTCCACACGCGGCGCCCGTCATCGCCTGACAATCAACGCACCTATTGATGACCAGATTGACTGGCTTGCAGGTTTGGGGCGGGTTTATCTCAACACACCCCCGTCTAAGGCGATGGCCATTGCCCAGCGTTCCGAAGAACGGGGGGAGAAGCTTAAAATTGCGGCAATTATGACGGTCGGGGAACGCTTAAGCCCCGATGTAAGGGATGAGGTGTTGCGGATCCTGGGGTGCAGGATCAGCGATGTCTATGCCACCGCTGAGTCCGGGCTTATCGCGATAGAGTGTCCCGAAACTGGTGCCTACCATCTGCAATCAGAAATCAGCAAGGTCGAGGTAATCGCAAACGACGGCCATTCGTGCCGCCCCGGAGAAACTGGGCACTTGGTGGCGACATCGCTTTACAACTTTGCAATGCCACTCATTCGCTACCGCTTCAATGACCTCGTAACATTGGGTGGCTCCTGCTCCTGCGGGAGGAGCTTGCCGGTCATCTCAAAAATCCATGGCCGTGAGAGTGGTTTCTTCAAGTTCCCTGATGGCCGGAATCTGCTTCCTGAGTTTTCCACCGCCCGCATTCGTGAGATAACCGGGCAATCATCGTGGCAGGTCTTGCAAACAACGCCAACCGCCGTTGAGGTCCGGTTCAAGTCTGAGTCTCGGCTTTCAGCTGGCCAGCATCAGGCAATGTCGCAATACATGAAGGAAACTCTGGGGCTCGACATTTCTGTTCAAATCAAAAACGTATCGCAATTCACAACAACTGCGGGCGGCAAGTTCTACCCGGCAATGCGCGCATTCTGAATATAGCGGGGCAATTGTTGAAATCAGGCGTCCTGACAGTTTCCGTCTGTGCAACAGCCATCTTGCACGGCGTTGTCAGTGCAATTTCCGTCACCGAGAAGGCCGCCAGCAATACCTGCGGCGGCGCCAATAAAGTCAAACAGGCCATCGTTCGGGTCATCCTGCCGCTGCCGGTCGATAAGCGATTTTTGCGGGCCGCCAAAGTAAAACTTGATGCCTGCGGTCACGGCCGTATAGCCGTCTTCACCAAACTCGGCCTCAGCCGTCAGGGACAATGGCGCCGCAGAAAGTTGCCATTCACCATTGATGACGCCGGAATCGAAGTCATCAGAATGACGCCAGCCTGCTGCAAGACGTAAATCCTCGGTAACATAAGCCGCAGCAGTCAAGCGGGCAAACATATCTGCTTTTGTGACACTGGTATCCTCAACCCCGGCCCAGGCCTCAAGGCTCAGATTGTCCAAATAAAGTTCAGCCTCGGCACCAACATGCCAGACGTCAGCCGAATCACTCACCCCATCGAAGTTCCAGTTTTCGTAAGTGCCGTGAATGCCGAGAAGGTAATTCTGTGGATCACGCATAAAAAGATGGCCGCCGATTCCAACAGCATCGGCAGCACCAAAACTGCCCGCACCGGCATCGAACTGGGCCCCAAGGAGGCAACCGAGCGGTAAGCTTAGAGACGCAACACCCTGAAATTTACCATCAGAATCAATATTATCGGCATCCACGAGCCCGCCTTCGCCAGAGATTTTGCCGTTGAACCCCGAGACCGCACAAAGGCTATTGTCGGTGATATCCGCGGCCCAGGCTGGAACCGAGACAAGCAGCGCAAAAGTGAAACTGGTGACGATTCCGGAAATGCGCATGACCACCCTGCCTGTTTTCTACTTTGGACGACAATGCCATTGCCGGTAAAGCGGTGCAAGCCATAATCAAACACCCTGTCCCCGGCGTGTTATAAGAGGTGCCCGGCGCCTCGCTGGGGAACGGATTACCCCCGCGCGGGAACCTTTTCTTGGCCATGGCATCTAAGGTAAGGCGTATGGTTACTGGCCGAGGAAGTGCTGAGATGTCTGTCCTGAAAACGAGCCCTGTCGATGGCGTCACGGAAGCGGACTTGATTGCCCGGGCCATCCGCCGCGATGAGGCGGCCATCCGCGCCATCATTGCGCTCCACAACCGCCGCCTGTTCCGCCTGGCGCGCGGCATCCTGCGTGACGATGGCGAAGCCGAGGACGCCCTGCAGAACGCCTATTTCAAGGCATTCAGGGCGCTGGCGGAGTTTCGCGGCGAAGCAAAACTCACCACCTGGCTGTCGCGCATCGTGATGAATGAATGCCTGCAGCGGCTGCGCGGCGCCCGCGCCCAAATTCCCGCCACCATTTCCTATGAGCCCGCCATCGAGGCGCAGATCATTCCCTTCCCGCAATCGGCGATGCAAGCCAGTGACCCCGAGAAATCCATGGCCCAACGTGAGCTGCTGCGCCTCGTCGAAACCGCCGTTGATGCCCTGCCCGATGATTTCCGGATGGTGCTGGTGGCCCGCACCATTGAGGGCTTGAGCGTCGAGGAAACCGCCGAGCTCCTGGGCGTGCGCGCCGAAACCGTGAAGACCCGACTGTTCCGCGCCCGGCAATTGCTGCGTGCTGCCCTTGATGAACATATCGATCCGCTCCTGACCGGCGCCTTCCCCTTCCTCGGCCTGCGCTGCGAGCATATGGCCGATGCGGTGGTGGCGCGGCTGGCGCAGGATTAGCGGGAACCTTTCCCCGCCGCCCGCATCCAATGCTGCATGACCCGGCAACTCAGCCGGGCAATAACAGCGGAGAGTTCCATGAAAGTTTTTTCCCGCGCCAGCCTTCTTGCCGGTGCCTTCCTCCTTGCCGGTTCCTTCGGCGCTTTTGCAGCCGATAAGCCCACCGACCCGCAGATCGCCCATATCGCCTACACCGCCGGCATGCTCGACATAAAGGCCGCCGAACAGGCCCTCGCCGTTTCCAAGAACGACGCCGTCCGCGAATTCGCCACCAGCATGGCCACCGACCACAAGGCGGTGAATGACCAGGCGCTTGCCCTCGTTGCCAAGCTCGGCGTGACCCCGGAGGACAACGACACAAGCAAGGGCCTCGCCGCCCAGGCCGATGCGAAATCGGCTGAGCTTGCCAAGCTTTCCGGTGCCGATTTCGACAAGGCCTACATCGCCAATGAAGTCGCCTATCACAAGGCGGTCAACGGCGCGCTCGCCGATCTGCTCATCCCCTCGGCCAGCAATGCCGAACTCAAGTCCCTGCTGGAAACCGGCCTGAAGCTTTTCCAGGGCCACCAGATGCACGCCGAACACGTCGCTGAAAGCCTGAAGTAATGCCGCAACTTTTATCCCGGCGCGGCGTCCTTGCCGCGCTGATGGCCTTGGCCGCTGCCCCGGCGGCCAAGGCCCACGGGCCGCAGCAGGTCACCATCGCCAAGCTCGTCTACACGCCCGCCGAGATCACCATGCATGTCGGCGACACCATAACCTGGGTGAACAATGACGCCATCGCCCACACCGCAACGGCGGCGAAAGATGCCCCGGGCGGTCCCTGGGAGGTGATGATCCCTCCGGGCAAATCGGCGTCCATACAGATGACAACGGCGGGCACCATCGACTACTACTGCCGCTTCCACCCCAACATGAAAGCCCGCATTATCGTCCTGGCGAAGTAGCTGACAGCAGCTGTCAGCAGTCCGCCTTGGCCATTCCTGCCCGAGCCCCTATATACCCCCCATGGGCCATTCACGACAGGACGGCGGATTCGCCGAAGCACCAACCAAGCCGATATCGGGCTATCCCGATATTCCCGTGGCAACCCCGGGAACAATCCGCCCCGAATTCAATCCGCTCGCCGGTTTCGTCCCCTTCCGCCCCGCCAAGCCGCCCAAATCCGATGGCGGCCGCCCCTTCAAAATCGTCTCGCCCTTCGAGCCCAAGGGCGACCAGCCCACCGCCATCGCCGAGTTGGTGAACGGCATCAACACCCACGAGCGCGATCAGGTCCTCCTCGGCGTCACCGGTTCGGGCAAAACCTTCACCGTGGCCAAGATCGTCGAAGCCACCCAGCGCCCCGCCCTCGTGCTGGCGCCGAACAAGACGCTGGCTGCCCAGCTCTATGGCGAATTCGCCTCCTTCTTCCCGGAAAACGCCGTGGAATATTTCGTCTCCTATTACGATTACTACACGCCGGAAGCCTATGTCGCCCGCACCGACACCTTCATCGAGAAGGAAAGCTCCATCAACGAGCAGATCGACCGCATGCGCCACTCCGCCACCCGCGCCCTGCTCGAGCGCGATGACGTTATCGTCGTGGCCTCCGTCTCCTGCATCTATGGCATCGGCGATGTCGAAACCTATTCCGCCATGTCCTTCGCCGTGAAGAAGGGCGAGCGCATTCCCCAGCGCCAGCTGCTGGCCGATTTCGTTAGGCTCCACTACAAGCGCAACGACGGAAATTTCGTCCGCGGCACCTTCCGCGTCCGCGGCGATACGGTGGAACTCTACCCCTCCCATTTCGAGGACCGCGCCTGGCGCTTCTCCTTCTTCGGCGACGAGATCGAAAGCATTGCCGAATTCGATCCGCTCACCGGCCAGAAGGCCGCCGAACTCGAGCAGGTGAAAATCTATTCCAATTCGCATTACGTCACGCCCAAGCCCACCCTGGAGCAGGCCGTGCACCGCATCAAGCGCGACCTTGAAATCCGCCTCGCCGAATTCAATTCCGCCGGCCGCCTGCTCGAAGCCCAGCGCCTCGAGCAGCGCACCAACTTCGATGTCGAGATGATGATGGCCACCGGCTCCTGCGCCGGCATCGAAAACTATTCGCGCTATCTCACGGGGCGGAAGCCCGGCGAACCGCCGCCAACCCTGTTTGAATACCTGCCGGATAATGCCCTCGTCTTCGTCGATGAAAGTCACGTCGCCATCCCGCAGATCGGCGGCATGTTCCGCGGCGACTTCAACCGCAAGGCCACGCTCGCCGAATATGGCTTCCGCCTGCCCTCCTGCATCGACAACCGCCCGCTCCGCTTTGAGGAATGGGACGCCATGCGCCCGCAAACCATCTGCGTCTCGGCCACCCCCGGCTCCTGGGAAATGAACCAGACCGGCGGCATCTTCGCCGAGCAGGTCATCCGCCCCACCGGCCTTATCGATCCCCCCGTCATCATCCGCCCGGTGAAAACCCAGGTCGATGATCTCATCGCCGAGGTGAAGGAAGTGGCGCTCAAGGGCTACCGCAGCCTCGTCACCGTGCTCACCAAGCGCATGGCCGAGGACCTCACCGAATACATGCACGAGCAGGGCGTGCGCGTGCGCTACATGCACAGCGACATCGATACGCTGGAGCGCATCGAGATCATCCGCGATCTCCGCCTCGGCGCCTTTGACGTGCTGATCGGCATCAACCTGCTGCGCGAAGGCCTGGATATTCCGGAATGCGCCCTCGTCGCCATTCTCGATGCCGACAAGGAAGGCTTCCTCCGCAGCGAAACCTCGCTGGTGCAAACCATCGGCCGCGCCGCAAGAAATGTCGATGGCCGGGTCATCCTCTATGCCGACCGGATCACCGGCAGCATGGAGCGCGCCATCAAGGAAACCGACCGCCGGCGCGAAAAGCAGGTGGCCTACAACACCGAAAACGGCATCACCCCGCAAAGCATCAAGCGCAATATCTCGGACATCATGCACAGCATGTATGAGCGCGACCATGTCACGGTGGATGCCGGCGACACCGGCCCGCTCATCGGCCACAACCTGCAAAAGGTTTTGGCCGACATGGAAAAACGCATGCGCGAAGCCGCCGCCAACCTGGAATTCGAAGAAGCCGCCAGACTGCGGGACGAGGTCAAGCGCCTGAAGGCCGTCGAACTCGCCGTCATGGACGATCCCCTGGCAAGGCAATCAAAAATCGAAGACGCCACCGCCTCATGGCCCTCCCCCGCGCCAAGGCCTCGGGCAAGTTCAAAAGGCGGGAAGGCGGGAAGCCGGACGTTTAGGGGTAAAACTCGATAAGGGGTATACCTCGAAAGTGAAGCATATCTTTGGACCGTAACTATCGGATTTAGCACCGACTATATTGCATTCCTTCATTTGCCCCGTAAGAGTCGAAACAATTTCAAGCGGAGCCAAAAGGGTAGAAGCAACAACTTCGCACGACCTATGGATCGTTGATGAACGACTGACATTTGCTCAATATTTCAGTTCAGATGTTGAGTTCTCTGCACTTTCAAGTGCGATTGAAAGTGATGAACGTCCGGACGTGCTTATTTTTGACTACGTTCATGGGCTTCGACAAACGGAACATCCTTCGAAAGTCCTTTTAGTAGAATTCAAGCGACCGGGGCGCACCAACTATAGCGACGATGAAAATCCACAATTGCAGGTAGAACGCTACGTCAGACGACTTCAATCAGGAGGACTTTCCGACGTTAAAGGCCGCCCAATAAAGCTCGATGAGAGAACAGTTTTTCACTGCTTTATTATTGCAGACATAGTTGGGAAGCTCGATGAATGGACATACTCGTGGCAGCGAACTGCAGACGGGCGCGGACGAATCTACAGACCTAATAGCGGTTTTCTGGGTACGATTGAGCTTATTGGGTGGGATGCGCTACTCAGTGATGCTCGGGCAAGGAATCAAGCGTTCTTTGATAAGGCAGGTATCTCTGGCAGAAGCTTTTTTAGTACCGACTGAAAGCTTCAACAATGCTAGGCAAGTCTAAGTAAGGCAGAATCCTCCCCTTCATCACCTTGTCACAAATATTTAGCACCTCTGAGACATCTCAGCAGGACGCAAATGATCTGATGCTTGAAGCCCTCGATTCCGCCGGCCACCTCCACGACGAACCCGCCCCACCCGTCCATTTCAGTTATTCGCGGAAGGAACATGGGCTGCCCCAGCGCCTCGTCATCCGTTTGATCGAGCGGCTCACCGGCCAGCCCCGGCTGGAGCGGCTCTACCGCGCCTGGGCTGAAAATCCCCATCCCCATGAAAACATTTTCGCCGCCGGCCTCAGGCTGCTGAACTTGCACCTCGACATGGACGTGGAATGCCGGGCTGAACAGCGCGAAAAACGCACAGCCATTCAATGGAACCCTGCGGCGGCTCCGGATGTAGCTTTAGTGCGTGCTGGAAGAGATGGCGGAATGCCACCTTGCCTCGCTGCCGAAAGGTCGTGGGGATTTTTTGAACGCGAGATGTTTTACTTTGCCAAATGATGACGTTCTTTGGGTTACGATAGTGGCGAACGTGTATAAGAGGTTTAGACCAAGCCCTCAGGAGTTAGCCATGAATGACGTTGCCAAGTATGCTTCAACTGCTGCCCACGTTGAAACTCTCTACCGGGACGGCGTCGTGGGGCTGAAGAGTGCTCTTTCGCGCGACTGGGTGGAGACCATGCGCGAGGACATGATGACGGCCTTCTGGGCCGCCATTCAACGTCCTGGTGGCGCGGTGGGGCGTGGGCCACGACGGTGGTATGTTGAAATACACCCCGAAGACTTTCGGGGCTTTGCCGACCTCGCTTCTCACCCTTGGGTGGTGGGCATGGCACAGGCTGTATGCGGCCCGGAGTATGAAATAGTCGAAATCGGTTTTGATACGCCCTTCCAAGGCGCCAAGAACCAGCCATGGCACCGCGACTTTCCATCGCCTCCTGAAACCTATAGGGAGCATCGCATCACTTCATTGGCCTTCAATCTCACAGGTGTGGACGTAACTGCCGATATGGGTCCATTCGAAATTGCCCCCGGCACCCAGTGGGAAGATGGCCGGAGCTGGAATAACGAAATGTTTCCTTCAAAAGAGATTTGGCCAAAATTTGCTGAGTTGGGTGTACGCAAGTTTCCGCAAATGGGCGATATCTCCTGCCGCTCCGCGCTCACCATGCACCGGGGCACTACTCACGCTTCGCCAATCGCTCGGCCCGTGATGGTGCTCGGCATCGATGCCCCCGGCGCCGGGCATGCGGCATTGCACGACATGATGGTTACGCAAGCCTATTATGACGCCCTTCCCAATATTGTTCGGGAACATCTGGTGTGTCGGATAGTGGATAAACTTGTGCCAATCGTACAGAAACACGACATTGAAGGATTAGTGATGGGGGCGGAGTGACCGGCAATCAGACTACTGGCGAGGCAAACGAGCCACGGACATTGGGTGTTTGCCAAGGATGGCAAATACTACGCTGGATCCAATTTGTCCGCCGGTAGCATCAAACGGATGCGGAAATAATTGATCAGGCAAAAAAATATGAATTTATCCCTTGACGTGTATATTCCTATATACTAGGAATTATTTGTTCATCCCGGAAGGGGTCTCGGTCGCGACGGTGATCATAGATGGGGTGGATGTGGCGCCTGCGGTTGAAGGGAAACGTGCCCTTTAATCCCGGGGAGCTTCGAACGGGACAGCCGGGAGCATTACGACCCCGGTTCCTAGGAGGAAGGATTATGGTGTGGAGCCATCCACGTACAAAGCCCGAGTGTCCCTAACAGCGAAAATCGCCACGAAAGCGTGGGCGCAGTTTGCGTCAACCGCCGGACCACACGACCGGCATTTCGCGTAGGCTGCGCTCACGCAACCCTTCGCTTCTCTCACCTGTCCCGGAAACGGCATAACCGTTTTCACCCCCGGCGGAGCTGTGCCCACTCCAACTCCGTCATTCCGGCGAAAGCCGGAATCTTTCAAACGACCATGGGATTCCGGCGTGCGCCGGAATGACATATGGGGTTCAAGGGATGACAATGAGCGTTCCAGCCCCTATATCTCCTCCGAATCCCCTCAAAATCAGCGAGATCAAAATGCTAACTCCGAATGCTTCCGCCCCGTCCTCCCGCTTCGCCGACGAAGAGGAAAAAGAAGAGGCCCCCGGCGGCATCAAGAATTCCCGCCAGGTCGACAAGCATTATTTCGACTCGCGCATCGTCATGGTCACTGGCGAGATCAGCCACACCCTGGCCGAGCGCGTCTGCGTCAATCTCTTTGCCCTGGCCCAGGCCGGCAATGATCCCATCACCATGATCATCTCGTCCCCCGGCGGCCATGTGGAATCCGGCGACATGATCCATGACATGATCAAGTTCATCAAGCCGCGCGTCCGCGTGCTGGGCTCCGGCTGGGTCGCCAGCGCCGGCGCCCTCATCTATATCGCCGCCGACAAGAAGGACCGTTACATCCTGCCGAACACCCGTTTCCTGCTCCACGCGCCCTCAGGCGGCGTCGGCGGCAAGGTCACCGACATCGGCATCCAGGCCAAGGAAATGATGCTGATGCGCGAACGCCTCAACAAGCTCTTCGCCGAGGCCACCGGCCAGCCCATCAAGAAAATCGAAAAGGACACCGACCGCGATTTCTGGCTCTCCGGCCGCGAAGCCATCGACTACGGCCTCGCCACCCACATGATCACCTCCATGTCGGAACTCAAATAGGCGGCCCATGGTCAAGCCGCCGCCCAGCATCGACGCCACTTTCCGCAACGGCTCCATGACCGCTGTCGGAATTGTCCTCGGTTTCTCGCTGAGCTTCATCACCAGCTGGGGCGCCAATCCGGTGCCCTGGCAGGTGGTGGATCTTTTCGCCGTGATGCCGCTGCTCGTCGGCATCGCTTTCCAGATCTGGGCCTTTGCCGTTTTGCTCACGCCCGAGTCAATCCAGATCGAAATCTACACCCGCGCCAAGAACCATTTCCTTTTGGGTTTGGCCGGCGTTTTGGCCGGCACCGGCATCGCCATCCTGCTCGACATCCTGAAACTCAGCGCGCCGGACATGCTGCACTAGCGCAGGCGCGAACTCACTCCGCTTCGAGGTCGAGATCGTCCCCTGCTCCGGCGCCCGCCCGTGCCCGCTCGAACTGCAGTCCGTCAACGCACAGCTTTGTCTTTTGCGTGGAAAGTCCCATCGTCCGGTAGATGAACTCGATCCCCGTGATGCGCCGCCGTTCGCCGCGAAGATCAATGGGCCGCGAGCGCTCGCCCGAGCGGATTACCGCATTGACCCGGTAGGAATCCCGCTGCCCATTGGCAAAGCGCACGTTCATGTCGAGCATCTCGATGTCCAGGCCCGTGGAGCGCAGCCGCAGCGCCCGGTAGAATTGCTCCGAATTGACGTTCACCACGTCGCGGTCCACAAGGAAACCCACGCTCTTGCAGCCCAGCTCATTCCACGTGGCAACCGGCGGCGGCGGCTCTCCACCCCCGCCACCACCGCCCACGCCGGCGCGCAATATCAACGTCACCTGGCCCTGCGGAATGTAAGTCACCTCAACGGCGCGCAATGGTCCGCGGTTCTGCTTGCGGATAACGCCTGTCATTTGTCCCGGCCGCAGGCGCTCGCGGATGCGGTAGCGTTCCTGCTCGCCATTGCGCGACACCAGACGCACGCTCTGGATGTCTACCGTTCCGCCCCGCGCCTCGATGCGCATGGCGCGGATGTCACGGTCTTCCGGCCGCAGTTGGAACACGCCCGTCTGCGGCTCCGCCGGCTCCGGCGTATAGGTAAGCTGCCCCACGGGCCGCATCCCCTCCTGGGCAGCGACGAATGGTGCGGCGAACATGACGCCCGCACACATCAACAGGCTGAAAGCAAGGCGCTGGGAAATTTTCATGGGTGTTCCTCTCATGAGTCGCGGAAACCAGGAAGTTACCCCGCCCCCGCCGCAGGGTAAAGCCGTTAGCGGTTAACCATGACGCTCCCGCACCATCAGCACAAAATGGCCAGTCAAGGCCATGGCCGGGTGCGGTTCAATCGCCCGCCGCGCCTGCGTCTCAAATCCTTGGCCCTGGTAAAAACCCATAAGGCTGGGATCATCCTCAAAGGTGCAAAGACTCATGCGGCTAAACTTTTGCACCCGCGCCAAATGCTCGGCGTCCCGCATCAGGGCTGCCCCCGCCCCGCTCCGGCGATGCTGCGGATAGACCGCAATGATGTTCACGTAGTAGCTGTCAACCGGAATTTCCTCGAGCTCCAGCAGCGCCGCTATGGGCCGCAGTCTTGCATCATCCATCAGCGGATCATTGGGCGCATCCATCAGCACCTGATGCGGCAAGCTGTTCAGCGCGCCGAGAAACTGTCCCGAAGCATCCGTCGCAACCCGCCACCTCTTGAACGTCGCAAAGCTGTCCCGGTCAAGAATGCGCCGCGCGATGACGCAATCAATCACCGATTTGCCCGGAACCAGCCCTTCGTAGAACAGTTCCATCACCCCATGCCCCGCCATGATGCAGACCTCCGCCAAAGCCCGTGCATCACCCTCAACCGCATCCCTGATCAAGATATCTTTCATGGCGCCTTAGATAGCGGAAGACGGGCAACGCGTCTCCTCTTGCTTGGCGGCCCTATTCCTTGGTCAGCCTGGCCCAGATCCGCTTCATTTCCACCTCGACGTTCAGCGCCATGGGCGGCTGCACGGTGAGCCGCTTCAGCACGCTTTTCGGCGGGTAGAGCCCGGGATCCTTCAGCAGCGCAGGTTCAATAAAGGGCGCCGAGTTCACCACCGCATTGGCATATTGCAGGAAGTTGGTATTGGCCGCCGCCACCTCGGGCTTCAATATGTAGTTGATCAACTGGTAGGCCCCCGCCTTGTTCTGCGCCTTGCCAGGAATGACCAGCAGGTCGAACCACAACTGGCTGCCTTCCTTGGGAACATTGTAGACGATGGTGCCGGTGTTCTTTTCCTTGGCCAGGTCGCGCGCGAAGAAATTGTCGCCTGAATAGCCCCAGGCAACGCAGTATTTCCCCTCGGATATGCTGTTGATGTAGCTGTCGGTCGAAACCACCTTGATATAGGCGGAGACTTTCGACAGCGCCACGTCAACCGCTTCAAGATCGGTGATGCCGATGTTCTTCACATCGCCGCCCAGATAGGAAACCATGGCCGGAATAACGTCAATCGGCTCGTCGATGATCGCGATGCCGCATTTCGACAGGTCGGCGGCAATCGCCGGATCGAGAATCAGCGCCAGCGAGTTGAGCGGTGCGTCCGGCCTGATCGCCTGCACCTTTTCCTTGTTAATCCCAAGCCCCACGGTGCCCCACATGTAGGGAACCGAGTGTTTGTTTCCGGGATCAAGGACACCGGTATAGGTCAGCGCCGCCGGATCAAGAAACCCGGCATTGGGAAGCTTGGCGCGGTCAAGAACTTCAACTGCGCTTTCACCTTCCAGAACCTGGCGCATCTGGGCGCCTTCCTGCACCATCACATCATATCTCGGCGAGCCTTGCAGCAGCAGGTCCTTGGTGTCCGAAGAATTCTCGAACACCTCGTGGATGACGCGGATATTGGTTTCCTTCTCGAAATTGCTCAGGGTGTCCGGGTTCATGTAGTCCGGCCAGTTGAGCATATGAACCGTGCTCAGAGGTTTCTTGTCCACGAAGTTCAGGGCCCGCGTAACGTTCTGGAACGTATTGCGGCTGAGGAGGCCTGTAACATTCAGGCCATTGTCTTCCTGGAACAATTGGACTGCGGAAAATGTGGCTGGCCCGAATACGCCGTCAATCGGTCCTGGTTCGTACTTAAGCTTTTTCAGTGCATCTTGCGCCTGCTTTACTTCCGTCTTGTCGACCACCAGGTCCTGGCCATCGGCACTGCCGCTTCCCCAGCCTTCCTTGATCCACGCCGCAGTGAACAGCGAACGCAGCATCTTCTCTGCGGTCACGCCTTGGGGAGCAATCTTCACGTCCTTCAGATGGGCGACAATCGCTGCAACGGTGGGCGAATCCATGGTGCGGGTCATGTTTTCGTCTTTCAGGTAGCCAAGCCGCAGCAGCAGGCGTTGCACCGTGGATATTTCCTGGGCACTCATCTTGCCGAGATCGCCAAATTCAACTTCGGCAAGGTTGTCTTCCTCTGAAGGAGCCGAGATCATTCCTTGCGCGCCTGCGGGCGCTGCGCTCGCCACCGGCAGGACGAGTGCAAGCAGCACGAGTGAAAGCGACATAAACGACAAGGAAATAAGTGATCTTTTCTTCACGGCGTACTCCCCATTATACTTTACACTGATCACGGCAGCGCTCTCGCCACGCGAAATCCAATGGAATTCTTGCTCTTGTCTTGGCTCTCCCAGCCACGGGCGGCTGAGCGCAGTGCTGCGGCATTGCTGGCCCACGAGCCGCCGCGCAGCACGCGTGTCGTGCAGGTCTCGGCCGGTTTCGCCGCTTTGGCGGAAAATTGCGGTTGCCAGCAATCTCCCACCCACTCCCACACGTTGCCATGCATGTCGAAAAGGCCGAGCGAATTTGCTTTCAGCGAGCCCGCCGGCGCCGTGGTGGCATATCCGTCGTTGCAGGTGCTGCCTGCCCCGTCAGCGGCATTTCCGTACTGGCAAAGCAGTGCTCCGTCATTGCCGAACGAATAGGCCTGACCCGCCGCTGCCGCTGCGCCGCCGCGCGCCGCAAATTCCCATTCAGCCTCCGTCGGCAGGCGATAGGTGAACCCCGTCTTGGCCGACAGCCAAGGCAAGTACTGCTGCGTGACATCATTGAATGAAATATTGATGACCGGACGCCGCCCGCGGCCCCAGTTTTCATCGGCAGGCTGGCTCGTGCAGCCGCCATCCCCCACGCACTGGCTCCATTCGTCAAAGGTGATTTCGGTGCGCCCGATCGCAAATGGTGCTGCAATTGTTACCTCCTGCGTGCCGGACAGGCTCACCTGCTGTTCCAGGCCTTCGCTTCCCTCACCCATCGCAAACTGCCCCCCATTGATCACCACCAGCTCAGGGCACGTGGCGCAATCGCGGATCGTCTGTCCATCGGCTTGCTTTGTTTTTACGGAGTCGGAGGGTGGTTCTGCGGCTGGAGCATCTGCCTTTGGCGTTAGATTGGGAATTGGTGCCAGCGCAACTACCTCTTCGGCAGCTTTCTCCGCTGTCTGCGGAGGAGTTATCGAAGCTGTTGCCTGTTCATCAGCCTGCGGCTCTAACTCAACCGTTGCAACCGGTTTCCTGATTTCAGCAGGTGGTGTTTCCAGTGGCCCGGAAGCTGCCGGGTCATCCAGCATGGCAACTGGCGGCTCTTCGGCTTGTGGCAAAGGCTCGACCGCTGCAACTTGCTTTTCGATTTCAATGACTGGCTTTTCCACGGGCTCGGGTACCGTGGGAATTTCGTGAATAGCCGTCGTCTCCTGCTCGGAGACATCATCGAGCGCCGTGGGTGGTGTGGCCGCAATGAGCCCGTCCTGGTCAGACTTTACGTTGAGATCATTGCCTGCACCTGGCGACAGGATACCCGAAACCCTTTGCTTGATGGGGCCATCGGCTACGTAGTCGGTGACCACGACAAACGCCACGACGGCAATCAACACCTGCGCCGCAACGAAGGCGAAGAAATTGCCCGTCATGCGCCGGCTCATTGAGCGCGCCGCGCGCGAAGCCGGTTGCTTAACCCGTGGCTGTGAACGCAACACGCGCCGCAACCGGTCAGATCGCTGCAAGCGCGGCGCCATTGGCAAAGAACTGTGCGGCCTAGGGGTGGGTGAATCGTCGACCATTGTATGGAACAACCTCAGTTATCCGCATTGATGGCCTCATGAAAAATTAAGACGTCAATTATGGCATAATTGTGGTAAAATTGTGGCAATTTGCTTTTGAGATCGAGCTAAAATATTGATATAAAATGGTTTTTTTGACTAAGTTGAGGTTAATTGCGGGCTAAAATCGCTTGCTCCACCGGCCCGCCCGCATCCTTCCACGCGGCAATGCCGCCCTGGATGTGGCAGGCCGACGTAATGCCCGCCTCCTGTGCCGCCTGCACCGCCATGGCCGAGCGTTCGCCATAGGCGCAGAAAAACACCACCCGCCGTGTTGCCCCCAGCGCGCTGAGCAATCCGCCGCTGCCAAGATTGTCGCGCAGTTTGGGATAGGGCTCATGCAGCGCTCCCGGAATCATCCCATGCCGCTCGCGTTCCGATTTCTCGCGGAGGTCAATCAGCGCCACATCCTTCCGCCCCATCAGCATCAGCGCCTCGGCTGCCGAAACCACCCAGCCCTTCTGCGCCACCGCATCCTGCGCCAGCCCGATCTTCATGTTGGCCGGAACCGCCACATCCATCATCTTCGGGTTGGGCAGTTTCAGGTTGCCCATCAGTTCCACATATTCATCGACGGATTTCACCTGCAGCCGCGGATTGCTCCGCCGCTCCTCGCCGATGGTGCTCACCGTGTCGCCCTTGTAGTCATGCGCCGGGTAAACCAGAGTGTCGTCGCGCAGCTTCAGCAGCCGGTTGAAAATCGAGTCATACTGGGCCCGTGCATCGCCGTTCTGGAAATCCGTCCGCCCCGTGCCGCGGATCAGCAGCGTGTCGCCGGTGAAAACCCGGTCATCCATGGTGAAGGAATAGGAGTCGTCCGTATGCCCCGGCGTATAGACCACACCAAGGCTTACACCCTCGATGTCGAGCCTGTCGCCATCGCCCAGCCGCAGCGAAACCACATCGGCCTTGGATTGCTCGCCCATCACCGTCATGCAGCGCGTCCGGTCGCGAAGCGCCCCAAGCCCCGTCACATGGTCCGCATGGATATGCGTGTCGACAGCCTTGACCAGGCGGAGATCAAGTTCATCCATCAGTTGCAGGTAGCGGTCCACCTTCTCCAGCACCGGATCAATGATCAGCGCCTCCGCCCCCTTGCGGCTGGCGATGAGATAGCTGTAGGTGCCCGAGACACTGTCAAAAAGCTGGCGAAAGATCATGTCCGGCCTCCGGTAAGGAACCGAACTTACGTTTCCCGGGTGGCGAGCGTCAAGGTATCCACTACTATCTCAATCAGCCAGAACCCGTATCAGCCTGTTGGCGTTTTGCAATCTTTCAGCCAAGGCGCGGGCAATCTGAAGGTGAAACGCCGCCGCCAGTTTTGGCGACTTCCGCTCAATCTCGGCAAGGGCGGAGCGTTTGAATTGCCACGCCTTTACATGGCTGCTCGCCAAAGCTGAGGCGGAGCGCCGCTCGCCCCGATAGAACGCAACTTCTCCCAGAATGGTGCCGGTGCCAAAGGCCATGAGCCGCACCGGGCTTCCTTGCTCGGCCTCCAGCACCACAACCCCCTCCCCGGATTCTATGAAATAGATGTCATCAGCCGCCGAGCCTTGGGAAATCAGATGCGATCCAGGCTCAAATTCCACCTTTTCGAAGTATTTTATCAGCGCCTTTGCCAATGCGGCATCGCCAAAAAATCTGGCGGCGGCCATCTCGGGGTCCAGCGGTGCAGCGAGAGTCTCAGGCGCGGAAACTTTCAGTATCCCATTCTCGGCCCAGCTCACCCCGGCGTCGATGTCCGCTTCCTGATGGAAGGGCGCTGCGCCAATGTCGAGGCCGCTAGCCCGAAGCCGTGTTGCCGTTTGTTCATGCAACCGCGTCAGGATGACGGTGAACCCGTCCTTTTGCGCCAGCCTTCTCAGGCGGTCGAAGCTCAGGATGGTGGAGGAGTCGATTCCCGACACGCGGCGGAAATCCATGACGACAAAGCGCAGGGGCCCCTCGGCGGAGGAAAGCACCCGGTCTTTGATTTTCTGGATGATGCGGTCGCTGGTGCCGAAGAAAATGAAGCCCGAGAGCTTCATCACCATGATGGCGTTTCCGTGCGGTTCAAGCGCGATGCGGCGTTCGTCTGAAAGCATCCGGCTGCGGTAGTCGTGGCCGCTCGCCACGAACCGCACCCCTTCCACCCGCCCGTATTCGAAAACGAAGAGAACCAGCGCCGCCAAAAGCCCGGTGATGATGCCGGATGGAAAGCCGGCGGCAATGCTGACGGCAAGGATGAGCAGGATGATACCGTGTTCGCTCCGCCGCAAAGTCCGCAATGGCTTGATCACCCAATCAATCAGGAGAGATGCGCCGAGCCACATCAGGAGCGCCCCGAAAAGCGGCGCTGGCGCAATGGCGAGAAGCTGCGATGAATAGATCAGTGCCAGCATCAAAATGAGGCCCGTGACAACGCCAACAGTGCGTTCCGCCGCCCCCATGCGCACCGCCAGCAAGGTGGCCGATACGCCGGGAAAGCCCGGAACACCGCCCCCCAGTCCCGAAAGGACATTGCCGATCCCCATGGAGCGGAGTTCGCGGCTGAGGTCTACATCGCCCTTGAGCTCGAGTTCGATACCGCTGACATTCATCATGGCCGCCGCCGCGGTGACTAAAACAACAAAGGGCGCATAGAGCAGCCCGGCGCCAATCGCAGTCCAGTCCAGCCGCGCCAGGTCCGAAAGGCCGAACGGCGGCCAGATCGCGTTTTGCGCCGGAACAGTGATCACCCACCCCTGCTGCTCAAGTTGCGTCTGTGAAACGCCAAGATACAGCACGGCGATATTGAACATGATAATTGTGGCGATGATGGCGATTGGCAGCAGGGCGCCAGACGATACCCGCGCATTGAAAAATTGCACGAGGACAACAAAAGCCACCGCAAGCGCCACCTTGATGCCCGTGCCGGTCTCAAACAGGCTGCCCAAGTTTTGCAGGTTGAGGGGATGGCCCACAACGGTTTCCATGCCGCCCCTCAGGAGATACCACCCGGTAATGGCCAGAAATCCGCCAAAGACCGGATAGGGCACGAAGCGGATGATACGCCCGAATTGCGCCCGCCCCAGCCAGAACATCGCAAAGCCGCACAGCAGCGTTGTCAGGCCCATCGTGACCACGATCGTTGCGAGGTAGGCAGAATCCGCCCGCGCTCCGGAAAAGGCTGCCGAAACCGCGCCGACAACTGTCCCCATGGCCACCACCGAGATTTCCTGCGTCGCCGTCACCTGTCCGGAAATGGTGCTGAAATAGGCTGTCGATATGGCGAGCACCGCCGCCGCAAAGAGAATGAGGCCCGCAATCATCGCAACCGAACTGGTCAGGTCGCCACGCGCCAGAAGCGTTGCGTTGCCAATGCTCAAAACGACAACAAGAACCCCACAAATAAATCCGGCGGCCAAGACCGCCGATAGTTGCCTGATTGAAATTTCCCCTACTCCATCTTTGGATAAGGCGCCAACTTACAGACTATTCAAGTGATGTATACCAAGTAGAAGTAGCAGCGTGTCAGGCGCCCCGCCGCGGCGAGCCGTGATGCTGGGCAATCCGCCAGTTGCCCTCGCGCCTGACCAGAACCCAGGTCATGCGATAGGGATCGGGCCTGTCGCCATCGGCAAAATCCACGTGTCCCGCGGTAATCGCCACGTCCGCCGAGATCTGCCGCACCTTCGGCATGGGGTAGGACTTCACCCGCACATCCGGCCCGCGCCCGCCGAAATAGGCCCGGATGGCGGGGCGCCCGTCCTGCAATTCATCCACCGCACCGAACAGCATGGCGTCCTCATGGTAGAGCGCCATATGCCGGTCAAGGTCATGGGCATTGAACGCCGCAACCCATTGCGCGTGCAGGCTTTCGACGGTGGGTGTGGCGCTCATGGCATCCCCTTGACAGGCATCATTTTCCGGGCACTATCTCTTCCATGCGGGGATAATGGAGGACGTCATGTTTGTACACAAGAGTATGCCGATTGCCTTGGGTTTCGCCACTTTGGTCATGGGCCTGGCAGCGGGGTCCGCCCAGGCCGACCGCCGTCAGGATAGCTATTGCAGCGCGCCCGAAGTCTGCAACCAGCGCCAGATCGGCATTATCCAGAAGGAGCGCGATGGCGTTAACTACTTCTACGGCGGCAGCGACGTGCCCCCGCCGCAGGTCAGCTATATCTTCCTGAGGGACGACACTATCGACCAGCCCGCAGCAGCGCCCGTCTACATATCCAATTCATATGACACGAGCTTTGCGGTGCCGCAGTCCAGGCACAAGAAGGACCACTGGAAATGGAACAAGCGCCACCACGGCCCGCTGGATATCTCGGGTGGCATGAATTGATAGGCCCGTAAACCTCCGGCCTGCTTCGCCGGTCTCGGCTAACCCAACTCGCTTTTCGCCTGCCCGCGCTTGTGGGCGAGAAGCGCCATCAGGCGCTTGTCGCGCCACACCTGGCGCTTTTGCAAATCGCCAGCAGGCAGCATCGCCCGCCGGTCCGCTTCCACCGTCTTCATCACTTCGCCTGACCAGTCCACCCGCCGCTGCATCTGCGCGAAAAGGTTTTCATAAATACCCTGGTAGCGCTGCGCATAATCGCGCACGCCCCCCGGCGCATTGAGGTCCATGGTTTCAAACGGCCCCATGAACGACCAGCGCAGCGCCAGCCCGTCCCTGATCCCGATGTCGATGTCCTCCACCGAGGCATAGCCATCGGCCACCAGCCGGAAGGCCTCTTCGAGAAGCGCCCCCTGCAAACGGTTCATGATGAAGCCGTCAAGCTCGCGCTTCATCACTAAAGGCGCATGTCCGGCTGAAACCAGAAAGCGCCGCGCTCGCTCAACCGTCTCTGGTGTTGTCCACGGCGAAGGAACAATCTCCGCCGCCGGGATCAGATAGGGCGGATTGATCGGATGCACCACAACACAGCGCCCCCTGCCCTTGAGAGTCTCGGTGAAACGCGACGGCAAAAGCGCCGACGTTGAACTCGCCAAGACAGCATCAGCCCGCGCCGCACCGTCAAGCGCCTCGAAAACCTTGATCTTCGTGGCCAGAACCTCCGGCGTGTTTTCCTGCACGTAAGTTGCCTCAGCCAGTGCCTCTTCCATGCTCGAAGCAATCGAGATCAGGCTCAACACCGATGCGGGCGTCTTGCCGTTCAGCAAGTCATTGCGCGCCAGGTCTTCCAAAACCCCGCCGATATAGGCCAAAGCCCCGGCCGTCTGCTCCGCCGCCTGGTCCCACAGCCGCACCCGCGCCCCGGCCCGTGCAAAACTGATGGCCCAGGCCCGGCCAATAAAGCCGCTGCCGATAATGGCCGTGTCTGTAACAGGTTGGTCGGCAGTCATGAGGCGCTCCGTTTGCTGGATTGGTTTGCCGCACAATCGCAGCTATAAAGGTTCCATGGCAACGAAAATTGGCAAAGCTTTCAACATGGCAGATGAGACAATCTGGACCGAGGTCTCCCCCGGCAACCGGCGGGCCGTCCTCGCCCAGCGCCCGGAACTCATGCTCGTCGCCTTCAGCTTTGATAAAGGCGCTGTGGGCCCGCTCCATTCCCATCCGCATTCCCAGGTGAGCTATGTGGCGGAGGGAAGCTTCGACGTCACCATCGATGGCGTCACCACCAGGCTCACGGCGGGCGGCAGCTACATCGTCGCCCCCAATCTGATCCACGGCGTCGTGGCATTGGAAAAGGGCCTCCTGATCGATACCTTCACCCCGCGCCGCGACGAGTTTATCGCGTAGCAAGGACCACAAAAACAAACATGCCCTATCTTGAAATTGCCCTCATCGTCCTCCTGATCATGTTGAACGGACTTTTGGCCATGTCGGAGCTGGCCATCGCCTCGTCCCGTGCCGCCAAATTGCGCACCATGGCCGATCAAAACGTCAATGGCGCGAACCGGGCCCTGGCGCTCGCCGCCAATCCCGGCAAGTTCCTGTCCACGGTTCAGATCGGCATTACCTTGATCGGCATTCTGGCCGGCGCGTTTTCCGGGGCAACGCTTGGCGGGCGGGTGTCCGAATGGTTCCTCACCTTTGGCCTGGCGGAGAATGTGGCCGAGCCTCTTGGTTTTGGCGCGGTGATCGGGGCAATCACCTATCTCTCGCTGATCATCGGTGAACTGGTGCCCAAGCAAATCGCCTTGCGCAATCCCGAGCGCATCGCCTGCCTGATGGCGCCGGCAATGACCATACTGGCAAAAGTGTCGGCGCCCATCGTCTGGCTGCTTGAACGTTCCGGCCGCCTGGTGCTGGCGCTCCTCGGGCAGAACCGCGTCAAGGACAGCACCGTCACCGATGCTGAAATCCACGCCCTGATTGCCGAAGCGGAATCCGAAGGCGTCCTTGAACCGGAAGAACGCACGATGATTGCTGGCGTCATGCGCCTCGGCGACAGATTGGTGCGCACGATCATGACACCCGCCACCGATGTGGAAATGATTGACGTCAACGAAGCGCCGGCCAAAATCGGCAAGCAGATGGCGGAAAGCGGCCATTCCCGCTTCATTGCCTATGAAGGAAGCACCGAGAATATTATCGGCGTGCTGCAGGCCAAGAATGTTGCCGCGGCCCTGCTGCGCAGGCGGGCTCCCAGCATCAAGAAGCTCGTGAAGCAGGCTCCCGCCATTCCGGAAACCCTTGATGCCCTCGAAGTTGTAAATCTTCTCAAGGAATCGGACGTTCACTTCGGCCTGGTCTATGACGAGTATGGCCACTTTGAAGGCGTGGTCACCACCACCGATATTCTCGAAGCAATTGTCGGCGTGTTCCGCCACGACGACTCGGAGCCCGAACCCGATATGGTCGAGCGGGCCGATGGTTCCCTGCTGGTGTCCGGCAGCACGCCCATTGACCGGCTTTCGGACCGACTCGGCATGTCAATTCCGCCGACCCGCGAATACCAGACCGTTGCCGGTTTCGCGCTGGATCGCCTCGGCCGCATCCCAAAGACCGGCGATTCGTTCAAGGAGCGTGAGTTCCACTTCGAGATTGTCGATCTTGATGGCCGGAGGATTGACAAACTGATCGTGACCCGCACAATGCCCACCAAACGGCGCGTTGCTTTGTAGCCGCGTTGAATTTGTAAAACTGAGTCGGGATATTTATGCGTAAAATTCGCAGGTTTGATTTTGTTGCCGCCGTTCTTCTGGGAGTTTTCGCAGCGCCGGTTCCTGTCTCGGCATATGATATGCTTAAAGGAACTTTCCCGTCCGACGGAAGCACCGTCACCGGCGATATAGAAATGGTGCGGGTCGAGTTTAACGAGCCAATTGATCCCACCATGTCTGCCTTGGAATTGCGCAAGGGCGGCACGCAACTATGGCTCGCCGGCGTTGGCGCAGGTTTTTGCGATACCAGTTCCTGCCAATTGCCTTTGGGCCAGCTTGAGCCCGATGATTATACGGTGGCATTCGACGTGATCACGCCATCGGGAAAAGTGATGAAAAACCAATTCACCTTCAGCGTAGGCGGCACAGACTGATTTCAAATAAACCGCAAATCTGCATTCGGTTGGCAATAGCGCATTTCTTATTCTACTTTCAGCGCTCTTACTCTTCACAAGCCCCCTATCTCCCCATGGCCGTCCCTGACAATCCAGACTTCCCACTCCTCTCCATGGTCGGGCTTGACCCGACCACCCAGACTCCTAAGCACCAACCCGCGTCACAAGCTTGTTCGAGCGCAAATACGGGTTCCTTTTCCTCCAAAAGAACAAAAATAGAACATACTGGCTCGGAAATAATTTCGCATCCAAAGCTTGACCGGTAAAACTACATCAGGTATATACCCATATATGAGTACAAACATGAAAAAAGATAATTTACCTAATTCTTCCGAACTTCGAGTCCTCGAAAACTTCAAAGACTTTGTGACGCGGTCGAAAGAATTGCCAACGTCGACACTTTTGGCGCTGCTGACGGTTGCGCTTCGTCCCGGCCTGTCAATCAACGAATTGGCAGACGCTCTCAGCATGCCTCAACAAAGCGCGAGTCGATATGCATCAATTTTGCTTGGTCGTGCGGATGATCAGATAACAGCCGTAATCAAGTCACCGTACATTTCTCAATCGATCAACGATCAAGACCCCCGCAAACGTGCGTTAAACCTAACCCCAGCGGGGATTGAATTTCTAAGATATGTTATCGGCAACGTTTCCTCAAAATAAAGGGCATACGCCATGAACGCAGACAAACTCAATGCGGCTGGATGACGCAAAAAAATTATATCATCACGCTATCCGCGGTTTTCGACTTGTTGGGGATGCCAGCTATATTGCAACGGCACAGTCTTATTTGGCGCGAGAATCTTTTCGAGCAGGCGATCCTGAAGCGGATGTGTTTTTGAAAGAAGCTAGAGAATCTGTTGAAAAAGTTCAGAAGTCAAAGATTGCATGGCATGCGCTAAATTTAGCACTGACTGATCGCGGAATGGGAACGGTCGAGAAGCCCAAGGAACCCGAAAAACTGATTTGGAAGACTCCAAGTTTCAGTGGGATAATTCATACCGATTCAGAACAAATTGAAAGCCCGATTAGGAGGATAACAAACGACTAGCTTGCCTTTAGATAGCGTCACTGTTTCGGATTACTGCCTGTGCGGGAGTGGATCACCTTCCCACCGTAGATAATTCGGTATTGACGGGAATAATTGAGGCCAGCGAAGACCAAAGTGTGGTTCGGCCCGGCGACAGGTAGAACTCCAGCCGTGAAATGAGGAGGAAACGATTACTGAATCACAATCCTCCCCTCCACTTTCGCATCCACCGTGCCCAGCTTCTTCAGCAGCACCATCACGTCATTGGCAATCAGCTTGCCGCCGCGCTGGTCCACCGTCACCTTGCCGCCCTTCAGCGCCGTGTAGCCATCGCCGCCGTCCAGCATGTAGTCATTGGTGGCGAGCTTGTAGGTGGCCTTGAGGTCCAGCGGCGCGTCGCCCACCATCACGGAGACAATGCGCGTGCCCGCGGCCTGCTTCACATCGGCCACAACCTTGAGGCCCGAAACCTGCGGGAAGCGCCCTGCCCCGTCCTCAAATTTGCTGAAGCCGTTTTCCAGCGCCTCCCAGATCTGCTTGCCTGTCACCTCGGTCAGAACCGTCACATTGCCGAAGGGCAATTCGCTCAGGATGTCGCGCCGGGTGATGTCGCTGCCTGCCGCATATTCCTTGTCGGCGCGAATGCCGCCGCCATTGGTGATGGCGATGTCGGCTTTCACCGCGTCCTTCATCGCATCGGCAATCAGGTTGCCGATGGCCGCCTCCTGGGTGCGCACGATGTTGCGCCGGCTGTCCAGCGGCCCCGTCGTCTTGCCGATCACCACATTAAGCTCCTTGTCGAGCTCGGCCGCAAAAGCATCCACCAGCTTCTGCGTTTCCGGATCGGGCGTCACGCTCGCCGTATCGATGAAGCGGAAATTCGGCTCCCACTTTATTGTGCGCTTGCCGTCCTTCTCCTCGATGTTCACGGTCAGGTCGATGGGCACCAAGTGATTGGCCTCGGTCGAGGTGTCCACATAGGCCGTGATGCCGTTGTATTGCACCACAAGGTCGTGGTCGTCGCCCGAAAGGATCACGTCAAAGGCCTTGGAGGCAAACATCTTCTGGTCGTCCGAATGCGGCGCCTGCACCACGCCCACCACAAGCTCGGCGCCATCTTTCCGCGCCTGCTTGGCCGCGTCGATGGCCGTTTCCGCCGTGGGCCCGAATTTCAATTCACCGGTGGAAGCCACTTGTGGCGAGGTGTCCTGCGCCACGGGGATGAGTGCGATCTTGACGCCCGCCACTTCTTTCACCGTCACGCCCTTGAGCCCCGCCACGGCCGAGCCGTCCGCGTGTGTGATGTTGATGGCCGCCCACGGATATTTCGACGCTTTCATCTTCTCGTCGAAATTCTGTACGCCGAAATCATATTCATGGTTGCCAGGCACCGCGAGGTCGAAGGGCACCACATTGGTGAGCTCGATCATGTTCATGCCGCGGTCGAGGCCCGAAAGCAGCGAGGGCGAAAGCAGGTCGCCGTCAAACAGGTAAAGGAAATTCGGGTTGGCGGCCCGCTCGGCGCGGGCCACCGCATTGAGCCGCGCCAGGCCGCCCCGCGTTTTGCCGCCGTTGAAATTATAAACATCGCCCACGCCGAGAAGCGTGATCTTCACCACCTCCGCCTGCGCCGGGGCGAGTGCCACTGTGCTCAGAAGTCCGGCCACGAGAAGTCTGGAAATGAATGTCATGCTGCTCTCCCACATTGCGTCAGGAGAAAACTATGGCGGGAATGCCGCGAAATCGTGACGTTTGGGCACATGCAACACAGATAACGCCTTCTCCACATTGTCGCCATATGCTAAGAGTTTACCAAGGGGTCTTCGGCGGAGTTACCCATGAACTATCGTTCCCATGCAGCTATTCTATTGATTTCACTGGGCTTGGCCGCCTGCGCTAACACGGACAAGTCCTATGCCCCCGTCGACCAGCAGCCCGTGGGCCTGAGCCAGGCCGATATCCAGAACATCCTCTCCGGCAAAAGCTGGCGCTGGTCCGGCCCCAACAACAGCGGCGTCACCCTCTACGCCTCCGACGGCACATCCCTTGTCGAAGTCAGCGGAAAGGGAACAACTACAGGCACTTGGAGCGCCAAGGATGGCCAGCTCTGCGAAGCTTTCGCCCCCGCCCCCTTCCTCCCCAAGGGTGTCGCCCTGAATTGCCAGCCGATAACCGGCTCCGGCAATGTGTATCAGGTTGGACAGGCCACCTTCACGCTGGCGTGAATCCCGGCCACATAATCGCCACAGCTTTTTCACCCTCCCGCCGCGTGGAACTTTCATAAGGTTTAGCCGTTTATGCTGGAAAGGAGGAAGCCATGCCCATTGCCGTTTCGCGCCGCAAACTGCTGCTCGGCTCCCTTTCGCTGTTAACCCTTGCAACGCCGGCACTTGCGCAGGCAAACCTGCTTTACGGCGGCGGCGTCGAAGAAGATGATGCCTTCGCCCGTGACCCCCGCCTGCTGCCGCCGCCCGAATCACCCGTCGATTTTGCGATCACGCCGGCGAACCTGAAGAAGATTCCGGGCACCTTCCGCAAGCAGCTCGTCGATTATCCCGGCAGCGAATTTCCCGGCACCCTCATCGTCGATCCCGAGCACCGCCATCTCTACCACGTCCGCGAAAACAACCAGGCCATCCGTTACGGCGTCGGCGTCGGTCGCGAAGGTTTTTCCTGGAGTGGAGAGGCAAAAATCGGCATGAAGCGCCGCTGGCCGCGCTGGCTGCCGCCAGTAGAAATGGTCGATCGGGACAAAAATGCGGCGAAATGGGCCAACGGTATGCCCGGCGGCCCGGAAAATCCCCTGGGCGCCCGCGCCCTTTATCTCTACGCCAATGGCGAAGACACCCTGTACCGCATTCACGGCACCAATGACCCCTCCTCGATTGGCAAGGCAATGTCTTCCGGCTGCGTTCGCATGCTCAACCAGGACATAGCCGATCTCTATTTGCGCGTCCCCGTGGGCTCCAAGGTTGTCGTCCTGCCTTCCCAAGGGGTATAGTGCTTGATGCAGCAGCAAAGCTGTGGCACATGGCGTGAAGTTGGGGACGGAAGCTGATCGTGAAACCAGGTAGCAGAGTATTGAGTATCATATGCGTGGCTTCGCTTGGCATCGCCGGTTGCGCCACCGGCCCCAAGGGCGTCCGCTTCATTGACGGCGACGGGGGTGCCGGTTCAAAAGCAGTGGCCCAGCCCATCAAGCAATTCAGTGCATCTGAAATCCAGACGGCGATTGTTGGCAAGACTTTTCAGTATACCCGCAGCGACGGCAACGGCTTTGTGACTTACAATGCCGATGGAACCTTCAATTACCAGGATGACACCAAGGGCGAAGGCACCGGCAAGTGGGAAACCAGCAACAGCCTGTTTTGTGAAATTTTTGGCGCCAAAGCCATTCAGGAATGCGGCGAATTCAAAAACACCGGCGACGCCTATTTCGCCGCCAAGTCTCGCCTCGTGGAAATGAAAAGCTAAACACTTTTTTGACGCCTGGAGAGGCCCTCATCCAGGCTTCGCCCATCTTCTCTTTCCGGCTAATATCAATCCAGAAATTGGGAGGTTCAAAATGTCAGACGCCAATTCTGCACAAGCCGATTATTGGAGCTCTGGCTCCGGCTATCAATGGATTGCACAGGAAACATTCCTGGATGCGGCGTTGGCAGCGATACTCGACCGCCTTCTGGAGCGGGCAGATATTCGTCCAAAGGAAAAACTCCTGGATGTTGGTTGTGGCACAGGCGCCAGCACAATTGCTGCCGCAATCAAGACGGGGCCTGCGGGCCACGTCACGGGACTCGACATCGCAGAGCAACTGCTCAATCGCGCCCGCAAAAGGTCGGACGATGCGGGGCTCCGGAACACCAGTTTGATTCTGGCGGACGCACAGACGCACCCATTTGTCCCTGAAAGCTTCGACGCAATTATTTCCCGTTTTGGCCTTATGTTTTTTGACGATCCCGTGGCGGCCTTTGCCAACATGGCAAGGGGACTGAAGCCGAACGGAAGGCTGGTTTTCCCAGCATGGGCTCCCGCTTCTGAAAATCCCTGGTTCCTCATCCCCCGCGACGCAGCAATTGCCAGGCTCGGCAAACCAGCTCCTGCCGACCCTTTCGCCCCCGGCCCGCTAGCGTTTCAGGACATGGGGCGCGTGAAAAAGCTCATGGAACAGGCCGGTTTGAGGAAGGTTCGCGGGGAGACGGAAGTGGTCCCCTTAACCCCTCTCGTTACTGCGGCAGAGGCCGCCAAGGCCGCGGCCAGTGTAGGTCCTGCGGCGCGGATCATGAAGGAGTTATCAGGAACGGAAGCTGATGCCATCGCCATTGAATCTGCTGTCGCGGAAGCGTTCTCAAAATTTGAGACTAGCAAAGGAATAAGTGTCCCAGCGACAATCCACTTCTTTTCCGCAGGTAAAGCCTGATCCACCATGGCGGCCTGGTATCAGAGACCCTGAATGAACGGATTGGTCTGGCGCTCGATGCCGATCTGGCTGGCGCGGCCATGCCCCGGCACGAACGGTCAAGACATGCCCGGAGAGCCATTTATCGTACCGTAATGACGACCTTGCCCTTCGCGCGCCCAGTCTCGACATAGGCCAGCGCATCCCCGGTCTGTTCAAACGGGAACACCTTGTCGACAATCGGGCGAATCTTGCCGGATTCAATGAGGCGCGTAATCTCACCCAATTGCTGGCCGTCCGCCCACATGAAGAGAAATGTGTATTTCACACCAAGGCGCTGGGCCATTTTCCGAGCCTTCCGGCTCAGCAGCCGCATGACCAGTTGCAAGAACATGTTGAGGCCGATTTTCTTGGCGAAAGCAGCGTCGGGCGGACCAGAGATGGAGATGAGCAGACCGCCCGGCTTGAGTACGCGGAGAGATTTCTCGAGCGTCTTGCTGTCCTGGCTGTTCACAACGAGGTCATAGCCCGTCAGAGCCTTTTCGAAATCCTCTGTTTTGTAATCAATGACAACATCCGCGCCGAGACTTTTCACCAAGCCGGCATTCTTGGCACTCGTCGTTGTCGCAACTGTAGCGCCAAGATGCTTAGCCAGTTGAATAGCGAAAGTCCCCACGCCACCGGAGCCGGCCTGAATAAAGACCTTCTGGCCGGGTTTAACCTTGCCCACCTCAACCAAAGCTTGCCAGGCAGTCAGCCCCACCAGCGGAATGGAGGCGGCTTCTTCCATGCTCAGGTTCTTGGGCTTCAGCGCCACGTCGTCCTCATTCATTGCAATCGATTCCGCGAACGTCCCGACCCGGTGATCGCGCGGCCGGGCATAGACCTCGTCGCCTACCTTGAATTTCCGGACCTTGGAGCCAGTCCTAACAACGGTTCCAGCGACATCGTGGCCCAGGACGAAGGGCGGGCGATAGGGAAGAAAGAGCTTGAACTCTCCGTCGCGCACCTTGGAATCCAGAAGGTTCACAGCCGTGGCGTGAATCCGGACCAGGACATCATTGTCGCGCACGTCCGGCTCCGGCACGCTTGCCAAGCGCAGAGCCCCCTTCTTTTTGTACTTATCAACGACGAATGCCTTCATGATTTTCTCTCGTGCCTTCTTAAACTGCTCTTCAGACCGGCAAGCGGAACTGCTTGCGCAAGCTCTTGTCGAACATCTCCGCGGGAGCAAAGCGGCGCAGAATGCTGACCTGCCGCGCTGCCTTACCGGCTGTATAGCGCCGTCGCGGACGGGCATCGGTCGCTGCCTTGACGACCACCTTTGCCACCACTTCCGGCAGGTCGGCTGTCGGCATCACATCGCGAAGGAGCGCGTCGACCCCAGCTCGCGCGAGATCGTATTCATTCAACACGGAATCCGGCTCAATCCCGTTTTGGTCAAAGACGGTACGGACGAATGCAGGCTCGATGACCGAGACGCGAATATTGAAGACACGAATCTCGTGATCGAGCGATTCCGAATAGCCTTCGAGCGCGTGCTTGGCCGCCGAGTAGTGAGCGGAGTATGGCGCGGGTATAAGGCCCAACACAGAGCCCATATTGATTATGCGCCCTTCGCCGCGCCGCCGCATCGACGGCAACACCGCATTGGTCATGCGGATGACGCCGAACACATTGACGTCGAACAGGGCTTGTACCTGTGCGACTGAAGATTCCTCGGCGCCTCCAAACAGGCCGACGCCGGCATTGTTGACGAGCAGGTCAATTCGCCCCGCTTGGCTCAACACGTCATCGACCAACTTCGCCACTGACGCGTCGCTCGTCACGTCGCCCGTCAGCATGGTGATGCCGTCGGAGCGTTGCGGGACGGGTTTGCGGCTGGTTCCAAAGACGCGGTAGCCCGCTTCCCGAAGCGCTTCGGCGGAAGCCCTGCCGATGCCGGTAGATGCTCCTGTGACGAGTGCCACGCCCCGATCAGGTTTGGTCATAGTCATTTTCCTTCTGATTAGTCTTGAATTGCATTGGGAGGCATGTTACTATCATTTTGATACTTAGTCAATATCAAAATGGTAGTGACATGAAAAATATTTCTGAAGCCACCTGCCCCATTGCGCGCAGCGTCGCCTTTGTGGGCGACGCATGGAGCCTGCTGATCCTTCGGGACGCGAATTTGGGCCTCACCCGTTTTGATGAGTTTCGCAAAAGCCTGAACATTGCGCCGACCATCCTGACGCGGCGCCTGGCGACGCTGACGGAGGAAGGGTTGCTGGAAAAGCGGCGTTACTCGGAGCGGCCGCCGCGTGAAGAGTACCTGCTGACCGCCGCCGGACGGGATTTCCTGCCGGTGCTGTTCATGATCGGCGACTGGGGACGCAAACACCGTGGCGGAGGCAAGCTGACGCGGTTCGTGGATGCCGAGACTGGAAATGAAATCCAGCCGGTCGCCGTGGACGCAGCAAACGGGGCCAGGATCGGCACCCGCCCTATTCGAGTCGTAGCTCCCAAATAGCGTCGAGTTTGGACTCTAAAGTCCCTAAATAAACGGATTGGTCTTGCGCTCGATGCCGATCTGGCTGGCGCGGCCATGCCCCGGCAGAAACGCCACATCATCACCAAGCGGCAGAACTTTTTCCTTGATGGATTTCATCAAGGTGTCGTGGCTGCCATAGGGAAAATCCGTGCGCCCCACCGAGCCCTGAAACAATACATCCCCCATCAGGGCAAAGCGGTTCGCTTCGTTGAAGAAAACAACTGATCCCGGCGAATGCCCCGGTGCGTGCAGCACCGAAAATTTCAGGCCCGCAACCTCAACTTCATCGCCATCGTTCAGCCAGCGGTCAGGCACAACGCTGCGGGAATCAGTTATGCCAAATTTGACCCCGCTCGTTGGCAGGTCTTTCAGCAGGAACAGGTCATCCTTATGCGGGCCCTCAATTTGCACGCGCAGCGCATCGCGAAGTTCCGCCGCTCCCCCCGCATGATCGATATGGCCATGCGTGAGCAGGATTTTCTCTATCGTCACATTGGATTGTTCGATGGCCTTGAGAATGGTCGGCACATCGCCGCCTGGGTCCACGATAGCGCCCCGCTTGCTTTCTTCATTGAAAACCAGCGAACAGTTCTGCTGGAACGGCGTAACGGGAATGATAAGAACTTTGAGTGTAGCCATGATTGCGCTGCATAGCGATCCTGCGGAATGCCTGCAAGAGCTTGCTTCTCTTGCCTAAATTTAGGGCAACAGCTAGAGCCAGTGAAAACCATTCACCCGAGGCAATGCCCCATGTCCGCAACCCCCGCCACACCCTGGCGCTATGGCAATCTTGTTGCAGCAATTGCAACAGTGGCCAGTTGCGATATTGCGCTTGGCTTCACCTTCCAGTTGCTGCCCATCCTCATGGAAATGCAGCACATCCCAGCGTGGATCATTGGCCTCAACACCGCCATGGGCCCCATCGGCATTCTGCTTGCAGGCCCCATTCTCCCCCGGATCATCAGCCGCGTGGGCGCAAAGCGTGTCGCCTATTTCTCGGTAGCATTTATCATGTCGGCGCTATTTCTCTTCAAGGCGGTGCCCAATCTCTATATCTGGTTTCCTCTCCGCTTTGGCCTTGGCATTGCAACGGGCGCATTGTTCACAATTAGCGAAGCCTGGATCCTGACGTTTGCCGGCGCGGGCAGCCGTGGCCGCATCATGGGTATTTACACCAGCGTCATGGCAGTCTCATTTTCGCTGGGTCCGTTCATGCTGCCGTTTACAGGAACGGAGGGCTGGCTGCCCTGGCTCATTGGGATAACCTGCCTCGGACTCAGCATCCTTCCCCTGACACTGGTAAATGTGAGCAATGACATTTTCCACGATGAGAAAGGCGGAAATTTCCTTCGCGTCATCAAGCGTGCACCCCTGCTCCTGTTTGCCGTTTGCACAGCCACGCTGTTCGACAGCGTGTTCATTTCCTTCTTCACCATTTTCGGGCTGAGGTCGGGCCTCCCGCTGCAAACCGCCAGTTGGGTGCTCGGCGCCGGCATTCTCGGCAACCTCGGCTTTCAGTATTTGATCGGTATACTTTCCGACAAATGGTCCCGCGTCGGTGTGATAGTCTGGTCGGCAGTATTCACAATTGTCACTTGCGTGGCACTGATCTTCGTCGTCCAGTCTTGGCTCATCTGGCCAACCGTTATCATCATGGCGACGGCAGCATTCGCCGTTTATGTCGTTGCACTTGCCATCCTGGGCGACACGTTCAAGGGGGCCGATCTCGTTGCCGGATCCGCCGCAATTTCCGCCATGTGGGGCGTGGGCGGCCTTGTGGGTCCTCCAATCGCGGGCGCGGCAATTGACGCATTCGGCGTAAACTCCATGCCACTGCTGCTGGCCGCATTCTATGTCATGCTGCTTGTTGGCCTTGCCTTAAGCGGCGGGAAATTCATACGGGCGCAATCCGATGGATAGGCAGCGAATTATCAATCTCTTCGCCGCCATCAGCACGATCACCGTATTCGGTTTCGCGCTCGGCCTGATGTTTCCATTGCTCGCCCTCATCATGGAGAAGCGCGGCATCGATCCTGATATCATTGGCTACAACACCGCCATGCAGCCCCTGGGCATCATGCTGTCGGTCTTCACCACGCCTATCCTCGTGCGCAAATTCGGAGCGAAAAAAGCTACGATTGGCGCCGCATTCGCCACTGGTGCCGTAATCCTGTTTTACCCATTCCTGTCGGTTTTCTGGTGGTGGTTCGCCCTCCGCATTCTGCACGGTTTTTTTGTTTCAACACTCTTCGCCATCAGCGAAGCCTGGATTGTGAAATTCTCCTCCGGCCCTTACCGCTCGCGGATACTGGCCCTTTATACCGGCGTACTGGCTGCAAGTTTCGGCGGCGGCCCTATTCTCATCAGTTTCACCGGGATCGACACGGTCCTGCCCTTTTTCATCGGGGCAGCAGTACTCGCTATTGCAACCATTCCGATCTTTTTCGTGAAAGACGAGGACATTGACGAAGAGGACGAAGACCCGCTTTCGATCATCGGCTTTATCAAAAAAGCCCCCATCCTGCTCATCGCAGTTGGCATGTTCGCCATTATCGATGCGGCTAATTTGAGTTTCCTGCCGGTCTATGGCGTGAAAAAAGGCTTGGACCAGGCAACGGCTTCCCTTGCCCTGACCGCCTTCATCATCGGCAATACCGTTCTGCAATTTCCCATCGGCTGGCTCGCTGATCATTTCAAAAAGCGTTGGGTCATGGCCGGCTGCGGCGTGGTCACCGCCTGCGCCAGCGCGCTGATTCCCTTGTCCTTCGACACCTGGGCCTTCTGGCCCCTGCTCACCATTGCCGGTGCTGCGTCTGCCGGCATTTACACCGTGTCCTTGGCGGAACTGGGTGAGCGCTTCTCTGGCCATGAACTGGTGACAGGCACCGCTTCTTTCTCCACCACCTGGGGGCTGGGAGCCCTGGTTGGTTCGCTTATTGCGGGCTGGTCTATGCAGAGCTTCGGGCCCGATGGCCTGCCCTATTCCATGGCCCTGATATTTGCTCTATTCCTCCTCGTCATGGTGACCCGAGAAGTTAGAAAAAGCCCATGACCACCACCCATCTCGTCACCATCCGTGATTACCTGCGCTTTGCCGTAAGCCGCTTCCGCGCCGCAAAGCTGGAGCATGGCCACGGCGCATCCAACGCCTTGGATGAAGCAGCCTTTCTCATCCTTGAAACCCTGAACTTGCCCGTGGACGACATCAACCCCTGGCTCGATGCCAAGCTTCTGCCCGCCGAACGGGAAAAGCTCGCCGGCATCATCGAGGCGCGCATCACCACACGAAAGCCCGCCGCCTATCTGACCAAGCGCACCTACATTCATGGCGTTCCGTTCTACGTCGATGAACGCGTCATCGTGCCGAGGTCATACATCGGAGAGCTTCTGTTCAGCGGCCTCTTTGGCGGCGATGGCCACAATTTGATCAAGCATCCCGAGAAGATCGGTTCCGTCCTTGATCTCTGCACTGGCTCCGGCTGCCTGGCCATTCTCGCCGCTGGTGTATTTCCCAACGCCAGCATTGATGCCGTCGACATTTCAGCCGATGCCCTCTCCGTCGCCCGCATCAATGTGAAGGATCACTATCTGGAGCAGCGCGTCACCCTTCACCAGGGTGATCTCTTCGCCGCAGTGGCTAAAAAGAAATATGACCTCATCATCACCAACCCGCCTTATGTGGCCGAAGCTGAAGTGGCAGCCTTCCCCAAGGAATACGCCCATGAACCGGCTATGGCCCATCTCGGAGGACCCGATGGCCTGGATATCACCCGCCGCATTCTGGCTGAAGCGCCCAAGCACCTGAACAAGGGCGGCGGCCTGCTCTGTGAAATCGGCACCGGCCGTGACATCCTCGAACGCGAATTTCCAAAGCTGAAATTCTTCTGGCTGGATACTGAGGAAAGCACCGGCGAGGTCTTCTGGCTTACTTTCTAAGCCCGGTAGCCTGCATCAGGTTGTCGTAAATCCGCCGGGTCATTTTTGCCATTTGCGGCATAAGCGGCGTGGCCTCGTTGATAAGCCTGCGATAGGCGCCCGCGCCATTCTGATTTTCCAGCGAAGCCAGATAGGCGGGGAGCGAGGACCATGTCGCCATGGTCTGCGGGGAAAACTCGCAATGGAACTGCGTGCTGATCGCGTGGCTGTCGATGGCAATCGACTGAATGGCGGATTTTGGCGATGTGGCAAGAACCTTCGCCTCCTGCGGCGCCCGGGTCACCTCGGCCCAATGCCACTGCATAACCTTGTTGCTGCTTTCAACTCCGGCAAAAAGCCGATGCTCCTGCCCATCCGGCGTCAATGAAACATCATACACCCCCACCTCCGGTTCGGCGGCAAGGGCCACTTCACCCCCCAGCGCATCGCACAGCAACTGATGGCCAAGGCAAACCCCGAAATAGGGCTTGGCGCGGTCCCACACCCATTCGCGGATGGCCGCTTTCTCCGCCGGCATCCAGGTGTGCTCCTCCTGCCAAGTGTCCTGCGCGCCTCCGAGTACAAAGAGAAAATCATAAGGGGCGAGGTTGGGAATTCCCTGCCCTTCCCACAGCCGCACCATCTCCGGCACAATGCCATCTTCGGAAAAGAAATCCAGGAAGCGGCCGGGATGGTCATAATCCATGTGCTGAAAGACAAGCGCGCGCTTCATTCAAACCCTATTTCACCGGAAGCAGCACAAGGGACTTGGCCCTGCACTGCCTCGCTTCATTCATGCCACAGGCAATGAAACTGCCCGCCTTGTTAACACAAACGCGAAGCTCCGAAAGGCGCGCTTGTCCCGTCGCATTGCCGCATTGCACCGACAACATATCCGCCGTCAAAGCCACATTCGTTTTCACGAAATCCGTTACCAGTTGCTCAGGCGTTACCATGACGGGGGCTAGCGGGGAGAGATAGCGTGCCGGGATCCGTATCCCCCCAAACGTCGTTTCCACCTTGTCGAAATAAGCCGCCTGCCTAAGTCCCGAACAGGTGCCGTGTTTCTTCCACTCGTGGATAATCAGCCTTTTGGACGGCATGACATCCATCACGCCATCGATAAGGTCCTGCGGTATCCAGTTTTCCCTAGTCCGGCAGAATTCCGGCCAGCCCTTGGCATATTGCGGCCAGAGCCCATGGACCACAAAAGCAAACCGGCGGCCCGGCGCACATTGCTGATAGTCATTCCGGCCAGCATCGCCAGCGCAGTAGCTGGGCGACCAGGAGAGCGCCAGGACATAATAGTCGAACTGGCCCGGCACCGGCCCTTTGGCAGCAGCGCCGGTCAGGCCGAAACTCGCGATAAACAGGAAAAGTGCTATTTTGCCGGAGGCAAGGATTGCGCGAACTGGGTTGGAGGCGAAGTGGAGCGCGATTCGGGGCATATTGGGGCAACTATCTTCCAGCTTGGATTGTTGAGGTTCATTTCGCAGCGGGCGAGCTTGCCATAGAGGCACAAAACCTGTCCCTGCTCATATTGAATGTTATTGGCTCGGCAGTAGCAGTTCTTGTGGGCTTGGTCAGCGGCAAAGGCATTGCCCCCAATGAATGGCACGATGAACGCGATATGCAGAAACCTTATCCCATTGCCCCCAGTCTAGCCCATTGCCGGGCGAACGGAAAGCCCGCTCAGATAAGCTGCAGTTCAATCGCCTGGGGCCCCCGGCCCTGGGCGTCATCCTGTACATCGAAACTGATCTTTGTGCCTTCGTTCAGCTCCGGAATTCCGGACTTCTGTACGGCTGTAATATGGACAAAAATATCCTTGCCGCCCCCGTCGGGAGTAACAAAGCCATATCCCTTGGCCTGATTAAAAAACTTTACCGTGCCATTCCTGCGCATGAATAGAAGGCTCCCACCCTGATCACCGTCCGGCAGGAATATGCGGCAGGGAAGGTTTTGCGGCAAGGGGTCTGTGAAAGCGTCGTTTGTCACTTGATTTTTGCCGGTCCTTCTTACAAGTTAGGACGCTTGTCCTTGGGGAGGCTCAGTTGAATAAAAGAGCAGTGCTTGTTTTAGGTTCAATTCTGGCAGCCAGTTTCATCAGCGAAAGCGCGCTCAGCAAGCCAAACCAGTCAACCAAATACACCTATTACGCAATCTCCGGTAACACGCCGGGGGCAATTTACAGCACCCTCGTCAAGCGGGGCCCGCGCGTCGGCGGGGTCAAGGCCTACGCCGCCACAACCGCCGTATCGTCCCAGTCAGGCCAATTGATACCGGGCAGGTTCTGCAGCCTGGAAGACTACAAGTTCAAAATTGACTTCACCATCAAGCTGCCTAAACTGAAAAATGAGGCGGCCCTGAAGGGCGCCACCAAATCTGACTGGAAGAAATTTTCAAGCTTCCTCAAAACCCATGAGGAAACCCACCGCAGCATCTGGCTGGCCTGCGCCTCCGCCCTGGAAGCCAAGGTCAAAGCCATTCAGACAACCTCATGCGCGGAGCTGAATGAGAGATCCACCAAGCTCTGGGAACAGATGCGGGTGTCCTGCGCCAAGAAACAGGATGCCTTTGATGTGGCCGAGCAGGCCCGTCTCCTGCGCCATCCCTTTGTAAGACTGGTCATGTCGCAAGGGGCGCGAACCTCCACGGCGCTGGCAATCCCGAAGAGCCAGTAATTCCGGATCAGAGAACGCGCCCGGCTACGGCGTCCAGTTTTCTCAACACATTTGGGTCGCGGTAGTCCTTCGCCGTCATGATCGCGTATTCAAGCGCTCGGTCCGAACCGATGGGGCAAGGCGGATGCTCCCGGGGAAAATCCTTCGCCAGCCGCAACACCAGTTCCTTTGCACGGTCGGAATTTGCCTTCAGGACTTCAACAACCTTGGCCACATCAACTGTTCCGTGGTCCTCGTGCCAAGAGTCGTAGTCCGTCACCATCGCCACCGTGCAGTAGCAAATCTCGGCTTCCCGCGCGAGCTTGGCCTCCGGCATGTTCGTCATGCCGATAACACTGGCGCTCCATGACCGGTAGAGCCAGGATTCAGCCAGCGTTGAAAACTGCGGGCCTTCCATAACAACGTAAGTGCCGCCCTTGGAAAACGGCAGGTTTTCCGCCGCAAGGGCCGCCGCCACGCTGTCCTGCAGCAGCGGGGAAATGGGATGGGAAAACGGCACATGGCCAACGCAGCCAGTTCCAAAGAATGATTTCTCCCGCGCAAATGTCCGGTCGATGAACTGGTCAACCAGCACGAACATGCCCGGTGGCAACTCTTCTTTCAGGGAGCCTACTGCTGACAGAGAGACAATGTCCGTGACACCCAACCGCTTCATGACATCGATGTTGGCCCGGTAGTTTATGGAGGTGGGCGAATAGACATGCCCCCTGCCGTGGCGGGGCAGAAACACCACCGGCAACCCATGAAGCTCGCCGCAGCGCAACTGGTCCGACGGCAGCCCCCACGGGCTCTCCACCGTTTTCCATTCCACCTTTTCAAGCGGCAGGTCATAAACCCCGGAACCGCCGATGATGCCCAATACGGATTTGCTCATGTCATCCCCTCGAAACAAAAAGGCCCGGCGCAAAGCCGGGCCATTTATTTATTACATTCCGGTGACAATCAATGCTGGTCGGCCCAAATCTTCTTCTTCACGAAATACAGAAGCAGCGCAAGAACCGCCAAATAGATCAGAACCATGAAGCCGAGGCTCTTGCGCTCTTCCATTTTGGGTTCCGCCGTCCAGGCGAGGAATGCCGAAACATCGCGCGCCATGGCATCAACCGTGTTGGGCGCGCCATCGTCAAAAGTCACCTGGCCATCAACCAGTGGCGGCGCCATCGAAATAAAATGGCCGTTGGCGAAATAGGGATTGTAGTGCTTGCCTTCCGGCATTTCCGCCGTGATTTCTGCCGTAGGCGCTTCGTAGCCCGTCAGAACGGAATAAACATATTGCGGGCCACCGATGCCATTTGCCAGCTGATTGAAAGTGCCATACCAGCCCGGGCGGAATTTGGTGATGAGCGAAAGGTCGGGAGGCACGGCCCCGCCGTTTGCCGCCCCGGCCGCCTGCTCATTGGCAAATGGCGAGGGAAACCGGTCGGACGGCAAGCCCGGGCGGTCAAACATTTCGCCATCGGTGCCCGGTCCATCCTTCATCGTGAAGGTGGCAGCCAAGGCCTTGACCTGTTCGGGAGTAAAGCCCGGTCCGCCATGTTCACTCAAATTGCGGAACGAAACCAGCCGCATGGAATGGCAGTTCGAGCACACTTCCTTGTAAACCTTGTAGCCGCGCTGCAGCTCCGCCTTGTCAAAGGTGCCAAACGGCCCTTCAAAGGAATAGGAAATGGCCTTTGCGTCCTTCTGGCCTTCGGCGGCAGAAGCAGCCCCGGCCAGAAGCAGAAAACCGGAAGCGGCGATTGCGAGTGTCTTGAGCATTTTTTTCATCTTTTTCCCCAAATCACTCAGCTGGCGCCAAAGGCTTTTTCTTCGCCAACACCGCATCCGAGATGGATGGCGGCAAGGGCTTCGGGCTTTCCAGCAGCCCGAGCAAGGGCAGGATCACAATGAAGTGGATGAAGTAATAGGCCGTGAGAATGCGCGACCAGAAAACATAGCTACCCTCCGCCGGCTTGGATCCGAGATAGCCCAAGGCAACGCAGACGATGGCAAACACCCAGAAGAATTGCTTGAAGATCGGCCGGTAAGTGCCCGACCGCACCCGTGACGTATCAAGCCATGGCAGGAAGAAGAGGATCAGGATCGAGCCGAACATGGCCACAACGCCGCCAAGCTTGTCGGGGATGGCGCGCAGGATTGCGTAGAACGGCAGATAATACCATTCCGGAACAATGTGTGCCGGCGTCGCCAGCGGGTTTGCCGGCAGGTAGTTGATCGCATGGCCGAGATAATTCGGCGCGAAAAACGTGAACGCCGAGAACAGGATCATGAACACGACAATCGCGAAGGCATCCTTCATCGTATAGTATGGATGGAAAGGCACCGTGTCCTGCGAGCCCTTGACGTTGACGCCCGTGGGATTGCCATTTCCCGGCACATGCAGCGCCCAGATATGAAGGCCCACAAGGCCCGCCAGAACAAATGGCAGGAGGTAATGCAATGAGAAGAAGCGGTTGAGCGTCGGGTTGTCCACCGAATAGCCGCCCCACAGCCACGTCGTCACCGACTCGCCCACAAATGGAATGGCCGAGAACAGGTTGGTGATAACCTTGGCGCCCCAGAAGCTCATCTGGCCCCAGGGCAAGACGTAACCCATGAAGGCAGTTGCCATCATCACCAGATAAATCAGCACGCCGATCATCCACAGAACTTCGCGTGGCGCCTTGTAGGAGCCGTAATACATGCCGCGGAAAATATGGATGTAGACGGCGATGAAAAACATCGAAGCGCCGTTGGCGTGCAGGTAGCGCAGCAACCAGCCGGAATTGACGTCCCGCATGATGTGCTCGACCGAGTCGAACGCCATGCTGACATGGGGCGTGTAGTGCATGGCCAGGACAATGCCGGTGATGAGCTGGGCCACGAGCATGACGGCCAAAATGCCGCCGAAGGTCCACCAGTAGTTGAGATTCTTCGGTGTCGGAAAATCCAGGGCCTGGCCCTGCACCAGTTCCATGATCGGAAGCCGCTCGTGCATCCATTTGCCGAAGGCACTCTTCGGTTGATAGTTTGACGGACCACTCATAAATCTTGCCCCTGATTAACCGATGAGAATTTTTGTGTCGGTGAGATATTCGTATTTCGGTACGTGCAGGTTCTCGCCGGCCGGCCCCTTGCGGACCCGTCCCGCCGTATCATACTGCGAACCATGGCAGGGGCAGAACCAGCCGCCGGATTTGAGATTGCCTTCAACCACGCCGAAGTCGCCCGAATTGCCAATTGGCACACAGCCCAGATGGGTGCAAACCCCCATCATCACGATAAAGGCTTCCTTGCCGCCGACCACGCGGTTCTCGTCGGTGGCCGGATCGCCGTCTTTCACATTTTCACTACGGGCATTGTTGTCGATAAGCTCGTCCAGCTTTACGGCCTTGGCCAGTTCAATTTCCTTTGCCGTGCGGTGGCGGATAAACACCGGATTGCCGCGCCACTTCAGGGTAATTTCCTGGCCTTCGGTAATGGGCGCCAGGTCAACTTCAACCGTGGCCAAAGCCAGTACCGAAGCGTCTGGGTTCATCTGGTTGATGAAGGGCCAGGCCGTAAGTGCCGCCCCCACTGTGGCCACGGCTCCCGTGGCAATGAAAAGAAAATCCCGCCGATTTACATCCGCATGTACCGCTGTGGACACGTTTTTGTTCCCTCGTGTTGCCGCTGGCGCCGAAACTGGAAAACCCCCATTTGGCACACTAACTCTGGCGGTTTTGGCATTGGCCACGAAAGTTGTCTAGCCATGTGTTGTCGCAGCGCTGCGCCGCTTTGATCATCCCCGCAACATTGGCTAAAACTCCAGAATCATGATCGAAATTGCCCTCTTCCAGCCCGACATTGCCCCCAATGCCGCAACCATTATCCGCATGGCCGCCTGCCTCGGCCTGAAAGTCACAATTATCGAACCGGCGGGCTTTGCCTGGACTGATTCTTCCTTCAAACGGGCCGGATTGGACTATCTGGACCGCGCCGTGGTGCACCGGTCTCCGTCCTGGCAGGCCTTCTGCGGAGAAGCCCAGGGGCGCCGGCTGGTCCTGCTGTCAACCAAGGCGGCACTCCCCTATTCCCAATTTGAATTTACCAGAACGGACATAATCCTGATGGGACAGGAAAGCGCGGGCGTGCCGCCGGAAGTCCATGCGGCAGTGGACGCCCGCATCCTGATCCCGATGAAGCCGGGCGAGCGCTCCCTCAATGTCAGCCTCGCCTGCGCCATGGTGACCGGTGAGGCGCTGCGCCAAACCGCTGGCTTTCCAGCGCCTCGAGCCTTATGAAATCACCCGCAATGTCCGCCATCGAAAGCCAAAAAAATACTGCCCGCCTCTGGTTTGAAACCCTGCGGGACCGGATTGTTGCCGAATTTGAAAAGCTTGAAAATGAAGCAGCGGGTCGGGCACCCGCAGGCCGCTTCCGGCAAACCTCATGGACCCGCGAAAACGATGGCGGCGGTGGCGTCATGTCCATGCTCCACGGCCGGCTCTTTGAGAAGGTGGGTGTCCATTGCTCGACCGTTCATGGCGAGTTTTCGCCGGAATTCCGCAAACAGATTCCGGGCGCGGAAGACGATCCCAAATTCTGGGCCTCTGGCATTTCCCTCATCGCTCATTTCTGGAATCCCAATATTCCGGCCGTCCACATGAACACCCGCTATGTCGTCACCTCCAAGCCCTGGTTTGGCGGCGGAGCGGACCTGACACCGGTTCTGGATCGCCGGCGCACGCAGGATGACACCGATTCAAAAAGCTTCCACGCCGCCTTCAAAACCTGCTGCAATGCCCATTCAGTTGCCAACTATGAAAAATACAAGAACTGGTGTGACGAGTATTTCTATCTGCCCCACAGGAAAGAATCGCGCGGCATTGGCGGAATTTTTTTCGATTATCTCGATAGCGGAAATTTTTCCGCCGACCTCGCCTTCGTCAAAGACGTTGGCAGCGCCTTTCTAAAAGTTTTTCCGGAAATTGTCCGCCACAACATGAACGCGCCATGGACTGAAGCCGACCGTGAAGAACAGCTCATTCGCCGCGGCCGATATGTGGAATTCAACCTGCTCTATGATCGCGGCACTTTGTTTGGCCTGAAAACCGGCGGCAATGTGGACTCGATCCTGTCGTCCATGCCACCTTCGGTAAAGTGGCCCTAGAGGAAACGAATTATGGACCTTCGCAACGGCTTCGACATCAAACGCTATATCCGCACCATTCCGGATTACCCCAAGCCCGGCATCATGTTCCGCGACATCACCACCCTGCTCGCCGATCTTCACGGCTTTCGCGCCGCCATCGACGAACTCGTCTGGCCCTTCCTGCGTGGCAATATTGATTACGTGGCGGGCATCGAAGCGCGCGGCTTCATTCTGGGAGGTGCAGTTGCCGCAAGCCTTGGGCGCGGCTTCATTCCCATTCGCAAAAAAGGCAAGCTACCCTCACGCACCATCGGCCAGGAATACGCCCTCGAATACGGCGTCGATACCATCGAGATTCATGCCGACGCTATCAAGCAAGGCGACCGCATCCTGTTGATTGATGATCTTATTGCCACCGGAGGGACAGCGGGTGCTGCCATCGATCTCATCCGCAAATCCGGCGGCGAAGTGGTGGCCGCCGCCTTCGTCATCGACCTGCCCGAACTGGGCGGAGCCGCAAAACTCAGAAGCAAGAATGTGAAAGTTCACACGCTCGTGAGCTTCGATGGGCACTAACGGCGGGCCGTCAGCACCTTGCCTTCAAAACTGAAAACCAGCTCGCCCTTCTGGTTGACGCCCTCATTCATCGAGAACACGATGCCCCATTGGGGCTTTGAAGCCAGGTCACGTTTCCCTGTTACCCTGCTGGAATAGCGAATGGTATCGCCGGGATAGACCGGTTTCAGCCACCTGAGATTTGTGAATCCCGGGCCGGGCCCGACTTCTGGCAGAGTTTTTCCGGCTGCCTGCAATTTCGCCCGCGCCGCGTCATTGACTTCCACGAAACATTTCATCCAGCCCGCCGCCGTGTGCCAGCCACTGGCGGAAAGCCCGCCAAAAGGGCCGGCCAAACCCCCTTCCTCGCTCAGGTGAAAGGGCTGCGGATCATATTTCCGGGCAAACCCAACGATGCTATCGCGGGTGAAATGATAGCTGCCGAGATCGACCGTCAGGCCTTCATCCACGTCTTCAAGGAAAAGGCCTATCATGCTGCTTTGACTCGCATAAAGACCACGGCATTCATTTCGGTTTTCTTTACACCGGAGTCATTGAAGAGTTCAAACAGGCATTCGAAAATCCCCATTTCCGGGCGCTTCGACGAAACCCGCTTGGTGAGAATGGTCACCCGTCCGGAAAGCGTTTCGCCCGCCAGGACCGGCTTGAGCCATTTGACTTCCGAAACGCCATTTGATCCCATGCTGGCCGATTTGTTGAGCCAGGAATCGGCAATCATCCGCATCAGCATGGAACAGACATGCCAACCGCTGGCGGCCAGGCCGCCAAGAATGGAGGCTTTGCCAGCGGCTTCATCGAGATGAAACGGCTGCGCATCAAACTCACTGGCGAATTCGCGGATTTCAGCGGCGCTCACCGCATGGGAGCCCAGGTCGATCACCTGCCCCACCGCAAAATCTTCAAAATGCAGGAGTTCGGCCATGGCTAGTTCGCGAAACGGAAATGCATGACATCGCCATCGAGGACCACATATTCCTTGCCTTCCAGGCGAAACTTGCCGGCTTCCTTGGCGCCGGCTTCACCATTGTTCTTGACATAGTCGGCATATCCGATGGTCTCGGATCGGATGAAACCCTTTTCGAAATCCGTGTGAATGACGCCGGCGGCGGCAGGCGCCTTGGTGCCTCGCGTAATGGTCCAGGCGCGGGCTTCCTTGGGGCCTACGGTGAAATAGGTGACGAGATGCAACAGGTCGTAGCCGGCGCGGATCACCCGGTTGAGGCCCGGTTCCTCGAGGCCAACTGCATCGAGATAATCCTTCTGGTCCACCAACGGCAGGATGGCGATTTCACTTTCGATCTTGGCCGAGACGACAACGGCGACGGCGTTTTCTTCCTTGGCGCGGGCGTAAACGCGCTGCGAGAATTCATTGCCCTTGTCGGCAGACGCTTCCTCGACATTGCAAACGTAAAGCACCGGCTTCGATGAAAGTAATCCGAGGCCGCGAAACATCTTCTCTTCATCAACAGTGCGCTGAACCAGGCGGGCGGGCTTGCCTTCCCGCAAAAGCACCAGAGCGCGGTTCATCAGATCAGCCATTTCCTTGGCTTCCTTGTCGCCCTGCTTGCCCTTTTTCTCGATGCTGACAACGCGCTTTTCCAAGCTATCCATATCGGCCAGCATCAGCTCGGTTTCGATGGTGTCGATATCGGCGATGGGATCGATCTTGCCGGAGACATGGGTGATGTCGCCGTCTTCAAAGCAGCGCACCACATGGGCAATGGCATCCGTCTCGCGGATATTGGCAAGGAACTGGTTGCCCAGGCCTTCGCCCTTGGAAGCGCCTTTCACCAACCCGGCGATATCCACAAATGTTAGGCGCGTAGGGATAATCTGGGCGCTGTTCGCGATCCTGGCGAGATCATCAAGCCGCGGATCAGGCACGCCCACATCGCCCACATTGGGCTCAATGGTGCAGAACGGATAATTCGCCGCCTGCGCCGCCGAGGTTTGCGTGAGCGCGTTGAAGAGCGTTGATTTGCCGACATTCGGCAGGCCAACAATGCCGCATTTGAAACCCATAAAACCTATTCCTTTTCCGGCGCTGGAGCGAGCGCCAGATGCACCTTGTTTTGAAATGTTGCCGTGTCGCCTTCAACGAGAAGCGGCGCGTAGTCCGCGACCGCATCGAGCAAAGGCGTGAGCCAGACCTTGTCGGCCTTGGCGAAATCACTGAGCACATGGGGATGAACCAGCGTCTTGTCACCCGGATGGCCAACCCCCAGACGCACCCGCGTATAATGTGGGCCGATATGGGCGGTGATCGACCGGATGCCGTTGTGGCCGGCTGCCCCGCCCCCCAGTTTCACCCGGACTTTGCCCGCCAGCAGATCAATCTCGTCATAGATGACGACGACCTGTTCCGGCTCCATGCCGAGAAAGCGGATGGCATCGCCCACCGCCTGGCCCGATTCATTCATGAAGGTCAAAGGCTTGAGGACGAGCGTTTTCTGCGTGCCCAGGGTGCCTTCGGAAATTTCGCCGTGGAACTTCTTGCGCCAGGGCGAAAAGCCATGGCGGCGGACGATTTCGTCCACCGCCATGAAGCCGATATTGTGCCTGTTTCCGGCATATTTGGTTCCCGGATTGCCGAGACCCACAAGAAGAAACATGCCCGTCTCCTGTCAGACGAAGATGATTACTTCTTCTTCGGCGCCGGAGCCGCACCCTTGGCCGGAACAGCAGCGGCAGGAGCCGCACCCTTTGCAGGCGCTGCGGCCGGAGCCGCACCTTTGGCGCCGGCAGCAGGAGCGGCGGTAGCCGTTCCATCAGCAGGGGCTTTCTGGGCTGTGGCTGGAACGTCAACGGGAGCCGCGACTTCCTCAACCACTTCTTCCTTGGCCTGGGCCGCGATCGTGCAGAGCGTCACGTCATCACGCGAAACCGCGGTCACGCCTTCCGGCAGCTTGATGTCGGACATGTGGACGGAGTCGCCGATATTCAGACCAGCCACATCAACGGTGATTTCATCGGGGATGAAATCCGCCGAACAGTAAAGGCTGAGCGTATGCGACACAATGTTGAGCGAGCCGCCGGCCTTGATGCCGGGAGAGGCTTCATGGCCCTTGAAATGCACCGGAATATCAACGGCAATACGCGAGGCCTTGCCAAGCCGGAGGAAATCCACATGCACGATGAAATCGCGGATGGGCTCAAACTGGATGTCGCGCGGAATGGCGCGGATGGTCTTGCCTTCCACTTCGAGGTCGACAAGCGTCGACAGGAAGCGGCCGGTCTGGATATGGGGCTCGAGTTCGCGGTAATTGAGCGAAACCATTTGGGCTCCCTGCTTGTCGCCATAGACGACACCGGGAACGAGACCTTCGCGACGTACTGCGCGGGAGGCCCCCTTGCCTGCCCGGCCACGCTGCGTGGCCTTAAGCTGAACGATCTTAGACATTTTAAACTCCTGAATGAATGAACCACGGCGCAAGCCTGCCTCCAGGGGTGTCCGCCACCTGTGCCGTGATCGGCGGGGTATAGATGAGGGGGCAAGGCGTTGCAACCCCGCTCTGGGAGAGGGAGGTTTTGCCCCGGTTTCCGGGGGTTTTATCTCTATTTGCTTAAGGTTTGGGCTTCAGCTTGTGTCGGGCTTTTCGGCCTCCCAGGCAAGCCAGTGGCACTCGGTGAGGATTTCATCGACCTCGTGCGTGGGCTGCCTCCGGGAGCCCGGAGCACGGCCGGGGCGGAGCGGGGATGTGAACGTCGGGGCCTTTGCGGCCTCCCGCCGGACCCGCCAGCGGGCCAGGCGCTTGGCCTGACGCGGGAGGTCATCAAGGGCGGACTTCAGGGCCTGAAGCCTGCGCGCAATGCGGGCCGCGCTGACAAACCCATCGGACGGTGGGGGAGCAGCCTTGGGCTGGGGCCTTGGCCACAGGTCGTCCACCTTGGAATCAGGCCCCAGGAAAAGGACACGCGGCGGATACTTCGCGTATCTGACCCGGCGCTGGCGCAGCTCCGGGAAATCCTTCCGCGTGTCGAAGAGCTTGAAGGCGGGAACCGAAGTTCCACCACCCTTTCCGATAATCTGCCCCTTGGGCATGGGACGAGACGGCACAACCTTCACCACAAGGCCCCGCGCCGCGATGACAATGAGGCGGCGCACGGCGGATTCGGCAGGCCGCAGCACCCGCAGCACGGCACGGTGGAGGGGATGTGGAATCCGCGAAACCGTGGCGTCCAGCATGGCGAACAGGGCCGCAATGATTCCCTTGAGCGCTTCGCTGTTGCGTTCGATGGCCAAGTCCCAATCCATCTTCCAGTCCATGTGGTTCCTACCCCTCATAAAGAACAAAACAGGAACATATGAATCACATAGGAATAGATTGTCAAGCAGCATTTTGAGCGGCTGAAAAGTTTAGGCCGCCGTGAGAAGGGCCGCCTGTGCGGCCATCTCAAGCCACTCATCCGCAATGAACCTCATGCGCACCCGCATCGATTCATCCGGGGCAAGCTCCGCCTGCTCCAGACACAACTCCGCTTGGCGGCGATAATATTCGGCTCGATCTTCATTCATAGAAAAGTAACGCCCCAAGCCACAACCTCGATCTCCACCTTGCAGTCCACCATCATGTCGGCCCGCACGCAGGACCGCGCCGGAAGTGCTGCGCCGAAATATTCGAGATAGACCTTGTTGAAGGGCCAGAAATCGCGCGTGTCCGCTAGCCAGACAGTGGCCTTCACCACATGCTCAAGGCCGAGCCCCTGCTCCTTCAGGATGGCCTTGACGTTCTCGATGGTCTGCCGCGTCTGCGTGCCGATGTCGCCTTCGACGATCTCGCCGTCCGCCCCCATCGGCACCTGCCCCGAGACAAAGATGAAATCGCCGGCCCGCACCGCCTTGGTGAAGGGCAGGCTGCGGCCGCCGGGGCCGGTTGGCGCTGCGCCAAATCTTTCAATCGTCATAACCACTCCTGTTCACATGTCGGCGCGCTTGAGGAATTCCTTCAGTCGCACATTTTTGGGATTGCGGAACAATTTGGCCGAAGGCCCCTGCTCCGCGATCAGGCCGCCATCCATGAAAATGGTGCGGTGGGCCACGTCCCGGGCAAAACGCATCTCATGGGTGACGATCAGCATTGTGGTGCCCTCCTTCGCCAGGAGCTTGATGGTGTTCAACACTTCGCCCACCAGTTCCGGATCAAGCGCCGAGGTGATTTCATCGAGCAGCACGAGCTTGGGATCCATCGCCAGGGCGCGCGCGATTGCCACGCGCTGCTGCTGCCCGCCCGAAAGCTGGCTGGGAAGATGCGAAGCGCGGTCATCAAGGCCGACGCGGGCCAGCCAGGTCATGGCAAGCTGCTGTGCTTCGCGCTTCGGCATATGCCGGACCTTCGTCAGCCCGAGCATGACATTGCCCAGCGCCGTAAGATGCGGAAACAGGTTGAAGCTCTGGAACACCATGCCGGTCATGGCCCGCTGCCGCGCCAGTTCGCGCTCGCCAAGCCTGCGCCGCGCGGCTCCTTCCCCCGTGTAGCCGATGGCCACGCCGTCGAGCACGATTTCCCCGCCGTTGAAATCCTCCAGCAGATTGACGCAGCGCAGCAGCGTGGTTTTGCCCGAGCCGCTGGCGCCGATGATCGACACCACCTCGCCCTTGTTCACCTCAAGGTCAACGCCTTTCAGGATTTCCACCGGCCCGAAATTCTTGGTGAGGCCACGTATGGCGAGAAGTGTCATAGGACCCTCATTGAAGTGCAAAGCGGCGACTGGCAAATTTGCCGAGGCGCTCGATCACGGAATTGATCAGAAAATAGAGAAGCCCGCAAAGGCCGTAGAATTCCAGGGTCATGAAATTGCGTCCGACGATCTCCTGGGTACGCAGCAACAGTTCGCCCGTACCGATGACCGAGAGAAGCGTCGAAGCCTTGACCAGTTCGGCCCCCGTATTGACCCACACCGGCATGATCTGCCGCATCGCCTGGGGAATGAGAACATAGATGAGGATTCGCGGGAAGGTGAGCCCGATGGCGCGGCCCGCATCAATCTGCGTGACCGGAATGGATTGCAAGGCGCCGCGAATGATTTCACCCATATGCGCCCCGCAAAAAATGGAGAGCGCCAAGAGCCCGGATTCAACCGCCGTGAGATTGATGCCGGCAAAGGTCAGGAGATAGAAGGACGCGAGAATCAGCACCAGAACCGGAATGCCCCGGATGCAATCGACCGCCGCGCGGATGGGCAAGCGCAGCGGCCACTTGCCATAGGTGAGGCCAACGCCGGCAAAAAGGCCGATGATGCTTCCAAACAGAATGGAGGCGGCGGAGATTTCAACCGTCAGCAGCAAGCCCTGCGCCAGGGCCCAGCGGGCGATCCATAACTCGTGGAGGAAGTGTTCCATTGCGCCCTACCTCAAAACTTCGGAAAGCGGCGTTCGAGCTGCCGCAGCCCCGCGGCAATCAGCAGGCAGGTTGCAAGATAGAGCACGCTGGCCGTGGCCCAGGCTTCCGCCACGCGGAAGGTTTCGGTGTTGAGCTTGCGCGCCTGGTAGGTGAGTTCGGGGACGGCGATCACCGCGGCAAGCGACGTGTCTTTGAACAGGGAAATGAAAGTGGTGCCAAGTGCGGGCAAGCAGTTGCGCCACATGATGGGCGAGATCACGTAAAGCGCCAGTTGAAACCCGGTGAGGCCGATGGCCCGGCCCGCATCGATCACGCCACGCGGAACGCCGGCAAGCCCGGCGCGGAAAACCTCCGTCAGATAGGCGCCCGAATAAATCGCCAGGGAAAAAACAAAACTCTCAAGCTTGCCCAACCTGATGCCGGTTTGCGGCAGGGCGAAATAGACAAAGAGGATGATGACCAGCAGCGGCGTATTGCGGATCGCCGAAACATAAATGCCGACAAGGCGCGACGCCAGCGGCGCCTTCCCCATGGTGGCAAAGGCGCAAGCCAGGCCAATGAGTGTGCCAACAAGTATAGCGGCGAACGCGAGAGCCAGGCCCAATGCCAGCCCGGAAAGGAAGTGATCGAAGTTGGCTTCGATCACGCCAAGCTGGAAGGTATATCCCATGGCTCCCGCGCCCTGTCGCCCGCGGTTAACGGAGTTCTTCGGGGAAGCCCACCTTTGGTTCCGGCGGCTTCACGCCGAACCAGTGCTCAAACGACTTCGAGAAGGTTGCGAACTCGACACCCGTCATGCCTTCGCGGAATGCGATGTTGACGAAGTTCAGCCAATCCTGCTCGCCGCGTTTGACGGCGCATGAATAGGTTTGCGGATTCCAGCCATACCCGCCGTCCACATATTTGCCCGGGTTCTGGATCATGAACCACTGCAGTGAAGACATGTCAGTTGCCGCTGCGTCCGACCGGCCCGAATTCAAGGCCTGGTACATCAGGTCGAAACTCTCATACTGGTCAACCTTTGCCTCCGGCAGGGCATAATGCACCATCTCTTCGGCGTAGACGTTTTGCAGAACTGAAACCGTAACGGCAGTACCCGCTGCCTTCATTTCATCACGCGATTTGTATTTCCCGCCAGCCGTCATCATCAGGCCAACGCCTTCGCGGTAATAGGGAATGGTGAAGTTCACCTGCTGGGCCCGCTCCGCAGTCACCGTCATGCCCTGGCAGGTGATGTCAACCTTGTCGGTAACGAGATTGGGGATGCGTGCGTCCGACGCCTGGTTCACGAATTCAATTTTTGTTTCATCGCCGAACAGGCCTTTGGCCAGAATCTTGGCCATATCGACATCGTAGCCTGCCATGTCGCCTTTTTCGTCGCGGAAGTGCCACGGCGGATTGGTGAGACCTGTTCCCACGATGAGCTTGCCGCGCGCCAGGATATCCTCAAGCTTGCCCGCAAGTGCCGCGTTGCTGAAACCCGATGCCAGTGTTGCGGCACTCAGGCCTGCCAATAACGTGAATTTCCGTCTGTTCATGACACCCTCCCAGGTGAATTGTGTTGTTCAATTTTGTCCTTTATAGTGGACATTGTTCCTTTATAAAGGACAAGTGAACGCTATACGAGACTCGAAAAGCATGCAAGTGCTATCCGCTCGGAACCAAGAGGAATTGATGGACCAGGTCGTAAACAAGCGCAGCGCGAAGCCGGCGCGCGAAAGGCAGAACGGGATTGACCGGGCCATCGAAATTCTCGATGCGCTTTTGCGCACCCACCGGCCAACCACGGTTGGCGATCTTGCCAAGCAAATCGGCGCACCCCGCTCGACCCTCTATTCCATCACCAGCCGACTGATTGAAGCGGGTATCCTGGAGTCCGTCGGCGACGAGGGCACGGTTTACTTTGGCCAGACGGCCCATCTCTATGGCCGCGCCTATGCCGATGCCAATCCCCTGCACCGCCGCTGCCGCGAAGCGCTGGATCGGCTCGCCATGCAAACCGCGGCAACGGCGCAACTCTGCGCGCTGCGCGGCAACAAATATGTGGTCGTCGATACCCGCGATGGTTCCGGCGTTTTCCGGATCACGACGGACATCGGCGTCGAGGTTCCCATTCCCTGGACCGCCTCGGGCCGCCTGCTGCTTGATCACATGTCTGCGGCTGAAATTCTCGACTTCATTCCGGAAGAGGATTTCAGGTTGCCCGATGGCCGCGTGGTTGAGGCGAATACATTCGTGGCCGATATCGCCCGGGCCCGCGCCGAAGGCAGTTGCATGACCAACGGCCTCTCCGACCGTTTCACCTGCTGCCTCGCCGCCCCCATCCGCGACCGGCGCGGCATTGCCGTGGCAACCCTGTGCTTCATCGTGCCGGTTGACTCGGCCCCCGAACGCAAACGCGAATTGCTGGACAGGCTTGTTGAAGCAGCGCGCGAACTTTCGGATCAATAGGGCGATCAAACCTTCAGGAAGGTATGGTCGTCAGCGTTTCAAACTAATGGTCATTGGCAATCAAAAGGATGCGGCGGAGCGTTACTCGCCGATCTCAATGTTGTACTGCAGTCAGGACTTCCTCCAACAGGAGTAAAATCAAACGATTTCAAGCGCTGCCGAAACTCTGACAAAACAGATCATAAATTGGGGAATAGAAACGCCTTGACTCAACCAACAAACGATGCGCAATGTTAAGATGTATTAAAAGAAAAAACATCTAATAGTTGCATGTGGGAGGGTGTGTTATGCTTAAACTCCTGGCTTCTAGCGTTGTGATGATAGCGGCTTTGGCGGGCTGCACATCGATGCGCCCAGTCGATGTAGCAAAACCAAGTGAGGTCTCAGTTGATGCGGCACTGTCAGATGTCGCAAATGGACTTCGCAATTTCAATAGCATCAATAAGGCCGGCAATACGAGATATGGATTGCTCGTCGATGAAGTGACCGTCCAATTGAAGGTTACAGCGTCGGCAAAAGATTCCTCAAAGCTGGTAATTGACGTGGCGAACGTCAAACCCAGTCTGCTGTCTGGTGGAACTCTTTCGTCTAAATTTGAACAGGGTGCTGAAAGTTCCGGGAATCGAGACAACACGATCAATGTGAAACTGAAGAATATTTATACAGCATCGTTAAATGACGCCGGGAAAAAACGAGATGGCGACTTTCGCGACATCACAATCCTGACGGTTCCCAGAGAAACCTATGCAGCTAGTCCTTTAGTTTCAAACCAAGTGATTGATTGCAACGCACCCAACGGAAGAATTGAAAGTGAGCTTTGTGCCAGGTTTAGCAGCAGACCTGGAGCAAGAGTGGGGGTGACACTTCAATATTGATTGACTGAGCTGCCGACAAATTCCTGCACGAATTTGGCAGTATGTCGAATGCACCGAAAATAGTCTTTTCTCTGGCCGTCAACTGCAAACCGGGAGGACCCATCAGATGAAAAAGATTTCAAGATTGATATCGATTCCATTCCTTCTCATGTTGGCATCGCCGGTACTTGCCTTCGAAATGACTCAGCCACAGGACTTGGATCCTGGCGGACAAGTGGTGATTGGCGCAAGTCCTCAGGCGACCTCGGATTGGCCCGCAACTATGATCTTCCGAAGTGGGGTGGGCGGTTGTACCAGCACGATAGTTGGCCCAAAGACCTTAGTAACCGCCGCTCACTGCGTAAAGGATGGAGAAAGCGGATCGTTGAAGTTGAACGGCACGACCATCACCGTCAATTGCACTCATCATCCAGCCTATACGCAACAGAACAACACCGCTGATTTCGCCCTGTGCAGCTCAGATGTGGAAATGAGTGGCGTCCTTTTTGAGAATATTAGCACATCTCTTGCCTACCCACGAAAAGGCCAGAAGCTTACGCTTCTTGGGTATGGCTGTCGGAAGGAAGGAGGGACAGACCACGCTTTTGGGCAGCTCTACGCGGGCGAGGCAGTCGTTATACGTACTCCCGCCCCACCAAACTTGGACATCGTCACTCAGGGAGGGGCTGCCCTTTGTTTCGGCGATAGTGGTGGTGCCCCCTACATCCGTACAGGTGGGCGCCGGTATATCGCAGGAATAAATTCTCGTGGTGATATCAGTGAATTTTCTTTTCTTTCCTCAACATCGACACAGCTTTTTGTCGATTGGGCCGTACAGTGGACTGAAAGCAAGCAGACCACAATATGTGGACTGAGTATCAACGCCCCAGGTTGTAGATAACATTAACTTTAGAAAGGTGGACCATGAATTGGCGCCTTCAGGATTTCAGTATCCGATCGACCGCTACTGTTTGTTTGATCCTTCTGGCCATTGCTTCACCAGGCTTGGCAGAAGATATCTTTGAAGGATTGGAGCAATACACAATAAGACCTGCTGAATTGTCGCGAGTGGGCCAGAAACTTACTCCGCATTCGCAGAAAATACTGGCACAAAATGCAAACCCTTTGTTTGCATTTTCAGAAACTGAAACTACTCCCGAAGAGTTGGCAACAAAACTATGTAGAGACCTGACTCCTGATTACTTCGAAGTGCTGAAAACAGAATTCGCGCGTCTCAATCCCGAATTAGCGCGCACAATGGTGGGAAATAACCCCATCTTAAAAACAAAAATAGAAGCCGGCACTGCTGTGCTGTTGCCGTTTTGTATTAGCCGAGATACAACAACCAAAACAATCTCAGATGGGATGACTATTTGGGATGAATGGCTTTCCCAATCCACAGAAGGGACCACCACGCTGCCGTGGAATGAATTTCAAGCCAAAGTAATGAAATTGAACAAGCTTGGCCCCGATGGGGTTGTTGCAGTGAAACCTGGTGCTCAAATCCTATTTCCTGTCGATACGCAAAACGTAGTCATCAGAAAGACCGTTTTTGACAATCTCTCTAGGGAACAAGATGGCAAAATCCTACCAGAAAGCTTCAAACCAACTGGTCCTCCGAAGTTTGCACTTCCTAAGCTCTTTCAAGACAATCTTGAGCCCAGATTCCTTGAGCAGTGTTCGCAAAATGCTACCCCAACCGGGGGTGATTCCCCTGCTGAAAGGGTTCTTGAGCAAGCCTCGGAGGCAATCCTCAAGAATGAAGAGTTTTTGAGCAAAAATGGCGGAGTAGAAGAAAACAAAGTAAGGGTAATGGTTCTCGATTCTGGTTTGTTAGGGGTGAAACTACCGCCAGGCATAGTCGATACTCCAAATCCAATCCTTAGAAAATTGATCACAAGAATTGATGGAGTCAGTTCGAAAGATATGATCTCTATTCCAGGTGATCCTGACCGCCAGCACGGCACCGGCGTACTGGTGCTGGCATCTGGCGGTAGACTGTTTTGGTCGACAACGGCTCTGATCGGTAGATTGCAAATAATTCCGTATCGGATTCGAGCGACAGCTCCAGGTGGTGGAAGTTTTCCCCTGAGTGCCACTGAAATAACCAAGGGGCTCGAACGCGCTCAAAGGCAAAAGGTAAATGTCGTCAATTTTAGCGCTTTCTATTCGAATGAAGATGTGAATTTTTCGCAATACATCGGAAACAAGCGTGATAATGCGGGATTTTTACTCGTGGCAGCTGCCGGTAATGACGGAGTACAGTTGGGTACTGATGACGGCAGCGCAAGAGCATTTCCAGCTCTATTGAATGGGATTGACAACAATCTAATAGTTGTCGGGGCAATAGCAGCAAATCAGACTTGGGCTGATTTCTCGAATCACAGCAACAAATTTGTCAATATTGCCGTAGGTGGCTGCAACGTGCCGACGATGGGCGTCGAAGAGATCGACAGTAGTCTAGTTTCTGTCAAACTGTCAGGAACATCCTTTGCGACACCGCAAGTGACGTTTGTGGCCGCGCTATTGGATAGTTTTGGGAACAACAATTTTCCTCCACTATCACCTATTCAAACCAAACGAAGGATTCTTTCATCAGCTGACATCAACGTGCCATTATGGACCAAGGTTGAACATGGTCGTGTGTTAAACATCTGGAAGACGCTGGCATTGTACGAGGATGTCCTGACCCTGAGATCGGGAAACGTTGGTTTTGGGGCAGCTAAATTCTCCGACGATCAGGGTATAGAAATTGGTGGAAACAAAGTAGATTTGTGTCCAGGGGTACAAGTTAAGCCATCGGACATCCGAAAGATTTCGTTCGTAGGACCGGCCGTTGGGAGTGAGGACAAACCAGAGAGAGCGTTTCTCATCTATATTGAAAACAGCAATATTACTGATGAAAAGGACGAACGTCCCTTTGAGACCCGCTGGTGCGATGACCTTTCAATCCACGTGAAATTCACAGATACCAAGGGTGAGGTTCAGATTATTAATTCAAGTAACATATTGGACTATGTGCCCAAACAGACATTCAACTAGGCAAACTGGCAAGATAGAGGACCGCCGCCGCGTTGTCATTCAGGAACATCCTTAGAAACGGGCTGCAACATTTGGCGACGGGGATGCAACTCAGCCCCCGAGACCCGCCAGTCGTTCTATCGGTCTGCCTCTGCGCTTTGCCATTCCGTGGCAAGACGATACGGCGAAAGCGTCAGCCTAAACCGTCGCGCCGTGCTGCTCCGCGCGCGTTACCTCGGCTTGACGAAACCTCGCCGCAGGCGCTGGAATTGCCGGCGATATTGATACCGCTGCAGCAGCCCTTGCCGAAACCAGACGGCTTCAGCCCGATCTGTCCGTTGCCTGGGTCGAGAAACATCATCCGATCGTCCGCCCCAAGGACCGAGCAATCTACATAGAAGGACTAAAAAAGCTGGACTTCGATAACGCGAACCGCTGGAACGCCTCATTGAATCGGCGCGCGAACTTTCAGACCAGTAAGCTCAAACCTTAAGTCTAGTGCCCGCTCCCGGCAGAAACCTGAACTCATCAACCTCAACCACCGTCTTCCCAATCGGAAACAGTGAGGCGAGCGCCAGTTTCACGTGCGCCCAGGCGAAGGGAATGCCGATGATGGTGATGGCAAGGGCCGCCGCCGCGGTGATGTGCATGATGGCCAGCCACCAGCCCGCCAGCACAAACCAGATGACGTTGCCGATGGTGCCGAACACGCCCGTGCCGATGTCATGCCCGCCGTAGAGCTGCTCGCGCGAGACAATGTCGTAGCCGAAAGGCCAGAACGTGTAGCGTGCCAGCATGAAGCACGAGCGCGCCCAGGGAATGCCGATGATGGTGATCGCCATGATCACCCCGGCCAGGATCCAGCCGAGACCCGCAAAAAATCCGCCGAACACAAACCACAAGATGTTGAGGATGAAAATCAGCATATCGGTTGCCCTCCTGAGCGGGACTGCAGATGGGAACACCCTGCCCTGATTTCAAGATAAAGCAAAGGCCATCACGTCTTCTCCTGTGAAACGGGAGAAGAAAGGGGCCCATGGCACGAAGTGGCATGGGATAGATGAGGGCACTTCCACCTTGTTCCCCTCACCTCCCCATTGCTCCGCAATGGGTCCCTTCCTCTCCCGTTTCACGGGAGAGTACGTCAGGGAATCACGCCGCGAGAAATGCCGCGACTTCTTCCTGGAACTTGCCCCAGCCCGGATCGGTTTCGAGGATCAGATGGTTCTGCCCTTCCAATCCCACAAAGCGCGCGCCGGGAATGCCCGCTGCCAGAATCCGGCCTTCTTCAAAGGGCTGCACCGCATCATCGCGGCAATGCAGAACCAGCGTCGGCACCTTGACCTGCGGCAGAAGCTTGAGCACGTCGATGTAGTCCGACACCAGCCTGATGCGCACCGCGTTGTCCGGCGATGTGGTGTTGCGCTGCAGGTCATTGAACCACGCCATCTGCTCCGGCGTGCCGCCCGGCACGAAAAGCGAAGTGAATATCTGGCGGAAGGCTGGATTCTCCTGGCCCCAGCCCGTGCGCATGAGGGTGATCATCGCCTCCGCCTGCTCGACATCCACGCCGTCGCCGCGCAGGCGCCGCCCGCGGGCAAAGCCGCCATAAAGCACCAGCTTGCTCACCCGTTCCGGATATTTCACCGCATAGGCAATGCTCACCGCACAGCCCTGCGAGGCGCCGAACAGCGCAAAGCGCGTGAGGCCCGCCGCATCAACCACCGCTTCGAGATCGCGCACGAAGGCATCGAAGGAAATATCCTGCGCGTCCCAGTCGGACAGGCCGTTGCCGCGCGCATCGTAGCGGATGAGCTGGCGCTCGCTCGCCATCCATTTCAGCAAGTGGCTCCACACCGGGCTTTCCCAGTCATGCTCCAGGTGGTTCAACCAGTTGCCCGCCTTCACCAGCGGCGGCCCGCTGCCCACCTTGGCATAGGCGATGCGCACATTGCTGCCGGAGGTGCAGAAACCGATTTCCTGGCGCAGCGCCGATTCGGGCCCGACAGCAACTTCAGCTTCGTCAGAAGCGGTTATGAGCTCCGCGGTAAAACGATAGCCCCGGCGCGGGATGGTCTTGATCAGCTTCTGTTTGGCGCCGCTGTCGCCAATGGCCTTGCGCGCCGCATTGATCCGGCTGGTAAGCGTTGAGAGCGAAACGATGCGGCCCGCCCATATGGCTTCAAACAGCTCGTCGCTGCTGAGCACCTTGTCGTGATTCGCGATGAGATGGACCAGAAGGTCGAAAACCTGCGGCTCGATATCGACAAGCTTTGACCCGCGGCGCAGCTCAACCCGCCCCGTATCCAGCACAAAATCATCGAATTCATACCGCAAGCGGGCCTCCTCAGCCGTAAGGGGGCCTTCTACCGCGTTAATCAAGGGCTTCTCAAGGAAAAATCAAGGCGCTCTCAAAGTCTTGATGCGGCGCGGGGGCTACACACCGCGCCATGAACCGGGCCGGTACGCCTCAAGAAAAACAACGGCGGCTCTCAGCCAAACGGTTCACTTTGAACTTAACTCTAAAATCTAAGGATAGACTCAAAATGAAGACGCTTTTCGTTTCCCTCGCTGCCCTCGCAGCCGTTTCCAGCTCAGCCCTCGCCGCAGACGGTAATGACCTGCGCAGCTCCGATACCTACTTCGGCAAGTACGCCGCCCAGAACAAGGCCGGAAACTATGCCACGGACAGCAATGCTCTCATCGTCAAGAGCGGCAAGAAGAAGACAGCCTTCGAGCGCATGAAAGATATCTCGGAAGAAGGCGGCAAGGACAACGGACGTGATCACAATCACGAATCCAAAATCTAAGCCTACGTTTCTTCGAGATGCGGCCGGGCAAGACCCTCGCCCGGCCGCAAACTTTTTTGCCTCACTTACCCTAGCAAGGACCGACAATGTTTTATCATACACCCAGCACCGCCGGCCACCGCCCAAGCTTTATGACCATCGCCGTGCGGCCCTGGCAAATGCTTGCCAATATGATGATGCAGCGCCAGACGCGCACCGCGCTTTCGAGCCTGCACGACCACATGCTCAAGGACATAGGCGTTTCGCGCGGCGAAATTGAGCGGATTTCCCGCACCGCCGCCCCCACGCGCTCCACACGGTTCGGCAGGTAATGCGCCTTCCGCAATTCTGCTTTCTTCTGGCCAGCGTCACCGCGCTGGTTGGCATGAGCCTGGGGATTTACATGGGGATTGCCCATGACCACAGCCTGATGCCGGTGCATGCCCATCTCAACCTGATCGGCTGGGTGACGATGTTCCTGATGGGCCTCTACTATGTGACCCATGAGCACGCCCTTGGCCGGCTGGCCGCGGTGCAGGTCGGCGCCAGCGTTGCGGGCTATGTCTCAATGATGACAGGACTCGCCATCCTGCTCGGCACCGGGCGCGAAAGTGTTATGCCGCTGGTCATTGCCGGCTCCCTGCTTGTCTGGCTGGGCATGCTGATGTTCATCGTCATCATCTGGCGGACTGGCCGCCAGCAATGATTTAAACCGCATTCCTCTTGGCGAAGATTCCCCAGACGAAGAGCACGACGATGGCGCCCACAACAGCGCCGATGAAGCCCGCACCTTCGCCGGGCGCATACCAACCCAGGGCCTGACCAAGGAAAGTGGCGACGAAAGCGCCGACGATGCCCAAAATTGTCGTCAAGATGAAACCCGACGGCTCATTCTTGCCGGGCATGAGAAACTTGGCGACGACGCCAGCAATAAATCCGATGATGATGGTCCAGAGAATGCTCATTATCAATTAGCTCCACATTGCCTCAACGCCCATACCATACCATTGCGCGCGGCGATTTATCAATGATAGAGTCTTGCAAATGTCGCATTCCTTCCCAATTATCGGGTTCCGGTTTTAAAAGAGGAGATTGATATGGCTAGAGGCATGCCTTCACTTGCAGCACTGCTGGGACTTGTGGCCGTGGCTGGTTACCAGAACCGCGACAAGATCAGCGACTTCGTCAAGGGCCTCGCCAACGATCCCAACAGCGCCGCCGGCGGCATCATTGACAGCGTCAAAAAGGGCGGGCTCGGCGAACTCGTCGATCACTTCACCAAGAACGGCGAGGGCAAAACCGCCGAGTCCTGGGTTGGCAAAGGCCCCAACGCGCCGATTTCCGACACGCAGATGGAAAAAACCCTGGGCGCCGACCTCATCGACAGCCTGGTGAAACAGACGGGTCTGAGCCGCGAGGAGCTTCTCTCGCGCCTGTCAAAAACCCTGCCGGAAGCGGTTGATAAACTGACCCCCGACGGGCAAGTGCCGGCGTAAGTGAGCCTATTCGGGTAGTCCGGCGGCCTTCAAAATGCTGACGATCTGTTCAAGCCTTGCGCGTTCCTTGTAAGGCTCGGACAGAATGACGTTCTTGATTCCGAAAGCAGGAAAGCGTTCCTTCAGTTGCTTCACGGTTGCTGCGGCTTTATCGCTCTCCTTCCGAAACCCATGGACCACCGCAAGATACATCAGGCCGTAAGGCTCATCGGGTTCCTGCTGCAAATACAGCTCGGCCGATTCAAGCGCCGCCGCCAAGTTGCCCATCCACAGATGGGCGAGGGTAAAATAATACGTCAACCAGCTTACCTGGCGCGGGTTCAGCCGCATGGCTGTTTTGATTGTGACTGCCGTCTTGTCGGCTTCCCCGGCGTAAAGGTAAAATTGGCCAAGAAACCCCAACGCGTGATAATCGCTCGGCGCGAGTTCAACAGCTTTCTTGCAAAGATTGATTGCTTCGTCGTGCTGGCCGCGGATGAATGCAGTTAATCCCCTGAGAATGTAAACAGCGCCCATCTCCGGGGCCATCTGGCAGATTTTTTCGGCCTGCTGCTCTGCCAGTTTCAAAGACAGGGACTTGTCGATGGATGGAGTAAACCGCGCGTCCCAGTAATGGGTTATTCCGACGAACGCAATGGCTCCAGCATAGCCAGGATCAATTGCAATCGCCTCTTCGACCAGTTTTCGGGCGATAGCGGAGTCAACTGACGTGTAACGGGAAAACACGCTTTTCGCCAAGACCATCTTTTCCCATGCTCGAAGGTTCTGTGTTTGCCCTTCCCAAAGCCTTGCCGATTCGCCCTGTGTCAGCGTCACTTGCATGGCGAGCGCAACATTGCGTGTGATTTCGTCCTGCACCGCAAAAATGTGATTTATGTCTCCCTCATAGCGCTCGGCCCAAACATGGCCGCCGGACAGCCCGTCGATCAACTGCGCACTCACCCGTACGCGATCTCCGGCAACGCGAACGCTGCCTTCAAGTATGTATCGGACACCCAATTCACGAGCGGCGTCTTCAGCACGGACTGGTCTGCCTTTGTAGACAAAGCTTGAGCTTCGAGAAATTACAAATAGATCTCTCATCCGCGACAACGCCCCGATAATGTCCTCAGTCATGCCATCGGCGAAAAAATCCTGTTCCCGGCTATTGGTCAGATTGGCGAAGGGCAGAACCGCGATTGAAGGCTTGTCCGGCAGCGCCGGCGCAGGCGGCGCCTGCACATTTGATGGCCCGGCGTGGCGGCCTGTTTTTATGGAACGGGCAAGGGTTTCGGTTTCTGGCTCGGGCTGAACACCGAGCTGGCTCGATAGTTCACGCTTGCATCTTTCATACTGCGCCAATGCGGCATCGTTCCGGCCTTGGGCTGCATAAAGCCGCATCAACGCGCGGTGCACCTTTTCCCGCAGGGGATCGAGCGAGATGAGCTTGAGGCCATGGTTGAGCGCTTCTTCAATATCACCTGAGCGTTCGGCGCGCTCCATCAATTGGGAGTGTACAGTGCAGGCCAGCAGGCGGAGACGTTCACGTTCGCCCGCAAGCCAATGCTCGAATGCCGCCTCATCGACCGTCAACCCCTCCATGAACTCGCCACGTATCAAGAGGGCCGCCTCACGCAGAGCCGCATCGTCTTCCGAGTGAGCCGCGCTTTCGAGCTCTGTGCTGTCAATCCAGGCCGAATCCGCAGCCCAGCTGATTGATTCATTATTCGCAATGATCGGCTGCTGATCCTTCATCGCGAGTGCTGAACGCAATTCGGAGAGCGCCTGGCGCAGGCTGGCGCGGGCCTGTTCCTCCCCGCGTTCGCTCCATAGCAGGCCGGTGATCGTACTTCGCGCGACCTCGCTGCCGCCGCGCTGCACCAGATAGCCCAGAAGCGCCCGGGCTTTTTTGGAGGCGATGGCCACGGGAGCGCCATCAATTTCGACCGTAACCGGCCCCAGCAGGCAGATTCGCAGCCGCGCCCTGCTTCCGGACGCCTGCAATTGCCGATTTTGCGCTTTATTGACGCTTGTCATGACGCTCCGCTGACGGCTGCCTCCTATTCAGATTCCACACCAAAGAGGAGACAGCCCATGTACAAGCTTCTGCAATATCACACCCAAGTCAATGCCGGTTTCGGAGCCAAGTTAAGGAAGTTGCGCCGCCAATTGCTGTCAGCAGCCGCAATCCACCCGGTGGCGAAACTCAATGCCCGCATAGAATATGACATTGGCTTGAACGATTCCCGGCCGGAGGTCCCAACTCTGGATTCGCTCCGGAGGGCCGAAGCCACGCAATTGGAGGCAATACGGTCTCGCCTGATGTGAAGCAGTCGCCCTCTCCCTTGCGAAAAGCGCGGGAGAGGGCAAACGATTATCAAGCCCCGAAAAACGCCCGCGACAGGATGCCGATCATGGTGCCGAGCGAACGCACCGCCTCGAGCGGGATGTTCTGGCCGGTGAGCGTACCGCTGGCGTCAATTTCGGTGGCGAGCTTGTCCATCTGGCCATCGACCTCCACATCGACATAGCCGCTTTCCTTCATGATGATCTGCCCGGTGATGCCATCGGCCGCGGCAAACAGGTCCGTGTCGCCGTCCGCATTGGCAAACAGAGCATCATCCGTTCCTACATCTGCTGACGGCAGGGTGAGCGTCAGGTCATACTGGTGCTGGTTGCCCACGTTTGGTGTTTCGGTGAAAGGCATGTTGCCCTTCAGCGGATAGTCCTTGCCATTGCACTTGGCGGTGACTTCGATGAACCAGGATTCGGTCTGGTAGGAATAAACAAAGTTGCCGTTCCATACGCAGCCCTTGTCCGAGGGAAGCCCCGCCGAGGGAATGGTGAAATTGGAAAGCTGGATGGTATCCACCCGCTCGTCGATCAGGCCCGACTCGGTGGTCTTGATTTTCTTGAGGATCGTATCGCGCAAAAGGCTGGCACCGGTGCTGGGATTTTCCGGCTTCAGCATCATCGAACCGGCAAAAGCCCCCTTCGAGGCCGCCACCTTGCCAAGCGCCAGGTAGTTCACCGACATCGAGGTGCCATCGGTGAAGCCATCGGACTTCACCACCCAGCCGCCAGCATATTGCGTGCGCTGCAGCTTTTGGCCGTTGGCGGGATTGAGCAGCGCGCCGTTGCCGGTGACGGCACAAGATTCATTCTGGCCGGTGATGATCCCGGCCGTGGCACCCTGGCAGGTGATCTTCAGCGTCGTGTCCACTTGCTTGTCGGCAAGCCCCACGGTGAAATTGTCTTTCTTTGCTGTATCACGCAGCGACGGCATCGAGGCCTTCATGCTGAAATTCACGGTGTCCGCCGCAAGGGCTGAAACCGGGGTGAACAGCATGAGCGCGGCTGCGGCAAAGAGGGATTTGGTCATGGACATCATCAATCCTTTGTTAAAATGACAATACTGAACACCGGGCATCCCTGCGCCAGTGCGCCCCATCCATGCCCGTCATGTTGTCCGATTTGGGCTTTTTGCGCAATGGGCAGGCCAAAAGCAGATAACCATAACAGAGCGTTAACAGAACGCCCCGGATTCCACGATTTCCCTGCATGGCAGCCAGACTCGTGAGGTGCCTTGTCAACCATAGAAGCGCCAAGCTATTTCCGGCGCAAAGAATCAATGCTCAGATATTTCAGATTGCGGAGAAGACCATGAAAATTTTACGTATTTCACTGCTTGCGGCGGCAACACTGTTGGCGGCAACCCCGGCCCTGGCCGACCTGAAGATTGGCGTGGCGGCGGAGCCCTATCCGCCGTTCACCGCCAAGGACGCCTCAGGCAAATGGGTGGGCTGGGAAATTGATCTCGTGGATGCGCTGTGCGCCGAGATGAAGGAAAAATGCGAGATCGTTGAAACCGCATGGGACGGCATTATCCCTGCGCTTAACGCCAACAAGATTGATGTGATCATCGCCTCCATGGCCAAGAACGCCAAGCGCCGCGAAGTGATCGACTTCTCCAACACCTACTATACCTCGGCCGCCATCCTGATGGGTGCCAAGAACGGTGACATGGATTCCTCGCCTGAGCATGTGGCAGGCAAGGTTATCGGCGTGCAGGTCGCAAGCATTCACGCCGCCTATGCAGAAAAATACTATGGCAAGACCGCAAAGATCCAGACCTACCAGACCCAGGACGAAGTGAACCAGGATTTGGCGGCGGGCCGCATTGATTATGTGCTTGCCAACGGCACGACGCTTGATGCCTTCCTGAAGTCCGCCCAAGGCGGTGGCTTCGAAGCCAAGGGCGCAATTCCCTTTGATGCCGAAATCCTCGGCGAAGGTGCGGGCGCCGGCATCCGCAAAGGCGATACGGCCTTGGCCGATAAGCTGAATGCCGCGCTCTCCGTTCTGGCCAAAGGCGGAAAGCTTGACGAAATCTCAGCCAAAAACGGACTGACCGGCCTGATCATCACACCCAAGGAGTAACGTCCGCGCCGCGAGTTGAGTTTTGTGCCGTTGGGCATAAGATGCCCATTCATGCGCCGCTTCACAATTTCCCCAAACGTTCTAATAATCGCCGCCGCGATTGCGGGAAGCAGCATGGTAATGCTGGGCGAAAGCGTGGTGACGCTGGCCCTGCCCAGCATTGGCAAGACCTTGCAGGTTCCGTTTGCCAGCCTGCAATGGGTGGTCGACGGCTATAATTTGACGCTTGCGGCGTTTATTCTGCTGGGCGGTTCGCTCGGTGATCTGCTCGGACTCCGGCGCGTCTATCTCTGGAGCGCCGGCGTTTTTCTGGTGCTGTCGCTTTTATGCGCGCTGGCCTGGAGCGGCCCCACCCTGATCCTGTTCCGCGCCCTGCTTGGCATTGCAGGCGCCCTCCTCACGCCGGTAAGTCTCGCCGTGCTCAATGCGCAATTGCCCAAGGCCCTGCGCAGCCGCGCTGTCGGCTACTGGACGGCGGCGACCTCGATCATGCTGGCGCTTGGCCCGCTGGTGGGCGGCTATCTCGTCGATCTGTTCTCGTGGCGCGCGATCTTCCTCTTTAATGTGCCGCTTGCCCTTGTCGCGATCGGATTGGCGCTGGTTGCGCTGAAGGAAACGCCGATACGCCGAGGCTTACACATCGACTGGCTGGGCGCCGTTCTTGCTTTCCTTTTTCTCGGCGGGATTGCTTCCGGACTCATCGAAGGCCCGGCGAATGGCTGGCCGCCTATCACCATCGCGGCGCTTGTGGCGGGTGCCCTGTGTTTTGTTGCCTTTGTGTGGTGGGAACACCGCACGGCCCATCCGCTCGTCGATCTCTCACTCTTCCGCAACCGGAATTTTTCCGCCACCAACGCTGCAACGCTCCTGCTCTATGCGGCCTTCGGCGGGTTTGGCTTTCTGTTTTCCTATTTCCTGCAAACCACCGCCAATTTTTCGACCACCGCCACGGGAGCGGCATTCCTGCCAGTATCCGTGATGCTGGCGCTCTTTTCCGGCCAGGTAGGCGAATATGCCTCACGCGCCGGCCCCCGCTGGCTGATGACCGCAGGACCACTGTTCTGCGCGGCCGGCATGGTGACGCTTCTCTCACTGGGACCGCATACGGCTTACCTCACCGGCGTGCTTCCCGGCGTATTGCTGTTCGGCGTGGGTCTGGTGCTGACGGTGGCGCCCTTGACCGCAACGGCGCTCAACTCCGCGCCGGACGAAAAATCGGGAACCGCCTCTGCCATCAACAACGGGCTTGCCACCGCCGGCCCGCTTATTGTCATCGCCCTGCTGGGCCTGGGCGGGCTTGAACACGCCTACTTCCTCGGCGTGTGGCTCTGCATCATTCTGGCTGCTCTTGCGGCCCTCGTTTCTTTTGCTTTTGTCCGAAAGGCAGCGGCCTGACGGAGCAATGCCCCGTCATTGCGTTGGGCGCGGCGTCGTCAAAAGCTTGCCATCATACGTGCCGGACAGGCTCATGCCATCGGTCGTGGTGTCGTGACGAAAGGCGAGCTTGCCCTGGTGCGTGCCGGAAACATCGAGATCAAGCGTGAGGCCATCCGGCGTTGAACCATCGCCCGCCTCGACGAGCGAGCCGCTGCCGCTAAGCTTCACGTTGCGCCACCAGGCGCAATCCTTGAAGGCGTATTCGCTGGCAGTCTCAGTCGCGGTGACCGTGACCGAGCCGCCGAAATCGCAGCCCACCGCCAATTTGGTTTCGCCATCCCAGTTGGAAAGCTCGACCGATTGCACCAGCTCGGTTTCAACGGCGCGAGCCAAGGCAAAAGGATCTGCCGCCGCATCGGGCGCAGTCAGCGTGAGACCCGCATAGGTGTCGAGAAGCGATTGCTGGCAAAGCTGTTCCGGCGTTTCTGGCTGGCGCCCGTCCAGCATCAGGCCGAACACGAGCTTGTCCGGGCAGGCAAAGCCGCCGCCCCAGATCACATGCGGGCCGCCTTCCATGGTGATCATCGATCCGTTCTTCAGCCGGTCGAAAACCGCATAGCCGTTTGAGATCGGCGTTGCCGGATCACCGCTGCCATTCATGACCAGGGTCGGGAACGCGCCGCCGGTAAATGTCTTGGGCCTGTCTTTCCGCCCCTGCCCCGGCCAGAACACGCAAGCCAGGCGTTCAGCGAAATACGAACGGATGAGGCGCGCGTTGTCGCCCTGCAAGGTCTTGGCCTTTGCCAGAATGGCCTTCGCCCGGGCCTCAGGATCATTCGATCCGGCGTCATCATAATCCGGGCAGGTGATGCCATAATAGGCCGCGCCATACCATGAGGTGTCAGGCACAATTTCCTGTGTCTGCGGATCAAGGCCGAGATTGCTGTAGCCCAGCCGCAGCATCGGCACGAGATTGCCATGCGAGGCGGCAGCCAGCCCGCGCAGCAACTGGCTGCGGCTTGCCCGCCCCATGAGGGCATAGAAGCCCGTGGCGTTCAACATGCCATCGCTCAACTGGCGCTTGGTGATGGTGCCGTCAGCCAAAGGAAAATCAATTTCGAGCGGCCCCGCCGCAATGCGCTTCAGCAGATCGTCATAGACCGCGGCAGGCGCGCGCGCCATGTCGGCGCGGCATTCGGCAATCCCATCGCAGGAGTCGAAGATCCGCTGCAAGACCTTGGTGAGCGTGCGCAGGTTCTCGCTGTAATAGCCATCCGCATCGAGGTTGAGGTCAACCACGCCGTCGATGATCACGCCATTGAGGGCGCCCGGGTAACGCGTCGCATATTGCTGGACGAATTGCGTGCCGTAGCTTTCGCCGTACATCCAGACCTTGGGCGAGCCCAGCTTGCGCCGGAAGGCATCGAGATCGCGGATCGCCTGCTCCGTGCCGAGATAGGGCAGCAGGTCCGCATGCTCGATGCTGGCCATGCAGGCCGCAACGAAATCCTTCGCCGCCTTGATGGCAGCCTCAGGCTGCTCCGGCGACAGGGGCGCGCTGTCATAAACCGATTGCGCGGCGGCGCAGTTGAGGCCGGAAACCGGCCCGACGCCGCGCTGGTCAAAGAAGATGATATCCATCTCATTGGTGAGACGCTTGTCATAGGAAGACAGGTAACTGTCAGCGACTTCGATGCCGCTGATGCCGGGACCGCCCACCACATAGACCAGAATGCCCTTGCTCTTCTCCGCCGCGAAATGAACCGCGAATTCCAGGCCCATGCGCTTGCCGGGACTGAAATGGTCGACCGGCACCTTGAAACTGACACAGGTCAATTCGCCGACCCGGCAGGGCTCACCGCCCATCCGCTGAATGATGTTTTTCAGCGACGCCGCCGCGGCGGGAGCAACACCCAGCATTGCCGCCAGAACCAAAGCAAACCAAAACCGCATGCCGGCCTGGACAAGGCGGCCCATCTCAATACAACGCATCATTCTCTCCCCTTGGCTGAGGCCATGAACCTTTGGCGCCGGGGCAATGCTACTATACGAAGGTTCAACAATACAAGGGCAGGAAAAACCGCCATTGCGAGGGCAAGCCCAAATCGGGGTCGTCCGTCCAGTTGCGATCTGTTCCTTGCTCGGGTTGCACGAGAAACGACCGGTCAGCCGCCACAGGAGGCACCAGAAGCAGCAGGGACTCAAGCCAGTCAACGTATTTTGCCGGCTGGTCCTGGTATTCTTGAAAATGTGTCATGTTGGTCTGGATGAAATGCATCATGCGGCAAATGGATTGCCCCTCGACGCCCCGGTAGTTCCAGAGATCAGTCCCGACCGAACGGCCAAGATTTGCCAGCAGTGTCCATGCTGTGAGATTGAAAAATGAATAATGCAGCGGACGCGTGCGGGAAAGCTCTGCGATCTGCAGCCCGATTGTATCGCAGTGCGCCGCGAGGCGAAGGCTTGCACTGTTGAGCTGGGATGACACTGCTGCAATATTCCCGGTAAAGAGGGACAACGAAACCACCACCAGATGGGTCCACGTGCCAATGTTGTTTCGAGCCACGATGGCCTGCTGGCCCTGGCTTGTTTGCATGATATAATCAAGGAATCTGGCGGCCCATTGCTTGATGGCTTCAAACTGCAGCTCTGACAAAGCACCGTTGACGAGAAGTGTCCGGCTCAAATAGGGCAATGTCCACAGATAACGGAAGTCGATCAACCCGAAAGAATTCGCTGTTTCCGGTGAGTCCGATTGCCATTGCGAAAACCGCGCGCTGGGAGTCATCGAGGTATCTGCGTCAATAAACCAGGCCGACAGGATTTTCGCCGATCTTCCCAAAAAATCTTTCCGCTGGCACAAAGCGCCGGACGCCGCCAGAATTGACGCGCATGAAAAGCATTCCTGTATGGCTCCACGGTCATACCGATGGCTTTCCTTTGATCCGGCAGCAGATAATTCGGGCGACCAGCCATCAATAAAAATGTTTTTGCCGTCAATGTTATGCAGGTAGCGCCGCGGGCTGAAATAATCTTTCCGGTTGCCGCTTGACGGCACTTCAGTCTTGTCGAGTATTGTACGGATTGGCTTTTCCAGCGTCACTATGGCGAGGTCTCGCAGGGCCTGGACTTGTTTATGCTGGGAAATTTTCAGCCCGGGATGAAGGACGCAATAGTTTTGCCAACCATTCCCCGCATTGAATTTTTGCATAAGGGCCGTGTCAAGCTGCTGCGTAAGGCGCTGCACCCCTTCAATGCGCGCGGCATAACGGCTGCCTACGCTGGCTTCCACCTTGTCGCCCGCACCGGATGCAAGACGGTAGACCCATCCACCAACGAAAAACTTTCCCGGCGCAATAGCTTCAGGCCCCGGTGCCGTATCCCAATAGGCCAACCGCCACTTCTCCCAAGGGCCGGGTACACCGAGGCGGACCAAAAGCTCTGACTTGTTCTGATTGCCATAACGCATTTTTTCATAAAACCGGTCTGGCGCATCTCGGCGAAACGCAATTTGCGGCTCATCAACTGGTCCGGGAAGATCAGCCAATGTGGCGAGTTGCGCATTGCCGTTCAGGCGCGCCAGCGGAAGCATGCCGTAAAACGCGTCCTTATTCCGGGCGATGCTTTCCGCGAAGCTGTGCCAGGCTTCGGCGGTGAAATAACACCAGCCGTCAAGTGGCAATGTCCAAAGGGCGTCCACCCTGCCCCATTCAATCGCCCGGTTTCTCGTATCGTTCAGGTTGATAGCGGCCAGCGACTTGTGGCGGAAAATCCACTCTCTGGACTGCGCGAGCCACGCGGAATCCGCCTTGCCGCTGCTCCCCCGCGCAAATGGATTGAGCGCCTTTGGCATGCCGCTCGCATCGAGGAAGGCGTTTCGGTAGGATTCCTCGTCAAGCGCTATGCTGTGGTATTTCTGCCCGCTGGCACGGATAAGCTTGATGCATGCCGCTTCAATTTCCGGATCGACCAGCCGGTTCAGCACCCATCGCTTCTCGCAGGAGGGCAAATCAGGCTCGTTCTCGAGGGAAAATTGCAGGTTGTCGAGGGTTTCGCCGGGGCCGTGGCGGGGCGGAAGCATATTGCCGATAATCCGGTAGATGACAAATTTCAGGCCCTTCAACGCTTGTCCCTTACCTCACAAAATTAGAAAAAGCCGGCGAAGCATTACTGCCCCGCCGGCGTAATTTTAGATTACGTGAACCACCAGCGCTCGGCGATCCGCTGGCCATCGAGCTGCCAGTTGCTGGCAACATCGCCATGGCTGAGGGTTTTCTGGTGTGCCTCGACATAGGAGTTGAAGATGAGGTTGATCAGGCCGCCATCGTCATGCAGCAACTGCTGCATTTCGGCATACATGGCGGCGCGTTTTGGCTCATCGGTTTCAGAGCGCGCCGCAACCAGCAGCTCGTTGAAACGCGGATTCTTCCAGAATGTGTCATTCCATGCCGCACCCGCCGCATAGGCCGTGGTAAACATCCAGTCGCAGGTCGGCCTGCCGCTCCAGTAGGAGGCGACAAAGGGTTTCTGCAGCCAGACATTGTCCCAATAGCCATCATCGGGAACGCGTGTGACTTTCAGGTTGAGGCCCGCTGCCTTGGCGCTCTCCTGCCAGATCAGGGCTGAATCAACCGCCCCCGAGAACGCCGCATCGGCAACCAGGAGTTCGATTTCGGTATTTTCCGCCCCGGCCTTCTTGAGCAGCTCCTTGACCTTGTCGGGGTTGTAACTGTGCTTCGGCTCGGGATCGATGCCGAACTTCACGCTGAGCGGGATCGGATTGTCGTTGCCCGCGGTGCCATGCCCGAAGAAGACGTTCTGCACGATCTTCTCGCGATCAACCGAGTATTTGAGCGCGTTGCGCACATCGGGATTGTCGAAGGGCGCCACGCCTACGTTCATCACGAAAACATTGTGCCCATAACCCGTCACTTCGGTGACTTCGATGTTGGGATCCTGCTTGAGAAGATCGAGGGTCTTCAGGTCGCAGCGGTCCATGTAGCTGATTTCACCGGCGGTCAGCGCATTGGTGCGAGCCGTCGAGTCTTTGATCGAAAGGCACTCGACCGCATCAAACCAGGCCCTGCCCTCCTTGTAGTAGTTCGGGTTTCGTTTGAATGTGGCGATTACGCCGGGTTCGAACTTCTCCAGTGTGTAGCCGCCGGTGCGGATGCCCGACTTCCAGTCAACCGAGCCGTCGTCATTCTTCGGCATGATCGGCATGTGATAGTCGGACACGGTGTAGGGGAAATCCGCATTGCCGCCGTCGAGTTCGAAGACCACCGTGTCGGCGCCGTCGGCTTTCACTTCCTTGACTGAGGTCAACAAGGACTTTGCCGCCGATTTCGAATTCTCGCCGCGGTGATGCATCATCGAGGCCACCACGTCATCCGCCGTAACCGTCTTGCCATTGTGGAAGGTGGCGCCCTTGCGCAGCTTGAACACCCATTTCGCCGCGCCCTTGTCAGGCTCGAAGCTTTCGGCCAGATCCGGGATTACGGCGCCCTTGGCGTCCATCTCGGTCAGGCTGTTGGACAGGGTTCCCCACAGGGCCGTTCCGGTGAACTGGTCGGGATAAAGGCCCGGATCCATCGAGTCGGTTGTGGCGCCATGGCCGATGCCGATCTTGAAGGTGCCGCCCTTTTTCGGTTCGGCGCGGGCGGCGGTGACGAACATCTTCTCCGCCGCAACCGCAGTGACGCCCGCTGCCGCGGCCATCTGGACGAAGTCACGCCGTGACATCCGCCCCTTTGAAACAAGCTTCTTGGCCTGTTCCAGCGTTGTATTGAATTCAGTCATTGTTTCTCTCCCTGTGCCCGATCATTTCGTCGGTGCCGCCAAATTAATGCCAAAAAAGCCCGATGCACAAATGATCTTTTGCCGAAGCCGGAAGAAATCAGGCGGAATGCCACCACTTTCCGCCCAGAACCACACCGCGGACATTGATTTTCCGTTCTCCCGTGAGCTTCTCGCCCACCGTATCGACAAATTCAAACCGGCCCTCGTCGAGGCTGAGAATGGCGGCGTCCCCCACCGCCCCCGGCCTTAAACTGCCAAGCTCGGGCCGGGAAAGCGCCAAGGCCGCATTCTGGGTCGAGGCCCGGATAACCTCGGAAAACGGCATTCCGAGATGGAGAAATTTGGACAGGGTGGTAACCTGGTCAAAGGCCGGGCCATTGATGCAAAGGGCATGGACATCCGATGAGATCGTGTCGGGATAGAACCCGTTCTCCAGCATGATGCGCGCCACCTTGAAGGAAAACGACCCCATGCCATGGCCCACATCGAAGAACACGCCGCGCTGCCGGGCCGCAAGCACTTCCGGCCGCACCCGCTTGTCGCTCGTGGTAGGCGTGTTGGGGAATGGCCGGAAGCAATGGGTGAGCACGTCGCCCTTGCGCAGCCGCTCCACCACCTCAACGTAGGACGGCGGCGGATCATCGATGTGAACCATCATTGGCATGCCGGCCTCTTCGGCCACCTGCAGCGCATATTCAAAGGGAACCATGCCGTGGATGCCGGACGCCCAGCGCCCGAGCCGGACCTTGATGCCGACAATGAGATCGCGGTTGGCCGTGGCCACCTCGACGGCGGTTTCCGGATCCATCAGGCGCAGCTCTTCGCTTTCGCCCACCATGATGCGGTTGGAAAAGCCGAAAATCCCGGCGTGCGAAATATGGAGATAGGCCAGTATTCGCACCGCCGATGGCTCGATCACATGCTTGCGGAAGCCGGCGAAATTGCCAGGCCCCGTCGAGCCCGTGTCGATGGCCGTGGTGACAGCGCTCTTGCGGCAGAAATCCTCCGCATCAATGCCAAGCGAAGTGCCGCCCCAATACACATGCGTGTGCATGTCGATCAGGCCGGGGGTGACGATCAGGCCCGAAACATCGCGCGCTTCGACGCCCGCCGGAACCGCAATGGTTTTCGCAATGGCCGCCACCTTGCCCGCGTGAAAGGCCACATCCATCTTCGCATCAAGGCTTTGCCCCGGATCGACAACACGCCCGCCCTTCAACACAAGATCATACGCCGCCATGCTGCCTCCATAAGTTCATCACATAACTGGAGACGATTGGTCGGGCGAAGTCAACTGGATGAAACAGGCGTTTTCGGCCGTACCATGAGCGCACCGATAAACGCCAGCGCCGACAGCGCCGCTCCGGCGAAGAGAATCCAGATCACCTGGTCATAGCCGCCCGTGAGCGACCACAGCACCGCGAGCGCGAATGGCGTTGCCGCCTGGATTGCGAAATTGATGCCGGCAAAAGTCCCCTGCAGGGCGCCATAACCTTCCCGCCCCAGAAACTCGGGGCCTGCCGTGGCCTGCACGATGGTTTTGATGCCCATGCCGCCGCCGTAAAATATTGCAAAGAAATAGATCAGCGGCGAGCCTGGCGTGGCGAGAATGAGCAGCACAAGGCCGATCACCGGCAGGGAGGTTCCCACCATACCGGCCAGTCTGACATCAATGCGCCTCTCGAGCGCGAAAACCATGATGCGGCCGATGACCTGAAACGGCCCCACCAGCGTATAGGCCGCAATGATCATGGGCAGCGCAAAGCCGCGCTCGGTGAGCAGCGGAATGATATGAAAGGTAAGGCCGGTGAACATGAAGGCATGGGCTCCATAGCTTAAAGCGAGGAGCCAGAATACCGGCGTGGCTAGCGCCTTGCGCACCCGACCCTTGGGCACACTTGCCTTGGTGATGACTGTGGACGTGTTGGATTGCCCAAGCACAAACCAGTGAATGAGAATGCCAAAGGGAACTTGAATGGCCGCAAGAACCATGAGGGCTTGCCGCCAGTCGGAAACATCAACAAGAAATTGCGTGAGCGGAATGAAGGCGGTGCTGGCAAGGCCGCCGAGCAATGTGATGGTGATGATGCCGCGCCGGTAATCATCCTTCAGTTCCCGCGCCATAACAGCGAACACGGGTTCATAGAGCACACAAGAGAACACCGCACCCATGGCAATCCACACGGCATAGAGCTGCCAGAGTTCCGTGACCTGCGACCAGGCCAATAGCAGCAGGGCGGCGGCCGTCGACCCCGCCGTCATCAGCACCCGCCCGCCATAGACATCAATCGCACGCCCCGCGAAGAACGAGGCAAAGCCCGTGGCCGCAAGTCCCGCCGACAGGGCGCCGTTGATCGCGGGGCTGGACCAGCCCATCTCGGCCGCCATAGGCCCGGCGATGACCGCGAAGGCATAGTAAAGCGAACCCCAGGAAACCAGTTGCGCAAATGCCAGGGGCAGCACAAAGCCCCAGCGGAATGTCATCAGCAGCGGCCCGCCGCTTGGCAGCCGCAGCCGGATTTGCCCGTGTCTTTTGCGATAGCATCAACCGTGCAGCAGGCATCGGCCCGCGTCAGCGACGGCCCGCCACAACAGCCGCCCTCCTCTGCATGGCCAGGGCCTTCGCAAACCCCGGTCTGCGGCAGAACCAGCTTCGTATCGAGTGCTGCTTCCATGTCGCCGGCCAACGCGGCTACGACAGAGCGCACCTGTTCATAGCCCGTGGCCATAAGGAAGGTGGGGGCGCGGCCATAGCTCTTCATGCCCACGATAAAGAAATTGGTTTCCGGCTGCGTCAACTCCTTCACACCATGGGGCGGAACATCGCCGCAGCTATGCTCATTGGGATCGATCAGGGGCCCGAGCTCGCGGGTGCATTCCATCCACGGATGCAAATCAAGCCGGATTTCACTGAGCATGGAAAAATCCGGACGGAACCCCGTGGCAACGATCACTTCATCGGCGATGAGTTTTTTGCCCGTCTCATCAGTGATCTCAATTGCATTTTTCATGAGCGCAAAGCCCCGCACGCGGAATGGCGCTTCCACCGAAACATTACCGGCGGAAATCGCCGCCTTGGCCCGCGCGCCCAAGGCCCCGCGATTTGCCAATTGATCTTCAGTTCCTCCGCCAAAGGTCTTGTCGGTGGGTTGCGAACGCATGGCCCAGACAATTTCCGTTGCCGGTTCCTGTTTCTGCAAGCGCACCAGATTCAAAATCGAATCCATCGCCGAATGACCGGAGCCGATCACCACAACACGTTTCCCGGCATAGCGCTTGCGCTCCTTCCCGAAGACATCGGGAATTCCCGCGCAAATGCGGGAAGCGCTCTCCTTTTCGCCCAGCGCTGGAATTCCGTTCGCTCCGGCAGGATTGGGCGCTGACCATGTGCCGGACGCATCAATCACGGCTGAGGCCAGCACTCGTTCAACCGAGCCGTCTGAATGGGCAACCGAAATTTCAAAGGGCCGCTGTTCGCGCCCTTTCGAGGGCACCCGGTCCATGCCCTGCCGCGTCACCGCCGTCACCCGCGCGCCGTAACGGACGTGCGGTGCGATGGCTGGCAGGCCGGCAAGGGGTAGAAGATAATCGTCAATCAATTGCTGCCCCGTGGGATCGCGGTTCGGATCGGGCATGACCCAGCCGGTTGGCTTCAGCAGCCGTTCCGCCGCGCTGTCCACATTGAAGCGCCACGGCGAGAAGAAGGTCACATGGCCCCATTGCCGCACCGCTGCGGCAGCGCCCGAGCCCGCCTCGAACACCACAAACGGCACACCGCGCTCCGCCAGATGCGCCCCCGCTGCCAGGCCCACCGGGCCCGCCCCAATTACCGCAACCGTCATTGCTTTAGTCCTTCCAGAAATACCGAATTATAAGTGCAAAAAAATTCACGCCACCTTCGCCTCCGGCGCGCAGGCCGCATCGGCACAGCATTCATCAACCAGAAATGAAACCAGCGTTTCCATGACCTTGTAATTGGCCCGGCAGGTGAGTGTCGTTCCTTGCCGCTCCTGTGACACCAGATCGACCGTGATCAGCGCCCGCAAATGATGCGACAGGGTTGAGCCGGCAATCTTCAGCCGCTTCTGCAATTGCCCCACCGCCAGACCATCATCGCCCGCCCGCACCAAAAGCCGGAACACCGCAAGCCGCGTGGGATTACCCAGCGCTTCAAGCCGTGCGGCGGCATCTTCAATACGGGTGGCGGCTGTTATTCCTTTAAGCATGGGAGAAGCTTATGGCAGCGGATTCCGCTTGTCAACCGTATTTCCAGAAATACAGAAATATACCCTCCAAACAAAACGGCCCGGACACATGCCCGGGCCGCAATTTGTACCTTTTCTCTGACTAAATGCCGAGAAGCTTCAGGGCCTCGCCAAGTGTGGCTTCGGATTCAGCGTGTTTGCCCGCCTCGTGTTCGGACATGCCGGTGGCGATCAGTTCCGTCACCTTGGCCTTGGTTGCGTCATCCACCGTGGTTGTTTTCAGGGCTTCCTCGGCTTTCGCCGCAAGCGATGGGCATTGATGGGCAAACGCCGGGCCGGCGAGCGCCACAAGGATCGTTCCCGCTGCGAGCAATGACTTGATCATTTTTCTTCCTCCTGTGATTAAACTGCATCCCGCATGGACATTTAAGAAAGTAACCCGGCGGAAATGTGACAGTTCATGCACCGTCGCCCATCGATGAATGGCGCAGCCGCAGGGCATTTCCAATGACGCTGACCGAGGACAGCGCCATGGCGGCGGCTGCAATCATCGGCGACAGCAGGATGCCGAATGTCGGATAGAGCACGCCCACCGCGATGGGAACGCCCGCCGCGTTGTAGATGAAGGCGAAGAACAGGTTCTGCCTGATGTTGTTCATCACGGCCTTGGACAACAACCGCGCCCGGACAATGCCCATGAGGTCGCCCTTGAGCAGTGTAACCCCGGCGCTTTCCATGGCCACATCGGTTCCCGTTCCCATGGCAATGCCAACGTCTGCGGCGGCAAGGGCCGGCGCATCATTCACACCGTCGCCCGCCATGGCCACCACCCGCCCCTCAGCCTTGAGCCTGGCAACGACATCGGCCTTCTTGTCGGGAAGAACATCGGCCTCGACTTCCGCAATGCCAAGACGCTTGGCCACCGCTTCCGCCGTAGTTTTATTGTCACCCGTCAGCATCACAATCCGAAGGCCGGCCTCGCGCAACGCGGCGAGCGCTTGCGGGGTTGAAGCCTTCACCGCATCCGCAATGCCGATGACCCCGGCAACCCGGCCGTTGACCGCGACGAACACGGCGGTGGCACCATCGCGCCGCATGGCATCGGCCTTGTCGGCAAGAACATCCGTAGCAATTTTCAGTTCATCCAAAAACTTGGCGTTGCCGATGACAATGCGCTTCCTGTCCACCATGCCGATGACGCCCTTGCCCGACGGCGAGTCAAAACCCATCACCTTGGCCAATGCCAACCCGCGCTTTTCTGCTGCGGCAACAATCGCGTCCGCCAGAGGGTGCTCGCTCGCCTTTTCGACCGAAGCCGCCAGGGCAAGAAGTTCATTTTCATCCCCGCCCTTGACCGTGGTGATTGCCGTAACCGAAGGCTTGCCTTCCGTGAGCGTGCCAGTCTTGTCGACAACGAGCGTATCGATCTTTTCCATGCGCTCCAGCGCTTCCGCGTCACGGATAAGAACCCCGGCCTGCGCCCCGCGGCCTACCCCCACCATGATCGACATGGGCGTTGCCAGCCCCAGCGCACAGGGACAGGCGATGATGAGGACCGCCACGGCGGCCACAAGGCCATAGGCAAAGCGCGGCTCCGGCCCCCACATTGACCAGGCGGCAAAGGCCAGAACAGCGATGCCTATAACGGCGGGCACGAACCAGCCTGAAACTTGGTCGGCCAGCCGCTGGATGGGTGCCCTGCTCCGCTGCGCCTCGGCAACCATCTGCACAATGCGCGCCAGCATGGTTTCACTGCCGATCTTTTCCGCCCGCATGACAAAGCCGCCGCTGGCGTTCAGCGTGCCACCGATCACCTTGGCGCCCGCCTCTTTGCTGACCGGCATGGATTCACCCGTCACCATGGATTCATCGAGCGACGAGCGGCCTTCAGTGATCTCGCCATCAACCGGCACCTTCTCGCCCGGCCGCACGCGCAAGAGATCACCGACAGCTATATGCTCAAGGGCCACATCCTCATCTTCGCCATCAGCACGCACGCGCCGCGCCGATTTGGGCGCAAGCCCGAGAAGCGCCTTGATCGCCCCCGAGGTCCGGTCACGAGCCCCAAGCTCAAGCACCTGCCCCAGCAGCACAAGCACCGTGATGACCGCCGCCGCTTCGAAATAAACCGAAACCGCGCCATCCATCTGGTGGAAGGCCGTGGGGAATATCTGTGGGAAAAAGGTCGCGATGACGCTGAAGCTCCAGGCAACACCCGTGCCGAGTGCGATCAGCGTGAACATGTTGAGATTGCGCGTCAGCAGCGATTGAATCCCGCGCACGAAAAACGGCCACCCCGCCCAGACAACAACCGGGGTTGCGAACAGGAACTGCAGCCAGTTGGAAAGCTGCTGGCCCAGCAGCATGGTGAGGCCCGTCAAATGCCCGCCCATCTCGAGAACGAACACGGGAATGGTCAATGCAAGCCCGATCCAGAAACGCCACGTCATGTCCGCGAGTTCATGATTGGGGCCGCTCTCGGCGGTGACCATCAAAGGCTCAAGCGCCATGCCGCAGATTGGGCAGGACCCCGGCCCCTCCTGGCGGATTTCCGGATGCATCGGACAGGTGTAAATGGCCCCGGCAACGACGGACTCGGCAACCTTGTCCAGATATTTTCCCGGAGTGGCCGCAAACTTCGTCTTGCAGCCCGCCGAGCAGAAATAATAGTCGTGGCCCTTGTGAGCGGCCTTGTGCTTGGCCGTCGCGGGATCAACCGTCATGCCGCAAACCGGATCGATGGCGCCATGCCCGTGATGTTCCATGTTCATTTTCTTCCCAATCTTCGTAAACCCCTCAGGGGTATATATTCGATTGACAGATATACCCCCATAGGGTATAAGTCAAGAATGCAAAAAGAAACAAAAATTCCCGTTCTGAAAAGACTGGGCCGCATCGAGGGCCAGGTCCGCGGCATTCTCCGCATGGTTGAGGAAGATCGCTACTGCATCGATATTGTCACGCAGATTTCAGCGGTGCGCGCTGCACTGCGCCGCGCAGAGGAAGAAATCCTGAGGGATCATGTGGGCCACTGCGTCGAACACGCCATAGCCAGCGGCAATAAAAGTGAACAACGCAAGAAGGTTGCCGAAATCATGGACGTGCTCGGGCGGTCGGATCGCTAGCACTATCCCCTTCCCACCCACATTCACCAAAATAGATTACATGGAGACTGATTGATGAACACGAAAGCAATCTTGGTTGGCGCTGCCGTCATCGTGGCATTGGGAGCACTTGCCTATTCGCAACTGCCGAAGGGCGGGCCGGATGCGATGTCCGGCATGGACCATTCCGCCATGACCGCCTCCAACGCCCCTCCTTCAACAAAGGCCTTTGAGGTTGCCATGGCCACGATGATGAAGGACATGGCGCTGCCTTATACCGGCAGCGCGGACGTCGATTTTATGAAGGGCATGATCCCGCATCATCAGGGCGCGATTGACATGGCCAAGGTGGCACTTCAGTTCGCCAAGGACCCGGACGTGTTGAAACTGGCGAACGACGTGGTCACCGCACAGGAAGCCGAGATTGACTTCATTAAGGACTGGCTCGCACAAAATGCGAAATGAAGCCATGGCGCGGAGATTGCCCCCTACTCAAACAGGCTCGACACCGACTCTTCGCGTGATGTGCGGCCGATGGCTTCGCCGATCAGCGAGGCGATGCCGATCACGCGGATGTTGCGCGCGGCCTTCACCGCTTCGGTGGGCTGGATCGAGTCGCTGATCACCAGGTTCTTGAGTTTTGACGAGGTGATCCGCGCCACGGCGCCGCCTGACAGCACCCCGTGGGTGATATAGGCGCTCACGTCCTTGGCGCCCTGCGCCACCAGCGCCTCGGCGGCGTTGCACAGCGTGCCGCCTGAATCGACGATGTCGTCAATCAGGATGCAGGATTTGCCTGCCACTTCGCCGATAATGTTCATGACTTCCGACTCGCCCGCCTTTTCGCGGCGCTTGTCGACGATGGCGAGCGGTGTAGCGAGGCGCTTGGCGAGCGCCCTGGCTCGCACCACGCCGCCCACGTCCGGCGATACCACCACGGTGTTGGCCACATCCATGTGCTGCTTGATGTCTCGTACCATGACCGGTCCTGCGAAAAGGTTGTCGGTCGGGATATCGAAAAAGCCCTGAATCTGGTCGGCATGGAGATCCATGGTCAAGACCCGGTCGGCCCCCGCCCTGGTGATGAGATTGGCCACGAGCTTGGCTGAAATGGGGGTGCGCGATCCCGACTTGCGGTCTTGCCGGGCATAACCGAAATAGGGAATGACGGCGGTGATGCGCTTGGCCGAAGCCCGCTTCAGCGCGTCGATGATGATCAGCAGTTCCATCAGGTGGTCGTTGGCGGGAAAGCTGGTGGATTGCACCACGAACATGTCCTGGCCGCGGACATTTTCCTGGATTTCGACGAACACTTCCATGTCGTTGAAGCGCTTAACCACGGCCTTGGTTTGCGGCAGGTGAAGATAGGAGCAGATGGCTTCCGCCAGGGGCCGGTTGCTGTTACCCGCCACAATTTTCATCATGCTTTTCCCTCGTCCCCGCGCTGCGTGTGGGCGCTCTATAACAAGGGTGTGACACAAGCGCAAATGCGGCCTGTGGACACTCTTAATTCACCGGAACTTGTTGATCAGCTCGAATATCCCGCTGGCGGCGGCCTCCACCGCAGCCCCGGCGATATCGCCCCAGCCCGCATCGAGTGAACCGGCTGGCACATTATTGGCCTGGTTCACGTCGCCCAGCTTCCCGCCGTCGGGCGCCTGCACCGCCCATTTGAGCGCCACCATCTGCGTATTGCCCGAAACGTCCGCCATCTCGACCCGGCCTGAAATGGTCAGCGCATTTTTGGCGGGCGCATGAAGCACAGTCCAGCCAGCCGTCGTCAGGGTCTGGCGCATGGCGCGGGTCAGTTCGTCGTTGCCCGCGCCCTTGGCCCCCTTCACCGGAACGACCGCCACGGCCCTGATGACCAGTCGGCCGCTCTTGGCGTCAGCGGCGATTTCCTCCGGTGTGGGCGCTGCCGCCTGCTGCCTGCCGGGGCCATTCAAGGTTTCAAGATCAATCTCCTTGGAGGCACCCGGCCCTGCCGCAATCATTGCCTCCCATGGCGGAGAGATAATGGCGGGCGTCCGCTCTGCCGGCTGAAGCTTGCCAAAGGGCTGGCTGCCTCCTCCGGCGCAAGCCGTGAGCAGAAGCAAAAACAAAATGGGCAGCAGTCGCGTCATCGTACAATCATGGTGAGAGGATGCTTCGAAACGGGCTCCGGCTTCCTGGCGCCGATAATATAGGTGCGCCCCAGGCAATAGGCAGCACCAGCCTCGGAATTCATCAGAATCATGTGGGCGAAAAACACCATGCCTTCGGAAAGCTCCACCTCATTGCCGCGGTAGAACATGGGAAAATCCATCCAGCTCGGCGTGAACTTCGCCCCAAGTGAATAGCCGCAGGCGTTGAGCCGGTGCTTCTGCATGCCGTGTTCATCCATCACCCGGGCGTGGGCGTTGAACACATCGCCGGCGGTTTTCCCGGGCCGCAATTCACTTTCAACTTCGTTGAGTGCTGCGCGGCAAGCTTCATCCATTTTCAGATGGTCTTTGCTTGGCTTGCCAATGATCAGCGTGCGCATGAAGGCCGCATGATAGTGACGGTAGACACCGGCGAACTCCAGCGTGAGCTGATCGCGCTTCGATAATTTGCGGCGGCCCGACTTGTAGCGGCAGAGCAACGCGTCACGGTCCGAACCAATGATGAATTCATTGCCGGCATAATCACCGCCACCCGAGAAAATGGCGGAATGCTGGGCGGCGAGGATATCGCCCTCATCGGCCCCTGCCTTGGTTTTCCTGATCCCGGCCTTCAACGCCTCGTCGCCAAGCTTTCCAGCCTTGCGCACATATTTGAGTTCGGCGGGCGACTTGATCAGGCGCAGGCGGTCCACAAGATTGGTCGATTCAACCAAGGTGCAGAAACCATCCATGGCGGCATCCACCGCCTTGCCGTTAAAATGGGTGAGGCCATAGGAATTGGTTTCAATGCCGATCCGCTTGCCGCGCGCCCCAAGGCTTTCCAGCATGTCGCGGAGTTGTGTGGCAGGCTGTGCCCCGGCCTGATCCGTCCAGATGCGGATGTCCTCAATGTTGGAGGTGTGCTGTGCCTGGCGCAAATCCGCTAGTCGCGTGAGCAGCGCCAGCTTGCCATCGGCCCCTAGATAAAGGCACTGGAAGAAGCAGAAGCCAAAGGTGTCATAGCCCGTGAGATAATACATGCTCTCCTGCTGGAACATCAGCAGGCCGTCGAGATTGGCTTTCTGCATGGCGGCAATCGCCGCGGTAATGCGCTGCCGGTATTCGGAAGATTCAAAGTGAAGTGCCATGGATGCCCCTAAGTCAGCGTGATGGCGGCGATCTGCCGCCCGTAATCCTTTTCGCGTGCATGCGTGGCGCGGCGGTAGGAGAAATACTCCGCCTCGCGCTTATACGTGCAAAGCCCGCTATCGATAACCGTGCCGATGCCGAAGCTTTTCATGCGGGCTATCAAGTATGCTGGTAAATCAAACATATAGTGTCCCTTCTTCACTGATTCTGTGAAGTGGATTTTGTTGCCGGCCGAGGCCTCGGCGAAGCGCTCAATGAATTCCGGCCCGACCTCATAGGCAGCCTTCGATATGGTGGGGCCAAGCACCGCAACAATATTTGCCCGCTTGGAGCCTAACTCTTCCATTTTCAGGACCGTGGCATCGGTGACGCCGGTAAGCGCCCCTTTCCAACCCGCATGGGCGCAGCCAATGACGCCCACCCTCTCATCGGCAAATAGCACCGGGCCGCAATCGGCGGTGAGCGTTCCCAAAATGAGGCCCGGAACATTGGTCACCATGCCGTCAACCTTCGGGCGATCATCATGGGGCCATGGCTTTTTGACAATCAGGGCTTCAGCACTATGCACCTGGAAGGTGGTGACGATCTGCGGCTCGCTTCCACCCAGGGCTTTGGCGACCACGCTGCGGTTGCGTACAACGGTGGCGCGGTCATCCCCCGACCCCAGCCCGCAATTGAGCGAGGCGAAGATGCCGGTGGAATGGCCGCCCTGCCGGCCAAAGAAGCCATGGGCGATGCCGGGTTGCTTGAGTTCGCGGGTTACTATCATGGTGTCCCGAAGGGATAGGGCATTGGAAGGTCTGCTGATGTTGCTACCATGACTTTGAAGAGATTGCCCATTTCCGTTTCACCGGCCAGCCTTGCAACGGCCCGGGCCAGGATATCCCTGCTGTTCGCATCGGCTTTTGACGAAAGAATGGCGGCGCGGTGTTCCAGCCCCATGGCCAGAAGAAAAGCCCGCTGGGTGATGGCGAGAGGAACCGAAGCGCCGCCCTGGCTGAACGCCTTGGCAAGCGCTTCGAAGTCCACATGGGAGGTGATGTCGCTCTCCCCTGGCTGATCGGTGACGGCCACATATTCATGGGCCCGCACCGCCTGCAACGTGTCGCCGGGCGCGGTTTGCAGATGGCCGTAGTCAATGATGAGGGCGCAGCCCTTGTGCCTGGCAAGGCGCTGGCCGATTTCCCTGGCGATGTCGATGCGCTGCGGCGCAAACTCAATCACGTCACCATTGGCCCCTTGCACATTATCCAAGGCGGTGGGCATGAAGCCCATGCCTTCCGCGCCCACGCAGCGCTCAAGCCACTTGTCATGGCGCTTTTCAAACTGCCGGACCGGAATGGCATCAAAGAATTCATTGGCGATGAGAAGCGTGGGGCCATCCGGCACATTTGCAAAAGAGTCATGCCAAGCCGCATTGCCAAGTTTTTCCTTCTGCAACTTGCGTAAGGTCGGACTCATTTCGACGAGATGAATCTGCGCCGCCTCCCGAAAGCCCGGCATGACTTTCGCGGCTTTCAGGATATCGGCCATGAGGGTTCCCCTCCCCGGCCCCAGTTCCACAAGATTGAATTGCGCGGGCCTTCCCATGGCATCCCACGCCGCCGCACACCATACGCCCACCAACTCGCCGAAGATCTGCGAAATCTCCGGCGCCGTCATGAAGTCCCCCTGCTCGCCAAAGGGATCGCGGCTCATGTAATAGCCATGCACCGGATGGCCGAGGCACAGGCCCATGTAGCGGTCAATCGGCATCGGGCCTTCCGCGGCAATGATCTCGCCGATGATTTTCTCCAGCGGCGTCATGTGGAATGTCGTGAACGCAGCAATAGCCAAACGCCGATGGCAAGTAATGGCACGGAGAGGATCATGCCCATGGTCACAAAGCCGCCGAAATAACCCAGCTGCGCATCGGGCTCGCGCACGAATTCAACCACGATCCGCGACAACCCGTAGATCAGCGCATACAGGCCCGCTGCGCGGCCGGGCTTGGTCAAAATCTTGTAGCGGTAAACCGCGTAGTTGATGACCGCGAACAGCAGCACCCCTTCAAGCAAGAATTCATAGAGCTGGCTGGGATGGCGCGGCAGTCCCGTCAAGTCGTTGGGGAACACAAAGGCCCAAGGCAGATAGGTTTCCCGGCCATAGAGTTCACCATTGATAAAATTGGCCAGCCGCCCAAGGCCAAGACCAACCGGTGTTGCCGCAGCACCCAAATCCAGCAGCCGGTCAAGTCCAAGACCGTGACGCCGGGCATAAATATAAGTCGCAAGGATCACGCCGAAAAATCCGCCATGGAACGACATGCCGCCTTCCCACACGCGAAAGATATAAAGCGGATCAGACAGCACCTGCGTCCAGCCATAAAACAGCAGGTAGCCAATCCGCCCGCCCAGCACCACGCCGAGCATGGCCAGGAGAAAGAAATCATCGATCTGCTGCGGCGTGGCCGATGGCTTGGCCCCGGCCCAGAGTTGCGGATTGGAAACCAGCCGCTTCATGTACCAGATGCCGAAGATGAGCCCGACAATATAGGCCAGCGCATACCAGCGCACGGCAAATGGCCCGATGGAAAAGAGTACCGGATCGATATTCGGGAATGTCAGCACCGCAAATGTGACCATGGCGGCGGACAGTGTCTGCGTCGCGGCTTGCCGTCAAGTCCGCAGAAGGTCTGCCGCAGTCTTGCCAATGGCATCTTGATGCTTGAAGCCGCGCCAGCGCCCGAGTGCCGATTGCGCCACGAAACGCGCCCCGCGCCAGGAGCGCAGGCTCATGGATGTGCCGGTTGAAACCCGGTGCAGCCACAGGGCCTTTTGCAGGGAATCCGACTCGCACTGAGCCTTTACCGGATCGGCATAGAAATCCGCCACATCGGCGGCTTCAATCGTCTCTTTGCCGAGCCATGCCGGCACGTAAGTAGAGCACAGGCGCTGAACATCGGTCAGAACCTTGTTGGCGCCCGTTCCCGCAGCCGGGCATGAAGTTGAATAGGCGTCACCTACCAGCGCAATGCCCGGCCTTTGCGGCTCATTGACCCGGACGAGATCAATCGGCCTGATGCTGACTTGGCCGTCGATGGTGAAGGGTCCGGTGAACTGCGCAAGCGTCGGGATAAGGTCGAGCAACGCCTCCTTGGGCTGATGGCGGAATTTCCGCAGGCGCGTGTCCTCCATGCCCCAATAGACGAAGAGGTTTGCGCGCATGCCGCCCTGCACCGGGAACACCGTAAGATAGGCCATGGACTGGCCGGGCCGCTCCGGAAAAACCGTCAGTGCCGGAAACGCGAATGGCTGATCACCGTCTGGCTTCATGTCGAAACCAATACTGATCGAGTGGCAGGGACTAAGCACCTCGCGCTTGATCTCAAGAATATCGCGCAGGCCCGGATTCAAACCCGTGGCCATGATCACCAGCTTGGCCTCAACCTCTTCTCCCGTAGCAAGCGTGATGCGCGGCCGGGCATCCCTGGCAATCGCCGTGACCTTCGTTGCAACGTGGCGGACATTTGCAGGGATCTGCTGCCGCACCGCATTCACCAGGTCATGATACATGATGCCCGCCCGGACGCTTGGCTTGCGGTCCACCAGCCGGCCATAGCGCACCACCCAGACATGGCCATCGGTACAGGCGTGCGGCAATACTTCATCAGCAAGCCCCGTGAGCCGCAGCAGCGCCAGTTGGGACTCATCAAGCTTCTCGCAGCGGAATTCCGGGCGCTGTGCCATGTGCGGGTCAATGAGCATCGCGTCATGCCCGGCCCGGCCAAGCATGGCCGCGGCAGTGGCGCCGGCAAGCCCGCCGCCGATAATGGCCACATCTGTTGTCAGGCTCATCATTTCCGTGACATCACCTGTGTGATGGACCGAACGGCCCGCAGCAGCATGCCTGACTTTTTGACTTTGCCTTTCAGGGCAAGGCCCGCGCGCCAGAGTGGTGCTGCCACCTGCCCCGCGGCGGTGATCGGAATGACCGAGTCGTAAAGCGCCTCGGCATCCCCGCAATACACCTGCTTGTACGCCGCATCGCCGATGCCGAGATCAAACCTGTCGAGGCCGCGCTCGCAGCACATGCGGATGACATTCGCGAGCAGCAATTCGCCCGGGCTGTAGTTTCTGAATTCCGCTCCGGCGATGGAATTGAACATGCCGCTGAAACGCCCATCGGCCACGATGCCGCCAAATGTGGCGATGATCGTGTCACCAACCGAAGCGGCGTAGAGCTCAATCACCGGCTCGCCCGTATCGGGGTCAATCTTGTGGGCTGCGGCCCTGGTAAATTCCTTCACGCCCGCCGCATCAAAGGCATTGCCCAATCCCTGTTCGCGCATGCGCGCCGCCTTCTGCAGGAAGAAGGCGGCAAGCACGAGATCAATCTCCGCGGGAGTCCGGGCGCGCTGAAATGCGATGGGCCCTAGCGCCGCAAGGTGGCGCTCCTTTTGCCGAAGTTTCTTGCGCGAGTTGCCGCCCATCCGCTCCTTGAGCAAGGCGTCGAAATCACTTTGCAGCTCACCCGCATAGGCCCGGCTGGCAGCTTCCCTGTGGGGCGCCTGGAGCATGGGGTTGGCCACGCCCTGCCAGATCGAGGGCTGGTTCAACAGAACAAGAAGATCGAGGCGCGGCCCGTTGTGGCGCAGGCCTTCAAGCAGCCCATCCAGTGCGGCGGCGGGCTGTTTCAAGTATTCCGGACGCCAGACCGGCAGGTTGAAATTCGTGTGCTTGCCGCCCATGAAAAATCCGACGTGAAGCGGCCCCACCTGTTTGCGGACCAGCGGCAGCAGAAGGACGGGCTTTCCCGCGTCATCGCGCAGCACCGTGACATGAGGCGAAGCCTTGGCAAGGCTGCCGATATGATCCCACCAGCCCGACATCCAGGAATGATGCTGGTAGCGGCTGCAGATGGCTCCTTGCTGTACCATTTCGCGCCACAGGAGCTCAACCTTCCCGAATTGGGTCAGGACCTCTACCGGGGCCCGCACCGCAGGGTTAACAGTGGATTTGAGCGTCTGAAGGCCAACAGGTTGCCGCAGCGTATGGGAGTAAGACGGATTTTGCAAAGTTCAGGGCCTCGAACAAATGAAACGGCGCGGCCCCCCGAAGGCGGCCGCTTGGCTTTAACAAGGCAAGCCCTATGCCAGTTAACCTTGAATGCCGGCCCCGCCGGAGCGCGGCTGTCTATCGGTGATCAAATCCGCGAATCCCCACCCGGGGCTAACGGCTGGCACCGGCACCGTGGCACTACGGCCCTTGAAAAACCCTTCCTGAATCCATAGTTACAGGTGACGAAGAGGATTGCTGCCATGACCACCACATCGTCCCGCTTTTTTGACGAACTTGCCAAGCTGATGACCAATGCCACCGGTGCGGCCCAGGGTCTGCGCAAGGAAGTGGATACCATGGTTCAGTCCCAGGTTGAGCGGGTTTTGAACAACCTGGAACTGGTCAAACGCGAGGAACTGGACGTTATCCGCGACATGGCGCAAAAGGCCCGCGAAGAGAATGAGGCGCTGGCCAAGCGGCTTGCCGAGCTTGAAGCCCGGATTGGCCCCTCCTCCACCCCCTAATTTCATGTGGAGGAATCAGCGGCAATTGCCCGTTGACTCTTGTGGCGACTCAATCACACGGGCATTTTCTCCTCATCGCTTTGGCAATGATTCGCCGGGCATGTGAGGGTTTGGGGTATGGGTTCACTGCAGGCATACGAAAACGACACCACCAATCCGCTTGATCTGATCGAGCGCCTGGCAGAACGCCGCGATTGGTCCGTTGACCGGACCAATGATTGCGAAGTGACCATGGTGATGGGCGGCGGCTGGAGCGACCTCTATGTTTCCCTCAACTGGCGTGACGACCTCGAATCGCTGCTGGTGGCCTGCACCTATGACATGAAAGTGCCTCCAGCCCGCAAAGAAGAGGTGGGCCGCCTTCTGGCGCTCATCAACGGGCAATTGTTCCATGGCCATTTCGACATGTGGCACGGCGACGGCAGCATCGTGTTCCGCAACAATCTGGTTCTTTCGGGCGGTGCCGTGGCCAATGATGCCCAGTGCGAAACCCTCATCCGCCTCGGGATTGAATCCTGCGAACGCTATTACCCCGCTGTTCAATATGTCTGCTGGGCAGGCCAGACAGCAGAGGCCGCCCTCGAAAGCAGCCTGCTCGAAACCATGGGTGAGGCATGAGCCTTGCGCTCAAGGGAACCCTGGTTCTCGTGGGTGCCGGCAAGATGGGCGGCGCCATGCTCGAGGGCTGGCTCAAATCCGGCGCCGATCCCAGAAAAATTACGGTCCTTGATCCCTTTGTTTCCGATGACATGAAGGCCCTGCTGTCCAAGCACAAGGTGTCTCTCAACCCGGCCATTGCCAGCATCAAGAATGCCGAAGTTGTCCTGATCGCCGTAAAGCCGCAATTGATGGAAGAGGTTCTTCCCACCGTTGTGGGCTTGGGCGCCTCAAAGCCGCTGATCCTTTCCGTGGCCGCCGGAAAAACCATTGCCTCTTTCGAACGCCACTTTGGAAAATCCGCCGCCATTATCCGCACCATTCCCAACACCCCCGCCAGCATTGGCCGCGGCATTACGGCGATGTCAGCCAATGCCAATGTCTCGGCAGCACAAATGAAACTGGCAAGGGATCTTCTCTCGGCAATTGGCGAGGTGGTGACCGTTGACCGCGAAGAGCTGATTGACAGCGTGACGGCGGTTTCCGGCTCCGGCCCGGCTTATGTTTTCTACATGACCGAATGCCTTGCGGCGGCGGCGGAAAAAGCAGGCCTCCCCCCGGCGCTTGCCATGCAACTGGCCCGCGCCACTGTGGCAGGTTCCGGCGAATTGATGCGGGTGACGGGCACCGATGCCGCAACCCTCAGGCAGAATGTTACCTCCCCCAAAGGCACAACCCATGCGGCCCTGCAGATTCTCATGGCGGATGATGGCCTGCAGCCGCTGCTTGAAAAGGCCGTGAAGGCGGCAGCGGACCGTTCGCGGGAACTGGCAAGCTAGGTTGAGTTCGCAGCCGCTCCTGGGCTAAACATCGGGCTGGACAATAAGAACCTGATATTCAGCCCATGCTGTCATTGATTACCACCTGCAAGAACCGATTGCCTCATCTCAAGCAGACGCTGCCTGTGATGCTCCAGCAACCCTGCGCCGAAGTCATCGTGGTTGATTATGGATGTGAACAGGGAACGTCCGCCTGGGTGAAGGAACATCACCCCGCAGCAAAGGTTGTGGAGGTCCACGACGATCCGGTCTTTTGCCTTGCCCGGGCGCGAAACATAGGTGCAAAGAATGCCTTGCATGAGCTGTTTTGCTTTGTTGACGCCGATGTAATTATGCATCTGGAGCTAAGAAAATGGCTTGATAGCAACCGGAAACCCGACAGGTTTTATGATTATCCAGCGGAAAAAGAGCCTGAATTGGATGGTTTCTTGGTCGTTGCACGCAAGAATTTTTTTGGAATTGACGGATTTGATGAAGCATTCCAAGGCTGGGGAGGAGAATGCAAGGACCTCCGTGAGCGCCTCGTGAGGATTGGGCTGTCCCCGCTTCAGGTTCCCCGGGGCTCACTATCGTCAATTCCGCATGGTGACGAATCGCGCCAGCTGGACAAGGGTTCAGGCGGTTATGGCAGCAAACGGGAAGCCTTGGCGATGAATCACCTTTACCGAACGATCAAAAGGGATTTTTGGACCCTCACAAAAACAGAAATCGAGCTTGAAAACCGCAAGGAGCTATTTCAGTTTGTAAGAACGTTGAACAATGAAGCCCGCTTGAAGGGCGAGAACACTTTTGAAATATCGATCAACATTCCGATAGATTCAAAATATAACCAGTTTTCAAGAGCCCATCGAACGCTTAGCTACAAGGTGCCCGTCAGACGGCCAATTCAATAACCTCTTGTGAACTGCCTTTGTCGCCTGTCTCTCCCGGTGCGGGAAAAAATTGCTTCAAACCCAGGATGATCCGGCTTAGCTGGTCACTCTGCACGCCAGAACAGAGCAAACAGATTTGAAAAGGACAAAAATGCCCGAAATAACCTTCGCCGACTTCCTGAATGTCGATATCCGCATCGGCACTATCATTGCGGTTGACCCTTTCCCCGAGGCCCGCAAGCCGGCCTTCAAGCTGCGCATTGATTTCGGGGAGAAGATCGGCATGAAAAAATCTTCCGCGCAAGTGACGAAGTATTACACGCCGGAAACCCTGCTGGGCCGCCAGGTGGCTGCCGTGGTCAATTTCCCGCCGCGCCAGATCGGCCCCTTCATGTCGGAAGTCCTGACCCTTGGGTTTCCCGACCATGAAGGCGATGTGGTTCTGGTGGCGGTGGAGCGCCCCGTGCCAAACGGCGGACGGATGTACTAAACCGGGATCTGCACCACGGCGCGAAGGCCGCCGGCCGGGCTTTCATCCAGCTTGATTTCGCCGCCATGGGCGTGCGCTATATCCAGCGCGATGGCAAGGCCCAGCCCGGTTCCCGTTTCATCGAGGTTGCGGGCATTGTCGAGCCGCACAAAGGGCCGGAACGCGTCCTCGCGGTTTTCAGCCGGAATGCCGGGTCCATCATCATCGACAAGGATGGTCAGTACGCGGTTTTCAACGCCACCCTTCACCTTCACATTGTCGGCATAGCGCACCGCATTGCCCAGAAGATTTGAGATCAGGCGCCGGAAGGCATTGGGCTTGATGCTGACATCCACGTCCTGCACATCAAGGTCGACATGGGATTTTCCCCGCGCCACGGCAGAGGCAACCGAGCTGAACATTTGCGCCAAGTTGACGGCTTCGGTCTTTTCGCCGCCATCCCCACGGACAAAGGCCATGTAGGCCTCCAGCATGCGCTGCATTTCCTCCACGTCTTCCTTGAGCGGCTTTATCTTGGGCCCGTCGCCAAGAAAGGCCAGTTCCAGCTTGAAGCGCGTAAGAATGGTGCGCAGGTCATGGGAAACCCCGGCCAGCATGGCGGTGCGCTGTTCCACATGGCGGGCAATGCGGCTCTTCATGTCAACAAAAGCGAGGCCCGCTTGGCGAACCTCCCTTGCGCCGCGCGGCCGGAATTCGGCAACTTCGCGCCCCATGCCAAAACTCTTGGCGGCTTTCGCCAGTTCAACAATGGGCGTGATTTGCTTTCGCAGGAAGATAACGGCGATAAGCAGGAGAACGAGCGACGACAGCAGCATTCCCGTCAGCAGCATTCCCGTGTTCGCCGCATAGGCCCGGTCCTCGTCAGTGAGAATGCGGAAGATCAGGCCTTTTTCAACCTCAACCTGGATTTCGACCTTGCCATCCTGCGCCGTGCTGTTGATCCAGAATGGCCGCCCGGTTTCACGTTCAAGATACTTCGTCATCTTGTCGTCAACCAGGGAATAGAGGGTGCGGTCGATTGGTGGCGGCAACGCAGCTCCACGCTCGATTTCCAGCCCAAGGTCCAATCGCTTGTTGGCGACAAGTTCTATGTCCTTGATGGCCGCTTCGGATTTATCCGAGCGGTCATAGAGATCGGTGACCAGGCCAATTTCACGGGCCAGCGACCGGCCAAGAACCTTGGTAACATTGTCCCAGTGACGCTCGAGAATGATTCCCGCCATGATGGTTTGCAGGAGCACGATGGGCGCGATGACAATGATCAGCGAACGGGTGTAGAGCCCTGTGGGCAGATGGCGTTCGAGAAACCGGTTGAAGCGGAAATAAAGGCTGCTCATCGTGCCACCTCTTCATCAACATAGAGGGCATAGCCCGCGCCGCGCACCGTCTGCAGATACACGGGATTGGCCGGATCGCTCTCGATCTTCTGGCGCAGGCGGTTGATCTGCACGTCCACACTGCGGGCACTCTCCTCGGAGCCCGGCTGCGAAAGTTCCAGCCGGCTGAGCGGCGTTCCGGATTTATGGCTCAACAGGCGCAGCAGGTCTTTTTCGCTAGAGGTGAGACGCACCAGATCACCATTCTTGCGAAGCTCGCCCCGCGGCACATTGAACAGAAATCCGCCGAAGCGAACCTCGGTCTTGGCAGGGGCTACGATGCCCACCCGACGCAAGAGGTTCTTGATGCGGAGCAGCAGCTCGCGCGGCTCAAAGGGCTTGGCCAGATAATCATCGCTGCCCGTGGCAAGCCCCGCGATGCGGTCGTCCGTGTCGGTGAGCGCCGACAGCATGAGGATCGGAATGTCGCGGCTTTCGCTGCGCAGGGACTTTGTGAAGCTGAGGCCGGTTTCGCCGGGCATCATGATATCGAGAACAAGGAGATCAAAGGTGAGGCCGCGCATGCGCTCGCGCGCTTCGGCTGCCGTTCCTGCCACCGAAACCAGAAAACCATTCTCCATCAGGTAGGATTTGATCAACTCACGAATGCGCCGGTCATCATCAACCACCAGAATGTGCTGGGCTTCAGTCAACAGATTTTTCTCCGGGCTTGCCTGCCCCATCAATCCACTCTTTGACGCCGTCACGGTTTTCCGGGCTGACCAGATGATAAAGAATCTCGTGCATCGACGAATGCCCGTTACCGGAAGTTTCCACAACCGCGCGGCGAATGCGCGACATTTGCGGCGCCATCAGGCGCTGGCGCAATTCCTCGCCCGCCGCAGTGAGGTGCAGCAGCCGCTGGCGCCGGTCTGTCTCGCCCTCTTTCTGGAACACATAACCCTTGTCGATCAGGTCCTTCAGAACCCGGCCCAGGCTCTGCTTGGTGATGCGCAGGATATCGAGAAGCCGGGCCACCGTCATGCCGGGGTCGCGCCCGACAAAATGCACCACCCGGTGGTGCGCCCGGCCAAAGCCCAGCTGCTCCAAAACCGCATCCGGGTCCGAGACGAAATCCCGGTAGGCGAAGAACATGAGCTCGATCAAAGCCACCGTTTCGTTTTCGCCTAATTTATCATCAAAATTTATGTCAGCCATATTGACATATAATTCCATTTTTGTTACGTTGCAGCCCAATAGCACGCAATGTTATTGCGTAAATCGCCGATTTGGCGGGTTTGCAGTAATATAGGCTGAAGTTCCATAAAAATCGAATTGGGAGAGTTCCGATGTCCATTCTGCCTTTTGACCAACGCGACGGCGCCATCTGGTTTGACGGCGAAATCGTGCCCTGGAAAGAGGCGAAGGTGCATGTCCTCACCCACGGCCTGCATTATGGCTCCTCCATTTTTGAGGGCGAGCGCGCCTATGCCGGAACCATTTTCAAATCGCGCGAACATTCAGTCCGCCTGCACAAATCCGCCGGAATCATGGATTTCACCATCCCCTATTCGGTCGAGCAGCTTGATGCGGCAAAGGCCAAGGTTGTGGAACTGAATGGCGGCGGCGACCAGTATGTACGCCCCGTGGCCTGGCGCGGCTCCGAGATGATGGCGGTTTCCGCCCAGCACAATACAATTCATGTGGCCATCGCCAGTTGGACCTGGCCGTCCATGTTCGATCCCGAAACCAAGATGAAGGGCATCAAGCTCGACATCGCCGATTTCCGCAGGCCCGATCCGCAATGCGCCCCCGTGCATGCCAAGGCCGCAGGCCTTTACATGATCTGCACCATTTCCAAGCACAAGGCTGAGAAGAAGGGCTATGCCGATGCCATGATGCTGGACTGGCAGGGCCGCGTGGCCGAATGCACCGGCGCAAATATTTTCTTCACCCGCGACGGCGCCATCCACACGCCGATTGCCGATTGTTTCCTGAACGGCCTGACCCGCCAGACGGTGATTACCATTGCCAAACAGCAGGGCATGGAAGTGATTGAAAGCCGCATCATGCCGGACGACCTGCCGAGCTATAATGAATGCTTCATCGTGGGCTCCGCGGCGGAGGTGACACCCATTTCCGAGATCGGCCCCTACAAGTTCAAGCCGGGCAATATCTCGCGTGCCCTGATGGATGCCTATTCAAACGCCGTGCGCCTGCCCGCCAAGGCCGCCTGAAACAAAAGACTGTTGCGAATAAAAGAGGCCCATTCCACAATGGGCCTCTTTTTAGTGTGCTGGAGCCTGCTGCCCCATGGAACGAAGTGGAATACTGTGTGGCGGCGCGTGGTGCGTTGACCATACTTTCAGCATCGATCATTGGCCCGCCGAGGAAACTGTCGCCCAAATTGCATCCGAAAAGCACCACGGCGGCTGTCCCGGCCATAACATGTCCAGCGCCTTGAAGCGCTTGGGCGTGCCCTTCCCGGTTGAAGGCATGGGGCTTTTGGGCGATGATTCCGACGGCCATTTCCTGACAAGGATTTGCGATGACATGGGCATTGAGCGGTCGGCCATGGAAATCCGCAGCACCGTAAAAACCGCTCGTACCCTTGCCATGTCCGATATCACTACCGGCAAGCGCACCTTTTTCTACTCAGCCGGGGCCCATGCCACGCAAACGCCCGATGATTTTGACTTCAGCAAAACCCGAACGCGAATTGTCCATCTCGGCCTGCCGGGATTGCACAAAAAACTTGATGCGCCCTGGAAGGACGATGTGTCGGGCTGGGTGACGATTTTAAAGAAGGCCCGCGCCGCCGGATTGAAAGCCAATATCGAACTTGTTTCAGTCGCTCCCGAAGTCATTCGCGCCGCGGCTCTGCCCATGCTGCCGTGGCTCGATACCCTGATCGTCAATGACTTTGAGGCGGGGGCTCTCGTCAATATTGAAACCGTGAAAAACGGCGTGGCCGATGCAAGCGCCTGCCGCGCCGCGGCTGAGCGCCTGATGGAAACCACCAAACTCTCGCTTGTGGCGATCCATTTTCCCAAAGGCGGAGTCGCCATGGCGCGCAATGGATCAGTCGTTGAACAGCCCTCGGTGAATGTGCCGCAAAGCGAAATTGCCGGCAGCAATGGCGCCGGTGATTGTTTCGCGGCGGGAATGCTCTTCGGTCACCATGAAGGCTGGAGCCTGGAAAAATCCCTCAGGCTGGCCCACGCCAGTTCCGCTTCCAGCCTGCGCTCCCCCACAACCACCGAAGCCGTTCTGCCGTGGAAAGACTGCCTAGCACTCGCCGAGACATGGGGCTGGCGGACGTGACCGAGGCTTGCGACTTTCTCGTGATCGGCGGCGGCTCCGCCGGATGCATCATCGCCAAACGGCTTGCCGAAAAATCAGCGGGCCGCATTATTTTGCTGGAAGCTGGAAAGAGGGACGAAGGCGACGCGGCGGCGGTCGACCTCTTTCGTCTTGATGAGCAGACCGATGGCTATGACTGGGGCTTCAAGGCCGCAACTCTTGCCGGTGCAAAGCCCGAATTAAACTACGCCCGCGCCAAAATTCTGGGTGGCTGCGCCAATCATAATGATTGCGCCTTTCTCCGCCCGCCCGATTCGGATTTCGCGGAATGGGAAGCGCTTGGCGCGAAAGGCTGGCGCGCAGCAGACATGGCCCCTTACTTCAATCGCGTGATGGAAAATACCAACGTCGAGGAAGCGCCGCATCATCCCGCCAGCCAGATATTCGTGAAGGCTGGCACCGAACTGGGCCTCAAGAAAATCGATTTCCAGAAGCAGATTGCGCAGGGCGTGGGTTACTTTCCCCTGAATGCCAAGGGGCGTTTGCGGCAATCGTCCTCCATCACTTATTTGCATCCCCTGTCCAAACTGCCGAAACATCTGGAGGTGTGGACTGAAACCCAGGCCACAAAAATTCTTGTCGAGAACGGCAAGGCCATCGGTGCTGAAACCACGAGGGGAACCATTCACGCCAGCCGCGCCGTGATCCTCGCCTGCGGCTCCATCCAAACCCCGCAACTCATGATGCTCTCCGGCCTTGGCCCGGCGCAACATCTGCGCGGACTGGGGATTCCTCTTGTGGCCGATATGCCGGAAGTAGGTGAGCACCTCCGCGACCATGTGGGAGCACCCATCGTCTGGGAAACCCATGGCCCCATAGCACTCTGGGAGATCTGCCCCTTCGAAGCCACCATGATGCTGAAGCTCGACGATGATGCTCCCGCCCCCGACGTGCTGTTCCACTTCGGTCTGCGTGTGCGGGAAAAATATGGCGAAGACCCCCGGCTTTCCGTGAACGGCCCAGCCGTTAAAGCCTCACCCAATGTCACCCGCGCCAGAAGCGAAGGCCGCGTGCGCTTGGCCAGCCCCGATTATCGCGCGGCCCCCAGCATCGAGCTCAATTATTTTTCCCACCCCTACGACATGCGCATCCTCATGAAGGCCATGCGCTTCACGCGAAGACTGATGGAAACCCCGTCCTTCCAAACGCTGTGCAAAGCCGAAGTCCACCCCGGCCCCGATGTGCAAAGCGATGGTGAATGGGAAAGCTATATCAAGAGCGTCTGCGAAACCGTCTATCACCCCTGCGGAACCGCAAGCATCGGCCGTGTAGTGACGCCGGACCTGCGGGTAAAGGGCATCAACAATCTCATTATCGGAGATGCCTCAATTTTCCCAAGCCTGATAACCACCAACATCAACTGCGCCGTGATGATGGCGGCCGAGAAGGCGGCGGATTTAGTGTTGGGATAACCCGCTTTTAATTTTCGTCACTCCTGCCTCTCAGTTTTCGTCACTCCGGCGAAAGCCGGAGTCCCATTGACGCCAACCGGATTCCGGCGTTCGCCGGAATGACGGAGTTGTCAGTTAGATACTCACCCCGCGTTCACTGAGATACTTCAACAACTCCGCAACCCGCGCCGGCTCAATTTCCTCCAGCGCCCCGCTTTGCAGCTTGCCGAGATAAAACGGCCCGTACTGCACCCGGATCAGCCGGTTCACCACACAGCCGAAATGCTCCATCAGTTTGCGGATTTCGCGGTTCTTGCCCTCGGTAAGCACCACGCGGTACCAGGTGTTGCTGCGCCCGCTGCCGTCATACTCTTCGACAAATTCAGCACCACGGTAATTCACCCCGTCCACCACAATGCCATCAGCAAGTGCGGTAATGTCTTCCGGCCGAAGATGGCCGCGCACCCGCACACGATAAATACGCGACAGCGCCGTTTCCGGACTCATCAGCGCCTGCGCCAACGGCCCATCAGAAGACAGCAGCAAAAGCCCTTCGCTGTTCACATCCAGGCGGCCGACATTCATCAGGCGCGGCAGGCCCGGCGCGTTCATTGCGGTCAGATCAAAAATCGTCCGGCGGCCCTTGTGGTCCCGGTGCGTAACCAAAACATCCAGAGGTTTGTTGAGAACAAACAGGCGCGGCAGCGGTTTCGTTGAAGGCGCTACCGGCTTGCCGTCAAGCGTGATGACATCGCCATCTTCGGCAGGTGTTGTCGCCAACGCCACAGCGCCATTAATCTTCACCCGCCCCTCGGTCACCATGCGCTCGGCCTCGCGTCGGCTTCCAACGCCAGCCTTTTGCAGAAATACATTGAGACGCATTAGCCGCCCGTGACAGGTGGGAAAAAAGCAACCTCGGTCGCACCAGCAAGAGATGCATCAAGCGAGGCATGCGATTGATTGACCGCCACTTTCAGGGTGCGCAAATCGGCAAAGGCTGCGGCGATACCCTCATCCCTGCCCTTGAGATAGTCAATCAGGGCACTGACGGTTTTCACTTCGGCAGGAATGCTAATGTCGTCCTGCCCCCGCCCGATGATTTGACGCAACCGCGCAAAATATAAAATCTTCATTCCTCATCCACGACATGCCGCATGCCGGCCCGGAAATAATCATAACCCGTGTAAAGCGTGAGGCCCGCGGCAATCCACAGAAGTGCTAGTCCGACTTCCGTAACATACGGGATGATAGTGTCGCCGGCAGGACCTGCAATAAGGAAACCTATCGCCACCAACTGTACCGTGGTTTTCCACTTGGCAATCTGCGTAACCGGCACGGACACTTGCAACTCGCCTAGATATTCACGAAGCCCCGACACAAGCACCTCGCGCGACAGAATGATGATAGCCGCCCACAAGTGCCCATCGTAAAGAATGGGAGACGCCGCCAGCACCAGGAGCACCACCGACACCAACACCTTGTCAGCAATAGGATCAAGCATGCGGCCGAGCGAGGATTGCTGCTGCCACTTGCGCGCCAAATAGCCATCGAAAAAATCCGTTATTGCAGCGGCCACATAAATGGCGAGAGCTACCCAGCGAGCGGTGTAAGTGTCCCACATGAGAAAGCCGGCCACCAACGGCACAGCCACGATGCGGCCATAGGTAAGCAGGTTCGGAAGATTCCAAATCTCGGAGAATTTCGTCTTGCGTGACTTTATGTTTGCCATCATTTCGCTCATCCCGAACCCTCATGAAAGTGGTCATAGATAGCCTGCGCCAACGCACTGCTCACACCCTCAACCGACGCCAGATCGCCCACACTGGCCCGTGAAACCGCTTTGGCCGATCCAAAGCTCTGGAGCAAGGCCTTCTTGCGCAAAGGACCTATGCCTGCGATCTCGTCCAGCGGGCTAATTCCAATGGCCTTGGTGCGCCGCGCCCTGTGGCTGCCAATGGCAAAACGATGCGCCTCATCCCTGAGCCGCTGGATATAGTAGAGCACAGGATCGCGCGCCGCCAGCATGAAGGAGGGCCTGCCAGCCACAAAGAAATGTTCCCGACCCGCATCCCTGTCCGGCCCCTTGGCCACGCCCACAACCGGCATGTCGCCCAGGCCCAGATCAGCCAGCACCCCGCGCACTGCGGAAAGTTGCCCCTGCCCGCCATCAATGAGCAGGAGATCGGGCCATGTGGAAGTCTCGGATTCCTGCACGCGCTGGCCTTCCTCTTTCAGAAGCCGCGAAAACCGCCGCGTGAGCATTTCGCGCATCATGCCGAAATCGTCTCCGCCGCTCAGGTCCTCCGAACGGATATTGAATTTGCGGTATTGCGATTTCATCAGGCCCTCAGGCCCAGCCACCACCATTCCGCCTACCGGATTGGTGCCGGAAATGTGCGAATTATCATAGATTTCGATGCGTTTTGGCGCTTCCGTGAGGCCAAAGGCCTCCGCCACGCCGGCCAGCAGCTTGGCCTGAGACGAGGATTCGGCAATCTTGCGGCCGGAGGCTTCCCGCGCGTTGGTTACCGCATGCTCAACAAGGGCGCGCTTTTCGCCCCGCTGGGGCACCAGCACCTCCACCTTGTGGTTGGCATGGGTGGACAGCGCCTCGGCCAGAACATCAACGTCTTCAATGTCATGGGACAGCAGCACCAGCTTTGGAATGGGCTTGTCGTCATAAAACTGGCTGACGAAGGAGCCGAGAATTTCGGACGCCTCCATGGACTTGTCGGCGCGCGGGAAATAGGCCCGCGTCCCCCAGTTCTGCCCCGAGCGGAAAAAGAAGACCTGAACGCAAGCCTGCCCGCCCTCTTGGGCGAGGCCGAAAACATCAGCTTCATCCGTGTTTTGCGGGTTTATGCCCTGGGTCTGGGTGACAAAGCTCATGGCCTGAATACGGTCGCGGAGCCGCGCCGCCAGCTCAAAATCCAGGGCTTCCGAAGCCGCCTCCATGGCGGTGGCAAGCTCCGCCTTCACCGTTTGGCTCTTCCCATCCAGAAAACTCTCTGCTTCCCGAACCAGCTCATTATAGGCAGGCAACTCGATGTAGTTCACGCAAGGCGCCGAACAACGCTTGATCTGATAGAGCAGGCAGGGCCGTGTGCGGTTGGCATAAACACTGTCATTACAGGACCTTAGAAGGAACGCCTTCTGCAAGGTATTAAGTGACTGGTTGACCGCCCCGGCCGAGGCAAAAGGCCCATAGTAACTGCCCTTTCGGGCCCGTGCGCCGCGGTGTTTGACCAGTTGGGCGACCTCGTGATCCTTGGCAATCAGGATATAGGGAAACGACTTGTCGTCGCGCAGGATGACGTTGAAGCGCGGCTTCAGTTTCTTGATCAGGTTGGCTTCCAGCAGCAGGGCTTCCGCTTCCGTCGCCGTGGTCACGAATTCCATGTTGGTGGTGAGCGAAATCATCAGCGCGATGCGGTTGTTGTGGCCCTGCCCCCGCGCATAGTTCGACACACGGTTCTTGAGATTCCGCGCCTTGCCCACATAGATGGCGTCGCCTTCCGCATTGAACATGCGGTACACCCCGGGTTTCCCCGGCAGGCGCTTCACAAAATCGCGGATAACCTCCGGCCCCGTGAGATCGTCCAAAGACTGCTCAGACTCATCATTCATGGGCTTTATATAGGCTGTCTTGCCTCAAAAACGAATTAGGGCCGCCATTCAAACACAAGGGCGAGACAGCCCTTGTCACTACGCGTGAAGTGATAGGACCCTGGTGCAAAGGAGATGAAGTCACCGGCCTTGATTACCGTGCCATCGCTTTCAACAGCCTCGCCTTCGAGCAGATAGAACTCCTCATAACCCGGATGGACATGTGGAACTGTCACAGCGCCCGGAAGCAACTGGAAATAATAGCTGCCGCACTGGGTTTCGGCATTGTAAGTCACCGGCAACCACAAGCAGCGGTTTTCCGCCGTATAGCCTTCCAATGTATAGGGCACGAGTTTGTCGCGCGTGTGATTTGTGATGGGGGGTATGCTGAAGGCTCTGCTCACGACTTGATCCTCTCAATTTCAATGCCAACGCTTTTTGCATTGGGGATAATATCCGGTTTCTCGATGCGAACCCGTGCCGCCATCACCCGTTTGTCCTTGAGGCAGGCCGCCGCGAAAAGCTCAGCCAGGGTTTCAACCAGGTTCACATGGCCCTGGGCAATGATCCCTTCCACTTTTTTGACGATGATCTCGTAGCTCACCACATTGCTGATGTCGTCATGGACCGGGTCACTGCCTTCGCGCACCGACAAATCGATGCTCACGATGATCCGCTGCGGCTTGAGCTTCTCATGCTCATAGATGCCCAGCGTCGCCATCACTTCCAAATCGCGCACAAAGACATGGCGCAAGCCCGCCGCCGCATTGGACACGTGATGGCTGATTTTGGTCGTAACACTCATTCACTTCCCCTTGGGCATCATGATAACATAGTGCTTGCGCACCTTTTCAACGGTTTCCCAAGTGCCCTTGAAGCCCGCCGGAATAATGAAGCCATCGCCCTTCTTCAAGGTCCACTTCTTGCCTTTCTCATTGGTCAGGATGGCCTTGCCTTCGATGAAGTGGCAGAACTCCCACTCCACATAATCAACTGGAACCTTGCCCGGCGTTGATTCCCAAATGCCGCAATAAAGCCTGCCGTCTTCGCCGGTGAAATGATTCCACGTCTTGGTCTTGTATTTGCCCTTGATCAGCTTTGCCGGATCCGGCGTTCCAAGATCAAGTTTCGGCGCGGCCTTGCCGCTGGTTTTCATGACGATGATGTCGGCCATTCAGTTTCCCCTTATGCTTTCCAGTAATTCTTCTCGTGTCGATGTGAAGTCCGAGGCAATCCAGTAGTCTTCTAACCGCTTGAGTTCACGGCCCAGGTCCGGGCCTGACGGAAAACCAAGCTCAAGCAGATCACGCCCCGATAGTGGGAAGCTAGGGACCACCCAGCGCCCCGGCAATTTCAACATGCGCCCCCATGTGCGATCCGTAAGAGGAGCGCGCGATTTTGCCCAGGACAGATATACACTGTCGCACCAAGCCTCGGCGCCCATGGCATAGAGCAGTTTCTGTTGCTCGTTCTCCCGCAGCTTGGGCGTCAGCACCGTGCCTTGCAAAAGCGCCTCGATGCGTCTGGCTTGGGTGTTGGAAAGCCGCCACGCCTCGCGCAAACCGTCCGGCTTTTTGGCAAGCGCGAAAGCCCGCAGCAGCGGGTCAGGCGGCAGCCGCGAAATCACCCGGAAATCGTCGGAATGCGCCAAGATACTCTTCAACACTTTATGCTTCGCCATCAGCTTGAGAACCGGCACCACCTTCGGCCCCACCAGCAGCTTGAACATTTCCCGCGCGATGCGTTCGGCGGAAAGGCCCAGCAGGCCCTTTTTCAGGCGCACGCAAGCCGCAAGGCTGGTCCTGTCAGGCGTCATTTTTTCATAGGCCGCAAGAAACCGGAAAAAGCGCAGGATGCGCAGGTAATCTTCCTTGATGCGCGCCGTTGGAGCTCCCACAAAGATGATCTTCTTCCGCAAGATATCAGCGTAACCCCCGACATAATCATGGATATTCCCGACAGCATCGCAGTACAGCGCATTGATCGTGAAGTCGCGACGCAGCGCGTCGCCCTTCCAGTCATCGGTAAAGGCCACGACCGCGCGCCTCCCATCGGTCTCCACATCCCGGCGGAGCGTGGTGATTTCATAGGGCTTGTGGTCAACCACGGCAGTCACCGTGCCATGCTCGATGCCGGTGGGGTGAACCGAAATCCCCGCCGCCTTGAATGCGGTCATCACCTCCTGCGGCGCCAATGTCGTGGCAATATCAATGTCGCCAATGGGCTCGCCCAGCAGCGCATTGCGCACCGCGCCTCCAGCCACGCGGGCTTCACCGCCGGCCCCGGCCACAAGGGCAAAGACGCGCTGCAGGCTTGGGTCTTTCAGCCAGTGGGCACGGGCAAGTGAGGGCAGCTTGGTCATGCGTAGAGCCGATCATAAAGATTGCGGATCATCCCCGCCGTTGCCCCCCAGATATAGCGCTCTTCATAAGGCATGGCATAGAAGAAGCGCTGCTTGCCCTGCCATTCCCGCGAATGGGTCTCATGGTTTTCCGGCGTCATCAAAAAGCGCAACGGCACTTCAAACACGGCAGCGACTTCGCTTTCCTGCGGCGTCACCGTAAACCCCGGGCGCACCAGCGCCACCACCGGCACCACCTGATAGGCAGTGCCCGTGAGGTAGCTGTCGAGAAATCCCAAGGGCTCCACAAAGGCCCGCGCCAATCCGGTTTCTTCCTCCGCCTCGCGCAGCGCCGCGGCAACAGCATCCTCATCTTCCGCATCAATGCGGCCGCCGGGAAAGGCCACCTGGCCGCCATGGCTCGAAAGATGGTCGGTGCGCTGCGTAAGTAGAACCGTTACCTCCGGCTCGCGCAGCACAATAGGCACCAATACAGCAGCGGGCTTTGCCTTCACGCCAGCCGGAATGATCGGCGCCACCTTGTTCATGTCATCATCGCTGCGTTCATGCTTCAGCGGAACCTCATGCAACAGGCCCTTCACTGCACGCCGGCGAATTTCCGCCTCGCTAAATTTCATCGGCGCGCTGCATGGGAAAAAACTCACCTGACGACCACACGCCGAACCAATCGCCTTCGACCGTGCCTTTGGCCACCAGATCATAAAACAGGGCGCGTGACACCAGCGCCTCAAGCCGCGCCCGTACCAGCACATAGGGTTTCAGCCCGGAGGTTCCGGCCTCGGTTTCAAAACGCAGCGGATGTTCCCTGTTGACGGTCACCTCGTCATCCACATTGGTTTCAAAGGAAATGACCTGGGCTTTGCCTTCGCCCTCGGTGTTCATCCGAATGGCCAGAAATGGGGCATCATCCACCCGGATGCCGCATTTTTCCACAGGGGTGACCAGATAGAATTTGCCGTCTTCATCATGGCGCAGAACCGAGGCAAAAAGCTTGAACAGGGGTTTGCGGCCAATCGGCGAATTCATGTAAAACCATGTGCCATCGGCGGCAATGCGCATGTCGAGATCGCCGCAAAACGGCGGATTCCACAGGTGAACCGGCGGCAGGCCTTTGGCCTTGGCCGTTGCCTCCTTCAGGCCCTGCAATGGATTGCTTGCATCCCTCGCAATCGTCGTCATCATATAACCGTCCAGACCATAAATGAGTCGCAAAATGCCGTCTTTATTAAGCCATTCTCCTTCACGAGGATGTCATTAACAACAATTCATTTCCCCTGCCATATCAGGGGTGTAGCAAACTATAGTAGGGCCCATGGCAAATCTCAAAGAAGCGAACAAGGAAATCCTTAAGGAACTGGAAGCCACCGGTGAACGCCTTGAAAAAGTGCGCGCCGAAATTGGCAAGGTGATCTTCGGTCAGAACGAAGTCGTCGAACTGGCATTGACCGCCATTCTGGCAGGCGGCCACGCCCTACTGGTCGGCGCTCCGGGCTTGGCCAAAACCAAGCTCGCCACCAACCTGGGCCGGGTTCTGGGCCTTGATGAAAAGCGCGTGCAGTTTACCCCCGATTTGATGCCCGCCGATATATTGGGCTCCGAAGTTCTTGACGAAACCGAAAAAGGCCGCAGACAATTCCGCTTCGTGCCAGGCCCGGTGTTCTGCCAGTTGCTCATGGCCGATGAAATCAACCGCGCCAGCCCGCGCACCCAGTCAGCCCTTTTGCAGGCCATGCAGGAACATCACGTGACGGTGGCCGGCATGCGCCACGATCTGCCAAAGCCGTTCCATGTGCTCGCCACGCAAAACCCCATCGAGCAGGAAGGCACCTATCCGCTGCCCGAAGCCCAACTCGACCGCTTCATGTTCCAGATCGATGTGCCCTACCCCTCGCTTGAAGCCGAGCGCCGCATGCTCTTTGCCACCACCGGCGAAGATGATGAAATGGCGGCAAAGGTTCTCAAGACCACGGAGCTGATAAGCGCCCAGCACCTCACCCGGCTGATCCCGGTGGGCGAACAGGTGACCGACGCCATCCTCCGCGTGGTGCGCGCCGCACGGCCTGGTGAAGAGGCCAGCAAGGAAATCAACCATGGCGTTGCCTGGGGGCCATCGCCCCGCGCCAGCCAGGCCCTGATGCTGGGCATCCGCGCCCGCGCTCTGCTGCAAGGCCGCCTGAGCCCGTCCATCGATGATGTAGCGGAGCTCATCGGCCCCGTCTTCAAGCACCGCATGGCATTGAACTTTACCGCCCGCGCCGAGGGCGAAACCATTGAGGCCATCATTGCACGGCAAAAAAATCTTCTCGCCTAGCGAGCGCTGCCCATGAAGACCATTCCGTCACTGGTCTTGAATGAGCGCGCCAATGCGGCGTCTCATACCTTGCCGCCACTTTTGGTGGAGGCGGAACGTATTGCTGCAACGGTTATGCAAGGCATCCATGGCCGCAAGCGCGCCGGGCCGGGCGAAACTTTCTGGCAATACCGCGCTTACGGCTTTGGCGATTCAACCAGCCGCATCGACTGGCGGAAATCGGCGAGATCGTCCCATGTCTTCATCCGGGAAAATGAATGGGAAGCCGCCAACACCCTGTGGCTATGGGCAGCGCCATCCAAATCCATGGATTTCAAATCCCACCTCAGCAAGACAACCAAGCGCGACCGCGCCTATCTCACAGCCCTTGCCATGGCGAGCCTGGCGCTTCGGGCGCAAGAGCGGGTGGGATTGATCGGCAGTCCGCACCGGGCAAGCCATGCCCGTGGCGCCCTGGTGCCCATGGCCACCTGGCTGTTGCGCAATGAAGGGGCAAGCCTTCCCCAATCGCAACACTTGCAAAAATTCTCCAGCGTCGTTCTGCTTGGTGACTTCCTTGAGAAGCCGGAAGACATCGCCGCGACCGTTAGGAGCCTCGCCTCGCGTGGCGTCTCCGGTCACCTCGTGCAGATCATTGACCCGGCGGAAGAAACGCTGCCCTATGATGGTCGCATTGAATTCCGCGACATGGATGGCCCGCTCAAATATCTGGCAGGCAAAACCGAACTACTGCGCGAGGCCTATATCGAAAAATTTGCGGCCCAGCGCGAAGCCGTGCGCCGCATTGCCCACGGCGTAAGCTGGACCTTCACGCAGCATCACACCGATCAATCGCCGGCAAAACTCCTGATGATGCTTCACGGTTTGGTCGGCGGTGCAAAAAGCCGGGCCTTTGACCTGGGCGGCATCGCATGACGGCCTTCCTCCAGGCACTCACCTTCACCACGCCCGCGGCGCTCGCGGGCCTTCTCCTGCTGCCCGTCATCTGGTGGCTGCTGCGTTTCACCCCGCCCAAACCGCAGACCGTAAAATTTCCGCCGCTGCGCCTGCTTCTCGAACTGGTCAGCAAGCATGAGCAACCCGACAAGACGCCCTGGTGGCTGATGCTGCTGCGCCTGGCGATAGCGGCACTTGTCATTCTTGGGGTGTCCCATCCCTTCTACGCGCCGGGGCAAACGGCGGCGGGAGCCAGCGCACCCCTCCTGATCATTGTTGATGACACCTGGGCGGCAGCAAAGGACTGGACCCTGCGCCGCACCATGCTGAATGAAATCGTCGGTGAAGCGCGTGAAAACAACGTGACCCTCGCGCTGGCAACAACCGCACCTGCCGCCCGCGAGGCGGACATTGTAGCGCGCGATGCCGATGCCATGCTCAAGCAGATCGCGGCGCTTGAACCCAAGGCCTTGGGCCCGGACCGCGCCAAACTTCTGGCGCGCCTTAAGACCAGTTTTAATGCAGCCACCGCCTTGCATGTCGTCTGGCTCAGTGATGGTTTGGATCAGGCCTCCGCCACGGCCTTTGCCGAAGGCCTCACCAACCTCGCCGGGGGCAATGCCCAAGTCGACGCCATCATGCCCGATGCCACGGCGCTGCCGATGGCCTTTGCAACGCCGACAACTGAGGGCGGCCAGTTCAAGGCCCATCTCCTCCGCCCCTCATCCAGCACCGCGTCACGCGAAACAAATATCCGCGCCATTGCCGCCAATGGCCGGAGCCTCGCCGACGTCAAGGTGGAATTCGCGGCCAATGCCCTCCAGGCCGAAGCAACGCTCGATCTGCCCATCGAACTCCGCAACGAGGTGCAGCGCCTGGAAATTCTGGGCGAACGCAATGCCGCGGCCACTTTCCTGTTCGATGACCGCTGGCGGCGCAAAACGATAGCGTTGCAATCCGGCAGTTCACTCGAAGATGCCCAGCCCCTGCTCTCGCCACTTTATTATGTCTCGCGTGCCCTTGAACCCTATGCGCAAATCACCGAACCGGAAAACGCGGCACAATTGAAGGAGCAGCTTGAGGCAGGACTCTCCATGCTCGTGCTGGCCGACATCGGCGTGATCCCCGCCGAAACGGCTGATGCCATCAATCCGTGGCTGGAACGCGGCGGCGTGCTGCTGCGTTTTGCCGGTCCCCGCATGGCAGGTGCTCAGGATGAACTCGTGCCCGTAACACTGCGCAGCGGCGGCCGCGCCCTGGGCTCCGCCCTGAGCTGGGAAGAGCCGCAGAATCTGCAGGCCTTTCCCGATAACGGGCCCTTCGCCGGATTGCCGCTTGACCAGAATGTCACCGTATCGCGTCAGGTGCTGGCCGAACCGGACATGGATCTGCCCGACAAGGTGTGGGCAAGTCTTGCCGATGGTACGCCGCTAGTCACCGCCAAGCGTCAGGGCAAAGGCCTCATTGTGCTCTTCCATGTAACCGCCAATGCCGACTGGTCGAACCTGCCGCTCTCCGGCCTCTTTGTGGAAATGCTGCGCCGGATCAATGATCTCGCTCCAGGAGCCGGCGGCGGAGCTTCCGCCGGTGCCACAAGCAGTGATGACCGCGCCACGGCCTTTATCCCGCGCCTTGCCCTATCGGCGGAAGGTGAACTCATCGAGCCCCTGCCCGATTCCAAACCCATTTCGCCCGCCGACATCGAAAAGGCAAAGCCTACGCCCGAAACGCCCGCCGGCCTCTACAATCGCGCCAGCGCCGAACGCGCCATCAATCTCCTGCCTGATACGCAAGCCATGATGGCGATCACAACGCTCTCCAACGGCGTAACGCTTCGCTCCTTTGCCACGGCTCCGCGCCAGCCCTTGGCGCCGCTGCTCTTCACCCTCGCCTTCCTGCTGTTCCTCGGCGATACCTTGGCCGCCCTTTTCCTCGGCGGTGGCTGGCACCGCCTGCGCGGCATGACGGCGGCTCTTCTGATTTTGCTCGTCATGCCCAACGATCAAGCCATAGCCCAGGCGGCTGATGACTATGCCCAGAAGGCTACGCAGGAAACCCGCTTGGCCTTCGTCCGCACCGGCGATGACACGGTGGACACCATCAGCGAAGAAGGGCTGAAGGGCCTCGGCCTCATCTTGAGCGATCGCACATCGGTCAACCCGGGCAGTCCCATCGGCATAAATATCGAGAGCGATGAAATCGTCTTCTTCCCACTGGTCTATTGGCCCGTGCTGGACACGGCTCCCGTGCCAACCCCGGCAACACTTGCCAAGATGGATGCCTACATGAAAAACGGCGGCACCATTTTCTTCGATCTCCGCGATGATGCCTCGGGGCTTGAAAGCCTCGGAGGCGCCGCGGGCCCAACCGAAGCACTCCGCCGTATTCTGGCGAAGCTGGATATTCCGCCGCTTGAACCCGTGCCTGAGAACCACGTGCTCACCAAGGCTTTCTATCTCATGCGCGATTTTCCTGGCCGCTATGCCCGCGGGCAGTTGTGGGTGGAACGCAGCGATGCCTCGACAACCAACAATGTCGATGGCGTGAGTTCCATCATCATCGGCAGCAATGACTATGCCGCCGCCTGGGCTCTCGATGACAACAGCAATCCGCTTTATGCCGTGATCCCCGGCAATGACCGCCAGCGCGAAATGGCCTTCCGCACCGGCATCAACATCGTGATGTATGCGCTCACCGGAAACTACAAGGCAGACCAGGTTCATATTCCGGCCCTGCTGGAACGGCTGGGGCAGTAGCATGAATTTCACCCTAACATTCGCCCCTCTTCTGCCCTTGCTCTGGCTTTCCATTTTGGGTTTGGCGGGCCTTGTGCTGATCGCCGTTTCAGCCTTCGCGCGAACCCGTGGTTGGTGGTTGCGGGGATTGGCGCTGGCTCTCCTGCTTGCAAGCCTGTCGAACCCCACCCTGCGCCATGAAGACCGCGAAGTCTTGAATGACATCGCCGTTGCCGTGATTGACCGCAGCCAGAGTCAATTGGCCGGCAGCCGCATGAAGCAGGCCGACGAAGCGGAAGCAGCGCTTAAGTCTGCCGCAGCAACATTGGGCAATACGGAATTGCGTGTGGTGACGGTGCAATCCGGCTTGAACCCGCAGGAGGACGGCACCCGGCTGTTCACCGCTCTCAATCGGGCGCTGAGCGATATTCCCCCCGAACGTTTTGCCGGTGCCCTGATGGTGACTGACGGCCAGGTGCATGACGTTCCCCCCGATGCGGCCAAGAGCGGCATCAACGGCCCGGTGCACGGCCTGCTCACCGGCAGCCAGAACGAGCGTGACCGCCGCGTGGTGATTGAACAGGCGCCGCGCTTCGGCATTGTCGGCAACGCGCAAATCCTGCGCTTTCGCGTCGACGATGTGGGTGGTGAAGGCCAGCCCATTGATGTCACGGTCAAGCTCGGCACCGGCGCGCCGCAAAGCCTGACGGTGACGCCGGGCGTGAGTGCCGAGGTTCCGATTACCCTTGATCATGGCGGGCAGAATATCGCGGAGATCGTCGCCCCTCCCATGCCCGATGAAATATCGCTGGAAAACAATCGCGCCATTGCCGTGGTTGAAGGCATCCGCGACCGCCTGCGCGTGCTGCTGGTATCCGGCGAGCCCCATCCCGGCGAGCGCACCTGGCGCAACCTGTTGAAAGCCGACGCCTCGGTTGACCTCGTGCATTTCACCATTCTGCGCCCGCCTGAGAAACAGGATGGCACCCCCATCAATGAACTTGCCCTCATTGCCTTCCCGACTCGCGAACTTTTTGTCGAGAAGCTCGATCAATTCGATCTGGTGATCTTTGACCGCTATCACCGCGAAGCGGTACTGCCCGAAGCCTACATCATGCAGATCGCCCGCTATGTGAATGAGGGCGGCGCCCTGCTCGTGGCGGCAGGTCCCGAGTTCGCCATGAACGATGGCCTCTACAGCACGCCGATGTCTGATGTTTTGGCCGCCTCGCCAACTGGCGAAGTGCTCGATGGCGCGTTTCGGCCCAAGGTGACCACGCCCGGCACGCGCCACCCGGTAACCGGCGGCCTGCCCGGCGGTGAAGCGACAACACCTGCCTGGGGCAAATGGTTTCGCGTCGTTGAAACCACCGCACCGGAATCCGAAACGCTCATGTCCGGCTTGGCCGACTCACCGCTGTTGGTGCTCTCGCGCCGGGGTGAAGGCCGCGCCGCCCAACTTCTCTCCGATCAAAGCTGGCTCTGGGCCAGGGGCTATGATGGCGGCGGCCCGCAAACTGAATTGCTGCGCCGCCTCGCCCACTGGCTGATGAAGGAACCCGATCTGGAAGAAGAGGCCCTGACCGGCAGGCAACTAGGCCGTGAACTCACCATCACCCGCCGCACCATGGCGGACAAGGCGGAACCGGTAACGGTCACCGCGCCATCAGGCGCTGCCTCGACCGTAACCCTCACGGAAAAAACCCCGGGCCTGTGGCAGGGCAGCCTGAAGGTTGATGAAGCCGGCATGTACGCCTTGAATGACGGCAAGTTGCAGGCCGTGGCCGCCGCCGCCGCAGGTGATGCGCGTGAAGCACAGGACATTCTTGCAACCCCTGCCAAGCTTGCGCCGATTGCGAAAGCAACCGGCGGCGGCTTGGCCTGGCTTGAAGATGGCTTGCCGCGCCTCATCAAAATTTCTGGCGACAGGCAGATGGCGGGCTCGGGGTGGCTAGGCCTGAAAGCCAATGGCGCTTACCGCGTCACCGCCGTGAGCGAGGCTCCTTTGTTTGCCTCGCTACTGGCACTCGGCGCTTTGCTTCTGGCGTTCTGTCTGATGTGGTACCGCGAAGGGCACTGATATTTCCGCAAAGCGATGCGGCGGCAGAACCAGTCCGCGCGTCACGGCCAAAGCGCCCGGGACAAGTTCAACATAAAGAAAACGCGCGGGATCGACGGGACCCGGCATGAGCAACTGGCCCTCCGGCAATTTCTGGAAACCAACGCGCGCATAATAAGGCGCATCACCCACAAGAATGACAAGCCTGTGGCCCCGTGCCTTGGCACGGGCCAGGCCTTCCCGCATGAGGGTCAACCCAACCCCGAGATTCTGCCGCTTGGGATGCACCACGAGCGGGCCAAGCAACAGCGCCGGCGTTCCAGCATTGCCAATGGCAAGCGGCCAGAAACTTATGGACCCCGCCACGCCAACCTCCGCATCGCGGACAACCAATGACAGGCCTTCGGCAGGCGCGCTGCCTTCCCGCAGGCGGTAGGAGGTTTTAGTCCGGCGGTCGATGCCAAAGGCAATGTCGAGCAATTGCTCAATGAGGGGCTGGTCGGTTGCTTTGGTGTTTTCAATGGGAAAAAGGGCGGCCATCGTGATCAGTTCCATGTCAATCGTTTGGGGAGCCTGGCCCCAATTCACAGGATCACGAATAAAGGTGAAGGAATCCTATGCGGTCCAGGCAAGCGAAAGGGCAGCAGCAGCGCTGGCTCGTCGTCGCAAACAATGGGGTACCGGCAGGATCATGGGGCGCCGCATACAGGGCGAAGGCGTTAAGGTCAAGGGCCTACCAGGTGCGGGCGATGCCGCGATTTGAGATAATTTCATCAAGCCTCCGCCGGGTTCCGCCCGTTGTGCCTTCCGGAAGTTGGTTAATTGCAAAGAACTGCATGTAGGATATTTCAAGCGAAGGTTTCCAAGGCGCTTGGGTAAATTTGCGCAAGGTCAGCACCGCCACATGGTCACCGGGAAACTGGCCGTCATTCAGGCAAATCCCCTGCAGGACCGGCTCCTCTTCCGCGATGATCCCGGCTTCCTCGCGGATTTCACGTTTGGCCGAATCAAAAATCGTCTCGCCCCGCTCCACCCCGCCGCCGGGCAAAAGCCACCCCGGCCCATAGGAGTGCCTGATCAGTAGAACCCGGTTTTCCCCATCAAAGATTGCCGTTCGCGTGCCCAGCGTAAGGCCCCGGGTTTGCCGGTAGAGGGGCTGCAAGACAGTCTTTGAGGCTATTCTAAGGAGGGCTTGTTTGATCATCGGCAGCAGTTAAACGCGCCAAGCTTGAGTTCGCAAGGCTTAGGCTCTATTGCTCCGCCCACAAACCTGACTGCGTGACCCAAACCCATTCATGAAACAACTTCTCCGTATATTTTTCAGAACCGAAGGCACCAGGCCATGGCTTGTTCTGGCCTGCCTGCTTCTGGCAGGACTTGCCGAAGCTGGCAGCGTTGGCACCCTGTTGCCGGCCGCCAGTTCGGTTCTGGAAAGCGGCACAAACGGAAAAGCCGGTGCCGGCCTTGCAATAAAATCGTTTATTGAATCGTTTGGAATTTCGGCAAGCCTCGGAAACCTGCTTATCATCGTTGTTTTCCTGATGGTTCTTAAATCCGCGCTTGCCTTTGCTGCCCTGTCCTACTCCGGAATTACCAGCGCCCGGGTTGCAATCAACTTGCGGCGCAAGCTTATCAAGGCGATTTTTGACGCCCGCTGGAGTTTTTTATGCAGGGCAAAGCGGCGGGCGTTTCGCCAATGCCATCAGCAACGATGCCACGCGCGCCAGCGAGGCCTATCAGTATGCCGCAATTGTGGTAGCGGGCATTGTACAGCTCCTGGCCTATGCCTCCGTGGCAGTTTTCATTGACTGGCGCATAGCACTTTTGGGTGGTGTGGCAGGCGCCATACTGTATTTTGCGATGAACTCCCTCCTCCGGCTTTCAAAACGCACCGGCTACAAGCAAACGGACCGCGTATCAAACCTTACCGTTGACATGATCGACATGCTCAACAACATCAAGGCCCTCAAATCCATGGACCGCTATGGGTTGATGGTCCAAGGCCTGTCCGGGCTGCTTAAGCGCATCAGGCGCAGTTTGGTTACTATCCAGCTTGCCAAGCAAGGTATCACCCAGGGGAGTGACGCGCTCGTTGCCCTCATGACAGGTGTCGGTGCTTATGCTGCCTATACCTATCTTCACGCCACCCTGCCCGAAATGATCGTAACCGGCATCGTTTTTTTTCCAGATTGTGGCGAACCTCTCAAAGCTTCAAAAACAGATGCAAGTCGCCGTCGTTATCGAAAGCTCCTATGTGCGCACGGCAGAACTCATCGCGCGGGCTGAAGAGCACAAGGAAAATCATACTGGAACCGCAGCGCCCCGGCTTGGCGCGGGTTGCAAGTTTGAAAACGTGACATTTGCCCACGGCCCAACCCCCGTCATTCTAAATGCAACTTTTGACGTGCCGGCCAACAAGATCACCGTGCTGCAGGGCCCCTCCGGTTCCGGAAAAACCACACTGATAGATCTGCTCATCGGTTTGAACACGGTGCAAAGCGGCAAAATTCTCATTGGAAAGCAGCCCATCGAATCCGTTGATATCAAGGCCTGGCGTCAAAGCATTGGCTATGTGCCCCAGGAGCTCATGCTGTTCCACGATACCATCCACGAGAATATCAGCCTGTCAAATCCTGAAATTTCAGCAGAGGCCATCCTTGCCGCGCTGGATCAGGCAGGCGCCAGGGAATTCATTGATGCCCTGCCGGAAGGCATTGAAACCGATGTGGGCGAAATGGGCGGCAGGCTTTCAGGCGGCCAGCGCCAGCGCATAGCACTTGCCCGCGCCCTTGTGACAAATCCCAAAATCCTCATCCTTGATGAAGTCACTAGCGCTCTTGATCCGGAAACCGAAGCCGAGATCGTCAGCAACATTGCATCGCTGCGCGGGCGTTATACGATCATCGCCATTACCCACCGACCGGCTTGGACAAAAATTGCCGACAGACTCTACACCATTTCGAAGGGCCATGTTTCCTCGCCGAAAACTCCGTCAAAATCCAAGGGCGCAAAACGATGAATGTCAGCGTCAGGCCTGTTCTCTCAAAACGGGATAAAAAATTGTTTCTCGACGTGCCATTCGCACTTTATGGCAAGGGCTCGAACTGGGTGGCGCCACTCTATTTTGAACGCTTCGAGCATCTCGATCCAAAAAAGAATCCCTATTTTCAGCACGCCGAAACCCAGCTCTTTCTGGCGGAAGTAGACGGCAAGCCAGTCGGCCGCATTTCCGCTCAGGTCGACCGCCTGCACCTCGAGCGTTACCATGATGCCACGGGCCAGTTTGGTTTTCTCGAAGCGCCAAATGATCCGGCGGTTTTTGCTGCCCTGTTTGGCGCGGCCGGGGATTGGCTGAAGGCGCGCGGCATGAAAGCCGCACGCGGTCCATTCAGCTTTTCAATCAACGATGAAATGGGCCTGCTGGTCGATGGGTTTGAAAGCCCGCCCAACATGATGATGGGTCATGCCTTGCCCTATTATGCGGCCCGCGTTGAAGAAGCAGGCTTCACCAAGGCCAAGGACGTTATCGCCTATTATTATGATGGCAAGAATGCCCTGCCAAAGTCGCTTTCCGTTGCCTATGAACGGGCCATGAAGTCACCCCTTATTGAGGTTCGCCCTCTCGACAAGAAAAACCTGGCACGCGACCTGGATATAATCCTGTCCATTCACAGTGATGCCTGGTCCGGCAACTGGGGCTTCATCCCCTTCACACCCGAAGAACTCAAGGTTCTGGGCGACAATCTCAAAATCCTTGTCAGCAAAGAGTTTATCGCCATCGCCAGCTACAAGGGCGTGCCGGCGGCCTTTTCTGTAACCCTGCCGAACCTCAATGAATGGATCTCCGGATTGAATGGCAGGCTGCTGCCGTTCGGCTGGGCAAAACTGGCATGGAATCTTTTTGGCCGCGCGCCCAATTCCGTGCGCATGCCCCTCATGGGCGTACGTAAAGAGTTTCACGGTACGCTGGCCGGCTCATCCCTGGCGCTTGCCGTTATCGAAACCGTGCGCCGCTATCATATTTCACGAGGCACCAATAGCGGCGAGCTTTCCTGGATTCTGGAAGACAACCGGCCCATGCGCCACATGCTTGAGGCGATGGGAGCAACTCCGTACAAAACCTATCGCATTTACGAAAAGGCGCTCTAGTGGCGAAAACCTGGACAGCGATTGTCCTGGCTGCCGGACGGGGGCCCAATGATCCCATGGCGAAAGCCTATGGCGTAAGCCACAAATGCGCCCTGCCCGTGAATGGCGTGCCAATGCTGCGGCGGGTCGTTAACGCCCTGCAAGGGTCACAATCAATTGCCGCCATCGCCATCTCCATCGAAAGCCCGGCCATTGTGGGCGAGGCCTTGGCGGAAAAAGAGTATGGCATTACCGTTATAGCTTCGGAAACTTCCGCCCCCCTCTCCGCTATTGTCGCCATCAGGAAAAGTTCCGCTTTCCCGGTGCTGCTCACAACGGGAGACCATGCCTTGCTGACGCCGGAGATGATCGATTATTTCTGCGAACAGGCGGAGTGCAATTCAGCGGATTTTTCCGCCGGGTTGGCCACTGCAGAAGTGATCATGAAAGCCTATCCGCAATCCATTCGCACCTTCTTCAGGTTTGGGGCGGATCGCGTTTCAGGCTGCAATCTCTTTGCCATCGGCAATGAAAATGGCCTGCGCATTCTTGAAAAATGGCAATACCTCGAACATGCGCGAAAAAAGCCATGGCGCCTGGTTGCCGCCTTCGGCCCCTTGGCACTTATCCGTTTTGCGGTGGGGGCCTTGTCCCTCGACGGCGCCTTCCGGATTGTTTCAAAAAGGCTTGGGCTCACCGCAAAGCCAATCCTCATGCCCTTCGCCGAAGCCGCCATTGATGTGGACAAGCCATCGGATCTTGAATTGGCTGAGGCAATTTTAAAACTGCGGGATTAAACCCAGCTGGCAACCAACTGCCGGGCCTGCTGCAGATCAACTGGAAAATCCACCTCGCACCACTGCAATCCGTTAATCGGGATGGTGCGGATTTCGATTCTTTTCGCAAGCGAGCCGATGGCCGAAGGAAACCATTGCTTCAGGGCTTGTGGATCGCGCATGGCGCGTTCCAGTGTTTCAACATAGGCTCGGGAGCCCGCGCCGCGGAAAACATAAAAACCGATGGCCTCCGCATCCACCGTATCAACCGGCAGGGTCTTGCCGATTTCAGTGAGGCGGCCGCGGTCAAGAATGACCTTCATGTCATCGCTGTCGTAGACCTGCTTGAGATTGGTGGCCACGCCGACCGGAATAACCGGGGCGGTCAGGAGCTTCTCGACGAGATCGCCGCGGAATACGTTGTCGCCATTCACTTGGATGAAATCGCCGGTCATCGCTGCGCGCGCCATCCAGCAGCTCGCCAGATTGTCGGCAACCGCATAGAAGGGATTGAACACGGTGGTAATCGCAACGCCAAGGTTTTGGCCGATTTTCGCCAACGCCTCTTCCATGCGGCTTGCGCCGTAACCGGTGACAACCGTGAACTCTTTGAGGCCCCGCGCCGCGAAGGCCTCAATCTGCCGTTCAATCAGGGTTTTGCCCCCGATATCAAGGAGGGCCTTGGGAACTTCCGTGGTCAGTGGCAAAAGCCGTTTGCCCTGGCCTGCTGCAAGAATAACTATACGCACAATGCTTGAATCCACGCCTGACAGAAGAGTAAGTACGGACTGCTCATTCGCACCCGATTCCCCAGAAGTCAACGGAAGCTAAGATTTGGCCCTAACGCTCGCTCATCTCTCGGATGTCCATCTCGGGCCTTTGCCCCCGGGGGCGGCATGGGAGAATTTCGCCCTGAAACGCCTCGTCGGCTCGCTGAACTGGAATTTTAAGCGGCACAAGCTGCATGATCGTGCCATTTCCAGCACCCTTGTTGCCGATATCGTGGCCGCAGCCCCAGATCACGTGGCCTTCACCGGCGACCTGCTGAACATCTCGGCCCATGCCGAATTCCCCCGCGCCGCGCGCTGGCTGCAAAGCTTCGGCGATCCCAACTGGATATCCTATGTGCCGGGAAACCACGATGCCTACGTGCCCGTACCATGGAAACAGGGCATGGCCCACTTCGCTCCATACATGACCGGAGACATGGCCGCCGCAAGTTCCCAATCCTCATTTCCCTATGTGCGCCTGCGCCGGAACCTGGCCATCATCGGCTTGAATTCAGGCGTCCCCCAATCCCTGACCAAGGCTGCGGGCTCCCTCGGCCCCAGACAGCTTGACGCCCTCCCCGGGCTTTTGCATGACTTGAAGGCCAAGGGCTATTACCGCGCTGTCATGATTCACCATCCGCCCCTGCCGGGACTCGCGCCACCGCGAAAGGCCCTCAGCGATGCTGCCCCCTTGCGTGACATATTGGCAAGCGAAGGAGCGGAACTGGTGCTGCACGGGCACAATCACCGGCAGATGCTTAATGTTCTTGCAGGGCGTGACGGCAATATCCCCGTTATCGGCGTGCCATCCGCGTCCACGAATGGTGCAGGCCACTCCGAGCCCGCCGCCTGGAACCTCTATGAAATCAGCCGGAATCAGGGCTCCTGGCTAACTCAGGTTTCGACGCGGGCATGGGATCCCATTTCCCGCCGAATGGTGCCCAAAAACCAATTCATGCTTCCTTCCTGAGCCCGCTTCGGGGTAAGTTGATGGCCATGAACGCCACCATGCAGAAATTTGGCTATCCCGGCAGCCTGGTGAAAGAACACCACCATTGGTGTGTACTGCTGCGCCCGCAGCAGGTAACGCTTGGCAGCCTGGTTCTCGCCGCGAAATCCGATGCCACCGCCTTTTCCGACCTGCCGCCCACCGCTTTCGCCGAACTTGCAATCGTGGTCACCGAGATCGAGCAGAGCCTGCGGAGATTTAACCCCTATGACAAAATCAATTACCTCATGCTGATGATGGTCGATCCGCATGTCCACATGCATGTGGTGCCGCGCTACGCCAAACCGCAGTTCTTTGATGCTGCCGAATTTGCCGATGCCGGCTGGCCCGGCCCGCCCGACCTTAAATCCGCCCCCGTGCTGACTGACAAGCTCCGCAAAAACCTGTTATGGACCCTGCAGTTGCGGATGTCTGGAGAATCATAGGCCTGTGCTGACCATTATCGACCGCTATGTTCTCAGGCAGGTGGCAAAGCCGTTGGCAACAGCCATGGCAATCGGCCTGCTCATGCTGCTTGCCGAACGGCTTGTGCGCCTGCTTGATACAACCCTCGGCAAGAAGAATTCCTTTGGCGTGGTCTTTGAACTTCTCGCCTATCTTGTGCCCCATTATTTGGGGACCGCCATTCCCGCGGCACTTTTTCTGGGCCTGCTTTTTGGCTTCAGCAAGCTGTCAAAGGACAGCGAAATTGACGCCATGATGGCCACTGGAACAGGACTGCACCGGCTAACCCGGCCTGTTATCATGCTGTCGTTGGCGCTGGGCGCCCTCTCGCTTTTCATTGTTGGCTGGGTGCAGCCGCAAACCCGCTACGCCTATCGCTCAGTGCTGTTTGACGTCAAGAATGTGGAGGTTTTCTATCTTGCTGAGGAAGGGGTGTTCATGCAAGCGGGCACCCGCACCTTCATTCTGGACAAATTGAACCGCTCCACCAACACCTTCGATCATGTCTTCCTTTTTGACTATAGGGGACCCGCCGGAATGGAAACGCTTACCGCTTCCTCCGGCGTGCTCATCCCTGTTGAAGGCCAGCGCCGCCCCGTTCTGAGATTGGACAACGGCCATCGGTTGAAGCTTGACCGCTGGCCCAACCTCGACGGCAATGCTGAAATTCCGCAAGCCAGCATAGCCGAATTTGCAACAACCGATACGCCGCTTGGCAAAGTCTCCGACAGTATCTTCCGCCCGCGCGGCGAAGATGAGCGGGAACTCACCTTGCCTGAACTTTACACACAGCTCGACGCGCCCCCGAAGGGTTCGACGCCCAATTCCATGGTGGCTGAACTGCACAAGCGGATTGTCAACGTGGTCACCTTCTTCATGTTGCCGCTGCTCGCTGTGCCCTTTGCCATTGGCCGCCAGCGCAGCCAGCGCGGCTATCGCTTCGGCATCGCCTTGGTCATCGTCGTGGCCTTTCACGAAATCATTGAACAGGGAGCCGTCGCCACCCGGGTAAGCGGCCTTTCCCCCTGGCTGAGCATGTGGCTGGCTTTCGGGCTGATCACCGCCTTCGCGATTTGGCGTTTCTACACAACGTGTTTTACCTTGAAGCCTGATCGCATAGGCGGCGTCATCGACACGTTTGGCGCAGGCGTCAACCGCCTGTGGCTTCCGCTGGCACGGAGAATTGGCTTGGGAGCACGGCCATGACAACCATCGGCTGGATGCTCACCCGCATGATCGTGATCCGCTTTCTCGGCATCCTGCTCGGGATCACCATTTTTGTGTTGACCCTCGAAGTCATCTCCTACGCCAAGGAAATCCTGGCCCTCGACAGGGGAAGTTCGGGCATCATGTTCAAATACATGTTCATGCGGGCGCCTGCGACCCTGGCAACATTCCTGCCCATGAGCGTTTTGCTGGCGCTCCTTCTTACGCTCATGGAACTCAGCTACCGCAATGAGATTACCGCCATTTGGGCATCAGGCGCATCGCCGCGCCGCCTGATCATCATGCTGCTGCCGCTTGCCTTTGTAACCGGTGGCATCAACTTCCTTCTCAATGACCAGGCCATTCCGGCGGTCGCACCGCAATTGAAGGAATGGGGCGTGGCCGACTATGGCGAGAAAAAACTGAAACTCGGCGAGCGTGATCCCATTTGGATGAGATCCGGCGACGACATCCTGCGGGCGGCCTCGTCAAACGCCGAGTCAACCGTGCTTGAGGACGTCATCATCTTCCGCCGCGAACCAAGCGGCATCCTGCGCGAGCAGATCATTGCCAAGGAGGCAGAGTTGCAGGGCGACCGTTGGAATCTCACGAATGTAATCGTCTATTACCGCGACAATCTTCCTGCCAGCCGGCTTGACCGCATGGTCTATTCCGGGGCCATGAAACCTGCGGCCGCCGGCGCACGCTCAGGTGATCCGGAAGAAATGACCATATCCGACCTCAATTATTTCATCGCCAACTCCGGTTTCGGAATTCGCCCCGTCTGGGTCTATGAAACCTGGTGGCAAAAACGCATTTCCCTGTTCTTCGCAACCCTCGTGATGATCGCAATTTGCATCCCAATTGCCACCCGCTTTCGCCGCGGTGGCGGCCTTGGCCTGCTGTTTGCTACCGGCGTAGGGCTTGGGTTTCTCTATTTCGTGGCCGATGGCCTGTCGCTCACCATGGGTGAACTGGGATTTGTAAGCCCTTGGATGGCGGCATGGATGCCCCTCCTGACCTTTGGCGCCCTGGCGACAGCCCTTAGCCTTCGCATCGACAGAGTGTAGCATGACGACAAAAGCAAGGGCCAAGCCCGCTAAAAAATCACCGGTCAAAAAGCTGCCGGGAAAACCTGCGCCGGAAGTGGCGATTGCGCCAAAACCGGCGGAGCCGAAGGCACCCATTCACTTCAGTCCGGTGCTGTGCATCGTGAATGCCCCCGAACAGAAATTATGGTCCCTGTCCCTGGCCGAACGGTTGAGAAAGCAATTCGCTATCGCCGGCCTTGCCCAGACCGTGAGCGAAGCAGAAGCCGTCACGCACAACGGCCCGGTCATCCTGGTGCGCGGCGATGCGGTGATTGACCAGCCCCTCATTCCGGTTCTGCTCAAGCGGCCAAATTTCCTGTTGCTGAGCGATGCTGCAGAAAGCCCAACGCCCATTGCCGCCAGCACACGCGGCAGCGACGTTTCCCTGGCCATCGAAGTCCTCCGCGGAGCCAAGCCATATGCCACGGCAAAGCTGCTGGCCCGCGCGCCCGCGCAGCTTGACATGGAATTCTGGAAATCACTGCGCAAGCGCGAAACGCCCTATGCCATGGTAGTCACTTCCGAAAACCGGAGCGCCGTTGAATGGCGCATGTTCATGGGCACCTACAAGGGCGCCACTGACGTCATCACCAAACACCTCTGGCCCGTGCCTGCCTTCTATGCCACGCGCTTTCTGGCCCCGCGTGGCGTGACCCCCAACATGGTGACAACAATCGCTGCTCTTATGACAGTCCTGGCATTCTGGTTTTTCCTGGAAGGCCAGTTCATTCCAGGACTCATCGCCGCCTGGGCCATGACTTTTCTTGACACCGTGGACGGCAAGCTTGCCCGCACCACGCTGACCTCTAGCAAATGGGGCGACTATTTCGATCACGGCATTGATCTCATCCACCCGCCCTTCTGGTATGTGGCCTGGGGCTATGGCCTGCTGGCCACGGGAACCCAATGGAGTAACCAAGTTTTCTGGGGCGTGATGGCGGCCATTCTTGGCGGTTACATTCTGCAGCGCGCGATTGAAGGCATTGCCATCAAATGGCTGGGCCTTGAGATTCACATCTGGCGCTCCATCGATACCTATTTCCGCCAGATCACGGCACGGCGAAATCCCAACCTCATTTTGCTGACACTCTTCACCGCCATCGCAAAGCCCGATTGGGGCCTGCTGGCGGTGGCGGCCTGGACCGTGATTTGCCTCGGCCTTCATGTGCTTCAGTTGCTGCAAGCCTTTGCGGCCAAGCGCAGCGCGGGGCCCCTCACCTCATGGATGACCAAATCATGAAGCGTGCAGGCCTGTTGATCAATCCCAGCTCCGGGAAATCCAGCGGCAAGGGCCTGAGCCTGGTCGACATGCTGAAAAACAACGCAGGCGTAACAATCCGCGTGCTTGAGAGATTTGAGCAACTGACGGGATTTCTCGATGAGTTCGCCAGCGACGGCGTAACCGACCTGTTCATCAGCTCCGGCGATGGCACTATCCACGCCGTTCAAACGGACCTTGTTGAACGCAAGCCCTTCAAGGTCATTCCCCGTCTCAGCCTCTTGCCCCATGGCACCACCAATATGACCGCCGCCGATCTCGGCTTTCCCCACAGGGGGCTGCAGGCCCAGGCCGATTACATCACGCGGCTGGAAGCAAAGCAGGTGCGTGAACGCCCCACCCTGCGGGTGGTCAATCCCCGCGATGGCAAGCCCCGGCATGGCATGTTTTTGGGAACGGGGGCCGCATCGGAAGCCACGCTCTTTTGCCAGCGCGTTTTCAACGCCAAGGGGGTCAAGGGAAGCTGGGCGACATTCGGTACCCTGGCCAGCGCCGCTGGCCGCACCATGTTCACCAAACCCAATCCCCATGATGTGACCCGCTTTGACCGCCCCTTTCCCATTCAGGTAACCAGCGATGGCCGGGAGTTCAGCAGCGGAACCCAGCTCCTGATGTTCTCCACCACCCTTGAGAAACTCATTCTCGGGGCACGACCTTTCTGGGGCCCGAAACTTGGCCCCATCCGCACCTCGGTTTTCCCCTACCCCGTGCCCAGCATTCCGCGTTGGCTCCTGCCCATCATGTATGCCGGTGAAAACCGGAAAATGCCGGAAGGTGCGGTGAGTTTTTCCAGCGCCCGCTTGGAAATTACCTGCCCCATCAGCTTCGTGATTGATGGCGAATTCTTTGATGCGCCGGAAAATGAACCCTTGAAGGTGGAAACCGGCACGGTTTTCACCTATCTCTGCGGCTGATGACCACGCCAGAAAATCTGAAAGAATTCAGCAAGGCTTCGCTGGCCCGCGACGTTTCGCCGGAGATTCACGCGATGGCAGTAGTCCTGCGCCTGAGGCATCCGGGAGCGATGGCCATCCTCGCCTACGGGTCATGCCTTCGGGGTGTTGCGGCGGCAGACACGCTGATGGATTTTTACGTCCTCACGGAAAATTTTTCCGGCGTCAGCCCAAACATCATCAGCCGCGTCGCCTGCTGCCTTGTTCCACCCAATGTCTATTATGCCGAGACGGAATTTGCCGGTCATCGCCTGCGCGCCAAATATGCACTTCTCCCCTTGCGGCTCTTTGCAAAATGGATGACGCGGGAAACCGGCAACCCCTATTTCTGGGCCCGCTTCGCGCAACCCTCGGCCCTCGTCTACGCGCGCGATGACAAGTCCCAGGACGACGTGGTCGCCAGCATCTCCCAGGCGTTGCGAACCGGTTTCGCCAATGCCAAAGCCCTGACAACCGAAACCGATGCGCTGGCGATCTGGACCGCTGGCTTCAATGCAACTTACAAGTCTGAACTCCGCTCCGAAAAAAGCAATCGCGCCGCCAGTATCGTTTCTGCAGCGCCCGACTACTACCGGGAAGCCGCAAGTCTACTGGCTTCGGAAACACCAATTCACCCCGACCAAACCCTGCGCCAGTTGACGGGCAAAGGCTGGTCCGTCCTGCGCCTCATCAAAGCTGCCTTCACCTTTCAGGGCGGAGCCGATTACATCGCCTGGAAAATTGAACGGCACTCGGGTGAAAAAATCATCCTCACCGACTGGCAGAAAAGGCACCCCGTCATAGCGGGACTGCTGCTGCTTCCCGCATTGCTGCGCAAGGGCGCAATCCGCTAGGCCGCCGCCCGGCTCGCCACCACTTTTCCAAACAGCGCGATGATCTTGTCGATGTCATCAAAACTATGCGCCGCCGATACCGAACAGCGCAGCAGATACAATTTGTTTGGCGTGCCCGGCGGCAGCGCAATGTTCACATAGACTCCCGCTTCCAGCAAAGCATTCCACATACCGATTGTCGAAATTTCATCGGCACATTTCACCGCAATCACCGGGCTCACCATGTCACAGCCCATATCAAGGCCCAGGCTCTTGAAACCGGCAAAGAGCCGGGCCGAATTGGCCCGCAGGCGGTCGCGGCGTTCCGGCTCGGCGGCCAGCTTCTTGATGGCGGCAAGCGATGTGGCAATGGAGGCCGGCGACGACGAGGCCGTGAACATATAGGGCCGCATGGCATAGCGCAGCGTCTCAAACAGCGGATGGTTGCCCGCCCCAAAGCCGCCGATAGCGCCAACGCTTTTGGAGAAGGTGCCGACGACGAAATCAATGTCATCCTCAACGCCCGCCTCATCGGCAAGGCCGCGGCCATGGGGGCCGAGCACGCCGAAGGAATGAGCCTCGTCGGCAAGAAGCTGGAAACCATGCTTCTTCTTGACTTCAACGAAATCCGCCAGTGGCGCCCGGTCGCCCAGCATCGAATAGATGCCTTCGACAACCACCAGCCGCCCGCCCTCTTCGCCTTCCGAGCGCGTCAGCCGCTTGTCCAAATCCGTTGCATCATTGTGGCGGAAGCGCACCAGCTTGGCACCCGACAGGGTGCAGCCGTCATAAATGGAGGAGTGCGAGTCAGCGTCGAGGAAAATCGTGTCCTTCGGCCCCGCAAGGCCCGACATCATGCCAAGGTTCGCCTGATAGCCCGTGCTGAAGACAATGCAATGCTTGCGCTTCAGGAACCGGGCAAGCTCCGCCTCAAGCTCCTTGTGCAAAGCATAGCTGCCGTTGGCAATGCGCGAGCCGGTGGTGCCCGTGCCGAATTCCGCCAGGGCCTCCTGCCCCGCCTTGATGCAATCGGCGTCAAACGTAATGCCCATGTAATTGTTCGTGCCGGCAAGGATCGTTTCCCGACCATTGATCATGGCCCGCGTCGGCGACAGGATCTTGTCGTTGGTGAGGCCCACCGCATTCACCCCCATGGTCATCATCCGGGCGTGGCGTTCGGCAATGGTCTTGTGCTTGTCCAGCAAATCAATCATGGCATCAGGCCTTCTTTACACGGGCATCAACGACGGCGGCGAGATCGCTGATGCTGTGCGTTTCCGACACGACGTTCAGCGGAATTTCGATGTCAAAATGATCTTCAACTTCCATGACAAAGTCCATCACCGCAACCGAATCGATGTTGAGGTCGGCCGAGATTTCCGTATCCGGCGTCAGCACCTTGCCGGTGGAATTGAAAGGTTCCAGCAGTTTGCAGATCTGGACGATGGTTTCCGGTGAAGCAGTCATGATCTCTCTTACGTTACAATTTTGTGGCCGCCGAACCGTTCCGGCAGCCACTGCGCCTTGCGGTACCAGTCCACGGTTGACTTGAAGCCTTGGGCGAAACCAACCGGCTCTTTCAGGGGCCAGCCCTCGCCGCGCGCCACCCAATCGCCGAAGTAAAGCTGCTGGACCTTGTCGGGAGATACAAAGGGCAGCTTGCCCCTCAGTTTCGCAAAGACTTCAGCACCAATGCCCACAGCTATCGCAACAGACTTGGGCAGAAAAATGGGTTTTATGTTCTTTTGTTCGGTGGCGGAGGCAATTTGCGCCAAATCCTTCCAGCCATAGCCCTGCCGGTGTCCGTCATCCAGTTCAACCACGCCGGTTCTCACGGCTTCGGCGGCCTCCACGATGATGCGGGCCAGATCATCCACATAGATGAGCGAAAAGCGCGAGGTGCTGGTGCCAGGAATGACGGCAAATGATTGCGTGAGCGACCGCAGCAGCGGCAGGGTTCCCCTGTCGCCGGGGCCATACACGGCAGGTGGCCGCAGGAAGACTACCGACATCCGGGTCTTGAATTTTTCCACCGCAGCTTCACCGCCGCGCTTGCTGGCTCCGTACATTGATAACTCCGGCTCCCGCGCCGCAAGCGAGGAAATATGCACGAAGCGCTTCACGCCATTGCGCGCCGCCGCTTCCGCAACCGCCAGCGAACCCTGTTCATTGGCCGCAAAGAAATCACTGCGGCTGAGCGCGCCGATTACACCCGCGATATGAATGACGACATCGGCGTTTTTCGTGAGATCATCAAGGGCGGCGCTGTTCTGCAAATCGCCCTGAACCTGCCGCACGTTTGAATTCATCTCCGCCCGCGCCGGATCGCGCACCAGTGCCGACACCCGCCAAGATTTGGCCATGACAGCGGAAACCACGGCGCGGCCAACAAATCCCGTGGCTCCAGTGAGGGCAATTTTCAAGGGCATGACAGGCTTCGTCTACGTTTATTGGGCAGCGGCCAAAAATTCAGCCGCCTGGGATGCCCGTTGGGTAATCTCAACCAATTCACCGGACACATACTTCTGCTTGGCGCCGACGCGTGAAAGCTTTCCCGACGAGGTGAACGGAAGGCTCTTGGGCGGCACCAGAATCACGGCGCATTCAACGCCCGCACTGTGATGCACCACCGCTGACACTTCACGCCGCAGCTTTTCAATCTCTGCGCCTGTCGTAACACGGCACTGAACCAGCACGACAACATCATCATCGCCATCGTCACCTTCAACTGCAAACGCCGCAACGTCGCCGGACCTGAGGGGTTCAACCTGCTCGGCAGCCCATTCAATGTCCTGCGGCCAGATATTGCGGCCATTATGCAGGATCAGGTCCTTGGCCCGGCCCGTGATGACGATTTCGCCATCCAGCAGATAGCCCATGTCGCCCGTGGCCAAAAATCCATCGGCGGCAATCACCGCGTCAGTCGCCTGCGCATTGTGATAGTAGCCCGACATCAGGCTTGGCCCCTTCACGAAGATATGTCCAATCTCGCGGTCCCGGAGCACCGAACCCATCTCGTCGCGAACCACCATCTCATGGCCCGGCAGCGGCTTGCCGCAGACAACAAAACTGCGCACCGCATCCTCGTGCTGGCTTTCCAGCGCAGGAACCGCGCGTCCCGAAAGCTTGAAGGTGAGCTTGTCAATCATGTCGATGCGGATGGGCTGTGAAACATCGCTGAAAGAAACCGCCAGGGTTGATTCCGCCATGCCATAGCTCGGCATGAAGGCGTTCTGGTCAAAGCCTGAAACCGAAAGCGTGTCGCTGAACTGCTTGAGCACATCAGCGCGCACCATGTCGCCGCCAATGCCCGCCGCCCGCCAGTTGCTGAGATCAAGGGCGACTGCTTCGCCATTGATGCGCCGCGCCGCAAGGTCGTAGCCAAAGCTTGGCGAAAAGGAAACCGTTGAGCGGTTTTCCGACATCAGACGCAGCCACAGAGCGGGCCTGCGGGCGAATGATGGCGTTGAGATATAATCAACCGACACCTGCCCCATCATCGGCGCCAGGCAAAATCCAACCAGCCCCATGTCGTGATAAAGCGGCAGCCATGAAAACGCCCGGTCGCTCTTGGTGACGCGCAAGCCATCCCGCAGAATGCCTTGGGTGTTTGCCATGATGGCTTTTTGCGTGATCAGAACGCCCTTGGGCTCCGAGGTGGAGCCGGAGGAATACTGGATATAGGCCACATCATTTGGCCCAAAGGCTTCAAGCTTGATGAGTGACTCGGGCAGCGCCTGAAGCGCCTCATGGGTCAAAACTGTTTCAACCCCGGCGCCAGCGGCACCTGCAAGGATATGCCCTTCAAGATCAGACGAGGTGACAACGGCACAGGCCGCAGCAGCGCGCAGCATGCCGGTGACCCGTTCGATATAGGCATCCCGCCCCCCGATATACATGGTGTAGGGCATGGGACAGGGAACCAGCCCTGCATACTGGCAGCCGAAAAACACCGCCATGAACTCCGGTCCGGTTTCGGCAATAACCGCGACCCGGTCACCGCGCTTCAGGCCGGCCGACACCAGCTTCCGCGCCGTGGCCAAGGCCCGGCTGCGCAGCTCTGAGAAGGCCAGAACGTGGCTCAATATGCCCTTGGCCGAATAGAAATTGAATCCGGTGAGCCCCAGCGCCGCATAGTCCAGGCCTTCGGCAATTGTTTTGAATCCAGCGAGCTTCTGCTCCAGATCACGGTTTGAACGCGGGGTTCTCACCAACGCGGCCACAGCCGATTCAACGTCCTGTTTCGCTGCCTTCGCAGTCATTATACGCGCACCTCTGGAAGTCTTTGTTGCATCTAATCGTCCCGGCGAATCTAACCGAATCCGCTTTAGCCCCTGCCTTTGAGTAACAAGGCCGGGCAGCTTGGTGAAATCAAATGGTGTTTCAGAATGTAACGGTTGGATGAAAGCCTAAAACTTGAGCTTTCCCAATGAGATAGCCGCAACTATAAGGGCCAGGATGCCGAGGATAAGTCCATTGAACCAGGCGTAAACCACAGCCCCGGTGGTATACCGTGCGGTGGGCTGGGAAACCGGTGCGGCCCGCACAATTTGCCGCTCCCGGGCGATCATCCGGTGGGCCAGGTAGGATTTGAGATAGGTTTTCATCTCCGCCCGGTCGGCGGTTTCAAACAATGCCTCGCGGCCCCCCTGGTTATCCTGCTGCAGGCGGTAGGTCCGGTAATCCGGCTCCATCTCGACAAAGGATATGAGGTCAATCCACAGCCGCGGCGGCTCGCCGGGCACAAGGGCGAGATCAAAGACCTGGGCCGCTTCCGGGGTTGCCGCGATGACGGGGATCAGTTCGTCCTTTAACACCTGGAGCCGGAGCGACTTGGAATCCTTGATTCCGAGAACCGCCTCAAAATGGGCCGCTTCCGCCAGGCGGGCTTTGCGCAAGGCCCCGCTGAGATCGTCGTGCTCGGCCACTATTCTGGCTCCCCAAACTCACAAACTGTATCAAAACGGGACAGTACCGCGAGGCGCCATCCGCTTTCAAGCTGAGTTGCAGAAAGGGTGCCAGTCGAAGACCTAAACGCCGCAAGACGCCGGAAGCTTGGCTTGCCCGAACCACAGCTCAAAAGTATTGGCCCGTGCCTTGGCGGCGCTGCCCTCAACACCGGAAAGATCCTGCAGGACCACGGGCAGGCCCACATCATTGAATATCTTTACCAAGCTATTGGCGCGCTCGACGTCCGAGGAACGGAAAACCCGAAGCTCATGGCCCTCGCCATTCCACGTGGCCCGCGAGAAGCCGGGAACAACAATGTTGGTGCGGTCCGTGTCCTTCATCTTGGCCATTAAAACAGTCACGCAGGCCCGCTGCTTGTCGTTCATCGCGTAGACGAAGATGCGGCTCGGCATCCGTTCCAGCGCCTGGCGGAAAGTGTCCGCCACTTTAGCGTTTTCAGCCGAAGCCTTGAGAAGCGCCTGCTCCATCAACGGCAGCAGCTCTTTGTCGGCCGAAGAATTTGCATAGGACAATTGCGCCGCCACGAATTCCACCGGCACCTTGTCGTTCTTCAGCAGATACTCGAACATGGCCACGCCATATTTGCGCCGTTCCGGGTTCTGGTCGCTGACCAGGTCGATCATGGTTTTGAGATCATTCAGGTTCTGCTGCCAGCGCGTGTAATAAAGCCCGGTGCCCGCCACCGAAACGGGGATCATCACGGTTGCCAGGAGCTGCACCGCCATTTCACGCCAGGGCCTTACCGTTACGGTCATTAAACGTCTCCCATCAATCTTCTTCCACATTCGCCGGTTGAACGGCTGCCACACTGCGATGCAGCACAAAACTGGTAACCGCCGGCATGAACAGGACCAGGCCAATGTAGCGGGCAATCTGATGGGCCGCTACGTAAGCCGGATCGAGATTGAGCGCAAATGCCATGATGGTCATGGCTTCAAGGCCGCCGGGCGCGAAGGCAAGCAGCGTGAGGGCAAAGGGCAAATCGGCAACGAATGTTGTAATCAGGGCGCCCGCCACCGCAATGGCCATGGCGACGGCAAATCCGGCAAACCCGTCGCCAAACACCGTGGCCAGCTCCCGCAGCGAAATGCCTTTGAAGCGCAAGCCAATCATCACGCCGAGAATGACATTGGCCGGAATCAGGATGGAACCTGGCGCGCCGCCATGAATGACACCGCCGAGCCCCAGCGCGGCACTAGCCAGTGCCGATCCTAAAATAAGTCCCGCCGGCACTCTGAGGCGTTCAAACAGCAAACCCGTAACCGCCGAGGCCAAGACGAGGATGATAATTTCAAAAACACTGGCAGCCACAGGCGTTGCCATGACCGCATGAGTGGCAGGCGAGATGAACAGGATAACCACCGGCAAGGCGGCAATCAGGAAGAACAGCCGCACACTTTGTGAAATGGTCACCCGGCGCATGTCCGCTCCCGAAGAGCTTGCCAGCAATATGACCATGGAAAGCGCCCCAGGAAGACTGGCAAAAAATGCCGTGGCCCTGTCCCACTTTCGCAGGCGTTCATAATACAGCATGCAGGCCCAAACGATGATCACCACGGTGATGCTCATGCACACAATGCTGAGCGGCCATTGCGCCGCCCGGTACAACGTATCGGCATTGACCGCGGTTCCGGTTTGGATGCCCAGCAGGATGAAGGCAAGCGTCCTCAGCCAGTCCGGCAGTTCCAGATTCTGGCTGGAATAGACGGCGATGATCGTGGCGATCAGGCTTCCCGCCAGCCAGGGAGCGGGAACCCCGGCCATAAATGCAAGCGCCCCGCCAATTGCGCCAACCGCAAGGGCGCGGATCACGTTGATCATGAAATGCCGCCTGCCCTGGTTTCTGATTCCAGATCAAGGACTTCCAGTAAAAACCTCGGATTCAAAGCGAGCCGCAAAATCATTTTGCTTTCAGGAGGCGGTCTGGATGATAGGGCGCAAGCAGCGGATCGCGCGCGCTGTCCAAAAGTTCGGCGGTTGCGAATAGCCCCACGGCGGGAGCCAGCGTGATGCCTGAGTGCATGACCGTAATATAAAGTCCCGCGCGGCTTTGCGGGCGGCCAATCATCGGAAAGCCATCTCCGGGCGTGGGCCTGAATCCCACAGTGTGAAAATCCATCTCCACCTCGTCCGCGCCCACCACCATGTCCTGCACTTTCTGATAAAGTGCTGCCGCCGCACCGCGAGGATTATCGGCGGGGTCAGCACCGGAAAAATCAGCTCCCGCCACCAGCCGCCCGTCTAACGTTTGCCGCACATGCAAGTCCGGAGTCATTAGCAGCGTGTGCAGGATTTCGCCTGCCGGTTTCGAATGAACCAGAAGCCCCGCCGGTGTGCCGATATCATAGGACAGGCCAATGCTGCCCAGAAGCGTGGCAGCCCCGGCACCTGCGGCAATCACCACCTCATCCGCATGCAGCACGCCGTCATTGATGCAAACGCCGGTAATGCGGGCATTCTTTTCCTCAAGCCATTTCGCCGGGCTGTTTCGCAAAACCGTAACACCCATGGCCTCTGCCCCGGCCAGAAAGGCCGCTGCCGCCGCGAGAGGCTCCACCTTCCCTTCTTCGGGAACATGCAAGGCAAAATCCGGCGGCTGCTTGATATTGGGTTCAATGCGCAAGGCATCTGCCCGGTCCACTCGGCGAATGCCATAGCCCCAGGCCATATGCTCAACCGCATAAGCTTCAAGCTGATCCGGCGGCAAATCCCAGGTCAGCCCGCCGCACCAGCTAACGTCCAGCCCCGGCACCTCCCGGTCGATGCGCCGCCACTCCGCCATGGAGCGAATGCGCAAATGAAAATAGCTTTCCGGATTGCCCCAGCTTGCATTGATCCAAGCCCAGGAGTTGCGCGTGGCAACGCCACCGGGCTCACCCGACTCAATCACCGTGACCTCGGCCCCCGCCTTGGCCAGATGCCAGGCGATTGATGCTCCGATGATGCCTGCGCCAACAACAATGATCCGTTTTGCCAAGATTATTCCTTTCGCGCCGGAACATCCGCCGCAATGCGCTTGATCACGGCGGCCTGCCGCACCAGTTCCTGATCGGACATCGTCTCGTAGCACGGCACCACGATCAGATCGCGCATCGCCGCCGCCGCTGTCTTGGGGTCAAGCCCCGGCCGGTCCTGGGGAGCTGCAATATGCTGCGAACGCGGCAGATCGGCCGCGTCAAATCCTTCCCGTCGGAGCGCTTCAATGAATTTCCGCGGCTCGCTCACCAGCAGCGGGAAAACCCAATAGTCATGATGCGCATTGGCCTGCGCCGGCTGTACCACCGAGGTTCCAATCAACCCGCTCAGCCGCTCGCCCTTGCGCTGGCGCGCTGAGACCCTTTCCATGTCGAAGCGTGCCAGCCTTCGGTTCATCAAATGCAGCATTGTCACCGAAGGTTGGAACCGCATGTTCTTGGCGGTCTTGAGCGGTGCCACGTCACGCACCCGGTCCGCAAGCTTGTCCTCATAGTCCTCGCCTCTCGCATTGTAGAAGCGGTAGATGGCGGCCAGCACTGGCCGCGCCGTGACAAGCTTGAGTCCCATGAACTGCAGGATGCGTTTGCGCTGTTTTGCTTCCGGCTGCACCGGATAATGCGACTGAATCTCCCGCATGCGGTCGCGAAGCTTTGCGTCGTTGACACGGATCAGGGCGCCGCCAAGCGCCGTGGCGGTCTTGATCGGGCCAAAGGAAAACATGTTGAGGTCCGCCGCCGCCGAGCCTGGGTAGTTCCGGCCATTGAATGCCTGGGCACAGTCTTCCACGGTGACGAGCCCATGGCTCTTCGCTAATTCGAACATCGGATCGAGATCAAGCCGCGTGCCGAAAAGATGCGCCGCCACAAACACCCGGGAGCGCTTTGTGATGGCGGCTTTGAGCCGCTCCACGCTCGGCCCCATGTGGGCAAGGTCAAGGTCAACCGGAACCGGAACCAGTCCCGCATCCCTGACGATCTTCACCATGCCCTTCACGTTAAGCGCCGAGAATACGACTTCATCCCCCGGCTTCACATCGAGGGCCTGCAAAAGAAGGTCAAATCCCGAACGCACCGAATAGGCCGCAATGGTATCACCCAAATCGGAGAAATAGGCCTCTGCCTGCGCGATCTCGAGCGGCCTTTCAGCCGTTTTAAAGCTCGCCGCCAGCCCAGACAGCAGGTCGCCCCAATCAATTTTCAACTGCGTCCGCACCCACATGGGAGAAATCCTTATTTCCGACTGAGTTAGCTGCAAAAACCGTCCTTGACCAGTCATAGCAGGCATGGTTTTTCCAGCCCCGTTGAGATCAGCAGGACCTTCGTATATAGGCATACCGATGACAGACACGGCCAACACGCCCCCCACTAGCTGGCAAAAGCGTTTCAAAAAGGCGCGGCGCAAGCGTGTCAAGAAATTCGGCAAGAATCTGATTCGGGGATTGGCGAATTTCCTGGGCCGCCAGTCACTGGTGGGCGATGCGCCAGTGCTGGACTCAAAGCAGTTTGCATTCCTGAAAACCTTCACCGATGACTGGGCAACGATTAAATCCGAGGTGACGGAAATCCTGAAACACCGGGAAGCGATTCCTCTTTTCCAGGACGTCTCCGTTGATCAGATGAAGATTTCCAAGGGCAACAACTGGCGCACCTTCATCCTCTTCGGTTTCGGCGAGAAGCTGGAGAAGAACTGCAAACAGGCCCCGGTCACCACCCGCCTCCTCGAGGCCGTGCCGAACCTGCAAACCGCCTGGTTCTCAATTCTGGGCCCGGGGTATCACATTCCCGCCCATCGCGGCGTCAGCAAGGGAATCCTCCGCGCCCATCTCGGATTGATCATTCCGAAAGAGGCGGAAAAATGCCGCATGCGCGTTGGCGACACCATCAATGTCTGGCGCCCCGGCGAAATCTTTGTGTTCGACGATACCTACGAGCACGAAGTCTGGAACGACACCAAGGACGAACGGGTCATCCTGCTCTTTGATTTCGACCGGCCCATGAAGTTCTGGGGCCGCCTGGTCAACAGCAGTTTCGTGCGCCTATTGAAGCTCACGGCCTATTACCAGGAGCCGAAAAGGAACATGGCCAATTTCGAAGACCGCTTCGAAGCCGCCACCCGCCGCGCCAACGAGAACCTCGAAAAACTCTCCGACGACGACTAGGGCGTGGACCCATAAATATGTAGCCAAATGCGGATTGATGCCAGCTAGATAAAGGCAAGGTAGTTTACCGCGAGCTTATCATACTGGGGAGCGATCCGTCAGCATTGCTTGAGTTTGTTGAAAAACCGTTCAGCAAGGTTGGGCAAACCGTCATGTCCGCAATGGCCCAATGACCGGACATATCAGAGACTGGGCAAAACCGACGGGAATGACCGATGCGGCCGAATGCTAACTTGGTGTCCCCGTGCGACTGGCCTGACTTGCATCCGGAGCTATCTTGGAACATCTTGAGAGTCAGGAAGGCAGCTTGCCCAGCACCACCTAACGCTCGTATCGCTTACCAAAGACTCACGACGAAGAAGATCGTCTTGCCTGCTCGCAGCTCACCCCAGTGGTGGTCCGGGTAGCAGGCATGACAATATGAGATCTGCCTCGCAAAGAGCTACACTACTTGCGCACGATGCAAATTCCAGCCAGACCGAAAGAAGGGCTACGAACTGCCGTCAAAGCGCGCTTCCAGAGAAAATGACCACGTTGCCAAAATCCGCTGACCGTCCGCGAACGTCGCTATTGCGACCAAGAAGGAGTCGACGTCGAGCTGAATCGTACCGGTACGAGAAAGCCGGTTGATCCAAGTGCAAACAGGTTGACCGAGTTGGACCATTTCTTGTTCGCCATTGTCGTGGAATAGATGAATGTCCGTGCAGCTTTGAGGGCCGCTTACAGTCACGGAAACATTGCATAGCTGCGCGCCAACAACACTGCTGGCCTGCCAGCAGTGTATTACCACATTGGGCGCTGCTGCCCCTGCCCTGCTTATTGGCAAGGCCGCAACGCCCAATCCTAACACAAAACTTCTGCGCGTCATATGCAACGTGGTACTCATCCGATTACAACGTCGGGCCAGTTCGTAGGGTCCGCACTGGTATGGGCGGCCAGCCAGAGATGAAGCTTTATATCGAGGACACTTTCATTTCTGATACGCTCTGAAGCGTCTGGATAACCGAGCGTCTTGCTCACTCTGATTCTCCATTCGCCGCGAGGATCGATATTGTTGACATTCACGCCGGTCAGGTAACGGATCGAACTGTTTGGATCGGTGAGGCTGATGTTCGTCAGTATACAGGCTGGTCTTGGCTTGCGGCCAAGCTCGCCGGGTGAAAACGGATCGATGGAATTGGGCGGGAATACTACGGCCGATGCGCGGTAAAGTTTGATGGTATGCAAGTCCTCTTTCAGGTTTCCGGCGTAGCTCATGGACATGCCGACTCCTTTTACCCGCAGCGCCTTGGCGGCCGCTGCAGGAGGCAGATAGTCCTTGAGATCGAGTAGCAATTCCCCATTTCCCTTAATAGCCGTTTCGTAAGCGGCCTCCGTGATAAGTCGCTTGCCTGTCCCATTGGGTTGCCTGACGTACACCGTTATTTCGAAGTCGGAATCTTGTTCGAGTTGTACGTCAAGCAGATCAATGGATTTCCGGTTCCAAGCCACCAAATCATCCAGGATGCGATCTGATACGCGCAAATCTGGAAGCGGCGAGTTGATTCCGAAAACAAGTCTTAGCCCCTTCTCCGCCGCTCTTGCCCGCTGATACGCCTCGATCAGATCGGATTCGTAGAATTTAAGCAGTCGAGAAAGGCGGTCGGAAAAATTAAACGAATTGCCCGGCGCCTCGAAGCGCTGACGCATCGTCTGCATGTACTCCTCCAGATGTTTCCATTTGTCAGCGACTGCAGACTTTCGCTCACCTTCGCCTTTAAGGGCCTCGTCGCTTGACGCAACTGCGGCGAGCGCCATATACCGCCATCCGCCATTCTTATCGAATCTTCCGGCCGCAAGCGCGTGCTGCGTGCGCTCCGCGATTCGCTGTCTTTCGATGCTTTCCGCCAACTCCAAGGACTTAAGCGATCCGAGCTGGTTCAAAAAGAGCTGGTCATCCATCACGGCTTTTACAGCAGATGTATCCAGCTGCTCATACTCCCGACGATAGACCAGACAGCGATCTAGGAGTTTGGAAATATCCGCAAGTAAATCTTCGACTTGGAATGGGTCGTAGGGCGGATCGGACTGGACATTAAGAATGTAGGCCTTCGAACGTTCGTTAAAAACTGTTTCGAACAATTGCGGCCATTGATAGGACGGCTCGCTCATCAACTCTTTGCGTCGCATTGTATAGAGGTTTGACATCTTTTACCTACGCCTTCATCCAATCATCTGTTCCGTCCGGCTTGGGGATCGTCCCGCGTCCTGGGTAGTCACCCCAGTTTCGCGGATTCCTCGCATCGTTCCGATCGTGATCTTTTATCGACTGTTTCGCCTCACTAGGGGCGACCTGCGGGCGCGTGTGCGTCGGTTTAGATGGGCTTCGCCGCGGAGTGGGTTTTCTAGAAGAAGGCGACGTAAAGCCCACATAGACGTCGCGGCCAGCAGTCGCTTTCTTTAGTATGTCAGCCGCCTTTTCAAAAAATTTCGCAGTCTCGGGTGCAGCCGCTTGACGGAGATTCCCGAGTCCCTCGTAAGTTGCCACCAGCCTATTCCAATCCTCTGCAATCCGTGTAGCTGCTTCCAAGTCGAGACTCTCGTTCTCCAAACTCGCCTCGATGCCCTCCTTGATCAGGATTGCTATAGCGATAGCAGACACAATCTCAGTGTCGCTATGAAGTTTATTGTTCTCGGCGTCAGATAGCCCCAAATCTCCCCCGAGGCGCACTAAGGATTGGGTAATCTTCAGGCCACCATGAAGCCCTAGGGCTGCTCCCACGACAATGCTAGCTCCACCAGTAAATTGGGCGAAGGCAGGCCCCCCTATGACGCCCACGCCAATTTCGGTAAGCCCGACCGCCAAATCTGCGCTGTCATTCAGTACTTTTGCGGCGCGAGCGTAATAGTCGATGGACGATGCTGCGCTTGGTGCAGTATGGCTGGCACCCAACCCAATCCCGGTGGGAGGCTGTGGGCTGCGTCGCCTTGAGGCACTCACTTGACAGTAACTCCGTTGTATAGCAGTTAAAATACAATCTATAGTTTTGACAGCAGCAATCTGTCAAGCGGGGTGCTAAGGGCGGCTTCGATCTCCGGAGGCCTCGACTGCTGTTCATGGCCCTTCTCCAACATTGCAACGATAGCCGATAATGGTCGCTTTCGCCTCGGAAGCAGACATACGTGCGTGACTCACCATGCCCGCTTAGGAGTCCACGTCCTAGATCTTGACGTTCTCCGCGCCCTTGAGGTCCAGCATCTTGCGCGCTTCCACTGGCGTTGCCATCTCGATGGAAAGCTCATCGAGGATGCGGCGCATCTTGGCCACCAGCTCCGCATTGGATTTGGCCAGCTTTCCCTTGCCGATATAGAGGTTGTCTTCAAGCCCCACCCGGACATTGGCTCCCATGGTGGCCGCCATCGTGCACAGCGGGAATTGGAAACGCCCCGCCGCCAGGACCGACCAGTGATACTGGTCGCCGAAAAGCCGCTCGGCCGTTTCACGCATCACCATGACATTTTGCGGATCCGGGCCGATGCCGCCGAGAATGCCGAAGATGGTCTGCACAAATAGCGGCGGCTTCACCAGCTTGCGGTCAAGGAAATGCGCCAGCGTATAGAGGTGGCCCACGTCATAGCATTCAAACTCAAAGCGCGTGCCGTGGCCTTCGCCAAGGCGTTGAAGAATTTTCTCGATGTCACCGAAAGTATTGCGGAAAATGAAATCCTTCGAGCCTTCGAGATGCTTGCGCTCCCACTCATGCTTCAAGTCCCCATAACGCGCCAGCATGGGATAGAGCCCGAAATTCATCGAACCCATGTTGAGCGAGGTCATTTCCGGCGAAAACCGTTCCGCCGCGGCAAGGCGCTCATCAATGGTCATGCCCTGCCCGCCGCCCGTGGTGATGTTGATCACCGCGTCCGTGGCCTGTTTGATGCGCGGCAGGAATTCATTGTAAACATCGGGCGAGGCGGCGGGCCGTCCATCCTCCGGATCACGCGCATGAAGATGCAGGATCGACGCCCCCGCCGCCGCCGCTTCCACCGCCTGGGTTGCAATGTCATTGGCCGTCACCGGCAAATGCGGCGACATCGACGGCGTATGGATGGATCCCGTGATGGCACAGGTGATGATGACTTTCGATTTCGCGCGCATGAATCCTCCGCTTTCCGGCGTCACACTAGCCAAGCGGCCCGCAGCCTGCCATCACATTCTAAGGCATGGCTGGAATGCGGAAACTCAGCCTGAAATGGCCTTTACCAAGGTCCGGTTCTGTCGGCGGATATTGGCGCGGAGTTCCCGCATCGGCATATCTTCGCGCTTGATGAATTCGATGAACATCATGTTCATGCTGTTGAAAATCATCTCGCCCACCCCGCGCCCGTCAATGTCGCCCCGCACCAATCGAAGCTCCTGCAGCTTGGCGATAAGGGCGCAGGTCTGGTCCGCCAGATCCCGGTCAAGCGCCGTATAGGTCTTGCCGAACGGGCTGTCCGGCTGCTGGGTGGAAGTTGCCATCGCCTGCCGCCACATTTCCTTGCTCAGGTAAACCAGCGAATGCTCGATATAGCTGGCCAGCAGCGCGTCAATGGCCTTTTCGACATTCCTCGGCGGCTTCTCGATGATCTTCTGCCCGGCAGCCAGAACCTCGTGGACTTCCAGCGAAACAATGGCCACCAGAATGTCGCCCTTGTTGCGGTAGTAATTATAAATGGTGCCAACTGAAACTTCCGCCCTGGCGGCAATTTCCTCGATCCGCGCCCCCTCATAACCCTCCTTGCGAAACAGGTCGGAGGCCGCCTCCACGATCCGTGAATTCCGGTCGATCCTGTTTTTTGCCCTGAGGCCCGCCATGGCGTGAACCGTCCTTCCACAATTTGAATTGACTCAAATTTAGAATTGGTTCATTTTTTTGGCAAGCAACAAAATTCTGGAGGATTACCCATGTTCACGTCATTCATCTCGTCCCTGAAGCGCGGCGCCTGCGCCGCGGCAATTGCCAGCATCGCCATCATTTCGCCAGCCAGCGCCGCCGATCTCAACGCCCTGATCTGGTGCGATCACGCGGACCCTGCCCTGCTCAAACCCTTCGAGGATGCCAATGGCATCAAGGTGAACGTCAAGGAATTTGAAGGTACCGGCGCCGGCTTTGCCATTGTCGACCAGTCCCAGCCCGGCGACTGGGATGTCATGGTGATCGATTCCATCGACATTCCGCGCGGCGTTGAAAAGGGCCTGTTCGACCCCCTGCCCGAAGACAAGCTGCCCTTCGGCGATCTCTATGCTGAAGTCACCATGGACGGCTCCACCAAGGTGGACGGCAAGCGCTACGGCATTACCGAAAAATTCGGCTACAACACCATCGGCTTCAACAACACCAAGGTTGACCCCGCCGACATGCAGTCCATGAGCGCGCTTCTGGATGCAAAATACAAGGGCCGCATCGCCATCTATGACTATTACCTGCCGGTCATCGGCATGGCCGCCCTGGCCATCGGCAAGAAAACCCCCGAACTGACCGAGGCCGACCTTCCGGCGATCAAGGAAGTGCTGCTCAAGATGAAGGCCAACGCCAAACTTGTGGGCGAAGTCACCGCGAGTCAAACCGCCCTAGCAACCGGCGAAGTGGACATTCTGGTGGGCGGCGGCGAATGGGTCACGGCGGGCCTCGCCAAGGAAAACCCGGCCCTGGATTTTTCTGTGCCTAAGGAAGGCGCAATCCTCTGGTCGCAGTCGCTCGCCATGTTTTCAGCCAGCAAGAACAAGGACATGGCCCTCAAATTCATTCAATACATCATGAGTCCCGAAGGCCAGGCGCGGCTTGCCACCTCCTCCTGCTACTGGGGCATGCCCGCCAGCAAGGCGGCGGCCCTTGATGACACACAAAAGAAAATCCTGCGTTTTGACGAGCAGCCGGAATTCCTCAAGCGTTCGCAGCCCTACCCCGCGCCAAATGCTGATCTCGACAAGAAAATGCAAGACCTCTGGACGGAGATGCTGCAATCACAATAAAGAGTGGTTGTGAACGAAATCTCGAAGACTGAGCGTGCTTTGCCATGGATGCTGGTAACCCCGGCAATCCTCTGGACGCTTCTATTTTTCGTGGCCCCCTTTGTCGCCATGGCGCTGCTGAGTCTGAACTTTCAGGCCGAGGGCGGCATGACGGTTGCAAACTACAGCCAGTTCTTCACCAACCCCAGCTATTACCGCGCCATGGTCAACTCGCTGGAGGTGACGGGCCTGGTGACACTCATCTCCGTGCTGCTCGCCTATCCCTTCGCCTGGATTTTGGCCGAACAAATTCCGCCACGCCTTCAAAGACTGGCGCTGCTGCTGGCCATCCTGCCGTTCTGGACTTCTTATGTGGTGCGTTCCTATTCCTGGCTGTTGGTGCTGGCGCAGAACGGCGTGGTCAATGACGCACTCCTGCGCACAAACCTTGTCACCGAGCCCCTGCAACTCGCCAACACCCGCACCGCAACCATCATCGGCTTTGTCCATTTCTTCGTGATGCTTCTCACCCTCACGATCTTCGCCAGCCTGAAACAATTGAACCCCAGCTACCGCAAGGCCGCCGCCGATCTCGGCGCTGGTCCCATCCGCACCTTTATCCATGTTGTTCTCCCGCTCACCATTCCGGGCGTCGTGGTGGGGGCCTTTCTCACCTTCGTCCTTGCCATCGGCGATTACATCACGCCGCAGATCCTGGGCGGCAACAATGAGCTCCTCATGCCGCAGCTCATCATGATGCAGATCGGCCGCCGCGGCGATTTCCCCCTGGCCTCGGCCCTTGCCCTTATCCTGATGGCGGTGGTGACCATTGCCTATATCGCCTGCGCCCGCTGGCTGAAGATCGAGCGGACCTGATGCGCATTTTTATGAGATTTCTGTCCGCAGGCTACGCTCTGGCCATTTACGGCTTTATTTTCCTCCCGGTTGTCGTGCTCGTCGTGTTCTCGCTGCAATCCACCGCCTTCCCCATTCCGCCCTTCACCGGCCCATCCACCCGCTGGTATGAAGCCGTGCTGAACGATCCGCGGCTCACCTCGGCCCTGTTCAATTCCCTCGCCGTGGCGATCATCTCGTCCTTGGTGGCAGTGGCCCTCGGCTTCGTCAGCGCCTGGGGCTTTGCCCGCTTCGTGCTGCCCGGCTCTGCGATCATGCGCAGCCTCATCACCCTGCCGCTCACCGTAAGCTACCTCATCATCGGCATGGGCCTTCTCGTCATCTTCAACATGATCGGCCTGCCGAAAAACCTGATCGCCGCCGGCATCGGCCATGTGGTGATCAATCTCCCCCTCTGCTTTGCCATCATCTACAGCCAGATGGGCGACCACCAGATCAACATTGAACGCGCCGCACGGGACTTGGGCGCCTCCGAATGGAACGTCCTCTGGCTGGTCACCCTGCCCATCATGTGGCCCGCCATCTTCGCCAGCCTCTTCCTCTCCATGACCTTCTCCTGGGATGAATTCGTGATCTCCTTCCTCCTCACCCGTTTCGACACAACCCTTCCCGTTGAAATCTGGAACCTGCTGCGCTCCGGCCTCAATCCCAAAACCAATGCCGTGGGCTCCCTGGTTTTTGCCGTCTCCGTGGTGGCAGCCATCATCCTTGAACTCATTCTGCTACGCCGGAGACCCGCATGACCGAAGCGCTCGTCGAGATGAAGAATATCTCCCACAGCTTCGGTAGGGTGAGCGTGCTGAATGATGTGTCGCTGACGATCAATCCCGGCAGCTACACCGTCCTGCTGGGTCCGTCGGGCTCGGGCAAAACCACCCTGCTCTCCATCCTCGGCGGCTTTCTTATCCCCCGCAAAGGCAGCGTACTCATTCGCGGCGTCAATTGCACCCTGATGGCGCCCGCCAAGCGCCCCACCACCACCGTGTTCCAGGACTATGCCCTGTTTCCCCACATGAGCGTGGGCAACAATGTGGGCTTTGGCCTGCGCATGAAAGGCATGATCAAAAGTGAGCGCGACCGCCTCGCCCATGAAGCGCTGGTCATCGTCGGCCTCCCGGAAGCTTTCAAAAAGAAACCGCATCAGCTTTCCGGCGGCCAGCGCCAACGCGTCGCCCTTGCCCGCGCCCTTGTGGTGAAGCCCGCCGTGCTACTTCTCGACGAGCCCCTGGGGGCGCTTGATCTCAAGCTCCGCCGCCAGATGCAGGATGAACTGAAGGCCATCCAGAAGCAGGTGGGCACCGCCTTCGTCCACGTCACCCATGACCAGGAAGAGGCCATGGCCTTGGCCGACCATTGCGTTGTGATGAATCACGGCCGCATTGAGGATGAAGGCACGCCTGAACGGGTTTACGCCAAGCCCGCCACGCGCTTCTCAGCCACCTTCATGGGCGAAAGCACCCTCATTCCCGGCGAAGTCACAAGTGTTACAGGCAATGCAATCTCCATAAACACCGCCTTCGGCACCCTGCCCATCATCGCCACCGCCGAGGAAGGCGCAAAAGTCACCCTCGCCATCCGGCCTGAACACCTGCGGCTCATCCGCGATTCACGCAGCATCACCTTTGGCAGCGCCGAGGTCACCGCCGTCATTTTCCAGGGAAGCTTCAAGCGCGTGGTGGCCACGTCCACCACCCTCTCGGGGCCGACTTTCATCGCCAAGATTCCGGCCACACACGAGGTGGCGGTGGGCGATACGGTCACCCCCTGCTGCCATATCGAAAACCTGATCATGCTGACGAAATAGCCATGACCCACGTCAAGGCCGCTGACTGGTATGAAACCATCCGCATGGCCGATGATGTGACGCTGATCCACGAACCCTGGATCAAGCCCTTCTTCCGCTGCAACATGTGGCATGTCCGCGGCCGCGACCGTGACCTTCTCTTTGATACGGGCCTTGGCCATTTCAGCCTGCGTGCGTCTGTGCGGCTTGTAGCCGAACGGCCCCTGCTCTGCGTCGCGAGCCACACCCATTTCGATCACATCGGCTGCCACCATGAATTTCCAGATCGCTGCGTGCATCAAGCCGAAGCGGAAATTCTCACAAACCCGCGCAATGAGTGGACAGTCGCCGACCGCTACGCCACCGACGAGATGTTTGACCGCCTGCCCGAAGGCTGGGACACATCGCGCTACCGGATACTCCCCGCCCCGGCCCAGCGCCTGCTTGCCCACGGCGATATCATCGATCTCGGCAACCGGCAATTCGAAGTCATCCACACCCCGGGACATTCGCCGGGCGGCATCGGCCTCTTCGAAAAAGCCAGCGGCATATTCCTCTCCGGCGACATCGTCTACGACGGCCCCCTGATCGACGACGCCTATCACTCCAACCGCGAAGACTACGCGGCAACGATGGAAAATCTTCGCGCGCTCCCCGTCTCAGTCATCCACGGCGGCCACTTCCCAAGCTTCGGCGCGACGCGCTACCATCAGCTCATCGATGAATATCTCGCAGGCCAACGCACCGCTGCATGTCATTTGGGACATTTCCCGATTGGATGAATTGCTATGCCGAACTCAAAAAAACAAAGCTATTAGTTGGTAAGATGCGGCAAGTCGCCTTACCTGCCGGCAGAAGTTGTCCAGCAATAGCGCCACGACTTTCATCGACCAGATTCAAGCACTATTGGGTATTTCAATGCACACCGCAATTGAAGAGCTTCAGCGTGAAACATGTAAACGCTTCAACGTTCAATACTGTCCTTCTCCATTAATATCTAAAGTTGGCATAGCAAAAAATGTCAAAACGAAAATCTTGCCAGTTAATGGTATGCGTCACCCACCTGTAGGTGACACAACAGGCTGGTATATCTGGGCAGGAGAACATCTATCCCAAGCGCCTAATTTTTTTTGTTCCTCTTCACGTTTCACATTTGGATGAATGGCGTCCTGAGCTTAAAAAGTACCTGGGATTGCCGCCAGGATGACGTTTTCTTGTTGCTAATAAGTATGAAGACGTCTGGTTTGACGAGAATCTCCTTCACGTTTGATGTCTCCACAAGTGTGGAAAAATAGATTCCAAAAGCCGGTAGTGTCTCAGTTTGAATAAGGCAGGTATCGCGCCCATGCCTAAACTCATGTATAATCCCCAGCATGACGATTGCTGATTTGATTGCTGTAAATGGGGGCATTGTGCTACTCGCCGTAGTCGTGCGCGGCTTTTGGAATGCCCACAAGATTAAGCCCAAAGAAAAGCAGCCTCGCTGGCCTTATCGCAACTTCTCCGATGGGGGACCAAATGCCTAAAGGCCCTTGACAATCTATTCCTATTCGGGTCATATGTTCCTGTTTTGTTCATTATGATTGATAGGGAAACTCATGGACTGGGACTTGGCCATCAAACGCAACAGCTTGGCGCTAAAAGGCATTATCGAAGTGCTTTTCGCCCTGCTGGGGCTTGATGGCACAGATGCGGCTTCGCGGATTCCCCGGTCCCTGCACAGCGCCGTGCTGGCTGTGCTGCGGCCTGCCGAATCCACCGTGCGCCGCCTCATTGTCGTTGTGGCACGGGGGTTGGTAGTGAAGGTGGCGCCCTCGCGTCCCATGCCCAAGGGGCACATAATCGGAAAGGGCCGCGGGCCTTCCCGTCCCTCCTTCCGGCTCTGCGATAAGCGCCGGTTTTTCCCGGAGCTGAGCCAACCCCGCATTAAGTACGCGAAGTATCCGCCGCGTGTCCTTTTCTTGGGGCCTGATTCCCGGTTGGACGACCTGTGGCCACGACCCCAGCCCGTAGCCGCTCCCGTTTCCCCGCCCGATGGCCTGGTCAACGCGACACGCATCACCCGCAGGCTCCAGGCCCTCAAGCTGGCGCTCGAAGACCTGCCGCGCCAGGCGAGGCGTATGGCCCGCTGGCGGATGAGGCGGGAGGCCGTGAAAAGCCCGAAGTTCAAGTCGCCACTCAGGCCCGGTCCTCCGCCCGGTCGCCGCAGAAAACCGGTTCACGAAGTCGATGAAGTCCTCGCCGAGTGCCACTGGCTCGCCTGGGAAACCGAGAAGCCCGACACAAGCTGAAGCGCAACCTAAGCGAAAATCATCTGTATACAGATTAATGTGGCGCAAGGTCACGGGCTTCTATTGGCCACGCTCCGCTTAACTGCGCGACAGATTCTTAATACAAGTGGCACGCAATCATTCTGCCTTCCACAGGCTTCAGCATCGGTAGGGTCTCGCTGCAAACAGCCATCGCGTGCTGGCACCGGGGATGAAATGGACAGCCTGAGGGGGCATCTTCAGGATTGGGAGGATCTCCAGCCAGGACTATGCGTTGTTTTTTCTTCGCCACGTCCATCTCCGGAATGGCCGAAACCAGCGCCTGGGCATAGGGGTGGAGAGGGGCGCTCAACACACTTTCGGCTTTTCCATATTCCACAATCCTGCCGAGATACATGACGGCCACTTCGTCACTGACATGCTCAACCACCGAGAGGTCGTGCGAAATGAAGACATAGGACAAGTTCAGCCGCGTCTTCAGGTCGATCAGCAGATTTAGAATCTGGGACTGAATAGAAACGTCAAGGGCCGACACAGGCTCATCAAGAACAACAAGTTTGGGCTCGAGGGCGATGGCCCGCGCAATTCCAATTCGCTGCCTTTGTCCGCCCGAAAACTCGTGCGGGTATTTGGCAGCCGAACTGCGATCAAGCCCCACAAGATCGAGCAATTCCAGCATTTTGGCATTGCGCTCTGCCTTGGTTCCAACCCCGTGAATCTCGAGAGGTTCAGATATAATGGCCGACACGTTCATTCGCGGATCGAGTGACGCATAGGGATCCTGGAAAACAATTTGGATTTCGCGCCGCCGCCGCCGCATCGCCGCACTGTCAAGCTTCAACAAATTTTCACCGTTGAACAGCACTTCCCCGGAGGTAGGCTCTATGAGACGGAGCATCAGGCGGGCCAAAGTTGATTTGCCGCAGCCTGACTCGCCAACCACTCCCAGGGTATGTCCCTCGCCCAACGCAAGGTTCACCTCGTTCACGGCGCGCACCACAGTTTTTCCGTCGCGCGATGGATAGGATTTTGACAGATTGCGCGTCTCGATAAGAGTGGTCATGGCATCGGGTTCCAGCATGCGAATGCATGGCCGGCAGCCGGCGCTAGGGCGGGAACCTCGGCCCGGCACTTTTCCATAGCGCGTGGGCATCGCTCCGCGAAACTGCAGCCTCTGCCGCGGCGGCCTGGCGATGGAACCAGCCCAGGAATGCTAAACAGGTGAGCGCCTTTTTCGGTGCGCCGGGGCGACGAACGCATCAGCCCATCCGTGTAGGGATGCTTTGGGCGCCTGAAAATATTCGCCGCCGGCCCGCTCTCTACAATGCGGCCAGCATACATCACAATCATATTCCGGCACATTTCGGCGACAATGCCGAGATCATGCGTGATGAGCAGGATGGATAGGCCGAGATCCTTTTGCAGTGACTGCAGAAGTTCCATGATTTGCGCCTGGATCGTCACATCCAGCGCCGTGGTTGGCTCATCCGCGATCAGCAATTTTGGCCCGCACACGATCGCCATGGCGATCATCACGCGCTGCCTGAGGCCACCCGAGAGTTCGTGCGGATACTGGTCAAGCCTCCTTTCAGCGTTCCCAATGCCCACTTTCTTGAGCGCCTCAATCACCATTGGCTGCGCTTCGCTGTAATTCAGCCCGCGATGCAAGGATAGGGATTCTGCTATTTGCCGGCCAATTCGCTGGGTGGGGTTGAGACTTGTCATGGGTTCCTGAAAAACCATGCCAATCCTGTCACCACGCACCTTGCGCATGCGGCTTTCCGGGAGGGATATCAAATCCTGCCCTTCAAACACTATGCGTCCTGACGCAACAAAAGAAGGCGGGCTTGGCAGAAGGCGCATGATGGTTTGCGCTGTAACGGTTTTGCCGCAGCCAGACTCGCCCACCAAGCCAAGAGTTTCTCCGCTGCCGATGCTGAAACTTACATCGTCGACAACGCGAACCCTCCCCTGCTCTGTATTGAAGCCTACCGATAGGCTCTCAACACTGAGCAATGGCTCATCCGTCATTCGAAAACGACACGCGGGAAATAGAAGGATACGACCCAGTTCGGCATGTCAACGATCTCGCTGATGCGAAGATCGCCGCAAACGCTGCACAGCATGTAGGCTTCAACGGGATTCATTTTGTAACGCGCCGAAAGCAGGTCGATCATTCCGGAAACGGCGGCTTTGGCACCCGCCATGAGATCGGGGCCAATGCCGGTCGTAACCTCATAACCCTTCACGTCCAAGTGGCGCGAAACAGGGCCCGGCGTTGTGAAGCGCGGAAAGGCCAGATTGGCATTCTTGATCAACTCAAACTTGGCCGCAAGCGAACAGGGGCTTTCAATGGCCGTGCCGCAAACTTCTCCATCTCCCTGGGTCGCATGGGTGTCGCCAACACTGAACAACCCGCCCGCCACTTCAACGGGAAGATAAAGTTCGGTGCAGGATGACATGTCGCGGATATCCATGTTGCCGCCCATGCGCCGTGGCGGAACAATCGAATGCAAGCCGGCCTCGGCAGGAGCAAGGCCAATGGTCCCGCAAAATGGCTTCAACGGCACCCGGCCACCCGGCCCATACATGGCCGGTTCAAGTGTTTGCGCATCATATTTCCAGATATGAAGCGCGGGATCCTTGAACTGGTCAGCAAGCAGCCCGAAGCCCGGGATGTTTGCCGTCCAGCCCCAGCCCGATGGGGCAAAATGCAACAGCGTAACCTTGATGGCATCGCCAGGTTCAGCGCCCTCGACATAGACTGGCCCTGCCACCGGATTGACTTTGCCGAAATCGAGGCCCGGAATGTCGGCAACGGTCGACTTGACCGTCAACTGGCCGCCCGAGGAGTCTACTGGATTGAATTCCACTGTTTCACCAGGCGCAATTCTGGCAACAGGCGGATTATCCCTGTTCCACCCGAAGTGACACTGATGCTGATGGATGGTGTGATTGTGCTTGTGCATGGGAAACTCTCGGGGCTTTCCCATCGCCACGATGGGAAAGCCGCTTGACGTCTATATCATTGCGCATCTTTTGCGAAAACGTAGTCGTAGTTCACCGGGATGTGGATAGGGTCCGTGAAAAGGGCAGGATCGCCACCCAGACGGGCCGAATGGTAAGTGAAGCGCTTTTCATTGAAGATTGGCGCCCAAGGGGCGTCCTTTAGAACATCATCAAAGATCGCCTTCCATTCGGTTATGCGGGCAGCCGATTGATCGTCCTTCACCATGGCATCCGCGTTGCCTGCGCGCGCGTCAAGTTCCTTATTGCAGTAGCGCGACCAATTCCAGCCGCCATCAACGGCCCCGGCGCAACCGAGGATGCCATAGTAAAAATTCGCCGGATCCGGGAAGTCAGCAATCCAGGCCATTCCTCCAGACCAGATCATGGGGGCCTTGCCGGTCCCGCCAGCGGCAATCACTTCGGCCTGCGCCAATGAGCGGATTTCAGCCTTGATGCCGACGGCCGCGAGATCCTGCTGTATGGCTTGCGCAATGCGCGGATTGGGATCCACATTCATCGTGTAAAGTTCAGTGGTTATTTCGCCAACACCGGCTTCTGCGAGCAGTTTTTTTGCTCCATCCGGATCGTAGGCATAGCCCTTGTTATCCGGGTTATAGCCTGGCATCGCAGGCGGCAAGGCCTGGCTGGCTGGTGCCGCGCGATTGTTGATCAGGCGGACAACGCGATCCTTGTTGATCGCCATATTGACCGCTTGACGGACCTTGAGATTGTCGAATGGCGGCTGCGTCACATTCATTGTCACATAGCCGGTATGCAGCTGGTTGCCTTCCGCTATGAGGTCCTTGTTGGCCGGGTCACCCATGATTTCTGTGAACTGGGCAGGTGGAATGCCGTCACCCACGATATCAATCTCGCCCTTCTTGAGACGTAAAACGGCAACTGTCGGATCCTGTCCGAATTCAAATGTTATGTTGTCGAGATACGGCACACCGGCGCGAAAATAGTCCTTGTTGCGCTCCAGTTTGATGTTCTGCCCTGGCACCCATTCAACAAATTTGAAAGCGCCTGTGCCAACCGGCTTCTTTCCCCAGTCGGCGCCGGCCTTTTCGACTTCTTCCTTTGGCACGATGTAGCCAAAATTTATCGCCATCAGATGCAGAAATGTGGCATCAGGGCGGGAGAGCTTGAAAACAACCGTCTTTTCATCCGGCGTTTCAATGCCATTGAGTGTCTCGACCTTGCCTCCTGCCACGTCGTCATACCCGCCAATCATGCCGAAATAGCCGCCGCCCGGACTTTGTGTTGCTGGATTGACGGCCCTTTCGAAAGAGTATTTGACATCGGCTGATGTCATCAAGCGTCCATTGTGGAATTTGACCCCGTCGCGCAGCTTGAAAGTGTAGGTCAAGCCATCGTCCGATACTGTGTAGCTTTCGGCAAGATCAGGCTCCAGGTCCGTGGTGCCCGGCTTGTAGTCCATGAGGCCATCGAAGATGGACTTGATGACTGACCAGTTCTGCCAATCGTAGCCAACCTGCGGATCAAGCGTGGTAAGGTCGTTGTTGAAAGTGATGGTTGCAGCCCCTCCCTGCTTGGGTGCATCCGCCAGGGCAAGTGGTGCGGCAGCCAGAAGTGCCAGGGCTGCGACGGCCGAAATCAAAATGCGCTTCATGTGGTAACTCCCCAATGTTTTCTTTGGTTTACTGGCAGCTATATCAGCGCAACTGAATGCGCGGGTCAACTAGCGGTGCGATCATATCTGCGATGAGATTTCCGAGGACGATGAACAGGGCGGCAACGATTGTGACCCCCATAATGATCGGAATATCCAGGGACTGGATGGCCTGCCACATGAGCTGGCCAATGCCAGGCCAACCAAAGACATTCTCGACAACAACGACCCCGGACATGAAAATCCCCACGTCAAGCCCGATCATCGCAACGATTGGAAGAATGGCATTGCGTAAACCATGGTTCACTATGACCCGCCATTCCGGCATGCCTTTGGCGCGTGCCGTGCGGATATAGTCGTTTCGCAAAACCTCAATCATCGATGACCGCATCATCCGTGAATACCAGCCTCCACCCGCCAAACCCAGTGTAAGGGCGGGCAGCACGATATGCGAAAAGCTGCCGTATCCCCCCAGCGGAAACCAGTTCAGAATATAGGAAAAAAGGTATAGCAAGGTCAACCCGAGGACAAACTGCGGCGTAGATACACTGAGAAAAGATAGTGTCATTGACACTTTGTCACCCGCCCTGCCCCTCCTGGCAGCCGCATAGATGCCGGCGGGCAAGCCGATCAGTAGCTCCGCCACAATGGCGGCAAGCATGAGCAAGAGTGTTGGAGGCAACCGCGACGCGATCAAAGCCCCCACATCTGACTTTCGGGCATAAGATTTGCCGAGGTCACCACGGACAAGCCTGCCTAGGTAGCCCACATATTGGGCTGGCAAAGGTTTATCAAGGCCGATCTGATGACGAATCTGTTCGCGCAGCTCAGGCGTCGAATTGCGGCCAGCGATCATCGCCACCGGATCAGCCGGGATCATGAAAGTCAAGCCGAAGGTCACGACGCTAACACCCAAAAGAATGAGAAGCGACGCCACGAGCCTCTTGCAAAGATGGAGCAGCATCAGCTGCGTCCCCGCTGGGTAGGATCGAGAACGTCGCGCAGACCGTCCCCAACCAGGTTGAACGCCAGCGCCAGTATGAGGATTGCAGCACCCGGAATGAAAACCAACCATGGTGCATTGAGAAAATAGGATTGGCTCTCAAAAATCATCATGCCCCAGGCAGGCGTTGGTGGCTGCACACCGCGCCCAAGAAAAGAAAGCATGGACTCCAGCAACACCGTGGTGGCGATGCCCAGCGTAGCATAGACGATAATAGTAGGCACAAGATGCGGCAGCAGGTGGCGCCACAAAATGCGCCAAGTATTTGCGCCCATCGCGCGTGCGGCCTCGATATATTCCCGCTCCGAAAGAGCCAATGTTTCGGCGTAGATTACCCGTGCAATTTGAACCCAATTGACCAATGCAATCACCAGGATCACGATATTGAGTCCCGGTTTAAGGATGGCGGCGAGCGCAATGGCCAGAAGCAAGGGTGGAAATGCCATCATAAGGTCGGTGAAGCGCATGATCGCTGCACCTAAAAATCCACGCAGATACCCAGCTACAACTCCAAGGCACGTGCCTACGAATACCGCAATGCCATTGGCGACAATTCCTATGAGCAACGAAGTTTGCGCGCCATAGAGCAAACGGGAGAATTGATCACGCCCGTTTGTATCAGTGCCGAACCAAAACCGGGAATTTGGCCCTAGTGGCGAACCTTCCAGCGTCAGCCCGTCAAAAAACTGCTCGGATGGATTATATGGCGCAATGACCGGCGCCAAGACGGCAGCAGCAACGAATATGGCAATTACAACAAGACCGCCCAGCGCAAGCCGATCACGTCTAAACCTGATCCAGTAATCCCTCATGTCCGATTATCGCTTTAGAATGGATCAAGTGCAGAAGTATCTCGAAAAAGGCTGGTAGCGAGAGAGGGACTTGAACCCCCGACCCCAGGATTATGATTCCCGTGCTCTAACCAACTGAGCTACCTCGCCAAATCTTCGTCGGCTTATAGGAAGTTATCCCACCGGAAGTCAAGTTGCGTGGTCGTTGCCGTCCTGGCCGTGGTCCGGGTCCCCCTGAACGAAGGTCCGCCACAGGGAAATCCAGATAAAATAGGCGGAAGCGGCAATCCAGACCCAGAGTTCGATTTTATAAACCAGGTCCGTAGGGCCCTTGTCCTTGCTGCTGATCACCAGGGCAAGCGTCATGGCCGCCCACAACACGGTCATCGGGATTGTGACGTTGCGCCAATGGGTCACGCGCAGGGGGTGGACGAATTTGATGGGAATGAAGGTGAGAATTGAAAGAATGATGATGGTGATGCCATTGACCAGCCACCCCGTATCGAGGACGTAGAAGTAAAGCACCACCACATTCCAGATCGCCGGGAAGCCCACAAAGTAATAATCTGATGACTTCATGCCGACATTGGCAAAAGTGTAGCATGACACGGCCATGATGGTGGCCGCCGCCACCAGGCTCCAGGTGCTCCCGGAAAAAATCCAGTCCAGCGGCACCATGTTGAACCAGTAAACCATGACGGCGGGCACCGCCACATAGGTGAAATAATCAATGACATAGTCAAGCGAGGCGCCGTCAAAATTGGGCGTGTACTCGCGCACCCGCGCCCTGCGCGCCAAGGATCCATCAATGCCATCGACAAAAAGCGCCAGGCCCAGCCACATGAAAGCGGCAACCGCATCGCCCTTCAGCACCGACACCAGCGCCAGAAATCCCGCGATGATTCCACACGTCGTAAAAGCGTGCACCGCCCAAGCGATGCCCTTCTTCACTTCCAGGTCAATGTTTGGCTTCTTGATTATCCGCTTGGCCACGAAACCGCTTCTCCCGCTCATTCAAACTATAGGGGTGCGGCAAGTCCGGGGCAAGGAGCCTATGCGGACTTGGTATATTGCCAGACAAAGGCTGGCGGCACATTGTTCATCGCGGAGCCCACGCACTCCGCCGACAGCCCCGCTTCCGCCGCAACCTCTTTCGGCACGGGCGAAGCCTTGAAATAGCTGAACTGGATGAAAAGCCCGCCGGGTTCAAGCACGGCTGCCACCGCCATGGCAATTTGCCGGCACTCCGAAGGCTTCATGCTACGGAGCGGAATGCCGGAAATAATTTTCCTGACCGATCCTTGCCCCAGCGCTTTCAGAAGCTGCGGCAGATCCTGTGCCGGCCCCTGGGCAACGCGCAGGTCCGGAAACTCACGCTTCAGGAATTTCACAAACTCCTTGTTGAACTCCACCAGGATCAGGTTGGCGGGCTCAACGCCTTGCACCAGAAGTTCCCGCGTGAACGAACCTGTTCCCGGCCCCAACTCCACAACGACCTCTGACGATTGCGGGGCGAGTTTCGCAACCATGAGTTTCGCCAGTTGCCGGCCGCTCGGTGCCACGCCGCCGGTGCCAAAGGGATTGCGCAGGTATTGCTTCAGGAAAAAAAGTTTGGAGCGCCTGTTGGTCTTGGCGGAACTTGTCAGAGGCTGGATCATCCGATGACATTAGCGGAGGCTGCGGCAGATGCAATGAAGCCGCCGCCGAGAACGCGCGCCCCCGGCCCCTGCCCGTCATACAAAACGCAAGCCTGCCCCGGCGAGACGCCATACTCGCCATCAATGATCGTCACGATTGAACCATCAGGCCCCTTCCGCAGCGCCGCCTCGACAGGCGGGCGCGTGGATCTGATCTTCGCAAAAACCGGCTGGACCTCTTCGTTCAGCGCATTCTGTCCCAGCCAATTGAGATCAGCCAAACGGATGTCGCTCTGCTTCAAGGCTTCACGTGGGCCAACCACCACTTGCTTTGTCGCGGCATTCACTTTCACCACATAGAGCGGCTCTGCCTCGGCGATGCCAAGCCCGCGCCGCTGCCCAATTGTATAATGGATGATGCCTTCATGGCGGCCAAGCACCCGCCCATCCAGATGCAGAATGTCTCCGGGTTCCGCCGCATCCGGGCGCAGCCGCAAGATCACATCGGCATAGCGCCCCTGCGGCACAAAGCAGATATCCTGGCTGTCCGGCTTGTCCGCCACCACCAGCCCAAGCTCAGCCGCAATGCGACGTGTTTCAGCCTTGGGCAGCGCGCCTAAGGGAAAGCGCAGGAAATCAACCTGCTCCTGTGTGGTGGCAAACAGGAAGTAGCTCTGGTCGCGCGCCATATCGGCAGGCGTAAAGAGATCACGATGCCCCGAGCCATCACCCCGCTCCCGGCTCTCGATATAATGCCCGGTCACCAGCGCTGCCGCATCCAGATCCTTCGCCCGCTGCAGGAGATCGGCAAATTTAACGGTCTGGTTACACTTCACACAAGGGATAGGCGTTTCACCTGCCAGATAGCCCGAAACGAAATCATTTATGACTGCATCCCGGAACCGGCTTTCAAAATCGAGCACATAATGGGGAATATCAAAGGCTGCCGCCACCCGCCGCGCATCATGAATATCCTGGCCCGCGCAGCAGGCCCCCTTCCGGCGCAGCGCCTCGCCATGGTCATAAAGCTGCAAGGTGATGCCAACCACATCATAGCCCGCAACCTTGAGCATGGCGGCAACCACCGAGGAATCCACCCCGCCCGACATGGCCACCACAACCCGGTGCTCCCCGGGGTTTCCCCCAAGGCCCATGGCCGCATGAACGGCATCAAGAACGGCAGTATCCAGCTTCATCGGGCCTAGATGGGCGCAAATCCGCCAAAACGCAATAATCCCCGCAAATCTGTCCTGAATTGAAGCATTTGGGGCCCGGAATTTGCGATTTGTTCATAAGCGTTTAGCTCATTCTTAAGCGACCTGTCATAGCTTGGCATCTCTAAGGTACCTGCGTTTTAGGTTTGTGAGTTTCAGTATGAACGGTCAGTTGCGTCCACGGGTTAATTACGTCATCGGTCCCGATGGCAGCCCCCTTACAATTACCGATTTGCCCGCACCCGGCAGTCATCGCTGGGTCATCCGCCGTAAGGCGGAAGTGGTAGCGGCTGTGCGGGGTGGTTTGCTGAGTTTGGAAGAGGCCTGTGACCGCTACGTTCTTACGGTTGAAGAATATTTGGGCTGGCAAAGGTCGATTGACCGCCATGGTTTGGCAGGGCTTCGCACCACAAAGATTCAGAAATACCGCCAATAGGTCTGTTGCGTGATGAGTAAACGGGCTGGAAACGAAAGTTTCCGGCCCTTTTCATTTTTCGGGCCAGCCGCCATATTGCCTGGAAATTTTGCTCTCAAGAAAGTTTTTCCATGCACCTCCCGGAATTTCTCATCGGCGCCTTTGTCTATCTCGCCGCCGCTGTGATTGCCGCGCCCATCGCCTCGCGCCTGGGCCTCGGCTCCGTGCTTGGTTATCTGGTCGCTGGAATCCTGATTGGCCCCGCCGTTCTCGGCCTCGTCGGCAGCGAGGGTGAGGACGTCATGCATTTTGCAGAATTCGGCGTCATCGTTATGCTGTTTGTGGTTGGGCTTGAATTGCAGCCCTCTAAACTCTGGTCGCTCCGCAAGCCCATTCTTGGGCTCGGCGGATTGCAGGTCTTGGGTACCTCCGCATCAATTGCCCTTGCCGCCTATTTCATCGGCCTCGACTGGAAAGCCGCCGTTGCCGCAGGCCTCATTCTCGCCATGTCATCAACCGCAATCGTCATTCAAAGCTTGAAAGAGCGCGGCCAGCTCAAGACGTTTGCCGGCCAGTCTTCATTCTCGGTGCTGCTGTTCCAGGATATCGCCATCATCCCCATGCTGGCGCTCCTGCCATTGCTCGCGGTTCAGCAAGCGACGGCTCACGAAAGCACCAGCCTCATCGCCGGGCTTCCCGCCTGGGCCCAAACCTTGAGCGTGCTTGCCGCTGTTGCGGCGATCGTGCTGGCCGGCCGCTATCTCATGCGGCCGCTGTTCCGCTTCGTCGCCCAATCCGGCATCCGCGAAATCTTTGTGGCTTTTGCCCTTCTGATCGTCGTCGGCATCACGCTGATGATGCAGTTCGTGGGCCTGTCGGCCGCGCTTGGCACTTTTCTCGCAGGCGTGGTTCTGGCCGAAAGCGAATACCGCCATGAACTTGAAATGGACCTCGATCCCTTCAAGGGCCTCTTGCTGGCGGTCTTCTTCATGGCGGTGGGTGCGGGGATTGATTTCAATTTGCTCATGGCCAATCCCTTGCAAATTATCGGCCTTGTCCTGGGCTTTGTCATTCTCAAGCTCGTGGTGCTTTATGTGATCGCCCGCATCTTCCGCATGAAAGGCCCCGACAGCGCGCACTTTGCTTTCTCGCTGGCGCAAGGCGGTGAATTCGCGTTTGTCTTGATTTCATTCTGCCTGGGCCTGGGGCTTCTGCTCGCCAGCCAGGCCGCCGTGCTTGTGGCAATTGTCGCAATCTCCATGGCCCTGGCGCCGCTTCTCATCATCGCCAATGAAAATTTTATCCAGCCGCTCTTTGCCCGCGGCGGCCAGTTCCGCGATGCCGATGTGATTGACGAAACCGCCAGGGTGATCATCGCGGGCCATGGCCGCTTTGGCATGACTGTGGGCCGTATACTGCAAAACAAGGGCTACAAGGCTGTGGTACTTGATCACGATGCGGAACAGATCGATGCGCTGCGCCGGTTTGGCTTCAAGCTTTTCTACGGCGATGCGTCACGCGTCGATCTGCTGGAAGCCGCAGGCGCGCGGACCGCGGAAGTTCTGGTAATAGCAATTGATGAGCGCGAGAAGATTTCCGAGATCGTCGCTACCGCCAAGAAGCATTTCCCCAATCTGCGGATTTTTGCCCGCGCCTTTGACCGCGTCCATGCCTATGAGATACTCAACGCCGGTGTCGAGGATGTGTACCGGGAAGTCTTCTCATCATCGCTGGATATGGGCGAACAGGTCCTGGTAGCCCTGGGGCAAGACCCGCTTGAGGCCCGCCGCGCCGCCAACACCTTCAAGAGCTTCGATGAAAAAGTCATGCGCAAACAGGCCCGCCACGTCGGCGACACGGACAAGATGGTGGATATCGCGCGCACCAGCCGCGCCGAACTTTCACGCATTCTGGCGGGTGACCGCGCCTTACCGCCATTGGGTGACGATCAGGCCCGTGACGGCAATGATGGAAGAAGCTAGAAAACGATGAAAATATCCACCTCATTCCGGCAGCTCTGGCTTGGCGAATTGCCGTTGCATGAAGCCTTCTGGCGCTATGCCATCACCTATGCCTTTGTCCTGAATCTTGCCGGCTCGCTTGCCACCCTCATGTTCATTCTGGCCGAAACCCCCATTGCCTATGCCATCATTGCTCATTTCCTGCCCCTGCCCTTCTCCCTTTTTGCAGCTATCGGCGCCTGGCGCAGCGCTGACCGCTACGCGGGTAACCCCTTTCACGCCGCCGCAGCAAAGCTCGCGCTTGTCGCTTGGAACGGTTTTTGGCTTGTTTTCTAGCAAGCTTGCCGCCCCCTGAAACGTGAGATAAAGATTGCGCGCCATGTCCCAATCCCTCCACGATATCAAGATTGATCCGCGCAATACGGATATCCTCATCTCCATCAACGGCACGCTTTATCCCCGCGACAAGGCCATGGTCTCTGTATTCGACTCCGGCTTCATTCTCGGCGATGGCGTATGGGAGGGCCTGCGGCTGGTCGATGGTGGCGTGCCATTTCTCTATGCCCATGTTGAGCGGCTCTATGAAGGAGCCAAAGCCATCTTCATGGATGTGGGCATAACGCCGGAAGAATTGGTGAAGCGCCTATTCGCCTGCATCGATGCCAATAAAATGCACGATGGCGTGCACATCCGCCTGATGGTGACGCGCGGCGTCAAGGCCACGCCCTATCAGGATCCGCGCGTGACAATCTCGCCAGCGACAATCGTCATCATCCCCGAATACAAAACTCCAAGCCCGGAAAAATTCGAACGCGGCATGACCCTGCACACAGTGAACGTGCGGCGCGGCGCACCCGATGTCCAGGATCAGAAACTCAACTCCCACTCAAAACTCAATTGCATCACCGCCTGCGTGCAGGCGATGAACGCCGGGGCCGATGAAGCCCTCATGCTCGATCCCCTGGGCTTTGTTGCCACCTGCAACTCCACCCACTTCTTCATTGTGAGGCGCGGCGAAGTATGGACCTCCTCCGGGCAATACTGCATTCCGGGCATCACCCGGAGCAACATGATCCGCCTGTGCAAGGACAACGGCATTCCCGTTTTCGAAAAACAGTTCTCGCTTTATGATGTCTATGGCGCCGACGAGGCCTTCGTCACCGGAACCTTCGCAGGCCTCATCCCGGTGCGCGAGATTGATGGCCGCTCCGTAAGGCACCCCATGTCAACCGAGGACTGGAAGGGTGCTGGCCCGATTTCGCGCAAGCTCTCAAGCCTCTACAAAACACTTTGTGCCCATGAAAAGACGCGCAGCCTTTCATGACGATTATCGCCATGTGGTCTGGCCCGCGAAATATATCGACGGCCATGATGTATTCTTTTGGCAACCGTGCCGATTGCACCGCCTGGGATGAACCCTTCTACGCCTTCTCGCTGGTCAATCATGGCAACGACCATCCCATGCGCGACGAAATCATCGCGGCCAATGAAAGCGATTGGGAGGCCCTTGTTGCAAAATGCACCAAGCCTTCGGCAAAGCCCGTGTTCTACCAGAAGCACATGACCCACCACATGCTGCCGGGGTTTGACCGGAGCTGGATCCACCAGGTGACCAACGCTTTCCTCATCCGCTCGCCCGAACGGGTGCTCGCCAGCTATACAAAGAAATGGGCCGATGTTTCCCTGCGTGATATCGGTTTTGTCGAACAGGCGGAAATTTTTGATGCGGTGGCGCAGAAGCGCGGAAGCGCCCCGCCCATTATTGATGCCGATGATGTATTGAAAAACCCGCGCGAAGTTCTCAGCGCCCTTTGCAAGGCCTGCGGAATTCCGTTTGACGAAGCCATGTTGAAATGGCCCAAGGGGCCCAAGAGCTTTGACGGCAACTGGGCGCCCCATTGGTACAATGCGGTGTGGGAGTCCACGGGCTTTGCGGCACCTGTGGAAAAATCAGTTGAATTGCCTGAGCACCTGGCCAAGATCGCCGATGAAGCGCGAGGCCCCTACTTACGTTTGAAGGCCCACAGCTTAGTGGGCGTGGGCCGTCAGCAACCCGGCTGAGCCGGAAGCAGACGCTGATGCGCCGCTTTCCTTTTCCATCAGCATCTCGACTTTGCGCAATTCGACTTCCTCATCGGCAAGCTGCGCCAGGACGGCCGCCTTCTGGTCCTTGAGGTCGGAAATGGATTTCAAAAGATTGTCGCGCCGCCCGCGCGTCGCCTTGGCCGCCATCGAGTAATTCACATTGGCCGGATCGGTGACGCCGTTGCGGCTTTCTTCAAACCGGACATGCGAGTCGAGCTCGTCATATTTCTTGGTAAGGTCCTGGATCATCCCATCGATGTCAGCGGCCTGACGACGGCGGTCCTCCGTACGGAAGCGGTGCAGTCGCAGAAGGGTCTCACGTGAACGCATGGAAGTCCTCACAAACTCAAAAACAAACCGGGCCATGAACGCGGCCCCTAGGCACGATTCGCCGAATCAACTAACCAGAAGATTCGCGTGCTTCATCCAACATTGTGAACGGGTAAGCTTAAGGACGGGTAAACCGGGCGGGTGTTGCAATTAAAACTCTCTGCCGCCCGGTAAATTTGGAGTGACTGGCTACATTTAGTATGCAGCGTGGGTCAAACCACTAGATATGGCATAAAGTAAGTAAAAGTGTCCCGCTCAGAGATTAGGTTTTGTTAACCTTTCTAAGCTTATCTTAACATTCAGAGTTAACGGATAGTTGCGCGTTCAGGGCCCGTTGCCCGAGAGACTGCGCGGCTGAAAAGGCTCCACCAGGGAGCCGATGCAAAAGGGGTTTCGAGATGAGAGTACTGCTGATCGAGGACGACACCGCAACGGCCCAAAGTATCGAGCTGATGCTGAAGTCCGAAGGCTTCAATGTCTACACCACCGACCTCGGCGAGGAAGGCGTAGACCTCGGCAAGCTCTATGACTACGACATCATATTGCTCGATCTCAACCTGCCCGACATGTCGGGCTATGAAGTGTTGAAATCGCTCCGCGTGTCGAAGGTCGGAACACCCATTCTCATTCTTTCCGGCCTCGCCGGCATTGAGGACAAGGTCAAGGGCCTGGGCTTCGGCGCCGATGACTACATGACCAAGCCTTTCCACAAGGACGAACTCGTCGCCCGCATCCATGCGGTGGTGCGCCGCTCCAAGGGCCATGCCCAATCGGTTATCCTCACCGGCGAACTGCTGGTGAACCTCGATACCAAGACTGTAGAAGTAGGCGGCCAGCGCGTCCACCTCACCGGCAAGGAATACCAGATGCTCGAGCTGCTTTCGCTGCGCAAGGGCACGACGCTCACCAAGGAAATGTTCCTCAACCATCTCTACGGCGGCATGGACGAGCCCGAACTGAAAATCATCGACGTGTTCATCTGCAAGCTGCGCAAGAAACTGGCAACCGCTGCGGAAGGCAAGAACTTCATCGAAACCGTCTGGGGCCGCGGCTATGTGCTCCGCGAAGGTGCGCCCCCCATGGCCGGCCAGGAAGACTTCCGCGAAACCGCCTAAGCAGTTTCTCAAATCGGAAAATTTAAAGCCCGGTCACTCCGGGCTTTTCGCTTTTCTGATAGCTCGTGAAATCGCGCCTTACGCCGCCTGGGCCTGCACCAGCACATCATCGCCGCTCATGGCCATGGTCAGCTTGAGACCGGCGGAAGCAGCGAGCTGCTTTGAATAATAGGGTTGCACCAATCTGGCATCGAGCAAGGAGAGATCGGCGGTCCCCGCCAGAACCTCGGCAAGCGGTTCGGAAATCTTGGCCCGTTCGCCTGCGGCGCGCACCGTGAGTGTGTCGCCCTCGGCAGCCACCGTCACAACCCCGCCGCGCGGAATTCCGGCAATGGCCAGAAGCAGCATGTTGAGCAGCAGCTTCACTTGCTGCTTGGGCCGGTTTTCGCGCGGCGCCTGCCAGTCCAGCTTGACCTTTTCCTCGCCCACAAAGCCGCGCGCCACTTCGCCCGCTTCGCTGAGGTCAATGAGTGCCCCCGCCGTTCCCGCCGCGCCAAAGGCAATCCGACAGAATTTCAGCTTGGCACCTGCCGTCCTGGCCGAAGAGCGGATCATGTCCAGGGCGGTGGCCTTGGTTTCCTCGTCCATTTCCGGGTCGTCAAACAGTTCCAGGCCATTGGCAATGGCGCCAACCGGCGAAATCACGTCATGGCAAACGCGGCTGCACAGAAGTGCAGCAAGATCGAGATCGGAAATACGTGACGCGTCTGTCATGGGGGCCCCATAAAAAGTGATTCGTGGAGGTTTCTTTTAGCAAAGCCCGGCAAAAATTTCTGCATTGACGATCACGCCCCGACACGCCCATAGAAACCCCTCGAAAACAGCCGGAATCCTTATGACCCTAGCCCCCACAAGCCTGACGAAATCACTGGTAAGCCTTGCCCTTCTGGCGGGGCGCGAAATCATGGCGATCTATGCCACCGACTTCAGCGCCCGCACCAAAAGCGACCTGACGCCGGTGACTGAGGCCGATGAGGCGGCCGAACGCATCATCCTCGAGGGCCTGGCAAGGCTTGATCCCCAAACCCCGGTCATTTCCGAAGAAGCCGCAGCCGCTGGCCGCGTACCCCAGGTGGGAGCCAGCTTCTATCTCGTGGATCCACTGGACGGCACCAAGGAATTCGTCTCCCGCAACGGCGAGTTCACGGTGAACATCGCCAAGGTCGAAAACGGCGTTCCGGTGTTAGGCGTGGTCTATGCCCCGGCCAAAGGGCGCATCTTCTGGGGTGACACCGCCAAAGGCGCTGCCGAAGGCAAGATCGCCGCCGATGAAACCATCACCTGGAAAAAACTGCTGGTCCGCCCCTGCCCCGGCGATGGCGCCATTGTCGTGGCAAGTCGCAGTCATCGGGACAGCGCCACCGACGACTATCTCAAGACTGTGAAAGTGGCCAAGTTGGTCTCCGCTGGCTCCTCGCTGAAATTCTGCCTTATCGCGGCAGGCGAAGCCGATCTTTACCCGCGCTTTGGCCGCACCATGGAATGGGATACGGCGGCGGGCCATGCGGTGCTGCTGGCGGCGGGCGGCAAGGTGCTGAACAGCGATGGCCAGCCCCTGTGCTATGGCAAACGCGACCGGGGATTTGACAATCCAGGCTTCATCGCCAGCGCTGCATAATTCGCAGTAAATTAACTATCTCGTAAGCCCTCTCCTCTACTTTCTGGGAGAAACTAGTCGCGGCCCCAGAGTGGACGTTGGTGGCCCATGCGTGAGGTGGTAAGATGAGCAGCAAATTCCTGAAATCCGTAGGCCTGGCCATTGCTCTTTGCTTTGCCAGCATGTCCGCCACGGCGATGGCGCAAACCACCGGCAGCATTGCCAAGCCCAAATCCACCTTCACCACTGAGGAAATCGTCACCAAAGGCCACCAATTCTTCGGCAAGGCCAGCCGCGGCATCAGTGAAGCGATTGAGTACGTGTTCCAGAGCCAGGGCGAACCCACCGCCTATATCGTCGGCGAAGAAGGCTCCGGCGCTGTGATCGGCGGCTTGCGTTTCGGCGAGGGCACTATCTATTACAAGGATGGCACGACCCAGAAAATCTATTGGCAGGGCCCATCCGTGGGATTTGATTTTGGCGGCAACGGCTCGCGCACCATGGTCCTGGTCTATAATTCCGACTCGCCAAGGGAACTCTACAAACGCTTCATCGGCGTTGAGGGCTCGGCTTACCTCGTCGGCGGAATCGGCGTGAACCTGCAAAAATACCGCAACATCACGCTTGCCCCCATCAGAACGGGCGTGGGCGCCCGCTTCGGCGCTAATGTGGGCTATCTGAAATATTCCAAAAATCCCACCTGGAACCCCTTCTAATTTTTCATTCGCCTCTGCCCTCGTTCCGCACTAAAACCATCCGCTGAATTGGATTTAGTGTTTTTCGAGGACCGCCATGTCTCAATCCGAGACCCTTATGCTGCTCATCCTGGGCTTTTCCGTAGCCGCTTTCCTGGGCCTGATCGGCGGGAGAATTGCCTGGAAGCTGGCCTTTCGCTTGGGCGCCCGCCACACCCAGCGCAACATGCCCTCCACCATGATCGAGCTTCAGACCGACCGTGACCGCATGCGCGCCGAACACGCCATGATGGCAAAAAAGCTGGAACTGCGCCTGAGCGACATCAGGATGCGCATGGCCGAGCAGACGGCGGAAGTTTCGCGCCATCGCAACCGCTTTGAAATCCTCAAGCAGGATCTGGCCAAGCGCGATGAGTTGCTGCTTGAGCGCAACGCCGAAATCGTCACCCTGCGCGACCAGGTGAGCGATCTGGAAACCCAGGTTGAAGAGAGAGATGGCGAGATCCAAGCCCTGAACGAGTCGATGATCGAGGTGGAGGAAGTGGAAATCGTCGACGCGAAGGAAGCAACAGGTGAAGCAGCACCCGTCCCAACCGAGGATCGCCTGAAGAAACGGATCAAGGATCTGGTGAAGATAACCAAGCAAATCTCGAAGCAAAAGAAAGGCGCTCCGCTGGAACTGGAGCAGCCAGTGGCAATGAACGAAACCGAAGTCATCGTAAAACCCGCCGACAGCAGCACCCTGGAATTCGTGGCGCAATCCGAAGTCCTAGAGGAAAAGATCGTCGAAACCGAGCGCGCCGCCGAAGAACTGCAGGATGAGCTGAAGCGCCTAGATCAGGCCTGGTCAGGACAGGAGACAGCAGCGGAAATTGCATCCGAACCGGCGGCCGGCGAAGCCGTTGCCGAAGTTCCCGCTCCTCCCGAAGAGGAAAAGCCGAGAAGCGCCATCACCAACGTGATTTCCCTCGCCCAACGCATCCGCTCCCTGCACAAGGATGCAAAGAACCAAAGTTAGCTGGAATTTCTAATCTACGTCTGTCATCCCGACGAAAGTCGGGATGACAGGTGTTAGGTTTGTCCGCTCACATCTCGCCAAGAGTTACGGAGTGGTCGTGGCAGGCGGCGTTGTGGCGGGCGGTGTAGCCGGAGCTGGTTCCGTGGTAGTCGCTGGAGCGGCAGGCGGTTCTGTCGTAGTGGCAGGAGCCGCAGCATCTTGCGGAGCCTTTCCGCCAAACCATCCATTGGCCCAACCGATGATCGCCAGCACGATGACGACAGCGACGACGCCAATGATTGTGTTTTTCTTGTCCATAATGACCTCTCTTGCCCTGAATTGCGGGCTTTTTCATGTTTTGCGTGGGCGTTCGCGACAATGACGTTAAATCGCCATTGTTAGCAAGGTCCCCTTCGCAGTAAGGTCCATAACTATGTCGTGCCGATATGGCAAGAAGGGGCATTATTAAAACTCGCGCTCGGATGCGCTTCTCGACCGCTCTTGAAATGAAAAGAATATGCAGAAATTACAAAGTGTTGGTGATCCCTGCGGGAATCGAACCCGCCTTTACAACGTGAGAGGCTGTCGTCCTAACCGATAGACGAAGGGACCCTGTCACAGAGGCTTTCCTATATCGGGCCGGTTGCGCGAGTGCAAGCGTCAGGGCGAAGTGGCCTTCACTCTGAGCAAGACCTTCCGGCTGCTCACCTCGACGATGAAAACTTCCGTGCCCGTGTTGATCGTGAGTTTGTCGCCCGTAAGAATGGCTTCACGCACCTGCGCGCCGGCTGGCAGGCCAAGCTCCACCAGCCCGGTTCCCTCGGGCAGCGCAACACGGTTCTTGATCTTGTAGATAATGCCGCCAATAAGGCCTAGGAACAGCAGCACGAGAGCGGCCCCCATGAAATACACGGCAAAGACCAGAAACCGGTTGACCGGCGGGGCCTCGCCACCATTTGAGTTTTGATCATCCATGACGTCGCAATCCTCCGAAACCCTCACCGCAACCGTCGAAGCCCCAGACCGGCTCGACCGCTTCCTGGCGCTTGCCTTTCCCGAGGTCAGCCGCGCCCGCTTTCAAAGGCTTATCGCGGAAGGCCAGGTCTCTGTCGAGGGTGTTCCCGCAACCGAAACCCGCCACAAGCTGAAGCCGGGCCAGCGCGTGGAAGCGGTGATCCCGCCGGCCGCGGCACCCGAGCCAAGAGCCGAAACCATCCCGCTCACCGTGGTCTACGAAGACAAGGACCTGATCATCATCGACAAGCCGGCAGGCCTGGTAGTTCACCCCGGCGCCGGCAACGAGACGGGAACCCTGGTCAATGCCCTTATCGCCCATTGCGGCGACAGCCTGTCGGGCATTGGCGGAGTAAAACGCCCCGGCATCGTGCATCGGCTGGACAAGGACACCAGCGGCCTGCTGGTCGTTGCCAAGAATGATGCGGCCCATCATGGCCTGTCCGATCAGTTCGCCTCCCACGGGCGCGATGGCAGGCTGGAACGGGCCTATAAGGCCATCGTCTGGGGTATCCCTGAGCGCAACCGCGGCACGGTTTCGGCCAATATCGCCCGCAGCAACAGCAACCGCCAGAAAATGGCCATCTCCAAGTCAGCCCTGTCGCGCGAAGCCGTCACCCACTACGAGGTTTTGGAAAATCTGGGCAAACCGCCCCTGGCCAGCCTGCTCCGCTGCGTGCTGGAAACCGGCCGTACCCACCAAATCCGCGTGCACATGACACATATCGGCCATCCCCTTTTGGGCGACCGGGTCTATGGCGCCAGCTTCAAAGCCTCCCTCAGCACCTTGAGTGATGCCGCAAGAGATGCCGTTAACACATTGAATAGACAGGCACTTCACGCCTGCGTCCTGGGTTTTGAACACCCCCGGACGGGCAAGGCCCTGCGCTTTGAAAGCCCCTTGCCTGCTGATATGATGCAACTATTGGCCGCGTTCACGCGTTGATCAAAATAAAGTTAAACGGTAACTTGTTTAGTATCTTATTTTTGTCGCAATCACACCTATATTATTCCTGTACCCGAGCGGAAAACTCGGGAAGACGAGGAAGGGAAAAAGAATTATGGCGCGCTCCACATCATTACCGGCAATTGCCTCAGGCGAAGGCGGTCTCAACCGCTATCTGCAGGAAATCCGCCTGTTTCCGATGCTCGCCCCGGAAGAAGAATTCATGCTGGCCAAGCGCTGGAAAGAACATGCCGACAGCAAAGCGGCTGAGCGCATGATCACCAGCCATTTGCGCCTCGTGGCCAAGATTGCCATGGGCTACCGCGGTTATGGCCTGCCTATTGGCGAAGTGATCTCCGAAGGCAACGTGGGCCTTATGCAGGCCGTCAAGCGCTTTGAGCCTGACAAGGGCTTCAGGCTGGCGACCTATGCCATGTGGTGGATCAAGGCCTCCATCCAGGAATATGTGCTGCGCTCTTGGTCGCTCGTGAAAATGGGCACCACCGCCAGCCAGAAGAAACTATTTTTCAACCTGCGCAAAATGAAGGGCCAGATTCAGGCTCTTGAAGAAGGCGATCTGAAGCCGGATCAGGTAAAGCTGATTGCTACCCGCTTGGGGGTTGAAGAGCAGGAAGTCATCAACATGAACCGCAGGCTTGGCGGCGACGCCTCGCTCAACGCCCATGTGAGCGCTGATGCCGAAGGCGAATGGCAGGATTGGCTGGTCGATGACGGCGACAGCCAGGAAGACATTCTGGCTGACAATGAAGAAGCCAGCATGCGCAAGGACATGCTGACGAAGGCCTTGGACAAGCTCACTGACCGCGAACGCCGCGTGTTCGAAGCCCGCAAGCTGCAGGATGACCCGATGACCCTCGAAGACCTCTCGAAGGAATTCGACGTCTCACGTGAGCGCATCCGGCAGATTGAGGTGCGGGCTTTCGAAAAGGTCCAGAAGGCCGTGAAAAACGCCGCCCAAAAGACCTTGGCCCCGAAAGCCGCTCCGGCGGCGGCACTCACCTACTGAACTGAACTTTCAGTAGAGCCCACCACTGCCACCCATAACTTTCGTGCCCTCGGGCAGCGGTGCAAAGAAGATCTGGACAGCCCAGATCTTGTTGCCCCGCTGCACCACACCGGTGGAAACAAATTTGTAGCCACTGTTAAGCAGGGTTTTGCGATGCGAACGGCTCTCCACCCATTGCTGGAACAGGCGCCGCGCCTTGCCCGAATCGGCTTCCCCCTTCTGCGTATCGCGGGCGGCATTTTCCGCCATGCGCGGCATCATCATCACCGGGCTCCCCAAGAAAGCCCGCATGCGCGAGTCAAATTCATGGCCCGAGCTTGCCTTGTGGCCTACATAGCCATTGAGCATCATGTCAACAGCCTGGGCGCGGGCCGCATCGCGCAGCTTTGGGCTCGCCTGCAGGGATGCAACTCCTTCAGACTGCCGATAGGCATTGGCCTGCCCCGCTATTTGGGCTTCCAGGTCCTCGCGGATGCGCGCATCGGCAGGCAGGTTCTTGAGCGAGCCAAGGGCTATTTCCAGATAGGTTTTGGCGCGGGCCTCAAAAGCTGCCCCGGGGAGCAGAACCAGACCCGCGACAAGCCAAATCGGCACGTACTTACATAGGGTTGCAATTGCCCCAGATAACCCGGAAGTTCCCGCGTTGCGGGTAAAATAATCCATGCGGCCCTCAGTCAAATTCCAAAATTTTACACATTATTTCATTCTTCCTAACCATTATGGCCTGAACTGAAGCCTAGGCCAATTGTCATACATGATTCCTTCCGACCCCTTGGCGCACACCCCAGACGCGCCCGAAATGAGCTCCCTGCGCCAGCAATTGCAGCAGCTCTCGAGCTATGACCAGGATACGGGCCTGCCCAATCATGAAACCTTGCTTGGTGACATCAATGCCGAAATCGCCAAGGCCGGTCCCCGCCCTCTGAATGCCACGTTTATTGAAATCAGGATCAAGGGCCTTTCCAGGATAGGCGAAGCCTATGGCCGCAAAACGATTGGGTCAGTCATCCGCCAATTGGCCGAACGGCTTGAGCGCGCGCCCGTCGAAAACCGCATTATTGGCCGGATAGACCACAAGAGCTTTGGGGTTTTTCTGTACAAGGTCAGCGATCCCGTGCTCGCCCTCCAAACCGCCAAGCAATTGGTTGCCCTCTGCTCAAGGCCTGTCCCCTGGGGCGAGCATATGCTGAACATCGAGGCCATTGCCGGAGTAGCCCTGACCACAGACACCGATCAGGATGCCGCAACCCTGCTGCATCATGCAGGCCTTGCCCTGCGCGCCTCGTCCGAGAGCGGCAGCCCCGGATACGCGTTCTTTGATCCGGCTGAAGCCCAAGCCGCAAAGCGCCGCAGCGATCTCGTTTCCATCGTCGCCAAGGCGGTTGAACAAAACCAGTTTGAAATGGTCTACCAGCCTTTCTTTGCTTTCAATTCCGGCAAGCTGGTGGGCTTCGAAGCCCTAATGCGGTTGAAGCATCCCGAATTCGGCAACATCGCGCCAAACGAATTCATCCCCATCGCCGAGGAAACCGGCCTCATCTCGAGGCTCGGCGCCTGGTGTGTTGAAGATGTCTGCCGCACTGCCGTCGAGTGGCCCTCGCATCTTGTGGCCAGCGTCAATTTTTCACCGGCCCAGTTCTATACGGGCACCCTGCTGGCGGAAGTTAATTCCGCTCTCAAGCGTACCCAGTTTCCTGCCTACCGGCTCGATATCGAAATTACCGAGGGCACCTTCCTGAAGGATCATGAACTGGTTCTCTCGCAACTCAATGCCCTGCGGGCCATGGGCTGCTCCATTGCCCTTGACGACTTTGGCACCGGCTATTCAAGCCTCAGCTACCTCTGGCAATTTCCCTTCTCGAAACTGAAAATCGACCGCTCCTTCATTCACGCGCTCGACACCACGCCAAAGGCCCCCAGCATCCTCAAATCCATTATCGACCTCAGCCGGAACCTCGGCATCGAAGTGACTGCCGAAGGCATTGAGACGATCGAGCAAATGGTGACCCTGCGCAACTTGAACTGTGACTACCTGCAAGGCTATCTCTGTGGCATACCGACCGCCAAAGCGAACCTGGCTGCCATCATCCTCAAAAATTTTTCCGAAACTCTGGGGCCGGATAATGCCAAGCTTTCAAAGATAAGAGTTATTCGCTAAGACCCTCACAGCCAAGAGTGTCCACATCCCATGAACAAATTGCCTCCGTTTCAAACCATCAAGCATGCCCTGAAGGCAGTGTTTCAGTTCCGCAATGCCGGGACAAGAATTGGCCTGCCGTGGGTTTTGGTGCTCGCCGGCATGAGCGTCATTGACCGCAGTTTTTCCGCTGCCCCCGATCCGGCAAATGGCCCCGCCGGCATGATGCTCCCGGGACCGATGGAACTTGTCATTGCAGCGTTAAGCCTGGTGATTTTTTCCTCCATCGCCGTGAACTGGCACCGTTATATCCTGCTTGATGAAATCACTGCATCTGAAAAAATCTTCCGCCTTGACCGCCCCGTATGGATTTATGCCGGGCGCACCTTGTTGATCATGCTCGCAACGCTCATCCCGATCTTTGCTCTCTCGATCGCTTTGGTGACGACCATGCCAAATCTCAGTCCCCTGCTTGCTGTCCCGTTCTTCGTGGCCGGCATCTATATCATGCGCATGTCCGTTGCCCTGCCGGCCATTGCCCTTGAACGCAAGGATTTCGGCATCTCAGCGGCTTTGCAGGTAACCCAAGGCAACAATCTGCAGTTTGCCGGACTATTGGCGCTGAACGGGCTTATCCTCTTTGCCACGTTTTTGGCGCTTGGCATCGTCCTCTCGGTTGTAGGCAACGCCAACATGACGGCGGCCAAGGTTCTCGCCCTGGTCCTGAGTGTCCCGGTAAATCTTTTTCTCTCGCTCTTCAGCGTCAGCCTGTTGAGCTCGCTCTATGGCTTCTTCGTCGAGCAGCGGAAGTTCTGATCAATCCTGAAACGGATCGCGCATCAGGATGGTATCCTCGCGTTCCGGCGAGGTTGAAAGAAGTGCCACGGGGCACTCGATCAGTTCCTCAAGGTACTTTACGTATTTGATGGCCTGCGCCGGAAGCTGCGCCCATGAGCGGGCTCCCGCCGTGGTGTCCTTCCAGCCTTCAAAATTTTCATAGATGGGTTCAACCCGTTTCTGCGCTTCTTCCGCCGCCGGAAAACGTTCGATGCGTTTGCCGTCAAGCATATAGCCCACGCCCACCTTGATTTCCGGCAGCCCGTCGAGCACATCGAGCTTCGTCAGCGCAATGCCATGGATGCCTGATGTCTTGATGGCTTGCCGCACCAGCACCGCATCAAACCAGCCACAGCGGCGCTTGCGCCCCGTGACCGTGCCAAATTCGCGGCCCCTCTGGCCAATGTATTCGCCAACTTCATTTTCCTGTTCCGTCGGAAACGGGCCGGACCCCACCCGCGTGGTATAGGCCTTGGCAATTCCCAGCACATAACCAATGCTTGAGGGCCCGAGCCCGGACCCCGCCGCCGCTTGCCCGGCAACCGTGTTGGAGGATGTGACGTAGGGGTAAGTGCCATGATCGATATCAAGCAAAACACCCTGCGCCCCTTCAAACAGGATGCGTTTGCCCTCGCGTTTCACTTCATCAAGCAGCGACCACACGGCGTCCGAGTAGACCAGAATTTTTGGCGCAATCTCGCTGAGCTGCTTGAACAAATCTCCTGCCAGAATTTCGGCCTGGCCAAGTCCCCGCCGCAGCGCGTTGTGATGGGCAAGCAGGCGCTCGATCTTGGGTCCAAGAATTGAAAGATCGGCAAGATCATTCACCCGGATGGCACGCCTGCCAACCTTGTCTTCATAGGCCGGGCCAATGCCGCGTCCCGTGGTTCCAATCTTGGCCGCACCGGCCGCTTCTTCTCGGATGCGGTCGAGTTCACCGTGCAGCGGCAGAATGAGGGTGGCGTTTCCGGCAATGCGCAAATTCGCCCGGCTTACGGAAACGCCTTGCGATGAAAGCTTCTCGATTTCGGCGACAAGCGCCCAGGGGTCGATCACCACGCCATTGCCGATGATCGAAAGCTTGCCCGGTCGCACAATGCCCGAAGGCAGCAGCGAAAGCTTGTAAGTGACGCCGTCGATGACAAGGGTATGGCCCGCATTGTGCCCGCCCTGGAAACGCACCACCACATCGGCCCGTTCCGACAGCCAGTCCACCAGCTTTCCCTTGCCCTCGTCGCCCCATTGGGCCCCGACCACCGCCACATTGGCCATTCCAAACTCCTGTTAGACATGCGAACGGCCCCGGGGAGATTCCCTCCGGAGCCGTTGACAGGTCATACACGAAAGCTGGGCCAGAGCAAATGCTACTCCAAATTCATCCCCACCTGCATGTTCTGGGGCCAAGTGACTTTGTAGCCAAATTTGACAGTGTTTTCCGCCTTGCTTTCGAGGTCAAACCGCCAGGCCATGACGCCCCGGCGCTTGTTCAAATCCTTCTCCGTGGGCGGCGTCATCTGCGCCATGGGTTCAACCGTGATCTTTTCATTGGTCGAGAATGGCAGTTGATCGATGACAGTCACCGGAATGGTCGCAGCGTGAAGATTCTTCACCACGATATCCCAGGCTCGCTCTTCCACATTTGAGGTGGAGATCAGGCCTTCCTCGCCCTTCTTGCGCTTCACTTCGGCGCGCTTGACCTTGATCAGGTCATCGGCCCCAAAGCCAAGCTTGGCCTCCTCGTCAGGGCTCAGCAGCGGCAAGGCCCCCTGCCCCATGAACACACCATCACGGTAGAGATTGACCGTTCCCGGCAGCATCGGCGCTTCACCCTTGATGGTGAAGGCGGCGGTGAGATAGGCGGAAGCATCAAGCTTCGGCACCACCAGTGCATTCAAGGTGGCATCGTAGCCGTCCGTCGCAATGCGCACCTTTTTGGAGGTGCCGGAATTGTCCACACTCACCCGGCCTTGAATGCCGTAAAGCGCCTGAAAGCCCGCCATCTCAACAATAGCTTGTTTTTGTTCAGCAGGCGCCGGCGCAGCCAAATCATCACTCCTGAAATCTTGCAACGCGCCGGCCGATGTCGCAGGCTCATTGAGCTTGAGAGCATTTCGCGCGAGGCCATCGCTTTCCTTCTTCATCTTCTCAGCCAACGGCTCATAGACTTGGATTTCTTCTTCCCACAGGTCCGGAGCCGACGTAGCGCCCAGGGGCCGTGCCGTTGAAAGCGTCAGCGCCACATTCTCCCAGCTTTCGCCGGTTGATTGCATCACCTCGGCCCGGCGCACCAGCTCAATCCTGGACTTCTGGTTTTTCTCCGGTGTTGTAAGCCGCGCATCATAAAATGGCGCCCATCCAGCATTACCCACCCGATATTTCACCTTGAAGGTGCCATTGGTTTCCGCCGGCGCCGTCAAGTGCACCGCCACTTGCATTCTGGCGACCTGCGCCGGGGCGATGCCTGCCAGTTTGTTATGGAGCTCGCCCATCTGCTTGTCGATGTCGCGCTGGCGGATTTGCGCTTCGTGAATGGTCTTCGAAATCACATTGAGCTTCGCACTCACAAGATCAAGCAGGGAACCGAGTTGCATGGCATCCACCGCCTTGGATTTTTCATCCAAAGATGGAACAAGTTGCTTATCAGCAAGGGAAAGCAACAGCCTTTTCTGGTAATCCGCATCCGACAGCGTCTGGTCCAAGGCCTGGCGTTCATCGCCAAGGGTTTCAATTTCCTTCTCCAGGCTCTTGCGCTCCGCATCTTGGGCCGCGGTTGAAAGATAAACGAGCTTGGAATCAACCGAACCGATCTCAAGCCCTGCGCCGCCAGCTCCTTCCACCCGAATGGACTGGGCATCGAGTTCACCCGGCAGGTCTTCCAGAATGAGGGTCGTTTCCCCGGCCAGGAGATGGGCTTCCGTCACCCGCGTAACCTCCGCTCCACTTGGGTAGACCGTGACGGCATCCACATGGGAGGGGGCTTTAAGATCAGCCGCAATGGCAGGGGAAAGGCAGGTGGTGACAAGAATGAAGGTGGCTAAACGCAGGCGCATGGGAATTTCCTCCAGTTAAGGTGGAGGGAGGAAACGCCCGGTCCAAGGCAAATTCACGACGGGATTGCGTCAAAAAGCCAGCGGCTTGGCCTGGCGCACCTGCGTTAACTTTTGCACCGCAGCCAGAACCGAGGGCGGAATGGGCTCGTCCAATTGCACCAGGCAAATTGCGTCGCTGCCCTCCGCCAGGCGTCCTAGATTGAACGCCGCGATGTTTACATTGGCATTGCCAAGCAACATGCCCAGCGCCCCGATAAAGCCCGGCTTGTCCCGGTTTGTGACATAGAGCATGTGCGGGCCAAAATCCGCCTCAAGCTCAATACCCTTGATCTGGATGATGCGCGGCTTGCCATCGGAAAATACGGTTCCCGCCACCGAACGCTCCAGGTTTTCGGTGCGCACCGTAAGCCGGATATAGGTTTCATAGGCGCCGCGCTGGCTCTGGCGCACCTCATCCACCTTGATACCGCGCTCCCGCGCCACGATTGGGGCCGATACCATGTTCACCGTGCCAAGCATGGGTTGCAGCACGCCCGCCAGCGCTGCCGAAGTGAGGGCCCGCGTATTCATTTCGCCAACGTCACCGGCGTATTCAATCACCACACTGGTGATCGGCCCATCGGTTAATTGCCCGGCAAAGCTGCCGAGCTTTTCCGCGAGAACCACAAAAGGCTTCAAACGCGGCGCTTCGTCGGCAGAAATGGAAGGCATGTTGAGCGCGTTGGAAACCGCCCCGGAGATGAGATAGTCCGCCATCTGCTCGGCAACCTGCAAAGCCACATTCTCCTGCGCCTCCCCCGTCGAGGCTCCGAGATGCGGCGTGACGACAACATTTTCATGGCCAAACAGCTTGTGCGAGGTCGCCGGCTCGGTTTCAAAAACGTCCAGCGCCGCCCCCGCCACTTTTCCGGAAACAATCGCGTCATAAAGCGCATCCTCGACAACCAGGCCGCCGCGCGCGCAATTGATGATCCGAATCCCCTTCTTGCACTTGGCCAGTGCAGCCGCATCGACGATGTGACGCGTCTTCTCTGTGAGCGGCGTATGCAGCGTGATGAAATCCGAGCGCTTGAAAATATCGTCGAGCTCCACCTTTTCCACCCCAATGGCAATGGCCCGCTCCGGCGACAGGAAGGGATCAAAGGCAATTACCTTCATCTTCAGGCCAATGGCGCGGTCGGCCACAATGGAACCGATATTGCCGCAGCCGATAATGCCGAGCGTCTTGTTAAAAAGCTCAACTCCCATGAAGCGGTTCTTCTCCCACTTGCCCGCGTGGGTCGAGGCATTGGCCTCGGGGATCTGCCGCGCCAGCGCCATCATCATGGACAGCGCATGTTCCGCTGTGGTGACGGCATTTCCGAAAGGCGTGTTCATCACCACGATGCCGCGCGCAGAAGCCGCTGGAATATCCACATTGTCCACGCCGATGCCGGCCCGTCCGATCACTTTCAAATTCTTGGCGGCTTCCAGTATTTTCGGCGTGACTTTGGTGGCGGAGCGGATGGCAAGCCCGTCATAAAGCGGGATTGCCGCCAGCAGCGCCTCCTTGTCCTTGCCCAAATCCGGAAGATAATCGACATCAATGCCGCGGTCCCTGAAAATCTGGACTGCGGTTTCAGAAAGCTTGTCGGAAACGAGAACCCGTGGAGCCATGTGACTTCTCCTGAAAAAATGAATTATGCCGTGGCCGTTGCATAGGCCCAGTCGAGCCAGGGCAAGAGCGCTTTGAGATCGGAGGTTTCAACCGTGGCCCCGCACCAGATGCGCAGGCCCGGCGGCGCATCCCGGTAGCCGCCAATGTCATAGGCAACACCTTCCGCCTCCAGCAGCTTCGCCATTTTCTTTGGCACCGCCTCATCGCCAGCCAGCGAAAAGCATACGGATGTATTGGATTGCGTCTCGCGCCGCTTGGAGAGGTTCTTGGCAAACGGCGCAGCTGTAATCCAGCCATCAAGCATCGCCGCATTGGCATCGGCCCTGGCCCGCAAGGCTTTCAGGCCGCCAAGGCCTTTCGCCCATTTCAGCGCCACCAGATAATCTTCAACGCACAGCATCGATGGTGTGTTGATAGTCTCGCCTTCAAAAATTCCGGCACTCAATTTTCCACCCGAGGTCATGCGGAAAATTTTTGGCAAGGGCCACGGCGGCACATAGGTTTCAAGCCGCTCCACCGCGCGCGGACTCAGGATGATAACCCCATGCGCCCCCTCCCCGCCCAAAACCTTCTGCCAGGAAAATGTCACCACATCGAGTTTGGAAAAATCCATGTCCTGTGCAAAGGCAGCCGACGTCGCGTCGCAAATCGTCAGCCCCTGCCTATCCGCCGGAATCCACTTTGCATCGGGAACCCGCACCCCGGACGTCGTGCCGTTCCAAGTGAAAACCACATCGTTGGCGAAATTCACCTTGCCCAGATCAGGTAACTCTCCGTAGGGCGCCAGATGCTTGTTAACGTCCATGAGCTTCAGCTGCTTGAGCACATCGCTCACCCAGCCTTCGCCAAAGCTTTCCCATGCCAGCATGTCAACCCCGCGCGCCCCCAGCAGCGACCAGAGGGCCATTTCCACCGCCCCCGTATCTGAAGCCGGCACAATGCCAATGCGATGGCTCGCCGGAACCTCAAGCACCTCACGGGTGAGTGTCACGGCTTCCTTGAGGCGCGCCTTGCCCTCGCTTGAACGGTGCGAACGGCCGACTGATGCAGTTTTGAGGAGGTCCGGTGTCCAGCCCGGAATCTTGGCGCAGGGGCCGGACGAAAATTGCGGGTTTGCCGGCCGCAAAGCCGGTTTAGCTGTCGTCATGTTGTTCTCCATCCTTGCAGATGGACTGCCCCTCGTTGGGGAGGGTTAGCCCGCCACGCTTATGCGGCAGCTTTGCAGGGAGGTCAACTGCGGCTTTTTTACAAAGGAAAACGGCGGCAGATTGCTCCGCCGCCGCTTGCTGTAGTGATCACGCGCGATTGCGGATCAGAAGTTGAAGCGTACGCCTGCAGAAACCACATGCTCCTGCGGATCGGAACCTGAAATCATGATGTCGCGGAATTTATAGCCGACGTCGAGGTCGATATTGTCGGTGAGGCCCATGGAAACACCGGCCGCGAGGCCATAGGCAAGGCCGCTGTCATCGCCGCCTGGTGCATCATCCACCCAGCCATAACCGAGACCGGCGCCCACATAAGGGGTGAAGGCAGACTCATTGGCCCAGTCAAAATAGAGATTGCCCAAAACCGTCGTGGTGCTCATGTCGGCGCCCGGGGCAACATTATAATCGCCGGCCCAGTCCGCCGTGATATCGGCACGCATATTGTCGTTGAACTGATAGCCCACGCCACCGCTCAGATTGAGCGCGCTGTCATCATCCCCGCCGCTCCACTCAAGGAACGACCAGCCGAGATCGCCACGAAGATAAAAACTCGTCACATCGTTTTCTTCTGCGGCAACATTCGGAGCCGGATAGGCATCAGCCGCGTGAGCCGCCGCCGCAAACGGCAAAACAGCAAAGCTGGCCAAAAGAATGAGCTTGAATGCTTTCATCGAAAAATCCTCCAAATGTCTTCGTCCTGATGATGAAAGCTAGAGGTTACAGATGGCTCAACACGGGCATCAATGAGGCCATATCGTGACACATCCCGACTGTTGCCTTGAAAGCACAGTTAATTGTTAGAATTTGAGACATTCCGTAGACGGATTACCAACCATGAATTTTTTGTAATGTTTGTGTCAGGCGGCGGCTTTGGAAATGACGCCGCAGAGCTCGTCGACCACCGCAGTCACCAGCCGCGCGTCATCGCCTTCCGCCATCACGCGGATGAGAGGTTCCGTGCCCGAGGGACGAATCACTAGGCGTCCCTTATTGCCAAGGCGCGATGTGGCATCCGCTATCGCCGTCTTCACCTGGGCATCATCCAGCGGCTTGCCGCTCTTGAATTTCACGTTCTTCAAAACCTGCGGCACCGGCTCGAACATTTTGCAAACTTCGCTCACGGGCTTTCCCGCCCGTTTGACTTCCGCCAGCACTTGAAGTGCGGCTAGCAGGCCATCGCCCGTCGTTGAAAAATCCGACAGGATGATATGGCCCGATTGCTCGCCGCCCACATTGAAGCCATGGGCCCGCATGTGCTCGACCACATAACGGTCGCCGACCTTTGTGCGCGCCAGGGAAAGGCCCTGCGCGCTCAGGAAGCGCTCAAGACCCAGATTGGACATGACCGTAGCCACAAGCCCGCCACCCTGCAATTGCCCCCGCTCATGCAGGGATTTCGTCACCAGCGCCATCAACTGGTCGCCATCGATGACTTGGCCCTGCTCGTCGGAAATCATAACCCGGTCTGCATCGCCATCAAGGGCAATGCCAATGTCAGCACGCGTCTCGCGCACCTTCTCGCACATCACCTGCGGTGCGGTTGAGCCGCATTTTTCGTTGATGTTGAAGCCATTGGGCGCATCGCCAATGCGGATGATTTCCGCCCCCAACTCCCACAACGCCGTGGGCGCCGTCTTGTAGCTGGCACCATTCGCCGTATCGATCACAATGCGCAGGCCATCGAGACTTGAATCGCGAGGATAGGTGCGCTTGGCAAACTCGATATAGCGGGCGCCTGCATCTTCAATGCGCGTTGCCCGGCCAATCTCGTCGGAATTTGCCACTGGAATGGCCTCCGGGCTTTCAACCATGCCCTCGATCTTGAGTTCCTGCTCGTCGGAAAGCTTGTAGCCATCGGGGCCAAAAATCTTGATGCCATTGTCGAAGTAAGGATTATGCGAAGCCGAAATCATCACGCCGAGATCGGCTCGCATGGAGCGTGTCAGCATGGCAACGGCTGGCGTGGGCACCGGTCCCAGCAGGAACACATCCATGCCCGCTGCCAGGAGGCCGGCTGTCAAAGCCTGCTCAATCATGTAGCCGGAAAGGCGCGTGTCCTTGCCGATCACCACGCGGTGCCGGTGGCTGCCGCGGCGATAAAGGTTTCCGGCGGCCATGCCGATTTTCAAAACCATGTCGGCGGTCATGGCGCCGCTATTGGCCTTGCCACGCACCCCATCGGTTCCGAAATATTTCCTGCTCATGGCCTGTTCCCTTCAGCGGGCTATCTATGGGTAATGAACGTTAAAATTCACTCGATCTTGGATCCATCGCAGCACCTGCCACCGCCAGCGCCTCAACTGTTGCCTTCACATCATGCACACGCAGAATATGTACCCCATTCAAGGCCGCCTGTACCGCACCGCCGACCGACCCATGAACCCGGTTCCCGGCGTTCTTTTCGCCGGTCAGCGCCCCTATAAAGCCCTTGCGCGAAAGCCCCACAAGGACCGCCACGCCAAGGCCGTGAAACAGGGTTAACTGATTAAGCAGTTCAAGATTGTGGCGAAACGTCTTGCCAAAGCCGATGCCGGGATCGATGGCAATGCGCGCGCGCGGAATTCCCGCCTCGACACAGGCCGTGACTCTCTGCTCAAGCTGGTCATAAACATCAAGCGCCACATCATCATAATGAGGATTAAGCTGCATGGTGCGAGGATCGCCCTGGGCATGCATCAGAACAACCGGAACCTTGAGTTCGGCAACAATGCGAAGGCTGTCCGGATCATGCTGCAAAGCCGAAACATCATTGATGATGGCCGCCCCGGCCTTCACTGCCGCACGCATCACGATGGGTTTTCGCGTGTCGATCGAAACCACTTGGCCCGCCTCGCTCAGGCGCTTCACTGCCGGAATGACTCGTGACAGTTCCTCATCCACCGAAACCGCGTTTGAGCCGGGCCGCGTAGATTCCCCGCCGACGTCCAGAATGTGAGCCCCTTCCGCGGCAAGCACCAGACCATGGGAAGCGCCCGCATCGGAGGTGCCGTGCTGCCCGCCATCGGAAAAGCTGTCGGGCGTCACATTGACAATGCCCATGATCCGGGGAGCGTCCATCGCCAGTCCGGCAAAGTCAACGCGCGGCACCTCAATGGCCTGCAAAGCTTCCGTATACGGAACAATTTCCCGGCTTATTGATTTGCCATCGCGCTTGATGCGCTCAACCAGCGTGAAGCCAATGACCCTGCTCCCTCCTAAACGCCCGGCCCGGCGCGAAGCAATGAGTTGTTCAGCGTCGGAACCATGGCAAAAGCCCAAAGGGCGAAAGTAGGTCTTGGTCATTTAAGACTGGGGCTGCGGTTCCATATCTCCCGAACCGCTGCTGCCGCGCTTAGCGCCGCCGGCCCGCGGAACCGAGGAAGATGGCTTTCTGCTGGCCTTCTTCTTGGCTTCATCGTCGTCCCGGTTGATCGTGCCGCCGGCCAGAATCTTCTTCACTTCCTCGCCGGAAAGCGTTTCCAGTTCCAGCAGCGCCTTGGCAACCGCATGGAGATCAGCCCGTCGCTTGGTGAGAATCTTCTTGGCGGTGGCTTCACCGGCCTGAATCAAATCACGCACCGCTTCGTCAATGAGTTTTGCCGTCTGGTCGGACAGGTTCTTGGTCTGCGTTACAGAATGGCCGAGGAACACTTCCTGTTCATTGCCGTTGTAGCGCACCCGTCCGAGCTTGTCGGACATGCCCCATTCCGTCACCATGGCGCGCGCCAGTTGTGTGGCCATCTGAATGTCGCCGGTGGCGCCATTCGTCACGTTCTTTTCACCGCCGAGAATAAGCTCTGCTTCACGGCCGCCAAAAAGAACGGCCATGCGCGCCTCACACCACTCGCGGGTGCGGCTGTGCCGGTCGCCTTCCGGCAGGTTCATGGTCACGCCCAAGGCGCGTCCACGCGGAATAATTGTTACCTTGTGCAAGGGATCATAAGGAACCGCTAAGCCAACGATGGCGTGACCGGCCTCATGGTAGGCGGTGTTGCGGCGCTCTTCCTCGCTCATCACAAGCGAGCGGCGCTCCGCTCCCATCATCACCTTGTCCTTGGCATATTCAAATTCAGCCTGCGTGACCACGCGCTTGTTGCGCCGCGCCGCCAGAAGGGCTGCTTCGTTCACAAGGTTGGCGAGATCAGCACCGGAGAATCCGGGTGTGCCGCGGGCAATGACTTTCGCGTCAATGTCCGGCGCCAGCGGCACATTCTTCATATGCACTTTGAGAATCTGCTCGCGGCCCTGAACATCGGGATTGGAAACCACGATCTGCCGGTCAAAGCGGCCCGGGCGCAGAAGCGCCGGATCGAGCACGTCAGGCCGGTTGGTTGCGGCAACCAGGATCACGCCTTCATTGGCTTCAAAACCATCCATCTCGACCAGCAACTGGTTGAGCGTCTGTTCGCGTTCGTCATTGCCGCCGCCAAGGCCCGCACCACGGTGCCGGCCAACAGCGTCAATTTCGTCGATGAAGATGATGCAAGGCGCGTTCTTCTTGGCCTGCTCGAACATGTCGCGCACCCGGCTGGCGCCAACGCCCACGAACATTTCAACAAAGTCGGAACCGGAAATGGTGAAGAACGGCACATTGGCCTCGCCGGCAATGGCGCGCGCCAAAAGCGTCTTGCCCGTACCCGGAGGTCCGACCAGAAGCGCGCCTTTCGGAATCTTGCCGCCAAGGCGCTGGAATTTGTGCGGGTCCTTGAGGAAGTCGACGATTTCGACGAGATCGTCCTTGGCCTCATCAACGCCAGCCACATCGTCAAAGGTCACCCGGCCCTGCTTTTCGGTCAGAAGCTTCGCCTTGGATTTGCCAAAGCCCATGGCCTTGCCGGACCCCGATTGCATTTGCCGGATGAAGAAAACCCAGACGCCGACAAGCAGCAGCATGGGCAGCCAATAGATCAGCGCATTGCTGAGAAGTGAATCCGTCTGCTGCGGGCGGAAGCTGACTTCAACACCCTTCTCCCGCATGCTCTTCAAATCATCTGGCGCAACAATGCCGTAGGTCAGAACGGATTTGCCATCACTCAATTTGCCGGAAATCGATTCCCCCGAATAGGTCACCGATTTGATTTCGCCGGAATTTACTCGGTCAAAAAATTGCGAATAGCTGATTTCCTGTGTGGCCGCTCCGCCCACCTGGCCTTGAAACAGGCTGAACAGTGCAAACAGCAGGAGTGCAATGACAATCCAAACGGCAAAATTACGGAATTGATACAATTAACCCTCAAATCTCCCGTGCCGGCCATTTTGGCCGCCCGGGGCAATCTACCCAAACTTAGAGTGTAACATAGGATGGCATTAACCCAATTCCAAGCATGGAACTATCGTAAACGGCGGATAAATTTAGCCGAAACGCCCTGTCCCGCCGCCAGATGGGGAATGATAACGCCGCCATCGCCCGTGAGCACCGCAGGCAGGCTTTGCTGCACAAAGCTTGGAATTTCCTCCCGCCGCGCCACACCGTGCAAGCGCCCCACCGGGACAACCTGCGCTTGGGGCGGCGCCTCGATCAAAAACCGTCCATCCCACAGGATTTCACCCGAATCGGGCACAACCACTGGATCAGGCAAAATCCGCGCCCATTCGCGCCCGATCAACACGCTCGACTGGCGGCAGGCAAACATGGTTCCGCCCAAGGTCCGCCGCGAAATCCCCTGCCCCATGATCCACTTCGCCAGGTAATCCAACTCGCCCGGTTCGGCCCGGTTGCCTGCCCCAAAAATCAGAAGCAGTTGCTGCAGCACCCGCCGCTGCAGGGCGGGATCGAGCTCGTAAAACCCTGCCCGCGGGATGGCCCCGAAACCTTCGGGATAAGATGTGAGTTGCCCGTTGATCCACTGCTCGGTGGCCAGCGCCAAGGCCCGGGCCGCACGTCCGGCCTTCTCGGCAATATCTGCCAGTTCAATTCTTTGTTGGTCGGGCCTGTCCTCTTCGGCCAAAGTCTGGCGCACCCGCACACGCTCAAACCGCCTGTCCGAATTGCTGGGATCATCGATCCACGGCTGCCCAAGACTTTTGAGATAGGTGCGCAAATCGGTGCGGCTTTGTCCCAGCAGGGGCCGGAACACGTTCACCCCGTCCCAAACAGCAGTTTCCCAAATCCCCGCCAGACTTTCCGCCGTGTCGGTTCGCTGCTGCCGCATCAAGACCGTTTCCGCCTGATCATCCATCGTATGGCCGGTGAGCAAATACACAACACCATTGGCCTTGCACCACGCGCTCAAAAGATCGTAGCGAGCAGCCCGTGCCTTGGCTTGTAAACCCGTCTTGGGTTTGGGGCCTTCCCAACGCAATGTGTGGTGCTCGAGTCCAAGAAGCGCGCACCATTCAGCAACCCTGACGGCTTCTGCCGCAGCCTCTGGCCGCAAGCCATGGTCAACCGTCAGAGCCGAAATCTTGATGGATTTATGTGACCACTGCTCAGCCAACCGCAGCAAAGCCATGGAGTCAGAGCCCCCGGAAACCGCCACGGCAATATGGCGCTCGTTCCGAAGTGCCGCGAATAGTTTCTCGCAATCCTGCTTGGTAAAACTGTGAAGCTCTGCCTCAGCAGCCCGCACGCTTGGATTCCGCCTGGGCCCGCTTCTTGGCATCAACCGCGTTCGGGAACTCGCCGCCAATGGCACCGAACGCCGCGCAGGCCTGCTGCGTCTGCCCCAGCTTGTTCAGTGAAATGCCAAGCTTCAGCAAGCTGTCAGGGGCCCGCCGGCTCTTGGGATAGCCCTTGTAGCCCTGCAGGAAATTCTGTGCCGCCTGGCGGAAATCGCCCTGCGCATAATAGGTCTCTCCCAACCAATACTGGGCGCTGCCAGCCAGGCTGTGTTCCGGATATTTGCTCACAAAACTGCTGAAGCCCGATTCCGCGTCACCGAACTGGCGGCGCAACAGGCTTTCGTTGGAGCGTTCATAAAGCGCCTCGGGCGATTCCGGCGCCAGTGAAACAGTCTCAATGGCATCGGGATTGGCATTGCCAGCACCTTGGTCAACCGGCTGATCCTCGCCACCGCCCGGGGGCACAAGAACCTGGCCCTGGAAGCCGCCGTCATCAGGATTTGCCGCCGCAGTCGCTCCCGGCATGGTTCCCAAAATCTTTGGGCCTGGCGCCTTCAGAACCGCGATCTGCTGCTCTACACCATCCGCACCAATAATCGTGGTGGTTGTTTGCTGGTTATCGGCAGGAGCCTCGCCGATCTGCTCAACGCCCTGCTCCGCCACAACCGGTTGCTCCACCGCAACCGGCTGCTCAACCACCTTCTTCAATTTCGGCGGTTCTTCCGCAGCACCCGTCTTGGTCCCGTTCTTCAACTGGCCCTGGAGCTGTTTCATCGAATAAGTAAGTTCTTCAACCTGGCCAACGAGCAGCCGCATCTGCTCTTCCATCTGGTTGAGCCGCGAGGTGAGTTCTTCCGCCGTTTGGGCCTGAACCGGTGAAAACAGCGCGGTTCCCAGAAGCAAAACGGCAATGAATGAGGCTTTAAGAGTGTTTGACATATTTCTAACCACTGCAATAGCAATCGGGCATGACAGCCTTTCTAGGCTGCAACTTGGCCTGAATCGGGGTGAAAATGAGGCTTTGCCGCCACAGGATATGGAAAGTCCCACACTGTTGCCGGACTGCCACAGCGCAAGGTTTAGGAGGCCCCGCCTGTGATGACGGTGACCGCCCGGCGGTTCTGCGTCCAGCATTGCTCGGCATCACATAGTGCTGCGGGGCGCTCCTTGCCATAGGCGATGGACGAAATCCGTTTGGGATTTATCCCCTGGGCGATCAAGAATTCGCGGGTGGCCGTGGCGCGGCGGGCCGAAAGGGCAATGTTGTATTCGCGGGTTCCGCGTTCATCCGAATGGCCCTCAACCTGAACCACCACATTGGCATACCGCTGCAGCCATTGCGCCTGCTTGGTCAGGATTTCCTGGCCTTCTGGCGTCAGGTCCGACGTGTCAACGATGAAATAGATGCGGTCGCCCACATTCGTGGCGAAATCCTGCTCGGAACCGGGTCGCGCCTGGCCGACGCCGCCTGCGCCTGCTTCCAAATCGGGCGTATTCTTCTTTGAGCACGCCGCCAATGCCAGAAAGCAGCAGCAAATCGCCGCCAGTTTGAAACTCGCCATACGAGTCATCATGCTATCCCACTCCTATAGTGCTCCGGCATTGTCGCGTCCCTGCGAACCCTGTCGGAACAAGTAAAATCCACTCCCGGCCCAAAACGCAACCGGCTAATCCAAACTCACATGTCACGGAATTACGGCGAGCACATAGCCCGATACGTCCCGCGCAGCAAGGATTCATAGTCTTTAACCATTGTGACGGGTCAAGATTAACAAATCCTCACCCGCCAGAGCTTGGGGAAAATGGTCAGCTCGTCCGTGCGCCGCCGGTAATAACCGTCACAGCACGGCGATTTTGTGTCCAACACTGTTCAGCATCACAAAGTGCCGCAGGCCGCTCCTTGCCATAGGCAATCGAGGAAATGCGGTTGGCTTCAACGCCTTGCGCAATGAGAAACTCGCGCTCCGCCGTGGCGCGGCGGGCTGAAAGGGCAATATTGTATTCGCGCGTGCCGCGTTCGTCCGAATGGCCTTCCACCTGGATCGAAACACCGGGGTACTGTTGCAGCCAGGCGGCTTGCTTGCTCAGGATTTCTTGGGCTTCAGGTGTCAGGTCAGCCTGGTCAACCACGAAATAAACCCGGTCGCCCACATTGGTGGCAAAATCCTGTTCGGATCCGGGAGCCGAAGCGCCCGCACCCAATCCCGCATTTGAGGCTTCCAGGTTTGGCGTGTTCTTTTTCGAGCACGCCGTCAGCGCCAGCACGCAGCACAAGGCCACGGCAATTTTCACACCACTTAATTTACGCAAAATCATACCCACTCCAATGCTTCTACTCGTGACAAGCCCCCCGGCCCCCACGAAAATTTCTAGTTCAGGCGCGGCGACCACGCGGGATCAGAACCGAACCCGGGTGTCTGAACCTGCTGCTCATTGTATCCGGTTATATCCACCGAATAGAGCTGAGGTCCCCCATTTTCGCCCGGAGTATCCCGGAAGAACATGAGAACGCGGCCGTTTGGCGCCCACGTTGGTCCTTCGTTATGGTAGCCTTCGGTTAATATTCTCTCACCAGAGCCATCAGGCTTCATCACGCCAATGGCAAACCGGCCGCCCGCCTGCTTTGTGAATGCAATGTACTGGCCATCGGGCGACCATACTGGCGTTGAATAGCGTCCGTTGCCGAAGCTGATGCGATTTTGCCCGGAACCGTCAACGCCCATCACATAAATCTGCTGCGTGCCGCCGCGATCAGATTCAAAAGTAATCTGGCTGCCGTCCGGCGCATAGCTCGGGCCCGTATTGATCGCCGGCGTATTGGTAAGCTGGCGCAATTGCCGCGAACGCAAATCCATTTCATAGATGTTGGAGTTGCGCCCGTCCGTGGTCAAAAGGCTCATGATCACGCGCTGCCCATCGGGCGAATAGCGCGGTGCAAAGCTCATGTTGGCAAACTCGCCGACAATTTCCTTTTGGCGGGTTTCGATGTTGAAGAGGTAAACCCTGGGCGTTCCCTGGCCGATCGACATGTAGGTGATTTCCTGGCTGTTCGGCGAAAACCGCGGCGTGACCACAAGGTCGGAGCCGTCCGTCAGGGTGCGGACATTGAATCCGTCCTGATCCATTACCGCCAGCTTCTTCACGCGCCGGTCCTTGGGGCCGGTCTCGTCGACAAAAACAATGCGGGTATCAAAATAGCCGTCGATTCCGGTGAGCGCCTTGTAAATGACATCCGAGGCCAAATGCCCGATGCGGCGCAAGTTCTTGGGAGATGTTGAAAACTGCTGGGCGGCAATCTGCTGCTGTGAGTTGACGTCAAACAGCTTGAACTCGACGCGGATTTTCCCGCCATCCACATAGACCTGGCCTGTCACCAGCGCCTTGGCCTGGATCTGCCGCCAATCGGCAAAGCGCGGCTCCTGGTTGAAATCCGTGATCTGCTCAATGAAGGAATTCTGCGGCAGGGGCTCGAAATAACCAGAGCGCGCCAGATTGTTGCTTATAACTTCGTTCAGGGTTCCACCCGCTTCCTCTGCCCCGCCGCCCACCAGAAAAGGCGTGATGGCGATGGGCAAGGGATTGATGCGCCCGCCGGAAACATCAACGTCAAGGGCAAAGCCCGCCCGCGGTGCAAGCGGCAACATAAGCAGGGAAAGGCCCAAAAGAAAATTTCTCCTGGTCGCAAGGCGGGTAAATCTGGGCATTGAAATTTCCATGAGGCTTATGTTCCAAACATCATGTTTGGATTGAAACTGATTGTATTGTCTTTCCACAGGTCATAGCGGTCGGCCGGGAAGAAGTCGTACTTTTGGCATTCCATCACCGCCGAAATCGCCGACTGTGCAGTCGTTGCAAAAAGCGGATCGCCGCTGCCATTCAAAACTTCCGGGTAGCCGGAAACGGTCCCGTCAGGCGTGAGGAAAAACCGGACTTTCACCGTGATATTGGCTTCGCGGGCGCCCGGAGGAACCGACCAGCAGCCGGCAAGCTTCTGGCGCAGCGCATCAACAAGCGTCGCCGCTAGGGCATCATCATTTCCTTGGATATCCTGATCGCCAAGCTCAGGCTCGTTGGTGACCTCAGCCGTCTGTTGTGGCGCTGTCTTCTCATCATCCGTCTTGTTCAAGAATGCGGCAATGTCATCCGTATTGAGTTCCGGCTTTTTCTTTTTCGGCTTCTTTTCCTCCGGCTTCTTCACCTGCTTCACTTCGGCCTTCTTCACTTCCTCTTTCGGCTTTGGTTCTTCCTCAACTTTTTTGAGAAGGTCCTTCAGCGGATCCGGATCAAGCGGCTTAGGCTCTTCTTTTTTTTGCTCTTCAACCTTGGGCGCGGGCGGCGGCGGTTCAGCCACCGGTTCCTTGACGGCGGTCTTCACCTTTTCATCAACCTTCGGCGCCGGCTCAACCTTCTTCACTTCTTCGACTTTTTTCGGCGCAGCTTTTTCAATAGGTTTTTCTGCGGACTTGGAGGTGGCCTTGCGCTTTGACTCATCGCTGATCTTGGAAATATCAACCTGGATGGCGTCCTGCGGCTGCACCTTGTACTTGTCGGGATTGGGCAAGACCACAAGGGCCGCGACAAGAATCGAGGCATGCAATACCAGGGATGTGATCAGGCTTTTGCGCATCTCTAGTTTGAAGTCTCCGCCTTCTTCTCCAGATTGCCGGTCACCAAGCCAATTTTGCGGTAACCCGCCCCGTTGAGCAGGCCCATCACTTCCATCACCGAGCCATAGCTGACATTTGTATCAGCCCGCACGAATATCTGTTCCTCATAGCCGTTCTTGGCAATGGCCTGAAGTTTCGGCTGCAGCTCCTCAAGCGGGATCTGGGTTTCCTGCAGGAAAATGGTCTTGTCGGCCTGGACCGTGATGGTGAGCGGCTCGACGCTGGTCGTCATCTGCTTGGCTTCGGTCTTGGGCAGTTCAATAGGCACGCCCACCGTCATCAAGGGTGCGGCCACCATGAACACGATCAACAGAACCAGCATCACGTCAACAAGCGGCGTCACGTTGATCTCGCTCATCACGCCAGCCGACTGGCGCCGCCGCGAATTGCGCCGCTGATATCCGCCTTTAGCTCCGCCGGAAGCTGCTGCCATGCTTAAACCCGCTCATCCAGCTGACGCGAAATAATCGCCGAGAATTCGTCAGCAAAGTTCTCCAGACGCATGCCGATCCGGCCCGCATCGGCGGAGAACATGTTGTAAAAGATTGTCGCTGGTATGGCGGCCACAAGGCCGATGGCAGTGGCAAATAGGGCCTCCGCTATGCCCGGCGCTACCACTGCAAGATTGGTGTTCTGCGAATTGGCGATGGCCTGGAAGGAGGTCATGATGCCCCAGACCGTGCCGAACAGCCCGATGAAGGGTGCGGCCGCCCCCGTGGTTGCAAGAAACAGCAGCCGCGATTCAATCGTGCTCATTTCTTTTTGAATCTGCACATCGACAACTTTTTCGATGCGTTTCTGCACCCCCTGGAAGCCTGCCCGCAGGGCAGCATCCTGGCTGCGCTTCCATTCCCGCATGGCCGCCATGAAAATGGCTGAGAGGCCCAGATTGCTGCGCGTTCCGAGCGCCAGATATAGGTCCTCCAACGATTGGCCCGACCAGAAGCTTTGTTCAAACCGGTCATTGGCCGAATTCATCCGGCGCACCGCGAAATACTTCTCGATGATCACGGCCCAGCACCAAACCGACGCAAGGGCCAATCCGACCATAACGAGGAACACAGGCCAACTCGCCTGCATGATCAAATGCCAGAGCGAAATCTGCCCCGGCTGCGCTACCGCACTGACGACTACTGGATCCATGCCACTTCCCACTTCCCCGGAATCCGTCCCTGAACTCCATGCCCCTTGCGGGGTGGGGTCCTGAAACAGGTTAAATCTGTCCAAACTGCGGCGATTCGCGAGTTTTCGGGAGAATCGGCCGCTAGGCCGCACCTATTATGACGGGCCTCGCTCCAAATGACGGTCTTATGGTTAAGTTTCTGTTACTTGATTGATTCGACAAGGGAAAGAAACGTTTTTGTCATCTCCGGCGGCAGCCGTCTCGGCCTGCCCTTTCCATCCACCAAAACCACCGTCACCTGCGCCTCAAACAGCGTCTCCCCGGACCGCTTCACGCTTTGGTTGAGCTCCATGCGCGCCCCGCCAAATTCACCAAAGCGCGTTTCCACTTCCAGCAGATTGTCGATCAGCGCCGGTTTCAGGAAATCGCACACCATCTGGCGCACCACGAAACTTGCCGTGCCATGAAGCTCGCTGTGATGGATATCGAGCAGCCGCAAACAATCCGACCGGGCACGCTCGCAGAATTTCAAGTAATTCGCGTGATACACTGCGCCGGAAAAATCCGTGTCCTCGTAATAAACCCGGATGGGCAGGACATGCACCTTGCCCTCGATGCGCCCCGCAAGATCAGGCCAGCGCTCAGTCATTCATGTCGTCCAAAGGCAGGGTGCCTTGCATGATCTCAGGCCTCTGCGGAATGGAAAGCCCCATATGCTTGAAGGCATGTGGCGTCAACAGCCGCCCCCGCGATGTGCGGTTGAGGAAGCCGATTTGCAGCAGATAGGGCTCGACAATATCTTCAATCGCATCGCGCGCCTCCGAAAGCGAGGCGGCAATCGTATCAATGCCCACCGGCCCGCCACCGAAATTGACGGCAATGCAATTCAGGTAGCGATGATCCAGCGCATCAAGCCCGCGCTTGTCCACATCAAGATTGCCCAGCGCCCGGTCCGCCGAGCCCGCATCAATGCGTGCGTCGCCCGAAACGGAGGCAAAGTCCCGCACCCGCCGCAGCAGCCTTCCGGCAATGCGCGGCGTGCCCCGCGAACGCTTGGCAATTTCATGGGCGCCATCTTCGGTGATCGCCACCTTCATCACCCGCGAAGCGCGCTTCACGATATCCAGCAACTCTTCATCCGTATAAAAATCGAGGCGAATGGGAATGCCGAAACGATCGCGCAACGGCGTGGTCAGCAACCCGGTGCGGGTCGTGGCCCCGATGAGCGTGAACTTCGCCAAGTCAATGCGCACCGAACGCGCCGCTGGCCCCTCACCGATGATGAGATCAAGCTGGTAATCTTCCATGGCGGGATAAAGAATTTCCTCCACCGCCGGATTGAGCCGGTGAATTTCATCGATGAACAGAATATCCCGGTCTTCCAGATTGGTGAGCAGCGCCGCAAGATCGCCGGCCTTGGCAATCACCGGTCCGGAGGTGGCGCGGAAATTCACGCCAAGTTCCCGCGCCATGATCTGCGCCAGCGTCGTCTTGCCCAAGCCCGGCGGCCCCGCAAACAGCACATGATCCAGCGCTTCCGCTCTGCCCCGCGCCGCCTCAATAAATACCCGCAGGTTTTTCTTGACCTTCGTCTGCCCCACAAACTCATTCAAAGATTGCGGCCGCACATGGGAATCCAAACCATCTTCCGGTTTGTCTTCACGGTCTATGAGGCGCTGGTTCATAACAGCGCCAATTCTTTCAGCGCCTGCCGGATCAATTTCTCCGTCGGCTGATCGTCGCCATTCCGGCGCATAGCTGCGGCAACCGCAGCCCCTGCCTGGCTTTGGCCATAGCCCAGATTAACGAGAGCCGACACCGCATCCGATGCCGAGGTTGGCCGTGGCCCTTCAAGCTCCGCCTGCAATTTGGAAAGCGCCGCATCGGCGCCTGTAAAGGCCGGCGCCTTGTCTTTCAGCTCCAGCACAATGCGTTCCGCCAGTTTCTTGCCAACACCCGGCGCGCGGCCGATCATCGGCTTGTCCTGCAGCGCAATGGCATTGGCAATTTCTGACGCGGATAAAGTGGAAAGGATGGCAAGCGCCACCCGCGTACCCACGCCCTGCACGGTTTGCAAAAGCCGGAACCATTCCCGTTCCAGCACCGAAGCAAAGCCTACCAGCCGGATCATATCCTGACTCACCAGCATTTCCGTGTGGAGCTCCGCAAACTCGCCCACCGAAGGCAGCGCCGCCAAAGTCTTGGAAGAGCAGAACACATGATAGCCAACGCCTGACACATCAATGATCAGCCAATCCGTGCCGAAGCTGTCAATCCGCCCCTTGAGCTTTCCAATCATGATTCCCGCGAGCCTCGCCCAGTCACCACTTCATGCCTAGGCATTCCACTGGAACAAGTCAAGAACGCGCCAGAATCTTGGCCAGGGTTTGCGCGCCCCGATGGTGCGCATGGCAAATGGCAATGGCCAACGCATCAATGGAATCCGCCGAATTGAGTTCCGCCCGCGGCAGCAGCACTTTCACCATATGCTTCACCTGGTCCTTCTCCGCGTGGCCGGCGCCCACCACGGATTTTTTCACTACATTGGGCGCATATTCGGCAACGCTGATGCCCACCAGGGCCGGCGCCAGCATGGCGGCACCCCGCGCCTGCCCAAGCTTCAGGGTCGCCCGCGCATCCTTGTTTACGAAAGTTTCTTCGATGGCCGCTTCATCGGGCGCATAGCGCTGCAAAATTTCCGCAAGCTGCGTGTGGATTTGTAACAGCCTTGTGGCCAGCGGCGCATCCGCCTCCGAATGAACGCTGCCATCGGCCACATAGGAGAGCCGTGTGCTCTCCGCCTCGATGACGCCCCAGCCCGTGTTGCGCAGGCCCGGGTCAATGCCGATGATGCGGACCTTAGGCATCCAGCTTGGCCATCACCTCATCAGAAATATCCGCATTGCTGAAGACATTCTGCACGTCATCATCGTCATCCAGCGCATCAACCAGCTTCAAAAGCGTCTCAGCCTTTTCCTGGTCAAGCGGCGTCAGTGTTTGCGGTTTCCAGACGATCTTCACGCTTTCCGCATCCCCAAGCTTTTTTGCAAGGCCCGCCGAAACCTCGCCAATATTTTCGAATGAACAGGTAATGACATGGCCAGTCTCGTCGCTCACTGCATCATCGGCCCCCGCGTCAATGGCCGCTTCAAGAAGCGCATCGGCGCTGCCCTTGGCCAAAGGATAGGAAATCTCGCCAACCCGCGAAAACATGAAGCTCACCGAACCGGTCTCCCCCATGTTGCCGCCATACTTGGTGAACAGGGCCCGCACATTGCTGGCCGTGCGGTTCCGGTTGTTGGTGAGCGCCTCAACCACGATGGCCACGCCGCCCGGTCCATAGCCCTCATAGCGCATGGCATCAAAATTCTCCGCATCGACACCCGAAGCCTTTTTGATCGCGCGCTCAATCGTATCCCACGGCATGTTTCCCGCCCGCGCGTTCTGCACCGCAAGCCTGAGGCGGGCATTCATGGCCGGGTCCGGAAGACCTGCCTTTGTCGCAACGGTGATTTCACGGCCAAGCTTGGCAAAGGCGTTGGAGCGGAGTTTGTCCTGCCTGCCCTTCCGGTGCATGATGTTTTTATATTGTGAATGACCCGCCATAAAACCCTCAAGAAACAGTAATGCTTGAGCGGTATAGCCGTGGCGGCCATGGAGATTCAAGCCACCCCCGGTCTGTTTACCTGCCGTTAAGAACGATACGCCAATTTAAGCGGATTAGTTGTTGGAGTGTGAGTTAATGACAATCAAGTCGCGTATGGTCGAAGAGTTCTCGTTCACGAGTGAAGACAACCTTGCTGGCGCCTGTTCCAGCGCCCTTCGAAAGGTCCGCAGCTTGGCAGATACAGCCCCCATCGGCCGCCTGTTCGCATCCATCTCGACCCTCACGGACATGTCCAACCAGATCGGCCAGTCGCTTGCCGCTGACGATCTTGCCGGTGCCGCAAATCTCATGAAGGCTTATGCAAAACCTGCGAGCCTGGCGGAAATGGCAACACCGCTTCCCATGCATTTCAAGCGCCGCGCTTAACTCCTGATACCGCGCAGGCGCTCGCCCCGGCGGCGCAGCAGTTCAACCGTCACCAGCATGATCGTTGAAAACACGATCAGCACGCTTGCCGCCGCCGTAATCGTGGGGCTGATCTGTTCCCGGATGCCGGCAAACATCTGGCGCGGCAGCGTCCGCTGTTCCGGCCCGCCGATAAACAGGATCACGATCACTTCGTCGAACGAAGTGACGAACGCAAAAAGCCCTCCTGAAATAACCCCGGGCAGAATGAGTGGCAGCACCACTTTGAAAAACACCGTATGCGGCGCCCCGCCAAGCGAGGCTCCTGCCCGCATGAGGGTGCGGTCAAAGCTCATCAGTGTCGCTGTCACGGTGATCACAACAAAAGGCGTGGCCAGCGCCGTGTGCGCCAGAATGATGCCAACGAGCGTACCGTTCAAATTCGTATAGGCATAAAAGAAAAACAGCCCGATTGCCGAAATGATAACCGGAACAATCATCGGCGAGATCAGCACCGCCATGATTGCGGCGCGGCCCGGAATGTTGGAGCGCGAAAGGCCAAGGGCAGCCAGAGTTCCCAGGCATGTCGCCAGAAATGTTGTGGCCAAGGCAACGATGACCGAAAGCTTCAGCGCGCCAGTCCATCGCGGATCTGTAAAAAAGCCATCGACTCCGCCCGTATACCACCGCGTGGAAAACCCTGGCATCGGATAGCTGAAAAACGATTCGGAATTAAATGACAGCGGCATGATGGCCAGGATCGGCGCAATCAGGAACAGCAGGACCAGGCCCACGAAAATCCGCAGGCCATAGTAGGAAACCTTTTCGGAAGTCGTCATGTAGGAAGGCAATGCCATTGCGTTTTAGCCCAGCTTCATTTTGTCGATGCCGATGAGGCGGTTGTAGATGTAGTAGAGAATGAGCGTGGCGGTCAGCAGCACAAAGCCCAAGGCGGATGACTTGCCCCAGTTGCCCTCGTTGTTCATCGCCGTATCAATGAAGCCCGCGATCATGTTGTCTGACCCGCCTCCAACCAGCGCTGGCGTAATGAAATAGCCGAGGCAAAGAATGAACGTGAGAAGGCAACCCGCCGCCACTCCCGGCATAGTCTGCGGCACATACACGGAGCGGAAGGCGTGGAATGGTGTAGCGCCCAATGATTTCGCCGCACGCATGTAAGTAGGCGATATGGTTTTCATAACGCTGTAGATTGGAAGCAGCGTGAATGGCAACTGGATATGTGTCATGGCCAGCACAGTGGCAAAGCGCGTCTTGAACAATTGCGGTTCGCCTTCCATGAGCCCCAGCATATTGGCAGTCCAGGTTATGCCTGTGATGTGAAGAAACTGCGCCATGGCGCCGCCGTCCTGCAGCAGAATGGTCCACGCCGTGGTGCGCACCAGAAGCGATGTCCAGAACGGCAGCAACACGAAAATCATCAAGATGCTGGCTGTTCGCTGCGGCAGCGTCGCCAGCATGAACGCAACCGGATAGCCGAGAATGAGCGTACACAAGGTCACCAACAGGCTAATGCCTAACGTGCGGCCCAGCACCTGCAAATAAATCCGCCGGTTCTCGGGCGTGCGTTCAATGCCACCATCCACGCCTTGCCTCAGGTCCAGAGCACTCAGCAGATAATAGGGCGTGAAGGCGCTACCCGCCCGTTTCACCACGGCCCATGTGCCTACATCTTTCCAAACGGGATCAGCGGCCGTCACAGCTTCCATCCATGGCCCCGTTTCAATCTTCTCGAGCTTCCGGGCGGTGATCGTCACCTTGGATTTGAGGGTGGGAACTTCATAGTTCAGGCGCTTGCCGACCAGCGCCACGGTTTTTGCCTTGCTGGCAGTCTTGAGGTCAGCCGCAAAGGCCGCAAACACCTCTTCGCTTGGAAGCGCCTTGCCGTCCCACTGGCGCAGCAGTTCGGTGGTCTGCGGCAGGTTGTTGACGATATCCGGATCATAGAAGGCATTCTTCAACATGACCATGATGGGAATCAGGAACGAAATGACAATGAACAGAAAGAGAGGCGCAATCAGCATGAACGCCCGCATCACTTCACGGCGCTCCGCCTGGCGCAATTTGACTTTCAAAGGCGTACCGTCCGCCGTACGCATCACGTCATCAGTCATCGCCACTGCCCCATCACCGGAAAAGAATCGGGGCGGAAGTTGCCTCCCGCCCCCGATGACTTACTTTGCGATCCAGGCGTTGAAACGCTCTTTCAACTCGTCGCCATGGTCGGCCCAGAACTGCGTGTCGAGATTCCACGCCGTCTTCAGATTGTCAGGCGCTGTCGGCAGATTTGGCAGCGTCTTCGGCTCGACGTTCGGAATGGCGTCAGCATTGGCAGGACCGTAAGCAATGTACTTGGTCTGCTCAGCCTGAGGCCCTGCACCGGAAGCGAAAGCGACGAAGCGATAGGCTTCTTCCATCTTCGGTGTGCCCTTGGTGATTGCCCACAAATCCCAGTCAAGCGCCTGATGATCCCACACGATCTTGAACGGCTTGCCGTCAACATCGATTGGTTTTTGCAGGCGGCCGTTCCAGGCAGAGGTCATGACAACCTGGCCATCAGCCAAAAGCTGCGGAGCCTGCGCACCGGCTTCCCACCAGACGATTTCGCTCTTGATGGTGTCGAGCTTCTTGAAGGCACGATCAACGCCCTCGGGCGTTGCAAGCGTTGTGTAAACATCCTTGGCATCAACGCCATCAGCAATCAAAGCCCACTCGAGGTTGACAGTCGGATTCTTTTGCAGGCCACGCTTGCCGGGGAACTTTGCGAGGTCAAACAGATCGTTGATCGAAGTCGGGCCTTCGGCCAGCTTCGAGGTGTCATAGCCAAACACGGTGCCAAACACGATTGTGGGAACCGAACATTCCGAAACTTCAGCACCCAGGAACTTGGCCTTGTCGAGGCCGAGCTTGGCCCAGTCGATGGTTTCAAGAGCGCCTTCCGCACAGCCCTGCAGCGCTGTGGCCGAGTCGACATCGATCACGTCCCAGGTGATGGCATTGGCTTCAACCATGGCCTTGATCTTGGCGACTTCACCATTGTACTCGGCTTCGGTTACCTTGTTGCCGGCCGCATTATAGGGCTCATAATAAGCCTTGCGCTGGCTGTCGGAATAGGCGCCGCCCCAAGATGTGACCGTGAGCTCATCGCCCGCCTTGGCCGATGCGGCAAAGGCTGTTCCGGCAAGCAAAGCGGCCGTGAATAGAACTGAAAACTTCTTCATGTAACTCCTCCAAAAGCGCCGGATTTCCGGCTGAAATAGCGTTATGGAGAAGAAATCCAACGGGCTGCGGCAGCCCGGCATAAATGCAGGCCTTTCACCACAACAAGCTAAGACGTCCTCCCCTTGATCACGACCCCGCCGACTTTATGAGTACCACCGCAACCCTGTGGGCGGCACTGACTTCAGTTCTTATTTCGAGGCGCTGCGAAATATACTAAGCATGGCTTGGGGAAAGGTCACTAGAGTTTTTTTGCATCCGAGGCAGAATTATTGTCATGCCTGTGGGCTTTTACCAGAAAGGCACCTCGGCCTGCGACAGTCTGCCTCCCAACCGGATGGGTGAAATCTGGCTGGCAAGGCCAGTCCGGTCATCGGTCTCAACCGCCACGCCGCACACCGTGGCCGCCCCCTCGGCAGGCTTGAATTTCTCCACCGGCAGCTTGCGCAGGAAGCGGTTCAGGGGTTCCGCCTTGTCCATGCCGATCACGGAATCATAGTCGCCGCACATGCCGGCATCGGTCAGATAGCCCGTGCCGCCGGACAGGATCTGGTGGTCCGCCGTGGGAACATGGGTGTGGGTCCCGATCAGCAGGCTGGCCCGGCCATCCACAAAATGCCCCATGGCCATCTTCTCGGAGCTGGCCTCGGCGTGGAAATCAATGAGAATGGCATCGCAATCCCGGCCCAACTGGCATTGGTCGAGTTCACGCCCCACCGCTGGAAAGGGATCATCCAGCATGGGCTCAATCATCACCCGGCCCATGGCATTCATCACCAGCACCCGCTGGCCTCTCACCGTTTCCACCATGCAGGTGCCGCGCCCCGGGCAACCGGCAGGCCAATTCAGCGGCCGGATCAGATTAGGCTCGCGCTCGATGAAAACCAGCGTTTCGCGCTGGTCAAAGGCATGATTGCCGAGGGTCACGACATCAGCCCCGCTGCTCAGCAGTTTCTGGTGAATGTCCTGGCTGATGCCGAAGCCATGGGCGGCATTCTCGCCATTCACCACCACAATGTCAGGCTTGTAGCGCTCCCGCAGAAGCGGCAGTTCGCGGGCGACTGCATCGCGCCCGGTTTTGCCAACCACATCACCCAGGAATATCAGCCGCATTTGAAAGTCTCTTTTTCCGTCATGATCCAATCCAGGCGCTGGTCAAACGCATCACGGGGAACCGCATCCATTTCCTGGCCCGCATAAGCAATGCCAATGGCCGTCACCTTCTTAAGCCCCCGCAGTTTTTCCAGGGTGCGGTCATAAAATCCGCCGCCATAGCCCAGGCGAAAGCCCTCGCGGTCAAAGGCCAGCAGGGGAACCAGCAAGACATCAGGCAGAACTTCCGGAGCGTCCGGAGGCGGAACCTGAATGTCCCAGCGGCCAAGCACCAAAGCATCCCCCGGCTTCCATTGCCGGAACACCAGCGGCGTGTTCTTGGCAACCACCACCGGCAAGGCGGTTATCCAGCCCTCAGCCACCAGCTTGTCGAAAAGCTCGAATGTGGAGATTTCGGTGCCAAAAGAATGAAACGCCGAAATGATATTGTTTTGAGAGTTTCCAGCAACAGGAAGCCCCCGCGCAGCCAGTGCCGCTCCGGCACCGGACTTTGCCATCTCATGCACATCGTTTCTGATGAGTGTGGCCTTGCTTCGCGCCCAGGCGTTTTTATTTCAGCAAGACTCATATTTTCCTTCAAACTAAGCGGCGAGCCACCATGGGCCGTGGGAACTGACGATCCCTGGTCCCTACTCACGTAGGTGGGTGCCGTTTAAGCCGGACCACGGTCCAGCCCAGGGACAGCTCCCTAAAGATCGATTATAGGCCCTGGGAAAAATGTTCCTCACAAACCGGGCAGCCCCGCACGGCTGTATGTAGGCCTTCGGAACAGGAAAATCCAGTGAATCAAACAAAAACGCGCCCAGCCGTTAAGCTGGACGCGCCAATATCACTAATGGACGATTAAATCGCCCGGCGTGAAACTACTGAACCCACTGTTACAGCGGTCGCCGCCTTGCTTGTGTCATCGAATGTGACCTGCACCTTGGCGCCGGCAGCGATGCTGTCAGCCGCTACGCCTTCAGCCAGAACATAGGCCGAGCCGTCCTCAAGGGTAACGGTCTTGGTGGCCGGGTCAAATGCCTTCACCGTGCCCTGAATCTGGCCGGCATAGGCGGTTGCCACCATGGCCGAAGATGCGATGAGCAATGCAACAAACTTCTTCATTTCACTATTCCTTCGTTTTGATGCCCGTACGCCGAACACAGGCAGTTTCAATTCCCGGGGTGGACGAAAGTCCACTCCGGCGTCCGACGCAAAACACGTGCGAACACCCCTTACGTAGGCAAGGCAACCGCGCCAAAACAGTTAAGAAAGTTTAATTTTACGGGCACATTCTCGCCGGAAAAAAACCGCGCTCCGCCACGGTTTGCCGACACTGTTGATTCTCGAAAGAAGATGCTCGCGTCGAGCGCGGGCATAATGAGAAATAACTAAACTGGTTTTTCTACTTCATTGCCTTCGCAATGCTCTCAGCCGTGCCGAGGCGCTTTCAATCGCGCGGCGATTTTGCTTCCATGTCCTTCGTCTGGGCCTGTGCCTGGTTGCGTGACTCGCGCAAACCCTTGATCTGGTCTTCCAGCGACTCAATCTTGCGGATGGCTTCCGACAAGCGGTCCGCCACCATCAGGCCGCTCATCACCAGCAGGCGGATATCGCCGATCGAGCCAACGCTTTGCTTGATGCGCACGATCTCCGCATCGAGCAGCGAAGCAAGCTCGCGCAGATGGTCTTCCTCACCATCGGGGCACTGCATCGTGTAGGGACGATCAGCAACCGAGACGACAACATTGGCCATGCCCTTAGCCCCCACTGTTGCTGTGCAGCACAGCGCGAATGCGTGACATGGCCGCGTCGATTTTCCCGACAGCCGATTTGTTGGTGGTGACAAGCTCCGTCGCCTTGCTCCGCACAAGGTCAAGCTCCGAGGCAATCTTCGCGCGGTCACCGCGCAAGACTTCGGCCTCGAAGGCCACCGCTTGCTTCTTGGCCAGCGCCCCTTCAAATGTTTTCAACGCCGCGTCGAAACGATCAAAGGCATCGTTCAGTTTTTGTGTATCAACCATGTCCGTCCCTAGATCACGTTTCGCCCCAGGGCAACAGCCTGAAGCATTAAACATAACCGCCACCATTTTTCCGGCGCATGACCAGACGAACAAACAGATACACTCTGCCCTGTCATGCGCTGGCAAATCATTCAATTTGCCGCCGATCCCAATATGTTACCTAAACAACCGCACTTCAATAGTTTAATTTGCCGCTCTAAGTGGCAGGAATTGCCCGGTTGACAGGGCCCCAACTACTGTTATTCAGAAGCCCGATTGCGGCTGCCCTCAAGGATTTCCCCGAGAATGAATGCTCCCTCCCTCGACATGCAAAAAACCATGGCCAATGCGATTCGTGCCCTCAGCATGGATGCAGTCCAGAAAGCCAATTCCGGCCATCCCGGCCTGCCCATGGGCGCGGCGGATTTCGCCACGGTGCTGTTCACCCAGTTCCTCAATTTTGATGCCAGTGATCCCCACTGGCCCGATCGTGACCGCTTCATTCTCTCCGCCGGCCACGGCTCCATGTTATTGTATTCGCTGCTGTTTCTGACGGGCTACAAGGACATGACGCTGGAGCAGCTCAAGAACTTCCGGCAATTGGGCTCCAAGACTGCAGGCCATCCGGAATATGGCCACGCCGCAGGCATTGAAACCACTACCGGGCCTCTGGGCCAGGGCCTTGCCAATTCCGTGGGCTTTGCCATTGCCGAGCGCCAGCTCGCCGCCCGCTTCGGCAATGACCTCGTCAACCACAAGACCTATGTGCTGGCCGGCGACGGCTGCCTCATGGAAGGTATTTCCCAGGAAGCCATCACCCTGGCCGGCCACCTGAAGCTGAACCATCTCATCGTGTTGTGGGACGACAATGGCATCTCCATTGACGGCAAACTGAGCATGTCTGATTCGACCGATCAGCTCGCCCGATTCGCCTCCGCCAACTGGAATGTGAGCCGCGTCGATGGCCACAACCCCGGCGAAGTGGCAGCAGCCCTCCAGGCGGCGCAAAGCTCCGACAAGCCCACCATGATTGCCTGCAAAACCATCATCGGCTTTGGTGCGCCCACTAAGCAAGGCACCTCTGCCACCCACGGTTCGCCGTTGGGTGCCGAAGAAATCGCCGGAGCCCGCAAAGCCCTGGGCTGGGATTACCCACCCTTCGTGGTTCCCGATGAAATACTGAATGCCTGGCGCGCCGTCGGATCACGCGGCGCCTCCCTGCGCAAGGATTGGGAACAACGCCTTGCCGCTTCATCGCAAAAAGCCGAGTTCACCCGTATCACCTCCGGTGCCTTGCCCACCAACTTCGATGAAGTTGTTGCAATCTACAAAAAAGAACTGGCCAAAAATCCCCCATGGATTGCCACGCGCAACGCATCGCAGAACGCGCTCGACATTATCAATGCCGCCGTGCCTGAAACCATCGGCGGCTCCGCCGATCTCACCGGCTCCAACAATACCAAATCCAAGGACATGAAAGCCCTGAACGCCGCCGACTACGGCGCGCGCTATGTCTACTACGGCATTCGTGAGCACGGCATGGCCGCCGCCATGAATGGCATGGCGCTGCACGGCGGCGTCATTCCCTACGGTGGCACCTTCCTCACCTTCACTGATTACTGCCGTCCCAGCATTCGCCTCTCGGCCCTCATGGGCAAGCGCGTGATCTATGTGATGACGCACGACTCCATCGGCCTCGGCGAAGATGGCCCGACCCATCAGCCCGTGGAACATCTCGCCGCCCTGCGCGTCATTCCAAATCTGTTGACCTTCCGCCCCTGCGACGCCGTTGAAACAGCGGAATGCTGGCAGCTCGCCCTGCAAGCCGCGACGAGCCCCAGCGTCTTGGCTCTCACCCGGCAGAAACTGAAACCTGCCCGCCTCGCCTATTCGGCCAAGAACCTCTGTGCCTTGGGCGCTTACGAAATCGCCCCTTCCGCCAAGAAATCGAAAGTCGTGATTTTTGCTTCTGGCTCCGAAGTTGAAATCGCCATGGAAGCCAAGGCAACCCTCGATAAGGCCGGAACGCCAACTCGCGTTGTCTCGGTTCCTTCGATGGAACTCTTCGAAAAGCAGTCCAAGGCCTACAAGGAAAAACTTTTGGGGACCGAAAAAACCCGCATCGCCATTGAAGCGGGCGTGGCCCAGGGCTGGAGCCGTTTCATCGGCGATGATGGCGTGTTCATCGGCATGAAAGGCTATGGCGCCTCAGCCCCGGCGGAGGCCCTCTACAAGCATTTCGGCATCACCGCCAAAACCATCGTCAAAGCCGCAAAGAAGTAAGGCAGCTCATGCCAGCCTTCCGCACTCTTGATGATGTCGATGTCGCTGGCAAGCGTGTCGTCATCCGTCTTGATCTCAATGTGCCCATTGAAAATGGCAAGGTGACCGACGCCACCCGCATTGAACGCGTGGTGCCGACGCTCCGTGAACTTCTCGACAAGAATGCCGCCGTGATCGTGCTGGCCCACTTCGACCGACCCAAGGGCAAGGTCGTGCCGGAAATGTCGCTGAAGCCCGTGTCCCCTTCCCTTCAGGCCAGCCTCGGCCGACCGGTCAATTTCATCTTCACCGATTGGCAATCCGCACCCACTGTTTCCGTAAAACCTGGTGAATGCGTGCTAATGGAAAACACTCGCTATCACGCCGGCGAAGAAAAGAACGATGCGGGCTTTGCAAAAATGCTGGCCGGCCTCGGCGATATCTTTGTGAACGACGCCTTCTCCGCCGCCCACCGCGCCCATAGTTCAACTGAAGGCATCGCGCATCTCATCCCAGCCTACGCCGGCCGCGCCATGGAAGCGGAACTCCGCGCCCTTGAACAGGCTCTGGAAAAACCCAAGCGTCCGCTCATCGCTGTTGTGGGCGGCGCAAAGGTTTCAAGCAAGCTCGAACTTCTTGGGAACCTGTCAGGCCTCGCCAATACCATCGTCATCGGCGGCGGCATGGCCAATACGTTTTTGGCAGCCCAGGGTCATCCCGTTGGCAAATCCCTTTGCGAACACGATCTGCTGCCCACCGCCAAGGAAATTATCGCCACCGCAAAGTCCAAGGGCTGCACCCTGCTCCTGCCAACCGATGTTGTGGTCGCCAAGGAATTCAAAGCCAATTCGCCAAGCCGCAATATCAACATTGCCGATGTGACCGCTGATGACATGATCCTCGATGCAGGAACCGATACCGTGTCCCGCATCAACGCCGCCTTCGATGCCGCCAAAACCATTGTCTGGAACGGCCCGCTCGGCGCCTTTGAACTCACGCCATTTGACAAGGCAACCATCGCCTGCGCCAAGCACGTGGCCAAGCTCACAAAATCTGGCCGTCTTGCCTCGATCGCAGGCGGCGGCGATACGGTGGCCGCCCTCAATCATGCGGGCGTGGCTGACGACTTCACCTATATTTCAACAGCCGGTGGCGCATTCCTCGAATGGCTCGAAGGAAAACCCCTACCCGGCGTCAAGGTTCTGGAGAGGAAATCACAATGACCAACAAGCTAGCAGATATTGCCCAACGCATGGTGGCCGCGGGCAAAGGCATTCTCGCCGCCGATGAAAGCACAGGTTCAATTGCCAAGCGCCTTGAATCCATCAACACGCCCTCCACCGCCGATACGCGCCGCGATTACCGCGAGATGCTGTTTGGTGCCACCGAGGCAATGAAGGCCAATATCTCCGGCGTCATCTTGTTTGATGAAACCCTGCGCCAGAAAGCCCGCAACGGCACGCCGCTTGTCGATGTGATCAAGGCCACCGGAGTCGTCCCCGGCATCAAGCTTGATACGGGTGCAAAGCCGCTGGCCCTCTCGCCCGGCGAAACCGTGACCGAAGGCCTTGATGGCCTCGCCGCCCGTGTCGAAGAATATTCCAAGCTCGGCGCCGAATTCGCCAAATGGCGCGCCGTGATCGATGTAGGCAAAAGCATTCCGACCCATAACGCCATTCATGCCAATGCCCATGCGCTCGCCCGCTACGCCGCCATCTGCCAGGCCGGCGGCATCGTTCCCATGGTCGAGCCCGAAGTCCTGATGGACGGCGACCATGACATCGATACCTGCATGCGCATTAGCGAGTGGGTCCTCAAGGAGCAGTTCCAGGAACTCTATTATGCCGGTGTGAAGCTCGAAGGCATTATCCTGAAACCCAACATGGTGATCTCCGGCAAGAAATGCCCGACGCAGGCCAGCCAGGAAGAAGTTGCCGAAAAAACTTTGATCGTCCTGAAGCGCTGCGTGCCCATGGCCGTGCCCGGCATCGCCTTCCTCTCGGGCGGCCAATCCAGCAAGGATGCCACTGCGCATCTCAGCCTGATGAATGCCGCTGGCCCGTTGCCGTGGAAGCTCACCTTCTCCTATGGCCGCGCTTTGCAGGCTGATGCACTGAAAGCCTGGGGAGGCAAGGATGCCAACATTGAAGCGGCCCGCGCCGCCTTCTCGCACCGCGCCAAAATGAATGCCCTGGCCTCCGTCGGCAAATGGTCGAAATCGCTGGAAAAGTAGTTCCAGCCGCCATGGCAAAGCCCCGCCTCTTCCTCGTGGCTCCGGTTGACCTCGGCGCAGACCAGATTCTGGCCTGTGCCGCAACGGCCTGCGCCGCAGGTGATGTGGCCAGCATTGTCGTTCCTGTGTCCACGTTGGCCGCAGTAACAATAAAGCTTCAAAGCCTCGGTCTCGCCGTTCTCGCAAACGTTGCGACCGAGTTGAAGTGTGACGGCGTGCATCTCGATGCACTTGTCGATGATGTGGCCCATGCCCGCCGCGCCCTTGGCAAGGACACGATCGTCGGCGCCTTTTGCGCCGCTTCGCGCCACGCCGCCATGCAGGCCGCCGAAGACGGTGCCGACTACATCGCCCTCTCGCAGAACACCTACACGCCAAGCGAACCCATCATCGGTTGGTGGGCCGACCTTTTTGAAATTCCCTGTGTGGCCTTTGACCCCGTGGAACTGGAAAAACTCGACATATTGCTGCCGCAGAAACCGGACTTTATCCGCCCCTCGGATGCCATGTGGGCGTCCTCCGGGGAAGCCCAGCGGATCGTATCTGAGCTCACGCAACGGATGGCCTGATGAAATATGTCCTGTCGCTTCTTCTCCTGCTCACGCTGGGCGCGCCCGCCTTTGCGGCGGCGACGTTTGAAGAAGCCGTAGCCCTCTTCGAGGACAAGGAATTCAAATCCGCCCGCGAGATTGCCGAGCCCCTGGCCAATGGCGGCGATGCCCGCGCCATGGCCATGATGGGTGCCTTCTACCAATTGGGGAACGGCGTTAAACCTGACCTCAAGAAAGCCGTCACCTGGTTCACCAAGGCCGCCGAGAAAAACCATCCCGGCGCGCAGTTCTCGCTGGCCATGCTTTATCTCGATGGTTCGCTTGGAAATCCCGATGCCGATGCGGGCGCGAAATGGCTGGAAAAAGCCGCAGCTGGCGGCAACCCGCAAGCTCAATACAATTTGGGCCTGCTCTATACCGGCGTCTATGGCACCCCCGCCGAATGGCCGAGGGCTGCCGAATGGTTCAAGAAATCTGCCGATCAGGGCTTCGCCGAAGCGCAATATAATCTGGGCCTGCTCTATCTCGATGGCAATGGCGTGGAGCAAAGCCATGTCGCCGCCGCAACCTGGTTTTCCAAGGCCGCCACGCAAGGCATGCCCGAAGCCGCCATGGATTACGGCGTGCTGGTCTTTCGCGGCGAAGGCGTGCAGCGCGATGAAGCCGTCGGCGCCAAATGGATGCTCATTGCCGCACGGCGCGGAAATGTCGTGGCGCAAAACCGCGTCGCCAAACTCTTCGCCACCGGCCGTGGCGTAGCACTCGATCCCGTCGAAGCAATGAAATGGAATTTACTTGCAAGCAAAAGTGGCCGCACCGACCCGTGGCTTGATGACTTTGCCGCCAAGCAACCCGAAGCCAACAGAAAAGACGCCGAAACCCGTGCCGCCGCCTTCAAGCCGGAAACCGCCAAAAGCGGAAGCTAGAATCCGATCTTCTTTAAATGCAGCGATAGCCACTACTTTTCCTCGCCCCATTGGGGCGAGGAAGGGGCCCGTCGCTTTAGCGACGGGAAGGTGAGGGGGAGCAGGTTTCGCAATTGAAACACCTGATCCCCCTCATCCTCCCAAGCTGCGCTTGGGTCCCGCCTTCTCCCCGCTGGGGAGAAGGAAATTAGGGGAATATCCTTCTGAATTATCCCGTTGCTTACCTCCGAGGTAATTGCGCGCTAGCATGGCGGCCTCTACGTAGCCTCCATGGACGCACCGATGACAAAGCAAAAGCAAGGAGCAGCTGGCAAGTTCAGCCATCTGCTCAGGCATTGGCGGCAGCAGCGCAGGCTCAGCCAGCTTGAACTGGCAGGTGAGGCGAATGTCTCGGCCCGGCATTTGAGCTTTCTTGAATCCGACCGTTCAAAACCAAGCCGCGAGATGGTGCAGCTGCTGGGCGTGGCGCTCGATCTGCCGCTTGAGGAGCGCAATGTCCTGCACATCGCCGCAGGCTTCGTGCCGCCTTATGGCGGCAGCGAACAGGTGGCTGAAAACCTGCCTTATGTCCGTCAGGCGCTGGATTTCATGCTTCGCCAGCAGGAACCCTATCCCGCCATCGTCATCGATGGCCATTGGGATATCCGCCTGCGCAACGAAGCAACCAAGCGCATGTTTTCCGCTTTCCATCAGTCCTACGACGTGGAGCCCGCCATCGCCGATAACGCAATGCACACAGTGTTCCACCCGAAGGCCTTGCGGCAGTTCATCGTGAACTGGGAAGAATTTGCCGGCGGCATGATCCAGATTCTCCACCGCGAAGTGGCCCAGGGCAGCCAGGTTTCGGTGCAGCTCCTGAACGAGATCATGGCCTATCCCGGCCTGTCCGTTCTCTCGAAACCCGCAAGGGTGCCAACGGCCTCATCGCCCGTCATGACAATGCAGCTCCGAAAAGGCGACTTCCGCATCGCGTTCTTTTCAACCTTCACGACCTTTGCGATGCCGGCCGACGCCGCTTTGCAGCAACTGAAAATCGAATGCTTCTATCCCGCAGACGATGCCACGGCCGGGATAGCGCGGAAACTCGCCACCTAATCGCAACAGGAAACCACAATGGACTCCACCCTCGCCTACACGCAGTCACCCGAAGCACTGCGCGATCTCCGCGCCCTGAACGCCCGCTTCATTCATAACTACGTCACCAATGATGTGCCCTCGCACGATGCGATCCTGCATCCCGACTTCATCTGCCTGTCTGGCAATGGCATGCGGATCGACCGCGCTTCCTATCTCAAGCGCTGGGCAAACCTGTTCGATCCCGAGGTCGTCATCTATTGGGATACCCGCGACGAGTTCATCACCGTCCATGGCCCAGTGGCGCTGGTGCGCGCCACCAACAAGCACACGGAACGCCATCAAGGCGTGGAAACTACCGGCATGACGAACTACACCGACACCTATCTGTTTGAGCACGGAGCCTGGAAATGCCTCCAGGCCCATCTCACCCCGGTTGCTCCAGAGCATTGGCCCGCCGACAACACCATCGTCAGCGTCTACATCAAGGGAAAGCGGATTTAAGATTGCCGCTTGCCGCCAACAATATCACGCGCCGCCATTTCAAGAATGGCGCGAACGCGCGTGGTTTCCTCATCCGTCCATGGTCCTTGCCGCATATGCAAGGAATGGCGCAGCGTATGGAGCGCCTCATGCACGCTGTCAGGTGTCGAGTGATTGGTGAACGCCTGCGCCGCCAGATCCATGCGCGCCATGACGCCGTCAACCGTCGCCTTGTTCTGCGCCAGAAACGCCAGGCCTTCCGGCGTGATGGTGTAAAGCTTCTTGCCGCCGCCAGCCTCTTCGCTTTGCAAGTGATCCTGCTCCACGAGTAACGTCAGGGTCGGATAAACCGCACCCGGGCTCGGCGCATAGGCGCCGCCAAATTTTTCTTCAATGGCGCGGATCAGGTCATAGCCATGGCGCGACTTCTCCGCGATGAGGGCAAGCAGCACAAGGCGCAAGTCGCCATGCCCGAACATGCGCGCCCCACGCCCGCCAAAGCCACCCGGGCCACGGCCAAAGCCGCCAGACCCCCGCCCAAAACCGCCGCCGCGCTCGCGCGGGCCGCAGTCATGCTGCATCGCCGACCGGCCACCGCGGTCAAACATGTGATTTCCTTTAAACATTCGTTATTCCTTTCAATAATATCTTAAGTTCTTACTTAAGATATATCTTAATATCGGATTGTCAAGCCCTTCCGGCAAAAATTCACCGCCCTAGCCTTCCGGGTTGAGGTTTGCTAACTCCCGCCCACACATAATTTAAGGATATTTCCGTGGCCGCTTCCCCCTCCATGACCGTCATGATTGCCGCCGTTCGCAAGGCCGCCCGCGGCGTCCAGCGCGATTTCGGCGAACTCAGCAATTTGCAGGTTTCCGTCAAAGGCCCCGGCGATTACGTGACCGCCGCCGACAAGCGCTGCGAAAAGGTGCTGCGCGCCGAACTGGAAAAAGCCCGCCCGGGCTACGGCTTCCTCATGGAAGAGTCGGGAACCGTGTCGGGCACCGACCTGGACCACCGCTTCATCATCGATCCCATCGACGGCACCACCAACTTCATGCATTCGCTGCCGCTCTTTGCCATATCCGTGGCCCTTGAGCGCAAGGGCGAAATCGTCGCCGCCGTCACTTACAACCCAATCTCAGATGAACTCTTCACCGCCGAAAAAGGTGCAGGCGCCTTCCTCAACAACAAGCGCCTGCGTGTTGCCAACCGCACCGACATTCATGAAGCCCTGATCGGCTGCGGCATTCCCCACCGCGGCAGCGAAGGCCAGGCCGATAACCGGGCCGAAATCGCCCTGGTTCAGGCCAAGGCCATCGGCATCCGCAGGCTTGGCTCCGTAACCTTGGAACTGGGATATATCGCGGCGGGCCGTCTCGACGCCTTCTGGGAGCGCAATCTGAAACCTTGGGACTTGGCCGCAGGAATCCTGCTCGTCCGCGAAGCCGGCGGCTTCACCAGCGACTGCGATGGCGAAGCAAGCCCCCTGCAAACCGGCAACATCATCGCCGCCAACGCCGACCTGCTCCCCCAGCTCAAAAAAGAACTCGCCGCCGCCAAAAAAATTACCGGCGCCTGAGAACTGAACTCCACACAACCGTCATTCCGGCGAAAGCCGGAATCCATTTGACGTTAGAAGACTCCGGCTTTCGCCGGAGTGACGAATGGGTTGGAGACGACTCGCCTCCTACGTTAACTTCCAATCGATGGGGCTTTCACCTTGCGCCACCAAAAATTCATTGGCTTTGGAAAACGGTTTCGAACCGAAAAAACCATTATGCGCCGAGAGCGGCGAGGGATGCGCCGAGGCCAGCACTAGATGCCTTTGGCGGTCCACGAAAGCCGCCTTCCGCTGCGCATAAGAGCCCCACAGGATAAAGACCACAGGCCGTGGCTGGTCATTCACCAATCGGATCACCGCATCGGTGAAGCGTTCCCAGCCCTTGCCCTGATGCGAGGCCGCAAGCCCTGCCTCCACCGTAAGAACCGCATTGAGCAGCAGCACGCCTTGCTTTGCCCAAGCCTCAAGATTTCCATGGGACGGCGGGTCTATGCCAAGATCAGTTTTCATCTCTTTGTAGATGTTGATAAGCGACGGCGGCGTCCTCACCCCCGGCTTAACCGAAAAGCAAAGCCCATGGGCCTGGCCGTCACCATGATAGGGATCCTGCCCCAGGATCACCACCCGCACCTGTTTAAGCGGCGTCACATCAAGTGCGTGGAACCACTCGGAACCCTTGGGAAAAATCCGTTTGCCCTTGTCCCGCTCGGCAACCAGAAATTCCTTCAGCGCCGCCATGTAGGGCGCATCAAACTCCGCCTGAAGCGGCGCCTTCCAGCTCTCATGCAGCGTGACCATGCCTATTGATGGCGGATTTGCCGCCTGTCAGGCAAGAAAAAAGCCGTGGGATAAACCACGGCCTTTAAAATCCAAAACTTGAACTGGCTTAGAACGCGCCGCCAGCCCCGGCACCGCCACCTGCGCCAAAGCGCTTGGGCTTCTCGATCTTCTTGGGCATCGGCAGCAGGCCTTCGCGCTGCAGCTTCTTGCGGGCCAGCTTGCGGGTGCGGCGCACCGCTTCCGCCTTCTCGCGGGCCTTCTTCTCCGATGGTTTTTCAAAATGCCCGCGCAGCTTCATCTCGCGGAAAATGCCCTCACGCTGCATCTTTTTCTTGAGAACTTTCAGGGCCTGGTCGACATTGTTGTCACGGACTACGACTTGCAAGTGCTACCTCGAATTTGGTCAAAGTTGAATTGGTTTAAAACGGAATCCCTATTGGGAGTTCCCAAAAGTGGGCGTGGCGTACCACAGCCTGTCATCCCTGTCGAGGGGTCAGCACGTTTATATGGCCCATTTTCCGCCCTCGCCGGGCTTCCGCCTTGCCGTAGAAATGCACCCCCGTATGGGCCGAAGCCCCATATTCCGCCCATCTGGCGCTTTCCCCGCCCAAAATATTGTGCATCACCACATTGGAATGGCGCTCTGTGGAGCCCAGCGGCCAACCACAAATGGCCCTGATATGCTGCTCGAATTGCGAAACCACGCAGGCATCCTGGGTCCAATGGCCGGAATTATGCACCCGCGGGGCAATTTCGTTAACGATCAATTTTGAGCCTGAAACGAACATCTCAATGCCCATCACCCCCACATAATCCAGAGCCCCGATGATGGTCCTAGCCACCTCGCGCGCCTCTTCCGTCATGGCCCGTGAAATGCCTGCCGGAACCGTTGAGGTCTTGAGGATGTGGTTTTCGTGATGATTCTCCGGAACGTCATAAACCGCAATCACGCCCCCCCAGCCCCGCGCCGCAATCACCGAGATTTCCTTGCTGAAGGAAATGAAGCCTTCGAGAATGGCGGGCGCCTTGCCGATTTCCGCCCAGGCCACGCCGGTCGATGTATCGGCAGAAATTTTGGTCTGGCCCTTGCCGTCATAACCGAAACGCCGCGTCTTCAACACAGAGGGCCTGCCAATGCGGGCAATGGCATCATGCAGGTCAGCTTCGGAGTTCACCGCCGCGAAGGGTGCCACCGGAATTCCGAGGCCTGCGATGAAGGTCTTTTCATCAATCCGGTCCTGTGCCGTCCTGAGTGCTGCCGAACTTGGCGCAAGCACCGCCTGCGATTCTAGAAACGCCGCCGTGTCACTCGGCACATTTTCAAATTCATAGGTGACGACATCAACGTTTTTTGCAAACATCTCAAGTGCGGCGAAGTCGTGATAGCCCGCAACCGTGTGCGCATCACAAACCTGAAAGGCCGGGCTGTCTTCCTCCGGCGCGAAAATGTGGCACTTGAATCCAAGCTGGCCCGCCGCCAGCGCCAGCATGCGCCCCAGTTGCCCGCCACCCAGAATGCCAATCGTTGAACCCGGCGCTAAAGGTTTCGCAAGGCGCATCAGGCATCGTCCTTGGGCGTCGTGGCAACCCCCGCCGTTTGCTTCTCACGCCAGGCCTCAAGCCGCTTAGCTAGGGCCTTGTCGCTCAGCGCCAAAACGCTGGCCGCAAGCAAACCGGCATTGATGGCGCCCGCCTTGCCAATGGCCAGAGTACCCACCGGAATGCCCGCCGGCATCTGCACAATGGACAGGAGCGAGTCCTGCCCCGAAAGCGCTTTTGATTCCACCGGCACGCCAAACACCGGAAGCACCGTCAATGCCGCAACCATCCCCGGCAAATGCGCCGCCCCGCCGGCCCCCGCAATGATCACCTTGATTCCCTCGGCCTTGGCGCTGCCGGCAAAATCATAAAGCCGCTTGGGTGTCCGGTGGGCCGAGACGATGCGCGAGTCATAGGCCACGCCCAGCACATCGAGAATCTCCGCCGCATGCTTCATTGTGGCCCAGTCCGACTGGCTTCCCATGACAATGGCAACAGGTGCTTTCAAAATGTCCGGCCTTTCACGCGATAATATTGGGAATCAGCATGTTCTCGATCTTTTGTATCTGGTCTTTCAGGTCGAGCTTCATTTTTTTCAGCCGCCGCAATTGCAGCTGGTCCCCGGTTCCGGTTTCTTCCAGCGAGGAAATGGCCGTGTCGAGGTCCCGGTGCTGCTGCAGCAAATTCTGCAGCTTTGACCGAAGTGCCACCTCTTGCAACGTGTCCATAGGCCCCAACCCGCTCCCAAAGCCTTGATTTCAAACCCATTCAACTATGCCCTTGAAAGGCGTTCGACAAGCCCCCAGGTCTATGTCATGATACTGTCGTTAACTTGAGCACTAGCGGAGGATATTAATGACCCTTCAGGCCCACTTGAGTGAATTGATCTCCAAGCATAAAGCACTAGAAACGGAATTGGCCGACGCCATCGCCCATCCGGCTTCCACCGACCAGGAAATCGCCGAAATCAAGCGCCGAAAACTCAAGATTAAGGACGAGATTACGCGGCTTGAAAGCCAACCTCACGCCGCCTGACATACATTAAATTTAAGTTTTAGTGAAGCAAGGGCCTTGTAGGGCTTGTGCCCCTCCCTCTCGGTTTTAAGAATTTTTCCTCGCCATTACCCAAAGGAAGCGGATCATGCATTCGTCCTCAATGTGTGCGACAACCTCCTCGTGAAATGGTTGTAAGCCAGCAAGCCGAATGAGCTGACTATTTGTTGCAGCATCGAATTGACTGAAGAACATGGGCGCACCAAGCCAGTCATTTTCAATCACGTATTCAGAACCGCTGTCGCCCATGCTGGCCACGAACACGCCACCGGGCCGCAACCAACCAGCTATCCGTTGCAACATCACAGCGTGCTCCTCACGAGGCAAATGTGTCAGGGAAAAGAACGCCGATATTCCGTCAAAGGATTCGGGAGGAAATTCGACAGCCATCATGTCGGCATTTATAAAGCTGGCTTCCGGCACTTTTTCACGGGCTAACTCCACCTGGGCCGCGGAAATATCGACACCAATGACCGAAGCCCGTTCTGCAAGTTTTTTGGCAACCGGAACACCGGCACCACATCCAAGATCAAGCACTCGACCGTCGACCGGAACCAGATCGTAGAACTGTCTCAGGTAATGGTTTCGAATCTGCGCACCGCCAGACCATTCCAGATACCGCTCAGCAACAACATCATAGCCTGCAGCAACAATGGCCTTGCGTGGATCGGTTATGGACATCTAGGGCAGTCCACCATTCGACGAATTTTATCTGTGCTCATCTCGGCTTGTTGGGCAAACCATCATGGGGTCCGAGCTTGCGCTCCGGCTTGTCCTTCCAGTGTCTTTCGCCTATCTCCGCATTCCGCTCTGGATGAAGTGGGTAATCGATCCGGCTGCGCTCGCGCGATGCCTCGCCGACGACCAATAGTCTCACGTCATTTTCAGAATTGTTGAGAAACGTGTGGGCGATCCCGGTTCCGGCCGGAAAGCCCACGCCATCACCCGGCTTCAGACGCTTGAGATGTCCGTCGATCCAGACATCCGGTGTCCCCTCAATAACATAGACAAACTCTTCTTCATCGGCCTCCGCATGTGGCCAGGAAACACGGCGGCCCGGCGGCAAACGTTCATGGTGGATGCCGAGCCGCATGAGTCTAAACCGTTTGGAAAATGCTCCACTAAACGCAAAGCGTTCAGTGGAATTCGGATAGTTCCAACTGTCGTCTCCCTCGATCTCGCTGAAATGGGCTACAATATGCGCAAACTCTTCTTGCCTAGCCATCTCAAACGTCCTTCGCCTTTTCCCTCAACTTGAATTTCTGAATCTTTCCCGTGCTGGTCTTCGGCAGTTCGGTGAACACCACGTATTTCGGCACCTTGAATCTCGCCAGTCCCTTGCGGCACCACTCCAGAATGTCTTCCGCGCTCGCCGTCTTTCCCGGTTTCAATTCCACAAAGGCGCAGGGCGTCTCGCCCCATTTCTCGTCGGGCTTGGCCACCACCGCCGCCGCCTGAATGGCCGGGTGCTTGTAGAGGCAGTCCTCCACTTCGATGGAGGAAATATTCTCGCCCCCTGAAATGATGATGTCCTTCGAGCGGTCCTTGAGCTGGATGTAGTGGTCTTTGTGCATCACACCGAGATCGCCGGAATGGAACCAGCCGCCCCTGAAGGCTTCCGCGGTGGCTTTTGGATTCTTGAGATAGCCCTTCATCACCACATTGCCGCGGAACATCACCTCGCCCAAGGTCTCCCCGTCGGCGGGAACCCGCGTCATGGTTTCGGGATCCATCACGGTCAAATCCTCCAGGGGATGATAGCGCACCCCCTGCCGCGCTTTTTTGGTGGCCCGCCCCGGGCCATCAAGCGCGTCCCACTCCGCCTTCCAGTCATTCACCGTGGCGGGGCCATAGGTTTCCGTAAGCCCATAGAGATGCGTGACGTTGAAGCCCTGCTCCGCCACGGCCGAAAGCACCGCTTCTGGCGGCGGCGCGGCAGCCGTCAGGAATTGCATCGTATGGTTCAACTTCCGTTTTTCATTTTCCGGCGCATTGAGAATGGTGGACATCACAATCGGCGCACCGCAGAGATGCGTGACGTTGCTGTCCGCCAGTGCGTTCCAGATCAGGTTCGAGCGCACCCAGCGCAGCGTCACATGGGTTCCCGCCACCACCGAAATCGCCCAGGGGAAACACCAGCCATTGCAGTGGAACATCGGCAGCGTCCAGAGATAGACGGGGTGCCTCGGCAGGTTGCCTGCCAGTACATTGCCCGATCCCATGAGATAGGCGCCCCGGTGATGATAGACCACGCCCTTGGGATTTCCCGTCGTGCCCGAGGTGTAGTTCAGCGAAATCGCTTCCCATTCATCGGCGGGCCAAAGCCACTCGAATTCGGCGTCCCCGCCTGCAACGAACTGTTCATACTCTATTGAACTCAGCCGCTCGCCCTCCACCGGAAATTCCGGATCGACATAGTCAACGACGATGGGTTTATGGCCCTTCATCAGTTGAATCGCATTCTTCGCAAGTGCGGAGAACTCCTTGTCAACAATCAGCAATTTCGTTTCCGCATGATCCAGGGAAAAGCCAATGGTGGCCGCATCCAGGCGCGTGTTCAGGGTGTTGAGAACCGCCCCCATCATCGGCACGCCGTAATGGCATTCCAGCATGGCCGGCGTATTGGCCAGGATTGCCGAAACCGTATCGCCCTTCTTGATCCCGGCCTTCACTAAGGCTGAGGCAAGTTTCCGCGCCCGCGCATAAAACGCCGCATAACTCGTGCGGCTCTTGCCATGGATGATGGCAATGTGCTCGGGATAGACCGAGGCCGACCGGGCCAGGAATGCAAGCGGCGTAAGCGGCTGGTAGTTGGCAGGCGTCTTGTCGAGGTCGACGTCATAGATGGACATGGAGGCAATCCCTAGGCTGAGAAGTACCTCATACTGTAAAAATTCGCCGCCAAAGTGAAGCTAAACTTTGCTAGGCGCCCGCCGCCAAAGCGTGGTCAAAATTGCCCTGCGCCGCCGTGCGGTGCCACCAGCGGGCGATTGGCAATACCGCAAACCAGATTACGAGCGTGAGCGCCCAAGCCAGGTAGCTGTCCACCGCGTAATGCCAGCCCAGATGGATGGACCCTATAAAAATCAGGATGGCGTGAGCGCTAAGCAAGCGGCCCGCAAAACGGCTGACCTGATAGCCCGCAAGGGCAAACAGCAGGGCCGAACCATTGTGCATGGAAGGCATGGCCGAAATGCCGTCAATGGCAGATTTTCCAATATGGCCTTGCCACAGCACATCCTGCACCGGAATGGCCCAAATCGGCAAAACCTCGTTCGCGCCCCGCAAATAAACCATGAGGTCCGCATAGGGGTCAGGGCTGAGCCCGAGCCTCCCGTAATAGCATGGGCCTGCCGATGAAAAGACAATAGCCAAAATCCCGCCAATCAGGATCCACATCAGGAAGAAGCTCAGGAAGAAACGTGTGCGCAGCACGCTGTCTCTGTCAGCAAAGGCGAAATAGACCCAGGTCATCCACATCACCAGAAACCAGCCGCTGTAGTTGATGTTGATGGCGAAAGTAATGACCGGATGGCCCAGAAGCGGCTGCAGCCATTGCCAGGGCAGCATGCCGAAATGCAGGGTCCGGTCCAGTTCGGAAAAATAATGGTCCCATGAATACGAATTCAGGATTGGAATGCTGGCCTTCACACCAACAAACACATACATGAAAATAACCATGATGATGACCATGGGAATGCCATTGGCCATCCGCGCGCCGCTGGTCAAATAGTGCCAAAGATCCTTGAACAGCGCTGGAATTGGCCGCTCCGGTTTCACATGCCGTGCAATGTGATAGAATCGCAAGACAAATATGCTCACAAGCATGATGGGAATCGATACCACAAGAAAGCCCGCGGCGATCATCAGGAAATCCAGCGGGACCAAGTCCGGACGCAACCGCAACAGGACAAGAAACCCCGCACAATAACTGGCCACGATCAGCCAGAAAATGCCATGCGCCGAAATGCTTTTCCGCAAGAGGCTGCAAAACCCGTGGCCAGGCAAAGTCTTGATACGCACATTCGCAGCCACTGCTGGCAAGTCCATCATTCACCATCGGTCTTGAGGTCGACGGGCAATATGGCCAGAACGCGCTTAGAATTGGTTAAGCTGGTACGCTGTCCATGGTAAATTCCCCTTTAATTCTATTCGGCACGTGCACCCCTGCCCCTGCGTCAACAGGCATTGGACATTGCCGCGCGCCACGCTATTCAGGCTCGAAAAACCGGGAATCATCATGAAAACCAATACGCCGACCCAGGCAAGCTGGGCCACGTTCACCCTCTTTTTACTGCACGGAATCATGGTGGGCTCATGGGTGCCGCACATTCCCCTGGCCAAGGAACGGCTCGACGTAGGCCCCGGTCTATTTGGCTTGGCGCTACTAGCCATTGCCGCTGGCGCTGTAACGGCCATGCCGCTGACCGGAGCCATGATCAACCGTTATGGCAGTTCCCGCGTGGCCCTGGTCACAGGCGCCCTATTCTGTTTCGCCTTTACCGGCCCGGTCGTCGCGCCAACACTCGTGCCCTTTGCCTTCATGGGCTACCTTCTCGGCGCCTTTATCGGCAGCATGGACGTAGCCATGAATGCCCACGGTATCGCTGTTGAAAAGGCGCTGAAACGCCCGATCATGTCCATGCTCCACGGCGGCTTCAGCATCGGCGGCATGGTGGGCGCGTTTGTCGGTGCCTGGGCCATGAAACATATGAGCGAGTTCACCCACATCGCGCTCGCTGGCGGGACTTGTCTCGTTTTACTTTTTATCGCTGTTCAATTCCTGCTGCCCCGTTCCATCGACAAGGGCCTGTCCGATACCCATTTCGGCTGGCCCACCAAGGCAACCATCGGTCTCGGTCTCCTGTGTTTCCTCACTCTCATGGCCGAAGGCTCCGTGCTTGACTGGAGCGGCATTTACTTCACCACGGAATTTTTGGTCGACGCCGGAACCGCAGGACTCGCCTATGCCTGCTTCTCCGGTGGCATGGCCGCATCGCGTTTCACCGGTGACTGGTTGCGGCAGAAATTCGGCGCGGTCCATGTGGTTGTTGCCAGCGCCCTTCTCACCGCCGTAAGCATTGCCCTGGCCGTCAGCGTATCATCATTCCTGACAGCGGTGGTGGCTTTCACCTTTGCCGGAATTGGCATCGGCAATATCGCGCCCGTATTATTTGCCGGCGGCGGAAGGCTTGAACCCGAGGCTCCGGGCCGCGGCATCGCCGCCGTCACCACACTGGGTTACGCAGGCTTCCTGGCCGGCCCGCCGCTGATTGGCTTTGCCGCCGAGGTTACCAGCCTTGGCCACGCCTTTTGGCTGGTGGTTTTGTCAGCCCTTGTCATCGCCGCATTCGGCAACCGGGCCCGCTCGGCGGACACTTACTAAGCCGCAGGATTTACGTTAGGGTCGCACCATGAGCTTCAAGGGAAAACGCGTGATAGTGACCGGCGCCGGCCGCGGCCTCGGCGCGGCTTTCGCCGTGGTGCTGGCCGATGCCGGAGCCGAGGTCATCATGACCGGCCGCAACATGGAAAATCTCGCGTCCCTTGCCGGGTCGATCAAGCTGCGCACCGGCAAGCGCCCCGAAACGCTGCACATTGATTTGGCTGACATCAGCCAAACCACGCTTACCGCCAAGAAAATGCGCGACGATGGCGCGCCCCTTGATATCCTTATCAACAACGCCGCCCAATGGCTTCCCGGCGCCATGGACAGCCATGATGCCTATGCCATCGCCAACACCATCACCGGCAATGTGACCGGCACCCTGCTCTTTACCCGCGGGCTTCTGCCGCTTCTCGAAAAATCCGGCGCCGGAGACATCCTCAATATTATTTCCACCAGCGGCATAACCAATGTGCCGCTGCTCGGTGCCTCCGTTGCCTACATCGCCTCCAAGCATGGCCAGGCCGGATTGACCGATGCGTTGCGCCTGGAATTGCGCGGAAGACCCGTGCGCGTAACCGGAATTTATCCGCCCAATATCCTGGATATCTCACCGCTGGATGCCGCCGCCTGGAACGCCACGCCGCCCGATACGTCGTGGCCCACCAACCGCGACATTGTTGAATCGGCGATCTTTGCCCTGAGCCGCCCGCGCCACCTGACCATATCCTCCCTCATGCTGGAATCCGACAGCGGCAATTTCCACACCAATTAGGAGACACTATTGAAACTCAAGAACCGCACCGCCATCATCACTGGCGCCGCCCGAGGTATTGGCCTGAGCTGTGCCGAACGCTTCGTCGCTGAAGGCGCCAACGTCGTCATCGCCGACGTATTGGATGACATTGGCAAGGCCGAAGCCAAGCGGCTTGGCGCCACCTATCTGCATTGCGACGTTTCAAATTCCAGCGACGTCAAAGCCATCGTTGCCGCCACTGTGAAGCAGTTCGGCGGCGTAGACATTCTCTTGAACAACGCCGCCATCAACATCAGCGGCGATTTCCTCAAGATGAGCGAAGCCGATTACGACAAGGTTCTCGATATCAACCTCAAGGGATCATTTCTCATGCTTCAGGCCTGCGCCCGGGAAATGGTGAAACAGGTCAATGCGGAAAAACCCGCAGGTGCTATCATCAACATGTCTTCAGTCAACGACACGCTCGCCATTCCCACAATCGTCAGCTATTGCATCGCCAAGGGCGGCGTCTCGCAGCTCACCCGCGCAACCTCCATATCACTGGCCCCGCATGGCATTCGCGTAAATGCCATTGGCCCCGGATCCATCATGACCGGCATGCTGCAAAGCGTTGTGAGCGACAAAGCCGCCATGTCGCGGGTGATGTCGCGTACCCCCATGGGCCGCATCGGCGAGCCTTCGGAGATCGCGGCTATCGCCGTGTTTCTGGCTTCCGATGAGTCAAGCTACATCACCGGCCAAACCATCTACGCCGATGGTGGCCGCATGCCGCTGAATTACACCATGCCTGTGAAGGAATGACAGGTGGAATGACTACTCAATAATGATGACCTGCCCGGTCAATGCGCCTTCAACGCTCTTGGCGTAGGCAAGGCCCACCCGCGCCGATGAGACGGCTTCATGTCCGGGAAACAGCCCTTCATATTTCTTGGCCGACTCCTGCAATAGGCCGGGGCTCACCACATTGATGCGGATACCGCGCTCCAGCTCAATCGCCGCTCCCGTCACAAAGCCCTTCAGCGCCGCGTTCACCGTTGCCGCATTGGCAAACTTCAAAATTGGATCACGGTCCGCCACACCGCTTGTCAGCGTGAACGAGCCGCGGTCATTCACGTAAGGCGTGCCGAGTAGAACCAGATTCACCTGCCCCATGAGCTTGTCTTTCAGCCCAACCATGAATTGCGTTTCGGTCATGCCGGCCAGCGGCCCGTAATGGGCATGGCCCGCACAGGCGACAACCGCATCCAGCTTGCCAAGCTTTTTATACATGGCGCTGATCGAAGAGGCATCGAGAAGATCAACGCGCACATCGCCGGAAGACCGTCCGGCGGTGATGACTTCATGGCGTGGCTTAAGCTCTGCAACCGCAGCCTTGCCCACATTGCCTGCCGTGCCAACAACAAGGATGCGCATTATTCTTTTGTCGTTTCTTCAGTGGGCTCGAGCTTCAGGCCTTTCAGCTTCGCAAACACCGAGTCGGCGCTGTATTGCTTGCCATCGTTCTTCGCCGATTCCGCCGTCACGGCCTTTTCAGCTTCCGCTGCGGCAGCGGCAACCGCCGCTACGTTCGCAACGGTTCCGAGAACTTCAGCCGCAGGAATAAGCGTACGGACCGGCGCTGGATCGGCAACCTGCCCCTTGCCCGCCTTGCGCGCCGCCTTCTGCACCGCGAAATCCAGTTCCAATTGCGAGCACAGGCCCAGCGAAACCGGATCGACCGGCTTGATGTTGCTGGCGTTCCAGTGAGTGCGGTCGCGGATGGCGGCAATCGTTGTCTTCGTCGTGCCGACCAGTTTCATGATGGTGGATTCCGGCAATTCCGGATGGTTGCGCAGCAGCCACATGATGGCATCAGGCCGCTCGCCCCGGCGCGACACTGGCGTATAGCGCGGGCCGCCCGTTGATTTCTGCACCGGGATGTTGACCTTCGACACCAGGATTTTCAAAGCGTAGGTGGGATCAGCCTCGCCCTTCTGGATCTCGTCGCGGGTGAGCTGGCCGCCGGTCACCGGGTCCAGGCCCTTGATGCCCGTGGCCACGTCGCCATCGGCAATGCCTTTCACTTCAAGCTCGTGCAGATTGCAGTAATCGGCAATCTGGCGGAATGTCAGCGCGGTGTTTTCAACCAGCCAAACGGCGGTCGCTTTCGGCATCAACGGGGCATTTGACATGGTTTTTTCGCTCCTTCGGAACCGTCTGGGGTTCCGTAACACAATGATAAATAGGCTTGGGAATGCCAGCTATATAGGCGCTGCCTCCTGAAGATGCAACGCGTTTTAAACGGTGAGAACAATCTTGCCCACGTGCTGGCTGCTCTCCATCAACCGGTGCGCCCCAGCCGCATCCGCCAGCGGGAAAGTCTTGAAAATCGCCGGCTTGCAGCGCCCCGCCGCAAACAGCGGCCAGACCTTGGCCTCCAAGGACCGGGCAATCTCGGCCTTTTCCGCTACCGAGCGCGGACGCAGCGTTGAGCCTGTCAGCGTCAGGCGCTTGACCATGATGGGCAGCAGATCAATCTCAATCTTTGAACCTTTTTGAAACGCAATGTTCACAATGCGCCCATGCATGGCAATGCAGCGCAGGTTGCGGCCCACATAATCGCCGCCCACCATGTCAAGGATCACATCCGGCGCGATGGCGCGCCCTTTCAGCTCTTCAACAAAGTCCCGGGTTTTATAATTGATCGCCACATCGGCGCCCAGGGCCAGGCATTCCTTGCATTTCTCGTCGCTTCCAGCCGTGACAACAATCTTTGAACCAAAGGCCTTGGCCAGCTGGATCGCAGTTGTGCCAATTCCGCTCGAGCCCCCATGTATCAAAATGGTCTCGCCCGGCTGCAGGCGGCCCCGGTCAAACACATTGGTCCACACCGTAAAATAGGTTTCCGGAACAGCCGCCGCTTCAATCATCGAAAATCCCGCCGGCACAGGCAGCGCGTTATCTTCCGCCACCACGGCATACTCCGCATAGCCGCCGCCCGGCACCAGCGCGCAGACCTTGTCGCCAACCTTGTAGCGTGTCCCCGCTGATATCACCTCGCCCGCAACCTCAAGCCCCGGCGTCAAGGGCGCGCCCGGAGGCGGCGGATAACCGCCAAGGCGCTGCAATATATCCGGCCGGTTCACCCCCGCCGCATGAACCTTCACCAGCACTTGTCCCTTGCCGGGCTCCGGCATCGGCAATTCGCTGATTTGCAAAACATCCGGTCCGCCCGGCAGGCTTATTTTGATGGCTTTCATGCCCCACATCCCCTTTTGTCCCACAATGGGTTGCAGACCCCGCCCCTGCAATGGCAAAATGTAGCACCAGCACAGGGAGCCAGAACCATGGACCTCGATGACGCACCAAAAAAGCCCGCCAACATGGTTATCGGCGAAAATCTCGACGCCATTTCAGTGGCCGAATTGGAACAGCGCATTCAGGCTTTGGACTCCGAGATCCTGCGCCTCAGGGCCGAAATCGCCAAAAAACAGGCCAGCCGCAGCGCCGCCGACGCTTTCTTTAGAAACTAGGTTAACGGCGTTAACCAATTGGTAAGGAATATTGTTTACATGTAGAGGCTGTAATCCAAGTCTTTTGGATTCTCCGAGTGGCACTTTTCCACTCTGTTTGACGCCTCCCTGTTAGAACTCAAAGCCACGTTTTTACGTGGCTTTTTTTTGGCCCCGTTATTGCTTCCCCACAGGTGAAACTATTTGCATGCCGGATATTGACCGGAAATGGCGCACGCGTCATTGTCGGTTCGCCTGGTGGGTAAAATTTTCACGATTTGAGTAAGGGGTCATTAGGCATGCAGGGTTCGTCCAGTAACGTGGCTACCGTTAACTTCTTCACCAAGTTCACCTCCTCCGAGCAATTTGAGAAGGTGTTCCGCGAAGGCATGTCCTTGGTTGAAGAAACCGCAAATTATCTTGATGGCCCGGGCCGCCTCGATGCCCGCGTGCTTGAGCGCCATGGCGCCATTGCCTACGCCACCGAAAGCATGCGCCTCACCACCCGCCTTATGCAGCTTGCCTCATGGCTCCTGCTCCAGCGCGCCATCGGCGCCGGTGAACTGACCGTTGAAGACGCCCGCAAGGAAAACCACCGCATCAGCCTTAACGACATCGGCAAGGGCCACGATCTCACCGGTGCGAATGACCTGCCCGATGCCTTGAAGGCCCTGGTTGAGCGTTCGCTCACCCTGCATCAGCGCATCCAGAAACTGGACAGCATGATCAGCGCCCAGACCTCGGAAGTCCAAATGCCAAGCCCGGTCAACGACCAGATCGACCGCCTCGCTTCCATGCTGAAAGTTGCCCGCGGCTAACCGGCAAGCTTTATTTTCGCCCCACGACAAGCTTAAGCCTCTGTGATGCGGCGTGTGGTTCTCAGTCTCATCCTTGCTCTTGTGTTATGCTCGCAGCCGCGCGCCGCAGTGCAGCCGCAAACGGACAAGACGGCCTATGCCGCCGAGGTCTGCGATCTCCTCAGCCTTCATGCCCAGCGCAACAAGCTGCCCGTAGATTTCCCCACCCGGCTGATCTGGAAGGAAAGCATTTTTGACGCGCAAGCCGTAAGCCGCGTTGGCGCTGAAGGCATTGCCCAATTCATGCCGGGGACCGCAAAGTTGCGCGGCCTGAAAAATTCCTTCGACCACCGCGAGGCTCTTGCCGCCGCCGCCGAATATCTGGCTTTCCTCACCGAAAAATTCGGCAACTTGGGTCTGGCGGCAGCCGCCTATAATTTTGGCGAGGATGGCACCAGCGGCTGGCTGGCAAACCGCCGAACCTTGCCCGCTGAAACCAAAGACTACGTGTTGGCTATCACTGGCCACGCAGCGGCAGAGTGGCGGTCACCCGCAGCAACGCTCGCTATTCCAGGGCTTGGCGGCAGCGGCAGCTTTACGGAAAACTGCACCAGGCTGGTGCTGAGGGAATTGCTGCCGCCAACTCCCAAATCACAGCGCAGCCCGACGAAACCCTGGGGCGTGGTCATCGCCGGCGGCTTCTCGGAAGCGCGCACGCTCGCAAGTTTTGAGCGGGTTAAATCCCGCTACGCCACGCTGCTGAATGACGAGCTGCCCATGGTGGTGCGGACCCGCAACCTAAGCCGCGGCCGCAAGCTTCTCGTGCGCGTCATGATTGGTCGCAATAGCCGGCAGGAAGCCGAAGACCTGTGCGCCAAGCTAAGGACGCAGAACGGTGCCTGCATTGTCGATAAGAACTGAAAAGGCCCGGCTTTGCAGCCGGGCCTTTTCTGAATCTGGAGACTTCTACTTGTCGAGGAAGCCGAACTTCTGCTTGAAGCGCGAAACACGTCCGCCGCGGTCAAGAATGGTCTGGGTGCCGCCGGTCCACGCCGGATGCGACTTGGGATCGATATCCAGGGACAGCGTATCGCCGTCCTTGCCATAAGTGGAACGGGTAACGAATTTGCTGCCGTCGGTCATCACAACATTGATGGTGTGATAGTCCGGGTGAATGCCTTCTTTCATCGCATAATCTCTCTGGTATGGCGCAAAAAAGCCGCGCCTTGTCACTATTGTGAAGTTTCGGCTGCGCTCTATACAGGAAGCCCAAAGGGGAGGCAAGTAGGCCAAAATGGCAGAAAATATGCAGCAAGAACAAGGCCGCAAAAGCCTGAAACCGCTGGTGCGCCTGACGCCCTTCCTGACCCGCTACAAGCCGCAGATCGCCAAGGCGCTGATTGCCCTGGCCATCGCCTCAGGCTCTACCCTCGTGGTGCCAGTCGCCGTCCGCCGTATCATTGACCATGGCTTCACCACCTCCAACGCGGTCCTTGTTAACCAGTATTTCAGCGTCATGATCGCCGTGGTCCTGCTGCTCGCCTTGAGCTCGGCCATCCGCTTCTATTATGTCATGTGGCTTGGCGAAAAGATCGTGGCCGATGTCCGCGACGCCTTGTTCACCCATCTCTTGAAACTCAGTCCGGGTTTTTACGAAACACAGAAAACCGGCGAGGTCGTCTCAAGGCTCACCGCCGACACCACGCAAATTAAATCAGCCTTTTCCTCCACCGCTTCCATCGCGCTGCGCAATGGCGTGATGCTGATTGGTGCCATCATCATGATGATTGTCACCAGCCCAAAGCTCGCAGGGCTCGCAGGCCTCGCCATCCCGCTTATCGTGTTGCCGCTTGTGATCTATGGCCGCCGGGTCCGGGCCCTGTCACGCACCGCCCAGGACACACTCGCCGCCTCCGCTGCCTTTGCCCAGGAGCGGCTTTCGGCCATCACCACGGTTCAATCCAACGTGCAGGAGAGCTACACAAAGGGAGAGTTTTCAAACGCCACGAATTTTGCCTTTTCGGCGGCAGCCAAGCGCACCCTTGCCCGCGCCGTTCTTACTGCCGCAATCATCTTCGTGGCCCTGGGTTCCATCGTTGGCCTGCTCTGGTTCGGGGCCCAGGAAGTGATCAGCGGAAATCTTTCGGGTGGCACCCTGAGCCAGTTCGTGATCTACGCCGTCATCGCCGCAAGTTCGCTGGGACAGTTGTCGGAAGTCTGGGGCGAAATCCAGCTCGCCGCCGGAGCAGCCGAACGCATCTCGGAGCTGCTAGATGAAAAACCTCTCATCAACGCGCCAACGAATCCTGTAGCATTTCTGCAAACACCCAAAGGGCAAATAAAATTTTCCGGCGTTACATTCCATTACCCGACACGCCTGAAAACAGCCGCGCTGAACAACGTGAGCTTCATGGCAAAGCCCGGGGAAGTCACCGCCATTGTCGGCCCATCAGGCGCTGGCAAGTCAACGCTTTTTGCCCTCATCCAGCGCTTCTATGATCCCGCCTCCGGAACCATCACAATCGATGGCCTCGACGTTAAAGCCACCGACCCGCAGGACTTGCGCGAGCACATCGCCGTGGTGCCGCAGGATACAATCATTTTTTCCGGCACGGTTCTCGACAACATCCGCTTCGGTGCGCCCGGCGCTACGCGCGAAGCCGCCATGGCAGCAGCTGTTGCCGCGCGCGTTGATGAATTTGCCCAAAAACTTCCCAAGGGCTTTGACACCGAAGTGGGCGAACGCGGCATCACCCTCTCCGGCGGCCAGCGCCAGCGCATCGCCATCGCCCGCGCCATTTTGCGCAACGCCCCCATCCTGCTCCTTGATGAAGCCACCAGCGCCCTTGATGCGGAAAGCGAGTCGCTCATTCAGGAAGCTTTGGAAAAGCTCACCGCCAACCGCACTACTCTCGTCGTGGCCCATCGCCTCGCAACCGTGCGCAATGCCGACCGCATTCTGGTTTTCGATAAGGGAAAACTGGTGGCACAAGGAACCCACAGCCAACTCGTCAGGAAAAACGCGCTCTACGCCCGGCTGGCGAAGCTGCAGTTCAACGCTCCGTCAGCTTGAGCTCAATACGCCGGTTCTGCGATTTGGCGTCTTCCGAAGTGCCCACATCCAGCGGCTGGAATTCACCAAAGCCCGCCGCCACCAGATGCTTGGCCGATACACCTTGGGAAATCAGGTATTTGACCACCGCAATGGCCCGCGCCGAAGAAAGCTCCCAGTTGGATTGAAACAAAGGCGACTTGATGGGGTCGATATCGGTATGTCCGTCAACCCGCAGAACCCAGGCGATGTCCGCCGGAATTTCCGCCTCAAGCTGGCGCAGCGCGTCTGCCAGTTTCAGCATTTCCTCCTGGCCCAGCGGGCTGATTTCCGCATCGCCCTTGGCGAAGAGAACTTCCGACTGGAATACGAAACGGTCACCCACCACCAGAATGTCCGAACGCTGCGAAAGGATTTGCCGCAAGCGCCCGAAGAATTCCGAACGGTAGCGCGACAACTCCTGTACCCGCTGCGCCAGCGCCGAATTCAGCCGCTTGCCCAGATCGGCGATTTGCGCTTCCGAGGATTTGTTGCGGGTTTCAGCGTCCGTCAGGATGCTGTTCAACTGCGCCAGCTGACGGCGCATGGCGGCAATTTGCTGGTTGAGCAGTTCAACCTGCGACAGGGCTTCCGAACTCAGCGCCTTTTCCTTGTCAAGCTCCGTCTGCAATCCGCTAATCGTCTGGTTTGCCGCCGAACCCTTGGAGCCTTCCGCCGCAAGACTGGCGATAAGGCCCGCACTCTTCAATTTCTCCGCGCTCAGGTCATCGCTCAGCGCCAGCAGGTTTGCTTCCACCGCCCCCTTGGCGGATTTCTCCAGAGCCAGCAATTGCGTAAGCTCGGCGATCTGCGAGCGCAATTGCCCAAGCGCTGAATCCTGCCCGGATATTTCCCGTGCCAAAAGAAATTGTGCCGTCATGAAAACCGAAAGCAGGAAGGTGATGACCAGCAGAAGTTGGGCCATGGCATCGACAAAGCCTGGCCAATAGGGCGCGTCTTCCGGGCGTCTGCGTTTTGAAAGGCTGCCCGCCATGGCTGTTACTCGTCGCCCTTGCCGCGGCCACGCGCTGCCGGCTGGCCCGTGGACCGGATGAGCAGGCGCTGAATTTCATTCTGCTGAACCTGCTGGCTCTGCGCCCATTGCCGCACCATTTTCTGCTCCTCGCGCATCTGCTGCACCAGGCTCGCCACCGCTTCAGCCAGTTGCTCGATCGATTCATTGCCGCCGCCACCGGCGCCATTGATTTTCGTGCCTTCAAGCTGCTTGCCAACCTTGTCCAGGCCGCGCTGCAGGCCCTGCATGTCAAAGCGCAGGTAATTGGTGGCGCCGGATTGATTTCCCCCCTCGCCCACCTGAATGTCGGTGATGGTGGAAAGCCAGTCTTCCAGATTGTGGTAGAACCGGTTCTGCGCCTGGCTTGCCTTGAGATCGAGGAAGCCAAGGATCAGGGAACCGGCAAGTCCGAACAGGCTTGCGGAAAACGAAAGCCCCATGCCTTGAAGCGGCCGCTGCAAGCCGGTTTTCAGTTCCTCGAACATGGAACTGGACTGCCCCGACCCCACATCAAGGTTCTTGATGGCATCACCAACCGAGGTCACCGTCTCCAGCAGGCCCCAGAAGGTTCCGAGCAGGCCGAGGAAAATCAGCAGGCTCACCATGTAGCGCATCAGGTCGCGCGATTCGTCGAGCCGTGAGGCCAGCGAGTCTAGCAGCGACCGCATGGTGTTGGTGGAAAGCACCGTGCGCTCCTGCCGGTCACCCAAAAGGGTGGCCATGGGAGCGAGCAACACCGGCTCCGCCAGATTTTCATCGCTGGATTGCCCTACGCGGAAGCCGTTGACCCAATTGATTTCCGGGAACAGCCGCCAAACCATGCGGTAGGCATACAAAACACCGAGAACAAGAATGCCGATAATCAGCCCATTGAGGCCCACATTGGCCATGAAGGCGGCCTTGATGCTTGGGAATAGAATGGCGGCCAGAACCACGACAACCAGCGTGAACACAACCATATGAACCAGATAAACGCGTGGCGGCTCCAGCCCCGTTGTATCATTTATATCTGCCATTGACTCCTCAACCGCCTCTCGCGTGCCCCACACTTCCAGCAAATCTAGACGATTGCGTGACCGCGGGCGAGACGCAACTTTCGTTGTCAACATGAGAGCGTGTTGCGGCGGCACGGCTCCAAAAAGCCAGCTGAATTCCATCGCAATTTGGAACTATTCTAATTCCGAGTATTTTAATCAACTATTGAAAGGCATGGTTCCCCATGCTAGTCAGCCATCAAACACAACAGCAAAAGCAGGATGAGTGCGATGAAGCGGATACCCAAATTGTGGACAGGCCTGGGCGTTGCGGCAATTGCCGGTTCAATGGCGGCCCAGGCCGATGTGATCACGCTCCAGAGCGCTGCGAACCAGTCGCCCATTATCCTCGCCCAGGAAGCTGGCGAAGGCGGTGAGGGCGGCGGCGAAGGTGGCGGTGCCGCACCCACCACCTATGCCCTCGAATCAACCGATGCCAACGCTTTCAAGTACGACGCCAAGCCCCAGATCGACGCCTATATTGATCTCGTTGCCAGTGCCTACAAGAAAGCCGCCGATGATTCCAAGACACTTGCTGCGGCTGTCGATGCTTTCCTGGCCGCCCCTTCTGACGACACCTTGAAGACCGCGCGCAAAGCCTGGGTTGAAGCCCGCCCGGCCTATCTGAAAACCGAAGCTTTCCGTTTCTATGACGGCCCTATTGAGGAAGTTGAAGGCGGCATCAATGCCTGGCCCATGAACGAGGCCTATATCGACTATGTCGAGGGCAAGCCTGAGGCGGGCCTCATCAATGACGCAAGCTTCAAGGTCGGCCTTGAGGACATCGAAAAATCAAACCAGAGCAAGGACGAGGCCGATGTCACCACCGGCTGGCACGCCATTGAATTCCTCCTCTGGGGCCAGGATCTGTCCGCCGATGGCCCAGGCAACCGACCGTTCACGGATTATGTCGCCGGCACCGGCAACAATGACCGCCGCCGTGAATACCTGAAACTGGTGACCGATGATTTGGCCCACAAGCTGAACGAGCTTGAAGGCACCTGGCAATTGCAGAATTCCTTGGGCTACGCCAAGAAACTGAAAGCCATGCCCGAGCGCGAAGTGATCGGCCGCATGGTGAATGGCATGGCCATTCTCGCAGGCTTTGAATTCATGTCGGAACGCCTGGCCGTTGCCCTTGATTCCGGCGATCAGGAAGACGAGCATTCCTGCTTCTCCGACACAACCAAGCAGGATTTCGTCTATGATCTCGCCGGCATCAAGCAGGTCTGGACCGGTGACAATGAGGGCGGTGAACGCGCCGGCCTCAATGATCTGGTGCGCAGCCAGGACGCCGCTTTGGCGGACCGCGTTGACGGCCTCCTCGCCGATGCCGAAACCAAGGTTGCGGCCCTTGGCGACCCATGGGACCAGGTTTTGGCCAAGCCCAAGGATTCACCTGAGCGCAAGGCCGCCGAGGAAGTGGTCGTAGCATTGCAGGCTCTGGGTACCGGTCTCAAGGATGCTGGCAGCAAGCTTGGGGTTCTGGTCCTTATTCCCACGGAATAATGCCCCGCTCCGGCCTCATCACGGCTTCACTACTTGCGCTGGCTTTGCTGGCTGCCCTGGGCAGCGAGGCTGGCGTTTTGCCTTTGCGCGAAGCGCTGCTCGCAATTCCGCTGACGAGCCAATTGGGCGGCGACGGAACCCGCCCTGTCTTCAACGACGATGCCTTCGTGTTTCAGACCCCCAACAGCCCGAAGCGCCATCAGCGCCCGTTCTCTTTCGGCAACCGCCTGTTCAACACCAATTGGGTGGAAGCGCCAGGCTCCGTGAAAGCCTTCGATGGCCTGGGGCCCATGTTCAACCGCGTCTCCTGCTCCGGTTGCCACACCAAGGATGGCCGCGGGCGCCCACCGGAGAATAATCGGGGACCCATGGATTCCATGCTGCTGCGCATCAGCATTCCGGGCAAAACAGCCAACGGTGGTGTCGTGCCCCATCCCATCTATGGCGACCAGATCAGCGAACGCGCCATTCTCCATGTCGAACCCGAGGCCCGCGCCGAAATTTCCTACACCGAGCTTCCGGGCACCTATGGCGATGGCGAAAAATTTTCCCTGCGCCAGCCGCACTATGCCATCGCTGATCTGAAATATGGCGACCTCGGCAAGGACATCATGATTTCCCCGCGCGTGGCCCCTGCCATGATCGGCCTCGGCCTCCTGCAAGAGGTGCCCGATGAAACCCTGCTGGCTCTCGCCGATCCCGATGATGCGGATGGCGACGGCATTTCCGGCCGGACCAATGAAGTGTGGGATTCGCTGGCCGGGAAAAAATCACTGGGCCGCTTCGGCTGGAAAGCCAATCAGCCAAATCTCCGCCAGCAGAACGCCGGCGCGGCAGTGGGCGATATCGGCATCGCTACCTCCATGGCAGATGGGCAGAATTGCACGGCGGCCCAAGCGGATTGCGTGAAGTCCATCAATGGCGGCGCACCGGAAATGAGCGACGAATTTCTCGACAAGCTGACGCTCTACACCATGACCATCGCCGTCCCCGCCCAGCGCAAGGCCCATGATCCCGTCATCAGGCAGGGGGAAGAATTATTCCGCGCCATGGGCTGCGCCTCATGCCACATGCCCACGCTGCAAACCAGGTCCGTCAAGGATTTTCCCGAACTGGAAAACCAGACCTTCCATCCCTTCACCGACCTCCTGCTCCATGACATGGGCGAGGGCCTCGCCGACAACCGCCCAGATTTCGAAGCCACCGGCAAGGAATGGCGCACCCCGCCGCTCTGGGGCCTTGGCCTCATTCCAGTTATCAACAAACATGACCTGCTGCTTCACGATGGCCGGGCAAGAGGTGCGGCCGAGGCCATTCTCTGGCATGGCGGCGAAGCGATGAAATCCCGCGAGGCTTTCCGCACCGCGGCTAAACCGGAACGCGATGCGCTTATTGCCTTCTTGAATTCACTTTAGAAAGCTTGGCCAGCAGGAAATTCCGTAGCTGCGGATCCGACTCCAATCCAATCGCCATTCCGTAAGCTTCGGCAGCATCGCCAAGCAGGCCCGCTCCTGAAAGCAGGGCCGCCCGCGCCGCCCAATAGGGCTGGAACTCCATCAATTCGGGATTGGCCGAAAGCTCCGGCAACGCCGCCAGTCCCGCGTCCGGACCTTTAACCTCCGCCAGCGCCACCGCATGATTGATGGCCACAACCTGCGAGGCCGTAATTTTGTAAAGCCCTTCATAGAGCGCGGTGATGGCGTCCCAATCAGTTACGCCCACAACGCGCCGCGCCGCATGGGCCGACTGGATAGCCGCCTCCAGTTGATAGCGGCCGATCACATCCATCTCACCGGCCCGCCGCAACAGCCGCTCGGCCTCGTCAATCATCTCGCCATCCCAAAGCAGCGGATCCTGATCGGTCAACGGAACAAATTCTCCGCTCAAACCCCGGCGTGCGCTTCGCCGCGATTGCAGGAACAGCATCAGCGCCAGCAATCCCAAAGCCTCGGCTTCCCGCGGAAGCAGCTCACCGATCAGCCGCCCAAGCCAGATCGCTTCTTCGGCCAGATTGTTTTGAACATTGGCCGGATCGTTCCAGCCCTTGGTGTAGGCCGCATAGATGGCCTCCAGCACCGCATCCAGCCGTTCGCCAAGCTCTATCCGTTCCGGAACACGAAACGGAATGCCCGCCACTTTGATTTTATTTTTGGCCCGCGCCAATCGCTGCCCCATGGCTGATGGCGTCACCAGAAACGCCGAGCCGATATCTGCCGCATCAAGGCCCAAAACCGTTTGCAAAATAAGCGGCGAGCGGATGGCGGGGTCAATGGCCGGGTGGGCACAGGCAAACATCAGGGCCAAGCGCTCATCTGGAATATGCTGTTCTTTCGAAGCCATGGCTTCAAGCTCCTCCGCCATGAGTTGCAAGTGATCGGTTGACGCTTCGCCGCTGCGCCGCCGCCTGGAGGCGTCGATGACCTTGCGCTTTGCCACCGCCATCAGCCACGCTTCCGGATTGTCCGGAATACCTTTCCGCGGCCAGTCGGCAAGGGCTGCCGCAAATGCCTCCGACAACGCATCCTCGGCCCCTGCCACGTCGCGCGTCTGTTTCGCCAGAAAGGCAATCAGCTTGCCATAGCTCGCCCGCGCAACGTTCTGCGCCGCGTCATGGGCAAGCTGACCGCCATCCATGCCTACATCGCCATGACGGGACGCACTTCCATCGTGCCGTTTTGCGCGCCCGGGCACTTCGCCGCCCAGCTGATCGCCGCATCGAGGTCTTTCACGTCAATGAGGTAGTAGCCGGCCAGCTGCTCCTTGCTCTCCGCATAGGGGCCGTTCAGAACCTTGGTCTTGCCGTCCTTCACGCGGACGGTGGAAGCGGTCGAGCTGCTCTGGAGCGGGTCGCCGTGTTTCATGGCGCCGGCTTTTTTCAGGGCTTCAGTGTAAGCCCCATAGGCCGCGAACATCTGTTCCCTATCGGCCTTGCTGGCCTTCGCACGTCCCGATTCATCCCCGTAAATCAATAGCATATACTGCATAGCACTCTCCTCAGTTGTGAACGCGAGCCATCATGACCGCTGCAATGAAGACGCCCGAGTATTGCGGATTTTGACACGCGAGAGAAAAAATTAAATAATCCCACAATATGCTTTTAGTCCTTGACAGCTATTTCGTGATTGACTATGCACAATCTGTCCATCCCGGAAGGGGTCTCGGTCATGACGGTGGCTTTGATGGGGTGGATGTGGCGCCTGCGGGTCTGGTGAAACGTTCATCAGGCACCCGGGAGCCGGGGGTAAGACCCGTGGACACTATGGTCCACGCGCCTTGAATGGCTAAACAACCCTAGCGGTAAACCCAGGACACCGTGCGATCTAGGGCTCCGCAAGAGCGAACCTCCAGGCAAAAACCGCCGCAAAAGCGTGGGCGCAGTTTGCGTCAACCGCCGGACTACACGACCGGCATTTTCGCGTAGGCTGTGCTCACGCAACCCTTCGCTTCGAAAACGGCATAACCGTTTTCACCCCGGCGCAGCCGTGCCCGATGCTGATTGAATTTGCGAATCCTAGTTTTAACCTATGAGGAGAGGCGTACCTCACATCCCCTTGACGATCTGCTCCGTCATTTTCTTGGCGTCGCCGAACAGCATCATGGTGTTGTCGCGCCAGAACAGGGGGTTGTCGACGCCGGCATAGCCACTCGCCATGCCGCGCTTGATGAACATCACCGTGTTGGCCTTCCACACTTCAAGAACCGGCATGCCATAGATCGGCGATTTCGGGTCGTCCTTGGCGGAAGGGTTGGTCACATCATTGGCCCCGATCACGAAGGCCACATCGGTCTGGGCGAATTCCGAATTGATGTCGTCAAGTTCGAACACCTCGTCGTAAGGCACGTTTGCTTCCGCCAGCAGCACGTTCATGTGCCCGGGCATGCGGCCCGCCACCGGATGAATGGCGTACTTCACGGTGACGCCTGCCTTCTTCAAATGATCCGCCATTTCGCGCAGAGCGTGCTGGGCCTGGGCCACCGCCATGCCGTAACCCGGCACGATGATCACCGAGCCGGCGTTCTTCAGGATGAAGGCCGCATCATCGGCGGAGCCCTGCTTCACCGGGCGCGTTTCCTTGGCCCCATCGGCAGGGCCCGCTGTCTCGCCGCCAAAACCGCCGAGGATGACCGAGATGAAGGACCGGTTCATGCCCTTGCACATGATGTAGGAGAGGATGGCGCCGGACGAACCCACCAGCGCGCCGGTGATGATCAGCGCCGTGTTGGCCAGCGTGAAGCCGATGCCCGCTGCGGCCCAGCCCGAATAGGAATTGAGCATCGACACGACAACCGGCATGTCCGCCCCGCCGATGGGAATGATCAGCAGGAAGCCCAGCGCAAAGCTGATGAAAACGATCAGCCAGAAATCAATGGGGCTCTGCGTGAGGAAGAACCCGAAGGTGAAAAACAGCAGCGCCAAGCCCAGCGCGATATTGATGTAATGCCGGAACGGCAGCATGATGGGCGCACCAGACATCCGGCCATCAAGCTTCAGAAACGCGATGATCGAGCCCGTGAAGGTGACTGCACCGATTGCCGCGCCCAGCGCCATTTCAATCCTGCTCTGCGCATGGATCTCGCCGCCGCTGGCAATGCCGAACGCGTCGGGCGCATAGAAAGCCGCCGCCGCCACAAACACCGCGGCTAAGCCGACAAGCGAATGAAACGCTGCAACAAGCTGCGGCATGGCCGTCATGGCGATGCGTCTTGCGGCAAACGCGCCAATGCCACCGCCGATGGCGATGCCGCCAATGATCAAAGCCCACACCAGCGGATTGGTGGGGGCCGCAATTGCCAAGGTGGTGAGAACCGCAATGGTCATGCCGATCATGCCATAGGTATTTCCGGCCCGCGCCGATTCAGGATTGGAGAGCCCGCGCAGCGCCATGATGAACAGGGCACCGGCCACGAGATAGAGAAGGGCAGCGAAACTGGCTGACATCTATTTGCCCTTCTTCTTGTACATGGCCAGCATGCGGCTGGTGACGAGGAAGCCGCCGAAAATATTCACGCTCGCCAAAATCAGCGCGAGGAAACCGAAGATCATGGCAGTGGTGGAACCCGAGGCGATGGCCCCTGCCCCCACGGCCAGCAAGGCGCCGACAACGATGACGGAAGAGATCGCGTTGGTCACCGACATCAGCGGCGTGTGCAGCGCCGGCGTTACGTTCCACACGACGTAGTAGCCAACAAAAACCGCGAGAACGAAAATTCCCAGCAGCGAAACGAAGGGATCAACTGTGTGAGCAATCTGTTCCATGGGGTCAGGCCTTGTACATCGGGTGAACCAGCGCGCCATCGCGGGCAATCAGCGTGCCCTTGATGATCTCGTCTTCATAATCAATCTTCAGGCTGCCATCGGGCTGAATCATCAGGTCCAGGAAATTGGCCAGGTTCTTGGCAAACAGCGGCGAGGCATTGCCCGCCAGCTTGCCGGCCAGGTTCACTGTGCCGATAATCGAAACGCCCTTGTGCTCAACGATCTGGTCCGGCTTCGACAGCGGGCAGTTGCCGCCACGCTCAACCGCGAGATCAACAATCACCGAGCCGGGCTTCATGCTCTCAACCATCTCCTTGCTCACCAATACCGGCGCTGGCCTGCCCGGAATGAGCGCCGTGGTGATGACAATGTCCTGGCCCTTGATATGCTCGGCAACCAGCGCTGCCTGCTTGGCCTTGTCTTCCGCCGAAAGTTCCTTGGCATAGCCGCCTGACGTCGCCGCATCCGCCACATCGGCAAACACGAATTTGGCCCCGAGGCTTTTCACCTGTTCTTCCGTGGCCTTGCGCACATCAGTTGCCGAAACAATGGCGCCCAGGCGCCGTGCCGTGGCAATGGCCTGCAAACCGGCAACACCCACACCCATGATGAATACCTTGGCCGGGGGCACCGTGCCCGCCGCCGTCATCATCATCGGGAAGGCCCGGCCGAAATAGGCCGCCGCGTCAATCACCGCCTTGTAGCCCGCGAGATTGGATTGCGACGAAAGGATATCCATGGACTGGGCCCGCGAAATGCGCGGCATCAGTTCCATGGCAAAAAACGATTGACCCGATTTGGCCAAAGCCTCGAGGCCCTTGCGGTCGCCATAGGGGTCAAGGCCCGCAGCCACAACCGCGCCCTTCTTCAAATTTTTGAGAATAGCATCAGCTGGCCGGCGCACCGCCAGAATCACATCGGCGTCCTTGAGTCCCGCATCTGTCTTGATGATGCTGGCCCCGGCGGCCATAAAAGCCTCATCGGAAATATGCGCCCCTGCGCCTGCCCCTGCCTGCACCGCGACAGTAAGGCCTTTTTTCACATAGGCCTTCACCGTATCCGGGCTTGCCGAAACCCGGCGCTCCCCGGGACTCGTTTCAGAAAGAACCGCGAGCTTCATGTTTCGTGCGGCCTATGAAACGTTGACGGCGGTGATCAGCCCGAACAGCACCAGCAACCCGGCAGACAAATACCACTTGCCGCCCGTGCGCGCGTCAATCAGCACCGCGATGACCCCCACGATCAGGCCCGCAAAGCCGGTAAAAACATTGAGCGTATGGGCAAATGCAAAGGAGCACAGGGCCACCAGCACAAAGCCGCAAATAATGGAAAGCGCCACCGAGCCCTTGATGAAACCCTCATAGGTGCTGGTGTGCTCGTCCATGCCTTGCGAATGATTGCCCGAAGAATGCTCTGCCATTGGTGAAGTCCCCTCAAACGTCATGAATCTCTGCAAGATGTGTAGCCAAGCAAGGAACGCCCCGCAAGCGCCCCAAACAAACGCGGCGATGAGTCACGCAACGTGGCGAAATTGTAATGACACGGAGCCTTGCAATTGCCATGCTGCAGCGCAACATAGCATCAATAACCCGCAAGAAAAGCAAAACTTCCTCAAATGACCCTGCCCAATGAAACCCGAATTCTGGTCCTGCAAGGTGGCGGCGCCCTGGGTGCCTACCAGGCAGGAGCCTATGAGGCGCTGGCCAGCGCCGGCGAGGAGCCGGAGTGGGTGGCTGGTATTTCCATAGGTGCCATCAACGCCGCCATCATTGCAGGCAACAAGCCTGAAGACCGGGTGAAACAGCTCCGCCGCTTCTGGGAAAAAGTGTCTTCCGGCCTGCAGGGCTCATCCTTCCTGCCGGGGCATCACGGGCGCACCCTGTTCAACGAAACCAGCAGCTGGCTCACCAGCCTCTTTGGTGTGCCGGGCTTTTTCACCCCGCGCTTTCCCCCGCCCATGTTCGCCCTGCCTGCAACCGAAGCGGCCTTGAGTTTTTATGACACGTCACCTTTGCGCGCCACATTGTTAGAACTCATCGATTTTGACCGGCTCAATACCGATGGCATCCGCGTCAGCGTCGGTGCGGTCAATGTCGAATCCGGCAACTTCCGCTACTTCGATACGGCCAAGGACAAGCTCACTGTCGATCACATCATGGCTAGCGGCGCATTGCCTCCGGGCTTTCCGCCGGTTGTCATTGACGGCCAGTCCTATTGGGATGGCGGTCTCGTCTCCAACACCCCCCTGCAATATGTGATCGACGAAGGTCGCGGCGAGAAGTCCCTGTGCATTTTCCAGGTCGACCTCTTTCCGGCCCGCGGCGCCATTCCAAAGACAATTCTGGAAGCCGCCGAACGTGAGAAAGAAATCCGCTATTCCAGCCGCACCAGATTCAACACCACAGCCGCGCAGGAGCTCCAACGCCTGAGCAAGGCGGCCCAGCGCCTTGTCGCCAAACTGCCGGAGTCATTGCGCGACGATCCAGACGCGAAAATTTTGACGGTGAACGGCTGTCAGGCAACCGTTACCGTGATGCATCTCATCAACCGGCGCGAAAAAATCGACAGCCAGTCAAAGGATTATGAATTCTCACGACTGAGCGTCGAGGAGCACTGGGAGGCGGGCCGCAAGGACGTTGAACAGTCTCTTGCCCACCCCGACTGGCGCGACCGCAAACCCCCGCAACACGGCATGAAGACCTTCGACCTGACGAGGAAATGAAATCATGAACATTCCCGAAGTAGTAAAATCGGCCTTCGCCATGCCGCTCACCAATCCTTCCTATCCCCGCGGCCCCTATCGCTTTGTGAACCGCGAATATCTCATCATCAGCTACCGCACCGATCCCGAAGCCCTGCGCGCCGTTGTGCCAGCCCCGCTTGAACTGGCCGACGCCATCGTGAAGTATGAATTTATCCGCATGCCGGACTCAACCGGTTTCGGCAATTACACGGAATCCGGGCAGGTCATTCCTGTTACCTTCAACGGCGTTGCCGGAAGCTATGTGCATTCCATGTATTTGAATGATGATGCGCCTATTGCCGGGGGCCGCGAAATCTGGGGCTTTCCCAAGAAGCTTGCCGATCCAAAACTGCGCACCGAAAAGGATACGCTGGTGGGCACCTTGGACTATGGCAACATCCGCGTGGCCAACGGAACCATGGGCTACAAGCACCGCGCCCTTGATAATGCAAAAGTGGCGGCCAGCCTGGCGGCCCCCAGCTTCCTGCTGAAAATAATTCCCCACGTTGATTGCACGCCCCGCGTTTGCGAACTCGTCCGTTATTTCCTCACCGACATCACTGTCAAAGGCGCATGGGAAGGGCCCGCTGGCCTCGAATTGTTTGACCACGCCCTGGCGCCTGTGGCCGAATTGCCGGTGCTGAAGGTCCTTTCCGCCACCCACATCCTCGCCGATCTCACCCTGGGATTGGGCGAAGTCGTTCACGATTATCTCGCCACCCCACAGGAGCCCCGCCCATGAAACTCACCAACAAGATTGCCATCGTCACCGGTGCCGCCAGCGGCATCGGCAAGGCCATTGCCGAACGCTTTGTGGCCGAAGGTGCCAATGTCGCCATCGCCGATCTCAACGCCGATGCGGCCAATGCGACGGCGCTGGAATTGAATGCCAAAGGCCCGGGCAAAGCCATGGGCGTGAAAATGGATGTGACCGATGAGACCGCCGTCAACACGGGCGTGGCCGCCGTGGTTGCGGCTTGGGGCGGCGTTGATATCCTGGTTTCAAATGCCGGCATCCAGATCGTTCACAAGCTTGAGGAGTTTCCCTTTGCCGACTGGAAAAAACTGCTCGCCATCCATCTCGACGGCGCATTCCTTACCTCCAAAGCCTGCCTGCCCCACATGTATGCCAAGGGCAGCGGCTCCATCATCTTCATGGGCTCGGTGCACTCCAAGGAAGCCTCGCCCTTGAAGTCGGCTTACGTCACCGCCAAGCATGGCCTCATCGGGTTATCTAAAGTAATTGCCAAGGAAGGAGCCGAGCACGGCGTGCGCTCCAACGTGATCTGCCCCGGTTTTGTCAAAACACCGCTTGTTGAAAAGCAAATTCCCGAACAGGCAAAAACCCTCGGCATCTCAGAGGATGAGGTGGTGAAGCGCATCATGCTTGGCGGCACCGTCGATCATGAATTCACCACCGTGGAGGATGTGGCCGAAGTCGCCTTCCTCTTCGCCGCCTTCCCCACCAACGCGCTCACCGGCCAGTCCCTCGTCGTCAGCCATGGCTGGTTTATGGAGTAGAGTCAGGTCAGGCGCTGGCGGCAAGCTCGGCCAAATTGTTAAAGAGATGGCCTCTGTCGGGCATCACAGTGCCCGCAAATTCAAAACTGCCCTCATAAACCTGCACACCACCAAGGGCTTCGTAAAACGCCCCGGCCTGCTTGTTACCCACCATGGACAGAACAATCAGGTTGCGCCCACCTTTCGAGAGCCAGAAGCGGGCTGCGGCGGCGACGAGCGCGCGGCCGATTCCCCGACCATGAAAAACCTTGAGAATATAGATCGCAAAGATTTCACCATCGGCCTCCTTGGCTGCGTCTTTCCTGGCGCACCCGCTTGAAACAAATCCAACGATCCGTCCGGCATCGCGGGCAACAAGTTTGAAAACTTGCGGATCAGAAATTGTTTGCCGCCATTGCTCAATCCTCGCATCGGCAGACAGGTTCATTAGAAATTCTGCGGGCCACAGATCGGCATAGGATTCTTGCCAGCACTGGACATGAACGCGGGAAATCTCCTTCACATCAGCAAGGGTTGGCTCATCGAATGCAATGTTCAAGCGGTCTCCATCGTCTCCAATTCATCAATCATCCCGGAAATCACCGACAGCCCTTTCTGCCAGAATTCAGGGTTCTTGGCATCAAGGCCGAAGGGTTTCAGCAGCTCCGAGTGATGCTTGGTTCCGCCTGCTTTTAGCATGGTGAAATATTTTTCCTGGAAGCCGCCTTCGCTTTCCTGGTAGCGCGCGTAGAGCGAATTCACCAGGCAATCGCCAAAGGCGTAGGCATAGACATAAAACGGCGAATGGATGAAATGCGGGATGTAGGTCCAGAAGGTTTCATAGCCGGGGCCAATGCCGATTGAATCGCCGAGGCTTTCCGCCTGAATCTCCAGCCAGATTTCATTGATTTTATCGGGCGTTAGCTCGCCCTCTTTACGTGCCGTATGAACCTTGCGTTCAAATGTATAGAACGCAATCTGGCGCACCACCGTGTTGATCATGTCCTCAACCTTGGAAGCCAAAAGAATCTTGCGCTTTTTCTTGTCCGTCGTCTGGCGCAGCAGCGCCTGAAAGGTGAGCATCTCGCCAAACACGCTGGCCGTCTCGGCAAGCGTCAATGGCGTTGACGCCATCAGGGGCCCCTGCTTTGCCGCCAGTACCTGATGCACACCGTGCCCCAACTCGTGGGCGAGCGTCATCACATCGCGCGTCTTGCCCATGTAATTGAGAAGCACATAGGGGTGCGCCGAAGGAACTGTGGGATGGGCGAAGGCTCCCGGTGCCTTGCCGGGGCGCACCGGCGCATCAATCCATTTCTTGTCAAAGAAGGTCTTGGCAATGGCCGCCATCTCCGGTGAAAATTCGCCGTAGGCCGAGAGCACCATTTTCTCTGCCTCCGCCCAAGGCACTTCGCGGGTGTCTTCGGCAGGCAGCGGCGCATTGCGGTCCCAATGCATCAGCTTGTCCTTGCCCAGCCACTTTGCCTTCATCTTGTAATAGCGGTGCGAGAGTTTGGGGTATGCGGCGCGGACCGCGGCGACCAGCGCATCCACCACTTCCGGCTCCACCCGGTTTGAAAGATGGCGCGCCGCGGCAATATCCTTGAAGCCGCGCCAGCGGTCGGAAATATCCTTGTCCTTCGCCAAGGTGTTGGTGATCAGGGTGAAGAGACGCAAATTCTCCTTGAAGGTTTTGGCCAGCGCCTCGGCCCCTGCCTTGCGCTTGGCCTCATCCGGGCTTTGCAGCAAATTGAGCGTGGGTTCAATTGCCAGCGGCTGGCCGTCCACTTCAAAGCGCAGGTCCGCCATGGTTTCATCAAACAGGCGGTTGAACGCCCCATAACCCGTCTGGGATTTTTCAAGGAACAGTTCTTCCAGCTTATCGTCAAGCTGATAGGGCTTCTCCTTGCGCAGGTTTTCAATCCACGGACGGTAATGATTAAGGGCTGGAACCTGCATGGCTTTTTCAAGCGCCGCATCATCAATCCGGTTGAGCTCAAGTTCAAAGAACAGGAGTTGTGTGGAAATTTCCGTGAGCTTGGAACTCACATCGCCGTAGAACTTCCCCCGCCCCGCATCCGTTGTATCCCCCACATAGTACAACTGGGCATAGGAACCGGTGCGGCCCAGAAGATCGGAAATGGCCTCATAGGCCTTCAGAGCATCGGCGAGGTCAGCGCCAGAAAGCTTTGCCAGCTTTCCCTTGAATTTTTCGGCGAATGCCTTGGCATCCGCCTCGCCCCTCTGCATATCGGCCTTGAAGGCTGCCGCATCAGGCGCGGCATAGAGGTCAGCCAGGTTCCATTCAGGCAGATTACCGAGGGCGGCAGATGTGGTCATGTCCATTCCTTGTTAACAGTTTGTTTTCCATATGGCTCATGCCCGCAACTTCGGCAACTGCCTGAATTTGTCCCCAAATAGTCTACCTCATTAACAGGGCCTTTACCCTTCGCTGCGAGAGTGGGGGATAACAGGGAAAGCAAAGCAAACACGCATTGGGGGATGCCTGTTGCTGGCCGTATCTGAATTTGGCCCTTTGACGATGAGTTGATTGCACAGCATGACTTCACGCATACTGATTGTTGAAGACGATCCCGCCCAACGCCGCATTCTGGAAGAGCTTGTCAAGCGGTTCGGATTTGATTCAATAGCGGCGGATGGCGGCATCAAGGGCCTGGAAGTCCTGAATGGCCCGAATGGCGGCAGCATTGAGCTGGTGATCCTCGATCTCATGATGCCCGGCATGGACGGGCTCGAATTCATCGAGAAAATGCAAGGCATCCGCGGCGATATACCGGTCATTGTGCAAACCGCGCAGGGTTCCATCGAAACCGTGATCAAGGCCATGCGCGCCGGGGCTGACGACTTCGTGGTCAAACCCGTTTCGCCCGAGCGCCTGAAAATTTCCATTCAGAATTTGCTGAAAGTCAACGCGCTCACCGAAGAAGTGAAGCGCCTGAACAAGAAAGTCGGCGGTTCCCTGAGTTTCAGCGATCTTATCGCCTCATCGCCCGCCATGGCCAATGTCTTGCGCCTCGGTCGCCGCGGCGCCCAATCCAACATTCCCATCCTGATTGAAGGGGAATCGGGCGTCGGCAAGGAAATGATTGCCCGCGCCATCCAGGGCGAAAGCGAACGTGCCGGCCGCCCCTTCGTGGCGGTGAACTGCGGCGCCATTCCCGAGAATCTCGTTGAATCCATTCTCTTTGGCCACGAAAAAGGCTCCTTCACCGGCGCCACCAGCCGGCATAGCGGAAAATTCCAGGAAGCCGACGGCGGCACCCTGTTCCTCGATGAAGTGGCGGAACTGCCGCTCGACATGCAGGTGAAATTGCTGCGCGCCATTCAGGAAGGCGAAATCGATCCGGTGGGCTCGCGCAAATCCGTCAAGGTGAACATCCGCCTGATCTCCGCCACCAACCGCAACATGATTGAAATGGTCAAAGCCGGCCAGTTCCGCGAAGACCTGTATTACCGCCTGAACGTCTACCCCATGATGGTGCCGCCGCTGCGCGACCGCAAGGACGACATTCCGGCCCTTGTCGAACATTTCATCACCAGGCTGTCCGCTGAAGAAGGCCGCAAGGTTCGCGGCATTGCCCCCAACGCTCTTCCCATGCTGCAGGCCTACGGCTGGCCGGGCAACGTGCGCCAGCTCGAAAACACCATCTTCCGCGCCATTGTCCTGTGCGAGAGCGATGTTCTCGAGATCCAGGACTTTCCGCAGATCGCCTCGCTTGTCGAAGGCTACGAGATTATCGTGCCGCCTGCCCTGCCATTAACCAAGAAACCAGCTGCACCTGCGGGCCCCGCCATGACCGGTGGAAATCAGCCCGTCGGCCGTTCCGCCGGCCATCAGGTGAGCGATGGCATGGCACTGGGAATTCCCGCTGTTACCGATGGCGGCCATATCCGCAAGCTGGAAGAGGTTGAGGCCGACATGATCCGTCTGGCTCTTAATCGTTACCGCGGTCAAATGTCAGAAGTTGCAAGGAAATTAGGCATCGGACGCTCCACTCTCTACCGGAAAATGCGCGACCTGGGCCTCGACGAGGCAACCGGGTAACAGGTCAAACATTTTTGTGATTGGAACCCGTCACCCGGTTGTATAGTTTCCATGCCAAGACTAGTTTACCGCTCTAGAATCATAAAGGTGCGATTTTGATCCACAAGCTTCTGCTGAAGCTGTCTGTTGCTGCGATTGCTGCGTCCTTTGCCAGCCAAACCGTGCTTGCCGACGCGTCACGGGACTATAAGCGAAAAGGCTTCTTTGAAAGCCTGTTCGGCGCCCCCAGGAAAAAGAAAACCCGCAAATCCATCCTGCCCTGGTGGAAAGAAGATAACGGCTCATATGGCAGGAATTATTACGCGGATGACGATTATAGCGACCCCGAACCAATTCCCGGCAAGGGCATGGGAAATCTCCCCTATGCTTCACCCAAGCTTGTATCTCTATCGGATCCTGCATTTTCCAAATTGTATGCTCCAGACGTTCAGAGTCAGGCCATTTTGGCCGAACTCTCTTCGCAGAAGCCGGTAACCCGTGTTGCCAAGGAAGTGCGCCAGCCCATCCTTGATCTCTATAGGAATGCGGGGTTCAAACCGCTTTGGCTGACAGGCAATGCGCCGTCTGAACGGGCGAAAGCCGTTTTGGCCTTTGCCGCCAAAGTTTCTGACGATGGCCTGGAGCCCATGGCCTATCTGCCAACTGGTCTGAGTTCTTTTAAGAATGTCACCGAACAGGTCGGTATCGATCCCCAGGAACTGGCACAGTTTGATATTGCGATGACCGCCGCCACGCTGAAGCTGGCGCGCGAAATTTCCGGCGGCCAGTTTGAGCCCAACAGCCTGTCTCTCTACAATGACATTACACCCGAGCGCGTTGATGCCGGCCAAGCCCTCAAGATTTTGGCCTGGAGCCCGTTTCCCGAGGCCTATCTCAATGACCTCATGCCAAAACACCCGAGCTACGGCCTGATGAAGGCCGAGCTTTCAAAACTGCGAGCCAGCAACCAAAAGCCTCCTTACGAGAAAATTGCCGAGGGCAAACCGGTCAAGGCGGGAAAGTCCGATCCGCGCATTTCACTTGTCCGTGACCGCATGCAAGACATGGGATTCCTGACCAGCGAAGAAAGCTACGTCGAACCTGAATTTTCAGAGACACTTGATGCAGATCTTTCGGTGGCCCTGAAGAAATTCCAGAAATCCGTCAAGCTCCGCCAGACAGGCATTCTTGATTTGGCGACGGTCAAAAATCTCAATCGCGATACCAGCCAGCGGGACATTCAGCGCCTTGTTTACAATATGGAACGCCTGCGTTGGCTGCCCAAGAATCTCGGTAACCGCTTTGTCTTCGTAAACCAGCCGGCTTTTGAAGTTCAGGTCATGGACCGCGGCAACGAAGTTTGGCGCAGCGAAGTGATTGTCGGCAAACCATTGAACCAGACCTCCGCCTTTCACGATGAAATGGAAACCGTGGTGTTCAACCCCTCCTGGGGGGTGCCGCAGTCCATCATCGTCAACGAATATTTGGGCAAACTGCGCCGCGATCCCGGCTATCTTGATCGCCAGGGCTTCAAGGTTATCGCCCCAAATGGCAAGGTTGTCCGGTCCAGTTCCATAAATTGGGCCGCCTATGGCAGCAGGCCGCCTTTTGGCGTGCAGCAGCCGCCGGGCAAAGGCAACGCATTGGGTGAGCTGAAATTCCTCTTCCCCAACAGCCATGACATTTATATGCATGACACGCCCACAAAGAATCTCTTTGCCGAGTCAACCCGCACTTTCAGCCATGGCTGCATCCGGGTCCAGAACCCCCGTGAATTTGCGAGGATTATTCTGGGTTGGGACCGCGAAAAAATCGACCGGGAAACCGATAGCCGCAAAAGCCAGTCGGTAGTTCTCAGTCACAAAATTCCGGTTCACATCACCTATTTCACCGCATGGCCTGATTCTTCGGGAAAAATGAACTATTTCAATGACGTATATGAGCGCGACGAAGCCATGGAAAAGGCTTTGGCGGTGCTGGCTTCTGCCCGCGAGGCCGATTCAACCCAGAAACTCGTGCAAAACTGAACATTTTTGGCGAAAACGCGCCGAAAGTTGTTCTTTTAAGTGCCTGTTAATTATAATAATTCATTCTAATTGTCAGCAAATGGTGCCTCAGGGCAGCCATATTCTTGTCCGAAGTCTTGTTTCGGTGTAAGTCGTCTCTAGGCGATGAATGCTTGGACGGGGAAACTGTAAGGGGAACCGGGGGCCTTCTGCCTGGTGTGTTGCGTATGGTAGTGGGTTCGCGGGATGTGGGAATTCGTCAGACATTGATGAAGCGTATGAAAAAGCTTTTGGCTTCAGCCGCCATCGTTGCAGCGTTGTCCGTTGCGGCTGTATGGAGTCTTGGCACACCGACAATTGCCGGCGGTGAAACCCGCACACTTTCCCTCTATCATGTGCATACCAAGGAAAGCATCACCGTCACCTACATGGTGAAGGGCCGTTATGTTCCCTCGGCCATGAAGAAAATCAATTACTTGATGCGCGACTGGCGCCGCAAGGAAGTCATCACCATCGATCCCAAGACAGTCGATTTGATGTGGGAGCTGCATGCCGATCTCGGTTCGCGCGCGCCCATTCACATCATCTGCGGCTATCGTTCGCCCAAGACCAACGCCTTCCTGAAGCGGGTTGGCCGCAACGTGGCCAAGAAAAGCCAGCACATGGTAGGCCGGGCCATCGACCTTTATTTCCCCGACGTGGCCTCCAAGAAAATTCGCAATAGCGCGCTTGTCCGCAAAGTCGGCGGTGTCGGCTATTATCGCAGCTCTGGGGGGCCGACCGGCTTTGTTCATATCGATTCCGGCAATGTCCGCCATTGGGGCCCTGCCATCGGCAAAACCGAAATGGCGCAGATTTTCCGTGACGGCCGCAAAACCCTCGGCGCCAGGCTTAACCGCCAGGATTCAACCGCTGTTGCCGAAGCCGACGCGGATGCAGCAGCCCTTGAAGCCGCCTATGAAGGTGTCGACGAGGATTTGGCGGCAATGAGCGAAGAGGCGAGCAAGACTCCGCCCGCAGCCAAGCCCGTCCAGGATGTTCCCAAGGAAATCGTCCAAGGCTATCCCGTTCCAAAGCCACGGCCCAAGCCAATTGAAGTGCTGATGATGGCCGCCGCAAACATGGTGATTGAGCCTGCTTCGACATCACCCGAGAACCAGATCGTCAAATCCAACCCGTCAGTCGTTGCCGATAATCTCGGCGTGGTTGAAGCCGCTGAAACGATGAGCGACGAAACAGCTCTCGCCCAAATGTCGAATGCCGCCGCAAAAGGCAGCTTTGCCGATGCAATCCGCAACGGCACGGCCCAGGACGCGCCATTGATGAAGCCGCAGATGGCCTCTCTCGGCGGCTCGGACATCAACTGGTGGCCGGAAGAACTGCTTTTCAATCCGGCGCAAACCGTTCGCCAGAATGGCGCGCCGCAGGACTTTACGACGAATGAAATTTCCCTCGTTCCCAACGCCGTCGCACAGCCGGTTATGAGGACAAGCACCACCCTGAATGCACAAGCCGGCATGGCCCTGACTTCAGAGGCGTCCGGCAAGAGCGACATGCTGGTGGTTGAGCGCGCCGGCAAGGGCAGCCTTCCATCGGCGCTTCCCACCCTTCTAAAAGGCTTCGAGAAGCTCGGTCAACTCGAAACCGATTGAGCCCCAACCTTCTTTGGCAAGGAAAATTGAAGCGGCCTAAGCCGCTTCTTCTGCTTCGCCCGGAATCATCCCGAGGGCCTGCAGGTAGAGATCGAGCATCGCTTCTTCTTCTTCGCGCTCGTTGGCGTCTTTCTTGCGCAGTGAAATCACCTTGCGCAGGACTTTCGTATCAAAGCCATTGCCCTTCGCCTCAGCGTAAACTTCCTTGATGTCGGCGGCGATGGTCTTCTTCTCCTCCTCAAGGCGCTCAATGCGCTCGACAATGCTTTTCAATTGTCCCTGGGCGAAACTGGATTTGTTGTTCACGTCTGGAGCCTCCAAAAAATCTAATGCTTTTCACGTTTATCAAAAGCCGCCTTCTGCGCCTCGCCGGCGTCCTTCTGGAAGCGCGCCTTCCATTCCTCCTGCGGCATGCCGTAGACCATGGTTCTGGCCTCCTCGCGGGCAACCTCAAGGCCCCGCTCCTGTGCCGCATCCTCAAACCAGTTTGACAGGCAGTTCCGGCAAAAGCCTGCAAGGTTCATCATGTCAATGTTCTGCACATCGCTGCGCTTGCGCAAATGCTCCAGAAGCCTGCGGAAAACCGCCGCTTCCAGCTCAATTTGTGTCTTTTCATCATGTTTCATATCAGTCCCGGAGGCTCTTCATAACGGCTAATTCGAACCTTACCAGTGGCACGGGCAACTCATCCACACCTCATTTGGAAAACGTTAGAAGTTCATGCTATAGGCTGCAAAATGGGCGTAAGGCCAATTCTTTGCCAAATTTGCCCGCCGGATTAAAAGGAATGTCATGAGCGATTCGAGATTTTTGCTGGGCGGCCAAAAAATGCTTCGGGCGTTCACCTTGGGAGCAAGTGCCCTGGTGCTGCTCGGATTTGCCGGAACCGCCCCGGCCCGCGCTGACCTCAAGCTGTGCAACAATACCGCAAGCCGCGTCGGCGTGGCCATTGGCTACAAGGACCGCGAGGGCTGGGCCAGCGAAGGCTGGTGGACGGCCGAACCGCAGAAATGCCTGACCCTGCTGAAAGGCACCCTGATAGCCCGCTTCTACTATGTCTATGCCGTGGACTACGACAAGGGCGGCTCCTGGGGCGGCAAGGCCATGATGTGCATCCGTGACAAGATTTTCACCATTCGCGGCATCGATAGCTGCACCGAGCGCGGCTACCAGAAAACCGGCTTCTTCGAGGTCGACACGTCCGAAGAGGCTGACTGGACAATTTCCTTGTCTGGCGAAAAGACCAGCCAGGGACAGTAATTTCACGTGCGCAGAAACCGTAAAGTAAAGATCCTCGCAACCCTCGGGCCTGCCTCGTCGAGCCCGGAAATGATCGAGAAGCTCTTTGTGGCGGGCGTCGATGTCTTCCGCATCAACATGAGCCATACCAACCACGCCCTGCTCAAGGAGCTGCATGGTTGCATCCGCAATATCGAAAGCAAGGTGAACCGGCCCATCGGAATCCTTGCCGACTTGCAGGGGCCAAAGATCCGCATTGGAACCTTCAAAGAGAAGGAGGTGCAGATCAGGGCGGGCGACAAGTTCACCTTTGATACGGACGCGGCACCGGGCGACAGCAAGCGCGTTTACCTGCCGCACCCGGAAATTTTCGCCTCCGTCAAAGTCGGTGATTTTCTCCTGCTCAATGACGGCAGGCTGCGGGTGGAGATCACCAGCGTTTCGCCAAGCCGCATTGAGACCGTCATTATTTTCGGCGGCACCCTGTCAAACCGCAAGGGCGTGAACCTTCCCAATACGCTTTTGCCGATCGCCGCCCTTACCGAAAAGGACCGCGCCGATCTTGAAGTCGCCGCAAGCATTGGCGTGGATTGGATTGCCCTTTCATTCGTGCAGCGCCCTGAAGATGTGTCCGAAGCCCGTGAACTTATCGCCGGCCGCGCCGGGGTGATGGCAAAAATTGAAAAGCCCTCCGCCCTCCTCTGCCTCGAGGACATCCTGAAAGTGTCCGATGGCATTATGGTGGCGCGTGGCGACTTGGGCGTGGAGCTTCCCCTCGAAACCGTGCCGGCCCGCCAGAAGCAATTGACGCGCGCCGCGCGCCGGGCCGGAAAGCCCGTTGTCGTGGCAACCCAGATGCTGGAATCCATGATTGTCGAGCCGGTGCCCACGCGCGCCGAGGTTTCCGACGTGGCCACCGCGGTTTATGAAGGCGCCGATGCCATCATGCTGTCGGCCGAAAGTGCCGCCGGTGCCTGGCCTGAAAAGGCCGTGGCCACCATGGACAAGATTGCCCAATCGGCCGAAGGCGACAGTTTCTATCGCGGCATCATGAATGCCCAGCGCAACGACCCGCAGCCAACGACTGCCGACGCCATTTCCACAGCGGCCCGCTCCATCTCCGAAACCCTCGATGTAGCGGCCATTGTGAGCTATACGGAGTCAGGTTCAACCGCCATGCGCGTGGCCCGCGAACGGCCCAATGTTCCGATCATCACCCTGACGCCAATTCCGGCAACCGCCAGAAGGCTCGCCCTCGCCTGGGGCCAGCATTGCGTGCTCACGCCAAATGCCAATGACCTCGAACACATGATTGATACCGCTTGCCAGTTCGCCTCGTCCGAAGGCTTTGCCGAGGAAGGCCAGCGCATCATCATCACTGTCGGTGTGCCGCTCGGCGCTCCCGGCGCCACCAACATGCTGCGCATTGCCCAGGTGGGAAAAAAGAAAACGCCCGCGGCTTAGATATCCCGCTCGCGCTTTGACAGTTCCTTGATCGCGTCCTTGATTCCCGTCATGCTGGGATTCATGCTCAGCGCTTCCCTGTACGCATTCAGCGCGGCGCTCCAGTTTTCCTGGCGCTGGTAAATCATGCCCCGGCCGGCAAGCGCCCCGAAGTGCCGCGGTTCCAATTCGAGAACTTTCTCGATATCCTTCAAAGAGGCATCATAGTTGCCGAGCCCGAACTGCAATGTGGCGCGCTTGTTCCAGGCTTCCGCATAGGTGGGATAGGACGCCACTATACGGTCCAGGATTTCCAGTGATGCGGCATTTTCGGAGGCGCCCATGGCAACAACCGCCTGGCCCAGCAGAACCTCCGCAGTGGGAGAATCAAACCGCGACCAAAGTTCCCATATTTTTTCCTCCACGGCTTTTGCAGCCTGTTCGTCGGAGGTCTTGTGGAGACTGGCAAAAAGCCGGTCGAGAGCGATCTCGCGCGTATCCTGCGCGGTGAGTTTTTCCGCGGGAACAGCGCTGTCCTGCGCCAGGCCCGGAGCTGCAAAAATCACCAATCCCAGCGCCATGACCAGTATGCGTGAATGTCTCATGGCGCGCAGTATAGCGCAGAAAGGCGGCCAATAAAACGCCAACCGCGCCCGGATTAACGGACGCGGCTTCAAATCTTCGTCAATGGAAGGAGTTAGCCCTGACGCGCCTTGAAGCGCGGATTGGTCTTGTTGATAATGTAAACCCGGCCCTTGCGGCGCACCAGCTTGTTGTCGCGATGGCGCTTGATCAGGGACTTGAGAGAATTGCGAACTTTCATAACTTCACCTAATAAGGGGCGTATCCCCTGAATTTGGGCGGAACATAGTGATGGTGCCCCGACCTGTCAACTCAAACGCCAAAGCCCTGAAAATGAAGCAAATTAACGTTGGAATGTTACTCACTTATGGTGGATTGGCCGTCGGCCTCACGCTGGTTGGCGTTATGGCCTGGCTCGAAAGGCGGCCGCGCAAATCCCTCAATCCAGGAATGGTGCCCACCACGCCGCTCATGTTCCTGGGGATCTTCATCTGCCTTGTGGCCGTGGTTCACATTGTTAATAGCTTGGGAATTCATACCGGGCGGCGCTTCGACATATAGAGTTCGGCATAGGTCTGGCGCAGCAGGCTTTTCTGTACCTTGCCCATGGCGTTGCGGGGAAGCTCCGGAACGGCGATGATTCGCTTTGGCACCTTGAACTTGGCCAGCCGCTTCTGAAGCTCGGAAATCATCCCGCTCTCATCAAACACTGAGTGGCCTGCCTTGAGCACCACAACCGCCGTGACCCCCTCGCCCAAATCCGCATGGGGAACCCCGATGACCGCCGATTCCTCAACCCCGGGAAACTGGTCAATCGCCATTTCGATTTCCTTGGGGTAGACATTGAAGCCGCCGGTGATGACCAGATCCTTGCCCCTCCCCGAAATCGTCAGATATCCCTGTCCGTCAAACGATCCCAAATCGCCCGTGATAAAGAATCCATCGGGCCTGAGTTCGGCCGCGGTTTTTTCCGGGTTGCGCCAATAGCCCATGAACACATTGGGGCCGCGCACTTCGATCATTCCGATGTCACCTTGAGGAAGCAAGGCACCGCTGACTGGATCAGTTATCCGCACTTCAATGCCAGGCAATGGCAGCCCCACGGTTCCGGCACGCCGTTCGCCATCGTAGGGATTCGACGTATTCATGCTGGTCTCGGTCATGCCAAAGCGCTCAAGAATGGCGTGGCCGGTTTTCTCTTCAAATCCGCGATGCGTCTCCGCCAGCAAGGGAGCCGATCCCGAAATGAACAGCCGCATGTGCTTGACGCTGTCGCGCGTCAATCCCTCATGGCTAAGAAGCCGCGTGTAGAAAGTTGGCACGCCCATCAAGGTCGTGGCCTGCGGCAGAAGCGAGATCACCTCATCCACGTCAAACTTGCGCCGGAACAGCAGGCTGCCGCCACTGAGCAACACCGTGTTGGTGGCAGTGAACAGGCCATGCGTATGATAGATCGGCAACGCGTGGATGAGCACATCACGGGGAGCAAAATCCCAAGCCTCCACCAGCGTCACCGCATTCGACGCAAGATTTCCGTGCGTGAGAAGCGCCCCCTTGGATTTGCCCGTGGTTCCCGATGTGTAAAGAAGTGCCACGCCATCATCCCAAATGGTCTTGGCGTCAGCGAAGCTGCTGGGTTGCAATTGAAGCGCCTCGGCCAAACTTCCCCCACCCTGGTCATCAAGGGTATGAACCGTTTTGGCCATACCCGACAGAACCCCGGCCTTTGCCGGCTCGCAGATGATGAGCGAAGGCTCCGCATCCCCGACGAAGTACTCCACTTCCGCTGCCGTATAGGCCATATTGAGCGGCAGGAAAATCGCCCCTAATCTGGCACAAGCCAGAAAAAGCGCGAGCCCCTCGACGCTCTTGGCAACCTGCACTGCAACCCGGTCGCCAACGCCAACCAAATGGCATGCGAGCGCGTTGGCAATGCGGCCCGAAAGCGACCAGTAGTCTTCATAGGTGAAGTCGCGGCCATCATCGCCGCGAATAAAAGTGGCATTGGGCGTTAGTATCCTGGCCCGCACCAGCGCGGGGAAATTGCCGGCCCCGGAATTTTTCACCTCATCCCACGCCGCCAATTCACCCATCCCAGAATGCCACTAAATAACAAGCGACTATCCTGTTTTTCGGGCCCCAATTCAATGCTCGGCTCAGGTTAAGAGGTTATCATCTGCCGTTGCCTATTCGCGCCACAGGGGATCAAGGGCTTTCCGCTGCATGTCGTTGCGCTGCACGCCGATATCCTTCAACAGATAGTCGGGGAAACCGAGAATACGGTTCAATTCGCGGCGCTCCCGGACCCGCCGGACGACCCGCACGGCGAGTGCTACGGGCTGGCCGAGGAATGCTGCTATCTCGCTTACCTGGGAATGGCCATGTGGGTGACGATTGATCATGCTTGTCATCTGTCTCTCCTATGCGTTTCAAGTGGTGAATTTCTGGATTTAAAGGCCTGCTTACTGGGATCATATTTGAGCCATTAACCTTGACATGACAAACGACTAAGGAGCAGACTATGTGTGAGTTAAAATCACACATAGGCGGGCCAATGTCCCAGCAGCTTCCACCCCTCACCACACTCCGCAGCTTTGAAGCCTCGGCCCGCCTTCTGAGCTTCTCCAAGGCCGCCGATGAGCTGCATGTGACCCATGGCGCCGTCAGCCGGGCGGTGCGCCATCTGGAAGACCATCTCGGCGTCAAGCTCTTCAAGCGCAGCGTCAGGGCCGTAAACCTCACGGCGACGGGGGCTGCCTATGCCGCATCGGTGCGCGATGTATTGGGCCGCCTGGCGACGGCCACAGCAGTGATCATGGACCAGCAATCGATGGGGGTTCTCAATATCAGCACGCTCGATTCCTTCGCCGCCAAGTGGCTCATTCCCCGGCTGTTCCGTTTCCGTCAGGCCCATGACGGCATTGATGTGCGGCTCTCCACCTCCGAGAAATTGGCCGACTTCGTGAATGACGGCATCGACATCGCTATCCGCTACGGCAGCGGCCGCTATCCCGGCATCAAGGCTGAGCTGCTGATGCGTGAAGAAGTTTTTCCGGTGTGCAGTCCCTTGCTGCTGGAAGGCCCGCACCCGCTCAAAAGTGCAGCGGACCTGAAACATCACACGCTGATCCACGATGACTTCAACATCGACTGGGCCATGTGGCTCAAGTCGGCGGGAGTGGACGGAATCGACCCGCACCGCGGCCCCCGGTTCGAGTCTTCATTTCATGCGGTACAGGCGGCAATTCAGGGCGAAGGGGTTGTGCTTGGCCGCAGCCCCCTTGTGGCCGATGACCTCAAGGCCGGGCGGCTGGTCAGGCCATTCTCGGTAAGCCTTCCCGCCGATCTCGCTTATTACGTGGCCTACCCCGCGCAAACCTCCCAGCGTCCCAAGGTGCGTGCCTTTCGCGACTGGCTCTTCGAAGAGGTCAGCCGTTAGGCCAGCCGGTAGGTGCGGATCGCCGTGTCGCGGTAAAGCTTGCGCTGCTCGGCTTCGCTTGCACCCGCAACAACTTCGTCAATGATGGCGACCCAGGCCGGATAGGCGTGCGACAATTCCGAGACCGTCCAGTCGCTGCCATACATCACCCGGTCAAAACCAAAACTCTCGATGACATGCGCCACATAGGGCTTCACTTGATCAGCGGTCCACTTCTGGTGGTCCGCCTCGGTGATGACGCCGGACACCTTGCACACCACATTGGGATATTTCGCCAGTTCCCTGATCTGGCTCCACCAGGGTTCGCGCAAGCCGTTCTTGATGTCAGGCTTGCCGATATGATCAAGCACGAATGACACCTCCGGGCAGCGCTTCACCAGTTCGAGCGCATAGGCCATGGCCGTATGCTTGATGCAGATGTCGAAGGTGAGATTGTGTTTCGGCAGCAGGCGCAGCGCCGCAAGAAAATCCGGCTCAAGGCAAAAGGCGGGATTGCGCTCGGTCTCGATCAGCCGCCGGATGCCGCTGATATTGCGCAACTTCTTCAGCGCCAGAATATCAGCCTCGACGGCCAAACCCTTTTCCAATGGCGCGTGGGCAACGATGCCGCACAGGCGCGGATCGCGGTCGGCCAATTCCTGGATGAAGCCCGCTTCACCAAGGTGCAGGCCGGAATCAACCGCCACTTCGGCAAAAACCAGTTTGTCGACGGCAACGGGGCCCCGCGCCGTGTCGAAATCTTCAAGCCCATAGCTCCGATTGATCCTGGGCACATTAGCAAGCCAGCTATAGCTGAACCGTTTCACGTCATAGAGATGCACATGGGCGTCAACGATTGGAAATTTTGGCATTTCTCTTTCCTTGTGATGTTGAATTGCGTGGTGTGATCATATCCGCTGTAAGATCCGTAATGCGTGAGGCACCCATGAGAGCCATGCTCCGGTCAATCTCGCGGCGGAAGATGTCAAGAACATGGGCCACCCCGGCCTCGCCGCCGACGGCAAGCCCCCAAAGCTGCGGGCGCGCCACAAGACAGCAGGTCGCACCAAGGCACAGGGCTTTCACCACATGGGAGCCGCGCCTGAAGCCGCCATCAACCAACACGGGAATTTTTCCCGCCACCGCATCGACGATTTCCGGCAGCGCCTCCAACGCCGGCACCGCGCCATCAAGCTGGCGTCCGCCGTGGTTGGAAACGATCAACCCGTCCACGCCCCGCGCCACCGCTTGTTTGGCTTCCTCGGGATGCAGGATGCCCTTGATGATCAGCGGCCCCTTCCATATTTTCCGCAGCCACGCCACGTCCTTCCATGACATGGAAGGATCAAGCAATTCCGACATGCGCTTGGCCAGGCTGCCGATGTCGATCTGTTCGCCGGAGCGGACGTAATTGCCGAAGGTGATGCGCTGCAACTCAGGGCGCATGCGCCACAGCCAGGGCAGCTTTCCCGCCATCGCCAGCATGTCCACCAGCTTGAATTTCGGCGGAATCGAAAACCCGTTACGCACATCGCGTTCGCGGTTGCCCAGCACCTGGTTGTCCGTGGTCAAGACAAGCGCGTCATAGCCTGAAGCCGCGGCGCGCTTGGCCAGCTCTTCGGTAAAGCCCCGGTCACGGTAAATGAAAACCTGCATCCAGCGCGGGCTCGCACCGACGCGTGGAATATCCTCCAGCTTGCAAACCGAACCGTGGCTGAGACAATAGGCGGTGCCTGCCGATGCTGCAGCGCGGGCCGCCGCCTGCTCGCCTTCCGGCCACATTAGTCCGGCAAGCCCCGTGGGTCCGATCATTACTGGCATGGACAGCTTCTGGCCGAACAGTTTTATGGACAAGTCGCGTTGCGCCGCGCCATTGAGCGGGCGCGGGCGCAGGCCGATGTCCTCGAAGGCCGTTTCATTGCGGCGCAGGGTCCATTCATCCTCGGCCCCGCCATCGACAAAATCAAAAACCGGGCGCGGCAGCACGCCCCTCGCCTTGGCGCGCACGGCCTCAACGCTGTAGCAACCCCGACGCCAGCCTTCAGTCATTCAAGCACCCCAGTATAAGTGTGGACCCGACAATAGGGCTTCGGTATCGTGCCGGGAAGAGCGAACAGGTTGAGTAAACGCAGATGATCACCGATCCACCCATACTGAGAATCCGGCGCAATTTCGAGCGCCCCTCGCCCGAGACCGTGGCGGCGCTGCGCGGTGCCGCCACCGGACATCTGGTCGATGCAATGGGTGGCAGCGGCGCGCTGCACTGGCAGATCAAGCCGCTGGGTGACGCCGCCCCCTTTTGTGGCGTTGCCATCACCTGCGATGCAGGCCCGGCTGACAATCTGGCGGTGTTCGGCGCCTTGGAAGCAGCCAAGCCCGGCGATGTCATTATCGTGGCAACCACCGGCCACCGGGCTGCGGGCGTGATCGGCGATCTCGTCGCCGGCATGGCGCGGAACTGCGGCGTGGTGGCCTTTGTCACCGATGGCACCGTGCGTGATATCGCCGGACTTCAGGCGGTGGGCCTCCCCATTTATTGTATCGGCGTTTCGCCAAACTCCCCGGTCCGAAACGGCCCGGGCACGGTGGGCCTGCCCATCGTCGTGGGCGGTGTTGCGGTGGCGCCCGGTGATATTCTGGTGGGTGATGCGGATGGTGTAGTCGTTGTCCCAAGGCAAGTGGCGGCGGCGGTGGCCGCTCAACTGGTGGTGGTACGTGCAGCCGAGGCCGCCCTGGAAGCCAAGGTCAAAGCCGGATTGCGCCTACCGGATTTTGCCTCAGCCCTTCTGAAATCGGGCCGCATAGAAGAGATAATCTGAGCCATGGCGAGGCATAACTGCGTCCATAATCCTTTCTTTACCACATAACCGGACGCTACAGGCGTTTGCCGCCAATTCATCCGCAATTAAGATCGTCACATTAGCCTGATTAAAATATGGGCGTGTGCATGGCCAAATTTGCCTATGTCGGGCCGCTGCGGCAGAGGAACTTTGGTTGCGTAAGAGTTTAATCAAACGGGACGCGGAGGCACCTGAAAATAGTGCCTTGGAAACCCTCGCAAAGTTGCGATTGGCTTCGCAGGAGTTTCTCGCGCACGATCAGCAGGCGACAATCGCGGCACTCAAAGCCCTGGCGCTGCGTTACGAAACAGCCATCGACCGGATCTCGCAAGGCGTTTGCTTTTTTGATGGTGAAGAGCGGCTGATCCTGTGCAACCGCCGCTATGCGGAAATCTACCTGTTAAGGCCCGAGGACGTAACCCCCGGCACTTCCTTGCGTGACATCGTCACGCGCCGCTTCGCAATGGGCACTATCCCCATGTCGATCGACGACTATCTCGCCTGGGCCGTCACGGTCAATTCCCGCACCGAGGCAAAAAACTGGACCGCCGAACTCGGCAATGGCCGGACCATTCATATCTGTCACCAGCCAATGCCCGATGGCGGATGGGTGGCAACTCACGAAGACATCACTGAACTCAAAACCAAACGCGCCGCGGCCAACGAGCTCCTTTCGCTCCAGGCGCTGATTGACTGCGTGCCCGACTATCTCTGGGTCAAAGACACCGAAAGCCGTTTCCTCTTCGTGAACAAGGCCCTCATGTCCGACAGTGGCCGGGCAAAGACGAGTAATCTGGTGGGCCTCTCCGACCATGATATCTACACTCCCGACAACGCCAACCAGTTTCTTTCCGACGAACAGGAAATCTTGCGCAGCGGCCAGCGGCTGATCGACAAGGAAGAATGTGTGCTCGACGCGAAAGGGAACACCAAGTGGGTGCTTTCAACCAAGGTGCCGCTGCGCAATGAGCGCGATGAAATCTTCGGCCTCGTCGGCATCGCCCGCGACATTACCGAGCGCAAGAAGGCCGATATCCTGCGCGACGGGCAGGCCCAAATCCTCGAGATGATCGCCCTGAGCGCCCCCTTGGGCGAGGTGCTCGACCGCCTCATGCGCCTTATTGAATCCCAGTTGAGCGGCATATTCGGTTCTGTCCTGCTGCTTGACGAGGACGGGCAGCATCTCAGGCATGGCGGCGCGCCAAGCCTGGCGGCGGCTTATACAAAAGCTATCGACGGTGTGCGCATCGGTCCCAAGGTGGGTTCCTGCGGTACCGCGGTTTACCGCCGTGAACCCGTCATCGTCACCGATATCATGACCGACACGCTGTGGGAGGACTATCGCGAACTGGTCGCCACCTACGGCTATCGCTCCTGCTGGTCCACGCCAATTCTGTCGCATCAGGGTACCGTGCTTGGCGTCTTTGCGATGTATTCCATGTCGGTGCGCGAACCAACGGCAATCGAGAACCATCTCATCGATGTGACCACCCGCATTGCCGGCATCGCCATCGAACGCAAGCGCGCCGAAGACCGGATCAGGTTCCTCGCCCATCATGACACATTGACCGGCCTGCCAAACCGCAGCTTGCTCAATGACCGCCTCACCCAGGCAATTCTGCAAACCCAGCGGCATAACCCCTGGGTATCGGTCATCTTCATCGATCTCGACAATTTCAAGACAATCAACGACAGCCTCGGCCACACCGCCGGCGACGAACTCCTCAAGGTCGTTGCAAACCGCATGGTGGACTGCGTCAGGGCAACCGACACGGTGGTGCGCCTTGGCGGCGACGAATTTGTCATCCTGCTTGTCGACTTGCCGGCAAAGCCCGATGAAATTTCCGCGACCCTGGACAGGCTTCGCGCCGCCATCGCTGAACCTGTAGCGCTTGAAGGGCGCGCCCTCTACGTGACATGCAGCATGGGCGTTGCGACCTTCCCGAATGACGGCTCTGATCCTGAAGCGCTGCTGATGAACGCCGACGCAGCGATGTACAAGGCCAAGGATGCCGGCCGCGATAATGTGCAGTTCTATACCGTCGAGATGAACACCAGCATTCACGAGAAGCTGGTGCTGCAGCAGGAAATGCGCGATGGCCTGGCACGCTCTGAATTCGTCCTGCACTATCAGCCGCAGGTCGACTTGCGCACCGGCCGGGTCTTCGCCGTTGAGGCCCTGGTCCGCTGGCAGCATCCCACCCTCGGGCTCCTGTCGCCGCTCAAATTCATTCCGCTGGCCGAGGAGACCGGGCTGATCGTGCCGCTTGGCGATTGGGTTCTTCACGAAGCCTGCCGGCGGAATAAGGCCTGGCAGGACGCCGGCTTGCCGTCCATCAACATTTCCGTAAATGTCTCGGCCAGGCAATTCAGCGAAAAAAGCCTGATCGACCGCGTCATCAACGCCGCGCGCGAAAGCGGCATGGCGGCCAGGCATCTGGAGCTTGAAATCACCGAAGGCCTCATCATGCAGGACGTCGACCAGGCCGTGGCGACCATGAAGGAGTTGCGGCAACTCGGCGTTCAACTCGCAATTGACGACTTCGGGACCGGCTACTCCAGCCTCAACGCCCTGAAAACCTTCCCGGTGGCGAGATTGAAGATCGACAAGTCATTCATTAATAATCTCGCCAGCGATGATAGCGACAAGGCTGTCGCGGCGGCTGTAATTTCCCTGGGGCAGAAGCTCAATCTGCGGGTCATCGCCGAAGGTGTTGAAACCATCGAACAGGTTGCCATTCTGCGCGAAAATAATTGCGACGAATGCCAAGGCTATTATTTCAGCAAGCCGGTAAGCTTTGAAGCCATCGCCGATCTGCTCAGGATGCAAGCGCTATCGTCGCTTTAATGCTTGGGCGAAACTATGTGACTCAATGCAGTGCCAACGTTTGCACTCTCCGGTCAAATGTTTTTTTCCATCACATGGACTTCAATCAACTCGGCTCGAACGGAATCCGCATTGCCAATTGTATGAAAAATTCCAGGCGGAACGTGGAAACTTTCATTGATTATGTAACTCGACGAAACACCTTGAATTGTCAGCCTGACAGAGCCCTTTAGAACAATCCAGTATCGGGAATGATCTTTATGGGGTTGACGAATGCTTATTTCGCCGCCGTGCAATTCAACCAACTCAGCGTTTAGTTGTTCGTCGCCCGACGTAACTTCCGCATGGGGAGCTGCAGTCATCGCCTCCACAGCTTCACGTACAAGCCCGAGATCATTGCGGTTTGCCACAAGCAGGGCGTCCGGCGTATCAACAACAATCAGGTCTTTAAGTCCGATGCCAACGGTAAGGCGGTGCGGGCTGAGCACAAATGAATTTTGCGATACCAACAATTGAACCCTGCCCTTTCGCCGATTGCCGTCCCTATCAGCGGGATGGAGTTCGGCCACCTCGGCCCATGTTCCCACATCACGCCATATGGCATCGAGGGCCGTGACAGCAACGGCCTCGTGCCTTTCAAGAACGGCTTTGTCGAAGGAGATGCGGGGGGCAGCAACAAATTCGGCCTGATTAAGCTGGACGTCGTCATCTCCGTTTCGGGCATTCGCAAGTGACCGCTCTACCGCCTCCAGCACAGCCGGTTCATGCTTTCGCATCGCCGCGATTACCGCATCAGCCCGCGCCACAACTATTCCGGCATTCCACAACGCACCCATCGAAACAAGACTTGCGGCAATCTCCGGTTCCGGCTTCTCGACGAAGCGGCTGGCGCGGTGAACCTGTGGCAAGCCGGCGAGCGCCGCACCTGGCAAGATATAGCCCAGCGCGGAAGAGGCATGGCGCGGTCTGACACCAAGAATGGCCAGCCAGTTTTCCTCCGCCGCCGCAACGGCCTGGGCAATGGACGCCGCAAACGCTTCGCCATCTTCAATGACATGATCGGCGGGCAGGGCCACAATAACAGCCTCGGGATCAGTCCACAGTGCAACAAGTGCAGCCGCGCAAAGTGCTGGCGCCGTATTGCGCGGCTCGGGCTCGGTCAGCAGCCTGCCGCGCATCCCCAGCCGATCAAGCGAAGCGCGAACCTCTGCCCCATAAGCCGCAGCCGTCACACAAATTGGATTTCCGGCCCCGGCAATTGATTTGGCGCGTAGCAAAGTCCCTTCCAGCAAAGTATGATCGCCACCAAGCGAAATCAGTTGCTTGGGCCGGTCGCTGCGGCTCAGCGGCCACAGGCGCGTTCCCGATCCGCCACAAAGGATGACGGGAATGACAATGCTCATGGCTTCGGCACCTGTTGTAACACGCCCACCTCCGGATAGGTCGCAAGGTGCGACCTGATGGCATTGACAATCTCCATCATCCGCTCGCGGCTGACCGGGCTTTCGCACACCGCAACCAGTTCCGGTTTGTTGGAAGAAGCCCTGACCAGCCCCCAGGAACCATCGGCAAAACTGAACCGCGCGCCATTAATTGTGATCATGCCACCAACGGCCGGATCAGCGCGAAAGTGCTCCGTCACCCGCCGCACGATTTCATATTTAATGCCATCGCCGCAATGCGCCGACATGGTTGGCGTGCCCCAGGTCTGCGGCAGTTCCCGGTAAAGATCGGCCATTGATTTCTCCGGCACACGCTCCAGCATGCGCAGGATTTCAAGCGCGGTGAGCAATCCGTCATCATAGCCCCGGCCAAGAGGCGGCCGGAAAAAATAATGGCCCGATTTCTCAAAACCCGCCAGCGCGACCCGTCCCGCCGTGCGCCGCTTCATGTAGGAATGGCCGGTCTTCCAGTATTCGCAGCGTGCCCCCAATGCCTTGAGCACAAGGTCTGACTCAAACAGCCCTGTCGATTTCACATCAGCGATGAACAGTGCATTCTTGACCGTCGCAGCAAAATGCCGGGCCAGCAGAACGCCCACCTTGTCGGCAAAAATCGCGTTGCCCTCATTGTCGATCACGCCGCAACGGTCGCCATCACCATCAAAGCACAAGGCAAGATCTGCCTTGTGTTGCGTCACGGCCCTGGAAGCCGCCGACAGCATCTTCAGATCTTCCGGGTTTGGATCGTAGTTCGGGAATGTGTAATCAAGCTCGCAGTCCAGCGGAACAACGTCGCAGCCCATGGCAGCAAGAACCTGTGGTGCAAAAACCCCCGCCGTTCCATTTCCGCAAGCCACAACAACCTTCAATCGACGGGTGAGCCTCGGTCCTTTGCTGAGATCATCGACATAGCGCTGGGCCACATGCGGCGCATCAATGAGCTGGCCGTCGCCGCGTTCCACCCATTTGCCCCCAAGAACAATATCCTTCAACGCTGACATCTCATCAGGGTCGAAGGTGAATGGCCGCTCCATTCCCATCTTCACCCCGGTCCAGCCATTCTCATTATGCGACGCCGTCACCATGGCAACCGCCGGAACATCAAGATCAAATTGCGCGAAGTAAGCCATGGGCGTAATCGCAAGGCCAACATCATAAACCGTGCAGCCTGCCCCCAGAAGCCCCGTAATCAGCGCATTTTTCGCATCCATCGAATAGCTGCGGTAGTCATGGCCCACAACGATGTGCGGCCTCACGCCCCGCGCGTGAAGCAGGGTGCCAAGCCCCAGCCCCAGGGCGCGAAAACCCAAAGCGTTGATCTCGCTTCCAATGAGCCAGCGCGCATCATACTCTCGAAACCCCGACGCCTTCACCAAAGGCAGGCGCTCATAGTCACGCGAATTTGATGCAAGGTCCTGATTGGGTGGAGGCAACATAAAGTTTCCAGTTATCGAAAGAACCTTGTCACCGTCAACAGGACTTAAGAATCGGTAACCCCAGCCTTCGCCTTAGTTTCCGTTTCCATCTCAATGCCATTTGCCTTTGCTCTTGCCGCGGCCTTCACTATGGTTGTCCTTGTCACGGTCGTATCCGCAATGCGGCTCAGGTTCAATTGCCGCTTCCCGGGCTGCAAATTGTGACTTGCCAGAGTCGTTCCTTTGAGCACTTTTACTGAAGCAATTGCTGCCACTGACACGAAATTTCGATGAAAGCTTTCCAGGACTGGCGAGAAATGGAAAAACCTGCGAAGCTGAAGCACGATTGCTGAAAGCTGAAGTTACGTTTTCCGGCTCAGATAACTTCCGTCCATCCGCCACGATAAAGTCGCAGGACCGCTTCAGCGTTTGACATATTGATCCGGAACAAAACTTTGCACTTCCACTAATCAGTGCAATGTAAACGCGGCCATTGCGGATGGTCACATCGAACGCCGTGCCGCGAACTCCCAAAGTTCCAAACGGGGTCTTGATTTTGTAGGCTGAAGAGGCGCTGTTTCCGCTGATCCAGCGGAATGTGCCTTTTGCAGCTGATAAGGTAAGCTTGTCGAAGCGGGATTTTCCCTTGAAAACAAACTCATCAACGACCAAACTCGCACCGGGGCCGACTGCCAATTTAGTGCCGTCACTGAATTGGAATTCCCCACTCCCCGAACCGTTACTACTTATGCGGTCCAGGTAAAATACGTCGTCATTCTTGGTTAGAATGCGCGTCCCTTGCGTTCCGCTGGCTTTCACCGTTTGGGCTGCGCCGAGGACTGTGCCTATGGGCTCCTTCGCTGAAGCTCCGTTTATGACAAAAAATGTGGCCATTGCCACGAAAAAACCCACACACCTGTTCACGCCCGTAATCCCTATCTTGTTGTAAAAAATCATAAGGTTGCGAAAAAATGCTATCAAGGATGGGCAAGCGAGTCCAGCGGTAGACACAATAGTGCCATTTTCCTGGAAAATTGGATGACCTGCTCAAAACCAGAACGCTTTTCCCGGTTACCTCCCAAGCAGCTCCCAAAACCGATGCTGCCAAGCCCGCGCTCAAGCTCGTGGCATCTAAAAGGTGATGATTTTATTTGACAAAATGGTGGGCGGTACAGGGTTCGAACCTGTGGCCCCTACCATGTCAAGGTAGTGCTCTACCGCTGAGCTAACCGCCCACTGCGTGCGCGGATATAATCGGAAGCTCGGCCTCTGGCAAGCAATTACGCCGCCATCATCCGGTCAACCTCGGCCACGAGATCGCGCAGGTGGAAGGGCTTGGACAGCACCTTGGCGTCTTTCGGCGCCTTGGAATCCGGGTGCAGCGCCACCGCCGCAAAGCCCGTGATGAACATGATTTTCAGATGGGGATCGAGGTCGGCGGCGCGCCGCGCCAGTTCGATGCCGTCCATTTCCGGCATCACGATATCGGTGAGCAGCAAATCGAAGGTCGCCTGCTTGATTTCCTCGAAGGCGCTGGCCCCTTCGCCAAAGGCCGTCACATGGTGGCCAGCCTTCTCCAGCGCTTTCACAAGGAAGCGCCGCATGTCGTCATCGTCTTCAGCCAGAATGATCTTTGCCATGGTGCCGGTTTGCATCTTTATCGCAGTCTGCCTGTTTGTGAACCATCATTCGCGGTGAGTTACGGGCTTAACAGGGGTTGGGTAAACAGAAGATGAAGTGTGGACAGTTTGTCTTCTCTAGTCAATAATGGTTTGAATTATGGCAGACAGCGGATCCGTTTCATATTTTGAGATCCTGGCGCCCAGCGCGTGGACGGCCCCTGCTGTTTTCAATTCACCCCACAGCGGCAAGCACTATCCCCCCGACCTGCTGCGCATGACCAGGCTTTCGCCGGCCGCGTTGCGCAAATCGGAAGACTGCTACATCGATGAATTGTTCATGAGCTGTGTGGACCACGGCGCGCCCCTGCTGCGCGCCTTGGTGCCGCGCGCCTATATCGATCTGAACCGCGAGGCCTATGAGTTTGATCCCCGCATGTTCGCCTGCGAGCTGCCGGGCTACATGAACACCAGTTCGCCCCGCGTGGCGGGTGGCCTTGGCACCATCCCGCGGCTGGTGGCCGAAGGCGAGGAAATCTACCGCGAGCGCCTCAATCTCACCGATGCCCTAAGCCGGGTTGAAACCATCTACCGCCCCTACCACCGCACGTTGAATGCGCTTCTTGATGAGGTGCTGCACAACATTGGCACGGTGCTGCTGCTCGATTGCCATTCCATGCCGTCCAATGCCACAAGCTTTATCTCGCCGCCTCACCAGACCTCGGTGGATGTAGTGATCGGCGACCGCTACGAGGCCTCCTGCCCGGCGGAAATCACCGGCTTCGTGGAAGACCTGCTGCGCGCCCAGGGCCTGCGCGTGGTGCGCAACAAGCCCTATGCCGGCGGCTTTATCACCCAGAACTACGGCTCACCCACCCTTGGCCGCAACGCCCTGCAGATTGAAATCAACCGCGGCCTCTATATGGATGAGCAGCGCTTCGAAAAAACCGCGGATTTCCTGCCCTTGCAGGCGGCCCTCGGCGGCACCATTAAAACCCTGCTCGAAACCCTAGTGGAATTCGCCAACCCGCAAAAACAGGCGGCCGAATAAAAAAAGGGGCCGATACACTAAAGTGACCGGCCCAAGTCTAGGGAGGAAACGCCCAAGAAGGGCTGCAAGAGAAGGCAGACGCCTTGGTCTTGCCTCTCCGATATGGCACCGCAGCATTTTCAATTCAAGACCATTGCCTAAATAACTTTCCAAGTGATCAAATTTGCAACACTTTGAGGCGATGTTCAAAATTTATAACTATTTGAAATATAAAGATTTTATTTAAAATACAATGACTTAGCCTCCTATTGTCTCGGGGGCCATGCACCATTTGCATGACAAATTGAGTAATTGTGCAGTGCAATAGCATCGGGTTTTGAGCCCACCTTGAGCCAAGCCCGGCTCTCCTATAGGACAGGGTCAAAAGGGAATGGGTTTATGGACTGGACTGAACTGACAAACTTCGCCGTGAGCTTGGCGCGGGCTTCCGAAGCCGAAATTCTCCCCTATTTCCGGCGCAATACGGCCATCGATGTGAAACCCCACCACTCCTGGGACCCGGTTACCGAAGGTGACCGGGCGGGTGAGCGGATCATTCGCAAGCTGATTGAGGAACGCTTTCCCGACCATGGCATCAATGGCGAGGAATATGGCATCAAGGAAGGCAAATCGGGCTTCACCTGGGTGCTCGATCCTATCGACGGCACCCGGTCATTCGTCTGCGGCATGCCCAACTGGGCTACCCTGATCGCCCTCTACGACGAGGGAAAGCCCGTGGTCGGCGTCATGAATCAGCCCTTCGTCGGCGAGATTTTCTACGGCAACCCCCATGGCGCCTGGAACAACTACCGCGGCACCATTGAACCCATCCGCACCCGCACCGGGGTTGATCTGGCCCACGCCGCGGTTGGCACCACAACCCCCGAACTTTATCGTACTGCCGAAGACCAGCGGGCTCTCCATAACCTGCAGAAGGCCGTAAGGCTCCTGCGCTATGGCGGCGATGCCTATTTCTTTTCACTGCTGGCCGCCGGCCACATGGATATAGCCTTGGATGCCGGCATGCAGGCCTATGACATCGCCGCTCTCATCCCCATCATCGAAGGGGCTGGTGGTGTTGTGGGCAGTTGGGATGGCAGCAATCCCCCCGAAGGCGGCAATGTCATTTGTGCGGGTTCACAGGCCCTGCTCGAGGCTGCCATCGCAGTAATGCGGTCATGAAGCCCTGGCCGGATGTTGCTCTCAATCTGATCAATGTCGCCGCCGGCCGCGCCCCCGCAGATACGGTAATCACCAATGGCCGCTGGGTGAATGTTCATTCCGGCGAAATCATTCCCGGCACTGATGTGGCCATTGCAAGCCAGCGCTTTGCCTATGTGGGCCCCAATGCCAAGCCGATGATCGGCAAATCAACCAAGGTCATCGATGCTGGCGGACGCTACCTTGTGCCCGGGCTCTGCGATGGCCACATGCATGTTGAAAGCGGCATGGTGACAGTCACTGAATTTGCCCGCGCCGTCATTCCCCATGGCACCACCTCCATGTTCATCGATCCCCACGAGATTGCCAATGTGCTGGGCGTGGCCGGTGTAAGGCTGATGCACGACGAAGCCGCAGGCCTTCCCATCAATGTCTTCGTGCAGATGCCAAGCTGCGTTCCAAGCGCCCCAGGCCTTGAAAACCCCGGTGCAACAATTACGCCTGAAGATGTGGCGGACGCCATGACCTGGCCCAACATCATCGGGCTGGGCGAGATGATGAACTTCCCCGGCGTCATCAACGGTGATCCTAAAATGCTGGCCGAAATTGCCGCAACCCAGAAGGCGGGGAAAACCGTGGGCGGCCACTATGCCTCTCCCGATCTCGGCCATCTCTTCCATGCCTATGCGGCCGGTGGCCCCGCCGATGACCATGAAGGAACCCAAGTCGACGATTGCATTGCCCGCGTGCGCCAGGGCATGCGCGCCATGCTGCGCCTGGGTTCGGCCTGGTATGATGTGGCGGCCCAGATCAAGGCCGTGACCGAGCGTGGCATCGACTCCCGCAATATCATTCTGTGTACGGATGACAGCCATTCCGGCACGCTTGTCTACGAAGGCCACATGAACCGCGTCGTGCGCCATGCCATTGCCGAGGGCTTAAACCCCGTCACCGCCATTCAAATGGCAACCCTGAACACGGCCCAGCATTTCGGCCTGGAGCGCGAATTGGGCTCGATCACCCCGGGCCGCCGCGCTGATCTCATTCTTTCTTCAGATCTCACGACATTGCCGATTGAACTGGTCATCGCCCATGGCCAGGTGATGGCCGAGAATGGCAAGCTCGTCGTGGAACTGCCGAAATTTGCCTATCCCGAAACCGCCAAAAACACCGTGCATGTCGGCCGAACGCTGAGTGCAGGGGATTTTGAGATCGCCGCGCCCAAAGGCGCCAACAAGGTCGAAGCCCGTGTCATCGGCGTGATTGAAAACCAGGCGCCTACCAGGGCGCTGCAGCGCCCGCTCAATGTGAAGTCCGGCCTGGTCGAAATGGATCGCGGCGGCGATGTCTGCCAGATCGCCGTTGTCGAGCGCCACCGCGGCCTTGGCACCGTGGTCAATGCCTTTGTCTCCGGCTTCGGTTATAATGTCGATTGCGCCGTGGCCTCAACCGTGGCCCATGACAGCCACCACATCATCGTTGTCGGCACCAATCACCAGGACATGGCCCAGGCGGCAAATACCCTCAGCGAAATCGGCGGCGGCGTTGTGGTCGTGAGCAATGGCAAGGAACTGGCGCGCGTCGAACTGGTGATCGCCGGACTCATGTCCGATAAGCCCGCCGAAATTGTTGCGGCGGCGGCGGAGAAGATGATGGCCGCCCTAAAGTCCTCCGGCTGCAACCTGAACAACGCCTTCATGCAGCATTCCCTGCTGGCGCTGGTCGTCATCCCGGAACTGCGCATTTCCGACATGGGCCTGATCGACGTCAGGACCTTTGAAAAGGTCGACCTGTTTCTTCAGTCGTCGCGGTAAACCCGCTCACGCCGTTCGTGGCGTTCCTGGGCCTCGATGGAGAGCGTTGCAATGGGCCGCGCATCCAGCCGCTTCAGGCTGATGGGATCGCCTGTCTCTTCGCAATAGCCGTAGGTGCCATTGTCGATGCGCTGCAGGGCCGCTTCAATCTTGGAAATGAGTTTGCGCTGCCGGTCACGGGCTCGAAGCTCCAGCGAACGGTCGGTTTCCGAGGAAGCCCGGTCCGCCAAATCCGGCAGAACATGGTTCTCGTCCTGCAGATGGGTGATGGTTTCCCGGCTTTCGCGCAGGATGTCTTCCTTCCACGTATTCAGCTTCTGCCGGAAGTATGCCGCCTGCCGTTCATTCATGAAAGGCTCGTCGTCATTGGGCTTATAGTCGATATCGACAAGTACATTCATAAAGCGACTCTCCGGGTGTCCGTGGCGCGGGCTTATAGCGGCCTTAGCCTGCTTCGACAATAGCTGGCAATTCCAGGGCAAAACCTTGCAAAAACAATGCCGTTTTACCGGGCGCGCGCCTCGTCGATTCGGTCGCGGAGCTGCATCCACCAGTAGGACGCCTGCACCCCCACCCGCCCAAGCTGGCCACCCGCCCAAAGGGGCGCAAAAGGCGCAAACCTCTTGTATTCATCGTCGCCATCGGCAATGGCGCGCGCCAGCAATTGCCCGGCCATGGCCGTGGTGTTCATGCCGTGGCCGCCAAAGGCCGTGGCAAACCATTGCCCCTCGTTGTCCCGTCCAATGAGCGGCATCTTGTGCAAGGCATACCCCATGAGCCCCGCCCACGAATAATCGATGCGCGGATTGCCCAGTTGCGGATAGGTCGCAAGCATGTCGACTTTCATTTCCTCGGCAAGGCGCGCGGGCTCTGAGACCCGTGTAGTGATGCGCCCGCCCCACAGCAACCTGCCCTCGTCAATAAGCCGGTAATAATTGCCGGCCCGGCGCGTGTCAGCCACCGCAGCGCTGGTGCGCACGCCATCCTGGGTCAAGGGTTCCGTCACCGCCACATAGGTCGCAACCGGCAGAACTGCCCGGCCGCTGGCCTTGTGGATATTGCGGTCCAGTGACGAGACGCAGTGCACCACGTGCTGCGCGGTAACCTCGCCTTCAGCGCAGCGCACCCGCCATTCAGCGCCCTGCTTTTGCACAGCAAGGGCTCGTGAATTTTCATACAGGCTGGCACCGGCTTTCTCCGCCGCGCGGGCAAGCATAAGTGCGTATTTCAAGGGATGGAAATGAAGCGCCCGGGGATTTGAAATGCTTTCAAAATAGCGGACTGAATTCAGCTTTTCCCGCGTCTGCTCGGTTGAAAGAAACTGAAAATCCTCATCATAGTCCCGCGCCATCATGTCCCGGTAGGACTTGAGACCGCCACTGTCCCGGTGGCGAAGTGCCACAATCCAGGCCTCGCCCATCTTGATCGCCGGATCACCGGCCTCAATTTCCCGGCGCACATATTCGCTGCCATGTCGGGAAAGCGAATAAAGCGCCCGCGCCGCCTCAAGCCCCACCCGCTTCTGGACATTCTCAATGCCTTCCGCAAAGCCGTTGGACACAAACCCGCCGTTGCGGCCCGAGGCGCCCCACGCCAATTGCTTTGCTTCCAGCAAAACCACTTTCTTCTTGCGCCGCGAAAGTTCAAGCGCCGTGGTGAGCCCCGCAAGCCCGCCGCCAATCACGCAGACATCGGCCTTCACCGGCCCACGCAAAGGGTTTCGCGCTTCACTACGCGTCGTCGTGGCCTCATACCAGGTTGGGAAAGTGTTAACGGCTTGTTTCATTTTGAATTTATTTCCAATATCTCTGCTCAATCCAGAAATGGCAGAGCTCACGCAAATTTCAAAGCCGATTCACCGAAGCCGCTATCGAAGGTTCAACCGGCGAAAGCACTGCCTGCCGAATATACCCGTGCCTGCGACGATAGTAATATCTCTCTTTACCAATTTTACACCCATGAGGCGGATTTCCGTCCATCCAGGGATTTCTGGCGCAAGCCAGTTGCCCACCACCCCCGGCTTCGGCTAATCAACCCAAATGCGCTTTAAATCCGCCCAGGAATTCAGAAAACAGCCCGCTCACGCCATCACCATCATGGGCATGTCCGGCGTTGGCAAAACCACGCTTGCGGTGATGCTGCAGAAAAGCGGCTGGTTCCAGTATTCCGTCGATTACCGCATCGGCACCCGCTACATGGACGAGCCTATCGTTGATAATTTCAAGCGCGAGGCCATGAAGGTTCCCTTCCTGGCCGAGCTTCTGAAGTCCGATTCAATCTACATCCGCTCGAACATCACCTTCGACAATCTGAGCCCCCTTTCCACCTATCTGGGAAAGCCGGGAAACCCGGCGCTGGGCGGCATTTCCTTTGCCGAATACAAGCGCCGCCAGAACCAGCACCGCGATGCTGAAATCCGCTCCCTTCTCGATGTGCCGGGCTTCATTGAGCGCGCCCGCGACATCTATCGCTACCAGCACTTCATCTGTGATTCCGGCGGCAGCTTGTGTGAGGTCGTCAATCCCGATGACCCGAATGACACGGTGCTGAAATCCCTGAGCGAAAGCACCCTGCTGCTTTACATCGAAGGCAATCCGCAGCACACCAAGACATTGGTTGAGCGTTTCCGCAAATACCCGAAGCCCATGTATTACCAGCCGGCGTTTCTGGAAAAGATCTGGGCCGAATACAAGGACCTCAAAAAAATCCGCAATGACGACGATGTGGTGCCCGATGATTTCACCGTCTGGGGTTTTGAGCAATTGCTGCATCACCGCATTCCGATCTACCAGAAGATAGCGAAGAATTTCGGCTATCAGATCGCCATGGAAGACGTGCCGAAAATAAAATCGGAAACGGATTTTCTGGATTTGCTCGGCGCCGTGATCGACAGGCGCTGAATGCCATGCCCATAAAAATCCCCAATGACCTTCCGGCCCGCCTCACTCTTGAAAAAGAGGGGGTCATGCTGATGACCGAGGATACCGCCCACCGCCAGGATATCCGCGCCCTGCGCATCGGTCTTCTCAATCTCATGCCCAACAAGATCAAGACCGAAACGCAGTTTGCCCGCCTCATTGGTGCAACGCCGCTGCAGGTTGAACTCAGCCTGATCAAGATCACCAATCACAAATCGAAAAACACCTCCCATGATCACATGATCGCGTTTTACCGTGACTGGGAGAAGGTGCAGAAGGAAAAGTTCGACGGCCTGATCATCACCGGAGCGCCCATCGAACTGCTTGAGTTCGAGGACGTGACCTATTGGGATGAACTGCGGAAGATTTACGACTGGACGCAAACCCATGTCCAATCAACCTTCAACATCTGCTGGGGCGCCCAGGCCGCCCTCTATCATTTCCATCATGTGCCCAAGCACACGCTGGCTCAAAAAGCCTTCGGGATTTACCGCCACAAGAACCTGAGTCCGGCATCGCCCTATCTCCGCGGCTTCTCCGATGATTTCTCCATGCCCGTGTCGCGCTGGACGGAGAACCTGAAATCCGAATTGCCCAAAGGCAAAGGACTTGAAATCCTTATGGAGTCGGAAGAGGCAGGCCTTTGCTTCGTGGCTGATAATCCCCATCGCCAGCTCTACATGTTCAACCATATTGAATACGACACGAATTCCCTGGGCGACGAATATCGCCGGGACGTGGAAGCCGGTAAAACCATCAATCCGCCCGCCAATTATTTTCCCGGCGGAAACCCCTCCGCCACGCCGGAAAACCGCTGGCGCAGCCACGCCCACCTGCTCTTTGGCAACTGGATTAACGAAGTTTACCAATCCACGCCCTTCAGGCTGGAAGACATTGGTAAACCATAAGTTTTTCTTGTTATTCCCTGCATCCCGCACCAATTATGGATGCCCGGAGGGCAGTAAAGAGTGAGATTCCAGAACGTTATAGATGCAAGCCGAATTGCCGCCGGAGGGCTAGCGGATTTGGCCACCGGACTGGTAAATCCAACCCTGCGCCTGGGCGTCACTGGCCTTTCGAGATCAGGCAAAACCGTATTTATTACCGCCCTAGTTCATGCGCTGACCAAGGGAACGCGCTTGCCTGTGTTCGAAGCCTATGCCCAGGGCCGCATCACAAGAGCCTATCTCGAACCGCAGCCCGACGATGACCTGCCCCGCTTTGCCTATGAGGATCATCTCGCGCGCCTCACCGCCGATGATCGTTCCTGGCCGGAAGGTACACGCCGCATAAGCCAGCTTCGTCTCACTCTGGAATATGAGCCGCACGGCCTCATCGCCCGGAATTTTGGCAGCGGAAAGCTTCACATCGATATCGTGGATTATCCCGGTGAATGGCTACTCGACTTGCCGCTAATGAATCTCTCCTATCGGCAATGGTCCGAGGCCACCATTGCCGCCAGCCGCATTGAGCCCCGCGCTGGTTTGGCCAAAGCCTGGCACACCCATCTCGAAACTTTAGACGCCGAAAGCTCTGCTATCGAGCTCAACGCCGTGAAAGCCGCCGAACTTTTCACCGCCTATCTCGCCAAATGCCGCGAGGATGACGTTGCCCTGTCCAGTCTATTGCCCGGGCGGTTTCTCATGCCGGGAGATTTTGCCGGCTCTCCCCTTCTCACCTTCGCGCCACTCGCTGCAAAGCCGGACGATGACTTTCCCAAAGGCTCGCTGGGCGATCTCATGGAACGGCGCTATGACTCCTATGTGTCCAAAATCGTGCGGCCGTTTTTCTTCAGCCACTTCGCCAGGCTGGATCGCCAGATTGTTTTGGTGGACACCCTCTCAGCCCTCAATGCAGGCCCGGCCGCCGTGCAGGATTTGAAGAATGCCCTGACTCAGGTGCAGGCCTGTTTCCGCCTTGGCGCAAATTCAATTTTCTCCAGCATTCTGGGCCGCCGGATTGACCGCATTCTTTTCGCCGCCACCAAGGCCGATCTCCTGCATCAGACAAGCCATGACCGCCTCGAAAATATCCTGCGTCTGATCATCGAGGATGCCAGCGCCAAGGCCGAGTTTTCCGGCGCGACGATTGACGTGGCTGCCCTCGCCGCCATTCGCGCCACACGCGAAGCAAAAGTGAAACAAAAAGGCGAGGAACTTCCCTGCATCGCAGGCGTCCCGCAAATGGGCGGGAAGATTGGCGCCACCACTTTTGATGGCGAAAGCGAAGTTGCAATTTTCCCCGGCGATTTGCCGGCCAATTCACTTGATGCCCTTGACGGCACCTTGCAGGGTAAATTGAAATTCGTGCGATTCCGGCCGCCGCTCTTGAAGGATGGCGCCTTCCCTCATATTCGCCTGGACCGCAGCCTTGAATTTCTGTTGGGGGACCGTTTCGCATGACCGGAAACCATCGCAAGCCAGCGGCCTTCGTTCTGGATGACGGGGAAAAACCAAAGTCACGCCACAAAATCGAATTCGAAACGCAAGAGTCGGTTGGCGAACTCGTTGTCGTGCCGCAAATTGCCCGCCGAACTTCCAAAGGCTTTCGTTGGGGCTTCCTGCTTGTCTCGGCCCTCGCCACGCTCTTGAGCCTGTGGGCCGGCCTCACCATAACCACGCTCATCGAAAATTTCTTTGCCCGTTCGGCAACCCTCGGCTGGCTCGCCTTTGGCGTTGCAGCTCTGGCAGGCCTCGCTGCCCTTGCCATTGTAATTCGGGAAATCTGGGGGCTCTCACGCCTCAGGCGCATTGAGCATATCCAAGAACTGTCAGCCCGTGCCATTAACCTTGATGAAGCCGCCGCGGCGACCGAAACCGTCGCTTCGCTTGAAGGCATCTATGGCAGCAGGCCCGATACGGCCTGGGGCATGAAAATGTTTCGCGATCATAAAAATGATATCATGGACCCCCGCGATCGTATCAGACTCCTCGACCGCCTCGTCATCAGCCCGCTTGATGAAGAATCCCATCGCATCATCGCCCGCCGCGCAAGGCGTGTGACACTGCTCACCACGGTTACGCCGGCTGCGGCCCTCGACATCGTCTTTGTCGCCGCCCAGAACCTCCGCATGCTGCGCGAGTTGGCCGAACTCTATGGCGGCAGGCCGTCCACCCTTTCCACACTCAAGCTTGCCCGCATGGTTGTGTCCCATCTCGCCGTCACCGGCGGACTAGCACTTTCGGACAATCTGATTCAACATGTTGTCGGCAAGGGCTTGCTGGGAAGGCTCTCCGCCCGCTTTGGTGAGGGCGCCGTTAACGGCATTCTCACCTCGCGCATCGGCCTTGCCACCCGCGATGTCTGCCGCCCCGTGCCCCAGTCGGAATCAACCAAGGAAACCTTGGGCAGCCTTTTGCGCGAACTGGTCACGTTGGGCGATTCCAGCGAACCGAAACCGCCCTAACATTAACAATATTTTAAGCCATACAGCGCCGGAATGGCAGGCCAAGGCCGTCTTTCTTGCATGCAAATGGAAATTTGAAGGAGAAACCTATGCAGAAATCCACCAAGATTGTTCTTGTTGCCATTGCCGGCCTCGCCGTGATCGGCGGCGCGGCGTTTGCCCAGAAGGGCTGGAAGCACGGCTTCGGTGGCCATGGCCCCATGGGCTTCGAGCAGATGTCCGAACGCTACGATGCCAACAAGGACGGCAAGATTTCCCAGGAGGAAATTGACGCCAACCGCACCAGCTGGCTCGGCGAATTCGATGGCGACAAGTCCGGCGCCTTGGCCCTGAGCGAGTTTCAGAATCTCTGGCTGAAGGCTCGCAACCAGCAGATGGTTCGGGAATTCCAGAAATTTGACCGCGACGGCAACGGCCAGGTCACCTTGGACGAATACAAGCTCCCGCTTTCCAAGTTCGTCGCCGAAATGGACCGCGACAATGACAAGGCGGTTTCCGGCGAAGAACTTTCACCCCGCCATCATTGGGGCAAGAAAAACCATGAGAGAATGGACGGTGACGACGACAAGGACGGGCAAGACGCTCAGTAAACCATCAGCCCCGGCCGCCTGCATTGGCGGCCGGGGCTTCCCGGCTCTCTCCGCCTAGCGCGAATTGCAGCGAGAGCCTATTGTCATTGCCATGACAGAATTCGCCCCTCTTGCCGGGCTCCTGGGCGGCGCCCTCATTGGCCTCGCCGCTGTTCTCCTGATGGGAGGCTATGGCCGCATCGCCGGCGCCAGCGGCATTTTTTCCGGCCTTCTCACCTTGAGCTTCAGCGCCGAGTTTAGCTGGCGGTTCATTTTCATCATCGGCATGCTGATTGGCGCAGCATGGTCCGGATTGTTTTTCTTTGATGCTTCATCACTCGCATTCAATGGCGGCCCGCTTACGACAATCGCTGCCGGCCTTCTGGTCGGTGTCGGCACGGTGCTCGGTTCCGGTTGCACCAGCGGCCACGGCATCTGCGGCCTGTCGCGCTTTTCCAAACGCGCATTGGTGGCAACTTGCACCTTTATGGCGGTTGCCATCCTCACCGTATTCATCACGCGCCACGTGCTCGGAGCCTGACAATGGGAAAGCTCATCGTGTTCATTTCCGGCGCGCTGTTTGGCGCAGGCGTCACTATCTCCGGCATGGCCAATCCCATGAAGGTTTTGAACTTCCTCGATATCTTCGGTTCATGGGATGCCACACTAATTTTCGTCATGGGCGCCGGCCTTCTCGTCACTTTGGTTGGCTATCAAATCGTCTTCAAACGAAAAGCACCCCTGTTTGCACCGACTTTCCGATTGCCAACATCGCAGGACATCGACGCAAAACTCTTGAGCGGTGCCGCGCTCTTTGGCGTGGGCTGGGGACTGGGTGGATTCTGTCCGGGCCCCGCCGTCGCCAGCCTGGTTTTTGGTCGCATGGAAGGCATCACATTCGTAATTGCGATGGCCGCAGGAATGATTCTCGCCAAACAAATTCAAAAACGCCTGCAGACTTCCGCGGCGTGACATGCTGCAGCCGATACCCGTCATCCTAGCCGCCTATAATCCCGAATGGCCCCGAATCGCGGCAACACATGCTGAACGCATGCAAGTGCTTGGACCAAATCTGGTGGCCGTTCACCATATCGGCTCTACATCGGTACCGGGATTAATTGCCAAGCCGATTATCGACCTGATGCCCGTCATAACCAGCCACACCAGCCTCGACGAGCAACGTCAGCACGTTGAAGCGATTGGATATCAGTGGCATGGTGAGTTCGGTATTCCGGGAAGGCGCTACTGTACGCTTGCCAATGAGGCCGGCGTTCGCGTCGCGCAACTTCATTTTTTCAAAGAGGGCTCGCCGCACATCGAGCGCCATATCGCATTTAGAGACTATCTGCGTGCCCATCCCGAAGAAGCCAACGCATACGCAATCGAAAAGCGCCGCGCACAAAGTCTGCACCCCGCGAATTCGCATGCCTACGCCGATGAGAAGGACAAGTGGATTCGGGCAGCAGAAACCAAAGCGCTGATCTGGGCTTCCAAACAGAGGGTCCCGCGCATCACCTAAAGCCGGCCAAATTTCTTCATAAGAGCCATCACCTGATCAAGCGGCAGAGCATGGGAGGTGTTTCCATCCCGGCCCACCATGGTTTGGTTGCATACCATGGAATCAATCACTGCCTCTTCGGTGGCTTCAACAACCGCATTGAAAACCGGATCAATGGCATCATTGCGCAGGAAGGCGGTGTTGCGGAGCTTTGCCCCACCGCTTTCGTAAGCCGCTTCATTTGCCGTTGAGAAGGCCAGGAAAATATCGCCGGAACTATTGGTGCCAAAAGTGCCCGTCCGCGCCAGCCCCATGGGAACCCGGCGCGCCAAGCGCTTTAACTGGTGAGGCTGCAAAGGCGCATCGGTCGCCACAATGGCAATCACCGAACCCTGGTCCTTGTAACGCAATTTATTGGCCTTGATATGCGCCCCAACCGGAACACCCAGGACCATCATCTGTTCACGCGCCCCGAAATTGGCCTGAACAAAAACACCAACCGTATATGTCTGCCCATCAATCTTGATCTCGCGCGACGACGAGCCGTTCCCCGCCTTGAAGTCATAGCAGATCATGCCGGTGCCGCCGCCGACACTCCCCATTTCAACAGCCCCGTCGCGCGCCGCATCCAATGCTGCGATGGTGTGTTCAGCAGTGACATGAAATCCGTTGATGTCATTTAACTCGCCGTCATAAGTTTCAGCGGCGACCGGCAGTCCCCAATCCTGTCCAATGCCGATTTCATGGCCCACCATCCAGCGGATCGTCGCGTCCCGTGTCACGCCGCAGGAGTGCGTATTGGTTATTGTAATCGGCGTTTGCAACTCGCCGGATTCTTCAATCCACACAACCCCCGTCATCTCACCATTGCCATTGAGCGAATAATAGCCCGCGGCACAGGGAACATGGGCCTTGGCGCGGCCGCGCGGCAGCACAGCCGTAACGCCCGTGCGAACTGGCCCTTTGCCCACCACCAGCGGTCCGTCGCCGCTGATCAGCGTCGTCGTACCGACCTCAACACCCGCCACATCGGTAATTGCATTGAACGGCCCGGGCTTTCCGGCAAATGGCAGTGCCCATTCCCTTCCCCGCTTCACATCCGCCATTAATTTCCTCCCATCCACAAATGTAACATTTTGCTTTGCAAATCCTGTGTCATGCAACACTATGTCGAAAACGGTACTTGGGGTCCATGGAATCAGCAGATGTAGGGCATTATCGGGAATTCTTGATCATTCTTGGCGTCGCCGGATTGGTCATACCCCTCTTCGTGCGCCTTGGCATCAGTTCCATACTGGGTTTCCTGCTGGTTGGATTTCTTCTCAGTCCCGACGTGCTGGGCTCGCTCACCACCCCATTTCCATTTCTCGAAGCCTTCGTCCTCAATGACCGGGAAGCCATCTCCTCGCTGGGTGAATTGGGTGTCGTTTTCCTGCTCTTCCTGATCGGCCTGGAGCTCTCTTTCGAGCGATTGGTCACCATGAAGCGCCTGGTTTTTGGCCTCGGCAGCCTTCAGGTGATATGCACGACGGCGCTCATCGCACTCGTCGCCTATGCATTCGATTTCACGCCAGCCCAATCACTCGTCATTGGCACGGCGCTTTCGCTGTCATCCACCGCCATCGTCATTCAGCTCTATTCCGACGATAAGCGCCTGGGCTCCCAATCCGGCCGGACGAGCTTTGCCATCCTGCTGTTTCAGGATCTGGCCGTGATTCCCATCCTGTTGATGGTGGGTGTCTTGGCTCACGAAAGTTCCGGCCCTGTCCTGCAGAGCCTGGCGATTGCCATAGGCCAGGCGCTGCTGGCTGTGGCCTTGATCGTTGGTGTCGGCCGTTTCGCCTTGCGGCCGTTGCTGCGGCTGGTCGCCGGCATAAACAGCGCGGATTTGTTCATGGCGGCTGTTCTTCTCATTGCCGTTGGTACCGGCGTGCTCGCAAACTATGCCGGGCTCTCCATGGCCCTTGGCGCCTTTATCGCCGGGCTGACGCTGGCTGAAACCGAATACCGCCGCGCCATTGAAGCGATCCTTGAGCCATTCAAGGGCCTGCTGCTCGGCGCATTCTTCCTGCTGGTGGGCCTCGGCATTGACCTGCATGGACTCATCGAATCGCCGGTTCGGATTGTCGCCGTAGCGCTATTCATTATCACTGCAAAGGCAGCCGTGACCTATCTGTTCGCCCGCCTCATGAAGGTCAATCACGCCGCCGCCCTGGAAAGCTCGTTGCTCCTCGGTCCCTGCGGTGAATTTGCCTTCGTCATCCTGAGCTCTGCCGCAGCCTTGAGCATTCTCAACAGAACCATGTTCAGCCAGTTGCTGCTGATTGTCTCGCTCACCATGGCGACAATTCCGTTTCTTTCAATTCTCGGCAAGAAGCTGGCCAGGAGATCAAAAAAACTCCAGGGAAACTCTCCAGAAACGCTGGAAGCGCCGCCGGAGGATGACCAGCCCCGCATTATCGTCGCGGGTTTCGGCCGCGTTGGCCATCTCATTGGCTCCATGCTCGACGAGCATAAAATTCCCTATATCGCCGTGGACGCGGATGCAGCCTTGGTGACCCGCGAGCGCCGGGCCGGATTTCCGGTTTACTATGGTGATGCCGCCAACGTCGAGTTCCTGAAAAAATGCGGGCTGGCCGATGCCAAGGCCATTGCCATCACGATGGACAATCCATCCCGCGTCGATGATGTGGCGAGAGCCGCGCGTGCCGAAAGCGCCGACCTCAAGATCATTGCCCGCGCCAGGGATGAGCGCCATGCCATGCGGCTTTACACGGCGGGCGTAACTGAAGCCGTTCCCGAAACCATCGAATCAAGTCTGCAACTCGGCGAGTCCCTGCTCGTCGAAGCGGGCATTCCCATGGGATTGGTCATCGCCTCCGTTCACGAACGCCGCGATACGTTCCGCAAACTTCTCGGCCGCCCTAACCGCAAGAAGGAATTTGATCTGGAGCGCAAGCGATTGCGCCGCGAGAAGGCTTTGCCTTGAGCCGGAACAACTACCTACATCCGTCATTCCGGCGAAAGCCGGAATTCCTCGGACGTTAGCCAGGTTCCGGCTTTCGCCGGAATGACGAGTTAGTTTGTTCAAGCGACGCCGAGCTTCTTCTGCAGGTTGGTGCTCGAGGTCGTGTACTGGAACAGCAGTCTTTGCCCCGGATTGATATAGCGGAAAGCCTGTTGCGCCAGCAGCGCAGCTTCGTGGAAACCTGAGAGAATGAGTTTCAGTTTGCCCGGATAATGGTTGATGTCGCCGATGGCGAAAATGCCGGGCGTTGAAGACTCGAACTTTTCCGTATCCACCGGAATGAGGTTCTCATCGAGATTGAGTCCCCAATTGGCAACCGGCCCAAGCTTCATGGTGAGGCCAAAGAACGGCAGCAGCGTATTCGCCTGAATGTCGAAAGGCGCGCCATCATTGCCCTTGACCTGCACCGAAGACAAAACGCCATCAGCCCCCGTCAGGCCGGTCACCTGGCCAAGCTTCATTTGCATTTTACCGGCTGCCACGAGTTCACGCATTTTGTTCACGCTGTCGGGTGCCGCTCGGAATTCATCGCGCCGGTGCAGCAGCGTCATGCTGTTGGCAATGGGTGCCAGATTGTTGGTCCAGTCCAGGGCTGAGTCGCCGCCGCCGACGATCAGAATGTCCTTGCCGCGGAAGGCCTCCATCTTCTTGACGGAATAAAACACCGAGCTGCCCTCATAGGCATCAATGCCGGGAATGGGCGGCTTCTTCGGCTGGAATGAACCGCCGCCCGCGGCGATCACCACGATCTTGCTGCGGAAAATAATGCCGCCATCGGTTCGCAATTCAAAATCATTGTCGCCATGCTTGATCAGTTCGGTAACCATCTGGTTGAAATGAAACTGCGGATGGAAAGGCTTCGCCTGGTCCAAAAGGCGCTGCGTAAGCTCGGCGCCCGTGACAATCGGCAGGGCCGGAATGTCATAGATCGGCTTTTCCGGATAAAGTTCGGCGCACTGCCCGCCCGCACGGTCGAGAATATCTACGACATGGCACTTGATATCCAGCAGGCCCAGTTCAAAAATTGCAAACAAACCGCAAGGGCCCGCGCCAATGATCACGGCATCGGTGGAAATTACTTCGGACATCTCAAACTCCAGTAGGATCAGAATTGTTTTTCGGGAACATGGACGCGCAAGCCGTTGATCGCGTCGCTAATCTTGATCTGGCAGGAAAGCCGGCTGGAATCCTTAACATCGAAGGCAAAGTCCAGCATGTCCTCTTCCATGGCGGCACGCTTGCCAACCTTGTCGAGCCATTCGGCTTCCACATAGACATGGCAGGTGGCGCAGGCGCAGGCCCCGCCGCAATCCGCGTCAATGCCGGGCACCATGTTCTTGATCGCCGCCTCCATCACAGTCATGCCCGGAATGCCGTCGACGGTCTGTTCCGTGCCATTGTGCTGGATGAAGGTAATTTTCGCCATGTCGCGCTCATAAACTCGTGTTCGTTTTACCGAACGCTACATAGGATATAAAGAATTGAAAGGCAAGCCAGCTAGGGGTAGAGCTGCCGCGCCATTTCGTCAAACTCATCAACAGCGCGAACTAGCCCTGACAGGAGTTTTTTGCGCTTTTCGCCCTGTTCCGGGCTGTTGACCGGCTCCAGCTTTTTGGCCAGTTCGCCGATTTTATATGCGCCGACGGCAAGTGCCGAGCCCTTCAGCGTATGTGTTGCAATGCGCCAGTCTTCACTCGAATCGGCATCTTGCAGGCGGTCCAGAATGGCTGGCAGCTGAGCGACAAACAGACCAATGATCTCGCGCTCAAGCTCCGGGCTATCCATGGTGTATTGAGCGAGATGGGCCCTGTCGAAAATAACGGGGGCCGCTTTTTTGCGCCCCGATTTACTTGCTGCCACTTGCGCCACGACGCCAATCCCTGCTTCATTTTGGAGCATCAAGCTCCTATCGTGTTATAGGGCGAGAGCGTAAATGGGCAGTTTTCTGAATCGTTTCAATTCGATCCATAATTTTAACCAAACCTTTAATTATACTTGCGGACAACCCAAGAACGGGTTCTATCATGGTTACCAATAGGTTAAGGTGGGAGTCTTGACGGGGGGATGGAAGGGGCCGATCTGCATCGGAAACGCAGATTCTTTCATCAAATCAAGCGTCTTCTGGCAGCACCAAAGGCTGTTAGAATTTTTAGTTAAGAATGTGGGTAATTCGTATGGCAAGTAACACAGTGGAAACGCGTCGCAGGGACAGGGATAAGCGTTCGGCTGAACGGCAAGCAGATTTAAGACGCAATCCGCCCTTGGAGGCAGCCCCTTTGCGTGGCCGCCCGGCCAACGAAAATGACCCCGGTTCCAGCTTGATGCTGGCAAGGCTTAACCGCCAGCCTTCCTATATGGCCTATTACGTGGCTTTTGTGCTGTCTCTGGCCTGGATTTTCGGCTGGTCCATGCTTTACTCGGCCACCCTGTTCAACCAACCAACCGATGAAACGGTGCGCTCCATCGCCCTGCTGGTTCTCCCCATCGGCATCATGTGGGTCATGGCCTATTTCCTCTGGCGCGCCCAGCAACTGCGCCAGGTTTCAGAAGTTCTCATGCAATCGGCCATGCGCCTGATTCGTCCCCAGGATATTGCAACCGAAGGCCTCACCTCCATTGCCCAGGCAGTCCGCTCGGAAGTTGACCTTCTCGTGGGCGGCGTCGAACACGCGGTCCAGCGCGCCACGGTTCTGGAAGAAATTGTCCATAAGGAAATCTCGGCCATCGAGCGCGCCTTCGGCGGCAACGAAGACCGTATCCGCACCCTGGTGACCGGCTTGGAAAACCAGCGCTCCGCCCTGCATCAGGCTTCGCTCGTGGTAGGCAACGAATCAGCCCCCTTGCTGGCGCGCCTTGAAATCAACACGCAGAATCTTGACAGCGTCGTCAACAGCGCCCAATCCACCCTCGTCAGGTTTGAACAGGGCCTCAAGAATTCCACCAGCGAACTCGCCCGCACCATTGATGAGGTCTCCACCCGCGCCACCGTTGCCGGCAACGAAATCGGCGGCCAGACAACGCAGATGGAGCGCATGTCGGGCATGCTGGTTGGCGAGTTGCGCACCTTCTCGCAGCACCTGCAGGACCAGATACAAACCCTGTCGTCCGCCGCCGGCCATCTCAATGCCGAAACCACGAACTTCGGCCGCAATGTGCAGGGCATGGAAACCAATGTCACGCATCTGTTGGTGCAAAGCATGGACCAGATCAAAGCCCTCACCGCCGAGATGTCCGATGTGGTTCAGAGCTCCAGCGGAAACATCACCTATCACCTGAAGGCAACCTCAAGCGAAGTCGCCTCGCTTATTGAACGTTCCGGCATCGATGCAGCCCAGCAGATTGAACTGAGCCGTGGCCGCGTCGATCAGGGGCTGCAGAATGTCGCCAAGGATTACATGGATAAGGTGGCCCGCACCCACGGCGACCTCAGGGGCTATCTCGACCAGGCCGCCGCGCAAATTGTCGTGGGCGTGGAAGATGCAACCCACAAATTATCCGATCGCCTGTCATCAACCAACGATCAGTTCCTGGCTGGCCTGGACAAGACTGCGAACCAGCTCTTCACCCAATTGAATGCCGCAGGCTCCGGCCTCGCCGGCAAGGTGGAGGAAACCACCAACCGCCTCTTCAGTGAAATCGGCCAGAAGGCCACGCAGATCAATTTGAAACTGGACGAAACCTCAACCGGCGTGTTCGACCGCCTTGACCTCCAGGCAAACTACGTCAACAGCCACATCGAGGAAACCGCCTCGAAGCTCTATGGCAATCTCGACAGCCGCGCCAATGCCCTTGGCACGACCATTGAGAACAACGCCCTGCGCGTCTTCGACGCCATCGATGCGCAAAGTGAACACGTCACCAACAAGCTCGGCGAAACCGCTTCTTCCGTCGCAAGCAAAATCGAGGAAGCAACCAGTTACGTTCATTCCCGCATTGAGCTCGCAGGCACCGGCGTTGTCGGCCAATTGCAGTCAACCGGATCGAGCATCAATGACCTGCTGGTGACAACCAGCGGCACCATTTCATCCCATCTCAAGGAAACTTCCGACATCGTCTCCCGCCAGATGCAGGATTCAGGCATCGCCTTGGCCCAGAACATTGAGGTTTCAAGCGGCCTTGTGACCGACAAGATGATTGGCGTGTCCGGTGAGTTCATCCAGAAAATGGGCGGCGCCCGCGACGACATGTTCAATTTCCTCTCGGAAACCTCCAGCCAGATCACCTCGAAAATGGATGATACGGCTGGCCAGCTCTTCGCCCGTCTTGATGATACCTCCCTGTCGATCACCGGCAAGGTCACCAGCGTTACTGAAAACCTCACCAGGAAACTCGATACCTCATCGACCCAACTCAACAATCTTCTGGAATCCACCGAAGTGCGGATCGGCTCGCAGCTTGACCAGGCGTCAACCGAATTGACCGCCCTGTTCACCGCCAACACCAAGATGATGAGCGATCAGTTGGATCAAACTTCAACTGACGTAACCAACACCTTCGCCGACACGGCAGTGCGCGTGGCCCGTCAGGTGCAGGACGCGAACGTTCTCATGTCCCAGCGCCTGGAAAAAACCTCCACCGAGGTTGCCGAGCAATTGGCCAGTGCCGGCAATTCCATGTTCACGCGTATTGACTCAACCGCTCGCGAACTCGGCACACGCTTCGACATCGCCACCGAAATCCTCGAAAAAGTCACCAGCGATGTTTCCGGGCGCATTTCCGGCACCGGCGCCAAGTTTGCTGAAATCCTTGATACCGCCAGCAGCCAGATGATCTCCGATCTCGGCAAGGCCAGCGACGCCTTCTCCGAAGGCCTGGGCCAGACCACGCTTCAGATCAGCGGCCGCTTCGAGCAGGAAACCGGCCTGCTCGTCGGCCGCATCGACAAGGCGGTCAAGGAATTCGACAGCGCCACCTCGGCAACCAACGGCCAGCTTTCGGAAGCCCACCGCAAGTTCTCCAAGCATGTTGAAACGGCAAACACCTATCTCGCCGACCAGCTTTCAACCGCCGCGTCATCCATCGATGACCGCTTGGAAAGCATTTCCATGCAGCTCACCGGGAAACTGGAAATGACTGGGAGCCGCATTTCGGATCGCCTTGAGGATGTTTCTGTCCTGGTTGAAAAATCCATCGACAAGTTCAACGGTGAAATGGAGAATGTCCTTCTCAGCCGCAAGGTCGCCCTCGACAGCCTGATTGACGAGGCTGCCAAGCGCGCCCAGGAAATCGATGCGGTGATGACCAGCTACATGACCCTCATCGAGGATTCATTGGTGACAGCCGAAGCCCGCGCCAAGGATATCGGCCGCGTCATTGCCGACCAGACCAATGTTGCCGTCGCAAATCTCGATCAGGAAATCCGCAAGATGGAGGCAAGTTCCGGCGGGCAGATCACCCAGGCATCGCGCGTGCTGCGCGAACAGCACGAGCGCGCCATGGCCTCCATGAATGAAATGCTCTCGTCCACCGCCAGCGACTTCCAGCAGACGGCCCAGGACATGCGCATGACTGCCCAGCAGGTCGTCAAGGATATCGACAGTGCGCGCAGCGATCTCAAGCGGGCAATCGTCGACCTGCCGGAAGAAACCCGCACCAACGCCGATGCCATGCGCAAGGTCGTGGCCGACCAGATTGCCGCCCTGAATACCCTGGCCGATGTCGTCAAGCGCCAAACGGGCATGACCGATCTGTCCGGCCCCGGCACTGGCTACACACCACAGCGAAGTACAAGGGACCCCAGCCCGGGAAAATCTGAGGGCGCTACGTTCCTTGCTCCACAATCCGGAACGTCAGGCGCCCTGAAAAAAGCCATGGAGCGGCTGGAAAACAAGGGAGCCTCGACCTCGTGGCGTGATGCGGCAATCGAAAGCCCGGGCAAGCCACAGGCCAAGAAAGCGGCGGAAGGCAACGGCGTTCCCCGCGAAGTCGAAAGCCTCACCCAGGAGCTCAACAGCGTGGCGCGCGATATCGTTGATGTGCTTGAGGACGGCCTGCCGGCCGAACTCGAGAAGCGTTACAACAAGAACGAGCGGCATGTTTATACCCAGCGCCTCTATGAGGGCCGCGGCAAGCGCCTGCAAAAGAACATTGCCATGCGCTATGAAAATGACCGGCCCACGCGCAACCAGGTGGATTCTTACGTCAAGCTCTTCGAACGCCTGCTTGATACCGTATCCGAAGCGCCGCAGGGCAATCAGATGGTGGAAGCCTGCCTCATGTCGGAGTCCGGCAAGATCTACGTGATGCTGGCGGAAGCCTGCGGCCGCATTTCGCCAAGCTGACGCGGCAGATGCCTGCTCTTTCAATTGCTCAAGAGAGCTGGCCCATCGCCGGAAGTTTTACCATCTCGCGCGGCAGCAAGACAGCCGCCGATGTGGTTGTCGTCACCCTCGAAGAAGAGGGTCACCGGGGCCGCGGTGAATGTGTGCCCTACCCCCGCTACAGCGAAACCGTCGAAGGCGTCGTGGCCAGCCTCGAAACAGCCCGCGCCGGAATTGAATCCGGGTTCTCCCACGCCGATGTGCCAGGCCTTGTGAAACCCCGCGCCGCGCAAAATGCCCTGGATTGCGCCTTGTGGGATATGGAAGCAAAGCGCGCCGGAAAACCCGTCTGGCAACTCGCGCTCCTGCAGCAGCCGCGCCCCATGACCACGGCCTACACCTTGAGCCTCGATACGCCGGAAGCCATGGCCAAGGCGGCCGGTGAGGCGAGCCATCGCCCCCTGCTCAAACTCAAGCTCGGCCGTGAAGGCGATGTTGAGCGCCTGCGCCTGATCCGTGCAGCCGCACCCGCCAGCCGCCTCATCATCGATGCAAACGAAGGCTGGACCCCGGATGAACTTCCACAACTTCTGAAAACCTGCGCTGCGGTGGGCGTTGAACTCGTCGAGCAGCCGCTGCCCGTGGACAATGACGAAGCCCTGCTGCGCATCACCCATGATGTTCCGATTTGCGCCGACGAGTCGGCCCATGACCGCCGCAACCTGCATAAGCTCGTCGGCAAATATGATGCCATCAACATCAAGCTCGACAAGACCGGCGGTTTGACCGAGGCGCTCGCCCTTGCCCAGGCCGCCAAGGAAATGAATTTCAAGATCATGGTGGGCTGCATGATTGCAACTTCCCTTGCCATGGCACCGGCGATGCTTGTGGCCCAGTTGGCCCAGGTCATTGATCTCGATGGTCCCCTGCTTCTGGCCCGTGACCGCAACCCCGGCATCACCTTCGATGGCAGCCTTATGTACCCGCCCGAACCAGAACTGTGGGGCTGACCCGCTTCAGGGCAAAGGCAAAGCTCAGTGCCGCAAGCGACACCGCCGCCATGACCAGATAGGTTCCGCCCAACAGCTGGCCATAGAGCAGGCCCGATACGGCCATCATCCCCGACATGGCGATGCCGCCCGAAAACGCCGCATACAGCCCTTGCGCTGAATTGCGCAAACCCTGCGGCACCGTAAGTCGAATGTAATGCATGGTGCCCAGATGGACCATGGTAAAGGAAACGCCATGCAGGCTTTGCAGGATGATGCTCGCGCCAAGCCCGAAATCATGCGACATGAAAACCCAGCGCAGGAAGCCGCCGGAAATTCCGATCAGGATCAGGTTGATAGCGCCGAACCGCCTGACGAAGGCATTCGAGAAGGCAAACACGCTCACTTCTGCAACAATGGAAATGGCCCAGAAGCTTCCGATTGTGAATTTGTCATAGCCCAGCCTGTCCCATTCCACCGGCCCGAAGGAATACAGCATCCCGTGGGTTGATTGGGCCAGACTCACGGCAACAACAAAAATGACAAAGCTGCCCGTCATCAAAATTCCGAAGGCGTTGAAGATATTGGCGGGCCGTTCGGCAGGTTGCAGCGGCCTGTCCAAATCGGGGTCGGGTGGCAGCAGGAACGCAACGAGAAACGAAACGCCCTGGGCCAGCGCGATAAGGTAGATAAGATTGTCGATGGGAATGTGGAGCAGCAACGCCCCCGCCCCGAGATTTCCCAACAGAAAACTTATGGATCCCCAAAGCCGCAGGCGTCCATAATCCAGCCCATGGTGGGCGCTGCCATCTACACTGAAGCTCTCGGCCAGGGTAAAAATCGGTGCAATGCAGAGTGACGCGAGAATTGCGCTGGCGAGTATGGGGAGAAATCCAGCAGACAGCCCCAACAGCAAATAGCCAAAAGCCGAAGCTAAGCTGAACAGGATGATAAGCCCGCGCCGGTTGCGGTACCGGTCGGCAAAATACGCGGCAACCGGAATGGCCACAAACCGGGCCGCCGTCATGCCGGCAATCACCAAGCCGATCTCGGCCACCGTCAGCCCCTTGGCATGCAGCCAAAGGGGCAAAAACGGCAACTGGATGCCGGTGCCAATCGTGAGAAAAGCATAAAAAATTGAAAATCGAAGGCCGAAGATTCGTGCTGGCATGATCCGTTGGAAGGCTAAATAAACCAAAACTTCACCACTTTCCACGATACTTGGCGCTGGTAAGACCTGCGCCTGTTGCGGGGCGCATGAGAGTTTGTGGAGTTCGGGTATGTCAGCGCAGAGTGAGGGTTACCGGAACGAAAGTTTCGAAAGTCTGGAAGCCGCCGTCTTGGAAACCCAACGGGGACGCTGGTTTCTTGAGGAATATGCCCGGCGTCAGCGCTCGGCCGAAACCCTGGCAATTCTCGAAATCCTCAAAAAACTCGAAAATTCAGTCACAAATTCCAGCTTTCTGCCGGCTTCGAAGAACCCTGAGCCTGCCCCGGCGCTGAAAACCGAACAGCTCAAATTCTTCAAGCAGGACGAAGAAATTTTTGTTGAGCCCACCATCGCCACCCCTGCCCTGTCAGTGGTAAGCAGCCCGCCCAAAGTGGACATTACTCCGCCGCCCGAACCCAAGGGCGCAAAGCTCAAGATTCAGCGCGTGCCACCGGGCACAACGCCAGACGAAGCCGCCGCCGCGGAGCAGGAAATGCCAACGATCGCCGGTCCGCTGCAGGAAACTATGGCAAACTTTGCGCCACAGCCGCCAACGGAACCAAAACAGCGGGTCATCATCATTCGCCGGCCCGCAAGCGAGGCTGCAGAAATCCCCATGATGGATGAAAAGTCGTCAGAAGCAGCCGCCTAGGCTCCAGTCAGGATATCGGCGAACAGCTCCGGATCGACATTGCCGCCGGACAGGATGATGCCAATGTTCCTGCCCCTCGTCGCAATCTTTCCACTGAGTACCGCCGCAAGTCCCGCAGCCCCTCCCGGTTCAACCACCAGCTTGAGCGTTTCAAAGGCAAAGCGCACCGCGCGCCGGACCTCCGCCTCCGAAACAACGTAGCCTTCCGCTAAACGCCCCTTGTTCATCGCAAAAGTCATTTCACCGGGTTCCTGTGAAAGAAGTGCATCGCAAATGGAGCCGGAAGAACGCGGATTCTTCTCGCGCACACCGGAGCGCAATGAGCGCGCATAATCATCAAAGCCCTCAGGCTCCACCGTATGCACCTTCGTCTTCGGTGACTTTTCGGCGAAGGCCAGCGCAATGCCAGCCGTCAATCCACCGCCACTGCAGTTGACCAGCATGTCATCAAGCACAACGCCACGGCCCTGAAGCGCGGCGATGATCTCAAGGCCGCTGGTGCCCTGCCCGGCAATAATGTCAGCATGTTCAAACGGCGGCACCAGAACCGCCCCGCGTTTTGCCACATGATGATTTGCGATCTCTTCGCGGCTCTCCGTGGCGCGGTCATAGGTCAACATCTCCGCCCCATAGGATTTGGTGTTGGCCTTTTTGATTTCAGGCGTGTCTTCCGGCATGACGATGAGGGCTGGGATGCCACGAAGCTGCGCCGCGGCCGCAACGCCCTGCGCGTGGTTTCCCGATGAATAGGCCACAACGCCACCCTTGTTCACCGCCGGATCAAGTTTTGAAATGCAGTTCCAGGCGCCGCGGAATTTGAATGATCCCGTGCGCTGCAGGCACTCCGCCTTGATGAACACGCGCCCGCCCGTGAGCCCGTTGAGTTTCACATTTTCAAGAAGTGGCGTGACGACTGCCTCACCCTGAATTCTCTTGGCGGCAAGCTCAATGTCTGAAAATATCGGAAGTTCTTGAACTGTCAAAACAACACCTGCCTTTTCTGTCGCAAAACCGGGGGAATCCGCCGCCTGTATTGGTTCTTATGCCTAAAGGCTGTTAGAAATCAAAGGCCTGTTGAAAGGGAACCCAATGGCCCGAGACGCCCGCTACGACATCCTGTTTGAACCCGTGAAAATCGGCCCCGTGACGGCGCGCAACCGCTTCTATCAGGTTCCCCACTGCAACGGCATGGGCTGGCGCGATCCTTCCGCCCTTGCAGCCATGCGTGGCATGAAGGCCGAAGGCGGCTGGGCCGTGGTCTGCACCGAAATGACCGAAATTCATCAAACCGCCGATGTGACGCCCTATGTGGAACTACGCATCTGGAGCGATCACGATATTCCCATGCACGCCCGCATCGCCGAAAAAATCCATGAGCATGGTTCGCTCGCCGGCATTGAGCTGTGCCACTCCGGCTACACCTCATCAAATCTTTGGTCGCGCGAAATTCCCATGGCTCCCACGGCCATGCCAACCTCCAGTTCCTTCAACAGCCCCATCCAAGCCCGCACCATGGACAAGGAGGATATCAAAAACCTGCGCCGCGCCCACCGCGCCGCTGCCCTTCGCTCCCGCACCGCTGGTTACGATCTCGTCTACGTCTATGCCGGGCACGGCCTTGGCATATTCCAGCAGTTCCTCTCGCGCGCCACCAATATGCGGAGCGACGAATATGGTGGCTCCTTGCAAAATCGCGCTCGCCTCCTCCGCGAAGTGATCGAGGACACCAAGGACGCCGTCGGTGACCGCTGCGCCGTTCCCGTCCGTATTGCCATGAATGAATTTCTCGGGCCCAATGGCCTAGAGCCCGCCGAGGTGGAAGACGCCATTGGCCTGATGGCGGAACTGCCGGACCTGTGGGACCTGTCGCTCTCAAGCTGGGAGAAGGATTCGCAAACCTCGCGCTTCTCCGAAGAAGGCTTCCAGGAACCCTACATCAAAGGCGTGAAAAAGCTGACGACCAAACCGGTTGTCGGCGTAGGCCGTTACACCTCGCCCGACACCATGGTGCGGGTGATCAAACAGGACATCATGGACATGATCGGCGCCGCCCGCCCGTCCATTGCCGATCCCTTCCTGCCAAAAAAAATTGAAGAAGGCCGTCTTGATGACATCCGCGAATGCATTGGCTGCAACATCTGTGTGACCGGTGATTTCACCATGTCGCCCATCCGCTGCACTCAGAATCCCACCATGGGAGAGGAGTGGCGGCGCGGCTGGCACCCCGAACGCATCCGCCCCGCCGGCAGCGTAAAGAACATCCTCATTGTAGGCGCAGGCCCGGCGGGCCTTGAAGCGGCCCGTGCCCTTGGTACGCGCGGCCACAAGGTGACCCTTGCCGATGCGCGAAGCGAGGCAGGCGGCCGGGTGGCGCGCGAATGCCGCCTTCCCGGCCTTGCCGCCTGGGGCCGGGTACGCGATTGGCGCCTGCTTCAGATCAACAAATTGCCCAATGTCGAACTCTATCTCGAAAGCGAGATGACGCCGGAAACCCTGGCGGAATTCGGTGCCGACCACATTGTCATGGCCACCGGCTCAAGCTGGCGGCGCGACGGTGTAGCCCGCCACCACACGCGGCCCATCCCCATTTACGCTGGCGCTGATGTCCTGACGCCCGATGATATCCTGGATGGCAAAAGGCCCAGGGGCAAAAACCTCGTCATCTATGATGATGACCATTATTATATGGGCGGGGTGATCGCCGAACTCCTGCGCAAGGAAGACTACGCCGTGACCTTGGTCACCCCCTCTTCCCTTGTCTCCTCTTTCACCAAGAACTCCCTGGAGCAACACGCCATCCAGGCCCGGCTGCTGGAGATCAATGTAAAAATTGAAGCAAATTTGACCGTTCAAGCCATTGCTGCCAGCCATGTGACGCTCGGCTGTGTCTTCACCGGCCGCACCCGCGAGCTGGAGGCAAGCTCCGTCGTTCTGGTCACCGCCAGAAACGTCAGGGACCAGCTCTTTCAATCTTCCCTGGAAAAAATAAATAATGTGGCCCGCGTTGGCGACTGTTTCAGCCCGGGAACCATTGCCGCCGCGGTCCATTCCGGCCGCAAATTTGCTGAGGAATTCGGTTCACCGCTCCCCGACTTCCTCGACCTACCCTATCGCAGGGAAGTGATCGGGCTATCTTAATCAAGCCACAACTTTTTAATAGCGTCTTTACCCAGATCAGTGATTCTCTGTGTGTAGCTTCTCAGGTCTAGGGGTTTTGGGGTGTTTTCTCAGCATTTAACGCGTCGTGCCTTTCTCGGTGCTGTCTCCCTGGCAGCCGCCGCCTCCGTGGCCCATGCCCAAACCGCCGAAATCACGGGTTCAATTACATCGATCGCCCCCAAACTGGCCGTAGCCGGAAAGCTCGCCACGAAAACTGAATTTCTGGCTGACCGCCAAGAAGCGGCCATGGTCACTGCCGGTTCGATCCGCGCCCTTGAAGGCGCCATCCAGCTCTACGAGGAATTCGTGGCCGGCGGCGGCTGGCCCAGCGTGGGCAAGGGCAAGCTCGAAAAAGACGTGAAGAGCGATCTGGTCGTGACCTTGCGCCAGCGCCTCGTAGCCGAAGGCTACTTGCCGATTGAAGATATGTTTGTGGAAACGGCCAACGTTTTCGATACCAACATCATCGAGGCGGTTAAATTCTTCCAGGTGAGCCATGGCATCGCCCCATCCGGCAAGGTCGATGACCGGACCCGCGCCGAACTGAACATTACGGCCCGCGCCAGGCTCCAGACCCTGCGTGAAAATTATCCCCGTGTCGGCGAATACGCGCTCGATTTGCACGAGCGCAACATTCTGGTGAACATCCCCTCCGCCCAACTTGAAACCGTGGAGTTTGGCAAGGTCCGTTCACGCCATAACGTGGTTGTGGGAAAACGCGACAGACCCTCTCCGGCGCTCAAAAGCGTCGTCAGCGATATCAATTTCAATCCCTACTGGAACGCCCCGGCCTCAATTGTCCAAAAAGACCTGGTGCCGAAGTTCCTCAAGGATCCTACGATTTTTGAGCAAATGAACATCCGGATTTTTGATGGCGTTGGCGGCCCCGAGATTGATCCCTATACGGTTGACTGGGTCAACACCGATCCCGAGCGTTACCACTTCCGCCAGGAACCCGGCGAGGGCAACGCGCTGGCTACCATGAAAATCAACTTCGCCAATAAATACATGGTCTACATGCACGACACGCCGCATCGCGAATTGTTTGAGGTCAATGCGCGCTTCGAAAGCTCTGGCTGTGTCCGCGTTGATAAGGTCAGCGACGTCGTAAACTGGATCCTTGACGGCCAGGATGGGATTGACGCCACCGAAATCGAAATGATCACCGCCAGCCAGGAACGCTACGATGTGAAAGTGGCAAATCCGCCGGACGTGCGCTTCATGTATCTCACCGCCTGGGCCACCGAAGACGGCCGGATCAATTTCCGCCCCGATATCTATGGCCTCGATGGCAAGGGTTTCGTGCTGGGCCAGCCCCGCGCCTCCCGCGGTATATAGCTTGTAACTGAGTTCTAAGAATGATTGCTTGTACCCGCCCTATGGGGTGAGTATCTGGCAATCATGACACAGAACCTCTCATTCATTCACTGCTTTGAACCCGGTACTTCTACCTCCGCACCCCTTCTCCTGCTCCATGGAACCGGCGGCGACGAAACCGACCTACTGTCCCTGGGCAAGGCCCTGGCACCGGATCGCGCGTTGCTTTCGCCCCGCGGCAAGGTGCTTGAAAATGGCATGCCCCGCTTTTTCCGGCGTCTCGCAGAAGGCGTGTTCGACGAGCAGGATGTGATCAAGCGTGCCCATGAACTGGCCGATTTCATTGTCGAAGCTGGCAAGGCCTACAAGCTTGCAAAGCCCATTGCCGTTGGTTTTTCCAACGGAGCCAACATTGCGGCTGCCATCCTTCTGCTGCGCCCGGAAGCCTTGAGCGGAGCCATTTTGCTGCGCGCCATGGTGCCCCTTGCAAAACCGCCGCAAGCCGAGCTCGCGCAAACGCCGGTTCTCATCATTTCCGGCGCCAGCGATCCCATCATCCCGGCCAGCAACGCAAAGCTGTTGGCTACCATGCTGAAGAACGCCCATGCCGACGTGACGCATGAAACCCTGTCAACCGGACACAACCTGACCCAGAACGACGTAACCCTCGCCACCAAGTGGCTGAACCGATAGGATACAAAATGCAACTCAATGGCCTGCACCACCTCACCGCCGTCACCGCCGATGCGCCCAGCAACCACAACTTCTATACCAAGACGCTGGGCCTCCGCATGGTCAAGAAAACCGTGAACCAGGACGATACCTCGGCCTATCACCTGTTCTATGCCGATGGCCTGGGCTCGCCCGGCACCGACATTACCTTCTTTGACTGGCCCGTGGGCCGTGAAAAGCGCGGCACCCATTCCATTGTTCGCACCGGCCTTCGCATCAAGGGCGAAGCCGCCTTCAAATGGTGGGCCGACCATTTCAAGGTTCGTGGCATTGCCGCCGAAAAGATAGCCGAACGCGATGGCCGCCTCACCCTCGACTTCGAGGATTTCGAGGGCCAGCGCCTGAGCCTTGTTGATGATGAAGGCACCGGCGAAACCCATGCCTGGAATGAAAGTCCCATCTTCGCCGAAAACCAGATTCGTGGCCTCGGTCCCATCACCATCAGCGTGCCTGAATTGCGCTCTACCGAAGTGATCCTGACCACCGTCATGAACATGACGAAGGCCCGCGAATATGCAAATACCAGCGTGTTCAAGATGAACGGCTCCGGCCCCGTCTCGGAACTGCATGTCCAAGTTGATAAGGGCTTGCCCCCCGCCCAGCAGGGCGCGGGTTCTGTGCATCACGTGGCCTTCAACATTCCCTCGGCTGACTACCAAGCCTGGGCCGACCGCCTGAAGGAACTCCGCATTCCCAACAGCGGCCCGGTGGATCGTTTCTGGTTCAAAAGCCTCTATTTCCGCGAACCTAACGGCGTCCTCTTCGAACTCGCTACCGATGGTCCGGGCTTTGCAACGGATGAGTCCCTGGAAAACCTCGGCAAAACCCTGTCCCTGCCGCCGTTCCTTGAAGGTCGCCGGACCCAGATCGAAGCCGCGTTGAAGCCGCTCTAAAGTCTTCTCCTGCGAAGCGGGAGAAGAAAGGGGCCCATGGCACGAAGTGACATGGGATAGATGAGGGCACTTCCACCTTGTTTCCCTCACCTCCCCATTGCTCCGCAATGGGTCCCTTCCTCTCCCGTTTCACGGGAGAGGACATGAAGCTAAGGCAGATTATCCCGCATGAAGATATCGATGCGGATGCGTTCCTGCGATTCAATCAGCGGCATCTTGTCGGCGTTGGCCATGAGCACGCGCACTGCGCTGCGCACCTCATGGCCCGCGTCTTGATTGATGATCGCGTCGATTGAGCCACGGATCAGCGCCCGCCGCGACAGGTCTGTCACCTCGTGGGCAATGAACACGATGTCCCTGGCGCGGCCCGCCGCCTCAAGGCCCGAAACAATGCCGCGCGTGCCACCACCCACATTATAAATTCCGATAAGATCGGGGTGTTCAGCTAAAAGTTGCCGCGTCATCTCCTCAATGCGGGCCCAGTCATCGCGCGATTCCCGTACCGGCAATACGGGAAGATGCGAATATTCATGGGCCATGACCTGCTCGAAGCCAAATTGCCGTTCGATATGATCGCGCAGCGCCAGCGAACCGGCAAACACGCCAACCGTGCCGGTCATGCCGCGCAGGAACCGCCCCATAAGATTGGCCGCTGTTCGCCCGGCGGAGGAATTATCGATGCCGGCATAATGCTGGCGCTTTGAGCCCGGCACATCGGATACCAGCGTCACCACGGTGATCCCGCGCGACACCAGCGCATTGATCGCTTCCCGCACCGCCGGATGATCCAGCGCCACCACCGCAACCCCGTCCGTCGCCTTGTCGATGGAATCAAGTGTCTGGGCCAGCAGTTCGCCGTCAAACACGTCCACCCGCTTGACGATGATCGATACCCGCTCCGCCTCCATGCGCTCCGTGGCCAGGCGCACCTCGTCGGCAATGCGCATGAAAAACTCGCTGGTGCTCACCGGCAGGACAAAACAGAAGCGGTACTCCCGCGACCGCGCCAGCCGCGCCGCAATGCGGTCCGGCTGGTAATTCAGCTCCCGGATGGCCGCTTCGACCTTTGCAATGGTGGGCGCTCGCACCCCCTGCCTGCGATTGAGCACCCGGTCGATGGTCGCAACACTCACCCCCGCAAGCCGCGCCACATCCTGAATCGTAAATTTCGCCATGGGGCTATCAAGCGCAGGGTCGGCAACTTGTCAAATTTCCGGGCCATCCCGGCATGGCATTTCAACATTGTGCTTGACTAGGGACTGTCACAAGGCTTCGATAAGAAAAAAATTTCATAGAGATGGGAACCCCATGAAATCACGTGCCGCCATTGCCTTTGAAGCGGGCAAACCCCTTGAAATTGTTGAAGTTGATTTGGCCGGCCCCCAGGAGGGCGAGGTTCTGGTTGAAATCAAGGCCACCGGCATTTGCCACACCGATGAATTCACCATCTCCGGCGCCGATCCCGAAGGCCTGTTTCCCGCCATTATGGGCCATGAGGGCGCCGGCGTTGTGGTGGAGGTCGGCAAGGGTGTCACTTCCCTCGCCAAGGGCGACCATGTCATTCCGCTTTACACCCCGGAATGCCGCGAATGCGAATATTGCCTGAATCCCAAAACTAACCTGTGCCAGAAAATCCGCTTGACCCAAGGCAAGGGCCTGATGCCCGATGGCACTTCGCGCTTTTCCTACAAGGGCAAAATGGTGCACCACTACATGGGCTGCTCCACCTTCTCGAATTATACCGTGCTTCCCGAAATCGCCCTGGCCAAGGTCCGGAAAGACGCCCCCTTCGACAAGATTTGCTACATCGGCTGCGGAGTCACCACCGGCGTCGGCGCCGTCATCAACACGGCCAAGGTGGAAATCGGCTCAACCGCCATCGTCTTCGGCCTCGGCGGCATTGGCCTCAACGTGATTCAGGGCCTGCGCCTAGCCGGCGCAAGCCAGATCGTCGGCGTTGACCTCAACGAAGAACGCGCCACCTGGGGCAAGCGCTTCGGCATGACCCATTTCGTCAACCCGTCAAAGGTTGAGGGCGATCTCGTCACCCATCTCGTGGGCCTTACCAATGGCGGGGCTGATTACACCTTCGAATGCATCGGCAATGTGAAAGTCATGCGCGTCGCCCTCGAGGCTGCCCACAAGGGCTGGGGCCAGTCCATCATCATCGGCGTGGCTGGCGCCGGCCAGGAAATCTCGACCCGCCCCTTCCAGCTTGTCACCGGCAGGTCCTGGCGCGGCACGGCTTTTGGCGGCGCCCGCGGCCGCACCGATGTGCCCAAGATCGTTGACTGGTACATGAACGGCAAGATCGAGATCGATCCCATGATCACCCACATCCTGCCGCTGGAGAAAATCAATTCCGCTTTCGATCTCATGCATGAAGGCAAGTCGATTCGTAGCGTCGTCGTGTTTTAAAAACAGAAACTGAGGGAGGACCACCATGGCCAAGAAAGCCAAAACCAAAGCCGCTGCAAAAAAACCAAAGGGAATTTCCCTTCACCCCGCCATTGACAAGGGCGTGAAGGGCAAAGCCAAGGCGAAATTCGCCGGCGGAACATTGACCTGCAAATGCGCAACCGATCCCGTCACCGTGAGCATTGGCGCGCAGTCCGCCCATAATCACGCCTGCGGCTGCACCAAATGCTGGAAGCCCGCCGGAGCCACCTTCTCCGTCGTGGCCGTTGTTGGCCGCGACCATGTGAAGGTTACGGCAAACGGTGAAAAGCTGAAGATCGTTGATGCCAATGCGCTCATCCAGCGCCATGCCTGCACTGGCTGCGGCGTCCACATGTATGGTCGCGTGGAGCGCACCTCCCACGGCTTCTATGGCCTCGATTTCATCCACACGGAACTGTCGAAGGAAAAGGGCTGGTCGCCACCGGAATTCGCGGCCTTTGTTTCATCCGTCATTGAGAGCGGCACCAAGCCCGAAGCCATGCCCGCCATCCGCAAGCAATTGAAGAAGGTTGGCCTGCAACCCTATGACTGCCTGTCACCCGCCCTCATGGATTATCTTGCGGCCCATGCCGCCAAGGCCTCCGGCGTCCTGAAATAACATCAGGCTGCGCAGGGCTTCTTATTTTAGACATAAATTCCCGTTGAGGTTTATGCTGGAATGAAGGAGCTTTGCGTGGCCAAGTTTATCTTCTGTTTTTTAGGGGCCCTATGGTCCGCCTGCTCCACCTCCAGTGCAGCAGAACCCCCTGCGTTGTCCGCGCCCGCAGTGGCAAGGCTCATCAACGCCGCCGAAAAGAACGTCAGGGATTCCAAGAGCTGGGCCGATGACCTGCTCGATGTGCTGAAACTCCACAATCTATCCGCCAGCAAGGAAAATATCTGCGCCGCCATTGCCATCATAGACCAAGAGTCGAGTTTCGTCGCCGATCCAGCGGTTGCCGGTCTTGGCAAGATTTCGGAAGCGGCGTTGCGCGCCAAGATGGACAAGGTGCCGGTTCTCGGACGCGTTGCCCTTCATTTTCTGGAGGTGACGCCTAACCCCGACGACAACTATCTCGCGCGCATCCGGAGCGCCCGCACCGAGCGCGATCTTGACCTTGTTTACCGTGCCATGGTGGCAGATGCCGGCAAGCAAACAGGCCTTGGCCTGGTGATCAACAGCGGCCTCCTCAACAAGCAGATCGACGGGCGCAATGAGATCGACACCATCGGCTCCATGCAGGTGTCGGTCGATTTCGCCCTAGAGACAGCCAAGCGGCGGCGTTGGCTGCCCATGTCATTGGACGATGTTTACGCCCTGCGCGATGAACTCTACACCCGCCACGGCGGCATGTATTACGGCGTCCTGCTGCTGCTCGGCTATGAAACGGGCTACAACAAAAAGCTCTACCGCTTCGCCGATTTCAACGCCGGCCGTTATTCCAGCCGCAATGCGGCGTTTCAAAGCCAGATCGCCGAATTGAGCGGCAGCGCCCTGGCCGCCGATGGTGATTTGCTGCTCTACGATAAATCGGGAAAGGTGGGCAGTGGCGTCAGCAACACGGAAAAAGCTCTGCGCACTGTCCTAAAAAATTCAAATTTCGAACTCACCGACGAGGATATCCGCAAGGACCTCCTGCGCGAGAAGGACAATGACTTCGTGCAAACCCTGACCTACAGCGCCCTGCGGGCAACTTACGAGCAGGCCACCAAGAAGCGCCCCACCTTCGCGATGGTCCCCAACATCGCGCTGTCGAGCCCCAAGATCAGGAGCAAGATGACAACCCGCATTTTCGCTGAAAGCGTCGATCGGCGCTACCAGTCCTGCATGGCGCGCAAGTGAAAGGGCACTAGCCCTTCTTCACTGCCGCCACATGCTTCCCAAAAGCTTCCGTGGCCATCAGCTTCTTGCAGCGCTCGAAGCGGTTGATCGAATAGGCCCAGAAATCATCCACCGGATTCTTGTTGGCATGCTGGATCAGGCCCCACAGGGTCCACAGCAAATCGCACATCGCCTTGTAGATCACAAAGCGCCCCTGCTCGGCAGGCGTTGGCTCGCCGCCAAAATAGGCGGCAATCATCTCTTCTTCCTGTGCCGCACTGAACCGCCCCTCAACCGCAAGATCGCCCAGATCCCACAAGGGATCATTCATCCCCGAATATTCCCAGTCGACAATCCACATGCGCTTGCCCGTATCGAGAAAATTCTCGCACAGCGGATCGCAATGGCAGGCCACCAGCGGCAGCGAATGGGCGTTCAGCGCCTTTCGCACCGACTCGGCTTCCTTCACCACTTGGGCATAGCCATCAGGCAGTGAAATATCCTTCGTCGCAAGGATTTTCAAGTAATCGTCAATCATCGCAAAGAGTTCAAAGCGGAAATTGAACTTGGCACCCGATGAATGAAGCATCTTGAACGCCTCGCCCGCCCGCTTGGGCGAACCTTCGCGGGATTTAAAATTCTCCGGTGACATGGTGACACCATGGTCGACAAAGCGGGTCACCATCACACCTGTCTTCTCATCAAAGTGAACCACGTCCGGGCTCACCCCGGCCTTCGCCGCTTCCCGCGCCGCATGGGCCTCGTTTTTGCGGTTGATGTATTCTTCCGTGCCCTTGCCCGGAATGCGCAGCACATATTGCTCGCCATTGAGGCTCACAAAAAACACCAGGTTGGTCAGCCCGCCCAGCCGCCGCACCTCGATATCCGTATCATCAAGGCACCAGAAAAGCTGAATCTGTTTCAGCGCCTCCCGCGCCAGGCCTATGCTCTGATCATCCATCCAACGGCTCTCCTGATACGGCTCTTGTTCCCAAGGATTGTGACAATCGCAGGAGATAGCCGTCCGGGTCCAGAACAATAAACTGCCGCACCCCAAGCAGCAGCGCATCGCGCCGGTACCATTTCTCTTCCATGTCCAGAAAAATCCGCGCTCCGTGGCGAAGGCAGGAGGCGTGCAGCGCCTCCACATCTTCAACTTCGATTTCCAGATTCATCCCGCGGCCAAAGGGCTGCACCAGTTCGCCCGCGACCCATGAGCGCTCGTCCCCGGTCTCGTGCTGCACGATCATGATCTGCGCCCCTTCGCGGTCGAGATAGGCAAAGGCCTCTTCTGGCCTGTCGTAAAGCTGTTTGAAACCAAGCACTTCCGTATAGAATCTAAGACTTTGCGCAAAGTCCGAAACGAGTAGCTCGACCACCAGCTTCGCCATGTCGCCCATGTTCCTGCGGCTCACGCCTTCAACTTTTCCATCTTCGCATCGTAGAGGCAGCGTGGCCCCCGCGTGGCCTTATGGGCTTTGCCGAACGCTTCGATGACGAATTCTTTTTGATCGGTGATTTCGATGGGAAGATACCCGAAAGCGATGGTCTTGGCCGATGTGTGGCCATAGCCAACGCTCGTGGTCGAACCCACAACTTTGCCGCCGTGGAAAATGGCTTCACCGCCATGCAGCGGTGCAAAGCCATCAATGGTAAAGGAACACAGTTTACGCGCGAGGCCCGCCGTCTTGATTTTCATCAGCGCCTCACGGCCGATAAAATCTCCCTTCTCCAGCGCCACGCAGAAACCAAGGCCCGCTTCAAATGGATTGTAATCCGGTGAAATATCGCCGGACCAGTAGAGATAACCTTTCTCCATGCGGCAGCTATCAATCGCCCGGTAACCCGCATTGGCAATGCCATGGACCGCGCCCGCCGCCCACAGCGTGTCATAAACATGGGCGCCAAATTCCTGGGGAATGTAAAGCTCGTAGCCCAGCTCGCCCACGTAGCCCACCCGCACCGCCAGCACATTTGCATGGCCCACATCAAGCCGCCGCGCCCCAAAAAACGGAAAAGCCGCATTGGAAATATCCGTATCCGTCACCGATTGCAGGATGTCGCGCGAACGTGGCCCGCAGATATTGATCACCGCCAGTGCGTTCGTGACGTCGCGGATCTGCACCGAGGACGGCAGATGCTTGGCCACCCAGCCGCTGTCGCGCACCCCGAAGCCCGAACCGGTAATCAGATAGAAATGATCAGGCCCTAAGTGAACCAGCGTCACATCCGCCTCGATGCCGCCTTTCCCGTTGCAAAGCTGGGTGTAAACTGCCTTCCCCGGCGGACCTGAAAGGTCATTGGCCGCAATCCGCTGCAGCGCTGCCTCGGTTCCAGCCCCCGAAATCTCGAACTTCGCAAATGACGTCTGGTCAATCAGCACCGAGCGTTCGCGGATGGCGCGGCATTCCTCCGCCACATGCGAAAACCAGTTCGGCTTCTCTTCAAACGAAGGCACATCAACCGGCTTAACACCCGCCGGTGCAAACCAGTTGGGCCGCTCCCAGCCCGCGCGTGAACCAAACACCGCCCCGGCCCGCTGGAGTTTTTCATGCAGCGGCGAAAGCCGCAAGTTGCGCCCGGACTGAGTTTCCTCGAGCGGCCAATGCACCTTGTAATAGGCCGCATAGGCTTCAATCGCTCGCGTTTCCAAATAGCGCGGCTGCGCATGAACCCCGCTGAACCGCCGGACATCGAAGGGCCAGAGGTCCATGCCCGCATCGCCATGCAAAATCATGTTGGCCATCGCAAGACCCGCCCCGCCCGAAGCGGCGATGCCAGCGGTGAAGCCGCAGGCCACATAGAAATTATCAAGTTCCGGCGCCAGCCCCATGATCGGCTCTCCATCAGCCGAAACCGGAATGGGCCCGTTGATCACAGTCTGGATGCCTGTTTCATTGAGCACCGGCAGGCGCTCGGAAGCAGGCAGCGCAAAAAGTTCCAGCCGTTCCATGTTGGGTGCAAACAACTCCCGGCCAAAATCAAGCGGCGGCAAGCCCCGATGGAAACCGCGCGATCCCTCTTCCCAGCCGCCAATGGCAAAGGAGCCCGTATCGGGCTTCAGGTAGAAATTCTTGTCGGGATCGCGCAGCGTCGTAAGCCCCGCATCAAATGACAGGGTTTTCTCCGTCAGGAAATACTGGTGCTCGACAATGCCCGCCGCAAGCGCAATGCCCGCCATATTGCCCACCCGCTTGGCCCAGAGCCCGGCGCTGTTCACCAGAATGTCACAGGCGATATTGCCCTTGTTGGTGACAACCCCAAGCGCCCGCCGGCCCTCCAGCACGATCTCCTCGACGCAAACCCGTTCTTCGATCTTCACGCCGTTAGCACGCGCGCCCTTGGCATAGGCCATGGTCAGCGAATAGGGATCGATATAGCCATCGCCCGGAATGAAGGCGGCGCCTTCAATGCCGTCGGTGGTGATATAGGGGAAAAGCTTCTTGGCCTCGGCCGCCGACAGTGACTGGCACTCCACCCCAAAGCTCTTGGCCTGCCCCATGGACCTCTGGATTTCGCTCCACCGGGCAGCGCTCGAGGCAAGGCGCAGCGACCCCACCTTCTTCCATGAAATCGCCTGTCCCGTTTCCGCCTCCAGCCGGTCGAAAACCGCCACGGAATTTTGCATTAAACGTGTCAGGTTTTTCTTGCCGCGCAGCTGGCCCACAAGCCCCGCTGCATGCCAGGTGCAGCCCTCGGTAAGCTGGGCCTTTTCGACCAGTAGAACATCCTTCGCCCCATCGCGCCCGAGGTGGTAAGCCAGCGACGTGCCGATGGCCCCGCCGCCAATAATCAGTATACGGACTTTACGGTCCCAGTTCATGATTTCACGCGTTGATTCAAACTGTCATATATTGGCTGCAAGTGTATGTTTGCCTTCACGATTTCCTTGGCCACCACAAGCTCATAAGAACCGCTTTCAAGATAGGCTTCATCAACGCCACCGGCATTTCGCACATAGCCGAAGCCCACTGGTTTTCCAATCGTGTAGCCATAGCCGCCGCTGGTGAGATAGCCCGCGAAGGAACCATTGCGCAAAATGGTTTCACGCCCCGAAAGCACGATGTCCTCGCGCTCCGTGGTGAAGCCCGCCAGCATTTTTGTCAGCGGCGCTTGTGAAATTTTTTCAATCGCCTCGCGCCCCAAAAACCCCTGATTGCTTTTCATCTTCACCGCCCAGCTCAGCCCCGCATGCAGCGGTGTATCGTTGGGTGTAATGTCTGAGCTCCAGGCCCGGTAGCCCTTCTCAAGCCGTAGCGATTCCAGCGCCCGGTAGCCCACCGGCGCAATGCCATGCGGCTTGCCTGCCGCCATCAGCGCATCGAACACCTCGCCCGTGGCAGCAATGGGCATGTGCAGCTCCCAACCCAATTCGCCCACATAGGTCACCCGCAGCGCCCGCACCGTATGGCCCGCGATCTCGATTTCCCCCACCTCGCCAAACTTGAAAGCAGCGTTCGACATATCAGTTTTTGTTATAGCTTGGATCACCGCCCGCGATTTCGGCCCCATGACTGAAAGCGTTCCATACTGTTCGGTGATGTCCGTGAGCTTCGCCTCAAGCTCCGGCTTGAGGTGATCGACGATCCAGGCAAAGTCATGGGTCCGGAAGCCCGTGCCTGTCACGATATAGAAATGGTCCTCCGCCAGCCGCGCCACCGTCAGGTCGCATTCGATGCCGCCCCGCGAATTCAGCATCTGCGTATAGGTGAGCTTGCCCACCGGCCGCGCTACGTTGTTGGCGCAAATCCAGCCCAGCGCCTCCTCCGCGTCGTTCCCCCGCAGCTCATACTTGGCAAAGGAGGACTGATCGAAAATGCCCACGCGCTCACGCACGCATTTATGCTCCTCGCCCACCGCAGCAAACCAGTTCTGCCGGCCCATGGTGTAGATGTCGCGGGGCTCCGCGCCCGCAGGCGCAAACCAGTTGGGCCGCTCCCATCCCAGCTTGGAGCCAAAGCAGGCATTAAGTTTCTTCAGCCGGTCATAAAGCGGCGACACGATGCGGGGCCGCCCCGATTGATATTCCTCATGGGGAAAACCAACGGTGTAATGCTTGCCATAAGCTTCCAGCGTGCGCTCGGAAGTCCAGGTGCGGTCCTGGTGCAGATCCGAGAAGCGGCGGATATCAACCACCCACAAATCCATCGGCGCTTCGTCGCGTGCAACCCAGTCCGCCAGTACCCATCCCGCCCCGCCGCCAGAGGCAATGCCAAACGCGTTGAAGCCCGCGCCGACATAAAAATTTTTAAGTTCAGGCGCCGCACCCAGAATGAAATTGCCGTCGGGCGTGAAGCTTTCCGGCCCGTGGATCATTTTCTTTATGCCGGTGTTTTCCAAAGCCGGCACGCGCACCAGCGCCTCGTTCATGTGCTGCTCGAAATGGTCCCAGTCATCTTCAAACAACTGGAATTCGAAATTGTCAGGCACGTCCCCTTGCGTCCAGGCAATGGGATCCGACTCATAGCCGCCAAACACCAGCCCGCCCACTTCTTCCTTGAAATAGGTGCGCCGGTCCGGATCGCGGATGGTGGCCGCATCAGCCGCAAGGCCCGCCACCTTTTCCGTGATCACATATTGGTGCTTCACCGGCTGCAGCGGAACGCTCACGCCGGCCATGGCCCCGATCTGCCGCGCCCATTGCCCGCCGCAGTTCACCACCTTTTCGCAAATGATCTTGCCCTGATTAGTATTCACCGCAGTTACGCGGCCTTCTTTGATATCAAATGAAGTGACCCGCGCCCCTTCGATGAGCTTCGCGCCATGCATGCGGGCACCTTTCGCAAGCGATTGCGCAATGTCGGAGGGCGAAGCCTGCCCATCCGTCGGCAGGAATGAGGCGCCAACGAGGTCATCGATATTGAGCAGCGGCCACATCTTCTTCACCTCGGCAGGCGTTAGTAGATGCATCTCCATGCCGAAGCTCTGCGCCGTCGTGGCCAGTCGCTTGTATTCAGTCCAGCGGTTTTCATTGTTGGCCAGCCGCAGGCAGCCCGTCATTTTCCAGCCCGTCGCAAGGCCCGTTTCCGTATCAAGCTTCTTGTAAAGCTCCACCGAATATTTCAGCACCTGCGTGATCGATGCTGAGGAACGCAACTGCCCCACCAGCCCCGCCGCATGCCATGTCGATCCCGATGTGAGTTTGTTTTGCTCGAGCAAAACCACATTCAATTTGTGGTCCTTCGCCAGATGATACGCCGTCGAGCAACCAATAATGCCACCACCGATTACAACAACATCCGCCTGCGTAGGAAAATTCTGGGTCATGTCTTTCCAAACTTTGCATTGAAGTCAGCCAGCATGTTTTCGTAGCGCCCGAGATATTCCTTGGCATAGGCCACGTAATCCACGCCCGGTGCGTTGAGATGAATTTCCGATACCATGCCCCACACCGCTTCGCGCAAAGCGCTAGCGGTTTTCATGGCGTAGAAGGAACGTAGCAGCGCCAAGTCAGGCGCGCGCTCAAAATAACGTGTCAGCAGATCCTTCTCCGCCTGTTCGGTAAATTGATTGTTGGACGCGATATTGGCAAGATCGAACATCGCCGTACCAAAGCCGCCATACTCCCAGTCGATCAGCCAGATTCGTTTTCCGTCATCCATAAAATTTGTCGGCAGCAAATCGTGATGGCCGAATATAATCGGCAACGGCACCTGCGCCTTTTCAAGCCGCTCAACCTCCGTCATCCAGCGCGGAATATCGGGCACATGGCGATGCTGCGCCGCCGTGATGGTGTGGGCATAATCGCGCAGCACATGAAACACCCAGAAAATATTGGCGCGGCCCGAAATGCGCTTGCCCATCTCTCGATGGCAACGCTTCACGATATCAACGCAGGCGTCCGCGTTTGCCCGCACGTCTGCTTCGGCATAGGTGCGCGCCTCGATAAAGCGCACCACCATGATGCCGGGCTCTGTGTAGATAACTTCCGGCGATAGCCCCGCCTCAAAGGCAGCCTGGCTGGCGATAACTTCCGCCTCACGGAACACATGATGGAAGGGATAATCTTCGCCGACCCGGGCCACAAATTTGCCAGCGCGGTCCTGAACCGTGAAACTCGCGTTGCTCACGCCCCCTTTGAGCGGCACCATCTCAATGGCCCCCGTCCAGCACGGCAATCCCCGAACCCTGTCTTCTGCAGGCATGTGGCCTTCTCCCTTCCCTGAAATGAAGCCTTTTGAAGCCCGTTGGTCAACTGCAATGTTGCTTTCTGTGGCATATATGACTTATTTGTGTGGTTTTTTGACCGAAATACGATGATAATTGCCAAAAGCCACAAATTATGGTCAATAATGGTCCGTGGCCACCGGACTCAGCAAGCGCCAAACCCAGATTCTCAGCCTCGTCCGCGAACAGGGAACCTGTTCCGTCGCCGATCTGGCCAAGGCCTTGGACGTTTCGTTTGAAACCGTGCGCCGCGATATCAAGCCCCTGGTCGACTCCCGCGAGGTCTCACGGCGTCACGGCTCCATCGCTTTGCCCCATGAATTGGGCGAAGCGCCGTTTGAGCGGCGCCTGCGCGAACATTTCGCCGCCAAGCGCGCCATTGCCCGCCGCGCCGCAAGGCTGATCGAGGATGGCGACAGCCTGATGCTCGATACCGGCACCACCACTAGCATTTTCGCCCGCGAACTCCTGAAAAAACGCAACCTCACCGTCGTCACAAACTCGTCCGACATCGCCCGCACCCTGGCAACGGTGAACGGCAACCGGGTTTACATGGCGGGCGGCGAGTTGAACGGCTCCAATGGCGCGGCCTTTGGCCCCTCGGCCATTGCCTTTGCCGCAAGCTTCCATGTCAGGCACGCCATCATCTCGATTGGCGCTCTGGATGCAGACTTCGGCCCCTCCGACAGCTATCTCGCCGAAGCCGAGTTTGCCCGCATGGTGCTGTCGCGCGGCGAAACGCGCGTGATACTGTCCGATGCCTCGAAATTCGGCCGCATTGCGCTGATCAAGGTCTGCGACTTCAAGGACATCAATCGCCTCATTACCGATGGCATTCCCGATGCTAAGCTCTCAGCCGTGCTGCAGGAGGCTGGAGTCAGCGTAAACGTTGTGGCGCGCTGATAAAAGCCGCACGGCAGCCATGAATTATGTATAGAAAGAAATAAGCCGGTTGACCAAAACGCATGGAACAGGCCAAACTGGCGCAGGAACTCAAAAACAGGTGAAGAATGCGATACGAAGCACCGGAAACAGTTAAATCGGCGGTAACACTGCTGGCCAAGGAAAAGGGCCTTGCCTTTGTTCTGGCGGGAGGAACAGACCTGCTGGTCAAAATGAAAGGCGGCTTTCTGGAGCCCGACCTTGTCGTCGATATCAAGCGTATCAAGGGTGTCTATGACATCGCCAAATCCGCCACCGGATTCAAGATCGGCGCCGCCGTACCGGGCGTGCAATTGGGTGAAAATGCCGCCCTGGTGAAAGCCTGGCCCGGTGTTGTTGAAGGGGCAAACCTCATCGGCTCAAAACAAGTGCAAGGCCGCTGCACCATGGTCGGCAATCTGTGCAATGGTTCGCCCGCTGCCGATGGCGTGCCCGCCCTCATTGCCGCCAATGCCAAGGTTGTGATTTCCGGCCCCAAGGGCAAGCGCACCATTCCTGTTGAACAGGTTCCGGTTTCGCCGGGCCGCATCTCGCTCAAGAAGGGCGAAATCATCGAAGCCATTCTGTTGCCCAAGCGCCCGGCAAATTCCAGCGATGCCTATCTGCGCTTCATTCCGCGCACCGAAATGGATATCGCCGTGGTCAGCGCCGCCGTCAATCTCACGCTTGATGGCAAGGGCACGATCAAGGATGCCCGCGTTGTTCTAGGCGCCGTTGCCCCAACGATCATCGTTGTGCCGGCCGCTGCAAAAGCCCTGATCGGCTCGAAGCTTGATGCGGCTGCGCTGGAAAAACTCGCCGCCGCCTGCTCCGCCGCCTGCAAGCCCATTGATGACAAGCGCGGCACCATTGAATTCAGAACCAAGGTTGCCGGCGTCCTTGCGCGCCGCGCCGCAGAAATCGCGTACAAGCGCGCAGGAGGAAAATAATGTCTGGCGTTCACGTATCAACCACCATTAACGGGGATGCCGTTGAGTTCGTCTGCAACGCCGACGAGCCCCTGCTCGACGTGCTGCGCAACCGCCTGGGCATGACCGGCGCCAAGGAAGGCTGCGGCACCGGTGACTGCGGTGCCTGCAGCGTTACCGTCAATGGCCGTCTTGTCTGCTCCTGCCTCGTGCTCGGCGCTGAAGTGAATGGCGCCAAGGTCGGAACCATCGAAGGCATGGCCAAGGGCGACCAGCTCCACCCCCTACAGAAAAACTTCATTTCCCATGCCGCCCTGCAATGCGGCATCTGCACTCCGGGCTTCTTGATTGCGGCCAAGGCGCTGCTCGACAAGAACCCGGATCCTTCCGAAGAGGAAATCCGCTTTGGCCTTGCCGGCAATCTTTGCCGCTGCACCGGCTACGATAAAATCGTTCGCGCCGTTCAGGCCACCGCAAAAGAAATGAGAGGAGCTTAACATGCCACTCGACACAAACTTCACCAACCAGAAATTCAAACAGGTCGGCACCCGCCCCCTGCGCCCCGATGGCGTGGACAAGGTCACAGGCCGCGCCAAGTATGGCGCTGACTACAACGCGCCGGGCCAGCTCATTGCCCTCGTGCTGCGTTCGCCGCATGCGCACGCCAGGATCAAGAAGATCGACACATCGAAAGCTGAGAAGCTTCCGGGCGTAAAGGCCATCATCACCAGTGCTGATCTTCCCGATCTCACCGCCGGTGACCGCGGCATGCGCGACATGCTGGAAAACTGCATGGCCCGCAAGAAGGTTCTCTATGATGGCCACGCCGTTGCAGCCGTAGCCGCCATCGATCAGACAACCGCCCGGAAAGCGCTCAAGCTCATCCAGGTCGACTACGAAATCCTGCCCCATGTCACCGATGTTGATGAAGCCCTGAAGCCCTCGGCCCCGGTCATTCACAACGACATCTTCACCGAAGGTGTTGAGCCAACGCCCACCAAGCCCTCCAACAACAACAAGCGCGCCAGCTTCGGCCACGGCGACATTGCGCAGGGCTTCAGGGATGCCGACATTATCGTCGAGCACACCTACAAGACCGAGCAGACGCACCAGGGCTATATCGAGCCCCATGCCTGCGTCGCCAACGTCAGCCCCGATGGCCAGGGCGAGCTTTGGGTCTGCACCCAGGGCCACTTCGTGTATCGCAACCAGTGCGCCGCCCTTCTCGGCATGGATATTTCCAAGCTGCGCGTCACTGCCTCTGAAATCGGCGGCGGCTTCGGCGGTAAAACCCATATCTGGACCGAGCCCTTGGCCCTTGCCCTTTCACGCAAGGCCAACCGCCCGGTGAAACTCACCATGAGCCGCGAGGAAGTGTTCCGCTGCTCGGGTCCCACAAGCTCCACCTCCATCGACATGAAAATCGGTGCGAAGCGCGATGGCACTATCACTGCCGCCCATGGCGTGCTCCGCTATCACGGCGGCGCCTTCCCCGCCACTTGGGCCGAGTTCGGCGCCATGACGGCCTTTGCCTGCTATGATCTCAAGAACGTCAAAAGCGAAAGCATCGAAGTCATCGTCAACCGCCCGAAGACGGCGGCCTACCGCGCCCCGTCGGCTCCCATGGCGGCCTTCGCCGTTGAAAGCGCCATTGATGAGCTGGCCAAGAAGATCGGCATGGATGCGGTTGAACTCCGCATCAAGAATGCCGCCAAGCAGGGCACCCAAAGCTCCTATGGCCCGGTCTATGGCCCCATCGGCATTGGCGCCACACTTGAAGCCGCAAAAAACCATGCGCACATGAAAGCGCCGCTCGGCAAGAACCAGGGACGCGGCATGGCTTGCGGCTTCTGGTTCAACTTTGGCGGCCAGACCTGCTGCGACATCAACGTGACTCCCGACGGCACCGTTACCGTTGCCGTGGGCACCATCGACGTGGGCGGCTCGCGCGCTTCCATCGGCCTGATGGCTGCGGAAGAGCTCGGCATTTCCTACGACAACGTCCGCGTGGTGATCGCCGATACCTCTTCGCTCGGCCACAACGACATGACCGACGGCAGCCGCGGCACCTTCTCAACCGGCCTTGCCACCATCGCCGCCGCCCGCAACGCCATCAAGGTGCTGTGTGCGCGGGCCGCAAAGATGTGGGACATTCCGGAAGATGCGGTCGTCTGGGAAGATGGCCACGCCAAGCCCGCCGGAACCAATGCCGGCAATTTCCCGCCGCTCTCCATCAAGGAAATCGCCGCCGCTGCCGGCAACACCGGCGGACCCATCGCCGGCCACAATGAACTGGTGGCCGATGGCGCCGGCGTTTCCTTCGCCACGCACATCTGCGATATCGAGGTTGACCCGGAAACGGGCCGCTCCACCGTCAAGCGCTACACCGTCATCCAGGATGCGGGCAAAGCCATTCATCCCAGCTACGTGGAAGGCCAATACCAGGGCGGCGCCGCCCAGGGCATCGGCTGGGCGCTCAACGAGGAATATATCTACGGCAAGGATGGCCGTCTGCAGAACGCGGGCTTCCTCGATTACCGCATCCCGGTCTGCTCGGACCTGCCCTTCATTGATACGATGATCCTGGAAATTCCCAACCCCAACCACCCCTATGGCGTGCGCGGCGTTGGCGAAACCTCCATCGTGCCGCCGCTTGCCGCGGTGGCCAACGCCATGTCGAACGCCGTCGGTATCCGCTTGACGCATATCCCGATGTCGCCGCCCCGCGTGCTCAAGGCGATCAGCGCCCGCAAGCACTAGTCCTGTGGCGGAAGTCCACCTCTGGGGAGCGCTCCGGCCAATCGTTGGCGGAGCGCTTTCCGTTTCAGTCGAAGCAAAAAACATCCGCGAGCTTTTCAAAACGCTGGCCGAGCAATACCCCGCCTTCGAGCCTCACTTGCAACGCGGCATCGCCGTCTCCATCAACGGAAAAATCTACCGCGACACCTGGGACCAAGCGCTTCCTAAAGATGCAGAAATCTACCTCCTGCCGCGCATTCCGGGGGGCTGAACAGCCCCGCCATTTATCATTCCGGCGAACAGGCCCTCATCCGGCCTTCGGACGGGAGAAGGCAATAACCATTTAGCGCCTTCTCCCGTGCTCTTGCATGGGAGAAGGTGGCCGACAGGCCGGATGAGGGCCTGGAAGCTGAATCAAATTAGTCTGTAGACGGATGATTGTTGTTTCAACTCGTGTCAAGCTTCTCGGCCTCCCAGGCAAGCCAGGGGCAGTTGGCGAGGATTTCATCGACCTCGTGAGTGGGCTTCTTCCGGTGGCCGGGAGCCCGGCCGGGCCGGAGCGGCGATTTGAATGTCGGAGTTTTTGAGTTCTTCCTCCTCACCCGCCAGCGGGCCATACGTCGGGCTTGGCGCGGCAGATCATCCAGAGCCAGCTTGAGAGCCTGAAGCCTGCGGCTGATGCGTTCGACATTGACAAGGCCATCGGACGGCGGCGGGGGAACGGCTACGGGCTGGGGTCTTGACCACAGGTCGTCCAATCGGGAATCAGGCCCGAGGAAAAGGACTCGCGGCGGATGCTTCGCGTATTTTATGCGGCGCTGGCGCAGCTCCGGGAAATCTTTCCGCGTATCGAAGAGCTTGAAGGAGGTGCGCGAATTCCCGCTACCTTTTCCGATGATGCGTCCCTTGGGCATGGGACGTGAAGGCACAACCTTCACCACAAGGCCCCTTCCCGCAATGACGATAAGACGACGCACGGCGGATTCGGCGGGACGAAGGACGCGCAGCACGGCCCGGTGGAGGGGATGTGGAATCCGCGAAACCGTGGCATCCAGCATGGCGAACAGGGCCGCAATTATCCCCTTGAGCGCTTCGCTGTTGCGTTTGACGGCCAAGTCCCAGTCCATGGTGTTTCCTATCAATTACAAAAAAGCAAGACAGGAACATATGAACCGAGTAGGAATATATTGTCAAGTGGTATTTATTCACATTTTTACCTGTGACTTGAATGGCCCAAATCCAGAGCCTTTCAGGATGCTGGCCGAGCAATACCCACCTTCGAGCCCCACCTGCAACGCGGCATCGCCGTCTCCATCAACGGCAAAATCTACCGCGACACCCGGGACCAGGCGCTTCCACCGGATGCGGAAATCTACCTCCTGCCCCGTATTCCTGGGGGTGAGTTTGAGTGCTCAGGTACCCTAAAAATTTGTTGCGAATGAATTGGCACGATCATGGAGAGAATTAATGTTTTGATCGAAATTGCTCAATTGCTAAAGTTAAGCGCTGCAGTCTACATAAAAAGTGAACTATCACCCATATTATAGGTTTATAATCCCTATAACAACAGCGCCCCTCAAGCAACAGGCGCATACCGCAGCAGCGTCACGTCCTGCGGAAGTCTTTCCGTGCCAAGCGGCTTCAGCGCCAGCGACAGGCCGGACTGGAAGTACGGCTTGCCGCCGCCCAGCACGACCGGGTGCATGTAGAGCCGGTATTCGTCGATGAGATTTGCCCGTGCGAGATGCGCGGCAAGTCCGGCGCCGGCCACGCTGATATAGCCATCCTTTTCCAGCTTGAGGGCGCTTGCCATATTCTCGGCATCACCGGTCATCAGCCGGGCATTGGGGCCTACCTCGCGCAGCGTCGTCGAAAACACGATCTTCGGGGTCTTTTGCCAGGCGCGGGCAAAATCCCGTTCGACCTTCGAAGCGCTGATCTCCCTCTCCGGGCTGTCCCAGAAGCGCATCGCCTCATACATCCGGCGTCCGCAGAGCTCCATTGAGGTCTGCTCCATCATGTCGTTGAAATGCTGGTGCAGCGCCTCTTGGGGAACCGGCAGGCCAATATCTCCGCCCGGTCCGGCGATGTAGCCGTCGAGCGACACCATCATGGAATAGACAATTCTGGCCATTTACCCCCCTTTCGCCACGCAAAACTTGCACGGTTGATCGCACCCCTGAATCGGACTACCATCCCACCAACAAAAGAAAAAATCCACACCGGGCTTAAGCGGGGATGTCTGCCATGAAAACCAGAATTGCTTTGCTCGCATTATTTTCCTTCATTATGCTTGCCCCCCAATGGGCTGCTGCCGGTATTCCTGCCCCGCCGACCTCGCAGTATTCGGGGAAAAGCGAGACTGTGTTTTCGCTCGGCATCCAGTTTGATTTTGGCGACATGCAGCCTGAGATCATTGGTGCGGTGCGCCACACGAAGACCGACAAAGACAATGATGTTTATGGTGGAAAGCTTGACGTGGCCATTCCAATTCTTGGCGATGACAATTTCATCCCGACGGTCCGCGTTCTGGGGCTGGCTGGAAGCCGCGACGTTCAGGGCGAAGCAGGGCTCGGTTTTGATTTTGCCTCCCAGCAGGCGCTGGTGGGCGCAGGCTTCCAGGTTCCCTACGTGAATGGCGGAGTCAATCTGCAGTTCGATGGCGAGTGGCATCCCTACTTGGGGGTCAATACCTATGACGGCGCCGCATCCCGGAAGTCGGAGACAGTTTTTCCTCCGTGATTTCGCCGCCTGACGGGCACGGGGTTTTGAGGCGTGCCTGACTGGCCGCAAATATTGTGGGCGATGAGCTACTGGCTGATTACGCTGCTCGCCGTTTTGCTGCTCTTGCCGCTGGAGCGCTGGTTTCCCCGCATTATGAACCGGAATGACAATGGCGGGCGGTTCGTTGCGATATTCGCCGTGGCGCTTGCGGCGTTGTGCGTTTCACTGTTCATCCAGTTTTACCTGCAAACAAGCCTGGTTTCGCTCTTCCTCAATCTGAAATTTGTGAGCATTGCCAAGCTGCCCTTGGATGCAACGCTGGTTTTTATCGCAAGTTTTCTGCTGCTGGATTTTATCAGCTACCTGCTGCATGTGGTGTCCCATCACGTTGCGTTGCTATGGCGGGTGCATGCGGTGCATCATGCAGATGAACATGTGACGGCCGTGTCCGGCCTCTTGCACCATCCGCTGGAAGTACTGTTGAGTGCCGTTTTCCTTTTGTTTTTCACCGTTGTGCTCGGAATTCCGGTGCTCGTGTTCGTGATCTACGGCGCATGCATGGCGGTTCACAGTGCCATAACCCACGCCGATGTGGCGCTGCCGCGCGGCCTGGACCGGGCGTTGCGCTGGCTGGTCGTGACACCGGATGTTCACCGCACCCACCACTCCATTCACCTACGCGAGGGCAATTCCAACTTTGGCCAGATGTTCACGGTGTGGGACCGCCTGTTTGGAACCTATGTTGACAGGCCCGCGGCAACGGAAGCGATGCTGGTCATGGGGCTGCCTGATAGCGAGAAGCCCAGCACCTTTTCGGTTGCCGGCCTGCTACTGCATCCATTCCAGCGGCGCAGGCGGCGAGGCAGCACTTTCATATCCTAGGAGCTCGCCATCATCGCGTCGATCTCGGCCCGCGCCGGCATCGAAGGCGCGGTTCCGGCCTTGGTCACCGAGAGCGCCGCACAGGCGCAGGCAAAGCGCATGGCGTCTACGGCCGCGCGCCCCTCGCCGATGGCCACCGCAAAGGCCCCGTTGAAAGCATCGCCCGCCCCCGTGGTTTCAACCACCTTCACCTTGTAGCCGGGCACATGCACCGACTGCGTGGCGTTGTGCAGCAGCGCGCCGTTGGAGCCCAAGGTGATGAGCGCGTTCCTGGCGCCGAGCTTTAATAGCGCGTCGCCCGCCTTTCGCGCTTCGTCAACCGTGTTGACCGAAACCCCTGTGATCTGCGTTGCCTCGGTTTCATTGGGCGTGACATAATCGCAAAGCCCATAGATGGCCGTATCGATTTTTGCCGCAGGCGCCGGATTGAAGATGGTGGTGACACCATGTTTCCGCGCCAGTTCCAGCCCGCGCCGGCTGGCGGCAACCGTTGTTTCAAGCTGCGTGACAAAAACCTTGGCGCCCGAAATGGTTTTTTCCGCAGCGGTGACATCATCGGGCGTGAGCGTGCCCGCCGCCCCCGTTTCCACGATGATGGCGTTGTCGCCCGTCTCGCTCGACACGAAAATGAAGGCGGCCCCCGTGGGCGCGGAATCCGAAATCATCACCTGCGATGTATCGATGCCGTCGGCGGCCCAGGTCTTGAGTGCAATATCGCCGAACGAATCGCGGCCCAGCTTGGCGATGAAACTCACCTCGCCGCCCGCCCGCGCCGCCGCCACCGATTGGTTCGAGCCCTTGCCGCCCGGCCCCATGGCAAAGCCCTGGCCCAGCAGGGATTCCCCCATCAGCGGCAGGCGCTTGGCCCGGAAGGCCAAGTCCGCCACGAAGATTCCGAGAATGGCTATGCGCGGCTTGCTCATGATGCGTCCGGAGGAATGACGCCTTTCTTGAACACGAAACAGCCGTAAAAGCGCCGCTCCCCCGTCTGGATCACGCAATAGGCCTTCTTGGCTTTCTCATAGAATGCAAAGCGTTCGATGGAGCCCATCGGCCAGGATTTTCCTTCGGCCTTGTCGATCTCCACTTGCACTTCCGCCTGAACGGGGGGAATTTCAGTGGGCTTGCCGACAATTTCCATGCGCCCCGCCGGCTTGTCGACAAAGCTGTCGAGCGGCATCACCGACAAAACCGCGCGTGCAACACGGGCGGCGCTCGCGTCAATGCGCAGCAATTGGCCAAGCACTGTTTCGTGGGCCACCGAATCCGCCGGAAAATTCGTGTCGCAAATGATGAGCTCATCGCCATGCCCCATGGAGCGCAGCGCATAGAGAACATCGGCATTGAGCAGCGGATCAATTGATTTCAGCAAGACGTTCTCCCATGTTTGTTTTTGTGCAGTTGAACCATAAATTTACGGCAGGTCCAACCTTATTTCATCGATCTGGACTTCCTCCAGATTGGCACCCGGCCCTTTCCGGTCCACCACCAGAAAGCGGCTTTCCGCCTCAAGCACCAGAAGCGGATGATGCCAGGTGTTGCGGGCATAATTGATGCCCTGCCGTCCCGTGGCCCAAAAAGCGCGGAAGCTCTTGCTGTCCTTCGGGTCCCCGCACACCAGAACCAGCCACGGCCTGTCCTGCAGTGGATAAAAAATCTGGCTGCCCAGCGGGTGCCGCTCCATCAGCGTGATGGCAATGGGCCGCGGCCGCGGGTTGGCGACGACGATGCTGATATTGACGGCCTCAGCGTCAACGGTGGCCAAGTCATTGAAGCGCTCGGCGAAACCCTGGTTGATTGGAAAATGCTGCGCGCCATCAATTTCAATGACCTCACCAAAGGGCGCGAAGCCCGCCTTTGTCAGCGGCGCGATTTTCATTTGCCGCCGAGCTTCATGTGGCGGTTCACGTCCTTGTAGAGCAGATAGCGGAACGGCCCCGGCCCGCCCGCATAACAGGCCTGCGGGCAGAAGGCGCGAAGCCACATGTAATCGCCCGCTTCCACTTCCACCCATTCCTGGTTGAGCCGGTAAACCGCCTTGCCCTCCAGCACATAAAGCCCATGCTCCATCACATGGGTTTCGGCAAAGGGAATGACCCCACCCGGCTGAAACGTGACAATGGTCACATGCATGTCGTGGCGCAGGTCGTCCGGGCTGACAAACCGCGTTGTCGCCCACACGCTATTGGTATCCGGCATCGGAATGGGCACGATATCCTTTTCATTCACCACGAAAGCCTCCGGAATTCCAAGCCCCTCTACCGCCTCATAAGCCTTGCGGATCCAATGAAACTTGGCAGGCTTTGCGCTTTTATTACGCACGCCCCACTTCGCCCCCGGTGGAACATAGGCATAGCCGCCGGGCTGCATCACATGGGCCTTGCCAGCAAGCACGAGATTCAATTCGCCTTCCACCACAAACAGCACGCCTTCCGCCTTGGCGTCCGGTTCCGGCTTGTCGCTGCCACCTTCCGGCTTCACGTCCATGATGTATTGCGAAAATGTTTCGGCAAATCCCGACAGGGGCCGTGACAGAACCCAGCCCCTCGTCTTCTCCCAGAAGGGAAAATAGCTCACCGTAATATCGCGCAGCACGCCCTTGGGGATAACTGCATAGGATTCCGTGAACACGGCCCGGTCGGTGAGCAATGCGGTTTGCGGCGGCAATCCGCCCTGGGGTGCATAATAGGTGCGGTTGGTCATGTCTGATCCTATCCTATGTACACGGCGCGAAAATCATTGACGTTGGTCAGCGTCGGCCCGGTGATGATCTGGTCACCGAGTTTTTCAAAAAACCCATGCCCGTTATTATTGGAGAGCGAAGCCCAGGGATCAATCCCCATGGCCCGGGCCCGAGCAAGCGTGTCCGGTGTAATGAAGGCTCCCGCCACTTCCCGCGCCCCATCAACCCCATCCGTATCAGCCGCAAGTGCCGTGATCTTTTCAGCCCCGTCAAGCTTCAGTGCCAGCGCCAGAAGGAATTCCACATTGCGCCCGCCAGCGCCTGAGCCCCGCACCGTCACCGTCGTCTCGCCCCCCGAGATCAGCACGCACGGCGCCGGCAAGGGTTGCCCAAAACGTCTGGACTGCAAGGCAATGCCAGCCATCACAAAGCCAACCTCGCGCGCCTCCCCTTCAATGGAATCGCCGAGAATGAGCGGCGTGATGCCGGCCTTGCGCGCCATGGCCGCCGCCGCCTCAAGCGATTTCTGCGGCGAGGCAATGAGTTTTGTTTCGACGCCCGCCAGCCGCGGATCACCGGGCTTCGGTGTTTCGTCAACCGCCTGCTCCAGATGGCGGGTGACAGCGGCAGGCGCGTCAATTTTATACTTCGCAATAATGGCGCGGGCCTGCGCAAAGGTTGTGGGGTCAGCCACCGTGGGGCCGGAGCCGACGGCCGCGAGATCATCGCCCGGCACATCGGAAATCACCAGGCTCACCACCCGCGCCGGATGCGCCGCCGCTGCAAGCCGCCCTCCCTTGATGGCCGAGAGATGCTTGCGCACGCAATTCATCTCCGAAATCGGCGCCCCGCTCTTGAGCAGGGCGCGGTTGACGGCGCGTTTTTCCTCAACCGAAATCCCCTCCGCCGGAAGGCTGAGGAGCGCCGAACCACCGCCAGAGATCAGCGCAATGACGAGATCATCCTTGGTGAGCCCCTTCATCATGGCCAGCATCCGCCGTGCCCCATTGGTGCCCGCATCATCGGGAACCGGATGGGCCGCTTCGACAATTTCAATCTGCTTGCAGGGAACGGCGTGGCCATAGCGCGTGACGATGAGGCCGGAGAGCGGGCCATTCCATGATGTCTCAAGCGCCTGCGCCATGGCAGCCGAAGCCTTGCCCGTGCCGACAACAATCGTCCGGCCCTTAGGTCTAGCTGGCAAGTTCTGCGGCACGCATTGATCCGGCATCGCCGCAGCAACCGCCGCATCAAACATCGAGCGCAGCAATCCGCGCGTGGCTTCCGGCGTCATGTGATCAACTTCATCCAGCCCAGGCCTTCAACTGTCGTGCCCTTCGGCTTGTATTCACAGCCAACCCAGCCGCCATAGCCCAATGAGTCAATCAGCTTGAAGATATAGGGATAGTTGATCTCGCCCGTGCCCGGTTCATGCCGCCCCGGATTATCGGCAATCTGGATATGACCGATGCGCGGCATGAGTTTTTTCAGCGTTGCCCCCAGTTCTCCTTCCATGCGCTGCATGTGATAAACATCGTACTGAAATTTGAGATTGTCGGAACCGACATCATCCATAATTTCAACGCCCTCTTTCGAGCGGTTCAGGAAAAATCCCGGAATGTCATAGAAATTGATGGCCTCGGCAATGAGCAGGATGTTTTCTTTTTTGAAGGCCTTGGCCGCGAAGGCAAGATTGGAAACCAGCGTGGTGTAGCCGGTACGCCGCGACACATCGCTGGGCAGAATGCCAGCCAGGCAATTCACCGTGGGGCAGCCCAGCGCCTTGGCATAATCAATGGCCTTGCCCACGCTGTCCTGAAACTCGCCCACCCTGTCCGGCAGGCAGCCGATACCGCGCTCGCCCGCCTCCCAGTTTCCCGCCGGAAGGTTGAACAGAACTTGTTTCAAATTGTTCTTCTGCAAAAGTTCAGCAACCTGTTCCTTGGGATACGCATAGGGACCTACATACTCCACCGCGGTAAAGCCCACCTCGGCGGCTGCCCGAAAACGCTCCAGGAAATCATGCTCGGGGAAAAGCATGGATAGGTTGGCGCTGAATTTTGGCATCAGGAAATCTCCGTGGTCGAATGGTGCAGGTGCGCCCGAAAAAGCCCTGACATCATCGATATAGCTTCCAAGCCAACACCTGTCGATTCCCCTAAACCGGGAAGGTCTTATGCCAATGCCTGGCAATATCAACGCGCCGCGCGAGCCAGACCTTGTCATGGGATTGCACATAATCCAGGAATTTCGCCAGTCCCAATGCCCTGCCGGGCCGGCCCGCGAGGCGGCAATGCAGCCCCACCGACATCATCTTGGGCGAGCCGCGCTTGCCCTCCTCATACAGGCAGTCGAACGAGTCCTTGAGATACTGGTAAAACTGCTCGCCCGTATTGAAGCCCTGCGGCATGGCAAAGCGCATGTCATTGGCGTCCAGCGTGTAGGGAATGACCAGATGTTTCTCCACCCAATAGGGCAGCTCATCCGCATAGGAATCCGATGAATAGAGAAAGCCGCCCTCCTGGCGGATGAGGCGCTGCGTGTTCATCGAACAGCGCCCCGTGTACCAGCCCAGCGGGCGCTCGCCGGTCACCTCCTTATGAATGCGGATCGCATCCTGGATATGCCGCCACTCTTCGTCTTCCGGCATATCCTTGTAGTCGATCCACTTCAGCCCATGGCTGGCAATTTCCCAGCCCGCCTCGATCATGGCGCGCGTCTGTTCCGGCGAGCGCTGCAGGGCCGTGGCCACGCCATAAATCGTCAGCGGAATCTTGCGGCCCGTGAACATGCGCCACAGCCGCCAGAAACCAGCCCGCGCCCCATATTCATAAACCGACTCCATGTTCCAGTTGCGCTGCCCGGGCCATGGAGCCGCACCAACGGTTTCGGACAGAAAAGCTTCCGAAGCCGCATCACCATGCAGAATGTTATTCTCGCCGCCCTCTTCGTAGTTCAGCACGAACTGCACGGCGACATAGGCGCCTTCCGGCCATTTCGGATCCGGAATGGCCCGTCCATAGCCCTTCAGGTCACGCGGATAGTCGGTCATGAACTTTTTCTCCCGCCACATAGGTAGCACGAATGGCCCGGTCATCGCCCAATATCATGAGGGCGAACAGCATGTCTTCCAGCGATTGCGACAGCTCCTGCCGTGCCGCCAAAACCGGCGTTGCCCGCTGGTCAAGCACCACAATATCCGCGAACTTGCCCGCCTCAAGCGCCCCGATTTCATGGTCAAGCCGCAGGCGCTCCGCGTTGCCCCGCGTGGCCATCCAAAAAAGTTCCAGCGCCGTCGGCTTGTAGTCCGTCAGCATCTGAACCTTGTAGGCCTCACCGAGGGTTGCCAGCATGGAGTAAGTCGTGCCGCCGCCCACGTCGGTCGCCAGCGCCACGGGAATAGGCCGTTCCTTCTTGCCAAGATGCTTCATCGCCATCAATCCGGAACCCAGAAAATTATTCGATGTTGGGCAATGGGCGATGGTGGCTCCCGCCTCATGCAGCCGCTGGCATTCGCTCTCCGACAAATGAACCCCATGGGCAAATACACCGTGGTCATTCACCAGTCCGAAGCGCTCATAGACCGCCGTATAATCCCGGTCATTGGGAAACAGCGACTTGATCCAGGTAATCTCGCCGGGGCTTTCCGAAAGATGCGTCTGCATCAGCGCGTCAGGATAGGATTTCAGCAACTCGCCGGAAACCTTCAACTGCGCCTCTGTCGAAGTAATCGCAAAGCGCGGGCTAATCGCATAGCGCAAACGTCCCTTGCCATGCCACGTCTGGTAAAGCGCCTCGGAATCCTTGCCCCCCGTTGTGGCATCATCATGCACCGCAGGCAACGCATTGCGATCCATCATAGTTTTCCCGGTCACCAGCGCCATCCCGCGCGACTGCGCTTCGCCAAACAGCGCATCGGCGCAGGTCTTGTGCACCGAGCAAAAGGCCATGGCCGCCGTCGTGCCGTTTGCAAAAAGGTTATGCAAGAAGGTCTTGGCATTTGCCTTGGCATAGCCGGAGTCGGAATAGCGTGCCTCCTCCGGAAAGGTGAAGCGTGTCAACCAATCCAGCAAATCCTTGCCGGGAGCCGCCAGCATGCGAAGCTGAGGAAAATGAACATGCGCGTCAATAAATCCCGCCATGACGATATTGTCGCCATAGTCATCCGTCGGGAGGCCCTGGAAATTTCGCGGCAGAAGCGTGAGCGGACCGCTCCACAAAATCGTTCCGTCATCGCCAATGACAACCCCGCCCTTGCTTTCATGGGTCACCTCATGATGCGTCTTGCCGAAACTCAGGATTTGCCCGCGGATAAGTTTTGTCATGGAGCGACGCGGTCCTCAATGCGGAAACGGAAGATGCGGCACACCTGATCCAGCGCCATAGTGAATTCATCCTCCTTGGAATTGTTCACCCGTTCGGCGAAACTCGCCAGGATTTGCAGCTTGGTGGCGCCCTTCACCGCGAAGATGAAGGGAAAATCAAACTTGGACTTGTAAAGCTCATTGAGATGAGTAAAGCGCGCAAACTCCTCGGCAGTCAGTGCGCCCAACCCCGCCTGCGCCTGTTCCCGATTGGAATCATGCGTGAGTTTTGCCTTGCTAGCCAGATCGGGATGCGCCCGGATCAAGGCCAATTGCGCTGCTTCCGACGCGGAATGAACCGCCTCGTGAAGGGCCCTGATCATGGATTCCCGCGACACAAAGGGCCTGTCGCCCGCCGCATTGCGCGCCACCCAGGGCGAATGCTCGGCCACATCGCCATAGGTTTTTTCAAATTCCGTGGAACTTAAGGCGTTCACCTGTTCAATTGTTTTCATTGTGCGTTTATCCAACTCCCCAGTTTGGCTCGTTCTTCGGCGACCATGCCCGTCTTATTGCCAAGCGGCATGGCCTTGTTCTTCACCGCCTGCGTTTCGATCTGCTGCGCATAGCGCTTCAACTCGTCCAGTGTTTCCAGGGCAATTCCCTTGGGCGCCGTCTTGATCGTGGCGTCGCTCGGCGTTTGCGCATGGCAGGAACTGCAGCGCGTCTTGACAATTGTCAGCGCCTCCTCATCTGTTACGGTACCGGAATAAGCCGGCGTTGCTTCCGGTTCGGTGAACCACAGGGCCGCAGCCAAAGCGCCGCCGATGATGGGAATGGTCCAGGCGATTTGCGCAACGGGATCACCCACTTCAATGCGCACCAGGAAATGGCGCAGCGCCGCGCCGCCCACGACAATCAGGCCAACCACGATCCAGGCATGCATATGCTCGGTGATCATCGGATAATGATTACTGATCATCATCAGGAGAACCGGCAGCGTCAGATAAGTGTTGTGCAGCGAACGCTGTTTGCCTGTGATGCCAAAGCTCGGATCGGGGGCTTCGCCGCGCAGCAGAGCCTGTGTGGATTTCTTCTGGTTCGGAATGATCACCATGAAAACATTGGCCGCCATGATGGTGCCAATGAAAGAACCAACGTGAATGAGTGCGCCACGACCGGAAAACACCTGAGTAAAACCATAGGCCGCAATGAGGATGAGCAAGGCCACGCAGAGGGCAAGAAGCTCCGGCTTCCGTACAAGGGGCGAGCGGCACAGGAGATCATAAATGACCCAGCCCGCGATGAGGCTCGCAATGGATATGCCGATGGCCTGCCATGGCGTGAGCGCCAGCACATCCTGCGAAATCAGATAGGTGCTGGCATTGAGATAATACTGCACGATGAGCAGCAGGAAACCGGTGGCCCAGGTGAGATAGGCCTCCCATTTGAACCAGATGAGATCGCCGGGCAGCTTGGCGGGCGCCACCAGATATTTCTGTACATTGTAAAAACCGCCGCCGTGAACTTCCCAGGCTTCCCCTGAAACACCGGCGGGCAAGCCATCGCGCTTGCGCAGGGAAAAATCGAGCGCCACAAAATAAAAACTCGTGCCGATCCAGGCGATGCCGGCAATCATGTGGCCCCAGCGCAGCAGCAGGTTCCACCAGTCTTCATCAAGGGGGCCAGCCCCCGTCAGCCAGAAGGCAAGGCCAAGCGCCAGAAAAATAACCGGCAGGGTCCACGCGATCTTGTTGAGCGGATCGCCTACTTCATGGCGCACCAGAAAGTGCCGCAGCGCCACGCCGCCCACAATGATGAGCCCGGCAAGAATCCACGCCTGCGGATGATCGGTGAGCATCGCGTAATGGTTTGAAACCATCATCACCAGTACCGGCAGGGTCAGATAGGTATTGTGCAATGAGCGCTGCTTGCCTGTGGCACCAAAGGCGGGATCAGGCGTTTCGCCGCGGATCAGCGCCGCAGTGATCTTGCGCTGGTTGGGAATGATGCCCGCGAACACATTGGCCGCCATCAAGGTACCGATGAATATGCCGATGTGGATGAAAGCCCCGCGGCCAGAATAGACTTGGGTGTAGCCATAGGAGGCTGCCATGATCAGAATGAAAACCAAGCCAGCCAGGAGTTGAGGTTGCGACACCGCAAGCCGGCGGCACAGGAAATCATAGACGATCCAGCCCGCCGCCAGACTACCCAGCGAGATGGCAACCGCCTGCCACGGCAAAAGTGATAACACAGCCGGATCAATAAGATAGGAACCGGCATTAACGTAATACTGTAAGCAGAGAAGCAGAAAGCCCGTGACCCAGGTGAGGTACGCTTCCCACTTGAACCAGATGAGATCTTCGGGAAGCTTGGGCGGTGCGCTCAGGTATTTGCGGACGTTGTAAAAGCCCCCGCCGTGAACCTCCCACGCCTCGCCAGAAACGCCGTCCGGCAGGCCCGCCGGTTTCTTCAGGGAAAAATCCAGCGCCACGAAATAGAAAGACGTGCCGATCCATGCGATGCCGGCAATCATGTGGCCCCAGCGGGCGAGCAAGTTCAGCCATTCGATTACAAACGGATCCATCATGGCTCCAGATGCCGGAAGTCAGATGTCATAGAAATGCCGGGAGTCATGACAGACACCCGGCACCTGACTTCATTTATTGCGGCAACTTATCGTCAACGCCTTTCACATACCAATTCATGCCCAGAATATCGCCATCGGGAAGCGGCTTGCCGGCTTCGCCGACAACCGTGCCATCCTGCTTTGTGATGGGTCCGGTGAACGGGTTGAGCGTACCGGCTGTAATGGCGGCCTGGGTTTCGGTAGCCATCTTTTTTACGTCATCAGGCATGTTGGCATAAGGCGCCATCGTCACCGCACCTTCGGCCATGCCTTCCCAGGATTGCGTTGAGGTCCACGTTCCGTCCATGGCCGCCTTGACGCGCTTCACATAGTAAGGACCCCAGCTGTCAACAATCGCCGTAAGCTGCGCTTTGGGGGCGAAGGCCATCATGTCTGAACTCTGGCCAAAGCCAAATTTGCCCTGTTCCTGGGCAATCTGCAGGGGCGCCGTTGAGTCCGTGTGCTGTACCATGATATCAGCCCCCTGGCTCAACAGAACCTTGGCTGCATCGGCTTCCTTGCCCGGATCAAACCAGGTGTTCACCCAAACAATCTTCACCTTGAAATCCGGATTGACCGTTTGCGCCCCCAGCATGAAGGCGTTGATGCCGGAAACAACTTCCGGAATGGGGAACGAAACGATGTAGCCCGCCGTTCCGGTTTTTGACATCTTGGCGGCAATCTGGCCGATCACATAGCGGCCCTCGTGGAACTTCGCATTGTAGGTCGCCACATTGGGGGCGGTCTTGTAGCCGGTCGCATGCTCGAACTTCACGTCCGGGAATTTAGCGGCAACCTTGATGGTCGGGTCCATGAAGCCGAAGGAGGTGGTGAAAATCAGCTTGCAGCCGTCGCGCGCCAGGCGCTCGATTGAACGGTCGGCATCGGCTTCCGCAACATTTTCAACGAAAACCGTCTCAACCTTGTCGCCCAGCTCCTTGTCAACTTCCTTGCGGCCAACATCGTGCTGGTAGGTGTAGCCGCCATCGCCTACGGGCCCCACATAAACCCAGCAGGCCTTGTATTTTTCAGCCAGCGAGGCCGTTGTCCCTAGCCCCAGCGCAACTGCCGCCATGGCGGCTGTCATCAGTAATTTCTTCATGTTCTGTCTCCCTGTTATTCTGTTCGTTCTGCGGCTTTGTTCGACGTGACCCCGTCCGCCGCGCAGGCAGGGCCGGTTGCTTACTATCTATCAGGCACAAAAGATTGGGCAAGGCAAGCCGGTGTATTGGCCTGCGTCAGCCGCTTGTTTCCGGAAATGATCACCAGCGCGACTATTGTCACAATATAGGGCAGCGCCGAGAGGAATTGCGGCGGGATGCCAAGCCCCATGGACTGGACCACAAAGCCCAGAATGGAGACAGCACCGAAGAGATAGGCCCCCACCAGCGTGCGCAGGGGCCGCCAGGATGCAAAGACCACAAGGGCAAGTGCAATCCAGCCCCGCCCCGCCGTCATGTTCTCAATCCACTGCGGCGTATAAGCAAGCGACAGGTAACCTCCGGCAAGGCCCGCGCAGGCTCCGCCGAACATCACGCTGAGATAGCGCAGCGCAATGACCCGGTAGCCCAGCGCGTGCGCCGAATTATGGCTGTTGCCCACCGCCCTTATGACCAGCCCGGTCTTGGTTTTGAACAGCACATAGGCCACTCCTGCCGTAAGGAGGAAGGAAAACGGCACCAGCGCATCGATGCCGAAAAGCGTCGGCATCTTGACGCCGGGCTGGCCCACAAAAGCCTCGCCGATCAGGCCGGAAAGCCCAAGTCCCAGCAGGGTAAGCGCCAGCCCCGCCGCCACTTGGTTGGCCACCAGCGTCAGCGTGAGAAATCCAAACAGCGCCGACATGGCAACCCCTGCGAAGATGGCGGCAAACACCCCCAGCAGGGTTGATCCCGTAAGAAAGGCCACCGCAAACCCCGCCACGGCCCCCATCACCATCATGCCTTCAACACCCAGATTCAAAACACCTGAACGCTCGACAACCAGTTCGCCCATGGCGGCAATCAGCAGCGGCGTTGCGGCGGTAATGATGGTCAGCAAAACTGCAAGGCTTTGGTCCATCGCCCTACTCCGCCGCCTTGAGCGCACCGACGCGGCCCATCTCGAATTTGATCCGGTAGAGAATGAGCGTGTCGCAAGACAGGATGAAGAACAGCAGGATGCCCTGGAATACCTTGGCGATCTTGTCGGAAATTCCCAGCGTCACCTGCGCCGCCTCGCCGCCGATGTAACTCAACGCCAGCAGCAATCCGGCAAACAAAACCCCAAGCGGATTGAGGCGGCCAAGGAAAGCCACGATGATGGCCGCAAAACCATAGCCGGGCGAAATCTGCGGCTGCAGCTTGCCAACCACGCTGGCCACTTCACAAATGCCCGCAAGGCCCGCTAGCCCGCCCGACAGCAGGAAGCAGAGCATCACCATCCTGTTCCGCGAAAAGCCGGCAAACCGCCCGGCCCGTGGCGCATTGCCCGTAACCTTGATCTCAAATCCAATGAGCGTCTTGGCCATGACAAAGGCCAGGGCGGCACAGGCAAGCAGCGCGAATAGCGCCCCAAGATGGATGGTGCCGCCAAAGGTTGGAAGCAATTGCCAGCCCGCGAAGGTTTTCGTGACCGGAAAATTATATCCCTGCGGATCGCGCCACGGACCGCGCACCAGCCAGTCCAGAAACAGCCCCGCCACATAAACCAGCATCAGCGATGTCAGGATTTCATTGGCGTTGAATCGCGTCTTGAGCAGGCCCGGAATGGCTCCATAAAGCGCGCCGCCGACAGTTCCCATGATGAGCATGACAACAAGAATTGAAGGATCCTGCCAGTCCGGAAACATCACCGGCGCGATACTGCCAGCAATGGCGCCCATGGTCAGTTGCCCCTCCGCCCCGATATTCCAGACATTGGCCATATAACAAACCGCAAGCCCGACGCCGATAAGCACCAGCGGTGCGGCCTTGATAATGAGCTGCTCAACCGACCAAAGCTGCGTGAGCGGTTCGACGAAATAAACGTAAAGCCCTTCCAGCGGATTGATGCCGCGCAAGGCGAAGATCAGCCCGCCGGCAATCAGCGTCAGCAGCAGCGCCAGAAACGGCGAGGCAACGGCAAAGAATGCGGAGCGGTCAGCCCGCTTCTCAAGAATGAGCCGCATGGCGCGTCTCCTTCTCGTGCGAACCGGCCATCATCAGGCCGATTTTTTCCGCCGTCATTTCATGGGCCGGATGCGCTTCGGAAAGCTGCCCGCGGGATATTACCGCGATGCGGTCCGCCAGCTCGAAAATTTCGTCCAGGTCCTGGCTGATCACCACAACCGCCGAGCCTGAGCGCGCCAGATCGATCAGCGCCTGGCGGATGGTGGCCGCAGCGCCCGCATCAACGCCCCAGGTCGGCTGATTGACAACCAGCACCTTCGGCTGGCGGTCCAGCTCACGCCCCACCACAAATTTCTGCAGGTTTCCGCCCGACAGCGAACGGGCTTCCGGGTCATGCTTGCCCATGCGCACATCATAGGTTTTGATCACCCGGTCCGAGATGGAATTCGCCTTGCCGCGATCGAGGAGTCCATTTTCCGCCAATGACGCATCATCCGAATGCCGGGTCAGCACAAGATTTTCCGACAATGGAAAGACCGGCACCGCGCCATGGCCGAGGCGCTCCTCAGGCACAAAAGCGGCCCCCATCCTGCGGCGTGCAGTCACCCCGATGGCGCCGCACGGGGCGCCGTCGATTGAAACCGCATTGCCATTGGACAGGGGCCGTTCCCCAGATATCGCATCGAAGAGTTCCGATTGGCCATTGCCCGCAACCCCGGCAATGGCAATGACTTCGCCGCCACGCACATCAAGATTGATGTTCTTCAGTTCAACTGCAAAAGGCCCGTCAGCCTCGAGGCTGGCATTCTTCAGCGAGAAGCGCACCGCGCCATCCCGCGGCGCCTTGGCGGCGCGCACCGTGTGAATATCGCCGCCCACCATGAGCCTGGCGAGGCTCGCTGCCGTTTCCTCGCGCGGATCGCAGGAGGCAACAACCTTGCCGTGGCGCAGGATCGTGGCCCAATGGCAGAGGCGTTTCACCTCTTCCAGCCGATGCGAAATATAAAGCACCGAACAGCCCTCGCTCGCCAGAAGCCGCAAGGTCAGGAAAAGCAGGTCCGCCTCCTGCGGCGTCAACACCGCCGTGGGCTCGTCAAGGATCAGCAGCTTGGGTTCCTGCATCAGGCAGCGCAGGATTTCGATGCGCTGGCGCTCGCCCACCGACAGGTCCGCAACCGTTGCCTTGGGGTTCAGCGGCAGGCCATATTCATCGGAGTAGAAATCCACTTTCTTGGAAAGCGCCTCGAGATCGAATTTTCCCGGCATGGCCAGGGAAATGTTCTCAACGACCGTCAGGGCCTCAAACAGCGAGAAGTGCTGGAACACCATGCCGATGCCAAGCTTGCGCGCCGCATTGGGATTGGGAATGACCACATCCTGGCCTTTCCACTTGATCGTGCCGGAAGTGGGCTGCAAAGAGCCGTAAATCATTTTGACGAGGGTGGACTTGCCGGCCCCGTTTTCCCCCAGAAGGGCGTGAATCTGGCCGGGCGTTACCTGCAGGGTGACCCCGTCATTGGCCCGCAACGTGCCGAACACTTTGACGATATCGATGGCCTCAAGCAGGTATTGCGATGCTGTCATGACGCCTGCCTCCCCGCGCCGACTTTATCCAATTGCAAGGGCTCCGCGAGTGGCGATTCAGCGCATCTCAAATCTTCGTCGCGTTCGAGAAGCTGAACCGCCGTTGCCGCCGCAATCGCCGCGGGGTGCTTGGATTTTATGCTGGGAATGCCAATCGGGCAGACCATTGCACTGATATTCTCATCAGCTATGCCAGCCTCGCGCAGCCGCTTGCTGAACCGCGCCCGCTTGGTAGCACTGCCAATCAGGCCCGCATAGGCAAACCTAGGGCTGCGCAGAACCGCGTCAATGATTTCAAGGTCGAGGCCATGGCTGTGGGTCATCACCAGAGCAAAACTATCGAGCGGCGCATCCGCAATTTCGCCAGAGGGATTTTCACTTTGAATGGTAACCACATTGGACGGCACAGCCGCAGGAAACGCCCCCTCACGGGGATCAATCCAGATGACATCAAATGGCAATGGCGCAAGCGCCAAGATAAGAGCCCGCCCCACATGCCCCGCGCCGAAGAGATAGAGCTTGCGGTTGCTGTCGCCAAATTGCTCGCTGAAGTCCGGTGCCAGAATGCGCCCCGTGACCGCAAACACGCCGGCCTCTTCCCGCGCCGCGAAATCCCTGGCTGCGGCCAGATCGCTGCGTGCGAACACTTCGGTGACCAGTTGCACCCGCCCGCCGCAGCATTGGCCAAGGTCCGGCCCAAGCGAATGGACGCTCAACTTGTACTGCGTCGGCTTGCCGAGCAGGGCCTGTGCTTTGGCTATGGCCTGCCACTCCAATGTGCCGCCGCCAATCGTTCCGTGAAATCCCAGCGGTGTTACGACAATGCGGGCGCCTGCTTCCCTCGGCGTGGACCCCTCGACCTTCACAACCGAAATCATGGCGCAGATGCCATGCGCTTCAAGTGTTTTGGCGATATGAGCCCAGACCTTCATGTCTGCATCCCCCTCACCGCCCGCAAAATGGCTTCGGGCGTTGCCGGCGCGGCCAGTTGGGGAATGACACCCCGCTTCAGGCTGCCAACCGCATCGGCTATGGCGCACCACACGGAAATCGGCAGCATCAGCGGCGGCTCTCCCACCGCCTTGGAACGGTAAATCGAATCCGCGGGATTGCCGCCACTCTCGTAAAGCTTCACCCGGAAATCGGCGGGCACATCGGAAGCGCAAGGGATTTTGTAAGTGGACGGCGCATGGGTGCGCAAACGCCCCTTGTCATCGAATACCAATTCTTCCGTCGTAAGCCAGCCCATGCCCTGCACAAAACCGCCTTCAATCTGGCCCATGTCAATGGTCGGATTGAGCGAGCGCCCGACATCATGAAGAATATCCACCCGGTCCACCCGCATTTCCCCGGTCATCGTATCAATGGTAACTTCCGAGCAGGATGCGCCATAGGCGAAATAAAAAAACGGATTGCCACGGCCATTGGGCCGGTCCCAGGTAATCTTCGGCGTCGAATAGAAACCGGTGGAAGACAGCGACACCCGCCCGCCATGCAGCTTCTTGGCCAGTTCGCCGAAGGAAATGCGCTGGTTGCCGACCAGCACCTGGCCCTTCTCAAACTTGATGCGCGACTTGGCGACCTTCCATTCCTTCGCCGCGAAATCGATCATGCGGGTTTTGATAGCGGTCGCTGCGATCTTTGCTGCCATGCCATTCAGGTCCGCCCCCGACGACGCTGCCGTCGCCGAGGTGTTGGGAACCTTGCCCGTGGTCGTGGCCGTGATCCGCACCCGGTCAGTCGAAATGCCGAACACTTCCGCCACGACTTGCGCGATCTTGATATAGAGCCCCTGCCCCATTTCCGTGCCGCCGTGGTTGAGATGCACCGAACCATCTGTATAAACATGCACCAGGGCGCCTGCCTGATTGAGATGGGTGAGCGTGAACGAAATGCCAAACTTGACCGGCGTGAGCGCAATGCCTTTTTTCAGAACCGCATTCTTCTTGTTGAAAGCCGCGATCTTCTTCCGCCGTGCCCGATAGCTGCTGGATTTTTCCAGCGCCTCGATAACCTCCAGCGCGATATTGTCTTCAATCATCTGCCTGTAAGGAGTTACGTCCCGCCCGCGCCCATAAAGATTGCGCTTGCGCACATCGAGCGGGTCAAGGCCCGTTTCAATGGCAATCGCGTCCATCACCCGTTCGGCAAACATCATGCCTTGCGGCCCGCCAAAACCACGGAACGCCGTATTGGAAACCGTATTGGTGCGCAGCCGCCGCGACTTGATGTGGTAGGCCGGATAGAAATAGGCATTGTCCGCGTGGAACATGGTGCGGTCACACACACTCGGTGAGAGGTCCGTCGAGTAGCCGCAGCGCGCCAGAAAATCCACATCAACGGCAATGAGCCGCGCCGTGTCGTCATAGCCAATTTTGTAATCGATGCGCAGGTCATGGCGCTTGCCCGTCATGATCATGTCCTGGTCCCGGTCCAGACGGCACTTGGCTGGACGGCCCGTCACATGGGCCGCGAGTGCTGCCAGCGCCGCCCACTGCGCCGCCTGGCTCTCCTTGCCGCCAAAGCCTCCGCCCATGCGCCGGCATTCGCAGGTCACCATGGCATCGGGAACCTTGAGCATCTTGGCGACGCAATGCTGAACTTCAGTTGGATGCTGAGTGGAGGAATAAACGGTCATGCCGCCTTTTTCTTCCGGCATAGCCAGGGCCACCTGCCCTTCGATATAGAAATGCTCCTGCCCGCCCACATGGAAGCTTTCGGAAATCACATGGGGCGCCGCCTTGAGCGCTTTGCCCACATCGCCATGGATGAAAGCATATTCCGGCACCACATCTCGGGTGCCCATAGCCAGCGCGTCTTCTACCGTAACCGCAGGCGGCATCACAACCACATCAATCTTCGCCAGCCGCACCGCGTGCCGGGCGATCTCGCGTGTTTCAGCAACTACGGCAAAGATCACCTGGCCATGAAATTCGATCATACCTTCGGCGAAGATCGGATCATCGCCAGGGCCTGGGCTGCAATCATTGACACCGGGAATATCCTTCGCCGTGAGCACCGCCACAACACCGGGAAAGGCCCGGACCGCATCTAGATCAAGACTGGTAATTTTCCCGCGCGCATCATTGGGCGCATAACCCGGCTCCACATGCAGTGTGCCCTCGGGTTCGCGCATGTCATCGATGTAAACGGCGGAGCCTTGAACATGCAGCGCGGCGCTGTCATGGGCCAGCGCCAAACCAACCGTTTCTGTCTCAAAGATGCGGGCCCGCACATTCATCTCAGGCGGCCTCCCCGCGCAGCCCGGCAACGCGTGTTGCCCCGGATTGCCCCGCAATCTCCATCAGCGCCTTGCGAAGCAGAGCGCGGGCCGCAACCAGCCGGTATTCCGCTGAGGCCCGCATGTCACCAATGGGTTGATAGTCTTCCGCCATCGCCAAAATTGCCCGCTCCCACGTCTGCGGAGCATCAAGCGAAACGCCGCGCAGTGCCACTTCGGTTTTCAACGCCCGCTTCGGCGTTGCCGCCATGCCGCCAAAGGCGATACGGGCCGACAGGATTGCACGGCCATCAAGCGTGAACTTGAAGGCACCCATGACGGCCGAAATATCCTGGTCAAAACGCTTGGTCAGTTTGAAGGCGCGGAACGCTTCATTGGCTTTGAGCTTGGGAACATCAATGCGCCAGACCAGTTCACCCGCGCCACGGTCCTGCTTGCCATAGGCAACAAAAAAATCTTCCAACGGCAAAAACCGTTTGTTTCTGCCCTGGCGGAGATGAAGCGTTGCCCCCAGGGCGATCAGCATAGGTGGTGAGTCACCAATGGGCGAGCCATTGGCGATATTGCCGCCAACCGTGCCTGACGCCCGCACCTGCTTGGCCCCGATCCGGCGGATCACTTCGCCAATATCAGGATCAATCGCGGCGAGAAACGCTTCAGCGCTGGAATAGGTGGCCGTTGCCCCAAGGGAAACATGCGGGCCTTCGTCCATTATTTTATCCAGCCCCTTGGTCCGGCCGATGTGAATGATTTTCGGCAGGGTTCGAAGCTGCTTGGTGACCCATAGTCCCACGTCGGTTGCGCCCGCAACAATCGTGGCGTCGGGATGATCTGCATAAAGCCTGGTGAGTGCCTCCTCATGGTAAGGTGCTGCAAAGAAAGTACTGGTATCGCCCACAAAAATATCCGCAGCGTCATTAAGCGCTGCCAATTGAACCGCAGTTGCCTTGGCCGCTGCCACCCAGGCATCGGCGGGCTTGCCCGTGCAGGATTTCACCGCCGCATCCACAATCGGGCGGTAGCCAGTGCAGCGGCAGAGATTGCCCGCGATATGATCAACGATTTCCTGCCGCGTCGGCTTCTTGCCCGCGTGATAAAGCGTGAACAGCGACATCACGAAACCCGGCGTGCAAAAGCCGCATTGCGAGGCGTGATTGTCGACAAAGGCTTTCTGCACGGGATGCAGTTTTCCGCTAATCGCCAGATCGTCAACGGTGACCAACTCCTTGCCATCAATCTGGCCGAGCAAAAGAATGCAGGCATTGACCGGCTCGTAGACCAAGCGGTCATTTTCAAGCGAACCCAGCGCCACGGTGCAAGCGCCGCAGTCACCTTCGTTGCAACCTTCCTTGGTGCCCTTGGATTTTTCCTCCAGGCGCAGATAATCCAGCAGCGTGCGCGTGGGTGACATGGACGAAAGTTCCACCACCTGTCCCCGGCGCAAGAAGCGAATTGTTTGCCGCACCATCATGCCTTTAGCTTCCCCGGTAAGTCGAATAGCCATAGGGCGAAAGCAGCAGCGGCACATGATAATGCTGCGCGGAATTGGCAATGCCGAAGCGGATGGGAATCACGTCAAGGAAGGCGGGCTCTTCAAGTTTCACGCCGCTCGCGAGGAGATAGGCTCCCGCATAAAAACGAAGTTCATAGGTGCCAGTCTTGAAATCATCGCCTTCGAGAAGGGCGCCATCAACCCGGCCATCCCGGTTGGTGCTGACCGTCTTGATAAGCTCCGGCTTTGCGGCAAGCCGCCACAATTCTATCTTCAGCCCGGCGGCAGGCTTGCCTGAACTCGTATCGAGGATGTGCGTCGTAAGACGGCCCATGCATTTCCCCTTGAAAACTCATTAAAAGCCGCTCTTTGTGGCGGATTTGGATTTTTTAACAGATTCTTCTTGTTCTAAAAGGAATAAAAAAAGCACTTCAATGATCTCTATTTTCGCACATCAAAAATCCGTGGAAGGCGCTGCTTTGCCAGATCAAGAAACGCCCCTGCCGCGGTTTTCCGGTCAAGCCCCGGGCGATGCACAAGGGTAACCCGGCTCGGTGCCAGCTTGCGATCCGAAAGCGGGATGAAGACCAGGCTCTTCTCGGCAACATCCCGTTCAATGCCGAAGAGGGTTTGAAAGGCGATGCAGCCGCCATCCCGCGCCAGGGCCGCCATCACCCGCAAGGAATTGCATTCAAACAGCCGGTCCTGCCGCACCGTCCGCGCCCCCAGCGCCCGGTCGAGGATGAGGCGAATACTGAGTTCGCGGGCGGGCCAGGCAACCGGATATTCCAGGCACTGCGCCAAGGTCAGGGATTTTGACTTGGCAAGCGGATGGGTCGGCGCCATCGTCGCCCCCAAGGCAATGACGCGCTCGAACTCGACCGTCAAACCGTCAAGCGCCGACGGATTGAAGGCCACGCCCACATCGGCCTCACGCTCGCGCACCAGTTCCGTCACTGTGTCAGAACCGGCAACCGTGATGGACGCCTGGACCCCGGGGAATTTCCGCGAGAAGGCGATCAGCAAATCCGGCAGAAAGGTGATCGAAAGGCTTTCAACCACCGCGATATTGACATGCCCGCGCGTAATGCCCTTCAAACGGGCCAGCAAATCAATGGTGCCTTCATGGGTTTGGTTGGCGGCTTGCAGGCCCCTCAGCAGCTCAACTCCCGCTTCCGTCAGGGCAAGGCTGCGCGTATGCCGCTCAAACAGGGCAATTCCCAATTGCGCCTCAAGCAGCCCGACTTGCCGGCTGATGGCTGAGGCCGCCACATTGAGCTGGCGCGACGCGGCCCGCACCGAACCAAGCGTTGCCACCGCGACAAAGTGGCGGTAGCCCGTGGCAAGATGTGAATCCGATAAAAGCACAGCAGGGAACTTTGCGGCCGCTGTTCTTGCCCTGTCAACCCAGCCATGTTTGAAGACCCTAGGATTTACCCGCGCGCAATAGTAGGTATCTCGGCCATGACCAAAGCCATCAAACTCGCCGCCGATATCGGCGGCACTTTCACTGATATCGTCCTTGAAGCAGGACGCCAGCGCTGGAGCGGCAAGGTTCTGACCACCACCCAGGCCCCGGAACTGGGCGTCATCGAAGGCATCGGCCTTGTCCTGGAACAGTCGGGAATAAAACCCGGCGATATCGGCGTGTTCATTCACGGCACCACCCTCGCCACCAACGCGCTGATCGAACGGAAGGGCGCAAAAACAGCATTCATCACCACCAAGGGCTTCCGCGATATTCTTGAGCAGGGTTATGAAAAACGCTTCGACCATTACGACCTGATGATCGACCGCTCCGTGCCCCTCGTGCCGCGGACCCTGCGTTTTACTGTTGAAGAACGCTTGTCCGCCGATGGTGATGTGCTGGTGCCGCTCAATGAATCCGCCTTGCAAGGCCTGGCGCAGCAATTGCGCGAAGAGAATGTAAAGGCCGTGGCCATCGGCTTCCTCCATGCCTATGCCCATGATGGCCACGAGCGCCGGGTGCGCGAAATCCTCTCCGCCGCCTTGCCCAAGGATGTGACCATCTGCATTTCCAGCGAAGTGGCCCCGGAAATCCGTGAATTCGAGCGTTTCTCGACAGTAGTTGCCAACGCCTATGTGCGGCCTCTCATGGCGGGTTATCTGCACCGCCTGCGTGACCAGTTGCGCCACATGAAAATGGATTGCCCGCTGTTCCTCATGATGTCCGGCGGCGGCCTCACTACCCTGGAAACAGCAGCGCGCTTTCCTATCCGCCTGGTTGAATCAGGCCCGGCAGGCGGCGCCATTCTCGCCTCGGAAATCGCGGCGGAATGCGCCCTGCCCGAAGTCGTCTCCTTTGACATGGGCGGCACCACGGCCAAGATTTGCCTGCTCACCAATGGCGAACCCGAGCGCGCCCGCAAGTTTGAAATCGCCCGCGCCTACCGCGACATGAAGGGCTCCGGAATTCCGGTGCGCATTCCAGTCATCGAAATGGTGGAAATCGGTGCTGGCGGCGGTTCCATCGCCCGCGTCGACAAATTGAACCGCATCACCGTGGGCCCTGATAGCGCCGGATCAACGCCCGGCCCCGTGTGCTATGGCCGCGGCGGCACCGAACCCGCCGTCACCGATGCCAACCTGGCACTGGGAAAAATCGATCCCGCCTATTTTGCCGGCGGCAAGATCAAGCTTGATGAAGCCAGCGCCAAGACGGCATTGCAGAAAGCCATTGGCAATCCGCTGGGCCTCAGGGATTTCTGGCCGGCAGCAGGCGTCACTGAAATCGTCGAGGAAAACATGGCCAATGCGGCGCGCGTCCACGCCATAGAGCGCGGCCGCGATATCGCCGCCTGCACCATGATTGCCTTTGGCGGCGGCGCGCCGTTGCATGCCTGCCGGCTTGCCGAAAAGGTCGGCGTGAAAACTATCATCGTGCCGATGGGTGCAGGCGTTGGCTCGGCCATCGGTTTCCTGCGCGCGCCCATTGCCTACGAAGTGACGCGCAGCGCTGCAGTCTCGCTTGACGCCTTCAATGCGAAGTCCGTGAACGCCCTGCTGCAACACATGACAAAAGATGCCCGCGCCGTGGTCGAACCCGCCCTCGGCAAAACCAAGGCAACCGTGCAGATCATCGCCGATTGCCGCTACGTCGGCCAGGGCCACGAAATCCGCGTCACGGTTCCAGTGAAGACACTAAGTGATGCCGACGGCAAGAAACTCAAGGCCGCATTCGAGGCCCAGTACGAACAGGTTTACGGCCTTCGCATTCCCAATCAGGAGGCGGAAGCCATCACCTGGTCCGTCACCGTTTCATCAATTGCGAAGAAACCAAAACGGGCCGCGAAAACCTCCGCCAAATCCACACCGAAGCCAAGAAGCAAGCGGCTGATCTATGATCCCGCCCTGGGCAGGCAAGTCATGGTGCCCGTCTATTGGCGCTTCGACATGAAGCCCGGCGCATCCTTAAAAGGCCCCGCGATTATCGCCGAGGATGAAACCTCAACCATTGTCGGCGCTAATTTCAGGGCGAAGATCAACAGCCTAGGCTACATCATTCTGGAGCAATCGAAATGAGCAAATCCGCCCTCGATGCCATCCGCACCCAGGTCATGTGGAACCGCCTGATCGCCGTTGTCGAAGAACAGGCCCAATCGCTGCTGCGCTCGGCCTTCGGCACCATCACCCGCGAGGCGGGCGACCTCTCGGCCGGGGTCTATAACGCCGAAGGCCACATGATCGCCCAGGCCATGACCGGAACTCCCGGCCACGTAAACACCATGGCCACCGCCGTGGGCCACTTCTTCAAGCACTACCCGCAATCCACCATGAAGCCCGGCGATGTTTATGTCACCAACGACCCGTGGCTCGGCACCGGGCACCTGTTTGATTACGTGATGATGACGCCCGTATTCCTCGGCAAAAAGTTGGTGGCATTTTTCGCCAGTACCTGCCACGTCATTGACGTGGGCGGCGTCGGCATGTCGGCCAAGGCCAATTCTTCTTTCGAGGAAGGAACCCTCATTCCCCATTTGAAAATGCGGAAAGAGGGCAAGATCAACGAGGAACTGCTCGCGGTGATCCTCGCCAATTCGCGCAATCCCGTTGAGGTGCGCGGCGACCTGCTCTCGCTGGTCAGCGCCAATGACACCGGCGCACGCCGCCTCATCGAGATGATGACCGAGTTCAAGCTCACCAGCCTCGAACCTCTCGCCAAACACATTCTCACCACCTCGGAAAAAGGTGCACGTGAAGCCATCAAGGCCATGCCCGAAGGCGAATGGTCTTACGAAATGCCGCTCGATGGCTATGAAGGCCCGATCACCATCAAATCAAAACTCACCATTAAGAACGGCAAGATCACCATTGATTTCACCGGCTCATCAGCCGCCTCCATCTTCGGCATCAATTCACCCCGCACCTATACCCACGCCTATTCCGTCTTCGGCCTCAAGGCGGTGATCGCCCCTCATGTGCCCAACAACATCGGCTCGCTCTCCTGCTTCGATCTCATCACCGAAGCCGGCACCTGCGTTGATCCCATCAGGCCCTCGCCCGTCACCGCGCGCCATGTCACCGGCCAGATGCTGGCCGACGCCGTGTTCGGCTGCCTCGCGCAGGCGCTGCCCGGAAAGGTGCAGGCCGAAAGCGCCGGCTCCATCTGGATCCTCGGATTGAACAGCGCCCATGGCCGCGTGCCCGCCCACGAAACGGCGAAGGCCAAGGAATTCGGCGTGATCAGCATCGCGCTCGGCGGCATCGGCGGCAGGCCCGGCAAGGATGGCCTCGCCACCACCGCCTTCCCCTCCGGCATCGGCGCCATCCCGATCGAAGTCACCGAAAACCAGTGCCCGCTCTATTTCAAGCGCAAGGAATATCTGATGGACAGCGCCGGCCCAGGCGAATGGCGCGGCGGCCTTTCCCAGACAATCGAAATCGCCAACCGCGAGAAAGCTCCGTTCACAATTTCCGCCGCAACCTTCGACCGCATCAAAAACCCGGCGAAGGGACGGCAGGGCGGCGGCTCCGGCGTAAAAGGCGTGGCGCGGCTGGGCTCAGGCAAACCGATCCCCGACAAGGGCATCCATGTGATCCCCACCGGTGATAGCCTCGTCGTCGAACTCCCCGGCGGCGGCGGTTTCGGCGATCCCCAATTGCGGACCCGCGCCTTGGTCGAGGCCGATGTAAAAGCTGGAATCGTAAGCCCAGAATCGGCAAAAAAGGACTATCTTTTTAGCGAGTGACGCATCGGCTATAGCTCCCTCCCGTTCAAGAGATTGAATGACAATCCCCCTTCCCCCGGAATCCCCCTCCGATTCGTCATTGCCAGAAGCTGGTCAGGCAGCGCGCTCTAATCGCCGGAAGTACTTGTCTTGTTGCCTGCCTGTTTCTTGTTTACCAGAACCACGCCCACCAGGATGAGCGCTGCCCCGAGGTATTCCAAAGGGTCGATTTTCTCCCCGACAAGAAAGACTCCGATGACGATAGCGACGGCGGGAGGAATATAGGCAACAGAAGATGCGGAAACGGCGCCTAGTTTGTCGATGATGTAATAATAAATGATATAGGCTAGTCCTGTGCCCACTACGCCCAGCCCCAGAAACAGGCAGGCGGCCATATAAGGGTCGCCCCAGATATCATTAATTCCTTGCAGATCTATAATCAGACCCAGAACAACGAAACTCAGTCCCAACTGGTAGGTGATCAGGGCTGAGACGGGTATCTTGAGTGGGATGACATACTTCTTCGCATAAATAAAAGATGCACCAACACTTAAAGACCCGACAATGTTGTACAGAACGCCTTCGATGTTGGTGGTGGCGATGTCACCGCTGAGCGGCCGGGCGATCAGGGCAACGCCGAGAAAACCGATTACAATTCCGGATGCTTTGCGTATTGAGGCCCTTTCCTCATTCAGAAACATCAAAGCAAGAAGAAACGACAGAATGGGTGTCAGCCCGCTCAATGCGCCAGAAACACCTGAAAGCAAGAGGGATGAACCTTTGGCGAATCCATAGTAGTACGCGATTGTCCCTATGACAGCCATGACAAGAAAGTGGCCAATGTGTTTGCGATGAGCCCACTTCAATTCACCCTTATAATAGGCATAAAGGGCTATGGGCACCAAACCAAACAAGACCCTGAGCAGAACGATTTGGAGTGGAGAGATAAACTGGGATGCCATTTTCATATAAATGAAGTTGCTGCCCCAGATTATGCCGAGCAGCCAAAACATTACCAATGGTAGGGGCTTCAAACTGGTATCCTTCCTTACGGGTCAAAAAAGCGATGCTCTGCGCATTGACCTCCGCCGTTGTCGAATTGTTAACCGCGAAGGCGCCGTTCGGCAAACAGCTTCCAAAGTGCCTAAACAAAAAACACTCCCGGCAACGTCATCCATGTCATCCCCGCCGGCGACAGCCTCGTCGTCGAACTTCCCGGCAGTGAGGGCTTCGGCGACCCACGAAAACGTTCAAAGGCGCTGGTCGAAGCCGATGTAAAAGCGGGAGTGCTGAGTGCGGAATCGGCAAAAAACAAATACTTTTTGGCCGGATGAATTTTAAAACTCACGCCCCCGCCTTTACCCCCGCATCGTCCTGCGTCGCTTCAATCCCCGGCAATGCCTCGCCCCGCAGCGTCGCTTCAAAGGCCCGCAGGCGCTTATAGATCGACAGGAGTTCAACAATGACCGTCCAAGAATTGACGAGATATTGAAAAGACGAGCGCACTTGGGCAAAGGCATTGAGGATTTGGTTCATCGCCCCCAAGGTAATCTTTCCCGCCACGATCGTGGGCGCCAGAACGATATAGGGAAATATGTTGTCGGTCTGCAGGTAGAAAATCCGCGCAAGATTGAAATACATATAGTTGAAATAGAGCCGGAAATAATTCGCGCGCACCGCGGCAAAGAGCTCGGAAACGGTCTGTGGCTGGGCCCGTGCCTCATCATCCTCGGCGTAGACCAGTTCCTTGCGATAGGCCGCCTCGACGCGCTGGTTGCGAAACTCCAGGCCCGGCAGCCTGATGCCGATGAGCGCCAGAAAGCCCGTGCCAAAGAGCGACCAGACAATGGCAATAACCACCAGGGCATTGGGAATGTGGCCGATCAGCGGAAGCTCGGTGACATTGACCGACAGCGCCATGAGAATCGGAAGAAAGGCAATGAGCGTCATCACCGAGTCAATGAGGTTGACCCCCAGCCCCTCCATGGTAGTTGAAAAACGCATGGTATCTTCCTGCACGCGCTGCGAGGCACCTTCGATGGAACGGAGCCGGGGCCAGTTGGCCATGTAATAGTCATTCATCGCGGTGCGCCAGCGGAAGATATAATGGCTGACAAAAAACCGGGTAAGCATGCCTACGAAAACGGCAACCATGGCAATGCCGGAAATGGTGGCAAGCTGGCCATAGAACTGCACCAGCGTAACCTGCCCCGGCGTTCCGAGAGCCTGCTGGATCATGTTATAGAACGGGCCATACCAGGCATTGAAGGCAATGCTCACCTGGACCTGAAAATATGTGGCGAAGATGATGAGGGCCGAACCCAAGATCGACCAGCGCGACCACCGGTGCGGCGCGTACCACTCCCAGAAACCGGCAAAGAGCGCCACCGCCACGGCAAAATAAATATAAAACCAGATGAAGGGGCGCGAAATGAAAACAAAGACGCTCGCACCGTTGGTAGGATCGGCGAGTGCTGGCAAGAGCCCAAGCGCTGTCCCCATGCTGTCTCCCGCGTAATACCAGATTATGATCGCGGCAATTGTCCATAGCGCCGTGGACCAGAAGAACAGTTTCGGCGTGGGGAAAAAGGAAACGAACATGGGCTTGGCCTTTCTGCGATGGGTGACCATGGGCAGGGATACCGCAATTCCCGGACTCCCGCGACTGAACAATTTGCGTGGTGAGGCGTTAAGCAAGGCAGGCTTCAACCAGCGTGCCAAATCTGGCATCTGATGAGGTCAAATAAAGTTGAATTGTACCGCCCCTGCCCACCCTCTACGCTTCCCCCAGGCGGAAAACCAAAGGAGAAAAACATGCGGAAATTAAATGCGCTGACTCTCTTCGTGCCCATAGCGCTCACTCTTTCAATGGCACCTCAACCCTTCGCCCAAGATACGAAAATGGGATTCTTTGTAACCAGTGCCGGCTCCGGCAAGGGCGCTGATTTGGGCGGCCTCGACGGGGCCGACAAGCATTGCCAGACCCTTGCCGAAGCGGCGGGTTCCACCGGAAAAACCTGGCGCGCCTATCTCTCAACGCAAGGCGATGGCGCGGTGAACGCCAAGGACCGCATCGGCGCCGGCCCCTGGGCCAATGCCAAGGGCGAAGTGATCGCGAAGGACATAGCGGAACTTCATGGCACCAACAATCTCACCAAGGCCACCGCCCTCACTGAAAAAGGCGAAGTGGTGAACGGCCGTGGCGACAAGCCCAACATGCATGACATTCTCACCGGCTCCCAGCCGGACGGCACAGCCTTCGCCGCGGGCGAAGACCGCACCTGTGGCAATTGGACCTTGAGCGGGGCGGAAGGTGCCGTGATGATGGGCCATAGCGATCGCACTGGCCTTGATGACTCAGCGCCCGCCAAGTCATGGAATTCATCGCACGCTTCCCGCGGCGGCTGCAGCCAGGATGCCCTGAAAGGCACGGGCGGCAACGGCTTTTTCTATTGTTTCGCTGAGAAGTAAGCAAAAACAGGCATTGATAAAAACCACCAACAATTTGTCATCTCGGCGAACGCCGGGACCCAGACTTTCCAGAATTGACAGCATCAAAAGTCTGGGCCCCGACTTTCGTCGGGGTGACAGAAATTGGAGAAGCGGCCGCGAATTGAAACTACCGGGCGGCGACCGGAAACTCCTCTGGTCCCGCCCCAAACAGCCTGTTAAATTCTCAATCTCCCATCTTGCAACGTACACAATTCCCGTTACAGTGGGGAATAATAGTTTCCGTGCATGAAACATCGAGGGGAGAGTTGAATGGCCTTGAGTTGGAGATTTTCGGTTCTGGGGGACCGCCACCGCGCTTTGGGTTCCAAGCTTGAAGACTGGTCCGGCATGGGCACGGCCTGGACCTATGACAAGGACATTTACGCCGAGCATATTGCCGTGCGCACCAAGGCGGGGCTCATGGATGTATCCGGCCTCAAGAAGGTGCATCTCGTAGGCCCGCACGCCATCAACGTGCTGGAATATATCACCACCCGCGACATGACCAAGATTTATCCCGGCCGCTCGGTCTATGCCTGCATGCTGAATGACCGCGGGCATTTCACTGACGATTGCATCGTCTACCGCACCGGGCCTAATTCCTGGATGCTGGTGCATGGCTCGGGCTCGGGTCACGAGGAAGTAGTGAAGCAGTCGCTGGGCCGCAATGTGGCCGTGCTGTTTGACGATGACCTGCATGACCTTTCGCTGCAGGGGCCGCTTGCCGTTGATTTCCTCGCCAAGCATGTCCCCGGCATCCGCGACCTGAAATATTTCCACCACATGCAGACAACCCTGTTTGGCGCGCCAGTCATGATCTCGCGCACCGGCTATACCGGCGAGCGCGGCTATGAGCTTTTTGTGCGTGGCCAGAATGCGCCAAAAATCTGGGACACGATCCTCGCCGAAGGCAAGTCCATGGGGATCATCCCCGTGTGCTTCAGCGTGCTCGACATGCTGCGGGTGGAAAGCTACCTGCTGTTCTATCCCTATGACAATTCGCAGATGTATCCCTTTGCGGGCGAGCAGCCCGGCGACTCCCTTTGGGAACTGGGCCTCGACTTCACCGTGAGCCCCGGCAAGACCGGCTTCCGTGGTGCCGAAGAACATGCCCGCCTCAAAGGCAAGGAACGCTTCAAGATATTCGGCCTGCTGATCGAGGCTGATGGCCCTGCGGACCTGGGCGATGAGGTTTTTGCCGACGGCAAGAAGGTGGGGGTCATCACCTGCCCCTGCTATTCCAAGCTCACCAAGAAATCCATGGCCATCATGCGCGTTGACGTGGCTTGTGCTAAACAGGGCACGAAGCTGGAAGTGCGCGGCAAGAACCTGAAAGCCAAGGCCATCGCCCACACCATCAGCTTCGATGACCCGGAAAAGAAGAAGCGGAACGCGGTTGGCTGATGCTTGTTGTCGGAATTAAAAGTCGCCCGGTTTACAAGGGGCTGATGATTGATATTCACAGCGCGCGCCATCTCTTTGCGCTTGAAGGCGAAGGGGCCGAGGCCTTGCTGGACCAGATCAAATTGGTCGGCAACGGCTTTCTCGAGAAAGCGGAAATTCTCTATATCGGTCCCGAAAATCAGGCAGGCAAGCTGCGGGATTTGAAATCCTTTGATTTCTGGACCGCGCCCACCATTCCGGTTCTACTCAATCGCCTGAAAGCTTCGCTGCAAGCCGCGCGTATGGGGACGCGGTTTTATATCTCCGGCACCGAAGGTTTCATCGGCCAGGCCATGCAGGCGGCCCTCGACCTCGGCATTGATTTCAATTCCATCCGCACCGAACACCGGGGCTCCACCGCACGGCGTGTGCAATGCGTCCATTGCAAGGGCATTACCGATAATGTGACGACTTCACCCTTCACCTGTTCCCACTGCGGCCTGCCGCTGCTGGTGCGCGATCATTACTCGCGCCGGCTTGGCGCCTTCCAGGGCGTGAACATTGATGCGGAAGAACCGGGTTCGGCGCCAAAACCGGAAGTTCTGTTCCCATGAGCATCAATACGGACATGGCGGTGCGGGTGGCGGCCATCACGCAAGTGGCTGAGAAGGTGAAACGTTTCCGCCTCGAACGCGTCGATGGCGGGGAAATGCCGATTTTCTCCGGCGGCTCCCATGTCGTCGTCGCCATGCGCGATGGCGATATTCTCAGGCGCAACACCTATTCGCTGATGTCGAGTCCCCGCGATACCTCAGCCTATGAACTCTCGATCCTGCGCGTGGAAAATTCCCGCGGCGGCTCCGCCTTCCTGCATGAGAAACTAAAAGTGGGCGATACGCTGGTGATCTCCCAGCCGGTCAATCTCTTCCCCTTCGATGTGCGTGGCCGTAAGCACCTATTCATGGCGGGCGGCATCGGCATTACCCCCTTCATGGCCATGATGGACCAGATGACCCGCGAGGACCGTTCCTTCGAGCTGCATTACGCGGTGCGCAACCGGAACCACGGCGCCTATTGGAATGATCTGTCGGAACGCTATGGTGCCCACCGGGTGAAAATCTATGTCGATGAGGAAAAACTTTTTATTCCCGTCGACAGCGTTTTGAAGGCCCAAGCCCTTGGCACCCATCTCTATGTTTGCGGGCCCGAAGGCATGATCAATGGCGTTTTGACCAAGGCGCGGCAACTGGGCTGGCCAGAACAAAACCTCCATTCCGAGCGTTTCCTGGCCCCACCACCCGGCAAGCCTTTCCGCGCCGTGCTGAAGAAATCCAAAAAGACGATTGAAGTGCATTCGCACCAGAGCATTCTGGAAGCCGTGGAAGCAGCGGGCATTGATGCCCCGTTCCTTTGCCGCGGCGGGGCTTGCGGCCAGTGCGAAACCAATGTCATCTCCTGCGATGGCACGCTGGAACATAACGACCACTTCCTTGAGCCCGAAGACAAGGCCTCGGGCCGCAAGATCATGATTTGTGTATCACGGCTGAAAGGCCAGGAAATTGTGCTGGATCTCTAGGAGGACCACATGAACATCGAATTCAGACAGGAAACCTACCGCGACGATTTCACCGCCAGGAACAGCCCGGCGGCGATCCGGCGCTTCCCCTTCCCCTTCCATGAAGACAGCTACATGTATTCGGTGAACATGGAGCCTCATGTGAAAGGCGCTCCTGGCACCGCTTTCGAGAGCCTCATCGATGTAGACGAGCATTACATTTCCGAAATGAGGGATCGCGCCGCGGTGTTGAAGGAAGACCCGCTGCGCTGCCAGGCGCTGCCGCATATGATGACGTCCCAATGGGACACGCTGGAACTTCTGATGGAGCAGCAGGCCGCGGGCTACCCCGAACATTTCTCGCTCACCAAGGACGGCGACAACTGGCATTGGATCAACAAGCCGCTTGGCATCGACCAGAAATTTGTCTTCGGTGACGTCTCAACCCTTCCCTGCGAGCCCATGGAATACATCACCCGCCAGGCCCAGGGCGATTTCTGCATTGTCGACCAGCGCGACAACAACCTCTGGATGGATGCAGGAATCGCCACCACGCAAGCCGACTGGTCGCTGGATTTCGACATCGGCATGAATTTCATGGAGTGGCACGGGCCTGTGCCGCTCGCCCACCAGCTCGGCGTCTTCGAGCGCGCCCTCAAATTCCTGCTGAATTTGCAGCAGGGCAAACCCGTGCGCCGACTGAACTGGACCATGACGATCAACCCGCGCCTCGACACCAGCCCGGAGAACTATCCGAAATGGGGTCCGGACCGCGCCACCGTGACGCCGGAAAATGTCGGCAACAAGGTGCATTTGCGCTGCGAGCTGCAAAGCCTGTGGCGTCTGCCCCGTTCCAACGCCATTCTTTTCGTCATCCGCTGCTATCTCATCAAGATGGAAGAGGTGGCCACCGTGCCGAAATGGGCCAGGCGCCTGCCCCGCGTGTTGCGCTCGCTGCCGCCGGAACTGGTTGATTACAAGGGCCTCACCCGCTACCGCCAGACCACCATTGACTGGCTTTCAAAATTCGATGACGGGAGCCCTACCAGCCCCGGCATTTTTCCCGATTGATAACAAGAGGATACCTCATGACACGTGTTGCAGTTATCGGCGCCGGCCCCTCAGGCCTTGCAGCCCTCCGCGCCTTCCAGTCTGCGGGCAAAAAGAAGGCCAAGATTCCCGAGATCGTCTGTTTTGAAAAACAGAATGATTGGGGCGGCCTCTGGAATTACACCTGGCGCACCGGGCTCGATGAACATGGCGAACCCGTGCATGGCTCCATGTACCGCTATCTCTGGTCCAACGGCCCGAAGGAATGCCTGGAATTCGCCGACTACACCTTTGAGGAGCATTTCGGCAAGCCCATCGCCTCCTATCCGCCGCGCGCCGTGCTGTGGGATTATATCAAGGGCCGCGTCGAGAAGGCCAAGGTGCGGAAATGGGTGCGTTTCAATTCGCCGGTGCGCATGGTGGAATGGGACAAGAAGAAAAAGAAATTCCACGTCACAGTTCACGACCGGGCGAAGGACAAGATGTACACCGAGGAATTCGATCATGTGATCTGTTCCTCTGGCCACTTCTCTACCCCGCAGGTGCCCTTCTTCGAAGGCATCGCCACTTTCAATGGCCGCGTCATGCACGCCCATGATTTCCGCGATGCCTTGGAATTTAAGGGCAAGGATGTGCTCATCGTCGGCCGCAGCTATTCGGCGGAAGACATTGGTTCGCAATGCTGGAAATATGGCGCGCGCTCGGTCACCGCCACCTACCGCAGCAAACCCATGAGTTTCAAATGGCCCTCGAATTTCGAGGAGCGCCCGCTGCTGCAGAAGCTGGTGAACAAGACGGCCCATTTCAAGGACGGTTCCACCAAGGAAGTCGACGCCATTATTCTCTGCACCGGCTACCAGCACCACTTCCCCTTCATGGCGGAAGACCTGCGCCTCAAAACCGTCAACCGCCTGTGGCCGCTCGGCCTCTACAAGGGTGTGGTCTGGGAGGAAAACCCGCGGCTGCACTACATCGGCATGCAGGACCAGTTCTATACCTTCAACATGTTCGACGCGCAGGCCTGGTACGCCCGCGACGTGATCCTCGGCCGCATCAAGCTGCCGAAGCTCGATGCCATGAAGAAGCATTCCAAGGCCTGGCGCAAGCGCGAGGAGAAACTCGAGAACGCCGAGCAGATGATCTGGTTCCAGGGCGACTATGTGAAGGAGCTGATCGACGCCACCGACTATCCGAGCTTTGATGTGGAAAGCGTGAACAAAACCTTCCTCGAATGGGAGCATGACAAGATGCATGACATCATGGCCTATCGCAACAAGTCTTACCGCTCGCTGATGACCGGCACCATGTCGCCCGCCCACCACACGCCGTGGAAGGATGAACTCGATGATTCCATGGAAGCCTATTTGAAGAGCAGGTAAGGATCATGGCCCGCAGTTTTGTCAGCAAGCTTACCGGTTCCTTCTCGGAAGGAGCGGCGGAGAATCCGACTGTGGCCATGGTTGAGGCGGCCTACCGGCACCACGATCTCGATTACCGCTACATCAACTGCGAAGTGCCACCGGAAAAACTCGACGATGCGGTGAAAGGCGCCCGCGCCATGGGCTGGGCTGGCTTCAACCTGTCCATTCCCCACAAGGTGACCGTCATTCCCCATCTCGATGGATTGGGTGAATCGGCAGCCGTCATGGGCGCCGTGAACTGCGCCGTTGCGCGGGGTGGCAAGCTGATCGGTGAAAACACTGACGGCAAGGGTTTCCTCCAGTCGCTCCGCGAACTCATCGATCCCGCCGGAAAAACCATCGTGATGTTCGGTGCTGGCGGTGCGGCCCGCGCCATCGGAGTGGAACTGGCGCTTGCCGGCGCAAAACACATCACGATCGTAAACCGTGATCCCAAGCGCGGGCAAACCCTGGTCGATCTCCTTAACGGCAAGACAAAGGTGAAGGCCGAACTCGCCGTATGGAAAGGCACCTATGCAATTCCCGCAGGCGTCGATATCGTGGTCAATGCCACCTCAATCGGCCTCACGCCCGATCTGACCGCGCGGCTTGATATCGCGGTGGATAGCCTGCGCAAGGGACTGGTGGTGGCCGATGTCATCCCCAATCCGCCCCGCACCAACCTGATCAGGGACGCCGAAGCGCGCGGCTGTAAAACCCTCGATGGCCTCGGCATGCTGGTGAACCAGGGCGTCATTGGCGTCAAATACTGGACCGGTGTCGACGTCGACCCCAACGTGATGAAACGCAAGCTCGAGGAAATATTCTCGGCCTAACTTCGCGGCCGCAGCTTTTCCGGATCATAATGGGCAAACTTCACGATGCGGCCAGGAAGGCGCTTTTGCATGCCGTCGAGCTTGCCGATCTCGATTCCGGTTCCAATCTCGCTGTGCAACGCATCAACCCGCGCCAGCGCAATATTCTTGCTGAGAACGGGCGAACGTGTCGAACTCGTGACCACGCCAATTTTCGAGCGGCCCACATAAACACTGTCGCCATGGCCCACGGCTTCATTGGATTCGATGTCGAGACCTACCAGCTTATGACGCGGATGCTCCTTGCGCTGGATGAGCGCCTGCTTGCCGATGAAATCATCGGTCTTCGATTTGAGCGGCACCGCAAAACCAATACCCGCTTCAAAAGGATCAGTCTCCGAGCTGAACTCATAATTGGCGAAAATCAGCCCCGCCTCGATGCGCACCATGTCCAGCGCCTCTAGGCCCATGGGTTTCAGGCCAAATTTCTGGCCCGCTTCCCACACCGCATCGAACACCGCAAGCGCATCCTTGGGATGGCAGAAAATCTCGTAACCCAATTCACCCGTATAGCCCGTGCGAGAAACAACAATGGGCGGCCCCTCAAAATGGCCAACGCGGGCCACGGCAAACCGGAACCACTCCAGTTCGCCGATTGCCGGCTGCGCCGGTGAGGCCCAAATGATTTCCTTGAGCAGGTCGCGACTCTTTGGCCCCTGCACCGCAATGTTATGAAGCTGGTCCGTGGACGAGCGCACCCAGGCCTTATAGCCCATCTTCTCCGCCTGCTGCCGCAGCCACTGGCCGCTGAACTCATCCCCGCCGATCCAGCGGAAATTATTCTGGCCCAGGCGGAACACCGTGCCGTCATCGATCATGCCGCCGTTTTCGTAGCACATGGCCGTATAAACCACCTGACCCACCGACAGCTTGCGGATGTCGCGCGTCACACAATACTGCAGCAGCGCTTCTGCATCGGGCCCCGTCACTTCAAATTTGCGCAGCGGTGACAGGTCCGTCACCGTCACATTTTCACGGCAGGCCCAATACTCCTCAACCGGGCCATCATTGTTGAACCGTTGCGGCAACCAATAGCCCCGGTATTCCGTGGTGTTGCGGGTCAAGGCCGAGAACCGCGGATGGAAGGCGGTTTCCTTGGTGAGGTGGGCGTCTGCGTCGGGAGTCATGCGGGTTACCAGTGCTCTTGAGAATTTCTGTTTGGCGGCATAGGTGCGGATGTGAATGTCGGTGGGATCCCAGCCATTGGCAGCGTCGATATCATCGGGGCATGAGGACGACACGCACACCAGGTCGGTTAGCGCCCGCATCAGCACATAGTCGCCGGGCCGCGACCATGGCTCGTCGAGATAGAGCTGATTCTGGTGGTTGATATTGGTGTTGTAGAAATAATTCAGCGCTTCCCAGCCCTTGCGTGGGCGCACGCCATAGGGTTTCAGCGCATGATTGAAGTTCTCCGTGCAGTTCACGTGTCCCGGATAACCCATGTCATCGTAGTAGCGTGAGGTGCAGGCAAGCGCGAAGGCATCATGGCGGCCCACCGTGTCCTGCACGATTTCCACTAGCGGCTCGAATTCCCGGTCAAAGGATTTGGAGGGAAGCCCGGGGGCCGGATAGCTGCGGCCCAAAAGCGTGCGGGTGACCGTGGCATCAAGCGCCAAGTCAAGCCCCTTGTCCACCTTGCGCGCCGACAGGGCTTGAAAGTCCGTGCACTGACGGCCGGAAACATCGATCACCTGGATATATTCGCCAGCTTTCACCACATAGGCCGAAGCGGTGGACGCTCTTACACGAATATCCTGCAAGGGATCGGCAAGAGGCTCCGGCAAAATGCTGTTGCGTTCAACTGCCTTGCCGCTGCGGGTAATGCGCAATTCGATATCGGTGGCCGTATCTTGATTTCCAGGCGCCATGGCAGCCCCAGGCGCTGCAACGATCAGAACCCCGTCACGCGAGACCTTGAACTCGGCACTCGCTCCGGCCCGCGAACCCCCACCAAAGAGGCGAACCGTCTCGGCCTTGCCCAGATCAATGTTGCGGCGCTGCAGAGCTGATTTCGTGCGCTGCGTATTTTCGCTGTCCTCGGCAAGCAGGGCTTTCAACCCTTCGCCATGGCTGGTGGCGCGCGCGCCGATTGCCGAGGCATCAAAACGCCCCGCATCGTCGCAAAAGGCGATTTCGCAGACCTGCCCGCCCTCAATATCAGTCAGAACAACGCCATCGCCAACTTTTACCGCAACGACTGTCGAGCCCGCTCCCCGCACAATATAGCGCTCAACCCCCGGAGCCAATGTCCTGATGCCGGGGCGGTAGATGAGGCTGGGCTGCGGCGCAGTTGAAAGCATGGGATAAAACGTCACCATCCGGCTGGGAATTGAGCTGTCAATATCGCACAGTTCCGCTTGACCGTCGATATAATAGCATTCACAATTGTTTCCTGGGGTTGGGGAAGACTCCCAAAGAAGGGGCTATCTCGAACCTGACGTTAGGGGATCAACGGAGGGAACAATCATGTCAACTGACAAGGGCTCGGGCGAACTCGTCCGCGCGTTAGACTGGAAGGGCGCTTTCTGGGTCGCGGCTGGTGTGCCGCCGCTTGTGCTCTTCTCCATCGGCGGCATCGCCGGAACCACGGGCAAGCTCGCCTTCCTGGTATGGATCATTTCCATGATCATGGGCTTCCTGCAATCCTTCACCTACGCCGAAATCGCCGGCATGTTCGGCAACAAGTCGGGCGGCACCTCCGTGTACGGGGCAACCGCCTGGCTGCGCTATTCAAAATTCATCGCGCCACTCTCAGTGTGGTGCAACTGGTTCGCGTGGAGCCCCGTGCTGTCGCTGGGTTGCGCCATTGCGGCGGGCTACATCCTGAACGCCCTGTTTCCCATTCCGCTCTTTGTTGATACCTCGCCGGAAGTTTTGGCGTGGCTGGCAGACCCGGCAAACGCCGGCAAGGCGGCGGCAGATGCGATTGCGGCATTAACAGCCGCAGGAACACCTGCCATCCGCACCTGGGAACTGCTTGGCCTTCCCATTCCCGGCCTTGGCACGCTGCATTTCAACACCACTTTTGTGATCGGCGCCATTCTCATGCTGATCATGTTCTGGATTCAGCACCGCGGCATCGCATCCACGGCAGCGGCCCAAAAATTGTTGGCCATCGTCGTGCTTGTGCCTTTGCTGCTCGTGGGCCTTGTGCCCATTCTCACAGGGGCCATCGACACCACCAACTTTACCGGCCTTGTGCCGCCAACTGCCGGCTACTCCGGCGTTGATGGCACCTGGAGCATTGGCGGCTGGACCCTGTTTCTCGGGGGCCTCTACATAGCCGCTTGGTCAACCTACGGCTTCGAAACCGCCGTATGCTACACCCGCGAACTCAAGAACCCGAAGACTGACACCTTCAAGGCTATCTTCTACTCAGGCCTTCTCTGCTGCCTGTTCTTCATCCTCGTGCCCTTCAGCTTCCAAGGTGTTCTGGGCCACGCAGGGATGCTGGCGCCGGGCATCGTCGATGGCACAGGCATCGCTGAAGCCCTCGGCAACATGGTGGGTGGCAACCGGGTGATTACGCAGATTTTCGTAATCCTCATGATCCTTGCCCTGTTCCTAGCCATTATGACGGCCATGGCCGGTTCATCACGCACCCTTTACCAGGGCTCAAAAGATGGCTGGCTGCCAAAATACCTCACCCAGGTGAACAGCCATGGCGCACCAACCCGCGCTATGTGGACGGATTTTGCCTTCAATCTGTTCTTGCTGGCCTTGGCTTCCGACTTGGCGGGCTATTTCTTCGTGCTTGCCATTTCCAACGTGGGCTACATCATCTTCAACTTCCTCAACCTCAACGCGGGCTGGATCCATCGTGTGGACTCAGGCCATATTGAGCGTCCGTGGAAAGCCCCCACGTGGCTGATCGGTGTCAACACCGTGCTGGCTTTTGTGAATGCGCTCTTTCTTGGCGCTGGCGCGAAAGTCTGGGGCTATTCAAATGCCCTCTGGGTTGGCCTGGTATTCGCGGCCCTGATCATTCCGGTGTTTGCTTTCCGGCACTATGTGCAGGATGGCGGCAAGTTTCCGAAAGGCGCACTTGCCGAACTGGGCCTGAAGGAAGGCGACATGGGCGAGAAGAAGGCAGGCATGCTGCCTTATGTTACCCTGGCCGCCGGTGCTGCCGTGGTGCTGCTGGCCAACTGGTTCTTCCAGCTCCCAGCCGCCTAGACAAAATAATCCCGCCCCGGACTGAATGCCCGGGGCGGGATTTTTGTTGCCTGGATTTCCAGAACTATTCCTTGCTGAGCTTGGACCAGACCCGCTTGAGCTCGGCTTCAACATTCGCCGCCATCGGCGGCTGCACCGCAAGCCGCTTCAACACGCTTTTCGGCGGATAGAGCCCCGGGTCGCTCAACAGCTTCGGCTCGATATAGGGCGCCGAGGTGAGGATCGGGTTGGCATACTGCAGGAAATTGGTGTTGGCTGCAGCCACTTCCGGCTTCAGCATGTAGTTGAGCAGCTGATAGGCCCCGTCCTTGTTCTGCGACTTGTTGGGAATGACGAACAGGTCAAACCAAAGCTGGCTGCCTTCCTTGGGAACATTGTAGACAATGGTGCCCTTGCCATTCGCCTTGGCCAGATCGCGCGCATAGAAGATGGCGCCCGAGTAGCCCCAGACCACACAATACTTCCCCTCGGACAGGCTGTTGATATAGCTGTCCACCGAAACGACCTTGATATAGTCCGAGACTTTCGAGAGCGCCACTTCCACCGCTTCCAGATCGGTGATGCCGATGTTCTTCATGTCGCCGCCCAGATAGGCAACGAAGGCCGGGATCACATCAATCGGCTCATCTATCACGGCGATGCCGCATTTCGAAACATCAGCGGCAATCGCCGGGTCAAGAATGAGGCTCAAACTGTTGAGCGGCGCATCGGGCCGTACCGCCCGCACTTTTTCCTTGTTCACGCCAAGCCCCACCGTACCCCACATGTAGGGCACCGAGTGGGAATTGCTGGGGTCGAGAACATCAGTATAGCTGAGGGCTGCCGGATCAAGAAATTCCGCATTTGGAATTTTCGCCCGGTCGAGCGTTTCAACCGCACTTTTTTCATCCAGGATCTGGCGCATCTGTGCGCCCGCCTGCACCATCACGTCATATTTGTCAGAGCCTTGCACCAGCAGGTCCTTGGTTTCCGACGAGTTGGTGAATACCTCATGCACGATCCGGATATTGGTTTCTTTCTCGAAATTATCGAGGGAGGTCGGATTGACGTAGTCGGCCCAGTTGAGCATGTGAACCGTACTCAGCGGTTTCTTGTCAACGAAGTTCAAGGCCCGGATGACATTCTGGAATGTGTTGCGGGTGAGCAGGCCCGTAACATTCATCCCGTTGTCTTCCTGGAAAATCTCGATTGCCGAAAGCGTAGCGGGCCCAAACACGCCGTCCGATGGCCCCGGCGCATAATTGAGCTTCTTCAGCGCATCCTGCGCCTGGCGCACCTCGCCGGGCTCCACCACCAGGCTCTGGCCATCGGCACTTCCCGTCGCCCAGCCTTCCTTGATCCAGGCGGCGGTAAACAGCGAGCGCATTATTTTTTCAGACGTCATGCCATCGGCCGGCGTATTCGTCGCCTGAAGATGCGTAACGAGCGCCGTCGTCGTGGCGGCATCCATCTGGCGGGTCATGTTTTCCGGCTTGAGATAGCCCAGCCGCCGCAACAGGCGCTGGATTGTCGACACCTCCTGGGCATCAAGATTTGCAAGGCCGTCAAGGCCTGCGTCCGACAGGTCGGTTTCCCCGGCCGGCGCGGAAATCATGCCCTGTGCATAAAGCGGCGCTGCCCCGGCAACAGACAGGGCAACAGCGCAGGCAAGCGATAGAGAAATGGCAAAGCGTTTCTTCACGGTGACGGACTCCCCTTTTTTGTAGATTTTTTATTTCACGGTTGCGACCTGGCTACGCGGAAACCTATGGAATTGCGGGCCTTGACCGAGGTTTCCCAGCCGCGGACGGCGGCGCGATAAGCAACGGCGTCTCCCACCCAAACCCCATCCGGCAGGAAGCGGAATTCGCTGGCCCAGGAACCGCCACGCAACACATGGTACTTGCAGGTTTCGGTATTGGTCGCCTCTTCGGTGTCATAGGTGGCGCGCCAGCAATCGGACACCCACTCCCAGACATTCCCGTGCATATCGAAAATGCCAAGCGAGTTGGGGCTCAGCGAACCTGCGGGCGCCGTGTAGAGAAACCCGTCATTGCAGCCGACGCCAGCCCAGATGGTTTCCCGCGCCTTGGCCGCCACATCGGAGGAATTTCCGTAAGAGCAGGCAAGCTGCACATTGCTGCCAGCTTCGCTTATCCCGCCCCGGCTGGACTTGTTGCCGCCCTGCGAGGCCAGTTCCCATTCCGCTTCACTCGGCAGCCGGTAGGCGAAGCCGGTGACCTTGGACAGCCACGGCAAATATTGCTGGCTGATATCATTATAGGACACATGGATAACCGGACGGCGTCCGCGTCCCCAGCCATCATCGGACGGTTCGCCTTTGCAGCCGCCCCCGTCAACACAATGCCGCCAGTCATCAAAGGTTATTTCATAACGCCCGATGGCAAAGGGCCTGTCGACAATCACCTTCTTTGCATCAACCGGGTTTATCGCCTGCTGCGCCGTGCTGCGGCCCTCGGGGCCAACCAGGAATTCACCCGGCGCAATCGAGACAAGCTCGGGGCATGCATCGCAATCGCGGAAAATCAGCCCTTCCTTCTGTTGCGAATCGCCAAGGCCCGGTTGTTCAATCACCGATGGGGCATTTTTCAGGGTGGTGAGATCGGGAACGGGCACGGCCGCCACTTGCTGCGCCACAGGAGGAGGCTCCTCAACAGCGGGAGCAGGCGCAGGTGCTTCAACCTGCACATCGGGCTGGGGCTCGGGCTCCGGTTCAGCAACTGCCTCCACTTCTGCCTGGGGCGCAGGTTCCTCTTCAACATCAGCGGGTGCCGCCTGCACCTCCGGCTCAATGAGGGGAGATGTAATTTCCTCCTCCGCTTGCTCCACGGGTTCGGGCGCTGCCGAAGCAAGCGCCGTTTCAGTCTCGGCCGGGGCCTGCTGAACCGCCGCAGTTTCCTCATTGGCAGCCGCATCAAGCGCCGGCTGGACCGCGACGGCCAAGTCCGGCTCGCTCTTGCTTTCCGAAACCCCGCCTGCCACCTGATTCCAGAGATCTGCAATAGCGTGCCTGGTATAACCATCCGACATGTAATCGCGCACACCGACAAATGCCAAGCCGGCAATCACCAGTTGGGCCGCGATGAATGTGAAAAGGTTGCGCCTGAACTTGCGCCGCCGCAAACGTTCGGCGCGTGTTGCCTGCGCATTTCTCAAGCGCTGCGAACGCGGCGCCAAAGGCAAAGGTGTTTCCGTTTGTGGAGCAGACAAATCATCAACCGCATCGTTGAACCGAGGTGCCACCCCCGGTTATTTCTGTCGCTCGTCCCACCAAAAAATATTAGGCTTCAATGCGGCGTAATTGTGACCCGCCCGCCTCAGTTGCCGTTAACCATTTGGCAAGAAATAATTAATCCGTATACGTATGAATATTCCGGAAGCCGGGAAGCACCAAATTTCAGACCTGCCGGCCGGGAGATTCCCGGCATTTGCCCTCACCGGAATCTTCAGTTAGGCTTTGCCCAACCGTAAAAAATACAACTTGGGAGGACTTGATGGATCGCCGTGGATTTATAAGAAAAGCGGGCATCGCTGCCGCCGCAGTGCCAGCCCTAGCATCGCCCGCCATTGCCCAGTCGATGCCGGAACTGAAATGGCGCATGACTTCAAGCTTTCCCAAAGCGCTCGATACGATCTATGGCACGGCTGAAACCTTCGCAAAAAACATAGCTGAAGCAACCGATAACAAGTTCCAGATCACGGTCCTGGGCCCGGGCGAGGTCGTCCCCGCCCTTGAGGCGGCAAATGCGGTTGCCGCCGGCACCGTCGAGATGTGCCAAACCGCATCATATTACTATTGGGGCAAGGATCCCACCTTTGCCTTCGGCACCGCTGTGCCCTTCGGCCTGAATTCCAGGCAGCAGAATGCCTGGATGTATTATGGCGGTGGCATTGATCTGATGAACGAGTTCTACGCCACCAAGAATCTGATCGCCTTTCCGAGCGGCAACACCGGAGCCCAGATGGGCGGCTGGTTCCGCAAGGAAATAAAGTCCGTTGCCGATATGCAGGGCTTGAAAATGCGCATCGGCGGCTTCGGCGGCAAGGTGATCTCAAAGATCGGCGTCGTGCCACAGCAGATCGCCGGCCCCGATGTCTACCAGGCGCTGGAAAAAGGCGCCATCGATGCGGCCGAATGGGTTGGCCCCTATGATGATGAAAAGCTCGGCTTCTATAAAGTGGCGCCTTATTATTACTACCCCGGCTGGTGGGAAGGCGGCGCCCTGCTGCACCACATGATCAATATGGACAAATGGGCCGAACTCAACCCCCTCTACCAGTCGCTGGTGAAAACCGCCAGCCAGGCCGCCAATGTCGACATGCAGGCAAGATACGACGCCCTCAATCCGGGAGCCCTCAAGAAACTGGCGGCTTCCGGCGCAAAACTGGCGCCCTTTCCCCATGACGTGCTTGAAGCTTGCTTCAATGCCGCGAAGGAAACCTATGCCGAAATAAACGCAACCAATGCGCCCTTCAAGAAAATCCACGATGCCATGATGGCCTTCCGGGCTGATGCCTATCTCTGGGCGCAGTTTCCGGAATTCCAGTTCGACCAGTTCATGATGGGCCAGCAGCGCAAGAAATTGCTTTAGGAAAAACGCGTCCCGCATACAAGAAAAGGCCCTCGTTAGCTGGGCCTTTTTTAATCTATCGCAGGCGGCTGGGTGAAGTCCAGCGCCGGCGGAGCCGACAAATCTTCCCCTTCATTGCTGGGAACGATGACTTCAAAATTGGGATCAAGCACAACCTCGGCATCAAGAAAGTTTGTCACCAGACCTGGCCAGAAAATCAGGATGGCCACAAGCAGAAGCTGAAGCACGACCCATGGTATTGCGCCCCAATAGATATCACGGCTCTTGACCTCCGGTGGCGCAATGCCCCTGAGATAAAACAACGCAAAGCCAAAGGGCGGATGCATGAAGCTCGTCTGCATGTTGGCCCCGAGCAACACGCCAAACCAGATGAGGTTGATGCCAAGCGCTTCGGCGGCAGGCGCCAGCAGCGGTATGATGATGAAGGCAATCTCGAAGAAATCGAGAAAGAAGGCAATGATGAACACGAACAGGTTGACGAAGACCAGGAAGCCCACCTGCCCGCCCGGCAACGCCACGAGAAGGCCCTCAATCCATTCCTTGCCGCCCACCCCTTGGAACACGAGGCTGAACACCCGCGCCCCGATCAAAATGAAAATCACCATGGTGGTAATACGCATGGTCGTCTGCATGCCCTGATAGACGAGCGCCCAGGCGAGGCGCCCGTTTAGCCAGGCCAGCACGAAGGCCCCGATCACGCCCATGGCGCCTGCTTCGGTTGCCGTGGCTAATCCCATGAAGATCGTGCCCAGCACAATGAAGATCAGGGCCAGCGACGGCACCATCCCACGAATGACGCGCCTGGCCAGCGCCCAGCCCCGCAGCGTGCGCGCTTCAGGCGGGAGAGCTGGAATATCCTGCGGGCGCAAATAAGACAGAAGCAGCACCCAGCCCATGAACAGCAGCACTTGCACCACGCTGGCACCCATGGCACCGCGGTACATGTCGCCCACCGACTTGCCGAGCTGGTCGGCAAGGATAACGAGAACGAGGGACGGTGGAATGAGTTGCGTGATAGTGCCCGACGCGGCGACAACGCCCGTGGCGTGGCGCACGCTGTAGCCATATCTCAGCATGATGGGCAGCGAGATTAGACCAATGGCAATGACCGATGCCGCAACCGTGCCGGTAATGGCCCCCAATATCGCGCCCACCAGAATAACCGCATAGGAAAGCCCGCCGCGCACCCCGCCAAAGAGCTGGCCAAAGCCTTCAAGCAGATCCTCCGCCAGCCCGCAGCGCTCAAGGATGGCACCCATCAAGGTGAAAAACGGAATGGCGAGCAGCAGGTCATTGCGCACCACAGATTCGAGCTGGAATACGATGTTGCCAAGGAAGTCCGGCTGGATGAGGCCGAGCTCAATCCCGACAAAGCCAAAGAACAGGCCTACCGCCGCCAGAGAAAATGCGGCAGGGTAGCCATAGAGCATGAAAAGAACGAGCCCCGCGAACATCAGGGGTGCCATGTTGTGGGTGACAAACGCAATCATTGCACGGGTTTCTCATAGCCGTGCTCGCGCCGGTAGCTGGTCGTAAGCGCCGCCACGCACTTGATGATCTCGGACACGCCTTGCAGCATGAGAAGGGCAAAACCCAGCGGCAGGAACAGCTTCGCCAGCCAGCGCGGCAGGCCACCCGCATTCTGCGACAGTTCATTGCCTGTCCAAGATTCCAGAAACCACGGCCAACTGAAATAGACGAGCAGCGCGCACATGGGCATGAGGAAAAAAATAGTGCCCGTAAGGTCGATCCAGATTCGCCTGCGGTCGCTCACCGAGGCATAGAAAAGATCAACCCGCACATGCTCGTTGACCTTCAGCGTCCACGAGGCACCCAGCATTACCATGCCGGCAAACAGCACAAGCTGCAGGTCGCGCAAGGAATTGGAGTTTTCCCGATAGATGTCGAAAAGCCAGCCCAGCCTTCCGCCGCCCGGGGATAACAGCCGGTCAAGCCAGATCACGCTGCTCAGGCTGTAGCGTAAAAGCGCATCAAAGGCACACACCAGCGCCGCCAGCAGCACAAACCAGTTTGCAATGATGCCAGTCCGTCGGCCCAGCCCGTCAATGGCCCGGCTAAGGCGCAATAATCCTTCCAAAGTTCCTCCCCTTCACACGGCCTCCCGTTGGCCGGGATGGATTTGCCGGGAATCCTAGATGAGTTTTGGGTCACGGCAAAGGGACTTTGCGGGGTTCATCCAGTTGTCACAAATCTTTGTTTAGGAAAATCCATGGGCTCTGAAAAAACCTACAACGTTCTTTTTCTCTGCACCGGAAACTCCGCCCGCAGCATTTTGGGCGAGGCCATCATGAACCGCCTGGGCGCGGGCCGGATCAAGGCCTGCAGCGCCGGAAGCCACCCCAAGGGCGAAGTCCACCCCTACACCCTCGATCTTCTCAAGCAATTTAGCTACAAGACCGAGGGCTTCCGCTCAAAATCCTGGGATGAATTTGCCGAGGACGACGCCACGCATTTTGATTTCGTGTTCACCGTATGCGATGACGCGGCAGCAGAAACCTGCCCTGTATGGCTGGGCCACCCCATGATCGCCCATTGGGGCATTCCCGATCCCGCCAAAGTGGAAGGCATCGAGGCGGAAAAACGCGCCGCCTTCGCCGATGCCTACGGCAGGCTCTATAACCGTATCGCCATTTTCGTGAGCTTGCCGCTAGCCTCCCTGGACCGGCTCGCCCTCAAGAGCAGCATTGATCAAATCGGCCAGGCCAAGAATTGAAGCCTGTGCTGCGCAAACTTGCAGCGGAAGGTTTGGGCACCGCCTTCCTTCTCGCAACTGTTGTGGGCTCCGGCATCATGGCCGCCAAGCTGGCGGGCGGAAACACCGCCATTGCCCTGCTGGGTAACACCATCCCGACGGGGGCGATCCTTGTGGTTTTGATTTCCATCTTCGGACCCATATCCGGTGCCCATTTCAATCCGCTGGTCACCCTTGCCGCACTCATCAACCGCAGCATGACGGCAAAGGATTCGGCAGCCTATATCGCCGTACAAGTCGCCGGGGCTGTTCTAGGTGTTGTGATCGCCCACACCATGTTCGGCCTGCCCCTGATGCAGGCTTCCATCACCATGCGCAGCGGCGGAGCCCAATGGCTTGCCGAAGTCGTGGCCAGTTTCGGCCTGCTCACCGTGATTTTCCTGAGTGTGCGGAATGCCCCGCAACAGGTGGCCATGAATGTCGGCCTCTACATCACCGCCGCCTATTGGTTCACCGCCTCCACCAGTTTTGCCAATCCAGCGGTTACATTGGCGCGATCTTTCTCCGACACCTTTGCCGGGATCAGGCCTGAAGATGTTCTGGGCTTTGTCCTTGCCCAACTTATAGGCGCAGGCCTTGCTATCGCAGTGAACCACTGGATCTGGAATTCAAGATAACGACAGCAGCTTCCGCGCTTCCGCAACGCTGGCGGGATGACGGCCGTAAGAGCGGCAGAGTTCGGCCACGCGCCCGACCAGCGCGGCATTTGAGGGCGCAAGCTCTGCCCCGTTCCACCTGATATTGTCTTCGAGCCCCGTGCGGCAATGGCCGCCGCGTTCCAGGCACCAGTGGTTGACTTCGAGTTGGTGCCTGCCGATTCCCGCTGCTGTCCATGTGGCTTCAGGCGCCAGCCTCGTGATCTCGTCCACCATGAAGTCAAAAGCTGGACGGATGGCGGGCATGGCATTTTTCACGCCAAAGACGAACTGCACATGCAAAGGTTTCTGCAGCAGCCCTTCATCGGCAAGGCGCAGCGCCTGGTAGAGCATCGACAGGTCAAAGATTTCGATTTCCGGCTTGACCTTGTGTTCCAGCATTTTCGCGGCCAGTTCACGCACCAGATCCGGGTGATTTTCGTAAATAATCGTCGGAAAATTGCACGAGCCCGTGGCCAGCGAGGCCATGTCGCAGCCCAGATGCAGCATGCCCCCGCGCTCCGAGCCCTTGCCGGAGCGCCCGCCGGTGGAAAACTGTACAATCATGCCCGGGCAGGCTTTCAGCAAGCCGGCGAGAAGCGCCGCAAAGCGGTCCGGATCAGAGGTCGGCGTCTGGTCGTCTTTGCGCACATGGACATGGGCGATGGTGGCGCCCGATTCAAAGGCGGCGCGGGTGGACTCCACCTGTTCGCTGATGGTGATCGGAACCGCCGGGTTATGCTCCTTGCGCGGCACCGACCCGGTGATCGCAACCGTAATGATGCACGGCGTGGTCATCTTCACTGCAACGGCACGCAACGGCCCTTCTTGTCTGGCGCCATGCCCTTGGGGCACCGCTTCTTCTCATTCTGCAGATTCAGCAGGTTGTTGTTGAGGTCGATTTTCGGCAAGCGCAGTTGCGGTTCGCCATCATCGTCCTGGGGCTCAAATTCCGGCTCCTGTTGATTCAAGATCGGCACGCAACGCTGGCGCTTGCGGCTGAACTCGGTTCCTTCCGGACAGGCCTTCGGGATGTTCAGCCGTATCGGTTCGCAGTCGCCGGTGTTGCGGTTGAGCACAAAGCCCCGCGGGCAATCCGGTTCCTCCGGGGGTTGCTCGACAATGCGCTGACACTTGCCGTTCTTCAGCTTGATGAAGCCCTTGGGGCAGGTGGTTTCCACCCGTGGCGGCGGCTCACACTGCTTGGTCCTTGGATTGTACTCCAGGCCCTGCTTGCACTTGACCGTCGGCGGGGGTGGCGGCGGAACGCGCTCGCACTCGTTGGTCTGCGGGTTCAGCTTGCTGCCCTCCGGGCAGTCCGGTTCATCATCCGGGATGCGCTCGCACTGCTCCGGATTATTTGGGTTGCGGACAAAGCCCTGCGGGCAAGGCGCATGGCATTTTCCGCGGATCGTCTCATAGCCTTCCGGGCATGAGGGTGGGCTGCAAACCCCGCGCAGGTTCGGATAGCTGCCATCCTCGCAACGCGGCGGCAGGCAATAGCCGTAGGAATTGCGGGTCGTGCCCTGCTCGCAAACCGGCACGCATTGCTGGCGGAAATTCTCAAAACCAAAGGGGCAGGTTTCCGGCGGCGGCAGGCAGCGCGTGGGATGATAGATGTCACGCGTGAAGCCTTGCGGGCAGGATGGCAGGCAGATCCACTTGTAATCATCCGGCCAATCGCCGCCGGGAACACAGGCACCGGTGCGCTGGTTGCGCTGGTAGCCATCCGGGCACGCCCGGTCATAATAACTGCGGCACAGGCCGTTTTCAGCCAGATAGGTTCCCTCCGGGCAATCCGGCGAGCACCGTCCAGTTTCCTGCGAATAGCTCAGGCCTTCCGGGCAATTATCTGGAATCTGGACTCTTCTGTCAGGCAGGCATTCATCCGGATTGCGCAGGTCACGGTGAAAACCTTGCGGGCAATTCGGCAGCGGCACCTGCTCATAACCTTCCGGACAGCCATGATGGCAGGGCGGCAGGCACAGGCCCGGATAGCCGGGATAACGCAAATAGCCGGTGGGACATTCAGGCAGGCAGTAATCATCATAGATCGTGTAGCCCGCCGGGCAGCTCGGCCCCGAATCGCAGCTGCCGCAGGTGTTGCAGGTGTTGCAGGTATTTTTTGTCTGCACTTCGCAGGTTTGCGGCACCGAGGATTGCTGGGCCCACGCTGCGGAAGGCAGCAGGACGCTGATAAGAATGGCAAAACAGGCGATCAGGAAAGAACGATAGATTGCGGATTGCAAGCAGAGCTTCGCATGTGTCATGGCGCACCATCCCCATTTTCCCGCCCCGGGAGATGTCCCGCATCCACCAGTTGGCTAGCCCCTTGCGCCGCAGAATACGGCCATTGGAACTGCGTTGGCAAGGGGCTGGACCTTGCAGCGCGTTTGGCTAAGTTCTTAAAAAAGGAAATTTCATGCGCCATGCCCAACTGACAAGCCTCAACCTGCCGGATTTCGGCAGCCCCACCTCTGAGCCGGAACTGGGCCGTGACATCTATGTTGCACGCCTGATGCAACTGCTTGCGCGGATGGCCGCACAGGGCTTCGACGCGCTGGTCATCTATGGCGACCGCGAGCATGTGGCGAATATTTCCTGGGCCACGGGCCATGATCCGCGCTTCGAGGAAGCCATCTGCATCATCGTGCCGGGCCGTAGCCCAACTCTTCTCGCCGGCAACGAAGGCCTTCCTTATGCCGAGATCGCCAACGGCAGTTTTGAGCGCGTACTATGGCAGCCCTTGAGCCTCATGGGCCAGCCCCGCGACAAATACCGCGACCTCGGCAGCATCCTGCGCGACGCCGGCGTGAAAAAAGACATGCGCATCGGCCTTGCCGGATGGAAAGGCTTTGAAACCGAGGACGGTGTTTTCGATCCCCATTGGTTCGAAACACCTCACTATCTCGTCGAAACGCTGAAAACCTTTGGCCCGGTCATCAACGCCTCCCTGCTCTTCATGCATCCCACCGAGGGCCTGCGTGTGATCAATGAAATCGAGCAACTCGCCCGCTTCGAATATGCCGCAACCCTCACCTCGAATGCCGTCCGCCGCATGATCCTCGGCGCAAAACCCGGCATGAGCGAATACGACGCCTGCCGCAAGATGACCTTCGATGGCTTCCCGCAATCCGTGCACGTCAATATGAGCTCCGGCCCGCGCGCCAAATATGGCCTGCCAAGCCCTTCCATGCGGGAGATCGAGCGCGGCGATCCCATCGTCATTGGTGTGGGCCTCATGGGCGCCCTGAACTGCCGCGCTGGCTTCATGGTGGCTGACGTCAGCGAATTGCCTGCCAATATCCGCGACTACGTGGGCAAGCTCGTAGCCCCCTATTTCACTGCTGCCGCGGCCTGGTACGAAACCATCGGTATCGGTGTCGAAGGCGGCACGCTCTATGACGCGGTGATGAGCCGCCTCGGCGACCCCTTCTTCGGCATTGGTCTCAATCCCGGCCATCTCATCCACCTCGACGAATGGGTCCATTCCCCGATTAAAAAGAACAGCAAGATGAAACTCGTCTCCGGCATGGCCCTGCAATGCGATATCATTCCCGCAACCGGCACGCCCTATTTCATGTCCAATATCGAGGATGGCGTGGCGCTTGCCGATGCACCAACCCGCGCTGCCTTCATGGCGAAATATCCCGAGGCCTGGAAACGGATTGAAAACCGCCGCGCCTTCATGGCCGAAAAACTCGGCATCACCTTGAAACCGGAAGTGCTGCCCTTCAGCAACATTCCCGCCTGGCTGCCACCCTTCTGGCTGGCTCCGGACAAAGTCATGGCGATGCGCTGATTATTCCCCGTAGGGAATCCAGATATTCTTCACCTGCACCGCATGACGCAATAGCGCCGGCCCCTCGCTCGGGGCCGCATCGTACCAGTCCGTGGCAAGGCCATAGTCAACCAGCGTGCGCTTGAGATTGCCGGTGGAGAGATGCTCGGCGCTGGCCGAATTTTCCTTCGAGCCGAACACCCACAGCGCATCCACATCATCATGCTCGGCCAAAGTCTTGAGAAGCGTGTCGCGGCCACCCGTTACGATGTTGATCACACCGGCGGGAACATCCGAGGTTTCAAGAACCTGATAGAGATCGGTTGCCGCCAGGGGATGCCGTTCGCTTGGCACTACCACCACGCGGTTGCCCATCGCGATGAGCGGCGCGACCAGACTGATGAAACCAAGAAGCGGTACTTCATCCGGGCAGATGACGCCAACAACACCCAGAGGCTCGTTCATCGCAAGGGCTACACCACGCAGAGGTGGCGAGTGAACAGCGCCATCATACTTGTCGGCCCAGGCGCCATAGCTGAACAATCGCTGGATAGATGCTTCAACCTCAGATTTTGCTTTCGAATTCCCCGTCATCGCCTTGATGCGACTCGCAAATTCATCGGCCCGTGCCGAAAGGTTTTCCGCCATATAGTAAAGAATTTGCGCCCGGTTATGCGCCGTGACCTTTGACCAGCCTTCAGCGGAGCGCGCTGCCGCGACGGCGTTACGTATATCCTTGCGATTGCCTTCGCCCACTTCGCCAACAATTTTTCCCGAAGGCGAAAGAATGGCACGCGAATAATTTCCATCGGGCCGCGCCTGCTTGCCGCCAACGAAAAGTTTTGCCGTACGGTCAACTGATGGTTCATCGAAATTCGGCTTCACTTCCGCTTCAGTTGCAACACGCTGAACGGCTTTCGGCTTCCGCGCCGCCCATGATTTCAGTTTCAGATATTCGTAGATGCCCTCGCGCCCGCCTTCCCGGCCAAAGCCGGATTCGCGGTAGCCGCCAAAGCCCACGGCGGCATCGAAAAGATTTGTCGCATTCACCCACACCACGCCGCACTGCAGCTTGGGCGCAACGTCGAGCGCGAGGCCGATGGTCTCGCTCCACACGCTCGCCGACAGGCCATAACGGCTGTTGTTGGCCAGCATCACCGCCTCATCCGGCGTGCGGAAGGTCATGCTCACCAGCACCGGCCCGAAGATTTCTTCCGTTGCCACCGTCGAAGATGTTTCCACATTGGTGAGCAGCGTGGGCGGGAAGAAGCAGCCCGTCGCCGGAAGCATGATCTCCGGCTGGAATTTTTCCGCCCCTTCGGCCACGCCCTTGTCAACCAGCATGCCGATCCGCTTGAGCTGGATGGGATCAATGATCGCTCCCATGTCGATGGCCTTGTCGAGGGGATGACCAACCCGGAGCTTGCCCATGCGCCGCTTCAGGCGCTTGAAAAATTCGGTGGCAACGCCCTCCTGCACCAAAAGCCGCGAGCCCGCACAGCACACCTGGCCCTGGTTGAACCAGATGGCGTCCACTACCCCTTCAACCGCCCCATCAAGGTCCGCATCATCGAAAACGATAAAGGGTGATTTGCCGCCAAGCTCCAGCGTCAGGGACTTTCCTGTTCCCGCAGTTGCCTTGCGGATAAGGCGGCCCACTTCGGTGGAACCGGTGAAGGCGATCTTGTCCACGCCCGCATGTTCCACAAGGGTCGCACCTGTGGCTCCTTCACCCGTCACAACATTAAGAACGCCCGGAGGCAGGCCTGCTTTATGCGCCAGCTCGGCAAACAGCAAGGCCGTAAGTGGCGTGAACTCCGCCGGCTTCAGGACAACTGTGTTTCCAGCAGCCAAGGCAGGCGCTATTTTCCATGCCAGCATCAGCAGCGGAAAATTCCATGGAATGATCTGTCCAACAACGCCAATGGCCTTGTAGGCGGACAATTCGCTGCCCTGCAATTGCGCCCAGCCCGCATGGTGATAGAAATGCCGCACTGCCAATGGAACATCGAGGTCGCGCGTCTCGCGGATCGGCTTGCCATTGTCGAGGCTTTCCAAAACCGCAAAGAGCCGCGCATGTCTTTGCAGCATGCGGGCCAGTGCATAGAGATGGCGCGCCCGTCCATGGCCCCCAAGTTTTTCCCAAGGTCCCTGCGCCTTGCGCGCCGCCGCAACGGCGGCATCAATGTCTTTCTTGGAACCATCAGCGATCCTGGCCAAAAGCTTGCCCGTGGCCGGTTCGTTCGTGTCGATTTGTTTTGCGCCTGGCACAAAGCTTCCGCCAATGAAATGGCCGAAGCTTGATTTGTGCGTTGCCAGCCATGCCCGCACCTCCGCATCCGATTCAGGAGCGGGGCCATAATCCATGGTTTCGAAATATTCAGCGACGCTCAAAATTCTACCCCACGGGATGGCGGTTGAAGGCCGAATAGCGGCCGGTGACATGGTGCTCAAGCTGGCGTTCGATATCAGCGAGCAGGCTGGAAGCACCAACGCGGAAAAGATCGGGCTCAAGCCATTTGCGGCCCAGCTCTTCCTTCATCAGGATCTGATAATTGAGAACATCCTTGGCCGAGGATACGCCGCCCGCCGGCTTGTAGCCCACCTTGAAGCCGGTGCGCTCCTGATATTCGCGAATCATCCGCAGCATGGTGAGCGTTACCAGCAGCGTGGCGTTGACGGCCTCCTTGCCGGTGGACGTTTTGATGAAATCGGCGCCCGCCATCATGCAGATCATCGAGGCCTTGGCCACATTGCGCATGGTCCTTATATCGCCGGTTGCCAAAATGGCCTTCACATGGGCCTCGCCGCAGGCGGCACGAAAATCCCGCATCTCGTCATAAAGGGCGCGCCAGTTGCCAGTCAAAACATGCTCGCGGGTGATGACAATGTCGATCTCCTGCGCCCCGTCCTTCACCGAAGCTTCAATTTCCTTGAGCTTCAAATCATGCGGCACAAGTCCCGCCGGAAATCCCGTGGAAACCGCCGCAACCGGAATCCCGCTGCCCGTCAGCGCTTCAACCGCAGTCTTCACAAAGCGGTGGTAAACACAAATGGCGCCCGTATGGATGTTGCGGTCGGCAAAACCCAGTTTCTCCAGAATATCTTCACGCACCGGCTGCTTTGCCTTGGCGCAAAGCCGGCGCACCCGCGAGGCCGTATCGTCACCGCTCAATGTCGTCAGATCAATGCAGGTCACAGCTTTCAGAAGCCACGCCGCCTGCGCATCTTTCTTCACCGAACGGCGGCCCGGCAGGCTCGCCACCCGGCGCTCCGACGCCGAAAGGTTAATGCGCACATCCTCGATCCAGTCGAGGTCAAAAGCCACACCCGCATTGCGCGCGGAAGCCGACATGGGAAGGATATTGCTCTGGGCCATGGCCTAGTTAGGAACGCGATTGCGACTTAGTCAAGTCGGGCCTATTCTATCCCGGCCAGCCGCAGGCCTTCGATGTAACGGTCCAGCAGCGGGCCTTCCATGAACTTCAAACCGTCCGCAATGGATTCAAGGCTGAGCGGCGGGCGCAGATAAACAAACTTCGCCAGCGCGTCCCTGGCGCCTTCCAAATCTCCCATTTGCGCCTTGTAGGCGGCGAGGTCGCGGTAAGGCCACGTCAGGCCCGGCCGCTCATCAAGAACCATCTGCGGATAGCGTATGGCCTCCGCATACCGGCCCGCCGAGAAATGCGCCAGCCCGATGCCGATGTGCATGTTGAAGGCGAAGGGATCGAGCGGTGAGAGCCGTTCCGCCCGCGCGAAGGCCTGCAGACCCTCCTCGGGCTTTCCTGTGTAAACCAGGCCGAAGCCGCGCCGCATCCAGGCCCAGGCGTGGTTCGGATCAACAAGCACCGCCCTTTCCACGAAACCGAGCGCCCGCCGGGGGTTTCCCTCAAGCAGCATCACGGCGGTGCCAAGCGCCGTGAGGCCGGTTGCATCATCGCCGATATGTCGCGCCGCCGTTTCAATCAGCGCCAATCCCTTGCGCCGCTCGCCTTCAACATCATCGGTCCAGTTGTAGACAATCTGCTGGGCCCGGGCCCAGGCGCAGAGCGCGGCCGCAAGCCCATATTGCGGATCAAGCTTGAGCGACCGGTCAAGCAGCGAGATGGCTTCCGGATTCTCATGCATGCGGTGGGCCCAAAGATGCGGCAGGGCGCGCATGACGAGATCATAGGCTTCGAGATTGTCCGGGCGCTTCATCCGCGCCCGCTCGATCTCGGCTTTGCGCACTGAAGGATAGACCGCACCCGCCACCATTTCCGCAATGCGGTCCTGCAGGTCGAACAGGTCTGACGTGGCGCCTTCCGCCTTGCCGGCCCAGATATGGCGGGCGGCATCCGTTTCAACGAGCTGCGCCGTGATGCGCACGCGCTCGCCCACCCGCCGCACGCTGCCTTCCACCACATAACGCACGCCGAGTTCACGTCCCACCTGCCGCACATCAACCTGGCGGCCCTTGTAGGTGAAGGCGGAGTTACGAGCGATGACAAGGAAATCACCGACGCGCGACAGGGTGGCGGTGATTTCCTCAACCACCGCATCGGCGAAATGCGCCTGCTCCGGGTCCGTCGAGAAGTTTTCAAACGGCAGCACCGCCACCGAAGGCCGGTGGCTGGGCTCTCCGCCCTTCTGGGTCAGCGACAGGCTCCGGTTGGCAAAACGCTCCTGCAAGTTTGGATCAGGATGCCAGACGAAAACTCGCACCGTGTGGCCGATGTTCTTCAGCCTCTGCGGCCCGATGTCAACGAACGACAGGTCCGTCTTGCCCGTGAGGTATTCATGCATCCACTTGGAAACCGCCATGCCTCCCGGCGGCGCGCAGCCCTGCACCCGGGCCGCCAGATTCACTCCTTCGCCAAAGCGGTCGTTGTCCTGCACCATGACATCGGCCATGACAACCCCGGCGCGCAGTTGCATGGTCTTGCCATCTGCTGCCGGCACCGGGCGCTGGTAGAGTTGCTGCTGAAGCTCCGACGTCCATTCCACCGCCGCCACCACGCTGGCGAATTCGGCCAGAATACCGTCCCCCATGGTCTTGAAAACGCTGCCCCCGTGCCCGGCAATGGTAGCCCCGACTCGTTCATTGAAAACATGCTGGACTGCCGAAAGTGTGGCGACTTCATCAAGCTGGACCAGCCGCCCATAGCCTTCGACATCCAGCGAAACAATTGGCACAAGCCTGCGTTCGTTCTTGGCCATGGTGGCGCGTCGTTCCGATCTTCTTTTCCTTTGATACCACGGCCTATTGGGTTCGCAAGCTTTCCCTTATTATATGGGGCTAATCCGGCTTCCGGCCACGCAGGTGGGTGGGGCAATGCTCGCCGGATTCCAGCACCGGCAGCATGTTCGCCCAAATCTCAATGTTATGGTCGACAAACGCGTGCCCCAGTTTGGCGGCGGCCTCCGCATAAAGCGGTCCCTTCATTAGGGTCAACTCCTCCCGCGCCCGGTCCCGGTACCAGGCGTTGCGGCTGCGCGTTTCAACCCTCTCAAAACCGGCTGACGCCATCGCATCGGCATAGCGCAGCGGCGAAGCCATGCCAAAATCCAAACCTTCCGAGGCAATATAGGCTTTCATCTCCGGGCTCGGTTCATGGTCGTGGCCGATGAGCCAGTCGGAGGCCACAAACCAGCCGCCGGGCTTCAGCACCCGGAACACATCACGCATCAGCGCGTGCTTGTCCGGAATATGGACAATTGAATCCTTGCTGAACACGATATCAAAAGTCTGGGGTGGAAACGGCAAGGGGCCGGGCACGACTTTCACCAGGCCGATCTGTGCACCATGCCCCGCCTTTTCGGCGCGTTCGCGCGCATGAGCCAGAACAGTGTCTTCAACATCTATGCCCGTCACATAGCCGACGCCATACGTGCCAACCAGCAGCACGTCGATACCGCCCGCCCCGCAGCCGATATCAAGAATGCTTTTCCCCGTGAGGTCCATGCCTTCGAGCAGGCGGCCCACTTCTGCCGGCCCGCCCGGCGAGAGCCAGCCGTCGCCCCACACCCGCTCCAGCATGCCAATCATCTGGTCGTGATAAAGCTCGGCGGATTCGGTGACGTTCATCGCTGGGCCTTACTGCAATTGCGCGGTTGGCCCATGGGCCGCCGATGCAATGGCATGGGCTTCGCTGAAACTGAAGGCCCCACCGAACAGCGCCCGGCTGGTGATCACGCCTGCGATATTGGGCAGGTATGACAGGGTCGAAATGTCATCCAGGGTTTTCACCACGCCGCTGGCGATCACCGGCACTCTTATTTTCGCGGCAAGTTCCGTCGTATGCGCAATCGAGCTTTCCGGATGGTCCTCATCGCGGTCAATGTCGGTGAAGATGATCGCCGCAAGCCCGATGTTTTCAAACTGGTGGGCGAATTCAATCGGTGTGAAGGTCGTGGCCTCGGTCCAGCCCTCGATAGCCACATGGCCGCCGCGCGCATCGATGCTGACAACAACGGAGTCAGGATAGGCAGTGGCCGCTGCCTTGACGAGATGCGGATATTTCACCGCCGCCGTGGCGATCACCACACGGCCAGCACCCGCTTCCATCCAGCTATGGACCTTTTCCATGGAGCGGATGGCCCCGCCAACCTGCACCGGGCAGCTCGTCTTGCTGATGATATTCTTGATGATGGCGGTGTTTTCACCGTCGTTGAACACCGCATCGAGATCGACCACATGCAGCCACTCGGCTCCCTGCGCCGCAAGGTCGCGCGCCGCCTGGACGGGATCAAGATCATAGATGATCGGGCTGTCAATCCTGTTGCGGGCCAAATTGACCAGGCGGCCTTTGCGTAGTTCAAGGTCAGGATAAATGATCATTGTCGAGCCCTCCCAAGTTCAACAGATGCCTCCAGCTTGCGCCAAAAACCCGGTCGTGAACAGGGGGCCGTTTTGCCCGGCCTATTTGGAAAGATCGCTCAGATTTCCGGTAAGCGTCAGTGTTGCAAAAACCGAGTCATCGCAATCCGTATAGGCCTGCGATATGCAATCGTCTCCCGATTTCAGATCATTGCCATGATAGGCAACGCCAACCTTCACATGGTCATTGAAGGCGTAGTTCAGCTTGGCCTCGTACCAAAGATAGGACGCATAGTCTGCAGCTTCATAATACTCATAGCCGACCTTGCCGATGGCCTCGAATTTTTCGAGGAAGGGAACCCCAAGGGTTGCAATAGGTTCGATGTATTCATTATTCAAACCGTCGGAATCGGGTTCCCAATAGAATTCGGTTGTCAAATAAGCGCCGCTGTCGAGGGTTAAAGTGGACCCGACGTAAAGCTCCCAGAAATCAACTGAGTCGTCATAATCATAGTAGCCCACGCCAAGCGAGGCATTGAAGTTGTCATTGAAAGTATAGGTGCCGGTCACATAAGGCAGCCAGCGGTCCGCTGACGGGTCATCAAACTTGATGCGGCGCGCCAGGTTGAAATCCACGGAAACATCGCCAAACACCGGCGTGGCCCCAACCGCGAATTTGGTTTCGATCTTGGAGTCGGGAGAATAAGCGCCATAGTCGATGGTCGCGGCGTAGATTGTGCCGTAGAAGATGCCGTAGCTCGGCGAAATGGTAATGCCGCCTGATGGATTATGGTCCGAGTTTGTAACACCCGTATCCATGTAGTCCGTGACCCCGGTGATCTCGACCCCTATATCGAAAACCGGAGCCTCCGCCGCGGGCGCATCGGCGGCCATGACGGAGCCGATGCGGCTGCCAATCCCGCAATGGCAGTTAGCGCTTTTAAGAGCTGTTTCATTGATTTCCCCTCACTGAACCCCTATTCAGAATATAAGACTAAACACACAAAAACTGATTTGTCACGGGCTAATCGTGAACGGTGCCACCGCCAGCGTGGCGTAATGATCATCGTGTATCAGCCGCACCTCGTAGTCGCCCGGAGCCAGTTCTTCGTAGAGATCAGCCGCCGGGAAAACCAATTCGCCCTCGTGCTTGGCCCCGTATAGACAAAGCCCAGGTAGTTATAAACGCTCGGCTCGTTCTTCCGGTAAACGCCAACCCAGTCGAACCGGAAACCCGGTGCGCCTGACCAGGAAACCGCAATGTCGCCGCCGGTTTTCACCGTCGCCTGCGTCACGCTGATCGTTGCCTTGGCATCGGCGGATACAACGGAAAACCGGGTCCGCGCCATTTCCTTGCCCTCGCCATCCACCATCACGGCGTCATAGCGGCCCGGCTCGAAACCAATTGTCGACAGCTTGATCGAGGACCGGTCGCCGAAGGGAATATCCTTGACCCCAGTGAGGCCATCCTTCGCCGGATCGCCGCCGCGCGGCGTTACGATCGTGCTCCAATTTGCCTGGCCCGGGGAACTGACCCGGACAAGGAAGGTCTGTCCGGAAACCACCGGCCTCGGTTCAACCGTAATGAGCGCTGGCGCTTCGGCGGGCGTCACCTTGAAAGTCGAGACCACGGCGCGGTGATCCGAGGGCCAGGGCGTAACCGAAATTGCCACTTCCGGATTTCCCGCCTCGCCGATGATTTCACTGCTCACGGTTTCCGCATTCGCCGCCCAGATATAGTCAATACGGTCGAAGGTTTCGGTGTCGCGCACATAGGGGTTGGGATAGCCCGGGGTCCAGGTGAGCCCCGGGTTCGCCACCGGATCCGGATGGGCCGCGCGGTAACTGTCGGTAAAGCCGCCATCCGTCATGATCTTGGAAGCCGGCCACTCGACCGGAAATTTGACCGCCGGCCGTGTCTTCATCGTGGCTTCGGTCCAGTCGAGATGCGAAGGCGAATTGAAATCGCCAATCATGAACACCGGCGTTCCGGCTTTTGCCAGGCCGCTCAGGCCATCAGCAAGGGCCTGCACTTCCGTGACGCGCGTATCCGTCTCATTCTGCAAGACTTCGGCAAGCGTTTTTTCCATCACGCACGAGTTCCGGGCCATAGGGGCTGCTTGAAAGGTGCGTATTGCCAACCGCAATCACCTGGCCGGGGCCGACCACCGCCCAGGCATGCACTGCATTGGAGTCCGTGCCGGCAATCGAATAGGGCGGGTTGGAGTCCTCCGTGCGCTCGCCAACCCCGGAATCAAAAAGCGGGAACCTCGAAATGATGTGGCGGCGGACATCGGCATAGGCATATCCCGCAAGGGCTGCGATCTTCAGCGTATTGCCATCCGGTTCCTGCAAACCGACAATATCGGCATCGGCCTTTTTGATGACCTCAATGATCTTGTTGAAATCAACCTGGTCGCCGCCGTACTGGATATTGAAACTCAGGATCTTGATTTGGACGGGTTCAGCCGCAGAAGCCGCCAGCGGGAAAAGAAAGGCTAGAAACGAACAAATAACAATGCGCAGCATGAAAACCCTCCAACCCGTCATCTACGTCCCAAGTGTGACGCTCTCACGAAATTGAACGGTTGTAAAGTAAGCTTCGGCGAAATTAGTGCGATTTTCCTGCCAATTCGCGTTTTCGCCGGCTCATGTAATCCTTGAGGGCATCGTCGATCGCCGGGTCAATCGCCGGTTGCTCATACTCAATCAGCATCTTTTTCCAGATTCCATTGGCTCTGGAATAGGCATCGACCTTGCCCTTTTCCACCCAGGTATCGTGATTGTCCCAGTTCGAAAGCAACGGCGCATAGAAGGCGTGTTCGTAGCGTTTCGATGGTGTGGGGCCGTGCCGAAGAAATGCCCGGCCGGACCCACATCACGGATGGCATCCAGGGCCAGCGTGGCGGTTGAAACCTCGAAGGGTTCAAAATAGGCCGCCATCATTTGCAGCATTTCCGCATCCACAATGAGCTTTTCAAAGGAGGCGGTAAGGCCGCCCCCCAACCAGCCCGCTGCGTGCAGCACAAGATTGGCCCCGCCCATGAGGCAGCCCCACAGCGACATGGCGCTTTCATAGGCCGCCTGCGCATCTACATCATTGGCCGCCGTCACGTTGCTGGAACGGAAGGGCACACCGATATGCCGGGCAAGCTGTCCGGAAGCCTGCGCCGCTTGCGTATATTCCGGAGTGCCGAAAGCCGGCGCGCCGGATTTCATGTCCACATTGGAGGTAAAGCCGCCATACATCACCGGAACGCCGGGGCGGATGATCTGGCACAGCGCAATGCCCGCCATGGCTTCCGCATGCTGTTGGGTGAGAGCCCCGGCAATCGTCACCGGCGACATGGCTCCGGCAAGGGTGAACGGTGTGATCACATTGCACTGGCCATGTTCGGCAAAGGTCATCAGCCCTTCCGCCATGGGAACATCAAGCTGCAGCGGTGAGTTCGTATTGATGATACAGGTGTGAACCGGCCTATCGATAAGCTGCTCGCGGGTTTTGCCCAGCCGCAATGGCTGCCATCTCCAGCCCGTCAATGGCGCGTTCGCGGCCCAGGCCCTGAGGCTGCCAGTTCTTGTCGGTAAGCGTGATCTCCGCATAATGCAGATCGAGATGGCGCGTCTCGGCCGGAAGATCGAGCGCCTCGAAGGGTCCGCCGCCTTCCTGGTGAATGATGTTGAGCGACTGGATCAGCTTGATGTAATCGCACATCTCCGCATAGGTGCCGGCCCGCCTGCCCTTATCACGGTCCATTACATAGGCAGGCCCTCCCACCGACGAGAGAATAAAATTGCGCCCGCCGATCTTGAGGTTCCGCTCCGGGTTGCGCGCCGCGAGCGTGAATTCAAAAGGCGCTTTCGCCAGCAATTCGGCGATCATCACGCGGTCAAAGCGCACCCGCATATCGCTTTCATCGATGCTGGCACCTGCCGATTTATAGTAAGCCCGCGCCCGGGGCTCCAAAACTCGCATGCCAACTTCTTCAAGCACCGTGAGCGCCGCACTGTGAATGGCGGCCACATTGTCGGCACTCAGGATTTCAATCGGCGCATAGGGCCGCGACAGTTGTTTCCACGGGCTCTGGATAATGCCGCCCACCTGCCGCTGGGGGCGGCCAACTCTGCGGCGTTCGCGTGGCTCAGTCATGGACATGGCTCCCAACCAGTGGACGTTCACGCCGCAGCACAGCGCCGGCATTGTTATCGCCGAATTCGCGGGCAAAACGATGGCCGCTGTACACCGCATCGGCAATGGACGAAGGCGCCAGACAGTCGCCGATGCGGGTGACAGATAGCTGACCGCCAAGTTCGGTAAAGAGATCATCATCGGCAAGACGGCCCGTGACCAGAACCAGCGTTTCGCAAGGCACAACCATTTCCCGCTCCGTATAAACGCAGGCCAACCGGACCTCATGCGGCGCGTGCGACTTCAAGCCATGCAGCAGAACCAGCTTGATGCCCTGCTCCAAAAGCCGTTTCTGCACGAAAAATTGCTCATCGGTCAGCGCCGTCCAGGACGAAGCGGTAGCCATCGGCGTCACCAGCGTCACCTCATGGCCCGCCTGCCGCAGCTTTTCCGCCAGCGCCCCGCCCATGAAATAATTGTCATCGTCAAAAATAACCACCGGGCCTGCGACGGCAGCCCCCCTGAAAATGTCATCAGGTGTAAGCGCTGCCGGAAATTCCGCGGCATCTTCCTGCACCACGCCAATCCCATCCCGCCGCCAGGAACTTCCCGTTGCCAGCACCAAATGGTCCGCCCCAAAATCCACAATATCCTGCGCGCCCATGACGCTTCCGCGAAACACTTCCACATTCGGCAATTTTGAAATCATGTGCTCCCGGTAGTCCCGCACCCGGATCCAGTTTCCCAGGCCCGGCAATGCGGATTCATTCAACAAGCGGCCACCCAGCGCATTACTCTTTTCCGCAAGGGTGACTTCATATCCCCGTTGGCCAAGGGCGAGCGCCGCTTCAAGTCCCGCCGGCCCTGCCCCAACGACAAGCACTTTTTGCTGCTGATGTTTCACGGGAATGCGCACGGGATGCCAACCGCGCCGCCATTCCTCACCCATGGTGGGATTTTGCGTGCAGCGCAGATGCACTGCCTCGTTGTTTGCCGCCCGGCACATATTGCAGCCGATGCATTCCCTGATTTCATCTTCCCGGCCTTCGTTGATCTTGGCGGGCAGGAATGGATCGGCAATAGATGGCCGTGCCGCACCGACAAAATCCTGAATGCCGCGCTTGATCTGGCTCACCATGCTATCGGGCGAGGTGAAGCGGCCCACGCTCACAACCGGCTTGCTGGTAAGGCCTTTCACGAAAGCCACATGGGATTCCTGAAAGCCTTCGGCGCTGAAGCGCGAAGACTTGGAGTCATTGCCAAGACTTCCCGAAACATTCACGTCCCAGAGATCGGGAAGCTCGGCCAGCATGGCGACAACATCGCGCCCCTCGCCTTCCGAAGTAATGCCCCGCGGCCCCTGCAATTCATCGACAGAAAGACGCAGCGCCACGGCACAGGTCTCGCCTACTGCCTCCTTCGTGTCCTCAAGCATCTCCCTGAGCAGCCGCGCCCGGTTTTCCAGCGCCCCGCCATATTCATCACTGCGGTCATTGCTCCGCCGCGACAGAAACTGAAACGGCATATAATCATGGCCCGCATAAACATAGACGATGTCAAAACCGGCGCGCTTGGCCCGCACCGCCGCCGCGCGCTGCCAGTTCCGGAGGTCGCGGATATCCTGCTTGTCCATGGCCCGCGCCGTAGCCGGCAGATGGAATTTTCCCGGCCGCGATGACGGCCCGATCAGCGGCAGCCGCGTCATGCGGTTGCTGCTGTGCGTACCGCCATGCCAGAGCTCAACGGCGGCCAGGCTGCCATGGGCATGAATGGCATCCGCCGTAAGCGCCAGCCCCCTCACGTCCTCTTCATCCCACAGGGACACAAAGCCGTGCGGGCTGTCGTCCGAACTGGGATGGATGGAGCAATATTCCGTGCAAACCACGCCCCAGCCGCCTTCGGCCTTGACGCCGCGCAGCGCCGCCGAGCTTTGCGGCTTCATATAGCCCATGCCCGTGGCATGGGGCGTCTGGTAGAAACGGTTCGGCGCCACAACCGGGCCAATGCGCACCGGTTCAAACAGAATATCGTAGCGCGGGTTCCTTTGCATGTTGCCAAGAGCCTATACGTTATTATATGGTAGTTCAATAAGGAATGGGGATTGCCGGTAATGAAAATCATAACGAAGTTTCCGCGCAGCGTTAAAACCGTGGAAAACTTCTTCATTCCCCTGAAAGACGGGACCCACCTTGCCGCCAAAATGTGGTTGCCGGAAGACAGCGAACAGAAGCCGGCTCCGGTTATCCTCGAATACATTCCCTACCGCAAGCGCGATGGCACCCGCACCCGCGACCAGGGCCTGCACATGTATTTCGCCGGCCACGGCTACGCCAGCGTGCGCCTTGATATCCGCGGCACCGGCGACAGCGAAGGCCTGATCGGCGACGAATACACGGTTCAGGAACAGCTCGATGGCTGCGAGGCTATTGCCTGGCTGGCAAAGCAAAGCTGGTGCGATGGCCAGGTGGCGATGATCGGCATCTCCTGGGGCGGCTTCAACGGCCTGCAAATTGCCGCGCGCCAGCCGCCTGCCCTCAGGACCATTATCACCGTGGGCTCCACCGATGACCGCTACGCCACCGACATCCACTGGGTTGGCGGCTGCATCTCGAAAGACAATTTCGATTGGTCCTCCACCATGTTCGCCCACAATGACCTGCCGCCCGATCCGGCCATCGTCGGTGAAAAATGGCGCGACATGTGGAAAGCCCGCATCACGCATAATGAGCCGTGGATCCTCACCTGGCTGAAACACCAGCGCCGCGATGCCTATTGGAAGCAGGGCTCGGTCTGCGAGGATTTCTCGAAAATCAAAATTCCCGTCTATGCCGTCAACGGCTGGGCCGATAATTATTCCGAAAGCATTCCGCGCCTCCTCGCTGCCCTTAAAGGCCCGCGCCTCGGGCTCATTGGCCCTTGGGCTCATTCTTATCCTTTTGATGCCACCGTGGGCCCGGCCATCGGCTGGCTGCAGGAAGCCATCCGCTGGCTTGACCATTGGCTGAAAAATATCGACACCGGCATCATGAAGGAACCGCTGTACCGGGTCTGGATGCAGGACTCCGTGCCACCCCAAACCAATTACCGCGAAAGGCCGGGCCGCTGGGTGGGCGAAAGCCAATGGCCCTCGCCACGCATCATTCACGAAAAACACTATCTCAATTTCGGCGGCCATCTCGGCCGCAAGAAAACCGCGCCAAAGAAAACCAGCATCCGCTCGCCCCTCTGGGTGGGGCTAGGGGCCGGCGAAGTCGGCCGCTATGGCGAAGATGCCGAATGGGCCCTCGACCAGCGGGAAGATGACGGCGGCTCATTGGTCTTCACCAGCCAGCCGATTACAAAGCCATTCGAGATTTTAGGCGCACCGCAATTCCACCTCGAATTTTCGTCAGACAAGCCCCAGGCCCTGGTCTGCGTGCGCCTTAATGACGTGGCCCCGGATGGAAGCTCTACCCGCGTCACCGTTGGCCTGCTCAACCTCACCCACCGCGACAGCCACGAACATGCCAAGCCCCTAACCCCGGGTAAAACCTACAAGGCCATTGTCGATCTCGATGACATCGCCCATTCCTTTCCCAAGGGCCACCGCATCACCGTTTCGGTGTCCACCGTTTATTGGCCCATCGCCTGGCCCTCGCCCGAACTTGCGACCCTTACCATCACCGCAGGCAAAAGCTTTTTGGATTTGCCCGTGCGCCCGAAGAGCCCCAAGGACGCAAAACTCAGGAAATTTGATCCGCCCGTCCAGGCTCCCGAAACCCCGGCCATCTACCACCCCAGCGAAAGTACGCTTCGCCGGAAGGTCACCCGCGATTTGCTGAGCGGCCTGATGACTGTGGATTTCCCGCGCTGGACCTCCAAGAAGGAAATGCCCGATATCGGCCAAACCCACATCTCCGAAGGCCTCGCCCGCTACGAAATCATCGATGGCGACCCCTTGTCCGCAAAGATCATCACGGATTTCCGCGTCGAGCTGGCGCGCAAAGACACCACCATCACCCATCACAGCCGCGGCACCATGACCTGCGACGCCAAGAATTTCATCATCGAGATGGATCTTGAGATCTTCGAGAACGGCGTGAGCCAATTTCAGCGCAAATGGCGCGAGAGGATTAAACGTGACATGGTATAGTACCATCGCCCATATAAGGGAGGCCTGTTGAGCTCGTGTTAAACTACGCGATCAAGCGCATACTCCTCGCAGTACTGATCCTGTTTGTGGTCATGCTTGCGATGTATGCCATGGTCTTCCTGGTGCCGGGTGACCCCGCTTCCATCGCGCTCGGCCCGCGCGCCACCCCCGAACTCAAGCGCCAGTTGATCGAACGCATGGGCCTCGACCAGCCCATCCTCCAGCAAATCTACAATTTCTTCCGCAATGCCATAACCGGCGATCTTGGCTATGACGTGTGGTCCAAGCGCCCGGTCCTCGAGGAAATCCTCGAGGTGCTTCCCAACACGCTATTGCTCGGCGTTGTGGCACTGGCCTGGGCCCTGATTCTCGGCGTTGCGCTGGGCTGCGCCGCCGTTGTCTATCGCGGCACAATGATGGATCGCATCCTCGGCATTCTCTCCGTCAGCATGATCTCGGTTCCCTCTTTCGTCGTGGCGATCTATGCGCTGCTGATCTTTGCCGTGTGGCTGCAATGGCTGCCGGCCATCGGCGCCGGCCAGGCCGGGGATTTCTGGAGCCAGTTCCGCGCCGTGCTGATGCCCGCTTTCGCGGTGGGCATCAGTTGGGTGGGCTATCTCGCCCGCATGGTGCGCGCCTCCATGCTGGAAGTCATGGGCGCCAACCATATCCGCACCGCCCGCGCCTTTGGCCTGCCGGAACGTCGCGTGGTGTTCAAATACGCACTGCGCATTGCCATCATCCCCACAATCTCGATTATCGCCGTGGGGCTTGGCAGCATTCTTTCAAGCGCTGTGTTTGTCGAATCCGTTTTTACCAGGCCCGGCATTGGAACGTTGATTACCAGTGCGGTCCACAAACGCAACTATCCCGTGGTGATGGGAACGGTTCTGGTGATGACCGCCTTCTACCTCATGGTCGTAACAATAGCTGACTTGCTCATTGCCAGGCTTGATCCGAGGGTGCGTGATGTTCTTAAGGGCTGAAAGCGCCACAGGCATCATGCGCGGCATCCGGTCGCTGACCCGCGATCCCATGGGACTTTTGGGCTTTACGCTGGTTGTCATATTCCTTTTGATGGCCATCCTTGCACCTCTGATCTCGCCGTATGACCCGCTAAAAATCAGTGTCATGAACAAATTCCAGAGTCCCAACCTCTCCCACTGGCTGGGAACCGACCATCTCGGCCGCGACACGCTTTCGCGCATTATCTATGGCTCGCGCACGGCGCTTTCCATTGCGCTTACAGCCACGGGCTTGGCCGGACTCTTCGGCCTTCTCCTCGGCCTCATTGCAGGCTTCGGCCCCCGCTGGCTCGATGCCATTCTGGTCCTGCTCTTTGACTCCATGAGCTCGCTCCCCATGATCCTCTTTGCGTTGGCGGTCATCACCGTGCTGGGGCCGGGCACCGCCACGCTCATTCTGGTCATCGTGCTCGTCTCGATCCCAAGCTATGCCCGCCTCATCCGCGCCCAGACACTCACCCTCAAGAACAGTGACTTCGTTGTCGCCGAACGCTCCATCGGCGCGTCCAGCCCGCGCATCATTCTGCTCCATCTCCTGCCCAATGTTGTTGGCCCGCTTGTCATTATTCTCAGCATGGATATTCCCGTGGTCATCATGCTTGAAGCCGGATTGAGCTATCTCAATCTCGGGGTGCGCCCGCCCACGCCCTCCTGGGGCAACATTCTCTATGACGGCTACACGTCGCTGCGCTATGCTCCAACCCTTGTGATCGCCGCGGGCGTACCGCTGGTTCTGGCCACCCTTGGCTTTACTTTTCTCGGCGAGGGCCTGCGCGATGCGCTTGATCCCAAACTGCAAGTGCGGGGCCTGCGATGAGTGAAGCCCTGCTCCGTGTGGAAAACCTCTCCATTGGCTATGATGCTGGCATCGGCCAGATTCACGCGCTGAGAGCTGCAAATCTTGAGGCCCATGGCGGCGAGGTGATCGGCATTGTCGGCGAAAGCGGCTGCGGCAAATCCACTCTCGTTGCCGCCCTCATTAATCTTCTCGCCCCCAACGCCCACGTAAATTCCGGCGCCATTTACTACAAGGGCACCGACATCCTCACCATGGACAAGGAAAGCCAGCGCCACCTGCGCGGGCCGGAAATCGCCATGGTGTTCCAGGATCCCATGACCACATTCAATCCGGTGATCACCATGGGTGACCAACTGGTTGATTTCCAGCATCACATTGATGGCGTCTCAAACGCCGAGAAACGCAAGCGCGCTGTCGAATTGCTGGCTCGCGTCGGCATTCCCGATCCGGAACTCTGCCTCAGGCGCTATCCCCATGAACTTTCCGGCGGCATGCGCCAGCGCGCCTCGATTGCCGCAGCCCTCCTGATGACCCCCAACGTGCTGGTGGCCGATGAACCCACCACGGCGCTAGACGTCACCATGGAAGCGCAGATCATTCATCTGCTCCGCGAACTCCGCACCGATTATCAGGGCGCCATCATTGTTGTGACTCACCATTTGGGCGTGGTGGCGGAACTCTGTGACCGCGTCTACGTGATGTATGCGGGCCAGGTGGTTGAGCAGGGCTTGGTGGATGATATCTACCACGCGCCAAAGCATCCCTATACCCGAGCCCTGATCGCCTGCGATCCCGCCCACTTTGAAGAACACACGCCCATATTGCCGACAATTGCCGGCCGTGTTCCCAATCTTTTGAATCCACCACAGGGTTGCAGCTTCGCCGACCGCTGCGATATGGCGACAAGACGCTGCCATGAAATGGCCCCGCCATGGGTCAGGATTTCCGAAACCCAATACGCCCTGTGCCATGAGGCAAGGCCATGACGGCGCTTCTGGATATTGCCGGCCTCTCCGTCAATTTTCCTGTGGCTGGCGGATTGTTCGACGCACTCATTCCCGGGCGCAAACGCTACATCGATATTCTCGATGGCATTTCTCTCTCGCTCAAATCCGGTGAAACCCTCGGGCTGGTCGGCGAGTCGGGCTCCGGCAAAACCACGCTCGCCCGCGCCATTCTGGGCCTGTCGCCCATCAGTGCCGGCACCATTACCTTCAACGGCGCCGAACTGCGCAGCAAGCAATCCTTCACCAACATGCGGCGGTTATCAGCGATGATGTTCCAGGATCCGGTAGCGTCACTAAGCCCACGCATGAGCGTTGGCTACCTTCTCACCGAACCTTTCATCATTCACGGCGTGGCGATGCAGGACCGCAAGGCAAAGGCCGAAGAGCTTCTCTCACGCGTGGGCCTGAGCAAGGACATGGCAAACCGCTACCCGCACGAATTGTCCGGCGGCCAGGCCCGGCGCGTTGGCGTGGCCCGCGCCCTTGCCCTTCATCCCAAGCTGGTCATTGCCGATGAACCCACTGCCGGCCTCGATGTATCCGTGCAGGGTGAAATCCTGAACCTGATGACGGAACTCAAGACCGTCATGGGCCTGAGCTACATGATCATCACCCACAATCTTGCCATGGTGCGCCATGTGTCGGACCGCATTGCCGTCATGTATCTCGGCCGCCTCATCGAAGTAGGCCCCACCCGTGAAGTGTTCAAGAAGCCGTTGCACCCCTATGCGAAAAGCCTGATTGCCTCAGAACCGCAACCGGATCCGCGCAAGCGCCGCGCTGATCTGGCCATCAAGGGTGAAATTCCAAGCGTGCTGAACCGGCCCAGGGGCTGCGAGTTCCACACCCGCTGTTCCATCGCGCAGGACCGCTGCCGCAGTGAAGCGCCTGAGTTGCGGGAAATCGGAATGGACCGGATCGTACGATGCCATTTTGCTTAAACTTAAAAAACTGAAAGGGAGAAGACCATGACAATACACTGGAGAACCGACAGACGGGAACTTTTGAAAATGGGCGGCGGCGCGCTGGCCGGCCTGCTGGCAGCGCCGAAAATAGCCTGGTCGGCAGAAGGCGATACGCTGCGCCTGCGCATGGATGCGGATTTACAGGTGCTTGACCCCAAGAACATCATCGGCGGAATTGATGATGTCATCCCGCGCTGCACGCAAATTTCGCTCATCCGCTTCGGCGATACCCGCGACGGAAACAAGACCTATAATTGGGGTGCGGAAAAAATCGAATGGACCTCGCCCACCACCATCGCCTTCACACTTATGGAAGGCCTGAAATGGAACAATGGTTTTGGCCCGGTAACCACCGAGGATGTAAAGTTCTCCTATGAGCGCATTGCCGGTAGCGATTCCCCCTGGGCCTACCAGTTCGAGAAATTCGACCATGTTGAAGTTGTCGACGCGCGCTCCGGCATCATTCACCTGAAGCAGCCTTTCAAGCCCTTCTGGGTGATCACCCTGCCCTATTACGGCGGCCATATCGTCTGCAAGGCGGCGGTTGAGAAAGTCGGTGGTAGTTACACCACGGAAATTCCCGCCCAATGCGGACCCTTCATCTTCTCCAAGTGGGAGCAGAACCAGAAGGTAACACTCACCGCCAATCCCGATTGGCCCGGCCCGAAATCCGATTTCTCGACAATCGAGATCTACATCGTCGCCGACGATCAGGCAGCCCAGCTCGCCTATGAAGCCGATGCGTATGATTTCACCAGGCTGGCGGTCACTGCCGCCAAGCAAGTGAAAGCCAATATGCCAAAGGGCGCGAAACTGATTGAAGCACAATCGTCGCGTTATGATTGGCTCACCATCAACATGAACAGCCCTTTGCTGGCCGATATTCGTGTGCGCCAGGCCATCCAGTATGCCTATGATGGCGATGCGGTTTTGCAGGGCGCCTTTGACGGCCTGATCGGCCGCGCCGCCGGTGTCGTTCAACCCGGCACGATCTTTGCGCGCGAGAAAAACAAGATCGCCGTGCGCGACGTGGAAAAAGCCAAGGCCCTTCTGGCCGAAGCCGGCGTGAGCGGATTGAGCCTCAAGCTTGTGGCGCTCACCGACTCAAGCAGCCAGGCGGTCGCCCAGATCATTCAGGCAAGCCTGGGAGAAGCTGGGATCACCGTTGAAATCCAGCCCATCGACGAAGCTGCCTATTGGGACTTGGGCGACAAGACCAAGGGCGACACCTACAAAACCCTGGAACTCGTGCTGATGAGTTTTGCCGGAGGCATCGATCCCACCGAGAATCTGGTTTGGTTCCGGCCTGACCAGATCGGGGCTTACAACTGGTCGTTCTTTGACAGCAAGGAATTTGAGGATCTCTACCAGCAGGCCGTTGTCGAACAGGACGATGCCAAGCGCAAGGCGATCTTCAACCGGATGGAAGACCTCATGGAGGATTCGGGCGGCTTCATCTTTATCTGCTTTGAACCCTACGTGGCCATTCATGACGATAATCTGCAGCCCGTCTTTCTCTCGGACGGCCACCCCAACCCAACGATGTTCAAGAAAATATAGCCATGGGGCGGCGTTATCGTGTATAGCGCCGCCCACCCCACCATGACCCAGACAAACAAGAAAACCGCGGCCCAGCCCAAATTCGCCCGCCAGTCCGCCGAAGCCCGCCGCGAGATGCTCGTCGAAGCCGGCATCGCCTGCCTGGCGAAGGACGGCATCCTGGGCTTCACCATCGACCGCATCTGCACCGAGGCAAAAGTCTCGCGCGGCCTCATCACCCACCATTTCAAATCCATCGATGGCCTGCTCGCCGCGGTTTATGAAACCATGTATGGCAAGGTGCTTGCGGTCACAGAGGAACCCGGCGTTGCCGCAACACCAGAAGCACGCCTTGTCGGGATCATTGACTCCATGTTCTCCCGGGAAGTCTTCAACCGCGAAAGCCTGAACATCTGGCTGGCGCTGTGGGGCGAGATTGCCAACAATCCGGCCCTGCTGAAGGTGCACCGCAAGCAATACGGCCTCTACCGCGCCAGTATCGAACGCGCCTTGCAGGACGTCGCGGACGCCCGTGGATTGACAATTGATGCAGCCTTCGTTGCCATGATGTTTGTGTCTCTTGTCGATGGCCTCGGGCTGGAATGGTGCATCGAGCCAAAGCTGCTCTCGGCAAAGGCCGCGCGCGAAGCCAGTTTCAAACTGCTTGAACCAATCCTCGGCTCCATGCGCTAGCGGGAGGCCCCCGGCAGTTCGAGGCCGGTTATCTCGGCAATCATCCGCGCCACCGAAGCATCATCATCCCGCTCCATGCCCGCCGCCGCCGTCATCAGGAACATTTGCAGGGCCGTCGCGGCGATCTGCAATGGGAACTTCTCGCGCCTCCCCATGTCGCTCACAATGCCAAGGTCCTTGGTGAAAATCTCGACAGCACTTCGCGGCGCATAATCCCCGTCCAGAATGTGCGGTACGCGGTTCTCGAACATCCAGGAATTGCCTGCCGAAGCCGTGATCACCTTGTAGACCGTGGGAAGGTCAAGCCCGAGTTTCTTGGCGAAGGTCACTGCTTCGCAGGCGGCAGCGATGTGGACGCCCGCCAGCAACTGGTTCACCATCTTGAATGAAGCGCCAAGGCCCGCAGTGTCGCCAAGCTCGTAAACGGTGGCGGCAATTGCACCGAGCGCCGGCCGCGCCCGCTTGAAAGTCTCCTGCGTGCCGGAGGCCATCACCGTCAACTGGCCGATGGCCGCCTTGGCCGCGCCCCCGCTGATCGGTGCATCGAGATACAAAAGTCCAAGCGCCTCAGCCTTGGCCGCAAACTTGCGGGCATCATCGGGCGCCATGGTGGCGGACGAGATGATCGCGCTGCCCTTCTTCATCGCAGCAGCCGCACCTTTTTCACCGAACAGCACCGTATCGGTCTGCGCGGCATTCACCACCACAACAAGCAACACGTCAGCGTTCTTCGCAACATCGGCCACGCTTGCGGCACCGCTGCCTCCCACCTCGACGAGCTTTGCGATGGCGGCTGCATTGATATCAAACCCCGCCACCTTGATCCCGCGCTTGACCATGGATTGCGCCATGCCGAGCCCCATGGAACCTAGGCCGATGACGCCGGCCGCCAATGTATTCTGCGTTGTCACGATTAGTTCACTCCTCAGGGAAATCGCCGCTTCAGGTCCGCCACCTGTTCAGGATTCAAGTAACGTGTCGGCCGCCCATGAAGCAACAGATAAAGCCGCGCCGTTTCTTCAAGCTCTTCGATGGCATCAACGGC